>OZ251535.1:0-3189970 GCA_965243165.1 Candidatus Spongiisociaceae bacterium | reverse complement strand
TCGGTGGCGGCGGGGGCGGGGCCCGGCGAAGCCGGGGCGGGGGGCGGAGAACGCGAAAACGGGGTGTGTGCTGCTTCGGGCTTGGGTTTCAGTGTAGTTCAAGTTCAGAGGGCGGGCGGATAGGGGGCTGACCTGGTTGTTTGGGGGGCGTTGGGCTGGTGCGGAACCTGGGCGGCGCCCCGCTGACCAGCTGCAACTTCTATTTCCCTCTGCCCGTCCGCTTGTCTTCTTGGGCCGCCGGGCAGAAGCCGCCCACTGCCGAGGGCATCCCCCCGGTGCGTCGAGGAGGCGGGGGTTCGTCAACGCGTAGTATGCTGGCGGTATGGCTCAACTACAACTACGCCCGCTCAGCGTCGGTGAGATCATCGACGCGACGTTCACCCTCTACCGACGGCGCTTCGCCCCGATGCTGCTGGTCGCCCTGGTGTTGACGGTGATTCCCTTCGCTCTCGCCCTGATCGGGGGATGCGCCTTCTCAGAAGATATGCCTGGCGTGGCTGCCTGCCGGAACATCGTGGGCGGCGTCGGGGATTTCGCATTCACGATCATGGGTTACATAGCGGGCGTAGGCGCCGTCTTGGCGGCCGTTGGCGCCTACGCCGACGTTCCTGCCAATTGGCAGGAATCGGCGCGCAGCGCTCTCGCGAAGTTCCTCCCGATCCTTGCGGCAGGCATCGTCTTTGGGCTCACGGTGACGGTCGGCGCCATCCTGCTGATCGTTCCCGGGATCATCCTTATGGTCTCGCTCGCCTGGTACAGCGCGCCGTTGATGATCGAGAGAACAGGCCCGATGGTCAGCCTCGGTCGTTCCTGGCGTCTGGTCTCCGGCCAGCGCGGGCGGCTCTTCTTGGCGGGCTTGCTTTTCTTCCTCATCCAGCTCGTAGTGTTCGGAGTCGTCGTGCTGATCCTCTCCTTCCTGTTCACGGGCCTCTTCGGTGCCAGCTTCGAATACGCGAACTATCTGGCGCTCCGCCTCGTAACCTGGGTGACGATTCCGCTGAACGCCGCGTTCGTGACGGTCGTCTACCTGGATCTGCGGGTGCGCCAGGAAGGACTCGACCAGGAAGGGCTCGCCGCCCAGCTGACCAGCCCGGCGGCGTAAGGGCCGGGATTACCCTCGGCAAGGGCTTAGACTGCCCCCACACTGCAGGCCCCGTCGTCCAGCCGGCCTAGGACGCCGGCCTTTCAAGCCGGAAACGCGGGTTCGAATCCCGTCGGGGCCACCAGTTCGCCGCCGATTCGATGGTCAGACCGCCGGCAGGCCTTCGGCGGCGGCCGCCCGGCCGAGCCTGTGGTCCAGGGTGGCCAAGGCCGTCCGGCGCCTGACGGCCAACTCCAGGTACAAGCCGTCGTAGAAGGTCAGGCCGTGCGCTCTGGCCAGGTGAAAGGCCAGGTCGAGGTTGGGCGCCGGGTCGGTGAGGATGGGCAGCCGGTTCAGGGCCCGAACCGCCCGGTGGGTGTGTTCGGCCGTGATGCGCCCTCGCCGTTCCGCAACGATCAGCACGTTGCGTATCTCCAGATGCCAGAGCCCGGGCACGACCGCCCCGCTCTCCTCCATACGCTGGAGGGCCGCCTCTGCATGCGCATCTGTCTCGTCCGGCAACACCCAGACCGCGGCAACGGATGCGTCGAGAACGTACAGTTTCAAAAGCGGTGGCCCTCATGGCGGGCTGCGAGGATCTCCTCCTTGGTCATCTTGACGCCGAGATACTCCCATTCGGAACGAAGGGCCCTGACCTGCTCCACGGCATCTCGGCGGTCGGCTCGTTCCTGCGCCTGGGCCGGGACCAGGTGGGCGACGATCTTGTCGTGACGGGTGATGGCGATGGTCTCCCCCTGCTCAGCCAGGCGCAGGAGCTCGGCCAGCTTCGACTTGGCCTGGGTCGCTTTGACTACCCGCAACCGAACCTTCCTTGGTTGGATTAACCAGTCAGATTAACCACAAACCTCCGACTCCCGCAAATCGTCGAGGCGGCATACCGGGGGATGCGTTGCTGTTGCCGCCTGGTATACTTCCCGACAGATCGGGAGTGGTGTAATCGGCAGCACAACAGGTTCTGGTCCTGTCAGTAGGGGTTCGAGTCCTCTCTCCCGAGCTGGCGGCCAGCGCGCCGCCCGGCAGCGGCCCCGTCGTCTAGGGGCCTAGGACGCCGCCCTCTCAAGGCGGAAACGCCAGTTCAAATCTGGTCGGGGCTGCCAACCGAACGGCCCGGTCCAAGTCCGCGCAGTGGACGGACCGGGCCGCTTCGCGCCCAGACAAGAGTGTCCCAAGCCTCTCCCGCAGACCGGTAAACCGAGTAAGGCTTCGCCAGTCTTAGCCTTCACAACGATTTTCAAGGGCACCTTCGGTGTATCGCCATGTACTTTCTCTGTCAGGATAGTTCGGAAGCGCTTCTAACACCGCCCGCGCATTACGCCCACACAATTTGCATTTAGTGTAGTGTTCTTCTTCCCTCCCCCTTTGGTATCCGTACTGTACTGTTTTCCAAGGGTTGAGTTGATGTCCTAATTCCTTGGCCATATAGCTAGCTCGATGGATACCATCTTGGGGTTCATCCATTCTAAACACCCTGCCCTCCACCTGTTTCAGGAGATAGTTTCGGAAGCATTGGTTCGTTCTCAGGCAGGGTGTTGGATTTGCCCCATTTTTCTTGTGCATGTACTCCCAGGCCGTGCGCCACCGTGGTAAAGGCATCTTGACTGAGGATTTTTTCCGGTCCGAACATGTCGTTCAGCATTTCCGTAAATGATCTAAGATTGGATGATCCACCGGTTCGTATGACGTGGTGCACGTCCTTAGGTGAGATACTTACCTTTGCCATTGCCTTTTGAATAGTTAATTTCGTATCCATGATGTAATGAGCTATCCAACTGTCAAATTCCTCGCGTTTTAATAGTATATTAATACCTGAAGCTGACGATTGGTAATCAATAAAGGTCTCCGTATGATCAGTCAGATCCTTTTTTGCTTGCTCAATCGCGGAATAGAACTCTCCAGCCATTCCGCCAAATAGTATCTCTTCCAAAATCAGACCTGCTTGAGAATCGGTTCGTTTGATGTCTAATATAATGCCTGCAATAATGCCTGGAATCCTTGGGTCAGTCAACAAATATCTTAGTCCACCTAAACTACGAAGATAATTCTTGTAAAACGGGGGCATATGTTGGAGACTAAGTACCTCAGTAAGCTTGTTATCAAATATCAATTTATCAAAGTCGGTTCCCCCGATGGCAGCACCTTCAGAGGATAATACTTGGCTCTTGCCATCAATTTGATTGACAACGGCAACATCAAAAGTGCCACCTCCGAAGTCCACTGCGACCGTTATTCCATCGTTTGGCACTTCACCACCAAGTACAGCAGCAACAGGTTCCGAAAAGGGTTCAACTTCTCTAAAGCCAGATTGATATGCCGCCTCTACTACCCGTTCTTTACCGAGGCTATTCTCCACCGAGCTCCTTGCCCCTACGAAATCAACAGGATGACCTATCACAACTTTGTCTATCGCCTGTCCTGTGTGTCGGTCGGCTATCCTCTTGAGAGACTGTAGTACCACCCTGACAAGGTCCGGCAGTTCAAAATTCTTCGCCCAGGAATGAGTAGACTTAAAATCACTGTCAGCTAAGACAGTTTTAAGCTCAGAAAATAGCCGTGAATCCCGGCAACCTCCACCCCTTTTGTACTGGCGGCAATCGGTCACCGCCCCATATTTGGTCTCATCAACCAAGTTGCATTTAGCACATCGAGTTTGTTCACTACCGGTTACCATGAACCGATCTAATGCCTGTTCCCCCGCCAGACTTATGGGTTCCCTATGCAGGTAAACCATTGAAGGCATGCAGTATGGTGTCGCGGTGTTCAGAGGCAACAGCTCAACCTTATCAGTGTAAGCAACGGCGATAGAACTGTTGGTCGTGCCGAAATCAATACCGTAGGCTACTGGGCTACTCATCGTCCTATGACCACTCCTGCTGCTAGTAGGCTTATTGACAAGCCTGGGTACTTGCCGTTGATTTCTGTTTGTTGGGTTTCATACGCCGTTCTGAATCTCTCCAGGCGTGCTTTGTCTTTTTTCAACTTGCTTTTACGGGCTGCTAGTACGCGGCGTTGGCCTTTGGTGCCCTCTCTTTCAACCTCTTCAACCCACTCGTTTTGTAGTTGAATAAGCTGTTCCAACCGCATCTTGCTGTAATTGAAGATACGCTCAGCCCTGGTCAGTTCTTGTTTCTTCCATTCCTCGTTCTGCTGATTGACCTCCTTCAATTCTGCGACGAATCTTTGTCGGATAGCAGTTCCGCTGGCCGTTACCGCACTGGGCAACCACGTTGGCATCTCCAACGGGCCTGCATCTCTTCCGATTTCGGGTATCGATGTCACCTGGCTCTCCTCAACGATGCCCTCCTCGCCCACGAGATGGCGAAGGATGATACCATGCGGCGGGTGTCCCTGGGTGGTCAGCTCATAGAAAACTTCCAAGTGGATACCACTGGGGACGCCGCTGATGATCCTAGCACTCGTCCACGGGACTGGGTTCCCATTGAGCGGGAGGTCAACAATTTTGTCTATCAGCGGGTGTCCGAAGGCAAAGAAGGCTAAGCCTTCGTTCTCAAGAGCTTCCAGGGGATCAAATATACCGCGCTGTGTGGAACTGCGGGCCTTGAGGCGGCTCATCAACTTGGGAGAAAAGAGAAACACCTTTCCTTGTTCGTCGTGGTCATTCATCCTCCCGCCAAAATACTTGAGAGAAGCTGTAATGTGTTGTTGCAAGTCATTGGGTGTGGTGAGCCTTTGAGTATCAAGCATGGCGCTGGCAAAGTTCTTTTGGAAGCTAGCTCTATCCAGGGTGAAGTTCCCCAGCAACCGTTCAGCTTTACGAGCTTTGTTTACTTGGGTTTCTATTTTTTCCGAAAACCCTGAGAAGGCTTTATCGGTATTGCCTTTTGGGCTCAGAATCAAGCGCCTGAGATACTTTTCGATTTTGCTTAGAATGGGATCCAAAGCGCCCACCGATTCCCTGAACAATCCAATACGCTCGTTGAACACCTTTAATATTCGCTCTTCAATTGTACCTTTACAGGCCAGGTTGTGTATGTAGACGGTAGATTGTTGTCCGATTCTATCTAGGCGGCTGATGCGCTGTTCTATTTTCATGGGGTTCCAAGGCAGGTCGTAATTGACCATGGTGTTAGCGCACAGAAGGTTGCGTCCTTCTCCACCTTCTTCGGTTGTAATGAGTACTTGGCTTTTGTTGCGGAAGCTTTGTATAGATCGGTCTCTTTGATCAATATCCATCTCACCGTTGAAGATCGTAACTTTGTATCCGCTTCTTTGCAAGGTCTTTTGTAGATATTTCTGTGTATGGATGAACTGAGTGAATATGACGAGTTTGAAGTTGCTGTCTAGCCCTTCAATAAGAGACAAAAGGTCCTTCACTTTTGAGTCTCTTGTATTTCCGAGGCGACCAACCAATCTCTCAAGCTCTCTGATTTCTGCTCTTACTGCAACTGGGTCTATCCAGGTCAATTCCGAGTCGTTGTTGAGCTCTTTGTCCTGAAGCTCCTTATATAGAGTTATAATTCGCTTTCTCATTCTGACACACAAAGCATGATAGCTGGACGCTAAAAGCTTTTGGTATTCTACCATCAGACGAATTGTTTGGGGTTTATTTTCTTGTTGAGCACGATTGTGCCCGCGTTGTATGTACCGACTTACCCCTTCGTATAGATACTCCTCTTCATCGGTCAAGTCTACCATATGAGGTATTTGCTCTCTGCCAAAGAAACCACCCAATGTCGCCCTACGGTTCCTGACCAAAACTTCTGTCAATGGATGATGTTTGAGAATTGCTTCTTCAGCCCTTTCCCGATTGCCTTTGTTCGCCAAATCCTCGCTATCTCTCAGGTAGGTAGATTGTTTTATCTGATCCTTTTCTAGGGGTCCGAGGGTTTCCCACTTCAACAAATCCTTCAAGAGCTCATTGAGTTTTGGGATCAGCTTGCTCATGGAGGAATATTCCTCGTATGTGTACAACCCGGGTTCTACCAGTTCAATAAGGGAGTAAAGTTCGTAACTGCGAAGTTGCATGGGAGCTGCGGTGAGCAACAGGAGGCCGTTCGTATGTTCCTTTAGTTCATCAGCCAGCTTGTAAGCCCTGGTTTGCCTCACTTGGTTTCCTGTCTTGTAGCGGCGGACGCGGTGGGCCTCGTCAAATATGACCAAATCCCAATCGGCGCTTACTATCGCATCGAAGTTGCCTTCCCGCTGGGCGAACTCCAATGAACTGATCACGTTGTCGTGCTTGGCCCAGGGGTTGCCGCCGCCTTTCCCCAAGGATTTTACTGCCTTTTGGTCAATGACCTCAAAGTTGTCGTTGAACTTGGAGCGCAGTTCTTGTTGCCATTGGATGGTGAACGAGTCGGGTGTGATGATGATGACCCGTTCTGTCAGGCCCCTCGCCCTTAGTTCTTTGATGATCAATCCAGCTTCGATGGTCTTGCCCAGTCCCGCCTCATCGGCCAGGATCATGCGGGGCCGGAGTTTGGAGACCACTCGGTGGGCAGCGTAGATCTGATGGAGGGCGGGCTCGATTCTGGCGTTGGACAGTCCGGCGCAGGGATCGAACCGGTAGGCATGCTTGAGGTAGAGGGCTTGGAGGCGGAGGCCGTACGGCTTGGCCCTCCCGATCTGCCCATGGAGGAGGTCGCCGAGCGGATCGGCTCCCGAGTGGACGGCGTGTTCCGAGACGGGTTCTAGTTCTGAGACAGGTTCTAGCTGAGAGAGGTCGAGAAGACGGACGCCCGCCCGAAAGGCCACCTCAGCGAGGCCGTCGGAGAGGTTCTTCAGCCTTCCGGATTCGCCTGTGGGGGTCCATCGGACGAGGCCCCCGACTGTGAGCCGTTGTTCTGACACCATCGGGCAAGGATAGTACGGGGCGGTAACACGCGCCCTTGCCTCCCACGGTCCGCTGGGCGCCGCAGGGGGGTTTGGGGCGGTCTACCATTCGGGGCATGCTTTCATATCTGACATGCTGCGTTTTCTGACCGCGGGCGAGTCGCACGGGCCGGGCCTGGTGACCATCGTCGAGGGGGTTCCGGCGGGGCTGGACTTCAGCCGGGGGGGCTTGGGCGCCGAGCTGGCCCGCCGCCGCCTGGGGTACGGGCGGGGCAACCGCATGAAAATCGAGCAGGACGAGCTGGAGATCATGGGCGGCGTCCGGCACGGGCGCACGCTCGGCTCGCCGGTGGCGGTGATCATCCGCAACACCGAGTGGCCCCGCTGGGAGAAGGAGATGTCGCCCGACCCCGGCGCCCCCCGGCGGCCCATGACCACCCCCCGCCCCGGCCACGCCGACCTGGTGGGGATGCTCAAGTACGACACCAAGGACGCCCGCAACATCCTGGAGCGGGCCTCGGCGCGCGAAACGGCGGCCCGCACCGTCGCCGGCTACCTGGCCAAGCAGCTGCTGCTGGCCGTCGACGTAACCGTGCTCAGCCACATCGTGGCGGTGGGCCGGGCCGTGTCTACCTCCGAGCAGCTTCCTACCATCGAGGACCTGCCCGCCATCGACGAATCCCCCGTCCGGGCGTTCGGCGCCGAAACCGAGGCGGCGATGATCGCCGAGATCGAGCGCGCCAAGGCCGACCGCGACACGCTGGGGGGGGTGATGGAGGTGCTGGTCTACGGCCTGCCCCCCGGCGTGGGGTCGCATGTCCACTGGGACCGCAAGCTCGACGCCCGGCTGGGCGAGGCCCTGATGTCGATCCAGGCCATGAAGGCGGTGGAGGTGGGGGACGGGCTGGAGTCCTCCCGCCGCCGGGGGTCGGAGGCCCACGACGAGATCTACTACGAGGAGGGCCGCTTCTACCGCAGCACCGACCGGGCGGGCGGCACCGAAGGCGGCATGACCACCGGCCAGCCCCTCCGGGTGCGGGTGGCGATGAAGCCCCTCTCCACCGTCATGCGCCCCCTCCCCACCGTGGACGTGGTTACCAAAGAGCCGCAGGTGGCCTTCCGGGAGCGCTCCGACGTGTGCGCGGTGCCGGCGGCGGGCGTGGTGGCCGAACAGATGACGGCGGTCGTGGCGGCCCAGGAGATGCAGCGCAAGTTCGGCGGAGACACGGTGGAGGACTTCGCCGCTTCGGTGGCCGCCTACCGGGAACGGCTTCGTGCGTTCTGACGCATCCGCCGCCCTCTGCCGCCCGCCCGCCGCCGCCCGCTCTCCCAACCGCCCCCCGCACGAACACCAACACCGCGAATATGACGCCCGGATGAAGGGTTAAGAGAGAGGCGGCTGATGGAGAACCTGTGGCTCATCGGCATGATGGGTTCCGGCAAGACCTCGGCGGGGAAGGGCGCGGCGGCCCTCCGCCGGATGCCCTTCACCGATGTGGACGCGCTGGTGGAGGAGCGGGCGGGGAAGCCCATCCTGGACATCTTCCGCCAAGACGGCGAGGCCGCCTTCCGCCGCCTGGAAGCCGCCGAGGTGCAGCGTCTGGCCGAGGAGACGGCCGCCCGCGGCCGAGGCCGGGTGATCGCCGCCGGCGGAGGGGCGGTGCTCGACGAGCGGAACACCGCAGCCATGCGCCGCACCGGGGCGGTGGTCTGGCTGGACGCCCCCCCGCCGGTGCTGGCCGGGCGGGCGGAGGCGTACAACCGGCCCCTGCTGGGCGGCCCCGAGGGCGGCGGTTCCGCCGCCCGGGCCGCCGGCCGCCTGTCCGCCATCCTCGAAGAGCGGCGCCCGCTGTATGAAGCGGCCGCCCACTGGCGCCTGGACGCCGCCCGCCCCCTGTCGGAGGTGGCCGCCCTGGCCGCCGAGCACTCCCGGACGGCGGCGGGTTCCTCGGAGATATTGATCGGGCCGGGCCTGCCCTCGCCGCTGCTTCCCCGGCGGTCGGGCCGGGAGCGGGCGGTGTTCATCGCCCAGGGGCCTGTCCTGGAGGCGGCCCGCCGGGCGGTGGACGAGATTCGGTCGGAAACCCCCGCCGCTCTGATCGAAGTCCCCGACCGGGAGGAGGCCAAGACCCTCGACACCTTGGGGATGCTCTACGAGCGGCTGGCCCGGCTCAACCTCGGCCGCCACGACACCATCGCGGGGATGGGCGGCGGGGCGGTCACCGACCTCGCCGGCTTTACCGCGGCCACCTGGCTGAGAGGGGTCGAGTGCGTCTTGTTCCCCACCACCCTGCTGGGGGCGGTCGACGCTTCCATCGGCGGCAAGACCGGCGTCAACGTGTTGGGCAAGAACCTGGTGGGGGCCTTCTGGCGCCCCTCCCGGGTGGCGGTCAGCCTCGACATCCTGGCGGGCCTCCCCGAGGGGCTGGTGCGGGAGGGGCTGGCGGAGACGGTCAAGGCCGGTTTCATCGCCGATCCGGGCCTGGTGGAGATGCTGGCGGCCGGCGGGCCGGTGTTTCCGGGGGCGGAGGCGGTGCGCCGGGCGGTCGCGGTCAAGGCGGCGGTGGTCTCCGAGGACTTCCGAGAGGCCGGGCGGCGGACGGTCCTCAACTTCGGCCACACCCTCGGCCACGGCATCGAGACGGTGTGCGGCCTGCCCCACGGCTACGCCGTGTCGGTGGGCATGGCGGCGGCGGCGGCCGTCTCCGCCCGCCGCCACGGATTCGACCCCGGCGAGGTGCTCGGGCCCCTCCAACAGCTGGGCCTCCCCACCCGGATCGAGCAGGCCGAACAGGTCGACCGGGCCGAGATACTCCGGCTGGTCGCCCGCGACAAGAAGCGCACCGCCGCCGGGCTGCGGATGGTGCTGCTGCGCAGCATCGGCGACCCGGTGGTGGAGCAGGTAGAAGAGGAAGACCTGCAGACAGGGCTGACAGCGGTGGGAGCGCCTTGACCCCGAAGGGCGGGGGAACCCCCTGATCATCCGCAAAGGGCAAGGCGGACACCGGGATCGGCGGGCATCTTTTTGACCCGGGCGCCGGCGGAGGGGCTTCAGTTCGGACCCGCCCCGCCCGCGGAGAGCGAGGGAACGGGCGGCGGGGCCTCGCAACCGGCTTGGCGGCGGCCCTCCCGGCACCCGGGCGCTCCTGTTTTTGGCCTGATTCCTTCGAGAGTGGGAAAAAAAGGCTCAGAATGGGAAAAAACCTCTGCGATTTCGGCCTTAATGCAGGGTATAATGGTCTTCATGGAAGCTCTACTGGTTTGGCTCGTCGCCGCGATGATCACTGGTGCCTTCATCTTCTTCTGGCGCTACGTCACGTGGATGGACAAGCGGTCCGAAGAACGGCACGACCGTCGGGACGCTCGCATAGAGAAGCGCCTCGAGGAGGGGTTCGCGCGCCAGGATGCGCGGATGGAGGAGGGGTTCGCGCGCCAGGATGCGCGGATGGAAGAGGGGTTCGCGCGCCAGGATGCGCGGATGGAGGAGCGGTTCGACCGTCAGGATGAGCGGTTGGATCGTGTGGAGAAGCGGTTGGATCGTCAGGATGAGCGGTTGGATCGTGTGGATGAGCGGCTGGATCGTCTGGATGAGGGGTTTGCTCGTGTGGAGGAGCGGTTCGATCGTCAGGATGAGCGGTTGGATCGTCGGGAAGAGCAGATGGAGAAGCGCCTTGAGGAGGGGTTTGCTCGTGTGGATGAGCGGTTCGATCGTCAGGATGAGCGGTTGGATCGTGTGGAGGGGCGGTTGGATCGTGTGGAGGGGCGGTTGGATCGCCAGGACGAGCGGATGGAGGTTGTGGCTCGCGATGTGGTGAGGAACGGTTACGGCATCTCTCGGCTCGAAGGCCGCCACGAGGGCCATTCCTTGGCAGTCGTCGAGCAACCTTGATTAGAAGATGAATGGATAGACAGAGGGGGGATAGAGGTTGTAGCTGGTCGGCGGGTTGCCGACGGGTTTTGCACCAGGCCGACGCACCAAAACAAACCTGGTCATCCCCTATCCGCCCGCCTCTTGAACCCAACTGAACTGAAAAACCAAGCCCGAAGCAGCACACCGTTTTTCGCGTTCTTCGCCCCCCGCCCCGGCTTCGCCGGGTCCCCGCCCCCGCCGCCACCGAACCACCGTTTTCGGGCGTTGGGGGCGTGTTGGGGCCCTCTGCGTCCGATCCGTCTCAGCACAGCCAGGTCGGCCGCTTTGCCCTTGGAGCTCGGCTCTGGGAGGGGCGGCCTCTGTATGACCGCAGCATCCGGATCGGCTGCGGTTTCTGTACCGCTCCAAGGTATCAGGGGGGTGTGACACATTTCGGCAGCCGGATGGAGGTCGAGCTCCACTGACCATGGTTGTTCATCTTTAGAGACGAGCGGATATGCAGAGGGGGATAGAACTGCAGTCGGTCGGCGGGGTGCCGACGGGGTTTCGCACCAGGCCAACGCACCAAAACAAACCTGGTCGGCCTCCTATCCGCTCGCCCTCCGAACTTGAACTGAACTGAAAAACCAAGCCTGAAGCAGCACACCGTTTTTCGCGTTCTTCGCCCCCCGCCTCGGCTTCGCCGGGCCCCGCCCCCGCCGCCACCGAACCACCGTTTTCGGGCGTTGGGGGCGTGTTTGGGCCCTCTGCGTCCGATCCGTCTCAGCACAGCCAGGTCGGCCGCTTTGCCCTTGGAGCCTCGGCTCTGGGAGGGGCGGCCTCTGTATGACCGCAGCATCCGGATCGGCTGCGGTTTCTGTACTACACCAAGGTATCAGGGGGGTGTGACACAAGTCAGCGGAAGGCGAGCTCCGCCGACCCCGATTGTTCATTCAGAGGCGCGCGGATAGGCTTCGACCAGGGTGTTCAGGTCCGCGGGCGGCCAGAGAACCCCTGGTAGGCAACCCGCTGGCCGCCGGCAACTTCTACTGTCCGCCTGCTGTCCGCGCTTCTTCTCGACCCCGATTATTTCATGCCCCCGCGGGGGAGAGCCGCTGCCCCGCGCCGGTTCATCAGCCCGTACATCCCGGACCCGAAGCGGCGTCTTTCACCGGTTGGTGAATGTCCACATATTTGATCGGAAGTAATTCCCTGTGTTGCCCCAGGTCAGAAAGGCTGCGGGCGCTTATTTCCGCCCGCCCCCGACTGGGTGAGCTTGCCGGTCTGAATATCTCGGTCCTCCGCGTCGATGCGCCTCCCGCCCGCGGGGCATGATCAAGTCATCCGTTGTTGGCGCCCCCGGCGGCGGCGGCGGCCAATTCTTCGTGGTGGATCAGGGCGGTCATCTCGGCGCCGGTGGTGGTGACGATCTTCACGGCCGCCGGTTGTCCTGTGGGTTCGAAGGGCTGGGAGCGCAGGCTGACGATCTTGTCGAGGGCGTCTTCATCGGCCGCCTTGCCCAGCTCTTTGATGAGGCGCTTCAGGTTTGGGTCTTTGCGGGCGGCGGGCAGGTAGGTGAGGGTCGAGAAGAACGAAGCCCCGTCGTGGTCGGTGTCGATCATCCAGGCGGCGATCTGTTCGGTGCCGCCCTCCGCCACGCCGCCGGTGGCCGGGTCGTAGGTGTCGAAGCCGATCACCTCCACCGAGGCCCGCCCGCCCGGTTCGGGGTGGATTATGAGGTCGGGCTCGCCCAGCATGGTGAAGGCCTCATCTCCGGCGCCGTCGGCGAGCTGGGCGATCTGCAGATCCCGGTTGGCCTGTACCTTCAGCACCTCAACGTCTCGGTAGGCGGCTTCGATGCCGGGCGTGAAGGCCCAGCCCACCACGATCAGATGCTTCACGCCGGGCAGGTGCCGCTTGGCCTCGTTGACGGCGAGGGCGGCCTGCTGGCCGGTGACCGAAGCGTCGGAGGAGGCCAGCATCACCGCCGCCCAGAACTCGCCCTCCCGCCGGGGGGAGCGGCAGGCCGCCCCGTGGGTGGTGAGCCTGCCGGTGGGCCAGGGTTCGAGGTCCACGATCTCCAGCGCCTGGCTTCCGTCCGCAGTTCTGATCTCTGCGCCCGCCAGCCGTTCTATCAGGACGGCCTGCGTTTCGGCGGCGGCCGTCCCCAGGTCGTCGGGCCCCGCTTCGGGCTCGTGGAAGGGGACGTAGGTGTAGGGAGATTCGGTCTCCACCGTGAAGGGCGAACACACCCGCAGCACCGAACGGTTGTGCTCGGGTTTGTCCACCAGGTAGATGGTGTTTTCCGGATCGTCCACCTGGTCGTAGGCCAGGGTGGCGGCCGAGACGCGCTGCATCGTCTTGTACACGAAACCCTCCGCCGGGTCGGCCGCGTCCAAGGCTTCGGATTTCAGCCGCCACCACGGGTGCACCCCGGTGAGGATGCGCTGGCGGGCGATGGCTACCGCGACCGGGGAGGTGTCGCAGGTGATCCAGCGCCGCCCCCAGCGCTCGGCGGCTTCGGCAGTGACTCCCGAGCCGCATGTGGGGTCGAAAACCAGGTCGCCCGGATCGGAGGCCATGAGGATGCACCGTTCCACCACCGAGGAAGCCGTTTCAACGGTATAACGCTTGCGGCGGGGCGGCGGGCGCATGGTCTTGTGCCACACGTTGTCGATCCGGCGGCCCGGTACCTCGTCTTCATACCACTTCCAGTGGAGTACACCGCCTTCGCCGGTTCCGTCGAGCCGTCCTAGCTGCGCGAGCCGTTCTAAGCCACTGAGGGCGCGTTGCTCCCCAGGAGAGGACTCTCCATTGGCGCGTGTTCCCCTATGCCCACTGGGGAGTGTCCGCTCCTCAGGAGTGGACACTCTCCATTGGCGCGTGTCCCCGGAGTGGTATCTGACCCCATCATACTCGAACCAGCCGGTTCGTCCGGTATTTGATGCCCCCTGAGAGGTTAGGTTCATTTGTCTGAATATACGCGCGCCGCGAGGTAGGTGTTCGTCAGGGTCGGACTTCTCCCTGCTGGTGAGTTGTCGGGTAGTTCCATCGGGAAGTTCCACCAGAGCGTATGACCAGAATAACTCAATGATTTCCTTTCGTGTTTGAGGCTCATATAGTTGATTGTATTTGGCTCGCGGCCGGTCCTTGGTGTACCATAACAGATAGCTGGCAGATTCAGGCAAAGTACTTGAAGACGAACCTCCTGTCGGCCGCCAGGTGATGGTGGCCATCTTGTTCTCGTGTCCGAACACTTCGTCGCACAACACCGCCAGCCGGTGTACGTGATCGTCTCCGATCTGGAGGAAGAGCGACCCGGTGTCGACCAGCAGCTCCCTGATGAGCACCAACTTCTCGTAGACGGCGTCGAGGTAGGAGTGAATCCCGTTGCGGTAGGTGTCTCGGAAGGCGGTAACGGTGGCGGGGTCGCCCACCGGCACGCTGTCGCCCTTGTCCCCTACGTTGAGGTTGTTGACGGCGGGCTGGAAGTTGCTCCTGTATCCGATGCCGTAGGGCGGGTCGAAGTAGACCACCTGCACCTGTCCGGCTAGGGCTTCCCGCCCCAACAGCGAGGACATGACCCGGGCCGATTCGCCGTGGATGAGACGGTTCTGCCAGTTGCCCCGGTGCCGGTAGAACTCGAAGGCGGAATGGTCGGCAGGCAGGCCGTTGAAGTCGTCGAACATGTTGGGGGTGACCCCGGTTTCGGGTTTGCACAGCTGGGCGGCGAAGGCGGTGGGCATGACCTTCTCGCGTATCCAGAGCACGGGGGCGTCGCGGCCCGTTTCCCCGGCGGCCGGGCTGCGGTCCCAGTCGAGGACCGGGTCGGTGCTGCTTCGACCGCGGGGGGGGGGGGGGGGGTAAGGGATGGGTTCAGCCTCTTCGCCCGAGGCGCCGGCTTCTTCGGTGGGAAGGTTGACGCGGGACGCGTCCTGATGCCGGTAGGCGCGCAGGGGCTTGTTCTTCGGACGCTTACTCTGTGCCACGGTGTGGTCCTCCCGTTGACTTCTGGGCCGCCTCGATCACCGCCCGGCCTCCTGCTCGCCGAAGAGGAGAACGGCTCGGTCGAGGTCGATTCGGATGGTCTGCTCGTCGTTCAGCTCCACCAGCCCCCAGCGGCGCAGACCGGGGTCGAGCGCCTCGGTGCCGGCCGCCGAGGGGATCCAGTGTTCGTTGACGAAACGCCTCTTGGCTTCCCACTTCTCGTCGGGGAAGCCCTTGCCTTCGATGATGAGGTTGAAGCCGTTGTCAAGGCGGGCGATGAAGTCGGGCGTGTAGCGCGCCGGAACACCCTTCCATCGGTAGGGGATGGTCCAGCCCAGCTGAAAGTTGCGCGCCCAGGCCGCCACCCGCGGGTGCCGGTCGAGTTGGCGGGCGATCTCCAGCTCGAGCCGGGTGTGGCAGGCGGCCAGGTTGAGTTCGGAATGGACGGTCTCGTGGATGTGTCCCAGGGTGGTTTCGAAGCTCACCCCTTCGGTAGTCCCCAGGGGGGGTGAACCGAGTTTGGCCGCCCGCCGCGTCTCGCCCCGTTCGGGCCGGCAGGCCGCCAAGATCCTGTCCACCGCCTCTTCTCGGTGGTCGGCCCGCAGCAACAGGAAGGGGTCGTTGCGGGCGATGGTGACGTTGGGGTGGGCCATCCACTGCTCGACCGCGCGGTAGGCGCCGCGGAACAGCCCGCTCCGCCCGCAGGCCGCCGCCTCCTCCCCGCCGAGCGCGAACCGGCGCACCGCCAACGACGCCAGGACGTTCTTGACCCTCTTCGGGCGGGTGTCCTGGGGTTTCACCTCGATGATCTTCTCCTCGCCCGCCACCCCGGTTACCAGCGTCATGGTGGGGATTTCGCCCACCTCCACGGAGTAGGGCTTCACTCGGTCGGGGCGGAAGACCAGCCGGTCCCGGGGCGGGATGGTCAGGTACTCCTCCACCATGGGGAAGGCGATGCGGAAGGCGCGGCGGCCCGTCACGGTCTCAACGGTGCAGCGGGAAGGCGGCGGGGGAGGTTCGGGGGCCGGAGGGCCGGACGGCATGAACTCGAACGGTATCCCCACCACGTCGGCGTACTCGGGGGGGAGCAGCAGGCGGGTCCGGCCGCCGTCTTCGATCTCCCGCCAGTTCTCGTAGTTGACCCGCCGCAGCGCCCGGCCCGTTACCTGTTCACACAGCAGCTGGGTGCCGAAGCGCCGGTAGCCGAGGACGTGGGTAACCGTGCGGGTGTCCCAGCCCTCGGTGAGCATCGACACCGACACCACGCACCGCACCTGCTCGCCGGGTTGGCCCGGTTTGCCGACCGTGTTCATCATCCGCCGCATCGCTTCGACCGGATCGGCCGCCCGCTGGTCGAACCGGCTCACCTGTTCTTTCACCAGCTTGCCGAACTTGCCGGTCAGCTTCTCGTCGCTGTCGAGCTTGGAATGGACCAGCAGGGTGCGGGGCGAATCCTCCCAGCCGTTCCCGTCGGCCCGGACGTTGGAGAAGAGGGGGAGGGCGCCGGGGGTGAAAGCGCCGTCCCGGCCTTCGGCGCCGGCGATCCATTCGTAGAGGGCGGCGGCGTTGGAGATGGTGTTGGCCACCGCGATCATCACCGGCGGGGTTCGGGCGCCGGACTGCTCCCACTTCCCGAAGACCCGCTCGTAGTCGGCGTAGAGGGCCGACACCGCTCCGTCCAGCGGTTCCTGCAGCAGTCCGCCGGCGGGGTCGATCCTCTTGGGGCTCGAGTTGCCGTACAGGTTGCGCCACACGGTCTGGTCGGCGGTCGCGTCGTCGTCGCAGGGCACCCTCGGCACCTTCACCAGGCCTGATTCGATGGATTCCATCAGCCCGAAGTCGGAAACCACCCATTCGAAGAGGCGGGGCCGGGCCTTGGCGGTGGTGTCGATCCACATCGGGGTGGCGGAGAAGTCGTAGACGGCGCTGGCCTGGCCGCCCCGGTTGTCCGTCTGTCCGAGGTGTCCGCCGTCCCGCAGGGCGCGGACGGCGTTGAACCAGACGGCCGCCGCCTCGGAGTCGCCGTCCTCCCCGCCTTTGTGCTCCTCCTGGCCGGGGAGCCAGCAGTGATGGGCCTCGTCGTTGATGACCACCAGGTCGCCGTAGGCGGCCGACGGGCGGATCAGCTCTCTGAGCACCCGTTCGGCGGCGGCCTGGCGGGACTCGCGGCCGGCTTCTCTGCCGACGCCGAGCAGCTTGCGGGCGTGCCCGGTGGCGCCGAGCAGGTCGCGGGGTTGGAAGGCCTGCCAGTTGACCACCGCCACCTTCGCCCGGTCGAGGCGGCGGCGCAGCGGGCCCTGCGGAACCAGCCCGTATTCGTCGTAGATGTTGTCGGGGCGGGTGGGCTGCAGCACCGCCAAGCGGTCGCGGACGGTGAGGCCGGGGGCGATCACCGCGAAGCGCTGGCCGTGCCGCAGGTTGCGGCGGCGGGAGGTGCGGACGGCGTTCAGGGTCTGCCAGGCGATCAGCATCGCCATGACCACGGTTTTGCCGGTGCCGGTGGCCTGCTTGACGCAGTAGCGGACGATCCCGTCGTTGTACCGGCGGGACAGCTCCTCGATGTCTCGGCGCTCCGGCGTTCCCCGGTTGGCGACCTCCCGCAGCCAGATCAGCGTTTCGATGGCTTCCCGCTGGGCGAAGAACGGCTGCTTCTGGCATTGCTCCCCGTCGGCCCAGTGCCGCAGGAGCTGGCCGGTGGCGCGGGCGGCGCCCGGGTAACCGCCGTCCCGCCAGGCCTTCACCTTGCGGCGGATGGAGTTGACGGTTTCGTTCAGGTCCTGGGTGGGAAGATGGAGGGCGGCCTGCGGGTCCTTGACGTCTCCGGGCGTTGATCGGACCGCCATGGAGAGGCGGCGGCCCTGCTCCGGAGGGCGCCCGGCCATCGCCCGGCCCAGCCGGTCGAGCTGCCAGTGCCGGTCGGGTTCCTCATAGGGGGAGCACAGCACCGGGTCCTGCGCCGGGTCGCCGCCGGTACGGGCCGCTGCTTCGGGTGCGCTGTTTGCCGTTTGGTTCATGTTCCTCGAATGATGCCGGACGCCTGTGACATTTCTGGTTGCGGGCGGCCGGCCGGCCCTTTCGGATCGGCGCCGGCCCTCTACACTAGGCCCATGGTCTCCACCAACGATATAAAGCCGGGGATGGCGCTGGATCTGCCCGAAGGGTTGTTCCAGATCATCGAGCATCAGCATGTGAAGCCGGGGAAGGGCCGGGCCTTCGTGCGCATGAAGCTCAGGAACCTGAACACGGGGGCGGTGGTCGACCGCACCTTCCGGGCGGACGAGGACGTGCCGCAGGCGGTGATCGACCGGCGCGACCATCAGTTCCTGTACCGGGACGACCTCGGCTTCCACTTCATGAACCTGGACACCTACGCCCAGTTCGCCCTGGCGGAGGAGGACGTGGGGGCCGCCCGGCACTACATCACCGAGGGCGCCACCGTGATGATCTCCCTCCACGGGGACCTTCCCATCGGGGTGGAGCTGGCCGCTTCGGTGCCGCTGGAGGTGACCGGCGCCGAGCCGGCGGTCAAGGGCGACCGGGTGTCGGGGGCCACCAAGCCGGTGACGGTGGAGACCGGGCTGGTCGTCCAAGCCCCCCTCTTCATCGAGGAAGGCGACACCATCAAGGTCGACACCCGCTCCGGCGCCTACATCTCCCGGGTATGACAGAGGGCGGCTGCCGGGAACGCCCGCCGCCCCCGTTCCCCTCCCGAACCCGCGAGGCGCGCATCCAGGCGCTGAAGGCCCTTTACGAAGCCGACCTGCGGGAGGTTTCCGACCCGGCCGAGGGACTGGCGGGCCGCGCCCGGCGCTATGTGGAGGGCGCCTGGGAGAACCTGGCGGATCTGGACCGCTGCATCGAAGCCGTATCCGAGCGCTGGCCGGTGGCGAGGATGGCCGCAGTGGATCGGGCCGTCCTGCGCCTGGCGCTGTATGAGCTGCTCTTCGAGAAGAAGACCCCCGCCGCGGTGGTGCTCAACGAGGCGGTGAAGCTGGCCAAGCGTTACTCCACCAAGCAGAGCGGCGCCTTCGTCAACGGCGTGCTGGCAGCCCTGGCCGCCCAGGTCCGGCCCGGCGAAACCCGCCCCCGATAGAGAACGTGAGCTCCACCCACAGGTGAAACCGCCGGTTCGGAGTCCGATGTCCAGGCCAACGAACCGCGGCATCGGCGGCCCCGCGTGGATATGAGGAATCAGGGTTGGCGGAGCTGACCTTCTCTCCCCGCCGAAACATGTCACAACCCCCTGATACCTTGGTGTGGTACATAAACCGCAGCCGATCCGGATGCTGCGGTCATACAGAGGTTGCTCCGCCCAGAACCGAGGGTTCCAAGGGCGGGGCGGCCGACCTGGCTGTGCCGAGGCGGATCGGGCGCAGGGGGCCGCAGCGCGTCCTCTGTGTCCGAAGACGGTGGTTCGGAGGCGGCGGGGGCGGGGGGTACCCGGCGAAGCCGGGGCGGGGGTCGGAGAACGCGAAAAACGGGGTGCTTTCAGGTTTGGGTTCAGGAAGCGGTGAAGGGGGCTTGGAGCGGGGGGGGGGGGGGGGGGTCGGGGGTTGCGCAGGCGGGCGGGTGGTCTCCATGCTCGGGTTCATGGCGGTGGTGAGGGCAAGGAGCTGGGTTCGGGGGTCGCGTTAGGAGGGCGGCGGTCTTCGCGTCTAGATGGTTGTTTCCAAGGTTCTAGTGGTCGTATGCGATGAGGGAACGGGCGGGGCCGGGTTGTTGGGTGGTTTCGTTGTGCCAGATGACAGCGGTGAGAGCAAGCAGCCGTTGGACGACGCGTACAGCGACGCCGGGTAGGGTGCGTCCGCCGTGGCGGTTGAGGCCGAGCTGGTTTTTGAGGGTCTGGATGATCGATTCGATGGTTTGACGGAAGGGCTGTAGGAATTCCTGGTGGGGCCGGGGTTGTTCTGTTTTGAGTTGAGGGCGGATGAGGGTGATCCCGGCCTGGTCGAGGTGCTGCTCGAAGCTGGCTCTTCGGTAGCCTTTGTCCGCGATGAGGGTCTGCCCGGGGCGGGCGAGGCCGCGGCGGGAGATCATGTGAAGGCAGATGTCGCGTTCGTCTGCTGTGGCGGGAGCCAGTGCGTAGGTGATGGGCAGGCCGGAGGGCGCGGCGATGAGGTGGAGGCGGAGACCCCAGAAGTACCGGTGGTGGGACGCGATGTAGCCGTAGGCGGCGTGTCCGGCCAGGTCGGAGCGTTGTTGGGTTTGGCGGCTGGTTCCGCATTCTACGGGGGTGGAGTCGACCAGCCAGACGCCGTCCCACCAGGATGGGGTCATCCGGGCGAGATGCGCGGTGATGTGTTGGAGGAGGTGGTGGCTGCGGCGGAGGCGTTTGTTGTATCCGGCTCGTTGGGGGATGTGGGGGAACCAGGGGCGGAGGTGTGTTCGGGCGTAGCGGATGAACCGGGCTTCGGAGTCGTATCCGAGGAGGGATTGCAGCACAGCGAGGGTGGCCAGCTCGGCGTCGGACAGTTTCGGGGCGATGCCTACTTTGGGCCGGGGCGGCGTCCAGTGGGGGTTTTCGGCTATGAGGTCGTCGATGGTTGTGTAGAGTGCAGTCGCGAGGGTGTCCAGATCCGGGTTCATTCCAGGCCTCCAAGGTCAGGGGTTTTCACCCCGGATCATGGACACTCCCACCGCCGATCTGTGGTATTTCCCCACCTCACCCCTTGGAACTACTCATCTAGGGCAGGAAGTTGGCAGAGGGCGGAGAACGCGAAGAGTGGGTGATGCCGCATCCGGTCCGGAGAGGCCCGCATGCCGCAGCCCTGCAGCTTCCCTCAGATGGGGGGCGGGTGTCGGAGCGCGGCGGGGGCGCGGGGCCGGATTCGACCGGGTTCGGCTTGGTCTGCGGCTTATCTTCCGCCGAGCTGCTGAAATCTGTCACACTCCCCTGATACCTTGGGGGTGCATAAACCGCAGCCGGTCCGGATGCTGCGGTCATACAGAGGCCGCTCCGCCCAGAGCCGAGGGTTCCAAGGGCTGGGCGGCCGACCTGGCTGTGCTGAGACGGATTCTGGCGCAGAGGGCCGCAGCGCGTCCTCTGTGTCCGAAGACGGTGGTTCGGAGGCGGCGGGGGCGGGGTACCCGGCGAAGCCGGGGCGGGGGTCGGAGAGCGCGAAAAGCGGGGTGCTGCTTCAGGCTTGGGTTTCAGTTTAGCCCCGATGATTCACGGGAGCGGGGGGGGGGGGGGTGGTGCGCCGGTCTGGTGCGAAGCCCTGGCGGCAACCCGCTGACCAGCTGCGGCTTCTATCCCCTCAACCTATCCGCTCGTCTTCTTGGGGCAACTCTACGAGCCTGCCGGCCGCGATGTCCGATTCGGCTTCTTCTATCCCCGCCATCATGTCGGGATCCGACAGGATGTTCAGCGTTTCTATGAAGCCTTCGTACTCGACGCGCGTGACCAGCGCGGCGCCGAGTCGTCGCCCGTGCTCGGTTATGACGATCTCATTGTCTGTCGCGGCGGCCTTGTTCACCATCTCACTGAAACCTTTCTCGCTCGGTTGGCGTTGCGCCTTTGCAAGAAATGTTACAGGAATCTCGGCAGTAGTCAAATCGGGTGACACCCGTCGGCTTGCTTTGCGGCGAAGGGGCAACCTCCCCCTATCACAACCTAGCTTGATACCAAGGGCTGTTCCTGCCAGTTTCGGACCCATTGCTGACCGTGGTTTGACCAGATAATTTTCGTGGAGGTGCTTTGCTCAAACATAATCGTCATCAGGTGATAGGCCGTTAGTACAATGTCTTGCAAACCTTGATCATCTTCCATATTCTCTACAAAGACTCCGACCCCGCGAGCTTCGTCTCTATCAATTCGCCGCCCATGGCTTTTATGCTCTTTGGTGTCGTTGAAATATTTGGCAACTTGTTTCGCCTTATCTGATCGTTCATCCTGTTCTTCTATCGATGAGAACATGTATTTTTCAAGCCATCCTTTAACCATGTTCTCTCCATATGCAAGGGCATTTTGTGCTTCCTGAATAAGAGAGGGACCTAGACTAGCAAGAATTGGTGCCCAGACATGAGCACTACTGTTATCGTTAAGGATTTCTTGCTTGGCTATATGGAATTGGTCTACAACAGCTCGTGCTGAAACGAACCTACCCGGATACGGCATCTGCGGGTCAATAGGTCCGAGTTGACTATGACGACCCATTATGATCAAGTCCGAAGCAAGAGCGATCATGGTACCTGCCGACATAGCGAAGGTTGGGACGATCACCTCTATATGAGCAAACTTGGATCTTATGTATTCAACTAACGACTCTGTGGCGTTTATTACACCGCCCGGTGTGTGAAGAACTAATGTAAGTGGTTTATTCCAGTCCATTCCGTGAATGACTGACATCATCCCATTTATATCCTCCGCCGTTATCTGTATACGTTGAGGAGGAGCTTGGGGTTTTTGCAAAAAGGAAGATCCGTACAAAAGCACATTATTGTCGTTGCGTTGCTCAGCGATCTTTTCAAGGTGTTGCTGAAATTCGTTTCCAAGCCAGGCTCTTCTGTAACTTTCAGACATTCCTTGTATTTGTTTTACTATTTGTTGCCAAGTAGCCATAATGTTTCAATCTACTAACCTTCAACTACCCAAATAAGGTAGGAACTTCATGAATGATCATCTCCAACGGTTCCGTTGACGGTGGACCTGGTTCCGAGGGCTGACCAAGGTCATCTGGTACTATATCGGCGATCCGAGAGAGCTCTAAATAGCGTTCGTACAGCACCTGAGCGTTCTCAAGGGCGTCAAAGACCTGTTGATCACTTTTTTCTCCACCCATTCCCAAACCTCCTTCCCTTGCTGATACGCCTTCTTGGGAGAACCCTTCAGAAGATTGTTAAACCCATTATAACACTATCTTCCAGCCTGTCAAGCTGGAGAAATTATCTCGTGCTGGGACATGACCATCTTCCATCTCCTCGTTCATCACCATACCCGGCGGGTGAGACGCGATCCCGGATCTTCCGGCCCGGCCTGGTCAGGCGGCTGCGGCAGGCCGGAAGGGCCTGCATCGGCCGCCCCCCGCTGAGCCGAGAGATTCCGCCGCGTCAGGTCTGGGGGGGTTGCCACCAAGAGGGGGATCTCGAGTTCTTCGGGGGTCAGGCCGCCGTGGTAGCCGATCATGCGCTTGTCGAAGTGGCCGGGGAGCAATGCGCAGCCGTCGTGGGCCAGGAGGGCGCCGTCGGGTTTTTCTACGGGGGCGGGGGGGCCGATGGGGCCGATGGGGGTTTCCCCGCCCCCGCCCCCGCCTTCATCCGGGGGGCCCCACAGGGGTTCCAGGTCTTTTCGGGAAAGCAGGGAGGCGGGCAGGCCTTCTGCCAGCTCTTCGATGCGGTCGGCCGGGCCCCGCACGTACAGGACCCGGGGGTCGCCGTACAGGGTCAGGCCGGGGGTGCGGCGGCGATGCAGGCGCCGTTTTCCCGACCGGGGCACCGCCGCCAGGCCGTGGTCGGCGGTGCCCACCATCACCGCTCCGGCGGGGAGGCGGGCGGCGATCCCCTCCCACAGGTAGGCCGCCGACCCCAGGGCGCGGGCGTACTCCGGGCTGTCCATCCCGTGTTTGTGGGCGGCTGCGTCCACCGCCGGGTAGTAGGCGAACACCAGCCGACCGGGCGGCTCGGCCAGCCCCGCCGCCGCCGCCACGAAGTGGTCTAGGGAGGCGGCCCCCTCGAAGCGGCACCCCCGGTACAGGGCCTTGGTCAGGGGGGTGCCCTCGTAGTCGGCGGGCTGGACCGTGATCGGCTCCGCGCCCGCCGCCGCCAGCCGCTCCCAGAGGTTGGGGCGGGGGAGAAAGCCCTCCGTGCGGAAGGACACCGCCTTTCCCCCGCCGTACTGCCAGCGGAGGGAGTTGATCGGTTTGGAAAAGCCCGCCAACAGCACGAAGTGCCCGATCAGCCCGTGCCGGCGGGGCGCCAGGCCGGTGGCCGCCGAGGCCAGGCTCACCGAGGTCGTGGTGGGGAAGGGAGCGTCCAACACCCCGCGCAGGGCGGCGGCCAACCCCCCCGCCGCCGGATGGTCCAGCCGGCGGGCGCCCAGGCCGTCGATCAGGAACAGTATGTAGGTGGACGCCTCCGGTATCAGCCCGGCCAGCGGGCCGTGCAGCCGGGCGGACGCACAAGACCCGGCCAGCCGCCGTTCCAGCTCCGCAACCAGGTTGACGAGCGACCCTCCGGCGTAGTCCGGCGCCCTCGGATCGGATGTTCCGCCCGCATCTGCCCTCACGGACGGCACGGTAGCCGGGTGGAATTCATCGGGGCGGGCGCGGCATCTATAATCCGCCCCGGTCCGGGCCGCCCGCACGAACGCCCCGGCGGGGGGGCGGCGAGACGGGCAGAAACCAGCCGGGAAAGACCGGAGACAGGACAGGCATGCAGCCGCACGAACCCGAGGCGGAACTTCCGTGAGCGAATACTTCCAGGACTATCTCGCGGTGGCCGCTTTCTCCGCCTTCGGCCTGGTGTTGGTGGCCCTCACCCTGGGCATCACCTACCTGGTGCGCCCCTCCAACCCCACCAAGGAGAAGACGACCACCTACGAGTGCGGGGTCGATCCGGTGGGCGAGGGCTGGAACCAGACCTTCGTCCGCTACTACATCTTCGGGCTGCTGTTCGTGTTGTTCGACGTGGAGGCGGTGTTCCTCTTCCCATGGGCGGTTACCGCCGAATCCCTGGGCCTGCCCGGGGTGATCGCGGTGGTCATATTCATCCTCACCCTGCTGGAGGGGCTGCTCTATGCGGTGCGCAAGGGGGTGCTCAAGTGGGAATGAAGCAAGCGGGGATGAAGCAAGCGGGGATGAAGGGGGCCGGCCCGGCGGGGGGGCGGCGCCTGGATGAGCGGCGGGCGGGATCGTGGGCGTAGTCGCCGAGCGCTTCGGCGGCGTCAAGCCGGTGTCGTGGCTGCTCAACTGGTCGCGCCGCTACTCCCTGTGGCTGTTCCAGTTCGGCCTGGCCTGCTGCGCCATCGAGATGATGGCCGCCTCCGGCCCCCGCTACGACTTCATGCGGTTCGGCATCATCCCCCTCCCCGCTTCTCCGAGGCAGGCCGACCTGATGGTGGTGGCCGGCACCGTCACCGACAAGATGGCGCCCGCCGTCAAGCGCCTCTACGAGCAGATGCCCGACCCCAAATACGTGATCTCCATGGGGTCCTGCTCCAACTGCGGCGGCCCCTACTGGGATTCCTACTCGGTTACGAAGGGGGTGGACCAGATCATCCCCGTGGATGTGTACGTACCGGGCTGCCCCCCCCGCCCCGAGGCCCTGATGGAGGGGGTCGTCCTCCTGCAGGAGAAGATCGGCCGCGAGGACGTGCGCGAGAAGTGGAAGCAGCGTGACCGCCGGCCCGTCTGAAACCGCCGCCCCGGACGCCGCCGCCCCGGACACCGGCGCCGACCCGCTGGCCGAACTGGCCGGGCGGGTGGCCGCGGCGGTGGGGGGCCGGGCCGAGGTGTCCCACGGCACCGCCAAGATCAGGGTGGACGCCTCGGCCTGGAAGGAGTCGGTCACCGCCGCCCGCGACCGCTTCGGCCTGGTGTTCCTGTCCTGGCTGTCGGCCGTCGACTGGTCGAACGAGGCGGCGGTGGGCGACCCGCCCGACCCCCCGGTGGAGGAGCGCTTCGAGATGCTGTGCGCCGTTTCCGACCTCGACTTGGGCCGGCTGGTGCTGATATCCGCCGACATCGACCGCGAAAACCCGTCCATCGACAGCCTCTGCGGGGTGTACCCCGGCGCCAACTGGCACGAGCGGGAGGCGGCGGAGATGTTCGGGATCGACTTCGCTGGCCACCCCGACCTCACCAAGCTCTACCTGCCCGACGAATTCGAAGGGCACCCGCTGCGCAAGAGCTACCCCCTGCTGAGCCGGGAGGTCAAGCCCTGGCCGGGCAAAGTGGACGTGGAGGACATGCCCGAAGACGCCCCTGACCCCGACCCCGCCCCCGGCCCTGACGCCGGCAACGGGGGCCCCTCGACCGTGAATCCGGGGGCGTAGTGGACCGGACGCTCGCCCACCACCTGTCCGAGGCGGCCGTCTCGGTGGAGCTCGAGACCGAGGGCATGACCCTCAACATCGGCCCCCAGCACCCGTCCACCCACGGGGTCCTCCGCCTGGTGGCCACCGTCGACGGGGAGCGGGCCACCGACGTGCGCCCGGTCATCGGCTACATGCACCGGGGGTACGAGAAGCTGGCCGAGGTGCGCACCTACCCCCAGATCACCACCATCGTCAACCGGATCGACTGGGTGTCGGGCTTCGCCAACGAAGTGCCGTTCATAGCCGCCGCCGAGCGCCTGATGGGGGTGGAGGCCCCGCCCCGCGCCCAGTGGATCAGGCTGGTGCTCACCGAGATGGCCCGCATCTCCTCGCATCTGGTCTTCATGGCCTCCTACCCGCTGGAGCTGGGCGCCGCCACCCCCCTCTTCTTCGCCCTGCGGGAGCGGGAGCGGGTGCTGGACCTGCTCGAATCGGTCACCGGCGGGCGCTTCCACCCCAACTTCAACCGGATCGGAGGGGTCAAGCCGGTCTACGGGGCCGGGCCGGTCACCAAGAAGGCCGGCATGGACATCCCCGCCTCGTTCCTGGCCGAGACCCGCGCCGCCATGGACAAGGTGGAAGCCACCTGCGGCGAGATCGAAGACCTGGTGGCCGGCAACGAGGTGTTCCTCGCCCGGACCAAGGGGGTGGGGGTGATTCCGGCGGATGTGGCGGCGTCCTACGGGGTGTCGGGCCCCAACCTGCGCGCCTCCGGCTGCGGGTTCGACCTGCGCAAGGCCTCCGGCTGCCTCCCCTACGACGGGTTCGACTTCGACGTCCCGACCGGGGAGAACGGCGACTGCTGGGACCGGTGGTGGGTGCGCCTCGAGGAGATACGCCAGTCGGCCCGCATCATCCGCCAGGCGATTGACGGGATACCGTCCGGCCCCCTCCAGGCCAAGGTCCCCCGCATCATCAAAGTCCCCCCCGGCGAGGCCTACGTGCGGGCCGAGAACCCGAAGGGGGAGATGGGCTACCACTTGGTGTCCACCGGCGGCCTCGGCCCCTACCGGCTGAAGATCCGCTCGGCCTCCTTCTCCAACCTCTCCATCCTCCCCTGGATACTGCAGGGCGCCCTGGTGCCCGACTTCATCGCCGTCATGGGGTCGCTCGACTTCGTGCTGGGGGACGTTGACCGATGATCCTGGAAGCGGCGGCCGCCGGGCCGGTGACGCTGACGCTGGGGCTGGTGTTCTGGGCGGAGCTGGGCATCAAGCTGGCGGTGGCGGCGGCGGCGGTGCCCGCCATCGGGATGGTGATCGGATTCGCCGAGATGAAGCTGTCCGCCCACATGCAGAGCCGGGTGGGCCCCTACTTCGCCGGCGGGCGCTACGGCTGGGCGCAGCTCATCGCCGACGGGGTCAAGTTCATCCAGAAAGAGGACATCGTCCCCGCCGAGGCCGACCGCCCGGTCTTCAAGTGGGCGCCCGCCCTGGTCATGCTGGGGACGATGGCGCTCCTGGTGGTGATCCCCCTCCACCCTTCCCGCTACGGCATGGTGCGCGACCTCGACGTGGGCATCTTCTACGCCCTGGCCGTCTCCTCGGTGAGCACCATCGGGGTGCTGATGGCCGGATGGTCGTCGGCCAACAAGTACTCGATGATCGGCGGGCTGCGGGCGGCCGGGCAGCTGATCGCCTACGAGCTGCCCCTGGTGCTGGCCACCGTCGGGGTGGTGATCCAGGCCGGCACCATGTCCATGCAGGGGATCGTCCAGGCGCAGATCGGACAGGGGTGGCCGTTCCTGCTCACCCAGTTCGTGGGGCTGACCGTCTTCATGATCGCCACCCTGGCCGAGCTGACCCGCCTCCCCTTCGACATGCCGATCGCCGAGTCGGAGCTGGTGATGGGGTATGTAACCGAGTATTCGGGGTTCCGGTTCCTGTTCTTCTTCTTGGCCGAGTTCGCCAACATGTTCTCGATGTCGGCCATCGCCGTTACCCTGTTCCTGGGCGGTTACGGCTTCTGGGGCATCCCGGCCGACACCCTGCTGTCGCCGGTCATCGTGTTCGCCAAGGTGGGCCTGCTGGTGTTCATCATGATCTGGCTGCGCTGGACGCTGCCCCGGTTCCGTGAAGACCAGCTCCAGACCCTGGCCTGGAAGTGGTTGATCCCGATTTCGATCCTCAACATCATCGCCACGGCGGTGCTGAAGGTGGTGGTATAGATGAAGCTCTCCGCACTGCGCAGCCTGCGGCCCCCCAGGCTGGGGATGCTCTCCGGCCTGCGGGTCACCTTCACGACCATGCTCCGCACCTGGGCCTTCAACCTGAGCGGGGGCAGGGCCGGGCTGCGGGCCACGGTCAACTACCCGGTGGTCAAGGAGGCCCCGGTCCCCCGGGCGCGGGGGGTCATCGCCCTCGAACAGGAGGCCTGCACGGTCTGCATGCTGTGCGCCCGTTCCTGCCCCGACTGGTGCATATACATAGAAGGCCACAAGGAGATGAAGCCCCCGTCCCGCCCCGGCGGGCGGCCCCGGGCGCGCGCCGTCCTCGACCGCTTCGACATCGACTACGCCCTGTGCATGTACTGCGGCATCTGCGTGGAGGTGTGCCCCTTCGACGCCCTCTTCTGGACCCCCGAATACGAGTATTCGGAGTACGGCATGGGGCCGATGATGCACGACATGGACCGGCTCCAGGACTGGATGAAGACCGTCCCCGACGGCCTGGGGGCGCAGTCGTGAAGGCCGGAGGAGAGGGCGCCCCGCCCGCGCCGGTCATGGCCGCGCTGGCCATGGAAGGACGGCCGGTGTGACCTTCTCCGACTGGCTGGCGGAGCCCGTCAACTGGGCGTTCCTGGCCTTGGCGGTCCCCATGACGCTGGCCGCCCTGCGGGTGGTGACCAGCCGCAACGTGGTGCATGCCGCCCTGTTCCTGGTGTTGACCCTGGCCGCCTCCGCCGGGCTGTTCATCCTGCTGTCGGCCGAGTTCGTGGCCTGGGTGCTGGTGCTGGTGTACATCGGGGCGGTGATCGTGCTCTTCCTGTTCGGCGTCATGATCACCCGGGCGCCCATCGGCCGGGAAACCGGCCTCAGCCACCCCAACCGGTGGCCGGCCGCCCTGGCCTCGCTGGCCGTCCTGGCCCTGACCCTGTGGCTGACGGCGGCGGTCTCCGGCCAGATAGAGGGCTTCGGCGCCCCGCTCCCGGCGGGGTCGGCCACCCCCTCCGCCGTCTTGGGGGAAGGCTTCATCCGCCGGTACCTGATCCCCTTCGAGGCGGTGGGGTTCGTGCTGTTGGCCGCCTTGGTGGGCGGCATCACCCTGGCGCGCAAGGACCTCACCCCCGCCGAGGAGGAAGAAGGAGGCCGGGTGTGATCCTGGCGCAGTTCTTGGTGCTGGGCGCGGTGCTGTTCTCCCTGGGCGTCTACGGCCTGCTGTCCCGCCGCAACGCGGTGGCCATCCTGCTGGCGGTGGAGCTGATGCTGGCCGCGGTCAACATCAACCTGGTGGCCTTCGAGGCGTTCTGGAACACCGCCGCCGCCCACGGCCAGATCTTCGCCGTCTTCGTCATCACCATCGCCGCCGCCGAGGTGGGCATCGGCCTGGCCATCATCCTGCTGGTGTTCCGCAACCGGGCCTCGGGCAACGTGGACGAGCTGGACCTGATGAAATGGTGAAATGGTGACGCCGCCCGCCGCTCCGTTGATCCTGGCCGCCGGGGAAGGCGCCCCCGAGCTGTCGGCAGGCGGGTTCTTCGCCGCCGGGGCCTGGATCATGCTGGTGCTTCCGTTCGCCGCCTTCCTGGGCATCGTCCTGTTCGGCAAGCGCATGCCCAAGCAGGGCGCCGAGCTGGCGGTGGGGGCGATGGGGGTGAACCTGCTGTGGGCCACGGTGCTGTTCGTCCAGAACATGCTGGGGGGGATCTACCGGGAGGGGAGCTTCACCATCGCCCGCATCGGGCGGCTGGGCGGCGCCGACCTCACCTTCGAGCTGGGTTTCGTGGCGGACGGGCTGTCGATCATGATGTACTGGGTGGTGGCCTTCGTGGGCTTCCTGGTGTTCCTCTACGCGGTGGGCTACATGGAGGGGGACGTGCGGGTGCCGTGGTTCTTCGCCTCTCTGTCCCTGTTCGCCGGGTCGATGCTGGTGCTGGTGGGGGCGCCCAACCTGATCCAGCTGATCATCGGCTGGGAGGGGGTGGGCCTGGCCAGCTACCTCCTGATCGGCCACTACTGGGAGCAGAAGGAGAACAGCGACGCCGCCGTCAAGGCCTTCCTCACCAACAAGGTCGCCGACGTGGGCCTGATCCTGGGCGCCGTCCTGCTGGGGGTGTCCCTGGGCGGGTTCCGCTTCTCCGACCTGGCCCGGGCGGCGGTCGAGCACAGCCCGGCCCTGGAAGGCGTCGCGCTGGCCGGAGGGCTGCTGCTGTTCTTCGGGGCGATGGGCAAGTCGGCCCAGTTCCCCCTGCACGTGTGGCTGCCCGACGCCATGGCCGGCCCCACCCCCGTCTCGGCCCTGATGCACGCCGCCACCATGGTCACCGCCGGCGTCTACCTGATGGCCCGCGCCTTCCCCCTCTACCAGAACATGGCCGCCGAGGCCCGCCAGTGGATGATCCCCGTCGCGGTGATAACCCTGTTCGCGCTGGGGTTCCTGGCCCTCACCTCCGACGACCTCAAGCGGGTGCTGGCCTACTCGACCGTCTCCCAGCTGGGGTACATGATGGCGGCGGTGGCGGCGGGCGGCTACACGGCGGGGCTGTTCCACCTCTTCACCCACGCCTTCTTCAAGGCCCTCCTGTTCCTCGGCGCCGGGTCGGTCATCCACGCCGTCCACTCCAACAACATGAGCGACATGGGGGGTCTGCGCCGCAAGATGCCCATCACCTTCTGGACGTTCGCGGTCGGCTCGCTGTCGCTGGCCGGGGTGATCCCGCTGGCGGGCTTCTGGTCGAAGGACGAGATCCTGGCCACCCTGAGCCACGAGGGCTACACCGCCTTCATGTGGGTGGCGGTGGCCGGGGCGTTCGTGACCGCCTTCTACATGACCCGGGCGGTGGCCCTCACCTTCTTCGGAACCTACAAAGGCGGCGGGCATCCCCATGAATCCCCCCGGGTGATGACCGGACCCCTGGTGGCGCTGGCCGTCCCCAGCGTCCTGGCCGGCCTGTTGAACATCCCGGGCGTGAAGTGGGGCCCCATCGGCAACTTCACCGAATGGGCGGCGGCGCGGGCCGTGGCGATGGGGGACTACCACCCGTCGGGCATCGAGTGGGATCTGGCCGCCTACGGGCTGGCGGCGGCGGCGGCCGGCATCGCCCTGGGCTGGCGCATCTTCGCGCCGGACGCCGAGACCCAGGCCGCCCGCGACCGCCTGGAGATCCCGGTGCTGTATCCGCTGCTGCGGCGCAAGTACTACCTCGACGATCTCTACATGCGGGGGGTGGTGGGCCCGGTCAAGGGGCCGTTGGCCCGGGGGGTGGACTGGGTGAACAGCCATGTGATCGATGCGGCGGTCAACGGGGCGGGGCTGGTGACCGCCTGGCTGGGGGGCCTGGTCTACCGCCGCCTCGACCAGCAGGGCATAGACCTGTTCTTCAATGCGGCGGCGGGCGGCGCCGGCGGGGCGGGGGGGCGGCTCCGGTTCCTGCAGAGCGGCAAGGTGCAGCAGTATGCGGGCGGGTTCGTGCTGGGGGCGGTGGTGCTGGCCGCCGTGTTCGCGGTCGTTGCATAGGGATGAACGGAAAGGCTGTGCGGATGATGTTGTTTCACACCCTCTCGGGCGAAGGTTGCGCAAGGCTGGAAACAGGAGTCAGATGATGGAGTTCTTCGACAGCGGATGGGGGCTGAGCCTCATCGTGTTCCTGCCGGCGGCCGGCGCGGCGGCCCTGTTCGCCGTCCCCAAGGCCAACGAGGCGGCCCAGAAGGGGATCGCCCTGGCGGTTGCCGCCGCCACCGCCCTGCTGGCCGCGGCCGCGGCCGCCGTCTTCGACTACGGGGCGGCCGAGCGGTTCCAGTTCGGGGTAACGGCCGACTGGATACCGGCCATCGGCGCCAACTACCGCATCGGGGTGGACGGCATCAGCCTCCCCCTGCTGGTGCTGTCGGCGGCGGTGACCCTGCTGGCGGTCATCTACTCCTGGAACCACTGGGAAGAACCCCGCAACGTCCGGGGGTTCCTGGCGCTGATGCTGCTCCTGGCCACCGGCATGAACGGGACCTTCGCCGCCCTCGACCTGGTGCTGTTCTTCATCTTCTTCGAGCTGGTGCTCCTGCCGATGTACTTCATGATCGGCATCTGGGGCGACAGCGCCCGCCGGCGCATCCCGGTGCTGGGCCGCACCGTGACCATGCGGCTCTACGCGGCCATCAAGTTCTTCCTGTTCACCCTGTTCGGGTCGGCCTTCATGCTGCTGGGCTTCTTGGCCCTCTACTTCCGCTCCGGCGATTTCCTGGGCGCCAACACCTTCGACATCCCGGCCCTCATCGCCCTGGGATCCCAGAACGCCTTCGGGAGCGGGACCTTCGCCTTCCTGGTGTTCGGGGCCATGTTCCTGGGGTTCGCGGTGAAGGTTCCCATGTGGCCGTTCCACACCTGGCTGCCGGACGCCCACACCGCCGCCCCCACGGTGGGTTCGGTGCTGCTGGCCGCCATCCTGCTGAAGCTGGGTTCCTACGCCTTCCTCCGCATCTCCATCCCCGTCCTGCCCGACATGGCCCGCCAATGGGCCCCGTTCATCGGCCTGCTGGCGGTGATCGGGATCATCTACGGCTCGCTGGCCTGTCTGGCGCAGACCGATGTGAAACGTCTGATCGCCTTCTCGTCGGTGGGGCACATGGGCTTCGTGATGCTGGGGATCGCCACCATGACCGACGTGGGCTTCAACGCCGCCCTGATCGGGATGGTGGCCCACGGGCTGATCACCGGGCTGCTGTTCTTCCTGGCCGGATCGATGCATCACCGCTACCACACCCGCGAGATCGCCCGCCTGGGCGGCAACCAGAAGCTCATGCCCTGGATGGGGGGCGTATTCGCCTTCACCGCCATGGCGTCGCTGGGCCTGCCCGGCCTGGCCGGTTTCTGGGGCGAGTTCATGTCGCTGCTGGGGGCCTACCGCCCTCTGGCCGGCCTCAGCCTCACCCAGTTCCAGACCTATATGGTGATCGGAGCGGTCGGCACCGTGCTGACCGCCGGGTACATGCTGTGGATGCTGCAGCGGGTCAACCTGGGCGAGCCCAAGGAGGAATGGGAAGGCCGCGAATTCGCCGACGTGGACCGTTATGAATGGCTGGCCTGGGCGCCTCTGATCGTCGCCATAGTCGCCGTCGGCGTGTATCCGAGGATCGTGCTGGGGGCCACCACCGACGCGGTCGTCAACCTGGCGCGCACCGCCTTCGGAGGCTGATCCGTGGACCTCGACTACCACGCCCTGGCCCCGGAGATCGCGGTGGCCGCCGCCATCCTGGCGGTGCTGGGCCTGGATGTGGCCCTGCCCCGCCGCCGCAAGTACTGGACGGCGTTCGCCGGGGTGGTGGGCTTGGCGCTGGCGGCGGTCCCGCTGGCCACGCTGGCGTTCGGCGGCGGGCCGGGGGCGAGGTCTCTGTTGGGGGGCGCCTACGTGGTCGACGACTTCGCCCTGGTGATGAAGGCGGTGTTCATCGTCGGCGGGTATCTGGTGCTGCTGATGTCCGTCTCCTACATCGAGGGCGACCGCTACTACCAGGGCGAGTACTACCTGCTGCTGCTGACCTCGATCCTGGGTTCGCTGATCATGGCCTCCTCCCGGGATCTGATCACGTTGTTCGTAGGCCTGGAGCTGGTGACCGGGCCGCTGTTCCTGCTGGCCGGCTGGCGCAAGGGGGACGCCCGCTCCAACGAGGCGTCCTTGAAGTTCTTCATTCTGGGGGTGCTCTCCACCGCCGTCCTCCTCTACGGGATGTCCTTCCTGTACGGGCTGACCGGGTCGGTCACCTTCGAGGGCATCCGCACCGCCGGCGCGGGGTTGGCGGACACCGGCGCCTTCCGCTTGGCGGTGCTGTTCACCCTGGTGGGGTTCGGTTTCAAGATCACGGCGGCGCCCTTCCATTTCTGGGCGCCGGACACCTACGAGGGCGCCCCCACTCCGGTCACCGCCTATCTGTCGGTGGGGTCGAAGGCGGCCGGCTTCGCCGGGCTGCTGCTGCTCTGCTACCAGGCCTTCCCCTCCGTGACCGAGATCTGGGGCCCGGCCCTGTGGGTGCTGGCCGTTCTTTCGATGACCCTCGGCAACCTGACCGCGCTGCGCCAGGACAACATCGTCCGCATGCTGGCCTATTCCTCCATCGCCCAGGGGGGCTTCATCCTGGTTCCGTTCGCGGCGGCGGCGGTGACCGACGACCCCAGGGTGATCCAGGAAGCGGCTTCGGCCACCATCGTGTACGTGATCATCTACGCCTTCATGAACCTGGGGGCCTTCGGGGTGGTGATAGCCGCCGTCCGCCGCACCGGGACGGCCATGATCGACGGCTGGGCCGGGATGCGGCGGTACGCCCCCCGGCTGGCCGTGCTGGGGGCGGTCTTCTTCTTCTCCCTGGCGGGTATACCCCCTCTGGCCGGCTGGTACGCCAAGTTCGCCATGTTCTTGGCCGTTCTGCGCCCCGCCGACCCTTGGACCGTCGGGCTGGCGGCGGCGGCGGCGGTCAACGCGGTGATCGCCCTCGTCTACTACGCCCGGGTGGCCAAGACCATGTGGATGGACCCCCTGCCCGAAGGCGCAGACGGGGCTGCGGCGCCCGCCCCCTCCCTCGGCGGGGCCCTGGCCCTGGCCCTGGGGATAACGGCGGTCTTCGTGGCGGCGGCGGGGGTGATGCCCTTCCAGCTGGCCGGCGTCTTCGCCGAGGCGGCCAAGGTTGTAACCGCCGGCGTCTGACCCCCTCCGGTCGGGCCGCACGGGCCCCGGCGGGCCTCGATGCGCCCTGCGGGGGCGGGGCCGCAACCAGGTGCTGCTGTTATCATGGCGGTATGAGTTCCGAAAACGGCGCCCCGCTCCGCCTCGATGGGCAAGTCGCTTACTTTCAGTCGTCAGAGAACCCGATTCCTGCGGCGAAGGGGTCGGTAGATTTGGTGATGACCTCCCCGCCTTATTGGAATCTGAAGGACTACGGGCATCGAGGTCAGATTGGCGGTGAGTCATATGAGGATTACTTGGCCAGGATGAACGCAGTCTGGAACCGATGCGCGGAGCTGGCCGGCGAAGAAGCGGTGATGGTTGTCAATGTTGGCAACCGGCGGCATCAGAAAGTCTTTTATCCGATCGCTTTTGATATCGCCAACACTATTGAACAGTGGGAGTTGTGGGACATTCTCATATGGTATATACCCAATGCTTTACCGCAGCCCAATCATTATATTGAGCGTCTTTTCGACAACAAGTTCGAGTTTCTCCTGGTGTTTACCAAACCGAAGCGACGTGGTTATCAGATGCATAAGCCCAGAGTGCCGCAAAAATATCAGGATGTTGATCCCCGGCAACACAAGAAGAATCCACTGGGCAGGTGTCTAGGCAACGTGATCCGTATTCCAGCTTACAAACCACCAAATGTTAAAAAACTAGGCTACCACCAGGCCGCCTACCCGGAGGAACTCGTAGCTTTGGTGTTGGAATCGTTTACCAGTCCCGGCGACACGGTGCTAGACCCGTTTGTGGGGAGCGGTACTACTCTGAAAGTGGCCCGAGGGATGGGAAGGTCGGGTATTGGTATTGAGATCAATCCTGATTATCGGCCGCTGATTGCCGAGCGCATCAAGGAGCCGTTTGAAGTACCAGACTGGCGGGACCTAGACATTCTCCACTCCGCTACCATGCAACCCGGCATGCGTAAACCCCGCAAGATACACCTCCTGCGGCAAGATGATGTTGATAAACAGGCCCTATTTAGAGAATCGGCTCTATAAGCCTCTTTCTGGTATTTCTCTCCTACCAGCCCTTTCCCCAGTTGCACAGGTTGGACGCCTCGCGCCGAGGTGGTTCAGTCCTGGTCGGCGAGGGCCGACGTTGACGGCGGATGCGGAGAAGGCGGCCGAGGCCGGGCCGCACAGCGTCGTCGGCTTGGCGGCCGTCTACGACGACCTCGACCGCTCGTCTCGGGCGGGGGAGGGCGGCCCCCGACTCGGACGGCTCGCGCCTCCGCCGCACCGAGACGGCCATGCTCGACGGGCCGGGCCGGGATACGGCGGTACGCCCCCCCGCCTGGCCGTGCGGGGGGAGGGGACGGTCTTTTCCCTGGCGGATATACCCCCGCACGAGGGCGATCACCGCGTTGACCGCCGGCGTCTGACCTCCTCCGGTTGGGCCGCACGGGGCCCCCGGCGGGCCTTGATGCGCCCGGCGGGGCCGCAGCACGGGCGGTGCGGTCTCGGTGGAGTGAGCGGCCCGCGCCGTTCCTCGCGCCTTGGGGAAGTGGTTTGACTTATGGGGGGGGGGGGCTACTCTTTGGGGTGATGGTCTCCTTTGAACGGTGCGGCCCGGATGGGATGGGGAGGTGGTGATGCGGAGGGTGTTGCCGGCGCTGGTGCTGGTGTCGGCGCTTTTGTCGGTTCCTGATTCGGTGGAAAGCCAGGGTTTCATAACGCTGAGCGTGGTTGATCTTGATATTAATACGGTTACATATTTTACGGTTACCAGCGTCAACGAGGATGGGTTTTTTGCTGGGTGGGTTCAGGCTTCGATTACTTCGGCTCAGAGCTCGGATATTACAGTGACGGTAACTGTGGGAGGGTCGGGGAGCACCGCTACACGGGGGACCAGCTGTGTGGCAACAAGTTTTTTCCCTGCAGTTGCGTTTAGCAACTGCGGCGGGGATTATGGTGTCTATACTGGGTCTGGCCTGAATACTAATAATTCAATGAGTGTGACTATCTCGGCGGGTTCTACGAGCGGGGTTCACGGTATTTGGATAAGTGCTACTCCCGATAAGATAACGGAGAATAATGAGATTATCCGGATTTCGGGTATAACACAGACTCCTGGGTTTACGACCAGCTCAACTGATTTTACTATCAACGACACAGATCGGACTGTTCGCTTTAGTTCATCGCATATTGCGAATATGGATTGGAGTGAAGGTCCGGACAGTGCTAGAGAGGTTGTCAATCAAGTGACGGCTGAGTTGGGCAGTGGTACCACCCGGGACAATTTTGTTGCGTCCACCAGTTCTACCTATAGTTCAATATTGAGGCCGCGTATTAGCGCGAGGGACGGGACGGCCGTTTTAAATACTGAGTATAGGTTGACTTATCCTAGCCATACGCGTAAGTGTGTAAATCTCAATCGTAGAACGACAACGTCAACAACCCAGGCCAATTGTCCGGATGGTAGGACCGGTCATTGGGGTACCTTCTATATTTGGAGGCAGGGAGCTTCGGAGGATACCATAGCGGAGGGGGATAAGACCTTTGAGCTCTATTTTGATAATTTACCGTCTGGGTGGACGTCGGTGCCTATGGAGGTTGTGTTCGGCGACGACGATGATGATATTACGTTGACTGTGGATACAGACACCGATACGGACGGCGTGCAGTCTACGTTGGCGGAGGGAGAGGTCGGGTCGGGTGCGACTGTTTCGGCGGCTTTCCCGGCGACGACTACCAGTTCTGCTATTGCGTCGGCGACGGTGGTTACGTTGTCGGCGGCGGTGCCGGCGTCTCCGGCGGCGGGGCAGGCGGGGGCCGGTGATTTGTCTTATTCTCCGTCGTCGCCGCGTACGATCACTTTTCCGGCTAGAAGTTTGACGCCGTCGGGTACGGCTTCGTTGTCTGGTTTGACGGTTACGGACGACGACGTGGTGGAGGGGCCGGAGACCTTTGTGGTGGGGGGTTCGCCTTCTGTGGCGGTGGGGCCGGTGACGGGGGCTGAGATAACGATCGCGGATGACGATGCTGATATCGCGTTGTCGGTGGATACAGCGGCGGTGGGAGAGGGCGAGGCGGTGGATGTGGTGGTTACGGCGGAGTTCGCGGGTTCGTCGTCGGTGTTGACATCGGCGACGGACGTGACGGTGACGGCGGCCGGGTCGCCTTCGGATGGGGTCGCGGCTTCCGATTTCACGTTGTCGGGGACCGGGGTGTCGAACAATGAGTTCACGGTGAGCATCCCGGCGGGGGACACGTCGGGAAGCAAGACCGTCCGGTTGACGGCGGAGGCGGATCTTGCTTTGGAGGGGGACGAGGAGCTGGTGTTTTCGGGGTCGGCGACGGTGGGTGAGGCGGTTGAGGTGTCTTCGGCCGAGGTGTCGATCACCGACCCCGAGATCGTGTTGACGGCGGACACCGACAGCGGAACCAACGGCGAACAAAAGAACCTGGCAGAAGACGGAACGGCGGCGGTGCGGGTGCGGGCGGCGCTGTCGGGGGCAGCGAACGCTTTGACCCAGGATTTGGTGGTGCAGGTGTCGGCGGGGGAGGATTCCCCGTCGTCGGCGGCGGGCGGCGGGGTGGATTTCACCGCTCCTTCGACGCCGGCGTCGGTTGTCATCCGGGCCGGCGAGACGGCCAGCGAATGGACGGATCTGACGGGGCTGTCGATAAACGACGACGCGGTTGCGGAGGGGGCGGAGACTTTTCGGATCACCGGGGTTTCGGGCGGAACAGTGACCCACGATACTTTGACGATTCTGGCGTCGGACAACGGTTTGGCAGTGTCGGTGTCGCCGGGAACGGTGGTGGAGCAGGCGGCGGCGCATACGATAACGGTCACCGCCGGGTTCGCGGACCCGTCGGGGTCGGGAGCGACGGGGTCTGAGCTGACGGCGGCGACGACGGTGAACATGGCCGTCGCCTCCGGCGACACCAACGGAGCCGCTCTGGCGTCGTCGTGCCCCCCGACCACCGAAGACGCCTGCGCGAACACGGCAACGTTCAATATCAGCATCCCCGCCGGGGAGGTCAGCGCTTCGGGTACGTTCAGTCTGACCGCCCGGGACGACAGCACCGCGGAGGCGGGCGGGGAGACGCTGAAGGTTACGGGAACGGTGTCGGGGGACTCTTCGAATTCGGCTTCGGCAACTGTGCGCATCGTGGACAGCGGCATCCGGTTGGAGTTCCTGGACACGAACGACACGGCGCTGGCGTCGCTGGGTGAGGGGTCCGGGTCGACGCAGGTGCGGGTGAAGGCAACCGCGCCTGCTGCGACAACCGGCCGGAGGGTGGTCGGCGTCAACATCACAGGCGGAACCGCCGCCGCCGACGCCGGGGGTTCCTGGGACGAGGGGGAGGACTTCCGAGCAACGGTTTTGCCCAAGCCGTCGGGAACGCCTTCCGGACACGCGCTGGGAATAGTCATAGCCGCCAACGCAACGACGGGGCAGGCGGATTTCACCATCGTGTTGAACGACGACAACGCCGACGAAGCAGCCGAGACCATCTTGATCTCCGGCGGGGATGTGGGGTCGGTGTCCGTTGTTGGGTCCAGCCTCAGCATCACGGACAACGACGCTCCTCCGTCCACCATCGACCTGACGTTGGAAACCCCCGGCGGCGCTCCCCTGACCGGCGTCCGTGAAGACGGGGGAACCACCCGGGTGCGGGTGAAAGCCGCCTACCAGGGCAATACGGTGTTGTCCCGGGCGTTGGTTTTGCCCATCACAGTCGGCGCGGCCAATGAAGCCACCTCCGGAACCGACTACCAGGCGGTAACCGGCGTGAACGTGGTCATTCCCGCCTACCGGTCTTCGGGGTCTGCTTCTTTCGGTCTGGCCGCTCAGGACGATGACGACGCCGAAGGCCCCGAATCCGTAACCATCTCCACCGGGGGGATGGTACCCGGGTTCGCCGTTGTTCCGGTTCTATTCCGCATCCTCGACGACGACTTCCCTATCACGCTCACCTTGTTGAACTCCGCGACCCCGCCCCAGCCTTTGGCTTCACTGGCGGAAGGAACCGGCGCAACCACGGTTAAGGTGCGGGCCGCCTACCCTGGCTCGAATACCCGTTCCGGCTACATTCCGGTGCGGGTCAGCGTGGGCGGGGGAACCACCGCCGCCGGCGACTACCAGGCCACCTTCTCTGCCGATCCGTTCGATATCGGCATCGCATCCGGGGCCAACAGCGCAACAGGATCGTTCACACTCGCCATCAACGACGACCGCATATCAGAGGGGGATGAAACCTTGACCGTTACCGGCGCGTCGGACTGGTTCGTCATCGATCCGGCGGTGTTGACCATCACCGATAACGACGACCCTCCGACCGGGATCGACCTTTCCGTCAGCCCTTCCACCGTGCGGGAAGACCGGGGGGCTTCCTCCCTGGCGGTGACTGTTACCGCCCGTCTGGTCGGGAACCCCCGCTCGCAGCCGACCGAAGTCGCGGTCCGCGTCGGCGGCGCCGGGACCACCGCTTCCAGCGGAAGGGACTACCGCAGCCTCAGCCCGTCCAGCTTCCCTATCACCATCCCCGCCGGGCAATCATCCGCCCGGGGGTCGTTCCGGGTTGTGATCCTCTCCGACGCCGTCGACGAACGAACCGAACGCATCGCCGTAGCCGGAACTGCCGCCGACCTGGGAAACGCCGCAGATACCGCCTACCTCAACATCACCAACACGGCCCCGCCCGCCCCGCCCGCCCCGCCTCCCAGCGGCGGCGGAGGAGGTGGGGGTGGAGGGGGAGGAGGCGGCGGCGGTGCGCCTCCCCCATCCGGCGGAGGAGGGGGAGGAGGCGGAGGAGCCCCGCCCCCGGCCGGTGGAGGAGCCCAGCCCCCGGCCCCGCCGCCTGCGCCGGTGTGCGTAGGCCGCTTCTGCGACGACGACGGCAACGTCCACGAAGCCAACATCGAACGCATCGCCGCCTGGCAGATCACCCTCGGCTGCGACGCTGAGGACGCCACCAAATACTGCCCCGACGCCCAGATCACCCGCCGGCAGATGTCCGCCTTCCTGCATCGGGCCGTCTCCCAGCGGTGGACCATCGAAGCGCCCGAAGGGATCGAGCTCACCGACGTAGGCGCCGACGAATGGTTCCGCCCCTTCGCGGAATGGGTCGTCTCCGTCGGGGCCTTCAGCGCCCCCGAGGGGGTGTTCGACCCGGGCGGGGTGGTTACCCGGGCGGACATGGCGATCATGATGATCGGCGCGTTCCCCCACCTCGACGCCGTCCCAACCGCAGAAAGCCGGTTCGGCGACGCCGCGGGCCTCTCCCCCGAAGTTCTCGCCGCCCTCGAGGGGATGTATCAGACGGGGGTAACCAGAGGATGCTCCGCCGAGCCGCTGAACTACTGCCCCGACCAGCCGGTAACCCGGGCGCAGATGGCTTCGTTCTTCGTCCGGGCCGTCAACCTCGCCCCCGCCGACACCCAACCAACCCCCGCCGCCGCCGCCCAGACCTGACTCAGGCTCAGCCAACCGCCTCGCGCTCCGCGTCGGGGCCGCGTCCACGGTCCGACGGGCGGGCCGCCCGAACAGGGGAAGGCCTGCCGGCGCCGTACGGGGTGGGATCACCCTCCACGGGCCGGGGATTCCCGCCCGCCGCCCCGCTCCGGCCCTTGCCTCCCCTGCTCCCCTTCATTCCGAGGGGTGTTTGACTTACGGGGGGGGGGGGGTATAATTGTTTGGATGATGGTCGCCTTTGGGCCGGTTCGGCCCGGATTGGAGTAGGGAGAGATGGTGATGCGGAGGGTGCTGGCGCTGGGGGCGCTGGCGATGGCGCTGGCGTTGGTGTCGGCGCTCCTGTCGGTTCCGGAGCCGGTGGAGGGGCAGACGCCTTCAATAACGATGAGCGTGGTCCGCACCGTCACGGTCGACGGCGTCACCCAAGAAGAGGTGATTCGCAATATCAATGAGGGCGGTGATCAGGTGAACGCGGTTTATAGAGCTACGGTTGATACGGCTCCGACCGCGGATGTTACGGTGGGGGTGACAGTGAATGCTTGGACTGGCACTACACCAGGGTCGTGTACGTTTACGAATATGAAGAAGATCACTAGTTGCGGAATCAACACCGTGGATTACGGTATCTATACTGGGGATGGTACTACTGCGACTGGGATAAATGATAATACTTTTAATGTGACTATCAAGGCGGGTCAGACGAGCGGGGAACATAATTTGTGGATGGTGGCTCCTGCTGATGATACTATGGAGCCTCCGGCGGGTATATGGATTAGCCATACGACCCCCTCTGGATATGCGAATATCGGTAATTATAATATTACGATCACCGACGAGCACCGGGTGATTCGTTTTAGTTCGTCGCGTATCGAGGGTATGGATTGGAGTGAGGGTCCGGACGCCAGTAGGCAAGTTGACGATCAGGTTCAGGCTTATGCGGGCCGTAACCGTGGGACAACCAGGGATACCTTTGAAGATGCTAGGAATCTTTCTTATAGTACTGGTATAAGGCCGCGAATCCGCGCCAGGGATGGTACGGCTGTTAGTGGTACCGAGTATGAGCTTCGTTATCCCTCAGGTGGCGCTAAGTGCCTGATTTGGGGTTCAGGTAACTTATGGACACAAACTCAGGCAAATTGTTCGGATAGTGATACAAATACAGGTGATTTCTATGTTTGGAGGTTGGGAGCTTCGCAGGATACCATAGCGGAGGGTGATAAGACCTTTGAGTTTACCTTTGATCAGTTGCCGTCTGGATTTAGGGCGTTGCCTTTGGAGATTGTGTTCAAGGACGACAGCGATGATGACATTATTGTGACGGTGGATACGGACACCGGGGCGAACGGTGTGCAGTCGGTGTGGAGAGAGGGGGCGTCCGGGTCGGGGGTGGTGGTTTCGGCGGGTTTCCCGACGGCGACTACCAGTTCGGTTATTGCGTCGGAGACGGTGGTTACGTTGTCGGCGGCGCCGCCGGCGTCTCCGGAGGCGGGGGAGGCAGGGGCCGATGATTTTTCTTATTCTCCGTCGTCACCGGATACGGTTACTATCCCGGCTATGTCGATAGGGTCGGACACTGTTTCGTTGGCTGGTTTGACTGTTACGGATGACGATGTGGTGGAGGGGCCGGAGACGTTTACGGTGGGGGGTACATTGTCTTCGACGGCGGTGGGGCCGCTGACGGGGGCTGTGGTAACGATCGGGGATGATGACGCTGATATTGCGTTGTCGGTGGATAGAACTTCGGAGTTGGAAGAAGGCGATGCGGTGGATGTGGTGGTTACCGCCGAGTTCGCGGGTTCGTCATCGGTGTTGACGTCGGCGACGGACGTAACGGTGACGGCGGCGGGAGCCGCCTCGGGCGGGGTCGCGGATGCTGATTTCACTTTGGCGGCGACTGCCGGGGGGCCCGCGGTGTCGAACAACATGTTCACGATCAGCATCCCGGCGGGGAGCACGACCGCGAGCGGGACCGTCCGGTTGACGGCCGTTGACGATTCTGCTTCGGAGGGGACGGAGGGGGCGGAGACGCTGGTGTTTTCGGGGTCGGCGGCGGTGGGAACGGCGGCGGTGGAGGTGTCTTCGGCCGAGGTCGTGCTTTCTGAGCCGGGGGTTGTTACGTTGACTTTGGCAGAGGCCGACAGCGGTGAAGCGGCTCTGTCGGGCATCAGCGAGGCCGGGGGGCAGCAGAGGGTGCGGGTGAAGGCCGCCGGTGTCGGGGCGAACACAGCTGGCGCGGCGGTGACGGTTACGGTGGGCGCGACGGGGGGGACCGCGGATGAGGGTTCGTCGAATGATTACACGCGCAGTGCGGAGACGGTGGTGATAAACCTTCAGAACGGCCGCGGGTCGGCTGATGTGACGATCACACCCAGGGACGACGGAATAGCGGAGGGAACGGAGACGATCCGGTTCGACGGGGCGGCGCCGGGGGTGTCGTCCGTTGTCGGCGCCGATCTGGAGATAACCGAGACCATTGCGCTCACCCTCAGCGCCGCTTCGGCGGCGGAGGGGGCGGGGGACGCAGGGGATGTGTCGGTAACCGCCGAGTTCGAGGGGGCTCAGTCTTCGGAATTGACGGGGGCGGTGGATGTGACGTTGTCGTTCGCGGCGGGCGACGATACCGAGGCGGCGGATTTCACGGCGCCGGGGACGGCGGTTGTGTTGAGCATCCCGGCGGGGGATACCAGCAGTTCGGCAACGGCGTTGTCAGGGTTGGGGATCACCGATGACATGATCGCAGAGGGCCCGGAGTCGGTGGCGGTGAGCGGCTCGGCGGCGGGGTTCACGGTCGAGGGGGCGGTGTTGGAGATCACCGACGATGATTTGGATGTTTCGTTGACGGCGGACACCGACGGCGGAACGCCCGGCAACCAGAAGGAGTTGCCGGAGGACGAAACAGGGCCGGTGCGGGTCAGGGCGGCGTTGGGATCGGGGGTAACGAACGATTTGTCCGAGAGTTTGGTGGTGTTGGTAACGGCGGAGGAGGATTCGCCGTCGACGGCGCAGGACGGCGGGATGGATTTCACCGCCCCCGGCTCTCCGGTGTCGGTTGTCATCTCGACCGGTTCCACGACGATCAGCTCATGGACGACGCTGACAGGCCTGTCGGTGGTCGACGACACGGTTGCGGAGGCGGCGGAGACATTCTCGATCACCGGGACGGTTCCGGGCGGAACGGTTGCTTCCGATACTTTGACGATTCCGGCGTCGGACGACGGTTTGGAGGTGTCGGTGTCGCCGGGAACGGTGGTGGAGCAGGCAGCGGCGCATACGGTAACGGTCACCGCCGGGTTCAAGGACGCGACGGGGTCCGAGCTGACTTCGGATACGACGGTGAACATGGCCGTCGCCTCCGGCGACACCAACGGAGCCACTCTGGCTTCGTCGTGCCCTCCGACCACCGAGGATGCCTGCGTGAACACAGCAACGTTCGATGTGAGCATCCCCGCCGGACAAGTCAGCGCTTCGGGTACCTTCAATTTGACCGCCCGGGTCGACAGCAGCGCCGAGGCAGGCGGGGAGAACCTGAAGGTTACGGGAACAATGTCGGGGGACTCTACGAATTCGGAATCGGACACTGTGCGCATCGTGGACAGCGGCATCACGTTGGAGTTCTTGGACACGAACGACACGGCGCTGACGTCGCTGATGGAGAACTCCGTTTCGACGACGGTGCGGGTGAGGGCCACCGACCCGACCTCGCCGACGCCCAGCACCTCCAGGTGGGTCGGCGTCAACATCACGGGAGGAACCGCCGCCGCCGACGCCGGCAACTCCTGGGACGAGGGGGAAGACTTCCGGGTGTCCGGTTTGTCGGCGCCGTCAGGGACGCCCTCTGGACACGCGCTGGGCATCGAGATAGCCGCCAACGCTACGACGGGGCAGGCAGATTTCACGATCGAGGTGAACGACGACAACGCCGACGAAGTAGCCGAGACCATCCTGATCACGGGCGGGGACGTGGGAACCCTGCCTGTTGTGGGCGCCAGCCTCGAAATCACCGACAACGACACCCCCCCGGCCAACATCGACCTGACGTTGGAAACCCCCGGCGGGGATCCGTTGACCAGCGTCCGCGAAGACGGAGGAACCACCCGGGTGCAGGTGAAAGCCGCCTACCAGGATGGAACCACCACCGTATTGTCCAAGGCGTTGGTCGTGCCCATCACAGTCGGCGCCTCCGGGGAAGCCGCCTCCGGAACCGACTACCAAGCGGTAACCGGCGTGAACGTGGTCATACCCGCCTACCAGTCTTCTGGGTCTGCCTCCTTCAATCTGGTCATCGGCTCTGACGAAGACGACACCGCCGCCGAAGGCCCCGAAACCGTAACCGTCTCCGGAACCGTAACGGATTTCACCATCGGGACGGATTCGCTGACGATCATCGACGACGACGCCCCCGTAACCCTCACCTTGCTGGACTCCGCAACCCCGCCCCAAACGTTGACTTCATTGGCGGAAGGGGCCGCCTCGGCTACGGTTACGGTGCAGGCCGCCTACCCCAGCGGGGTAATGTTTACTGACCCCCAGACGATTACGGTCAGCGTGGGCGGGGGAACCGCCGCCGCGGGCGACGACTACGAGGCCACCGTTTCTGACCCGTTCGATATCACCATCGCAGCCAACGCCAACAGCGGCACGGGGACGTTCACGCTTGCTTTGGACGGCCCCCGCGACGACCGCATATCAGAGGAAGACAAAACCCTGACCGTTACCGGCGCCTTGGCCGACTTCATCGTCAATCCGGCGGTGTTGACCATCACCGACAACGACGACCCCCCGACCGGGATCGCCCTCACCCTCAGCCCCTCCACCGTGCGGGAAGACCGGGGATCCTCCTCCCTGACGGTCAACGCCACCGCCAGTCTGGTCGGAAATCCGCGCTCCCAACCCACCGAAGTCGCGGTCAGGGCCGGGGGCGCCGGAACCACCGCCTCCAGCGGTAGTGACTACCGCAACCTCCGCCCGTCCAGCTTCCCCATCACCATCCCCGCCGGGCAGCAGTCCGCCCAGGCGTCCTTCGGGGTCGTGATCCTCGCCGACACCGTCACCGAAGGAACCGAACGCATCGCCGTAACCGGAACCGCCGCCGCCTTGGGGAATGCTTCGGACACCGCCTACCTCAGCATCACCAACGTAGCCCCGCCCGCACCACCCCCGGCCCCGCCCGCACCGCCCCCGGCCCCGCCCCCCAGCGGCGGCGGAGGCGGAGGAGGGGGCGGCGGCGGCGGCGGCGGTGGTGCGCCTCCCCCATCCGGCGGCGGTGGAGGAGGAGGCGGCGGCGGCGCGCCTCCCCCCGCGCCTCCTGCTCCGGTGTGCGTCGGCCGCTTCTGCGACGACGACGGCAACGTCCACGAAGCCAACATCGAACGCATAGCGGTGTGGCGGATCACCCTCGGCTGCGACGCCCAGGACGCCACCAAATACTGCCCCGACGCGCAGATCACCCGCCGGCAGATGTCCGCCTTCCTGCACCGGGCCGTCTCCCAGCGCTGGACCATCCAAGCCCCCGAAGGAATCGTGCTCGCCGACGTCGAAGCCGACGAGTGGTTCCGCCCCTTCGCGGAGTGGGTCGTCTCCGTAGGAGCCTTCAGAACCACCAACGATCTGTTCAACCCCGGCGGAGTAGTCACCCGCGCCGACATGGCCATCATGATGATCGGCGCCTTCCCCCACCTAGACGCCGTCCCCACCGAAACCAGCCGTTTCGGCGACGTAGAGGGCCTCTCCCCCGAAGTGTTGGCTGCGTTGGAGGGCATGTACCAAACAGGCGTAACCAGAGGATGCTCCGCCGAGCCCCTCGACTACTGCCCCAACCAACCCGTAACCCGCGCCCAGATGGCATCCTTCTTCGTCCGAGCCATCAACCGCGCCCCCGCCGACACCCAACCCACCCCCGCCGCCGCCCAACCCTGACCCCGCCCCGCCCGGCCTCCCCCCAACCGGGCGGCCGGGCGGCCGGAACCCCCTCCAGCAGGCAAGCCCTGCCCTTTCGGATGCGCCGAACCTCTTCCGTGCCCCCCACAGAAGACAATCGTATAGCGGCCGACCAGGTCGTTAGGATGCCTTGGCCTCACAGCGGCCCCCCGGCAACAAACCCGCCGACCAGCAAACTCCATCCCCTCCACCTATCCGCCCGCCCCCTTCAACCCAACCCATCCAAACCCAAACCAAGCAGCCCACCGTTCTTCTAAGAGGAACAGCGGATAGGCACCGACCAGGGAGTTCGGGTCCGGCGAGCCGGATGGCGAAACCCCTGGCAGACGACCGGCTGACTGGCAACAGCTTCTATTCTGCTCCGCCTATCCGCTGTGCTTCCAAACCCAAACCCAAGCCCAAGCAGCGCCTTCGTTTTTCGCGTTCTCCACCCCCCGCCCCGGCTTCGCCGGGACCCCGCCCCCGCCGCCACCGAACCATCGTTTTCGACCGCAGAGGGCGTGTTTGGGCCCTCTGCGTCCGATTCGTCTCGGCACAGCCAGGTCGGCCGCTCCGCCCTTGGAGCCCCGGCCCTGGGCGGGGCGGCCTCTGTATGACCGCAGCATCCGGATCGCTGCGGTGTGTGTCCTCCTCAAGGTATCAGGGGTGTGTGACACTTTTCGGAAGCCGGACGGAAGACGGGCTCCCGCCGACCCAGGTTGTTCATCTCAAGAGAGCGCGCGGGATAGGGATTGACCAGGTTGTTCGGGTGCTCTGGCCCGGCGGCGAAGCCCTTTTCAGTGGCTGCGGGAACAACCATAAGACTGGTTGGAACAGATCAGATGGGCGGCGCCGGGGCCTCTCCAGCCCGTATCGGGCGGCCTGCAACCAGGTGTTGCCCCACGCCCGCCAGATCGCTGATCCGTTCCATGTGGTGCGGTTGGCCAACGACCGCCTCGACCAGGTGCGCCGCCGCACCCAGCAGGAAACCCTCGGGCATCGGGGGCGGAAAGGAGATCCCTTGTATCAGATCCGGCGGCTGCTCACCCTTGCTTCGGAACGGCTCGACACCGGCGGCGAAGCCCGACGAACCCGACGTTGCCGACCGTTACTGCACGGCAACTGGCTTCCGACCGCCGGCACGAGTCCTGCCCGCCGGAGGTCAACCAGCTCGGCCGGACCCTCGCCCGCCGGCGCCGCCCAGATCACCAACTGGCATCACGCCGGGAAGCCCAACCGGAAGCTCCCGCCCTCACTCCCCCTGAAATCCGAAGAGCCCCGTAACAGGCATCACCTCGACTGTGGTCAAGCGCCCAGCTGACTGATGAAGGCCATCGTTGCGCCGTAGAGGGTAAGATATCCTGCCGCTATCGCCCCGAACATCCAGTAGGTGCGGGTGGTCAAGCGCTGATCGAGGGCCGAGCTGTGCCGCGCGAGGGCGGCGGTGAATTCTGCCCCCTGTTTCTCGATGGTTGCGTTTTGTTTCTCGATAGAGGCGTTTTGTTTCTCGATGGTTGCGTTTTGTTGTTCGATGGCGATGCGGACTTCTGCGCCCAGTTCCTTGATGGCGGCGGTGAATTCTGCCCCCTGTTTCTCGATGGAGGCGTTTTGTTTTTCGATGGCGATGCGGACTTCTGCGCCCAGTTCCTTGATGGCGGCGGTGAATTCTGCCCCCTGTTTCTCGATGGAGGCGTTTTGTTGTTCGGTGGCGATGCGGAACTCCGCGCTTTGTTTCTCGATGGTTGCGTTTTGTTGTTCGATGGCGATGCGGAACTCCGCGCTTTGTTTCTCGATGGTTGCGTTTTGTTGTTCGATGGCGATGCGGAACTCCGCGCTTTGTTTCTCGATGGTTGCGTTTTGTTGTTCGATGGCGATGCGGAACTCCGCGCCCTGTTCCTTGACGGCGGCGAGTGATTCAGAAACCGCTTCGGTCATGTCCAGCCGAAGCTCGGCCTTCGCCGCTTCGACCTTGGTGTCTACCAGATCCGCTGTCACTGCTGTCATGAGGCTCCTCCCCGGCTGCCCGTCCGGCTTGAGGGGCGGCCGGCGCCGCCGCCCTGAACGACTGCCGTCCAGTATACCGGATCCAGCCCGCTTCCGCCGCCGGATCTAAGGATTTTTTTAGCATTATGAGGATACCCCCGATAATTCACGAGAGCGGGGGCGGGCAGATGAAATAAGCGCCCACACCCCTTCTGACCTGGGGCAATAACGGCGAGACAACACTGTCTGATCAGAACGTGAAGTTCACCACCGGGTGAACGCCGCTGCCTCAAGGCATGGGATGTACAGGTTGCGGGGACATGAACAATCGGGGATATTTAGGAGGACGAGCGGATGGGGCCGACCGTGTTGTTCAGATGTGTTGGTCTCACGGCGAAACCCCTGGCAGACAACCCGATGACCAGCAACAATCTCTGTTCCCCTGCTCCATCGGCTCGTCTTCTGAACCTGAAACCAAGCCCAAGCAGCGCCTTCGTTTTTCGCGCTCTCCGCCCCCCGCCCCGGCTTCGCCGGGCCCCGCCCCCGCCGCCTCCGAACCACCGTTTTCGACCGCAGAGGGCGTGTTTGGGCCCTCTGCGCCCGATCCGCCTCGGCACAGCCAGGTCGGCCGCCCCGCCCTTGGAGCCTCGGCCCTGGGCGGGGCGGCCTCTGTATGACCGCAGCATCCGGATCGGCTGCGGTTTATGTACCGCCCCAAGGTATCAGGGGTGTGTGACACAAATCGGCAGCCGGACAGAAGACGGGATCCGCCGACCCCGGTTATCCATCTCAGAGACGCGCGGACAGGCGCCGTCCAGGGTGTTCAGGTCCGCCGGGCGGCCGCGCCTTCGGGCGTTACCCTCGGCGGCGGGATTTCACAGACGGCCGTTACGCGAGGCAGGAGGGCTGCATGCCGGTCGACCTGGCCGCCGCCCTGGAGGCGGCCGACCAATTGCGGGGCTGCGAGGCGGAGCTGCTGGCGTCCTTGGTGTCCCGGCGCAGCGTCCGCGGCGAGGCTTCGGACATCCACGAACTTTGCGCCGAAGAGCTCGAGAAGCTGGGAATGGAGGTGGAGCTGGTCACCCCTCGGGTGGACGGGTTGGCAAGTCATCCCGAGTGGTGTCCGCCCTGTCCGGCCGCCGCCGAGCCGGAACGGATGGTGAGCGTGCTGGGGTCGGCGGGGGAGGGGCCGGGCATCTTCCTGTTCGCCCATATCGACACCGAGCGGCCCGACCCTCTAGGGGACTGGGAAACAGACCCCTACCGGGCGGCCCGGATCGGAGGGCGGATCTACGGAGTAGGAACCGCCGACGACAAGGCGGGGGCGGCGTCGGTGCTGACCGCCGCCCGGGCGCTGCTCCCCCGGCTGGACGGCGTGAGGCTGGCGATCGGGCTGGTGCACGGGAAGCTGGGGGGAGGATTGGGGACCCTGCCCGTCATGGAGAGGGTGGGGGAAGTGGAAGCGTCCGTCTACTGCCATCCGGCCGAGACCGGCCTGGGGATGGCCCACTTGAAGACCGCCTCCCGCGGCTTCTTCAACTTCCGGATCGAGACGCTGGGCCGGCGGCCCGAACCGGCGGAGATACGCACCCCCAACTCGGAGGATCCCCGCCGGGGGGTCAACGCCTTCACCCGCCTGCGGGCGGTGCTGGACGCCGTGGACGGGTGGGCCGGCCAGAACGATCTGCTGTGCTCGGTGAACCGGGCGTCGGCCGGCGTCAACCCGGTCGTGCTGCCGGAGCGGGCGGCGGCGGAGGGCGCCGTGTGGTTCCGCCGGGGGACGGCCGCCGAGGTGTACAGAAGCCTGGGCAGCGCCGCTTCGAGGGCGGGCGCCTCTTCCACCCGGCTGTTCGGGGTGCGGGCCAACCCCGCCGAGACGCCCTCCGATCATCCCTTGGCGGCCGCCGCCGCCCGGGCCGTCGAAGCCGAGACCGGCGCCGCCCCCGGCCTGTACCCCGCCCATGTCGCATCGGACATTCGTTTCCCGATTCGTTGCCTGAACGCGCCGTCGGTCGGGTTCGGCGCCCTCGCCGGAAATTTCTACGGCCCCGGCGAATGGGTGGACGCGGAGGACATGCACCGGGCCACCCGGGTGATCATCAGGATCGTCTCGGCCTGGGCCGGCCAGACCGCCGCCGGCCGGCCGTGGCCCCGGGTCTACGGCGCCGGCTAGGTGTGCTTCGGCCGCTGCTGCGGGCCGCCGCAGGACCCCGCCGCGGGTAGAATCGAATCGATGCCGACCTGCGCCCATCGTCCACCCGGAACCCGGCTGCCCGCCTCCGCGGCGGTGTTGCTCACCGCCCGGGCCGCCTTGGACATCACCGCCGAGGAAATGGCCGAAGCGGCGGGCTGCAGCGTCGATTTGGTGAAACAAATAGAATCCGGCGGGCGCGACCCGGTGATCGATACGGTCGGGAGGCTGGTCAGCTCCGTCGGGCTGGAGCTGCGCTGCGGCGGCAGATCCGCACCCAACCCCGCCTACCTGCGGGTAGACCCCGGCGAGGTGTCCCGCGTAGCGGGAGAAATAGCCCGTTGCCGTGAGTTCAGAGCGCAGTTCGGACGCGGCGGATTGCCGATGCCGACCCATCAGATCGAATGGGACGGCGGCCCCCCGGCCCCTCCGCACCTGTTCGGCGCCGGGCCCGGCCGCCGGCATGAAGGCGGATGGGCGGCGCTTCTGATAGGTCCGGAACGTTCCCGTCTGAAAATGACAGAGGCAGAGATGGCCGCCGCGGCAGGCATCAGCGAAACCCGCCTGGACGGAATCGAATCAGGCGGCTGCCGCCCCGCTATGGGAGAGGTGGAACGGATACTCTCCGCCGTCGGCGTTGAATTGTATGTCCGCCTCGAGGTGTACGAAGACCACGACGACAGGCTCCACCAATTCGCCTTGGATGATCCCGTAAGCCTCGAACGGACGCTCCGTTACAACAAAAAAGTGTTCTCGTCCTCGGCGCGGATTTCTTAGACCGCAGCAAATTAGTTGGTTATGACCGAAGGAAACATGAGGCGCCTAGGCCGCATAGCATGCGTTCTGGCGAGGCGCCGGGTGAAGTTCGTGGTGATAGGCGGCTGGGCCGCACAGGCTCAGGACTATGACCTCGGCTACGAAACCGAAGACATCGACATCACACCTGAGATGGAACTCGAGAACCTCGAACGTCTTTCCGCCGCACTGAACGACCTCCAAGCCCGCCTGCTGGTCGACGGTGAAGCATTCGTCTTCGATCACAACGCCGACTATCTAAAAAGGGTTGTAATCCAAAACCTGACCTGCGAGTACGGTAGATTCGACCTTGTCTTCGAACCCAGAGCGATGGGCGGCTACGAAAACCTGATCCGCTCCGCCCACAAGATCGTCATCGACGCGGACGGCGCACAGGTCGAGATATGGTGCGCCGACATCGACGACATCATGCGGTCCAAGGCCGCGGCCGACCGTCCGAAGGACCGGCCTTCGGTTGAACTGCTGCGGGCCCAGATCGAAACAAAACGAGTCCGCCTGAACGAACCCCGCAGTACGCGACGCCCGTATGGCGGCGCCTGAGAGGGCGCCGGCTTCAGGAAGGAGGCGCGCCGCGATAGGAGGCTCCAAGGTCACCTTGACGGGAACCCCGGGCAACCAGTGCCCTCGAAGTCCAATCCCAACCAAACACCTCGAGTCCGCGAAAATCGCCCCCCGCTCCCGGCAACGCCGGGCCCTTCCCCCGCCGCCACCTCCTTGGACGAAAATCCGCCGGGCCGCACGAGGCCGCCTCCGGCCCGAAGGGGCCGGAACGAACGGGGATCCGTTCTGACCGCCGCCCTCTCCGGAAGCTCGCGGCGGTGTTTGTGTTTCAGCCCTATAGGTATACCAAATTTTCGGGCTTCCGTATAGGGGTGTGTTGGAGAACATTTCGCGGACTCGACGCTTTGCTCCTCCGGCTTCGCCCGGGATCGCCCAGATCTGGGGGGTCGGGCTCGGAAGCGGTGTTCATGACGGCCTCCCGCCGCCCGCCTCGTCGGCCGCTCGGCTCGGGTGAATCGAATTGTTCGATACGCCGGTCTCGTCGGAGGCGGGGGGCGAAAGCCGGGGCGCCCGGCCTTTGCGCGGGCCGGGGATTGCCGGAGAAGAGCCTGCTCATGCGGCTCGAGCAGGGATGGGCGCGACCCCCGATCCCCTTGGAACTGCATTTAGAACCCCAACGGCCCGGCCTCCCTTCCAAAACCGGGGGGCCGGGCCGGGCCGAGGATGGGCGGCGGCGCGCCGGCGGTTATCCGGCGATGAAGGCTTCGACGGCTTGGCGGGCGTCCTCGTCGCGCATCTGGCGCGGGGGGGACTTCATGAAGTAGGCGCTGGGCTCGTAGAGCGGGCCGGACAGGCCCCGGTCCAGGCCGAGCTTGGCGCAGCGCAGGGCGTCGATCACCACCCCGGCCGAGTTGGGGCTGTCCCACACCTCGAGCTTCACCTCGGCGCTCATGGGGGTTTCGCCGAACCCGGTTCCCTCCAGGCGGATGTGCGCCCACTTGCGGTCGGTCAGCCAGGGAACGTGGTCGGACGGCCCCACGTGGATGTCGTCCACGGGCATCCGGGTCTCCAGCTGGCTGGTAACCGCCTTGGTCTTGGATTCCTTCTTCGACTCCAGGCGGCTGCGCTCCAGCATGTTCAGGAAGTCGGTGTTGCCGCCGAAGTTGAGCTGATAGGTGCGGTCGACCTTCACCCCCCGGTCCTGGAACAGGTTCACCAGGGCGCGGTGCAGGATGGTGGCCCCCACCTGCGACTTGATGTCGTCGCCCACGATCGGGAGCCCCGCCTCCCGGAAGCGCTCGGCCCATTCTTCGGTCCGGGCGATGAACACCGGGATGCAGTTGACGAAGGCGCACCCCGCCGCCAGGGCCTGCTCCGCGTAGTACTCGGTGGCCTGCTGCGAGCCGACCGGCAGGTAGGAGACCACCACGTCCGCCCGGGCCTTCCGCAGCTCCTCGGCCACGTCGACCTCCTCCTCCAGGGACTCTTCCACCAAGTCGGCCACGTAGGAGCCGATCCCGTCCAGGGTGCGCCCCCGCTGCACGGTTACGTCCAGATGGGGGACCTCGGCGAACTCGATGGTGTTGTTCTCGCCGGCCAGAACGGCCTTGGAGAGGTCCTGGCCCACCTTGGCGGCGTCCACGTCGAAGGCCGCGACGAACTCGATGTCCCCGATGCGGTAGCCGCCCAGCTCGGGGTGCATCAGCCCGGGGATGGTATGGCCGGGGTCGGCGTCCCGATAGAACTCCACGCCCTGCACGAGGGCGGAGGCGCAGTTGCCCACCCCCACGATCGCGGCTCGTATCTTGCTCACGGTGCATCCTCCTCGGATAGAACTGCCCCGCAGTTTGGCCGGTCTCATTTCATCAGTCTAATAGATAGTTCTATACTGTATATAGGAAACTCTTATGAATATGCCCCTTGGCGTCCGCGCCGCGGCGGGGCCGGTTGGGGAGGGAGGCATGTAAAGATGGAAAGGGATACGGAGGCGGGAATCCCGCCCATCAACTTCAGGAGCCTGCGCTGCCTGCAGGAAGTCGAGCGGTGCGGCTCGTTCACCGACGCCGCCTTGGAGATGCGGATCAGCCAGCCCGCCCTCTCCCAGTCCCTGGCCGAACTGTCCAAGCGGCTGGGCGCCCCTCTGTTCCGCAAGGAGGGCCGCCGCCGGGCGCTCACCGAGGGCGGCCGCCGGGCGGCCCGCTACGCCGACCGGGTGATCGGCCAGACCGCCGACCTGCTCCTGTGGCTGGACAGATGGGAGAGGGGGGAGGCCGGCCTGCTCCGGGTGGGCATGATCGACACCGCCTGCCTCTACACGATCCCCGCCGGCCTGTCCCGCCTGCGGGAGGAGCATTCCGAGATAGAACTCAGTCTGGTGGTGGACGACTCCGCCTCCCTGCTCTCGATGCTGGACGAATACCGGCTGGATCTGGCCTTCACGGTGGGGCCGGCGGGGGAGGGCTTCGACTCGGCGCCGGTCGCCGCCGAGCCCATGCACATCTATTCGCCCCCCGGTTTCCCGCCGCTGGAGGAAGAGGGCGGCGCTGCCGGGCGGGCCGGGGCGGCCGCCCCCGAAGGCTGGGCGCTCTTTCCCGCCGGGTCCCGCACCCGCCGAATGGTCGACCAGGGTCTGGTCCGGTTGGGCATTCAACCCCGGGCCGCCCTGGAATCCGCCAACCCCACCGTGTTGCGCCAGATGGCGGCGCTGGGTTACGCCCGGACGGTGCTCCCCAGACAGGTGGCCGAAGCCGGCGGCGGCCCCGTCCTGGAAGAAGGCCCCTTGGCGGCCCTCCGCCCCGTCGAGGCGGTGTGGCGCGCGGACGACGGCCTCGACCCCCGCGCCCGGCGGCTCATCCGCCTCGTCCAGAGGGAATCAGAAGACGGCGGGGGTCGAGATGAGTAGTTCCGAAGGGATCGGAGGTTGTGCTCGTCCTGTTCGAGCCTCATACGCAGGCTCTTCTCCGGCAAGCCCGGCCCGCAAAGGCCGAGGCGCCCGGTCGCCTTCGTCCTCCAACGAGGCGGGCATGTTCGAACAATTCGATTCAACTGAGCTGAGCCGATGGACGGGGGTGCGGAGAAGCTGTCATGAACACCGCTTCCGAGCCTGACCCACCCCGGATCTGGGCGCCCGGGGTGAGGCCGGAGGATCGAAGCGGCGAGTTCGCGAAAGGTTTCTGAACATACCCCTAGACGGAAGCCCGAAAATTTGGTATACCTATTGGGCTGAAGTACAAACACCGCCGCGAGCTTCCGGAGAGGGCGGCGGTCAGAGACGGATCCCGTTCTGCCCGGCCACTCGGGCCGGAGGCGGCCTCGTGCGGCCCGGCGGATTTTCGTTCAAGGAGGCGGCGGCGGGGGATGGGCCCGGCGTTGCTGGCGGAGAGGGCCGATTTTCGCGGACTCGAGGCATTGGGGTGGAATCGAACGAACTTCGAGCCATGATTTTCACGGGAGTGCTTGCCGGGGGTAAACCTCGGAGCTGCCCATCGAGGGGGTGATTCCGGCAGGCCGCCGGGCGCGGTACGGTCAGCACTCGGCGGCGGACAGTGAGGAGGTGCGCCTGATGGCAGGTCTCTATGAACGGTTGACCGAGGCGGCCGAGGCTTTGGGCCGGCTCGCCGGGGGGGCCCGGCACGATGCGGCGGTGGTGCTGGGGTCGGGTCTGGGCGGTTATCCCGACGCCTTCGAGGATGCGGCGGCGGCGCCCTACACGGACCTGCCGGGGTTTCCGATCCCGCAGGCGGCGGGCCATTCGGGGACCGCCTATTCGGTGCGGGCGGGCGGCAACAGGGTGCTGCTGCTGTCCGGCCGGGTGCATGCCTACGAGGGGCATCCGGCGGACGTGATCACCTTTCCGGTGCGGGCGGCGGTGCTGGCCGGCTGCAGGGCGGTGGTGCTCACCAACGCCGCCGGGGGGTGCGGCGAGGGGATAGAGCCGGGCGGCTTGGCGCTGATCACCGATCACATCAACATGGCGGGGGTGAGCCCGCTGCGGGGCGTCAACGACGAGCGGCTCGGCCCTCGGTTTCCCGACATGACCGATGTCTACACCCCGGCGCTGAGGGCGGAGGCCCATGCGGCGGCGGCGGAGGCGGGCGTTGACCTGAAGGAAGGCGTCTACCTGTGGTGGCACGGCCCCATGTTCGAGACTCCGGCCGAGATCAGGATGGCTATGGCGCTGGGGGCCGACCTGGTGGGGATGTCCACCGTCCCCGAGGCGACCGCCGCCCGCCACATGGGGGCCGACGTGCTGGCCGTTTCCTTATGCACCAACCGAGCGGCGGGGCTGGCCGGGCAGAAGATCACCGCCGAGGAGGTGTTGGAGGCGGCCGGGCGGGCCGCCGGGCGGTTCCAGGCTTTCATGGACGCCCTGTTGCCGAGGCTTTGACGATCGGGGCCCCCGGCGGCGGCGGGCCGGAGAGGGGCGGGGGCAGTTGAAGGAGCGGATCGCCGCCGAGATCGCCCGGACGGGCCCGATCCCGTTCGAGCGGTTCATGGAAATGGCCCTCTACGACCCCCGGGGCGGTTACTACGCGGCCGGCCCGCTCCGTTCCCGCGAGGGGGGCGACTTCCTCACCAGCCCCGAGGTCAGCCCGGAGTTCGGCGCCGCCCTGGCGCGCTGGGCCGAAGAAGAACACCGCCGCCTGGGCCGCCCGGACGATTTCTCGGTGGTGGACGCGGGCGCCGGTTCCGGTTCCCTGTTGGCGCCCCTGCTGGAAGCGCTGCCGTTTACGCCCAGGGCCATGGCGGTGGAGGCCTCGCCCGCCGCCTTGGAAGCGGCGGCTTCCCGCCTTCCCCGGGTCGAGTTGGCCGGCCGGGAGGGGCCGGCGGAGCCTTTTCGGGGGGTGGTGACCGCCAACGAGCTGATCGACAACCTGCCGGCGGCGGCGGCGGTGAGGCGGGGCGGCGGATGGACCGAACTGTGGGTGGGCGCGGAAGGAGGGGGGCTGGCGCTGGTGGAAGCGCCGGTGCGCCCGGAGGTCAAAGCCTGGCTGGACCGATACGCCGGCGGCGCCCCCGAAGGCGGGGTGGTCGAATGCCAGCTGGCCGCCGCCGCTTGGTTGGACCGGATGATCGACCTGCTGGAGGCCGGTTCGATCCTGATCATCGACTACGGCGGCGCCGCCGAGGACCTGCTCCCCCGCCGCGGCGAAGGAACCCTGCGCACCTACCGTTCCCACCGCCCGGGCCCCCACCCCTTGGACGCGCCCGGCCTCGTAGACATCACCTCCGACGTGAACTTCACGGCTCTCCGAGGCACCGCCGAGAGGCGCGGCTTGGACTGCCGCCTGACCACCCAGCGCCGCTTCTTCACCGAGATGGGCCTGGCCGGCCGCCTAGAGGCCCTCCGCCGGCGGGAACTGGAACTGGCCCGAACCGGCCCCCCCATGGCCCGCCTCCGGGTCCGCAGCCGGGTGCAGGGGATCGAGGCTCTCCTCGACTCCGGAGGTCTGGGCGGTTTCCAGGTCTTGGCCGTCCGCCGTTGACCGGGGGTGTCCTTGGAGGCGGGGGAGTTTTCGAGAACATAAAACTAGTTTTAGCCTTTGTCGGGTTGAAGGCAGGAATAAAACTTTGGGGAGTTCCTCGAATGTCTGGGGTTGTGGTGAGGGGCCTGCCGCGGGGGCCGTGTATCGAGGGCCTCTGCCGGCGGGAAGTTGGTCTTTGGGCCCGGGAGCTGGCCTTGGCCCGAACCGGCCCTCCCATTGGCCCGCCTTCGGGTCTGCAGCCGGGTGCAGGGGGTCGAGGCCCTCCTCGACCCGGGGGGCTTGGGGCGGTTTCCAGGTCTTGGCGGCCCGTTGCTGATTGGGTGTTCTTGGAGGCGGGGGGGAGTTTTCACGAAGTTAAAACTAGTTTTAGCCTTTGTCGGGTTGATGGTAGAAATAAAACTTTGGGGGGTTCCTCGAATGTCTGGGGTTGTGGTGAGGGGCCTGCCGCGGGGGCCGTGTATCGGGGCCCGCCGCCGGCAGGGGGTTGGCTTGGCTCGAACCGGCCTTGCCATTGGCCCGCCTTCGGGTCCGCAGCCGGGTGCAGGGGGTCGAGGCTCTCCTCGACCGGGGGGCTTGGGGCGGTTTCCGGGTCTTGGCGGCCCGTTGCTGATTGGGTGTTCTTGGAGGCGGGGGGGAGTTTTCACGAAGTTAAAACTAGTTTTAGCCTTTGTCGGGTTGATGGTAGAAATAAAACTTTGGGGGAGTTCCGCGACCGGGTTCGGAGTTTGCGCGAGGCGCGGCGCGGGACCGTGTTCAGCCGGGCATGAGCGGCCCCGGGCCGTATTCGACCCCCGGCCCTCGGCGGGCGCGGCTGGTCCTTTCCAGGATTTGCCTCTCCACGAGCTCTCGCAGGATCACCGACGCCCTGGGGGTGCCGACCCCCAAGAGGTTCCGCACCGCCCGGTTGGTGATCGCGCCGTGCCGGTGGACGTGCGCCGCAACGGCCGCCTCGATTTCCCGGCGGTTGTTCCTGCGGTATGTGACTGCGGACCCCAACCCGGCGGCGGCGTACGGGGTGAGGCGGTAACGAGCCTTCGCTCCCTTCCCCGCCGCCGGCCTGGCGGGTTCGATCAGGGGAGGAGTTGCTGCGGCCATCCGCTGCAAGGTGCGGCCGGCTTCGGAAGGCGGCCGTTGGATGAGGGATGCTGTGCCGGCGGGGGAGGCGCTGCTGCGGCTGCATAGATGCCGGAGGACGAGCAGCACTTCTATATCGTCTCGGTGGGGCGCGTCCAGCCGCGCCGCGAACCGGGCGAAGTCTGGGTCGGGAGGACCGCCGTCGAGCGTTGCCTTCACCGAATTCGCCGTTTCGGCAAACGCCGGCGGCGGTTTGCCGAGGCGCAGCATCGACCGGTACATGCGGGCGACCCCCGTCCCCAGCTCCTCGATCAGACCCAGGTTGCGGAACGATCGAGCCAGCAGTCGATTGCGGGGCCGGGACGCGGTCGTCAATATGTTTTCCGGAGTCACGCCGGTCACCAGCGGACCCATCGAGGTGATGGCCAAGGTGTCGTCGAAGTGTTCCACCTGCACCGGGGCGGCCATGTCCAGCCTGCGGTGGACCAAGGCGTTGGCCAAGGCTTCTCTCACTGCGTCTTCGGGGTAACGCATCAGCTGCAGCTGCTGTCCGTCGGGCAGGAGCAAAGGATCCCACCTGTTCCTGGTCGCGACCAACTCCAAGGTCCGATTCAAAGCTGTGATCAGGGGCATGGTGAGCCGCTCGGATGCATCGGGCGGAGCCCCGCCGCTGGTGCGGTGCTGGTAGCTGACCGCCTCGGCGCCGGAGGCGCAGAACAGCTGCTCGCCGGCCGCCAGCAGCTGCCCGTCCTCGGCCGCCAAACCCATGACCCGGCACAATTCGGCGTCCGACAGGCCCGCCCAGAGGGCGCGTTCGTCGGTGAGGTTTCCCAGATAGCGGCGGGCCAGCTGCACCGCCGCCGGATCCAGCTCGCCAACCGACCGGCCGCTTGGCTGAGCGGACGGGTCGCGCCCGGCGCGCTCGTCGACCAGGGCGGCGATGTCAGCAGGCGAAAGCGGGAGGCAGCTCCGGCCCGCGCGTCGGGTGACCCGCCCCGACAGCCCGTGCACGGCCGCCCCCACCGGAACGACGACCGCCAGCAGCCTCGTTCCTCGGTGCGTGTGTTCGTTCACCAGCACCGACAAGCCGGGTTCGAGGACGTCGAAGATGTAACGGCGCACATCATGGGGGTCGAGGTTCGTTCCGGTGTATGCATCGGACCCCGACCGGGCGTCGTCCACCCCCGCCACCACCGTTCCACCCCGGCTGTTCGCCAGGCACGCCGCGGCCTCGGCCAGCAGCTTCAGGGTCTTCTTGGGGTTGCTTCGGTCCGACTTGAACTCGAGGGTCTCGGATTCGAGGCCGCCCGCCGGCGCCCCCTCGTCGATTCGGGCCAGCGCGTCGGCGGCTTCCTGAGGAATCGGAAAAGCAAGCATAGTTTTAGCCTAGCCGTAATTTCGGGAAGGCTAAAACTCGAAAAAACTTGGAAACAAACTATCCGCGGACCTGCTTCGGCGGGGGAGGCGGTCGGGTCGGGGCGGCTCCGACCGGCGGCGCCCGTTCCGGGCGGCTTTTCCGATTACGCGCGGCGGCCGGTATGATCGGGGCCATGAACAACTTCAAGACGGTTGCCCTGCTCAGCTTCATGAGCGCGCTGGTGTGGTTGGTGGGGTGGGCGGTGTTCGGCGGCGGGAACGGGCTCGTCATCGGCCTGCTGTTCGCGGTCGGCCTGAACGTCATCATCTATTTCTTCTCGGCCAAGATGGCGCTGGCCGCGGCCCGCGCCCGCCCGGCCTCCGAGCAGGACCTGCCCAAGGTGTACGGCATGGTGCGCCGCCTGGCCGCCTCCTCGGACATGCCGATGCCCTCCATCCACCTGATCGACTCCCCGCAGCCCAACGCCTTCGCCACCGGGCGCAACCCGAAGAACGCGGCGGTGGCGGTTACCTCCGGCATCCTCCAGATCATGAGGGACGACGAGCTCGAGGGGGTCCTGGCCCACGAGCTGGCCCATGTGCGCAACCGCGACATCCTGATCTCCTCTATCGCCGCCATGCTGGCCGCCGCCCTGTCCATCTTCGGCCGCATGGCCTTCTGGTTCGGCGGCGACCGGGACCGCGGCCCCGTCGGGCTGATCATCACCCTCCTCGCCCTCATCCTGGCCCCGCTCGCCGGCATCGTCATCCGCCTGGCCATCTCCAGGGCGCGGGAGTACCAGGCCGACGCCTCCGGCGCCCGCATGACCGGCCAGCCCCTCAGCCTGGCGAGCGCGCTCCACAAGATCGGGGCCGCCTCCGAGCGCGTTCCCATGGAGGTCAACCCGGCCGTCAGCCAGCTCTTCATCGCCGACCCGCTCAAGGCCTTCGGGGGTCGGCGCCGGCGCGTCGGCCTGTTCTCCACCCACCCCCCCGTCGAGGAGCGCGTCCGCCGCCTCGAGGCCATGCACTACCAGCACGGAGGCTTGGTCTAGCTGCTCGGCCGAAGCCGCAAGGGGCCGGCGGAGGAGGACGGGATTTCGCGCTCTTTGGACAACGGCCGCCACCGGCTACAATCGGCCTGCGGCGGCCCCGTTCGGGCGCCGGCGCCTTGCCGGGATGCCCGAGCGGCCAAAGGGAGCAGACTGTAAATCTGCCGGTTGTTGCCTACGGAGGTTCGAATCCTTCTCCCGGCACGAAGGCGGGCGGCGAGTCCGCTCAGGCCCCCTTAGCTCAGCAGGCCAGAGCGCCTCCATGGTAAGGAGGAGGTCTCCGGTTCGAATCCGGAAGGGGGCTCGACCGGGCGGGCGCCGGCAGTGCGGCGGCGGCCCCAGGAAGGCGGCGTAGCTCAGTAGGTAAGAGCGCTCGACTCATAATCGAGAGGTCGGCAGTTCGAGTCTGCCCGCCGCTACGGCACACTGCACAGGGAGGGCTCATGCCCCAGGCCTGACGGCGTTTGCAGGGCGCAGGGCTCCGGCGGCCCCGGGGCGGCGGTGTGGCAAAAAGGACAAGCAGTCTCTCGAAACCAACAAGGAGAGGATCGTTATGGCTAAGGCGAAGTTCGAGCGGGTGAAGCCGCATGTGAATGTGGGTACGATGGGGCATATTGATCATGGTAAGACGACGTTGACGGCGGCGATTACTCGGGTGTTGTCTGAGCGGGTTGAGGGGAATGTTTTTACGGTTTTTGATGAGATTGATAAGGCGCCTGAGGAGCGGGAGCGGGGGATTACGATTTCGATTGCTCATGTGGAGTATGAGACGGATTTGAGGCATTATGCGCATGTGGATATGCCTGGTCATGCTGATTATATCAAGAATATGATTACGGGGGCGGCGCAGGTGGATGGGGCGATTTTGGTGGTGTCGGCGGCGGATGGTCCGATGCCGCAGACGCGGGAGCATGTGTTGTTGGCTCGTCAGGTGGGGGTGCCGTGTGTGGTGGTGGCGTTGAATAAGGTGGATTTGGTGGATGATGAGGAGTTGTTGGAGTTGGTGGAGTTGGAGGTGCGGGAGTTGTTGGGGGAGTATGGGTTTCCGGGGGATGAGGTTCCGGTGGTGCGGGTGTCGGCGTTGGGGGCGTTGGAGGGGGCCGAGGGGGCGTCCGGGGGGGTGTTGGAGTTGATGGGGGCGGTGGATTCGTATGTGCCGGTGCCTGATCGGCCGGTTGATCGGCCGTTTTTGATGCCGATCGAGGATGTGTTTTCGATTACGGGTCGGGGGACGGTGGTTACGGGGAAGGTGGAGTCGGGGGTGGTTTGTGTGGGTGATCGGGTGGAGGTGGTGGGGATTCGGGAGACGAGGGGGACGGTGGCGACGGGGGTGGAGATGTTTCGTAAGTTGTTGGATGAGGGTCGGGCTGGGGATAATGTGGGGGTGTTGTTGCGGGGGGTGGGGAGGGGTGAGGTGGAGCGTGGTCAGGTGTTGGCGGCGCCGGGGTCGGTGTTGCCTCATACGGTGTTCGAGGCGCAGGTGTATGTGTTGACGAAGGAGGAGGGTGGTCGGCATAATCCGTTTTTTGGTGGTTATCAGCCTCAGTTTTATTTTCGGACGACTGATGTTACTGGTCGGGTGGGGTTGTTGGGGGGGGTGGAGATGGTGATGCCGGGGGATAATACGGTGATGTCGGTGGAGTTGGGGTCGCCGATTGCGATGGATGAGGGGTTGCGGTTTGCTATTCGGGAGGGCGGGCGTACGGTGGGGGCGGGCACCGTCACCAAGATCATCGAGTAGAAGTAGAAGAGCAGGGGACAGCAGCCCGGTCCGGCGCCGCCCTCGGGTTTGAGGCGGCGGGCCGGCGGAACAGACAGGAAGAGAGGCAATGGCAAAGAAAAAAGGCGCCCGCATCAAGATCACGCTGGAGTGCACGGAGGCGCGGGCCGAAGGCAGGCCCCCCTCCCGCTACATCACCACCAAGAACCGCAACAATACCCAGGGCCGGTTGGCGCTCAAGAAGTACAACCCCTTCCTGCGCAGGCACACGGTTCACCGCGAGCTCAGATAGGGCTCGGCCATGAGCGCCTTAGAAGCCCTGGTGGGCCGCACCTACGGGCCTTTCGACCTCCGCGTGGACCCCGCCCGGGCGGCGGCCTTCGTGGAGGCCACCGGCGACGATCCGGACCGCTGGGACGTATTCGCCCCGCCTTCCTTTGCCGGAGCGGTGCTGTTCGCCGCCGCCCCCGATTTCTTCGCCGACCCCGACGCCGCCTCCCATACGGACCTGTTGATCCACGGGGAGCAGGTCTTCGAATGGAAGGCGCCCTGGCGGACGGGCGGCGGCCTCACCATCACCGCCCGGATCGACCGTCTGCGGGAACGCGGATCGACCGCCTTCGCCTCCTTCGCGGCCGAGGTGGCCGACTACCGGGGCCGGGAGGTGCTGTCCTCCCGATCCCTGTTTCTGATGTCGTCCGACGAGCCCCCCGGCGGACAGTCCGCCGAGCGCGCCGAACCGCCGCCCGAAGCCCGGCGGGCCAACCGCCGCCCCTCGCCCCGGCCCCTGCCGGAGGAGGGCGGGTCCCTCGACCCCCTTCCCAAGTCCGCCTCCCGCGCCGACCTGGTGCGCTACGCCGCCGCCAGCGGAGACTTCAACCCCATCCATTGGGACCACGGGCGGGCGGTGGAATCGGGGGTGGGCGGCGTCATATGCCACGGCCTGCTGCTGGCCGCCTGGGCCACCCAGCCCGCCGCGTCCGCCGCCCCGCCCGACCGCGGCGACCCCCTGGCGCGCGCCCGCATTCGGTTCCGCAGCCCCCTGCACCCCGGCCGGGCGGCGCGGGTCGAAACATCGGTGACGGGGCGCACCGCCGACTCGGTCGACCTGGCGGCGGAGGTGGCGTCGGAGGACGGACTGCACGTATCGGCCGCCATCACGGCCCGGACGGCCTGACGCACGGCGGCGGAGCGGCGAGAGGAAGAAGGGCTTTGTAACCGCATGCGGGGCGAACGGGTCGAAACGGATATCACCGATCTGGTGGAACGGTCCCGCCGAGGCGACCGGGCCGCCTTCGGTGAGCTGGCCCGGCTTCACCAACACGAGGTGTACACCTTGGCGGTTCGTTTGGTGGGGGATCGAACCCTCGCCGCAGATGTTGCCCAAGAAGCGCTGATACGCGCCTGGAAAGCGGTCGGCCGGTTCCGGGGCGACGCCAGCTTCAGCACTTGGCTCTACCGGATAACCGCCAACGCCGCCTGGACGCTCAAAGGGGCGGCCGCCCGCAAGGCCGTCTACGACCTGGACGGCTTGGCGCGGCAGCCCCTCGCCGGGCGCAGCGGCGATCCCGAGGCGGCGGGGGAGCAGGCCGAGCTGCGCTCCCGGCTGAGCCGGGCCTTGGATCAGCTGCCCCGGCATCAGCGGACGGTCGTGGTGCTCAAGGACGTCTACGGCTGGCCCCACAAGGAGATCGCCGAGGTCATGGACATATCGGTGACCGCCTCCAAGGTGCGCCTGCATCGCGCCCACCTGCGTCTGCGGGAGATGCTGAGGGGGGTGAGATGACCGGCCGCCCGCCCCCTCCGGCCCGCCCGCTCCGGCCCGCCGCCCCGGCCGGTCTGCCCCGTCTGCCCAGATGGGCCGCCTGCCGGATCAACCGCCGGATGCTCTACGAGGCCGAGTCGGGCCGGGCCTCGAGGCCGGGGGTGCTCGACCGGCACCGCCGGGAATGTCTGGCCTGCCAGGCGGCGGCGGTGCAGCAGCGCCGGCTGCTGAGGGAGATGAGGTCGCTGCGCAGCCGGCTCGAGCCGGCGCCCTACGACATGGCGGCGGTCTTCTATCACCCGGTGGCCGTCTCCCAGGAGGAGCAGGAGGCCGCCCGGGCCCCCTTCGCCGTGCGCTCTGCACGGCGGGCCGCCGTCGCCTCGGCGGCTTCGCTGGCGGCGCTGGGGGCGGTGGTGGCGGCGGGGCGCTGGATCAGGTCGCACGCCGGCTGAGCGGCCGGGTGACTCCTTTCCGCCGGCGGGGGCTTCCGCCGTTTTACACTTCGCCCCGCCCGTTCGTATAATCCTTGTCTGAGGCAGAGGGGCGTAGCTCGAAGTTGGTTAGAGCGCCGGTCTCCAAAACCGGAGGTTGGGGGTTCGAGTCCCTCCGCCCCTGCCCGAAAGGAACGGATGATTCGAGGCCGGCGGTCCGCCGGCAGGAAGCCGAAGAAAAGCAACGATGAGTATGAATCGCGAGATGCGGAGGCTCGCCGAGCGGGAAGAGCGGCGGGGCAAGCAGAAGGACCGCGGCCGGCGCTCGCCTGTACCGGGTCCGGGCGCTCCGCCGGACGGCAAGCGGAGCCGCTGGGGCCGCCTCCTCCATTTCCTGCGCGAGGTGCGGGTGGAGCTGAGCCGGGTGGGGTGGCCGACCCGTCAGCAGATGATTGCCTTCACCTTGGTGACCGTCATCACCTCCGGCGCCCTCACCGCCTACGTCTTCGCGGTCGACATAGCCTTCAGCCGTTCGGTGCTGGCCTTCATCCGCGCTCTGACGAGTTGAACGAGTTGAAGAGGGTCTGAAGTGGCGACGGCGGAGAAGCTGACGGAACGGGAACAGCAGACGCCCGGCGGAGGCGCACCGGAAGAGGGGCTTCTGCCCCAAGCCGAAGAGGAGTCCCTGGGCAGCCTGGGATCGGCCCTCCTGTCGGCCGGTTTCGGGACCGACGGATCGCTGCCGGACGAGGCGGAGGACGCCGCCCGACCGGAGGAGGCGCCCGAACCCCCGCCTGCGCCGGAGGCCCCGCCGGAGGACGAAGCCGCCGCGCCGCCCGAAGCCGCCGAAGCGGAGGAGGCCGAGGCAACGGAGGCGGCCGAGGCGGAGGAGGCGCCTGCGGTCAGCCCCTACGACCTGCCCGGTTCCTGGTATGTGATCCACTCCTACTCCGGCTACGAGAAGAAGGTGAAAGACAACCTGGCCACCCGCATCTCCTCCATGCACATGGAAGACAGCATCTTCGAGGTGGTCATCCCCACCGAGAAGCGCATGAGGTTCAAGGGCGGGCGCAAGGTCGAGGTGGAGGAGAAGATGTTCCCCGGCTATCTCCTGGTGCGCATGAAGATGGACGACAACTCCTGGCATGCGGTGCGCAACACGCCGGGGGTTACCTCGTTCGTGACGATGGGGAACAACGTCAAGCCCTCGCCCCTGTCCAAGCGGGAGGTGGAGCGGTTCCTGGGCCTCAAGGAGAAGGCGGCCAAGGCGGCCATCCGCTTCCGGCCCGCCTGGAAGATCGGGGAGACCATCCGGGTCACCGCCGGCCCCTTCGCCGACTTCAACGGGGTGGTGGAGGACATAAACGTCGACCAGGAGAAGGTCAAGGTGCTGGTGGAGATCTTCGGACGGGACACAGCGGTCGAGCTGGGGTTCGGGGACATCCAGAAGCAGTGACGCCGGCCCGGGCGGGCAGGCGGCGCGGCGCAACGGTCTAGACGCAAAGGAAAGACGGCATGGGCAGAAAGAGGGTGACGGCCATCCTGAAACTCCAGATCCCCGCCGGGGAGGCCTCCCCGGCGCCGCCGGTGGGCCCTGCGCTCGGTCAATACGGGATCAACATCATGGAGTTCGTGAAGTCGTACAACGACGCCACCAAGGCGCAGATCGGCACCATCATCCCGGCGGAGGTAACCATCTACACCGACCGTTCCTTCACCTTCATCACCAAGACCCCCCCGGCGGCGGTGCTGATCCGCCAAGCCGTCCGGGTGGAGAAGGGCTCCGCAGAGCCCAACCGGGAGAAGGTGGCCTCTCTGTCCGCCGCCCAGCTGCGGCAGATAGCCGAGACCAAGCTCCCCGACCTCAACACGGAAGATATCGAAGGGGCGATGAAGATCGTGGCCGGCACCGCCCGGTCGATGGGGGTCGTCATCGCCGACTGACCATTACTGACCAGTTGGGAGCCGCCCGGCGCGGCTCGTCGAACCACGAGGAGGAAACCATGGCCCGCATGATCGGCAGGGGCAAGCGCTACCGGCAGACGGCGGCTTCTTATGACAAGAACCGGCACTATCCGCCGTCGGAGGCGGTGCGCCTGGTGAAGGAGCTGGCCTCGGCCCGCTTCGACGAGACGGTGGAGGCGGTGATGTCGCTGGGCATCGATCCGCGCAAGGCCGACCAGCTGGTGCGGGGGACGGTGATCCTTCCCCACGGAACGGGAAACGAGGTGCGGGTGGCGGTTTTCGCCGGGAGCGGTCAGCAGCCGGAGGCCGAGGAGGCGGGCGCCGACGTGGTGGGGGGCGAGGAGCTGGTGGAGATGCTGGCGGCGGGCGGCGAGATCGCCTTCGACGTGGCGTTGGCCGCCCCCGACATGATGCCCAAGGTAGGGAAGCTGGGCAGACTGCTCGGCCCGCGCGGCCTGATGCCCAACCCCAAGGCCGGCACCGTTACCCGGGACATAGGCCGTTCCGTCAGGGAGTTCAAGAGCGGGAAGATCGAATACCGCAACGACCGCTACGGCAACGTGGCGCTCCCCATCGGCAAGGCGTCCTTCGAGGAGCAGCAGCTCTTCGAGAACCTGGCCGCTCTGGCCTCCGAGATCATCCGGGTGAAGCCGGCCGCCGCCAAGGGGACCTATCTGAAGAAGCTGACGCTCTCCTCCTCGATGGGGCCGGGCATCCGGGTGGACGCCTCGCGGGTCGACCGCATGGCGGCCGCCTAGCCCCGATAATCCACGAGAGCGGGGGCAGGCAGACGAAACAAGCGCCGCATCCCTTCTGACCTAGGGCAACACAGGGAACAACTTCCGCCTCCGAGTCTGCCTCTCCCCGGATCTGGGCGCTCCCGGGCGAGGCCGGAGGATCGAATCGGCGAGTCCGCGAAAGTTCTCCGAACATACGTACCCCTAGCCGGAGGCCCCGAATTTTGGTATACCTATTGGGCTGATGCACATACACCGCCGCGAGTTCTGGAGAGGGCGGCGGTCAGAGACGGATTCCGTTCTGCCCGGCCCCCTCGGGCCGGAGGCGGCCTCGTGCGGCCCGGCGGATTTTCGTTCAAGGAGGCGGCGGCGGGGGATGGGCCCGGGTTTGCCGGCGGTGTGGGCCGATTTTCGCGGACTTGGGGGGGGGGGGGCGTTTGGAAGACGAGCGTAAAGGCAGCGTGAGGATGGACGTTGCCGGCAGACGGCGGATCGCCTGACAGGACCGCCTCGAAGCCCGTTGCCGACGAAGCGGCGCCGGATGGACGTTGCCGGCAGACGGCGGGTTTGCCTGCCGGGGGTTTCGCCGCCGGGCCGACGCACCCGAACAATCTGGCCGCCCCCTGCCGCTCGTCTTCTTGGGTTGGAATCGAGCTTCGAGCCGTGATTGCACGGAGGTTCTTGCCGGGGCAGACCTTGGGAGTTGCCGTCTGGCTGCGCCCGGCTCGGCGCCCTGCTGCGTCCTTCGCGGCGGTGTTTTGGCGTTTTGCGCCCGGCCGGTTATCCTGCGCCTCCGCGCTTCGGGGGCTGGACGCCGCCGGGGTTGCGTGACCGCAGACAGCCGGTACCGGTGCCGCGGAGGGAGGCTCACCCAGGGCCGTTCCTCGCGGCGGGCGGTGTAAGCGATCCGGACGGATTCGCCTGCCGAGGTCGATTCGGGCCGGCCGGCCCCTTTCCCCTCTGCAGCCGCCCGGCCGGGCGCGTCTGCGCGGGCGGGCCGGAGCGGCGCCGCCGGACAGAGGAGGAACAGCCCATGCCGAGACCCGACAAGGTGCAGGCGGTCGAGCGGATCAAGGATCGCTTCGCGGCTTCCTCCACCTCTTTTCTGACCGAATATCGGGGGCTTACGGTCGCCCAACAGCAGGAGCTCCGCCGTTCGCTCCGAGAGGCCGGCGCCCGTTACAAGGTGCTGAAGATGTCCCTCACCCGCCGGGCTCTGAACGATTTGGGGCAGCACGGGCTGGATGAATGGCTGAGGGGGCCCACCGCGGTGGCTTTCGCAGAGGACGATCCGGTTGCGGCCGCCCGCGCCCTCGTCGAGTTCAGCAAGGAGCACGAGAACTTCGTGATCAAGGCCGGCCTGCTGAACGGGCAGGTGATAGAGGCCGAAAAGGTGGCGGCGCTGGCCGCGGTCGAGGACCGCCCGGTGTTGCTGGCGAAGCTGGCGGGCGCCTTCAAGGGGCCGATGTCGAGGGCGGCGTTCCTGATGGGTTCGTTCACCAGGGAGGCCGCTTCGGTGTTTGGGCAGCTGCTCGAACGCAAGGAGGAGGCCGCCGGAGCTGCCGGCGGGGCAGAAGAAGAAGCCTCGGCGGGCTCAGGCCCGGAGGCGGAGAAACAGGAGGAATGATCATGGCCAGGATGAGCACCGAGGAGCTGCTGGGCGTCTTCGACGAGATGACGGTCTTGGAGCTGAAGGAGTTCCTCGACGCTTTCGAGGCGCATTTCGAGGTGACCGCGGTGGCGGGGGTCGTTGCGGCGCCCGGATCGGGCGACGGCGCCGCCGACGAAGCAGCCGAAGAGGAGCAGTTCGAGTTCGATCTGGTGCTGACCGGATCCGGCGAGAAGAAGATCCAGGTCATCAAGGAAGTCCGCTCTCTCACCACCCTGGGCCTCAAGGAAGCCAAGGCGCTGGTGGACGGCCTCCCCAACGTGGTTCTCGAGGCCGTTTCCAAGGACGAGGCCGAGGCGGCCAGAGCCAAGATCGAAGCGGTGGGCGGCAGCGCCGAAGTCCGCTGAGACGCCCGGACCCCCGGCCCGCTCGGGTCCCCGGCGGGAAGCCCTTCCGCCTGCGGGGCGGGCGGGCCGCGCGCCGCCCCGGCGGGTTTGGATTTTTCGCGGGCTGTGGTATGGTGGCGGTGAACTTGGACGGGATTTTACCCGGAGGGGAATTGAGGCGGGAGTCCGTCGATCATAGCTGAGCCGGTCGAGGCAGGGCAGACGCGTGCTGTCCTGTCTCTTGCGCGCGTAAACCCCATGCCTTCGGGCGCCGCCCTGCATGGGGCCGCGCCGCGCCTTGCGGCCCTGTTCCGAGCCCCGCGGGGTTCGGCGGGGCCTGCGGACGGGGGCAGGGGGCGGGGCGTCCGGCCGGGAGCATGGGAAGCAGCAGAGCTAGGAGGTAGTTGTGGCCGCAGCCCGCGTCGCCGAGCGTGAGCGCCTGTCGTTCTCGAAGATCAAAGAGGTTCGAGACCTGCCGGATCTCCTCGAGGTGCAGCGCCGATCCTTCGACCGGTTGCTCGAGGAGGGCCTGACCGCGGTTCTCGAGCAGCTGTCGCCGATCGAGGACTTCTCCGGCTCTCTGGCGCTGGAGCTCAGCAACCACTACTTCGGCGAGGCGCCGATGACGAAGGAAGAGGCCAAGGAGCGCGACGCCAGCTACGCCAAGCCCCTGCACGTGACCGCCCGTTTCCTCAACCGGGGCACCGGGGAGATCAAGGAGCAGGGGGTGTTCCTGGGCGACTTTCCCATGATGACCGAAAACGGCACCTTCATCATCAACGGCACCGAGCGGGTGGTGGTGAGCCAGCTGGTGCGCTCCCCGGGCGTCTACTTCGACAGGTCGATCGACAAGATCTCAGGCAAGGACGTCTACGGCGCCAAGATCATCCCCGGCCAGGGCGCCTGGTGCCTGTTCGACATCGACAAGCGGGACACCATGGGGGTCAAGGTGGACCGCAAGCGGCGCCAGTACATCACCTCCTTCGTACGGGCCTTGGGCATCGCCGAGACCAACGAGCAGATACTCGACCTGTTCGACGGGTCCGAGATCATACAGAACACCCTGGCCAAGGACGCGGACGTGGTCACCGTGGATGACGCCCTGCGGGACTTCTACCGCAAGCAGCGACCGGGCGAGCCCTCGGCGGTGGAGTCGGCCCGCAGCCTCGTCAACTCCCTCTTCAAGAACCGGAAGCGCTACGACCTGACCGAGGTGGGCCGCTACAAGGTGAACCAGAAGTTCGCCAACCCCGACGACTACGCGGTGGGCGGCGGCCTGCTCTCCCGCGAGGTCCTGGTCAACACCATCCGCTACATGCTCCACCTCGCCGAGGGCAAGCAGAGCATGACCTACAAGATCCTGCCCGCCGAGCGGGCCGGGGAGGACAGGCTGACGGAGGACGGGCTGATCCCCGCCGAGGACGGCCAAGAGGTGCGGGTGCAGCGCGACGACACCGACCACTTCGGCAACCGCCGGGTGCGCACGGTGGGCGAGCTGGTGAAGAACCAGATCCGGATCGGACTGGCGCGGATGGAGCGGCAGGTGCGGGAGCGGATGACCACCCAGGATTCGGACGCCATCACCCCCCAGAGCCTGATCAACATCCGCCCGGTGGTGGGCGCCATCAAGGAGTTCTTCGGTTCCAGCCAGCTCAGCCAGTTCATGGACCAGCCCAACCCGTTGGCGGGGCTGACCCACCGCCGCCGCCTGTCGGCCCTGGGGCCGGGGGGCGTTACGCGGGAGCGGGCCGGGTTCGAAGTGAGGGACGTCCACCCCTCCCACTACGGGCGCATGTGCCCCATCGAGACCCCCGAGGGCCCCAACATCGGCCTGATCGGGTCGCTGGCCAGCTACGCGAGGGTCAACGAGTTCGGGTTCATCGCCACCCCTTACCGGGTGGTGAAGGACGGCCGGGCGACCGACGAGGTCAAGCATCTCACCGCCCATGAAGAAGAGCGGCACGTGATCGCCCAGGCCAGCGCCCCCCTCGACGAGGACGGTCATTTCGTGAGGGACCGCGTGCTGGTGCGCAAGGCGGGCGGAGAAGTCGACTCCGTGCCGCCCGGCATGGTCGACTTCATGGACGTGTCGCCCCAGCAGATCGTGTCGATCGCCACTTCGCTCATCCCCTTTCTCGAGCACGACGACGGCAACCGGGCCTTGATGGGCTCCAACATGCAGCGCCAGGCGGTTCCGCTCCTCCGGGCCGAGGCCCCGCTGGTGGGCACGGGCGTGGAGGCCAGGGCGGCCTTGGACTCCGGGGAGATGGTGGTCTGCGGCGTCAGCGGGGTGGTGTTGGAGGTAACGGGGGAGGAGATCGCGGTCAGGGAGTACAAATCCCGCAAGCACCCCGACCGGCTTCCGAAGATACACCGCTATCCGCTGCGCAAGTTCGAGCGTTCCAACCAGGGCACCTCCATCAACCAGAAGCCGGTGGTGCGGAAGGGGCAGCGGGTGCGGGCGGGGGCGGTGCTGGCCGACGGCCCCTCCACCGACCGCGGCGAGCTGGCCCTCGGCAAGAACCTGCTGGCGGCCTTCATGCCCTGGAAGGGTCATAATTTCGAGGATGCCATCGTGCTCAGCCACCGGCTGGTGAAGGAAGACATCCTCACCTCCGTCCACATCGAGCAGTACGAGGTGGACGCCCGCGACACCAAGCTGGGGGCGGAGGAGATCACCCGCGACATCCCCAACGTGGCCGAGGAGGCGCTGCGCGACCTCGACGACTACGGCGTGATCAGGGTGGGGGCCGACGTGGGGCCGGGCGACTACCTGGTCGGCAAGGTGACCCCCAAGGGGGAGACCGAGATGACCCCCGAAGAACGGCTGCTGCGGGCCATCTTCGGCGAGAAGGCCCGCGAAGTGCGCGACTCCTCTCTCAAAGTGCCCCACGGCGAGACCGGCAAGGTGATCGACGTGAAGGTGTTCCGGCGCGAGGAGGGGTACGACGACCTCCAGCCGGGGGTGAACGAGCTGGTGCGGGTCTACGTGGCCAGCCAGCGCAAGATCTCGGAGGGCGACAAGCTGGCCGGCCGCCACGGAAACAAGGGGGTGATCGCCAAGATCCTCCCCGAGGAGGACATGCCCTTCCTGGCGGACGGCACTCCGGTGGACATCGTGCTCTCTCCGCTGGGGGTTCCCTCCCGCATGAACCTCGGCCAGGTGCTCGAGACCCATCTGGGTTGGGCGGCCGCGCAGGGCTGGGAGGCCTACGAATCCGATGACAGCCCCAGGAAGGGCGGCGCCCCCCCTTGGTCGTTCGTGGCCACCCCGGTGTTCAACGGCGCCAACGAGGACGAGATCAACGAGGTCATCGGCAACAGCCTGCCCAACCGGGACGGCGACCGGCTCATCGACGAAGACGGCAAGGCGGTGCTCCACGACGGGCGCACCGGGCTGGCTTTCGACGCTCCCGTAACCGTGGGGTACCACTACATCCTCAAGCTGGTTCACCTGGTGGACGACAAGCTCCACGCCCGCTCCACCGGCCCCTATTCGATGATCACCCAGCAGCCGTTGGGCGGCAAGGCGCAGTTCGGCGGGCAGCGGTTCGGCGAGATGGAGGTGTGGGCGCTGGAGGCCTACGGCGCCGCCTACGCCCTGCAGGAGATCCTGACCATCAAGTCGGACGACGTGCTGGGGAGGGTGAAGGTCTACGAGTCGATCGTGAAGGGCGACAACATCCCGGAGCCGGGGATACCGGAGTCCTTCAAGGTGCTCATCAAAGAGATGCAGAGCCTGTGTCTGAACGTCGAGCTGCTGGCGGCGGGCGAGGAGATCCAGTTCAAGGACCTGGACGAGGATCTCTACCGAACGTCGGAATCGCTCGGAATCAACATATCGCGCCCGGAGCGCAGGGAAGAAGGTTAGATAGTGGACTGGGGTTCGAGGCCGGAGCAGTTCGGCCCAAGCACAGATTTTCGGCGCCGCGCGGCGCGCGACGTATTCGACGAGTTGCGGATCGGGCTGGCATCGCCCGACCAGGTGCGTTCCTGGTCGTTCGGCGAGGTCAAGAAGCCGGAGACCATCAACTACCGGACGCTCAAGCCCGAGAAGGAGGGCTTGTTCGACGAGCGCATCTTCGGGCCGCAGAAGGACTGGGAGTGCGCCTGCGGCAAGTTCAAGCGCATCCGCTACCGGGGGATCGTCTGCGAGAAGTGCGGGGTGGAGGTGACCCGGAGCAAGGTGCGGCGGGAGCGCATGGGCCACGTGGAGCTGGCCGCCCCCGTCACCCACATCTGGTTCTTCAAGGGCGTTCCCTCCCGCTTGGGTTATCTGCTCGACATGTCCCCCAAGGAACTGGAGAAGGTGATCTATTTCGCCGCCTACGTGATCACCGACCTGGACGAGCGGAAGCGCCTGGCCGACCTGCCCGAGCTGAGGCAGAACAAGCAGGCCGAGCTCGAGGTGGTGAAAGAAGAGTTCGCCGAGTGGAAGAACTCCCGGCTGGAGCAGCTCGAGCAGCAGGTGCAGCAGATGGAGGAAGGGGGGGCCAAGCCCTCGGAGATCACCAAACGCCGCAAGGAGGTGGAGGCCGAGATCGAGGACCACGAGCAGCGGTGCCGCGATGAGTGCGGGCTGATCGAGGAAGCCTTCACGGCCTTCTCCGAGCTCAAGACCAAGCAGCTGGTGGACAGGGAACCCCTCTGGCGCGCCCTCACCGACCGCTACGACCCCTACTTCTCGGGCGGCATGGGGGCCGAGGCGGTCAAGAGCCTGCTCTCCAAGTTGGACCTCGACGCCGAGATGGAGACGCTGCAGGACGACATCAGGCAGAGCTCCTCCATCCAGCGCCGCACCCGGGCCACGCAGCGCATCAAGGTGGTCAAGCCGTTCTGGGAGGGCAAGCACTCGCCCAAGAGCATGATCATCGAAGCGGTGCCGGTGATTCCGCCGGAGCTGCGGCCGATGGTGCAGCTGGACGGGGGGCGCTTCGCCGCCTCCGACCTCAACGACCTGTACCGGCGGGTCATTAACCGCAACAACCGCCTGAAGCGGCTGCTCGACCTGTCGGCTCCCGAGATCATCGTCAACAACGAGAAGCGCATGCTCCAAGAGGCGGTGGACGCGCTGTTCGACAACGGGCGCCGGGGCAAGGCGGTGACCGGCCAGGGCAACCGGCCGCTCAAGTCCCTCTCCGACATGCTGAAGGGCAAGCAGGGCCGGTTCCGCCAGAACCTGCTGGGCAAGCGGGTGGACTATTCGGCCCGCTCGGTCATAGTGGTGGGCCCCAAGCTCCGCCTGCACCAGTGCGGCCTGCCCAAGGTGATGGCCCTGGAGCTGTTCAAGCCCTTCGTGATGAAGCGGCTGGCCGAGCGCGACCTCGCCCCCAACATCAAATCCGCCAAGCGGATGGTGGAGCGGCAGCGGCCCTTGGTCTGGGACGTGCTGAAGGAGGTGATCCAGGAGCATCCGGTGCTGTTGAACCGGGCCCCCACCCTCCACCGGCTGGGCATCCAGGCTTTCGAGCCGGTGCTGGTCGAGGGCAAGGCCATCCAGATCCATCCCTTGGTGTGCGAGGCCTTCAACGCCGACTTCGACGGTGACCAGATGGCGGTGCATCTCCCGCTGTCCGCCGAGGCCCAGGCCGAGGCCCGGATTCTGATGCTCTCCACCAACAACGTGCTGTCGCCGGCCAGCGGGCGCCCCATCGTTACCCCCTCCCAGGACATGGTGATCGGCATCTACTACCTGTCGATGAAGGAGGACGGCGCCAAAGGGGCGGGCCGGTGCTTCAGCAACGTAGACGAGGCGGTCATGGCCTACGACCTGGGCCAGCTGTCCCTCCACGCCCCGATCAGGCTGCGGATGGGCGAAGCGGCGGGCGACCCCCGCCTCCACGCCGAGATGAAGGACCTGATCCCGCAGCTGATCACCGGCGAACCGGTGGACGGCGGCGCCCTGATGGAGACCACCCTCGGGCGGGCGCTGCTCAATCAGGCGCTGCCGGAGGACTTTCCCCTGATAGACGCGAGCGTGCTCAAGGCCGACTTGAAGAGGCTGATCGAGGGGCTCATCGAGCGGTACGACAAGAACGTGGTGCAGCGCACCCTCGACCGGATCAAAGACCTCGGTTTCGAGTACTCCACCCGGGCCGGGCTGACCATCGGCCTCAGCGACGTGATCACCCCCCCCGACCGGAAGAAGATCATCGATCACTACGACAAAGAAGCCGACAAGCACGACCGCAACTACCAGAAGGGCGTCATCACCCAAGAGGAGCTGCATGAGGAGCTGGTCGAGGTCTGGAACAAGGCCACCGGCAGGGTCACCGATTCGGTGCAGGACTCCATGCGGAAGGAACAGTTCAACCCGATCGACATGATGGTGTCTTCGGGGGCGCGCGGGAACCGGATGCAGGTGCGCCAGATCGCCGGGATGCGGGGTCTGGTGGCCGACGCCAAGGGGGACATCATCCCCCGCCCGATCAAGTCGAACTACCGCGAGGGGCTGACCGTGCTGGAGTACTTCATCGCCGCCTACGGCGCCCGGAAGGGCTTGACCGACACGGCGCTGCGGACCGCCGACGCCGGCTACCTGACCCGCCGGCTGGTGGACGTGGCGCAGGAGATCATCGTGCGCGACGAGGACTCCGAGGACCGGGGGATCAGGATTCCGATCAGGAAGGCCGGCGGGGAGCTGGTGGACCGCCTGCACAACCGGATCTTCGGACGGGTGCTGGTGGAAGATGTCATGGCCGGGGGCCGTCCGGTCGAGACCAAGGACGGACGGCTGCTGGAAGCGGGTGAGGTGATCGACCGCCACGGGATGGTCGCCCTGCAGGGCGCCGAGGAGGTCATGAGCGTCAGGGTGCGCTCTCCGCTCACCGACGAGATCCGCCACGGCATCAGCCGGGCCTCCTACGGCCTGAGCATGGCCACCGGCAAGATGGCGGAGCCGGGGGAGGCGGTCGGCATCATGGCCGCCCAGTCGATCGGCGAGCCGGGCACCCAGCTGACCATGCGGAACTTCCACATCGGCGGGGCGGGGGGCGCGGCCGTCCGCAGGCGCGTCCGCCCGGGCCGCACGGACGCCGCCCGCTCGGGCGGGTCCGCCGAATTCAAAGAAGTGCTCCGGTTCGAGATAGACATCACCCACGGACTGCCGCGGGTGGTGGAGCTGTTCGAAGCCCGCGCCCCCAAGGGCAAGGCCATCCTGTCGGAGGTGAGCGGCCGGGTGAGGATCGAGGACGACGAAGAGGGCCGCCGGGTGATCGTGGTCGAATCCTCCGACGGCGAGGAGAGCACCTACACGGTTGCCAGCTGGGCCCGGCCGGCGGTGCGCAACAGCCAGGAGATAACGGCCGGCACCCCCCTCACCGAAGGCCCCCTCGACCCCAAGGAGGTGTGCGACATCTCCGGCGTGAAGGCCTGCCAGCAGTATCTGGTGGAACAGGTGCAGGAGGTCTACCGTTCCCAGGGGGTCGACATCCACGACAAGCACATCGAGCTTATCGTCCGCCAGATGCTGCGCAAGGTGCGCATCGTCAACGCCAACGACTCGGAGTTCCTGCCCCTCCAGCTGGTCGACCAAGGGGATTTCCGGGCCGCCAACCGGAGCCTGGTGGCCGAGGGCAAGCGCCCCGCCGAAGGCCGCCCGGAGCTGATGGGCATCACCAAGGCGTCCCTGTCGACCGATTCCTGGCTGTCGGCGGCTTCCTTCCAGGAAACCACCCGGGTGCTGACCGAGGCGGCCATCAACGGACGCTCCGACTACCTGCGCGGCCTCAAGGAGAACGTGATCATCGGCAAGCTGATCCCCGCCGGCACCGGAGCGGCCCGCTACCAGGCCATCGAGCCCCATCTGCCCAACGCCGACGCCCTGCCGCCCGGCCTGGGCGCCGATTGGCTGGCTTCCCTCCAGACCCCCGGCGGCGGCAACGGCGGCCAAGGCCTCGACGACGACCCGGCGGACCCCGCCGACGGCCCCGAACCGGTCGCCGCCCCTCCGCCCCCCGCCGATCCCGTCCTGAGTTCCTGACCCCCCGCCCCCTGTGCCGCTGGGGTGCCCCAGCGAGGGGCCCTCCCGCGGTTGCATGGCCTCGCGGTTTCATTGTGGGTCGTCTACCAGTCGGTCGGTATCCTTTCGTGGATTGAGTGAGTGAGCGGCGGCCCGGTCGACCAGCCGGGTGGTCAACGGGTCAGCCAACCGAGTGGCGATCCGGTCATACATCCGGTCGGCCAGTATCTCGTCCTGCAGGTTGTCCAGATCGGCCCGATCTGCCAGCCCGGCGTCCACCAGGGCGTCTAGTTCGTCTTGGTCGGTCTGACCATCTGTCAACAAGTACGTGAGCATGTCGGCCAACAGTTCGTCCCGCAGGGCAGCCAGCACATCGGTCAGTGTTTCGGTCAGGGCGGCCCGGTTGGCCAGCAGGTTGGCCAGCCGGGCGGCCAGCTCCTGCGGGTCGTCTGGGTCATCTAACCGAGCGGTCATCTCGGCGGCCAGCAACTCAGCCATCCGGTCAGCCAAGCCGTCCCACCCGACTGCAGCGGCATCGGCGGCGAGTGCATCGGCGGTCATCCTGTGGGTCGTGGAGTAAGCGGAGGACTGGGCGGCCAGCCGGGTAGTGAGGAGGTCAGCCAACCGGGCGGCCATCCGATCGTACATTCGGGCGGCCATCCGGGCGGTCAGCAGGTCTGCCGTCCGCCCGTCTAGGCCGTCTCGGTCGGTCCGTACGTCTGCCAGCAAGTACGTGAGCATGTCGGCCAGCAGTTCGTCCCGCAGGACAGCCAGCACATCGGCCAGCACTTCTGTCAGGGCCAGCCGGTCTGCCAGCAAGTCAGCCAACCGGGCGGCCAGCCGCCATTCGTGCACAGCTGGGTCCGCCGGTTCCTGCGGGTCGTCCAAGTCGTCCAGCCGAGCGGTCATCCGGTCTGCCAGTAGGTCAGCCATCCGGTCGGCCAAGCCGTCCCACCCGATCGGGTACTTGGTAGTTGTGGGAGTGGTTGCGGCGGTCATTGGCGGGGTTGTCTCCTTCAGAGGTTGGTCGTCATTCGGTCAGTTTATAACCATGCCACCAGTCGCCTGCGCCGCTAAATGGAGCACCATCAAGGTGCAGCTATCGCGGCTTATCAGCTTGGTGTACGTGAAAAGGCGGGTTGACATTCGCTTGACACATCCAAAACTAGGCAACTGAGAGACCGCGCGAAATCCGTCCTCCAAAACCCAAACCCCAGGAAAACCCCACCGTAGACCGCGAAAACCCGCACCACCGCCCGGCTTCGCCGGGTGCCCTCCCCCGCCGCCGCCACCAGCATCGGATCTTCCTCCGGGCAACGCCGCCTCTGCCCCGGCTCTGTGATGCCCGTCCGGGGCCGCCCCGATGATGACCGCCGCACACTCCAGAACCCCGGCGGCGGTGTTTGTGATTCAGCCCAATAGGTATACCAAATTTTCGGGCTTCCGTCTAGGGGGTCGTTCGAGAAGATTTCGCGTTCCCCCGGCAAGGGGCCGGACGGCGGCATCCGACGGGCGGAGGCGGTGTTCAGGCCTCCGGGTTGTCCGGGGGAGGGGGCGGCGCCACGTCTTGGGCGCGGTCCATCGCCGCCACCAGCACCGCGCCGCCGGAGTCCACCACTATCACCCCTTCGAGGCCGACCACCGACACCGGCCGGCCGCCGTCCGCCCGCACCAGGTTGGAGGATGCGTCCTGGAGGTGAACGGGGCCGGAGGCGGCGTTTCCGGCTTCGTCCCTGGGCCCCAGTTCCCAGAGGGAGTACCAGGACCCCACGTCCCTCCATCCGGCCGCCAGGCGCGCCGCCGCTCCGCGGCCGGTCCGTTCCATGACCGCCCGGTCGATCGATTCGGACGGGCAGCCGCCGAAGGCGCCGGGGTCGAGCAGGGCGGCCCGGTCCGCCGGGGGGGCGGGGGGGCGGGGGGAGGCGGCGAGGGCGGCTTCGGTCCGGGCCGCGATCTCCGGGTGGAACAGGCGGAGTTCCTCCAGATAGGTTCCCGCCCGGAACAGGAACATGCCGCTGTTCCACAGGTGGCGGCCGGTCTCCAGATAACGCCGGGCGGTCGGCAGGTCGGGTTTCTCCTGGAAGGAGGCGATGCGGCGGACCCCGCCGTCCAGGCCGGGGAGCGGGCCGCCCTCCTCTATGTAGCCGTATCCGGTCTCGGGGCGGTCGGGGGCGGCGCCGAAGGCGGCCAGCCAGCCGGCGGCGGCGGCGGGGGCGGCGGTCTGGACGGCGGCGCCGAAGGCGGCGTCGTCGTCCACCAGGTGGTCGGCGGGCAGCACCAGCATGAGGCCGTCCTCTTCCAGGGCGAAGGCGGCGGCGGCGGCGGCCGGGGCGGTGCCGCGTCCGAAGGGCTCGAGCAGGACGGTGCAGTCGAGGGCGCCGATCTCCTCCAGCTGGCGGACGATGAGCTGGTGATGGGCTTGGCCGCACACGATGATCGGGCGGTCCGCTCCGGGGACGGCGGCGGCGCGGCGCACCGTCTCCTGCAGCAGGGAGAGCCCTCCGGTCAACCGGATCAGGGGCTTGGGGTGTTCGGAGCGGGACAGCGGCCACAGCCGGGTCCCCCGGCCCCCCGCCAGGATCACCGGGGTCAGCCCGGGGGCCGGCCTGTCTGTCCGGGTCATCCGCACAGCTCGGAGTGGCTGCGCATGGCGAACCGGTCGGTCATCCCCGCCACGTAGTCGACCGCCTGCTGGAGGGCCGTCCGCCCGTCCTCGGCGCCGGGCGGGCCGTCTCCGGGTATCTCGGACGGGCGGGCCTGATACCAGCGCACCAGATCTTCCACGATCTTCATGGCCCGGCGCTGGTGGGGCTTGTTTTCGGGGCGCAGGTAGACCCGCTCGAACATGAAGTCCCGCAGCTCTCCGACGGCCTCGGCGACGCCGGTTTCCATGGCGACCCTCCCGGCGGCCAGCGACCCGTCCACCACGGCGTGCACCATGGCGGTGACCCAGTGTCCGTGCCGGTCGCCCAGCAGCGCCTGGGCGCGGAAGGGCAGGTCCTGGTAGCGGATGATCCCCGCCCGCATGGCGTCGATCGGGTCGTGGCTCAGGTAGGCGATCCGGTCGGCGTAGCGGCACAGGGCCCCTTCGGGGGCGGCGGGGGGCGGCGTCACCTTCCAGGTGTGCGCCCTGATGCCGTCGAGGGTCTCCCAGGTGAGGTTGAGGGGTTCCAGCACCGACAGCACCCGCACCGAGTGTTCGGAATGCAGCCAACCCCCCTCCACGATCTGCGCCAAGGCGTCCTCCCCGGTGTGCCCGAAGGGGGCGTGGCCGATGTCGTGGCCCAGGCAGACCGCCTCGGTGAGGTCTTCGTTGAGGCCGAGGGCGGCCGCCATCGACCGACCGATCTGGGCCACCTGCAGGGTGTGGGTGAGCCGGGTGACGAAGTGGTCGTTGTCGGGGGCGATGAACACCTGGGTCTTGTGGGCCAGGCGGCGGATGGCATTGGAATGCACGATCCGGTCGCGGTCCCTCTCGAAGGCGGTGCGGAGCGGGTCCGGCGCCTCCGGCCTTTCCCTTCCCCTAGAGTCGGCGGACCTGGTGGCGGCCAAGGCCAGACGCGAGCGCTCCACCCGTTCCCGCTCCTCGCGGTCGATCCTCTTCAGCTGTTCCATGGGCTGTCCGCACCTCCTGACGCCTGTCCACATCTGTCCAGCATCTAAACGCGATGTATGATATATTGTGATAGCATAATTCTCGCCGGGTCCTTATGAGGAATGATTTCAGGTGGAGGGACCGGTACTTGCCATGAAGGCTTAGCCGGTCGTTGAGGCCGGGAGGTTGCCGTGTCGGGCTCACCTTCGGGTGGATTGAGGGAGTACGGTAACATGGAACCGGAAAGGCGAGATGGAGCAATGGATTGTAAATGACAGATCAAAACCCAAGATACAGGTCGCTAAGTGTGAACTTCCTCGGCTTTCTAGCCAAGCAGCTAGGAGATCTTCGAGGGCCTTCATCCCTAGCATATGAGCTGATTCAGAACGCGGATGACGCCAAGGATGATTCACTGCAATTATCTGCTACACGAATTGTATTTGATATCAGGGACGATGCTCTGGTCGTTAGCAACGATGCTGTCTTCAGGAAGGAAGACTTTGAGAGAATAAGTGATATAGCAAGTGGTACAAAGAAACAGGAAGAAGGAGATCGTACAACTGGCGCTTTTGGAGTCGGTTTCATATCGGTTTATCAAGTTACTGATAGGCCGGAGATTCGATCAGCAAATCAACGGTGGATATTTAGGCCTGAAAAACAAGAAAGCGAACGGATAAAGATTACAGATGATCATTTTGCTAATGGCACTGAGTTCGTTTTTCCTTGGGCTAACAAAAAATCAGAGTTACGCGGAAAACTACAGGCCACTCCTATTACAGAAGAATATATTGAAATATTTGCTAAAAAACTTAAGGAGGATTTGCCTAAAGCAATTCTTTTTCTAAAAAAACTCGAAAGCATTGAGCTTATTAACAAAGGGAAGGCTATCAAGATACGAAGAGCAAAAGAGAAGGATGGCCTTGCTATTTACTGTAATGGTGAACGCCAATTTTGGCGTATTTTTAGTGATTGTATATCCCCAATCAAAGGCATACCTAAAGATAATCGTTCAACTTTAGTTAGAGTTGCTATTCCTGATATATTTATTGATGAAGGTATTCTATTCGCGACTTTACCTACCAAAGAGTCAACTGGATTGCCCTTTCACATAGATGCCGATTTCTTTCCGCACTCCGATAGGAGATCAATAATGTTTGCGGATGAGCCTGATCCTAAGTCGGAGTGGAATCTAGATGCGCTACAAGTAGCAGCCTCAATAGTAAAGGATAACTTGATCATTATTCGAGATATGTTTAGCAAGAAGTTTATTGACTACTGGACTATTCTAGAAAGCCTGTATACTATAAATAGAAGAATCAAGAAGAATGCCCGTATACCGCTTGGATTATTCTGGGAAGAATTAGAACCAATACTGGAAACCCAACCTATCGTATACACAGAATCCAACAGATGGCGCAACCCAGTTGAAGTTCGTATACCAGCTAGCAACGAGGAATGGAATGCCATTGCCGCTTTTGAGAGTTTAGACATAGAGATTGTCAATCAGGGCTTGCGGAAGTTTCACAACCTCCTAACAAGTAATGGCGTAAAACTACTAGGAGCGGAGGACATATATAAAGCTTTTGAAGAAAAAGGCTTGATAGCGAATCCACAGTCCATATCGTTATTCTATCAGAACTATGAGAGATTAGAATTAATGCGGCAAGGGATTTTTGCAGTATACGATAGGATGCAGTCAAAGACGCGAGAGAAGGCCAAAGCTATGTTGAGCAAGTGCGTCCTTGCCCCTGGCATAGATGGTCGAATATGGCCATGCGGTTCTGTATATCTAGCGGAGGATGATTTTACCTATAAGACCTTCTCGCATTTGTTGCCGGGGAATCGCTCCTTCTTGGATAGGAGGATTTCCATGTCAGATAACGAAAACGAAGAAGAGCCGGGAAGTTCTCTTCTTCGAGTTCTTTGCCCTATCTTTTCACCTGTTGAAGCTATTGAGTCATTGGAAGGATTGGAACGCGACGAGCTCAAAGGTGGGATTGATCAAAAAGGATTCCGCTCGGAAGACATTATACGCTGGTTTAGTAAAAGGCAAAGCGATATGAATGAGTTATTGTATGAGAGGTTAGTACAATTGCCGATCTTTCCTACCAGTGAAGGTTCAATAACTTCATTGGAGGACTTGTGGATGCCGGGCGATTTTAGTGATCCTATAGGATTCACCGAGATATTAGACATGGGGAGACTGAGAGGCTTATCAGGTTTTCTACAAACCTTAGGGGTACAAGAGCTTACCTTCAATGACTATGCTAAGCGGTATATTACCAAGGCATTTGGGAGTGATAGTTCCATTGAATTGGAAACAAAGTTCCGACTCTTGAAAATGTTAGAAGAGCATATTGATCAGATAAAGGAGGATGAGCAATTAAGGTTGAAAATAGCAAGTACAAGTATAGTTGAATGTAAGGATGGCAGTTTCAGAACTCCGAAGGAGGTTTACTTTCCAAATGTTGAGGTAGTAGAAGTCCTAGGAGACCATGTAAGCTATTGTGTGCTTCCAGCAAGGTCAGGAAAGGGCAGGCGTTATTTATATCAATGGTTGGGAGTTGCTGAGCATCCTCGTACGGAGGATATGATTCATATTGTTGATGAATTGACCGATGAAGCACCTGATTTAAGGACCAGAAAGTCCATTATAAATTGTCTGAAGGCTGTTGCTAAAAATTGGGAATCCTTCTTAGACAACGAGAAAAGAGATTTGAAGTTAAAAAAATGGTTACCGGCGATAGGTTCATCCGATAGATGGTATAAGCCAGGAGAGTTGTATACTTATGAACATAAAGTGCTGTTCAAGACGCAGGCTTCGTTCCTGGACGCGCCTGATAACGTTCAGAGAGAGCTGCGTTCTGTTCTGGAATACCTGGGACTTGAATCTGTTCCTCAGCCCTGGCAGGTAGTGGGGCATCTGCTCAAATGCTCCCGAGATGATGTAAAACCTCCCAAAAATATCTATCATTGGCTGACTCAATGCTTAGAAGATATACCGGATAAATATCTTCGCTTTTTACAAGATTCAGCTTGTCTTTATATGGACGGTAAATATCTTCGTCCAGATCAGGTTTTCTGGCGACATAATTTTGGTAGGTTCCGGTTTCAATTAGAGCAAGAAATGAGATCCTATTCAGAGTTACTCCAAGCCGTTGGTGTTAAAGAGGAGCCCAACCATGATGATGCCATCAAATTATTAAAGGAGATTCCCGAGATATTGCGTAATGGCAAGCTAGGAAATGAAGATAAAGCTGCAGTTCTCCAATGTTGGGTTGTCTTATCTAGAGCACTTGATCAAGAGAAGATAGATGGCTCTATAATTAGGGAAGAGTTGTGCAATATTTCATGTATACCTAATGATCAAGACGTGCTTATTAGACCATCTTGGCTGTTTTACGAAGATCGTCCCAGGCTCAAGGACAGGTTCAGGTTATTGAGAAATAACTGTATACAGCGAACAGAAGGGACATATAGAGGAATGGAAGCCGCTGGTGTAAGGTTGCTATCATCAGCCATCTCTGCTCATGTGATAAAGGAGGGTATCCATCTCAGAGAAGAAAGAATTCTAAAACATAATATTATGGAACGCCGCCTTTTAATAGTAACAATTTTAGAAGGATTATCCAATTATAACAGCCATAATAGGCAACCATCTCAGTCCATAAATGATATACAATTCTTGTCAACTGACAAGCTCAGGGTAAACTGGAAACTGGAAGCCTTCAATCAAGTAGAATGCAGGGAGTATCCTGAATTAGCCCATTTTGATCGTGACGAGAAAGCTATATATTTTACGTCTAATGCTACAGGTTTTCCTTGGTCAGCCATTGCACGCGAGTTAGCCTATGCTCTAGCTCATGGAGGGAATGTCACCAGTATTTCTCCTGGACTCAAGGTTATTTTAGAAGCTGATAATTATGAGGACGCTTGTCAACAATTAGAAGATCTAGGTATAGCCTTGACGGAAGAATTAGCAAGACCGCCAAAGCCAAGCGAGGGTGTAGCCTTTGACGATGCAGACGTATTACCAACAGAAACTGAAGAACCAACAGAAACTGAAGAAGTTACGGATGATGATGGGATAAATAGTACGTACTCCAGTACTCCTGCAGAGCCTGTAAAAAAGGCTAAAGGTGATCAAGATATACCCTCTGTTCCCTATGTCAAAAGGTTGCACGAATACCAGAAGACCTCACCGCGGAGAATCCCCAGAGGACCCGTACGGCTTCCTCAGGCAGGCCCTCAAACTAATCAATCGGCTTCAAAACATATAAGGGAATCTGCTAAAAAAGGTAGAACGGGTATGAATATCAAAAGATGGCACACAATGTGGGAGCCGACCGAGGCGGCCAGCGATCTCGCTAGAAAGTTCCGAGAAATGGTGCTCGGTGACTATTGGAATCGGTGCCAAATATGTGGTACTACTTTCAGTACGTCTGCTGGAAGATTACAAGTGTATGTAGTTCATTTATTACCACCAAGTGAGGATCATCGTACTAATTATTATGGTAACCTTTTGGGAGTGTGCGGATGGCATTACTCGCTCATTCGTTATAATCGAGATCGAGAATTCTTTGATCCTATAACCGAGCAGGCTTTTGAAAGAGCGGAGCATATGCGGGACTATGTGATTGCTACAGATAAGCCGGATATTGACGAGATGGACAATCCATATTTTGGTCTCGGTATCCGCTTTCAGAACATATATCGACAATGGAGCTCGGAGCCAACAACGGAAGGCATTGTGATCCGATACTGTGAGCCACATTGGGCCTATCTTCAAGAGCTCCTATTGAGCTAGAAAGTCGGCAAGACAAAGTTGATGTGCGGGGAAGGGATGGCTTGAATGAGAGGTGCCCTGACAAGGTGATCAAGCTGGCAAAGGGTTTGGGTGTGGCGGAACCGCTGGCCAGCCAGCTGAAAATCCTCCGCGCTGGCCCGGTCGCCGACGCCGCCTTCGGCGGGCCCGGCGGTCACTTCCGCTCGGTCGCCGACAGGGACGGGCGAGTACGATTCCGGTCATGGAATATCAGGCGCTCTATCGGAAGTACCGTCCGCAGCGGTTCGATGAGGTGGTGGGGCAGGAGCACGTCACCGCCACCCTGTCGAGGGAGATCGTAGAGGGGCGGGTGGCCCACGCCTACCTGTTCGCCGGGCCGAGGGGCACCGGGAAGACCACCACCGCCCGGCTGCTGGCCAAGGCGCTCAACTGCCCCCGCCGGGGTGAAAACGGCGAGCCGTGCAGTGAATGTGACTCCTGCGAGGCGGTGGCCGGCGCCTCCTCCATGGACGTGGTGGAGCTCGACGCCGCCTCCCACAACAAGGTGGAGGACATCCGGGAAATCCGCTCCAGCGTGTCCACGGTGGCCTCGGTGGGGGGCGCCCGGCGGGTGTTCATCCTCGACGAGGCCCACATGCTCACCAAGGCGGCCAGCAACGCCCTGCTCAAGACCCTCGAGGAACCGCCCGACCGCGTGCACTTCGTGTTGGCCACCACCGAGCCCTACCGGCTGCTGGACACCATCCGCTCCCGCAGCCAGCGCTTCGACTTCCACCTGGTGCCGGTCGAAAAGATGACCGGCCTGCTCGAGAAGGTGAGCGAGAAGGAGGGCTATGAGGCCTCCCCCGGCGCGCTGAAAGAAGTAGCCCGCCGGGCGGCCGGGTCGGTGCGGGACGCCCTGAGCCTGCTCGAGCAGGCGGTTGCGCTCAACGGAACTGTCACCGAGGAGGGCGTCCAGAGGGCGCTGGGGGCGGCGGGGCGGGAAACCATGCGGGCGCTGGTGAAAGCGGTGGCGTCCGAAGACGCGGCGGCGGCGCTGGAGCTGGTGGCCGGCTTGGCGGCCCGGGGCGTGGACCTGCGGCGTTTCGCGGGGGACGCCTTGTCCTTCTTCCGGGGGGTGTTTCTGGCCATGTACCACCAGAAAGCGGGGGAGCTGGTGGACGAACCCGCCGAGGTGGTGTCCGATTGGAGCGAGGCGGCCGGCCAGCTCCAGAGCCCGGCCGTGATGAGGGCCATCGACCAGCTGGGCGAGGCCTTGGTCAAGCTCCGGGAAGGCCGCGAGGAACGGATGATGCTGGAGTTGGCGGTGCTCAAGCTGGCCCGGCCCGAGCTGGACGACCGCCCCGGCGCCCTGCTGAGGCGGATCGACCTGCTGGAGCGGAACCGGGGCGCGCCGCCGCCGGCCGGTCCGGGGCCCTCCGCCCAGACGCATGCCGCCGCCCCGGTGCCCGCAGCGAGGCCGGAGGGGACGCGGCAGGCTTCGCCGAAACCGGTTGCGGCCGTTGCGCCGGCCGCGGTTGCGCCGAAGACGGCCGGCTCTGCGGGGGGCACCGATCTCGACGGCATCTGGCCGCAGCTGGTGGCGCGGGTGGGGGAGAACCTGGGGCCTTACCGGTTGGGCGTATTCCGAGAAGCCATGCCGGGTGGGATCGAAGACTCCACCCTGGTGTTCGAGGTCTCGCCCGACAAGACCTTTCTCTTGGAGAAGCTGTCGGGCGACCCCAAATTGGGCCCCTACATAGCAGAGCAGGCGGGGGAACTGCTGGGCAGGAGCGGCCTCACGGTGTCCTTCCGCTTGACGGGCGGCGGGCCCTCCTCTGCGCCGCCCGAACAGCGGCCGGGCGCGGTGGCGCCTCCGCCTTCGCCGCCCCCGGATTCGGAGGCGCCCCCTCCCCCCGAAACTCCTCCCCCCCTGGACGGGGATTTGCCTTCCAACCGCCCCCCCGCCCCTCGCAGGTCCGCCGCTGTCGACCCCCTTCCCCTGTTGCAGGAGGAGCTGGGCGCCACCGTGCTCGAAGAAAGCTCATCCTGAAAACACCGAACCGGGGAACGGCGCGGACAAGAGTGGAGACCCGCCGGCGCCTCCTTCCTTCGCAAACCCGAAATCCCAGTTCAATCCCCATTTTCTGAAACAAACTCCACCCCCCGCTGGATTCGTCTTGCTTTTGCCGGTCGTTGGGTGTAGGGTGGACAGATGGAACGAAAGCCGCGTGCGTCTACCGAGCGGGCGGGCGGCCGCCGCCTGCGGGGAGTGAGGCGTGCGGGGCGTTGGTTGGGATTAGGGGTTGGAGCGTTGTGTTTGGTTGCGGTGGTGGTAGTCGATACGGGTGCGGTTGGGTTTTTTGCAGCTGGGGGTGATGGGGGAAGGCGGGGGGGGGGTTTCTGGCTCCGGTGTCGGCGCGGTCGGCCGGGGCGGGGGTGATCGCAGCGAGTAGCCACATCAGGCCGGATGGTTCTTGCCGGTACGGCCGGTGGAGCACCGGCAACTGCCGGGCGTGTCCGTCTGGGAAGGTGTGGAGAACCGGGCAGGGTTGCATAAAGGCGAGTTCGACTTCGTGTTCTTCGGGTAATTCGTATTTTTCTCAGTGGCGGGGGTGCCGTGCGAGCAGTTGCCCGTACGGGCGGACGTCTACGGGTTATTGCCAGTCGGCGCCTACGACAACCCGGGCCGCCGCGACAACCCGACCTACTACTACGACGACGCGGGCTGTTACGACTACAACGACCCGACCGGTAACCACAACCGCGGCTACTACAACGACGACTACTACTACGACAACAACGACAACAACAACAACAACGGCGGCGAGTTCTTGCGGTGATAACGGCCAGCGGCCGGATGGGACGTGTAGGGCTTGCCCCGAGCTGGACGAGTACCACAACGGGTCGATGTGTGTGAAGAAGAAGGCTAATGCTCCGGGTGAGGAGGCTTGCCCAATCGCCGGGCAGGTGCGTTTCAGTAGTTACGGAGGGTGCCGGCCAGCTTCGTGTCAGCACGGCCGTGATTCTGACGGGGTTTGCAATTCGCCGCCTGTGGTTGTGCCTGCCGTGCCTGTGGGTTTAGAGGCGAATGGTGATAGCAGGAGTTTGACAGGTAATAAGGGTCAGGCGGTTGTGAAGTGGAAGGCTGTTTCTGGAGCCGCTAGTTATAAAATACGTTATAAATTGAGTGTTGCTGACTGTGATACGTTGAGGTGTATTGCTTGGAGGAATGGTACTTCGGTGACCGGGGTTTCTGCTACGATCTCAAATCTCACGATAGATTCTCTTTATCATATTCAGGTTCGGGCTGTTCATAGTTCGGGTGGTGAGTCGGACTGGTCAGATACTGTTTATGCTTATCCTACTCGTGTCCCGGCAACCAAGGGAGATACCATTGGTTACTTTCCTATCAAAGGTTATATACAGCCAGCGACTTACACGTACAGGATATGCACTCATACATTGTCTGGTATGACGCTGTCGAACAAGAACAAGTGGATAGCCGAAGTAGTGGAGGGTATTGATTTGTGGGAGGATGCCACTGGGGTGGTGGACGCTGTACATGATATTAGCCTTGTTTGCTCATCGGATACCAACAGACCTCCTCTTGAAGCACCGACCACAGCTAACCTTACTAGCAATATAGTAGAGCAGGTAGACACAGATACGATGAAAGAAAGATGTAAACCTAAGGAGGAAGGTAGACGGGTGATAGGGTGTGCAAAACCATTGTATAACGGTGATAGGCTGATCAGTACGAAGATTAGCCTCCTGGATAGTTTAGCCAACACCCCTAGGCATGCCAGAGGGAGCACTACCGAGCAGTGCACACGGCTCAATCAGGTAGCTATGCACGAAGCAGGCCACGCTTTTGGTTTGAGTCATCCTCCCGGAGAAACCAGCAAATCCGTCATGAACTCTAGACACTCAACCTGTTCTCCAGAAGAACTTGATATCGTAGCCATAAAAGGGATATACCAGTCCAGATCTGTTGCTAACAGTGGAACCGCAACAACCTCGGCAACTACCACAACCACAGCACCCGCCTCGGCCGCGACCACAACCACAACCACGGCGGCAACGACCACAACCGCCGCGGTGACGACCACGACTACCGCCAGTCAGCCAGTAACCCTCTGGCAAATTGAAGCCCGGCCAACCATGTACAAAACCAACGACATCGAATGGCACTTCACCAGCGGAAACACCTTCACCTACGCCGGACGCACCTACACCATCGACCGAATCAAAACCCACCGCCGCAGCGCCCGCATCCAAGCCACCCCCGACCTCGAAGACCACGAACTCCCCGACCGAACCCAGATCCGCTTCTGGCCCACCGACACCCCCACCAGCGTCCAGACCCTCCGCCTCGGCGACGCAATCGTAATGCAAGCCAGCCACCCATGGGACCTGATATGGGGCCGCCGCCGTTACCCAATCGACATCAACCGGAACACCACATGGCACATCGACCTGACCATTCCCGCCGAGTCCACGCCGTAACCCCGCCCAGGACGGGCTCAATCCGTCCCTGGAGGGCCATCCGCGTCCGAACCGGGCACCGGGGCAAGCTATAGGAGGAAGAGATGAGACACACGAAACACACCGCAACGATGCTCATCCCGGTGTTGATGTTGCTGGTATGGGCGTGCGGAGACAGCGGCGGCGAGCCTCAGAGCGCTGTACAGGGGGCAGGAGCACTGTCTGCCCAACCTTTGGCCTCGGCGAGTATATCTACCACGGTCGCAGAACCAGAACCGGACAACACACCCGCCGCAATGGCGCGTCCGCCGGTAACTTACCTGGAAGAACCTATCTCTCCCTGCACACCGATTGACCCAAACAGAGAAGATCCCTGTGAGGCTGAACCCCCGCCCGGCACGAGGTCTTCCGGTTTGAGCATGTCCCCACTTCTGCCCGACCCTTTGCCCGCTATATCCGAGGTGGTTATCCATGAACTGACTCCCTCGTCGGTACCGCATATGGTCGTCAGAGCAACCGGCATTCCCGATACCGCCCGATGCGACGGTCTCTACCCCGTACAAAGAGCTGACTTCCGACCCAAAGATGCGAGTTTGCAGCGTGTGTTTCACTATATTTGCTTCATGGATTTCAGAATCAATGAATACATAATAGGCGAGGGACCACCAGAATTGACTATGGATATGGGTGGCGGGTCAGTAAGTTTGTTGAACCGGGAAGATCGGAATACCGTTGACGAACAATGGATGAAAGAAACATTTGATCTTCCGGAGCCTGAATTCTATTCACGACTATACGACGGGAAAGAATTTATCATCATGGTTGGTATACCAATAAACTTTGCTGTTGAAACCTGGACACCACAAGGATATGAATATTCAATGTGGCAAATAATACGAGAAGACGATGAACTCAGAGCAATATCAAGATCCATAGATCTGGCTGGCACCCCTGAACAACGCCAGGCGCTTAACCGGCCTCTCAACGAGGTTATACAAGAAATCAAAGAAGCAGTAGAAACTCGCACAACGGTCAATGAGGGACGTATCGGCCTAGACCCCAACCTGCCTATGATCATCACCGACGCCAACGAACTCCAAGACTTCTATATAGGAGTCGGAGCAGTCTATGAAGGCGACGAAGCCACCGTTCTTCCGCCGCCCGTCCCCGGCGCAGAAGATCTTGAACAAGACCCCACCCGAACCGGCGAGAATCAACCCCAACCCAGCACCCCTCCCGCTCCCGGTGAAGAAACTCCATCGCCGCCTCCCACCGACGACGCCGTCACCACGACAACTCAACCCGTCGCAGAAGAAACACCGACCACCACTACGCAACCCCAAGCCGAAGACACCATACCCACACCAACCGAAACCACCCAACCATCCGACGATGACAGCCCACCTACCACTGTCACAGAAACTACTCGATCCCAAACCGGCGGCACGATACCCGCGCCAACGGAAACCACCCAGGCGCCTGGTGGCGGTGTTGAGATTCCGGCAGGCACCGGTGAACAAACAGCCCAGCCCGAGTAACTGGACTCAATCGACAAATGTGAAGTGAACAAGATGAAACAAACGAAACACACCGCAGCGGTGTTCCTCCCGGCGTTGATGCTGCTGGTATGGGCGTGCGGAGACAGCGGCGGCGAGCCTCAGAGCGCTGTACAGGGGGCAGGAGCACTGCCTGCTCAACCTGTGGCATCGGTGAGGACACCTACCGCAGCCGCGGAACCCGAGGCGGACAACACACCTGCTGTAATGCCGCGCCCGTCGGTGAGCTATCTGGGTGAAACCATTCCTCTCTGCATGCCGATTGGCCTAGACAGAGAAGATCCCTGCGAAGCCGAACCTCCGCCCGGCACGAGAACTTCTAGTTTGAGCATGTCCGCACTACTGCCCGATGTTATGCCCACCATATCTGAGCTGATCCATGAATTGACTCCCCTGTCGGCACCGCATATGGTTGTCAGAGCAACTGGCATTCCCGGCACTGCCCGTTGCGACGGGCTTTACCCGATACTATCCGCTGACTTTGAGCCCGAATACGGGGGGTTACAGAGCTTGTTTCACTATATTTGTTTTATGGATTTCAGGATCAATGAATACATAATAGGCGAAGGGCCGCCAGAATTGACTATGGATATGGGTGGCGGGTCAGTAAGTTTGTTGAACCGGGAAGATCGGAATACCGTTGACGAACAATGGATGAAAGAAACATTTGATCTTCCGGAGCCTGAATTCTATTCGCGACTATACGACGGGAAAGAATTTATCATCATGGTTGGTGTATCCGAAAACTTTGCTGTTGAAACCTGGACACCACAAGGATATGAGTATTCAATGTGGCAAATCACACGAGAAGAGGATGAACTCAGAGCAATATCAGGAGTCATAGATCTGGCCGGTACCCCTGAACAACGCGAGGCACTTAACCGGCCTCTCAACGAGGTCATACAAGAAATCAAGAAAGCAGTAGAAGTCCGAACAACTGTTAACGAAGGACGCATCGGCCCAGACCCCAACTTGCCCGAGCTCATCACCGACGCCAACAACCTCCAAGACTATTACATAGCAGTCGGACTAGTCTACGAAGGCGACGAAGCTACTGTCCTACCTCCGCCCGTCCCCGGAGCAGAAGATCTTGAACAAGACCCCACCCATACCTCTGAAGACCAACGCCAACTCAACCTCCCCACCGTAATGCCGCGCCCGCCGGTTACCTATCTGGAAGAACCTATCCCTCCCTGCGCGCCGATTGGCTCCAAGGGACAAGACCCCTGTGGATCCGGACCCATGCCTCGCACAAGAACTTCCGGTTCGAGCGCAATGGTATATATGCCCGATCCTTTGCCTACTATATCTGAGGTGGTGATCCATGAACTTACTCCTCTATCGGTGCCGCATATAGTCGTCAGGGCAACCGGTATTCCCGATACCACCCGTTGCGACGGTCTCTACTCGGTAGGATGGGCTGACTTCAAGACCGTAGACTTGTCTTTACAGAACTCGTTCCGTTATTATTGTTTCACGGACCTTAGGGTAAACGAATACATAGTAGGCGTAGGACCGTCAGAATTGACTATTAAGGCGGCTACCGGTACTATAGACTTCCTGAATCCAGAAGAGTGGAAAACCGCAGACGAACAATGGATGAAAGAAACATACGATTTTCCAGATATTGAAAGTTCGTCGGGCTTAGAAGGGCAAGAATACATCATCATGCTTGGTCCATCTATAAACCCTACCGTTGAAGCATGGGAAACAGTCGGATATGAGTATTCACTGTGGAATATCACACGAGAAGAGGACGGGCTCAGGGCAATATCAACGGCCTTTCATCTGGCAGATACCCCCCAGCAAAGCCAGGCAATGAACCGGCCCCTCGACGAGGTCATACAAGAAATCAAAACAGCAGTAGAAAGCCGGATAGCAGTCAATGAAGGACGCATCGGCCCAGACTCCAGCTTGCCCCTGATCGTCACCGACGCCAACCGCCTCCAAGACTATTACATAGCAGTCGGACGAGTCTATGAAGGCGAAGGAGCCAACACCGTCCTCCCCCCGCCCGTCCCCGGAGCAGAAGATCTTGAACAAGACCCCACCCGAACCGGCGAGAATCAACCCCGACCCAGCACGCCGCCCGTCCCCGGTGAAGAAACTCCATCGCCGCCTCCCACCGACGACGCCGTCACCACGACAACTCAACCCGTCGCAGAAGAAACACCGACCACCACTACGCAACCCCAAGCCGAAGACACCATACCCGCACCAACCGAAACCACTCAACCATCCGACGACGACACCCCACCTCCCACTGTCACAGAAACTACTCAATCCCAAACCGGCGGCACGATACCCGCACCAACGGAAACCACCCAAGTGCCTGATGGCGATGTTGAGATTCCGGCAGGCACCGGTGAACAAACAGCCCAGCCCGAGTAACCGGACTCAATCGACAAATGTGAAGTGAACAAGATGAAACAAACGAAACACACCGCAACGATGCTCATCCCGGTGTTGATGTTGCTGGTATGGGCGTGCGGAGACAGCGGCGGCGAGCCTCAGAGCGCTGTACAGGGGGCAGGAGCACTGTCTGCCCAACCTGTGGCCTCGGCGAGTATATCTACCACGGTCGCAGAACCAGAACCGGGCAACACACCCGCTGTAATGCCGCGGCCGCCAGTTACCTATCTGGAAGAACCTATCCCTCCCTGTACGCCGATTGTCTCCAAGGGAGAAGACCCCTGCGGATCCGGACCCCTGCCTCGCACAGAAACTTCCGGTTCGAGCGCCTTCGTATACATGCCCGATCCTTTGCCCACTATATCCGAGATGGTGATCCATGAGCTTGCTCCCTTATTGGTGCCGCATATAGTCGTCAGAGCAACCGGCATTCCTGATACTACCCGTTGCGACGGTCTCTACCCGGTAGGATGGGCTGATTTCGAGACCGTAGACTTGTCTTTACAGAACTCGTTCCGTTATTATTGTTTCACGGACTTGAGGGTAAACGAATACATAGTAGGCGTAGGACCGTCAGAATTGACTATTAAGGCGGCTACCGGTACTATAGACTTCCTGAATCCAGAAGAGTGGAAAACCGCAGACGAACAATTGATGAAAGAAACATACGATTTTCCAGACACTGAAGGTTCATCGGGATTCGAAGGGGAAGAATATATCGTCATGCTTGGCCCATCCATAAACTTTTCCGTTGAAGCATGGGAAATACAAGGATACGAGTATTCACTATGGCGTGTTACACGAGAAGAAGACGGGCTCAGGGCGATATCAACAGCTTTCAAAGTAGCCGATACCCCCGAACAACGCCAGGCTCTGAACCGGCCCCTCGACGAGCTCGTACAAGAAATCAAAACAGCAGTAGAAGCCCGGATAGCAGTCAACGAAGGACGCATCGGCCCAGACTCCAGCCTGCCCATGATCGTCACCGACGCCAACCACCTCCAAGACTATTACATAACAGTCGGACGAGTCTACGAAGGCGAAGGAGCCAACACCGTCCTCCCCCCGCCCGTCCCCGGAGCAGAAGACCTTGAACAAGACCCCACCCGAACAGATGAGAATCAACCCCAACCCAATATCCCTTCCGTCCCCGGTGAAGAAACTCCATCGCCGCCTCCCACCGACGACGCCGTCACCACGACAACTCAACCCGTCGCAGAAGAAACACCGACCACCACTACGCAACCCCAAGCCGAAGACACCATACCCGCACCAACCGAAACCACTCAACCATCCGACGACGACACCCCACCTCCCACTGTCACAGAAACTACTCAATCCCAAACCGGCGGCACGATACCCGCACCAACGGAAACCACCCAAGTGCCTGATGGCGATGTTGAGATTCCGGCAGGCACCGGTGAACAAACAGCCCAGCCCGAGTAACCGGACTCAATCGACAAATGTGAAGTGAACAAGATGAAACAAACGAAACACACCGCAGCGATGCTTTTCCCGGTGCTGATGTTGCTGGTATGGGCGTGCGGCGGCAGCGGTGGAGGACCCCCTCCCCAAGGGATAAACGTAGCCGAAGCACTGCCCGCCCAACCTGTGGAAGAAGCACCCGCATCAACGACCGAGAACTCCCTTCCGCTGTCTTCAACGGCGGGAACGGCTGTTGCCGTTGTTGAACCCGATCCGGACAACATACCCGCCGTCATGCCGCGGCCGCCGGTGACCTACTTGGAAAAAACCATCCCTCTCTGCACACCGATCGGCCAGGGCGAAGAAGACCCCTGCGAAGACGGACCCTCATCGCCCCGCACAAGAACCTCCGGTTCGAGCATGTCCGCACTCCTGCCCGAAGTTATGCCTACCATATCCGAGTTGGTGATCCAAGAACTGACTGCCTCATCAACGCCGCATATAGTCGTCAGAGCAACCGGCATCCCCGATACCGCCCGTTGCGACGGACTATACCCAGTACTGTCCGCTGACTTCGAACCCGAAGATGAGTGGTTGAATTACTCCTTCCGTTTTTACTGCTTCTTGGACTTCAGGATCAACGAATACATAATAGGAAACGGACCACCAACATTGACTATGAGTATGACTACCGGCAATGTAGACTTGCAGAATCCGGAAGATTGGAAAACGGTAGACCTGCAAAGCATAAAAACACTAGAGAACTTTCCAGGTCCTGACAGCGTATCCGAATACGAGGGGAATGAATATATTATAATGGTTGGTGTTGCTATTAACTTCGCGGTTGAAACATGGATACCGACAGGATACTATTATTCGATGTGGCAAATCTTACGAGAGGGCGACGAACTCAGAGCAGTATCACCAGCTATCAACCGCCTCGCCCGTACCCCCGAACAACGCCAAGCGCTTAACCGGCCCCTCGACGAAGTCCTGCCAGAAATCATAGAAGCTATAGAAACCCGAACAACCGTCAACGAAGGACGCATCGGCCCAGACCCCGACCTGCCCAACATCATCACCGACGCCAACAACCTCCAAGACTACTACAAAGCAGTCGGACTAGTCTACGAAGGCGACGAAGCTACTGTCCTCCCCCCGCCCGTCCCCGGCGCAGAAACCCCATCGCCGACCCCCGACGACGACGACGCCGCAACGACAACCCACCCCACCGCAGAAGAAACAACCGCAACCACCCAGCTCCATACCCAAGACACCACACCCAGATCAACCGAAACCGCCCAACTGCCCTGACGGCGGCGGTGCGATGAAGATTGGCGTTCCCGGAAGCGGACCGGGCCGCCGGGGGCCGGCGCGGCCCGCCCGGACCGCGCTAGAGTGGCTCTGTACCTTTAAGACCGGTCCGGTGAGGCCGGAAAGGAGACCCGTTGCGCTTGGACGCGCGGAGGCCGGGGCGCATCTTGGCCGGCTTCCACCGCAGGACGCAGCTTCCCCCTCCCCGCTCCGGCGGCCGTGACCCTCTTCGGAGGGCGCCGTGCCCTTGGTGATGGACGCCGCCGCCGTCAGGAGGGCCGTCTGCCGGATGGCCCACGAGATCGTGGAGGGGTCTGAGGGCGGGCTCCCGCTGCTGGTCGGCATCCACACCAGAGGGGCGCCGCTGGCCGTCCGCATCGCCGCCGTCATAGAGGATGTGGAGGGGGCCGGGCCGCCGGTGGGCGCCCTCGACATCGGCCTGTACCGCGACGACCTGGCCGACCGCCCCTCCCTGCCCTTGGCCGCCACCCGCCTGCCGGTGGACGTCGGCGGCCGCACTGCGGTGCTGGTGGACGACGTCCTCTACACCGGGCGCACCGTGCGCGCCGCCCTCGACGCCCTCAACGCCTTCGGCCGTCCGGCGGCGGTGCGGCTGGCGGTGCTGGTGGACCGCGGCCACCGCCAGCTCCCCATCCGGCCCGACCACGTGGGCAAGAACCTGCCCACTTCCCCCGCCGAGCGGGTCTCGGTGCGCCTGGCCGAGATCGACGGGGGAGAGGACGGAGTGTGGATCCACCCCGGAACGGCGCCGGCGGGGGCCGGTGCGGCGGGGCGGGCGTGAGCTTTCTCACCACCCAGGGCGCCTCCCGCCGGGAGCTGGAGGAACTCCTCGACTCGGCGGACGAGTTCAACCGGGTGCTCGCCCGCCCCATCCCCAAGGCGCCCGCCCTCCAAGGCAAGCTGGTGGCCAACCTGTTCTTCGAGAACTCCACCCGCACCCGCCTGTCCTTCGAGCGGGCCGCCCGCGCCCTGTCGGCCGATGTCATGAACTTCTCGGCGGCGGGGTCGTCCGCGGCCAAAGGCGAGAGCCTGAAGGACACCGCCCTGACTCTGCGGGCCCTGGGCGCCGACCTGATGGTGGTCCGCCACCGCGCCGCCGGCGCGCCCCGGCGGATCGCCGACTGGACCGGCCTTCCGGTCGTGAACGCCGGCGACGGCGCCCACCAGCACCCCACCCAGGCCCTGCTGGACGCCCTCACCCTGCGGCAGCGCTTCGGCGGCTTGGACGGACTCCGGATCGCCGTCGCGGGCGACATCCGCCGCTCCCGCGTGGCCCGCTCCAACGTGTTCGCCTTCACCGCCCTGGGTGCGCAGGTGATCCTGGCGGCGCCCCCCACCCTCCAGCCCGCCAGCCTCGAGGGCTGGCCCGTCCGCGCCGCCTATGACCTCGACGAGGTGCTCGGGGAGGTGGATGCGGTGTACCTGCTCCGCATCCAAGCCGAGCGGGGCGGGCTGTCCCTGCTTCCTTCTCTGCCCGAATACGCATCCCGCTACGGCATGACCCGGCGGCGCTTCGACCGGCTCCCGCCGCAGGCGGTGGTGCTGCACCCCGGACCGATGAACCGGGGGGTGGAGATCGCCGAAGAGGTGGCCGATCACCCCCGGTGCCTGGTGCAGGGCCAGGCGGCCAACGGGGTGGCGGTGCGGATGGCGGTGCTGTTCCGGCTGCTGGGAGGCCGGGGGTGAAGGCCCCGGCGCCGGGTCCCCAGGCGGAAACCCTCCTGCTCAGGGGCGCGACCGTCCTCACTCCGGACGGCGCCGCCGAAGCCGATGTGGTCTTGTCCGGCGGCGAAGTGGCGGCGGTCGTCCCCGCCTCGGAGCGGGCCGGCGGGAAAGAAACCGCACCGCCGCCGGGCCGGGTGATCGACCTCTCCGGCCTGGTGCTCGGGCCCGGTTTCGTGGACCTCCACGCTCACCTGCGCGAGCCCGGCCAGGAATGGAAGGAGGACATCGCCTCCGGCTCGGCGGCCGCCGCGGCCGGCGGGTACACGGCGGTGGTGGCCATGCCCAACACCGACCCCCCCACCGACGCCGGGCACCTGGCCCGTTACATATCGGAGCGGGGCCGCCGGGCCGGCCTGGTCGAGGTGGCGCCCGCCGGATGCATCACCGCCCGCCGGGAAGGGGCCCGCCTGGCCCGGCTCGACGAGCTCTGGGAGGCCGGGGTGCGGGTGTTCACCGACGACGGGGACGGGGTCGAAGACGCCGGAGTGCTGCGCAGAGCCATGGAGTACCTGGGGGAGCGGGGCGGGGTGGTCGCCCAGCACGCCGAGGATTCGGGGCTGAGCCGGGGCGGCCACATGCACGAGGGGGCGGTTTCTTCCCTGCTCGGGATGGCGGGCATCCCCGCCCTGGCGGAGGCGGCGGCGGTCGCCAGAGACCTGGCCCTGGCCGAGCTGACCGGGGCGCCCTACCACGTTCAGCACGTGAGCTGCGCCGCAACGGTCGGCCTGGTCCGCGCCGCCAAGGAGCGGGGCCTGGCGGTTACCGCCGAAGCCGCCCCCCACCATCTCTGGTTCACGGACTGGCATGCGGCCTCCCTGGATCCGGTGTTCAAGATGTACCCGCCGCTGCGCCCCCGCTCCGATGTGAAAGTCTTGGCGGAGGCGCTGGCCGAGGGGGTGATCGACGCCGTGGCCACCGACCACGCCCCCCACGCCGCCCGCGAGAAGGACGTCCCCTTCGAGGAGGCGCCCCGGGGGGTGACCGGGCTGGAGACCGCCTTCGCCGCCGTCCGCACCGCCCTCGACCCCGACCCCCGCCTCCTGTTCACGAGGATGTCGACCGCTCCGGCGGCGGTCGCTTCGCTCGGCCGCCACGGCCGTTGGATCGAGCCGGGCGCCCCCGCCAACCTGGCGGCGGCGGCCTGGGACGAGGAGTGGACGCCGGAGGGCTTCGTTTCCAAGGCGTCCAATTCGCCCTTCGCCGGAATGCCCTTGATCGGGCGGGTGCGGTACACCTTCTACGAGGGCCGGATAACCTATTGCGGCCCCGCCGAGAACGCAGGGCAGGCCGCAGCCCCGGCCCCGGGAGGAGCCTCGTGCCGTCCATGAAGAAGGGAATCCTGGTAACCGCCGACGGCGAGGTTTTCGAGGGCAGGTCGGTGGGGGCCGACGGGGTGCGGGCCGGGGAGGCGGTGTTCAACACCTCGATGACCGGCTACCAGGAGGTGCTGTCCGACCCTTCCTACGCCGGGCAGGTGGTGGTGATGACCTCCCCCCACATCGGGAACTACGGGGTGAGCGCCCATGACGACCAGGCCGCCGCCCCCGCCGCCCGCGGGCTGGTGGTGCGGTCGCTGTCCCGGCGGCACTCCAACTGGCGGGCCGAGGGAAGCCTGGCCGCCTATCTGACGTCCCATCGGCTGGTGGCCCTGGCCGATCTGGACACCCGCCGCCTCACCCGCCTTCTCCGCGACCGGGGCGCCATGCCGGTGGCCGTAGGAACCGGCGCCGGCGCCGGGGAGCTGGCGGAGCTGGCGGCCGCCGCCCCCCGCATGGAAGGCCAGGCCCTCGCCCTCGAGGTTTCGACCCCCGCCCCCTACCGCATCGACCCGCCCGGGGAGCCGGCGGGCCGGGTGGCGGCCCTCGACCTGGGCATGAAACGCGACATCGGGCGCTGCCTGGCGGCCCGGGGCTTGGAGGTGCACGTCCTGCCGGCTTCCTCGGGGGCGGACGACATCCTCGGCCTGGCGCCGGACGGGGTGTTCCTCTCCAACGGCCCCGGAGACCCCGAAGCGCTGCCCGGCCCGATCGAGGCGGTGCGGGGGGTGCTGGGCAAGGCGCCCCTGTTCGGAATCTGCCTGGGCCACCAGGTGCTCGGCTTGGCCTTGGGCGCCTCCAGCTTCAAGCTCCCGTTCGGGCATCACGGAGGAAACCACCCCGTCCGGCGGCTGGACGACGGGCGGGTGGAGATCACCGCCCAGAACCACGGTTTCGCGGTCGATCTGTGGCCGATGACCGGCCGGGGCGCCCCGCCCCGCTCGGGCCTGGCGGGCCCGGAGCTGCTGCCGGAGCGGGCGGAGGGGGATTTCGGCGCGGTCGTCCCCACCCGCCAGAATCTGAACGACGGCACCCTGGAAGGGCTGCGGTGCCTGGACATCCCGGCCTTCTCGGTGCAGTACCACCCGGAGGCGGCGCCCGGCCCGCGCGACGCGGCGGGCCTGTTCGATGAGTTCATGGAGCTGATGGGCCTGGAGGCCCCGGGTCCGGATCAGCGGGATCCGGATCAGCAGACCGGGGCCGGTTGATGCCCAAACGCACCGACATCCGCAGCATCCTCCTGATCGGATCGGGTCCGATCGTGATCGGCCAGGCCTGCGAGTTCGACTACTCCGGCACCCAGGCCGCCAAGGTGCTGCGGGCGGAGGGCTACCGGGTGGTGCTGGTCAACTCCAACCCGGCCACCATCATGACCGACCCCGAATTCGCCGACGCCACCTACCTGGAGCCGATCACCCCCGAGATCGTGGAGCGGATCATCGAGCGGGAGCGCCCCGACGCCCTGCTGCCCACCCTGGGGGGCCAGACCGCCCTCAACGTCACCGCCGAGCTGTCCCGTTCGGGGGCGCTCGACGCCCATCGGGTGGAGCTGATCGGGGCCGGCTTCGACGCCATCGAGCGGGCCGAGGACCGGGGCCTCTTCAAGAAGACCATGGCGGCGGCCGGCATTGAATCGCCCCGCTCCCGCTACGCCCGCTCCATGGAAGAGGCGATGGAGGCGGGCGGGGTCATCGGATACCCCGTGATGGTGCGCCCCTCGTACATCCTGGGCGGGGGAGGGACCGGCATCGCCGAGGACGAGGAGGCCTTCGCCGCCGCCGCCCGCCGGGGCCTCGAAGCCTCGCCGGTGGGGGAGATACTGGTGGAGGAATCGGTGATGGGTTGGAAGGAGTTCGAGCTGGAGGTGATGGCCGACCGGGCGGGCAACGCGGTCGTGGTCTGTTCCATCGAGAACTTCGATCCGATGGGGGTGCACACGGGCGACTCCATCACCGTGGCGCCCGTCCAGACCCTGTCGGACCGCGAGTACCAGGAGATGCGGGACGACGCCATCACCTGTCTGCGGGCCATCGGCGTGCAGACCGGCGGATCCAACGTCCAATTCGCAGTCGACCCCGCCACCGGGCGGCGGCTGATCATTGAGATGAACCCCCGGGTCTCCCGCTCCTCGGCCCTGGCCTCCAAGGCCACCGGGTTCCCGATCGCCAAGATCGCCGCCCTGCTGGCCGTGGGGTGCACCCTCGACGAGATCACCAACGACATCACCGGGGCCACCCCGGCCTGCTTCGAGCCGGTGCTCGACTACACGGTGGTGAAGGTTCCCCGCTTCGACTTCGCCAAGTTCCCCTCCGCCTCCGGCCGGTTGGGCACCACCATGCGCTCGGTGGGGGAGGCGATGGCGATCGGACGCACCTTTCCCGAAGCCCTCCAGAAGGCCCTGCGCAGCTTGGAGACCGGACGCAGCGGCCTCAACGCCGACCCCGGCGAAGCGGCCCTGGCGGGCCTGTCCGACCGGCGGCTGCTGGCGGCGGCGGCGGTCCCCGGATCGGAGCGCATCTACCAGGTCGCCGAGGCGCTGCGGCGCGGCCTGGACGCCGCCGGGCTGGCCGGATCCTCGGGCATCGACCCCTGGTTCCTGGACCAGATGGCGGAGGTGTGCGAGCTGCGGGCCGAGCTGGAGAGGGCCGGGGCGCCCGAAGCCGGCCTGGTGCGGGAGGCCAAGCGGATGGGTTTCTCCGACGCCCAGCTCGCCTACCTGTGGGGCCGTCCTGAAGCCGAGGTCAGGGAGTTCCGCCGGGCGGCCGGCATCCGCCCCACCTACAAGCGGGTCGACACCTGCGCCGCCGAGTTCGAGGCCCGCACCCCCTATTTCTACTCCACCTACGAGGACGAGAGCGAGGCGGCGCCCTCCGACCGACCCCGGGTGGTGATCCTCGGCTCCGGCCCCAACCGGATCGGCCAGGGCATCGAGTTCGACTACTGCTGCGTGCATGCCTCCTTCGCCCTCCGGGAAGCCGGCTACGAGACGGTGATGGTCAACTGCAACCCGGAGACCGTCTCCACCGACTACGACACCTCCGACCGGCTCTACTTCGAGCCCCTGACGGTGGAGGACGTGCTGGAGATCTGCGCCGCCGAGCAGCCGGAGGCGGTGGTGGTGCAGCTGGGCGGCCAGACCCCCCTCAACCTGGCCCGCCGCCTGGAGAGCGAGGGGGTTCCGATCGCGGGCACCGCCCCCGACCGCATCGACGAGGCCGAAGACCGGGAGCGCTTCTCGGCTCTGTGCCGGCGGCTCGGCATCGCCCAGCCCCCCCACGGGATGGCGTCCGGCCCGGACGAGGCCCTGGCGGCGGCGGAACGGATCGGGCTGCCGGTGCTGGTGCGGCCCTCTTACGTCCTGGGGGGGAGGGCCATGCGTTTGGTCTACACCAAAGAGGAGCTGGCGGGCTGCCTGGAGGAGCTGGCGGAGGCCGGCCGGGCGTCCGGGCGGGATGCGTTCTCCGCCCCGGTGCTGATCGACCGGTTCCTCGAGGCGGCCACGGAGGTGGACGTCGACGCGGTGTACGACGGGCGGGAGCTGCTGATCGGGGGGGTGATGGAGCACGTCGAGGAGGCGGGGGTCCATTCCGGGGATTCGGCCTGCTTCACCCCGCCGCTCACCATCGGAGAAGCCGCCCGGCTCGCCATCGCCGCCGACACCCGCGCCCTGGCCGAGGCCCTGGAGGTGAGGGGGCTGGTGAACCTCCAGTTCGCGGTGCGGGGGGACGAGGTGTTTCTGCTGGAGGCCAACCCGCGGGGATCCCGCACCGTTCCGTTCATCGCCAAGGCTTCCGGGGTTCCCCTGGCCAAGCTGGCCGCCCGGGTCATGGCCGGGGCCTCGCTGGCGGAGCTGGCCGCCGAGGGCCTGTACGCCGATCCGGGGCCGCCCGGCTTCGCGGCGGTCAAGGAGGCGGTGCTCCCCTGGGACCGCTTCCCGGAGGACGACATGGTGCTCGGCCCCGAGATGCGGGCCACCGGCGAGGTGATGGGGATCGGGCCGGCGCCGGGCCCCGCCTACGCCAAGGCGATGATGGCGGCCGGGGGCGCCATCCCGGTGTCGGGAAACGTCTTCCTGTCCTTCGCCGACCGCCACAAGCCGGCCGGGGCGGCGGTGGCCGAAGCCCTGGCCGGCCTCGGGTTCGGGCTGTTGGCCTCCCCCGGCACCGCCGGCTTCCTGCAGCGGCGGGGGGTGGCCACCGAGGCGGTCCACAAGGTCGGCGAAGGTCCCGGCGACACCGTTCAGCGGATCCGGGGAGGGGAGGTCGATCTGATCATCAACACCCCGCAGGGGCGGCGCGCCAGGGGGGACGGGCGGTTGATCCGCCGCGCCGCCGCCTCGCTCAGGGTTCCCATCGTGACCACCATCGCCGGGGCGGAAGCGGTGATCCGCAGCCTCCGCAGCCCCCAAGAGGCGGTGTACGAGGTGTGCAGCCTGCAGGATTGGCACCGGCGGCGGTGATGGACCTCTCGACCGCCTTGGGGCCTGTCGAGCTGCGGTCTCCGCTGATCGGCGCTTCGGGGACGGTGGGCTCCGCGGTCGATTTCGCAGAAACGGCCCGCCCCGAATACTACGGGGCGCTGGCGGCCAAATCGGTGGCGCCCGAGCCCTGGAGCGGCCGCCCTCCGCCCCGGCTGGCCCCGGCGGGGGCGGGCATGCTCAACGCCGTTGGAATCCAGAATCCGGGCGCGGCGGCCTGGGCCGCCGAGTTCGGCCCCCGGCTGGGCGGGGCGGGCGCCCCGGTGTGGGGGTCGGCGGTGGGCCGCACCCCTGAGGAATACGCCCGGGCGGCCCGAGTGCTGGAGGAGGCCGGGGTCGAGGCGGTGGAGGTCAACCTCTCCTGCCCCAACCTCGAAGGGCGCGGGATGACCGCCCTCGACCCGGCGGCCTCCGCCCGGGCGGTGGAAGCGGTGCGGCGGTCCGTCGCGGCGCCGGTGTCGGCCAAGCTCTCCCCCGACGCCTCCGACATCGCGGCGGTGGCCCGGGCGGCGGCGTCCGCCGGGGCGGACTGGGTGGTGCTCACCAACACGGCCCGGGGGGCGGCCATCGACATCGAGACCAGGCGGCCCCGCCTGGCGGCCATGACCGGGGGCTACTCCGGCCCCCCCCTGAAGCCGATCGCCCTCAGGTGCGTGATCGAGGTGGCCGCCGCCCTGCCGGGGCTGCCGATCGTAGGCTGCGGGGGCATCAGGAAGGGCGCCGATGTGGTGGAATATCTGTTGGCCGGGGCGTCGGCGGCGGCGGTCGGCACCGTCCATTTCGCCGAACCCAGGGCCGCCCGCCGCATCCATCGGGAGCTGGTCCGCTGGTGCCGGGCGCACGGGGTGGAGAAACTGTCCGAGCTGGTAGGTGCGGTGAGGCCGTATCGACGACAAACGGAGGTGAACGAGATGACAGAGGAACGGCGATGACCGACAAGAATTGCAATCCGATCCTGGCCGCCCTGGATGTTCCCACCGCCGAGGAGGCGGTGCGCCTCGCCGAGGAGCTGTCCCCCCATGTGGGAGGCTACAAGGTGGGGCTGGAGCTGTTGGCGGGGCCGGGGCCGAGCATCATCGGGGTGTTGGACCGGCTGGGGAAACCGGTGTTCGCCGACGCCAAGCTGCATGACATCCCCAATACGGTGCGGGCCGCCGCCTGCCGCTTGGGGGCGGCGGGCGCCCGGTGGATAACCGTCCACGCCGCCGGGGGCAGGCCGATGCTGGCGGCGGCGGTGCAAGGCCTCCGAGAGGGGGCGGGCGCCCGCCCGGCGGGCGTCTTGGCCGTTACCGTGTTGACCAGCCTCGACCGCGCCGAGCTCTCGGCGGTCGGGGTGAGCTCCACCCCCGGCCGGCTGGCCGTCCGGCGCGCCAGGCTGGCCGATGAAGCCGGATGCGAAGGGGTCATCACCTCGGCCCAGGAGCTGAGCGCGGTGTCCGAGGCGGCGCCCCGGCTTCTGAAGGTGGTTCCGGGCATCCGCCCGGCCGGAGCGTCCCGGAACGACCAGGTCCGCACCGACACCCCCGCCCGGGCGGCGGCGCTGGGGGCCGACTATCTGGTGATCGGCCGGGCCATCACCAAAGCTCGGAATCCGGCCGAGGCGGCCCGCGCCCTCCTGTCGGGGCTGGACGGCCTTCTCGGAGGCGCCGGTTTACGGCCCGCCCCTCGACCCCGATAGTTCACGAGAGCGGGGCGGGCAGATGAATGCGCGCCTGCATCCCTCTGGCCTGGGGTGATAACAGTGAGATACTGTCTGATCAGAAACTCGAGGTTTCACCTGCCGGGCGGCCGCCGCCGGTTCGGGGTCTGGAGGTACAGGCTGGTGAGCAGGCGCGGACGGCGGCCCGCCCCGCGTGGATATGAACAATCGGGGTTGATCTGGCTAGAGTTCACCCCGAGCGCGGCGCCGGGCGGATTCCCGGGGCGGCCGTGCGGCAGGCAAACCCAAGAGGAAAGGGCAAGGAACACACATGGCACCTCCGCAGTTGACCGCAGAACAGCGGGCCAAGGCCTTGGAGAAGGCGGCGATGGCCCGTCAGAAGCGGGCCGAGGTCAAGCAGCTGCTCAAGAACGGATCCCTCTCGCTGAGCGACTTGTACGAGAAGGCCGACAACGATCCGATCGTTGCCGGGACGAAGGTCAGCGCGGTGCTTTCTTCCATGCCGAAGGTGGGCAAGGTGAAGGCCAAGCGCATCATGGAAGATCTCGGCATTGCTGAGAACCGGCGCCTCCGGGGCCTCGGTGACCGACAGCGCGCCGCCCTCCTCGAAGAGTTCAGCAGCTGACGCCGCGGCCCCCCGCCGCGGCCGGCTCGTCATCATCTCCGGGCCTTCGGGCGTGGGCAAGAACACGATCGTCCGCGCCTTGGCCGCCCGCCTCCCTTTCTATTTTTCGGTGTCTGCCACCACCCGGCCGGCCCGGCCGGGTGAGGCGGACGGGGTGGACTACCGCTTTCTCGACGAGGAGGGCTTCTCGGCCATGGTCCGGGAGGGCCGGATGCTCGAATGGGCCGAGTTCGCCGGCAGCCGCTACGGCACCCCCCGAGCCCCGGTGATCGAGCGCTTGGCGGCGGGGGAGGACGTGGTGCTGGACATCGAGGTGGACGGTGCCGTCCAGGTGATGGAGGCCTACCCCGATGCGGTGTCGATATTCGTGATGCCCCCCTCCTTCGAGGAGCTGGAGGCGCGGATGAGAGGCCGGAGGGACATGTCCGAAGAACAGATCGCCATGCGCCTGGCTTTGGCCGAAGAGCAGATGGAGGAAGGCCGGCGCCGTTTCCGCTGCGAGGTGGTCAACGAGGAGCTGGATGCGGTCGTAGCTGCGGTCGCCGGTATACTGGAGGAATCCGGGCCCCCGCCGGCGGGCCGGACGGCAGAGGAAAGCTGAGAAGATGATCGACCCCCCCATCGAACAAATCACCGAGAAGACCGGAGGGCGTTTCAACCTGGTGGTGCTGGCGTCCCGCCGGGCTCGGCAGATCAACAACTACTACACCCAGCTGGGCGAAGGCATAGGGCGCTACGCGCCCCCCCAGGTTCACTCGCTGAGCCACAAGTCCCTCACGATCGCCTTGGAGGAGATCGCGGCCGACAAGCTGGTCGCGGCGGCGCCCGAAGGCAGCGGCGAGGGTGAGGCGGCGGGCGTCGATGAGTTCCTCGGCGAGGTCTTCTGACCCAGCCTCGGCCTTGGCGGGCCGCCGCCTCCTGCTGGGGGTTTCCGGCGGGGTGGCGGCGTACAAGGCGGTGTACCTGGCCCGCCGCCTGATCGAGGCGGGCGCCGAGGTGCAGGCGGTCATGACCGCCGGATCCCTCCACTTCGTAGGGGCGCAGAGCCTGGGGGCGGTTACCGGCCGCCCGCCCGTTCTCTCCCTGTACGGGGGCGCCTCGGTGAGCCCCCACACCGAGATGGCCGCCTGGGCCGACGCCTTGGTGGTGGCCCCCGCCACCGCCAACGTGATGGCCAAGTTGGCGGCGGGGATGGCCGGCGACGTTCTCTGCGCGACCGCGGCGGCGTTCGACGGGCCGGTGGTGATGGCGCCCGCCATGCATACCGAGATGTGGGAACAGCCCGCCGTCCGGCGCAGCGTCCAACGCCTGTCGGACGACGGCCGCCTGCTGGTCGGCCCGGTTTCGGGGGCGTTGGCCGGAGGCGGCGCCGGGGCCGGGCGCATGGCCGAACCGGAGGAGATACTGAGGGCGGTTGCGGGGGTGTTCGACTCCTCCCTGGCGGGGCTGGCGGTGCTGGTTACGGCGGGGGGCACCCGGGAGGCGATCGACCCGGTCCGCTACGTGGGCAACCGCTCCTCGGGGAAGATGGGGTTCGAGCTGGCGGCCGAGGCCGCCCGCCGCGGGGCGCAGGTAGTGCTGGTGACCGCCGCGCCGCCCCCCCGCCTCCCCGCCGGGGTGGAGGCGGTGGAGGTGGAGAGCGCCGAGGACATGGCGCGGGAGGTGTGGGGCCGGGCCGAGGCAATCGATGCGGCGGTGCTGGCGGCGGCGGTGGCCGATTTCCGCCCCGCCCGCCCGGCCGGAGCCAAGCTGGCCCGGGCCGACGGACCTCCGCAGATCGTCCTGGAACCCACCCCCAACGTCCTGGCCGGGTTGGTGGAGCGGGTCAGGGCGGGGACCATCGTCGTCGGGTTCGCGGCCGAGACCGGGGGGTTGGACCGCGCCGCCGGCAAGGCCGCCTCCTACGGGGTGGATTTCATCGCGGCCAACGACGTAACCCTCCCGGGCAGCGGGTTCGGCGCCGACACCAACGAGGTGTCCATCATCTTCCCCGACGGGCGCCGCCGGGATCTCGGGCTGATGACCAAGCGGGAGGCGGCCGGGGAGATTCTGTCGGAGGTGGCCGGCCTGCGGGCCGGGGCGGTCTGAACGGTCTCTATTCCTCCATATACTGAGGCGGCTATGCGTTACTTCACCAGTGAGTCGGTAACCGAAGGGCACCCCGACAAGGCGGCCGACCGCATCTCGGATTCGGTCTTGGACGCCATGCTGGCCGTCGACTCGGAGGCGAGGGTGGCCTGTGAGACGATGGTCACCTCCGCCAAGGTGATCGTGGGGGGCGAGGTCGGCAGCCGGGCCGAGCTCGGCGGCGGCGAACTCAAGGGGGTGGTGCGCGATGCGCTGCGGGATATCGGATACACCGGCCCCGCCTTCGACCGCCGCCGCGATTTCCACGCCGACACCGTTTCGGTGGAGGTGCTGATCAACCCGCAGAGCCCGGACATAGGCGGAGCGGTTTCGAAGGCGCTCGAGGTGCGGAAAGGCAGGCCGCACGACCCGCTGGACCGGGTGGGGGCGGGCGATCAGGGCCTCATGTTCGGCTGCGCGGTGCGCGAGACCCAAGAGCTGATGCCGGCCCCGATCCAGCTGGCCCACCGCCTGGCCGAACGGTTGGCCGAGGTGAGGAAGAACGGCCCGCTCTACTACCTGCGGCCGGACGGCAAGACCCAGGTGACCGTGGCCTACGACGGCCCCCGTCCGGTGCGCGCCGGGCGGGTGCTGATCTCCGCCCACCATCCGGAGAGCGTGTCGACGGCGGAGCTGGAGCGCGATCTCCGGGCCGAAGTGCTGGAGGGGGTCGGCCACGAGCTGATAGACAGCGAGACCGAGCTGATCGTGAACCCCTCGGGCCGCTTCGTGATCGGCGGCCCGCAGGCCGACGCCGGGCTCACCGGGCGCAAGATAATCGTCGACACCTACGGCGGCTACGCCCGGCACGGGGGCGGCGCCTTCTCGGGCAAGGACCCAACCAAGGTCGACCGGTCGGCCGCCTACTACGCCCGGTACGCGGCCAAGAACACGGTGGCGGCCGGGCTGGCCGACCGCTGCGAGCTGCAGGTGGCCTACGCCATCGGCCAGGCCCGGCCCTTCTCCGTGGACGTCGAAACCTTCGGCACCTCGGCGATCGACCCGGCCAAGCTGCGCAGGCTGGTGGAGGAGTTCTTCGACTTCCGCCCGGCGGCCATCCTGAAGGAGCTGGACCTCCGCCGGCCCATCTACGCCCGGACGGCGGCCTACGGCCATTTCGGGCGGGCGGGTTTTCCCTGGGAGGCAACCGACCGGGCCGAGGAGCTGGCCGCCGCCGCAGGTTCGCTCTGACCCGAGCCGCCGCCGCCCGGGTGGTGCCCGACATCCCCGCCTTCGCCCTCGACGACGGCTTCACCTACCGGGTGCCGCCCGAGCTGGCCGGACAGGTCGAGGTGGGGTCCTTGGTGCGGGTTCCCCTGGCCGGACGGCGGGTGCGCGGATACGCGGTCGGCCTGGAGGAGGGCCCCTCCGGCCTGGATTCCGCCAAGCTGAAGGACGTCAGGGCGCTGTCTTCGCCCATTCCGGTGTTCACCCCGGCGATGCTGCCCGCTCTCCGCTGGGCGGCCGAGCACTACGCGGCGCCCTTGGCCGCGGTGCTGGCCAAGACGGCGCCGCCCAACCTCCCCAAGCCGCCGCCCCCCCTCGAGCTGCCCGCCGTCCCCCCGGCCTCCGGGCCCGCGCCGGAACTGTCCGCGGCGGCGGCGGAGGGCGGCCCGGCCCGGACGGTGCAGGTGGCGGCGGGCAGAGATTGGGCCGAGCTGATCCGGGGGGCGGCCTCCGCTCCGGTGCGGGCCGAGCGGTCGGTGCTGGTCGTGGCGCCCACCGCGGCGGAGGCGTCCGGCCTGGCGGAGCGGCTCCGGGCCGATTTCGGACCCCGGGTGGTGGAGGCCGTCGAGCAGGCCGGGAAGGGCGCGGCGGCGGCGCTCACCGCCGCCTGGTCGCAGGCCGCCTCCCAGGCGGGGTTGGTGGTGGTCGGCACCCTCCGCACCGTCTGGTGGCCGGTGAAGTCCCTGTCGATGGTGGTGCTGGTCGAGGACGGGCGGCGGGGCATGAAGGAGCGGCAGACGCCGACGGCGGCGGCCCGTTCCCTGGCGGCGGCCCGGTCGTCCGCCGAAGGCCTGCAGCTGCTGCTGGTGGGGAGGGTCCCCGCCGTCCAGACCCTCCACGAGGGCTTAGAGGTCGCCCGGATCCCGGGGCGGCTCTGGGCGCCGGTCGAGGTCGTCGACCGGACCGAGGAGCCGCCCGGCGGCGGGGTGATCACCGCCCGGGTGCAGGCGGCCGTTGCCGCCGTCCGCAGCCGGGGCGGGCTGGTGCTGGCGTTCACCCACCGGCGGGGGTATGCGCCGGCGTCCCGCTGCGCCCGGTGCCGGCTCCTGCGCACCTGCCCCGACTGCGGAGGCCGGGCGGGCCACCGCGGACGGGGGGTCCGCTCCGGCCGAGGGCAGGTCTGCGCCCGCTGCCAGATCCGGCTGGGGGCCTGCCCTTCCTGCGGCGGGGACCGGTTCGAGCCGCTGGGGGCGGGGGCGGGCCGGATCATCGAGGAACTCGGCCGAACGTCGGACGGAGAGGCGGGGCCGGTCGGTTCGGGCCGTCCGGTGATGGTGGGGACCGAGCGCGACCTTCCGGCCGTTCCCGAGGTCGATCTGGCGGTGGTGGTGGACGCCGACGGTCTGGTGCGGGGCACCAACTACCGGGCGCCGGAGGACGCGCTGGCGCTGCTGGCCCGGACGGCGGCCGCCGTGCGCAGGGGAGGGCGGATGATGGTGCAGACCGCCGACCCCGGCCACCCCGTATACACGGCCCTCCGCCGGGGCGATCCGTTTCCTTTCCTGGCCGAGGAGCTCGAGGTGCGCCGGCGCTACGCGCTGCCCCCCTGCGGCGAGGTGGCGGTGGTGGAGGTGGAGGTGAAAGAGGAGGACGGCCCGGCGGCGCTGGAAGAGGCGTTCGACGAGGCGTTCGAGGACGCCGCCGTCTACGGCCCGGCCTTGGAGTCCGACCGGATCAGATGGCTGGTCCAGGGCCCCGACCTGCGGCAGGTGAAGCAGCGCCTCCGTCCGGCGGTGGCTCGCCTGCGCGACCAGGGCCACAAAGTGCGGGTGGACGTGGACCCCCGGGAGTTCTGACCGGGGCGTCCCGCCCCCAGCGTTTAGCCCCGGTAATTCATGAGACAGGGGCGGGCAGATGAAATACGCGCCTGCATCCTTCTGAACTGGGGAAATGACAGGAAATAACTTTCTGATCAGATAAGGGCGTTCACCAATCGGTGAGAGACGCTGCTTCAGGGTTTGGGATGTACGGGCTGGTGAACCGCGCGGGCGACGGCCCGCCCCGCGGGGACAATAACAATCGGGGCTAGAAGACGAGCGGACAGGCAGAGGGGATAGAAGTTGTTGCCGGTCAGCGGGTTGCTGCCAGGAGTTTCGCATCAGGCCGACGCACCCGACAACTTGGTCGGCCTTCCATCCGCCCGCCCTCTTGAACTCAACTCAAACCGAGACCAAGCCCGAGCAGCACGCCGTTTTTCGCGTTCTCCGCCCCCCGCCCCGGCTTCGCCGGGCCCCGCCCCCGCCGCCTCCGAACCACTGTCTTCAGACGCCGAGGACGCGCTGCCGCCCTCTGCGCCCGATCCGCCTCGGCACAGCCAGGTCGACCGCCCCGCCCTTGGAGCCCCGGCTCTGGGCCGAGCGGCCTCTGTATGACCGCAGCATCCGGATCGGCTGCGGTTTCTGTACCGCCCAAGATATCAGGGGGGTGCGACATATTTTCGGCGGCCGGATGGAAGGCGAGTTCCGCCGGCCCTGGTTGTTCACGAGAGCGGGGGCGGGCAGAATGAAGTGAAATACGCGCCCGCATCCCTTCTGGCCTGGGATGACAACAGTGAGGCAACTGTCTGATCAGAAACGTGAAGTTCACCGAATTGGTGAACCCGAGTGGACAGGAATGATCGGGGCTGACTCAGATCAGGTCAGTCGTCGAGCAGCTGCGGCTCTTCTCCGGCCCGGCGGATGAGGACGCGGACGCGTTCGATCCGGCCGGCGAAGGGGAACGGGGCCCGGTAGGAAGTCGACACGGGGCTCAGCAGATCGGCCCCGATCGACATTCCGGCCAGCGCCAGGAAAGCGAGGGGGCGTTCGACGACGGCCCTCCCCCCTCGTTCGGCGCCCGCATGGAGCTGCACCTCCGCCGCGCCGCCGGGGGTCTTCTCGTATTCGACCGCGACCGACAGGGGGCCGTCCGGGTCAGGGAGGGCCAGGGCGCTCTTGGCCACATTGCCCGCCGAGTTGTATTCGTAGTGCAGGCTTCCGGCGTCGGCGTAGAGCACGAACCCCGAGGCGGAGTTCCCGTAGGCGGCGATCACCCCCGACTTGGGGCCGCTGAGGCGGGCTTCGATCCGGTAGGCCTCGGCGCTGCCGAAGGGGGGGGCGGTGCTCGGCTCGATGGAAGACACCGGGGGGAAGTATTCGAACTCGCGGCGCAGCAGCGGCGAGCCCGGAGGGGGCGGCGCCCGGAACAGCTCCACGGACCGGTCGTCGAGCGGGAGCACGTCGTAGCGGCCGGCCTGCTGCCACCACCGGTCGACGAGGCGCCGAAGCTTGCCGGGGCGGGCCGCCGCCAGGTTCTCGGCCTCGGAGAAGTCGCGGTCGAGGTGGTAGAGCTCCCATTCACTGTCGCTGTATTCCCCGCCCGAATAGTGGCGGGTTACGGCCTTCCAGCCGTCGGCCCAGAGGCCCCGGTTGCCGAACATCTCGAAGTACTGGATGCGGCGGACGGTGGGCGCCTCCGGTTGCTCGAAGGTGTAGGCGAGGCTCTTTCCGTGCATCGGCATCTGCGGAACGCCTCGGTATTCGGCGGGCGCCTCGACCCCCGCTATCTCGTAGACGGTGGGGGCGAGGTCGATGATGTGGTGGAACTGGCCGAGCACTCCGCCCGGCCGCGCCAGGCGGCCCGGCCAGTGGATGATCAGGGGATCCCGGATGCCGCCGCCGTGGGTGTGGTACTTGTACCACCGCAGGGGGGTGTTCGAGGCTTGGGCCCAGCCGGTGGCGTAGTGGCTGTCGGCGCGGGGGCCTCCGACCTCGCCGAGGGCGCCGAGCACCCGGTCGAAGTCCTCTTCCATGTCGTTGAAGAAACGGATCCGGGACAGGGCGCCGAGCCGCCCTCCCTCCATGGCGGCGCCGTTGTCCGAGGTGATGATGACGACGGTGCCGTCCGCCCGGCCGCTGCGTTCCAGGAACTCGACGAGGCGGCCGAGCTGCTGATCGGTGTGCTCGACGAAGGCGGCGTAGGCCTCTTGGAGGCGGGCCGCCACCCGCTGCTCGTCCGGCCGGAGGGAGTCCCAGGGCGGTGCGTCGGGGTTGCTGGGCGGCAGCCGGGTCTCCGGCGGGATGACCCCCGTTTCCAGCTGGCGCTCGTACCGCATCCGCCGGACGGCGTCCCAACCCTCGCCGTAGCGGCCACGCACCGCCTGCATGAACTCGGCGGGGGCGTGGTGGGGGGCGTGGGCGGCGCCGAGGGGGAGGTAGAGGAAGAACGGGTCTAGGGGGGCGTGGGCGATGTGGTCGGCGATGTACCCGATGGAGCGGTCGATGAGATCCGCCGTGAGGTGGTACCCCTCTTCCGGGCCCGCCGGGGGCGGTACGGCGTGGTTGTCCCGGACCAGCTCCGGGTAGTAGTGGTCGGCGGCGCCGTTCATGAAACCGTAGAACTGGTTGAACCCCCGGCCCAGCGGCCACTCGTCGAACGGGCCGGCGGGCGACGTCTCCCGCATCGGCGCCACATGCCATTTCCCGGCGGCGAAGGTGTTGTATCCGGCTTCGCGGAGCACCTCGGACATCAGGGCCGCCCGGCGGGTGATGCGGCCCCGGCCGCTGGGCCAGCCCGAGTCGACGTTGGACAGCATCCGCATCCCCACCGAATGATGGTTCCGCCCGGTCAGCAGGCAGGCCCGCGACGGCGAGCAGAGGGTCGTGGTGTGGAAGTTGTTGTAGAGGTGGCCCCCCGCCGCCAGCCGGTCGATGTTGGGCGTGCGCACCTCCGAGCCGTAGCAGCCGAGGTCGGCGAACCCGAGGTCGTCGAACAGCACCAACACGATGTTGGGCCCGGCCGTGCGGGGCCGGGGCGCATACACCGGTTCGCTTTCCTGGTGGGTGAAGCCCAGATGTCCTCTGTCGTCGGGTGATGGGGGCACGGCGGGGCTTCCTTTCCTCGCGGGATGGTCAGTAATCGCCGAGGTCGGTCAGGTACCTCGCCAGCAGCGTCCGCCCCAGGAGTTTCCACAGGCGGTCGCTGACGAACCCCAGGACGCCGAAGCAGAAGATGCCGACGAAGACGAAGTCGGTTCGGAAGAAGGTGCGGGCGTTCCATATCAGGAAGCCGATGCCTTCCTGGGCGGCGATGGCTTCGGCGGCGACGATCACCAGGAAGGCGTTGGCGAGGGCGAGGCGCATGCCGGTGAAGATCGACGAGAACGTGCCGGGCAGGATGACGCGGAAGAAGATGTCGAGGCGGTTGGCGCCGAGGGTCCTGGCGCCCAGGATCTTGTCGGGGTTGACCGACGACGCCCCGGCGGCGGTGGAGACCAGCACCACGAAGGTCACCGCGTAGACGATCAGGTTGACCTTGGAGGCCTCGCCGATGCCGAACCACAGGATGAACAGGGACGTCAGCGCGATGGCGGGCACGAAGCGGAAGAAGTGGATGAAGGGGTCCACCGCCGCCCGGGCGTACTTCGATATGCCGGCGAGGAGCCCGACGGGGATTGCGATCACAGAACCGATGACCCATCCTCTGAACACCCGCTGCAGGCTGATCCAGATGTCGTCCTGCAGGCGGTCGTCCCCCCAGAGCTCTCCCGCCGCCCCGGCCACCTTTCCCGGGCTGGGCAACAGGAGCGGGTCGTATCCGGCCGACCAGATGCTCCAGCCCGCCAGCACGGCGGCGACCGCCGCCGCCGACACCGCCGCCGCCTTGGGGGCGGCCGTCAGTCGTCCCACGAGGCCGTCACCTCCTCGATGATCTGTTCTTCGATGACGCGGGCGGCCCGGCCGAACTCCGGGGAGAAGTCGTCCCGGGGGTAGGGCAGGTCCAGGCTGTGCACCGACCGGAAGTTGGATTCCGGCCCCGCCTTCATGACGCCCACCCGCTGCCCGAGGAGGGTCGCCTCCCGGATGTCGTGGGTCACGTAGACGAAAGTCCGGCCTTCTGCCCGCCAGAGCTCGGACACCTGCTGCTGGAGCAGCCGCCGGGTCTGGGCGTCGAGCGCCGCGAACGGTTCGTCCATCAGAACGATGTCGGGCTTGACCGCCAGGATGCGGGCGATCTGCACGCGTTGCTTCATGCCCCCGGAGAGTTCATGGGGGAACTTGGAGGAGGCGGAGGTCAGGCCCACCGTTGCGAGCCAATGATCGACCTCGGACGAATCGAACGAACCCCGCCCCTTCCGCCCCCGCCCCCGCCGGGCTTGCATCTTGAGGCCGAAAGCCACGTTCTGGCGCACGGTCAGCCAATCCAGCAGCGGCCCGTCCACGCTTTGGAAGACCATCGCCCGGTCCGGGCCCGGCCCCTTCACCGGCCTGCCGTCCACGGCCACCCGCCCGGACGTCGGGGCCAGGAAGCCCGCCACCATCCGCAGCAGGGTGGACTTGCCGCAGCCCGAGGGGCCCACGACCACGAAGAACTCGCCCGCCGCTATCTCGAGGGACAGATCGGAGATGACAGCCGGGGCGCTTTCGCGGCCGGCGGGGTACCCGAAGGAGACGTCCGAGAACGAGACGGATCCGCCCGCGGGGCCGCGCCTCGCCTCCGCCGCCGCGCCCGATGTTTCACGGCCCGGCGGGCGGGGCTGCCCGGGGCGGCGCGGGTCAGCCGAGGTCGGCGGTGACAGAACCGGGCACCGCCCTTTCCATGGCGCTCAGGTCCATGAAACCCCGCACATCGAAGCCCGCTTCCAGCACCCCCCGCTCGATGAGGAAGGCCGCGATCGCGTCCAGCGAGTCCAGCATGACCTGATTGAACCCTATTCGGTAGTGCTGGTTGGGCATGATGTTGCCGAACAGCTCGGCGTTGCCGGAAACGGCGTCGGCCACGATCTGGGCCGCCGCCGCCGTGTCGTCCTCGATGAAATCGCTCGCCAGGTGGTAGGACTTGATGACCTGCTCGATGGCGTCCTGGTTGTCGGCCGCCCAGCCCGCCTCGGCGATCATGTAGATCGCCACCGTATCCAGCACCCCGACGTCGTTGCGCAGGATCTTGAGGTTCTCGTCTTCTGCGGCCTGGTTGGTGCCGTCGAGCCAGGTCCAAGCCGCCTGGATCTCGTCGGTCTTCAACGACCCGACCAGCTCGAACAACCCCGGAAGGGGGACCAACTCGACGTCATCGAGAGGGACCCCGTTCTGTTCGAGGTGCCGGAGGGTGACGAAGTGCTCGGAGGTGCCTTCCACATAGCCGATCTTCTTGCCCGCGAGGTCTTCGGGGCCGTCGATGTCGTTGCGGACGGCCAGGCTGTGGAAACCGGGGTCGGGCGCGGCGATGCCCCCCACGATCACCATGTTCTCGTCCGCGGCCGCCACGAGGTTGAGGACCGCGAAGTCGAGGGCGTGTCCGAGGTCGGCCTGGCGGGCGATGACGCCCTGGATGGCTTCGATGCCCGTACCGAACAGCGAGACTTCGGCTTCGACGTTGTGGTCTGCGAAGTAACCCTGGTCGAGGGAGATCCAGGCCTGGGTGCCGAGCAGGAAGCCGTCGGCGGCGATCTTGACCTCGTGGGTTTCCGGCTCGGGGGCGGCGGCGGTCGTCGGCGCGGCGGTCGTCGGCGGGCTCGTTGCTTCGGTGGTCTCGGCGTCGTCGGCGCAGGCGGCTGCAACGATCGACAACGCAAGCAACGCCGGCAACCACAGGGCCGAGCTTCGGTTTCTCATTTTCATCGGTCTCCTCCTTGTCTGACCTGCCCCCCGGTCCCCCGTCCACCGGGAAACTCGTGCTGCCTCCGGCCGCATCATCATCTGTCGAGGCGGGCGGGGGTCTCAGCTCGGTTTCATGTTAGCCCGGCGCCCGGAGGGGCAGGGCGGCGGTCGGGCGCCGAGGCCGGCGCTAACCTGGCTGTGGATGGATGGTTCCATAAGGAGCGGTGGTCTGAATCCGCCGGTTCGGGGCGGGAAGCAAGAAGACCGGGGCATGTTCCTTGATCTAGATGAGTAGTTCCAAGGGATTGAGGGTTGTGCACATCCCTGTTCGAGCCGCATACGCAGGCTCTTCCCCGACAAGCCCCGGCCCGCGCAGGCCAAGCCGTTCGGTTTGTTACCCTCGTCCCCAGCAAGCTGAGCCTGTCGAACAATGCAAACCATCATCAACCGAGGTTCTTGTCAGGGTAACCTTGGAGCTACCCATCTAGGAGGTTCTTAGGTGGCTGTATTCCCGATCCTCACCCGCGGCAGCCCCGTGCTTCGGGCCCGGGCGGCAACGGTCGAGGTGTTCGACGGCGCTCTGCGGCGGCTGGCCGCCGACATGATCGAGACCATGCACGACGCGCCCGGGGTGGGCTTGGCCGCGCCGCAGATCGGGGTGTCGAAGCGGGTCTTCGTCTTCGACGCCGGGGACGGTGAAGGCGACCGGGTGCTGGTCAACCCCGAGATAGCGGAGGCCTCCGGCAGCTGGGAATACGAGGAGGGGTGCCTGTCGGTGCCCGGATATTTCTGGAAGATCGTGCGCCCCGCCCATGTGCGGGCGGTCGGCCAGGACCTCGACGGCGCCCCGGTCGAGTACGCCGGGGACGGACTGCTGGGCCGGGTGCTGCAGCACGAGGTCGACCACCTAGAGGGGCGGCTGCTGTTGGAGCGGCTCGACCCCGACGTCCGCCGGGCCGCCCTCCGGGACCTCCGCAACGAGGCGCTCGGCCTGGTTCCTCCGGCGGTCAGGTGATCAGGACGGCGTTTCTGGGCGCCCCCCCGCCCGCGGTCCCTTCCCTCGAGACGCTCGCCGCGCTGACCGACCTCCGAGTGGTGGTCACCCGCCCCGCCCGGCCCCGCGGCCGCGGCCGGACCCCGGCGCCCTCCGAGGTCGAGGCCAAGGCGCTCGAATTGGGGATCCCGGTCGCCCGGCCCTCCGATCCGCAGCAGCTGGAGGCGGCGCTGGCGCCGCTCGGACTCGACCTGGCGGTGACGGCGGCCTACGGGATGATCCTGCCCCCCGGCGTCCTCGCCCTCCCCCGGCGCGGGGCGGTCAACCTGCACTTCTCGCTCCTGCCCCGCTGGAGGGGGGCGGCGCCGGTGCAGCGGGCCGTCCTGGCGGGCGACGCCCTTACCGGGGTGACCCTGATGCAGATGGAGGAGGGGCTGGACTCCGGCGGGGTGTTGGCGGCCTGGCCGACCTCCATCGGTTCGGACGAGACCGCCGGGGAGCTGACCGACCGCCTGGCCGCCGCCGCCGCCGAGCTGCTCGGGCGGAACCTGGAGGCGCTGGCGGCCGGGGAACCGGCGCCCGAGCCGCAGGACGAGAGCCTGGCCGTCTTGGCGCCGAAGGTCACCTCCGCCGAGGCCCGGCTCGATTTCACCAGGCCGGCCGAGGAGGCGGTGCGGGCGGTCAGGGCCTTCTGCCCGCGCCCCGGCGCCCACACCGTCTGGCGGGGCGCCCGGTTCAAGATCCACCGGGCCCGGGCCGCCCCCGGCGCCCTGGCGCCTGCCCGCTTGGAGGTCCGCTCCGGCCGGGTGCTGGCCGGCGCTGGCGGGGGCTGTGTGGAGCTGCTGGAGGTCCAGCCGGCGGGCGCCCGATCCATGACTGCCGCCGAATGGCTGCGGGGGGTCCGGGGCGGCCTGGGCGGCTTCGGGTGAAACCGGGGGTTGCGGCGCGGGCGGAGGCGGCCCGGCTGGTGGGAAGGGTGGTCCGGGGCGGCGCCTGGTCCAACGTGGTCCTCGGCCGGTGGACCTTCCGCCGAACGACGCCCGCCTGGTGCGCCATCTCGTCTACGGGTCGCTCAGGAACCTCGGTCGGCTGGACCGGGCGGTCGGAGGGCTGTCGAGCCGCCCGGTCGCGTCCATCGACGACGGGCTGCTCGATGTGCTGCGGGTCGCCTTCCACGAGGTGCTGTTCGGCCGCACCCCCGACCACGCGGTCGCCGACACCGCAGTGGAGGCGGCGCGGGCCCTCGGACACGGACGGGCGGCCGGATTCGTCAACGCCTTGGTCAGGCGTCTGCAGAAACAGGGCGAGACGGCGCCGCCCGCCGGGCCGGCCGAGGTTTTCTGCCTGCCGGAATGGGTGATGGAAGACCTGGCCTCCGCCTGGGGGGAAGAGCCCGCCCTGGCCTTCGCAGAGGCATCCCACCGGGACGCCCCGCTCTCCTTCCGCATGCAGACGGGCCGCCCGCCGCCCCCCGGCGCCCTCCCCACCGCAGTCCCCGGCGCCTTCACCCATCCGGAGGGCCCGGCGCCGGACGGCGCGGTGGTTCAGGACCCGTCCTCCCTGGCGGCGGTGCTGGCATTGGAGGCGGCGGCCGGGGAGCGGGTGCTGGAGGTCGGGGCGGCCCCCGGCGGCAAGTCCATGGCGCTCTGGGATATGGGGCCGCCGGAGCTGCTGGCCTCCCTCGACATCCACGAAGGCCGCATCCGGCGGGCCGTCCGGCGCACCTCCTCCGCCGCCTTCGGAGGCCGGTGGGTGAGGGCCGACGGCGCCCGCCTGCCCTTCCGCCCCGCCTCCTTCGACCGGGTGCTGGTGGACGCGCCCTGCACCGGACTGGGCACCCTCCGCCGCCGCCCCGAGATCCGCTTCCGAGTAACACCGGAGGAGCGCGGCCGGCTGGCCGCCCTGCAGCGCCGCCTGCTGGAAGAGGCGCTGGCGGCGGTCCGCCCCGGCGGGCGGGCGGTCTACGCCGTATGCACCGTGACCCAGGCCGAAACGACCGAAGCAGTGGAGGGGTTGGGAGGCCGCCCCCCCGAAGGCCTGCCCGGCCTCCGCCTAGACGACGGCCTGCTGATGGGCCCGCACCTGACCGACACCGACGGCATGTTCATCTCGGTGTTCGACCGGTAAAGACCTGGGCCGGATTTCGCCCCGGCCGTTTCCGCAGCCGCCGCTTGCTGATCGAATGCGCGGCGGAAGGCCGACTTGGTTGGACGCAGGTGCAAAATAAGTCGTCGGATCCGGGGAGTGAAGCGGCCTGAACGGTCATGGAGGGCCTGCTCTTTCCGCGTTCTGGGCGCACAGCACCAACCTCCGGTTCGATGCGGCGGCGAGGCTCGGAGGAGCCTGATTGTTTCGCGTTTCTGCGCACACAGGAGATGCGGTCCGAGGCGAAACACCGGACGAGCGCCGGAAAGGGCCGCTCTTTTTCGCGTTCTCCGCCCCCGGCCCCGGCTTCGCCGGGCCCTCCCCCGCCGCCGCCGATCCAAGTCTTGAGGCGGGGAGGGCGCGAGGTCCTGCCCGTTCTGCCCCGCCGGGTTTCGGTTTTGGCCAGATGCTTCCATCACCTCGGCCCGCGACGCCGGGGATGATGTCTGCGTTGTTCTATATCTATCAGTATACACTAAAGGTGTGACAAGGTCAATACCCTTGTTTCGAGAGGCCCATGTCTCTCGAGGGGTGTTCTTGGTCTGCAAACCGCAGGAGTAACCTGCGGGCATGATCAAACCGGTCCGCATCGCGGCCTCGATCCTGGCCGCCGACTTCGCCCGGCTCGGTCAGGAGGTCACCGGGGTGGAGGCCCATCTCGACAGGCTCCACATCGACGTGATGGACGGCCACTTCGTCCCCAACATCTCCCTGGGCATCCCGGTGATCCGGTCTCTGCGGGCGGCCTCGGCCCTGCCGTTCGACTGCCATCTGATGACCGCCAACCCGGAGGCTTTTCTCGAGGAGTTCCGGGAGGCGGGCGCCGACGGCGCAACCGTCCATCTGGAGGCAGTGTCCGACCCTGCCCGGGTTGCCGGGCGGGCGCGGGAGGCGGGCCTCGGCTTCGGGCTGGCGATCAACCCCGGCACCCCCTACGAGGCGCTTGACCCTCATCTGGAGCTGTGCGACCTGGCGCTGGTGATGTCCGTGGAGCCGGGGTTCGGGGGCCAGGCGTTCATGTCCGGGGTGCTCGCCAAGGTGGAGGCGGCCCGGCGCGCCATCGACCGGCGGGGCTTGGAGGTCGACCTGCAGATCGACGGGGGGATCGACGCCGGCACCATCGGCGCCGCCCGCCGCGCCGGTGCCGACCTGTTTGTGGCGGGGACCGCCGTGTTCCGCCGGCCCGATCCGGCGGCGGCGGTTGCGGCGCTGAGGGAGGCGGCGGAGGCCGGAGGCGGGGTGTGAGCCGGGGCCGGCAGGAGGAGTACCGCCGCTGGATGATGCGGGCTTTGGAGCTGGCCCGCCCCCACCGCCCGCACCCCAACCCCCGGGTGGGCTGCGTCATCCTCGACGCCGACGGGAGGCCGGCAGGGGAAGGGGCGCACCGGGGGGCGGGGAGCGAACACGCCGAGCAGGAAGCGCTGCGGCGGGCGGGCCGGGCCGCTCGGGGCGGCGCCGCCGTGGTTTCGCTCGAACCCTGCCCGCACTACGGACGCACCCCGCCCTGCGCCGAGTTGCTGGCGGACGCCGGGGTGGCCAGGGTGGTGGCGGCCGTCCAGGATCCGGATCGGCGGGTGAGGGGCCGGGGTCTGGAGATGCTGGAGCGGGCGGGGGTGGAGGTCTCGGTCGGGTTGATGCAGCAGGAGGCGGTCGCCCTCGACCCGGCGTACCACCATCACCGCCGCACCGGGCGGCCTTTGGTGAGGCTGGTGGCGGCGGACGGGCTGGACCGTTCCGACCCCGCCGCCCAGGACGATCTCGACGCCCTCTGCCGGGATTTCGACCGCATGCTCACCGGCGCCGACCTGGAAGGGGGGGCCGGCGGTGCGGGTGTCCGGTTGGCGGAGCTGGCCGAACAGGGCTGCCTGTATCTGGGGGTGCGCGACGGGGAGGCGGGCGCCCTCTTGCTCAGGGAGGGCCTGGTGGATGCGGCGACCGTCTACTCCGCCGGCGCCTCGCTGACGGATCAGCCTGCCTGGATGGGGGGGCGCCGCCTGCTGGGGATGCACCCGGTGGGTTCGCACTACCGGATCGACCTGGGTTCGGCGGACGGCCGTTCGGGGCGGGGCGGGGTGCGGCGGGGGGCCGAGGCCGCCATCCCCACCGGTTACGGCAGGTTCAGGGCCGTCGGTTACGAGTCGACGGCGGACGGACGCCGCCATCTCGCCCTGGTGATGGGGGAGGTGGAGGGCGCCTCGGACGTCCTGGTGCGGGTACATTCGGAGTGCCTGACCGGGGACGTCTTCACCAGCCTGCGCTGCGACTGCGGTTTCCAGCTGAACGAGGCCCTGCGGCGGATCGGGGAGGAAGGCCGGGGGGCGGTCCTCTATATGAGAGGCCACGAAGGCCGGGGGATCGGGTTGATGGACAAGCTGGCCGCCTATGCGCTGCAAGAGCAGGGGCTGGACACGGTGGAGGCCAACCTCGAGCTGGGCCTGCCAGCGGACGACCGGGACTACCGGGCCGCCGCCCTGATCCTGGCCGACCTGCGGGTTTCCTCCGTCCGGTTGCTGACCAACAACCCCGCCAAGGGCGCCGGCATCGAGGGCAACGGCCTGAAGATCGCAGAGCGGGTGCCCTTGGCGGCGGGCGAGAACCCCCACAACCGCCGCTACCTGCGCACCAAGGCCGAAAAACTGGGCCACCTGATCACCCTGCCGGAACCCGACGCCCCCCTGTAGCCCGTCCGCCCCTGCCGGCCCCGCCTCGAAGCGGATGACCGTCGCGTTGATTCCATCGAGGGCGGCGTCACGCGGGTAACATGGGCTGGTGATGACTGATCGATGGTTCTGGGAGAAGACGGACCCCGCGCACAGCGGCGCCGCCGGCAGCCTCGCCAAGCTCTTCAAGGGCTTACAGATCGAGCAACCGGGTGTGCTGGCGGGGGGCGCTCCGAGCATGCAGGCCACGGTGCTGGCTCGCGAGGTGATTCAGAACTCCTGGGACGCGGCTCAAGACCTGCGCGACGATCTCCGGCAGGATCACATGCGAGACTTGCGGCGCGGTCGATCTTCCCGCGCTGTGTTCCGTCCGCCGCTTTTCGAGGTGCGATTCCACTTTCGCACAGCTGACGGGGCCTCGAAGGAGGAGTTGGTGCACGAGCTGGCCTTGACAGAACATGCAGGCCGTCTCGCCGGGGGGGGGGGGGGGGTAGCCGTAGGAAGGTCGGCCTGAAAGAACAAGATTGCCTGAGCACTCTGGAAGACCCTTCCTCGATACTGAACTACATGGTGATCGAAGAGGAGGCGGCTTCCGGCATGTACGGTCCTTGGAGAGGTAATGAGTCGAAGATGTACGAGGCGCTCTGCGCTATCGGAGCCTCTTCTGAATATGAGGGCAAAGGAGGTTCTTATGGATATGGCAAGGCTGGTCTGATAAGGGGTTCTGCTATACGAGTGGTAGTAGCCTACACCTGCTTTCGAGAACGACGAGAAGATGTTGGCGTTACACGAAGATTGCTTGGTATGACATACTGGGGGCAGCACGATTCAGGAGGAGGGGCATTCACTGGGTTTGCTCGATTCGGAAAATATAAAGGGAGCCAGGTAGTTCCATTCGAGAACGAGGAAGCCGATGAACAGGCTGTTCGACTGGGCTTGAAGGTCCGTGACTCCGCGAATATATCCGAACTTGGTACCACCTTTATGCTGATCGATACGACTGTAAAGGCAGAAGATATACTTGTTGCTATTGAACGCTCATGGTGGCCTGCTTTAGAGGAGTCAAAGTTGCAGTTCAACGCTTCGGTGCATACCACATCTGGTGAGGTGCTGTATCCTCGGCCCTGCCGAGACCCTGCTCTCCGTACCTTTATCGATGCCTATGAAATCGCCACCGGTGTCTCTCCTGCTGAAACCGGTCGCCGAGGAGACTATAACGGTCTAGGAGTCATCGGTTTGGTGTCTGATGTTGACGGTTGGTCTTACGCCGAGCAGACTGGAGACCCTGAGGAACAAGGTATAAATCACTGTAGCCTGGTTGCCCTCATGCGTGAACCGCGCATGGTGGTGGAGTACTATAAAGCCCAAAATTGGGGTACTCCACCATATGTCCGTGGAGTCTTTGTGGCGGATCCACAAGTCAACGAGGCTCTTCGCCAGACTGAGCCAATGGGCCATGACAAATGGGACTGTAAATCTGAGGACGTAATTCGTGAATATAAAAGTGTGTGCAATAAGGTGTATCAACGAGTTCGTGAGAAGGTCGGAAAGTATCGAAAAGAGCTCAGCCCACCCGCACGTCCTGCTGAAGAGATAGAACTTCGGTGGTTCGATCGATGGATGAAGAAGGTGCTGGCGGGACCGGGTAAATCCCCCGGTCCGGATCCTGCTCCTCCCAGACCCTTCTCTATTCAGCCGTCCTATCGCTTGGAACCTGTAGGCTCGGATGAGGTGAAAGTGGTTGGGCGGGCTGAGTTTGCGTTCAGCGAGCATTATGAAGGTCTAGAAGATATAGTTAAAATTTCCATTCGCTATGTGTTTGTGGAGGATGATCGTGCAGGGGATCGAGCAGAGATTATGGTCAATCCACCCGAAGGGTTCACAGGAAAAAATACCGTATTCAAAGGTACTCTTCGTCGTAACCAGCGAGTATCATTTGAGTTTGAAACACAGCCTTACCAGGCAGATTGGTCCGGTCGCCTTATTGCTGAAGCCGATTTGATGGGTGGTGGCGGAACGTGAATCGTGAAGTTCGCACCATACGGCCATTTCAGGTTGACGATTCCCTCACCCGGGTTCTAGATGATGTGATTCTCCGGTTTGGCAGCGAAATTTGTGCTGCTAAAGGCCGTATAGAAGTTGATGATCCAAATGATTACTGCCGCCGTCCAGCAGAAATCATTTGGGCATCGGAGTATGATTTCAATAATTTCAAGGGCGACATATCCAGGGGATTAACAAATTTGGGAATTGACGACCTCAGCGCTGTAAGCTTGTTGATAACTGCAAGTAGCAGTTATCTAGGATTCACCGAGATCATATTTGATCATCCAGTATCCGCCCTTGAAAGATTGCCTATAAGGGTGAAACTCACAAATCCTAGACCAAAGGCCCTCAGTACGGGATTTCATGGGGGAGTCATCATTGTTTACTTATTACTGACCAGGAACATAGAGCGTCATGTGCTTCGCCCTTGGCGTAAAGGGACATGGTTGGCCCGGGCCAAATTTAGACTTTTATCCAGATCCCAAACCCGTCTGTTCCGGCTGACGCCCCTCAGTGATGAACAGCGTATGAGGCTGGGGTTGCCTAAAGATGTAGCTCGGTATCTTGATATGAGCGATCACGAACCTATGCAGAATTATGATAAGTCATCTCCGCCCATCTTTTATGTTGACGAGGAACTTTTGGCTAAGCTCGATGCTCAACCTAATTCAAAGATAAGTCGGTACCTTCAAATTCAATTGGTCCAGGACTTTATCTTGGGAGTCATCAACTCACCTGCTATCCAGGAAGAAGGTTTGACCGATTTAGATTGGGATGATCTATCGGGTTCTTTGTTAGGTCGGATCTTGAACTTTGTCGCCAGCCCTAGAGCTTCAGCAAGCCAGAAGATGGCCCTGTTCAAAGAGATTGGAAACAACCCAAATCTTGTCGCAGCACGCGTGGAGGATGCAATCAATCTTCGCAAAGAACTGCTGGTTGCCATGACTGAGGAGCAGACATGAAATATCGGATCATTACCCGTTCTGATTGCTGGAGAATAGCGGAACAAAATTTGCAAGGCACCCCTTTGGACATAGAGCAGTATGTTCATCCACAGGGAGACGGCGAAGACGTGGATTATGAAAGAATCCATCAAACTTCCTTGAGGATCAACCAGAGTTTGGGTTTGCCTCGTCCTGAGTCAAGCAAGGATAAAGACCATTTGGAAGGCAGAGCAGCACCGATTCTCTATGAAGGATTAGAAGGAATAGAAGTTTCAGTACTAGACGACCCGGGTTTCTGGCGGTACCTGAGCCTCCGGTATTTTTGGGGATTCATCTATTGGCGAGAAAAAAAGCCCTTTGAGCAGGGCAACTATCTCAAGTATATAGACGGGATAAAAAGCACTGAATGTGTTCTCACCAGGATGTACCTGCGAGTGCAGGCTCTAGGCGGCAGCGCATATGGTGATTTGGCATCGGCCCTTCCTCGGTCTACTGATTTCTGGCGGAGTCACGTCATTCGGGTCAGGATTGGCACAGTTCCTGAATTGACCAGAGCTTTTGTCAAAAAACAGCGAGATGACCGACTGAAGACCGACGACCTCCGGGAATTCGCTAAAAGATTGAACCGGACATGGACGAACTTGCTGTTGAACATCTACGACGATGAAGAAGCCGAAAAGATGATTGAGAAACTATGGCCGCGCTGACTTTGTTCTCCAGATATGCTCCATTTGAGGAGTATGAGATACAAGGTTCCCGGCTGATCCACCGCCTTGAAATGGGCGGCGCCGCCGTCAGCTCATCGGTGGAGGCAGGTTCTCCCCTCGTCTCCGCAGGGCAGCCGCTTTCCAACGGTGATGTCAAGGGAGTTTGGTGGAAGGCGTATCTGGCGGGGGCGGTTCCGTTCTCGACAGAAGGGGCTGGCGCCGTCTTGAGGGTGGTGGACCTCTTCAGCGGCGCGGGCGGGCTTGCTCTCGGAGTTCGGCAGTTGGCCGCCGAGATGCGCCGGGCAGTGGTGACCGAGCTGATCGCCGATCAGGATTCCGCCGCCAACGCGGTGTATGCGGCCAACCATGACACGCGGCTTCGGTTCAGGGCTTCGGTCAGTTCGCTCGTGGACTTCCGGCTCCGAGGCTGGGAGCAGGACGCCGCCTTCGTATACCCGCCCGAAGTGCTCGTTCCTGCAATCGCAGAAGCGGCGCAGGACATCGAGCTGCTCATCGCCGGTCCGCCCTGCCAGGGCAATTCCAATCTCAACAACTGGTCCCGCCGCGATGACAAACGGAATGAGCTCTACCTGACAGTTCCCGCCTTCGCGGTGGCCGCCGGGGCCCGCAATGTCATCATCGAGAACGTCCCGGGTGTGGTGCACGACCATTCCAGCGTGGTGCAGACGGCCGAGCGTCTTTTCGAGGCCGCCGGTTATCAGGTGACCTCCGGGGTGTTGGCCGCTCATGAGATGGGGTGGCCGCAGACCCGCCGCCGGTTCTTCATGGTGGCCTGCCGGGATCACAGCCCGATTCCGCTCGCGGAGGTTGCCCAGATGTTGTCCGACGACCGCCCCCGGTCGGTGATGTGGGCGATCGGGGATCTGCTGGCCGGCGGCGCCGATGACATCCTGGACCGGCCGACCGTGCACAGCCCGGTGAACCAGAGGCGAATCGATTGGTTGTTCGCAAACAAAGCGTACGATCTGCCTGCGTCCGAGCGGCCGGTGTGCCATCAGAACGGCACCACCTACGGGGCGGTCTACGGCAGGATGAAACCGGACCAACCGGCGCCCACCATTACCACCGGATTCATGTCGCCGGGCCGGGGGCGGTTCGTGCACCCGACCGAACGGAGGGCTATCACCGCTCGAGAGGCCGCTGTGCTGCAGGGCTTCCCTCGCAGCTACCGGTTCACAACGGATCCGGAGAACCCGCCCACCCGCTCCCAACTCGCCAAATGGATCGGCGATGCGGTGCCGATGCCGCTCGGATACGCCGCCGCCCTTTCCGCTCTGGGCCCTTTGATCGGCCCGGCGCTCCGATGGTCGACAGGGCCGTGAGCAGCCGCACTTCGCCCGCTCCGCCTCCGGCGAGCAGCGAGGCCGTCCGCAAGAGGATGACCAACACCCCTCGGCGGGACACCCCCTTTGAGATGCAGGTGCGGCGGATACTCCATGCCAGGGGGTTCCGCTGCCGCGTCGACAGGCCGATCCCCGGTGTCACCCGCTCCCGGCCCGATATCGTCTTTCCCACCGAGCGCGTGGCCGTCTACCTCGACGGGTGTTTCTGGCACTCATGCCCGGCCCACGGCACCATGCCCGCCTCCGGACGGGAGTGGTGGGCGGCCAAGCTCCGGGCGAACACCGAGCGCGACCGCCGCCACCGAGGAGAGCTGGAGGCGGCTGGCTGGCGGCGAGGTTCTGGGAGCATGAGGCCCCCTCCTCCGTCGCGGACGAGATCGAAGCTCTGGTGGCCGCCCGGCGGTCGGCGCTGTAGCCGATGGACTTGCGATTTATCCGGGACTGCTCGGCAGATGAACCCCTGGTGGACTGCCGTTGGCGGATGGTGTTTGATTCCCAGATCGGGAAGGTGGTATAATTTCTGGTATGAAATCCAATGATATTTCCATCAGCCAAGACAAGATACTGGGCCGGCTGGGTGACAAGCCGCTGGAGGCCCTGGATAGAGCCGTCAGGGCAACGGAGGACAGCCTGGCCGATTACAGGTCCCGGATGCCTGCCGAGGCTGCCTCCCATCACCCCCGCGGTTTGGCCAACATCATTCATGACTGGCTCTGGGACCATCTCCGGCGGGAACTGGACGATACGGACGGCGTCGTTTTCGTGGAGAGGGGCCCCACCCGGGAAATGGTCGTTCATGGACATATCCGGATACGGGTCAAGAGGTTGACGGCCTTGGGCGGGGTCGCCACCTACCCCACCGAGACCGCCTTGGCGTTCTATGAGCAGAAGGGTGAGCAACTGGCTTTGTTCGGCTCTCCGGAGGTTCACTTGGTGTTCGGGTATGCCTGGGACCCTCATCTCCAAGAAATTGGCCCCGCCGTTGTGGCCTGCCCGATCAGCACCAAAGAGTCGTTGTGGGTCTATGAAGTGCCTGGATATGCCGGAGGGACGGTTCTTCCGAGGCGGAGCACACCTCCGCTTCCAGGGCTCTTCGCCGCCGAAGGAGCAGGGGGGGTGGAGGCGGGCGGCTAGCGGTGCTGGGCGAGGCCATCCGCACAGCGCGGGTTGCAGCGGGGTTGACTCAGGCGCAGCTGTCCGAGCAGGCCGGAGTCAGGCAGGGCCCCCTCTCTCGTTACGAGAACGATCTGCGCCGGCCGGACGATCAAACGCTGGAGCGGCTGGCGGGAGCGCTGGGGTTGACCCGCCGGCTGCTGGACAAGGCAAGCTCGATCAGTGGATCGGCGGCGGTGGAGGCTCACATGCGGAGGCGGGCCACTGCGCCGGCCAAGGCTTGGCGGCGGGTCGAGGCGCAGCTGAACATTCTGCGCATCCAGCTGCACCAGTTGCTGCGGGTGGTCGACTTCGATCCTCCCAACGCCGCGCCCGTGCTCGACCCGATGGACTATCCGCCGGCCGACGCAGCGGCTCTCACCCGCGCCCAGTGGCGGATGACGATAGGGCCGGTGCGGAATATGACCGGGTGGCTGGAGTCGGCCGGGTGCTTGATAGTCGAGTGGGACTTCGGCGCCTCTCGGATCGACGGGATGTCGCAGTGGGTGGACGATTATCCGGTGTTGGCGGTCAACGCCCGCATGCCCACCGACCGCAAGCGGCTCACCCTCGCCCATGAACTTGGGCATATCGTCATGCATTCGGCGCCGGCCTACCTCGACATGGAGGTGGAGCAGGAGGCGATGGACTTCGCCGCCGAGTTCCTGATGCCCGCCTCGGTGATAAGGCCGGAGCTGCGCAATTTGACCCTGGGCAGGCTCAGCGCCTTGAAGCGCAAGTGGATGGTTTCGATGGCCGCGTTGATAGAGCGGGCGCACAAACTGGGGGCCATTCCGCCCGCCAAGCGGACATCCCTTTACAAGATGCTCAGCGCCAAGGGTTGGCGTAAACACGAACCCCTCGGCAGCCGGCTGCCGCCGGAACGCCCCCGGACTCCCGGCGTGATAGTCGAGGAGCTGCGCCGCCTCCGTTATACCGACGGCCAGATAGCCGAGTTCGGAGGCTTCGCCGATGCGGGGCGGGCGGCCGAGGTGTTGCCGCTCGGGGCGGGGCTGCGGGTGCTGCGGTAGGAAACCCGGGCGGGCCGCTGGTGCGGCCTGCCTGTTCTGTCTGGACGGGCCTGCCGACGGCGCCCCGCCCGAGGGTTGGCTCGGGTCAGCGGTCAGCGGCGTTGAGTCAACGGCGCCAACGTTTCCAGCGGGAGCGGGGGGCGGCGGCTTTTAGCTCGGGGGAGGCGGGCTGGCCGTTGTCTTGGACCGGCACGGCGGGTTCATCTTCGGTTTCGGAAGAGGGCTGATCGTCTCTGACCGCCGATTCGGGGGCTTCTCCGTCCAGCTCTCCGTCGAGCTTTCCGTCGGGGGAGGGCGGCCCGTTTTGGGCGGCGGCCTCTCCGTCGAGCTGTCCGTCCGGGCCGGGCTGCTCTTCATCGGGCGGCGCCTTCCCGTCGATCGGGGGCAGCCCCAAGGCGATGCGGTGGTCTTCGGCGCTGACCGCGGCGAACCCCACCGGCTTGCCCCTGGAAACGGCCCCGGCTTCGATGCCGATGATCTCGGCCACTTCCTTGCCCGAGATGGTCTTCTTCTCCTGAAGGCGGACCGCCACGTTGAACACCGCCGTCTTGTGTTCTTCGACGAGAACGTAGATCTCGTCGTATAGGTTTTTGAGGCCCTGTTCGATCTGCGACGACATGCTCTGGGTGATCTTGTCGGTGGGGTCGGGCGGTTGGTCCAGCGCATGGCGGGGCATGCCCGACATGGAGGCGATGTTCTCGCCCATTCCATAGATCCCGACCATGTGGCTCATGGTGGCGGTGGCGTTCCGCAGGTCGCCCCCCACCCCCGCCGAGTTGTCACCCTCGAAGAACATCCTTTCCCCGGCCAGGCTGGCCAGGGACACCTTGATGTCCACTTCGTATTCGGTCTTCCACTGCGCGAACCGGTCTTCGAGCGCGATGTAGGAGACGAAGCCGCCCACATCGCCCCGGCGCTCGATGGTGGCCATGTCGATGTTGGCGTGGGACTTCAGGAGGTGGGCGGCCACCGCGTGGCTGGCTTCATGGACGGCGACCGCGAATTCTTCCCGCTCCACGTACTGGAACCCCTCCGCCGGGCCCATCTCCTTGAGGGTCTTGGCCTTCCAGATGTCGTCCCATTCGACCACTTCCCGGTCGTCCCGCTGCGCCAGGATGAGCGCCTCGTTGACCAGGTCCTTGATCTTGGCGCCCGAGTAGTAGGGCGTCTTGGCGGCCAGCTCTTCCACCTGTTCGTCGGTGATGTTGTGGCTGACCTTGGCCAGGTAGCCCTCGTAGGTGCGCATCCGCCCTTCTTTGGTGGGGTAGCCGACCTTGTAGATGCGGTCGATGCGGCCGGGCCGGAGCAGCGCCGGGTCCAGCACGCTGGGGAGGTTGGTGGCCATCATGATGAAGATGCGGTACTTGGGCGGAGGCTTGGGCTTCATGCCCAGCGACTTGCGCACCTTGTTGGTGATCCCGCGGGGCTTTTTCAAGCCGGAGATCTCGGTGAGGAGGGCTTGGAGGGTGCCCATCCCTCCGCCTCCCATGCCGCCGCCCATGATTATCCGGTCGATGAGGCGCCGGGGGCGGTCCTCGGGTTGGCCGGAAGCGGGCGCCTGGTTGGCGGTGAACTCCTCATGGATGATGTTCAGCGACTGCGGGCTCAGGTAGGAAAACCCGTTGCATTCCGACTCGAAGGGGGCGGGGGAAGCGGGCTGGGGCGGCCCTCCTCCCTGGGCGAGGGCTCCCCGGCTGCCCAAGGCGTCGGCTTCGTCGAAGAACACCACCACCCCGCCGTGGCGCAGGGCCATCTTGCGCAGCTTGCGGAACAGGCCCTTGACCTTGAGGATGCCGACGCCGAAGAACATGTTGATGAAGGCGCCCGGCTCGACGAACACGAAGGGGAGGCCCACCTCTCCGGCCGTGGCCTCGGCGATCAAGGTCTTCCCGGTTCCCGGCGGCCCCCAGAGCAGAATCCCGCCCGGAATGTAGCCGCCCTTGGCCTCGATCTCATCCGGCTTCTCCAAGAAGCCCACGTTCTCCTGCACCAGCTCGAGTACATGGTCTTGGCCCCATACATCCGAGTAGCGGGTTTCGATCTCCTCCGGCATCACCGTGTCCACGCCGCCGCGGGACAGGAACCAGAAGAGCGCCCCGAACTGGAGGATCAGGAAGAGCGGGTAGAACAGGAAGAAGATGAAATCTTGGAAGTTGCGCGCCAGGATGCGGGGCAGCTGGATGAGCGCCTCGAGGGGGCTGTTCACATCTGCCACGAAGTAGTCGACCACCGCTCCGACGATCAAGAGGAAGATCAGGATCCGCACGTAACGGCCCAGCCGGAAGCGGGTCCACGGCTTGAAGCGCCGATGGGCCTGCCGTTCCATCCCGCCGAACACGCCTTGGGCCCAGAAGCGGTTGTAGGGGCCGGCCTTCTCGGAGATGAGGTAGTGGATCTGGCGGATGATCTCCAAGGGGAGGGCGATCATCAGCACCCGTCCGAAGGTCTCGTTCCAGGTGTCGTAGACGGCTTGGCTCAGGGTGGTGAAGGGGGCGCCGACCTTGGCGCTGACCAGGATGGCCAGCCCGAACAGGATCAACACGATGAACTTCATGCGGTCCCACGTGGGCGACCGCCGCCGGACGTCGGTCTTCAGGGTTCTCTGGCGCGCCTTCATCGCTTGCTCATTTCTGCCTAGTCCGCTCCATCACCGCCGGGTGTTCACCGCCCACGAGTTGACGGCGTCCACGATCTGCTTTTGCTGCCGGGTGAAGCAGTCCCGCGAGCAACCGGCCGCCATCGAATACAGCTCGGTGCCGTCGGGGTTGGTTACAGCCAGAACATACACCAAGCCCTGCCGCCGGCCGTCCTCGCTGGTGAGCCGGAGCCGGGCGCCGATGCCCGAATAGTCGCGCCCGAAGGTGAAGTCCCAGGTGTCGATCTGCACACCCTGGCCTCCCTGGGTCATGTCGTAGGCGGCGAGGGTCATGGTTCGGCGCGACAGCAGTTCCTTCTCCTCCGGACTGATCTGGCGGATGATGTGGGCGCCGACCGGATAGGGGGAGATGGTGGCATCGATGGTCAGGTTGTCAGGGCTGCGCCCGGCGGCGCCGTCGAAGGCCACGAAGGAGATGGGCAGGTACCCGCCGATGTCGGGCAGGAAGGGGACGGGGGTGATCCTGATCAGCTCGTTGGCGGTGTACAGATTCCACTCGTCGGGCAGCTCGAAGAGGGATCGGTTCTCGGCGTCGCGGTAGGTGACCGCGTCGGGGCTGCCCAACCCGCAGGCACCCAAAGCGAGTGCGGCCGCCGCCGCGGCGGCGCCGGCTCGGAGCTTTTGTTTCATGGAAACGATCATCTCGGCTCGGTTGGTCTCGCGCCCCGGAGGCCGCGCGCGGCCATTGTAGGCCGGTCTGCGGACTATCACCTGATTGCTCACGAAGGGGGCGGCGGACGCCCGGCAGGCGCTTTTCGAAGCCGCCGCCTTGTCCCTGTGCTACACGTTGAACACGGTTCTGCCGCCGCGGGTCAGGTGGGTCACTTCCTCGCCGTCCTCCCCTGTCCAAGCCCACACCCCCTGACCGCCCCGCACCGTTTCGAGGAGCACCCGCAGGTCGCCGTTCCGGTCGGTTGTCGGATCGCTCTGGTCAATCCGGCACACCTCTGAACCGGCCAACCTGAAGAACAGGCCGGGCAGGCAGGCGCCGTAGTCGTCGAAGCCGCCTCCTGCGGCGTAGGAGGTGAACACATCCGCCCGGGCGCCCGGCAAAGGAAGGAAATCTTCGCTCCGCACCGACACCACCAGCTCGACCGAGCGGCCCTCGGCGGTCGAGCGGTCGGCCTGGAGGGTGGTACCGGCCGGGCGGGTGATGGTGTAGGCCAGCGCCCGGGTGATGAACTGCACCATTTGCAGCCTGGTGACCGGTTCGTCCGGGGAGAAGGCGTCGGCGGCGGTTCCTCGGATCACATCCAGGCCGGACAACCTGTTCACCGCCAGCCGTTCCTCCGCGGACAGACTTCCCAAGTCGGCGAAGGGGGCGGCGCCGCCCGCGATCCTCACATCCGGCTGGAGGATCGCCGCTTGAAGGAATTCGTGCAGGATCACCGCCATCGACCGGCGGGGAACCGGACCCTGCGGGTCGAAAATCCCGTCCTCCCCGGGCATGATTCCTATCGCGGCCACGGTGTTGATCGCGTTCATGATCTCTTCCGAAAGAGTTCCGAGGTCGGTGAAACCCTGATCTTCGGTTGCTTCCGGCAGGCCGACTCCGGCCGGCGCCGCAGCCCGGTGCATCAAAAGGGCCATCTGCCAGCGGGTCACCGGCTCGGCGGGTGCGAACAGGGTGGGGGTCCGGCCCTTGGTTATTCCGTAGTAGCGGGCGCACCTGATGGCGGGGTTCGAATCCCAGTCTGCAACGTCGATGAACCTGGCGGCCTGCAGGGCGGGGCCCAGGCAGGCGGACCAGCCGGGCAAGAGCTCGGACAGGGGCGGGGAGGGGCGGAAGGCGGGCAGCTGCGGCCGGGGGAGCTCGACACGGGGCTCGACGGGCCGGGGTGCGGCGTTGATGATGACGGCGGGGGTGTTGGTGAATGTGAACGAGGTGGCCGCGCCGGACACACTCAAGGTCTTCGACCCTCCGTCCGGGATGTTGTCGAGGGCGGTGAGGTCGAAGGAGGCGGTGCCGCTGAGAGAGTTGGCCGGGATGGTCAGGGTGAAGGCGCCGGGGGAGGCGTTGTAGTCGCTTCCCGGTCTGGCCGTATCCGCGCTTCGGCCCACGTTGATGGTCATGGAGCTGCTCGACGTGAGGGCGGTGGTCGTCGAGGGCAGGGAGGCGGTCACCGTTACCCGGGTGGTGGACCCCTCGACCACCCCGGTCAAGGGCCGGCCCGCCGCGGTGAGGGCCAGGGCCACCGCGTTGTCGTCGTCCACGATCGGTACGGAGTCGGAGTGGACTTGGTCCGAGAAGCCCGACGTCGATCCGCTGATGGTGATGCTGCGGGCGGGCGAGTCGATCACGTTGTTGTCGAGGTTCGACAGGGTCAAGCTGGCGTGGTTGTTGGAAGCGCTCGCCTGGTTGGCTGGGATGGTAACCGTTCCGGTGAGGGTGGTTGGGGAAGTGGAGACGCCGGAGGGGAAGGCGATGGTGTAAGAGACCGTCCGGTTGACGGAGTCGATGCCGGTGGCCCATCGGGCGGTGATGGTGAAGCTGACGCTGGCTGCGCTTTCTGACAGGCTGGTGGGCGAGGCCTCCAAGATGATGCCGGTGGTGGGCTGGACCTCCTGCCCCTGCCCCAGGGCCGCGGGCGGGGCTGCGGCCAAGGCGGCGGCGAGGCACAGGGACAGGGCGGCCGCCCAGCGCGCGGCGCGGGCATGCGCCCGGCGGTTACATCTGGAATGCATCCCGTCCTTCCTTCCGCCGCGTCCATGTTACTCTTTCTTTTGCCGAAGCCGGGTAACAGCGGCGGTTGCCGGGTTGGACGGGCTGAACGAGCGAAAGGCCGTGAGGCGGAATGATCGGAGTCGGGGGCGGCGGGGCGGTGCTGGCTCATCACCCTTACGACTACATCTGGGGGTTCGGGATCGCCCTGGCGGGGATGCTGCTGATCATATGGGCGGAGCGCAGAGCGAAGGCCAAACACCGGTCCGGCCGACGGCGGGATACTTCCTGACCTTCCGCGGGGTGCTGCCCGCGCCGAACCCCGGCTAGCATTCCGCCGCAGATGTCAGACCCACGGCTGTCGACCATAGGGGAAATACTCGGCGGCGCCCCCGAACACCTGGTGGAGCGTTCCGCCGAGGCCCGCGCCCAGGCGCAGGGCGTTGCGGTGGAGGAGGTGCTGGCGGCGTGGTCGGGCGGCGAAGAGCTGACAGCCGCCCCCGCCGCCGTCACAGAGGCCCCGCCCGCCCCGTCTCCGGAGGCTGCGCCCGCAGCCGCCCCGCCGCCGGCCTTCCCGACGCCGGCGGCCGCGGCCCCGGCGCCGGCGGTCTCCGTTCTGATCGAGGACGAAGAAGAGGAAGAGGCCGAACCGGTGGAACCGGCGCCGCTGTCCCGCCGCATCCGCTTGGGGGCGGGGGCGGGGGCGGCCTGGGGCGCGGCCTTGGCGCTGCCGGCGATGGCGGCCGGGGCGCCCCTGTTCTTGAACCGGATCTCCCAGGCCACCGAGGCGGGCGGCCCGGCGGTCGAGGTCACCTGGACCGTAACCGCCGCCTTCGCCGCGGTCTGGGCGGCGGCGGGGGCGGTCATAACCCTGGCCTCCCGCGGCGCGGGGAGGTTCCGTTCCCCCTCCTACGACACCCGCACCACCCCGCTCGGATCGGTGTTGTCGGGCGGTTTCTTCGGGCTGGTGCTGGGGGCGGGGCTGGGCGGCCTTTTGTTCGCCCTCGGCGAGGCTTCCCTGTCGGGGACCAAGCTCATCACGGTCAGCCCTTGGACGGTGATAGGTCTGCTGGCGGCGTCGGCTGCCCTGGGCGCCGTCATAGGCGGAGTCGGCCAGGCCATGGCCCAGCCGGCCGCCCTGTCAGGGGCCGAGGCCGAGGAAGCCGACGCCGTCCAGCGGCGGATCTTCGACGCCGTGCTCCTGCCGGCGGCCTCCTTCGCGGTGATCGGGGTGATCGCGGTCTCCTTCGGGTTGCTTCTGCTCCGGTACTCGGGGTTCGCCCCCTGGCTGGCCATCCTGGCGGCCGGGGGCATCCTGGCCTTCGCTTCCCTGATGTCGTCCCGGCCCAACCTGCGGATCACCAGGGGCGAGGTCCTGACGGCGGCGGCGGGGGTGGGGGTGATCTTGCTGATGCTGGTCCTGGTCGCGGCCTCGATGACCGACGGCGGGGAAGGCGGGGAGTCCGAAGCCCCGGCGGAGGGCCACGCCTTCGTGTCCGGCTCCGTCGCAGAGGCGCCCCAAGCCTGAACGCTGAACAATCAGGGTCGATCAGGGCTGGATGAGGCGTGCGGCGGAGGCCGTCATGAACCCGCTTCTGAGTCTGACCCTCCGATCTGGGCGCCCTGGGTGAGGCCGGGTATCGAAGCGGTCGAGTCCGCGAAATGTTCTCCGAACGTACCCCTAGACGGAAGCTCCGAAATTTGGTATACCTATTGGGCTGATGCACAAACACCGCCGCGAGTTCTGGAGAGGGCGGCGGTCAGAGACGGATTCCGTTCGGTCCGGCCCCGTCGGGCCGGGGGCGGCCTCGTGCGGCCCGGCGGATTTTCGTTCAAGGAGGCGGCGGCGGGGGATGGGCCCGGGTTTGCCGGGGGAGGGGGCCGATTTTCGCGGTCTTGGGGTGTTTGGGTTGGAATTACTTCGAGCCATGTTTGCGCGAAGGTTCTTGTCAGGTAAACCTTGGTTGCCCATACAGATGGGGTTACCCGCCCAGCAGCAGCAACAGGCCGGCGATCGTGTAGGCGATCATGGCGGCCAGCATCGGATACTGCGAACGGACCGCCAGACCCGGCCGGTAACGCTCCACCGCCCGGTCGTGGGCGGCGATGACCGCCAGAATGTGCCCGGCCGCGATGGCCGCCGTCTGGATCCAGGCGACGGCCGCCGGGGAGGCGAGGGTGTAGTCGATCGGGCGGGCGGCCGTGCCGAACAGGTCCCAGCCCATCCCGAACGGGTCGGAGGCCAGACTGATCACGGCCTGGCCGTCGAGCACCAGGAAGCTGAAGTAGTGGGCGGCCGTGTAGGCGGCGGCGATCGGAACCAGCGAAGGGGCGAAGGCGCCGCCCAGCTCGTCCTCCTGATCGCCGGTGATCCCGGCCATGACGGCCGCCGCCGCCCGGTACACCGTCATCATGACCCCGATCCCGAACAGCAGCCCCCCCGTGTTGAGGGCGGTCAGCACCCACCCCGAGCGGTTGGAGGCGATGTCCAGCCAGAAGGCGCTGCGGGTGAAGCCGTCGAAGGCGGCCGCCCCCAGGACGATCAGGATCAGGCGCACCCCGCCCGGCCGAACCTCCAGGCGGGCCAGCCCGGCCAGGGGAGGCCGCACCCGCCATTCCCCGGCGGCGTTCCGGTGCAGGGGGGCCATGGCCGCCAGGATGGTGAACAGCGCCCCGAACCCGTCGGCGCTGCGCACCCAGCCCCGGCCCCGCGCCGCCGCCCCGGCCAGCATGGCGGCGGTGTAGGCCGCCAGATAGACGCCGACCGACCGGGGGGCGGCCCCGGCGTGGAAGGCCAGCTCCATCCAGACGAAGGTGAAAACGGCCCCCGCCGCCCACCATTGGCCGCCTTCCCCCCGGTCGAGGGCGGACAGGGGGGCGCCGGCGGCCTTGGCGCGCAGCCAGGCGCCCAGGTCGGCCAGGGTGTGGAAGGGGTTGAAAGCCTTCCATATGTCGCCTGCCAGCGCCGAGGCCAGCGAAACCCCCACCCAGAAGATGATGAAGACCGCATGCGGGGCGATGTTGGCGGCGGTGTCGCGGCTGCCCCCCAGCCCGGCGTAGAGCAGGATTCCGAGCATGGCCAGGCCGGCCGTTCTGGTCAGGAAGAAGAGGGGCCGGTCGGCTTTGCCCAGCCAGGCCGGCAGGGGTCTGCCCCTGGCCGCCGCCGCCAGCCGGGGCGCAGTCCAGAACCTGCCCAGCACCCCGAAGGAGGCCGCCACTGCCAGCGCCGCCGCCCAGGCGAACTGCCAGACCGGAATGGGCAGGTCGACGCGCCCCCCCAGGCCGTGGGCGCCGGCCGGCGCCGCCGCCGCGCAGACAGCCGCCCCCGCCGCCAAACCCGCCGCCCGCAGGCGCCCGGCCCGGATCAGGACACCTCCAACCGGATCAGCAGGGTGTGCGATTCCTCCATTTCCACCTCGAAGACCCCCGGTATGGACGCCTCGAAAGCCAGCTCTCCGGCCCCCTCTTCCAAGTGGAGGTGCAAGTCGTAGCCGTGTACATGGACGTCGCCCCGGCTGTTTCCGATCACCCGCAGGGTTACTTCGTCCCCCAGGTTCACCGCCTCCCGACGGGCCCCTCCTTCGAGCTTCCCGTCGATGATCTCCAGCTCGATCACCTGCCCGGCGGCTTCGGGTTCTATCTCCGGCTCTTCTGATTCGGGTTGCCGGGCGCCGCCGGCCTCGGCCGGGGGGGTGGTTTCCGGCGGCCGGTCCCCGTCTTTATGGCCGGTTTCGCCCGCATCGCCGGTGCCCGGGGGGGCGGCGTCGGGCGGAGGTTCCGCCGGGGCCGCAGCTGTTGTCTCAGGAGCGCCTTCGGTCGGAGCGGCTACTTGGTCCCCGCCTGTGTGCCAACCGGGGTCGTCGGCGTCCCGGATCCCAGTCGCCAAGGGAGGGTCGACCGAGCGGTCCATCTCGACCAGCACCGGTTCCAGGGTGCGGCGGTGGTCATGCAGGTGGGGGAGGGGAAACCGGAAATCCCCGTCCGGGGCCGGAACCAACTCCAGCACCTCGCCGCGGTCGGTGCGCAGCACGAAGGATTCCACCGAGGTCAGGCCGCCCTCGACCTCCAGCACCACCCCCCGCACCGTTTCCGGCTCTTCCCCGCCTCCGCACGCCCCGGCGGCCAGCGCCAAGGCCAAGGCCGCCCCGGCCAACCTCCTCACGGTGTCTTTCGCAGTTCCCGTTCCAAGGCTTCCCAGCGCTGCTCGTAGGCGTACCAGCGGAACCAGAGCACCGCGATGACCCCCCACAGGAGGGCGCCCCCGCCCAGCTTCATCACCAGGCCGGCCATGGTCTGGTCGGTCATCACGTCGATTCCCCACAGCCGGGGCGCGGCGGCGTACACCTCGTACAGCGGTTCCCGCCCGAAGGTGAGGAAGGAGGCCGGGACGGTGGGGAGCAGGGAATGGGTGAACAGATACAGCATGCGGAGCGGAGGAGACAGCCGCTTCAGCTCGGGGACCGGGCTGAGCACCGGTATCCACATCACCAGGGCGGCGGCCAGCAGCAGGGCGTGGATGAGGAAGTGGTAGAAGCCGGAAGCCAGCATCAGGTCCACTATCTGGGGCCAGTGGATGCCCACCAGGATCCCGTTGAAGATGAAGAAGGCCGCCAGCGGTCTGGTGAGGGGCCGCAGGGCGGGGAGCAGGCGGGGGTGGGCCAAGGTGCGGCGCAGCAGCCAGGGCGGGGTTCCGGCGATCAGCAAGGGGGCGGCCGCCAGCGCGATCACCATGTGCTCGATCATGTGGAACAAGAACAGGTGCTGTTCGGCTATGTCGTGGAACGGCCAATCGGAAACCGCCCACAGCGACAGCACCCCGGCGGTGTAGACGCCGGCCTGGTGCCGGGTGACCAGCGGCCCTTCGACGTCGAGGTGCGGTCCGATGCGCCGCACCGCGTACCAGTATCCGAATCCGAGCAGGAACACGAAGGCCCAGACGTCGGGGTGGGGGTGCCAGGCCGGGATCATCGCTGCCTATCCGCCGACTGTCTCAGAACAGAACGACCGCTCCGAGGGACGCCAGCGTAACCAGGTACAGGGCTCCGGCCAGCACCGCCCCGACGGTGAAGAAACGCGACAGCAGCCGCTTCTCGAAGCGCAGGTGCATGTACAGGGCCACCACCATGTAGAACTTGAGGGCGCTGAGGATCAGGAGGGCGGGGACGGTCAGGCTCTGGCCGACGGCTTCGACCCCCTGTTCCAAGTAGAACAGGGCCACCTCGGCGGCGGTGAGCGCCCCCAGCACCAGCGCGATCATCACGTACTGCCGGGGTTGGGGGTGGCTGTGGGTTGCGGCCATTGTTCCGCCCTACTGGATCAGGTAGACGAGCACGAAGATCACGATCCAGATGATATCCACGAAGTGCCAGTACAGGCCCACCAGCTCCACGTTCATGCCCTCGGTTTCGGACAGGCCGCCGGTGCGCATCGATTTGAGGGCCAGGATCATCAGCATCAGCACCCCGATCACCACGTGGGCGCCGTGGAATCCGGTCAGCATGTAGAAGGCGCTGGCGGCCGGGTTCAGGTTCAGCTTGAGGCCGTGCAGGATGAACTCGGCGAACTCGAAGAACTGGCCCGACACGAACACGATCCCCAGCAGGGCGGTGGCGAACAGCCAGGTCCTGGTCTGGGCTTGGTCGTTGCGGGACAGGGCCGAATGGGCCAGCACCATGGTCAGCGAGCTCATCAGCAGCACGAACGAGCTGATCGAAGTGAAGGGGATGTCGTACAGCTCGACCGGATACAGGGCGTCCGGTCCGAAATCACGGCCCTTGAACAGCAGATAGTTGTTGATGAGGGCGCCGAAGAAGAGGAACTCTGAGCTGAGGAACACCCACATCCCCAGCTTGCGGTTGTCGATCCCGGTCACCTGGTGGTGGGCGGGGCCGCCTTCGTGTCCGTGTCCGTGGGCGAGGTCGGCCATCAGGCGGATTCCTCTACAGGTGATGCGGCGGCGGCCGCTCCGCCTCCGTCTTCCCCGCCGTCTTCTCCATGGCCGCCCTCTTCATGGCCGTCGTCGTGGATCTCTTCGAGCGGTTCCGACCCCCAGGCCGCGAAGGCGGCCACCGTGATGAACGCCCCCGCCGCCAAGATGGGGATGCCCCACGGGCGGGTGTGGTATATGATCCCGTAGGCGGTGATCATGATGCCGAGGCCCACCAGGAAGGGGAAGTAGGAGGGGGCGGGCAGGTGGATCTCGTGGTCGGGGTGGCCGTTGGTGTAGATGAGGTCGGCCACCCTCCGGTCGGCGTCCTCTCTGCGGACGGCCCGGCCCTCCTCGTCCTCGTCGTATTTCAGATACCAGAAGTCGTCCAGCGAAGAAACCACGGGTTCCACCGCGAAGTTGTATTCGGGGGTGGGGGAGGGCATGGTCCACTCCAGGGTGCGGGCGTCCCACGGGTCGTCGGGCGCCGGGCGGCCCCTCCGCTTGGAGTGCATCCAGTTGATCATGAACACCATCACCGACACCGCGATGATGAAGGCGCCCACGGTGGAGGCCATGTTCCAGGGGCCGAGGCCGGCTTCTTCGGGGTACACCCAGGTGCGCCGCACCATGCCCTGGAGGCCCAGCCAGTGCATAGGGCCGAAGGTCAGGTTCATGCCGATGAACATCAGCCAGAAGTGCCACTTGCCGAGGCCTTCGTTGTACATGCGCCCGGTGAGCTTGGGGAACCAGTAGTAGATGCCGGAGAACAGCCCGAAGATGGCCCCCCCGAACAGCACGTAGTGGAAGTGGGCCACGATGTAGTAGGTGTCGGTCTGCTGCCAGTCTGACGGGACGACGGCGTGGGTGACCCCCGACAGGCCGCCGATCACGAACAGGGCTACGAACCCGAGCGCGAAGAGCATGGGCGTCGTCAACCGCACCTTGCCGCCCCACACCGTCCCCAGCCAGTTGAAGATCTTGATGCCGGTGGGGATGGCGATGGTCATCGTGGACAGCCCGAAGGCGGCCTGGGCGATGGCGGGGATGCCGGAGGAGAACATGTGGTGCGCCCAGACCCCGAACCCGAGGAAGGCGATGGCGGCCCCGGCGAACACCACCGCCGGGTATCCGAACAGGGGCTTCTTGGAGAACACCGGCAGCACCTCGGACACGATGCCCATGGCGGGCAGGATCAGGATGTAGACCTCGGGGTGCCCGAACAGCCAGAACAGGTGCTGCCAGAGGATGGGGTCGCCCCCCGCCTCCGCCACGAAGAACAGGGTCCCGAACTGCCGGTCGAAGGTGAGCATGAACAGGGCGATGGCGATGATCGGCAGGGAGAACAGCAGGAGCAGCGCCACCACCAGCGTCATCCAGACGAACACCGGCATGCGCAGCAGGCGCATCCCCTTGGCCCGCATGTTGAGGATGGTGACGATGAAGTTGACCGCCGAGATGAGCGAGGCCACGCCCAGCATCTGCAGCCCCAGGGCCGCGAAGTCGATGGCGGTGCCCGGCGAGTACTCCGCTCCGCTGTTGGGGGCGTAGATGAACCAGCCGCCCGCGGGGACGGAGCCCAGCATCTCGGCGTCGGCCGCCCCGCCGGGGAGGTTGCCCCCCACCGGCGCCGGGTTGGTGCCGAAGATCAACGACGAGTAGATGAAGACGCCGCCGAACAGGAAGATCCAGTAGCTGACCGCGTTCATGCGGGGGAAGGCCACGTCGCGGGCCCCGATCATGAGGGGCAACAGGTAGTTGAAGAAGGCCGCCGAGATGGGCATGACGAACAAGAAGATCATGGTGACGGCGTGGGTGGTGAAGAGGCCGTTGTATTCGGCGGCGCTCAGGAACGCCCCGTCCGGCCCGGACAGCTGGATGCGGATCAGCAGCGCTTCCACCCCGCCTGCGACGAAGAAGAAGAAGGCCGTGTAGCCGTACAGCATCCCGATCTTCTTGTGGTCGGCGGTGGTTATCCACGACCAGAAACCGGTGGTGAGCTGGGGGCGGCGAAAGACGGTGGTCTCGCTCCGTTCGACCGTTTCGGTGATCAGGTCGACTGCCATCTGATCCTCCTTCGGTCCGTCATCTCAGGGTGGAAAGGTAGGCCGCCAGCGCGTCTACCTCGTCGGCCGTCAGGCCGAGGTCGGGCATGAACGAGCCGGGCTTCCAGGAGGGCGGGTCCAGCAGCCACAGCTTCAGGGCGGCCTCCCAATCGGCGGGGGAGGGGTCCAGCCCGGCGGGCAGGGTGGCGCCGGCGAACACATTCCGGCCGGCGAAGTGGGTCAGGTCGGGGGAGGGCACGGTCAGGGTGTCCGGGTCGGGGTTGTTCACCCCGTCGATGATGTGGCAGCCGATGCAGGCGCTTCCCAGGAACACCTCCATGCCCCGCTCCGCCTCCGACCCGGGGGCGGGCATGACGGCCGGGCTGAGCTGGCGCTCCGTCCAGGCGTCGAAGTCCGCCGCGGTCATGGCCTCCACCCGCGCCCGCATCCGGGCGTGGCTCAGGCCGCAGAACTCGGCGCAGTGGCCCCAATACTCCCCTGGATTCTCGGCGTAGAGCCGCTGGACCGTCTCCTGGCCGGGCACCAGATAGCGCTTGCCGGCCAGCTTGGGGATCCAGAAGTTGTGCAACACGTCGTCGGAGGTCATCCTGGCGCACACCTCGGTGTCTTCGGGTATCACCATTACGTTGGCCGTAACCGCCCCGGTGTCCGGGTACCGGAACTCGAACCACCATTGATGCCCGATCACCTCCACGTCCATGGCCCCGCGCGGGCAGTCGGCCAGGTCGAACAGCGTCGACACGGTGGGCACCGCGATCCCGGCCAGGATCAGGGTGGGGATCACCGTCCAGAGCAGCTCCAGCCGGGCGTTGCCCTTGAGCTGCTTGGGTTCGGGGCGGTCCTTGCGGCGGCCGTCCCGGAACAGGAAGACCGCCAGCAGCAGGGCGCCCTGCACCAGCACGAAGATGACCGCCGCGATCCAGAACACCGGCCAGAACAGGTCGTTGATCTGCTCGGCGATGGGGCCCTGGGAGTCGAACGAGTTGAGCGGCTGCTCCACGCGGCCGCAGCTCCCCAGCAACGCGAAGGCGAGAAGGGCGGCCGGTGCGCGCCTGAAGGGCCGCGTGCCCGTCCGTTTGCGTAGGCTCATCTCTCCCTTCCGTGATCCGGCCGCGGGAAGCGTCCGCGGAGGCGCATGCTAGATGAATAGTTCCAAGGGATTGAGGGTTGTGCACATCCCTGTTCGAGCCGCATACGCAGGCTCTTCCCCGACAAGCCCCGGCCCGCGTAGGCCAAGCCGCTCGGTTTGTCACCTTCGTCCCCCAGCAAGATGAGCCTGTCGAACAATGCAAACCATCATCAACCGAGGTTCTTGTCAGGGTAACCTTGGAGCTACCCATCTAGACCGAGGGTAGTTGCCGCCAAGTTCTCTCCCGCCGCTCCGCAGGGAAGCGGCTCCGCCTTTCGGACCGGTTTTCCCAGCCGCCGCCGAGCCTCCGCGCTTCACTCCATCACCTGGGCCAAGGCTTCCTCCAGCTCGAAGCGGCCGACCGTTCCCTCGAACCGGTGGGTCACCACCCCGTCTTCGTCCACCAGGAACACCCAGGGCTCGCTGGGCAGGCCCCATTCCTCCGCCGCCGGGGCCGGGACGAGGCTTTCGAGGTCCGGCGCGTCGAGGTTGTCGTAGACCTCGACGTGGACCCAGTTCACATCTGGGTAGCGGTCGATCAAAGCTTTGGCCGTGTCCAGCGCCGGCCCGCAGGTCCGGCTGACGCAGAAGGCGGGGGTGGCGAAGACGATGACCGAGGGCCGGCCCGAGGCGACCGCGTCCGCCGCGGTCGCCTCATACAGGCGCGGGTCGGGGTCGGGGTCGCTGGTGATCGAGTCCATCGGGCCGTCGGCCAGCGTCTTCGACCGGGAGGCGGGCGCCTTCTCCCCGACCCCGGCGGTGAGGGGCGCCGCCGCCACGTTGAACGGAGCGGCGCCCTTGACCGCGCCGCCGGGGGTGCGCACCTCGAACGACCAGGCGCCGGGGGCGTCGAAGACGGTTTCCGCCGCCCACATTCCGCGGACGCCCGGGACGGCCCAGATGAACCGGGCTTCCGCTTCTTCTTCCCGGGGTGAGCCGTCAGGGGCGAAGAACGCCAGCCGGAGCGGGCGGTCGTCCGCCAGCGGCCGGTTTTCGCGGTCGACGGCGGAGACCAGCACCCGTTCCCGCCCTACGGCCAGGTCGGACGAGACGACCAGCACCAGCGCGTCGCGGGGAAGGCCGTTTCCGCCGCCCCCGCCGCAGGAGGCGGCCAGTGTTGCCGCGGCCAGCGCCAAGGCGCCCCGGCGGAGGGATCCGGGGGCGGGGCGGCGGCCGGTCATGAGGGGCGGCGCCGGCGCTCCTCGAGCAGGTTGCGCAGCAGATCGGGGCGGTCGGTGATGAGGCCGTCCACCCCCAGGTCGAGCAGGCGCCGCATCTCGGCGGGGTCGTTGACGGTCCAGACGATCAGCGGCAGTCCGGCGGCGCGGGCGGTCGCCACCGTCCGGGCGTTCACCACGGTTATCCATTGCTTGACCGGCACTTGGAGGGCGTCGGCGGCCAGGCGCGGGAGGCGGTGCATCCGAGAGGCGGCCACGAAGCGCAGCGCCTCGCCGGGGCCGGCCGAGGTGGCCACCGGCCGGGTTGCCAAAGACCGAAACCGCCGCAGGCGGGCCCCTTTGAACGATCCCACGATCACCCGGTCCCACAGGTCGAGCCGGCGGATGAGATCGATCAGCGGTTCCTCCAGCCGGTCTCCTTTGAGATCCAAGGAGACCACAGCTTCGGGATAGGCGGTCATCAGTTCTTCGAGGGAGGGTATCCGGACGCCCCGGCCCCGATAGGGGAAACCCTCGTCCGGCGCCTCCGGGCCGGCCGGTTGGAAGCGGTAGCCGGCGTCCATCTCGCGCAGCTCCTCCCACAGATAGTCGGAGACCGGCCCTCTGCCGTCGGTCGTCCGGTCGAGGGTGTCGTCGTGGAACGCCGCCAGCACCCCGTCCCGGCTGATCTGGAGGTCGGTTTCGAGGCAGCGGAAGCCGAGGTCGACCGCCCCCTGGAAGGCCGTCATGGTGTTCTCCGGCCAGAGCAGCATGGATCCCCGGTGCGCCATGGCGATGGGGTGCTCGCGCTGAAGGGCCGGGGGCGGGGGCATCCCCGGCAGGTTAACCCTGATAGTTCACGAAAGTTGGGGCGGCGGCTGAAATACGCGCCCGCGTCTCTCGACCGGCGGTGATTCCGAGCCTCCTTGGATGTTCCCGCCTCAGCGGCTGACCGCCGCCGCGCCGTTTTTGATCACCTTCCATATGAGGTCGGCGCCGGGCCGGTAGCTCAGATAGGCGGGGCTGGGGGCGTCGAGCACCACCAGGTCCGCCACCGCCCCTTGGTCGATCCAACCCCGGTCTGCCAGCCCGAGGGCGATGGCGCCGCCCCGGGTGGCCGACCATACCGCCTGGTCGGGGGTGAGGCCCATTTCCAGCACCGCCAGCGATACCGCCAGCGGCATCGACTCGACCAGCACGGGGACCGGACGGCAGTCGGTGCCTATCGCCACCGTTACCCCCAGGTCGACCAGATCCCGCAGCGGGGGGGTGTAGTCGTGGTTGGCGAGGGAGGAGGCGGGGGTGATGACCACCGATGTGCCCCGCGCCCCCATCTCCTTGATGCGGTCGCGGTCGACCGCGCCGCAGTGGTCGATCACCGCCGCTCCGGTTTCCAGCGCCATCTGATAGGTCTGGTTGGTCAGGGGGTCGCCGCAATGGATGCGTATCCTGGTGCCGTTCCCGGTGGACGACAGCAGCAGGCCGGCCTCTTCGGCGGCGAACGCCCCCTTTCCGAAAGCCACCCGCACGGCGTAGCCCATCCCCGCCGCCTGGGGGAGCACCTGCTCGGCCAGCATCTCCAGCCCGGCCGCCCGGTCGGGCGGCCCCTTCGGGATCCCGGTTACGTCGAAGGTCGCCACCAGGTCGATCATGTGCTGCTGGTTGATCATCCCCGCTGTTTCCAGCAGATCCAGCTCGTCTCGGTATTCGGCGGTGTATCCGGCGGCCGCCTCGGCGGTGGTGGTTCCATAGTCCAGCATCCGGTCCAGGCGGGCGCTGATCAGGTCGGCGAAGTCGTCGACGTCCATGACGCGGTTGGTCCGGGCGGTGAGGGCGTCGCCGCCGCCTTGGACGGCCGCCTCCGCCGCCGGCATCCCCCAGGCCCGCAGGATGAACTCGCGGCTGCGGTCGCCCCCGAACAGGAGGTGGGTGTGGGCGTCGATGAGGCCGGGGATGACGGCGCGCCCCCCGCAGTCGAGGCGGGGGAGGGCGGCGAGGCCCTGCGGCATGCGCTCGGCCGGGCCGGCCCAGGCGATCTTCCCGCGCCTTACAGCCACCACCGCATCCGATACCAGGCCCAAGACGCCGGGGAAGCGGGGGTTGTTGGTGGCCAGCTGGCTGATGTTGTCCAGCACCATGTCACCGCTGGGGGTCAGCCGTTCCTCGACCAGGTTGGCCGCCAGCCCGATGCAGGCGTCGCAGATGGCGGTGTTGCGGTCGCCGGTGATCAGGGCCTGGGTTCTTTCCTGCCGGGCGCCGCAAAAAGAACAGAACCTCCTTCTCATCTGCGGAATGATGCCACTGTCCGAAGGGTTTCCGGGGAATTACCCCCATTCGCCCTCTTCGCCCCCCTCGGCGCCGGGCCCCGAACCTGTACGCCGGTCAGACGAGGAGGGCGGTTGCCCCAGCGGCGGTGACCGCCGTCAGCGCCGCCAGCGCCGAGCCGAGGCAGCCCCTGCGCCGGGTCCGGCGCCGCCGGGCGGGTTCCCGGGGCGGCGGGGTTTCGGGCCGGTGCTCGCGGAGGACGGCGGCGGTGCGGTGCTCAATATCCCGGCGCTCCGCCGCCGCCCCTTCGGCCTGTTTCTTCAGCTCGGCCAGCTTGTCCTTCTGTTCTTCGGTGAGCCAGCGGGGGTCGACCTTGCCGATTTCGCTGAGCGCCTTGGAGTCGTTCAACAACACCAAGGCCTCGGCGGCCGCTTCCATATGCCGCTCGGCGGAGGCCCGGAAGCGTTGCCGGCGGCGCGCCGCGCCGTCGAGGTGCAGCTTGGCTCCCCGCTCCAGCTCAGGGGGGGCGAGCGACAGCAGGGGCTCGGTGGCGGGGTCGGCGGCCAGGGCCAGCAGGCCCTCGTAGTGGTCGGCGCGGGCCATGGACTGGATGCGGGCCGCCAGCTTCTCGGCCCGCACCCCCGCTTCGGCGCGGGCCTGGTCGGCCTGTTTCCTCAGACGCTTCCGCTCGGGGCCTTTCGCTTGGTCGGCCAGCCGGCGGGCTTCCTCGAAGTCCAGATTCTCAAGCGCCTCTTCGAAGCCCTCGACCGGGTTCGCATCGGACGGCGGCATAGCCGGGAGAATACCCGGCTTTTCGGGGGGAGTGAGGGCGGGGGGCGCGGTGTAGCCTCGGGCGGTCGAATCCATCGAGGAAGGAGAGACCATGGCCCTGACCCTCACATCCGCCGACTTCGAGGACGGGGACTACCTGGACGCCGCCCATGTCCTCGCCGAGGAATACGGGTTCGGGTGCGCCGGCGGCAACCGGTCGCCGCACCTCGCCTGGACGGGCGCCCCGGAGGGAACCGAGAGTTTCGCCGTTGCCTGCTACGACCCAGACGCCCCCACCGGATCCGGTTTCTGGCACTGGGTGGTGGTGAACATCCCCGCCCACGCGGCCGAGCTGGCGGCGGGCGCGGGAAGCGGGTCGGGCCTTCCCGACGGCGCCCTGCAGACCCGCACCGACTTCGGCCGGCCCGGCTACGGCGGCCCTTGCCCCCCTGAAGGAGACCACCCCCACCGTTACCTGTTCACCGTTCATGCGGTGGGCGTCGAGTCGCTGCCGGTGGACGCCGACACCTCGGCGGCGGTGGTCGGGTTCATGCTCCACTTCAACACCCTAGAAAAAGCGTCCTTGATGGGCCTCTACAAGCGGTAACCCGCCCTCCGGCCTATTCGCCCCGGTGACGCAGTTTCATCCCGGGGCGTTCATCATGGCTTTGCGTTGGGCGGCGGCGAACAGATCGACCAAGGGGGCCAAGTCACCGCGGTCGGCCGCCTCGCAGGCTTCTATGTAATCGGTGCGTTGGCCGCGCTGGATGACCAGGGGAAACCATCCTTCCTTCAGGAACACCAAGGAGGCGAGTGACCGGGCGACGCGGCCGTTTCCGTCCTGGAAGGGATGGATCTGCGTGAAGCGGTGATGCAGCCAAGCGGCGAGCAACTCCGGCGCTGCTCCTTCATTCGAGCAGCGGTCATGGATCTCGATGAGGCGCTCCATCTCGACCGTAACCTGTTCGGGCGGGCAGTATTCGTGAACAGAGCCGTCAGACAGGGTTGGATTGTTGGGCCTGATCTTATAAGCACCCCGCCGGAGCGGGATCTCCGTTCTCCGGCCGAGGTAGTCCCGTCCGGACGCCGTGGACTGGCTGCGCGTAATCAACGAATGAAGTTCCTTTATGAAAGACTCTGAAAATGGGCGTTCTGATTCGACGAACTCAAAGAGCCAGTCGACCGCTTCTTTCTGGTCATTGATGAGGGCGGCCGTCAGTTCAGGCGGCTGATCGGTGGAAGCGCGGGTGATGAGCGCTTCGTCGATGCCCTCTTCGATGAACAGCCGGGTCAGATCGAGGTCGAGGGTGTAGAGTCCTTCGAGGATGCCGGTCTCGATCGCCCACTCGCGGGCCAACTGTTGGTTGTACTCAGCGAGGCCCTCGGTCTCTGACAGGGATTCGCGTCGCTCTTTCCAGGCCGCCGCCAACGCCGGAAGTTCCCGGTCGGCCAAGCGCTCCCGGTCTTCTCCGAGTTCGGTTATCGGTTCCCATACCATGATTCGCCCTTTCGGATGACCTCCCCCACTGAGGTATCGAGCAGTCCTCTAGGTCGTCTATTCGCTGGCGTCTCAGGCAAGAGGAGTCGGGGCTTGATCGGTTACGGCGTCCAAGTCGGCTCGAAAGCGTTCGTAGTCGATGGGCGGTAGGCTGCGGAACAACTCAACTGCGGTTTCGGTGGAGGTATAGTTGTTGCCTCTCTTAGGCTTGATCTCACCGACGGGGCCGCCTTCGTTAGTTACGGCCAAGGCCCTGCCCTTGTTTGGTTCCTGTATCTCATTGCTCTCGCGGCGCAACTCGCGCGGGGTGCTTTCTCGATGCATAGGACATACTCTAGCCAGCGCACCGCGCCTAACGGTGGGATGCCTGTCGGTTTCAGCTGCAACCGGTTGTGTCGCCGCAGGTCAGGCAAACGTAGCAGGCGCCGTTGCGCACGGTCATGTGGCCGCATGAGGGGCACACCGGGGCGTCGCCCATCAGCCCGCTCAGATGTTCGGCCCCCGCCAGGGCGGTTTGGACGGATTTCTGCAGCACGGCGGCGGGGCGGGGTTGGGCGCCGGCCGGGGCTGGGGCAGGCCCCGCATCGGTGAAGGCGGCGGCCGCGGCCTGCTCGGCGATCTCCCGCTCCTTGGCGGCTTCTATCAGCTCCATCTGGAGGCCGGCTTCCGCGGCCAGCCCCTTGGGAGGTTCGGGGAGGTCGCTGGCCGAGCGGTCGGGCGGCACCTGCACCAGCTCGTCGCGGTGCAGGTACTCGACGCCGAGCGCCCGGAACACGTAGTCGATGATGGAGTTGGCCATCTTGATGTTGGGATGGTTCTCCACGATGCCCCTCGGTTCGAAGGTCTGGAAAACGAAGGTGTCTACGAACTCCTCGAGCGGAACCCCGTACTGGAGGCCCTTGCTCACCGCGATGGCGAAGCTGGCCAGCACCCCCCGCAGGGTGGCGCCCTCCTTGGCCAGGTCGAGGAAGATCTCTCCGAGGGAGCCGTCCTCGTATTCTCCGGTCCGCAGGAAGACCTTGTGGCCGCCCACCCTGGCTTCCTGCGTCCAGCCGCTCCGGCGGGCGGGCAGGATGAACCGGGGGCGGGGTTGGCTGGCGTAGGCCGCGGTGGGGGAGATGCCGGCCGGGAAACGGCCCCAGGCCATGTCGATCTGATCCTGCACCGCCTGGGCGGCTTCGGCGGGCAGCTCCTCGGAGGCGGCGTCGTCGGAGGAGGTGGACAGCGGCTGGGAGGCCTTGGAGCCGTCCCGGTAGAGGGCCATGGCCTTGAGGCCCAGCTCCCACGACGTCATGTAGGCGTCCGCCACGGTCTCGACGGACACCTCGTTGGGCATGTTGATGGTCTTGGAGATGGCCCCCGAGATGAAGGGCTGGGCGGCGGCCATCATCCCGATGTGGCCGCTGTGGTGGATGAAGCGCTTGCCGTACCGCCCGTTGCGGTTGGCGCAGTCGAACACCGCGAGGTGCTCGTCGCGCAGGTGGGGCGCCCCTTCGATGGTCTGGCGTCCGCATATGCGGTCGTTGGCGGCGGTTATCTGCTCTTCGCTGAAGCCGAGGGCGGCCAGCAGGTCGAACCCGGGGGCGTTGTACTCGCCGGGGGGGAACCCGAGCCGGGCGAGCGCTTCTTCGCCCAGGGTGAACTGGTTGAAGGCGTGGCGCAGCTCGAAGGCCCCCGGCAGGGCGCTCTCGACCCCGGCCAGGTCCTCGGGGGTGAAGCCCCGCTCCGCCAAGGTCTCCCGGTTGATGTGCGGGGCGCCGTCCAGCGAACAGGTTCCCGCCGTATAGGTGAGTATCTCCCCGATCTGGTCTTCGCTGTATCCGAGCCGCCGCAGCGCCGGATGGATCGACTGGTTGGCGATCTTGAAGTAGCCGCCGCCGGCCAGCTTCTTGAACTTGACCAGGGCGTAGTCGGGTTCGACGCCGGTGGTGTCGCAGTCCATGACCAGCCCGATGGTGCCGGTGGGGGCGAGCACCGTGGCCTGGGCGTTGCGGTAGCCCCAGCGCTCTCCCAGCGCCAGCGCCCGGTCCCAGGCGCGCCGCGCCGCCGCCAGCAGGTCCGCCGGGCACAGGGCCGGATCGATGCCCATCACCCTGGTGGTTACCCCTTCGTAGTCGGCGGCGCCGTAGGCCGCCCGGCGGTGGTTGCGGATCACCCGCAGCATGTGCTCGCGGTTCTGCGCGAAGCCGGGGAAGGGTCCGCGCACCGCAGCCATGCGGGCGGAGGCGGCGTAGGCCTCGCCGGTGAGGACGGCGGTGAGGGCGCCGGCCGCGGCGCGCCCCTCGTCCGAGTCGTAGGGGATGCCGGAGCGCATCAGCAGGCTGCCCAGGTTGGCGTATCCGAGGCCGAGGGAGCGGTAGTCGAAGGAACCCCGGGCGATCTTCTTGGAAGGGAAGTGGGCCATCGTCACCGAGATCTCCAGGACGATGGTCCACAGCCCGATGGCGTGTATATACCCTTCGATGTCGAAGGCGCCGGTTTCTTCGTCCAAGAAGGCGGCCAGGTTGATGCTGGCCAGGTTGCAGGCGGTGTCGTCCAAGAACATGTACTCCGAACAGGGGTTGGAAGCCCTGATCTCGCCCGCCTCGGGGCAGGTGTGCCACTCGTTGATGGTGGTGTGGTACTGCATGCCCGGGTCGGCGCAGGCCCAGGCCGCCTCGGCGATCCGCCGCCATATGCCGCGGGCCCCGGTTGTCTTGGCGACCTGTCCGTCCACCCGGTTGACCAGATCCCATTCCCCGTCGTCGAGCACCGCCCGGATGAACCGGTTGTCGACCCGCACCGAGTTGTTGGAGTTCTGGCCGGAGACGGTCATGTAGGCCTCTCCGTTGAAGTCGGCCGGGAACCCGCCGTGCTCGATCAGCAGCCGGGCCTTCTGCTCTTCGATGTGCTTCCAGGCGATGAAGCCCTCGATGTCGGGGTGGTCCACGTCGAGGATCACCATCTTGGCCGCTCTCCGGGTGGTGCCCCCCGACTTGATGGCCCCGGCCGCCCGGTCGCCGATCTTGAGGAAGGACATCAGGCCGGAGCTGCGCCCCCCTCCGGCCAGCGGCTCGCCCTCCGCCCGGAGCTTGGAGAAGTTGGAGCCGGTGCCCGACCCCATCTTGAACAGGCGGGCTTCCCTGGTCCACAGGTCCATGATGCCGCCGTCGTTCACCAGATCGTCCTCCACGGACTGGATGAAGCAGGCGTGGGGGGCGGGGCGGGAGTAGGCGTCGGGGGAGGGGATCAGCTCGCCGGTGTCCTCGTCGACGTACCAGAACCCCTGGGGGGTGCCGGTGATGCCGTAGCGGTGGGCCAAGCCGGTGTTGAACCACTGCGGGCTGTTGGGGGCGGCCATCTGGTTGGCCAGCATGTACTTGAGCTCGTCCTCGAAGGCTTGGGCGTGGGAGGTGCCCTCGAAGTATCCGTAGGCCTCCCCCCAGTGCCGCCAGGTCTCGGTGAGGCGGTCGAACACGTCCTTGGCGGACCGCTCGGAACCCAGCACCGGGCCGCCGCCGCCGTCGAGCAGGCGGCGGCCCTGCTCGTCGGTCTGGGGCACCCCGGCCTTGCGGAAGTACTTGGAGACGATGATGTCGGTGGCCACCTGCGACCAAGAGGCGGGCGCCTCGGCGTCTTCCATCTCGAACACCACCGATCCGTCGGGGTTGGTGATGCGCGACTCCCGCCGCCGCCATCTGATGTTCTCGTAAGGGTCTCGGCCCTCGACCGTGAACCGCCGCTCGATCTGCAGCCCTGTCCGCTCTGCGCCTCCCGCCACCCCGTTCTCCCTCCTCTTAGTTCCCTTTGGGTCCGGTTCCACCCTCTGACCCGCTCGTCCTGCCTAGAAGCTCTTCTGTTTCGCCGCCCCGATGTCCAATCCGGCCCGGCCCTGCCGGGCGAAGGGGCAAACAGCATAATGACATCCGTGTAGTTGAGCAAGCCAGGCTACTCCGCGCCGACCGCCGGCGGGCGGCAATCCGTCGGCTCTCTCTGCCCGGCGGGGGCGGGAAGCCGGGGAAGCCCGCCGCCGGAGCGGTCCGGTCCGGGGGAAGAGGACCGGCTCCGGGGAAGCAGGGGGAAGGATAGACAGCTTCCCCCGGCCCTGCACCGCAGAAACCGCCGCCGATTCAGATCGGTCGCGGGTAGAGCGTTTCGGTGTGGCCGTCCACGGCGATGACCTGGCCGCTGATCCGCCGCCCGCGCTCGGAGGCCAGAAACACCGCCGTATCGGCTATTTCTTCGGGTGCAACGAAGGTTCCCATGGAGGCGCCCGCCAGGTACAGGGCGCGGATTTCTTCGGGAGGGCGGCCCTCCGCTTGGGCCTGGGCGGCGATCACCCGCTCCATCCGGGCGCCGCTGATCGGGCCGGGGGCGAGGGCGTTGACCCGGATGTTGTACGGGCCGAGCTCCATCGCCAGCGTCTTGGTGAGGCCCACCAGCCCGAACTTGGCGGCGGAGTAGGGGGTGCGGTAGGGCATGCCCATGAACCCGGCGGTGGAGGCGATGTTGATGACCGCCCCGCTCCGGCGGGCCTTCATGGCCGGGGCGGCCCGCCGCGCGCAGTGGAAGGCGCCGTCGAGGCCCACCGCCAGGCAGCGGCGCCATTCCTCGGGGCTGATCTCCTCGACGGGTTTGACCGGCCCCGCCGCCCCGGCGTTGTTGACCAAGAGGTCGATTCCCCCCTCCGCGATCGGGTCCAGCCAGGCGGCCGCCGCCGCCGGATCCGACACATCGACGCAGGCGCCCTCCAGGTGTTCGGGCAGGGCCGCCAACGCCCGCCGGTCTATGTCGCAGACGAACACCGCCGCGCCCGCCGCGGCCAAGGCCTCGGCGATGACCAGGCCGAGTCCGCCCGCTCCGGCGGTGACCGCCGCCCGTTGCCCGTCGAGCCGGGTTTCCATGCCGGGGGAGGCTATTCGGGTCCGGGTTCGGGCGCCGGATTCGGGGGCTTTGGGGCCTCGGGGCGCGGCGCCGGGCCGCTACAATCGCCGGATGGAGCTGTACGCCCGCATCAACATCCTCGAAGGCCGGGCGGTCCGCTTGGGCCGGGGGAGCCTGGAGGAAGTCACCTCCCTGGACGCCGACCCCCTCAACCGGGCCCGGGGGTGGGTGGGAATGGGGGTGGACTACCTACTGGTGGTGGACCTCGACGCCGCCGCCTACGGCTCATACCGCAACCGCCCGCTCATAGACCAGATGCTCGAGTCGCTGAAAGTCCCGGTGGTGGCGGCGGGGGGGATCCGGTCCGAGCGGGAGGCGGCCCGCCTGATCGAGCGGGGCGCCTGGAGGGTGATCATGGGCACCGCCGCCATCGAGCACACCAACATGGTGTGGGACCTGTGCCGCGACCATCCGGGGCGGATGATCGTCTCCCTCGACGTGCTCGAGAACGAGGAGCTGGTCACCCGGGGTTGGACCTCCAACTCCGGCAGGTTCTTGGAGGAGGTGATGGTGGAGATGGCTTCGTGCGGGGTCAGCGCCTTCTTCGTGGCCGACGCCCGGCGCGACGTGCTGAACGAAAGGCCCAAGTTCGAGATCCTCCGCACCGCCCTCGAGTACGTGGACGAGCCGATCATCGCCTCCGGAGGAGTGAGGCACCTCGACGACGTGAGGACCCTGGCCTCTCTCGAGGCGGCCGGGCGCAACCTGGCCGGTCTGGTGGTGGGCCAAGAGGTGACAGAAGGCCGGTTCACCGTCGACGAAGCCCAAGCGGTGCTCGCCGCCTCCGGGTAGGCGCCCCCGCCCGGCGGGCGCCCGCTTCGCTTCGGCCGCCGCGTTCGGTTAGCCGCCCAGCCCTTGTATCCTGGGCCGCGAGCCGGAGGTATCTATGAACAAAGTCCGCAGCCGCATCCTGTTGCCGATCCTGTCGGCGGCCCTCGCCTTGGTGCTGGCTTCGTGCGAGATACGGGTGCACACCGATCTGATGGTCGAAGAGGACGGGAGCGGCGTGCTGTCGTCGGAGACTTCGATCGACGATCAGCTCATGAGGATGGCCGAGATGTCCGGCCAAGAGATACTCCCCGATGAGATGCTTGCGGAGGAGTTGCTCCCGGGCGGCGGCGGGTGGAGCATCGAGCCGGTTACCGGCGAATACACGGGGATTCGCGTCTCTTTGGCCTTCGATTCCCTCGACGACCTCCGCGCTCAGCTGGACGACATGGCCGCCGCAACGGGAGGCGCCTTCGACGAGATGCTCGGCGGGGAAGGCATGGCCGACGGTTCGGACTTGGCCGACATGGCGGCGGGCGCGGGGATACTGTCCGATTTCTCGCTGACCCGCGACGGCGACGCCTTCGTTTTCCGGACCGTGGTTCCCGACACCGGCGCCCTGGACGAGGCGATGGGGGACGACTCGTTGCCCATCGACATGTCCATGCTGGACGATATTTTCGACGCCCGCTTCACCCTGACCCTGCCGGGCGAGATCGTTTCCTCCAACGCCGATGTGGTCACCGGCCAGACCCTGGTCTGGGAGCTGTCCCTCAACGACGGCCGGGTGATGGAAGCCCGGTCCGAGGTCCCCAGCTCCGGCGCCGGGATGATCATCGCCTTGGCGGTCGCCCTGCTGGTGCTGGCCGCCATCGTCTACATAGCCCTGGACCGGCGGCGGCGCCGCTCGGCAGAAGAAGCCGCCGCCCCCGCCGAGGAGGCCGCGGCCGCCGAGGATCCCCCTTCGGATCCCTGCAACGACGAGTGCGGCGAGGACGACGAACCAGAATGCTGCAGCAGCGACGGCGGCTGTTGCGAAACGGAAGAAGCCGACTGAGAAGGCCCGGCTCCTACTCACCAGCGGTCTGAGGCTCCTCGAACTCGGAGGGCAGCGATTCGATGATGTCGACCGATTCCAGGGAGACCTGAACGACCTGCTCGATCAGCTTGATGAAGTCGCGGGGGTCTTCGAACAGCTTGTTGGCGTCGTTGACGATGCCTGATCCATGCTTGGTGTCCTCGCGGATGCGATAGCGGTCCACGATCCACCCCAGCCCGCTCTTGCCGTTGACCACATACTCCAGCGCCCGGGTGGGGATGCCGGCCAGGGTGAGATGCTCGTTGATCTTTATCTCGACCGCGTCGCCGTTGACCGTCATCTTCAGCTTGTCGAACCGGTAGTGGTCATCCTCGGTTGGGTCGAACAACAAGGAGGTACACGGCTCCAGCGGGTGGCCGTCGAGCTCGGTGTAGTCAACATGCAGGTGTCCCAGCCGACGGCCAGCTTCGGCAAACGCCCAGAAATCCGGCGCTTTGGGGATACGGGGCAACCCTTTGCGAAGATCATTGCGGTATTTGGTCTTGTAGGTCGGATGGTGGAGGACGCCGTACACATAATAGAAGATGTCGTCCTTCTCAATCTGGTCATCGCCGTAGTGCTCCCGGTAGGCTTTGAGCGTCTCGTCCAGTATGTTGTCTTCCACCACATACCCTTCAGGCTGTTCAACTTCGTCAAAGATACCCCCTTGCTGTTCGCCGCCGATTTTCTGATACTTCCATAGGGGGAATACCTGATTGTGATGAACCAATTCCAGATCTGATGTCAGATTTGTCATCCACACCGAGAACTCTCTGCCGCCCGGCTTGTCCATCGCGCAAATCGTGAGATTCGGCAGTGCTGTATATAACTCTTGGGAATCCCTGCTCCCCCTCGCGTTCAAATGTAGATCTGTTATATACCGAGTTATAAGGCAGTCAAAGACCCGAGCACTATTACCGGAAAGATTAATTATCAAAGTATCTGTATCTCGTGTAGGGAATATTTTATCAAACTGGTTATGCCTTTGATTAAAAAGGGGATCATAATGACAAAACTGTAGGAAAAAGGGGCGATACATGATGGTACGAAATCGTTTGTTACTAAATACTGCCCTTATCTTTTTTGTCAAACTTTTAATAACCTCATCATACCATTTTATTATATGCGGGTTCCTCTCAGGGGCGACAACACTCCTTACCATTTGATGGTTGTAGAAATCAATCATATCCGCTGTACGGTCTTGGAGATTATCTAAATTGCTATTATATGCCCATGGATCTCTTCCGGTCTTAAGGCCGGATGAATATATTCTGAATAAGGCAGTATCTTCTTTACGCCCTTTGGTCCCTTGGTTTCCTATTGCTTGATAGGTTTGATAGTTGATATCGGTCTTATTTATCCAATCCCTTTTTTCGTCTGGAGTAATGATGTCCCAGGTCATTTTAGATAGAGATCTATTATTACATAGCTCTTGAAGTTTTTCTGGACCTGTAAGTGCATCTTGGGACTTCGTGTATAAAATGGTTGCCGGTCCGGGTCTGTTGGGGTTCTTCACTAGTATGATCATTGTTACAGAAACCTTTACATTAAATACATTGCCACCTTCTTCACGTGGACTTGGTATCTTGCCTCGTAAATTATAGCAATAGATCGTCGAAAATTCTTTGGCAAGGCAGGCTCGAACCCCACTAGCAGCATTGCCATCCAGCCAACCTCCATTAGTGACAAAGGCTATTACTCCTTGATCACCGATACGGTCGGATGCCCATCTGATAGCCTTGATATATGTGTCATACAAGCTATTTTTTAAATTTGATAATGATTCAGCAACATATGTTTCCGTGATCCGATTGTCTAAATGTTCATATGCCTGGTTCGGATTTTGTTGAGCCAGTATATCTTGCCAAGCGCGCCAGGGAGGGTTTCCTACTATAGATTTTATTTCTTTGCTGATGATGGTGTTCAGAGTAGAGGTATTAGCTTCGCTCATTCCGAACATTCCTAGTTGTTTTCTGTCATTAGGGATAAGCGCAAAGGTATCTCCCAATGCGATCCCGGGGAACCGCCTGTAAGTTGTCATATCTGGGTCTAATGCCTGTTTACGGCCATGGTAAGCTTCTTCAATATTTATAGCTGACAAATAGTACGGTAGCGGTCTTATGTCAATAGCAAATAATTCATTCAAATATTTGTAATCTAAATTACAATCTGGTATTAGATCGCTTTCTATGAGACGAGTCAAAAAGGTACCCGTCCCCGTAAATGGGTCCAGTATTTCCACATGTTTGTTTCCCAATCCCACTCCGAACTCTTGACGTAGGGCATCATCAGTTGATCGGAGTAACCACTCAACTATTTCCACTGGTGTGTAAACTACTCCTAGACGTTCTGTCTCTTCAGGAAAGGCTGTTTTAAGAAACGTCTGATATAATTCTTTAAAGACTTCATGCCGAGTGGTTGGATCGTTGATACCTCGGATACGTTTCTGGACTGATTCGTAGAATGGTGCTAATGACCGTCGCAGCTCGGAATGCAAGTCTTGAGCCACGATTTCCTCGGTTACTTCACCCATAATCTGAGACACTGGATTGTTAGTTGAAAACTTGTAATTCTCAAAGAAGGCATCGAACACCGGCTGGGTGACCAGGTGCTGTGTTAGCATCCCTACTGATTCCTGTTCACTTAGAGCTGGTGACACCGTTTCCCGAATGCCGGTTATGAATCGGTCGAACTGTTCTCGGGCTGGCATGCTACTTTTCAGATGGTCCAGTATTTTCTCTTGCAGATTGATTGTCTGCTTGCCAACATCCTTCGCCCATTTCACCCAATATTGACGGTCGCCGCAATCTTCGAATACAAGAACGTTCAGTGCGTCGATGAGTACATCAGGTGTGAAAAGAGCTCCCTGAACGGCTTCTGCTCTTTCCCGAGGGGTCAACTCCGTGTTCCCTTCGAAAGGTGCAGGCACCGGTACCAGCCTCAGTTTCTCGCTGAAGCGGTTCTGGTTGATCAGCTGGTCGATGTTGTCGTCGTGGGAACGCAGCGCCCGCACCACCTTGATGATGGTGGCGTAGTCCTCCGACTTTCGTAGGGCATCCCTGGCGGTGTCTCCCTCGGCCAATATGATGGGGACCACGATGTATCCATGGGTTTTGCCGGGGGCCTTGCGCATCACCCGCCCTACCTGCTGGACGATGTCGATGGCTGAATGTTTGGGCGACATGAACAGGGCCGCGTCCAGGGTGGGCACATCCACCCCTTCGGACAGGCAGCGGGCGTTGGTGATGATTCGGCATTCACCATCTTCTGGTTCTTTCAGCCAGTCCAGGCTCTGGCGGCGGATGTTGGCCTTGGTTTTACCGTCTATGTGTTTGGTGCGCACCTGGAACGGCACCGAGCCGCCGTTCACCGAGGCTATCTCCCGCAGACGATCCGAGGCCACCTCCAGAAACAGTTGGTGTTGGCGGCTTCCCTTTATAGTATTGGTAAAGGAGAGGCTGCGGCGTAGATGCGGGACATCGTTTTCTTCCGTAGCGACGCCTTTCACCGCTCCGTACAGCTTTGCTTGTTCGCTTTCCTTCAGCTCGGGATCGAAACCCAAGGCGGCCAACTGCGCTTGACAATTAGGATCGATGGTCAGGCCTACCAGGTAGTAGTCGGACAGCAGGCCCTTGTCGATAGCTTCCGAGAACTTCATCTGGTACATCACGGGTCCGAACTGACTCTCGTCGTCCATCGAGAACACTTCGGCGTTGCGGTAGGCGTTGTTGGACTTGGCTGACCAGATCCTGGGGGTGGCGGTCATGTACACCCGTTTCTTGGCTATGACGAACTCGTCGTCGTGCGGCATCAGGAATACGGAGGTCCCGTGAGAATCTTTGTTGGAAATGACCTGCACTCCGGTGGTGCGGTGGGCTTCGTCGCAGAACATCAGGTCGAACGGCGGCGCTTCTGCCTTATATTGCGCATCGGAGATCAGTTTGATGCTGTGGTAGGTGGAGAAGGTTACGAGCATGTCCACGTCGGTATATGACTTGGACAGGGCTTCGCTTATCTTTTCTGGGTCGGTGGTTACCGGAATCTCCAGTTCCGTGAAATCACCTATCTCGTCTTGGTTTTTACCGGCGCTGACATCGGAACACACCCCCACGAACCGCAGGTCGAGGGTTTTTTGTTCCGCCCACTCCCGCATGGTCTGCTGCAAAAGCGAGATGCTGGGCAACAGATAGAGGACTCGAAATGTCTCTCTCTCTCTCTCTCTCTCTCTCTCTCTCTCTCTCTGCCGCTTGCTCCGCTATCTTCAGGGAGGTGAATGTCTTGCCCGTGCCGCACGGCATCAACACCTGGCCGCGGTCATAGATGCGGTCATCGCCTTTATTGAGCAATTCCGTGGGTTGACGATTGCCCTGCTGTGCGCCGTCCCACGCATCGGGAACCCGCCAGTGCCCGTAGAGCCTGCCCAGGGTGGAGCGGATGGCCTCGGTCTGGTCGGCGCGGGGTGTGAACTTGGAGCCCGTATAGCGGGTGGAATCCACCAGTTCACCGAGTGTGGCCCAGTGGAAATCCCGCTCGTTCAGATCCTGGGTGTAGAGGATGCTGACCGGAGGGTTATTTCCAGGGTCCGTCAACTGTTTGAGGGGAGTGCCGGAGAGAGCGCCGGTGGTGATGAAGAATCGGCTGGTGAACTCTCTCTTGCCCGAGGCGGCCAAGAAGGCGTCCACCTCCTGCTTGGATACAGTAGCGCCCTCGTCGTAGCATTTGCACTGGATGGCGGCGAAGCCCGCGCCGTCCGCCCGCTCCGCCACCAAGTCGATTCCCAGGTCCCGAGAAGGGCGGCCGGGCCAGTCGTGCCACAGCCACACCCGGCGGTATTCCTGCCGGTAGAGAGGGTCTTCGCGGAACAGCTGCAGGATCAGGCGCTCGAAGCGGGCGCCCTTCTCGGCTTGCGAGAGGGACGATTCTCGAATTTCGGTGAGTGCTTCTCTGAAGGTGCCCATCGCAGGTGAGCATAGTTGAGGCGGGGGTGTGGGATACTGATGGACGGAGCGGCGCCCCGGTGAGGAGGCCATGAGGTACATCGACGGCAGGGAGCCCGGGCGCGAGCTGACCTACTCCGATGTGTTTCTGGCGCCGGGGTTCTCGGATGTGCCTTCCCGGATGGACGTGGATCTGGCTACACCCGACGGGGTGGGGACCACCATTCCGGTGGCGGCGGCCAACATGGCGGCGGTGACCGGGCGACGCATGGCCGAGACCGTGGCCCGGCGGGGCGGGTTGGCCGTCTTTCCCCAGGACATGGAGGTGGAAGCCCTCGCCGAGCAGGTCGGCGCCGTGAAGCGGGCCCATCTGGTGGTGGACACCCCGGTCACGCTGTCGCCGCTCGACACCATCTATACGGCGATGGGGCTGATCGGCAAGCGTTCCCACGGGGCGGTGATCGCGGTGGACGCCGAGAACCGCCCGGTGGGGATCTTCACCGAGCAGGACCGCGCCGACGCCGACCCCCACACCCCGTTGGGGGAGGTGATGACCCCCGACCCGATCGTGCTGTCCGATTCTCTGCGTCCGGAGGCCGTGTTCGCCGCCCTGTCCGAACGCCGGGTGCACCTGGCGCCGGTGGTGGACGGGGAGGGCCGCCTGTCGGGCGTCATCACCGAGCAGGGCGCCCTGCGCGCCGCCCTGTACCGGCCGGCCTTGGACGGGGGCGGGCGGCTGCTGGCGGCGGCGGCGGTCGGAATCAGCGGCGACGCCGGGGCGAGGGCGGCGGACCTGGCGGCGGCGGGGGTGGACGTGATCGTGGTCGACACCGCCCACGGGCACCAGCAGCGGATGCTCGAGGCGTTGAAGGAAGTGCGTTCGGCGGTGGACGACCGTCCGGTGGCGGCGGGCAACGTGGTGACCGCCGGAGGGGTGTACGACCTGGTGGACGCCGGGGCCGACATCGTGAAGGTGGGGGTGGGGCCGGGGGCCATGTGCACCACCCGGATGATGACCGGAGTGGGCCGCCCCCAGTTCTCCGCCGTGGTCGAGTGCGCGGCGGCGGCCCGGTCGCGGGGCCGGCATGTGTGGGCCGACGGAGGCGTCCGCCACCCCCGCGACGCGGCCTTGGCCTTGGCCGCCGGGGCGTCCAACGTGATGATCGGCTCCTGGTTCGCCGCCGTCAACGAGTCGGCGGCCGAATCCGTGCGGGACTCCGGCGGGCGCGTCTACAAGGTCAACTACGGGATGGCCTCGCGGCGGGCGGTCAACCGCCGCACCCGCCGGGACGCGCCCTACGAGAGGGCTCTCAAGGCGCTGTTCGAAGAGGGAATCTCCGAGTCCCGCATGTACATAGACCCCCGCCGCCCCGGCGTGGAGGATCTGATCGACCGGATCGTGGCCGGGGTCAGGTCGGCCTGCACCTACGTTGGCGCCCGCAACCTTGACGAGTTCCACCGCCGGGCGGTGGTCGGCGTCCAGTCGCCCGCCGGATACGCCGAAGGCCAGCCCCTCCGGGAGGGGTGGTGAACCCGCCCCGCCGGAGGGCGGCGGTTGCAACCCCATCATTCACGACGGGGTTAATGACGCGGGCGGGGCGGCTTCCGGGGTAGCCTGCAGGTATGGCGCGGGTAAGACTGTTCGCGAACCTCCGGGAGATGGCGGGAACCTCCCAGGCCGAGGTCGAAGGCGGGACGGTGGGGGAGGTGACCGCCGCCCTCGCCGCCCGGTACGGCCCTGATTTCGACCGGCGCATGCAGGCCGCCCGCATCTGGAAGAACGGGGAAGAGGCCGCCCCCACCGATCCGGTGTCCGAAGCCGACGAGCTGGCCGTCATCCCTCCGGTCTCCGGGGGGACTGCGCCCCAGGTGAGCGGCGGCTTCGAGGGCGTCTCCCTGGCGGTGCTGGGCGCGGCGCTGCTGGCCGCCAACGCCTTGGGGCCGGAGATGCTGGCCGCCGTTTGGGTGGGCGCCGCCGCCTTGTGGGTGCTCGACCTGACCCACACCGCTTCCCACGGCGATTTCAGGATCGACTACGCCCCGCTCTTGGCCGCCGTCCTGTTCTCGGTCGCCGCCAACTCCTCCTTCGGATCCCCCGGTCTGGGTATAGGCGCCGCCGCTTCGATGGCCGCCGTGATGGGATGGGCGGTGATCCGGCCCGCCGCCCGCGATCTGACCGCCATGGCGGCTTCGGCTCTGTGCGCCCTGCTGGTCTCGCTGGCCACGGGGTCCTTCCTGCTGGCGAGGGCCGCATCCGACGGGGGCGGCAAGATAGCCGGCCTCCTGTTGGTCCTGGCGGCGGGGGTGCTGATGGGGCGGCTCACCGAGCGCAGCCGGGCCGTACTGATGGACCCCTACATGATCACCTCGGCCGCCACGGTGCTGGCGGCCCTGGCGGTGGCCTACCTGTGGGACTTCGACCTGCTCGGCTGGTTCTTCATCGGGCTGGTGCTGGCGGCGGCCATGATCGCCGGCCGGGGCATCGGCGCCGCCTTCAGGACGGGGCAGATCCGCCTCTCGGAACGTCCGGACGGCGCCCTCGCCGGGCTCGACAGCCCGATGGCGGGGGCGGCCGCTTTCATGCCCATCCTGTGGCTGGTCTCCTGAAGGGGCGGGCCGGAGTATTCCCCCCAACAGCCCGGCGGAGGCGCCGGGCAGATTGTTGACGGCCGGGAGGCGGCTACCCTGCGGCGCCGGATGAGCAGGCACCCAGGACGGCTCTTGTTGGCGATGGTTTTGACCGCGGCCGCGGCGGCGGTCTCGGACGCCCCCCCTTCCGCGGCGGTGACCCAGGCGCAGGTGGATGAGGCCTGCACCGAGTACCGGGGGGCCAAGGACCGCCTCGACGCCGCCATAGAAGAGCGGGATGCGGCCCAGGCCCGGTACGCCGAGCTCTATTCGGAGCGGGACGTCACCTCCGACCGGGCCGGCCGGCTGGAGCGTCAGATCGCCGAGCGCCGGGGAGAGTTGGATGAGCTGAACGACCGAGTGGTGGATTGGGCGGTGGAGGCCTACATGGCCGCCGGGACGGAGCTCGGCGGGATAGTGCTTCAGACCCGTTCCCTGGATGAGATCATCACCGGCCAGGAGTTCCTGAAGGCGGTTACCAACGAGCAGGTGGCGGCCGTCGACCGCCTGGCTCTGATCGTCTCCGAGACCGAGGACATGCAGCAGGAGCTGGACGAGCGCACCGCCCGCCTGCTGGTGGTGGAGGCCGAGGCCGGGCGGCTGGCGCAGGTGCTGGCGGCGGCCACCGACGAGGCCTTGGACGCGGCCCGCGAGCTCAAAGGGGAATGCCAGCGCCTGTATCAGATCCGACAGGCGGAGCTCGCCCGGGCGGCGGCCCTCGCCGCCGCCCGCCGCTCCGGCGGAGCGGGAGGGGCGCCCTCCTCGATCACCCCCGGATTCATCTGCCCCATGGATCCGGCGGCCGCCTCGTTCGTCAACGACTGGGGCTATCCCCGCTCCGGCGGGCGCAGACACCGGGGCAACGACCTGTTCGCGCCCATGGGCCAGCCCTTGTATGCGGTGGCCTCCGGAACGATTACCCTGCGGAGCGGCGGGCTCGGCGGCCTTGCCGTGTGGCTGTCGGCCGACCACGGAGTCGATTACTACTACGCCCATCTCAGTGGGTTCGCACCGGGGCTGGCCAACGGATCGAGGGTCAACCGGGGCCAGGTGGTCGGTTACAACGGTGACAGCGGGAACGCCCGCGGGGGCGCCCCCCACCTCCACTTCCAGCTCCACCCCGGCGGCAAGACCCGCCCTCCCGTGAACCCCTATCCGACTCTCGTGCGGGCGTGCAGGTGATTCATGCGGGCGCGCTCCGTCCCATCCCTGTTCGACGGAGCTGAGGACGCCCGACCGCCCGCCGCCCCCCGGGTGGGGCCGTTCGCGGCTCGATCCTTCCTGGAAGCCGTCTGGCGGCGCACCGCCCGCCCCGGCCAATCGCCCCTGGTCCTGGCGGACGGGCGGGGGGAAGCGGTGCTGGTGGAGGAAGACGGCCGCCTCGAGCTGATGGGGCACGAGGACCTCGTCGACTACCGGTCGCCGTCCGGAGACGCCTCGGAGTTGCTGGAGGGCCTTTTCCGGCGGCTTCCGCCAGGCCGCAGGTTCCGCTTCGATTCCCTGCCCGCCCGGGCCGCCGAGGTGTTCACCGCCGCCCTCGACCGAGCCGGGGTTTCTTATCGGTCGGCCCTCCATTCCTCCACCGCGGTGCTGGAGCTGCCGCCCGACTTCGACGGCTACTTGAAGAGCATCGGCAAGAAAGAACGGCACGAGACCCGCCGCAAGCAGCGCCGTTTCGAGGCGGCCCTGGGGCCGCCGCGGCTGGTTTCCCACCGCGAAGCCGGCACCGCCCTCGACCGTTTCTTCGCACTGCACCGCCGGTCGAAGGGCCGCAAGGGTTCGTTCATGACCGACCGGATGGAGGGGTTCTTCGCCGATCTGCTGGCGGGCGGGGGGTGGCGGCTCGACGCCCTGTACGGGGGCGGAGGCCAGATGGCGGCCGCCGTCCTCGGGTACGCCGACGAATCCGGCTACTACCTCTACAACTCGGCCTACGACCCCGATCTGCGGCATGCCTCCCCCGGCGTGGTGCTGCTGGCCCGGTTGATCCGCCGCGCCGTCGACGAGGGGCTCGAGGTGTTCGACTTCCTGAAGGGGGAGGAGGCCTACAAGCTGCGGATGGGGGCGCGGCCCCGGCCCCTCTACCTGGTGGAAGGGGCGGCGTGACCAGCGGGGCGGCCTTTCTGTCCATGCATACCTCCCCCCTCGACCGGCCCGGGTCGGGGGACGCCGGAGGGATGAACGTCTGCATCGACGAGCTGGCCGCCGCCCTGGGGCGCCGGGGGGTGGAGGTGACGGTCTTCACCCGCCGCACCGCCCCGAGCCAACCCGAAGCGGCGGCGGCCCCGGGCGGATACCGGGTGGTGCACGTGGACGCCGGCCCCCCCCGCCCGCTCCCGGTGTCGGCCCTGGACGGCTGGGTGAGGATCTTCGCCGAGCAGGTGGCCGGGGCGGTGTCGGCGCCCAACGGCGGCGCCCGCCCCGAGATCATCCACAGCCACTACTGGCTGTCGGGCTGGTCGGGCCTGATCGTCAAGCAGGCCGCCGGGTTGCCGCTGGTCAACTCCTTCCACACCCTGGGCCGGGTCAAGGACGCCTCCCGCCGCCCCGGCCAGCCGCCCGAACCGCTGCTGCGCATCGCCGCCGAGCGCGAGGTCATCGCCTCCTCCGACTGCGTCATCGCTTCCACCGAATATGAAGCCGACCAGCTGATCGAGCACTACGGCGCCGACCCGAGCGTGTTGTGCATCAACCCGCCCGGCGTGGACCTGGAGCGGTTCCGGCCGGGCGGCCGGGGGCGGGCCCGAGAGGCGCTGGGCCTCGACGACCGGCCCACGGTGCTGTTCGCGGGGCGTATCCAGCCCTTGAAAGGCCTCGACGTGGCGGTGGAGGCGCTGGCCGCGGTGCGGGGCCGGGCGCCCGGCGCCCGGATGTTGGTGGTGGGGGGGCCGAGCGGTCCGGAAGGTGAGGAAGAACACCGGCTGACCCGCCGCTTGGCCGCCCGGCTGGGGCTGGAGGAGGCGGTGAGCTGGCGGGGGCCGCAGCCGCACCGCCGCATGCCGTTGTTCTACCGGGCGGCCGATGCGCTGGTGGCGCCGTCGCGGAGCGAGTCGTTCGGGCTGGTGGCCGCCGAGGCGCAGGCCTGCGGGCTTCCTGTGGTGGCCGCCGGGGTGGGCGGCCTGCGGTACGTGGTGGCGGACGGCGTGTCGGGGATGCTGGTGGACGGGTGGAATCCGGCCGACTACGGCCGGGCGCTGGCCGAGATACTCGGGTCGCCCGACCGGCGGGGGGAGCTGGCGGCCGGCGCCTTGGCGGTGGGCCGCCGGTATGGTTGGGGGCACACCGCCGACCGTTTGCTGGAGCTCTACAAGGGGGTTGCCGATGGGGCGCGCCGAACCGGTTGACCGCGCCGAGCTCTCCGCCCGGCTGGGGGCGGTGTTCGAGGCTTGGGCGGCGGATCCCGGCTCGGACGTGGAGGCGGCCGAGCTGGTGGAAGGGCGCTGGGCGGTGCGCATGGCCCAGCAGACCCGCGATTGCACCACCGTGTGGGTGACGCCGGGGGATCTGACGGTTTCTTTCGAGGCCTATGTGCTGCCCGCTCCTCCCAGGGGGGCGGCGGAGGTGCACCGCCAGCTGCTGTTCCGCAACCACCGGGCGTGGCGGGTCCACTTCGCCGTCGACCGCAGCGGCGAGATCTATCTGCTCGGCCGGATCGAGGCCGGCCTCGCCGGCGAGGAGACGCTCTCCTACGTCTTCGCCGAGATCTACGAGTTGGTGGAGCTGTCCTTCCGGCCCTTGCTGCGGGCCGGCTTCGCCGGTTGAGAGGCCCGCAGGCGCGCGAAAAAAGTCCTTGGCGACTTATCTACAAAAGGTGTGCACAACCTCTGGGGAATGTGTGGACAACCGCTTATTTTCCGCCGATTGAAGTTTGTTAGAGTTGTTCATCGATACATTGAAGGGGATTTGACGGCGGCGGCCGAGACTCTAGAGTTGTCGGTGACAAAGCCCGAGGGGCCGGCGCCGAGCGAATCCGTTAGGGGAAGTGCGGTGGAGTCGGTAAAGGTACCTCGGGCTTGTTCTTTGCAGCCGCCGACCCCCGGCCCTTTCTAGATGAGTAGTTCCAAGGGATTGAGGGTTGAGCACATCCCTGTTCGAGCCGCATACGCAGGTTCTTCCTGACAAGCCCCGGTTCGCGCAGGCCAAGTCGCTCGGTTTGTCACCCTCGTCCCCAGCAAGTTGAGCCTGTCGAACAATGCAAACCATCATCAACCGAGGTTCTTGTCGGGGTAACCTTGGAGCTACCCATCTAGACTCCCCGGCGTGACCGGAGCGCCCCTGCCCATCGCCTTCCTGTCCGACTTCGGCCGGCGGGACGAGTTCGTGGGGGTGGTGCACGGGGTCATCGCCTCGCTGGCCCCGCAGTGCCGGGTGATCGACCTGAGCCACGGCGTGCCGCCCGGCGACATCCGATGGGGGGCGCTGGCGCTGTTGCGGGCGATTCAGTACATGCCGCCCGGAGTCGCCCTGGCGGTGGTGGACCCCGGAGTGGGAACCGACCGGAGAGCGGTGGCGGCCGAGACCGATTGGGGCTTTCTGGTCGGCCCCGACAACGGGCTGCTCTCCCCGGCGGCCGCCCTGCTCGGCGGCGCCGGGCGGGTCTTCTCGATCGAGAATCCGGAGGTGATGCTCCCCTCCGCCGGCCGCACCTTCGAAGGGCGCGACCGCTTCGCCCCGGCGGCGGCCCTGCTGGCGTCCGGCGGGGCCGAGCCCGGCGAGCTGGGCCCGGAGATCGACCCCCGCACCCTCACCCCGCTCCTGCTCCCCCTCTCGGAGGTGTCCGAAGGGCGGGTGGAGGGCGTGGCCTGGTGGGTAGACGGCTACGGCAACGTCCAGACCAACATCTCTCCGGAGGACATGGCGGAGGCCGGGATGTCCCCCGGCGACCAGCTCTCGGTGCAGGTGGGCCCGATGAAGCACCGGACTCCCTGGGCGGATGCCTACGCCGATGCGGCCCCGGGCCGCCCCCTCCTCCATGTCGACTCGGCCGGCCTGATGGCGCTGGCCGTCCGCGGAGGCCGCGCCGACGAACACTTCACGATCGCCGCCGGAACCTCGGTGGCGGTCCTCCGAGAGCCGCCCCCCGCCGCCGGGTAGACCGTGAAGAAAATCCGGCGGTTCGGCCCTCGGTTTGCCGATCGGAACCGTCGACGTGGTAGCCGTCGGCTTGGTGGTGGTCGTTGTCGTTGGCGGCGGAGCGGTCAAAACTTAATGAGGACAGTATAGTAGGTTGTCTCAGCGGGCGGTTATGTGATACACTCAGGAAGAACTAACTAAGTCGGACGGGTTGTCCTGTGTCGGTCCCACCAGGAGCAAAGAGAATGCGCAGATACGACATGCACCTCCCCCGAGAGGCTGAGACAGCGTTGCTGGAAGCTGGAGGATGGCCGGTGCTTAGCGTTGAGCCAGAGAAGGAAGACGGTCTGACCATACACGAGCTGATTTGGTTTGTTCCTATCCAGGACTATGACCTTGTAGCGTTCGCCCATTATCGGACGTGGCCTGCACACGGAAAGCCTGAGTTGATAGCAGTAGACCACCAACGCTTTGCCGAGCTGTCCGCCGGGGAGAGTCCGTGGAACGACCCCGCTCTGAAAAACCCGCCTGCTGGTTGGAGTTGGTTTGCTGACTGGATCATCCAATGGAGAGGTTAGACCTCCGCCGCCGATTTGCACCCCTCAGAAGCCCCTCACCCTCCCCGGATATCATACCTAGATGTATTTCCCCTGGACGTTGTTGACAGTTGGGCGGCGGGGAAAGCATCGGCGGCGGATTTCGCGTTCTGCTCCTCTCCCTGGTCTTTACCAGCCAGCTTCCGCGACCAATGCCAACGGCGGGGGCGACGTTCCTTTTCAAACAGTGGGGCGGCCCGCACCCCCAAGGCGGCCGGGGCCGCGGTCGGAGAAGACGCCAGCTAGTCGCCCGGTTCCATCATCCTCGCTGTTGCTTACAGGTCAAAGTGCGACATCGGCCACGGAAGGATCCCTGTCAACCGCTGGGAGTTCTGGATCACCTGCCGTTCGGTCGCGATCACGCTCAAACGGGTTGCGGGGATCCTTGCGGGTGGAGGGTAGGAAACGCTCCCTTCTACTTTCCACTGTCGTACAAGCGGATGCCGTCGAGGGCAAACCACAATTGTCGTTCGCAGACTAGGCGCGAAATGGACATGCCCACGTCGAAAGCCGTGATACCCGAACCCTCCATGGCCTTGGCCACCTCGAGGGCATCGAGGAACGGCGGCTCTCCCGCCTCGTGACGTTCCTCGATGACCTTGAACACTCTCCCCATTGGGCTGCGGGGCGGCGCGACCTGCGTGTCTACCATCGCTGTCTCCCTTCACACCAGGATGCCGTCATCATATCAGATGGGGGACGAACGGCGGATCAAAATCAACCGTGCGGCGGGAGGATGCTGTCTCGGCAAGGGGTCATCCCGCCCCATGGCCTGCCCTTTCCCCCAGCTCATTTCCGAAGAGCTCCAATCCGTGGGTGATAGCCGCCCGGCCACCACATCTTGGGCGCGGCGGCGGTTTTCGCGCTTTCGAGGCGGGGAGAGGACGAAAGGCCTGTTCGGAAGGGGGCGGCGGCCGTTACAGAGGGCGGATTTAGCAGTCTTTGGGGGGAGGTTCGGCCGGTCAGAGGCCGATCAGCTGGACGGTGAAGACGATTCCGGCCAGCCCGATGACGGCCAGCAGGATCAGGATGGCGATGGCTGTGCCCGGCCGCAATGGTTCGTCCTCAGGCGGGGGCGCCGCCGTCTGTTTCTTCGGCGGGTTCTTCGGCGGGGGCCTCTTCCCCTTCGGGTTCGGCGAAGCCGCAGTCGAACACCGCCTCCTCCGGGTCTTGGCCGCCCATCACCACCCGTTCGTAGAACACCACCGCCGCGATCTGGCTTTCGGTGAGGGTGTCCTGGAAGGAGGGCATCTGGCCGCCCGCCCCCACCGCCTGGCCGGTGTCTCCGTAGACGGAGCGGCCCGCGTCCAAGAAACCGGTGGTTCCGAGCGACACCCATTCGATGTGGTCGATGCACATGGAGAAGACGTCCAGCACCCCGCCCGCCAGGGCCGGGCCCGATCCGCCTTCGCCGCCCGCCCCGTGGCAGGAGGCGCAGTTGGACGGATCGGCGTACAGGGCGGTTCCCTCGGCGACCAAGGCCCGGATGTCCACCCCGCCTGCCCCGCCCCCCACCGCGAACTCCGACCCGTCGCAGTTCTCGACCACTCCGGTGAGGCGGTCGACGGACAGTTGCCCCCCCGATCCGCAGGTGGGGCCGTCGGCGAAGGTGATCAGGTAGGTGAGGCCCACCAGCGGCACGGCGAAGAGGAGCGCCGCCAGCCAGCGGGGCGCGGCGGCGGCGATGCGTTCGGTGATCCCGGTGGTGGGGCTGGTGGTGACCGCCTCGTAGTCCAAGGCCTCTGACCGGCTGACCCGCGCCGGGGCGGGGGGGGAGGCCAGGGCGGCCGCCGGTTGGAGGGTCATGGCGGCGGCGGCCGCCGCCAAGGGGTCGGGGGCGGGCGGCGCGGCCGGGGACGGGGCGGCCGGGGCGGCCGCCGGTTCCGCCGCCGGCGGGGGAGGCCGGGCCGCGGTTTGGGCAGGGGCTGCGCCGGAGGGCGCCGGCGCCCCGCCCGCCCAGGCGGTCAGCAGATCTTCGACCGAGACTCCTTCGGCGGCGGCCCGGGCGGCGGCCGACCTCTCCACCAAGTGCTCGGGCGCTCCCAGCGCCTCGGCGGCGGCGGCCAGCAGACTGCTCACCGCAGCCCCTCCGCCAGGTAGGCGGCCAGCGCGGCCGTATCGGCCTCGGACAGGTAGGCGTAGGAGGGGTGCCTGCCCCCCGGCATCGTTTCCTCCGGTCGGGTCAGCAGCGCGGCGAACTGTTCGGCGGTCATGGGCTCCCCGCTTTCGCCGCGCCCCGCCCGTCCGCCCGCATGGGCCAGGTCCGGTCCGATGCGCAGGCTGCCGAAGACGGCGGCGCCCAAGGAGTCGGAGAAGGTCTCGGTGGCCGGCCCCAAGCCCACGTCGGCCAGGACGGGGCGCACCAGCTGGGTGTGGCAGTATCCGCATCCCTGGTTGAGGTAGACGGCCCGGCCCCGCTCCGCCGGGGAGTCCAAGGACGGGTCAGGCACCAGATGGCGGTAGTCGCCCCCCGTCTGGTAGGGGCCGATCAGGGTTATGAACAGGGCCAGCGCGAACAGCGCCGCCATCATCGTCCAGGTGCGGAGCGGATGGAAGCGGCGGCCTTCCAGCACCGGCGCCGAATCCCGGCGGGGGGCGGGCGCGGCGGCCGCAGCCGCCGGAGCAGGCTGGGGGGCCAAGGCGGCGGGCGCGGCCATGACAGGGGCGGAGGCGGCCATGACAGGGGCGGGCGCGGCGGCGGGTGCAGCCGCCGGAACGGGCTGGGGGGCGGGGGCGGCCCCGGAGGAGGGGGCGGGCGCCCCGCCTGCCCAGGCGGCCAGCAGCTCTTCGACCGAGACTCCTTCGGCAGCGGCGCGGGCCGCGGCCGACCGCTCCACCAGGTGTTCGGGCGCGCCGAGGGCGGCCGCTGCGGCCGCCAGGATCTCACTCACCGCCCTGCTCCGCGGGCGCGGCGGCCTCGAAGGCGGCCTCGGGCGCCAAGACCTCGACGGCGCGGGCTTCCCCGGATGTGTAGGTCCTGATCAGGGTCCAGGCGAGCAGGGCCGCCCCGGCCGCCGCCGCGACCGACGCCAAGGCGGCCAGGGTGAACAGCACATCCACCTGCTCCAAGGCGGCGGAGAACCCCTCCCCGGAGTTGGATGCGGCGCCCGAGGCGGCGGCCCAGTTCCAGGTGAGGCCGGTTACCAGGCCGCTCACCGCCAGGGCGCCCACCGTTGTTCCGCCCCCCCAGAGGAGGAGGCCGAGGCCGCGGCGGGCCGCATCCGATCCGGCCAGTTGCCGTCCGGTGATGCGGGGGAAGGCGTAGAACATGAAGGACAGGCCCAGGGCGGGCGCCGCCGCCGCCGTCAGCCCGATGAAGAGGCCCTCGTTCCAGGCGGTGAGGCCCACCACCGCCGCCGTCGCCCGGAAGCCCGAGACGCCGGCCAACACCGTGAGGAGGGTGTAGGCCGCCGCCCCCGCCAGGCCCGCCCTCAGCACCAGATTCTCGCGGAACTCCTCCCAGCCGCCCGACAGGGTTTGCCCGATCACCGTCATCGTCAGCAGCGCGGAGAGGGCCAGGCCGAGCGAGGCGGCCGCGGCGGCGGTCTCGGTCCAGTCGGGGGCGGGGCCCCCCAGAAAGCGGGCGGGGGCGGCCAGGAGCGCCGTACCGGCCAGCGTCCAGAAGCCCGCCCGGGCCAACCGCCCGGAGAAGAGAGGGCGGCCGCTCTCCTTGACCGCCGTGTAGTAGGCCGCTCCGAGGGCGGCGGCCGGGAAGGCCAGATGCAGCATCCCCCCCGCCGTCAGGCCGGTCTGGAGGAAGGGGCCGATGTTGCCGAGGCCGGGGATGCTGCCGGTGATGTAGAGGGCCGGATACCACCAGACCGCCCCGATCACATAGAGCATGGAGACGTAGGCGCCCTCCTCGGTGCGGCGGCGGATCATGGACGAGACCAGCAGGGCGGGGACCAGCATGAGGGCCGCGATCGGCCAGTCCACCAGCGGGGGGAACTCGGCCAGCTCCGGCCCCGAAGGGCCGCGGAACATCACCAGCAGGGCGCCCGCCAGCACCAGGCCTCCGTAGGCCGCTCCGGCCAGCAGGGCGGCCGGCTGGCGCGTCATCGGCGCCCCCATCAGCCGAGGGGTCAGGTAGTAGGCGGCCGCCTGGGTGAGGCTTCCGCCGAAGCCGTAGACCAAGAGCGCCCCGGCGGCGGGGCGCAGGCGGCCGTACGTCAGGAAGGCGCTGTCGGGAAACAGGGTGGGCACGGCCAGCTTGATGAGGGCGATCGACAGCAGCGCCGCCCCCGCCAACAGGAAGAAGCAGGACATCAGCATCATCCCGGCCGCCGCCGCCTCGGGATGATGCAGCCCGCGTTCGGCTCCGGCCGCCCCTTCGCGGGTGTTTTCCTCGTTCAAGCCGGTGCTCCTCGACGTGTTCGTGCGGGCGCGCCGCGCCCGGCCCCGCATACTCCGCCGTAGGATAATCCGGCGGACGGGCCGGGGCGGCCGATGCGGCGGGGCGGCGGTTGCATGCTGGTAGATTTGGGCCGGCGGTCCGAGCCGGGGGGCGGTCGGGGCCGCCGGGAACCGCCGGGGGCGGAGCCTTACCCGCAGGACGAGACAGGAAGGGCCGGATGCTGCAGCGCAGGCTCAGGCAGATGAGCGCCAAGGAAAGGGCGCTGGCCGGCTGGTCGCTGTTCCTCTTGGGCCTGGGCGCCCTGGTGCTGGGCGTCTGGTTCAACCACTACGCCAACTTCCCCTCGGTGGAGACGGTTACCGTTGATGCGGACGAGGCGGTTGAGCTGCAGGCGGGCGACCGGATCGTATACGGCCAGCAGACCCGGACCGTGGCCCGCACCCCCTCGGTGGATCCGTCCCTTCCCCAGGCGACGGTCGACCTGACGGTGGAGGTAGACAGCTTCGGTTGGGTGCCCCGCGACTGCCTGGTGAGCGGCGGCGACTGGTGCCTGCCCTGGTTCACGGTCGGCCACCTCATCGCCTTGGGCGGCAGCCAGCTGATGTTGCTCGGAGCGGCGGTGGCGGTGCTGCTCGGGCGGAAGATGACCTGGTCGCTGGCCGCCTTCGCCGCCTTCCTGGCCATGTTCGAGCTGGTGCTGCTGCTGGGAAACGTCGCGTCGGAGTGGCTCAACCTCGCCCAAGGGCCCCTCAACTGGAACGAGCAGAACGAAGCCTTCACCATCTGGCCGCCCCTGGTGCTGGGCAACCAGGTGGGGGTGAGCTGGGGCGCGATCAAGGACTTCATCTCCATCAACTACAACATGGGGGCGCTTACCTTTATCATCCTCTTCGCCCGGTGGATCCAGGGCTTCGGCGGGCCGATGCCCGAGAAGCCCGCCTCCGAGCTGGTCTCGCCCTACGGGCGTCCGCTGATCAAGGGAATCGAGTAGATGGCCAAGTCCGAAGTCTGGTTCGAGACGCCCCCCTTCCGGGACGACTACCAGCTGGTGATGGTGGACACCGGCTACGTCCAGGACCAGGTGCGGCCCAAGCAGTTCCTCCACATCAACCAGGCGGAATGCATCCTCTGCGAGGGCTGCGTGGACATATGCCCCTGGAAGTGCATCCACTATCTGTCGCTGGACGCCATCGACGAGGCCTACGACGTCGGCCATCCGGTCGACAGCCCCGACAACCTGGGGTTCTTCGTGGTGGACGAATACGAATGCACCCGGTGCCAGCTGTGCATCGACCGCTGCCCCACCAACGTGATCTCCATCGGCAAGTTCGAGGGTTCGGTCACCGACACCGCCCTCAACGCCGGGCTGATAGACCAGGCGCCGTGGGATCTGGACACCGGCGCCCGCGACTTCAAGAACGGCTACACCTACGGCATGCGCTGGTAACGGAGACGGACTGATGGCCAACGGCATAGGATCGAAGCTCAGGGAACGGATGGCGGACGCCGCCGACTCCTTCCGGGGCAGCCCCTTCTGGGAGTCGATGTTCCGCCCCGGCTCCCCCTTCAAACGGGGGTACAGCGACAGCCCCCGCAACCGTTCCTACGTGATCATGAACAACGTGCTCTACCACCTGCATCCGGTGAAGGTCAAGCGGCACGCGGTGCGCCTCTCCTACACGCTGTGCCTGGGGGGGCTGAGCTTCTTCCTGTTCATCCTGCTCACCATCACCGGCATCTTCCTGATGTTCTACTACCGGCCCACCGCGCCCGCCGCCTACATAGACGTGGAGGCGCTCTCCACCTCGGTGGCCTTCGGCTCGCTGGTGCGGAACCTCCACCGCTGGGGGGCCCACCTGATGGTGTTGACCGTCTTCCTCCATATGTCCAGGGTGTTCTATCACGGCGCCTACAAGCCGCCGCGGGAGTTCAACTGGGTGGTGGGGGTGGTGCTCCTGCTGCTCACCCTGCTGCTCTCCTTCACCGGCTATCTGCTGCCCTGGGATCAGCTGGCGTTGTGGGCGGTGACGGTGGGCACCAACATGGCCGGCTTCACCCCGTTGTTCGGCAACCAGGTGAAGTTCGCCCTGCTGGGGGGGATCGAAGTCACCGGCAACACATTGCTGCGTTTCTACGTACTGCACGTGCTGTTCCTGCCGTTCGTGATCGTGATCTTCATGGCCGTTCACTTCTGGCGGGTGCGCAAGGACGGCGGCATATCGGGGCCCCTGTAGATGGTTGATGCAGATTTAGATGGTTGATGCAGATGGCTGAGATGCCCGAACACCTGCTGCGGCGCTCGGCGGAGGCGCAGGCCAAGGCGCTGGGCGTGCCGGTCGAAGAAGTCTTGGCCCGGATCGAGGCCGGGGCGGATCCCTCCGAGGCGCCGCCCGCCGCCGACAGCCCGCCTCCGGCGGCGGAGAGCCCGCCGCCCGCCGCGCCCTCGGGGATTTCCGAGAAGCTGCTGCAGCGCACGGCCGAGGCCAAGGCCCAGGCCATCGGGGCCTCCGCCGAAGAGGTCCTGGCCGAGATCCGAGAAGAGCTGGCCCCGCCGCCCGCGCCCTCCGAACCCGAACCGGCCCCGGCGCCGGCCGCCTCCGCGCCCGCCGCGCCCGTCGAGGCAGAGGCCCCTCCCGCCCCGGCCGCGGTTGCCGAGGCGCCTCCGCCCCCCCTTCCCGATCCGTCCGGCAACGGCGCCGCCACCTCGGTGACGCCGCGCCCGGCGGCGCCCCCCGAAGGAATCCCCGAAGGGGTGAGGCCCCAGCGCCTGCTCACGGTGGTCAAGGCGAGGGCCATCCAGCAGGTCAAAGCCACCCCCACCGACAAGGTGAACACCTGGCCGCATCTGATGATCGCCGAGTTCACCGCCCTGATGGTGATCACCGCGGTGCTCATCGTCCTGTCGGTGATCCTCCAAGCCCCTCTGCTGGAGCTGGCCAACTTCAACGCCACCCCCAACCCGTCCAAGGCCCCCTGGTACTTCCTCGGCCTCCAGGAGCTGCTGTCCTACTACGACCCGCAGATCGCCGGGGTGATCATCCCGGCCGTCACCGGCCTGGTGGGTTTCATGGCCATCCCCTACGTGGACCGCAACCCATCCACCAAGCCCTCGGACCGCAAGTTCGCCATCATGCTGTTCACCCTGTTCCTGACCGGCTCGGCCACCCTCACCCTGCTGGGAACCTTGTTCCGCGGCCCCGGGTTCAACTTCACCTATCCGTGGGCCGACGGAATCTGGTTCGACGACCTCAAGGATTGGGTGCACTTCGAATGACCGCCGCCCAGCTCTTGATCACGGCCCTGGCCGGCGCGGCGGTGGCGGGGGTGCTGGGCGCGTTCATGATCGCCTACCGCCGCAGCGGCGCCCCCCCCGGGACGACCCGCCCGCGCCGTTCTTGGAAGTCGGCCGTGCCGCGCGAGACCCGGAAGGCCGACCGCTCCGCCCTGCCGTCCCCGGTGTCGGTCGCGAGCCCCCCCGCCCCGCCCGAAGCCGGGCAGGCGGCCGGGGAGGCGGCGCCGCCTCCCGAAGCCGCCGAGGCTGCGGAGGAACCGGCCGGCGAAGAAGAAGCCCCCGCCGCGGTGCGGACGGTGGAGGTCATGCGGGTCGAGGAGCTGTCCCCCCAGGAAGCGGGGGTCAACCGCCGCCAGTTCTTCACCCGCGCCCTGGGGATCACCTTCGGCGCCTTCATGGGCCTCAACGGCGTCGCCTACCTGGGTTTCCTGTGGCCGCGCCTGTCGGGGGGGTTCGGCTCCGACATCGACGTGGGCGCCGTTTCCGACATCCAGGCCGAGGTGATCCAGAGCGACGGTTCCATCCTTCCCAAGTTCGTGCCCGAAGCCCGCGCCTACATCGTGCCGTTCTCCGAAGCCGACCTGTCCCGCTCCCAGTTCGGCGGCCTGCCGGTGGTGGTGGGGGGGCTGTCCGCCCTCTTCCAGCGCTGCGTCCACCTCGGCTGCCGGGTGCCCTGGTGCGAGACCTCCCAGGGGTTCGAATGCCCCTGCCACGGCTCCAAGTACAACTACGCCGGGGAGTACGAAGCCGGCCCCGCCCCCCGCAACCTGGACCGCTTCGAGGTAACGGAGGAGAACGGGCGCATGATCGTCAAGACCGGCACCATCTTCCAGACCGCCCGCGCCGTCGCCAAGACGGTCGCCTACCCGCAGGGACCGTCCTGCATCGCCCTCACGACCGCCGACGAGGAGGCCTAGTCGGTGGCCGCTCTGGTGGTGACCATCGTCGCCTTGGGCGCCGTCGGATGGTTCGCCTATCTGGTGGGTTCGGGTTCCCGGCGGGGGCGGGGGGATCCGGTCCCCTCCAACCTGTCCGCCTCCCAGACCGACGACGAGATGGAGACCAAGCGCCTCGACCGCACCCTGGCGGGGGCGGTGATAACAGCCGGGTTCCTCACCCTGGCCTTGCCCATCTACTACCTGGGGGAGCTGAACCGCCAGGAGGGCTTCGTGGAGGAGTTCGGCGACGCATCCCTGGAGCGGGGCCATGAGGTGTGGGAAGAATTCGGCTGCGGCGGATGCCACGGCGCGGCGGGCGGCGGCGGGGTGGCCGCCTTCCTCGAGGACCGCTCCCAGGTAACGGTGTCGGGTTGGGCCAGCCCCGCCCTCGACGACATCTTCTACCGCTACGGCCGGGAAGAGATCGAGTTCTGGATCGTGTACGGGCGGGCCAACACGCCCATGCCGCCCTGGGGCTTGGAGGGCGGCGGGCCGCTCAACAGCCAGCAGGTCCAGGACCTCCTCAACTACATCGAGTCCTTCCAGGTCGACCAGACCCAGGCCCTGCTGAAGGTGGAGGGCCTCATCACCGGCGCCGCCTCCCGGCTGGCGGGGGCGGCCGATGCGGTCGACTCCCAGATCGAGGAGCAGAGGACGGAGCTGGAGCGGATCCGTACCTCCGGGGAGGCCTCACAGGAGGTGGGCGCCATTGCGGAGAGGGCGAGGGAGATCCTCGATCTGGCCGACCGGGGGGTGGACACCGACGGCGACGGCCTGTCGGACGTGGCCGAGCAGGGGTTGAGCATCATCGCGGGGCAGGCCCGCGCCGCCGGGTTCCTGGCGACCGAGCCGGTGTTCGACCCGCGCAGCGCCGAGACCCTGATCGGGGTGGCCGACCGGCGCTCGGCGGTGCGGATGGTGGCCGACCTCGAATCATCGGCCGCTTCGCTGTCCATCACCTTCCAGAACCAGGAGAGCCTGCTGGCCCAAGCCCGGTTCGGCCTCGATTTCCTGGAGAACGCCGCCCGCCGGGCCCGGTGGGAAGTGGACGCCGGGGCGGTGGCCGACGCCTCCTTCGGCGGCGGCGAGGAGGAAGCCGCCCGGGCGGTGGGCCTCTACAACGCCTACTGCGCCCGCTGCCACACCGCCGGCTACTCGGCCGGCCCCGCCTTCCAGCAGCCCCAGGCCTCCGGGGCGTTGGGGCCGTCGCTGCGGGGCGGGCGGGCCCTCACCCAGTTCCTCACCGCCGAGGACATGTACGACTTCATCGAAAGCGGTTCGGTCTCCGGCGTCGGGTACGGGGTGAACGGAGTCGGCTCCGGCCGCATGCCCGGCTTCGGGATGGTGCTCTCCGCCGACGACCTCGATCTGATCGTCCGTTACCTGCGCGGCCCCACCCTGGACGGGGCGGACTACCTAGACGACGCCGGAGGGGAGGGGTAGATGAGGGAGCTGTTCCGGTCTCTGCTGTCACAGAACCTGCTGTTCACGGGGATCGTGCTCACCCTGGCGGCCCTGCTGGTGTTCTTCGGCTCGGTCTACCTGCTCCAGTACACCAACCTGGGCAAGCGCCTGGCGGTCCTGGTGCTGGGGGCGGGTGTGTTCGGCTGGACCACCATCAACTCGATCTTGTTCGTGCTCTACGCCCCGCGCGGGCCCCGCCCGGTCGATTTCGAAGGCCTGAACGCCTTCGAGATCAGGATCATCCCGGGTGCCTTCACCTTCGCCTCCGCCATCCTGTTCATAATGTTTCTGGTGGCGCTCCACCGCTACGAGCGCGACCAAGAACGGGAGTGACCGATCACCGAGGCGACGCGTCCTTTGTTGTCTTGACGCAGTAACAGACCCGATGCAGCCGCCGAAAGAGATCATCTCACGGGTCGAGGCTCTCGGGTCACGGGCGGGGTGGTTGCTCGGCTTCCCCGCCGCGGCCGAAGCAGGGGCCGTCGATGCTCATGAAGCAGAGCGGGACCGCATCGTTCAGCAGCAGCTCGCAGGGACGCCGCTCAGCGCCTTGAAGGAGGCGGCGGGGGGGCGGCTCCGCTTCGGTGCAATCGAATCGGCCGGGCTTCGCACCGTTGCCGACATTCGAGCAACCAACCACCGCCGGCTCGAATCGATCAGGGGCGTGGGGCCTCAGACCTCGGCAAGGGTCATCACCGCCGCTCTCCAAGTAGAGGAGGCAGTTCGGGGGGCGGTCAGGGTTCGCTTCGATGTGGACGGCCGCCCGCCGGAGCAGACCGTTCTGCTCCATATGTTGCGCGCCCTCGACGCCTCGCGCCGGAATATCGGCCCGTTGAGTTCCCGTCTCGAGAAACTGAAGCGGGCCGTCGAGGCCGACCTCAGGCCGGCCCGCCTCGAGTACCGGCGCATCCGCAGGTTCTTCGCCTCGCGCCGGCGCAAGGAAGCGGGGAGGGCGGCCTTCGCCCGGTTGGCGTCGTTGTTGCACAGCCCTGCCGCGGCCGCGCTCCGCGCCGAGATGGACGAGGTAGAGAAGCAACTCTCGGTTCTTATGGAAGACCAGCCGGGAGTCTGGGGTGACTACACCGCCAAGCCTGTGCTTTACAACGGGCTGCTCGTCGAGGTAAGCGGGTTGCAGGGATCTTACGACTCCCCGTCCCGGGGGTATGTTCCAAGGGAGATAGTCGAGCGGATCAGAGGCTTCGACCTCGACCAGAGCCTACTCGACGAGGACTTGTCTCTGCGCGGCTACCAGTCCTTCGGGGCGAAATTCGCCCTCGTCCAAGAGCGGACGATCCTCGGAGACGAGATGGGCTTGGGCAAGACTATCGAAGCCTTGGCGGTACTGTGCCATCTGCGTTCGCACGGCGCTTCCCGCCTGCTGGTCGTATGCCCCGCAAGTGTGTTGGTGAACTGGGAACAGGAGATCATCCGTCACACGAAGCTCAGATGCGTCAGGCTTCACGGCTCCGACCGGCACCTCCGCCTTCGAAGATGGGTGCGCGGCGGGGGCGCCGCCGTCACCACCTTCGACACGCTGCGTTCCCTCGAGCTTCCCAACCTAGAGATTGATGCAGTGGTGGTGGACGAGGCCCACTACGTGAAGAACCCCTCCGCCCTCCGCACGAAGGCGGTCCGATCCTTGCTCAGCCGGTCGAGGTACGCCCTGCTGATGAGCGGAACTCCGATGCAGAACCGAGTCGAGGAGTTCTGTACGTTGGTCAACCACATACGGCCCGATATGGCCCTCCAAATACCCCTGTTCGCTGGTGCAGCCGGGGCGGAAGTATTCCGCAAGGCGGTGGCCCCGGTGTATCTGCGGCGCAACCAGACCGATGTTCTCGATGAGCTGCCGAAGAAGATCGAAACGGCGCAGTGGTTGAGGCTCGGAGGCGCGGCCTCCGCCGCGTACCTGCGGGCGGTCGCCGGCCGGAACTTCATGGCGATGCGCCGGGCCGCGTTCATGACCGAGCAGCCCGAGGGCTCGCCCAAGTTGAGGCGGTTGATCGAGATCGTCGAGGAGGCGGCGGACAACGACCGCAAGGTGGTCGTGTTTTCATTTTTCCGGGAGGTGCTGCGACGGACGCACGCCGCGCTCGGCCCCTTGGCGTTCGAGCCCATAACCGGCAGCGTGCCGCCCGCCCGCCGGCAGATGATGATCGACCAGTTCACCGCTCGAAAAGGGCCGGCGGTGTTGATCAACCAGATCGAAGCCGGAGGCGTCGGTCTGAACATCCAGGCGGCGTCGGTGGTCATCTTGACCGAGCCCCAATGGAAGCCCGCCACCGAGGAACAGGCGATCGCACGGTGTCACCGGATGGGGCAGATCCGGCCCGTCGAGGTTCACCGGCTTCTCACCAAGAACAGCGTCGACGAACGAATGCTCGTGATCCTCGCCCGCAAGTCGGCCCTGTTTGCCGAGTACGTCAGGGGGAGCGTCATGAAGGAGGCAACACCGGAGGCGGTCGACATCACCGACCTCGACAGCATGAAGAAAGTCGTCCCCCAGGCCGAACAGGAGCGCCGCATCATCGAGCTCGAACGGCGCCGTTTGGGTTTGGATGAACCTGAATCCACCGTCTTTGGTTGGGGTGAGGGTGGTTTGGGGTTTGGTGGGTGATTTCGGGGTGGTTCGGGGGTGTTTCTGGGGTGGTTTCGGATGGTTGGGGGATGGTTCCTGCCGGTTGGGGCCGGTTTCGGGGGGTCATGGACGGCGGCGGGCGGGTAGGGGCGTGTGCAGTTCAGGTCGAGGCGTCCTGAATTCGAAAACCGGAAGAAAGCAGGTTGCTGGGGTTCAGGAGAGCATCGGCAGGCTGCGGATGCTGGCCATGGTCCGCTCATAGAGGCGGGCCCAGGGCCACCGGGCGGGCAGGCGGAGCAGAAGACGGCCGCCGTGGTTGACAACCCGCCCAGGAATGCCGAACAGCCGGTTCCTGATGGTGCGGCCCACGGTGAGTTTCCCCGGCGGGATGCCGCTGTGATGCGCTATCCACCGCTGAAAGTTGTGAGCCAGCACAGCACAGGCCAGCCAGGCGGCGTTGGCTGGGAACTTCCCGGACGGGAGACGAGCCAGGCCGTTGTCTTTGAGATCCCGGACGGCGAGCTCCACCGAAGCATGACCGCGGTGGTATCTATCGGCCGCGGCGGCAGACCTGCCGCTGCTGGTTACGAAGGGATGGTAACGCCAGTTGGTCCACAGCTCTCCCTGTTCGGGCTGTTCGGCGGGGCCGGTGCGGCGGACGACCAGCCGCAGCGGAGGCCGCCCCCGGGAGTGGAGGACGGTTTCAGCGACTTGGGCTTGCCCGCCCTCGGGATAGCCGATAGACGTCCAGTCGTCTTCGGGAATCGCTTCGACCGCTGCCCTGACGTTCGCATGCAGGGGAACAGTGATCGACCAACCCACACCGAGGCGGTCCAACGTTTCGATCAGCCGATAGGACCAGAACCCGGCGTCGGCCCGCACGGTGATGGGGCCGGAGGCTCCGGCTCTGCGGACCCGGCGGACGGCCTCGGCGGTGAAATCAACTTGACCCCGCTTGGACCCGCCTCCCCGCAGGCGGGCGGCGACTACTTCGCCGGTGCCGGCCCGGACCGCCAGCAGCGGGTGGTAGCCCCATTGTTTGGTGTGCCCGTAGGCGGCGCCTTGTTTGTTTTTGCCTGACACTTCCCGGATGGTCGAGTCCACATCGATGGTTACCGGCTTGTCTCCTGGACCGTTCCCTTGTTTCCACACCCGCCGCAGCGCCTCGCCCCAGGCTTTGTTCAACTGGCTGACATGACCCCAGGTAAACGCCCGCAGGAACGTACCCAACGTCGACGGGGCCATCACCAAAAACCCCAGCACCCGCCGGGTCCGGCCCGACCGCAGCCGATCGGCGTGGTCGATGTGCGAACCGCCCGTCAGGATCGACATCACCAACGTCAGGATCTTCCGCCCCGGGTTCGCTCCGCCCGGGCGGCGGCTCATCCGCAGCGTCGCGTCCACCAAGTCTTCCAGGCCCAGACGATCAGCCAGCGTCGAGGCTGTCAGCAGCCCCGCGTCGGCTACCAGCGACTCGTCGTCGAACACCGGTTGCAGCCGGTCGATGTTCTGCGGTACGCTTTTCACAGGAAGTGCCTCCTCGTCCAGGGCCGAAGCCGTTGTTTCTTACAGCTATTATCCCAGGTCAGGGAGGCACTTTCCAGCATTTCCACCCGCAACACCCCCACCCCCATCGGTGGATTCAGGATGAATGATGGACGCCGCCCGTTGCCCGCCGGCTACCGGTCCGTCATGTAGAAGCCGAGGATCTGCAGCTCGGTGGCCACGTCTACTTGGCGCAGGTGGACCCCTTCGGGAACGTTCAGCACGGCGGGGGCGAAGTTGAGGATCGAGGGCACCCCGGCCTCGGACAACGTATCGGCCACCTCTTGGGCCACGGCGGCGGGGGTGGCGATGATGCCCACCGAGATGTCCGCCGACCTGGCGTCCTTCGGCAGCTGGTCGAGGCGGCGGATGGCGATCCCGCCTATCCGGCGGCCGATCTTGGCCGGGTCGGCGTCGTAGAGCCCTGCGATGCGGAAGCCCCGGTTGCCGAACCCGCCGTAGTTGGCGAGGGCCGATCCGAGGTTGCCCACCCCGATCACCGCCACCCCCCGGTCCTCGGTCAGGCCGAGCTTCCGGCGGATGCGGCCGGCCAGCTCGTCGACGTAATAACCCACCCCCCTCATGCCGGCGGAGCCGAGGTGGGACAGGTCCTTGCGCACCCCGGGGGCGTTCAGACTGCATAGCCGCGCCAGCTCCTTCGACGAGATGGTCACCTGCGAGGGCGGAAGCAGTTCCAGGCAGCGCAGGTAACGGGGAAGGCGCTCGACGGTGGCGGCCGGCATGTTCCCGTTCATCGGCGGCAAGGTTACCGATTTGCCCGCCGCCCGCATCCGCCCTCGAGGGGGCCCGCCGGGCAGTTCCGAGGAGGGTTCAGGACCCGCCGGACGGGGGGAGCAGGGCGTAGCGGCCGGTCAGGTACCCGAGACGGCGGCCCGAGGAATCCGCCACCGTTGCTTCCAGGGTGATCTTTCCCCCGCCGCGCCGCTCCAGGCCGGCGTGCAGGTCCTCCCAGCCCCGGGGGTCGATCTCGGCCCGGGCCCTGGCTTCGCCCCGGGCGGGGCGCTCGTAGGAGTAGGTGCTGCGCCGGATCACTATCTGGCAGCGGCGGTCCAGGATCTGGAGTCGGCATCGCAGCGCGGCGTAGCCGGTGAGCAGGGCCAGCGAAGTCAGGCTCCCGCCGAAGAAAGTCCCATGGTGGTTGCGGTTGTTCTCGCAGGGGGCGGCCAGAACGGCCGCGTCCCAGGAAACCTCCAGCGCCCGGATCCCCATGACCGCGGTCAGCGGGATGGACTCATGGAGATGGGCGGTCAGCTCTTCAGGCGAATCGGGTGTCATCACCGCAACATGATATAGCGGGAAGCGGCCCTCCCTGGTTCGTCAGCGGATCACCCACCCGGAATCGGCCTTCCATCCATAAGGAACCCAGATGAGCGCCTTCTTCTACGAACTCATCTACACCCGGCAGGTCAGAAACCCGCCTTGTCTGGGTGTGGCCAGACTCGTCGCGCCACAGCACCCGCACTTCTTTGGGCCGGAGGTTATTGATGAAATATGGAGAATGGGTGGTTACAAGCAGTTGGGTGCGCTCGGAAGCCGCCCGGTATTCCTCGGCCAGCTCGGGAAGCAGAATGGGGTGGAGGAAGTTCTCCGGTTCCTCGACGCCGATGAAAGGCGGAGGGGCGGGATCGAACATCAGCACCAGATAGGCCAGCATCTTCAGGGTGCCGTCGGACGCGAAGCGCGCCAGGATCGGATCATCGAAGGGTACGTCCTCGATCTGCAGCAGCAGCCGTCCGTCCGCCATGGTCTCGGTAAACACGCGTTCGATGCACGGAACCCGGCGGCGCAGGACGTCGAAGATACGGTCGAGCCTCTCCGGATGCTGCTCCTGCAGATACTGGACGACGGCGGCGGGTAGCCTGAGGCGGATGAAAGTCGGTTACCAAGGCGAGGAAGGCTCGTATTCCGATCAGGCCGTCCGGGAGCTGTTTCCCGAGGCGGACCGGATCGGGTTCGGCGGGTTCGCGCACGCCTTCGCCGCCTTGGAGGACGGCGCCGCCGACCGTCTGGTGCTTCCGATCGAGAACTCCACCACCGGAAGCGTGCTGCCGGTGCTGGATCGGCTCACCCGCAACCGGGTCTCCATCACCGCCGAGCATCTGGTCAGGGTGCGCCATGCCCTCATCGGCCTGCCGGGGGCCGAGCTCGGCGGCATCAGGACGGTGCGCTCCCACCCGCAGGCCCTCGCCCAGGCCGACGACCGGATCGAGCAGGCCGGGTGGGAACCCCTGGCCGTCCACGACACGGCGGGCGCAGTCAGGCTGATCGCGGAGGCGGGGGATCCGTCGGCGGCCGCCCTCGCCCCGCCGGAGGCCGCCGCCGCCCGCGGGGTGGAGGTGCTGGCCTACGACTTCATGGACCGCCCCCACAACACCACCCGGTTCGTGGTGCTGGCCACCGGCGGGCGGGAGGCGGCCGCCGACGCCAACAAGACTTCGTTCATGTTCGCCACCGCCCACACGCCGGGCGCGCTCGCCCTGGCCCTGACCGAGCTGGGCCTGCGGGGGGCCAACCTCACCCGGCTGGAGTCCCGCCCGTCCGCGGAACCCTGGAAGTACCGCTTCTACGCCGACATGCTCCACCGCCCGGGGCCGGGCGGGGTTCGGGAGATACTGGAACCCCGCCTGGCCACGTTGGCCGAGATGCACCTGCTGGGCACCTACCGGGCCGCCGCCGCGCCCCGGCCGCCTGCCCAGGGGTGAGGGCCGTTCACCAGGCCACGCTCTCTATGTAGAAGAGAGCTATGTCGACCGGGCGCTCCTCGGTCTGGATCTCCGCGAAGTCGATCCCGACCTCGGTGAGCACCCCGGACAGGCGGCGCCCTCCGGCGGTTATCACCCGGATCGGATGGCGCAGCTGCTCGGCCTCGAGCAGCGAGTCCCTGAGCGTTCGGCGCAGGGGCGGGCTTTGGATGGATGGGCTGGGAGTGAGTGTAGTATTCATAATAGAATGTTACCATAGTTTTCGTTATCATTCAATACCCTTGTATTTTTCGCGGTCCTGCCCTCGGCGGCGCCGAAGCCCCACCGGAGCGGATATCCTGGCCGCCGATGAGTACTCCGTTGCCGAACCCGTTGCTCCGGCTGCCGGCGGCCGCCCTGCCGGGCACCATCGAGCGGCCGGACGTCGGCGAGAAGACCGGCCTCGACCGCGGCTGGAACGTGGTGGTGTGGAACGACCCCGTGAACCTGATGTCCTATGTGGTGCTGGTGTTTCGCAAGGTGTTCGGGTACTCGGAGCAGAAGGCCACCCTGCTCATGCTCGAGGTGCACCACGAGGGGCGTTCGGTGGTCAACACCGCCCCCCGCGAGAAAGCGGAGATGGACTGCTACACCCTCCACCGCCACGGGCTGTGGGCCACCCTCGAGCGGGCCTGATGGCGCGTTTCCGCCGCTCCGGGTCCGGCGTCATCCGCATGAAACTTCGCGAGCAGGAGATAGAAGCCCTGTCGCTCATGGAGGAGCTGCTGGAGTCGGTGGGGGACCAAAAGGGGGATCCGGCCGCCGAGCGCCTGACGATGGCCGCCTACCCCGACGACGCCGAGGCGCAGGGCGAGTACGGGCGGTTGATGTCCCCTGAGCTGGACCGGCAGCGGCAGAGCGACCGCGAAGCGGTGTTCGGCCTGCTCGACGACGCCCGCCTGGGGCCGCTGGATCTCGCCGCCGACCAGGCCGAGGCCTGCCTGTTGGTGCTCAACGAATCCCGGCTGGCCCTGGCCGCCCGGCTCGGGATCGAAGAAGAAGGCTGGGGCCGGTTCGACGGCGATGCGGATCCCCCCGCTCCGGCCGAAGCCTTCCTGCTGTTCCTGACCGAGGTGCAGGGCGGCCTGATCGAGGCGATGGAAGGCGGGCTGTAGGAAGCCCTCCGCCGCCGGGGCCGTGCGGAAGGGCCGGCCCGGGGCTATTTTCGGTGCGAAGTGAGAAAAACCGGCGTTTTTCCGGCGCGGCGGCGAACGATGCGGTAGCTTACCGCCCAGCGAACGCAGACGAAAGGAGGTCCTGCATGCAGGTATCCATGTCGGTCAACGGTCGGCAGGTCTCGGGAGAAGTCGAACCCCGCACCCTGCTCGTCCATTTCCTGCGGGAGAACCTGCGGTTGACCGGGACCCATGTGGGGTGCGAGACGTCCTACTGCGGCGCCTGCACCGTCGAGCTCGACGGCAAGGCCGTGCTGTCATGCACCATGCTGGCCGTCCAGGCCGAGGGCGCCGACATCACCACCATCGAGGGGCTGGCGCAGAACGGCGGCCTCCATCCGGTGCAGGAGGGCTTCTGGGAGCGGCACGGCCTTCAGTGCGGTTTCTGCACCCCCGGCATGATCATGTCGGCCGCAACCCTCCTCGAGGAGAACGCCAACCCCTCGGAGGACGAGATCCGGCGCGGCATCGAGGGCAACCTCTGCCGCTGCACCGGCTACCACAACATCGTGCGGGCCGTCGAATACGCCGCCGCCAAGATGCGCGGCGAAGAGCCCGCCCCGGCGGAATGGGAGGAAGCATGAGTTCCACGAGTGTGCTGGGCGGGGTGGTCAAGCGCCGTGAAGACCCGGCGCTGATCCGGGGCGCCGGCCTCTACACCGACGACGTGAAGCTGGCGGGGACCGCCCATGCCGCCTTCGTCCGCAGCCCCTACGCCCACGCCGAAGTGCTTTCGGTGGACGCCTCGGCGGCGGAGGCGATGGAGGGCGTATCTGCTGTCTACACCGCGGCCGACGTCGAGCACCTGGGGCCGCTGGTCGCCCAGGCCCCGGTCGGAACCCTGCGCCCGCTGCTCAACAACGGCGTCGTCAAGCACGTCGGGGAAGCGGTGGCCATGGTGGTGGCCGAAGACCCCTACCTGGCGCGCGACGCGGCCGATGCGGTCGAGGTCGACTACGACCCGCGGCCTGCGGTGGTGGAACTGAAGGAATCGCTGGCCGGCGGGCGGCTGGTCCATGAGGGCGCCGAATCCAACGTCCTGGTCACCTGGACCGGCCCCTTCGGGGCGGACGCGGACGCCCTGGCCGAGGTGAAGGCCGGCATCGACGCCGCCAAGTCCCGAGACGACGCGGTGGTGGTCTCCCAGGAGATGCTGAACCAGCGGTTGATCCCGGTTCCCATCGAGCCGCGGTCGGTCATGGCCGACTACCACACCGGTTACGACCGCTTCGACGTCTATTCGTCGACCCAGATCCCCTCGGCGTTGGCCGGGGCGGTCGGCAAGTACTTCGGGATGGCCCTCAACCAGGTGACCGTCAAAGCGATGGAGGTGGGGGGCGGATTCGGCTGCAAGCTGAACGTCTACAACGACGAGGTGCTGGTCGCCTTCGCTTCCAAGCAGCTGGGCCGCCCGGTGAAGTGGACCGAGACCCGCCGGGAGGCGGCCAACTCCACCATCCAGGGCCGGGGCTGGACGGCGGTTGCCACCATCACCGGCACCCGCAGCGGCGAGATCCTCGGCTTCGAGCTGGAAGGCATCGCCGACATGGGCGCCTACTCCCAGAACTTCACTGTGGCCATCCCCTTCCTGGGGGTGTTCGTGGGGTCGGGCCAGTACGGGTTCCCCACCCACTGGACGATGCACTGCGTTACCACCCACACGATGACCACCGACGCCTACCGGGGGGCGGGGCGCCCCGAGGCGGCCTACTACCTGGAACGGATCGTCGACATGTACGCGAGGGAGATCGGGATGGATCCGGCGGACGTGCGCCGCCTCAACTACATCCCCGCCTCCGAGTTCCCGGGGGCCATGTCGCCCATGGGCTTCGCCATGGACACCGGGGACTATGCGAACAACCTGGACGCGGCGCTGGCGTCGGCCGGCTGGGGGGAGCTGCTGGCCGAGCGCGACGCCGCCCGCGCCGAGGGCCGCTGCGTAGGGGTGGGGCTGGCCACCTACGTGGAGGTGTGCGGCTTCGGGCCGGCGCCCCTCGTCGACCTCGGCTTTTCCTGGGCCGAGTACCAGATGCCGTCGGCCTTCAACGGTTCCGGCCTGGTGCGCATCCACCCCGACGGTTCGGCCACCGTTTCCATCGGCACCGGCCCCTCCGGCCAGGGCCACCAGACCACCTGGGCGCAGATCGTGGGCGACGGCCTCGGCATGGAGGTGGAGCGGATCCGCGTGATCCACGGCGACACCGAGGAGGCGCCCCCCAGCATCGGCACCTTCGGCTCCCGCTCGGCGGCGGTGGACGGCGCCGCCTGCTACGAGGCGACCCGCAAGGTGCAGGCCAAAGCGGCCAAGATCGCGGCCCACCTGCTCGAGGCCTCCGAGGAGGACATCGAGTTCGGCGGGGGCGGGGCCAACGTGGCCGGCACCGACAGCTCGGTGAGCTGGGGGGAGATCGCCAAGACCGCCTACCAGCCCCACCTCCTGCCCGAGGGCATGGAGGGCGGCTTGGAGGCCCACGCCGTCTTCAGCCCCGGCAACGCCACCTGGCCGTTCGGCGCCCATATCGCCGTGGTCGAGGTGGACCCCGACACCGGGAACGTGGAGATCCTGCGGTACATCGGCATGGACGACTGCGGCAACGTGATCAGCCCGATGATCGTGGACGGCCAGATCCACGGGGGCATCGCCCAAGGAGTCGGCCAGGCCCTGTTCGAAGATGCGGTCTACGACGAGGACGGCAACCTGCGGACGGCTTCCTTGGCGGACTACATCCTGCCGACCGCGGCCGATCTGCCGTCCTTCGAGCTCGACCGCACGGTTACCCCCACCGACGTCAACCCGCTGGGGGTGAAGGGAATCGGCGAGGCGGGCACCATCGGCGCCGCCCAGACGGTGGTCAACGCGGTGGTCGACGCGCTCGAACACCTCGGCGTGACCCACATCGACATGCCGCTCCGGCCCAAGCGGGTCTGGCAGGCCATCCAGGACGCCCGGGCATAAGGGAGGAGGAACCATGTATCCACGACAGTTCGACTACACCGCACCTGCGGACTTGGAAGAAGCGCTGGCCGTCCTCGACGCCAACCCGGGAGCCAAGGTGCTGGCCGGAGGCATGAGCCTGCTGCCGCTGATGAAGATGCGCCTGGTCTCGCCGGAACTGGTGGTGGACATCGGCCGGATCGGCGGGCTGGACCGCATCGCCGACAACGGCGGCTCCATCTCGATCGGCGCTCTGGTGCGCCACGCCGAGGTGGCGTCCAGCAGCCTGATCCGGGAGCACGCCGCGGCGCTGGCGACCGCCGCCTCTTGGACGGGCGACCGCCAGGTGCGCAACCGCGGCACCTGCTGCGGCGCCATGGCCCACGCCGACGTGGCCGCCGACCAGCCGGCGGCGGCGCTGGCTCTGGGCGCGGTGATGGTGGCCGCCTCGTCCGGCGGGACGCGGGAGATCGCCGCCGCCGACTTCTTCGTCGACACGATGACTTCGGCGCTGGCCCCCAACGAGATCCTCACCGAGATGCGGATCCCCAAGGCGGGCCCCGGAACCGGTTCGGCCTACGACAAGCTGGGCCGCCGGGGCGGGCACAGCGACTACGCCGTGGCCGGAACGGCGGTTTCGGTAACCCGCTCCAACGGCTCGATCAGTGCGGCGGCGGTGGCCGTAACCGGGGTGGGCAGCCGCCCCGTGTTGGCTTCCGGCGTTGCGGAAGCCCTGGTCGGAACGGACGGATCAGACGCCGTCGTAGAAGCGGCGGCCGCCCGCGCCGCGGACGGAGTGGCGGTGCTCGAGGATCTGTACGGATCGGTCGAATACAAGACCCACCTGGCCAAGGTGTTCACCGCCCGCGCCGTGAAAGCAGCTCTGGCCGCCGCCGGCTGACCGCAACCCGGCGGCGCGCGGGGAGGGGAGTTCCCCGGCCGCCCGAACCCCGCCGCGGGCGGGGCGGCAAGTTGTTCCTCGATGGAGGCGGTGAATGATCACGCTGGTTGAGGCCCTGAACTACCGTTGCCTGCGTTATGTACATAGGCCTTTGGGGCCGTTTCACATCCTGGTCGGGCCGAACGCGTCCGGCAAGACCACCTTTCTGGATGCGGTCGGGTTTCTGAGCGGCCTGTCGGCGGGCGGGTTGGACGAGGCTGTGTCCGAACGCACTCCCGATCCGCAGGCTCTCCTGTTCCATGGCCGGGGCGGCGATTTGGAGCTGGCCGTGGAGGCGAAGATCCCCGCCGAGCTGCAGGCGATGACCGCCAAGCCGGAACTGGACACGGTCAGGTACCAGGTGAAGCTCGGCTTCAACGGCCCGCATGAGTTCGAGTTCAAAGCCGAAACCCTCTTGTTGAAACGAGCCGCGGCGCCGGCGGTGCGCCATCCGGAGTTGTTCCCTTCGCCGCCCGCCGCCCCCGCCGCATTGCAGGAGGGGTTCCAGGGCCGGGACACCAAAGTGGTCATCAACAAGGTGCCGGGCGGGAACGACAATTTCTACAGTGAGATATACCATCGGTCGGGAAGGGGCTGGAAGCCGTCCTTCAAGCTGGGGCCCAAAAGGTCCGCTCTCAGAAACTTGATCGCGGACGAGGATTCTTTTCCCGTCGCCACCTGGTTCCGGGAGCATCTGACTCAGGGCGTGCAGAGGGTCATGCTCGACAGCCGCGAGATCGCAAAACCCAGCCCCCCTGCCAAAGGCTCCGGGTTCTCGAGGGACGGGTCCCATATCCCCTGGGCGGTGCATCGTCTGCGGAAGGATTCCCCCGACAGATACAGGGCATGGATAGCGCACTTGCGCACCGCCCTGCCTCATCTGACCGGCGTCGATACCATCGAGCGCCCCTGGGACCGGCACCGCTACATGGTCTACGAATATCAGGGCGGGTACAGAGTCCCCTCCTGGCTGGTCTCCGACGGAACTCTGCGCCTCACGGCTCTCACCCTGCCTGCCTATTCGGTCGATGCACAGGGCATGTATCTCATAGAAGAGCCGGAAAACGGTATTCACCCCATGGCGGTGCAGACCGTATACGATTCGCTTTCATCGGTCTACGACGCGCAAGTGCTGCTGGCTACGCATTCGCCGGTCTTGTTGGGGGCGGCCGATCTGGATCAGGTGCTGTGTTTCGCCAAGCACGACGACGGCGCCGCGGACATCGTGCTGGGGTCCGAACACCCCGCCCTCCGGAACTGGAGCCGGAAAGTGGACCTCGGAACCTTGTTCGGTTCAGGGGTGTTGGGATGAAGAAAGCCCCGGCGGCGCCCGCCGCGCCGAGGATTCCCGGGCATGAGGCGGAGCGCCTGCTGCAGGCGGTTACCGGCCTGCCCCGGGCGGCGGCGGGCGGGGCGGAGCTGGATCAGGCGCAACATGAGCTGTTCCGGGAGTTGTGTGAGCGGCGGCGGGCCGGGGAGCCGCTTCAGTACCTCGAGGGGACCACCGCCTTCGGGCCGATCGAGGTGCGGGTGGATTCGAGGGTGTTCATCCCGCGGCCCGAAACCGAGCAGCTGTGGGAGAGGGCGGTGGGGATGCTTCCCGCCCGGCCCTGCACCGTGGTGGACCTCGGCGCCGGATCGGGGTGCCTGGCGCTGGCGGTCAAGCACGAGCGGCCCGACGCCCGGGTGGTCGCCTCCGACATCTCCGCCGCCGCCCTCGAAGCCGCCCGGGCCAACGCCGCCCGCCTGGAGTTGGAGGTGGAGTTCCGCTTAGGGGACGGGCTGGCCGCCCTCGATCCGGCTCTGCGGGGGAGAGTGGACATGATCCTGACCAACCCCCCCTACATAGCCGAGTCGGAGTGGGCGCACCTTCCGTCCGAGGTCAGGGACCACGAGCCCAAGACGGCGCTGGTGATGGGAGACGGCCTGGACATGTACCGGCGCCTGGCGGCGGAGGCCGGCCCGTGGCTGTCTCCCGACGGGGTGCTGGCGGCGGAGATAGGGGAAAGCCAGGGCCGGGAGGCGGCGGCGCTCTTCACCGCCGCCGGCTGGGAGGCCGCCGTCGACCGAGACCTGGCGGGGCGGGACCGTTTCCTCACCGCCCGGAGGAACCCGTGAGCCTGGAAGCAGCCCTGTCCGCCCTGCACCGCGGGGAGGTGGCGGGCGTCCCCACCGACACCGTGTACGGCCTAGCCGTCGATCCGACGTCCCCGGCGGCGGTGAACAGCCTGTTCGCGCTCAAAGGCCGAGGGGAGCACCTCCCGCTGGCGGTGCTGGCCGCCTCGGTTGCCCAGGTTGAGCCGCTGGTCGAGATATCGGCAGAGCAAAGCCGCCTGCTGGAACGGCACTGGCCCGGCCCGCTCACCGCCGTGCTGCGGTCCAAGGCGACCCTGGCGCCGCTGGTGGGCGACCCCGAACGGGGCACCCTGGCCGTTCGGATCCCCGACCACCCGCTGCTGCTGGAGCTCCTCGCCCGCTCGGGGCCGCTGGCCGTAACCAGCGCCAACCGGAGCGGCCTCCCGCCCTCCCGCTCCGCCGCCGAAGCCCGGGCGGCGCTGGGCGGCGGCGTTGCGGTCTACCTGGAAGGAGAATGCCCGGGCGGCGAGCCATCCACGGTGGCCGACTTCACCCGTTCCCCCCCGGCGGTGCTGCGGGAGGGGCCGGTGCGCCTCGGCCCCGGCTCCGGCCCGACTGCGGGGTGAAAGGGCGGAGGGGCCGCGCGGCGGAGGAAAGCCGTTTTTTTGGAGTGTCTGTTGCCCGGCGGCCGGCCCCGCCCGGCTACCCTCGTTCCCTGCCGGCAAGAGGAACGGAGCCACCAATGGTCGACATGCGGCCCATCGAGCAGGTCGATCCTGCGGCGGCGGAACTGATCGAGGCCGATGTCCGCCGCCAGAACACCCACATCCATCTGATCGCCTCTGAGAACTTCGCCTCCCCGGCGGTCATGCAGGCCTGCGGTTCGGTCTACACCAACAAGTACGCCGAGGGCTATCCGGGCCGCCGCTACTACGAGGGCTGCGGGGTGGTCGACCGGCTCGAGAGCCTGGCCGTCGACCGGGCCAAGAGCCTGTTCGGGGCCGAGTACGTCAACGTGCAGCCCCATTCCGGCGCCCAGGCCAACATGGGGGTCTACTTCTCCCTCCTCGAGCCGGGGGACGCCGTGCTCGGCCTCAGCCTGGCCGAGGGGGGCCACCTCACCCACGGCTCGCCGGTCAACTTCTCAGGGCGCCTGTACCGGTTCATCGCCTACGGGGTGGACCGCCGCACCGAGCGGATCGACATGGACGAGGTGAGGGCCAAGGCCCTCGAACACCGCCCCAAGATCCTCCTGGCCGGATACTCCGCCTATTCCCGGCACCTCGACTACCAGGCCTTCCGGTCGATAGCCGACGAGGCGGGGGCGGTGTTCATGGTGGACGCCGCCCACTTCATCGGGCTGGTTGCGGGCGGGGCCATGCCCAACCCCGTTCCGTACGCCGACGTCGTTACCGCCACCACCCACAAGGCGCTGCGCGGCCCCCGGGGGGGCATGATCATGGCCAAGGAGCGGTTCGGCGCCGGGCTGGACAAGGCGGTCTTCCCGGACATGCAGGGCGGTCCGATCATCAGCCAGATCGCCGGCAAGGCGGTGTGCTTCCACGAGGCCTCCACCGAGGAATACCGGGCCTACGCGGCGCAGATCACCGCCAACGCCTCGGCCATGGCCGACGCCTTCACCGCCCAAGGGGTGCGGGTGGTGTCGGGCGGCACCGACAACCACCTGATGCTGCTGGACATGCGCTCCCTGGACGAGGACCTGACCGGCAAGGAGGCGTCCGCCCTGCTCGATTCGGTCGGGGTAACCCTCAACCGCAACGGGATTCCCTTCGACCCCCGCCCCCCCTACATAACCAGCGGTCTGCGGATCGGTACCCCCGGCATCACCACCTGCGGCATGAAAGAGGCGGCGGCCGTCCAGGTCGCCACCCTCATCACCCGCACCCTGCGCAAGCGGTCCGACCCCAAGGCCCTGGAGATGTCGGCCCGCGAAGCAGCGGCGCTGGCGGCGGACTACCCGCCCTACCCGCCCGATTTCCCCGGCCACGTCTGAAGCCGGCGGCGCGCCCCCGGCGGGCCTGCGGAACGAGGGGCGGCAGTTTGTGAAATGATTCACGATCTTCTAGGATTTCGCCCGATGCCCGACCCCGCCGGTCCGCCGGCCCCCTCCCCGTCCGAGCAAGCACCCGAAGCCGCCGCGGACGGCCCCCTCCGCAGCGCCGTCCGGACGGCGCACCGCGGGGCGGCGTCGGCCGTGTCTGACGGCTGGGTGGCGGGCGGTTCCTTCTTCGGGTCGATCATGGCCGGGGCGCTGCTGGGCTGGCTGGGCGACCGCTGGCTGGACACCGACCCCTGGCTGGTGACGGCCGGGATCGCGGCCGGGTCGGTGAGCGGTTTCATCCGTATGTGGCAGCTGGTCAGGCAGCCGACCGGAAAGCAGCCGGTCCGTGGCTGACGCCGGCGTCCGCAAGGGCCTCGACCGCTCCGAGGTGGAGCGCCACATAGCCGGCCGCCCGCCGGTGGAGCTGGCCGCGGCCCGCTCCATCGTCCGCCGGGCGGCGGCGGCGGGGCCGGTCGCGCTGGCGGTGTTCGGCCTGTGGAGAGGTTGGGGGGGCTTGGCCGCGGCCGCCTTGGGTGTGGTCATAGTCGTCGGTTACTACCTGTTGGCCGGGGCGATGCTGTCGAGGTTGGCCAGGGTGTCGCTGGGCGCCTATCATGCAGGCGCCCTCTTGGGGTTCATCCTTCGGCTCGGCTTGGCCGCGGGGGCCATGCTGGCGGCCGCCGCCTTGTTCGAGGTGGATAGGATGGCCCTCGGGTTGGCGGTGATCTCCACCTACGTGAGCCTGCTGGTCTGGGAGGCCGCCGCCATGGGCAAAGCCAAGAAAAAGAACAACAGGAGAAGGAGCGGGCGTCCGCGTGCTTGATGCGTTGATTCTGGCTGCGTCGAGCTGCGACGTGCAGGGGCAGGTCATCTGCGCCCCGACCGACGTGAACGAGCTGTTCGAGTTCACCGACCCGCTGTTCTCCATCGGCGGGTTCAACTTCACCCGGACCGTCTTCCTGATCTTCGCCGCCATGCTGATCGTGCTGGCGGTGCTGTATTTCGGCCTGCGCCGCCGGCAGCTGGCGCCGTCCAAGTTCGAGGCGGCGGTGGAGAGCATGGTCGGCTTCGTGCGGGACGACATCGCCAAGGGGGTGATCGGCCCCGAAGGCGCCAAGTACCTGCCCTACCTGCTGTCCCTCTTCTTCTTCATCCTGGTGGGCAACCTGTTCGAGGTCACCCCCTTCGTGAACTTCCCGGTCACCTCCCGGATGGCCCTCCCCGCCTTCATGGCCGTGGTCACCTGGGTGATCTTCGTGTTCGTGGGGTTCGCCAAGCACGGCTTCAAGCACTACTTCGTCGACACCATCTGGCCCAGGTCGGTTCCGATAGCCCTGCGGTGGCTGGTGGGGATCATCGAGCTGGTGTCGATCTTCATCCTCCGCCCCATCACGCTGGCGGTGCGGCTCTTCGCCAACATGGTGGCGGGGCACCTGATGCTCACCCTGCTGCTCACCTCCGGCTACTTCTTCGTGATCGGGGTGGGCGACATCGGTCTGAAGGCCGGGATCGGGTTGGTGTGGTTCGCCTTCGGGTTGGCGATCTTCGTGTTCGAGGTGGTGGTGGCGGTTCTCCAAGCCTACATCTTCACCCTGCTGTCGGCGGTGTACATACAGACATCGCTGGAACCCGCCCACTAGGGCGCCGGGAGAAGTCAGGAAAACGATGACTTTCGAGATACAACCAGAAAGGGAGAGCACATGGACGCAGTTCTTGCGGCAGCGCTGAGCACCCTCTCGCTTGCCCAGGGAGGGCTCAGCGGCGAGATCAGCGGGAGCCTCAACCTGGTCGGCTACGGCTTGGCGGCCATAGGCCCGGGCATCGGCATCGGCATCGTGGTGGGCAACGCCATCACCGCCATGGTGCGCCAGCCGGAGATGGAGGGGACGGTCCGGACGACCATGTTCCTGGGCATCGCCTTCACCGAGGCGCTCGCCCTGATCGGCTTCGTACTGTTCTTCATCGGATGATGAAGACCCCCGACATGCGGTACGCGCCGGCGGCGGCCCCCCTGATCCTGGCGGCCGGGGAGGAAGCCGAGAGCAGCAGCAGCGGCGGCCTCGGGTTGCTGCTGCCGGAGACCTCCGAGCTGGTCGCGGGCATAGTCGCCTTCGCCGTCGTCTTCTTCTTCATATGGCGCTGGGCGGCGCCGGCCATTAGCGCGGCCTTGGCCCGGCGGCAGGAGGCGGAGCGGTCCCGGCTGGAGGCGGCCGAGCAGGCCCGCCAAGACGCCGAGCAGACCGCCGCCCGGTACCGGGAGCAGCTGGCCGGCGCCAAGGAAGAAGCCGCCCAGATCGTCGAAGAAGCGCGGCAGGCGGCCGAGGCGGTGCGGACGGAGACCGTGAACCGCGCCCAGCAGGAAGCCGAGGACATCGTGAGCCGGGCCAGGGAAGAGGCCGCCGCCGAGTCGGGCCGGGCGATGGAAGCCGCCCGCCAGGAGGTGGCCAACCTCTCGATCGACCTGGCCGAGAAGGTGGTCGGCCGGGCTCTCGACCGGGAAGCCCAGCTGGGGCTGATAGAGAACTACCTGGAAGAGCTGGAGTCGGGCAGGTAGATGGCCGGCGAACGGGTCGAGGGTTACGCCGCCGCCGTCTTCGAGATGGCGCGGGGCGAAGGCGCGTTGGAACGGGTCGAGCGAGAGCTGTTCCTGGTGGCCCGGGCGTTGGAAGGCTCCGACGAGCTGAAAGAGGCGCTGGGCGACATCCAGCTGCCCATGGAGCGCAAACAGGGGGTGATCGACGACCTGCTGGGCGCCTCCGCCCACCGGCTGACCACCGCCTTCGTGAGCTTCGCGGTCGGACTGGGGCTGGCCTCCGACCTGGAGGCCATCGCCGACGAGTTCACCTACCGGTCGGCGGCCGCCCAGGATCGGGTGGTGGCCGAAGTGCGCAGCGCCGTCCCGCTGGAACAGGAGGCGGTCGGCCGGCTGGCCGAAGCCCTGGCCGCCCGGGTGGGCAACCAGGTGGAGGTGAGGGTGGTGATAGACGAATCGATCCTGGGCGGTCTGGTGGCGCGGGTGGGCGACACCGTGATCGACGGATCCGTGAAGAAACGGCTCGAGCGGCTGCGCGAGGCGGTGGCCGGATGACCCCCGCCCGGCCCGCCGCCGCCCTTCCGCGAACACCGAGAGAGGATTGCCGATGGCCCAAACGGCTGAACTGACGATTAGCCCCCAAGACATCACCGCCGCCCTCCGCCGCCACGCGGCGGACTGGTCGCCCAGCCTCGAACAGGAGACGGTCGGATACGTGACCTCCATCGCCGACGGGGTGGCGCGGGTGTCGGGGCTGCCCAACGCCGCCGCCTCCGAGCTGCTGGAGTTTCCGGGCGGCCTGCTGGGGGTGACCCTCAACCTCGACGAGCAGGACCTGGGGGTGGTGCTGATGGGCGACCCCTCCCATATAGAAGAAGGCGACCCCGTCCACCAGACCGGCCGGGTGCTGTCGGTGCCGGTGGGGGATGCTCTGCTGGGCCGGGTGATCGACCCGGTGGGCAACCCGCTGGACGGCAAGGGGGACATCCCCCAGGGCGAACGCCGGTTGCTCGAGACCCAGGCGCCGTCGGTCGTGGAGCGCAGGCCGGTCCACGAGCCGCTCCAGACCGGCATCAAGGCCATCGACTCCATGACCCCCATCGGGAAGGGCCAGAGGCAGCTGATCATCGGCGACCGCCAGACGGGCAAGACCGCCATCGTGGTGGACACCATCATCAACCAGAAGCAGTTCCAGGGCACGCCCGACGAGGTCAAATGCGTCTACGTGGCGATCGGGCAGAAGGCCTCCACGGTGGCGGAGGTGGCGGCTTCCCTCGAAGAGGCGGGGGCCCTGGAGTACACGGTGGTGGTTACGGCGGCCGCCTCCGCTCCGCCCGCCCTGCAGATGTACGCTCCGTACGCCGGTTCGGCCATCGGCCAGCACTGGATGTACAACGGCGGGCACGCCCTGGTGATCTTCGACGACCTGTCCAAGCAGGCGGTGGCCTACCGGGAGATTTCGCTGCTGTTGCGCCGCCCTCCGGGCCGGGAAGCCTTCCCGGGCGACGTCTTCTACCTGCACAGCCGGCTGCTGGAGCGCTGCGCCAAGCTGTCCGACGAGCTGGGCGGCGGCTCCCTCACCGGGCTGCCCCTGATCGAGACCAAGGCCAACGACGTGTCGGCCTACATCCCCACCAACGTCATCTCCATCACCGACGGCCAGATCTTCTTGGAGACCGACCTCTTCTTCTCGGGCATCCGCCCCGCCATCAACGCCGGCATCTCGGTGTCGCGGGTGGGGGGCAACGCCCAGATCGGCGCCATGAAGAAGGTGGCCGGACCGCTGCGCCTCAACCTCGCCCAATACCGGGAGCTGGAGGCCTTCGCCGAGTTCGGCTCCGAGCTGGACGCGGTGTCGCTGGCGCAGCTGGAGCGGGGGCGCCGGGTGGTGGAGGTGCTGAAGCAGCCGCAGTTCGCCCCGGTTCCGGTGGAGGAGCAGGTGCTGGCCATCTATGCGGTTACAGAGGGCCGCTTCGACGGCGTCCCGGTGGACCTCATCTCCCGGGCCGAGCAGGAGCTGAGGGAGTTCGTGCGGACGCGCCGCCCCCACCTGTTGGACGCCGTCAGGCGCACCGGCAGCCTCCCGGAGGCCGAGGAGCTGGACGGCGCCATCGCCGCCTTCCTGGAGAGTTTCGAGGGAGGGGGGTAGCGCCCCGCCATGGCCAGCGCCGAACTGCGAGCGATCCGCCGGCGGATCAAAAGCGTCGAGTCCACCAAGAAGATCACCCGGGCGATGGAGCTGATCGCCGCCTCCCGCATCGTCAAGGCCAGGGAGCGGGTGCGGGCTTCCCGCCCCTACGCCGAGAAGATGATCGAGGTCATCCAAAACGTCGGGCGGGCGTCGGGGGACGTGAGCCATCCGCTCTTGGAGCGGCGGGAGGTGCGCTCCCTGGGGGTGCTGGTGATCACCTCCGACCGGGGGTTGGCGGGCGCCTACAACTCGTCGGTGCTGCGGATGGCGGAGCGGCGCACTTCCGAACTGCGCGGCCGGGGCGCGCCGCTGCGCCTGTATGCGGTGGGCAAGAAGGCCCAGACCTTCTTCTCGTTCCGGGGCTACGACATAGCCCGCAGCTTCCTGGGGGTGACCGACCAGCCCGCCTATGCGGACGCCAAAGCGGTGGGGGAGGCGCTGATGGAGGACTACGAAGCGGGGGAGGTGGACGCGGTGGAGGTGTTCTACACCGTCTACAGGTCCGCCCTTTCCTACCACCCGGAGCGCATCGAGCTGCTGCCGGTCAGCCCGCCCGAGGGCGCCGGGGGTAACGGCGATGAGGGCGGCCGGCCGGGCGGCGGAGGGGCGGCGGTTTCCTACGAGTACGAGCCGGACCCCGCCGTGATCCTGGGGCGGCTGCTGCCCCGGTACGTGGAGTCGGCCATCTACGGCCAGCTGCTGGAGAGTTCGGCCTCCGAGCACGCCAGCCGGCAGAGGGCCATGAAGTCGGCCACCGAGAACGCAGAAGAACTGATCAAGGTGCTGGGCCGCACCGCCAACCAGGCGCGCCAGGCCGAGATAACCACCGAGATAGCCGAGATAGTGGGCGGGGCGCAGGCGCTGTCCGCCGCAGGATGAAACGGGAGCGAATATGGCAGAAGCCGTCAGCGTAGGGCGCATCAGCAAGGTAGCCGGTCCGGTCGTGGACGTGGAGTTCCCGCGGGACGGCCTGCCGGAGGTGCTGCATGCGCTGGAGATCGAATTCGACGTGGAAGGCGACCACAAGACGGTGATAGCCGAGGTGGCCCAGCACTTGGGCCGCAGCCGGGTGAGGGCGGTGGCCATGGCCCCCACCGACGGGCTGGTGCGGGGGGCGCCGGTCAAGAACACCGGAGCGCCCATCTCCGTCCCGGTGGGCGGCCAGACCCTCGGTCACATCTTCAACATGTGGGGGGCTTCGCTCGACTCGCCGGACAAGGATTTCACGGGGGAGCGCTGGCCGATCCACCGGGCGGCCCCTCCCTTCGAGGACGTGGAGCCCACCAAGGAGATCTTCGAGACCGGCATCAAGGTGCTGGACCTGATCTGCCCCTACCTGCGGGGCGGCAAGATCGGCCTGTTCGGGGGCGCCGGGGTCGGCAAGACGGTGCTCATCCAGGAGATGATCAACCGGGTGGCCACCCAGCACGACGGGGTGTCGGTGTTCGCCGGGGTCGGGGAGCGCACCCGGGAGGGCAATGACCTCTTCCTCGAGATGTCCGAGACGGGGGTGATCGACCAGGCGGCCTTGGTGTTCGGGCAGATGGACGAGCCGCCCGGGGTGCGCCTGCGGGTGGCCCTCTCGGCCCTGACCATGGCCGAGTACTTCCGGGACGTGCAGCGCCAAGACGTGCTGTTGTTCATCGACAACATCTTCCGCTTCACCCAGGCCGGTTCGGAAGTTTCGACGCTGCTGGGCCGGATGCCCTCGGCGGTGGGGTACCAGCCCACCCTGGCCGGGGAGATGGGGGTGCTCCAAGAGAGGATCACCTCGCTCAAGGGCCGCTCCATCACCTCCATGCAGGCGATCTACGTCCCCGCCGACGACATCACCGACCCGGCGCCCCACACCGCCTTCGCCCATCTGGACGCCACCACGGTGTTGAGCCGCCCGCTCACCGCCCTGGGCATCTACCCGGCGGTCGATCCTCTCGACTCCACCAGCCGGGCGCTCGACCCCCAGATCGTGGGGCAGAGCCACTACGAGGCGGCCACCGACGTGCAGCGGGTGCTGCAGCGGTACAAGGACCTGCAGGACATCATCGCCATCCTGGGGGTGGACGAGCTGTCGGAGGAGGACAAGCTGATCGTGGCCCGGGCCCGCCGGATCCAGCGCTTCCTGTCCCAGCCGATGTTCGTGGCCGAGCAGTTCACCGGCCAGCCCGGCGTCTACACCTCGCGGGACGAGACCATCTCCTCCTTCAAGATGGTGCTCGACGGCGAGCTGGACCACCTGCCGGAGCAGGCCTTCTACATGGTGGGCGGAGCCGAGGACGCCGTGCGCAAGGCCCGCGAGATAGAGGGGGCGGCCTCCTGATGGTTGCCGCCTCCGCTTCGATGCGGGTCGACGTGGTGTCGCCCGAGGAGGTGCTGTGGTCCGGCGAGGCGGAGTTCGTGGTCGCTAGGACGGTCGACGGCGAGATCGGCATCCTCGCCCGCCACGAACCCTTGATGGCCGCCCTGGCCCCCGGCGAAGTAGATATCCAGACGGGAAACGACCGGGTGCAGGTAAGAGTGGAAGGCGGCTTCCTCCAGATAATCGACAACACCGTCACCCTGTTGGCCGACCAAGCCGCCCTCTCCGCCGGCTGACGAGACTCCTTCCTGATCGATCAGACGGAGTGATCGAGGAGTGATTCGACGCTCCTGTCCATCTGTTTTTGCTGTCAGACCGCCGAGCCCGTCCCGCGATGAATCCATAACGCCGGGCTGACGCCGATTGCAGGGAAAGGGGTCCCCACCGAAAGTGGAGACCCCGGCTCCGGGTGTGGTTGGGTTGCGGTAGAAGAACTACCGGTTGATGATGTAGACCGGCATGTAGCGCAGGCAGTGTTCCTGGATATCGACCGCCGCGGCGCCCTCGCCTATGGTCGTTGACTTGCACTCCCCGGTGCCGACTGCGTTGGTGGTGTCGCCGGTCTTGTCTTGGCGGAGAGAGGCCAGGATCGCGCCGGTGGTTTTGTCCACAGCCGGCGCCCAGCCAAATTTCCCGTTCCTGACCGGGCCCACGTACTGCTCCGAGGCGGAAGAGGCGGTCCATCCGCCGGACTCCGGCTTGGTGAACACGTACACCGCGCCCAGCCAGTCGCCCGGCTGGTTGTAGTGGTTCCCCGTCACGATCTCGCTGCCGTCAGGGCTGAAATCCACGAAGCCGCCGAACGAGCCGTGACCCGGGTTTCCGGCCGGAAGAGTAAGCAGCGCATCGGGCTCGTTGGTGGCCGCCCAGCCCCCGTCGGGCTTGGTAAAGACGGCAATTCGGCCCTTGTGCGGTTGCTCCGCAGCATCCAAGACGTTGGATAAGGCCGCGTCCCCCACCGCGACAGTGTCACCGTTGACCGCGACGCCGCGCCCCCAAGTATTTGGCGGGGCCTCCTCGTCGGATTCGGGCCGGCTGAGCCTTATCCCGCCCGCGTCATTGTCGTCGACGTCGTCGGTCCAGCCGCCGCTGGGTTTGGTGAACACTGTTACGGTGCCGCTCGCGGAGTTGGGCAGATAGGCGGAGAAGGGGGACCCCACCACGATCGTATCACCGTCGATGTCGATAGTTCTGCTGTTTTGGCCAGTAGCGACGGTGTTGCCCGCGCCGAGGTCGTGTTGCAACGCGCTGGCGGTGTTGGTGGCCCAATCGTCATCGGTCGTAAAGACGGCTATCCCCCCTACGGACGAGACCGCGATCGTGTCCTTGTCAATAGCCGCTTGACGGCCGAATTGATTGTTGAGGCTGAAATGCGGAGACGACAAAGCGGCGGTGGGTGTGCTGGTGTCCGCCCAACCGCCCGACGGCTTGACGTACACGTAGACTGTTCCTTGGTTGTTGAGTAGTTCGGGAGACGCCGCGACTATGGTGTCGCCGCTGATATCGACCAGGCTGCCGAAGTGTGCAGTTTCCGCCCGGTCGGCCTCGGGCATTTCGAGGATCGCCGGGTCGTCGTCGGCGGCGCCCTCATAGACGTACACCCGGCCGACCTGCTGGTTGGAGCTGCCCGCCTCGTACTGGTAGCGGGGGGCGCCCACCACGATCACCCCGCCGTCCGCCGCGACCGAAGCTCCGAACCGCTGCAGCAGGTTGTCGGCCGTCTCCTCATCCGCCGAGAACGGGAACAACCGATCCCACTCCGGCTCAGCCGTGATCCGGCTCACCTTCTTCGAGTCGGTCTGATACGAGGAAACCGAGATGTGCTCGGCTTTGTCCTTCAGGTCCTTCTCGAAGTCGGCCAGCAGGGCGGGGCCGTCAGTGGCGTCGAATTGATCGTTCGAGTCGTATTCGACCATCGACACCTTGTTGTCGCCGACCAGGATCAGCCGGTTGTTCTCGGCGTCGTTCACCATCAGACGGCCCCGCGCCGATCCATCCTTCTCCGGTTCTTCGGCCCAATAGTGGTAGATCCGCTCGGCTACGATGTCGCCGCTGCGGGCGTCCCACTTGTCCTCGTGCCGCATCGCGTCGTCGCTGCCCAACGGATCCCTGGCCTGAGCCAGAGGAACGGACAGCTCGGCCTTCACCCGGGCGGTGATCGTCTCGATCCCGGCGTCGGAGGAGTCTCGGTTGTAGGTGAGGGTGGCCACCCCCAGCCGGTTGGTGGTCTTCGTCCGCGCCGTCGATGCCGACCCCTTCAGACCGCGGGTCGGATCCACATCAGCGGCGATCGTCGGAGCAGCCGTCCTCCTCAGGCGGGCTGCGTTGTAATAGTACAAAGGCACCGGGTCGTTGCCTGAGGAGGGTTTGGCGCCGATGCCCGCCGCGTCGTCGGAGGCGAACTCGACCACTTGGCGCGACACCCCATCACCGTACTGATCCGTCAACGTAGCCGTAACCGTATTCGACGCACCCTGACCCGACTCCGACGCCTCATGGAACTCCACAGCCTGCGTCAGCTTCAACACCGACGCCTTAGCCACCGTGTCCTCCCACACCACAGCCGCATCACCCCGAGGAGCAGGCGCAAACGCAGCACGCTGCTCCGCCGTCCGGCCGTCCTCGACGCCCACCATCTCCAACGTCGTCTTGTCATCGATCTCGAACGCAGCCGTAAAATCAGCGTGCCGGCCCGCCCACAAATCCAAATCCAACCACGCCGCATCACCCCGCGTCCCCGACCGCGGATCATTCTGACGGAACGTAAGCTCCACCATCCCCGCCTCATCCGTCGTATACGAAGTCCCAGTCGAAGACGCAGTCGGCGCAACCCCCTCCGCGCCGCTATCAACAATCTCCGAAACAGAACCCGAGAACTTCACCCCCTCCAACGCCACCGGCTCACCATCCTCATCCACCACCTGAATAGTGAACTTCACCGAAGCCCCAAACTTCGCCGCCGACGCATTCGCAGGCAAATCATCCGACACCATCAACTTCACCCCCGGCTTCGACACCGCCACCTCCACCGACGAAGCCGACACATCATCCGCATCGAACACATCACCCACATCACCCGACCACGCCCAAATCGTCGCCGAATCATCCTCCAAATTCACCGTACCCGACCAATCACCCGAAGGATCAGTCGACTCATCACTAAACACAATCTCACACGCCGACGAATGCGTCTCCGCCTTCACCGAATCACTCACACAACGCCCATCCTCCCCAAACGCATTACCCGCATCAGTCGAAGAAAACACATCAATCTTCTCATCCGGCAACGCCATCAAATCCGACCCCCGCACCGACACCGCCGCATCCACCGACTCACCAGTCGTAACAGCATCCCTCGACACCTGCAACGTCAACCCCACCGGCCGAGCAGCCGTATGCGCCAACATCCGCGTAATAAACACAGCCATCTGCGCCCGCGTCACCAAACCACCCGGAGAAAACGCATCATCCGACGTACCCCGAGCAACCCCCACCTCGAACATACGCCGAATCGCCGAATACTCACCCCGAGTCACCTGATCAATATCACCAAACACCTCATCATCAGGACTCACATCCCCCAACTCGAACACCTCACCCCCAAACGCACCAGTCCCCACCTGCGCCCTCTCCAAAAACGAATCCAACATCTCAGCCATATTCGCCCTCGTCACATTACGCCCCGGATAAAACAACCCCCCAAACCCAGGCATAATCCCCAACTTCGCCATCTGCAAAACCGCCGTCCGCGTATCCTCAGACGCATCCCCCAAATCCGTCAACTCAACATCAGACGTATCCGCCGGCAACGACACCCCCGCCGGAACCGCCGCCCGACTCAAAAACAAAGCCATCTGCCAACGCAACACCGGAGCACCCGGATCATACGTCGTCTCCGTCCGACCCTGCGTCACCCCAAAATGACCCAAACAATTCACCGCGTCCTCCGCGAACGAACCCACCACATCCACCAAACCCCTCGACTCCAACGCCGGCCCCACACACGCCGAGAACAAAGCCTCCCGATCAGCCTCCCCCGACACCGCCCCCACCGGCCGAACCACCCCCACCGCCAACAACGACCCAACCAAACCCAACACAGCCGCAACAGCCAACCACGACCGCCGCCGCACACCACCCAAACTCAAAGACCGCAAAACACCCTCCTTATTCGCTGGACTCCTCAGCTGGCCCCGAACAACGGCAGACCCCAAAGCCCAGACCTTATGCTACAACTACCCCCCCCCCCCCCCGTCAACTTCTCTGTCCTAGATGTTTTACCTGGGGTTTTAGAACCCACAACACTTCGCGAAGCCTCAACACAACCCTCCCCGGGCAGCCTTCTCCCCGCCAGCCGGGTGGAAGCGTTTTGGCCCTTCGCCGTTTTGGTGGTCGAGAGCGCCGTGCGCAAGGCCCGCGAGATAGAGGGGGCGGCCTCCTGATGGTTGCCGCCTCCGCTTCGATGCGGATCGACGTGGTGTCGCCCGAGGAGGGGTGCTGTGGTCCGGCGAGGCGGAGTTCGTGGTCGCCCGGACGGTCGACGGCGAGATCGGCATCCTCGCCCGCCACGAACCCCTGATGGCCGCCTTGGTCCCCGGAGAAGTAGATATCCGGACGGGAGACGACCGGGTACCGGTATGGGTGGAAGGCGGCTTCCTCCAGATCATCGACAACACGGTCACCCTGTTGGCCGACCAAGCCGCCCTCGCCGCGGCTGACTCCTGATCGATCAGCCGTCAGCCGTCAACTGCTGCATCTTCTCCTGCAACTCAGATAGGGTGAATCAACAGCTTTACGTTCAGAGAGTTGGATATTCGTTCTATGTCGTCGGGATCGCTGGTGAACACTTGGTCGCCGCGGCTGAGTGCGCTGATCACCACGGAGATGTCCACTACATCAGGGGAGCTCAACCGTCTGCCCGCTTCGCCTACCTGCTTGGCCAGGGCTTCGTCTAGGGGTTCGACGGTGCATTGTTTCAATGCTCGCGCCAGAGGGGCCTGCCGCCCGCTTCCGCCCCGCCACACCTGAGCCAGCACACCAGCGGGCACCACCGGCTTGATCCCCCTTTTGACAATACTTCTATGAAAGTTGACCATCTTGTTGTTTTGGCGCTCAAGTGCGATTAAAGCGCCCGCATCATAGGTAGTACCGGTCACTCAGATTCCTCTTCGCTGTCCGAAGTGGGGAGACCCATTCGCTTCAACACGGCGTCTATTTCGGCTTGTTCCTCCTCGGTTATAGACCAGCCTATCTCCTCTAGGTAGGCGTCGAATTCCGCTACGTCCTTCTTGATACGCTCGGCTCTCTCCTCGGGAGTTTCGTTATCTGTCTTGCGCTGGAAGAGGCTGATATCCAAGCCCAGGCGCTCGGCCCACTCCTCCCGGGTCTCGTGCTCATACTCCTCGTAAATTACCTCGAGCTCCTTGTAAGTGCCCCCGGGGCTGGTCCACTCTTCGACTCGCACGCCCGGCCGCGGGTACCTGATCGTTACTTCATCTGACATTTCTGTTCCGTCTTTCTGCTCTGCAACTGTATTACCCGAACGTTGTCCTCCGCCGCCGGTTTACTCAGAGTTCTCCTCGCTGTCCGAGGTGGGGAGACCCATTCGTTTCAACACGGCGTCTACTTCGGCTTGTTCTTCCTCGGTTATAGACCAGCCTATTTCTTCTAGGTAGGCGTCGAGTTCCGCTACGTCTCTCTTGATGCGTTCGGCTCTCTCTTCGGGGGTTTCGTTGTCGGTCTTGCGTTGGAAGAGGCTGAGGTCCAAGCCCAGGCGCTCGGCCATCTCCTCCCGGGTTTCGTGTTCGTACTCCTCGGGAATGACCTTGATTTCCTTGTAGGTGCCCCCGGGGCTGGTCCATTCCTCGACTCGCAGGCCCGGCCGCGGGTACCTGATCGTTATATCATCTGACATGTCCGTCCCGTCTCTCCGCTCGGCGCCCATTATTACCTGCATCGGCGTTCTATGCCGCCGATTCCTGCAGATTTTTTTGTCATTCTGCTGTTCGGCGGGCGGGCGCGCCGCCTCTCACGGGTCTGGCTCGGCCGCCTGGTCAGGTCTGGGCCGAACGGCGGGCGGGAGGCAGGACGCTAAAATCGGGCCGGTCCCAACCGGCGGGAGGGGGCGGATGCCCCGGATATTCGACAACATCGATTCCCACCTCGACGAGGCGCTGAGGCGCTCGCTGGCGGCTTCACACCGGCTGGACGCCTGCGTCGGCTACTTCAACCTGCGGGGTTGGGGCCTGCTGGCCGAGGCGGTGGACGAGATGCCCGATCCCGGCGCCGGGGCCGGCGGCGGCCCGAAGGTGCGGCTGCTGCTGGGGAGGACCGACCCGCCGGACAAGGAGCTGGCAGCCGCCCTCCGCATCGGCGGCGGCGCCGGTCGGATGGACAACAAGACCGCCAATCGGCTGCGCCGCCAGATCCTGGCCGGCTTGCGCCGGCAGCTGACCTTCGGCTGTCCGACCTCGGCGGACGAAGCCGCCCTGCGCCACCTCGCCCGCCGGCTGCGGGAGGACCGCGTCTGGGCCAAGCTGTACCTGCGGCACCGGCTGCATGCCAAGCTCTACCTCTGCCGCCGGGGCGACCACGACAACCCGGCGACCGGCTTCGTCGGTTCCTCCAACTTCACCCTGTCCGGCCTGGTCCGGCAAGGCGAGCTGAACGTGGATGTACTCGACCACGACGCAACCCGCAAACTCCAACGCTGGTTCGACAGGCTGTGGGGCGACCAGTTCTGCCTGGACATCACGCCCGACCTGATCGAGCTGCTGGAGGACTCTTGGGCGGGCGGACGCCTGATCGACCCCTATCTCATCTATCTGAAGCTGGCCTACCACCTGTCCCGCGAAGCCCGGGAGGGTCTGGTCGAATACGGCCTGCCCGAATCGATGGCCCGCGATCTGTTCGACCACCAGGCGGCGGCCGTGAAGATCGCCGCCCGCATCCTCGACCGCCGGGGCGGGGTGATGATGGGGGATGTGGTCGGTTTGGGCAAGACGATGACCGCCTCCGCCCTGGCGTTGCTCCTCCAAGAGGAGCGGGGTTTCGAGACCCTGATCATCTGCCCCAAGAACCTGGCGGCGATGTGGAAAGGCTACGTATACCACTACCGTCTGCACGCCGAGGTGCTGCCCCTGTCGATGGCGGCCAGGAAGCTGCCGGACATGCGCCGTTACCGGTTGGTGATAATCGACGAGAGCCACAACCTCCGCAACCCGGCCCGCCTGGACCATCGGCAGATCAAGGACTACATACAACGCAACGACAGCAAGGTGATCCTCCTCACCGCCACCCCCTACAACAAGCGCTTCGGAGACGTCGCCGGCCAGCTGGGTCTGTTCGTCCATCCCGACGCCGATCTGGGCATCCGCCCGGAGCAGGCCGTTCGAGCGGAGGGGGAGTTCGAGTTCTCCCAGAAATGCGGCGGCAAGCTGCAGACCTTGGGGGCGTTCACCCGCAGCGAAGAGCCGGAGGATTGGCGGCGTCTGATGTCGCTGTTCCTGATCCGCCGCACCCGCCGTTTCATCGAGAAGAACTACGGGGGCAGCCTCGTCATGTCCGACGGGAAGGCCGTTTCTTTCCCCGAGCGGACCCCCAGGACCATCCTCCATGAGGTGGAGGAGGGAACATCGGCGGCGGCCATGACTTCCGATGGGACCCTCGACGCGGTCGAAGCTCTGAAGCTCCCCCGCTACAGCTTGCCCCGCTATTTGGACGAGAGGGCCGCCCCGACCGAGGAAGAAGCCGAAATCCTGGCGGACTGGAAGCGGGCGGCGGGGAACCTGACCGGCATCACCAAGGCCATGCTCTACAAGAGGCTGTCTTCATCGGGGGCCGCATTCGTCCTCAGCCTGGAGCGGCACCTGCTGCGCAACCGGGTGTATCTGCATGCGGTCCGGACCGGGGGGAGGCTGCCTATCGGCCAATACGCCGATCCGCTGGAAGTCGGCCGGCCCGAAGACGAAGAAAGCGCCGAAGAATGGCTGCTCGACCGGGGTTCCGGCCGCCCGCCCCGTTCACCCCGCTCCGCCGCCGAATGGAAGCAGGCGGCCGAGGACGTCTATCAGGAATTGGCGGCCAAGCCGCCCAAGCCGCTCGGTTGGCTTCGGCCGGAACTGTTCACCGAAGAACTGGAGGAGGCGCTCCGTCACGACAGCGGGATACTGGAGGTCCTCCTGCGGCGGCTGGGCTATTGGCGGCACGAACAGGATTCCAAACTAGACGCCTTGGAGGAGCTGCTCACGGGCCCGCACCGCCGCGACAAGGTGCTGATCTTCACCGAATACCGGGACACGGCCGAATACGCGGCCCGGGCCCTGCGGGCGAGGGGCGTGCGGTCGGTGGAGCCGGTTTCGGGTTCTTCGGATGATCCCACCCTGGCCGCCCGGCGGTTCTCCCCCCGGGCCAACCAACCCATCGGCGGGCTGCCCGACGGCGATGAAGAAGTCCGGGTGCTGGTGGCGACGGACGTCCTGTCGGAAGGGCAGAACCTCCAAGACTCCCACATCGTGGTCAACTTCGACCTGCCCTGGGCGATCGTCAAGATCATCCAGCGGGCGGGTCGGGTGGATCGGATCGGCCAGTCCAGCCCGCGGGTGCTGGTCTATTCCTTCCTGCCCGCCGAAGGGGTGGACGAGGTGATCGGGCTGCGGGAGCGGATCGCCCGCCGCTTGGCGGAGCACGCCTATGTGTTCGGATCCGACGAGGAGTTCTTCGGCCAAGAGGGGGAGCGGCGTTTCCTGGAAGGGCTGTACGACGAGAACGCCCGCATGGATGATCTGTCGGAGCCGGACGAGGAAGTGGACTGGGCCTCCCGCGCCTATGAGATATGGCGGGATGCGGAGATAAACCACCCCGAGTCGGCCCGCCGCGCCGAGAACCTGGCGGACGGCAGCTACGCCTCCGCGCCTGCCCGGGCAACGCGGGGGGGGGGGGGTGTGTTGGTGTGCGTTCAGAAAGAGCACAACCTGCCCGCCCTCGCCTTCACCGACCTGGAGGGCGAATCCCGCCTGCTCGACCCGTACCAGGCGCTGCGGACGGCGGAGTGCGAACCCCGGCCCGCCGGCGCCCCTCTTCCAAAGCCGCTTCCCAACCACCACGAGCTGGTTGCCCAAGCGGTCACCGGCCCGCTGCTCACCCCGGCCGCCCATCAGGAAGGCGCCCTCACCGGGGTCCGCAAGCGCTGCTGGGACCGGCTGAGGAACTATAGGGAGGCATATCCCGGCACCCTGTTCGCCGAAGGGGTGGACAGAGCGCTCGACGAGCTCTACCGCAAGCCCCTGCTGGAGGACGCAACCCACCGCCTAGCCAAGGCGCTGCGGGAACGCACCCCGGAAGACCTGGCCAATCTGATCGTTTCCCTCCATGAGGAGGGGCGGCTGTGCGTGCCCGACGCCGAGCTGGAGGAGGCCGAGATACGCCTGCTCTGCTCCCTGGGGTTCACACCATGAGGGTGGACTCCGAGCAGATCAAGCGGTTTCTGCTCCGGCGGGACTTCGCAGGCTTGTTCAACTATCTGGGTTGGGACCACCCCCGAACCCTTTCTTTCCCGTTGCCCTTGGAGGGCGCCCAGGCAGCGCCGGCGGCGGACAAGCGGGGAGTGGCGGTGTGGTCCATCACCGGCGCGTTGACCGCAATGGAACGGCGGCGGATCGACCAAGTACTGTCCCGGCTGAGCCGGGAGCGGCTGCTGATCTTCGACGAGGGGAACTGCCAGCGCTGGCTGTGGCCGGAGGTGCGCCCCTCCGGTTCCGGCTACCGCCTGGTGGAACACGAATACTGGCCCGGCGCCGCCAACGAGGGGCTGGTGCAGCGGCTGGCCGGAGTCTGCTTCGACATCTCCGAAGAAGACGATTTGACGGTGCTGGACGTGCTGGACCGGGTGCGGAGGCAGTTCAACGTCGAGCCGGTTACCAAGCGCTTCTTCAAAGAGTTCAAGGCCAACCATCTTCACCTGGCGGAGAAGATCGAGGGCGTCGACCCAGAAGAACACCGCAGATGGTACGGATCGGTGCTGTTGAACCGCCTCATGTTCATCTACTTCCTGCAGAAGAAAGGGTTCATGGCGGGCGACATCCACTATCTGCGGAACCGGCTGGAGATGGTGCGCTCGCATCTGGGAGAGGACGCCTTCTACGGGTTCTTCCGCCGCTTCCTGCTGCCCCTGTTCCACGAGGGTCTGGGTTCGCACCGGCAACTGTACGACGACCCCGCGATCGAAGAAATCATCGGCGGCATCCCCTACGTGAACGGAGCCATCTTCGACCGGCATTCGCTGGAACGGGAGCACCACATCCAGATCCCCGACCGCGCCTTCGAGGTCATCTTCGACTTCTTCGACGGATACCGCTGGCATCTGGACGAGCGCCCCACCTACGAACCCAACGAGATCAACCCCGATGTGCTGGGCTACGTGTTCGAGCAGTACGTGAACCAGAAGGAGCAGGGCGCCTACTACACCAAGGAGGACATCACCGGGTACATGACCTCGGTGACGGTAATCCCGGCCTTGCTGGATCGGCTGCGGCTCGATGACGATCCGATGGACCTGCTGGAGGTCGAGCCGGACCGTTACATCCACGAATCGGTCTTCCACGGCATCGACGAGCAGTATCCGCCGGAGATAGCGGCGGGCCTGGACGACTCCGCCCTGCGGGACGAGCTCTGGTTCGACAAAGCGCCCCCGGAGATCGGGTTGCCCGGCGAGACCTGGTGGGAGGCAGACGACCGGCTCCGCCGCTGCCGCGAACTTCGGGCCCGGCTGGCGGCGGGCGGGATCGAGAACGTAGACGAGGCGGTTACAGCCAACCTCGACCTGCGCACCCTGGTCACCGATTTCCTGGCGATGCTCACCCCGCTCGAAGCGGTGGAGAGCGCCTATCGGACCCTGACCGAGATCACCGTCCTCGACCCCACCTGCGGGTCCGGGGCCTTCCTGTTCGCCGCCCTCGACATCCTGGCCGACTGCTATGAGGTGCTATTGGACCGGGCCGAAGAGCTTTCCGACGGCCTCGATGACCGGCCGCCCTGCCTGCGAGAAGCAGACGAGCACCCCAACCGCCGCTACTTCATCCTCAAGTCGGTCATGCTCAACAACCTGTACGGGGTGGACCTCATGCCCGAAGCAGGCGAGATAGCCCGTTTGCGGATGTTCCTCAAGCTGGCCGCCCAGCTGACCGACCACCGTCATATCGAACCCCTGCCCGACCTGGACTTCAACATCAAGACCGGCAACCTCTTGGTCGGAATCGCCCATCATAAAGACGCCGAAGACCGGATCGGAATGGATCTGCTCGGCCTCGGCCAGCTAGAGGATATAGCAACGACCAACGCCGCAGTTGCTGAATTGATGAGCCAGTTCTCTCTCGCCCAACAGAGAACGGACGATCCTGACCGAATCCTGGAGCTAAAGGCAGGAGTAGAAGAAAAACTGGCCGAGCATCGCCGCCGACTCGATCAAGCTTTGTACGAAGCAAGAGCCGAAAGAATGGATTTAGACCAATGGATCGAATCACATCGACCCTTCCATTGGTTCATCGAGTTCCCAAGAATATTCCAAGATGGAGGAGGCTTTGATATCATCATCGGCAACCCTCCATTCATCAGCCGTACCAAAATAACTTCCTATTCTTATCAAGGCTATCAAACGAATCAACTTCCAAATATCTATGCACCATGTGTAGAACGCTCCCTTCAACTACTGACCCATAAAGCGAGATACGCCATGATTATGCCAGTATCATTTCAGTTCAGTGAACGATTTAGAGCCATTCGGGATGTTGTAACCGATTCATTTCCTACAAAATGGATCAGCACCTACGATAAGGATCCCGATCAACTGTTCTCAGGAGTTAAAGTAAGAGTAGTTCTTTTAGTTGGAGCAACTGACGTTAGATGGAAACCAGTATCTGGGATATTATCCACGAGGTTCAATCGATGGTTAAAGACTTATAGAGCCTTTTTGTTCCAAAATATTTTGTATTCACCTTCTCCCGATTCAAAACAGTATTCAGGCTGGCTAAAGATTGGTTCACCACAGGAGAGAAAAATAATACATAGGTTGATATCAACTGGCCTTAGTATAGGTGATTTGACTAATAGTGCAGGTTGTCATACCTTGACCTTTAAGGCTGTAATCTGGCATTATTTGAGTTCATTTATAGATCCTCCTGAAGCATATGATTTATCTGGAAATCCAATAGACCAACCTGCCTGTAAAACACTTTCTTTTCCCGACAAACATTCGCGTAATACCGCATTCGTCCTATCCTTGAGTAAGATAGCACTTTTATGGTGGGCAGCTACTGGGGATGGGTTGAATCTTCCTAAGGGAGCTTTGGCGTCTATTCCCATCCCCACCAACGACCATTTATTGGAAGATGTTGCCCAATTAGGGCCGCCAATCCAAGAGGCATTAAAGGAAACTATTAAATTTGTCAAAAATGCCGGTTATTTCGTTGGAAATTATGATGTACGTAAAATTCGCCATCTCACGGATCCTGTGGACAAAAAGATATTAGAGGCGATTGGGCTAGATGAAGAATATTGGCCCGCTGTTCAGCTTTTCAATGCTACCTTTATGAAAAAAAGTGGCGGGGAAAGTGCTTTAGGAGAACTACCTGATTGGCTAAGGTAAATGTTAATGAGATTCCACCTCAGATTCTTTTATCCGTTTCAGGACGACAGCTATTTCAGCCTCTTCCGGTCTGAAGAGCAGTGCGGGCCTGGGTACCGGGCAGGGGGCTGAACAGAGACCGATGAAGGATGGAAGGGCGATTCCCCGGATGCAGGGCCTCGGCCTGGTAATTTGGCTGGCAGGCAAGCGGCGGGGCCTCGGACGGCCCGCCGGGAAGGGAAGGTGGTCGATCATGGAGTCGGTTGCGGTCAAGCGGGTGATCAGCGTCTATCTGGCGGCGGTGGGTCTGGCGGTGGCGGTGCAGTTCTTGGCGTTCCCGTTCTACGCGTACGACTCGGCGGGGGAGCGCATGGACGGGCCGGTCACCGTGTGGACGGTGCTCGACTGGTTCATGGCCTTCGGCCTGGCGGCGCTGGTGATCACCACTTGCCGGGAGAAGAAGCGGCGCGCCGCCGACTCTTCGACCGATGTGCGCCGGTGGCTGGGGGCCAACTTCATGTTCTACGGCGCCGTGATGCTGGCCCTCGCCTTCATGCCCAACTGGTTCGAGTCCGCCCTGGGCACCGGCAACGACAACTGGACCATCTGGCACCTGATCGACACGGTTCTGCCGGTGCTCTTCTTGGTGGAGGCCCACCGCCTCTGGCACGGCGCCGCCGAATAGCGGAGCGCGGCCCGCCAGTCCAAGCGGGCGGCGGTCAGGGGGAGAAACCGCCCCGGCCGTGGGCCAGCGCCACCGCCGCATGCAGGGCCGTCCCGTAGATCATGGCCTCTTCGTGGAACACCACCCGGTTGGAATGGTTGCTGGGGGCCTCCTCCGGCGCCATTCCGGGCGGGCAGGCGCCCAGGTAGGTCATCACGCCCGGCACCTCCCTGAGCACGTAGCTCCAGTCCTCGCCGCCCATCGACGGAGCCTCGAGTATCTCCACCCGGCCGCCGCCCAGGGCGCTCTTGGCGACCGAGTCCACGAACTCCGTGTAGGCGGGGTCGTTGAGGGTTACCCCGTACCCCCGCTCGATCTCCACTTCGGCCTCCACCAGATGGGCGGCGGCCGCGTTTTGGGCGACCCGGCGCACGGCGGACCGCAGCTCTTCGCGGGTCGCTTCGGACAGGGCTCTGATCGTTCCCATCAGCCGGGCGGTCTCGGGGATGATGTTGTGGGTGGTGCCCGCCTCGAGCAGCGTAACGGTGATCACCCCCGGGTCGAATACGTTCACCCGGCGGGTCACGGCCGTTTGGAAGGTCGAAACCATCTCGGCGGCGGCGGGGACGGGATCCCGCGACAGGTGGGGGGCCGAGGCGTGTCCGCCCTTCCCCCGGACCGTGACCTCGAAGCGGTCGGCGGAGGCCATCTGGGGGCCGGGCCGGTGATGGAATGTTCCAGAAGGGAACCAGCTGACGACGTGGACGGCAAAGGCCCCGGTGGGGCGGTCTCCGGCGGTGTCCAGCACACCTTCCTCGAGCATGTAGCGGGCCCCGAAGTAGCCCTCTTCGCCGGGTTGGAACATGAAGATCACGCTGCCGGACAGCTCGGCCCGCATTCCCGACAGCAGCCGGGCCGCCCCCGCCAGCATGGCGGTGTGGAGGTCGTGGCCGCAGGCATGCATGTTGCCGGGTTTCTCGCTGGCGAAGGGAAGGCCGGTGTCCTCCTGCAGGGGGAGGGCGTCCATGTCGCCCCGCAGGATTATGGTCGGCCCCGGCCGCCCGCCCCGCAGCACCGCCGCCACGCCGCTGGTGGTTCGGTGCCGGGTGATCTCCAACGGCAGGCCCTCCAAGGCTTCCAGCACCGTCCGGCGGGTTTCGGGCAGGTGCAGGCCTTGTTCGGGCCGGCGGTGGAGCGCCCGGCGCAGCTCCACGGTTTGGGGGTAGATCCCCCGCGCCGCTTCGAGAAGACCGCTCATGCCCCCGCCTCGATGTTCATCCCGGTGAATCTGCACATCAGGGCGCGGCCGGCTGCCCGCCGTAGGAATCCCGGTGGACGATGTCCCCGATCGGTTTGCGGCCTCCGAAGCGGGCCGGTTTGGCCCGATCCGCCGGATACCCGACGGCGATGACGTACCGGCAGCGCCGGCCGTCCGGCAGGCCCAGCACCTCGGCGGCCAGGCGTTCGCGGTGCATGGTGACCGGGCAGGAGGCCATCCCCAGCGCATCCGCCGCCAGCATGATGTTCTGCGCCATGCGCCCGATGTCGAACTCATACGTCTCCGGCTCCTGCACCAGGGCCAGCCCGGCCGGCGCCCTATGCAGGGGGCCGGCGGTGTTGCAGCAACCGGCCAGCCGTTCCTTCTGGGCGGGGTCTTGGACCACCACCACCGACCAGTTCTGCCGGTTCTTGGCGCTCCCGGTCCAGCGGGCCGCCTCGAGCAACCGTTCCAGGTCGTCCGGCTCGAGGGGGCGGTCTTGAAACTGGCGGATGGCCCGCAGGCCGAGGATGCGCTGGTATGTTCTGTTCATGGGCCGATACCCTACCGCGCGCCGCCGGGCGGCGGTTCCCTGCCCGGCTTGCCGCCTCCGCCCCGGCTCTTCCTTCTTCGGATTCGGCCATGGCGCCTGATTCTCCGCCGGAGAGGAGCGGCGGCCCTCCGCCGCAGGCCGCGGCTTCGCAGCCTGGAAGCCGGATACTGCTGTGGGCGGGGGCCGTGATCGGCGTTCTGTTGGCGGCGGCTGCGGTCACCGCTTTCACCAGGGACGCGGCGCTGGACCCCGAAACCCCTGAAGGCGTGGTGCAGCTCTATCTGTCGGCCATGATCGACGGGCGGCGCGGGGCGGCCCGCGCCTACCTCTCCGACCGGCTGCGGCGGGAATGCACCGCAACGCCCCCCCGCCACCTGCAGGACCGCGCCTACCGGATCGAATTGCTGGACACCGTCTTCGAGGGAAGCACAGCCTTCGTGGATGTCCGGGTCACCAGAGAGCGTCCGTTGGATATGGACTATTCGCATCACCGGTCGTTCGTCTTGGCCCGCCAAGAGGACGGGGAAGGCTGGCGCATCACCCATCAGGACTGGCCGCAGCGCCGGTGTTCCGAGTATCTCCCCCCGCCGCCGAAGCCGGACTTGCGGGAGGTTTGAAGCAATGCTGTTTCTGGTTGGAATCGTTTTGTTTTTGGTGTTGTTCTTGGCGGCGGTCATCGTCCTGATCGTGTTCCTGTCCTCGAGGTCGAAAGGGGACCGGGGGGGCGCACTGCGCCGCTTCTTCCAGTACGGGATGCTGTTTCTGCTGACGGCGGCGGCGGCCACCGGACTCAGCGGGTTGTTCAGCTTCGCGGACGCCGGAACCGGCGACCGGGCCTTCATGCTCTCGTGTGTGATCGTGGGGGCGCCCGGCCTGGCGCTGGCGGCCCTGCGGGTGAGGCGCACCCTCCGCGCCGAGGGCGGGGAAGCCCCCGGATGGGAGGTCTACCTGACCGTTTCGGAGCTGGCCTGGCTCTTGACGGCGGGCGGCGGGTGCATCGTATGGCTGTTTCGGCTGCTGGAGGGCCGGTTCGACTCCGCCCCGTTCGCGGTCGCTCTGGTGTGGGGGATGGTGTGGCTGTTCCACCACATGACGGCCGTCCGGCGGGTCCGCTCCGTCCGGCTCGAATGGGGGGTGATCCTGGGGTCGCTGGCCGGTCTGGCCGCCGCGGCCGGCTTCGGGGTTGTTCTGCTCGAATCCGTTCTGCAGAGAGGGTACGACGCGCTGTGGGGAGGCCGGGTGCTGGCCGGGGGTGAGGGCGCCGTCTGGGAATCGGCGGCGGGGCTGGCGGTGAGCGGGGCGGTCTGGATGCGCTACTGGCTGCGGCTGGGCCGCTCCGGGGAACGCACTCCGCTCTGGCGGGGCTACGTGCTGCTGGCCGGAGTGGTGGGAGGCCTCATAACCGGGCTGGCCGGAGTCTGGAACCTCACCTACCGGATGCTGGATTGGCTGGCCGGCGGCTCCGTCCATCCGGCCGGCGTCCACTTCAGCGAGCTCCCGCTCGCCTTGGCGATGGCGGCGGTCGGAGGAGGGTTGTGGCGCTATCACCGGAGCGTCTTCCGGTCGGCGCCCGATCCGGTGCGCACCGAGGTAGACCGAGTGTACGACTACACGGTGGCGGGGGTGGGGCTGCTGGCCGCGGCGGGGGGAGCGGCGGCGGTGCTGGCGGCGTCGATCGAGGCGTTTACTTCTCCCCGCTTCATCTACCCCGCTGCCTACGACCGGTCTGCCCTGATCGCGGCGGCGGCGGTGCTGGCGGTGGGCGGCCCGCTCTGGCAACGCGGCTGGTCGTCGATCCAGCGCCGGCGCGCCGCCGACCCCGGTCCGGAACTTCGGTCTCCCAACCGGCGCATCTACCTGGTGTGCCTGTTCGGAGCAGGGGGCCTGACAGCCCTGGTCAGCCTGCTGGTGCTCGTCTACGACGTGCTGGTCTCGGTCATGGAACAGACCTTTGACGCCTATACCCTGTACACCATGCGCTGGCCGCTGGCTTTGACGGCGGTGGTGGGGCTGACCGCCGCCTACCACCGGGCGGTTCGCCGGGCCGACCTGGCCGAAGAGCGCGGAGCAGATCCTCCCCCGGCCGAACCAGGCCGAAGGGTGCAGTCGGTGGTGCTGGTGGGGGGGCCTGACGGCGGGGCGGCGGCCCGGATGGTGCGGGAGCGCACCGGCGCTGACGTGCAGGTCTGGGAGAGGCCGGATGCGGAGGCGGCGGCCCTTACGGCGGAGGAAGTGATCGCCGTCATGGATTCGGCGGAGCACCCGAAGCTGCTGATCGTGGCCCGCCCCGAAGGGCCCGAGGTCATCCCTTACACCGAATAGAGAGGGCCCGGTGGTTTTCGCGTTCCGAGCCTGGGGGCGGCGGCGCTCTGCGGATCCGAGGTTTCAGGCGGGGTGAGGCTCTGGTTTGGAGGTGGATTGGGGGCGGGGCGGGCGCCGTCTGCTGTTGGCCGCCGGGGGGCGGCGGTATCCTTTGCTGCATGTGCCGCAGCATCCGCACCCTTCACAACTTCGAGCCGCCGGCCACCGACGAGGAGGTGCAGGCCGCCGCCCTTCAGTACGTCCGCAAGATCTCGGGGGCCGCCCGGCCCTCGCAGGCCAACCAGGAGGTGTTCGACCGGGCGGCGGCGGAGATATCGGCCGCCACCCGCAGGCTGGTGGATTCCCTGGTCACCAACGCCGCCCCCAAGAACCGCGCCGAGGAAGCGGCCAAAGCCAGGGCGAGGGCGGCCCGCCGCCGGGCTTCTCCTCTCTGAAGAAAGGCTCCTCGGTTTCTACCGGCCGCCGCGCCGCCCGCGCTTGACGCCGAAGGCGGACTGCATGACGCCGGCGTCGAAGTAGCTGGATGGAACCTGGCCGTCCACCGCAAAGTGGTACAGGGCCGTCTGGTACACGGCGCTCAGAGCGGCGAGCACCACCGCCGCCGCGATCGCCCAGAGCACGCCCAGACCGATGAGGGCGCCCCCCGCCGCTCCGCCGGCCCCGGCCCCGATCGCTATGAGGGCGGCGGCCGGAAGGACGAGCAGGAAGCCGAGCAGGCCGAAGCCCACCTGGGCGGCGAGGTTCTCGCCCCAGGTGTCGCGGAGCAGAGAACCGGACTTCTTGATGGCCTTGCCCGCCCCCAGACCCTCGATGACGATGATCGGCAGCACCAGGAAGGTAACCACCGCCCAGGCCACTCCGGCCATGGCGGTCACGATCTGGCCGACGAACCCGGCCCGCTCTTCGATGGCCCGCAGGATCATCGACACGACCGCCGAGATGAAGGCCCAGGGGAGTATCCGCCCGGCCCGCCGCCCGGCGCCCCGGAGGGCGCTTCCTATGGTCGGGTCGCCGCCGCCGAGGCGTTCGTGGGCCGCGCTGATCAGGGCGGCGTTGAAGAAGATCGTGATGTAGGCCAAGACGAAGTACATCAGGATCAGCCCCAGGATCCTCCCGCCGGTCATCCGGGCCTCGCCGCCCCCCGCTATGAAGAGCGGAATCACGAACGAGGCCGCGATGATCAGAGAAGCGGCCCCGGAGATGAGCGGCAACAGGAGGAGCTCCTTGTCCGCTTTGATGACTTCCCAGGACGATCTGGCCAGGGACATGGAATTGTGTATTCTCGACATGGGGCGGGATTATAGGCCGGAGGCGGGAAAAATGATTCGGGGCGGAAGCGGGCGGATGACGAGATATGAGCGGCTCAGGCTGCTGCTGGCGGGGGGCGTCGCCGCCGCGGCCGTGTTCACCGCCGGCGTCTGGGTCGGGTCCGCCCAGGACGACCGCCCCTACACCGACTTGGACGGCCTGTCGGACGAGGCCTTGGCGGCGGTCGAATGGGCCGCCGACTGCGGATTGATGCACGGGTATACGAGCGGGGGCGGGGAGGCGGAGTTCCGGCCGCATCGGCCGATGACCCGGGTCCAGGCGGCCGCTGTCCTCCATCGGTGGGCCGCCGGGGGCGGATGCCCCGAGGCTTCGCCGCCGGGCGAACCCTTCGACGCGGCCCCGGCGGGCACCCGGGCGGCGGTCATCGGGGCGCCGTTCGACGAGGTGCTGATCATCAGGAGATACCCGGGCGCCGACCAGCCGGCCGCCGCCGGGCTGGCGCCTCTGGCCGATGATCTCACCCTCACGGGCCGGGGGCGTTCCCTGCCCGGTTCCATCTGGCTGGAAGTGGAGACCCCGGGCGGAGCGGCCGGCTGGGCCCCCGCCGGAAGCATCGGGCTGGCCGCCCGCACCTCCGACCGCACCCCGGCGGCGTTGGAGGCGCTCGGGGCCGCTACGGACGCGCCGGACATGGAAGCCCTCGGCCGGGCCGTCGCCCGGGTCTTCGCCTCGGAGGAACCGCCCTCTTCGATCACCATGTCCAGCCCGGCCGTCGAGGGCGAAAAAGGGGAGGCCGTCTTCGACGTGGTCGGCTTGGGGGACGACTCGGTGCGGGCCCTGCGGCTGCGGGTAACGGGCGTCCGCAGCCCGGACGGCGGCTACACCCTCGAAAAGGTAGAAGAGACCGCGATGTGCCACCCCAACCGAGGGGTCACCCCCGAAGGCCTGTGCATCTGAGCGGCGGCCGGCGCGGTAGAGTGAGGTCTCTTCAGGAGGCTGGCTGTGTGCTTCGATCATGATTCCGAGTTGCCCGTCCCGCCGGGCGGCAGGGAGGCCGCCGGCCGGGACCTGATCTTGGAGGCCCGGGACGGCAACCGGTTCGCGGCGTTCGAGGCGGTGGGCCGCCCGCCGTCGGAGGCGGGGGTGGTGGTGCTCCCCGACGTGCGGGGCCTGTACCGCTTCTACAAGGAACTGGCCTTGCGCTTCGCCCAGGCCGGACATGATGCGGTGGCCGTCGACTACTTCGGCCGCACCGCCGGGATCGGAGAACGCCCCAACGACTGGGACTACTGGCCCCATGTCCACGGCACTGCCTTCGAGGGGATACGCGACGACGTAACCGCCGCCGTTTCGCACCTGCGGGCCGCCCGCCCCGGCCGACCGGTGTTCACGGTCGGCTTCTGCTTCGGCGGATCGACCTCCTGGCACCAGGCCGCCAACGGCTTGGGTTTGGCCGGGGCGGTGGGCTTCTACGGCAAGCCGAGGCGGCCGGAGGAGACCGCCGGCGCTGTAGACCGGGTGTCGGGGATGGCCTGTCCGATCCTGGCCCTGATGGGAGGAGACGACCCCAGCATCCCCCTCGAGGCGGTCGAGGAGTTCCGCTCCGCCTTGGAGCAGGCCGGAACCCCTCACGAGGTGGTGGTGTACCCCGGCGCTCCGCACTCCTTCTTCGACCGCCGCTTCCAGGAATTCGCCGCCGACTCCGCCGACGCCTGGCGCCGGGTGCTGGAGTTCATCGCCGCCAACTCGGCGGAGTAGCTTGGCGGCGGCGAAAGGGGCGGCGGCGCGGGTGATCGAGACCCGCGGCCTCACCAAGTACTACGGAGAGGCGGCCGGCATCGTCGACCTCGATCTGGCGGTCGAGGCGGGCGAGGTCTTCGGCTTCATCGGCCCCAACGGGGCGGGCAAGACCACCACCATCCGCCTGTTGCTCAACCTGATCCACCCCACGAGGGGCGCCGGGAAGGTGTTCGGCCTGGACATCGCCGCCGACTCGCTCGCCATCCGCCGCCGGGTCGGATACCTGCCGGGCGAGCCGGCCCTTTACCCGTCGATGACCGGGCGGGAGTTCCTGCTCTACTTCAGCCGGCTGCGCAGGATCGACGCCTCCGCCTCCGCCGCCCGGCTGGCCGAGCGCTTCGACCTGGACCTCGACCGCCGGATAGAGGAATACTCAAAGGGCAACCGCCAGAAGGTGGCGCTGGTCAACGCCTTCATGCATGAGCCGGAGCTGCTGATCCTCGACGAGCCCACCTCCGGCCTCGACCCGCTCGGCCAGCAGGAGTTCGCCGGCCTCCTGGCCGAGGTCCGCCGGGAGGGGCGCACCGTGTTCCTGTCCTCCCACAACCTGCCCGAGGTGGAACGGACGGCCGACCGGGTGGGGATCGTCCGCCGGGGCCGCCTGGCCGCGGTCGACACCCTCGAAGGGTTCCGCTCCAAAGTGAGGGCCGTCCTGTCGTTCGAGTTCGAAGGGCCGGTCGACCCGGCCGAATTCGAGCGGATCAAAGGGGCGTCGGTGATCGAAGTGCAGCGGGGCGGGGCGCTCCTCCGGCTGGCGGTGGCGGGCGCCCAGGAAGCGGTGATAAGAGCGGCGGCGGACCGGGGCGTGCGGCGGGTCGCCTCCGAGGAGGCCGACCTCGACGAGGTGTTTCTTTCCTACTACGGGGCCGCCGCCGATCCGGCCGAAGGGGGTTGAGCCGGCATGCGTCCGGCCGTCCTGGCCAAGAGCCTGCGCGGGCGCCGCCGGGCCGCCGCCGGGTGCGGCCTGGGCTTGGCGGCGCTGGCCGCCTGGCTGGGGGCGGTGTTCCCCATCCTGGCGGAATCGGACGCCTTCGCCGGTTTCGTCGAGAACCTCCCCCCGGCGCTGCTGGCCGCGGCCGGGATAGATTCGGCCGTCTACCTGACCGGGGCCGGATTCCTCTCCGCCTACCTGTTTTCGATGTTCGCCCCTCTTCTCATGCTCGTCTTCACGATCGGCGCCGCAACCGCCGAGACCGCCGCCGAAGAACGGGGCGGCCTGCTGGACATGGTGCTCTCGGCCCCCGTCTCCCGCAACAGGGTGCTGCTGGAGAAGGCGGCGGCGGTCGGGCTGGCGGCGCTGGCCCAGGCGGCCGTGCTCACCGGCGCCCTCTTGGCGGCCAACGCCTTCTTCGGGATGTCTTTGACCGTTGCCGGGGTGGCGGCGGCGGGCCTCGCCCTGTGGCTGCTGGGGGTCTGCTTCGGGGCGGCCGCCCTGCTGGCCGCCGCCGTCTTCGGCCGACCCGCCGCGGCGGGGGGCGCCGCCGGTCTGCTGGCCTTCCTGGCCTGGTTCGTAGAGAGCTTTTCGGGCCTCTATCCGTGGCTGGGTGCTCTGGCCGCCGCCAGCCCCTTCACCTGGTACTCGACGCCCGGCCCTCTGCTCGAGGGGTTGGGGGCGGGCCATCTTTGGCTGGCGGCGTCTACCGCAGCCCTGACGGCGGCGGCCGCCTGGGTGTTCCGCCGCCGCGACCTGGCCGCCGGGCGGACCCCGCTGCGGGCAGAGGCCGCCGGCCGCCGGCGCCGCCCGCGGATACGCCGCCCCCGGGCGGCCCGGCTGCTGTCGGGCCCCTTCGGAAAGACCCTGTGGGACCGCCGCCGCTCGGTGTGGGGGTGGGGGGGAGGCCTCGCCCTTCTGACCCTGTTCATGTTCTCGACCTGGCCCGCCCTCTCCGAGGACGCCGAGGCGATGGCCGGCCTGATCTCCGCCCTGCCCGGCGAGGTGTTCGCCCTCTTCGGGATCAGCAACCCCGAATCCATGGTCACCGCCGCCGGCTACCTCTCGTCCCGCACCTACCAGGTCATCGGCCCGATCCTCATCGTCCTGTTCACGGTCAGGGGGGTGTCGTCCGGCTTCATCCGCGAGGAGAAGGCCGGAGTGCTCGATCTGGTGCTCGCCGCCCCCGCCCCCCGCCGGAGGGTGCTGGCGGCCAAGGCGGGGGGGACGGCGCTCTCCGCCGCGCTGGTAGCAGCGGCCCCCACCGGAGCGGCTCTGGCCGGCGACGCCGTATGGAACACCGGCCTGGGCGCCTCCCGGATCCTGGCCGCCGGGGCGGGCCTGGGCCTGCTGGGGCTGTTCTTCGGCGGCTTGGCCTTGTTGATATGGACGATGACGGGGCGGTCCTTCTCCGCGGTGCGGATCACCGCCGCCGCCGCCTTCGGAACCTTCCTGCTGAACGGCCTCGGCGCCCTCACAGACGGAATGGCCCCGCTCCGGCTGCTGTCGCCCTTCTACTGGTATCTGGGGGACGCCCCGCCGCTGGCCAAGGGCTTCGAACCCTCCTACCTGCTTCTCCTGTTCGGTGCCCTGGCCGCAACCTGGGCCGCGTCGGTGCGCTTCCACCGCCGCGACCTGGCCGTTTGAACTCCACTCCACCCGGGCCGCAGGGATTGCCTTGTCGCTCTCCTGTGATACAATCATCAGAACTGTGGTACTGTATGTGCTGACAGGAGAAAGGAGAAGGACAATGGCTGAAGGGTTGCCGTTCCCGGTTCCGGAGCCCCGCAAGGACGAAGAGTCCTTTCATGACCGCGTTGCCCGTTTCCGAAGGATACGTGAGGAGGCGGCGGCGCGTGTTGCGCGCCGCTATGCCGATATAAAACCCGAAAAAAGAAAGTGGCGGGTAGGGGACGAGAAAGATCTGACGATAGATCCTCCTCAGGTACTGTAGACAATGGCTTCTGAAAGCTCCCTATCCGACACATCGACACAGGGTGCCTATCTTCGTGCGTTACGATCGTCTCGTTATGAACGTCAAGAAAAGATTCGTAATTATGAAAAGAGTACTGGCCGTTCACTCATTGTATTTTGGGGACCTATAGAGACCCAAATAATCACTCCTTTTGTCGACGCTATCAATGACGTACATGATCGTCCACTTGATTTGATGTTGACATCTTATGGCGGTGACGGTGAAGCCGCTTTAAGACTGGCAACAATGTGTCATGCTGAACGAGAGGATTTTAGAGTTATCGTGCCAGATACGGCTGCTTCAGCCGCTACGCTTTTAACTCTGGCAGCTGAGAGTATTCTAATGAGCAGTACTTCGGCGTTGGGTCCAATAGATCCACAAATGTACTTACAGGCAAGAAAACAATATGTTCCTGCCAAAGACATCGTGAGCATTGTTAAAGATATGGTTGAGCCTCGTGTTAAAGACAACCCCCAGTTATTGGAACTTTATGCTTACTTTCTGGGAGATATTGATGCTGTAGTATATCAAAAGGCTCAATCTGCTATTGAGCGTACTAGAGAGGTTGTTCCTGAAATCTTGGCCCTTAGGCAAAACCCGTTTCCGCCTGAGGAAGTTCAAACAATTGTTGAGAGCCTGCACAATCAACCAATGCACTCGGCAACTATAGGATATACCAAGGCTAAGGAACTAGGGTTGCCCGTTGAATACATGGATTCACAGTCAGAGCAATGGCCTCAACTTTGGAGGCTACATACAGCTTATGTCGCCAAGCATGGTCAGCCGTTCCATACCAATGTCATTGAAGGTCGCCGCGTTTCGTTCACGTTTGCCGTTCACAATTGAATGATTCTCTGAATGATATTTAACCTGGCGGCCGATCTGGCTGTGTTCGGCCCCTGTCGCATTGAGGACCGGGCCACACCTTGAGAATGGCTAGCTGTCAAGTGCTGGCAAGGATGGACTACATATTCGCGGAACCCCTCGGCGGGCGGCGTAAGATTGGTCTCGTTCGCCGTCCGCCAAAGGTGACATATGACAGAACTGCAGCGCAACCTGGGCCTGTCGGCCGTGTTCACGGTCAGCCTGGGGGCCATGATCGGGAGCGGCATCTTCGTGCTGCCCGGTTTGGCCGCCGAGGCGGCCGGGCCTGCCGCCGTGCTGGCCTACCTCATCGCCGGGGTGGTGGTGGCGCCCGCCGCCGTCAGCCAGTCGGAGCTGGCCACCGCCATGCCGAAGTCGGGCGGAGCCTACTTCTTCATCGACCGGGCGATGGGGCCCCTGGTGGGCACCGTGGCCGGGTTCGGGGTGTGGTTCGCCCTGGTTTTCAAGTCGGCCTTCGCCCTGGTGGGGCTGGGCGGCTACCTGCAGTACTTCGCGGACCTGCCGACGGTGACGGTGGCGGCGGCGCTGGCGTTGGCGCTGTGCGCGGTCAACATGGCGGGGGTCAAGCAGTCGGGCGGTTTCCAGACGGTGGTGGTCTTCGGCGTGCTGGCGGTGCTCGGCCTCTTCGTAGCCGTCGGGGCGGCCGGCGTAGAAGGCCCGGCCCTGACTCCTTTCTTCTCGGAAGGCTTCGGAGGGTTGCTGTCGGCCACCGGTCTGGTGTTCGTGTCCTACGCCGGGGTGACCAAGGTGGCCTCGGTGTCGGAAGAGGTCAAGGATCCGGAGCGGGTGCTGCCCCGGGGGATGCTCGCCTCGATCGGCCTGATGCTGGTGCTCTACCCGGCCATCGTGCTGGTGATCGTAGGCAACCTGCCCTTGGCCGGCCTGGCGGGCGACTCGGCGCCGGTGGCTTCCGCCGCCGAGGCGGTCATGGGGCGCGTCGGCGGCTGGATCATTTCGGCCGTTGCGGTGCTGGCCCTGGTGTCGATGGCCAACGCCGGGCTGCTCTCTTCGTCCCGCTACCCCTTCGCCATGGCCCGCAACCGGCTGGCGCCCAGGTATTTCGCCCACATCTACCAGCGGACGGGCACCCCCGCGGTCAGCATCGCCCTCACCGGAGCGGTGATGATCGTGCTGATCCTGTTCGTCCCCCTGCTGGAGCTGGCCAAGCTGGCTTCGGCCTTCCAGGTGCTGGTCTTCTGCCTGATCCACCTCTCGGTGATCGCCTTCCGGGAGTCCGACCCCCCCTGGTATCGGCCGCCTTTCCGCGCCCGTCTGTATCCGTGGGTTCAGATGTTCGGGATCGGCGCCTCCCTGGTGCTGCTCACCCAGCTGGGCTGGATATCGATGGTCGGTTCTCTGGGAATCGTGGTGGTGGGGGTGGCCTGGTACCGCCTGTTCGGGCGGTCGAGGGCCAGCCACGAGAGCGCCATGCTCGACACCCTCCGGCTCCGTTCCATCGGCCCGCTGGTGTCCACCACCCGCAGCGCCCTCGCTTCGCCGGGGCGGGATCATGTGGTCATCCCGGTGGACTCCGGCACCAGCAACAACCGGCTCCGCGACCTGCTCCGCATAGCCAAGGCGCTGACGGCCGAGGACGGGCGGATCACCTTGGCCCGGCTCGACCGCTCCCGCCGGGGCACCTTCTGGTGGCGCCGCAGCGCCCTGCCCCGCCCCGACGACCCCTTCCGGATCGGCGCCAAGAACATCGCCGAGGAGATGGGGCTGGACATAGCCCTCGTGCGCCCCCGCGGCAACGACCCCCGCCAGGCCTTGGTCGATTACGCCGCCCGGCACGCGGTGGACCTGATCCTGGGGGAGCTCCGTTACGCAGGCGGCGGCCGCCGAACGGGGTTCGACCTGACCTGGGTCCAGGACCACGCCCACTCCGACGTGATGCTGCTGGGCAACTCCGCCATGGGCGGCATCTCCAAGATCATCGTGCTGGGCGCCGGCAGCCCCAACGACGTGTCGAAGATCGACGCCGCCTACCGCATCGGGGTGATAGAGCAGTCGGAAGTCCGGCTGGTCCATGTACTGGACGAAGACGCCACCGAACCCCAACGCAAAGCGATACAGGACTACCACGACCAGCTCGTCGAGATGAGCCGGGTCAACACCTACAGCGACCTCGATTCCTCCGCCGACCTGCTGGACGTCATATCGGCCCGCCAGCGGAACGCCGACCTGGTCATCATCGGGGCCTCGCGCACCGGAATCGGCACCGAGCTGAGCCAGCGGATCAGCGACGCGGTAGAGGGGACGGTGCTGGTGGTGCACGCCGCCGAACGCCCTGCCCCCTGGCGCCGCCGCCTGCTGCACCGGCTCATCTACTAGACCGGTTCTGGTATTATTCGGATAGCGGCTGTCCCACCAACGCGGGGGGCCCTGACGTTGGACCCCAATTGATGTATAATGAAAGCCCGTAGCTACCGCCTCTGAGGTGTCAGAGGCGGCACGACGGTTGGGCCTTTCCTATACTGGAGGTTGATATGAGGGAAATACCTAGAGCTCCAAGCAGATCAACAATAGCTCAGATTGGACAGCTTTCTCGTAGAGCTGAGAGGGCTATTCAGTTTGTACATGGATCTAGATTTAGTCGTAGTATTGCCGGGATTAATGATATACCTTACTTGCCCAATAGATTATTAAAACACGAATTAATGTCCCCTTATACTTTAAACCAATATAAGCCGCTAAATCAATTTGATGCGAATCTCTGTGGCATTGATTTGATAGAGTACGAAGTAGTTGAACTCTTGGAATATAATGGATTTAGAAAGACCCTATATCATTATCAAGATGCGGTCTCGGCTTTCAAGAATGGTATATTCGCAGCCAGCAATTCGCAAATTCGCACCGCTTTTGAGAGTTTCGTAATTGAGCTTTGTTGCCGTGTGGCGAACACCAAAAAGGACGGAGCGATAAGTGCCATTGATCATTTGGAAAACAAATCTTTTCTATCAAGAGACTGTGCTCTTTTTCTAAGAAGATTTTGGGCCATTAGTCACACGAATGGTGCACACCCTGGCTACGCACATCTTAATCAGACAAAGGGTCGTTTATTTATGATAACAGGTATCATTTTTGATTTTATTGACCTTTTGGGGTGAGAAGGAAGAATCTAAATTGATTCAAAGTTGAAATCCTTGGCTCCCAACTGATCGGTGTTTTCTTCTACCGTTCGGCGGTTGTGGTCATCGAATCCCTCTTGATTCTCGGCTCGGATTTCCAGGGTAAGCGTTACATTTTTACCGAGATGGTTGGTCACATTGGTCAGGATGTCATCGATTTGGCGGATGCCGCGTACCGGATCGAGGTTGAAGATGGCGTAGAAACGGGTCGGCTTCTGTTCGCCCGAGGTGTCTTCTTGGTCTGCGTCTTCTACGGGAATTATCAGGGTGGTACCGCTGGAGGAAGTTGTAATACCACCGCCCTCCGGTTGAGCCGGTGAGGGTAGGGGAGGGACTACGTCGGGTCGGAGCAGAACCCGCTGTGAATAGGGATCACTTGCTGGTTGCGTTTGATCCCTTTCCAGATGCCAGCCGCTTGGTCGTAAACGTCAGCGTACGCGAATGTTTCGGTATCCCAGCAGGTGTTGGCTGTTCCGTTGCTGATGGCGGTGGTCAGAACGGAGTAGTTGGCCAGACGGGGCATGTAGGGGAATTTGGCATAAGCTTCCCACAAATCGCTTATCTTTATGTCGGCCCGCTCGCTCCATAACGGCACCCTATCCATATCCATCCGGACGCGCACTCCGCTATAGGCATCGATCAATTTTTCTTCGGACTTAAGGTTCCTGGCCACCCGTTCTGATATTGATCCTTTGCCGGATACTTTGGTTTCCTGCCAGACTATTGTTGCAGTGCCCGGTGTCTGACGGGGAGCAAGGATGTATTCGAAGGTCAGATCAATTCGAGAGTTTACCGTCTCGTCTGTTTCCTTCAGCTTGGTCGCAGCCTGCTTCTGTTGATGCGGGCTAAGGTTCAGCGGCTCTCGGTCGTCGTTGATGGACTTCCAGGCCAGGTAGAGACGAGCCGCTTCCCGCATCTCCTTCACCCGTTTGGCTGTTGCGGCCAGAAATACCAGCAGGTTACGGTATATTCGTGGGCCAGCCGCCCGCTGCGACATGATTTCCTTCGCCGCCTGTATTGCTGGACTATCATCCGTGTTGCGGATGTGGTGTTTGTAAGGTGGCAGTATTACCAGGCTCACTCCGTCATCGGAGTCGTCCACATCATCCGGGCCCCCTGGAAAAATAGGAACCGTTGCAAAGGCATCGCGGTAGCGCGCGGCCGACCTCAACAGGCGTTTACGGATTTCGTCATCGGCATCATAATCATTGAAGTCAGATTCGGCCCTTTCCTTGGCGACCCGAGTCACGTTGGGCTGCAGTTGGTACCAGTACAGGGAGCCATCCACATACAGATGGGTGGCTTCGTTGGATAGGTACTTGAGGGCGTCCACGAATTTCTCCGGATGCTCTCCTGGCTGAGCACACCCAAGCACCACCCGCTTGATGTCTACCCCCCGGTTGGTGTCGGGCCGGGGAGCTGAACCCATGTATATCGTGCGGGCCACTCGGCGGGTGGCCGAGTAGACACCCAACTGCCGCTTCTCCTGGTCTAGCCGGGTCGGTACGGCTTCGGGGCCGTCCACATCCCGCTTGATCACCGGATCCCATCCGTCATCCAGATATCGTTTTAGTTCGGACACCAAGGGCGGGTGGTTCATCGGCAGTGTGCCAGGCATTATCAGCAGGTTACGGTCGTCGTTTTTCCACAGATTGGAGATGACTTCTGCCATCAGCCTTAGTGCTCCTCGGGTGCGTTGGAACTTGTCCAAGGTTGACCAGTCTTGGAACAGCCGGTCAAACAATTCAGGATGGATAGGATAGGACTTACGCATCCGTTCCAGATATGCTTTCTTCTTGGTTTCAGAAGGGAATTGATCAGATTTCTTATAGGAGCTCCAAAAGGATTCCAGGGCGCGGTCACGGTCGCGGTATTTTCCTTCGGGTATAGGGTCGAACAGTCGCCGACGGACTATTTCGAAACTCTCATCGGATGTAGCAGGCTGCCATTGGACGGCGTTGCGGCCCATCACATGCCGGAGTCTTATCAGGGCTCTACGCGTTGGAGGGGGGAGGGGGTTTGGTTAGGCAGAACGGGTAAGAGGGGAAATGCCGGGGGTGGGTCTGTGGCCTCGCGGCACTGAGCGGTGTAATTGCCTGCTCGGAAGGAGGCCACAGATGGCAACTGATGTTAGAGGCGCGGAGGCGGGTCTGCTGGGGTTGGAAGGGTTCCGCCTGGCAGGCACCGTCGAGGAAGACGGGGAAGTCCTGGCCGCGGTGGAGACCACCGCCGACCGGGCCTGGTGCGAAGACTGCGGGGAGCGGGCGGCGTCGAAAGGCCGGCGGGAAGCCAAAGTGAGGGATCTGCATTCAGGCGGGCGGCCGGTGGTGCTGATATGGAAGAAACGCCGGTGGCAGTGCCGAAACCAGGAATGCGGAACGAAGTCTTGGACGGAGACCAGCCCGGAGGTGCGGCCCCGGTATGTGCTGTCAGAGAGGGCCCGCCATGAAGCCGTGCGCCAAGTCGGCCAGGACGGAATGTCCGTGTCGGCGGCGGCTCGGGGGCTGGGAGTCAGCTGGCACACCGCGATGAGAGCCGTCCGGGAGATCGGCCAGCCGATGGTCGAGGCCCAGACCACAACCCTGCAGGGAGTGCGGCGGCTGGGAATGGACGAACACCGCTGGCGGAAACGGCCCGACAAGTGGGCTACGGGGTTCTGCGACCTCGACACAGGACGGCTCATAGAAGTGGTCCAAGGCCGGTCTGGCGCTGCGGCCAGGGGCTTCTTGGGTTCACAACCCGCCGAAGACCGGCGGGGAATCGAAGCCGCAGCCCTGGATCCATGGCGGGGGTATCTACGGGCCGTGCGGGACGAACTCCCCCACGCGGCGGTGACGGTAGACCGGTTCCATATCGTCCGGTTGGCCAACCAGGCCCTCACCGAGGTGCGGCAGCGCACCCAACAAGAAACCCTCGGCCGCCGCGGTCGGAAAGGCGACCCCCTCTACGGAATCCGCCGTCTGCTGCTCTACGGAGAAGAACGCCTCACCCCCCGCCGGAAGCAGAAGATCGCTGCCGCTCTTGCTGTAGGCGACCCCTACGACGAAATCAGCTCGGCCTGGACGGCGAAGGAACTCCTCCGCCGGGTCTACACCGCCCCGACCCCGGCCGAAGCCCGCCGCCGGTTCGAGGACTTCCACCACTGGGCCCGGCAGATAGCCGTGCCGGAGATCGACCGACTGTCCCGCACGCTGCGGACCTGGCAGACCGAAACCCTCAACTACCACCTGACCCGCATCACCAACGGACCCACCGAAGCCCTCAACCTCCTCATCGAGAAAACCCGCCGCATCGGCCACGGATACCGCAACTGGAACAACTACCGGCTCCGGCTCTTGCTCCACTGCGGGATCATATGGCAAACTCCCAGAACAAAACGAATACGAGGCCGCATACCCCCCTTAGCCGCGTAGAGCCACCAATGGTGCAGATTAGATGGAATACCCAGTCGTATTGCTCGTTCGCTTGCCGACTTATCGCTAATGACCTCTAGCGGCAACGCTACTTCTATTAGCTTTGGCTTATAATCTCGGGGGGGGGGGGGGGTAGGTGTCATTGTGGCTCCACTGCTTGGGTCATTAGATCGGATACTTTGAGCGGGAGGCTTGCCTGCGCGAAGTGTAGGTCGTAGCCGTCGAAGGGCCGGATCAGGTAGCCGACCATCGGTGCCGCGTCTAGATCTTCGGGCACTTCCACCACCACCAGGCGGAACCGCTCGGGGTGTTGCTTGCCCTGGCGCACTTGCCGCAAGCCTACCTTGATTTCCGGGGTGGTCGGTTTATGGCCTTTGACCTCGATGTAGTAGTGGATGCCGGTGCCGGGATCGCGGGAAATGATGTCGAAGCCCGGATTGTTGTGGTCCATTTCTATCGGCTCGCGGCCCAGCCTCCGCTCGGCGGCTATCACCGCCGCCACCGCTCGGCGGTCGGTTTCCTCCGTGTTACCCGGTGTCAGGGTCGGCTGCGTCCCGGTCAGCTCGTCTAGCAGGCCTTGGGGGATCACCAGGGCGGCGGCTGCCGCCTTCGGTGGGTGGTTGGCCAGATCCTCCTCCATCTCTAGCTCCATCAGTCTGATTCTCTTGCGGTCGGCCATTTCGTCGGCCGTCCGTCGGGCGCGGCTGGAGCTGTGCTGCGGCTTCTGGCCGTGCAGTTCCTTCTGTCTGTAGTCGACGGCAAGCCGGTCCCAATGCCGGATCTCCGAGTTGAGCCGTTCCTCGACTGCCCGGCGGACCTTGCCTACCCTCGCTTTGGTGAAGGCGGAAACGGTGTCCAGATGCGGGGTGGCCAGGTTGGCGATCGCCCACTCCTTGGCGATGCGCTCCACTTCGCCGTCCGCCCAGGAGTGATCTACCTCGGCGGCCGCCACTCCGGCCTCGTCTTCGGTCAACGCGCGGTAGTTGAGGTAGGGATCGGCACCTGGGTCGGAGATGCCGCCATGTCGGCCGACTTCCACGAACTGGAATCGCTGGGACACTGTGATCCGCCGGCCGCGGCTGTCGGAGCGTCCGTCCGTGATCGTATGGTCGAGGTAGATCAACACTCGGGGTTCCGAGCCGGGGTCGGACTCGTCCACCAGGCAAGCGCCCGCCGTCAGTGTGTGGCCGTGCTCGTCCAGGATGGTATCCATCAGGGCAGACAGCAGCGGGTGGCCGGGGGCTATCAGCTCCGCCCGCGGTCTGCCGTTTGCCCCCTCCACCTGTTCCTTGTCGAAGGTGACCCGCTCGTAGCGGTCGTGGACCGGGCCCTTGTCTTGGAGTCGGGCGGAGCGCAACCGAGCGGGAACCCGGGTGATCTCGAACCGGTCGCTTTCCCGCAGGGTCATCCGTCCCCGCATCCTGCCGAGGGCCTCGGCGAAGAAGGCCTGCACGAATCCGGGCGATAGCTTGCGGGCCTTGGCCTGTTCGATCTGGTCCCGCACCTCCTCCAGGTCCGCCGCCGCCATCACCTCACCGGCGAGGGCCCGCTCCTTCAAAAGGGAACTGACCCGGCCGCCGACTTCGGAGTCGATGATCTCTTCCGCCCGTTCCAACCTTTCTGGCTGGTTGCCGTAGCGGATCGCCTCCAGCAGGGCTTTCTGGAGAGATTGGTTGATCTGGGGGTCGCCCAACACGTCGTACACCTGGTCGCCCAGAGCCTCGCGCTGGTTCTCGATTTTCTCTAGGAGGCGGATGAACACTTGGCCTTCGCGGGTGCCTTGGGACACCAGGTTCCACATGTAGCAGACCTCGGTCTGGCCGATGCGGTGGATGCGTCCGAACCGTTGCTCGATCCGGTTCGGATTCCAGGGCAGGTCGTAGTTGACCATCAGGTTGGCCCGCTGCAGGTTGACCCCCTCGCCGGCTGCGTCGGTGGCGACCAGCACTTTCACCAACGGATGGTTGCGAAACCGGTCCTGGACGCGGCGGCGATCCTCCCGCTTCATCCCGCCGTGGATGTTCACCATCGCCTCGGGGGCGCCCAGCCGCGACTGGATCCGCTTGGTCAGATAGTGGAGGGTGTCCTTGTGCTCGGTGAAGATCAGCAGCTTGCGGGGAGGGTCGCCGCTCTTGAAAGTGTCCGATTCCAGGAAACCGGCCAGCTCGTTCCATTTGCAGTCCTGGCCGGAGTTGCGCACCCGGCGGGCCAGTTCTTCCAGGCCGCGCAGCTCCACGATCTCTTTTTCCAACTCGTCGGGGTCGGCCAAGTCGACCGCGGTCTCTTCCACCCCCGCCTTCTCCAGCCGCTCGTAGTCATCCTCGTCGAACTCGTCGGGGTCGAAGTCCTCCAGACGTGAGGGCAGGCCCATACCGCGAAGGTTGAGGCGGGGATGTTCCTCGGGCCGGTTGGAGTCGGGGGCCGGTCTCCGGAGTTCGGCCAGCCGTTTCTCCAACCGCTCCCGTCTCCGTGTCAGCGACCGGTAGATGGCTTCAGGGGAGGAAGCCAGGCGGCGCTGCAGGCCGACCAGGGCAAACCCGATCACGAATCCCCGGCGATCGTTCGACTCCACCAGCTGATCGGCCCGGTTCATCCCGGTGCGGACATATTCGGTCACCTGGTCGTAGAGGTGCTGTTCCGGCTCGCTCAGGTCGTAGTTGAGGGTTTCGACCCTGCGTTCTGGGAACAGGCGTTTGCCTTCGAAGGTGAGCAGGTTCTCTTTGACGGTGCGGCTCATCAGGTCGGATGTATCGGGCGGAAGGCCGCTGCGCAGGCGGCCGGCGAACCGATCCTGGTCCAGCAGGGTCAAAAAAGCCAGGAAATCCTCGTTCTTTCCGTTGTGGGGGGTGGCGGTGAGCAGCAGGAAGTTCCGGGCCCGGTCCCGTAACTGCTCACCCAGCTGGAACCGCTTGGTCTTTTTGAGATCCTTGCCGTACAGGTGGGCTGACATCTTGTGGGCTTCGTCCACGACCACCAGATCCCATTCTTCGACCCGGGTCAGCTTGGCCTGCAGCTCCTCGCTGCGGGCCAATTGGTCCAGTCGGGCGATCAACAGGTTCTTCTCCAAGAACGGGTTGGCGCTCAGGGAAAGTTCCACCATCTCCCTGGAGAAGATATCGAAGCGCAGGCCGAACTTGTTGTGCAGCTCCTCCTGCCACTGCTCCACCAGCGAGCCTGGGGCGACCACCAGACAGCGGGACAGGGCGCCCCGCAGCATCAATTCCCGAATGTAGAGGCCGGACATGATGGTCTTGCCCGCGCCAGGGTCATCCGCCAGCAGGAAGGACAGGGGTTGGCGGGGCAGGAGTTTTTCGTAGACGGCCCTTATCTGGTGAGGAAGGGGCTCGATTCCGGAAGCTTCGACTGCGGAATAGGGATCGAACAGATGGGCCATCTGGATGCGCCGCGCCTCGGAGGCCAGCCGGAACAGGTCGCCGTCGGCGTCGAACGTCCACCGTTGGTCGGAGATGACCTCGAACCGGAGGGCGTCCTCGGCGGACACCAGCCTTTCTTCCAGCCCGCCGTCCGGCGTCCGGATGAGCAAGGTGCCCATACGGTCGCCGTTTGGCTGAAAGGTCAGCACTTCCACCGGCCCGTCCGCGCGTACCCCGTTCAGCCTGACCCCCCGCCGAATCTGATCGATCTTCAAGATGGACGACCTCCCGGCGCCATCCTACAAGACGCATCCGGTCGGGTCGTTCGGGCCCGCGGGCTTCACCTGCGTTCGAGGGCGGCGCGCACTTCGGGGGGCATGGGCGGGGAGCTGGGGGCCAGCAGGGGGGTGATGGAGATCTCGCCTTTTCGGTTGGCGCCGATGTCGGTGTCGTCCGGCAGGTCGGGGTCGAACAGTTCTCGGTATGTGTGGACGTAGGCGCCGTCGGGGCGGCGCCGGTGGATCGCTCCGTAGGCGGCCCGGGCGGGGGGGACCACCCGGCGCGGGGTGGAGGAGTCGGCCTCCCAGGGGACGTTCACGCTCACTATGTCGCCCGGCAGGTCTGCGGCGCGGATCTCTTCCAGGAGCTGGGCGCACAGGTTGGCCAGCCGCCGCCACGCCGGGCGGGCCGCCTCGGTTTTCACGTACCGGTGCCACTCGTGCCAGTCGCGGTTGCTGCATCCCGTCGAGAAGGCCGCCGCCGGAATGCCCAGCTCCCATCCCTCCAAGGCCGCCCCCACCGTGCCCGAGCAGGCGATGTATCCGGCCCCGTGGTTGTAGCCCAGGTTGATTCCCGACACCACCAAACCGGGCGGCCCGCCGAAGTAGGCGGCGCCTACCTGCACGGCGTCGGCGGGGTAGCCGGACACCGCAACCGCCGCCGCTCCGCCCCGCTCGACCTCTTCCGCCCAGACGGGCCCGTGTCTGGTGAGGGCCTTGCCCACCCAGCTCCGTTCCTCCGCCGGGGCGACGATGCGCACTTCGCCCAGCCCGGCCAAGGCGTCCCGGAACGGGGCCAGGGCGGGGCTGTCCACGCCGTCGTCGTTGGTCAGCAGGATCCAGGGCACGCCGCCGGAGGGTAGCGGCCCGCCGAATCTCCGCCGCGTCCGGGGGCGCGTAGCATGGCGGCATGGGATTGCTGTCGGCCGCTGCGGTAACGGTCAGCGACGGGGTCACCCACGGGGTCAGGGAGGACCGGTCCGGAGAGGTGTTGGCCCGGCGCTTGGCCGATCTGGGTTTCGAGGTCGAGCGGAGGGTGTCGCCGGACGAACGCGGCCGGATTCAAAGCCTGCTGGCCGACTTGGCGGCCCGCCATGCACTGATCATCACCACCGGGGGCACCGGATTCGGCCCCAGGGACGTTACGCCCGAAGCCACCGCCGCCCTGATCGACCGCCCCGCCCCCGGCCTGGCCGAACTGATACGGGCGGAGGGGCTGCGCCATACCCCCATGGCGGCGCTGTCGCGGGGCGCGGCGGGGGTGATAGGTTCGTGCTTGGCAGTCAACCTGCCCGGCAGCCCCAAAGCGGTGGAGGAAGGCATGGACGCCTTGGCGCCCCTGCTCCCGCACGTCCTGCAGCTATTGGCGGGCGACACGGAGCACCGCTAGCCGGCCATCCCGGACAGCCTCCCCGGCGCGGGCCGGTTGCGTTCGCCGTGATGACCGGTGAACGGCGGCTGTGTCCAGCGGCGCCCGTTGGTCTGGGGGAGTGCTCTTGGTTTGTGCTTGATTTTCTCGGGGGGGGGGGGGTAATATGTTGGTGTTGACCGTTGTCCCCTTGCTCGGTGAGGGGTTGGCTTGATGGAGGAGGTGGCCTGATGTTGTTGGGTTGGTCGTTGCTGCGGGGGGGGGGGGGCAGGTGTTGAGTCGGCGGCGTTGGTTGGGTTTGGGGTTGGCGGTTGGTTTGGTGTTGGGGGTGTTGGCGGTTGGTCCGCCGGGGGTGGTGGGTCAGTCGTCTTTTTTGATTACGTTGTCGTTCGATGACGGGCAGTCGACGCCGTCGGCGGTGACGGGGGTGGCGGAGGAGGGCGGCGCGCAGTCGGTGCGGGTGGTGGCGACGGCTTCGGCGGCGACGTCGGCGGCGGTGACGGTGAACGTGACGGCGGCGGCCGGCACGGCGACCGCGACTACGGATTATGCGATTTCGGCTTCGTCGTGGACGGTGACGATCGCGAGCGGGGATACGGTGGGGCGGTCGGCGGCGTTGACGGTGACTCCGGTGGATGATGCGTTGGTGGAGGGGGATGAGACGATTGTGTTTTCGGCGACTACGGCTGCGTCGGGGTATTCGGCGATTGCTGATGTGAGTTTGAATATCGAGGATGCTGATGTGATTACGTTGTCGTTCGATGACGGGGCGGGCACGCCGTCGGCGTTGACGGGGGTGGCGGAGGAGGGCGGTGCGCAGATGGTGCGGGTGGTGGCGACGGCTTCGGCGGCGACGTCGGCGGCGGTGACGGTGAACGTGACGGCGGCGGCGGGCACGGCGACCGCGACGACGGATTATGCGATTTCGGCTTCGTCGTGGACGGTGACGATCGCGAGCGGGGCTACGGTGGGGCGGGCGGCGGCGGCGTTGACGGTGACTCCGGTGTCCGACTTGTTGGTGGAGGGGGACGAGACGATTGTGTTTTCTGCTACTACGACGGCGGCTGGGTACGCGGCGGTTGCTGATGTGGGTTTGAATATTGTGGATGATGACAGTGTGATTAGGTTGTCGTTTGTGGATGCGGCGGGTCGGCCTGTTGATGGGTTGGGGGAGGACGACGGGGAGCAGACGGTGCGGTTGGTTGCTTCGGTTCCGGCGGGGGTGCCGGTGTCTGCGAATGTGGAGGTGTCGGTGACGGTGGATGATGCTCCTGAGACGGCGACGCGGGGGATGGGCGGGGATTATACGGCTTCTGTTGTTCCTTCTTCGTTGACGCTTTCTATCAGTTCGGGTGGGACGGTGAGCGGGTCTTCGGGTGATATGGTGTTTACGCCTTTGTCGGATCGGGTGTTCGAGGATCATGAGATCGTGAGGAGGTTTACGGGTACGGCTACGGCGCCGTATACGGTGGAGGATGCTGATTTGCTGATTTTGGATGCGGATCGTACGATTGTTGTTACGATGGATAATCAGGGTTCTAATAGGAATCACATATTTTTTAGCGATGAGGACGGTGGTCTCGTTTTACGGGAGACTGGTGATCCTAAGGGTAGTTACCCGAATTTACAAGGTTGTGCTTGTCATGACGGCCCTCGCCCGTGGTTTACTTTCACGGTGGATGGGGTTACTTCTTCGACCTACAGTGAGAACCTGACCTTGATCTTCGATGCTTTCGGTGGGACTGCCGAAATAAATGACCGCTCTCCAGACCTCCCTGGACAGCCCGATGTGACAAGTACAGCTATAACACAGTTTTTCCGTAGCTTCTATGGAGAGAATCAGTATCGGCCGACGTTGAATGCGGGCAGCATATTTGTCCGGTATCGTCCGAGCGGTAGTACTCAGAATACTATCGACAGCTTCTACGATTATATCGCGGAGCCTGATGAGACTTTCACGATTGGCTTGCGCCCTATGGATGGTTTTGAGATTGTCAATGTTGATGGTTTGGTCATCGATGATGATGTACAGGTCCATATGGTTGTTCAGGGCAGCCCGACTTTGGCGGAGGGTTCGTCGGCGACGACGGATTTGACTATTGGTGCGGCTATGAATGCTCAGCATACTAATTTTGCAAGTAGTGGTGGTAATGTTCCTGCATGGAAGAATCCTGAAGGTTCGACAAATGCAGACCGGTCTGTGTTGACGTCTGATACGGTTATTTCGTTTTCGGTGGCGGAGGGGCCGGGGTTGTTGAGCGCCGATGATTTTTCTTTCGATTGGGCGAGGGAGTCGACAACTATTGAAAAGGGTTGGGTGGGTGATGCCGGTTTTGCAAAAACGTTGGAGAAGCTGTCGATTGTGGATGATGATGTGGTGGAGGGCCGGGAGAAGCTGCGGATCGTGGGTAGGCCGGCGTTGGCGGCGGCCAAGCCTGATGGGTCGCCTACTGATCAGGTGGTTACTTTCAACGACGCGGTGGTGGAGCTGACGGTGACGGATAACGATGCTGATATTAGTTTGTCGGTGTCGCCGGGGTCGGTGATGGAGAGGGCGGGCGGTCAGCTGGTGACGGTGTCGGCGGAGTTCGCGGGGTCGTCGTCGGTTTTGACGTCTGATACGAATGTGGTGGTGGAGGTGGGGGCCGGCGGCGGCGGGACGTTGGGGACTGATTTCACGGTTTCTGGTTTGGATGCCAGCAATCGGTTGACGGTTAAGATTCCGGCGGGTGAGACGATGGGGTCGAAGTCGTTTACGTTGACGGCGCCTGACGACAGCGCGGATGAGTCGGCCATGCAGGAGACGGTTACGTTCGAGGGGCATGGCACTTTGTCGGTGGGCGGGCAGACGGTGACGGTTACGGGTACTTCGTTGGGTATCTTGGATCCGGGTATGGAGGTGGTGTTGTCTTTGACGGACACCGGGGCTTCTCCGGCGGTGTTGTCGGCGGTGGGGGAGGACGGCGGGGCGGAGATGGTGCGGGTGACGGCTACGGTGGGTACGGCCCTGTCGGGCAGTGATCTGGATGTGGCGGTTACGGTGGGCGCGTTGGGGAGTTCGGCGGATGAGGGGGATGATTACACGGTTGATGAGTCTTCGGTTACGGTGACCATCGCGGATGGGAACACATCTGGGTCGGCGGATGTGGTGGTTACGCCTGTTTCGGATATGGTTACGGAGGATCATGAGACGATCCTGTTCACGGGGGAAGCGGCGGGGTATACGGTTGCGCCGGCTTCGTTGGCGGTTACCGACGCCGACCGGGCGATTACGTTGGTGTACGGTGCTAACCGGGGGCATGAGGTGGCGTATCAGGAGCAGGCGGCCCTCAGTAATCCACAGTGGAGGTATGTTACCGCCCGTGTGGAGGGTGTGTCTTCTACTTATTCCGGCAGTATCAGGGGGCGGGTCGAGACAGAGTCCGGTACGGCAACGGTGGTTTCTACCGGCCCGTCGACCAGCGGGGACCTCTACAATTGGCTCGAGCATGCTACTGATATGAGTGAGCACAGGTATGTTGATATCGGTGCGGGTAATACGGAGTCGACTGCTTGGTTCCGTTCGCGTGTCCGGGCGGATGACGCAGCGGAGCCGGTGGAGGATTTGTATGTTATGTTGTCGGGTTTGACTGATGGTTTCACGGTGGAGCGGGTGAAGGCGACGGTGGTGGATCGGGTGGATACGGCGGTGGTGTTGACGTTGGGGGGTACGGGGGGTACGGTGTCGGAGGGCGGGGACCTTTCGGGTCTGTCGGTTACGGCGGGGTTTCCGTCTGGTGTTACGTCGAATGCGTTGGGTTCTGATCTGGTGGTGACGTTGGGCGCTCCGGAGGCGGGTACGGCGGGGGCGGATGATTTTTCGTGGACGCCGCCCGATCCTGCGGATACGTTGACGATTCCAACGACGGCGATTGCGAGTCCGGACGCGGATGCGGTGTCGCCTGCGGGGGTGTCGATCACCGATGATTCGGTGGTGGAGAACCCGGAGACGCTGCAGCTGACCGGCAGTTACACGCTGGACGGTGAAACCCGGGAGGCGGAGGCGGAGTTGACGATCGAGGACGACGACGCGAATGTGGTGTTGTCGGTGTCGCCGGGGACGGTGGTGGAGGGCAGCACGGAGGAGGTGCGGGTTACGGCCCGGTTCGCGGGGTCGGCTACGGAGTTGACGTCGGATACGACGGTTACGGTTACCATCGCGGCGGGTACGGCGACGTTGACGACTGATTTCACTACGGACGCGACGGGCAGTCAGGTGTCGGTGGTGATCCCGGCCGGGTCTCTGTCGGGGTCGGCGACGTTCAACCTGACAGCGGAAACAGACAGCACCATGGAGGGGAAGGAGACGGTTGCCTTGTCGGGGGCGGGGACGATCGGGTCGCAGACGTTGAGGGTTACGGGCGCTGCGGTGAACATCGTCGATTCGGGTATTACGTTGGCGGTGGATGCGGATACGGATACGACGGGTGATCAGTCGTCGGTGGGGGAGGAGGCGGGGACCAAGACGGTGCAGGTTACGGTTACGTTGCCGGCGGCGCCTTCGGGGAGCGCCGTGGTGGTGGGGTTGAATGTGGTGGGGGGCACGGCGGTGTTGGACGACGATTCGGAGTTCGGGGTGGGGGAGGACTTCCGGGTGATGTATCCGTCGTCGCAGTCGCCGCCGCCGCCGACGGGTCATGGTCTGGCGGTTGAGGTTGCTGATGGTGATACATCGGGGTCGGAGACGTTTATGGTGATGTTGAACAACGACGATGTTGCTGAGGGCTCCGCGGCGGAGACGGTGGTGATCGAAGGCGCTGCTGTCACCTACGGCGGTAATACGTATGAGGTGGTGTCGACCAGTTTCGGAATCACCGACTCTTCGGACGATGCGTCGCCTACGACTATTGGTTTGACCCTGCTGGACGCAGACGGGGAGGACTTGACGGAGGTCCCGGAGCCGGCGCCGCCGGAGGGAACGGCGCGCAGTACGGTCCGGGTGCGGGTGAAGGCCGCTCTGGCGGGGGGCAAGGTGTTGCCCCGGTCGGTGACGGTTCCGCTGATGGTGGGGATCTCGGGTCAAGAACCCTGGGTGGGGTTTGATTTTTCGCCGGTTTCGTCGCTGGCGGTGACGATTCCGCCTTATGAGGATGAGGGAACCGTTGATTTCGATCTGGAGTTGAGGGGCGACGGGGGTGCTGAGGGGGCAGAGGAGTTGACGATCCACGGCGGCGCTCTGGGGGCGGGTTTGACCGGTTTGGGGTTCACGACTGTCGAGTCCGATTCGTTGACCATCGTGGACAACGACATGATCCTGGGGTTGTTGGACGCCGAGGGAGAGCCGCTGACCAGGGTTCTGGAAGGGAGCAGCCCCCAGGTGCAGGTGCAGATGTCGTATCCAGGGACATCCACGTCGAACACGCCCCGGGCGGCGCAGGTAACCATCGGGGGCGGAACCGCTTCTGGGAGCGACTACCGCATCGCGTCTGCCCCCGGCGACGTGTTCCTGCCGATCCGTCAGAACAGCGCGGCCGAGGCGTTCGGGTTGACCACGGTCGACGACAACGCCTTCGAGGGCGACGAGACGCTGCGGGTGTCCGCGTCGGTGGAGGGGTTCGACATCGCTCCGGTGGAGCTCATCATTCAGGACAACGAGATCCGGTTGTCGTTGAACCAGGCGTCGGTGCGGGAAGACGCAGGACGGATCATCCGAAGGGTTACCGCCCGGGCGAGTTCCGCGCCGCCCGAGGACCTGGTGGTGAATGTTGTGGTCGGCGGGGGCCGTTCGTCGGGGAACGGTTACACCAGTCTGAGTCCGAGGCGGTTCTCGGTCACGATCCCCGCCGGGGAGCAGTCAGGATCCCGGTCGTTTTCTCTGACCCTGGTCGACGACTCCACTCCCGGCAATTCCAAGACGGTGTCGGTTACGGGTTCCGCGTCTGGGTTCGACGTTTCGTCGGCTCGTTTGACCATCACCGACGACGGCGACGCCGCCGCGCCCCCGCCCCCGTCCGGAGGCGGCGGCGGAGGGGGAGGCGGTGGTGGTGCTCCGCCCCCATCAGGCGGAGGAGGAGGCGGCGGCGGTGGTGCGCCGCCCCCGGCCGGAGGCGGCGCGCAGCCCCCGGCCCAGCCGCCTGCGCCGGTGTGCGTCGGCCGGTTCTGCGACGACGACGGCAACGTCCATCAGGACAACATCGAACGCATCGCGGTGTGGCGGATCACCCTCGGCTGCGACGCCGAGGACGCCACCAGATACTGCCCCAATGCGGAGATCACCCGCCGGCAGATGTCTGCCTTCTTGCACCGGGCCGTTTCCCAACGCTGGACCATCCAAGCCCCCGAAGGAATCGAGCTCACCGACGTCGGCGCCGATGAGTGGTTCCGCCCCTTCGCGGAATGGGTCGTCTCCGTCGGAGCTTTCAGCGCCCCCGGCGGGGTGTTCGACCCGGGCGGGGTGGTTACCCGGGCGGACATGGCGATCATGATGATCGGCGCCTTCCCCCACCTCGACGCCGTCCCCACCGCAGAAAGCCGGTTCGGCGACGTAGAGGGCCTCTCCCCCGAAGTGTTGGCCGCCCTCGAGGGGATGTACCAGACGGGCGTAACCCGTGGATGTTCCGCCGAGCCGCTGAACTATTGCCCTGCCCAGCCGGTTACCCGGGCGCAGATGGCTTCGTTCTTCGTCAGGGCCGTCAACCTCGCCCCCGCCGACACCCAGCCCGCCGCCGGGGGATAACGCAACTGCTTCTTTATCCGGCCCGGCCTCCCCAGCCAACCCAGGAGGCCGGGCCGGAACCGCCCCCCGGGAACCTGCGCAGCCCGGCCTAAGGGTCTCCTCCCTTCAACGCGTAGAGCCCGTGATGATCGGTGAACGGCGGCTGTGTCCAGCGGCGCCCGTTGGTCTGGGGAAGTGCTCTTGGTTTGTGCTTGATTTTCTCGGGGGGGGGGGGTAGTATGCTGTTGGAATTGTTGTTTTCCCCTCGGTGAGGGGCTGGCTTGATGGAGGAGGTGGCCTGATGTTGCGGGGTTGGTCGTTGCTGCGGGGGGGGGGGCTGGTGTTGAGTCGGCGGCGTTGGTTGGGTTTGGGGTTGGCGGTTGGTTTGGTGTTGGGGGTGTTGCCGGTTGGTCAGGTGGGGGTGGTGGGTCAGTCGGCGTCGATTACGTTGTCGTTCGATGACGGGGAGAGTACGCCGTCGGCGGTGACGGGGGTGTCGGAGGGGGGCGGTGGTCAGTCGGTGCGGGTGGTGGCGACGGCTTCGGCGGCGACGTCGGCGAATGTGGATGTGACGGTGTCGATCGCGGCGGGTACGGCGACGGTGACGACGGATTATGCGATTTCGGCGACGTCGGCGACGGTGCAGATCGCCAGCGGACAGACGGTGGGGTATTCGTCGGTGTTGACGGTGACGCCGGTGGATGATGCGTTGGTGGAGGTTGAGGAGACGATTGTGTTTTCGGCGACTACGACGGCGTCGGGTTATTCGGCGATTGCTGATGTGAGTTTGAATATCGAGGATGATGATCGTGTGATTACGTTGTCGTTCGATGACGGGGCGGGCACGCCGTCGGCGGTGACGGGGGTGTCGGAGGGGGGCGGTGGTCAGTCGGTGCGGGTGGTGGCGACGGCTTCGGCGGCGACTACGGCGAATGTGGATGTGACGGTGTCGATCGCGGCCGGCACCGCGACGGATACGACGGATTATGCGATTTCGGCGGCGCCGACGACGGTGCAGATCGCCAGCGGGCAGACGGTGGGATATTCGTCGGCGTTTACGGTGACGCCGGTGGATGACTTGTTGGTGGAGGGGGATGAGACGATTGTGTTTTCGGCGACTACTTCGGCGACGGGTTATGCGGCGATTGCTGATGTGGGTTTGAGTATCGTGGATGATGATAATGTGATTACGTTGTCGTTTGTGGATGCGGCGGGTGAGCCTGTTGGGGGGTTGGGGGAGGACGGCGGGGGTCAGACGGTGCGGTTGGTTGCTTCGGTTCCGGCGGGGGTGCTGGTGCCTGCGGATGTGGATGTGTCGGTGACGGTGGATGATGCTCCTGAGACGGCGACGCCGGGGGCGGGCGGGGATTATACGGCTTCTGGGATTCCTTCTTCGTTGACGGTTTCGATCAGTTCGGGTGGAACGAGTGGGTCGTCGGGTGATTTGGTGTTTACTGCTTTGTCTGATCGGGTGTTCGAGGATCATGAGATTGTGAGGAGGTTTTCGGGTACGGCTTCGGGGTATACGGTCGAGGATGCTGATTTGTTGATTTTGGATGCGGATCGTACGATTGTTGTTACGATGGATAGTGTTGGTTCTAATAGGAATCATATATTTTTTAGTGATGAGGACGGTGGTCTCGTTTTACGGGAGACTGGTGATCCTTATGGCGGGGGTATATGGTGTCATTGTCATGACGGCCCTCAGCCGTGGTTCACCGGCCGGGTGGCTGGGGTTACTTCTTCGACTTACAGTCAGAACCTTACGTTGTGGTACAGAGGTTTCAGCGGGACTGCCGAAGTTCATGACGGCGCTTCCCTCCCTGGAGATATAGATATAACTAGTTTTATTTGGCAGGGTTGGTTTCGTAGCTCCCGTTTACAAGACGCACGGGCAACGTTGAATGCGGGTAGCATTTTTTTCAGGTTCAGGCCGGGCGGTTCTCAGGATACTATTGACAGCCGTTACGATTATATTGCGGAGCCTGATGAGACTTTCACGGTTGGTTTTGAACCGGTGGATGGTTTTGAGATTGTCAATGTTAATGGTTTGATCATTGATGATGATGTACATCCTTTTATGGCTATTGAGGGAGGTATTCCGACTTTGGCGGAGGGTTCGTCGGGGACGGATTTGACGATTGGTGCGGCTTTGAATGCTCGTCTTACTGATTTTAACCATGTCCCTTCCAGTCAGAACCCTGAGGGTTGGAACAATGCGGACCGTTCTGTGTTGACGTCTGATACGGTGTTGTCGTTGTCGGTGGCGGAGGGGCCGGGGTTGTTGAGCGGCGATGATTTGTCTTTCAAATGGGCGAGGGAGTCGATTACTATTCGGGCGGGCCAGGCGGGTGATGACGGTTGGCTGAAAACGTTGGAAATTCTGTCGATTGCGGATGATGATGTGGTGGAGGGCCTGGAGCGGCTGCGGATCGTGGGTGCGCCGGCGTTGGCGGCGGCCAAGCCTGATGGGTCGCCTACTGATCAGGTGGTTACTTTCAACAACGCTCAGGTGGAGGTGACGGTGACGGATGCTGATGCTGATATCACGTTGTCGGTGTCGCCGGGGTCGGTGGCGGAGAAGACGGGCGGGCAGACGGTGACGGTGTCGGCGGAGTTCGCGGGGTCGTCGTCGGTTTTGACGTCTGATACGAATGTGGTGGTGGAGGTGGGGGCGGGGGGCGGCGGGACGTTGGGGACTGATTTCACTACGGGTCTGGTGAATAACCGGTTGACGGTTACGATCCCGGCGGGGGAGACGAGGGGGTCGAAGACGTTTACGTTGACGGCACCTGACGACGGCGCGGATGAGTCGGCCCAGCAGGAGACGGTTACGTTCGCGGGGTATGGCACTTTGTCGGTGGGCGGGCAGACGGTGACGGTTACGGGCGCGTCGTTGGATATCTTGGATCCGGGTTCGGGGGTGGTGTTGTCTTTGACGGATACGGCTGATCCTCCGGCGGCGTTGTCGGCGGTGGGTGAGGACGGGGGGGCGAAGACGGTGCGGGTAACGGCTACGGCGGATTCGGCTGTGGCGGACAACCCTGCGGAGGTGACGGTGACGGTGGGAGCGGCGGGAAGTTCGGCGGAGGCGGGGGTTGATTATATGGTTTCTGGGTCTTCGGTTTCTGGGTCTTCGGTTACTGTGTCTATCGCGGTTGGGGAGACGGTGGGGACGGCGGATGTGACGGTTACGCCTGTTGCGGATACGGTTACGGAGGATGATGAGACGATCCTGTTCACGGGGGAAGCAACGGGGTATGCGGTTGCGGCGGTTTCGTTGGCGGTTACCGACGCGGACCGGGCGGTCAAGTTGGTTGTATTGGGTGTGGATGATCCGTTTGCTGTTGAGTTGGATGATCCTCCGAGTTCCTTTGGTGGGGGGAGGACGAGGTGTTGGCCAGGCGGGCAGACGCAGCATATTAGGTTGGTGGGGGCTTTGGGAAGCGGTACGGGTGATGATTTTGTTGCTTCTACGTCTTCTACTTACAGCGCTAATGTGGGGTTTCGGGTGGTGGCGAGGCCGGACACGGCGACAAGGGATTTGGATTACGTCACGACTTTGGAGCATTTGTCTCCGTCCAATCATAAGAGTATTTCGGTTGGGGCGGGTGCTGTTTCGGGTCATGTGTGGATACCTTGGGTGAATTGCCAGGATAATGTGGCGGAGCCGACGAAGCAGTTCTTTTTTCAGGCTTTGAGCAATCCGTCTGGGTTTGTTGTGGAGCGGATGGCGTTTACTGTGTTGGATGATGATATCCGTCCGAGGTTCAGTGGTTCGTTTGCGGAGGGGGATACTGGGTCGGTGGAGGTCCGGGCGGAGTTTCAGGGGTCGGGAACGGATCTGACTGATGCGTTTGCGGCGTCTTTGACGGGCGCTGCGGCGGGGGATGGTTCGGGGGCGGCGGGGGCGGATGATTTTCTTTGGCCGTCGCCGTCGGCGGTGTCGTTGACGATTGCGGGGGGGAGTACGGCTTCTGCGGCGGCGGCGGTGTCGGGGTTGTCGATTGTCGATGACGCGGTGGTGGAGGGGCCGGAGGAGCTCGAGCTGGTGGGGACTTACATGCAGTGGGGCGAAACCAGGGAAGCCGGGGGGGTGTTGACGATCGAGGACAACGACGCGAATGTGGTGTTGTCGGTGTCGCCGGGGACGGTGGTGGAAGGCAGCACGGAGGAGGTGCGGGTTACGGCCCGGTTCGCGGGGTCGGCTACGGAGTTGACGTCGGATACGACGGTTACGGTTTCCATCGGGTCGGGCGACGGAACCGGGGCGGCGACGTTGACGACTGATTTCACTACGGACGCGACCGGTGATCAGGTGTCGGTGGTGATCCCGGCGGGTTCTCTGTCGGGGTCGGCGACTGTCAACGTTTCGGCGGTTTCGGACAGCGACAATACGGAGGGGGTGGAGACGGCCAAGGTGACGGGGACGGGGATGATGGGGTCGCAGACCTTGATGGTGACGCCTGCGGAGTTGAACATTGCGGATGCGAACCGGGGGATCACCTTGACCGTGGACGACACGGACACCGAAGCGTCGGGGACGCAGACTTCATTGGGTGAGGACGGGGATACCAAGATGGTGCAGGTGTCGGCGGCGTTGCCGTCGGGGGTGACGGCTCCGTCGGGTGGGGTGGTGGTGGGGTTGAACGTGGTGGGCGGCACGGCGGTGCGGGACGATGATGGGTCGTTCGGGGCGGGGGAGGATTTCCGGGTTGAGTATCCGTCGTCTCAGTCGCCTGCGCCTCCGGATGGTCATGGGCTGGCGGTGGCGATCCCGGCTAACGGCAGTTCGGCGTCGGCGACGTTTACGGTGGTGTTGGAAGACGACGACGTTGCGGAGGGTTCAACGGCGGAGACGGTGGTGATCGAAGGCGCCGCCGTTACCATCAACACCACGTCGTATGAGGTGGTGTCTACGAGTTTCGGGATCACCGACGACGATGCGTCGCCTGCGACTATTGATTTGACGTTGCTGGACGCCGGCGGGGAGGACTTGACGGAGGTCGGGGAACCGGCGCCGCCTGACGGGAGTACGGGGTCGGCGCCGTTTATACGCAACACGGTGCGGGTGCGGGTGAAGGCCGCCCTGGCCGGGGGCAAGGTGTTGCCCCGGTCGGTTACGGTTCCGCTGATGGTGGGCATCGCGGGTCGAGAACCCTGGGTGGGGTATGATTTCTCGCCGGTTTCGTCGCTGGCGGTGACGATTCCGCCTTATGAGGATGAAGGAACCGTCGATTTCGATTTGGAGTTGAGGGACGACGGGCATGCTGAGGGCCCCGAGGAGTTGACGATCCACGCCGGCGCGCTGGGGGCTGGCTTGACCGGTTTGGGGTTCACCGCGGTGGAGTCTGATTCTGTGACCATCTTGGACAACGACATGATCTTGGGTTTGTTGGACGCCGGCGGGGACCCGTTGACCAGCGTTCTGGAGGGAACCAGCCCCCGGCTGCAGGTGCAGCTGTCGTATCCGGGGACGTCCACGATGAATATTCCCCGGGTGGTGAGGGTAACCGTGGGGGGCGGAACCGCTTCTGGCAGCGACTACCGCATTGCGTCTGCCCCCGGTGACGTGTTCCTGCCGATCCGTGTGAACAGCGCGGCCGAGGCGTTCGGGTTGACCGCGGTCAACGACCGCGTCTTCGAGGGCGACGAGACGCTGCGGGTGTCCGCGGCGGTGGAGGGGTTTGCTGTCCCCTCGGTCGATCTTGTCATTCAGGACAACGATATCCGGTTGTCGTTGAACCAGGCGTCGGTGCGGGAAGACGCAGGACGGATCACCCGCAGGGTTACCGCCGCGGCGGGTTCCGCACTGTCTGAGGAGCTGGTGGTGAATGTCAGAGTCGCGGGGAGCGGTTACACCAGCCTGAGCCCGGCCTCGTTCCCGATTACGATTCCCGCCGGGGAGACGTCGGCCTCCCGAACGTTTTCTCTGACCGTGACCGACGACTCCACCCCCGGCAATTCCAAGACGGTGTCGATTACGGGCTCTGCGTCGGGGTTCGACGTTTTGCCGGCTCGTTTGACCATCACCGACGACGGCGACACCGCCGCACCCCCGCCCGCTCCCGCGCCCCCGCCCCCATCAGGCGGCGGCGGAGGAGGCGGCGGCGGCGGTGGTGCTCCACCCCCGGCCGGAGGAGGAGGCGGCGGCGGTGGTGGTGGTGGTGGTGCTCCACCCCCATCAGGCGGCGGCGGCGGGGGAGGCGGCGCTCCGCCCCCGGCCGGAGGAGGCGCCCAGCCCCCGGCCCAGCCGCCCGCGCCGGTGTGCGTCGGCCGGTTCTGCGACGACGACGGCAACGTCCACCAGGACAACATCGAACGCATCGCCGCCTGGCGGATCACCCTCGGCTGCGACGCCCAGGACGCCACCAGATACTGCCCCAACGCCCAGATCACCCGCCGGCAGATGTCCGCCTTCTTGCATCGGGCCGTCTCGCAGCGTTGGACCATCCAAGCCCCCGAAGGAATAGAGCTGTCCGACGTAGGCGCCGATGAGTGGTTCCGCCCCTTCGCGGAGTGGGTCGTCTCCGTAGGGGCGTTCAGCGCCCCCGGCGGGGTGTTCAACCCGGGCGGGGTGGTTACCCGGGCGGATATGGCGATCATGATGATCGGCGCCTTCCCCCACCTAGACGCCGTCCCGACCGAAGCCAGCCGGTTCGGCGACGTAGAGGGCCTCTCCCCCGAAGTGTTGGCCGCCCTCGAGGGCATGTATCAGACGGGGGTTACCCGTGGGTGTTCCGCCGAGCCGCTGAACTATTGCCCTGCCCAGCCGGTTACCCGGGCGCAGATGGCTTCGTTCTTCGTCCGGGCCGTCAACCTCGCCCCCGCCGACACCCAACCCGCCCCCGCCGCCGGTACATAACCCGCAGTTGCTTCTTTATCCGGTCCGGCCTCCCCAGCCAACCCAGGAGGCCGGGCCGGAACCGCCCCGGGAACCTGCGCAGCCCGGCCCAGGCCCTTCCCCTCCAACGCTTAGAGGGAGGGTCTGGGAGGTTGCCCGCGCCGGCGCGGCGGCTTGTCTGGCGGCTTTTCGGTTGTGCTTGACTATTCGGGGGGGGGAGGGGGGTAGTATTGTTGTTGTGATCGTTCGTCCCCTCGGTGAGGGGGTTGGCTTGATGGAGGAGGTGGCCTGATGTTGGGTTGGTCGTTGCTGCGGGGGGGGGGGGGGGCAGGTGTTGAGTCGGCGGCGTTGGTTGGGTTTGGCGTTGGCGGTTGCTTTGGTGTTGGGGGTGTTGCCGGTTGGTCCGCCGGGGGTGGTGGGTCAGTCGTCTTTTTTGATTACGTTGTCGTTCGATGACGGGCAGAGCACGCCGTCGGCGGTGACGGGGGTGGCGGAGGAGGGCGGCGCGCAGACGGTGCGGGTGGTGGCGACGGCTTCGGCGGCGACGTCGGCGGCGGTGACGGTGAACGTGACGGCGGCGGCGGGCACGGCGACTGCGACGACGGATTATGCGATTTCGGCTTCGTCGTGGACGGTGACGATCGCGAACGGGGATACGGTGGGGCATTCGGCGGCGTTGACGGTGACACCGGTCAATGACACGCGGGTGGAGGGGGATGAGACGATTGTGTTTTCGGCGACTACGTCGGCGACGGGGTATTCGGCGATTGCTGATGTGAGTTTGAATATCGAGGATGCTGATGTGATTACGTTGTCGTTCGATGACGGGCAGTCGACGCCGTCGGCGTTGACGGGGGTGGCGGAGGAGGGCGGTGCGCAGATGGTGCGGGTGGTGGCGACGGCTTCGGCGGCGACGTCGGCGGCGGTGACGGTGAATGTGACGGCGGCGGCGGGTACGGCGACTGCGGCGACGGATTATGCGATTTCGGCTTCGTCGTGGACGGTGACGATCGCGAGCGGGGATACGGTGGGGCGTGCGGCGGCGGCGTTGACGGTGACTCCGGTGTCCGACTTGTTGGTGGAGGGGGATGAGACGATTGTGTTTTCGGCGGCTACGACGGCGGCTGGGTACGCGGCGGTTGCTGATGTGGGTTTGAATATTGTGGATGATGACAGTGTGATTAGGTTGTCGTTTGTGGATGCGGCGGGTGAGCCTGTTGGGGGGTTGGGGGAGGACGACGGGGGTCAGACGGTGCGGTTGGTTGCTTCGGTTCCGGCGGGGGTGCCGGTGTCTGCGAATGTGGAGGTGTCGGTGACTGTGGATGATTCTGCTGAGACGGCGACGCCGGGGGCGGGCGGGGATTATACGGCTTCTGTTGTTCCTTCTTCGTTGACGCTTTCTATCGCTTCGGGTGGGACGGTGAGCGGGTCTTCGGGTGATATGGTGTTTACGCCTTTGTCGGATCGGGTGTTCGAGGATCATGAGATCGTGAGGAGGTTTACGGGTACGGCTCCGGCGCCGTATACGGTGGAGGATGCTGATTTGTTGATTTTGGATGCGGATCGTACGATTGTTGTTACGATGGATAATCAGGGTTCTAATACGAACCATCATTTTTTTAGTGATGAGGACGGTACTTTCGTTTTGCGGGAGACTGGTGATCCTGTGAACGGGCCGCAGTGGTGTTCTTGTCATGACGGCCCTCGCCCGTGGTTCACCTTCACGGTGGCTGGGGTTACTTCTTCGACCTACAGTGAGAACCTGACCTTGTGGTTCGATGGTTTCGGCGGGACTGCCGAAATGCAAGACCGTCCTCCAGACCTCCCTGGACGGCCCGATATATCGAGTACAGCTATAAGACCATTTTACCAGAAAACCTATGGAGAGCATCATTATCAGCCGACGTTGAATGCAGGCAGCGTATTTCTCCGATACCGTCCGAGCGGTGATCTTCAGAATACTATCGACAGCGTCTGGGATTTTATCGCGGAGCCTGATGAGACTTTCACGGTTGGCTTGCGCCCTATAGATGGTTTTGAGATTGTCAATGCAAATGGTTTGATAATTGATGATGATGTACAGGTCTATATGGTTGTTCAAAATAATCCGACTTTGGCGGAGGGTTCGTCGGGGACGGATTTGAATCTTGGTACGGCTTTGAATGCTCAGCTGAATGATCTTGAAGCTATCCCAGGTTATGCCGGCCAGGTTTGCAGTAATTGCCTGAACCCTGAGCGTTTGACAAATGCAGACCGGTCTGTGTTGACGTCTGCTACGGTTATTTCGTTTTCGGTGGCGGAGGGGCCGGGGTTGTTGAGCGCCGACGATTTTTCTTTCGATTGGGCGAGGAGGTCGGCAACTATTCCGGCGGGTGATACGGGTGACAGCGGTATTGCGAAAACGTTGGAGAATCTGTCGATTGCGGATAATACGGTGGTGGAGGGCCCAAAGAAGCTGCGGATCGTGGGTAGGCCGGCGTTGGCGGCGGCCAAGCCTGATGGGTCGCCTACTGATCAGGTGGTTACGTTCAACAACGCTCAGGTGGATGTGACGGTGACGGACGATGATGCTGACATCACGTTGTCGGTGTCGCCGGGGACGGTGGTGGAGAAGGCGGGTGGCCAGTCGGTGACGGTGGTGGCGGAGTTCGCGGGGTCGTCGTCGGTTTTGACGTCTGCTACGGATGTGGTGGTGCAGGTAGCTGGGGGTACGGCGACGTTGACGTCTGATTTTACGACGGGTTTGACGGATGATCGGTTGACGGTTCGGATTCCGGCGGGTCTGACGAGCGGGTCGAAGTCGTTTACGTTGACGGCGCTCGACGACGGTGTGACGGAGACCGGCGGGGAGACGGTTACGTTCGCGGGGCATGGGACTACGCGGGTGGGCGGGCAGACGGTTACGGTTACGGGCGGTGAGTTGACGATTGTGGATTCGGGTTCGGAGGTGGTGTTGTCTTTGACGGATACGGGGGCTTCTCCGGCGGCGTTGTCGGCGGTGGGTGAGGACGGCGGGGCGGAGAGGGTGCGGGTGACGGCTACGGCGGATTCGGTGGTGGCGGACAATCCTTTGGAGGTGGCGGTTGCGGTGGGCGCGGCGGGGAGTACGGCGGGTGCGCCGGGGGATTACACGGTTGATGAGTCTTCGGTTACGGTTACCATCGCGGTTGGGGATACGTCTGGGTCGGCGGATGTGGTGGTTACGCCTGTTGCGGATACGGTTACGGAGGATCATGAGACGATCCTTTTCACGGGGGCGGCAACAGGTTATGTGGTTGCGCCGGTTTCGTTGGAGATCACCGACGCGGATCGGTCGGTCATGTTGGAGCTGGGGTTCAATCCGCGGGATTATCCGTCGGTGCTGTTTCCGGAGTACTCGGGGGACGGCGGTGCTCAATGGAGGAGTGTTACCGCCCGCTTGGAGGGTGTGTCTTCTACTTATTCCGGCGGTATCAGGGGGCGGGTCATAACAGAGTCCGGTACGGGTGCGGCGGGGGCGTCGGTGTCTTCTACGGGTTCTGGTTCGGGGGATATCTACAATTCGCTTGAGGCTTCGAACTCAGGTGAGCATAGGTATGTCAATATCGGTGCGGGTAATACGTCGTCGGCGGCTGCTTGGTTCGTGTCGCGTGTCCTGGCGGACGACGCGGCGGAGCCGATAGAGTATTTTGATTTTACGTTGTCGGGTTTGACTGATGGTTTCACGGTGGTGCCGGTCAAGGGGGCGGTGGTGGATCTGGTGGATACGGCGGTGGTGTTGACGCCGGGGGGTACGGTGACCGAAGGCGGGGACGGTTCGGGTCTGTCGGTTACGGCGGGGTTTCCGTCTGGGGTTGCGTCGAACACGATTGGTTCTGATCTGGTGGTGACGTTGGGCGCTCCGGAGGCGGGTACGGCGGGGTCGGATGATTTTTTGTGGACGCCGCCTGATCCTGCGGATACGGTGACGATCACGGCGGGGCAGACGGCTTCTCCGGGCGGGGATGCAGTTTCTTTGGATGGGTTGTCGATTACCGAGGACACGGTGGTGGAGGACCCGGAGACGATAAAGCTGACCGGCAGCTACACGCTGGACGGCGAAACCCGGGAAACCGAGGCGACGTTGACGGTGTTGGACAACGACGCGAATGTGGTGTTGTCGGTGTCGCCGGGGACGGTGGTGGAGGGCAGCACCGAGGAGGTGCGGGTTACTGCCCGCTTTGCGGGGTCGTCTTCGGTGTTGACGTCGGATACGACGGTTACGGTTACCATCGCGGCGGGTACGGCGACGTTGACGACTGATTTCACTACGACGAGCAGTCAGGTGTCGGTGGTGATCCCGGCGGGTTCTTTGTCGGGGTCGGCGACGTTCAATTTGACGGCGGTTACAGACTCGGATATGGAGTCGGCGGAGACGGTTGCCTTGTCGGGGGCGGGTACGATCGGGTCGCAGACGTTGACGGTGACGGGCGCGGCGGTGAACATCGTCGATTCGGGGATTAGGTTGGCGGTGGATGCGGATACGGGTACGACGGGTGATCAGTCGTCGGTGGGGGAGGACGCGATGACCAAGACGGTGGAGGTGGAGGTTACGTTGCCGGCGGCGTCTTCTTCGGGCAACGGCGCTGTGACGGTTGGGTTGAATGTGGTGGGGGGCACGGCGGTGTTGGACGACAACTCGGACGGGGATTCGGAGTTCGGGGTGGGGGAGGACTTCCGGGTGACGTATCCGTCGGGGCAGTCCAATGTTTCGGTTGAGGTTGCTGAGGGTGATACGACGGGGTCGGCGATGTTCGATGTGGTGTTGAACAACGACAACACGGCGGAGGGTTCTGCGGCGGAGACGGTGGTGATCGAAGGCGCTGACGTTTCCATCAACAGTACGTCGTATGAGGTGGTGTCAACGAGTTTTGGGATCACCGACTCTTCGGACGACGCGTCGCCTACGACTATTGGTTTGACCTTGCTGGACAGCGAAGGGGAGGACTTGACGGAGGTCCGGGAGGACGACGGTACGGTTCGGGTGAGGGTGAAGGCCGCCTTGGAGGAGGGGGAAGACGGGCAGAAGGTGTTGCCCCGGTCGGTGACGGTTCCGCTCACGGTGGGTATGGCGGGCGGCGCCTTAGCGGTGCATGATTTCACGCGGGTTTCGTCGCTGGCGGTGACGATTCCGCCTTATGAGGATGAGGGAACCGTTGAGTTCGATCTGGAGCTGATCGACGACACGAGGCCGGAGGGCGCCGAGGAGTTGACGGTCCACGCCGGTACTCTGGGGGCCGGCTTGACCGGTTTGGGGTTCACCGCGGTCGAGTCCGATTCGTTTACCATCGTGGACAACGACATGATCCTGGGGTTGTTGGACGCCGGCGGGGAGCCGCTGACCAGGGTGCTGGAGGGCAGCGGCTCCCAGGTGCGGGCGCAGCTGTCGTATCCAGGAATGCACTTTATGGATACCCCCCGGGTGGTGCGGGTAACCGTGGAGGGCGGAACCGCCGCCGGCAGCGACTTCCGCATCCCGGCGCCCCCCGGCGATGTGTTCTTTCCGATCCGTCAGAACAGCGCAGCCGAGGCGTTCGGGTTGAACACGGTCAACGACCGAGCGTTCGAGGGCGACGAGACGCTGCGGGTGTCCGCCGTGTCGGAGGGGTTCGACATCGCCCCGGTGGAGCTCATCATTCAGGACAACGACATCCGGTTGTCGTTGAACCAGGCGTCGGTGCGGGAAAACGAAGGACGGATCACCCGGAGGGTTACCGCCCGGGCGGGTTCCGCACCGCCGGAGGACCTGGTGGTGACTGTTACGGTCGGCGGGGGCCGTCCGTCGGGGAACGGCTACACCAGCCTGAGTCCGAGGCGGTTCTCGGTCACGATCCCCGCCGGGGAACAGTCAGGATCCGGGTCGTTCTCTCTGACCTTGGTCGACGACGCCACTCCCGGCAATTCCAAGTCGGTGTCGGTTACGGGCTCCGCGTCGGGGTTCGACGTTTCGTCGGCTCGTTTGACCATCACCGACGACGGCGACACCCCGCCCCCGGCCGGAGGAGGAGGCGGCGGTGGTGGTGGTGTTCCTCCTCCGTCTGGCGGCGGCGGCGGAGGCGGCGGTGGTGGTGCTCCACCCCCGGCTGGCGGCGGTGGTGGCGGTGGTGGTGGTGCTCCACCCCCGGCTGGAGGAAACGGCGGGGCGCAGCCCCCGGCCCAGCCGCCTGCGCCGGCCTGCGTGGGCCGGTTCTGCGACGACGACGGCAACGTCCACCAGGACAACATCGAACGCATCGCGGTGTGGCGGATCACCCTCGGCTGCGACGCCGAGGACGCCACCAAATACTGCCCCGACGCGCAGATCACCCGCCGGCAGATGTCCGCCTTCCTGCATCGGGCCGTTTCCCAGCGGTGGACCATCGAAGCCCCCGAGGGGATCGAGCTGTCCGACGTCGGCGCGGATGAGTGGTTCCGTCCCTTCGCGGAGTGGGTCGTCTCCGTCGGAGCGTTCAGCGCCCCCAACGGCGTGTTCGACCCGGGCGGGGTGGTTACCCGGGCGGATATGGCGATCATGATGATCGGCGCCTTCCCCCACCTCGACGCCGTCCCCACCGAAGCCAGCCGCTTCGGCGACGTAGAGGGCCTCTCCCCCGAAGTGTTGGCCGCCCTCGAGGGGATGTATCAGACGGGGGTTACCCGGGGGTGTTCCGCCGAGCCGCTGAATTACTGCCCTGCTCAGCCGGTTACCCGGGCGCAGATGGCTTCGTTCTTCGTCCGGGCGGTCAACCTCGCCCCCGCCGGTGCCCAACCCGCCGCCGGTACCTGACCGCAGTTGCTTCTTTATCCGGTCCGGCCTCCCCAGCCAACCCAGGGGGCCGGGCCGGAACCGCCCCCGGACCTGGCGCAGCCCGGCCCCGGCCGCGGGGGAGTCAGAGGGTTCCGGTGATGCGGCGGGGGTGGGTGTAGAGGTTGAAACCGCCCGGGCGGACGAATCCGGCCGCCGTCAGGCCCAGCTCCTCGGCCAAGTCTACGGCCAGGGACGACGCCGCCGACACCCCGGCCAAGAGGCTCATTCCCGCTGCGGCCGCCTTCTGGACCAGCTCGAAGGAGATCCGCCCCGAGACGGTCGTGATCACCTCGCCGATGGGCCAGCGGCGGGCGGCCAGCATTCCCACCAGCTTGTCCATGGCGTTGTGGCGGCCTACGTCTTCCCGCAGGCCGATCATCTCCCCGCCGGGGGTGAAGGCGGCGGCGGCGTGCAGCCCCCCCGTTTCCTCGAAGCCGGCCTGGGCGGCGCGCATCGCCTCCATGAGTCCGGACAGCCGGGCGGCGGGGACGACCGGGCCGTCGGGAAGGGGAGGGGCGGCCACCCGCACCGCATCGATCGAGGCTTTGCCGCACACCCCGCAGGAGGAGGATGCGTACAGGTTGCGGCGGAACTGCTCAGGATCGATGTTGACCCCCTCGGCCGGCACCAGCTCGCAGCGCCCTTCGCCTTCCCGGCCCGGCAGCGCTCTGACCTCGGCCAGCTCGCCGGGGCGCAGGATGATGCCCTCCGTGAGGGCGAACCCCCTCCCCAGCTCCTCGTCGCGGCCGGGGGTGCGCATCAGCACCGCGATGGGAACGCCCGCCAACCGGAACTCGACCGGTTCCTCGGTCGCCAGCCGGTCGCGCCGCCTGGTGCGCACTCCGGCGCCGACCCGGATCACAGGCCGAGATGAGACGGCGGTCATGAGCGGACGCTCCCAACTGGTGGATTCAGGATGAGATCGTCCCCCAGCGCCTCTCCTCGGCGTATCCCTCGGGTGACCGATCGAGGATGACCGTCCTCATCGCGGACAGGGCCTCCCGTCGGTCCTGGGGCAGACCTTCCAGATATCCTCGACCGCGGTTGCATCCGATCTCATCGCCCCACAGCATACAGCCGCGAAGACCCGAAGGTTTGACATCATCAGATTTTGCATTGGTTTCCGTTTTTAGTGTAGGATGACCATATGGCTATATCTGTTGAAGTATCCAACCTCGGGCCTCTGCGCTCAGCCAAGGTAGATATTGCCGACCTTACGTTGCTGGTCGGCAAGAACAATACAGGCAAGACCTTTTTGGCTACCGTTCTACACCGAGTTTTGAAAGCTTCTCCTTATTATATGAACCCAATGTCTTATATACAGTCGCTTCCAATGCCAGCTGAGTTAGAAGCTTGGATTGTTGAACAGATTACAGAACCGGCTGAAAAGAAGAAAATACCTTTTTCTATCACAGAGCCTCCTAGAGAAATAGTGGAGTGGGTGAATGATACTATAGAAAAATCTCTCAAGGAACTGGGAGCCGGTATACTGAATAGCATTGAGTACGCTTTCGGTGTTGAAGCCTCTAAACTTCGGCGGCGGACTCCAAGTCGTCATGCGTCTGATTGCTATTTACTTATTGAAAGCAAAAAGCCGAATTGGAAGTTGGAAATTAGGTTTGATAAAGACTTGATAACGCCTACCTTACCTGATGCCAATCTTTGGTTATCTAAACTATTAGATACAGTTCGAAATTATAAGAATAGCCCTCGCCGATATACAGATTCAAGAGGCCCAAGGTATGAAGATCGTATGTCCTCTCAAACCAATAGGATACGAAGCAAATGGCTGTTTGAATTATACAGGGGTTGGCCGCGGCGGGCTGTTCATCTTCCTGCTGGTAGAACCGGGCTGATGCAAAGCTATTATGTAATATCTGACTTAGCATTAGAACAAGCATCTTTGGCAGGATTGCGTCGCGTTGAGATTGAATCCCTTCCTGGAACTTCAGCGGATTTCTTGCGTTTGTTGTTGAATCAACAATCACGACGCCAATTCTCCGGGCAGAGAAGCAAAAACATTCAAAGATTGATGAAAGATTTAGAAAAAGAGATAGGTGTCTCTATTGAAGTTGATAAGAGAGAGAGCTCCCGAGATATGATTTTAGCTGTTACGCCCGAGGGTAAGTTTCCAATGTCACGTACATCATCGATGATATCTGAACTAGCAACCATATTACTTATATTGGAAGGATATATACAACCTGGTGATCATCTCACGATAGACGAACCAGAATCTAACCTGCACCCGGAGATGCAAATAAGTATTGCCTCTTTCTTCTGCGAACTTCTTCAATATGGAATAAAGATATTAATAACAACGCATTCAGACTTTTTCTTGAGCGAGCTGAATAATATGATCAGGTCAAGCTCTCTAAAAACAGACACAAAAAATATCAATGTATCTGCCTTGCAGTTCTCCCGTAATGATCGGTGGTGCGAGAGCCGTGAATTGGAGATTGATCCTATTGATGGAATTGATGACCAAACATTTGCAGAAGTCATGGAGTCTTTTTACGATAAAACAACTGACTTGATAAATGAATTACTCAAGCAAAATTAGGTATAGTACTAATGAATAAAGGCAAAAGAGAGTGTGGCAGCCAAACGTGCCCTGTCTGCAAACTACGTCAGCGTATTGTAGGCGAAGGAGCCAAGCTTCAGCAAGGATCGGTCATTAGTGAAGGGAGTTGCAAATGTGATATTCGCTTTGACAAGAAATGTAAATGCGTTTGTTTGATCAGACTAGATGTTCCGAATGCTTCATACAGGCGGAAATCAGACAGCTGTAATATGATGAAGATGTGTGATTTTGCCGTTGCGGCGGTTAAAGGAAAGCAAATGTATCTAGTTGTTATTGAACTCAAAAGTGGGGCAGTGTCTAGAGAGGCTATTGATCAACTCCGAGCCGGATTGGTTCTCCTGCAGAATAATATCCCTCATAAGGGAGTGGTATGTCCGTCAGCTTATATTGTAACCAAAAAATATACACCACAATTGAAACAGCTATTGACCAAGAGAAGTCTTCGCCTAAAATTTGGGTCTGAATCTATCATCCCTCAGGTGATCAATTGCGGGGCAATACTGCCAATACCGCAAGGCAGGTAAATCAAAGGGCAGCGGAGCGGCTGAACGAGAACGCTCAAGAGTTGCGAAGGGCTGTCCATTCCTATAATCATATCTATGCGGGCGCGAGTGGTTCCGGTCTTCGGTACGCTGGGCGCGTCTGTCGCGGGGAAGGCCGGGGGCGGCCCGGCGCGGCCCGAGGAGGTCGGATTGATCGTTGACATGCACGCCCACTACTACCTCCCCGAATACGTGGAGGCGGTCCGCTCATCCGACGCCTTCGAGGTGTACATCCGCGAGGACGGGCGCATCGTGGTGCTCTGGAAAGGCGGAGTGACCCTCACCGTTCCGCAGCCCCACCCCGGCCCGGCGGAGCGGATCGAGATGATGGACCGGCTCGGCATCGGCATGCAGGTGCTGTCGGTGCCGTCCCCCAGCGTCTACTTCACGGCGGGGGGCGAAGCTCTGCGGATCGCCCGCGCCGTCAACGATGGATTGGCCGAGGTCGTCCGCAGCCGCCCCGACCGTTTCCGCGCCTTGGCCGCCCTTCCCCTCAAGGACCTCGACGCCTCCATCTCCGAGCTGGACAGGGCGGCGGGCGAGCTGGGAATGGCCGGAGCGATGATCCTCACCAACATCGACGGAGAGCTGCTGGACTCGCCCCGCCTGGAACCCTTCTGGGAGAAGGCCGACGAGCTGGGCGCCCTCGTCTACGTGCACCCCACCCAACCGGCCGCATCCCGGGGAATGGAGGACTACAGCCTGGCCATCGCCCTGGGCTTCCTGCAGGAGACCAACCTGGCCGCCGCCCGGCTCCTCTTCGGCGGGGTCTTCGAGCGCCGCCCCCGGATACGGTGGGTGTTCTCCCACCTGGGCGGCATGCTTCCCTTCATGGCGCCCCGGCTGGACATCTTCGCCCGGCAGTTCCCCCAGTGCCGGGAGCACATTTCCAAGCCCCCCACCGAATACCTGGCCGGCCTGATGTACGACACGGTGAGCACCCACCTCCCGGCTCTGCGCTGCACCGCCGACACGATGGGCGCCGGCCGGATGGTGTTCGGGAGCGACTACCCCCACATACCCGCCGGGTGCGGCCCTTTCATCCAGGCAGTCCGCGGCTTGGGCCTGCCGGACGAACAGCAGGCGGACGTCTTGGGGGGGCGCGCCCTTCGTCTGCTGGAGGGCGGCTACGCCTGACAGACTCGATTCGATCCAACCGAGCTGAGGGGTTGGATAAGGCGTGCGGCGGGAGGCCTTCATGAATACCGATTCCGGGTCTGACCTCCCTGGATCTGGTCTCCCCCGGGGCTGGAGGATCGAAGGGGTTCGAGTTCGCGAAATCTTTCTGAACATACCCCTATCCGGAAGCCCCGAATTTTGGTATACCTATTGGGCTGAAGCACAAACACCGCCGCGAGTTCTGGAGAGGGCGGCGGTCAGAAACGGATCCCGTTCGTTCCGGCCCCGTCGGGCCGGGGGCGGCCTCGTGCGGCCCGGCGGATTTTCGTTCAAGGAGGCGGCGGCGGGGGATGGGCCCGGGTTTGCCGGCGGCGGGGGCCGATTTTCGCGGACTCGAGGGCGGTTGGGGTGGAAATGAACGTCGAGCCTTCGAGGACGAGCGGACAGGGGCTGACCAGTTTGTTCGGGGGCTCTGGCCCGGCCCCGGCGCGAAACCCCGGCGGACAACCCGCCGACCGGCAACGACTTCGATCCCCCTCTTGTCCATCCGCTCGTCCTCTTCATATGCGGGGTTCTTGCCGGGGCAACCTCCCCGAATATCACATCTAGGCCTTCAGGTACTCGGCGGCCGACTGCCCGGCGATCCTTCCGAAGACCGTCCCCGAAGTCAACCCCGTCCCGCCCGGATAGTTGAAGTAGAACAGGCCGCCCACCAGCTCGCCCGCGGCGAAGAGGCCGGGGATCGCCCATCCCTCGGCGCTGAGCACCCGGGCCGAGTCGTCGATGGCCAGCCCTCCGAAGGTGAAGGTGATTCCGCAGGTGGTGGCGTAGGCCTCGAACGGCGGGGTGTCCAACGTGTTGGCCCAGTTGGACTTGGGGACTTCCAGCCCCTCGGTGCACCGCCCGTCCAGCGCGGTGGGGTCGAAGGGGATGTCGGTCCTGACCGCCTCGTTGTAGCGGTGCACCGTTTTCAGGAACCCCTCCGGATCCACGTCCTCCAAACGCCGGGACAGCGCCTCCAGGGTGGGGGCTTTGGCCTTGGTTGCCTCGGCGATCCGGTATTCGTCCCGCAGCAGGTGCGTTACCTTGGAGTCGAACACCTGCCAGGCCAGCTGGTGGGGTTGGCGGAGGATCTCCTGCCCGTACTTGGCGTAGGTGTAGTTGCGGAAGTCGGCCCCCTCGTCCACGAAGCGCTCCCCCCGGCTGTTGACCATGATCCCGAAGGGGTAGCTGTGCTTCTGGAACCCCTCCCCCACCCTCAGGTCGCCGAATTCGGGGGCGTTGTAGTCCCACCCCACCGCATGGCAGCCCGACCAGTTGCCCTTCGAGAGGGCGCCCGCCTCCAAGGCCATCCTGATGCCGTCGCCGGTGTTGTGGCGGGTGCCCCTCACCCGCGCCAGGTCCCAGCCCGGCCCCAGGTAGCGGGTGCGCCATTCGGTGTTGGCCTGGAAACCGCCGCTGGCCAGGATCACCGCCTTGGCGGCGATGGAAGCGGGGCGGCCCCGGCGGGTGACATGCAGCCCCGACACCGCGCCGTCCTTCATGGCCAGGCCCACCGCCCGGGCGCCGTAGACCACCTCGACGCCCCGCTGGATGGCGCTGCTATGCAGGGAAGCCACCAAGCCTTCCCCGCCGCCGTTGGCCTCGACGGTCAGGCCGCCCCAGAACTTGAACCTGCCGTCGATCTCGAAGGCCTGCCGCCCGTAGGCGGGGAGGAACCCGACCCCCTGTTCGCTCATCCACACTACCGAATCCAGGCTGCGGGAGACCAGGGTGTGCACCAGGTCGGGGTCGGCGCGGTAGGCCGTTACCCGGGCCATGTCCTCGAAGAACTGGTCCTGGGGGTAGGCGCCGAAGTCGGTGTTGTCCCACTCCGCCTGGGTCAGGCCGGGCATCAGCCGCCTCAGGTCGTCCGCCCCGTCGTAACCGATGCGGAAGGCGCCCGCCGTGAACCGGGTGTTGCCGCCCCGCTCCGGCTCCGGCGCCCGTTCGACCACCAGGACGCGGTCCGCCCCGTGTTCCCTGGCCGAAAGGGCCGCGCATACGGCGGCGTTTCCCGCCCCTACGATCACTACCTCAGCGGCGTCCACCTGATACCTCCGATTTCCAACCGAACATCACGCAGTCCAAGATACACCCGTCTGCCCCTTGGACGCACCTGACGGGCGGTCCGCCCTCCTCGAGCAAACAAGTGCGGCCCGGCGTCCGGGCGGTGAGGTGCTTGGGTCTGGGCGGAACCCCCGGCGTCTGCTCGACGGGGGGTGCGCGCCCAGCCCGAATTGGACCGAATGAGCTAAAACCCCTGGTCAAGCTCGTTTATGCCGCTCTCCTGAAGGAGGCCGGACCCGAATTGGCCCGAATTAGCCCGAATGGGCCCGAATTAGCCCGAATGGGCCCGAATCCCTGGTCAAGCTCGTTTATGCCGCTCTCCTGAAGGAGGCCGGGCCTGAATGGACCCGGAATAAAACCGAATAAAACCGAATCAAACGAATTAAACCGAATGAGCTAAAACCCCTGGTCAGAGCCGTTTTTGCTCTCTCCTGATGGAGGCTGGACCTGAATGGCTCCGAATGGACCCGAATGGACCCGAATAGACCCGAATAGACCCGGGGGGGGGATCCTCCGAATTAACCGAACTGCCTGGTCAGGCTTTTTTCCACTTGGCGCTCCGGCCTCGGCCTGTGAGGATGGCCAGCCCTTTGCTTCTCAGGGAGTCGAGATCCTTGCTCAGGCGCCGGTCGTTTGTCGGCGACGCCAACCTCGAGCGTATTTCCCGCCGCGCCAAGGCCTGATCCGATGCTTCGAGCAGATCGAGGACCGCCTGCTGCTGTTCTGTCAGGTACACCTCTTCCCGGCGGGAGGGCACGGGTTGGCCGTGCCGGAACCGCACCGTCACGCACTCGCCGCGTTCTTCGATCTCGAGAGGAGGCAGACCGGCGGCGGCCATTTCCTCGGCCATCCTGGTCGTCCCGCGGCCCCACGCTTCGATGACCCCGCGTCGGTAGAACGTGCGGGCGATCATCGGGTTCCACGGCCGGGACTCGTGGGGTTCGAACAGGTCCTCCGGGGTCAACCCGAAGGGCAGGCGGCCGGTCGAGGTCACCTCCAGCCGGTCGTCGTAGACCGCCACGCCCACGGACCCGCCGCCGATCGAGTAGTCGCGGTGGCACAAGGCGTTCACGATCGCCTCCCGCGTCGCCGAAGGCGGATAGAGGGGTATGTCGATCCGCTGGAAGCTCCCCGGCTCGAACCGGCTCGCGATGGGCAAGTGATCGCTCAGAAAGGTTTCCGCCTTGGCCAAGAGGGTGAAGGCGTTGCCGTAGAACTGCCGGTTGTCGGAGAACTCCATGCGGTCGGTTCCTCTGAAGCGGGCCGCCCGGATGAAGCACTGCGGCATCTCGAACTCGAGCCGGCGGCCGCCGAACAGCACCGCGGCGGCGCGCCGCAAGATCCCGTCGCGGTACAGCCCCATGCCGCGCAGCAGCTCGGCGGGTTCCCAGTTCGCGATTTCTGTGAGCCGCCCCCGCCGGACCGCCTCCGCGGCCGTAGCTCGGATCTCGTCCACATCGAGGTTTTCGATCCCCCACCCGGCGGCGGGTTGGTTCTCCCAGCGCTGCTCGCTGTGCATGCGCTCGAAGAGCATCCGGTTGTATTCGTCGGGCGATAAGGCCAGGGTGGAGGCACCGACCCGGCGGTAGGCGGCGCCGCGGTAAACGTAGGGTCTGGCGCGCCCCCGGCCCAGGCGAACCGCTATGACCTCGCGGTTGTCCGCGATCCGAATCCTTTCGATCCCTGGGAAGGCTGGCGGCTCGATCAGTTGGATCTCGGCGGTTATGTCCTCCATCGTGCGCTCTCCGACCTGTTGCCCTGCGGCCTCTCCTTCCGGCGTGACGCCGAACAGCACGTATCCGCCGCGGGCGTTGAGCATGGCGCACATGGTTTTGGCCGCGGCGCGGCGCTGCCCCGTCGAGCTCTTGAACTCGATCGTCTCGGATTCACCCGCCGCCGCCAGCGCGGCGATCTGGTCGGCCGTCATGGAGCGCTCCAACTGTGTGTTCCCGGGGCGGCAAGGCGCGGCGGCGCGCTCCGCCCTCCTCCCCGATGGTAACGCCGGCGCCTGGTAAGCGCCGCACCGAGTGCGGGCTGATTTCGCCGGGGGACGGGGCCGGGGGCGGCGGCGGGATGTCAAATTCGAGGGTTGCCGCGCCGCCGGCTGCGTCGGGTAGAGTAAGGCCCTACACACGGGAGCCCGGGATGGGCTGAGAGGGAGGCCGAGCGCCTCCGACCGTTGGAACCTGATCCGGACAATGCCGGCGAAGGAAGTGACATCGGCCCCTCCCCCCGAAGAACCCCCGCCGGGAGGAGGCGCGCAATGAAGGAAAGAAGATCGAGAGCGGCGGCGCTGGCGGCTGCGGTTGCGGCGGCGGTGTTCGCCGCCGGGTGCGCCTCCGGGCCCGCCGAAGAGGAGGGGCCTCAGACCGTCCGCCTGGTGACCCACGACTCCTTCAGCCTGAGCGAAGGGATACTGGAGCGGTTCGAGGAGCAGACCGGCCACACCGTCGAGCATCTCAGGGCGGGCGACGCCGGCGCCATGGTCAACCAGGCGGTGCTGACCAAGGACAACCCGATCGGGGATGTCATGTTCGGGGTCGACAACACCTTCCTGGGCCGCGCACTCGACGAAGGCCTGTTCGAGGAGTACGTGTCGCCCTACCTGGCGGACGTCCCCGACGCCCTGAAGCTCGACACCAGGGTCACCCCGATCGACTTCGGGGACGTGTGCCTCAACTACGACGTCGCCGGACTGGAGGAGCGGGGGCTGGCGCCGCCCGCCGGCCTCGGGGACCTGACCCGCCCGGAGTACGCCGGACTGCTGGTGGTGGAGCATCCGGGCACCTCCTCGCCCGGCTTGGCCTTCCTGCTCTCCACCGTGGCGGCCTTCGGCGAGGAGGGCGGTTACACCTGGCGCGACTACTGGGCCGGCCTGGCCGCCAACGATGTGCTGGTCACCGCCGGATGGGAAGACGCCTACTACGGGTCGTTCTCGGGGGGGTCGGGCGCGGGCGACCGGCCCATAGTGGTGTCCTACGCCTCGTCTCCGCCGGCGGAGGTGATCTTCGCCGACCCGCCGGTCGCCGAAGCGCCCACCGCGGTGATCCTCGACGGGTGCTTCCGCCAGATCGAGTTCGCGGGCGTCCTGGCCGGCACTCCGACCCCCAGAGCCGCCCGGCAGCTGATCGACTTCATGCTGGGCTTGGCCTTCCAGGAGGACATCCCGCTCAACATGTTCGTGTTCCCGGCCAACGAGAAGGCCGCCCTCCCCGACGAATTCGTCCGGTACACCGAGATCCCCGCCGACCCGGCCGGGTTGGCCCCCGAGGTGATCGACGCCAACCGGTCGCGGTGGATCGAGGAGTGGACCGAGGCCGTGGCCTCCTGAGAGCCGGACGACCGCTGGAATCCGGCGGCGGGGCCGTGACATGCGGGGCCGGGAGGGCCGGGCCGTGAAATCCAAGGCGTCCGGAGCAGGGGCGGCCCGGCGGCTGGCTGCGGTCCCGGCCGTTTTCTTCGGGCTGTTCTTCCTCTATCCGCTGGTGCGGGTGGTGATACGCAGCCTGTCGCTGGACGGGCGCTTCGACCTTTCCCCCTTCATCGAGGTCCTCACCAAGGGGGCGCTGCAGCGGGCGGCCTGGTTCACGGTCTGGCAGGCGGCCGCCTCCACCCTGGCGACGCTGGTGTTCGCCCTGCCCGGCGCCTACGTCCTGGCCCGCTGCGAGTTCTTCGGCAAGAAGCTGTTCCGGGCGGCGGCGGCGGCGCCCTTCGTGCTGCCCGCGGTGGTGGTCGGCGCCGCCTACCTCGCCCTGCTCGGCCCCGGCGGCCCCCTGGGGGTGGACCTCCGCTATACGGTCTGGGCCATCCTCATCGCCCACGTCTTCTTCAACTACGGGGTGGTGGTGCGCATGGTGGGAAGCTTCTGGGAGCTGATCGACCCCAAGCTGGAGGAGGCGGCCCGGGTGCTGGGGGCGGGGCGGCTGCGGGCCTTCGCGTCCGTTTCCCTGCCCCTCCTGCTGCCCCCGATCGCGGCGGCGTCCTCCATAGTGTTCCTGTTCACCTTCACCTCCTTCGGGGTGGTGCTGATCCTCGGCGGCTTCGGCTACGCCACCATTGAGGTGGCGGTGTGGCGGGAGGCGGTCGTCAACCTGGACCTGGCCGCCTCCGCCGCCCTGGCAGTGGTGCAGCTGGCGGGGGCGGGGGCCGCCCTGTGGGCCTGCACCCGCCTCCAGCAGCGCTGCGCCCGCCGGCTGCCCCTGCGCCCCGCCGGCTCGACCGCCCGGCGGCCCGACACCCTCGGCAAGCGCCTGGCGGTGGGGGCGGTGCTGGCCTCGGCCGCCCTCTACCTCGGAGCGCCCGCCGCCGCCCTGGTGTGGAGGTCCCTCAGCACCGGATCGGGGCCGGGCCTGGACCATTACGCCGCCTTGGCCAGGGGGGGCGCCTCCTTCGTCGATCCGGGCGGGGCGGTGTTCAACTCGCTCTGGTTCGCGGCGGCGGCGGTGCTTCCGGCTTTGGCGGTGGGGATGGCTTCGGCGGTGGTGATCGTGCGCCGCCCCGGACGCGCCGGCGCCTGGCTGGATACTTTCTTGATGCTCCCGCTGGGCGCCTCGGCGGTGACCATAGGCTTCGGTTTCCTGGTGGCCTTCGGCTGGCCGGTCGACCTCCGCACGTCGGTTTGGCTGATCCCCCTCGCCCATTCGGTGGTGGCCGTTCCCTTCGTGATCCGCACCGCGGCGCCGGTGCTGCGCTCGGTCTCGCCCCGCCTGCGGGAAGCGGCGGCGGTGCTGGGCGCCTCCCCCCGGCGGGTGTTCCGAGAGGTGGAACTGCCCATCGTCAGCCGCGCCGCGTTGGTGGGGGCGGGCTTCGCGGCGGCGGTCTCCCTGGGCGAGTTCGGCGCCACCGCCTTCCTGGTCAGGCCCGACCGGCCCACCATCCCCACCGCCGTCTTCCGCCTGCTGGGCCAGCCGGGCGCCGCCACCTTCGGCCAGGCCATGGCGCTCAGCACCGTCCTCATGATCCTGACCACGGCGGTGATCATGGCCATAGACCGTTACCGGATGGCCGGCCTGGGAGAGTTCTGATGCTCGAGGCGGCCGGGATCACCCTCGACTACGGCCCGCACCGCGCCCTCGACCGGGTGGATCTGTCGGTCGGCGCCGGAGAGGCGGCGGCGCTGCTCGGTCCGTCGGGGTCGGGCAAGACCAGCCTGCTGCGGGTGATCGCCGGGCTGGAGAAACCCCGGGCCGGGGAGGTGCGGCTGGACGGGCGGGACATCACCGGCTTGGAGGTGCACGAGCGGGGGGTGGGGATGATGTTCCAGGACTACGCCCTCTTCCCCCATCTGACCGTGGCCGAGAACACCGCCTTCGGGCTGCGGATGCAGGGCCGCCCCCGCGCCGAGGTCCGCCGGCGGACGGCGGAGGTGCTTTCCTGGGTGGACATGGAAGGGATGGCCGACCGGGGCGTCGAGACCCTCTCGGGCGGCGAGCAGCAGCGGGTGGCCCTGGCCCGGGCGCTGGCGCCCGAGCCGTCGCTCCTGATGCTGGACGAGCCGGTGGGCGCCCTCGACCGGGCCCTGCGGTCGAGGCTGGTGCCCGAACTGTCCCGGCTGCTGCGCCGGATCGGCGTCACCGCCGTCTACGTGACCCACGACCAGGACGAGGCCTTCGCCGTCGCCGACCGGGTGGCCGTTATGCACCGGGGGCGGATCCGGCAGGTCGATCCGCCCGAAGAGCTGTGGAGGAGGCCGGCGGACGAGTTCGTGGCCCGGTTCCTCGGGTTCGAGAACATCGCCGATATCCGAGTCGGGGGCGGGAAGGCGGACTCCCCATGGGGCGTCTTCGAGACGGATCTGGCCGAGGGCCGCCGCCGGGTGGTCATAAGGCCGGACGGCCTCTCCCTGGACCGGGGCGGCGCCCTGGCCGGGACGGTGGAGGAGGCTTCCTTCGCGGCCGGTCGAACCCGGCTGGAGCTGGACTGCCGGGGCCGCCGGCTGGTCTTGTCGACCGCAGGAGCGGGCCCTCCGGTCGGCGCCGAGGTGCGGGTGGCCGTCGCCCCGGAGGCGGTGGTCGCCCTCCCCGCAGGAGAGGCAGGAGAGGAGGGCGGATGAGGAAACCCTGGAGAAGCATCCGGCGCCGGCGGCCGCCGGGGGGGCGCAGCGGCCCGGTCAGGGACAGCGGCCCGCCGCCCTCGCCCAACGGCGCCTCCTCGTTCCACGTCTGGTGGTATATGCCCGGCCTGCCGCTGGCTTCGGTGTCGGTGACCCTGGAGGTGCTCGCCCCGCCGTCCGTGAACCGCCTGGCCTTCTTCGCCCTCCAGGCCTCCTTCTTCTCGGAGGCCGGCCATGAGGGGGGCGCCCACGCCGGGCTGCAGTGGAACCCCCGCCACCCCCGCAGCCGGGCGGTGAACTGGGGCGGTTACGACCGGAGCGGGGCCGTGCTCGCGGGCGGCCCGTCGCCGCTGCCCTCCGCCCCGAACGACCCGAACACCCGGGACTTCCTCTGGACGCCGGGGGCCCGCTACCGGTTCACCATCGGCCCGCCGCGTCCGGACGGCCCCGGACGCTGGCCGGCCGAGGTCGAGGGGCTGGATACGGGGGAGCGCCTGGTCATCCGAGAACTGTTCTGCGCGGGCGATCACCTGCGCGGTCCGGTGGTGTGGTCGGAGCTGTTCACCCGCTGCGACGACCCGCCGGTCGAGGTGCGGTGGAGCAGTCCCGGCGCGGCGGGCCTGGACGGAGCGGTCATCCGGCCGGACAGCGGCCGGGTCACCTATCAGGCCTATGACGCCGGAGGGTGCACCAACACCAACGTCGAAGCCGACGAGATCGGCGTGGTGCAGCGGTCCGGCTGCGGGCGGCGGACGCCCGGCGGCGCGGAGATCGCCTGGAGAACCTGACCGGCGCCCCGCGGTCGCGATGACCCGTCCGCCCGCACCGAAAACGAAGAAGCGCAGCGGTCGCGCCGCATTCGGCGGCCCGCCCCGGCGCCCTCCGATGCTGTACCCTCCCGGTCATGCGAGCTTGGATTCTGAACGACGCGAAAGGCCCCTCCTCCTACACGCTGGCCGAGGTGGACACGCCCGAGCCCGGCCCCGGCGAGGTGCGGGTGAAGCTGGTGAGGTCGGCGCTCAACCGCCTGGACCTGTGGATGTCCATGGGCCTGCCCGCCCCCAAGAGCTACCCCCACGTACCGGGGGGAGACGGCGCCGGGGTCGTCGACGCCTTGGGCGAAGGGGTGGACGGCCCGGCGGAGGGCGACGAGGTGATCATCGACCCCAGCCTCGGGTCCGCCCCCTCCGGCGGCGCCATCCCCTACCAGGGCAGGCTGGAGGTGCTGGGCGAACACGCCTGGGGCACGATGGGGGAGTACGCGGTGGTTCCGGCCTCCAACGCCGCGCCCAAGCCTGCTTCCCTCGACTGGGACCGGGCCGCCGCCTACGGCCTGGCCGCCGGCACCGCCTACCGGATGCTGCGCCGGGCGCGGCTGGCCGAGGGAGACCTGATGCTGGTGACGGGCGCCGGAGGGGGGGTCAGCTCCGCCGGCCTGCTGATCGGGCAGATCCTGGGCGCCGAGGTCTACGTCACCTCCCGCAGCCCGGCCAAGATCGCCCGCGCCGTGGAGCTGGGGGCGGCGGGCGGCTTCGACTCCTCCGGCGAGTTCTCCAAGGAGCTGCGGGCGGCGGCGGGCCGGCGGGCCGATGTGGTGTTCGAGAACGTGGGCCCGGCCACCTGGGAGCAGTCGATGCGCTCCCTGGCCCCCGGCGGGCGGCTGGTCACCTGCGGCTCGACCACCGGCGCCAAGGTGGAGGTGGCGGCGCCGAGGCTGTTCTTCCGCCACCTCGAGATCATCGGTTCCACCATGTTCGACCGGGGCGACTTCGCGCAGGTGACCGCCTGGGCGGCCGGCGGAGAGATGCCGGTGCTGGTGGACAGGGTCTACGGATTCGAGGAGGTCCCCGCCGCCCTCGCCCGCATGAAGGCGGGGGAGCAGTTCGGCAAGCTGGTGATCGCAAGATGACGCCGGGCCGGTCGAGCCGGGGCCCGCAATCGAAAAGGAGGAGCGAATGACCGCCAGACCCGCCGTGGGATGGGTGGGAACCGGGGTGATGGGCGCCGCCATGTGCGGCCACGTCCTGGACGCCGGGTATCCGGTTACGGTAACCACCCGCACCAAGGCCAAGGCGCAGGGGCTGTTGGACCGGGGCGCCGTCTGGGCGGACACCCCGGCCGAGGCCGCCGCCGACTCCGACATCTCCTTCGCCATCGTGGGGTTTCCCGAGGACGTGCGGGAGGTGTTCCTGGGCGGAGAGGGGCTGCTGGCGGGCGCCTCCCCCGGGGACATGGTGGTGGACATGACCACCTCCGAGCCGGCGCTGGCGGTGGAGATCGCCGAGCGGGCCGCCGCAAAGGGGGTGTCGGCCGTCGACGCCCCGGTCAGCGGCGGGGACGTGGGCGCCCGCAACGGAACCCTGTCGATCATGATCGGCGGAGAGGAGGAGGCGGTGGAGCGCGCCCGGCCCGTCTTCGAGGCCATGGGCGAGACCATCGTCCGCCAGGGGGGTCCGGGCGCCGGCCAGCACGCCAAGGCGGTCAACCAGATACTGATCGCCGCCTGCATCGTGGGGCTGTCCGAGGCGCTCCTGTACGGGCGGCGGGCGGGGCTGGACCTGGAGGCGGTGATGGAGTCGGTGAGCGGCGGGGCGGCCGGGTCCTGGTCGCTGTCCAACTACGGCCCCCGGATGCTCGGAGGAGACTTCGAGCCCGGCTTCTTCGTGGACCACTTCGTGAAGGACATGGGGATCGCCCTGCGGGAGGCGGCGGCCATGCAGATTCCGGCCCCGGGCCTGGCTCTCGCCCACGAGCTCTACGTGTCGCTCCAAGCCCAGGGGCTGGGGCGGAAGGGCACCCAATCCCTGATCCTGGCCATGGCGCGCATGGCCGGGCTCGAATGGGATCCGCCCCGCGCCGCCGGCTGACCGCCCCGCTCCGCCCCGAAGCCGACCGCCCGCCGGCCGGAACGCGAAAAATATCCGGCGGTTCGGCCCACGAACCCCTTCCCTATGTCTCAGATATGCCGTATATTGACAGCCGCCGATGTCACAAACACCGCCGCGGGTTCTAGAGAGAGCAGCGGTCATCAAAAGATTCCAGTCCGGTCCGGGCATCACAGGGGCCGGGGCGGGGCCCGCGCGGCCCCAGGCGGATCCGATGCTGGTGGCGGCGGCGGGGGCGGGCTCCCGGCGAAGCCGGGCGGCGCGCGGCGGGATTTTCGCGTTCTTGGGGTTGGCGGGTCTGGGCAAGAGGCAGCTGACCGGGGTGTTCGAGGTGGATAGGGGGGAGCAGTCCGAGCCGGAGATTCGCGTTCTCGGCCGTCCGGTGCGCCGTTCGGCGCCGCGGCCGGGGTCCACGCTCTGCCGTCCTGCTCCCTCGGCTGGAAATCGGCGGAGAGGGGTTACGGCAATGGTTGCTCTGCTCACGGTGCACCCGCTTGCTCCGGTTGTCGGGACCGGCGGAGAAGGCAGAGGCGGGCCGCCCTCCCCGGGAGGAGGCGCGGCTTGGATCGGCCGAGGCGGGCGGGTGACCGACGGTCCGGCGGGGGGAAGGCCCCTTTGCTCTGGCGGTAGCATCATCCTGTCATGTCTGCGGCTGCGCCCGAGGGCGCCGTTTGGTCGGAGGTTCCCGATGTCTTGGCTTCCCGTTACGCCGGGGGGCCCATGCGCCGTCTGTGGTCTCCGGCCGGGCGGGTTGCCGCCGAGCGGGAGTTCTGGACGGCGGTGCTCGAATGCCAGATCGAGTTGGGGGTTCCGGCGCCCGCCGGGGCGGCGGAGGCTTGCCGGGCGGTCGTCCACGAGGTGGATATGGACTCCATCCGCGCCCGCGAGGAGGTCACCCGCCACGATGTGAAAGCCCGCCTCGAGGAGTTCTGCGCGCTGGCGGGCCACGAGCACATCCACAAGGGGCTCACCTCCCGCGATGTGACCGACAACGTGGAGCAGATGCTGATCCGGCGGTCGATGGAGATCGTCCTCGGCAAGGCGGCGGCGGCGCTGGCGCGGATGGCGGCGCTGGCGGCCGAGCATCGGGGAACGGTGATGGCGGGGCGCACCCACAACGTTCCGGCCCAGCCCACCACCCTGGGGAAGCGCTTCGCCGGCGCCGCCGAGGAGACCCTGGCCGCATTCCGCCGCCTGGAGCATCTGGCCGGCGGATACCCCCTGCGCGGCCTCAAGGGGGCGGTCGGCGCCCAGCAGGACCTGCTCGACCTGTTCGGAGGGGACGAAGAGAAGGTCGTCCGTCTCGAGCGCCGGACCGCCGAGATGCTGGGGTTCGAAACCGTCCTGGCCTCGGTGGGGCAGGTCTACCCCCGCTCCCTCGATCTGGAGGCGGTGGGCGCCCTCGTCCAGCTGGCCGCCGGTCCGTCCAGCCTGGCGGCCACCCTCCGCCTGATGGCCGGGCACGATCTGGTCACCGAAGGGTTCGGGCCGGGGCAGGTGGGGTCGTCGGCCATGCCCCACAAGATGAACATGCGCACCTGCGAGCGGATCAACGGCCTGGCGGTGGTGCTGGGCGGTTACCTGGCGATGGCCGCCGCCCTGTCCGGCCGCCAGTGGAACGAGGGCGATGTGAGCGACTCGGTGGTGCGGCGGGTGATGATCCCCGGCGCCTTCTTCGCCTGCGACGGCCTGTTCGAGTCCCTGCTCCACGTCTTGGACGGTTTTCGGGCCTTCCCGGCGCCCATCCAGGCCGAACTGGACGCCCATCTGCCGTTCCTTTCGACCTCCCGCCTGCTGACCGCCGCCGTCAAGGCCGGCATGGGCCGCGAGCAGGCCCATGCGGTGATCCGGGCGCACACCCGGAAGGCGGCCTCCGCCCGCCGCCGGGGAGGGGGCTTCGACCTCTGGGCGGCCCTCGGCCGGGACCCGGAGTTCCCCTTCACCCGGGAGGAGGCGGCCGAGATCGTCCGCTCCGCCCCCCCGGCGGGCCGGGCCGAAGCCCAGATCGAATCGGTGGCCGCCCAGGTCGCGCAGGCGGTCGCCCGGTATCCGGACGCCGCCGCCCTGCAGCCCGAAACCCTGCTCTGACCCGCCCGCCCCGGGAGCCGCTGCGCCGGTATGATGGAGAAGACCGCCCGCAGGAGGAAGACGATGGGAATCGAAGCCGTTGAGACCGACGCCCTCTGCCCGCCGCCCGAACCGTATTCCTACGCCGTCAAGGCGGGCGGCGCCCTGTATCTGGCGGGGCAGGTCTCCTTCGACCGGGAGGGCCGGGTGGTGGGCCGCACCGTGGAGGAGCAGGCGCGTCAGGTGTGGCGGAACATCGCCGACGTGCTGGAGGCGGCGGGCAGCTCCATCGCCGATGTGGTCAAGGTCACCTACTACATGCAGGACATCAGGGAGATCGCCGAGGAGATCCCCGTCCGGGAGGAGGTGTTCGCCGGGCGGCCTCCGCCGGCGGTGACCGCGGTCCAGGCGGCGGCGCTGGGCCTGCCCGCTTTGAAGATGGAGGTGGACGTGATCGCGGTGCCGGATGGCGGCTGAGCAGCCCGCCTCCATCACCCCGGAGGAAGCGGCCGCCATGCTGGCGCGCAGCGGCCTGTCCGGCCCGGCGTTCGATCCGGCGGAGGCCGCCCGCACCCTGGAGAGCTGGCGGCGGGCCGGCGCTCGGCTCGACGAGCTGCTGGACGGCCTGGAGGAAGAGCCCCCGCCCGGCGGTCCCGGCTTCGATCCGCGATGGGTTTGACCGCCCTCACCATCCGGGAGGCGGCCGGGCGGCTGCGCTCCGGCGAGGTTTCCTCCGCCGAGCTGACGGCGGCGGCGCTGGACGCGGTCGACCGCCTCGAAGGGAAGCTCAACGCCTTCGCCCTCATCGACCGGGAAGGGGCGGCGGACGCGGCGGAGGCGGCGGACGCCCGGCTGGCCGAAGGCGGGGCCGGCCCGCTCACAGGGGTTCCGGTCGCGGTCAAGGACATCGTGGACATGGCGGGGCTGCCCACCCGCTGCGGGTCGGCCGCCTACTCCGGCCGGCCCCGTCCGGCCGACGCGGCGGCCGCGTCCCGGCTGCGGGAGGCGGGGGCGGTGATCATCGGCAAGACCGCCACCCACGAGCTGGCCTGCGGCGTTTACAGCCCCCCCGTTGCCAACCCTTGGGACACCGGCCGGATTCCGGGGGGTTCCAGCGGCGGTTCGGGGGCGGCGGTGGCGGCCGGGCTGGTTCCGGCGGCGGTCGGCAGCGACACCGGCGGCTCCATCCGCATCCCCGCCGCTCTGTGCGGGATAGCCGGCCTCAAACCCACCTACGGCCTGGTCCCGGTCACCGGGGTGGAGCCGCTGGCCTGGTCGCTGGACCACCTGGGGCCGCTGGCCGCCTCGGTGGAGGACTGCGCCTTCGCTCTGGAGGCGCTGGCCGGGGGAGGGGGCTACACCTCGGATCTGGAGGGCGGGGTGCAGGGGATGCGGATCGGGGTGCTGGCCGGCGGGCCCTTCTCGCCCATGGCCCCCGACGCGGAGGCCGCCTTCCGGGCGGCGGTGGAGGTGCTGGCCCAACTGGGGGCGGCGCCCGTAGAGCTGGACATCCCGGAGCTGGAGTACACGCTGGACGCCGAGTTCGCCCTGGTCGGCGCGGAGGCGGCCGCCCGCCACCGCCGGCTGCTCCGCGACCGCCCCGAGCTGATCGACCCCGCCATCCGCCAGGTGTTCATGGCCGGAACCCTGATGACCGCCTCCCACTACCTGAAGGGCCGCCAGGCCAGGGAGGTGATCCGGTCCGCCGTCCGCCGGGAGATGGAAGGGCGCCGCCTGGATCTGCTGGCTTCCCCGACCCTGCCCGCCGCCGCCGTCCGCCCCGACCAGCAGGAGATCGAGCTGGGCGGGGAGATGGAGCCGGTCACCGCCGCCTACGTGCGCACCACCGCCCCGTTCAACCTGACGGGCCAGCCGGCGTTGAGCGTTCCCTGCGGGTTGGACAGGGGCGGCCTGCCGGTCGGCCTGCAGCTGGCGGGGCGGCCCTTCGACGAGCGGACGGTCCTGCGGGCGGGGGCGGCCTACGAAGCGGCGTCCGGCGGGCTGGGGGGCGCGCCGCCGGTACATGTCTCCCGGTTGGAGGGGGGCGGCTGATGCCGTTTGCGGACCTGTCCACCGGCGTCGAGGTGTTCTACCGGGCGGAAGGGTCGGGGCCGCCGTTGCTGCTGATCATGGGCACCGCCGCCGACCACAGCGTGTGGGCCTCCCAGGTGGAGGCCTACCGGGGCGACTACACGGTGATCACCTACGACGCCCGCGGCGCCGGCCGGTCCTCCTGCCCGCCCGACCCCGCCTCCTACTCGATGCGGGTGCTGGGCGAAGACGCCGCCGCCCTGCTGGACCACCTGGGGGTGGAGCGGGCGCACGTGTCGGGGCTGTCGCTGGGGAGCGCAACCGCCCAGGAGCTGGCCGTCAACCACCCCTCCAAGGTGGCCACCCTGCAGCTGCACTGCACCTGGGGGCGGTCGGACGAGTGGTTCATCAGGATGATCGAGACCAACGAGATGCCGGTGCTGGCGGACGACTTCGCCCAGTACATCAGGACCGCCCTGCTGTGGGTGGCCAGCCCCCATTTCATCAACGAGCGCCCGGCGGACGTCGAGGCCTTCGAGCGGGGTTTCATCCTGGAGAACCCCCACCCGCCGTCCAAGGCGGGGATGCTGGGCCATTTCCACGCCGACAAGACCCACGACGCCCTCGACCGGCTGGGCGGGGTAGAGGCGCCCACCCTCATCACCTCCGGCGAGGTCGACTGGCAGGTGCCGACCCGCTACGGCTTGGAAGTCCAGCGCCGCATCCCCGGCTCGACCATGCACGTATTCACCGGCCCCGCCTCCAGCCACATAGCCTTCCACGAGATGGCCGAAGAATGGAACCTCTTCACCCTCTCCTGGCTGAAGCGCCACCGCCTGTAGGCCCCGGCTGCATATTTTGTTCGCGCCGGGTTTCTGCCCGCCGCCCGCGCCGATTCATCAGCCCGTACATCCCAGACCCCGAAGCGGAGGCCTTCACCGGTTGGCGGACGGCTCCATATCTGATCAGAAGGTCATTCCCTGTTGCCCCAGGTCAGAGGGATGCGGGCGCGTATTCCATCTGCCCGCCCCGTATTATTGACTTTCCGGGGGGGGGGGGGGTAGTATTGTTGTTGTGATCGTTCGTCCCCTCGGTGAGGGGTTGGCTTGATGGAGGAGGTGGCCTGATGATGCGGGGTTGGTCGTTGCTGCGGGGGGGGGGGGGCAGGTGTTGAGTCGGCGGCGTTGGTTGGGTTTGGGGTTGGCGGTTGGTTTGGTGTTGGGGGTGTTGCCGGTTGGTCCGCCGGGGGTGGTGGGTCAGTCGGCGTCGATTACGTTGTCGTTCGATGACGGGGCGGGTACGCCGTCGGCGTTGACGGGGGTGGCGGAGGAGGGCGGCGGTCAGTCGGTGCGGGTGGTGGCGACGGCTTCGGCGGCGACGTCGGCGGCGGTTACGGTGAATGTGTCGATCGCGGCGGGTACGGCGACTGCGGCGACGGATTATGCGGTTTCGGCGGCGTCGGCGACGGTGACGATCGCTTCGGGGCAGACGGTGGGGTATTCGGCGGCGTTGACGGTGACGCCGGTGGATGACGCGTTGGTAGAGGGGGACGAGACGATTGTGTTTTCGGCGACTACGACGGCGACGGGTTATTCGGCGATTGCTGATGTGAGTTTGAACATCGAGGATGCTGATGTGATTACGTTGTCGTTCGATGACGGGGCGGGCACGCCGTCGGCTGTGACGGGGGTGTCGGAGGAGGGCGGCGCCCAGTCGGTGCGGGTGGTGGCGACGGCTTCGGCGGCGACGTCGGCGGCGGTGACGGTGTCGGTGTCGATCGCGGCGGGTACGGCGACGGCGACGACGGATTATGCGATTTCGGCTTCGTCGGCGACGGTGACGATCGCCAACGGGGATACGGTGGGGTATTCGTCGGCGTTGACGGTGACTCCGGCCTCCGACATGTTGGTGGAGGGGGATGAGACGATTGTGTTTTCGGCGACTACGTCGGCGACTGGTTATGCGGCGATTGCTGATGTGAGTTTGATTATTGTGGATGATGACAATGTGATTACGTTGTCGTTCGATGACGGGGAGAGCACGCCGTCTGCGGTGACTGGGGTGGCGGAGGGGGGCGGCGGTCAGTCGGTGCGGGTGGTGGCGACGGCTCCGGCGGCGGTGTCGGCGAATGTGGATGTTTCGGTGTCGATCGCGGCGGGTACGGCGACGGATACGACGGATTATGCGAGTTTGACTTCGCCGGTGACGGTGCAGATCGCCAGCGGGGATACGGTGGGGCGGTCGTCGGCGTTGACGGTGACTCCGGTGGATGATGTGTTGGTGGAGGGGGATGAGACGATTGTGTTTTCGGCCACTGCGATGGGTTATACGGTTGCTGATGTGGGTTTGATTATCGTGGATGATGACAATGTGATTACGTTGTCGTTCGTGGATGCGGCGGGTGAGCCTGTTGGGGGGTTGGGGGAGGACGACGGGCGTCAGACGGTGCGGTTGGTTGCTTCGGTTCCGGCGGGGGTGCTGGTGCCTGCGGATGTGGATGTGTCGGTGACGGTGGATGATGCTCCTGAGACGGCGACGCCGGGGGCGGGCGGGGATTATACGGCTTCTGGGATTCCTTCTTCGTTGACGCTTTCTATCGCTTTGGGTGCGGCGAGCGGGTCGTCGGGTGATATGGTGTTTACTGCTTTGTCTGATCGGGTGTTCGAGGATCATGAGATCGTGAGGAGGTTTACGGGTACGGCTCCGGCGCCGTATACGGTCGAGGGCGCTGATTTGCTGATTTTGGATGCGGATCGTACGATTGTTGTTAGGATGGATAATCTGAGACAGCCTACGACCCATCATTTTTTTAGCGACGAGGACGGTGGCCTCGTTTTGCGGGAGACTGGTGATCCTCTTGGTCCTTGGAACGGGGCGCAGTTTTGTTCTTGTCATGACGGCCCTAAGCCGTGGTTTACTTTCACGGTGGATGGGGTTACTTCTTCGACCTACAGTGAGAACCTGACCTTGGTCTTCAATGCTTTCGCCGGGACCGCCGAAGTGAATAATCTCCCTCCAGACCTCCCTGGACTGCCCGATGTAACAAGTATAGCTATCAGCCACAATAACCGTGTAAGAAATGCTTATCGGCCGACGTTGAATGCGGGCAGCCTTTTTGTCCGGTACCGTCCGGCCGGTCAGGGTGAAATCGACAGCTACTACGATTATATCGCGGAGCCTGATGAGACTTTCACGATTGGGGTTGAGCCGATAGATGGTTTTGAGATTGTCAATGTTGATGGTTTGGTAATCGATGATGATGTACAGCCTTATATGGTTATTCAAAATAATCCGACTTTGGCGGAGGGTTCGTCGGCGGTGACGGAGTTGGTTATTGGTGCGGGTTTTAATGCTAATCAAACTAATTTTGACAATGTTTTTAGTTGGCGTAATCCTGAGAGTTCGACCAATGCGGACCGTTCTCGGTTGACGTCTGATACGGTGGTGGCGTTGTCGGTGGCGGAGGGGCCGGGGTTGTTGAGCGCCGGTGATTTTTCTTTTGATTGGGCGAGGAGGTCGATTACTATTCCGGCGGGTAATTCGGGTGATGATGGTTGGCTGAAAACGTTGGAGAATATATCGGTTGTGGATGATGATGTGGTGGAGGGTTTGGAGCGGTTGCGGATCGTGGGTAGGCCGGCGTTGGCGGCTACCAAGAAGTCTGATGGGTCGCCTACTGATCAGGTGGTTACTTTCAACGACGCGGTGCTGCAGGTGGATGTGACGGATGCTGATGCTGATATTAGTTTGTCGGTGTCGCCGGGGTCGGTGGTGGAGAAGGCGGGCGGTCAGACGGTGACGGTGGTGGCGGAGTTCGCGGGGTCGTCGTCGGTTTTGACGTCTGCTACGAATGTGGTGGTGCAGTTGGGGGCGGGGGGCGACGCGACGTTGGGGACTGATTTCACTACGGGTGAGACGAATGACCGGTTGACGGTTACGATTCCGGCGGGTGCGACGAGCGGGTTTAAGTCGTTTACGTTGACGGCGCCTGTCGACAGCGCGACGGAGACCAACGATAAGGTTACGTTCGAGGGGTTTGGAACCCTGCAGGTGAACGGGCAGACGGTGACGGTTACGGGCACTTCGTTGGATATCGTCGATCCGGGTTCGGAGGTGGTGTTGTCTTTGACGGACACGCAGGCTTCTCCGGAGGCGTTGACGGCGGTGGGCGAGGACGGCGGGGCGGAGACGGTGCGGGTAACGGCTACGGTGGGTACGGCCCCGGCGGCCGATCTGGATGTGGCAGTGACGGTGGGCGCGTTGGGGAGTTCGGCGGACGCGGGGGATGATTACACGGTTGATGATTCTTCGGTTACGGTTACCATCCAGGGTGGGCAAACGACTGGGTCGGCGGATGTGCCGGTTACGCCTGTTGCGGATACGGTTACGGAGGATCATGAGACGATCCTTTTCACGGGGGCGGCAACAGGTTATGTGGTTGCGCCGGTTTCGTTGGAGATCACCGACGCGGATCGGTCGGTCATGTTGGAGCTGGGGTTCAATCCGCGGGATTATCCGTCGGTGCTGTTTCCGGAGTACTCGGGGGACGGCGGTGCTCAATGGAGGAGTGTTACCGCCCGCTTGGAGGGTGTGTCTTCTACTTATTCCGGTAGTATCAGGGGGCGGGTCATAACAGAGTCCGGTACGGGTGCGGCGGGGGCGTCGGTGTCTTCTACGGGTCCTGGTTCGGGGGATATCTATAATTGGCTTACCCATTCGACCACGAGTCATCATAGGTATGTTGATATCGGTGCGGGTAATACGTCGTCGGGGCCTGCTTGGTTCGTGTCGCGTGTCCTGGCGGACGACGCGGCGGAGCCGATAGAGTATTTTGATTTTACGTTGTCGGGTTTGACTGATGGTTTCACGGTGGTGCCGGTCAAGGGGGCGGTGGTGGATCTGGTGGATACGGCGGTGGTGTTGTCGCCGGGGGGTACGGTGACCGAAGGCGGGGACGGTTCGGGTCTGTCGGTTACGGCGGGGTTTCCGTCTGGGGTTGCGTCGAACACGATTGGTTCTGATCTGGTGGTGACGTTGGGCGCTCCGGAGGCGGGTACGGCGGGGGCGGATGATTTTTTGTGGACGCCGCCTGATCCTGCGGATACGGTGACGATCACGGCGGGGCAGACGGCTTCTCCGGGCGGGGATGCAGTTTCTTTGGATGGGTTGTCGATTACCGAGGACACGGTGGTGGAGGACCCGGAGACGATCCAGCTGATCGGGTCTTACATGCTGGACGGCGAAACCCGGGAAGCGTCGGGGACGTTGACGGTGTTGGACAACGACGCGAATGTGGTGTTGTCGGTGTCGCCGGGGACGGTGGTGGAGGGCAGCACCGAGGAGGTGCGGGTTACGGCCCGCTTTGCGGGGTCGTCTTCGGTGTTGACGTCGGATACGACGGTTACGGTTACCATCGCGGCGGGTACGGCGACGTTGACGACTGATTTCACTACGGACGCGACGAGCAGTCAGGTGTCGGTGGTGATCCCGGCGGGTTCTTTGTCGGGGTCGGCGACGTTCAATTTGATGGCGGTTACAGACTCGGATATGGAGTCGGCGGAGACGGTTGCCTTGTCGGGGGCGGGGACGATCGGGTCGCAGACGTTGATGGTGACGGGCGCTGCGGTGAACATCGTTGATTCGGGTATTAGGTTGGCGGTGGATGCGGATACGGGTACGACGGGTGATCAGTCGTCGGTGGGTGAGGACGGGGGCACCAAGACGGTGGAGGTGGAGGTTACGTTGCCGGCGGCGTCTTCTTCGGGCAACGGCGCTGTGACGGTTGGGTTGAATGTGGTGGGGGGCACGGCGGTGTTGGACGACAACTCGGACGGGGATTCGGAGTTCGGGGTGGGGGAGGACTTCCGGGTGACGTATCCGTCGGGGCAGTCCAATGTTTCGGTTGAGGTTGCTGAGGGTGATACGACGGGGTCGGCGATGTTCGATGTGGTGTTGAACAACGACAACACGGCGGAGGGTTCTGCGGCGGAGACGGTGGTGATCGAAGGCGCCGCCGTTTCTATCAACAGTACGTCGTATGAGGTGGTGTCAACGAGTTTTGGGATCACCGACTCTTCGGACGACGCGTCGCCTACGACTATTGCTTTGACCCTGCTGGACAGCGAAGGGGAGGACTTGACAGAGGTCCGGGAGGACGACGGTACGGTTCGGGTGAGGGTGAAGGCCGCCCTGGACGGGGACAAGGTGTTGCCCCGGTCGGTGACGGTTCCGCTCACGGTGGGCATAGCGGGCGGCGCCGCTGCGGGGTATGATTTCACGCGGGTTTCGTCGCTGGCGGTGACGATTCCGCCTTATGAGGATGAAGGCACCGTCGAGTTCGATCTGGAAATGAACGACGACACGAGGCCGGAGGGCGCCGAGGAGTTGACGGTCCACGCCGGTACTCTGGGGGCGGGCTTGACCGGTTTGGGGTTCACCGCGGTCGAGTCCGATTCGTTTACCATCGTGGACAACGACATGATCCTGGGGTTGTTGGACGCCGGCGGGGAGCCGCTGACCAGGGTTCTGGAAGGGGCCAGCCCCCAGGTGCAGGTGCAGCTGTCATATCCAGGAACGCACTGGAGCAGCCCCCGGTTCGTGCGGGTAACCGTCGAGGGCGGAACCGCCGCCGGCAGCGACTACCGCATCCCGGTTGCCCCCGGCGACGTGTTCTTCCCGCTCCGTCAGAACAGCGCGGCCAAAACGTTCGGGTTGAACACGGTCAACGACCGCGTCTTCGAGGGCGATGAAACGCTGCGGGTGTCCGCCGCGGCGGAGGGGTTCGACATCGCTCCGGTCGAGCTCATCATTCAGGACAACGAGATCCGGCTGTCGTTGAACCAGGCGTCGGTGCGGGAAGACGCAGGCCGGATCCCCCGGACGGTCACCGCCACGGCCAGTTCCGCACCGCCCGAGGACTTGGTGGTGACTGTTGCGGTCGGCGGGGGCCGTTCGTCGGGGAACGGCTACACCAGCCTGAGTCCGGCCCAGTTCCCGATCACGATCCCCGCCGGGGAGCAGTCGGGATCCGGGTCGTTCTCTCTGACCTTGGTCGACGACTCCACTCCCGGCAATTCCAAGTCGGTGTCGGTTGCGGGCTCCGCGTCTGGGTTCGACGTTTCGGCGGCTCGTTTGACTATCACCGACGACGGCGACGCCGCTGCGCCCCCGCCCGCACCCCCGCCCGCTCCCGCGCCTCCGCCCCCATCAGGCGGAGGAGGAGGCGGCGGCGGCGGTGGTACTCCACCCCCGGCCGGAGGAGGAGGCGGCGGCGGTGGTGGTGGTGCTCCGCCTCCAGCTGGTGGGGGAGGCGGTGGTGGCGGTGGCGCCCCGCCCCCGGCCGGAGGAGGCGCGCAGCCCCCGGCCCAGCCGCCCGCGCCGGTGTGCGTCGGCCGGTTCTGCGACGACGACGGCAACGTCCACCAGGACAACATCGAACGCATCGCGGTGTGGCGGATCACCCTCGGTTGCGACGCCCAGGACGCCACCAAATACTGCCCCGACGCGCAGATCACCCGCCGGCAGATGTCCGCCTTTCTGCACCGGGCCGTCTCGCAGCGGTGGACCATCCAAGCCCCCGAAGGAATAGAACTCACCGACGTAGGCGCCGATGAGTGGTTCCGCCCCTTCGCGGAGTGGGTCGTCTCCGTAGGAGCGTTCAGCGCCCCCGGCGGGGTGTTCAACCCGGGCGGGGTGGTTACCCGCGCGGATATGGCCATCATGATGATCGGCGCCTTCCCCCACCTCGACGCCGTTCCGACCGAAGCCAGCCGCTTCGGCGACGCCGCAGGCCTCTCCCCCGACGTGTTGGCCGCCCTCGAAGGCATGTATCAGACGGGGGTTACCCGAGGGTGTTCCGCCGAGCCGCTGAACTACTGCCCCAACCAGCCGGTTACCCGGGCGCAGATGGCTTCGTTCTTCGTCAGAGCCGTCAACCTCGCCCCCGCCGACACCCAACCCACCGCCGGTACATAACCCGCAGTTGCTTCTTTATCCGGTCCGGCCTCCCCAGCCAACCCAGGAGGCCGGGCCGGAACCGCCCCCCGGAATCTGCGCAACCCGGCCCCAGCCCCCGGATCGAGGCGGCCGAGTCAAAGACCCCCGGCGAATGCGGCGGCGGAGCGCAGAGGCCGACACCCGCCGAGAGGGGCGAATCCCCGGCCGCCGTCAGACCCATCTCGCCCGGCCGAATCCACCCTGGGTGTACAGCCCCAGGGTCATCCCTTGACAAGAACCTCGTGCAACCATGGCCCGGAAGACGAAGCGGATAGGCAGAGATAGAGGAGTTTGTTGGCGGCGGCACCCTTGGATGGACCGGTCAGCCGCCGCCAGCCCCGCTGCGCCGGGGTTTCCGCCCGCTGTTCTCCCGGCGGCCGGAGATCCAGTTCCAGGCCCACATGACCAGGAAGGCGGACATGGCCGCCGTCTGCAGCCAGTCGCCCCACCGCGTGTAGAGGGTGGGGCCGGCCGTCCTCGCCCGCACCCGGCCTTCGGTCACGGCGGCCTCGAAGAGGCCGGTGAGGCCTTCCACCCGCCCGTCGGCGTGCACGAAGGCCGAGCGCCCGGTTACGGCGGCGTGCACGATGTCCACCCCCAGCTCGGCGGCCCGCACCCGGCTGATGGCGATGAGCTGGTCGCTGGCCGGCGTCTCCCCGAAGGAACCCTCGTTGGTGGACAGCACCGCGAAGGAGGCCCCCGCCCGCACCAAGGCCCGCTCGTACCGGGCGTAGGCGCCCTCGTAGCTGATCACCGATCCGAACGGAACCCCGCCGAGGTCGAACAGCACCTGGCCCCGGCCCCGCACCATGTCCCTGGGCACCCGCGCCAGGGCCGGAAGCCATTCCAAGACGGGGCGGGCGGGCACGTACTCCCCGAAGGGCACCGGATGCTGCTTCAGGTATTTTCCGACGTACTTGCCGTCGGGTCCGAACACCGCGTTCACGTTCTCGAAGCGCCCCGGCCCGGCGTCGAGGTCGCCCCCCACCATCACCGCCGCCCCCAGCCGGGCGGCCTCGGCGCCGACCGCCTCGATCACCTCTGGATCGCGCAGAGGGTCGGCCCGCCCCCCGGTGGAGCTCTCCGGCCACACCACCAGGTCCATGCCCGGTTCCAGGGCGCGGGTCAGGGCCAAGTGTCTCTCGTAGATCAGCCGCCGCTCCCCCTGGCAGCGGACACCGGGGCACGGCGAGTTGCCCTGGACGATCACCGCCGTCCGCTCCTCTCCTTGGGGTACGGCGGGCCACAGGTTGCCGGCCAGCCCCAGGGCGCACACTCCGGCCGCCGCCCCCGCCAGGATTTTCCAGGAAATCCGCCGCCGGACGGCCAGCACCGCCGCCGCCGCCAGCCCCGCCAGGAGCACCCCCCATCCGGTGGCCCCCACCCACTGCAGGGAGGGGCGCAGCGGGGTGGCCCCGACCGTGGCGCCGATCGACCCCCACGGGAACCCCCCGATCGGCCAGCGCACCCGCAGGAACTCGGCCAGCCCCGCCGACCCCGCCGCCGCCAGCGCGAACGCCCAGGGCGGGCCGTCTCGAAAGCGGTAGACGGCGCCGGCCGTGATCAGCGCCGCCGCCGCCTGCACCATGACCAGCGGGTAGAAGGCGATCAGCTCCACCCTGGTCAGCCACCAGAGCAGGGATCCGAAATAGGCCAGCCCGAACAGATAGCCCGACCAGAGGGCGGACCGCCGGTTGGGGGCGCAGGCCGCCAGCCAGACCAGCCCGAACAGCCCCAGCCACGACAGAGAAGTCCATTCGAACGGCGGAAAACCGAGCGTCATCAGGACGCCCGAAGCCGCCGCTCCGGCCGGCCTGAGAACCTTCTTGAGAGTCACCGGCGGGATTGTACGGCGGCGGAACCGCCCGCCCGGCCGCGTCATTACCCGATTATCCACAGGCCGCGCCGTAGGATTGCCCCGGCAGGCCGCCGCGCCCCTGACCGGCGGGGCCGCCCGCCCGCCGGCCGGCAAGCAACCCGGGGCATCCATATGAGACCATCAGAATCCGACGGCGCCGACCCGCCGAACACCGACCGGGAGGTGGCGGTGGCCGCCGCCCGGGCCGGGGCCGGGGTGATCCGCCGGGCGTTCGGGCGTCCGGTTGCGGCCGAGATGAAAGGGTCGGTCAACCCGGTCACCGAGGTGGACATGGCGGCGGACGACGCCATCCTGGAGGTCATCGCCTTCCGCCGCCCCGAGGACGCGGTGCTGTCCGAGGAACGGGGGGGGACGACCGAACCGGTGGGGAGGCGCTGGATCGTCGACCCGTTGGACGGGACGGTCAACTTCCTCCACGGCATTCCCCAGGTGTCGGTTTCGGTGGGCCTCTGGGACGGCCTGGTCCCGGTGGCGGGGGCGGTGATCGACGTGATGCGGGGGGAGGTGTTCAGCGCCGCCCGGGGGGAGGGCGCCTATCTGAACGGCCGCCCTATCCGGGTCTCCGCCCGCACCAGGCTGTCCGAATGCATAATCGGCACCGGATTTCCCTACGACCGGGATGTCCGGGGCCCCTCCTACACCGCCGCGGTGGGGCAGGTGATCACCCGGGTGCGGGACGTGCGCCGGATGGGGTCGGCGGCCCTCGACTTCGCCTGGGTGGCCTGCGGACGCTTCGACGCCTTCTGGGAGTTCGGCATCCTCCCCTGGGATGTGGCCGCCGGGCTGCTGCTCGTCCACGAGGCGGGCGGGCTGTCCGCCGACCTGGTGGGCCGGCCCGCCGCCGTGGACTCTTCCGACTTCATCCTGGCCGCGCCGGGCATCGCGGATCCTTTCATCCGCCTGATCCGCTCGATTGCTCCCCTGCATGTTCGGGCCGCTGGTTGACCAGGTCCCGCCGCCGAGGCGAGGCCGGCCGGTGACAGACCGGGGTATCGCCGCGTTCTGGGAGGAGTGGCCCCGGCTGCGGGCCGGCCTGGAGCGGGAGATCGCCTCGGGCGAATACGGGGAGGGGACCGCCGGCCTCACCGACCTGGTCGAGGCCATCGACCCGAACCTGGAGTGGGAGCTGGCGCCCGGCCGGGCCGCCCTCTACGCCCTCTGCCTGAGCGCGGCGGCCGATCCGGGCCTGCGGCCGCTCACCGAGCGCTGGGTGAGGGCCGCCCCTCCGCCCGACCCCATCTGGGAGCACCACCCGGCTCGGTTGGCGGTGGAGCCCGCGCCGGTCATGGTGGACGGCGTCGAGTTCCACCCCGCCGCCGCCTCGGCGGTGATCGAGCCGGACCCCGGCGCCGAGGAGCTGGACATCACCGTGGGCCATCCCGACTTCGGCCTGATCGACGAGGCCCTCCGGCTGCAGGTGGTGTTCCGCTTTCTGGACGATCTCTTAGGGGAGGACGCCGCCGACCTCTGGATCGGGGGGGTGGACGCCGCGCCCGAAGCCCTTCCCTGGGGGGTCCCCTTCCTGGATCTGGCCGGGGAGGTGGAGCGCCTGGCGGCAAGCGCGGAGGGGGTGCGGTGGGAATGGTCGGAGGAGGACGACTACGAGCTGGGGTCGTCGCGTCTGGCCGTCAACCGGGCCCTGAAGCGGCTCCACCACCTGGACCTGGAGCTGTTCGCGACCGTCAGCATCGACACGGGGCCGGAGGGCGGCGGCTCGGCGCAGAGGTTGGAAGAGGAACTGGCCGAGGTCCTGGGCGCCGGGGCGGCGGTGTTCGCCCGCCGGGTGTTCGGCGGCTTCACCGTCCTCTACGCCTACATCGACCCTGTCAGCGAAGACGCTCTGAACGAATGGGCCGGCCGGCGGCGCCCTGCGGTCTACGAGGTGACCGCCGAACCCGACCCCGGCTGGGACAACCACGACGCCATGCGCTGAACGGGCGGACTCCCGCCCTCTGAACGACCGGGGGCCGGCCCCGATGATTCACGGGAGCAGGGCCGGACAGACGAAACCCGCCGATCGGGGTTTGCGATGCCAGGCCGATGAACCGGCGCGGGCATGAACGATCAGGCGAGGCGGTGCGCCCCTCCGCACCCCGCCGTTCCACCGCCGCCCAACTGTCAACAACGTCCATGGGAAGTACTGCTAAAAGGCTGCCGAGCGCCTCGGCCCGCCGGGCAAGAGCGCGAAAAACCGGCCCCCCGCCCCGGCTTCGCCGGGTGCCCTCCCCCGCCTCCGCCACCAGCATCGGATCTTCATCGGGGCGGCCGCCGCCCCGCCCGGCCCTGTGATGCCCGGCCCGGGCTGGAAATCCCATGATGACCGCCGCCCTCTCCGGAGACCCGCGGCGGTGTTTGTGTTTCAGCCCCCTATATATACGGTATTTTCGGGCGTTCGTAAAGGGGGTTGTTCCGAGAACTTTTCGCGGCCCGTAAAACATCCTTCTGACCTGGGGCAACGCAGGGAAATCACTTCTGATCAGGTATGGGGGTGTTCACCAACCGGTGAAAGCCGCCCCTGCGGGGTCTGGGATGCACACAGGCTGATGGACCGGCGCGGGCAGGGGCCGCCCCGCGGGGGCATGAAAATCGGGGCTGGAGGCGCCTCTATATTGAGGCCGATGCTGTTCGACTATTCGACCGTTGCCGCCGAGTCGGTCACCGAAGCGGTGGAGAGCGCCGTCGCCCGGGGGGAGGAGCTGATAGCCGGCCTGCTGGCGGCGGAGGGCCTCCGCACCTTCGCCAACACCATGGCACCCTTCGAGGAGGCCGGCCGCCTGGGCATGGAAGCCTACGGGCGGGGGCCCTTCCTGGGGCAGGTGTCGCCCGACGAGGCGGTCCGCCGCGCCGCCCGCCGGGCCGAGGAGCGGCTCCAGAAATGGGGCCTGGAACTGATCTCGCGCCGGGAACTGTACGAGGCGGTCCGGAACTACGCGGACACCGAAGAAGCCCGAAGCCTGTCGGGCGAGCCGGCCCGGGTGCTCGAACACGCCCTCCGGGACTTCCGCATGGCCGGCCACGAGCTGGAAGAGGGCAAACGGAAGCGGCTGCAGGAGCTGCGGGAGCGCCTGGTGGAGCTGCAGGTGGAGTTCTCCGCCAACCTGGCCGACCACGAAGACGGCCTCGAGGTGTCCGAAGACGATCTCGAGGGCCTGCCGGAGGACTACCGGAACCGCCTGCGGCCGGGCGCCGCCGAGAGGACCCGCCTCATCACCATGGACTACCCGGACGTCTTCCCGTTCATGGAGAACTCCCCCCGCCGCCGCCTCAGGGAGGAGCTGGCCTTCAAGTTCGGCAACCGGGCGCGGGCCGCCAACACCCCGGTGATGGAGGAGGCGCTGCGGGCGAGGGCCGAGGCGGCGGAGCTGTTCGGGGCGCCGTCCTGGGCGCACCACAGCATGGAGGGCAAGATGGCCAAACGCCCGGAGGCGGTGGCCGAGTTCTATTCGTCGCTGCTGGCGCCCCTCACCGAAGCGGGGCGGCGGGAGAAAGCCGAGATGGAGCGTCTGCTCGCCTCGCGCGGCCATGAAGCGCCCGTCCGGACGTGGGACCGCGCCTGGTGCCACACCGAGCAGATGAAACAGGACTACGGGATCGACCCGGTCGAGGTCTCGGCCTATTTCCCGCTCGAACAGGTGCTGGCCGGGCTGTTCGACATCACCGCCGCGGTGTTCGGCCTCGCCTACGAGCAGGTCGACGCCCCCTCCTGGTGCGGGGAGGCGCCCGCCTACCGGATGACCGACGCGGCCTCGGGCGGACTGCTGGCCCACTTCTACATGGATCTGCATCCGCGGGAGGGCAAGTTCGGGCACGCGGCGGCCTTCCCCCTGGCGCCCGGCGGCCGGGGCCTCGACGGAGTCCGGCGCCGGCCGGTCTGCGCCGTCGCGGCCAACCTCACCCGCCCGTCCGGGGGGCGCCCGGCCCTGCTGCAGCACGACGAGGTGGTGACCCTCTTCCACGAGTTCGGCCACATCCTCCACATGTGCCTCTCGCAGGCCGACTTCGCCCGCTTCGGCGGCGCCGGGACCGAGTGGGACTTCGTGGAGGCGCCGTCCCAGATCATGGAGAACTGGTGCTGGATTCCCGAAGTCCTCCAGACCTTCGCCCGCCGTTACGACACCGGGGAACCCATCCCGGAGGAGCTGGTCGCCCGCCTGGCCGAGGCGCGGAACCTGAACGCGGCCCTCTTCAATCTGCGCCAGATCATGCTGGGGCAGATCGACATGGACCTCCACGCCTCCCGCTGTCCGGCCGAGCTGGAAGCCGTGCTGCGGAGGCGGGCGGAGACCGGTCTGCTGCCCCATCACGAAGGCACCTTCATGCTGGCTTCGTTCGGCCACCTGCTGGGGGGCTACGACGCCGGCTATTACGGATACCTGTGGGCGGAGGTGTTCGGCCAGGACATGTTCAGCCGTTTCCTCGAGGAGGGCGTCCTCTCGCCCGAGGTGGGCATGGACTACCGCCGCAAGGTGCTGGAACCGAACGGAACCAAGGACGCAGACGAGATGCTGGCGGACTTCCTGGGCCGGGCGCCCCGCCGGGACGCCTTTCTCCGGAAGCTGGGAATCGACTGAACAGCCGCCTGCCGGGTCCGGCCGCCCGGCGGCTGGTTTCCCAGCCCCGGGCGGCCCGGCCCTAGGCCTCCGGGACTATCCGACCCCGAACCCGGGGGAACTTCACCGGAGCGTGGATGTTGCAGTGCTCCCTGCGGTTGTACACGGAGAGCTTCGTGGAGCAGCCGTTGCGCCGGCATACCCGGCCCGCCGCGTAGGTGCGGGACGGGCGGATCCTGCCGCGCAGCTGGGAGCCGCCGAGCGTGTCGACCATGACGCAACCTCCTTTCTTTTTCGTAGACGGTTTGCTGTACCTGTCCTGTGCAACGCCTTCCGCCCCTCCTTTATTTCCGAATCCGGATTGATTGTATCAATTATTTGATCTTATCAATAATCCGGCGGGCGCCGGGGTCTTTGCTTTGCAGCCGGCCGTCCTCCGGTAGGCTGGGGGGCGCCGGCGTCCGGCCGGATCGAACCCCCGCAAAGGAGCCTCTCGACCGATGGCAACCGCCGCCGCCCCGCCGCAGACCGGCGCCGGGGAAGTCGTCTTCGAGGTGCAGGGGATGACGTGCGCCTCGTGCGCGGGGCGGGTGGAAGAAGCGTTGGCGGGCCAGGAGGGGGTGGTTTCGGCGGCGGTGGATCTGGTGTCGAATCAGGCGCGGGTGAAGGTGACCCGGGCGGCGGCGCCGGCGGCGGAGCTGGCGGCGGCGGTAGAGGAGATCGGATACCGCATCAAGCCCAAGCGTCCGGCCCGGAGCGGGCGGGATGCGGTGGCCGAAGACGCCGAGCAGCGGCGGGCCGGTCTGCATAGGTTCCTCGCCGCCGCCGCCCTGGCCCTGCCCGTCGTCGTCCTGGGGATGGCCGCCCCCGGCGGGGGGTGGAGCGGTTGGACCCAGGCGGCGCTGTCGACCGGGGCGGTGGTGTGGGCGGGCCGCAGCATTCATCGGGCGGCGTGGGAGCGCCTGCGGCGGGGCGGCATGAGCATGGACTCCCTCATCAGCCTGGGTTCCCTGGCGGCCTGGCTCTACTCCTTTTGGGCCTTGGGGGCGGGCCGGCCCCTGTTCTTCGAGACGGGCGCCGCCATCGTGATGTTCGTGCTGCTGGGCCGTTATCTGGAGGCGCGCGCCAAGGGCCGGGCCTCCCAGGCCGTGTTCCGGCTGCTCGAGCTGGGCGGGCGGGAAGCCAAGGTGCTGCGCGGCGGGGCGTGGACGGTCGTTCCCATCGAGGAGGTGTCGGCGGGGGACCGCGTCGAGGTGGCCCCCGGCGGGCGGGTGCCGGTGGACGGGGAAGTGGTCGAAGGGGAGGGGGCGGTGGACGAATCGATGCTGACCGGGGAGGCGGTTCCGGTGCACCGCCGGGCGGGAGACCGCGTAACGGCGGGCACCGTCAACCAGACCGGGCGGCTGGTGGTGGAAGCGACCGGGGTGGGCGAAGACACCGTGCTGGCCGAGGTGGCGCGGATCGTCGAAGCCGCCCGCGCCACGAAGGCCCCCATCCAGCGCCTGGCCGACCGGGTGTCGGGCGTCTTCGCGCCGGCGGTAGCGGCGGCGGCGGCGTTGGTCATGGCCGGATGGTTCGCCGCGACCGGCGACCCCGCCGCCGCCCTCCGCAATGCGGTGGCGGTGTTGATCATCGCCTGCCCCTGCGCGCTGGGATTGGCCGCCCCGACCGCCGCCGCGGTGGCGGCCGGGCGGGGCGCCGAGCTGGGGGTGGTGTTCCGCTCCGCAGAGGCGTTCGAGCGGACGGCGAAGCTGAGCCGGGTGGCTTTCGACAAGACCGGCACCCTGACCGCCGGGCGGATGACCCTCACCCATGTCGAGAGCGGCGACCCCCGGTTCCTGGCCTGGGCGGCGGGCGTCGAAAGGGGGACCGGCCACCCGATCGGAGAGGCGGTGGAGCGGGGCGCCCTGGAGCGGGGGGTTGCGCCCGCCCCGGCGTCCGGGGTCACCGTGTTTCCGGGGCTGGGCGCCCGGGGGGAGGTGGAGGGGGTGGAGGTGACGGTGGGGACCCTCGAGCTCCTGGCCCGCGAGGGCATAACGGCGGCGCCCCGTTGGGAGAGGGCCGTGGAAGAGGCCCGCCGGGGGGGCGCCACGGTCTTCGCCGGGGCGTGGGGCGGGGAGGTGCGGGGGATCGCGGCGGTCGCCGATCAGATCCGGCCCTCCGCCGCGGCGGCGGCGGCCGCCCTCGAACGGCGCTCGCTGCGCCCGGCCATGCTGACCGGCGACCACGAGGCCGCGGCCCGGGCGGCGGCCCAACAGCTGGGCATCACCGAGGTGCACGCCGGGCTGCGCCCCCGTGACAAAGCTGCGGTCATCGCCGCCTGGCAGGAGGCGGGAGACCGCGCCGCCTTCGTGGGCGACGGGGTGAACGACGCCCCCGCCCTCGCCTCCGCCTCGGTGGGAATGGGGGTGGGCACCGGCAGCGACCTGGCGGTCGAAGCCGCCGACGTCGCCCTCATGTCCGGCAATCCCGCCTTGGCGGTCACGGCGGTGGATCTGTCCCGTCGCACCATGCGGGGCATCCGCCAGAACCTGTGGTGGGCCTTCGCCTACAACACGGCCGCCATCCCGCTGGCGGCGGCGGGCCTGCTCGACCCCATGGCGGCGGCGGCGGCCATGGCGCTGTCCAGCGTGTCGGTGGTGGTGAACAGCCTGCGGATCAGAGGGTGGAAACCCGAGGAGCTGGACGGCCCGGCCGCCTGAGCGGTGCGCAGCCCGGTTCGGCGGCCGCCGGCGGCTACCCTCCGGCGGGTGAGCGGCGTCGAGTGGATCCAAGAACCCGAATTGCGCGACCCGGTGGCGGTGCTGGCTTTCGAAGGCTGGAACGACGCGGCCGACGCGGCTTCGAGGGCGCTCTACCACCTCCTGGAGCAACACGACGAGATACCGGTCGCCCAGCTCGACATGGAAACGTACATGAACTACCAGCTTTCGCGCCCGGTGGTGTCCATCGACGGGGAGGCCAGGCGCATCCACTGGCCGGTGACCGGATTCTTCGCCGTGCCCCTCCCCGGACACAGACGCGACCTGGTTCTGGTGCTGGGCGAGGAGCCGCATCTCCTCTGGCGCCGGTACTGCGCCGAGGTGGCGGGTGTGCTCCGCCGCCTGGGGGTGCGGGAGGCGGTCGCGGTCGGGGCGTTCATCGGCCAGGTTCCCCATACCCTGCCGGTTCAGATATTCGGCGTCTCCAGCGACCCCGGCTTCGCCATGCGGATGGGGTTAAACCCCTCCACCTACGAAGGGCCGACCGGGATCACCGGGGTCATGACCGCCGCCTTGGAGGACGAGGGGATGGAGTCGTCCGGCCTCTGGGCGGGGGTGCCGCACTACCTGGCGGGCGGCCCCAACCCCGCCGCCGCCAGGGCTCTCCTCTACGCATTGGGTGACCTGATCGGGTGGCGTTTCGACGCGGCGGCCCTCGACGAGGAGGCGGCCGGCTACGAGGCCAAGGTCAACGAGCTGGTCGGCGATTCGGACGGCATGGCCGAATACATCGCGCGGCTCGAGCAGGAGAGCGAGAGCCGGGCGGTGCAGGCAGGGGGTGCCCGGCGGCTGGTGGAGGACATCGAGCGTTTCCTCCGCAACCCGAACTGACCCAGGTCCGCCCCGCCCGCCCGGGTACGGAGGCCGGGCCTGGTTCCGGTTTGCGGAGCGCCGCCGCGCGCGCAACAATCAGATCAAGGACGCAATCGAGGATTTGCATGGGTTCGCTGATCAAAAAGCGCCGCAAGAAAATGAGCAAGCACAAGTACCGCAAGCGGGTGAAGGCCAACCGCCACAAGAAGCGGAGCTAGCTCCGGCCCCTTCCAGTATCTGCCCGCCTGTCTCGGCGGAGGCTCCGCCGCGCGGCGGGCGCGGGCTTCAAACGCGGCAATGGACGCCGGCGAGGTCGGGGGCGGGGGTGATCACCCGGCCTTGGGGGTCGACCGCCGATTCCAGGGCGGCCTTGGCGGTCCGCACTTCGCTCCGGCGGACCAGACACAGCACCGAAGGCCCGGCCCCGGACAGGCAGGCGTGGAGGGCGCCGGCTTCCAGGGCGGCCTCGATCAGCCCGCCCGCGCGGGGGTCGTGGAGGGTGCGGGGCGTTTCATGGATCTCGTCGCCCCCGGCCAGCCCGAGGGGGCCGGCCGACCCGCTGCGCAGCCCTTCCAGCAGGGCGGCCACCCGGCCGATGGTGCGCACCGCCGCTTCCACCGTGACCGCAACCGGGATCACCTTCCGGGATTCCCCGGTCTTCGACTCGAAGCCCGGAACGGCGATGACCGGAGCCAGATCGGGCGACAGGGGGGGGTGGAACACCGCCCCTTCCGCCACCGCCGCCAGACCTCCGTACACCGCGGCGGCGGCGTTGTCGGGATGGCCTTCCATTTCCCTCACAAAACGGAACAGCTCGCCGCGGCCGGGGCCGCGTCCGCCGGCTGCCAGGGCGGCGGCCATGGCCCCGGCGGCGTAGGCGGCGGCGCTTGATCCGAGGCCCCGGCAGAGCGGAATGCGGTTGACCACCTCTATCCGCAGCGGCCGGGGGCTGAACTTCTGGGCCGCGGCCAGCACCGCGTCGTTTTCGGGGCGGCCCGTGAAGGGTTCGGGGCCCGAATGCCGGATCGACCACGAGGCTGCCTGCTCGGCCCGGACCTCGCAGCGCAGGTCGAGGGCCAGCGCCAGGCTGTCGAACCCCGGACCCAGGTTGGCCGATGAAGCCGGGGCCGAGGCGCAGGTGCGGTTCACGCACCGGCCTTCGTCTCGATGAAGATGTTCTTGGCGCCGGGCAGGGCGGAGCGTATGGACTCCTCCACCTCGGTGACCGTCCGGTGGACCTCGTCGCCCGACAGGCCGCCCTCCAGCTCCAGCTCGAGGTTGACGAGGATCTCCTCGGGCCCCATGTGCATGGTCAGCATCTGGGACACATCCGCCACGTTGCGGTTGCCGAGCACCTTGGCGCGGATGACGTCCTGGTCGCGGAGGCTGGCGGATTCGCCGATGAGCAGGCCTTTGGTCTCGTAGGCCATCAGGAAGGCCACGACCGCCAGCAGCACTCCGATCGCGATGGAAGCCAGGGCGTCCCAGACGGGGTCGCCGGTCAGGCGGGAGGCGGTCACCCCGCCCAAGGCCACCAGCAGGCCGCCCAGGGCGGCGGTGTCCTCCAGCAGGATCACCAGCAGGGCGGCGTCTTTGGTGTCTCGGAGGGCGCGCAGAACCGGTTTCCCCCGGCGGACGCGGTTGAATTCCCGGATCGCCACCAGGTAGGAGAAGGACTCGAAGACGACCGCCCCGCCCAGCACCGCCGCCGACACCGCGAAGTTCTGCACCGCGTGCGGGTGGCGGAGGGCGTTGACCCCGTGCTGGATGGAGAACACCGACCCGCCCGCGAACAGCATGAAAGCCACCATGAGGCTCCAGAAGTAGCTCTCCTTGCCCCGTCCGAACGGGTGCAGGGCGCCGCCCCGGCGCCGGGCGGCGGATATGCCCCACAGCAGCATGCCCTGGTTTCCGGAGTCGGCCACCGAGTGGAGGCCTTCGGCCAGCATGGCCGCCGATCCGGTGAAGGCGGCGGCGGTGAACTTGGCGACGGCGATGATGGAGTTGGCCGCCAGCGCCGCCAAGATCGCCATTCGTGAACCTTGAGAAGCCATGACCGCAGTTTACTTTACGGGACCGCCGCCGCATCGGCGGAAACGCCCGGAGGTTCGGCGGGCGGCTACCGTGGGGGTGTGATGGCGGACATCCTGGGGCTGGACGCCTTGCTGGGCCAGATCATGCTGGCGGTGGGGCTGGCGATGGTCGCCGGCAACGGCTTCGCCATGTGGAAGCACGCCCGGGGGGAAGGGCCCAAGGGCTTCCAGGGCGCCTACCGGCCCGGACGGGCCAGGTTCCTGCTGACGGTGGGCGCCGCCATCACGGTGTGGGGCGCGGTCAGCTTCCTGGTGTGACCGCCCGCTGCGGCGGCCGGCGCGAACGGCGCTCGAAGGGGATCGTTGGTTGCCGGCGGGAGTGCGCCGAATAGGCGAAGACGGGCTGCCGAAGACGGCTATGAGGATTTGTAGGCTTCCATCACCGCCGCCGCCTGGCCGGGCGGCAGCCGCTTCACCGCTTCCCGCACCGTTACCCCCGAGGCCCGCCCCGCCCTGGGCAGCAGCCATTCGTAGACCATATCCGGGCGGAGGCGGGCGGCGTCCCGCAGGCACCAGCCGACCGCCTTGCGGATGAAGAACTCCTTTTCTTCCAGCATCCGGTCGGCCAGGCCGGTGAAACGGCCCCAATCACCGCCCCCGGAACGGAGCGGCCCGAGATGCACCAGCAGCGCCGACCGCCGCATCCAGAAGTCTTCGTCCGACCCCCAGCGCTCCACCACCCGGCCGGCCCCGGGGCTGCGCTCCAGCAGCGGCCCCGCCGTATGGACGGCCAGATTGTCGACCAGCGCCCAGGTGCCCGACTCCCTGAGCAGGCGTTCCACCAGTTCCAAGGCGGACGGTTCCAGGCTCGGTTCGTTGGCCTGCAGCAGGAAGGCCGCCGCCATCCTCAGCTCGTGAACCTCCGCCCCCCACATCTGCTCCGCGGCCCGCACCGTGTCCTCGTGCGCCGCAACCTCGAACCGGATGCGCCAGGATTCGACCTCCTTGCGGATTTCCGGCACCCGCACCCCGTAATGGATGAGGCGGCTGCGCAGGTAGCTCTTCTCGAACTCGGCCCTCTCCCGCCGGCCCAGGTTCTTCAGCGCCCGGTCGAGCTCGGAGACGGCGCTCCGGCAGTCGGTGTTCACCGGCCCTCTCGTATGTTTGCCGGGGTGTACGCTACCTGTGATGACCGCCGCCGGAGTCCGGATCGGCGCCGGGCGGCCCGGCTCCGTCTGCTCTCCGGAGCAGAGGGGCGGGTTTCGCCGCTGGACGCCCCGCCTGGTATCCTCGTCTAAATGCTGGCGTCAGCGCCGGAGCCGCGCGGAGGGCGCGCCTGGCCGGTGCCGGGCTGTATGTGCGGGTGTAGTTCAGTGGTAGAACATCAGCTTCCCAAGCTGAGAACGGGGGTTCGATTCCCCTCACCCGCTCCGCTTCGTTTGCCGCCGCCCTGCCCAAAGGGAGAGGGGCCGCAGGGGGAGGGGCCGCGGTGATCCTCTCGGACCGGGACATCGAGCGGGCCGTCCGGTCCGGGCGGATAGGGATCGACCCCTTCGAGCCCGCCCATGTGCAGTCGTCGTCGGTGGACCTGCGGGTGGACCGCCGGTTCCGGGTGTTCGAGAACCACCTGTATCCGATCATCGACCCCAAGGTCTACCAGCCGGGCCTCACCAAGGAGATGGAGGTGCCGCCGGATTCCAGCTTCGTCCTCCACCCCGGCGAGTTCGTGCTGGGCGCCACCGTCGAGCGGATCACCCTGGCCGATGACATAGTCGCCCGTCTGGAAGGCAAGTCGAGCCTGGGGCGGATCGGCCTGTTGATCCACTCGACCGCCGGGTTCGTGGATCCCGGCTTCGACGGTTACCTGACCCTGGAGCTGGCCAACGTGGCCAACCTTCCGATCGCCATCTACCCCCAGATGCTGATCGGCCAGATCAGCTTCTACCTGCTGTCCAGCTCCGCCCGCCGCCCCTACGGATCCGGTTCATCCGGTTCCAAATACCAAGGCCAACGCGGGCCCACCCCCTCCCGCGTCCACGAGGACTTCCTCCAAAAAGACCGCCTGGGCTTCGAACGGTAGAGATAGAACAAGAAGGAAGGGCAAACCGCATGGCTTCAGAGCGGACAGATACACCTGCTTCATCTCGGAAAAGCCAGAACCCCGAACTGCCGATAGCCCGCGACCTTCGGTCCCACGAACTGCTGCGGGCAACCGCCGCCGATCTTGAGTCCCGGGAGTACCAGTTCGCAGTTACCATGGCATACAACCCGCACTGCTACACGAAGAGGCCGGGCCGTCACAAGCACGGAGATTACTCATACAGCGAAGCCGACGGCCCGGGCAATGATGACTTCACCCGGCTGGTAGAGATGATCCGCACCTACGGTGAATATCAATGGTATTACCGGTCGAAGTACATAATTCTGCCCTTGAACGGCCAGTTCTACTGGACGATGGGTTGGCCGCCCGAGCAGACGACGATCATCAACCGGAAACCCTTCCAATACAACACCGGCTACGACGTACTGGCAGTCGCCGACCATTACGACCGCGACACCTCAGAAGCCCGCCAGCCAGCTGAGGACGCGGCAATTCGGGAACATCTCGAAGAAATAAACCTAGCCGAAAAACGAGTTCTAGATATAGGCTGCGGCACCGGCTGGCTGCTCGATTGCTACGCCGACCAGATAGCTCCTGAGAATTACGTAGGCATCGACATATCAGAACGGATGCTCCTCCGCCACGCCGCCAAACACCCCGCCTATGTAGACAGCCTGATACGCTGCTCAATCCAAGACTACTACCCAACCGAACCCTTCGATGCCGTGATCTCCCTATACGGCGCCGGGTCATACTGGACCGAATCAGACCTGACAAAGATGCCCATCCTATGCCAAGGCCACTGGCTGTCAATGGTCTACAAAGAAACCAACTGGCGCAAACAGCACACCAAAACCCAATGGGGCTTCACAGAAGTCCTCCACGAAATAGAACCCCTCTGGCACAACCTGTCAGAAGGCAACCCCCTACAGATAGGCCACCACCTCCTATTCAAGGGAACCATCGGGTGACCTCACCCATTGATTAGCCATCTCAAAACGACCCATCAAACTGCCAGCCGCAATGCAGGAGGGGCGAATTCGCCCCTCGTAGCGCAGGGAGCAAAGCACCCCCCGCAGAATCTATAGAGCCGCAATGTAGGAGGGGCGAATTCGCCCCTCGTAGTTTACATCCGCCGAAGTCTATGATACAACGATGTTTGCCGCAATGTAGGAGGGGCGAATTCGCCCCTCCTAGACCACCGCTTGCTGTCAGGCCCCCCGCCCCCGGGTTGAGCCGCAATGTAGGAGGGGCGAATTCGCCCCTCGTAGCATACGGGAGAAGTACCCTTCGATGTCGATGTTCTGAGCCGCAATGTAGGAGGGGCGAATTCGCCCCTCGTAGCTATTATGTTCAACAACTACAAAGAGTGGTTACAGGTTGCCGCAATGTAGGAGGGGCGAATTCGCCCCTCGTAGGCGGCAGGCAGCCTCTTGTGCCGCCATCGCCTCGATGCCGCAATGTAGGAGGGGCGAATTCGCCCCTCGTAGTCAAATAAACTGAGGAGTCAAGTTCTTAGTACTTGGAGCCGCAATGTAGGAGGGGCGAATTCGCCCCTCGTAGTGCTTCTTATCGGGTAGCATTCACTACCTCCTTGTCTGCCGCAATGTAGGAGGGGCGAATTCGCCCCTCGTAGCCTATCCCAATCGAAGAACACGCCGCCCTGGATATTCGCCGCAATGTAGGAGGGGCGAATTCGCCCCTCGTAGCGGGGTAGAAGTACCCCCCAGGCGGCGGCCGCCGCCGTGCCGCAATGTAGGAGGGGCGAATTCGCCCCTCGTAGCCCCATGACCACCCCCCTGCCGTCGCCGCAAATTCCGGCCGCAATGTAGGAGGGGCGAATTCGCCCCTCGTAGGGGGCGCATCACGCCCCCGGTGGTGAGCCGACCGCCTGCCGCAATGTAGGAGGGGCGAATTCGCCCCTCGTAGTACCGGTCGTATTCGCGGGTGTCGGGGTGGATGGCCCGGCCGCAATGTAGGAGGGGCGAATTCGCCCCTCGTAGAGTCGAGCGCTCGTATCTCACGCTGGAGTCGAGCGCTGGCCGCAATGTAGGAGGGGCGAATTCGCCCCTCGTAGGCCAGCCTCAGAGCCGGCCTCTGTCAGAGCCTCAAGCCGCAATGTAGGAGGGGCGAATTCGCCCCTCGTAGCGGATGCCGCTTGACGAAGCAGTACGAATGGACGTGCCGCAATGTAGGAGGGGCGAATTCGCCCCTCGTAGGGAGTTGTAGGAGTGAAGTTATTACTAGGAATTAATAGCCGCAATGTAGGAGGGGCGAATTCGCCCCTCGTAGCCATCGAGACCGCAGACAGGCCGCCGCTCGTGAGTGCCGCAATGTAGGAGGGGCGAATTCGCCCCTCGTAGCGTTCCCGGAGATGCGGGGAGTTGGAACCGGGAGGTTGCCGCAATGTAGGAGGGGCGAATTCGCCCCTCGTAGTAGCGGTCGCCCTTGCGAACCCCGGCAGACAAGCCGTCGCCGCAATGTAGGAGGGGCGAATTCGCCCCTCGTAGCCTCGTGGACGAACCCGTCGTTTGAATGCCCTGCCGTGCCGCAATGTAGGAGGGGCGAATTCGCCCCTCGTAGCGGCAGTAGCGGTTCCAGTGCTGCCGGGTTGCCCAGCCGCAATGTAGGAGGGGCGAATTCGCCCCTCGTAGGTCAACACCCCACACACCGCCGCCCCCGGCAACGCCAGGCCGCAATGTAGGAGGGGCGAATTCGCCCCTCGTAGCTGTGGGGCCTGCCCGGAAGCCCCGCGGTGCTTCCCTGCCGCAATGTAGGAGGGGCGAATTCGCCCCTCGTAGCAACCTCGACGCTGAAGGCAAGCGACACGGTTCCCTTGCCGCAATGTAGGAGGGGCGAATTCGCCCCTCGTAGTTGATAGTGCGGAGCTGCTTCTCTCGTACTCTAGACATGCCGCAATGTAGGAGGGGCGAATTCGCCCCTCGTAGCGCTCCGGACGGCGGCGGAACGGGCGGCGGACCTGTTGGCCGCAATGTAGGAGGGGCGAATTCGCCCCTCGTAGACAGACGGCCTGGAAGCCCACCGCCAACGGCGGCAGCGCCGCAATGTAGGAGGGGCGAATTCGCCCCTCGTAGAAGTCTGTGCCGGAGATGACCGATCAGGAAGTGCTGGCCGCAATGTAGGAGGGGCGAATTCGCCCCTCGTAGCGTGTTCGGTGAGCATAGCCCGTCCGCCGCCGATATAGCCGCAATGTAGGAGGGGCGAATTCGCCCCTCGTAGGAGGAAACGGAGCGTCTGGAGGGCATCCAGACGGCGGCCGCAATGTAGGAGGGGCGAATTCGCCCCTCGTAGCACGGCAGAAACACCCCACACACACGAAGGCGCCCACGCCGCAATGTAGGAGGGGCGAATTCGCCCCTCGTAGCACGGCAGAAACACCCCACACACACGAAGGCGCCCACGCCGCAATGTAGGAGGGGCGAATTCGCCCCTCGTAGCAGGCCGAAGCGATCACCGGCGCCTACATCGAAGCCACCGCCGCAATGTAGGAGGGGCGAATTCGCCCCTCGTAGATCACCCCGACCGACCGATCACACACCCCAGCATCGAGCCGCAATGTAGGAGGGGCGAATTCGCCCCTCGTAGCTGGCCGGAACCAGCGAAGAGTCGGTGTTCATGCAGTTGGCCGCAATGTAGGAGGGGCGAATTCGCCCCTCGTAGCTCCCTTGCTCTCGGTGTTGGCGGGCAGGTGCTCAGCCGCAATGTAGGAGGGGCGAATTCGCCCCTCGTAGCTCGGCGGTTGGAAGTTGCGGACTACAACACCCGAGCCGCAATGTAGGAGGGGCGAATTCGCCCCTCGTAGCCGCCGCCGAGTTGAGGACCGTATGCGCATGGCGGAGCCGCAATGTAGGAGGGGCGAATTCGCCCCTCGTAGCAGAGCGTGGGCGTACTCCCGCCGGTACGGCTGCTCGGCCGCAATGTAGGAGGGGCGAATTCGCCCCTCGTAGCCGGCAGTCCGGCTGCCTACCAGGCGCAGGTCGCCAACGCCGCAATGTAGGAGGGGCGAATTCGCCCCTCGTAGCGTGCTCGGCGGGGTGGAGGCGGCCGGCAACCGTCCGCCGCAATGTAGGAGGGGCGAATTCGCCCCTCGTAGATGCTGAAGCCCCAACCGAAGGTGGGGTCAACGAAACAGCCGCAATGTAGGAGGGGCGAATTCGCCCCTCGTAGGCAATCCGGGAACAGAGGGGGGAGGCTGGCAACCTCGCCGCAATGTAGGAGGGGCGAATTCGCCCCTCGTAGCGGAGGTTCATCACTTGGACCAAACTTACGATAAATCGCCGCAATGTAGGAGGGGCGAATTCGCCCCTCGTAGGTGATGAAGCAGCTTAGCCCTATATAGAAGTCTATCGCCGCAATGTAGGAGGGGCGAATTCGCCCCTCGTAGGTTAAGCGATTAACAGCACTGACAGTAGCTTGACCAGCCGCAATGTAGGAGGGGCGAATTCGCCCCTCGTAGTCAGGCAGACGCCTTCGTCAGGTCACCGGTGCCCATGCCGCAATGTAGGAGGGGCGAATTCGCCCCTCGTAGGCGCCGCTTGGACGGTCGGCGACTGGACGGTCGAGGGCCGCAATGTAGGAGGGGCGAATTCGCCCCTCGTAGATCGCCGGCGTGGGTGGAGTAGACCACCGGATCGCCGCCGCAATGTAGGAGGGGCGAATTCGCCCCTCGTAGAGCCAGAGCCGCCCGGGGCTTCCAACTGCTGTTCGAGCCGCAATGTAGGAGGGGCGAATTCGCCCCTCGTAGAGGGGCTGCCGCCGGCCATCCAGCTGCTGTTCCGCTCGCCGCAATGTAGGAGGGGCGAATTCGCCCCTCGTAGCTGCGCCTTCATCGACCGACCGTATCGACCTCCGCAGGCCGCAATGTAGGAGGGGCGAATTCGCCCCTCGTAGACACCACCCGCCGGCCCGGTCGACGCTGCCGGCGTGCCGCAATGTAGGAGGGGCGAATTCGCCCCTCGTAGGAGCGTATCGAGGTCTACCCGGAGACGCATGACCAGGCCGCAATGTAGGAGGGGCGAATTCGCCCCTCGTAGTTCGACGTCGTGAATCAGGTACTGGTCCCAGCTTCCGCCGCAATGTAGGAGGGGCGAATTCGCCCCTCGTAGGCGGACTTCGGGGGGGGATGAAGTGTTGCTTGCTTCGGCCGCAATGTAGGAGGGGCGAATTCGCCCCTCGTAGTTGCAACGCTCGATCAATGCTTGGGCGCCATCGATGCCGCAATGTAGGAGGGGCGAATTCGCCCCTCGTAGCTTCCACTTCCCACGCCCCAACAAACCCGCTTACCTGCGGCCGCAATGTAGGAGGGGCGAATTCGCCCCTCGTAGCCGGCCGCACAGTTCACCTTCGTGCACCGGGTGCGTGCCGCAATGTAGGAGGGGCGAATTCGCCCCTCGTAGTTGACGCCGACGAGGCCAGGGCTGTAGTGCTGCGCGGCCGCAATGTAGGAGGGGCGAATTCGCCCCTCGTAGGGCAAGGACAACCTCGTTGCTGGTGAGCGCATCGTTGCCGCAATGTAGGAGGGGCGAATTCGCCCCTCGTAGAGAAGGAGGCTCTGAAGGTAGCCAAGAAATTTCGTAGCCGCAATGTAGGAGGGGCGAATTCGCCCCTCGTAGGTGGGGCTGGGAGCGCACCACGCTGACGCCCCTGGCCGCAATGTAGGAGGGGCGAATTCGCCCCTCGTAGAATGGGCGCCGCCAACCGCCAAGCAAAGAGACTTCCTCGCCGCAATGTAGGAGGGGCGAATTCGCCCCTCGTAGCACGCGTTGAAACGGCGGCTGGCGGACGGCACCGACGCCGCAATGTAGGAGGGGCGAATTCGCCCCTCGTAGCCAATCCGCAACCTCATCGTCGGCGACCCGAGCTCGGCCGCAATGTAGGAGGGGCGAATTCGCCCCTCGTAGCAACCAGCCTGGCGCTCGGCACCGAGACCGTAACGCTGCCGCAATGTAGGAGGGGCGAATTCGCCCCTCGTAGCAGGTTCCGGGCGCCCCGCATTCGCCTGCTCGACGGCGGCCGCAATGTAGGAGGGGCGAATTCGCCCCTCGTAGAGGAAGCCCAGACCGTCTGCGGTCTCACCCCCCACGCCGCAATGTAGGAGGGGCGAATTCGCCCCTCGTAGCTCCTACCCCGCCTGACCCGCCGCCCGAAGCCGCCCGGGCCGCAATGTAGGAGGGGCGAATTCGCCCCTCGTAGCCCCGTTGCAGGCGCCGACCCGGAACCCGGCCGTCGCCGCAATGTAGGAGGGGCGAATTCGCCCCTCGTAGCCCAGGGCAGCAACCTCGTTCCCCCCGGGAGCCGGTACAGGCCGCAATGTAGGAGGGGCGAATTCGCCCCTCGTAGCGGCCCACCGCATCAGCCCGCCGGTCGCCCGCAATGTAGGAGGGGCGAATTCGCCCCTCGTAGCCTACCCCCGACCTGGACCCTGCGAATTCCCCCTCGAAGACCCGCCGCAATGTAGGAGGGGCGAATTCGCCCCTCGTAGCTTGGCACGGGGTGACTTTTGCCAGAGGCCGCAATGTAGGAGGGGCGAATTCGCCCCTCGTAGCTCGCCGCAATGTAGGAGGGGCGAATTCGCCCCTCGTAGCCCAAACCCCGGAACCACCTGCCGCAATGTAGGAGGGGCGAATTCGCCCCTCGTAGGGACTGCGAATTGCCGCAATGTAGGAGGGGCGAATTCGCCCCTCGTAGGGCTGGTGCCAGATGGCGGCATTGACCTGGGGGTTTGGTTTGGGTTGCGAGGGGTGCAGGTGAGGCGGCCTGCTCGATGGTTGATTTGGTTGTCAGGGAGCCTGAAACCTGTTGCGCTAGAAGGGTTTCGAGCGCTCGCGGGGTTTGCAGGGAGCATTATACCACTCGCAGGTGTCAGACGATCACTGGGCCGGTGCTGGGAAGAGGGGCTGTCACGCCCATGAACGAGAAGCATCTGCTGCCGCGTTCATCGGGAGCGCCTAAGTCTACTATAGCAATGGAGTCGAGGCCGTGGTGGATTATTTCGCCGAGGTCGGTTTTCATAGCAAGAAGTTCCATTATGTCTAGATCACAGATGAACACGCTGTACTGGAGGCTCCATCCGTAGCCTTTCATGGTTTTGTGGACTCTCCGCAGGCGTTTGTCTTCGCGGATGTCGTAGGCCACCAGGTACCTCTTGCGCCGACCTGCCATGAGTCACCTGGTCATGAAAGGGATGTATTCGGGTATCTCGCCCATCAGATAAGCTGCGAGCATGCGGGCCTGGACTTCTAATACTCTTCGATATGTAATCTTATATTTGTAGGTTGGATGGATTATCGTTTGCTCGAGTCTTCGCTCATAGGCTGACAGGAAAGAACGTCGTGCTTGTTGGTTCAGAGCTACTCCTTGTGCTCTTATGATGAAGCCGGTTGAGCGGATCTCGCCGTTGTTTATTACGTTGACCACTACCGAGTCGGCGATCAGGGGACGGAACTCTTCAGCGAGGTCCAAGGCTAGGGCGGGCCGCCCGAAGCGGGGCCGGTGGTAGAATCCTAGATATGGGTCGAAGCCGACTCCGTGTGCTGTGGCGGTCAGATCTTTGACCAGGAGCGAATATGCATAGGAGAGCAAGCAGTTGATGGCGTCCTTTGGGGGTCTCCGATTGCGGCCGTTGATATCGAAGGTTCCAAGTTCGTCGTTTTTGAGCATACCGGCGAATCGTCCAAAATAGAGGCGGGCGGCAGTGCCTTCGAAGCCCAGCAGTGACTCAACCGATTCAGCTTCTATAGCATGATCGGCCAGCCTTTTCAGTTGCGGAAGCACAGAGGTCACATCGGTTCGGGAGTTTCTTCGGAGTAGAGTGCGGCAGTTGCGGATCTTTCCTTCGACCAAGCGCCGCGCCACCGGCAGTCCTGCTTGGGCGGCGATTCCGACTTGACGTCTCCGGAGTTCCACATGCTTGGAAGGGAGGCCGTGAGCTATACCCTGGAACCATCCGCCGTAGGAGAACCAGCAGATTGGAATTTCTCGGCTGAACATTGCCCGCATCAATTGGGAAGACATCTGAACGTTGCCGAATACCGAAATCTGAGAAACATCTATGGCTCGGATCTCATCGATGTTTTCGTTGCGGTGAGTAACTACTACTCTGCCTGCCCTGATTCCGATACGAGCCCCTTGTTCGCTTACATAGAGTGGGCGGGCGGCGGAGTCCCTTGGGGTGAGCCGTCGGGCTTTCTTGATGGACTTACGGGTGTGAAAATTTGTCTCGTCGGGGAGGCATATACCTACCAGAGAACACCTTGGGCATTTTGGACTGTCTACTAAGGGTGGCGGGGGATCTACTGCCGCGGCGACTGGGCGTATATCCTTGATCAGACTTAGCGTCTTGGAAACAAGGTCCTCGTCAAACTCCACAGTTACCCTCTGCCGCGTCTCAGCAAAGAAGATCTGACCCTCTGTGCAGTCGTAGCCGTTATCTTGGAGAATGAGCCCAATGGCGCACAATTGGACCAGTTCCGGCGACCAAGCAGGGCCGTGTGACGGCGGACGACCTCGCTTTGCTTCTACAGGGACGACGCTGCCGTCGGCGGATCCTTCAATTATATCTGCTTTGGTGATCAACCCGAGCCGATCTGATCCCAAAGTCACTGAACGAGCGACATTGACAGGGTTTTCTCCGGCCGGATCGTCAATCCGCCCCCCTCCTAGATCAACTCGGCGATGGACGTAGCGTCCTTCTACGGTGTCCGGGTTGTCAACGAATCGGGCTTGCACCCACTCTAGATAGAAGAGGCGAGGGCAGTACTCAAACTCATTAACCATTCGAACCGGTATGAGTTTCGGTACGTCATCCACGTGACCAAATTACCTGCGGTGGGCGGAAAGTACCATATCCTCCTGGGTCAGACCGGTGGATCACCGATTGCATAACCTTGGATATACCCCAAGCAGGGTACCATCGGGCACGCTGGGATATCTTCTCCTTCCCTCCAGTTGCCTGAGCGATAAGAGATCGAACGGTATTGAGTGCTGCCGGTTGTGTCCAGAGCGGCCAAGTATAGGTACCTCCTTTTTTCCATGGACCGTCACAACCTAGGGTGAGAGTACGTGGTCTGCCTCTGAATCTGCCGTTGAAAACCGAATGAAGGCTAAGGCCAAAAATCGCGAGAGCTTCAACGCCTGGATTGGAGAGCTTTTTATCCTTGGCAGGGTCAACAGGAGCAAGAGCATAGATACGGTCATCAACTATGTCCCAACCAAGCGATGATAGTTTGCTAGAATAACTCCACGGTCCAGTTAGTCCATTCTCCAGTTCTTCAGTAGTTACTTTTTCAATAACTTCCCGTACAACCTTCAGGAACTTGAGTTGACCCGCCATAAAGTATAGGTCGGTTGGCTTGGCGACTTTTCCTTTTTCATCAAGAATACCCTCGGCGACCAGAGCGGAAGCTAGTTGATTCCCGGGTTGGAACCCTTGAGTGTTACGGAGGAAGTTTCTGATATCTTTCCTAATGAATTTTGCCGTATCATTTGCTTTGGTATTGACTCCAGGATTCAGGGCAGGACTTTCAAGCCATTTAGGAAACTCCTCCAATGCCTGAGTGACTATATAATCTATACTATACTCGGGGTCGACTATGGCATGGGGGATGATGTCGTCGCTCCACCATAGTTTCGGTTGTTGTCCTTTGGAATCGAAAAGTACCTGGACTCCAAGGGCGGCGAGAAACCCCAAGGGGTTGGTCCCTTCCAGGCCTTCCAGGTGGGTTCCATCCTTCATCTTGGTTTCCCTTCTAATTCGCTTTGCCGATGGTCGGCTAGGCGATGGATCATTTCCAGCCAGGCCAGTCCATGATGTCCGTATCGGTCGACGAGCCGCCAGAAGCGTTCAGCCCCTTCGAGGGCGAGATTGCTGTCGACCAAGTCGGAGGAGGCCGTCATCTCAGATCCATCATGTCGATATTGTAGACGTTGCGGGTTCGAATCTTTGATGATGGGGAGTAGCGGGCGGCCGTGGCCGTGGTGTGTGACGATCAGATGTAACACCAGGTCGGGGTCGTGCGCCTCGGCGAGGATCGCAGGATTGGACTGCACCAGGGCTGCGCTGGCTATCTCGTGGCGCATGCCGGGCGGGTAGCGGCGCACGCGCGGCGCCCCGGGCAACAATTTGGCCAAAGGATCGTTGATCCTCATTTCTCGTTGCACCGGATCGCCTCCGACTAGTTGGAGCTGGAAGCGAGAATCCACCTTGCCCACATCATGGAGACGCCCGGCGAGCCGCAGGTCATGCTGAATCTCAAGTGACAAGCCGAGCCGTTGGGCGAACATGGCAGCCCTGTTTCCCACCCCGTCGAGATGATGGCGGAGTGTGACACCTGTGCCCGTGAAGGAAACTGACTCGTCTGTGCCGTCCAAGATGGAGCTGTCCACGGAACGTTCTACAACTACTGGATATTCATTGTCGGGAGCTAATGGTGTTCGGGCGGATCGTGGCAACTCTATATCAAAGTTGCTTTCGTTGATTCGTTGGCAGGCACCGGCTAGCCAGCTGTCTGGAAATTCGTTGATGGTGTTGTTCATCCAGATTATGACGCGTTCCCTGGTGGTATCGTCGGCGTCTTCGCCCGCGATGAGGTCGGAAGTACCAGGATGGATGCGCGGGTCAAGACGTAGAGTGGCGCGTTTACCGTAGTATTGTGCCTCGTCGCCTAGATCGGTTATTGGTTCATCGGAGATCGGGTCCCAAGTACCGTTATTAAGTCCTCCAATTTGGGGATCTACAAGGATAACATCGCCAGGTCGAAGTTCTGAAACGTTAGTGATTTGGTCCGGTTTCTTGTCGAACCCTTGCCAACAGTGTACCTCTCGTTCGGTTTGCGTGGAGGGGAGTTCAACTTCGGTATCACCGCTGTCCACATCTGCTACCGGTGCTTCTGGCGATTCACGCTTGGCCGACTCTTCCTCGGTATGAGCGAGCCATGCTCGGGCGGCGCCGATCGGCACCTGCAGGTATTCGGCCGGGCGGGGTGGGGCTAGTTTCAGGACCTCATGGGATCGGTCGTAGCGCCAAACGATCGATATATCGGTGTTGTTGGATTGTCCGAGGCCGTGGAGAAATGGGTCTAGGGGAGGCTGGACGATCGGTTCAGGGCGGGTCTGGGTCCATGCCTCCATGTAGGTGTTTAGGAGGAGCGGCGCTTTTCGGGGTAGCGCGCGGGATTCTTGGGGGAACCCTTCCAGATCCGGGGACAACGGACCTATGTCAAAGGTGCCGGTCCCAAAGCGGCTTTCCAAATGTTTCCAGGTTTCCTTGAGGGCTTCGCCGTATACGGGGTCGGGTTTCTTGGACTTGAGGTCGGATTTCACCCCGAGCACCCAGGCCTTTGCGGGCTGTCCGGCGCGGTCCGGGTAGCTGCCCCGCCGGTCGAGACGTCCGAACCGTTGCTTCAGGCTGTCGACGGGGGCGCACTCCGTTATCAGGGCGTCGAAGCTGAAGTCGGCGCCCACCTCGATGGCCTGGGTGGCGACCACCACCGTCGGCTCGGCGCCGCCGGCGTCTGCGCGGTCCGGGTCTACCGCCCCGGCGATCTGGTCGAGGATGCGGACCCGGTCGAGCGGCCGCATGCGGCCCGTCACCAGATGGGTATGGAAGCCGGCTTCCTGCAGGGTCCGGTGCGTCTCGCGGGCGGTGCGCACCCGGTTCACGATCACGCCGATGCTGCGGGCTTCGGCGGGCAGCTCCTTCTTGAGGATCCTCAATACGTTCTTGGGGATCGCTTCCTCCGCCGACCTTCCGGCGATAGGCGCCAGGGAGCAGTGCTTGGAGGTTGTGACTCGTTGCTTCAGAATCGCTGAGCTCTCGAGATCCGAGCCGATCAGGCGGAAAGGCTCGGCGTCATCGTCAGACGGCGTGGCCGACATCTCCACTACTTGGAACCGGCGGGGGAGCGGGCCGTTGTCCAGACCGCTGACTGCTTGGACGGTCTCGGCGAACGGGCGGCTCAGGTGCACCTCGTCGAGGATCACCAGACAGTCGTTGCCGGCCAGCCCGGCGTGGATGGGGCGCATTCCAGGAGACACGCCGTACCCCCTGAACAAGAGGCGCGAGCCGAACTGGTCCACAGTCGACACCATGACCCAAGGTTGGTCGGGCCGGTGCGCCCACTCGTTGTCGATGGGCACTCCGCCCTTGAGCGCGGCCGCGCCGATGGGCTCGGTATTTCCATCGGTTATGTTCGCCAGGCGGGTTCGGACCTCATCGAGAATCCCGCTTCGAGCATTCGTCAGGCTGTCCCTTATCTGCATGGCCCGTTCGTGAACTTGGTCGACGATGATGCGGCGGTCGATCACGAACACCACCCGCCGGGGGAAGACATCGGGGCGAGCAGCCAGCGAGAAAACGGCGGTGTCGAGGGCGGCGGTCTTGCCGCTGCCGGTGGGAAGGTCGATCACCTTCGGCCACTTCCCTGTTTCCAGGACCTGTTCGGTGAGGCGCGTCTGCCAGGGGAACGGTTCGTATCCGTGCACGCCGTGGAAATAGGCCGGAAAATCGGCGCCGGTCAGATCAGGCATCGGCGGGCTTCCTTTCCGGCAACGGCCGCATTAGCCCCAAACCCAGGTAGCGGCCTGCGCCGAGCATCAACGGTCCGGCGACCGGGCGGTCGAAGGTCAACGCGGCGTGAACCAGGCGGCGGGCGATTTGCTTGCCTCCCGCGGCGCCCTGGAGGAAGGCCGGAAACGAGGGGGCGGGCCGGGCGCCCCGGATGAAGGGCGTCAGGGACACCTCGACGGCGGCGGGTTCCGGCAGTCCGACGTGGCGGCAGGAAGCGGCCACCGCCTGTTCGGCTTTGGCCCACGCCTTCGCCCGGGCGGCGGGGGTTCCTTTGCCGAGAGGGCCGGGGTGGGCGGGCAGCGCGATGGGGAGGGCCGACGCCCATCGGTGCGAGCTGCGGCGCCAGAGGCCCGGCCTCAGGGTGACCAGAGGGCTCGGCCCGGTGATGCGCTCCATCTTCAGGCGGCCCCTTCGCCCGAGCGTGAGGACGAGCGGGTCCTGCCCCGCTCCGGCTTCCCAGCGTCCGACCGCCCGGAGCAGCGCCCGCCGAGATTCGGCGTCGAGGCCGTCGGGCATGTTGACGGCGGCGCCCATCAGCCGCCCGTCGGCCTGCTCGTGCTGCACCCAGGGCAGCGGAAGAAAGGCTGCGTGGGGGATGGTCGACGGCCGGCCTTCCCGCCGGTGCCCCGACAGACCCTCTGGGACCGGATCGGCGGCGTGATGCAGCAGCGCGCCTCTCAGGGCTGTTGCTATGTCTACTGCTCTGGTGGAGGGGAAGGCGCGTGAGCCGGGCAGGAAGACGAACACCAGCCACTCGCCGGCGGTGGCGGGATCGAGGGCCGCCGCCTCGTCGGAGGCGGGTTCGGCTCTCCGGTAACGCACGGGCGTGAACGGCAAGGTGCGCGGCTTGCTGCCCCCGTGTTTGGCGTACTCCCGCTCCAGGGCCTTGAGCTGACCGGACCTGACCGACCGCATGACTTCGCCGCCGTCGCCGGGTATGTGGTTGGCCGCCGGAAAGTCCTGGACCACCCGGCAGGAAACCAGGGAAGAGGAATGACCCAGCCTGGTGAGCCGGGTGCACAAGCCGTCGATGGTTCGGGCGACGCCGTCGGCGGGGCTGGTTTCCCACAGGTAGGTGACCCTCGGCTCGTCGGGGGTAACCGACGGGAATATCCGCGCCTGGCCGGTTCTCACCTGGCCAGGGGCGGTGACCCATCCCGGCGGCATTATGTCGACCGCGGCATTCCGTTGCGGATCACCCTTGGGGACCCGTGCGTCGTTCACCGGGACGAAGTGCTTCACGGCCCGGCGGGGGGAAGAGTCTGATGCGCAGATGGAAGGGGACGGCTGGGATTCCAGCCACTCGATCGCTTGTTTTTCCGCTTGGTCGAGCGGATCGTCGGGGTCGTTCGGGTGGACATCGGCCCAGACAGCCACCAAAGCCGAGAACAGGCGCGCCGGGTGGGGAGGCCACTCGGGCTGTGCGCGGTCGTGATGGGCCGCGGCCGTGAACCGGCCGGTGAGGAAATTCACCTCGATAGCGAACATGGTTATCCCGTTGGCTGCATGGCGGCGGATACCATGCGGCTGCGCTTTATCAGCTCGACCAACTTAGGAGCGGGGATCAGGCCTATCTCCTTCGTCTCCCACCCTATTCCCAACTCTTCCGCAAGGGTTGCGGCCTGATCCAGCAGGTCGGCGGCGGCAGACCGGGCGATGTCGACTGTTTCGGCAGGTGAGCCGTTCCGCCCCAGCAACTCGAGGCGCGGCGGGTGATCGGGGAGGAGAAGGCAGCGGGAGCGGAGGTCGTAGTCCATCTCGTGTTGGTAGGCGACCGCTGCGACGCCGAGCGCCGCCACCGCGGTGCGGGCTGCGGTCTCGGCTTCACGGCTGTGGCCGGGGAACCGCAGGCGGCGCAACGCCGCCAACGAGATCACGGTGGTCTGGACGGCTTGGGAGATGGTCACCCCGCCAGTGTCGGTGTCGATAGAGGGGGCAACGTTGCCGTGGTTGATCTTCGCTGGCTGTCCTGCCTCTCCGGTAGCCGCGCCGCGGGATGCCAGAACGGGTTTGCCCTTCTTGTCTTGTTCGGCTTCGTCTTCGTCGCATGTCCACACTTGGTCGGGGTCCTGGTGGTTGAAAACCTTATCTCCGGTCGCGAGCTTCGCGGTCTGGAGAGGGTCGAGCCGGCTGCTCACCTTCTTTCCGATCTTGGCGTCTAGGCCGATGATTTCGCTGACGTAGGCGCGCTGGAACTTAGAGCCGAGACCCCCCTTGGGACCGGTGGAGTCCCACATCCCGAATAATAGGCCGGTGGGGGAGTTGCGGAAGAGGGCGGTGGCATTGCGGGGCTGGGCGTCGGTGATGGCCCTCCCCATATCAGACAGCCGGAAGAGGGTGCCGTCGAGCAGGCTGTCTCGGAAGATGGCGTCGGCCAGCCGGTGGGGCGCCTCGAGGACGGTCAGCTTGCCGATGTCCGCCACCTCGTCGTCCACCTCTTCGTTTGTGAAATCGACCAAGGGCACCGGGAATCTGAGCTCACCTCGTTCCCAGCCTTCCAACAGGGCCAGCTCGGCGCGGTTGGCCTGCGAGGCAACCGAGTCCAAGAGAACCACCGTCTCCGAGACCCGGTCGCCGAGCTGGCGCTCCTCCGTTGCATATACGGATCTGTCTCCCAACAAGTAAGTGGGGGGGAACACCTTGTCCCCCGGCCCTCCCGCAGGGCTGAGCGTTTGTCTCATCCGCAGGGCCACCGCCTCCCCGGCTGTCGAGGCCCGTAGCTTGTCGAACGTGAGGTTTGGCATGTTCTTCTCCTCCCTGAGCGTGGATTCATGCACCATCTTCTATCCATTATGGAGGGGGGTGTGACAATTTTGGCGCTTTCGGCAATTTTCTTCGAGGATTTTCTTGAAAGCTCGAAGTCCGGGGCGGCGGGAGGTCGGCCGGGGGAGGGAGGAGGCGGGATGTGGCAAGATGGGGCCATGGAAAGTTCGGGCGGGGCGTCGAGCGGCGCGGCGAGGCCTGCTGAGGGGCGGCCTGTGAGCGGGGAGGGGTTTCGGTCGCTGGCGGGGAGGCTGCTGGTGGCGATGCCGGGGATGGCCGATCCGAACTTCTCTCGGACGGTGGTGCTGATGATGGATCACACGCCGGAGGGGGCGGTGGGGTTGGTGCTCAACCGGCCTACCGAGGCGGATCTGTTGGATCTCATGCCGGGGTGGTGGTCGGCGGCGGCCAATCCCAGGGTGGTGTTCGTGGGCGGCCCGGTGGGGGACGGCGGGGGAATCGGCCTGGCCAGGGGGGGCGGCGCGGTGCCGCTGCAGGGCTGGCCGGAGGTGCTGGGCGTGCAGGCCGTGGACCTGGAACACGAGCCCGGCCCCGAGGCGGGGATCGAGGCGCGGGTCTTCGCCGGGTACAGCGGATGGGGGCCGGGGCAGCTCGAGTCGGAGATGGGATCCGCCTTCGGTTGGTTCGTGGTGGACGCCCGAACCGAGGACGTGTTCACCCCCCGCCCGGAAAGGCTTTGGGAGGAGGTGCTCGCGCGGGCAGGCGGGCGCTATTCCTGGTTCGCCACCTATCCGCTCGACCCACGGCTGAATTGACCGGCCCTCCGCTGCCCGCCTGCCCGGGGCGCTGATCGGCGGCAGGGCAAGGAACCGCCCCTCCGCCGCCCCCGCTGCGCGTCCGCTGCCGGATGCCTCTTGCGCAACTCGGGAACCTGTTCGGCCTCTCCGAGCGTCTACAGGGGTATGAGCAGCCCGCCGAGGCCGCCCGCCGCGAAGCCGGCAAGCGTGTTCTGCGGTGCGCACCCCAGGAAGGAGGAGCAGATGTATCTGAAGAGATCGAACCAAACCCTGCCCGGAGCGGGCCGGCGGGGGAAGCGGACCCTCGGCCTGGCCGCCTCGGGCCTGCTGCTGGTGTTCGCCGCCGCCTGCACCGGGCAGGAGAGCCAGCCGACGATCACCTCGACGGCGGACTATGCCCCGCCGACGGCGGCGGCCCCGGCGTTGACCACCCAGACGACGACCTACGTCGCGGCAACCTACCCACTGACCACGACCTACTACGCCCCGACCACGACCCGATACGCTCCATCGGATGCGGCAAGGGCCGAGGCGGCTGAGGCTGCGTATGCGTCGGAGGCGATGGAGATGGAGATCGAGGCTTCGGCGATGGCCGCAGCCGAAGAGGGCTTTGGGGGCGCCGGCGCGGCCCCGGCCCCGGCGCCGCCTCCGCCTCCGTCGGCCACGACCTTCCAAGACTATGTGCAGTCGAGGTTCGTGCCGACCGCAACCGACAACGTTTCGACCTTCAGCCTCGACACCGACCGCACCTCGTTCCAGCTGGCTCTCAACTGGGCCAATTACGGCTACGAGGTGGACCCGGACTCGGTGCGGGCCGAGGAATGGATCAACGCCTTCGACTACGGCTACGACTATCCGGCCCGCGCCGACTCCTTCGCCGTCTCCACGGCCCTGGTCAGGCATCCGCTGGATGACGAGAAGCATCTGGCCCGCATCGGATTCCAGGCGCCGGAGCTGGTGGACAACCGCCCGCTCAACGTCACCCTCGTGCTCGACGCCTCCGGTTCCATGGCCGAAGGCAACCGGGTGGACATCGCCAGGGCGGCCGCCGAGGCGGTCAGGCGCAGCCTCCGCCCCCAGGACCGCATCGCCGTGGTCCACTTCACCACCGATGTCATAGACCAATACACGGTGGAGCACCGCCATCCCGACGACAGCGATGCGGTGTGGTCGATCAGCCGGTTGGCGCCGCACGGAAACACCAACGTGCAGGCCGGCCTGAATCTGGGGGTGAGTCTGGCCGACCGGGCCCGGCGCGAATGGCCCGACGCCCACAACTACGTCATCCTGATGTCCGACGGGGTGGCCAACGTGGACGCCACCGACCCGTTCGCCATCCTGGAAACGGCCTATGACCCGGACGACCGCAACCCGCTGCGCCTGATCACGATCGGGGTGGGGATCAGCAACTACAACGACGTGCTGCTCGAGCAGCTCGCCCAGTACGGCAACGGTTGGTACCGCTACCTGAACGATGTGGAGTCGGCCCGGGCCACCTTCAGCCGCAGCAGCTGGCTGGCCCTGTCGGTTCCCTTCGCCGACCAGACCAGGGCGCAGGTGACCTGGGACGACCGGGTGGTGGCGTCTTGGCGGATGATCGGCTACGAGAACCGGATCACTTCCGACGAGTCCTTCGTGCAGGACCGCAGGGAGTTCGCCGAGATACCGATGGGCGCGGCCACCACCGTCTTCTACGAGCTGCAGCTGGCGGATGAGGCCCGGCGGCGGCCGTCCGGCCCCGTCCGGCTGGGCGATGTGGCCCTGAGGTGGGTGACCCCGATGGGCGGCCGGGGCAACCAGCAGGCCGCCGATCTGGTGTCGAGCCCGGATGCGGAGATGTACGAAGCGGACCCGCTGCTGCAGTTCGGGGCGGTGGTCGCCTTGGCTTCCGACCGTTACAGCAGCCTGCCCTACGTCTACGCCGACGACGGGCGCGTGGGAAGCGAGCTGAGGGTGTTGACCGAATGGCTGCGCCCGCTGGGGGGGCAGCTGGGCGGTTTGGCTTCCTACCAGGACTTCTCCTTGGTGCTGGACCACTTGACGGCGCGGCTGCCGGACGATCCCTCGGGGGGGTCGGGCTACAGCCGGTAGAGCAGGCGGCCGGATCCGCACAGGTTCCGGCGGGCGGGGGCCGAACTGTCCGCGGCGCCCCGCCCGCTCCGCCGCCGCTCTCGTTCCCGGTCGAACCGCCGCCGCCCCTCCGGTTGAGAGACTGGGCCCCTTCCCCATCGGCATCGGCCTTCCTCAGGGCGGTCTGGCGCTCCTGCATGGCAAAGACGGCGGTCTTCTCCTATGGTATCCCCTGTGCGGCCCGCCGACCCCGATCTCGTCAAGGAATACGCCTTCAAGGTATGGAAATACAAGGAAGGCGAGGTGGTGAGCCTGGCGGTCCATCTGGGCGACCGCCTCGGCCTCTACCAGGCGATGGCCGGAGGGGAGCAGTTCACCCCCGAGGCTTTGGCCGAACGCACCGGGCTGGACGCCAGGTGGCTGCGGGAATGGTTGCTGTGCCAGGCGGCCGCCGGGCTGGTGACCCGCACCCCCGAAGGGGTCTACTCCCTGGAACCGGAGGGGGAGCAGGTGCTGGTCGATACCTCTTCCTTGACCTTCGCGGCGGGGGTGTTCAGCGGCGGCTTCCCTCCGGACCGGCTGGACGGCATCGCCGAATCCTTCCGCACCGGCCTCGGAATCACCTATGACGAGATGGGAGACCGGGTGGCCCGGGAGATCGATCGGATGCATCTGGCCTCGCTGGGCGCCTATCTGGTGGATACGGTCCTGGCCTGCCTCGACGGGGTGGTGGAACGGTTGGCGGAGGGCGCGGCGGTCGCGGATGTGGGCTGCGGGGGCGCCATCGCGGTGGAGACCCTGGCCCGGCGGTTTCCCGCCAGCACCGTGGTCGGGTACGAGCCGTCGTCTCCGGCGTTGGCGCGCGCCCGCCGCCGCCTGGAAGGGCTGCCCAACGCTTCGGTGGTGCAGGCGTTCGGGGAGGAGCTGCCGGACGAGGCCTGCTTCGATCTGATCCTCACCATGGACTGCATGCACGACATGCCTTTCCCCGACCGGACGGCGGCGGCCATCCGGCGGGCGGTGAAGCCGGACGGCGTCTGGCTCATCAAAGACCTGAAGTGCTCGGAGGCCTACGAGGAGAACCGCAAGAACCCGGTGCTGGCCATGCAGTACGGCTTCAGCCTGGCGGCCTGCCTCTCGTCGAGCCTGTCCGAGGAGGGCGGAGCGGGCCTCGGCTCGCTGGGCTTCACCCCCGCCGCGGCCGAGCGCCTGGTCAGGGAGGCCGGGTTCACTTGCCTGCGCAAGATGGAGATGGAGGACGATCCCGTTCACCTCTACTACGAAGTGCGCCCGTGAAAACCGGCCTTTCCGGCGCCGGGCCGCAGCGCAGGAGGCGGGGCCTGAAAGCCGCCGTCCTCCGGTTAGCCTGAGGCGGATATGTCAGTAGATCTGGCCGGGTTCATCACCGACATGAAGGCCCACGCCGTGGAGCACGGTTTCCACGTCCACGCCGAGCGCCATTTCATCGAGTCCTACTCCCTGGGCCAGGCCTGGGAGGTGGACCTCCACCCCGAAGAGGCTTGCGAGGGTCCGCTGGAGATGCTGATGGTGTTGGAGGTCGATCCCCGGGTGATCCTGTCCTTCGAAGATCTGGTGATGGAGCACATGGACTTCGAAGAGGAGCAGGAAATCCAGCTCCAGCTGCCCTTGTTCTTCAAGTGGGCCCTGCCGCCCCTCACCCGCCCGCCCGACCTGCTGATCCTGGCCACCGAGCTGGCGGGAGTTTCGGGCACGGTTCTGCCGGTCGAGGTCTCCGCCACCGACACCTACATGTCGGTCACCGATCCGGCCGCCCGCAGCCTCTCCCTGGTGGGGCGGCTTGATCTGCCGCTGAGGTCGATGTTCCTGCGGGAGCTGCGCACCTGCGATGTCCTGGAATGCGCCCACAACGTGAGCATGTGGCTGTTGGACCAATCCCAGCACTGGCTGGAAGAACAGCTCTGACAGCAATTCCCGGCGGGCCCGCCGCCCGCTCAGGAAATCTCGAATCCGACCGAAATCCCGCCGGCCCGTCCGTCAGCCGGCCGCCCCCGCCGCCCCGGCTTCCCTCCGGCGGTGCCACCTGGCCCAGAGCATCAGCAGCGAGGGGAGCACCAGCACCGCGGTGAGCATGGCCAGCAGGATCGTGTAGGCGGTAACGAATCCGAACTGGCGGAAGGGGATGGTGGTCGAGATCGTCAAGACGCCGAACCCGGCCACGGTGGTCAGGGCCGATCCGGCCAGGGCGCCGCCGGTGTGGCTCAGGGTGGACTCGATCGCCGCCCCCAGGCCGGGCTTTCGGTCCCGGTCCTCCAAGAACCGGTGGGCGATGTGGATCATGTACGGGATGCCGATGCCGATCGCCAGGGCCGAGATGGTGGCGGTCACCGGGCCGAAGGGGATCCCGAAGGCGGCCATCAGCCCGAACGACCACAGGACGACCAGCACCACCGGGAGGGTGGTGATCACCCCCAGCATCGGGCGGCGGGCTTCGTACCAGAAGTTCGCCACCAACAGCACCAGCGCCGCGGCGAGGGTCAGGAAAAGCGAGGAGACCTGCGAGTTGCGCAGGGTGGTGACCACCACGTCCTGGATGATCTCCTCCGAGGTCGCCGTGACCGAGAGCCCGGCGTCGGCGGCGGGCCCGAAATCGTCGAGCAGGTCCAGCCGGAGCCGCCCGGCGTTCGTCTCGCCCGCCTGGGTGGTGTAGTCGAAGAGGGCGGCGTCGTAGCCTCCGCCGCTCCGGTGGAGCACCTGGCCCGTCAGGCCGGGGTTTGCTTCCCAGGCCGCGTCGTACAGGGGGGCTATGTCGGCGCCGGGGGGAACGAGGAGGGTGGAAGGGTCGGCGCCGGCCGCTTGGAGGGCCTGCTGCACCTCCGGCGAGAAACCGGGCGCCCCGGGGGCGGCCAGCTCGTCGATCACCGACACCGGCGAGGTTCCGGACGGTTGGCCCCCCGGCGCCAGCACATCGGGGGTGTCGGCCGCCTCGCGGTTGGACGACACCATGGCGTTCCAGGCCTCGGCGGTTGCCACATCCCCCTCGATCAGCACCTGGGTGTTCTCGCCGAACCCGCCCCCGAAGTCGTCGATCAGGGCCTCGAAGGTGGTGCGCAGCGGCGAGGTGACGGGGATGAAGTCCAAGAAGGAGAACTTGGTATCGAGCTGCGACCACCCCCAGACGCCCAATCCGCCCAGGACGACCGCAAGGACGGCTGCGCCCGCCGCCGCCCTTTTGGCGATGACCGAGGTCTTTCCGATGATCAGGCCGAGGGCCCGGCTGTCCCCCGCGCCCAGCCGTCCGGGCTCGATCATCCCCCTCCGCTTCCCCCGCCGGTCGAGGATGGTGCGCATGGCCGGGATGACCCGTAGGACCCGCAGATACGGCAGCTTGAGGAACAGGTCGCCGCCCCCCCGGTCGAGGATGGTGCGCATGGCCGGGATGAAGGTGACCATGAGCAGGAAGGAGGCGCCGATGCCGACCGCGGCCAGCACCCCGAACTCGCGCAGGGCCGGGATGTCGTTGGCCAAGTTGGTGAGGAACCCGACCGCGGTGGTGATCGTGGCCAGCACCAGCGCCACGCCCACCGTGCGGATCGCCCGCCGCACCGAGTCGTCCACCCCCGCCCCGCCTGATATCTCCTCCCGGTAGCGGGAGGTGACGTGGATCGAGTAGTCCACTCCGAGCCCGATCAGCAGGATCGGCAGGATCTGGGCCATCGGGCTCATGTCTTCGAAGAGCAGGTAGCCGACCCCGTTCATCCAGGTGATGGAGAACAGGATGGTGATCAGGGTGAGGACGGTGTCGGCGGTGGTGCGCCGCAGGCCCCGGTCGATGAAAGTCCAGACCAGGAACAAGGCCAGCAGCACCGTCCCGGCCAGAGGGAAGAGGGCGGAGCTGTTCCATTCTTTCAACGCATCCGGGAAGATGCTGTCGAGAACGAGGGCGAGGGTGGGGAGGGTCACCGCGACGATCGCGGCCGCCGCCGCCAGGATGCCCGTCCACATCACCGCCCGCCCGCTTCTCCGCTTGGGGCGGATCAGGAAGACGAGGGCCAGCACCAGGGCGATGATCAGCCCGGCCGTGCCGAACAACCTGCCGATTTCGCTTTGGAACTCGTCGTTGTTCGAGAAGAGCAGCTCGAAGGAGAAAGGCTCGGCGGTGAAACCCGCCGGCAGGGGGGCCGCCCGGATCTGGTCGGCCGCCTCGGCGCTGACCTCGACGAAACGGCTGTATTCGTCGCTGTTCGGATCGGCGGCTCGGAGGAAGGCGATCACCAGACCCTTGTCGGACGAAGGTGCATACGGGTCGGCGCCGGCGGGCAGCGCCCCCTCCACGAACCCCGCCGGCCCCGGGGGCATGGCCGTCAGCTCCTGCAGGAAGAGGCTGCGCAGCTCCTCGTCGGAGCCGGGCCGCTGCCCGCCTTGGTTCACCGCCGTCTGCACCGGCCCCAGGAAGGTGAACACCGGGTTCGGCCCTTGCTGCACCAGCCGGTCGGCCAGGGCGCCCGTCTCTATCGCTTCGGATACGGCTTCGGCGGCGGCCAGCCCGTCGAGGCTGAAGACCCCGCCTTCCTCGGCGGTGACGATCACCTGCATGACGGTGGTGGACGTCTCCTCGCCGAACAGATCGGATATCCGCTCGGCCGCCGCCAGCTCGGGAGCGTCCGGAGCGAAGGACTCGTTGTTGTCTTCCTGCGGGGTGAAACCTTGCGACAGCCAACCGAACACGAGCGAGGCGGCCAAGGTGAGCGCGACGACTGCCCAGGGCCATCTGATTACGGAGGTCGAGAGGCCGTTCACCAAGGATTTCATATGAAAGTTTCCTTCCGGTCAGGGAATCGATTCTGAGGCAGGGCATCGGGCGGGCCGCCCGGCGGCCGGCATCCAGGATATGAAGATGCGGACGCTACGGGTAATCCCGGCGGCGGGCGCCCAGCACCCGGTCGAGGTCGGCGAGGAATTTTTCGTTCTCTTCGGGGGCGCCCACCGTTACCCGGGTCCACTCGCCCAGCGTCAGCCGGATGATAGTTCCCCGCTCGAGGAGGGCCTGGATGACGGCGGGGGTTTCGGGCCCCAGGCGGAACCAGATGAAGTTGGTCTGGGTGGGGACGTGTTCGATGCCCCGTTCCCGGAAGGCGGACTGGAGGTGTTCGACGCCCCGCCGGTTGGCCGCGCGCCGCTCCGCCACCCGCTCCGGGAAGTTCAGGGCGGCGAGGGCGGCGGCCTGGGCGGCGGAGTTGACCGTGAACGGGGTCTCCGCCTTGCGCAGCGACATGATGGTGTCCGGCCGGCCGATCGCGTAACCGATGCGGAGGCCGGCCAGCCCGTATATCTTCGAGAAGGTGCGGGCCGCCACCACGTTGGGTTGTTCGAGGGCGATAGAGACGGCTTCCGAGCGGCGTTCCTCGTCCACGAATTCGATGTAGGCCTCGTCGATCAGCACCAGGGTGTCCTCCGGCGCCTGCGCGGCGAACTCGCGGATGTCGGCCTGCCGCCGGTAGGCGCCGGTGGGGTTGTTGGGGTTGCACAGGTAGACCAGGGTGGTGTCGGGGCGGACGGCGGCGGCCAGCGCCTCGAGATCCACGGCTTGGCGGCGGTCGAGGGGGACTTCTATGGGTTCCGCCCCCGCCAGCGCGGTGTTGACCCGGTACATCCCGAAGGACGGCCACGGGTAGACGAAGCTGCGCCCCGGCCCGCCCAGGGCGAGGGCGGTGTTGGTGAGCAGGGCCGAGCTGCCGGCGCCGAACCAGAAGCAGCCGCCCGGGATGCCCAGCGCCTTCGACATCGCCTCCGTCAGTTTCGTGTACCTGAGGTCGGGGTACCGGTTGACGCCGCCGGCGGCGGCGGCCACGGCCTCCTGCACCTCGGGGAACGGAGGCAGGGGCGACTCGTTGGAGCTCAGCTTGACCGCTTCTTGGAGGCCGTAGAGGATCGCCGCCTCCTCGACCCCCGGCCCGGGAATGTACGGTTTCAGCGGTTCGACGTCTGAACGGATGCGGAGCACCCCCTCAGATTACCAGAGGGGCGGCCGCCGGTTTCGCTCCCGCCCCAGGCGCGGGCTTGGTCGAGTCCGACAGCGCCCGCATCGGCTTTAGAGTTGGGGTATGATGTATCTGTCCAAGATTGGATGGAGATGGTTGCCCAGATCGGTGGATGGCCGGGTTGCAACGACGACGTGTGAGCGAGGCGAAGATAATGGAGACTGACAACGGTCTGCTTCTCCCGGACCTGACCATCAAGGGGTTCCGGGGAATCGATGAGCTGACGATCCCCCGCTTGGGTCGTGTTACCCTCCTAGCAGGGGAAAACGGCATCGGCAAAACTTCTGTGCTGGATGCTGTACGTGTATACGCGGCTCGCGGGCGTCGACGTGAGTTGGAGGAGCTTTTGAAGAAGTGCCATGAGGAGGAGATCACCATGGGTGACGAGGACGGTGAAGGTATCCCCGTTCTTGATTGGGCTGCCTTGTTCTATGGCAGAAATCCACTCTCTAAAGAATTGACATTATCAATAGGATCAGGAGAAGCATTGGATCAGATAAATATGCAACCTGTTGATTTTGAGGAAGAGGAAATAGAAGGACAGTTCGCGCTTGATATAGATGAAACGTCTATTCAAGCGATTGAGATATCTCTCAATGACTCTAAACACTATGTATCTATTTCTCCATACGAAAGGTGGAGGAGGCCTAGGCAGATAGAGACTATTCCTTCTCCAATAAAATGTCAGTCAATAGAACCAGGATTAATGAGCAACTGGGAGTTATATCGCTTGTGGGAGGCTGTAGCCTTGCTTGATGATGAGGATAAGGTCATCAAAGCACTTAACATAATAGTAGGGGGACATGTGGATCGCATCACCATGATAAGTGGGGAAAGAGTAAGTTTCCCACTTTATGGTAGAATAGGTCCCGAAAGAAGGACTACCCGCACGTTATCTCCGCGCGTTCTTGTTCGGCTCAATGGTCGTCCTAATTCACGGGTCCCTCTTAAGAGCTTAGGTGATGGAGCTTTGCGCCTGTTTGGTATTGCATTGTCCCTAGCCAACAGTTCAGATGGATTTCTGCTCATCGACGAGATAGAAAACGGTATCCATCATTCTATACAGCGCGATTTTTGGAGTATGGTATTAAAAACTGCATATCATAACAATGTGCAGATCATAGCAACTACACATAGTTATGACTGTATTAAGGGGTTTGCACAAGCGGTAACAGAAAACGAACAGACTGAAGGGATTCTTTTTCGGCTATCAGGCCGACATGGTGTCTTACGGCCTGTAGAATATAAAGAGAAGGATCTAATGATAGCCGCCGAGAATAATATTGAGGTTAGGTAGGCATCATGGATATAGTTTGTTCGGCTTACGCCTGCCGGGGAGGTGGTAGTATCTCTGGTTGTCGAGCCGGGGCTTGTTGCTCTCGGCCGTTCTGACGATATTGAAGAGGGCGAGGAAGGAAACCTCAAGTGCTGCAGATCCTGGACGCCGCCGGCCGCCTCGCGGGGGAGGTGCCGGACGGCCTGGACGACAAAGACCTGATCGAGATGTACCGGCTGATGGCGCTGGGCCGCCGTTTCGACCGCCGCGCCCTGAGCCTGCAGCGGCAGGGCCGCCTCGGCACCTTCCCGCCCGGCGCCGGCCAGGAAGCCGCCCAGATCGGCTCCGCCTACGCGGTCGGGCCGGAAGACTGGATCTACCCCAGCTACCGGGAGCACGCCGTCCAGCTGGCTCGAGGCATGCCCCCGGCGGTGATGCTCTCCTACTACCGGGGGCTGCCCAACCGAGACTGGGACGTCCACCGGTACCGGATGAACATCCACACCATCCCGATCGCCACCCAGCTCCCCCATGCGGTGGGCCACGCCTACGCCGCCCGGCTGGCGGGCCGGAACCTGATCACCGTGGCCTACTTCGGGGACGGCGCCACCTCCGAGAGCGACTTCCACTCGGCCATGAACTTCGCCGGCGTGTGGAAGGCCCCCACCGTGTTCATGTGTTCCAACAACGGCTGGGCCATCTCCATGCCGGTCGGCCGCCAGACGGCGGCGGCTTCTCTGGCCGGCAAGGCGGCCGCCTACGGGATGCCCGGTGTGCAGGTGGACGGGATGGATGCGCTGGCGGTGTACGCCGCAACCCGGGAAGCGGTGGAGCGGGCGCGCGGCGGAGGCGGCCCCACCCTGATCGAAGCGGTCACCTACCGCTACGGCCCTCACGCCACCGCCGACGACCCGACCCTCTACCGGACGGAGGAAGAGGTGGAGGCCTGGCGCGCCAAGGACCCGATCGAGCGGTTCAGGCGTTTTCTGGAAGGCCGGGGGCTGTGGTCGGACGACATCGACGAGCAGGTGGAGATGGAGTCGGCGGCGTTCGGCGAGGCCCTGGCGGAGATAGAAGCCCGTCCTGAGCCGCCCCGCGAGGAGGCCGTCCGCCACGTCTACGAGCGGATTCCCAAGGACTTGGCCGGCCAGTACCGGACGGCGCTGCGGCGGGAGGGCGCCCGGCCCTCGACGGTGGAGGCGGATGAGCTGTGGGAGATCGGACGCGACCGCCTGCCGGACGGCCCCGTCCGGAATTGGACCATGGCCGAGGCGATCAACGCCGCCCTGTTCGAGGTGATGGATCGTCACCCGGAGGCGGTGGTGCTGGGCGAGGACGTGGGGATGACCGGCGGGGTGTTCCGCATCACCGAAGGCCTGCTGGAGAAGTTCGGCGCCGAGCGGGTCATCGACACCCCCTTGTGCGAGACCGGCATCGCCGGAACGGCGGTGGGGCTGGCGGTCGGGGGGGCGAAGCCGGTGGCCGAGATCCAGTTCGACGGCTTCGTCTACCCCGCTTTCGACCAGATCGTGAGCCACATGGCGAGGTTCCGGTTCCGCACCCGCAGCAACGTCACCCTGCCGCTGGTGGTGCGCTGGCCGAACGGCGGCGGCATCGCCCCCCACGAGTTCCACGGCGACAGCCCGGAGGCCTACTTCGTCCACACCCCCGGCCTGACGGTGGTGATCCCTTCCACCCCGACCGACGCCAAGGGGCTGCTGGCCGCGGCGGTGGAGAGCCCCGATCCGGTGCTTTTCCTCGAGCCGAAGGTCCTGTACCGGGCGGGGCGGGAGGACGTCCCCGCCGACTACTACACCCTGCCGATCGGCCGGGCGCGTTTCCGCCGGAGGGGGCGGGACGCAACGGTGGTCACCTACGGGGGGATGGTGCGGACGGCGTTGGCGGCGGCGGACGGCCTGGCCGCCGAGGGGGTGGACTGCGAGGTGATCGACCTGCGCACCCTGAAGCCCTGGGACCGGGAAGCGGTGATCGAGTCGGTGAACAGGACGGGTCGGCTGGTGCTGGTGCAGGAACCGCCCCGCACCGCCGGGATGGCCGCCGAAGTGGCGGCGACTGTGGCCGAGGAAGCCCTCTACGCCTTGGAGGCCCCCGTCGTCAGGGTGGCCGGCTTCGACGCCCCCTGGCCGCAGTTCGGGGTGGAGCATCACGCCGTCATCACCCCGGAGCGGGTCATGTCGGCGGTGAGGGAGACCCTGGCCTGACGCCGGGCCGGGCGTGTAGCCTCCGGTTCCGATGGAACAGGACAGGTTCGCGGCCGTATTCGGTTCTTCGAGGGCCGTCCCCGGAGACGGCCTCTACGAGCAGGGGGTGGAGCTGGGGCGCCTGCTGGCCGAGGCCGGGTTCGGGGTCGTCAACGGCGGCTACGCCGGGTTGATGGAAGCCGTGTCGGCCGGGGCGGCGGGGGCGGGCGGCCGGGCGGTGGGGGTGACCGCTCCCTCTCTCTTCCCCGTGAGAGCGGGGGGCAACCGGTTCCTGACCGAGGAGATCGCCGCCGGAAGCCTCACCGAGCGGATCCACGTCATGTGGGAGATGTCGTGCGCGGCGGTCGTGTGGGCGGGGACCATCGGCACCTTCACCGAACTGGCCGTGGTCTGGAACGATGCGGTGCTCGCCGCCCGGCGCGGCGCTCCTCCCCGCCCGGTGATCGCCTTCCGGGGCCGGTGGGAGGAGCTGGTGGTACGGCTCACGGGCGATCTGGGGGCCGAACCGGGCCTGGTCTCCCTGGTGGACACCCCATCCGAGGCGGTCGAGGAGCTGGCTCGGCTGAAGAACGCCGGGGTGCTCTGAGCCCCGCCTTCCGAGCCCCGCCCGGTGTTTCCTGAAGGCGGGGATATCCGCCGCCGCGCTCTATCATGGACCGCATTCTGATGACCGACCGCACGTCCTCGACGCGTCCATGACCGGTCTCCGTGTAGAACAAGCCGCCGGCGGGGTGGTGTGGAGAACCGGCAAGCAGGGGATCGAAGTGCTTCTCGTGCACCGCCCCGCCTACCGGGATTGGACCTTTCCCAAGGGGAAGCTCGACGCCGGCGAGAGCTTGGTCGAGTGCGCCCGGCGGGAGGTCGTCGAGGAGACGGGGGTCCGCCCGGTGATCGGCCGGTACCTGGGGAACATCACCTACTACAAGCGGAACGGCAAGCCCAAGAACGGGGGAAAATACCGGCGGGTGGAGGGGGAGGCCAAGAACGGCTACCCCAACGGGGAGATCCGCCGCAAGGAGGTGCACTACTGGGCGATGAGGGCCGAAGGCGCCGCCTTCGCCGAAGCCGCCTGCGGCGAAGTGGACGGCGTCCGGTGGGAGCCCGAGGGGGGCTTGGCCGAGCACCTGACCTATGAGACCGAGCAGGAGCTGGTGGCCGGTATGCGGAACGGATGGACCAGCCCCGCCGACCGCCTCCTGCTGACCCGCCACGCCAAAGCCGGGTCGCGGTCCGAATGGGGGGGCGACGACTCGCTCCGGCCTCTTTCCGAGCGGGGGCGGCGGCAGGCGGAGGCGATCGTCGGCCGGCTCGAAGGGTTCCCGATCGACGCCATCCTCACCAGCCGCGCCGCCCGCTGCCGCCAGACCGCCGCCCCGCTGGCCGAAGCCCGCCGCCTCACCCCTGAGATCAGGGAGGAACTGTGGGAGGAGGCGGGGCCGGAGCAGGTCGAGGCCCTGTTGGCGGAGCGGCCCGGCGGGGTGAGGCTGCTCTGTTCCCACCGCCCGAACGTAACCGCCGCCCTGCGGGCGCTGCTGGGCGGCTCGGCCGACCTTCGCCTGGAAAAAGGCTCCACCTGGGTCTTCGACTTCGACGAAGGCGAGCTGGCCGCTTCCAACTACCTGGCCGCCCCCTGACGGCCGAACCCCAGTTCCGCTGCTTTTCCGGGCGGCGTCGATGGCGTCCTCGAGCTCGCCCGCTGCAGGAGCCGGGGCCCGGCGTTGCAGTGCCGTCTTCCGCGGTTGCTCCCCGACCGGCGTAAGAAACAACCCCGCCGGCGGGCGCTCGGGCGCTTCGGCGCCGTCTTCTGACGGTTCGCAACCGCCGCCCGTGACTACCCTTCACCCAGCCGGAGGACGCACCGCCCGCCCCGGGCCGGGTAAGGGTTCCTCCGCCCCGGCAATCGAGGAGGGTCGGTGCTTTACGGGTGTGTAAGCAGACGGTTTCACGCATGACCCGCCTGGTTTGGTTCCGCGCGCGTGCGGTGCTGGCTGCGTTGGCGGTGTCGGCCGCGGCCTGCGGCGGTTCTGACACCCGGCCAGCCGACCCCACCTCTGCTTTGCCGTCTTCGTCCGCCCCTGCTGCGGACAGCAGACCGACGGAGGCGGATTCCGAAACGGTTGCGTCCTCAGTTGCCCAGGCCTCCTCGTCTGCGGTGTCTTCTTCGGCTTCTTCTTCTCCGGCAGAGGCGGAGTCCGGCGGCGGGGCAGCCGCCTCGGAAGCGGAACCTCCGGCGCCGTCCGCCGGGGAGGAAACGCCGGATACTTCGGCCGCCGCTCCTGCGTCCGACCCCAAAGAAGGGATGGACCCTCTGGTGCGCCAGGCCACCGAGCCGTGGCCTACCGACTGGAGCCGCCGCACCATCGACCTGGGGGAGCTCCTGCTGGGCTTGCAGATCGTGGATCCGCGGGACGGCATCCCGCCCATCGACGATCCGGTGTTCCAGCCCGCTTCGGCGGCTTCCGAATGGATGGAGGACCGGTCGCCGGGCGTTCTGGCCGTGCTGGGAGGGGAGGCCCGTTTCTACCCGCTGGGCATCCTCCACCGCCATGAGATAGTCAACGACCGGATAGGGGATGTGCCGGTGGCGGTTACCTACTGCCCGCTGTGCAACACCGCCCTGACCTTCGACCGGCGGGTCGGGGGGCAGACCCTCCGCTTCGGCGTCTCCGGCCTGCTCCGCAACTCGGATCTGGTGATGTGGGACGACGGGACCGTCTCCTTGTGGCAGCAGGTGACAGGCGAGGCCGTGGTCGGGGCCGCCGCCGGAGAGGTGCTCACCCCGGTGCCCACCGCCATCGTCTCCTTCGGGGAGTTCGCCGCCTCCTACCCCGAAGGGCCGGTGCTGACCGGGGGCGGGGAGTTTCCCTCGCCCCACGACTCCAACCCCTATGTGGGCTACTCGACCCGCTCCGTTCCCTACGGCTTCTACACCGGTGAGATAGACCCCCGCTATCCGGCCCTGGAGAGGGTGGTGGGGGTGACCGAGGGCGGGGAGGCCGCCGCCTACCCCTTCCCGGTAATTTCGGAGGCCGGGGCGGTCAACGACGCGGTGGGCGGCGTACCCGTCGCCGTCTTCTGGGGCGGTGACACGGCCGACGCCCTCGACACCCGGGCGGTGAGCGAAGGGCGGCCGATCGGAACCGGGGTGGCCTACCTCCGCACCGCGGACGGCCGAGAGCTCACCTTCACCAAAGAAGGCGAGGTGTTTCGGGACGCGGAAACCTCTTCGACGTGGACGCTTCTGGGCGAGGCCGTGAGCGGCCCCCTGGCCGGAACCCGCCTGCAGCTGGCCGTCCACCGCAACGAGTTCTGGTTCGTCTGGGGCGCCTTCTTCCCCCAAGGAGAGGTGTACGAAGGCGGGTGACGCCTCAGGGCATCATGAGTTCTTTGGTGTCGAGCAGCAGTTTCACCCGTTGCCCTCGAAAGCATCGAGCAACCAGTCAGGTGCGGCGTGAAGTCTTCCTCCATGTGGATCCGCCCCGCGAGCTCACCTGGTATACGGGGCTCCCTCTTGGGTCGAAAGGGAACCAGGCGGGCCAGCGGCTTGCCCGCCCGCCCGATCACGATTTCCTCCCCGTCGACCACCCGGTCCAAGAGTTTCGAGAAGTTGGTCTTTGCCTCGTAAACGTCGACGATCACCGCATCTCCCTCTCTGACATCGCTGCAACGCGATCCGGTTGCCTGGCGGATGCGCCGGGGCCTGAACGGGGGCGGATCAGATGAGTTCTTGTTCCCGGATGCCGAAGGAGGGGTGCCGCAGCCGGCACAGGGCCAGCTTCTCGAGCTGGCGGATGCGCTCGCGGGTCAGTTGGAAATGTTCCCCGATCTCCTCGAGGGTGCGGGGGATGCCGTCGGCGAACCCGTAACGCATCTCCAGGATGGTCCCCTCGCGGACGGGGAGGCGCTTGATCGACCGGTACAGGGAATCGGCGACGTCGCTGTCCTCGGTGCAGCGCACCGGATCGGCGGCGTCTTTGTCCTCGATGAAATCACCGAGCTGGGCTCCGTCCTCCCCGACCGGCCTCTCGAGAGACGCCGTGTCGGAGACGCTCAGCGCCAGCTCCACCTTGTCGAGGGTTACGCCCGCTTCCTCGGCGATCTCCGCCGGCTTGGGGTCCTTGCCGTTGTCGGCCTTCAGGCTGGCCTGGGCGGCTCTCACCGCCGCCAGGGTGTCGTGGAGGTGCACCGGGATGCGCACCGTGCGGGACTTGTCGGCGATGGCGCGGGTGATGGCCTGGCGGATCCACCAGGTGGCGTAGGTGGAGAACTTGAAGCCCTTGCGCCAGTCGAACTTCTCCACCGCCCGGATCAGGCCCAGGTTGCCTTCCTGGATCAGGTCGAGGAAATCGATGCCGGAAGTGTTGGCGTAGCGGCGGGCGTTGGAGACCACGAGGCGCAGGTTGGCGGTCAGGAAGGTGTCCTTGGCCTCCCGCCCCCGGTTGCGCTTCCTCTCCAGGGAGATGCGCTCCTTGATGTTCTTGAAGTCTTCCTGTTCGAGGCGTTCGGCGGCTTCGTGCCCGGCCTCGATCCTCTGGGCCAGCTCTACTTCCTGCTCGGCGTTGAGCAGGTCGTATTCACCGATTGCAGCCAGGTACTGGCTTACCAGGTCGGTGGTCAGCCGGCCCCGTTCGTCGGTCAGTTTGCTGCGGTTGCGATCCCGCTCGCGTTTGGCGCGGGCGTCGGCGGGCGCTGCGGGCTTCCTGCGTATCGTCCGGTTGGCCACCACCATGCGAGTCCCTCCATCATCTCGACCAAGTATGCCTCTTCGGGCTGCGGCCGCCGTAGGGCGGCTCACCTCACGGTCTCCCTCTCATCAGAACGCCGGGCTCTCCCGCGGGGCAAAGGCGCGCAGTTGCGCCCGGCTGCCCTGCCGCTCTGATCGGCACAGCGTACCCTCCCGCCGGCGAAAGCGGGGCGGAAGCGGACGCCGCCGGGCAATGATACGTCATCCGAACCGTTGCCGCGTCGAGGCCGTACATCAACTGGAAACGTTTGCATGGCGGGGTTTATTCCCGATATTTCTGCGGCCCGCCGGCTTCCCTCGTCCGTATTCGCACGGTGAGGGGGCGGGTAGCATTCCCGCGGTCGATCCCGGGAGCCTTCCATCCGCCTGTTTTCCGCACAGCTATGCCTTTGTTGAGGGACCTCGGCCTTCGGGGCCTCTCTCCCTACCTGATCCAGCATCGGGGCAACCCCGTGGACTGGTATCCCTGGGGGGAGGAGGCGTTCGCCGAGGCGAGGCGCACCGACCGCCCGATCATGCTCTCGGTGGGATACTCCACCTGCCACTGGTGCCATGTGATGGAAAAGGAGTCCTTCGAGGACGAGGAGACCGCCCGGTTCCTCAACCGGCGCTTCGTGTCGGTGAAGGTCGACCGGGAGGAGCGCCCCGACGTCGATTCCATATACATGGATGCGGTCAACGCCATGAGCGGGCGGGGCGGTTGGCCGATGACCGTGTTCCTCACCCCGGCGGGCGAGCCGTTCTTCGCCGGCGCCTATTTCCCGAAGGCGGAGCGCGGCGGGATGCCCGGTTTCCGGCGGGTCTTGGAGGCCATCCACCACGCCTGGGAGAACAGGCGGGAGGACGTGCTCGGCCAAGCGGCCCAGTTGACCAGGGTTATCGGGGCGGTTCTGCCCCCCGCCGAGGAGGCGCCCGGCCAAAGGCGGGTCGAGCAGGCCTACCGCGCCCTCGTCCGCCGGTTCGACCGAGAGCACGGCGGGTTCGGCGGTGCGCCCAAGTTCCCGCAGGCGCCGGTTCTGGAGTTTCTGACCCGGATCGCCGGCCTGCCTTGGGCGCCCGACGCCGCCGCCATGACGGCCAACACCCTCACCCGCATGGCCAGGGGGGGAATTCGCGACCACTTGGGCGGCGGTTTCGCCCGCTACGCAGTGGACCGGATCTGGCTGGTGCCCCATTTCGAGAAGATGCTCTACGACAACGCCGACCTGGCCCGGCTCTACCTGCGGGCCTGGCAGGCGGCCGGCGATCCGCTCTACCGCCGGGCGGCGGTGGAGGCCCTCGAATACATACTGCGCGACCTCGCCCACCCCGGCGGGGGTTTCTACGCGGCCGAGGACGCCGACTCCGAAGGCGAGGAAGGCAAGTTCTACGTTTTTACCCACGAGGAGTTCCATGAGGCGGCGGGCCCGGAAGACGGGCCGGCGGCGGCCGCCTACTTCGGGGTTACTCCGGGCGGCAACTTCGAGGGGGCCAACGTTCTATCGGCCGCCCTGCCGATGGATCTGGTCGCGGAGCGGTTCGGCATGTCGGACGAGGAAGCATCAGCCGCCGTCGGGCGGGCCGCGGCCCGGTTGCTGGAGCGCCGGGCGGAGAGGATCCGGCCGGGCTTGGACCACAAGATAGTCACGGCCTGGAACGGCTTGGCGGTGCGGGCCCTGGCCGCGGCCGGCGCGGCATTGGGAGAGGGGCGCTATCTGGAGGCGGCCCGCGCCAACGCCCGGTTCGTGCTGGGCGAGATGCGCCGCCCCGACGGGCGGTTGGCGCGTACCTGGAGCAACGGCCTGTCCCCGGTGGTTGGGTTTTTGGACGACCACGCTTCCTACGCCTTGGGTCTGCTCGAGCTGTACCAGGCCACCGGAGAAACGGAATGGTTCGAGGCGGCGCTCGGCCTCGTCGACCTGCTGGAACCCCATTTCGGCGGGCCTCAGGGGGTGGTGTTCGCCAGCGCCGCCGACGTCTCCGAGTTGGTGGTGCGACCGCCCGATCAGCAGGACAACCCCAGCGCCTCGGGGGCGTCGCTGGCCGCCGAGTGCTTCGTGCTGGCCGCCCATCTGACCGGCGACTTCTCCTACTACGACCGCTATGAGCAGATCGTCAAGGCGGCCGCCCGCCTGATAGAAGCCGCTCCCGGCGCGGTCGGCCATCTGCTGGCGGTGCTGGCCGCCGCCGGAGCGGGTTACAAGGAGGCGGCGATCACCGGCCCGGACGCCCTCGACTGGGCTTCCCGTCTGGCGGGGGAGTACCGGCCCAACGTGATAGTGGCCGCCGCCGCCGGCCCCGCCGCCGCCGAAGCGGTCCCCCTGCTGGCCGGACGTTTCCATCCCGACGAGACCAAGGCCTATGTCTGCGAGCGGGGGGTGTGCCTCCGCCCGGTCGACGACTATCAGGCCATGGTCTCCCAACTGTGAGCTCCCCGGCCGTCTACCCTGTGTGCCCATGATCTATGAAAGCGCAACGGCGGCAGTCGGGGGGACGCCGGTCGTCAGGTTGGGGCGGCTCCATCCGGCGGGCAACCTGGCCGCCAAACTCGACTTTCTGAATCCGGCCGGGTCGGTCAAGGACCGGATCGGAGTTGCCATGATCGACCGGGCTGAGCGGATGGGCCTGCTGCGGGAGGGCGGTACGATCGTCGAGCCCACCTCCGGCAACACCGGGGCCGGTCTGGCAATGGCGGGGGCGGTGCGGGGTTACCGGGTGATATGCACCGTTCCCGACAAGGTTTCTACCGAGAAGATCGCCCTCTTGGAGGCCTACGGGGCGGAGGTGATCGTTACCCCCACCGACCTGCTGCCCGAGGACGAGGATTCCTACTACGGGGCGGCGCGCCGCCTGGCCGCCGAGATCGAAGGGGCCTACCTCCCCGACCAGTATTCCAATCCGGCCAACCCCGAAGCCCACTACCTGACCACCGGCCCGGAGATCTGGGAGCAGACCGGAGGGGAGTTGGACGTCTTCGCGGCCGGGGTGGGGACGGGCGGCACCATCAGCGGGGCGGGCCGTTATCTGAAGGAACGCAAACCGGGGGTGGAGGTGGTGGGCGCCGACCCCGAAGGATCCATCTTCACCGCCCCCTCCGAGGACGAGGTCCACCAATACAAGGTGGAGGGGGTGGGGGAGGACTTCTGGCCTGAGACCTTCGATCCGGGGGTGGTGGACCGTTATGTGATGGTGAACGACCGGCAGTCCTTCGCCATGGCCCGGCGGCTGGCCCGCACCGAGGGCATCCTCGCCGGAGGGTCCGCCGGGATGGCCCTCCACGCCGCCCTCGAAGCGGCCGCCGAGGACGAATCCAAACTGGTGGTGGTGCTGCTGCCCGATTCGGGGCGGGGATACCTGTCGAAGATCTGGAACGACGAATACCTGGCCCGCCACGGCTTGGGCGGGCCGTAACGGAGAGCGGGGGCGGGCCCGCCGCGCCGAAAAAGAATCCGGGGCCCCGTTGGGAGCCCCGGACTCGAGTCGACTTTCAGAGATCGTTCGATCAGGCCTGTACTTCGCCGGGGGCTGTCTGCCCTCTTCGCCGGCGCCGCATGAGGACCAACATGCGGACAGGGAGATCGGGTGGTCCGAGTTGGAGTCGCCACCTGTCCGGGGGGCCGATAGGGGCCTTCCCCGGAAAGCAGCCAGCGGCCGCTTAGCGCCCGGCCACCTCCAGGGTCCTACAAGAACTGTCTAACAAGTCGGATCACCTCCTTTCTCTGGTACAGGAGATGTTAGCCGAAGTCCGGCCGCCCCGGCAACCATTGCGCGGGGCCGGGGATTTCTGGGGCTGCGGGCCGGGCGGGAGGGCGGGTTACAGGGCGGCGGTCAGGGCCTCCCAGAGGTCGGTGACAGCCGAGCCGAGGCCGCCCAGCGACCAACGGAGCACCAGGGCCAGGACGGCAACCCCGGCCGCCGTCAGCACCATCCGCAGGCGGTAGGTAACCAACTCGTCTCGGTCCTCCAGATAGGAAGGTTGGGCGGCCGGCGCCTGAGTGCGGCGCCGTCTGCGGGCCGCCGCCTCGCGCACCCGGGTGCGGATGCTGTCCAGATAGGAGGAGATGCTGGGCCGGCCGTCGGGCGCGAAGACATCTGCGGAGCTGTCGTCCGGCAGGGCGGCGGGCGCCTCCTCGAAGGAAACTTCTGGGGCGCCGGTGTCCTCCGCCCCCGGCGGCGGTTCGTCCGGAGGCGGCCGGTGCTCGGCCGCCCGCCTCGAGGCCTCCTCGAGCAGGGGAATCGGGAGCTTGAGGGCTTGGGCCACCTGCGGGAGGTCTTCGGCGCCGGGCGCCGACAAGCCCTGCTCCCAGCCCACCACCACCTCGATGGGCCGGCCGGTCTGCACGGCGATGTCCACCACCGACAAGCCGAGATCTTCCCGCCGCTGCGAGAAGAGGCGGGCGAAGGCCGCACCTCCGTCTTCGGCCATCAGCTCTGATTGTTCATGTCCGCGCGGGGCGGGCCGCCGCCCGCGCCGGTTCATCCAGATTGGGCATCCCAAACCTCGAACCGGCGGCGTTTACCCATTGGATGAACCACACTTTTCTGATCAGACAGTTGTCTCACTGTTATCACCCCAGGTCAAAGGGATGCGGGCGCTTATTTTATCTGTCCGCCCCCACTCTCGTGAACAATCAGGGCTAGTGGGTCAGTACGTCGGGAAGGCTGTCCGGTTCCGGCCCTTCTGTTACTCGGAGCAGGCCGAGCCCTTTGACGTTCCAGCACTTGGTGAGGCCGCCGGGGACCTCCAGCCGGATAGGCGGACCGCCCTCGGAGGGGCCGCCCACGCGGATCTCCCCTTTGGCCAGCGCTTCGGAGAGCGGGATGGAAGCGGTGTAGGAACCGTCCGCGCTCACCGCGCTCACATGGTCGGCGGCGGCGGACAGCCCGGTCTGTTCGACCACCGCCCGCAGGGGGATCACCGTTTCGCCCGAGGCGCCGCTCGGGCCTCCGCCCCAACCGCGCAGCTGCTCCAGGCTGCATCTCTGCGGGGCGTCGACCAAGCCGACCACCGCCAAATCAAGCGGACTGCCGCGGTGTCCGTCGCTCATATCCCCCACGGTAGCGGGGCCGGGCGGACAGCCGGGGCCTTGCGCGCCCAGATGTACGTACAGCTGGAGGCTTGGCGGAGGCGGACGGGAATCGAACCCGCCGGGGCACTTTCGCACCCCCACTGGTTTTGAAGACCAGGGAGCCCACCAGGCGCTCGTTCGCCTCCGCCCCGCAGGATACATATATGCCGGCGGGTGGATGGGGAGGGCCGCCGAGCGGCTACCCTGGACCCGGCGGGTGCAGGGCAAGGAATGGCTGCCAAGAACGAACATCGAAGTCCCAACGGGTATCGGATCCTGCCGGGGTGGCGGGTGGGTCACCTCTTGGAGGAGTCGGCCACGCGGTCGGGTTTGCTGGTGCCGGCGGGCACCGAGTCCACCAGCGACGCCCTGTCGCTGCGGGACATCGACACCGGGCGGCGGTTCTGGGCGGTTCCCACCGGAGCCTGGCGGTTCCTGTGGCCGGAGAACGGCCGGGTGGCGGTGGCCGTCCGAGAGTCGCAGATCATCGCCGAGGAGCAGGACGAGCCGCCCGCCGGTGAGAGCACCTATCTCTGAGCCTTCGAACCGGCCCCTGAAGCGGGCCCGGGACGACCGCCGAGCCGGAGCAGGGCGCGCCGAAGACGTTGACCGGGGCCGTTCGGGCCGGCGCCTCACCGCCACCGTTACCGACCTGGACGTCGACCGGCAGAAGGCCCTCCTGGTGGCAGTGGACATCGATGGGGCGGGAGGTTTGGACCGCTCCATGGAGGAGCTCCGGCTGCTGACCGATACGGCCGGCTCCACTCCGGTGGGCGAGGCGGTTTTGAAGCGGCGGGCCCCCCACGCCGCCACCTTCGTCGGTCCGGGCCAGGCCGAGGAGCTGGCCGAGGACGCCCGGCGGCTCGATGTGGACGTGGTGGTGTTCGACAACAGCCTCAGCCCCGGCCAGCAGCGCAACCTCCAGCAGCTGTTCGAGTGCGACGTAGTGGACCGGGTGGCGGTGATCCTCGACATCTTCGCCCAGCACGCCGTCAGCCGGGAGGGCATGCTCCAAGTCGAGTTGGCCCTGCTCCGCTACCACCTCCCCCGGCTGCGGGGCAAGGGCTCCGAGCTGAGCCGGCTGGGAGGGGGCATCGGCGCCCGCGGCCCCGGCGAGACCAAACTGGAGACCGACCGCCGCCGGATAATGCGCCGCATCTCCCGCTTGGAGCGGCGGCTGGAGGATGTGCACAGCTCCAGGGAAGGGCAGCGCAAGGCGCGGGCGGGGGCCGCCGTTCCGACGGCTTCCCTGGTCGGCTACACCAACGCGGGCAAGTCCACCCTGATGAACGCCCTGACCGGGGCGGGGGTGCGGACCGAGGACCGGGTTTTCTCCACCCTGGATTCCACCACCCGCCGGTTCGAGCTTCCCAACGGGCGGCGGTTGCTGCTCTCGGATACGGTGGGGTTCGTGCGCCGCCTTCCCCACCAGCTGGTGGACGCCTTCCGTTCCACCCTGCAGGAGACGGCCGGCGCCGATCTGCTCATCCACGTGGTGGACGCCTCCGACCCCGGAGCGCCCGGCCAGGCGGCGGCGGTGCGGGAGGTGCTCGACTCGATCGGAGCGGGAGGGGCGCCGGAGATGCTGGTGCTCAACAAGATCGACCTAGCCGACCGGGCCACCTCCGCCCGGCTGCAGCGGCTGTACCCGGAGGCGGCGCCGGTTTCGGCCCTCGAAGGCGCCGGCCTCGACTTGCTCAGGGAGCGGCTCATGGAGCACCTGGCGAGAGGTTCACAGCAGTTGGAGCTGCTGATTCCCTATACGAGGGGGGAAGTGCTGGGGAAGCTCCGCACCGAGGCCGAGGTGCTGGCCGAGGAACACAGGGCCGAGGGAACGGCGGTGAGCGTCCGCATACCGCCGGACAGGGCCGGGCGCTACCGGGAGTTCGAAGTCGGGCGGCCGGTTGCTGAGGGGGCAGGCGGATAGGCGGGCCGTCCTTCTTGCCCGCCGGGTCCGTTTCCCCGCCGCCCGGCCGACGCGCTTCGCTTTCCGGTAACTTGGATGCGCTCGACTCGGCGGACTATCCAAAGGAGGTGAGATTTGACGCGCCCGATCCGAATCGGCGTCCAGATCCAGCCCCAGCACGGCGGCTATGCGGACATACGCGCCGCCGCGGTGCGCGCCGAGGAGATGGGGGTGGACGCCGTGTACAACTGGGACCACTTCTTCCCGCTGAGAGGAGATGCGGACGGCAAGCACTTCGAGTGCTGGACGATGCTGGCTTCTTGGGCGGAGGCGACCGAGCGGGTGGAGATCGGCCCGCTGGTCGGCTGTTATTCCTACCGCAACCCCCACCTGCTGGCCGATATGGCCCGCACCGTGGACCACATCAGCGGCGGCCGCCTGATCCTCGGGCTGGGGGCGGGCTGGGCCGAACGCGACTACAAGGAGTACGAGTACCCCTTCGGCGCCTTCGGCGGCCGCCTGCGCGACCTGGATTCCGGCCTCTACCGGATCAAACGCCGGCTGTCCCTGCTCAACCCGCCGCCCGTGCGGGACATCCCGATCCTCATCGGGGGCGGAGGCGAGAAGCACACGCTGCGCATAGCGGGCCGCTTCGCCGACATCTGGCACTGGTTCGGCGGCCCCGCCGTCGTGCGCCGCAAGAACCGCATTCTGGACGAGTGGTGCCGCGCCGCCGGACGCGACCCCTCAGCCGTTGAGCGTTCTACCGGCGTCCAGCTCGGCGACATCGATCAGGCCGAAGACTGGCTCGAAGCCGGCGCCGCCCATTTCACCCTGGAAGTGACCGGCCCCGCCTTCGACATGGCCGGACTCGACGAGTGGATCGCTTGGCGGGACGCCAAGAACGCCTCGGCCACCCCCGGCGGGGCCTGACCCCGGCCTCTTCGACCCTCCGCCCGCGCCGGTTCGCTTACAGATCGTGCAGTGACTGCCCGGCCGGGGGCGCCCGGCGGAACGGGGACGGGCTTTCAGGGGTAGGCCTGCAGGGCGGCGCCCGCGACGCCGGCGTCGTTGCGGAGGGCGGCGGGGGCTATCTCGGCCCGGGCGCGTAGATACGGGCCGAACTCCCCGAACTTCTTGGAGATCCCGCCCCCGATCACGAACAAGGACGGCGAGAACAACCCTTCCAGATGGGCCAGGCAGCGGTTGAGCCGGCCGGCCCATTCCTCGAAGGAGAGGCCTTCTTTCTTCCTCGCCCGGTTGGACGCGAAGTCGTCCGGTTCCCGCCCGTCGATTTGCAGGTGGCCCAGCTCGGTGTTGGGGATGAGCTCGCCGTTGTGCAGTACGGCGGAGCCGATTCCGGTTCCAAGGGTCAAGAGGACGACCACCCCCTTCCTGCCCGCCGCCGCGCCCCATCGGGCTTCGGCCAGGCCGGCCGCATCGGCGTCGTTGACGACCCGGACCGGCCGCCCGCATCTTTCGGACAGCAGAGCGGGGGCGTCGAGGCCTATCCAGGAGGGGTCGAGGTGGGGGGCGAAGCGGACCTGCCCGGAGACCACCACTCCGGGGAGGGCGCACCCGACCGGCCCCTTGGCCTCCGGGAACTCGTCGACCAGCCTGGTTATCTTGGCGGCCAGGGCCTCGGGATGTGAAGGCTGCGTCTGGAGGCGGAGGCGGTTCCTGACCAGGGTTCCCGCGTCCAGGTCCACCGGAGCGCCCTTGACGCCGCTTCCGCCCACATCGATGCCGAGCCGGACAGCCATCCGTGTTACCGCCTCTCCGCTCCGGGCCGGACTTCGACGCCCAGGTCGGCGAGCAGCCCCCTCACCCGCTTCTCGATCTCGTCGCGCACCGGACGCACCTCGGCGGCGCGCTTGCCCGCCGGGTCGTCCAGCTCCCAGTCCAGGCGGCGCTGGCCGGGAAAGACGGGACAGGCGTCGCCGCAACCCATGGTCACCACCACGTCGGCGGCCGAAACCCGGTCGGCGGAGAGCGCGGCGGGGGCGGCGCCGGCCAGATTCACGCCCCGCTCCGCCATGACCTCGACGACCGCCGGGTCGATCCGGTCGGCGGGCATGGACCCGGCGCTGCGGACCCTCACTCGTTCTCCGGCCAACTGCCGCAGGAACCCGGCCGCCATCTGGGACCGCCCCGCGTTGTGGACGCACACGAACAACACTTCGGGAGGCGGCTGTCCGATGCCGGCGCCGATCATGGGGGCATGGTAGAGAGGCGGAGGGAAACGGGGGGTAAACCGGCGGTGAAAGCTTTGGGGAGGGGGCTTCGGGCGCCGTAGGATTCTCTTTCCGGCGCCTATACTGCGCGGCTGATGAACGCCCCCGCCTATTCACTCGGACAGCGCTTGGTCTCCGAATTCATCGGCACCGCCTTCCTGCTTACAGCCATCGTGGGGGGCGGGATCTCCGCCGAGCGGCTCAGCGAGGACCCAGGGGTGCGGCTGCTCACCGCCGCGCTGATCACCGCCTTCGTTCTGATGGTGCTGATCTGGTCGCTCGGCCCCGTCTCCGGCGGTCATGTGAACCCCTTCGTGACCCTGATGGACGTACTGCTGGGCGGGAAGCCCGCCGGAGAGGGGGTTGCCTATGCATCGGTGCAGATCGCGGGCGGGTTCTTGGGGGCGGTGCTGGCCAACGTCATGTTCGGCCTCGACGCCGTTTCCATCTCGGAGACCTCCCGGGGCGGCGGCGGGCCGTTCGTCGGCGAGGCGGTCGCGGCGCTGGGGTTGATGACGGTGATATTCCTCACCGTCCGCCGAGGCGGCTTCGGGCTGGCCTACACCGCGCCGGCGGTGGGGTTGTTCATCGGTGCCGGCCACTTCTTCGCCTCTTCGGGCGCTTTCGCCAACCCGGCGGTGACCATCGCCCGCATGTTCTCGGATTCCTACAACGGGATCGCCCCCGCCTCGGTTCCGGTGTTCCTGGCCGGGCAGATCGTCGGGACGGGGTTGGCGTTCCTCCTGCTGCGTTGGGTGCTGGCGCCGGGCGGCGGGGAGGCTGCCCATTAGAGGCGGCCTCCGCATACCGGGACGGCGGATCTAGTGGCCGGGGCGGACATCGGTTTGATCGGTCTGGCGGTGATGGGCCAGAACCTGGTGCTCAACATGGCCGACCGGGGGTTCACGGTGGCCGTCTACAACCGCACCACCGCCCGCACCACCGAGTTCCTGGCCTGCCGGGCGCGGGGCGCCGAGGTGATAGGAACATCCAGCCTCGAGGAACTGGCGGCGTCGCTGAAGCCGCCCCGGCGCATCATGATCATGGTCAAGGCCGGAGAGGCGGTGGACGGCGTCATCCGGCGGCTGACCCCCCTGCTGGCCGAGGGTGACATCATCATCGACGGGGGCAATTCCCACTTCGAGGACACCGCCCGCCGCGCCGGCGAGCTTCGGGAGCGCGGGTTGCTGTTCGTGGGCGTCGGGATATCGGGGGGGGAGGAAGGCGCCCGGCGCGGACCCTCCATCATGCCCGGCGGCGACGAGGCCGCCTGGCCCCAGGTGAAGGGCATCCTGCAGGCCGTCGCCGCCAAGGCCAAGGACGGAACGCCCTGCTGCGAATGGGTGGGGCCGGACGGCGCCGGCCACTACACCAAGATGGTCCACAACGGCATCGAGTACGGCGACATGCAGGTGATCGCGGAGGCCTACCACCTCATGCGGGCGGGGATGGGCATGACCTACCCCGAGATGGCCGAGGTTTTCCGCCGCTGGAACGAGGGGGTGCTCGACTCCTACCTCATCGAGATAACCGCCGACATCTTGGCCCACACCGACGAGGCGGGGGGGCCGACCCTGGAGAAGATCCTCGACGTGGCGGGGCAGAAAGGCACCGGCAAGTGGACGGTGCTCTCCTCCCTCGACCTGGGCCGTCCGATGACGCTGGTGGCCGAGGCGGTCCATTCCAGGGTGATTTCGGGGATGCTCCATCACCGCCTCGAGGCGGCCGAAGTGCTCGGCGAGAGGGCCGGGCGGCTCAACGGCGCCGGGGAGGATTTCGTCGACGCCGTCCGCGACGCCCTGTATGCGTCGAAGATCGTGTCATATGCGCAGGGGTTCATGCTGTTCAAGGGGGCGGCGGCCGAATACGGGTGGGGGCTGGACTACGGGGCGATCGCCCGGCTGTGGAGGGAGGGCTGCATCATCAGGGCCGGATTCCTCGACGACATCGCCGCCGCCTTCGACCGCCGGGCCGACCTGCCCAGCCTGCTGCTGGACGAGTTCTTCGTCGAAGCCCTGGGCCGGGCGGAGGCGGGCTGGCGCCGGGTGGTGGCCGCCGCGGTCGGGATCGGCATTCCCGTGCCGGCCTACTCCTCGGCCCTGGCCTTCTACGACGCCTACCGCTCCGAGCGGCTCCCCACCAATCTGGTCTCCGCCCAGCGGGACTACTTCGGCGCCCACACCTACGAACGGGTAGACCGCCCCCGCGGAGAGTTCCACCACACCGACTGGACCGCCGCCGGATCAACCGTTCCAGGCAGGCCCCGGGCCTGAGTGTCCCCCGCGGGGCGGTCCGATCAGGAGGAGGCCGCCCTCCCTTCGGGGATCAATCGGAGCGGACGGGCCGGGCTGAACCCAGCCTGATTTCGAGCAGGGCTGAGGGGACCGAGGCTGTTATCGAGGTCGCGGGGGCGGCGGCCGCGGGGATGAGCGCGGTTGCGCCCCGGGGGAGATCCAGCGGCGGGGCTTGCTCCGATTCCACGGTGAAGCGGCCTTCTGCCGCCGCCAGGATGCGCAACTCGGGTTCTCCGCCGATTGCGGGTTTCCCTCCGGGTTTGCCGGTTCGGTGTTCCCATATTCGGTAGTGGGGGGTTTCGATCAGCAACCGGGCGCCTTCTCCTTCCATGGCCGGCAGGGAGCGCGCCCCGGGCGGGTCGAGGGACAGCCCTTCCAGGGCGTCGGCGATATGCAGGGGGCGGCGGGGGCGTTCGTACTCTTCGGTCCAGTCGTAGAGGCGGAAGGTGGTGTCGGAGGGGGTCTGCACCTCGGACACGGTCACGCCTGCGCCGAGCGCATGAATCGTTCCCGCCGGAAGGTGGTGGAAGTCGCCCCGCCGCACCGGCGTCTGCTCCATCAGGCCGGCCAGGGCGGGGGTGCCCGCCGCCTCCGCCGTGTCGCCCATTTCCACGCCCGGACGGAACCCCTTGAAGATGACCGCCCCCGGATCGGCTTCGAGCACGTACCACGATTCGGTCTTGGCCGCCCAACCCGGACGGGCGGCGGCGCGGTCCTCGTCGGGGTGGACCTGGATGGAGAGGTGTTCGGCGGTGTCGAGCACCTTGACGAGCAGCGGGAAGTCGCCCTCGGGGGTGGGGGAGGCCGAGCCCAACAGGGCCGGACCCAGCTCGGCGATCAGGCGGCGCAGGGTCTTGCCCCGATGGGGGCCGGCGGCCGCATGCGTGCGGCGTTCCTCCGATCCGGCCAGCGCCCGGGCGCCCAGGTCGGCCACCTCCCAGGACTCGCCGTAGAGGGTTTCGGCCGCCCCTCCCGGCGGGGCCCGCTTCCCCAGCGCCGCCAGCCTGCGGCCCCCCCACGGCTTGGCCACCAGGATGGGTTCGAGCATCAGCGGACCCAGACTGCTCCGCCCTCTCATCGGCGCCCCCCTGCTTCGCTCCGTCGGCCCCGGCGGGTCGGGCATAACATGGCGGCGGCGCCTGCGCGTCTCATACGGGTGGATCGTATTCTACGGCGCCGCCATGAACTGTTCCCGAAAGATGGAGTGATGGAGCCGACATGACCGACGACCCCTACCGCCTGCCCCGCAATCCGACCCCCCGCCATTACCGGCTCCGCCTCGAGCCGGATCTGGAGGAGGCCTCCTTCACCGGGGAGGCGGCGGTGACCCTGGAAGCGTCGGAACCCGTCGGCCGGGTGGTGTTGAACGCCGCCGAGCTGGAGATCCACGAGGCCTGGTTCACCCGCCCCGGCGGCAAGCGGATAGACGCCGAGGTGGAGCACCGCGAGGAGGAGCAGCGCGCCGTCTTCACCTCGGCCGAGCCGCTGGCGGAGGGCGAATGGGAGCTGCACTGCCGTTACCGAGGGGTGCTCAACGACCAGCTGCGGGGTTTCTACCGCTCCACCTTCACCGATGTGGAAGGGCGGGAGCAGGTCATCGCCACCACCCAGTTCGAAGCCACCGACGCCCGCCGCGCCTTCCCCTGCTGGGACGAACCCGACTTCAAGGCCGGCTTCGGTGTCACCTTGGTGGTGCCCGACGGCTTGGCGGCTCTGTCGAACGGCGCCGAGGCGGCGCGGACGCCCGCCGGCGGGGGCAAGACCGCCGTAACCTTTGCCGACACCATGGTCATGTCCACCTACCTGGTGGCCTTCGTGGTGGGCCCCTTCGAGGCTGGCGAACCGGTGGACGCCGGCGGGGTTCCGCTCCGCATCGCGGCCCCCAAGGGGAAGGCGCATTTGACGGGTTACGCCTTGGAGGCAAGCCGCTTCTGCCTCGAATACCTGGCTTCCTACTACGGCATCCCGTACCCCGGTGACAAAGTGGACATGGTGGCGGTCCCCGACTTCGCCTTCGGCGCCATGGAGAACCTGGGCTGCATCACCTACCGCGAGTCTCTGCTGCTGGTCGACGAAGCCACCGCCGCCTCGGCTGAGAAGATGCGGGTGCTGGACGTGATCGGCCACGAGCTGGCCCACATGTGGTTCGGGGATCTGGTGACGATGAAATGGTGGAACGGCATCTGGCTCAACGAGGCCTTCGCCACCTTCATGGAGATGAAGGCCACCGACGCCCGCCGGCCCGAATGGAAGCGCTGGCTGGAATTCGCCGCCGTGGAGCGCCCCTGGGCCTTGAAGGTGGACGAGCTGGCCGGCACCCGCCCGGTGGAGTACGAGGTGCGGTCGCCGGAGGAGGCCGAGGGGATGTTCGACGCCCTCACCTACGGAAAGGGGTCGGCGGTGCTGCGCATGATCGAGCAGTACATAGGAGAGGAGCCGTTCCGCCGGGGGGTGGGTTCCTACCTGCGCGCCCACGCCTACGCCAACACCGAGGCCCGCGACCTGTGGCGGAGCCTCGACGAGGCGTCCGGGCGCCCGGTGGGGGAGATCATGGACACCTGGATACTCCAAGGCGGCTTCCCGCAGGTGGCGGTGCGGGCAGGAGAGAGCGGCGTCTCTCTGGAACAGCGGCGCTTCATGATCATCCCCGATCCTGCGGACCGCACCGTCTGGTCGGTTCCGGTCCGGCTGCGGGGGTCGGCGGGCGGGCGGCCCTGGGAGGCCGAAGTGCTGCTGGACGGCCGGCGGGTGGAGGTCCCGGCGCCCGGCCCGGTCGATTGGGTGACGGCCAACGCCGGCGGCCATGGTTTCTACCGGTGCCGGTACGAGGGGCAGCTCCTCTCGGCGCTGGTGGAGCGGCTGGACGAGCTCGACCCCTTGGAGAGGTTCACCCTGGTGGACGACGCCTGGGCCTTCGTGGAGTCGGGCCAGGCCGGGGCGGCTTCCTTCATCCGTCTGGCCGAGGCTTTCCGCGGCGAGGCGGAGCAGGCGGTGTGGGGGGCGGTCCTGAACGGGGCGGGCGCCGTCGGGCATCATCTGACGCCGGACGAAGTCCGCCCCCGCTTCGAGGAGTGGGCGGCCGCTCTGGCCTCCCCGGCGGCCGACCGCCTCGGCTGGGTTCCGAAGGAGGGCGAATCCGACCTGGTGCGCCGCCTGCGGGGCCGGTTGATCGGGGCTCTGGGCGGCCTGGCCAACCAGGCGGAAGCCGTCGAGCAGGCGCGCCGCGTTTTCGATCAGATGGCCGCCGATCCGGCCGCCGTGGATCCGGAGGTGGGGACTGCGGCCCTGTTCGTGTGCGCATCCCGCGGCGGCCCCGGCGTCTATGAGGATTTCCTGGCCCGCCGCAAAGGCGCCTCCAACCCCCAGGAAGCCATGAAGTACCTGCGGGCGCTGGCCTCCGTCGACGACCCGGAGGCGGTGGAGCGCACATTCGGCCTGATCGAGGACGGAACCATCCGCAACCAGGACACTGCCTGGGTGATCGCCAGGATGTTGGCCAACCGGGTTTCAGGGCCGCACGCCTGGGCGCGGTTTGCCGAAGAATGGCCCCGCCTTTCGTCCTCGATTCCTCCGATGACCCACTCGAGGATCGTGGAGGGGCTTCCGGCGCTGTCCGAACCGGGGTTGGCGGCCGAAGTGCAGGCCTACTTCGCCGAGCACCCCATGCCCCACGCCGCCAAGGCCCTGACGCAGAAGCTGGAGCGGCTGCGGGCGATGGTGATGATGCGGGAGCGGGAGGCCGAAGGGGCGGCGGCCGCCCTCGCCGCCCGGCTAGCGTAGGGGGTGGAGGAAGGAGCGTCTATGGAGATTTCTTTCTGGGTCGACCCCGTCTGACCGTGGTGCTGGGTGACGGCCCGGTGGGTCGTCGACGAAGTAGCGCCGGTGAAGGGCCTGCAGATCGAGTGGGAGCCGATCAGCCTCCTGTTCAAGAACCAGCCTCAACCGGGCGGAGGCCGGTACGAGAACTCCGTCCGCACCCACGGCCTCCTGCGGGTGATGGAGTCGGTTCGGACCGAGGCGGGCAACGAAGGCGTCTTCCGCGCCTACTGGGGGTTCGGCTCTCTGATCCACCACGATGAGCGCCTGCACGGCTTCGACGTCGGGGAGGCCCTGTCCGCCGCCGGGATCGACCCCGCCCATGCCCGGGCGTTCGGCGACGACTCCTGGGACGGGGAGATCCGCAGGCGGATGGACGCCGGGCTGGAGCTGGTGGGGGAGAACGTGGGGACGCCGATCATCGCCATGCCGGACGGGCGCGGCGGGCGGGCGGGCATCTTCGGGCCGGTGATCACCCGGGTCCCGACCGGCGGGATGTCTCTCCGGCTCTGGGACATGGTGGTGGACGCAACCCAGACGCCCGGTTTCTGGGAGCTGAAGCGGACCCGCACCGAATCCCCCCAGTTCGGCGAACGTCCGGACGGAGTTCCCCCTCTGCCCGGCTGAACCCGCGGGCGGCTCTTTGGGGTATCTTGAAACCGCCGAGAGAAACCGAAGCTCGAGAGGAGATGCAATGAACCGCCCGGTCCGAATCGCCGTCCAGATCGCCCCCCAACACGGCGATTACAGGGGCATACGCGCCGCCGCTGTCCGCGCTGAAGAAAAAGGGGTGGACATCATCTACAACTGGGACCACTTCTATCCGCTGTGGGGCGATTCGGACGGGAAACACTTCGAATGCTGGACGATGCTGGCCTCGTGGGCGGAGGTGACCGAGCGGGTGGAGATCGGGGCGCTGGTTACCTGTTGCTCCTACCGCAATCCGCATCTCCTGGCCGACATGGCGCGGACCGTGGACCACATCAGCGAGGGGCGCCTGATCCTGGGGTTGGGGGGTGGATGGGCCGAGAAGGACTACTCCGAGTACGAATACCCGTTCGGGACTTTCGGGGGGCGCCTGCGGGATCTCGACACCGGCCTCTACAAGATCGAGCGGCGGCTGAAGCGGCTCAACCCGCCCCCCGTGCGCCGCATACCCGTCCTCATCGGAGGGCAGGGCGAGAAGCACACCATGCGGATCGCCGGCCGTTACGCCGACATCTGGCACAGCTTCAGCGTCGACGCCCTGGTGCGCAAGAACCGCATTCTGGACGATTGGTGCCGGGCGGCCGGGCGGGATCCGTCGGAGATCGAGCGGGCGGTCGGCGTCGGTCTGGGCGACTTGGACAAGGCCGACCGGCTGCTCAGGGACGGCGCCGCCCAGATCACGTTGTCGGGGGTGGAGGGCCCCGACTTCGGCATGCCCGGACTCGAGGACTGGATCGCCTGGCGGGACGAGAAGAACGCCTGAACGCACCCCCGGCGTGAGTTTGTTCGGAGCGCCGGGGGTAACCTGATTCGATGCTCTGGTTGGGGATCGTCCTGATCGCGGCGGGGATCGCCCTGCTGTGGATTGCGGCCGATCCGTTCGTCTTGGCGGCCGCCCGGCTGGCCCGCATCTGGGGGGTGTCGCCGGTGCTGGTGGGGGCGCTGGTGATCGGTTTCGGCACCTCCGCCCCTGAGCTGGTGGTCAGCGCCTTGGCCGCCGCCCGGGGGGAGCTGGCCTCGTCGATCGGGAACGTGGTGGGGTCCAACGCCGCCAACCTGTCGCTGGTGCTGGGGGTGAGCGCGGTGATCTCCCCGGTGGTCGGCCAGATGCGCATCCTCCGCCGGGAGGGGCTGCTCACCCTCACCGCCATGGCGGCGGTGTTCGCGGCGGCCTGGGACGACGCACTCACCCGGGTGGAAGGGCTGGCGCTGGTGGGGGGGATGGCGGCGGCGGCGGTGCTGCTGATGGTGTGGTCCCGGCGGGACATGGCCGCCGGACTGGCCGGGGCGGGGGCGTCCGGCGCCGACTTGGAGGACGGCCCCGGCGAGGCGGACCACCGGGCGGGCCGGGAGATGCTCAGGGTGGCCATGTCGCTGGTGGGCATCGTGTTCGGCGCCTGGTTGATGGTGGACGGCGGAGGCCGGGTCGCCGAGGTCTACGGCCTGGCCGGCGGGTTCGTGGGCGCCACCATCTTCGCCTTGGGCACCAGCCTGCCGGAGCTGGCAACGGCCGGAGCGGCCGCCCGCCGCAAGAACAACGAGCTCGTGATCGGCAACCTGTTGGGCTCCAACATGTTCAACTCCTTCTTGGTGGTGGGGGCGGCCGGGGTGCTGGGGGCCGGGGCGATAGGCGAGCGCCGGATTTGGGAACACGTGATGATGATGGTGATAGGCCTCCTGGTGGGGGTGCTCGCCGTTGCCCGCCCCCGCCTCGGCCGGATCCAAGGCCTGGTCCTCCTGGCCTCCTTCGTGATGTTCATCCTCGTGGTCTCCCGGCAAGCCACCGTCTGAAACAGGTCGATGAACCGGCGGGGCGGCGGCGGCCCTCCCGCGTGGACATGAAGGATCAGGGCTGGTTGTGATCCTTGGTCCAGACGCCTGCCTGGATGCTGCGGCGTTGGGCTTCACGGGAATGCTCGAGGATCAGTACGAACACCCTTTCCACCTGTTCGGGGTCCAGGCCGGCCAGGGCCGCCTCTTCCCGCACCACGGCCAGCAGCTCCTCCTCCCTTTCGGGAACGTGGATCGGTATCCCCCGTTCCGCCTTGATCCGGCCCACCTCCATGACCATCCGGCGGCGGTTGGCCAGCAGGCGCACCAGGTCGCGGTTGACGAGGTCGATCTTCATGCGGATTCGGTTGACTCCGAGCGCATCCATCAACCGGGCGAAATCGGGGATGGTGAGCTGATGCGACACGCTGGTGCGGGCCGTTCCGGGGTCGGGGTGCACCTCGATCATGATGCCGTCGGCGCCGACCCCTTGGGCGGCCAGCGCCAGCGGCTGGATACGGGCGGCGGAGCCGGCCGCCCCCGAAGGGGCCGCGATCACCGGGAGGTGGCTCTTCTCCTTGAGGACCGGGATGGCGCCGAGGTCGAGGGCGGCCGGAGCGGCGAAGGTGCGGATGCCGCCCTCGCACAGGACGATCTGGTCGTTGCCCTCGGCGAAGATGTACTCGGCGGCCCACAGCCATTCGTCGATGGTGGCCGACCCCCCCCGCTCCAGCAGCACCGGTTTGCCGGTGCTCCCTATCACCCGCAGCAGCTCGAAGTTCTGCATCGAACCCGGGTCCACATGGATCATGTCGACGCGGCCGGCCACCATGTCCACGTCTTTGGGTTCGAGCGCCTTGGTCAGGGTAGGCAGGCCGACCTCCCGCCCGGCCTGCTGCAGGAGTTCCAGGCCCGGTTCTCCCAGGCCGGAGAAGGCGTAAGGGGAGCTGCTCGACTCGAACACCCCGCCCCGCAGCATGGCGGCGCCCGCCTCGGCCACCGCCTCCGCCACCTCCATGATCTGCTCTTCCGACTCGACCGCCCTGGGTCCGGCGATGGCCGGGAAGGGGTCGCGTCCGAACCGGGCGGCGCCCACCTCCACCAGGGTGTTTGCCTCCGAGCCGTTGCGCACCGCTTTTCGTTCCATCTCCATGCTCCTTGTCCTGGCGGCCCCGCCCCTCCGGTAAAAGAAAAACCCGGAGCGGGCGCTCCGGGCCTGGGTTTTTTCGACGAGAGTCCGTTACACGCCGCGCCCGGCCCGGGCATCGGGCCCGGTAAAGACGTAATAGGCGAACAACGCTGGACGTGTCATACCGCCATTGTAACCGCCGCCGCGCCGGGGCCGCAATTCTGACGGGGCAGGCGGGGGCAGTCCAATGTTGAGCAGCGAAACCATCATTAGAGTCTAAGCGAAAAATATAGTAGACTTACGGTGAAAATGTCAGCAGCTTGGATTCAAGCGTAGAAGGAGGAGGCGCCATTGGGAGAAAAGCCCCTGGTAGAACGCCGTATCGTCCCGGTGCTGCGGGAGGCGCTGCGGTCTTTCCGGGTGGTGATCCTGCATGGGCCCAGGCAGGCGGGCAAAACCACCGCCGCTATCCAGGCAGCGGGTGCAGGGTCGTATGTTTCGCTGGACGACCATCAGTTGCGCTCGGCTGCGGTCGAGGACCCGATGGGCCTGCTGCAGAGCCTTTCGGCGCCTGCGGTCATCGATGAAGTCCAGCGGGCGGGGGAGCCTCTGGTGCGGGCGGTCAAGCAGGCGGTCGACCGCAGCCGGACGCCCGGGCAGTTTCTCCTCATCGGCTCCGCGGACTTTCTGACCGTTCCCACGATCAGCGAATCACTGGCCGGCCGGGCGGTGCTCTTCCGGCTGCTCCCTTTTTCGCAGGGCGAGATAGAGGGCCGCCGCGAAGCTTTTCTGGAGGGCCTGGCGCGGGATGCAGATTCTCCGCCGCCGGGGCGGGATTCCGATCTGTCCCTCGGCAGTTGCCTGCATCGGATCTGCGCGGGCGGTTTCCCAGAGGTGCAGGGCCTCCCGCCGGGCGCCCGCAACGCGTGGTTCGGTTCTTATGTGAATACGGTGACACTGCGGGATGTCGTTGCCCTGACCGGGGCGCGCCGCGCCGATCAGCTGCCCCGGCTGCTTCAGGCCTTGGCGGCCCGCACCGCCGGCGAGCTGGTGGTTTCCAACGTTCACGGCGATGTCGGGTTGGGCAGCGTCCTGACCACTGCGGATTATCTGGCGCATCTGCAGATGGTTCATCTGGTGCACGAGCTGCAGCCCTGGTCGCGCAACCTCACCTCCCGCGCCAAGCGGCGTCCGAAGATATACGTGACCGACACCGGCTTGGCCGCCGCTCTGATGAAAGCGCCGCCGGACGCTCTCTCCCGGCCCGGCCACCCCGGGCGGGGTCCGTTGATGGAGACGTTCGCGGTCAACGAGATCATGAAGCAGGCGGACTGGCTGGACCCGTCCCTGGGGTCGGTCGGTCTGTTCCACTACCGCGACCGCAACGGCTTGGAGGTCGATCTGATCATCGAGCTGCCGGACGGCCGGGCAGTAGCGGTCGAAGTAAAGGCGGCCGGCGCCGTGCATCCCAGGGATTGGTCGAACCTGGCCAAGCTGCGCGATCTGCTGGGGAACCGGTTCGCCCAGGGAATCGTCCTCTACACGGGATCCCGCGCCCTGCCCGCCGGGGACCGGATCAGCGTCCGCCCCATCGAGGCCCTCTGGCAGTCCTGACCTGCCTCGCCCCATCGGCGCGCGAACTGCCAGGATTGCCTCGGCGTGTCGTACTTCCTTGATATGGTTGGTGCATTGAAAGGAGGTGCACGATGGTGGACACGCAGACGCCCAGCCGTGTGCGGATGAAGAAGGTGCTGGAGGTCATCGAGAAGCGCAGCGATGCTGGAAATCGGCCGTTCGTTCATGTGCTGGAGGTGGTCGACCACATGAGCGGGTCTGGTCTCACGGACCTGGACATCGGCATGGCTGTCTCTCGTCTGGTTCGGGCAGGCAAATTGCGGTACGCCCTCGACGGCATCCGCCTCGTTGCTCAGTGAACGGCAGGGCAGAGCGATTCCGAGATCAGGTCAATGAAGATCTTCGCCACCCGTTTCAACGCGACAGAGACAGGGTTCTCTACGCTCCGGAGTTCCGGCGTCTCAGCGGGGTTACTCAGGTGGCATCGGCCAGCGAGGGAGACTACTTCCACAATCGGCTGACCCACTCTCTGAAGGTCGCGCAGGTGGGCCGCCGCCTCGCCGAGCGTCTGCTGGAGGAATCTCCTGAACGGGTTGATATCCAGGATGGTCTTGATCCTGATGTCGTAGAGACGGCGGGCCTTGCCCACGATCTAGGGCATCCTCCGTTCGGACACGACGGAGAGAAAGTGATATGCCAAGCTGTTGACGAACAACAAGGGGAGGGCTTCGAAGGCAATGCCCAGTCTTTCCGGATCATTACCCGACTGGCGTCTCACACGGACAATGATCCTGCCAGCGGCGATGATGCTGGTCTGAATTTGACCAGGGCAACTCTTAACGCCATCCTCAAATACCCGTGGACACGATCCAAATCTGATACAAAAATGACAAATGGGGTGTCTATGGTGTTGATGAAGATCGGTTTGAATGGGTAAGGCGGGGCAGCACAGAAGACAAACTCACTTTGGAAGCAGAGCTGATGGATTGGGCTGACGATGTCACATACGCAGTGCATGACTTGGAAGATTTCTACCGCGTTGGTTTGGTTCCGATTCATCTTTTGATGAGCGGGGCTGAGCATGAGAGATTTATCGAAATAGTGGTGCAGAAAGAACAGTTCCAATTTCTAGGGAGGGAAGAGATAAGCGGGATGTTGCAATCTGTCCTAGGACCGTTGGCTCTTCTTGATGGTCCTTACGACGGAAGCCGATGACAACGTACTATCATCAATGAAGCCACTTCCGCGCTGATAACCCAGTTTATCACAGGCAGGGCGATCAGGGTCAACGAGCTTCCGGCAGAAAAATGCTTAGATATAGATCGGGAAATTCGCCTGCAGGTTGAGCTGTTAAAGGGGCTCTTCGGATTTCAGGGGGGAGTGAGGGTGGGGAGCAGCTTCCAGTTGGGCTTCCCGGCGTAGAGCAGAGCCCGGATCCGGTAGTTGGCGAAGTTCCGGAACCCGAACCCGACGCGTTTGATTCGTTTGATGAGATTGTTGACGGCTTCGGTGGCTGCGTTGGTGTAACGGGCGTGATGCCAGTTGGTGATCTGGGTATGCCAGCGGGCGAGGGTCCGGCCGAGCTGGTTGACCTCCGGCGGGCAGGACTCGTGCTGAAGGTCGGAAGCGAGCTGCCGGCAGTACCGGTCGGCAACGTCGGGTTCGTCGATGTCGTAGACACTGCGGACTGTTTCCTTGGCGTGCCAGGCCGTCCGGACTTCGCCGTGGGGGTCTCCGGCGTCGAGGAGGCCCCGCAGGCGGGCTTCGCCGCTGGTGTCGAGCCGTTCCGAAGCAAGGGTGAGCAGCCGCCGGATCTGATACAAGGGATCTCCTCTCCGTCCCCGGTGTCCGAGGGTTTCCTGTTGGGTGCGGCGGCGCACCTGGTCGAGGCGGTCGTTGGCCAACCGCACCACATGGAACGGATCGGCGATTTGGCGGGCGTGGGGCAGCACTTGGTTGTAGGCCGCCCGATACGGGCTGGAGAGGTCCAACACCGCCCAGCGGATCTGTTCCAACCATTCTTTTGGTTGTTCCTGCAGCCACCCCGCGGCTGAACGGGCGTCTCTGCCTGGGACAACGTCTAGCAGCTGCCCTCCTCCGACGTCTACCACCGAAGTCGCCCAGACCCTTCCCAGACGGCGGCCCCGCCGCAGGAACAGGGTCTCGTCCAGGCCCAGAGCCTCCACCCGGCCTACCCGATCATGGTCGGCTTCCAACAAAGCAGCGCCCCAACGGGTTACCTCCTTGTTGACGGTATGCCAGTCACAACCCAACTCTCTGGCCACTTCCTCAACAGCGCGGCCGGCCTGGCCGACTTGCTTGGTCGCCCACCGAGCCGCCCGGGTGGTCAGCAACGCCCGCTCAGGGGCGATCTCGGGGTTCTGTTCAGTGAACGACCCCACCCCGCACTCCGGGTTGGGGCACTCCCAGCGGTGTTTCCGCCAGCTCAGACGGGCGGGCCGCCCGAACGAGGGAAGATCAACCAGCTCCACCACTCGGGTGCCTTTCGACCACAGAGGGCCTCCGCAGCCGGGGCACCGCGGGCGGGGCGCCCGGCAGCGGACCTCGACCTCGACGCCCCCGCCGAGGGGTTCACCCACCCCCGCGACGTCGACTTCTTCTAATCCGACCAACACCTCGCACATGCGCGTAGGATTGCGTTCCACAGGGGTCCTCCTCACTCGGGGATGCCTTTCAAGCGTCCGATTATGGAGGACCCCACCCCCGATCCCGTGGATTCCCACCGTCCGTCAGAGGACCTGCCCGTCCTCTACTCCCCCCTCATTTCCGAAGAGCCGTTAAAGGCTGCCACTAAATATTATGTGATTGATAATCCTAGGATTGTAAGCGTTCGAGAAGGCCAACGGGAGCTGCTGCGAAAGCTATTCTGCATTTTTATGGAAGCCCTAGAGGGGAAGCGCAACCGGGCTCTGCTGCCGCAGGCGACACAGGATCGACTCGAAAGCGGTGACGGGTATCCGCGGCTGGCGGCGGACCTATTGGCAGGGATGACAGAACGGCAGGCGATCCAGACCTACCAACGGTTGACTGGGATCGTTCCGGGGCCAGCGCCTTACTTTGATTTGTGGCTCTTATAGGATCGACGCTCCGTGGAGCTGGTCGTTTTCGGGGGTTATCACCGGGTTGCGTTTGCCCAGATACAGGAAGGCCGCGGCGCCGGCCAGGCCCGCCGCCAGACCGCTCCATTGGCTCCAGGTGAGGGGGCCGAGGGTGCTGTCGGGGTTGACCGGCAGGGCCAGCCGGGTGAAGTCGATGAAAAAGCGCTGGAACCCGTACCAAGCCATCCACACCGTGAAGAGCTGCCCGTAGCGGAGCGACAGCCGGGAGCGTTGGTAGATCCAGTAGAGGAAACCGAGCAACACGGCCGCCCCCAGCATGTCGTAGAGGGCGGCGTGGTGGTAGACGCCGCAGTACTCGCCGACCTCCGGCACAACGCATTCCAGGCGGTCGTGCTGGGGTGCTGCGTCGTATCCGGGGCGGAGTCCGTAGCCGAGGAAGAAGCGGGTCGGGCCGCCGAGGTGCTCGACGATGGCCAGGTCGCCGATCCTCCCCACCACCGTCCCCAGCGCCAGCCCGAAGGCCGCCGCGTCGAGAGCGGGCCACACCCTGAGGCCCAGCCGCCGCACCTGCCATACCCCCGCCCCGATTCCTCCGGCGAACCCGCCCAGGATCGACCAGTTGCCGCCGAGGTTGATCATCTCCCTGATGTCGAATCCGTTCTCTACCCAGTAGGCGGGGAGGGTCAGCCAGCGGGCGCCCAGCAACGCCCCGATCAAGGCCCAGGTCAGGACGGACTGGTACTTGGCCCCGTCGAATCCCCGGGCGGCGTACTTGCGGGTCCCGTAGTAGGCGCCGACCAAGAACCCCACTCCTGCGAAGACTCCGTGAAGGGACAGGCGCAGGGGGCCGATTTCGAAGATCGGGATCGGAGGGTAGGAGATGACCGCCAACACGCCTATGAGCATAACCCTGATCGTTCGCAAAGGCGGGCGGGCGGGCGGCCCGGCGGAGCAGCCGTCTGGTCAGAGGCGGGAGGCGCCGGTTCGGGGCTGAGGGCGGGGCCGGTAGGGAGCGGCGGGCGGTAGCATCAGGGGCCTGATGAAACGCAGTGCGAGCCTGGTCTGCTCGGTCCTCCTGTCTGCGGCGGCGGCCTGTTCGCAGCCGCCTCCCGAGCCGCCCGCTTTCGAGATCCCCGACGAGATCGTCCCCGACTGGGTCAACACGGTCGACCCCGACTCGATATTCTCCGCCCAGAGCGGCTGCCTGCTGGCGGTGGGGGGCGGAGTGAGGGTGCTGCAGGTGTTGGAAGGAACAGCCGCCTACGGGGAGCTCCGGGCGGGCGACGTCATCACTTCGGTCGACGGGGCGGCGGTCAGCTCCAGGGAGATGCTGCTGCGCGAGCTGGCCGACCGTCCGGCGGGGGGCGGGATCACCATCGGCGGCGACCGGTTGGGGGAGCCGTTCTCCGTAGACTTGGTGCTCACCCCGGTGTCCGGTGAGCCTGACCGGGCGGTGCTCGGCGTCATCCCCGAGACCAAGCTGGCGGCGGAGCCCCCGTCCGGACTTCCGGCGGAACTGGGCGGCGCCGACCCCTTCAGCCGGCCGGTGATCCTCGACGGGCGGATCTACCTGCACGGACCCCTGGCCGCTTCCTGGTCTCCGTATCCAGGGGTTCCGGCCGACCAGATGGCCGCCCTCGGTTCTGATCTCTACGCCGCGGCGGCGGCCGATCCGCTGTCGTTGGTGAAAGTGGGGGGCGGCGGCGCCGTCTCCATCGATCCGGGGCCGGTGACGCTCGACCTGCCGGCCGGCCGGATCGAGGTGCTGGTGTCCAGTTTCGAGGCCGCCCTCACCTCGGTGGGGGATTTGGTGGTGGCGGGCGGCGAGGTGTCGACCGGAACCGGCGGCGGCGTGACCGCTCTGATAGCAGTGGATACGGCGGAGCGGTCGGTGGCTTGGGTCAGGCTCTTGGGGTTGTCGGACACCGACGCCCCCTTGGCGGCGGTGCAGGGATACCGCAGCCCCTCCGGTGATCGAGCTTTGATAACCCTGGTAGAGCGCGGCCCCGGCAACTCCCAGTCGGGCGTGTGGAGCTACTACCTGATAGACGAGCAGGGCGAAGGAGTGGTGGGGCCGCCCGGCATCAGGGACTTCTACCGCAACTTCGTTGTGACCGGATGGTACGACGACCAATCGGTCCTCTATCTGGCCGACCGCAACCCCGCTCAGACCGTCCTCTGGGATCTCGAAACCGGTGAGCACTCCCCCCTCCGCCCGATGGACATCGGGGAAGCCGACGACCTGGTTGCAGTGAGCCCGGTGGGCGACGGCCGCCATTTAGTCCAGATCCGAGAGAACGAAGTTTCCCTCATCGACGTGGAGCTTCCCGAACCGGCCCGCCCCATTTCCCGAGGATGCCGCCACGAACCCGTCGGAGGAATCCCCGCCGGATAGCCGTCTGGCCGCGTCGGCGGGGCGGTCAGCAGGCCAGCAGGCGGCGGACGGCGGCGGCTATCCGGCCGGGGCCGGGGACCACCGCTTTTTCCAGAGGGGGGCTGAAGGGGATGGGAGCGGAGGCGGCGCCCACCCGGGCCGGGGGCGCCTCGAGGTCGGCCCAGGACCGGGCGGTGATCGAGGCGGCCAGTTCGGCGCCGAAGCCGCCGAACTTCCAGGCTTCATGTGCGATCACCACCCGGCGGGTCTTGCGGACCGAGGCCAGCACCGTTTCCATGTCCAGGGGCGCCAGGGTGCGCAGGTCGATCAGCTCGGCCTCGATGCCCTCCTCCGCCAGCCGGCTGCAGGCGCGGGCGGCGTGGAGGGCCATCACCGAGTAGGAGACGATGGTTGCATCCGACCCCTCCCGCCGCACCGCCGCCTCGCCCAGAGGCGTCGAGTAATCCTCCGCCGGGACCGGGCCCCGCCGGGCGGTTATCTTCTTGTTCTCCAGGTAGACCACCGGGTCAGGGTCGGCTATGGCCGCCCGCAGCAGCCCCTTGGCGTCGGCCGGGTTGGAGGGGGCGGCCACCTTCAGCCCCGGCATGTGGGTGAACATTCCTTCCAGGCTGGAAGAATGCTGGGCGGCCGACGAACGCAGCACCCCGTCGGAGGCTCTGAGCACCAGCGGAACGGACACCTGGCCGCCGAACATGTAGCGGAACTTGGCGGCCTGGTTGACGATCTCGTCCATCGCTCCCAGGGTGAACTCCACGAAGCTCATAGACGCCACCGGGCGCATCCCCGTAACCGCCGCCCCCACCGCCGCCGCCATGATCAACGCCTCCGAGATGGGCATGTCGATCACCCGGGACGGCCCGAACTCTTCGACCAACCCGCGGAACTGCCCGAAGTTGCCGCCCCAGCTGATGTCCTCGCCCAGCGCGATCACCCGCTCGTCCTCCCGCATGGCCCAGCGCATGGCGTCCACGGTGGCCTGTCCAAAGCTCATCCGCTGCATCTGCTGTTCCATCCGCGTCTACCGCTCCTCCGTGAACACCGCATCCAAGGCGTCGGCGCCGTCCGGCCATGGGCTGTCCTCGGCGAAGCGCTCGGCCGCCGCCGTTTCCTCCCGGGCCGCCTTCCACACTCCCCGGCGCTCCTGTTCGGTCAGCCGGCCGAGTTCGGCCAGCCGGCCCTCGAAGCGTTCGATCGGGTCGCGGCGGCGCTGTTCCTCCACCTCCTCCTTCGCCCGGTAGAGCTCGGCGTCGCCCACGTAATGGCCGTCGAAGCGGTAGGTGTCCATGCACAGCAGGGAAGGGCCGCCGCCGGCGCGGGCCCGCGCCGCCGCTTCCCCCGCCGCCTCGTACACCGCCTCTGCGTCGTTGCCGTCCACCGTCTGCCCGGGGATGCCGTAGGCGGCCGCCCGCACCGACAGGTCGTCCACAGCGGTGGTGCGGCTGCGGTGGGTGAACTGGGCGTACTGGTTGTTCTCGCACACGTACACCACCCCCAGCCGGTGGGCGGCGGCGAAGTTGAGCGCCTCATGGAAGGAGCCCTTGTTGATGCCGCCGTCCCCGAAGAAGGCCGCCGCCGCCTGGCCGGAGCCGCGCAGGCGGGCCGACAGCGCCGCCCCGGCTGCAATGCCCAGCCCGCCCCCCACGATTCCGTTCGCCCCCAGCATTCCCAGCGAGAAATCGGCCACATGCATGGAGCCTCCCCGCCCCCGGCAGGCGCCGGTCAGCTTGCCGTACAGCTCGGCCATCAGGGAGTCCATCGCCATCCCCTTGGCCAAGGCGTGCCCGTGGCCGCGGTGGGTGGAGGTGATGAAGTCGTCGGGCCGCAGGCGGGCGCACACCCCCGCCGCCACCGCCTCCTGCCCTATGTAGGTGTGGACGAAGCCCGGCAGTTTGCCCTCTGCGAACAGCTCCGCCACCCGGCTCTCGAACACCCGGATGCGCACCATGGTGCGGTGGACGCCGAGGGCGGCGGCGCGGTCCATGTTCATCGGCCGGTCTCCCGGTCTGCCGGGCTGCTCATTGGGCGGTGTATCCGCCGTCCACCGCCAGGATCTGGCCGGTGATCATGGCGGCGCCGTCCCCGGCCAGGAACACCACCGGCCAGGCGATGTCGTCCGGGCTGCACAGCCGCCCCATCGGGGTGCGGGAAGTGAATTGTTCCTTCACCTGAGGTTCGGTTTCCCAGATTTTCAGCACCATCTCGGTGCCGACCTGCCCCGGGGCCACCGCGTTCACCCGCACTCCGCAGGGCGCCCATTCCACCGCCAGGGTGCGGGTCAGCTGCACCACCCCTCCCTTGGAAGACTGGTAACCCGCGCTGCCCGGAAAACCGACCAGGCCGACGATGGAGGCGATGTTGACGATGGAACCGGACCCGGCCTCCGCCATCCGCCTCCCCGCCGCCCGGCACATCAGAAAGGTGCCTTTCAGATTCACCTCCAGCAGCCGGTCGAAGGCCTGCTCGTCGTGGGAGACGGCCTCTCCGCGCCCGGCGATCCCGGCGCTGTTGACCAGGATGTCGATCCCGCCGTACCGCTCCTCCGTCCTGTCTGCGGTCTCTTCCGCCTGCTTGGAATCGGTCACGTCCAAGGGGAAGGCGGCGCCCCCCGCCAGCCGGGCCGCGTCTCGGCAGCCTTCTTCGTCGAGGTCGGCGCACGCCACCTGCGCCCCGGCTTCGGCCAGGGCGAGGGCGGACGCCCTGCCCAGCCCGCGGGCCGCTCCGGTCACCAGCGCCGTCCGTCCGGCCAGCGAGAAGGGTCCGGTCATCCCTCGATCACAGCCAAGACGGCGCCCACCGGTATCTCCAAGTCCGAGGCGGGCGCCTTTATCCGCAGCGCCCCCGAAGCGGGGGCCTCCAGCGTCACCTCTGCTTTTTCGGTTTCCACGACCACTACTTCCTGCCCGGCGGTTACCGCCTCGCCGTCCGCCGCCAGCCACTCGAGCACCACCACCTCTTCCACCACCCCCATGTGGGGCACCGCCAGGGTCGCTGCGCTGCTCACGGCCGCCTCAGATGTGTCCGTGTTTGGCCAGGCCGTCCATCGGGGTCAGCCCGGCCCGCATATCCACGCGCACCCGGCCCTCCGCCTCGGTGATCTCCTCGGCCCGGATCAGCGCCTGCTCGGCCGAGGCGGCCGGCACCGCCAACACCCCGTCGAAGTCGCCGACGATCAGATCGCCCGGGTGGATGACGACCCCGCCGACGGTCACCGGAACCTGCAGGGCGGTCATCTCCCAACGGCCGATGGCGTTGAGGGGCGACAGATCGCGGTAGAACACCTGCAGGCCGATGTCGCGCAGCCCTTCGGTGTCCCGCAGGTTGCCGTCCAGCACCACCCCGGCGCACCCCCGGTGCTGAGCGGAGTTGCCGGTCAGCTCTCCGAAATGGCCGACATGGCTGTTGGGGTTGACCGACACCAAGATGCTGTGGGGGTGGATCTGCTCGAACATCTCCAGGTAGGAGGCGATGCGCTCGATGCCCGGCTCCCAGGGGATGGGCGGATCGATGGGTTCGCCCCTCAGGGTGAAGGCAAGCCCCGCCATCCGCTGTTCGGGGAACAGGGGGCGCAGGCAGGAGGGGAGCACCTGCTCGGGCAGGCCCATGGAGTACAAGGCGTCGCACATCACCGACACGGAGATGCGCCGGCAACGGGCGGCCAGCTCGGCGGGGGGGATTGCGTCGGTCATCGTTTCAAACTCCGCTCAGGCCTGAACCACGGCGGGGGAGCGGACCGCCTCCCCCAGGCGGGCCAAGCCTTCGGTCAAGTCTAGTTCTTCGGCGGCCAAGGATATCCTCACGTACCCCTCCCCGCCCGGCCCGAACACCGAGCCCGGGGCAACGCTGGTGCGGCGGGTTTCCAACAGGTCCAGGCAGAAGTCCAGCATGGTCCGCCCGCCGGGGTCCGCCTCCACCAGCATGTACATGGCGCCGGCCGGATCCACCGCCCGCAGGCCGGCCCGCCTGCAGGACTCCAAGGCCAGCGCCCGGCGGCGGCGGTAGGCCTCCGCCATCGCTTCTATCGGTTCCTGCGGACCGGTGAGCGCCGCCTCGGCCGCCTTCTGGGAGATGGTGGAAGGGCAGGACACCATCGGCTCCTGCAGTTTTGCCAGCAGGCCGGCCACGGGGGGCGGGGCGGCCGCATAGCCCACCCGCCAGCCGGTCATGGCGTACACCTTCGAGAAGCTGTAGACGGTGATCACCCGCCCGTCGGCGTCGAAGCGGGCGGCGGCGGTGTGCTCCGCCTCGGGCGCCAGCAGCAGCTGGTCGTACACCTCGTCGGACAACAGCCACAGATCGCGCCGATTGCATAGGTCCACCAGGTCTTCCATCAGCCGGGCCGGGAAGACCGCCCCGGCGGGGTTGGAGGGGGTGTTGATGAACAGCAGGGCGGTGCGGGGGGTAACCAGGGAATCGAGGCGTTCGGGGTCGGGCAGGAATCCGTCCTCCGCCTGCAGCGGATAGAAGACCGGCACCCCGCCCAGGAGGCGCACCATCTCGTCCATGTTGGGGAAGCCGGGGGTGGGGATCAGCACCTCGTTGCCCGGTTCGATAAGCGCCAGGAAGGTGGAGAACAGGGCGTTCATGCCGCCCGGGGTCACCACGATCTGGTCGGGCGGGGCGGAAAAGCCGTCCACCCGTTGGATCTTCTCGGACAGCAGTTCCCTCAGCCCGGCCAGACCGCCGTTGGGGCCGTAGCCGGTCCATCCGTCCCGGGCGGCGGCCGCCGCGGCCTCGACGATGTGAGCGGGGGTTTTGAAGCTGGGTTCGCCCACTTCCAGCCGTACGGCCTGCGGATCGGCGGCGGCCGCGTCGAACAGCACCCGGATCTCAGAACGGCGTCGGCCCGCGGCCCGGGCGGCGGGGTTCCTCACCGGCTGCCGGCCTTGGCCTCCAGGTCGGGCCGCTGCCCGGGGTCGAAATAACGCAGCGCCCAGTCGGCGCCCTGCCAGGTGATCAGCTTGCCGCGGGGGGTGAGCTTCACCAGGTAGCGGTCCCAGTCCCAGGAGGCTTTCAGCTGCTCGGGGCCGGCGGGGCCCGTGTAGCGGACGGCCATCTCCTCGGCGACGGGAACCCACTGCGAGCCTTCGCCCTTGGCCGGGCCTTCCACGATCTCGGCGGTGCATTGCGCCAGCACCTTGCGGATGCGGGGATGGGCCGTTTCTTCGATGCAGACGGCGCACTGCGGGTTGGCCGCCAGGTCATGCACCCACTCGGAGCGCTTGCGGCCCACCACGTAGAAGGCCTTTCCGTTCCACTGATACCACAGCGGCACCACCATCGGCCATCCGTCTGCCTTGACGAAGGCCAGCTTCAGCAGCCAGGCGCTGTCCGGGCCGGCCAGGAACTCCTCTACCTGGGCCGGGGGTATGCCCCCGGCGTCCGACCCCTCTTCGTAATAATGGTCCTGTTTGAACTCGCTCATGGGGCTACTCTATCAGCATCGAGGTCGGCGGGGCGGTGCTCGGAGGGCCTTCAGGTGCGCCGAGCGTCCGCTGAATGTATTCGTGGAGCATAGGAACGGTGAATGCCAAGACCCCCCACCGAGGGTCGTAGATGAGGCCCCGATCGATGAGCTCTTTGCGGGTCGCCCCTGCAGCCTGGGGGGTCTTGCCCAGCCGGTCTGTTACTTCTCCCGATTTGTATTCCGGCCCCGGCCCCAGACTGGACATGGCCCGGAGAAATTCTCGTCCGCTGTCGTTGACGCGGTCCAGCCGGGCTTTGAAGAAGCCGTTGTCGAGCTCCGCCAAAGCCTCTGGAGCGGCCTGCTCGACGTCGGTTAGACCGATCCGGTCGGGTCCGTTGGAAATGTTCCAGGCGTGCTTGCCGAACATCTGCAGAAAATAGGGGTATCCCTTGGTAAGACGGAATACCTCGTCCAGGGCATCGGGTTCCCAAGCGATGTTCTGCTCATCCGCCGGGCGGGTCAGCGCCAACCGGGCGTCCTCCTTCTGCAGTGAATTGATAGGTGTATATTTGAATAGGCGTTCGGCGTAGGATACGGCATCGCCGGCGAGGCCAGGCAGGGAAGGCAACCCGGCCCCCGCCGCCATCAAAGGCAGCTGCTCCTGGCATACACGGTGCAGGGCCATGATCAAAGCGGTAAGGTCTTCGCTGGGGAGGTTGTGCATCTCGTCGATGGCGAGCAGCACGCCTGCGCCGGCCTCGCGAGCGGCTTCGCCCACTTCGATGAACAGATCCGACAGGTCTACTTCCAGGATTCCGATGCCCTCTGACAGCCCAAGCGCGGGGTCCATTTCCAAAGATATCTGTTGGTCCCCGGCGGGAGAAACTCCATATCGGATGCTGAACGTCCTTAACGCTTTCGCCGCTCTCTTGATCCGATTTCTGATAGCATGCTTGGCGCTCAGGCTCTCCAACGATTTACGGATCGAGGTGTATATGACCTCCGCAAAGACGCTCGAGGAGGCTTTTGCGGAGATTTCGACATACGAGGATATCCAGCCGTTATCCTCGGCGGTCTTGGTGAACTCTTTCAACAAGACCGTCTTGCCGACTCCCCGCAATCCGTACAGCAACTGGCTGTTGGCAGATCGCCCGATCGTCAGACGCCTGACGGCTATGTCGAATGCGGACAGCTCCTGGTCTCTTCCCACCAAGGCGGGCGGCGGTTCCCCCGCTCCAGCGTTGTAGGGATTGGTGACAGGATCCATGAGCAGAATATAACACTTTCAGACAGGGTTGCCTTGATCTTCTGAACAACTTGAGATATGCAACTGCATCTACCTGCTTCTGCCCACTCCAGGCCGCCGCAGACGGTGCCCGCGTTTCCAGCGGGAGCGGGGGGCGGCGGCTTTGGCTCGGGGGACGCAGGTTGCCCGTTTGTCCTGGGCCGGGACGGTGGGCTTCCTCGGTTTCGGAAGAGGGCTGATCTTTCCCTGGCCGCCGATTCGGGGGCTTCTCCGTCCAGTTCCCCGTCAGGGAGAGTCGGCCGGCGGGGTGCGCAACCGATCGACGGGGTTACCCTATCCCGATGACCGGCGGGGAGAGCCGCCGCCGGTTGGAAGGAGCGCTGGGAAGATGATGCGGAACGCGCCTGGGGCGGCGGTCGAATACGCCGTTCAGGACTTGGGGCTGGCGGAGCAGGGCCGCCGGGAGATCGAGTTGGCCGAGCACGAGATGCCGGGCCTCATGGCGCTGCGGGAGCGGTACGCCTCTTCGCAGCCGCTGGCCGGCGCCCGCATCTCCGGGTCGCTGCACATGACCGTCCAGACGGCGGTGTTGATCGAGACGCTGGCCGCTCTGGGGGCCGAGGTGCGCTGGGCTTCCTGCAACATCTTCTCCACCCAGGACCACGCGGCGGCGGCGGTGGCGGTGGGCCGCCCCGAGACCGGCGGAACCCCGGACAACCCCCTCGGGATTCCGGTCTTCGCCTGGAAGGACGAGACCCTGGAGGAGTACTGGTGGTGCACCGACCAGATGCTCGAGTGGAAGGGGTTCGACGGCCCCACCCTGATCGTCGACGACGGGGGCGATGCCACCCTGCTGGTGCACAAGGGCGCCGAGTACGGGCATGCGGGGGGTGTGCCCTCCTACGACCCCGACCGCGAGCCGGAGGAGTGGGGGGTGATCCTCGAGCAGCTGCGCACCCGGCTGGCCGCCGATCCGAAGCGCTACATCCGCATGGCGGAGTCGATCCGGGGGGTGAGCGAGGAGACCACCACCGGCGTCCACCGCCTGTACGAGATGCAGGAGATGGGCAGACTGCTGTTCCCGGCCATGAACGTCAACGACTCGGTCACCAAGTCGAAGTTCGACAACGTCTACGGGTGCCGCCACAGCCTGGTGGACGGCCTCAACCGGGCGACCGACGTGATGCTGGGCGGCAAGGTGGCGCTGGTGGCGGGCTACGGCGAGGTGGGCAAGGGGTGCGCCCAGGCGCTGCGCGGCCAGGGGTGCCGGGTGGTCGTGTCCGAGGTGGATCCGATCTGCGCCCTGCAGGCCGCCATGGACGGCTACGAGGTCAACACCGTCGACAACATGGCCGAGACCGCCGACATCTTCATCACCGCCACCGGCAACCGCGACGTGATCACATTCGACCACATGGCCAGGATGAAGGACAAGGCCATCGTGGGCAACATCGGCCACTTCGACCACGAGATCGACATCGCCGGGCTCAAGGCGGCCGAGGGGGTGGAGCGCCGGGAGATCAAGCCCCAGTACCACGAGTACGTGTTCCCCGACGGGCGCGGGGTGTTGGTGCTGGCCGAGGGGCGTTTGCTCAACCTGGGGTGCGCCACCGGCCATCCCAGCTTCGTGATGTCCACCTCCTTCACCAATCAGGTGCTGGCCCAGCTCGACCTGCACGAGAACGACTACGAGGCCGAGGTGATGCGCCTCCCCAAGCACCTGGACGAGGAAGTGGCCCGGCTGCATCTGGACCATCTGGGCGTGGAGCTCACCGAGCTCACCAAGGAGCAGGCCGACTACATCGGGGCGCCGGTGGAGGGGCCCTACAAGCGGGACGAATACAAGTACTGACGCTTTGCATATTCATGCAAAATAGTGCATAATCTTTGCCTATGGACAAGGTCAGCACCGCTTTCCGCCGGAGGGAGCTGAGGAAGATACTCGAGGAGAAGGACATCACCAGCCAGTCGCACCTGACCGCGTTGCTGGTCGAGCGGGGCCACCCCGTTACCCAGGCCACGGTGTCCAGGGATCTGCGGGCGTTGGGGGCCGTCAAGGCGCCGGACGAATACGGGATGATGCGGTACATGCTGGGGCCGCCCTCGCCGCCTCTCACCCGGGAGGCCCTGGCGGCGGTGCTCTCCGTCTACGCGCTGTCGATCCGGTCGAGCGCCAACCTGGTGGTGATCAAGACCCCTCCGGGCGCCGCCCAGGTGGTGGCGGCCGCCCTCGACCGCGCCGGCCTGGCGGGGGTGCTGGGTACGGTGGCCGGGGACGACACGCTGTTGGTCGCGGCCGATGAAGATACGGGCGGCGGGGCGGCGGCTGCGATGATCCAAGAAATACAGACGGGACAGACAGGAGAGAGCGGATGAGGCGGGTGGTGCTGGCGTACTCGGGAGGGCTCGACACCTCGGTGATCCTCAAGTGGCTGATCGAGGAACGGGGCTGCGAGGTGGTCTGTTACACGGCCGATGTCGGCCAAGGCGAGGAGGTGGAGGAGGCCGTTGCCAAGGCCTACGACACCGGAGCGGTGGAGGCGGTGGCCGAAGACCTGCGGGAGGAGTTCACCGCCGACTACGTGTGGCCGGCGATCCGGGCCAACGCCGTCTATGAGAACTACTACCTGCTGGGCACCTCGCTGGCCCGCCCGGTGATCGCCAAGGGACTGGTGCGGGCGGCGGAGGCGTTCGGGGCGGACGCCGTTTCCCACGGCGCCACCGGCAAGGGCAACGACCAGGTGCGATTCGAGCTGTCCGCCTACGCCCTCAAGCCGGACATCCAGGTGGTGGCCCCCTGGCGGGAATGGACCATGGCGGGCCGGGCCGACCTCGTCGCCTACGCCGACAAGCACGGCATACCCATCCCGGTCACGCCCGAGAAGCCCTACTCCACCGACGCCAACCTCCTGCATATCTCCTATGAGGGGGGTGTGCTGGAAGACCCCTGGGAGGCCCCCCCCAAGGGGATATTCCAGATGACCGTCGACCCGGAGGACGCCCCCGACCGGCCCCAGGAGATCACCATCTCCTTCGAGCGGGGCTCCCCGGCGGCGGTGGACGGGGAGGCGATGACCCCGGCCGAGCTGCTGGCCCGCTGCAACCGGGCGGCCGGCGCCCACGGGGTGGGGAGGGTGGACATGGTGGAGAACCGTTACGTGGGCATGAAGAACCGGGGGGTGTACGAGACGCCGGGCGGCACCCTGTTGCACCACGCCCACCGGGCGGTGGAGTCGATCACCCTCGACCGGGAGGCGGCCCATCTGCGCGACCAGCTCATGCCCCGCTATGCCGCCATGGTCTACAACGGATACTGGTTCTCGCCCGAGCGGGAGGCGCTGCAGAACTTCATGGACGACATCCAGCGGGACGTTACGGGCGAGGCCCGGATGCGGCTCTACAAAGGGAACGCCGAGGTGGTGGGCCGCCGGTCCCCCACCCGCAGCCTCTACGATCAGGCCACCGTGTCCTTCGAGGCGGGCGGCGCCTACGACCAGGCCGACGCCTCCGGCTTCATCCGGCTCAACTCCCTGCGGCTCCGCATGCGGGCGGGCCGGGGGGAGGGCGGCCCGGGGGGGCCGGCGGAGGCGGATGGATGACCCTGGGTGCGGTCCGGAGGCCGGGGGCGGCGGCATGACGAAGATGTGGGGGGGCCGGTTCTCGGAGGACCCTTCCGAGGTGCTCTGGCGTTTCACCGTTGACCGCAGCGACCGCCGGCTGCTGGCCGAGGACATCACCGGGTCGCTTGCCCATGTCGAAATGCTGGGGAAGGCCGGCCTGTTGGACCGCAGCGAAGCCGCGGCCCTGCAGGAAGGGCTGCGGACGATCCTTGAAGAGGCCGAGGCGGGGGAGTTCCGTTTCACCGAAGGGGACGAGGACGTCCATTCGGCGGTGGAGAGGCGCCTCGGCGAGCTGGCGGGCGGGGCGGCCGGAAAGCTGCACACCGGGCGTTCCCGCAACGACCAGGCCGCGCTCGGTCTGCGCCTCTACCTGCGGACGGCGGGTGCGGAGCGGATCGGTCAGCTGCGGGAGTTCGCGGCGGCGGCGGCATCAGCGGCCAGGCAGGCCGGAGAAACGGTGGCCGCCGGATACACCCACCTGCAGCAGGCCCAGGCGGTGCCGTTCGCCCATCACCTGCTGGCCTATGCGTTCATGGCGGTGCGGGACGCCGAGCGGTTCGGAGAGGCGGTCGAGCGCCTGGCCGTTTCGCCGCTGGGGGCGGGCGCTCTGGGGGGCAGCAGCCTGCCGATCGACCCGGACCTCACCGCCGAGCTGCTGGGGGCGGAGGGCCGGTTCGCCAACTCGATGGACGCGGTGGCCGCCCGCGATCAGGTGGCCGAGTACGCCTTCGCCTGCACCCAGGCGCTGGTGCACCTGTCGCGGCTGGCCGAGGAATGCGTGCTGTGGGCTTCCGCCGAGTTCGGCTGGGCGACGTTCAGCGATTCCCTCACCACCGGCTCGTCGGCCATGCCGCACAAGAAGAACCCCGACATCGCCGAGCTGACCCGGGGGAGGGCCGCCGCCGCCATCGGGCGTCTGACCGGGTTGATGGCCCTTCAGAAGGGGCTTCCCCTGACCTACAACCGGGACTTCCAGGAGGACAAGGCGGCGGTGTTCGCCGTTGACGACGCCTTGGCCGGGGCGTTGGAAGCCATGACCGCCCTGATCGCAGGGGCCGACTTCCACCCGCCGCCGCCCGACCCGTCGGTCACCGCCTTGGATCTGGCCGAAGCTCTGGTGGAGCGGGGGGTTCCCTTCCGGGCGGCCCACCATGCGGTGGGAAGGCTGCTGTCGGCCTTGGCCGCCGAGGGCAGGAACCTGGGTGAAGCGTCCGCCGCCGACCTGGAGGCGGCCGATCCGCGTTTCCGGCCTGAGGATCTGGCCTTGACCGATCCGGTCGAGTCGGTCCGCCGCCGCCGTTCCAAAGGGGGCGCCAACTTCGATTCGGTGCGCCGCCAGCTCGACCTGCTGGCAGATTTCATCGGCTGAACCCCGCCGCCCGGCCGCAGCTGCAGGGAAGCGCCTGCCCGCGCATTTTCCGAAAAATACGGTCTGGACTGCGAGCAAATAAAACGGATGCTCAAGTGTGATCTTCAGTTTGTTGCTGCTGGTTGAGCAGATTCAATTCAACCGAGCTGAGCTGGTTGGACGAGGCGTGCGGCGGGAGGCTGTCATGAACACCCCTTCCGAGCCTGCCCCCCCGATGGGGCGCCCTCTGGGTGAGGCCGGAGGATCAAAGCGTCGAGTCCGCGAAAGGTTCTCCAACAAACCTCCTAGCCCCGATTCTTCATGGTGTACTGGTTGGGGTGTGTAGAGCCGATTGAGGGGATGGGTGGGGGTGGTTGGGCCGTTAGGAGTGGTGGGTGGTTTTATCGGCTTCCGCTTGCCTCGTGTTTTTGGTGGAGCCGTGGTTTGGGAAGTTACCGCCGGGAGCGGCTTGTGGTTGGGTTGCCTGGTGTTGAGGAGGGGCTTGTGTGGGGTTGCGGAGGTGTGCAGGGGCACGGGGATCGTTCTTGCCCAAGGGAGCTTGTCAGGCGGCGGCGTTCTCGAAGAGCCGGTTGATCCCGGTGTTCATGCCTGCCGTCGGGCTGGTTCATCAGGTCAGAAGGATGCGGGTGCTTATCTCATCCGTCCGTTCTGTTCTCGTGTATTGTCGGGGTTGTTCCGAGGGAGTGCTCAGCCCGGTTTGGGCGGGTAGACGATTTCGACGTCTCCGGGGTCTTGGGAGAGCCGCCGTCCGTAGCATAGGGCGCCGGTTCATCTGTCGAGTTCCCAGCAGGTGTTCTGTGCTGCGTTGCTGTTCAGCAACGGCCTAGGTGTTCACTGATACCAGCACCGAAACAAAGGTTCCCAACAGCTCGATTTGTGCATCAGGTTCGGGACTGCTTATTGTTCATCGGGTTCGGAACTGCCTGCGAACCCCGGGGCGTCTGCCCGCCCCAGCTGTTGGTGCCCCAGCAGGTTGTGGTGTTGTCTGTGCGCATCCCGCACGAATGATATCCTCCGGCGGTTACGGCGGTGAATTGCCCGGCTGGCGCGTCTGCCCGCCCCCAGCTGTTGTTGCCCCAGCAGGTTATAGTGTTGTCTGTGCGTATCCCGCACGAATGCCCCCATCCGGCGGTTACGGCGGTGAATTGCCCGGCTGGCGCGTCTGCCTGACCGTATTCGTTCCAGCCCCAGCAGGTTGTGGTGTTGTCTGTGCGTATCCCGCACGAATACGAGTCTCCGACGGTTACGGCGGTGAATTGCCCGGCTGGCGCGTCTGCCTGACCCCAGTCGTTACCCCAGTGGGGCCGGCCCCAGCAGGTTATGGTGTTGTCTGTGCGTATCCCGCACGAATGCCCCCATCCGGCGGTTACGGCGGTGAATTGCCCGGTCGGCGCGTTTGCCCGCCCCCAGTCGTTGTTGCCCCAGCAGGTTGTGGTGTTGTCTGTGCGTATCCCGCACGAATGCGAGTCTCCGGCGGTGATGGCGGTGAATTGCCCGGGTGGGGCGTCTGCCTGACCGTATTCGTTCCAGCCCCAGCAGGTTGTGGTGTTGTCTGTGCGTATTCCGCACGAATACGAGTCTCCGGCGGTGATGGCGGTGAATTCCATTAGGGAAGGTGAGGAGTCTGTTGTTACATCCTCCTGGTCTATCCACACGGTTGATGTTGTTGTTGACGCCGGGGCGGTTGTTGCCGGGGGTAGGGTTGTTGTTGCTTCTGCTGGGGCTATTGCCAAGGCTTCTGCTACTTCTGTTTCTGTTTCTGTTTCTGCCAGTGTTGCCGCTGAGGCACCAGTAGCATCCGCTCCCGAAGACGGAGAAGGAAGAGGATCCCCACCGCCGCAAGCCGCGAATACAAGCACAGCAACAACGCGGGCCGCCGGCCGAGTTAACGCTCTCATAGACTCTCCTTCCTGAAACCCGGCTGAGCTCCCTGACCTTGGAGGCCTGGAATGAACCCGGATCTGAACACCCTCGCTATCGCACTCTACACAACCATCAACGACCTCCTCGCCGAAAACCGGCTCTTCGGAGATGAGGGGGGAGTAGAGGACGGGCAGGTCCTCTGACGGACGGTGGGAATCCACGGGATCGGGGGTGGGGTCCTCCATAATCGGACGCTTGAAATTCATCCCCGAGTGAGGAGGACCCCTGTGGAACGTAATCCTACGCGCATGTGCGAGGTGTTGGTCGGATTAGAAGAAGTCGACGCCGCGGGGGTGGGCGAACCCCTCGGCGGAGGCGGATGGATGACCCTGGGTGCGGCCCGGAGGCCGGGGGCGGCGGCATGACGAAGATGTGGGGGGCCGGTTCTCGGAGGACCCTTCCGAGGTGCTCTGGCGTTTCACCGTTGACCGCAGTGACCGCTGGCTGCTGGCCGAGGACATCACCGGGTCGATTGCCCATGCCGCAATGCTGGCGGAGGCCGGCCTGCTGGACCGCAGCGAAGCGGAAACCCTGCGTAGCGGGTTGCGGACGATCCTCGAAGAGGCCGAGGCGGGGGAGTTCCGTTTCGCCGAAGGGGACGAGGACGTTCATTCGGCGGTGGAGAGGCGCCTCGGCGAGCTGGCGGGCGGGGCGGCCGGGAAGCTGCACACCGGGCGGTCCCGCAACGACCAGGCCGCGCTCGGTCTGCGCCTCTACCTGCGGGGCTGATGGCCCTCCAGAAGGGGCTTCCCCTGACCTACAACCGGGACTTCCAGGAGGACAAGGCGGCGGTGTTCGCCGTTGACGACGCCTTGGCCGGGGCGTTGGAAGCCATGACCGCCCTGATCGCAGGGGCCGACTTCCACCCGCCGCCGCCCGACCCGTCGGTCACCGCCTTGGATCTGGCCGAAGCTCTGGTGGAGCGGGGGGTTCCCTTCCGGGCGGCCCACCATGCGGTGGGAAGGCTGCTGTCGGCCTTGGCCGCCGAGGGCAGGAACCTGGGTGAAGCGTCCGCCGCCGACCTGGAGGCGGCCGATCCGCGTTTCCGGTCTGAGGATCTGGCCTTGACCGATCCGGTCGAGTCGGTCCGCCGCCGCCGTTCCAAAGGGGGCGCCAACTTCGAGTCGGTGCGCCGCCAGCTCGACCTGCTGGCAGATTTCATCGGCTGAACCCCGCCGCCCGGCCTGCCGCAGCCGCGGGGAAGCGGGGTCTGTCTGGGGGCGGCGAGCTGTTCTGCCTAGACTCGTATATAATTGGGGCGGCGAGCCGAGGAGGAACAGTGACGACCGCATCCGGATCTATGGTGCTGGAAATGATCGATTGGCGGAGTTGCCCGGTCATCGAGTACACGCCGGACAGGGTTTCAGGCGCTCCTTCCTTCCTGGGTATGAGGATGCCGGTGGATATTCTGGTCAGCTGGACAGAAAACGGACAGAGCGTAGAGGATTTCGAAATAAGTTATCATGTAGGCAGTGAGAATATAAGGGTTGCCCTTGAATACCTGCAAAATGACCCTCCTATTCATATCGTTGATTTGACCGGTTGCCCGGCGGTTGAACTTGGCCAGGATGGAAGGCCGGTCTTCAAGGGAACCGAATTTCCGGTTGAAATCCTCTTCAATCATATGAAAGGTGGGGTTGTGCCCCACGCATTTTCCGCAAAATATGGTCTGGACTACGAGTTAATAAAAAGGGTGCTCAAGTGTGATCGACAGCTTGTTGTGGCGGTTTAAGAAAATGAAGATACTGCTTGATAAATGCGCCAATGAGTCCATTCGGCATCATCTTTCAGATCATACGGTACACACTGCCCGCTATTTAGGTTGGTGCAGGTTGACCAATGGCGAATTGCTGGATAAAGCCGAGCAGGCAGGTTATGATTTGCTGATCAGCGCTGATGATGATATGCGTTATACACAAAATTTATCTAAGCGACATATATCCATACTGTTTATTCAGCAGAATGCGGCGCTGTCAGATGATCTCATCAAGGAGATTCGGACCAAGGTTGATGTGAACAATGCGGATAGTGAGAGCTAGAAAAGGCGTTCGCCGCCTACGCAGCCGGGGTAGGTGTAGCCGCGGGCGGGGATGAAGGCGTCGGCGAAGAACTCGCTCACTTGGTCGGTGTAGGTGCAGCGGGCGCTGAAGTAGACGGCTACGTGGCCGCGCCGGGGTTGGTCGGATACGTTGGGGCCGCTGAAGTGGATGATCTCTCCGTGGTGGATGCAGGCGTCGCCCGCCTTCAGCTCCACCGGCACGGAGTCCAGCTTATCGGGGGTCAGGCCCTCCACCGCCCCTCCGAACAGGGCGTCCTTGGAGAAGTCGCGCTCGTGCTCCAGCACCGAGCGGTGGCTGCCCGGAACGAAGTTGGTGCATCCCCGCTCGATGGTCGAATCGTCGAGGGCCAGCCACACCGACAGCTTGCCCTTTCCCGACCAGAAGGGTTCCCAGTAGGCGTTGTCCTGGTGGGGCGGGGCGGGGCTGCCTCCGGGCGGCTTCAGGAAGGTCTGGTCGGTGTAGAACACCACGTCCGGCCCCAGCAGGTCCTCCACCACGTCCAGGGTCTTGGGGCGCAGGGTGTACACCTCGCGCAGCTCCGGGCTGGCGTGGGCGGCGTGGATCAGCGCCCGGAAGGTCTGGGAGGCCGCCAGGTCGGTGCGGCCCGCCAGCGCCGGGTCGACGTCGATGTGGACCTGCGGGTGGGGGGGATCCTGCTCGGCCAGCCCGGAGATTATGGATTGGACGGCGGCCAGCTCCCCGGCGTCCACGAAGCCGGGGACCACCAAGAAACCGTCCCGCTCCCAGGCGCCGATCTGTTCAGGGGTGAGGGCTTTCATCGGTGGAACCGCCTCCCTTGCTTCATTGGGCGGCATTCTATCGACCGCAGGCAGTCCTTACCCCGCGCCGCCCTCGAACTCGGCCAGCGCCTCCGGAGCGACGAGGTCGTAGAAGGCCTTCACTACCCATTCGTGGCCGAGGTCGAAGAACTCGGCCGCCTGTTCCAGCGACTCTAAGGCCGGGCTGCGGGCGAACAAGGTCAGCACCAGCAGCTGGGCTTCCCCGGCCAGGGCGGTTTCAACCCGCGCGTACAACCGGCCCAGCCGCTTCCCGTCCGGCCCGGCGATCACGAATTGGGTGATGTGGCGCATGGCTTCCTGTTCCGGCAGGCGGGCCGCCGCCGGCAGGGGGGCGAACAGCCGCAGCGCCTTGTCCGCTTCCCCCGGCCCCTTCCACGCCCGGCCCGCCGGAAGGTGGCTCACATAGGAGATCTCGCACTGCATGGGCTGGAACTCTCCCAGATCCTCCTCCTCCGCAAAGCGGATGAAAGTTTCCAGGTGGCCGGTGAACCCGTCCCGCACCGCCCGGTAACCGGGGTAGGGGGGAGGGTCGGCGTTGGTTACCCCGTGTCCGGCGATCCGCCAGTTGTAGGCGAACCAGTTGCGCTGCACCTGCACCAGCCGGTTGCCCCCCCGGCTCAGGAACCAGCGGCGGACGTTGGTGAGCGGCGAGGCGGACGGCACCGCCGCCAAGCCGCCTTCCTCCTCTTCGATCATGGGCGAGTACGGCCCCATCTCCTCGCACTTGGGGAAACGGCGCCGGTATTCGGCGTTCCAGAGGTCGTCGAGCTTGTCGCTCATCAGCCGGTGGAACTCCGAGAAGCCGAGGCTGAGGGCGGTTTCGGTGAGCGGAGGGCAGGGAAGGTCGGCGGTTGTCACCGGGAGGGGCCTTTCTGGTGAAGGGATCTCTGAGCTGAACGGGGCCAGAGTACCAAAGCGGGCGGGCCCGCCCCGCCCATCACCGGGCGGGTAGCCTGGAGCCGGGCCGCCCCGCCCGCCGAGCTTCACCGCCGGCGCCGGGGGTTTGGCCGCCGCCGAGCTGAAGCGGCGCCGGACAGGGAGGGAAGATGAGCATTGCAGGCAGGACGGCGGTGGTGACCGGCGCCGCCTCCGGGCAGGGCCGCGCCGCCGCCCTCCGGTTGGCTTCGGAGGGGGCGCTGGTGGCGGTCTTGGACATCGACGGGGCCGGGGCGGCGGCGGCGGCGGGGGAAATAGAAGAGGCAGGGGGGCGGGCGTTGGCGCTGGCGGCGGACGTGTCCGACCCGGCCGCGGTAACCGCCGCCTTCGCCGAATCGGCCTCCCGGCTGGGGCCCGCTTATATCCTGGCGGCCGCCGCCGCCGTCTACCCCGCCGCCTGCTATTCGTTCCTGCGCCCCTTGGAGGAAACCGCCCGCGTCCTCGAGGTCAACCTGCTGGGGGCGCTCCACTGCGCCGACGAGGCGGCCCGCCAGATGGAGGCGGCGGGGCGGGGCGGGCGGATCGTCCTGTGGTCGTCGATCGGGGCGCGGCTGGCTATCGACGGGCACGCCGCCTACTGCGCCTCCAAGGCCGGGGTAGAGGGGCTGACCAGGGCGCTGGCCGCCGAGCTGGGCCGCTACGGGATAACGGTCAACGCCCTCGCCCCCGGCGCCGTCGACACCCCCATGATCGACCCGCCCCCGCCCGAGTACTTCGATCTGGTGCCGGCCGGCCGCATGGCGCAGCCGGACGAAGCGGCGCGGTTGGTCAGCTATCTGTGCTCGGAGGAGGCCGGGTTCATGACCGGGGCGGTGCTGGCCTTCGACGGGGGCTTGAGCGGGGTGAACGCCGCCGTGCCCCCCGCCCCGCCCGACCGGCGCCCCGGCCCGGCGGACCGAGATGGGTAGCTCCAAGGTTACCCTGACAAGAACCTCGGTTGATGATGGTTTGCATTGTTCGACATGCTCATCTCGCTGAGGACGAGGGTGACAAACTGGGCGGCTTGGCCTGCGCGGGCCGGGGCTTGCCGGGGAAGAGCCTGCGTATGCGGCTCGAACAGGGATGTGCACAACCCTCAATCCCTTGGAACTACTCATCTAGGAGGCGTCCGATGAAGCACGCAGTAACGGTTACGGGGCTGATCCCCGCCGACCGGATCGGGCGCACCCTTCCCCACGAGCATCTGTTCGCCGACATGACCTACGCCTTCCCCGCCCAGGACGAATCCGCCTACCGGCCCATCACCATCGATCGGCTGGGGGAGATCCGAACCGACCTGATGATCAACGTCAACAACATCACCTTGGACGACAGCTGCGGCCAGGCCGAGGAGCTGGCCAAGGCCGCCGCGCTGGGGATCGACACCCTGGTGGAGCTGACGCTGCCCAACATCGGACGCAACCCGGTGCGCATGGCGGAGGTGGCGCGGCACACCGGGGTGAACGTGATCTGCGGGAGCGGGTGGTATCTGCGTCATCACCAGCGGGAGTGGACCCGCCGGGCGGCCCGCGAGGAGCTGGCGGAGATAATGATCCGAGAGCTCACCGAAGGCATCGACGAAACCGGCGTCCGGGCCGGGGTGCTGGGGGAGATCGGCCTGAATTCCCCCGCCCACCCCGACGAGCTGAAGGTGCTGGAGGCGGCGGTGGCGGCCCAGCAGGCCACGGGGGCGCCGCTGTGGGTGCATCTGATGGAGGTGCCGATCGCCGCCGACGCCTTGGCGGTGTTCGAGCGCTTCGAGCCGATCTGGGACAAGGTGGTGTTCTGCCACATGGATTTCGACATCCGCGACCTGACCTGGCACGAGCGGGCCCTGGAGCGGGGTATCACCGTGGAGTTCGATTTCTTCGGCTCCGTCTGGTGGCCCGTCGACTGCTACATCCACTGCCCCACCGACCCGCAGCGCCTGGCGGTGCTGGCCGGTTGGTCGGAGCGGGGATACGCCGACCGGCTGCTGATCAGCCACGACGTGTGCACCCGCCTGCAGCTCACCTCCTACGGCGGTTTCGGCTACGGCTACATCCCCCGCGTCCTGCCCAGGTTGATGGACCAGTTGGAGCTGGACTCGGCGCTGCTGGACCAGTGGATGACCGCCAACCCCGCCCGCCTGCTTCCCTGGGCCGACGCCTGAGCCGCCGGGCCGCGGCCCGCCGAGAATCAGGGTCAGGGGGCGCGCCAGTCCAGCAGCACCCCCACCATGTCTTCCTTTCCGGCGTCGAGGTCGGCGAAGGCCCGGGCCGCCTCCGAAGCCGGATAGGTGTGGGTGTGGAGGGCCCCCAGATCGAGCCGGCCCCGGTCGTGCAGGCGCAGGAGGAAGGCGGTGTTGGCCGAGACGGTGAAGCGGGTCCGGCGCAGGGAAGGGTCGACGTAGGGGGCGTTGCTGGTGCCGAGGACGGCGGCCTGTTTGTTGTAGAAGTCGGCGGACAGCAGGGGTCCGGCGTCTTCGGGGTGCAGAGCTATGGCCGCCATCCGGCCGGCGTCGTCCAGCAGCCGCATTCCCAGATCCAAGGGGGCCGGCCCGGCCGCCGCTTCCAGCACCACATCGAAACCGAAGGGCGTGAAGCGTTCCATGATCCGCTCCTCCATCCCCTCCTCGCCGGGGTCCAGCACCAAGGCGTTGGGCAGGGCCGCCGCCGTCCGCTCCCGCCTCCCTCGGTGGATGTCGAAGCAGGCCAGCTCCGCCCCCAGCGCGTCGGCCGTCAGCGCCGCCCCCATTCCGATCAGCCCCAGGCCGATCACCGCCGCGTTGTGGCCGGGGGTGAAGCCGCCCCGGCGGAGGGCGTGCAGCCCCAGGGTGGGCAGGTAGGCGAAGGGGGCCGCCCGGTCGGACACCCCGTCCGGCACCGGGAGGGCCTGCCAGGCGGCGACGTCGAACACCGGCTGGTGGCGGGCCAGGCAGAACACCCGGCCGCCGGGGGCGGGGCCGTCAACCCCTTCCCCTGTTTCCACCACCTCGCCCAGGCAGTTGTATCCGAAGCACACCGGGTAGCGGGCCTCCCCCGGCCGGTTGCGGGGCGTAACCCGATAAGCGGGCAGCACCCCCATCCCGGTGCTGGTCACCGCATCGATCTCGGCGAACCCTTCCCACACCTCCTCCACCATCGGCTCGCCCCGGTACAGCCGCAGCTCGGTGCCCGGGCTGATCAGGCTCATCAGGCTGCGGACCCGCACCATCCCCGGCGGCGGCCTGTCCGGCAGCTCCGCCGGGATCCATTCGATCCGGCGGGGCGAGGTGATCAGCGGCCGGTCGAACCTCACCGGGCCGCCCCTCCAGGGTATTCCCGGTCTTCGGGGTGGAAGCAGTGGGCCTCATGGCCGTCGGCCGGAGCGTAGGCGGGCGGGAACTCGGCGGCGCACGCCTCGTCGGCCTTCCAGCAGCGGGTGCGGAAAGGGCAGCCGCTGGGCGGATGCCGGGGGTCGGGCAGGCTACCTTCCAGGATGATGCGCTCCCGGTCCTGGGTGATCATGGGGCTGGCCGACAGCAGCGCCCTGGTGTAGGGGTGCAGGCTGCGGTTCTTCACGTCGGCCACCGGCCCCGTTTCCACCTTGCGACCCAGGTACATCACCGCCACCCGGTCGACCAGCCATGACACCGCCTGCAGGTTGTGGCTGATGAAGATCACGGCCAGGCCCAGCCGGTCGCGCAGCTCGGCCAGCAGGTTGAGGATCTGGTTCTGGACGCTGACGTCCAAGGCCGAGGTCGGCTCGTCGGCCACCAACAAAGAAGGGTTGAGCGACAAGGCGCGGGCGATGGCCACCCGCTGCCGCTGGCCCCCCGACAGCTCGGACGGGCGCTTGCCGGCGGCGTCGCCCGGCAGATGCACCATGTCCAGCAGCTCCGCCACCCTCGCCTCCCGCTCCGCCCGGTCCCGCACCCCGTGGATGATCAGCGGGTCGGCCAGGGTCTGCCGCACCTTGAGGCGGGGGTTGAGGCTGGAAGTGGGATCCTGGAACACCACCGCCGCTTCCCTGGCCAGGATGCGCCGCCGCCACTTGGCGGGCATCGCCCACATGTCGGTGCCCTTGTAGAGGATGCGCCCGCCGGTGGGCCTGATCAGACCCACGACGCAGCGGGCGACGGTGGACTTCCCGCACCCCGACTCGCCCACCAGACCCAGAGCCTCCCCTTCCTCCAAGGTCAGGGTCAGATCCTCCACCGCATGCACCCGCTTGCGGCCCCGGGCCCGGTAGCGGTGGGTCAGGCCCTCCAGCTGCAGCAGGGGGGCGCCCGCGCCGTTCGTCCGGGTTTCGGACGGGCCGCCGGCGGGCGCGGTCATCGGGCCGCCGCCGGGTAATAGCAGGCCAGCTCATGACCGGCGCCGGCGCTCTCCATCGGCGGGGGGGTGTCCGGGCAGGGCGGGGCGGCGTTGGGGCACCGCTCCGCGAACCGGCATCCGGGCGGGAACTCCAAGGGGCTGGGCACCACCCCGTCCACCGAGCGGGCCGGGCGTTCCCCGGCTTCCAGGCTGACGATCGCCCCCAGCAGACCGGACGTGTAGGGGTGGCGGGGGCCTTGGGTGATCAGGGCAGTGGGGCCGGTTTCCACCAGCTGGCCGGCGTACATGACCATGGTCCGCTCGCACAGTTCCCGCACCAGGGCGATGTTGTGGGTGATGAGCAGGGTGGTGAAGGACAGCTCCTGCTGCAGCGAGCGCAGCAGTTCCACGATCTGGGCCTGGACGGTCTCGTCCAGGGCGGTGGTCGGCTCGTCGCCGATCAACAGGGAGGGGTTGCGGGCCAAGGCCAAGGCGATCAACACCCGCTGGCGCTGGCCGCCCGACAGCTGATGGGGGTAGGCGGCGGCGATGGCTTGGGGGTTGGGGAGGTGGACCCGCTCCAGCTGCTCCCGGATGCGGCGGTTGGAGGTGTCCCCGTCCAGCCGCATGACCTGCGCCATCTGGGCTTTTACCTTCATGCCCGGATTGAGGCTCAGCAGCGGATCCTGGTAGACCATCCCGATCTCCGCCCCCATCAGCCGGCGGCGGGCCGGGGCGGGCAGGTCCAGTATTTCCCGGCCCTTCCACCGCACCGAGCCGGAGGCCTCCACCTTGCGGGGAAGCAGCCCCATCACCGCCAGGCCGGTGAGGGTCTTTCCGCACCCCGACTCTCCCACGATCCCCAGGTTCTGCCCCTCGGCGATCGAGAAGCCGACGCCCGACACCACCTGGGTTTCCCCGTAGGCGTGGCGGATGCGGATGGTCAGGTCCTCCACCTCGAGCATTGCGCCGCCGTCCGCCACGTCACTCCCCCAACAGGTGGCGGCGGCCGCCCAGCCGGTCGGCCATGCTCTCGGCCACCGTGTTGAGGGCCATCACCGTCAGGAAGATGGCGATGCCGGGGAAGGTGGTGTACCACCAGGTGCCGGCCATCAGCTGCTGCTGGCCGTCGCGGATCATGTTGCCCCAGGTGGGGGTGGGGGGGCGCACGCCCGCCCCGAGGAAGCTGATGGACGCTTCCAGCACTACTGCGTCCGCCGCCACCAGGGTGAAGAACACCAGCACCGGGGTGGCGATGTTGAGCGAGACGTGCCGCAGCAGGATGCGCAGCTCCGACGACCCCAGCACCCGCTGCGCCGCGGCGTAGTCCTCGGCCAGCTGATCCAGCACCGCCGCCCGCACGAACCGGGCCAGGATGGGCGAGTACACCACGGTCAGCACCAGCAGCAGGGTGGTCAGGGACGGCTCGAAGGCGGCCGCCACCACCACCGCCAGCACCACCGCCGGGAAGGCGAACTGGATGTCCATCAGCCGCATCAGCACGTCGTTGATCCATTTGCGGCGGGGGATCCGGGAGGTGGAGGCGGCCGCCATGCCGATCACCCCGCCGATGATCAGGGCCATCATCGGCGTCAGCGCCGCCACCAACGCCGACACCCGCGTGCCGTGGATCACCCGGGAGAAGATGTCGCGCCCCGCTTCGTCGGACCCCATGATGTGCGTCGGCCAGTCCGGGCCGGTGTTGGGCATGGTGAGGCCCACCTCCAAGGGGTCGTGGGGCGACAGCCACGGTGCCAGGAGGGCCGCCAGCACGGCGAAGACGATCCACCCCAGGGCGATCTTGGCCCGGATCGGGAAGCTCCGCCACGAGAAGCCCCCGGCGGCGGCCTGCATGGCCGCCTCCACCGACTTGGGGCCGAACCGGAACCCCCTCGCCTTCCTCTCGGACGGGGAGCCGTTCGGACGGGGGCGGCGTTCAGCTTTCACGGGCGCTCGGCTTGAAGACCAGGAAGGCCACGTCCGCCAGCAGGTTGGCCAGGATGAACATGAGGGCGGCGATCAGCGCCACCCCCACGATAACGGCGAAGTCCCCCTGGCTGGCCGAAGTGAGCATCAATTTGCCCAGGCCGGGCAGGTCGAACACCAGCTCCACCAGCACCGCCCCGCCCAGCAGGTAACCGGCCTGGATGCCCAGCACCGTGAGCGGCGCCACCAGCGCGTTGCGCAGCACGTTGCGCCGCACCACCTTCCGGTCGCGCAAACCGAGCCCGCGGGCGGTGCGCACGTAGTCCTTCTCCAGCTCGTCCAGCACCGAGGAACGCACCACCCTGGTCAGGAACCCGCCCACCGGCAGGCCGATGGACAGGCATGGCAATACCAGGGACTTCAACCACCCGAGCGGGTCTTCGGAGAAATAGACCCAGTCGCCCGCCGGGAACCAGGCCATCCGCAGGGCCATCAGCTGGATCAGCAGCAGCGCCAGCCAGAACACCGGCATGGCCAGGGCGGCGAAGGTAACGGTGCGCACCGCCGTATCCCACCAGGTCCCCGCGTAGTAGGCGGAGGTCACCCCCAGCGCAAAGGCGATCAACACCCCCAGCACCAGGGCGCCGCCCGCGATGGTCAGCGTAACCCCGATCCGATCCGCCAAGATTTCCGACACCGGCTTCTTGCCGAAGATGCTGACCCCCAGGTTGCCGGTTGCCAGGTCGCTCAAGTAATCGGCGTAGCGGACCGGAAACGGGGCGTCCAGGTTGAATTCCTCGGCCAGCTGCTCGCGGGACTCCTCGCTGGCGTACAGGCCCAAGGCCGCGTAGCGGGGATCCACCGGCGACAGGTCCAGCATGAGGAACAGGTAGAAGGTGATGCCCAGCACCACCGGTACGACTTGGAGGAAACGCCGCAGGACCAACCGGCCCACGTCTCCCATCAGGCTTCTCCCGCCTTCAAGCCGGCCGCCGCCGGTTCAGCTCTGTTCTCCTCAGACGCCGGGATCCGCCCGGCCCTTCTACATTCCGGAAGGCTTCACCCCGAACAGGGTCATACCCAGGGTCTGCGGCATCTGGTAGCCGGCCACCGACTTGTTCCAGGCATGGGCCAACGGCTGGAACAGGATGGGCAGCGAACCCGCCTCCTCCAGCAGGATGTCGTTGGCGGCCGCGTATTCGCGGTTCTGCTCTTCGAAGCTGGCGGCGGCCAGCGCCCGGTCCAGGTGCTCGGTCAGCTGCGGCACGCCGGGGGTGGCGAAGTTGGCCAGGTCGGCCAGGCCGCTCCACCAGCCGCGGAACAGCATGTCCGGGTCGAAGCTGAACACCTCGAACCCGATGGTGGCTATCCAGGCGTCGTAGTTGGCCGGCTCGATGTCGGAGGCCCAGCGGGCGTCGATCGAGTCCACCAGCAGACGCGGTGCGAAGCCGCCCGCCTTCATCTGGGAGGCGAACAGAGGGGCCTGCGGGTTGACGTAGGCCCATTCCACGATGCCCAGCTCGAAGTCCACGGGCGTTTCCACGCCCGCCTCCGCCAGCAGCTCCAGCGACCGATCCGGATCGTAGGTGTACTGCAGGTCCGGGGCGATGTAGCGGGCCGACTCCGGCGGCAGGGGCGAATGGGCGATCCGGCCCTCTCCCTGCAGCCCGATGTCGATCAGCTCCTGGGCGTTGATCGAGTACCTCGCCGCCTGGCGCACCAGCTGGTTGTCGAAGGGCGGCCGGGTGGTGTTGAACATGATGATCTCCAAGAAGGAGGTGTCCCTGGCGATGCCCAGCTCCACGTTGGCCGAGTCCGAGACGGCCCGGTACAATTGCGGGTTCACCCCGTCGAAGATCTGGACCTGGCCGGATTCGCACTGCGCGAACCGGGACTGCAGTTCCGGAATCGACCGGTAGTGGATGTTCTTCGCCGCCAGCGGCTGCGCTCCGTTGTAGCCGTCGTAGCGCTCGAACGAGTTGCTTTCGGAGTCGAAGTCGCCGACCAGCATCATCGAACCGGACGAGGGGCGGGGGTCGATGGAGTAGGCGTCCCCGCCCACCTCCAGCCACACCGACTTGGGCACCGTCTTGATGGCCGACATCCGCTGGAAGAGCACATCCTCGGCAACCGGCTGGGTCAGGTTGAACTGCAGCGTGTCTCCGTTCACGTCGATCGAGTCGATGAAGGTGATGTACTGGGTGAACGGCGATCCGAAGCCTTCCGTCCGCAGCCGCTCGTAGGCGAAGGCCATGTCCTCGGGGGTGATGGGCGTGCCGTCGGAGAAGGTGCGGTCGGTGCGCACCTGGACGGTGTAGGTGAGCTCGTCCTGCTTCTGGGGCAGATCCGTTGCCAGCCCCGGGATCAGCGAACGGTCGGGGAGCTTGATGAGCAGCCCCTCCATCATGTGCTGGCCGGTGGCCAGGGCCGCCGCCGTGGTCTTGTTGCTGTCCAGGGAGGTCCAGGTCCCCACCAGCGCCAAGGTGATGTCCTCGAACTCCGCCGGCGCCGCCGCGGTGGTGGTGACGTCCTCGGTTGCGGCGGTGGCTGCGGGGGCCGCCGTGGTGGTGGGGGCCGCTGTGTCGGCGGGGGTGTCGTCGCTCCCGCAGGCGGCGAGCACGGTGGGCGCGACCGCCGACGCGCCGAGCACCAGCCCGCTCTTCTTCAAAAATTCCCGTCGGTTCATTGGCTTGGCCATACCTGCTGCTCCTCCGCTGAATAGCCCTAGAAACAGGATACTAGCCGCTGAATGCCCGGCGCGCCATTCGACCCTGTCGTTCTGCATATTTCAAGCGGGAGGGCCGCCGCCGCGCCTTTCATCAGCCTGTACATCCAGACCTTGAACCGGCGGCGTTCACCCGATGATGAACCTCGAGTTCTGATCAGAAAGTTTTCTCACAGTTATCACCCCAGGTCAGAATTGCGGGTGTGTATTTCATCGGCCCGCCGCCGCTCTGTCGTGAATTATCAGGGACAGCTGGAGGAGTGGCCTGCAGCGGCCGCCGCCGTTCGTCGAAGCTCAGGTTTTTGACCCCGGGGGTGTTATTCGTTCAGCCGCCGCAGAGCGCCTCCGACCGGGCCGCCGCCGGAGTAGGCAACGGTCAGCTCGTCCATCGCCCGGGTCATTCCCACGTAGAGCAGACGGCCGATCGATTCCGGGTCGTCCTGTTCCTCGGGCATCCAGACGTCGGCGGCGCCTCCGATGAACACCCGGCTGAACTCCAGCCCCTTGAGGCTCCGCAGGCTCGCAATCCTCACCTTGCCGCGCACAGACACCACCTCCGCCCGGGATTCCTGGTTCCTCTGCACGAAGTGATGGGGGACGCCCAACCGCTCGAAGGGCCGGCAGAGCATCTCTATCGCGCTGTTGGCGGCGCCGAACATCACGAGGATGCTGTCGGGGTCCACCCCGCCGTCCAAGAGGTTTTTGACCTCTCCGGCGATGTACAGGGCCTCTGCCGCCAAGTCTCCGCATTCCCGAACCACCGGCGCCGGGCCTTCTCTGACCACCTCGGGTTCGACCGCGTCCGGCCGCCGGGGCGACAGTTCCGACAGCACCCCCCAGGCGAGCTCGAGTATCTGCCGCGTGTTCCGGTAGTTGCGCCTGAAGACCGTGGTGCGGCCCCGGGCGGTCATGCCGGGCGGATTCCAGTCCATCTCGCGCCGCCGATGCAGGAAGATGTCTTGGTCGGGGTCCAAGGCCATGACGAAGCTGCCCGGATCCTGCCGAGCGGGCATGAGCATCCGCCGCCGCCGCTTCAGCATCTCCCAGGCCAGATCCAGGCCCGTGCTCTTGAGGTCTTGGGCTTCGTCTACCAGGACGGCGTCGTAACGGTGGTCGTCGCTGAGCGTCTTGGCCTTCCTCAAGGCGGACTCCCGCCGCACATCGAAGCGGTCCTCGCCCTTGTGCAACCGGGCGTTCGGGTAGGCGTGCTGGTAGGCGAGGCTGTCGACGGTCCGCACCTCGACCTGGCCGCCCTCGCCGATCTGGCCGGCCAGCTCCAGCGAGAGCGCCTTGTTGTAGCAGAGCACCAGTATCCGCCAGGCGGGGAACAACCGGGCGAGATGGCGGGCCCGGTGGAGAAGCACCAGGGTCTTGCCGCTCCCCGCCACCCCGCGGAGCATCTGGTACCCCCACCCCAGGTGTTCGGCGACCCTTTCCTGCTCCCGGTCCAGCATCCTGAGGAGCTCTTCTGCGGACAGCTCCGGCGGGCGGAATGCCAGTTGGCCTTGGGCCCCGGCCCGGTCGATGATGATCCTCGGGTTGACCGCCGCCCGAGCCATCCGGGCTTCGTCCGGTTCGAGGGCGCGGGCCGGGGCCCCGAGGACTCTCCGAAAGGCGGGCCGCAGACGGTCGGGTCGAAAGTCCTCCTGGCTCAGCAGCCATCGGGCGTCCGCCGCCCATCCGCGCCCGGCGGCGGCCTCCCGCTCGAGGTCGGGCAGCGCAACCGCGCAGGCCGCCGCCAAGCCGTCCAGCTGCAGGCCGGCGGATACGGTTTCGATCTCCGACAGCCTGTTCCGAACCGTTTCCCGCACTTCGGCGGCCTTTGCCTCCCCGGCCCCCCGTTCCGCTCCGGGGGCGGCCTCGAGCGGCGGAGCGTCCAGCAGCAGTATCCCGCAGGACGGGTCGAGCACCAGCAAATGAGCACCGCCGTTGCGCTGCTCCAGCCAGATGATCACCTCGTCGGCGTCTTTCAGCGCATCCCGCAGCACCCTTCCCGCCAGGTTGAGACGGGCGGGGATGTCGTTGCGGGTGGGGATGTTCTGCGGCAGGAGAAAAGCCATATCACCCCATCCTAGAAAGCTCCTCGACACCCTCTTCGGTCGGGGTGAGCCTCGGATAGGAGCGCCCTTCCCACTCCGACAGCTCCCTCGCGAGGAGGCCCTCGCCGATCAGGTCCTCGATTATCTCCTGCACCTTCCCGCGCCCCAGGATTTCGAGCCGTCCGAAACAGGGGTGGGTTCTCTCTTGGGCGTGCAGCTGCCGGTCCCCGCTGCCGGCGTCGCCCAACAGCGTGCGGACCACGTTCTGCTCCGAGATCCTCCTGAAGGCGGTGTCGGCGGCCAGGCGCAGGACGATCTGCCTCACGGGAATGGATTCGGCCGCCGTATCGAAGGTGATCTCGCTTTCCTGCCAGGGCCTCGGCAGGTCCGAGCAGACATCGCACCCGCCGCACCGTTCCAGCAGGCCGGAAACTCCCAGATATTCCAGCATCGCCCGGCGGCGGCAGGCGGTGCGGCCGCGGGCGAAGCGGAGGGCTTGTTCGGAGCGTTCCCTCGCCGCCGCCCGCTGCTTCTCCGCCGCCTCCTCGATCTGCGCCCAGTCCGGCTCGGCGCCGGGGATGCGTTCCAGCGTCAGCGCATACTCGAAGGGGGCGAAGCCCAGGATTCCCCGGTAGGCGAGCTCCAAGAGGTCGGCGCCGATCTCGGATTCGGGCCGTCCGAGCCGCCGCGCCCAGACCGGGGCGTGGTACAGGGCCCCCTCCTGCTCCCCCCATTGGTCCACCAGCGCCGCCGCCCGCTCCGCCAGGCCGGGATCGTCGGCCCGCAGCTCTTCGATCTTCTGCCCGGTGTCTTCCACCACCGTGATCCGGCCGCGCCGCACCGCGTCCTCCCGGCGCTTCACCGCCCCGCTCTGCTGGAGGTAGTGCACCGCCAGGGCGGTGTTGTCGCGGTCCGAGCCGCCCCGTTCGTTCTTGGAGCTCGGCGGCAGGCAGTTGACGCCCGCCCGCAGGCCCCTCCACACCTCCTCGACCTCCGACCGGGCGGGGGCGGCGGTGCGGGCGAAGAACTCGTGGATGCGGCAGTCCCTGGGCGTAACCAGCAGCACCGCCGTTCCGTGCTCCGGGCCCTCCCCCGCCGCCGCCCCCCGGGCCGCCCGCCCCGTCTCCTGGATGTACTCCTCGATCGAGGCGGGCATCTCCAGGTGGACGATCAGGGCGATGTCCGGTTTGTCGATCCCCAGGCCGAAGGCTTTGGTGGCCACCACCGCGTCGATCTCCCCGTGGCGGAAGGCGTCCTCTACATGCAGCCGCTCCTCTGTGGAGAGTTGCCCGTGGTAAGGCCGGACGGTGTGCCCGGCGGCCCGGATCAGCCCGGCGAGGCGGGTCGTGTCCCGGATCCTGAGCACGTAGACGATCGCGCTCTGCTTGCGGAAGGCTTCGAGTATCTGCAGCACCCGGATGTCGCGGTCTCTGAAGTTGCGGCAGTGTTCGACGTAGTACCTGATCTCGGGCCGGTCGGGCGAGGAGGCGATCGGCGGCCCGCCGAGGTCCAGGCGGAGCAGCCCCTCGATCTCCCTCTGGACGCGCGGCGCGGCGGTGGCGGTGACGGCCAGCACCGGCGGCCGGCCGGCGCCGAGGGCCTGCAGCAGCCCTTTGGGGATCTCCGAGTATTCAGGGCGGAACGAATGGCCCCATTGGGAGATGCAGTGCGCCTCGTCCACGGCGATGCGACCGACGTCGATGCCCTCCATCATCTGGGTGAACATCGGATTCCAGAGGCGTTCGGGGCTCAGGTACAGCAACTTGTAACGCCCCGCCCGGGCGCCTCTCAGTATCTCCTGCTGCTCTCCCTGAGGAACGCCGCTGTGGACGGCGGCCGCCGCCTCGGCCCCCCGCGCCCGCAGGTTGTCGACCTGGTCGTTCATCAGGGCGATGAGGGGCGAGATCACCAGGGTAACGCCGGGGGACAGCAGAGCGGGCAACTGGAAGGTGAGCGACTTGCCCGATCCGGTGGGCAGCACCGCCAGTGCGTCCCGCCCCCCCATGAAGCGGATCATGGTCTCCAGCTGCCCGGGCCGCCACGCCTCGAAGCCGAGCTGCTCCCGGCACCGCTCCAGCACCTCCGCCGCCCGCTCCGGGTCGGCCAGGTCCTCCTCGTCCAGGAGCAGGCCCTCCGCCTCCAAGAAACTAGACCAAGGGTCGGCGCGGGGTATCTTCCGTATCCGTTCCCGCAGGCTCTCGTCGAGATCGATCCCCAGGTGGCGGGCGATCTCGGTGTAGGCGTGATCGGCCGAGCCGGCCTCGGCGAAGGCGGGCGGCCCGGCCAGGCTGCGCCGCATCCGGTCGCGGTAGGGGGTGGGCCGCCGCAGCCGGTTGTCGAGCACCACGGTGGCCCCTACATCATGATTGGTCCTGATCAGCCGCCCCACTCCCTGGACGAACCTCAGCGCCGCCCGGGGCACCAGATAGTCGGCGAAGGGATCTTTCCCCTTGAGTTCCAGCGCCCCCATCCGGGCGCCGACCACCGGGTCGCCGGGCGAGTCGAAGGGGATCTTCTCGATCACCAACAGGCTCAGGGCCTCGCCGGGTATGTCGATCCCTTCCCAGAACGACCGGAGCGCGAGCAGGCTGGAGGAGGTCTCCGACCGCATCCGGCCGGCCAAAGCGGCGGGCGATTCGTCTCCTTGGGCGAGCAGGGACAAGCCCTGCGCCGCCAGGTAGGGGCGGGCGTGGTCGCGCACCTGCTCGAGGCGCGCCCGGGCGGTCATCAGGGCCATTCCCCGCCCGCCGGTCAGCGTGAACAACCGGGGGATCTCGGCCGCTTCGGCCTTGGTGAACTCGTCGATCAGCCCGCCGCGGGGCGACGGCAGATAGTCGGTGTAGACGACGAGGTGGTTCTGCTCCAGCCGGTCGAAGGGGGTGGGAATCGGCTTCGTCGACACCGCGCCCAGGCCGAGGGCCCGGATGATGAAGTCGAAGCTGCCGCCCACGCTGAGGGTGGCCGAGGTGAGCACCGCCGCCTGGAGAGACTCCCAGAGCTCGCCCAGCTGCGGCGCGACCGAGGCCGGCGCCCGGCGGAGCGTCCAGGACCAGTCTCCCTCCCGCAGGCGCAGGTCGGCGATGTTGATCCAGACCTCCGATTCTTCCGCCCATACCGTCTTGTCCACCAGGTCTGCCGCCTCCCGCGCCGCCCGCCCCAGCCGGCCGATCTCCAGCTCCAGCCGCTGCGGGCGGTAGCGCCCCCGCAGCCGGTCAGGCACGTAGATGAGGTTGAAGGCGTCCGCCAGCCCTCTCAGCGCCGTTCGGAGCGTTACGGCCCGGCGGAGGATCTGCCGGTAGGAGGAGCGCCCCGTGTCGAGGCCCGGCCTGATGTGATACGAAACCCCGTACTTCTCGATGTCGGCCTGCTGCGCCCCGGTGCGCGTCAGCACGTACTCGATCAGGTCGGCGCCGAAGCCCGGCAGGTCGGACCGCACGTTTCGGGCGGCCGCCCGCAGGTCGTCGAGGGCCGCCCGGTGTTCGGCCCGGGTGTCCTGGTCGAGTTGCGTCCAGGGCAGCGCCCGTTCGAGCCGCTGGACCACCCCCCGGCCGGAGGGGTGGTGCACCGCGTCGCACAGATGCTCCAGCTCGCGGCGCCCGACCGCCTCGGTGAGGGCGGAGGTGGCGGCGTCCTCCAGCTGGTGCGCCTCGTCGATGACCGTATGCGCCGCGCGGCCCCTCCAGTATGTCGAGGAGGTCAGCACCGCGTGGTTGAGGACGGCGGCGTGGGCGTTCTTCATACCCTCCCGCGCCCGCCGGTAGAAGTCCCGTTCGTCGAGCGGGGTGAAGGCCGGGCCGGGCGGCGCCTCGACCCGAAGCTTCCAGCGCAGGTGGTCCAGCTCCTCGACCCTCCTTCGGATGGCGGGGGTGCGCAGGTCCTCCCAGTCCCCGGTGGGCGTCTCCGCCGCCCAGCCGCAGATGACCGCCAGGGCCAGGGCGCCGCCCGCCCCGGGGCGCTCCTCGGACAGCTCTGCTTCCAGCGCTTCCAGGCTGAGGTAGTTCTGCATGCCCTTCAGCAGGATCGAGTTGAACGGGCGGATCTCTCCCTCCAGCTCCTCCAGGGTGGAGAGAATCTGGTTCTGGAGGACGCGGCTGTAGGTGGAGATCACCACCGTCTGCCCCGACGAGCGGGCGTATTCGATGGCCGGGACCAGGTAGGCCAGGGTCTTGCCGGTGCCGGTGGGCGCTTCGATCAGGCTCCGTCCGCCGGAGTAGAGGGCCTTGGCCGCCGCCCGGGCCATGTCCGCCTGCTGGGGGCGGGGCTCCCGGCCGGCCATCAGGGCTCCGCCCGGCTGGAAGGCCGCTTCCACGGCGTTCACGTCGAATTCTCCCGTAGGTTCTTCCCGCGGCGGAGCCTCGAGCAGGGGCACTGCGTCGGCCAGGTCCGGGGGCAGCTCCGGGGCTTCGAAGAACCCGGCCCACGGGTGGCGGCCCTGCGCCAGCACCCACCGCTGCAGGAGGCGGGCCGGCTCGTCCCGACCGAGGGCTTCCAGCATGGCCAGCATGACCCGGCGGGTGAGCAGGGCGTCGCCCAGGGCCCGGTGGAGGACGTTGTACCCCAGGCCGAAGCGGTCGGCCAGATGTTCCAGGCTCCGCCCGGGCGGCGGGCGGCGGCCGAGCGCATCGCGGATCATTCCCTCTCCGGCGCGGGGGAAGACGACGTGGGCCAGCTCGAGGGTGTCGAGGCGGCCGCCCGGAAGCGGGTCCAGACCGATCTGCCGGGCGGCTTGGTCCAGCTTGGGGAAGTCGAAGTCGAAGCCGTTGTGGGCGATCAGCGGCCCGCCGCCTGCGAAATCGTAGAAACGGGGGAGAACGTCTTCCAGCCGGGGGGCGCCCTCCAGGTCGGCGTCGGAGAGGCCGGTGAGGAGGGACGCGCCGTCCTGCAGCGCTTGTTCCGGCCTGACCAGGCTCTCGAAGCAGGCCGCGGCCTCGCCCCCTCGGCAGAGCACCGCCCCGATCTCGATTATTCCGCCCTCGATGCCGTCGGTTTCCAGGTCGAAGACCACGAACCGGTCGACGGCGGCCCTCATGCGGTCAGGCCCCCCGGACAGAGAGTCGAATATGTCATACATACCCGGCATATTGTTGCAAGGTACAGACCCCTCGTCGCCGGACGCCGCGGCCGCACCGCTGCCTTTCACACGACAAGCACACGACAAGGGGGGCGGTCCTCCGGAGCATCTGCTGTTGCCTCTGCCCCGCCCTGCGTTGTCGTTAGGATTGGACGAGGCAGCCGAACGCGAACGCGTAAGCCGCCCCCGCTTCGAGGCCGGAGGCCGGAGAATGGGAACCGAGAAGAAACCATTGGCGGTCATAGCCGATCAGCTGGCCCCCAGCTGCGCCGAGCGCCTGCGGGAGGTCTGCGAGGTGGCGGAGGCGGCGGGCGAGCCCCGGGTCCGTCTGCTCGAGCTCTTGGCAGAGGCCGAGGCCTTGGTCGTCCGCAGCGGCACCCGGGTGGACCGGGAACTTTTGGAGTCTGCCCCCAACCTGCGGGTGGCGGCCCGGGCCGGGGTGGGGGTGGACAACATCGACTTGGAGGAAGCCTCCCGGCGGGGGGTGCTGGTGGTCAACACCCCCTTCGCCAACAGCGTCTCGGCGGCGGAGCACGCCTTCGCCTTGATGCTTTCCCAGGCGCGCAACATCCCGGCGGCGGACGCCTCCCTGCGGTCGGGGGTGTGGGACAGAGCCGCCTTCGGGGGGGTGGAGCTGGCGGGCAAGACCCTCGGCCTGGCGGGGCTGGGCCGGATCGGGGCGCTGGTGGCGGAGAGGGCCTTGGCCTTCGGCATGGAGGTGCTGGCCTACGACCCCTACATCACCGCCGAACAGGCCGCGGCGGCGGGGGCGGAGCTGACGGCCTGGGATGACCTGTTGGCCCGGTCGGATTTCATCTCCCTCCACCTTCCCCGGACCCCCGAAACCGAAAATCTGCTCGACGGCGCGGCCTTCGAAAAAACCAAGCCGGGCGTGCGGGTGATCAACGCCTCCCGCGGGGGAATCATCGACGAAGAGGCCTTGGCCGAAGCCGTCCGCTCCGGCCGGGCGGCCGGCGCCGCCCTAGACGTCTACGCCGAAGAACCCTTGACCGGCGGCCCGCTGGTGGACCTGCCCCAGGTGGTGCTCACCCCCCACTTGGGCGCTTCCACCGCCGAAGCCCAAGACAAGGCCGGACTTCACGCAGCCGAAGCGGTGGCCGCCGCCCTGTCAGGACGCCCCACCCCCACCGCCGTCAACGCTCCTGCTCCCCGCTGACCCCAAAGACAACATCGAACCCATCGCAGATTGCTTCTTCTTCGCCAGGGCCGTCGACCCCGCCCCCGCCGGCGCCCAACCCCGCCGCCGGTAATCAGGTCAAGTGGATACCAGCTGATCGAAGAGGGCTATCACGGCGCCGATGAGGGTCAGATATCCCGCCGCCATCGCCCCGAACATCCAGTAGGTGCGGGTAGTCAAGCGCCGGTCGAGAGCCGAGCTGTGCTGTGCGAGGGCGGCGGTGTGCTCTGCCCCTTGTTTTTCGATGGCTGCGTTCTGTTTTTAGCGTTCTCGATGGGTCCTGCAGGCCCCCGCCGGCGAGAGGGCGGGCTCCGATTCTGGTTGTTCTGACCCGCACCGGCGGATTTCGCGGGCCCGGCGGCCCGGCCCCCGCCTAGGATCTCCATGCAACCCCCCTCCCGCTTTGCATGATTATGCAAGAAAGTGTATCATCATTCATATCATGAACGTGAGAGTTGCGGTGCTGGGCGCTTCCGGATACGCCGGGGGCGAGTTGGTGCGCCTCCTCGACGGGCATCCCTCGATGGAGGCGGTCTACCTCGGCGCGCACACCAAGGCGGGCGCCTCCCTGGGCGAGGTCCACCCCCATCTACCCGGCCCCGGCCGGGTGCTCGAAGCCATCGACCTCGACCGGCTGCCCGAGGTGGATGCGGCTTTCCTGGCCCTGCCCCACGGCAAGTCCTGGGAGGCGGGCCTCCGCTTCCGCGGGGCGGGGGCGGCGGTGTTCGACCTGGGCAGCGATTTCCGCATGGACACCCCCGAACGTTATGAGTCCGCCTACGGAGGGCCGCATCCGGCGCCGGAGGAGCTGGGGGCCTGGGTCTACGGACTGCCGGAGCTGTTCGGCGCCGCCCTCCCCGGCGCGTCCAAGGTGGCGGTTCCCGGCTGCTACCCGACCTCGGCCCTGCTCGGCCTGGCGCCGCTGCTGTCGGCCGGGGTGATCGAAGGCCCCGTCGTGGTCGATTCCATGTCGGGCGCGACCGGAGCGGGGCGGGGGCTGCGGGCCGACTTGACCTTCGGCGCCGTCCACGAGGGAGTCCGCGCCTACGGGGTGGCCGTCCACCGTCACCGCCCCGAGATCGAGATGGGGCTCGAAGCCGCCTCCGGCCGGCCGCTCCCCGTCCAGTTCACCCCCCACCTGATGCCCATGCAGAGCGGCCTCCTCTCCACCTGCTCCGCCGGCCTCGTCCGGCCCGGCGAAGTCGTCGATGCCCTGCGCGCCGCCTACGCCGATTCCGCGTTCGTGGACGTGATCGACCAGCCCCCCAACACCCGCTGGGTGGTCGGCTCCAACCGCGCCCTGATCTACGCCGCCGAAGACCGGCGCAGCGGACGGGCGGTGGTAACGGCCGCCATCGACAACCTCGGCAAGGGCGCCGCCGGCCAAGCGGTCCAATGCGCCAACCTTGCCCTGGGGTTCCCCGAGACGGCCGGGCTGAGCGCCGCCGGATGGCTGCCGTGAGCGCGGCGCCCGCCCCCGGATACGCCGCCGGCGGCGGGGAGAAGAACGGATGGTGACCGGCCACACCGCCCCCACGCCGCTGCGCTCCCGCATCGCCTACACCATGACCAAGGCCAAGGTGCTCACCGAGGCCATGCCTTACATCCGGGAGTTCGGCGGCGCCACCGTGGTCGTCAAGTACGGGGGCTCGGCGATGGTGGACGAAGAACTGGCCGCCTGCTTCGCCGGCGACATCGCATTGCTGAGGCTGGTGGGGGTGAGGCCGGTGGTGGTTCACGGCGGCGGCCCGCAGATCACCAAGGCGATGGCTCGAGCCGGGGTGGAACCCAGATGGGTGGACGGCCTGCGGGTGACCGACGAGGCCACCTTCCGGGTGGTGCAGGCCACCCTGGCGGGCGAGATCAACCCTGACATCGTGCGGCTCCTCTCCGACCACGGCGCCAAGGCGGTGGGCTTCACCGGACTCGACGGGGGCCTCTTCACCTCCCGCCAGAAGCACCCCGACCTGGGGCTGGTGGGTGAGATCGTCCATGTGGAACCCGGCTTGATCGAAGGGATGCTCGACTGGGGGGCGGTGCCGGTGGTGGCCCCCCTGTCCCGGGCCGAAGACGGCGCCGTCCACAACATCAACGCCGACACCGCGGCCGGAGCGCTGGCCGGGGCGCTGGGGGCGCGCAAGCTCATCTACCTGACCGACGTGGAGGGCCTGTACCGGGACCTGAACGACGAGGACAGCCTGATCGAGCGCATGACGCCGGCGGAGCTGCGCGAGCTGCTGGACTCCGGGGGCGCCTCGGCCGGTATGCTTCCCAAGCTCCGGTCCTGCATCGAGGCGCTGGAGAACGGAGTGCCCCAGGCGCACATCCTCGACGGGCGCATCCAGCATGCAGTGCTGCTGGAGGTCTTCACACCGGAAGGAATCGGAACCATGATCACACCCGGAGGAAAATGATGACCAGCTCCCCGACCATCGCCGAGCGGGAGGCCGCCGCCGTCCTGCAGACCTACGGCCGGGCGCCGGTGACCTTCGTGCGGGGCGACGGCTGCCGGCTGTACGACGAGGACGGGAAGGAATATCTGGACTGTCTGGCCGGAATCGCAGTGGTGGCGGTCGGCCACGCCAACCCGGCGGTGGCCGCGGCGGCCGCCCGCCAGCTGACCCGGCTGGTGCATGTATCGAACCTCTACTACACGGTCCCCCAAGTGGAGCTGGCCGAGCGGCTCACGGCCCTCTCCGGACTGGACCGGGTCTTCTTCGCCAACTGCGGCGCCACCGCCAACGAGGCGGCCATCAAGCTCGCCCGGCGGTGGGGCCAGAAGCGGCGCGGCCCCGGCTGTTACGAGGTGGTGTCGCTGCTCGATTCGTTCCACGGACGCACCCTGGCCGCCCTGGCCGCCACCGGCCAGCCGCACAAGCAGGAGGTGTTCGCCCCGCTCCCTCCGGGCTTCAGACAGGTTCCGCCCGGCGACATCGACGCCGCCGCCGAAGCGGTCGGGCCGGAGACGGCGGCGGTGCTGGCCGAGACCACCCAGGGGGAGGGCGGGGTGGTGCCCTTGGACGCCGGCTACCTGCAGGAGCTCCGGGCGCTGTGCGACGAGCGCGACGCACTGCTGATCTTCGATGACGTCCAAGCCGGTCTGGGGCGCACCGGCTCGTGGTTCTCCTGGCAGCAGCTGGGGGTTGCTCCGGACATCGCCACCCTGGCCAAGGCGCTGGCCAACGGGCTGCCGATCGGCGCCTGCCTGGCCTCGGAGCGGGCGGCGGCCTTCGACTACGGCGACCACGCCACCACCTTCGGGGGCGGGCCGGTGATAACGGCGGCGGCCCTGGCGGTCCTCGACGAGATCGAGGTTCGGGGCCTGCTGGCCAACTCCCTGGAGCGGGGGGCGCAGCTCGAGGCCCGCCTGAAGGCCGTGAAAGGAGTGACTGCGGTGAGGGGCCGCGGCCTGCTGATCGGGGCGGTGCTGGATTCTCCCCGCTCCGCCGAAGCAACCGAGGCCGCCAGGGGCAACGGTCTGCTGGTCAACAACGTTACCCCCGACACCGTGCGCTTCGCCCCGCCCTTGGTCATCACCCCCGAAGAGGTGGACGAGGCGGTGTCCAAGTTCGAGGCCTCCCTTGGATAAGGGGCCGGGGGAGGCCCGGGCCGCCTACGGGGAGGCGCCTTCGCCGATCGGCCCCCTGACGGCGGTGGTTACCGCCCGGGGCCTGCTGGCCTTGGGCTTCGAGGACGGCGGCGCAGAGGGGTTGCTGCGGTCGGTTGCGGCCGAGGTGACCCCGGACATCGTCCATCTCCCTTCGGCCTTGGAGGAGGTGCGTTCCTGGCTGGACGGCTACTTCCGCGGCAGTCCGCCGCCCCCGCCCCCCCTGGACCGCTCCTTGATCACCCCTTTCCAGGGGCGGGTGCTGGACGCCGCCGCCTCCATCCCCATGGGCGAGGTGCGCACCTACGGGGACACAGCGGCCCTGGCCGGCAGCCCCAAGGCGGCCAGAGCAACCGGGCGGGCGCTGGGCGCCAACCCGATTTCGATCGTCCTTCCCTGCCACCGGGTGGTGGCCGCCAACGGAAAGCTGCACGGTTACGGCGGAGGCCTGGACCGTAAGCGTTACCTCCTCGACCACGAGCGCGCCGCCGCCCGGCGCTGAGCCGAGCTGAGCCGTTCCCCGAGCAGCGCGGGTCAGACGACCCCTTCGTTCAGAGGGTCGATGGATTCGTCTATCAGCTGACCGAGTACCTCGAACAGAACCCGGCCAACGGCCTCGACGGTGCATTCGATGACGGCGATCGGTCCGTGGTCCGACTCCGGCGGCCCGGCGATGGCGGCGGCCGCGTCCAGCCCTGCCCGCTCCAAGCATTCGATGAACCCGTAGTACGCGGCCTCCCACGCTTCGCCGGCTTGGTCGAGGTGGCCGATGTGGTCGATGAGCGGGGCGTCGTCAGGCTTGCCGTACAGGCGCCCCAAGAATATGGCGAGGGCGGCGGCGCCGGTGATGTCGTCGTCGAGGCGGGTGTCCGGGGGCGGGTCATAGACCAATTGCCGGTACCGCCCGACGACCTCGAGGTAAGCCTCGGCCATCCTCAGGACGACTTCGTCCCCTGTGCAATCGAGGCCGGAGGCCGTCATCCGGCGGCCGTATCGATGCCGGTGTTCGGTGCAGTGCACAGACCGGACGAAGGGCGCCCGCACCGATGGAACCAGCCGGCCGAGGAAACGCAGGGCGGCATCGGAGGACTCCTCGCGGTCGATCGGTCGGAACGGCAAGCAGTGTACCGGCGGTGATATCCGAGAGCGGTGTGCGCCGTTCGACCGAAGGGCGGTACGCTCCGGGGCATGCGGCCCACGGTCATCCTGAAGGCGGCCCTCACCCTCGACGGCCAGCTGGCCGCCGCCGATGGAACCTCCCAGTGGATCAGTTCGCCCGAGGCGCGCCGGGACGCCCACCGACTCCGGGCTTCGGTGGATGCGGTGATGGTGGGGGCGGGCACCGTGCGGGCCGACGACCCCCTGCTGACCGTCCGGCTGGATCCCGAGGAGATGGCGGCCGTCAGCCGGCCCAGGCCGGTGATAGCAGCCGGCCGGAAGCCGCTGCCGGCGCAGGCCCGGCTGTTCGGGCGCGATCCCGTCGTCCTGGCGCCCCGCTCCCTCGACGCACCGGGCCTGGTGGTCGAAGCCCCCGCCGCGGCGGGCGGGGCGGTGGACCTGGAGGCTGGACTGTCCGAGTTGGGGTCCCTCGGGTTGGAAAGAATCCTGGTGGAGGGGGGCGCCCGCCTGTTCCGCTCCTTCCTCGACGCCGGGCTGATCGACCGAGGCGTCCTCTACTACGGCCCGCTCCTGGCCGGGGGGGTGGGCGCCCCCCTGTTCGGGGGGAACTGGAGCACTTTGGAGGAGGCAGCCCCGGTGCGGATCACCTCTCTTCGGCGCTTGGGCGAATCCGTCCGGGTCGACATCGACCTTCGGCTCTGACCGGCGGCGGGGCCTGCGCCGCGTTTGGTTCCCAGCGGCCGACCGGGGAGCCGTACATATAGGGACAGTTCACCCGGCTCTATCAGGGCAAATAGCAACTATGCAGCCAGCAGGGGTCGATGGGGTTCATGGGCCGTATATGGATTGGAACCGGTGTTCCCAGGGCGCTCAGCGCGGCGGCTGTCCGCTTCGCCGACGCCGCCAGCGACCTCCGCTCCTTCGGGTGGGCGGGGGCGGTGGCGTCGACGATCTCGAAGGCCGCCGGGTCTACCCGGGTGGGGGTGTGCGAGACGGCGCTCACGCGCCACCGTCCGGCGGCCGGATCTTCGGTCACGGTGAAATGGAGAATCACTCCGTCCTGGGCGCCGAGAGGGCAGCTCCGGCACCTCAGGCGGGATTGGTTGGACAGGAAGTTTCCCAGCCCGTATGCGAGGTACTCCCCGTCGATCTCGGCCACCGGCTGCACGACGTGGGCGTGGTGGCCGAGGATGAGGTCGATGTCGGGAGAGGACAGCAGCCGGGCGCCCAGGCGGGTCTGGTAGGCGCTGGGGCGGCGGCTGTATTCGTTTCCCCAGTGGAGCGAGAGGATTACGAAGTGCGCCCCCGCCGCCCTGGCTCTGCGGGCCTCGTCTAGGACGGCGGCTTCGTCCGCCAGGTTGACGAGATGGTCCATCCCGGCGGGCAGAGGTCCGGTGTTCAGACCGTATGTGTAGGAGAGGTGGGCCGCGAAGGCGCCGTTCACCCGGAGCAGGTTGAGCCGCTTCCGTTCCGCCGGGGAGCGCGCCGCCCCCGTGCGGGCCACCCCGGCCCGGTCGAGCGACCCAACCATTCCTCTGACGCTGTCCAAGCCCCGGTCGAAGGCGTGGTTGGAGGCGAGCGAACAGCTGTCGTAGCCCGCATCGCGGACCGCCTCGGCCAGCTGGGTGGGGACCCGGAAGCGGGGGTAGTAGGAGAGCCGGGTGTTGTCGAGGGACATCGGCGATTCGACATGGCACAAGGCCAGGTCGGCGGCGCGCAGGATGGGGGCGACCCTTTCGAACATGGGGGTGAAGTCCCATCCCTCTTCGGTGCGGGCCCGGTCGGCGACCGGCCCATGGATCAGGAGGTCGCCGGTGGCGGCGATGGTGAAGGAGCGGGGCTCGGAGACGGCCGGGGCCGGGGCGGGGACGTCCGCCGGATGGGTTTCCATCGGGTGGTTCCCAGACGGAGGGGCGGTCTGAACACCGTCCGGAAAGGCGCCGTTCGAGCCGGAGGGGTCCAAGCCCGAGGCGGGCGCGGCCGAGCCTGCGGCTCCTGCCAAGGCAATCAGCAGGCAGGCTGTTCTGAACGAACAGAGAGGCGCCGCACCGCCTCCGGGAGGTTGGTCGTCCGGAGTCAGTCCGGCCGTTCTCTCCAGGCGGAAATGCCCGGTGTTCGGGCGCCGCCGCCTCTTCGGTTCATGGGATCAACAGCTGCCAGCCGACGAGGATCAGGTCGGGGTCGGTGAGCGCCCGTCCGTCGGCCTGTACTTTCCCCCGGTTGAGGGCGTATATCTCCGGCCAGCGGTTCTCGTCTCCCAGGTGGGACATGGCGATCTTCCGCAGGTAGTCCCCGGCGGCCACCCGCACCCGGCGGACGGACGGTTGCCCCCCGGCGTCCGGGGGTTCTTCTCCGGAGGGTTCCAGGGCCGTGATGCGGCCGCCGCCTCCCGCCGGGTAGCGGGCCGCGGTGATCTTTCCGCCCAGGCCGGTCGATATGTAGTCGGCCAGCGCCTGCTGGTCGGTAAGGCCCAGCTTGGTGAAGGAGAGGCCGGCCAGGGGGTAGCAGTCCCCGCCGCCGGCCAGGAAATCGAGGGTGGCCAGCACCACCGGGCCGCCCGGCGCGGTCTTACCGTCCTCGACGATGACCGTCCCGTCGTCCAAGACCGCGTCCCGCACCCGTCCTCCGGGGTTGCCGGCCAAAGAGCAGCCGCCGTCCCGGTCGGTTTCCCGGGCCGGGGCGGACGGGTCGTAGGTGAAGGTGAACCCCGAAATCTGGGCGAACTGCCCGCCCGCCCCCGGTATCCGGTCCACGGCCTGCTCCAGCAGCGTGTGGAAGGTCCGGCGGGGAACTTCGCCCACCGCCAAGAAGTTGCGGAACGGGGCGATCTGCCAGGTGGCGCCGGTGGTGATATCCCCCGGCGGGATCACCGAGTCGTTGCGGATTCCGCCTCCGTTGGCGACGGCGACCTGCGGGGCGGGGGCGCCGTGGCCGGCGGCCAGCCGGACGGCGGCGGCGAGCAAGGCGTCGGCCAACAGGTTGCCGAGGTTGGTCGATGCGGTGCGGATCATCGACCGGCGCCCGTCCAGGGCGACCCCGCTGGTTCCGATCACTTCTGAGTCGATTGCCTCCACCGCCGCCGCCAGCGGCTCGATCACCTCGGCCCAGACGGACGGATCGGGCGCAACGTCGAATCCGACCCCTATCGAGCGGCCCGAGGCGGCGGTGACCTTCCCGTCGGCGTCGAAGCTGACGTTCAGCTCCCCGATGCACCGATACCCGCCCGGAGCGGTGACCACCGGCACCCTCGCCCCGTCTGAGTCGGCCGCCCAGCGGGGGTAGGGGCCGGCGGCTTCTTCGTCCGGCAGGCAGGTGCCGCCCTCGTTGCGCAGCAGGTCGTCCCCGCCTCCGGCGACGACCGCGTCCACACCGGACAGCTCCGACACCAGCTCGATTTCTTCCTCTACGTCCTGCAGGTGGCTGACCAGGATGATCTTGTTCACCCCTTGGGCTTCCAAGTCCGCCGCCGCCTCCGACACGGCGGGAAGCACGGCGGAGGCGGTCGCGTTGCGGGGAGAGGAGATGTTCGCCAGCATGGGCGTAACCGCCCCTATCACCCCGATCTGCTCCCCGCCGGTTTCGATCACCGCGCTGGCGGCTATCAGGCCGCGGTCGACCAGCGCCTGCAGAGACGGCTCGCCCGAAAAGTCCATGTTGGCCGAGAGGAAGGGGATGGCCGGAGAGAAGCCGGTCATGAACCGGGCCGCGAACTCGGGGCCGAGGTCGAAGTCGTGGTTGCCCAGCGCCATGGCGTCGTAGAGGCCGCTGAGCGCGATCGAGTCGTAGAGGGGGCCTTCCCGGTTCATGGAAACGTTCAGCTCCCGGGATGCCAGATGGTTGTCCCCGGCGGTGAGGGTGATCACCCCGTCCCCGGAAGCCTCGGCCTGCAGCTGCTTCATCAGGGCGGCGAAGCGGGCCGCCCCGGGGTAGGAGGAGTCCTCGTCTGCCAGCAGTTTCGACTCGCCGTCGTTGTTGTGCAGGATGGTGAGGGTGAACCCGCCGCCGTCTTCGGCGGTTTGGGCGCCTGCTGCGGAAGGGGCCGCCGCCGACAACCCCGCCGCCAGCGCCAAGGCCGCCCACGGCCTCCATCGAGAACCGACCGTCATACCGCACCCCTTCCCAGGAACTTGCCGCCCGCCCGTCTGCGGCGCGCATTGGGAGGGTCGTTTGCAGAAGGTTATCAAGGGAAAAGCAGTGATTGCCGGCCGGCCGGCGGCGGGGGGCGCGCCGGCCGCCGGAGGCCGTAGACTGGACAGCCGTCATGACTGAAATATCGACTTCGATCGACCAGGCCAGAGCGGCGCGGGGAGCGCAACGCAGGCTGGCCGCCGCGGGCAGCGGGGTCCGCACCGAGGCGCTGCGGCGCCTAGAGCGGCTCTTGGAGGAGCGCGAGGACGGCCTTCTGGCCGCCAACCGGCTCGACCTGGAGGCGCCCGGGGCGGACAGCCTGCCGGGGCCGGTGCGCAAGCGGCTGGCGCTTTCGCCCGCCAAGCTGGAGACCCTGCGGGAAGGGGTGCGGGTGCTGATCGACGCCCCCGACCCGGCGGGCCGCCCTCTGCTGCGCCGGGAGCTCGACGAAGGGTTGGTGCTGGAACAGGTGCGGGTCCCGATCGGGGTGCTGCTGATCGTCTTCGAGAGCCGCCCCGACGCGGTGATCCAGATCGGCGCCCTGGCGCTGCGCACCGGCAACGCGGTGCTCATGAAGGGCGGGTCCGAAGCCCGGCATTCCAACACGGCTCTCACCGGCCTGCTGCGGGAGGCGGTTGCGGGGGCGGGGGCCGATCCCGAGGCGGTGCAGAACATCGAAGGCCGGGAGGCGGTGGCCGGCCTGCTCGAGCTGGACGAGCACATCGACATGGTGATCCCCCGCGGCTCGGCCGATCTTGTCCGCTCCATCAAGGCCTCCTCCCGCATCCCCGTGCTCGGCCACGCCGACGGGGTGTGCCACGTGTTCGTGGACGCATCCGCCGACGAGAAGAAGGCCGTCCGGGTGACTGTGGACGCCAAGACCGATTACGCCGCGGTGTGCAACGCCGCCGAGACGCTGCTCCTCCACCGCGGCTTCCCGGCCGGCGCCGCCGTGGTGCAGGCGCTCTTGGAGGCCGGGGTGGAGGTGCGGGGCGACGAGGCGGTGCAGGCCATGGCGCCGGGGGTCGCCCCCGCCGCGGAGTCGGACTTCGGTCATGAGTTCGGCGATCTGACCATCGCCGCCCGGGTGGTGGACAGCCTGGAGGAGGCCGTCGAGCACATCCACGCCTACGGCTCGGCCCACACCGACGCCATCGTTGCCGAGGACGCCTCCGCCGCCCGGCGCTTCCTCGACGCCGTGGACTCGTCCTCGGTGTTCTGGAACGCCAGCACCCGCTTCGCCGACGGTTTCCGGTACGGGCTGGGGGCGGAGGTGGGGATCGCCACCGGCCGGGTTCACGCCCGGGGGCCGATGGGGGCGGAGGGCCTCTACACCACCAAGTGGCTGCTGAGCGGCGGGGGGCACGCCGCCGGGGACTACGGACCCGGCAAGAAGTCCTACACCCACCGAGACCTGCCGGCGGCCTGACGGCGGCGGCGTCGGCGCCCGTCCGCCCGGCGCCTCAGGGTCGATCTGCGGACTGCAGGATCAGCAGGGTCACCGTCTCGGCCGCGCAGGCCGGCTTGGCGCTCCCCTCCAGCTCCACCGTTACCTTCTGCTCCACCCTGATGCCCTGGGCGGCCTCGCTCACCCCGGTCAGCTGCGCCGTTGCCCGCACCCTCGACCCGGCCGGCACGGGGGTGATGAAGCGCACCCGGTCGAGGCCGTAGTTGACGGCGGTGTACTCGACGGGCAGATCCAGGGCGGGGCCGATGCCTGCGGTCAGCGACAGGGTGAGGAAACCGTGGGCTACGGGGCCGCCGAAAGGCCCTTGGGCGGCGCGGTCGGCGTCGACGTGGATCCAGTTGCGGTCGCAGGTCACGCCGGCGAAGAGGTCGATGTCCTCCTGGGTGACGGTGTGCCATTCGCCCGCCGTCACCTCTCCGATCCGGCCTGCCAGTTCCTCTGCGGCGCCCATGCTTCCTCCTCCCCGGCCCGATTGCCCAATCCGGGCTCAGCCGCCGCCCTCGTCGTCCAAGGCCAGCCGTATCCGCCGAAACCCCCTCCCCTTCGACTGCACCTTGGTGATCTTCACCCGTCCGACCTCCGCGGTCGACCGCACGTGGGTGCCCCCGTCTGCCTGGCGGTCGAGGCCCACGATGTCGATCACCCGCACCCGCCGCACCGACTTCGGGATCAGGTCGACCTTGGTGCGGATCAGGCTCGGATCGGCGTCGGCCTCCTCCCGGGGCATGAAGGACACCTCGATCGGAAGGCTGCGGGCGACGGCGGCGTTCAGGGCGTCTTCCAACGGGCCGCGCTTCTCGGGATCCCAGTCGGGCAGCTCGAAATCCAGCCGCCCCCGCCCCGGTTCCATGTTCCCTCCGGTAACGGGGCTGCGGAACCACTTCCACACCACCCCGCACAGGGCATGCAGGGAGGTGTGGGTGCGCATCAGCCGGTAACGCCGGTCCCAGTCGATCCGGCCTTCGACCTTGCTCCCGACCGCGGGCAGACCTTGGTTCTCGCCGAGCCAGTGCCACACGCCGTCGGCGTCCTGGGTGACCCTCACCACCTCCAGCCGGTCGTCCCCCACCCAGAGCGCCCCCTGGTCGACGGGCTGGCCTCCGCCCCCCGGATAGAAGACGGTGCGGTCGAGCAGCACCCGCCGGTCGCCGGCGTCGGCCCCGACCACCGCCGCGGTCATCTCGGCGGCGTAGGCGTCGGTGGAGTAGATGCGCTCGGTCATCCCCGCCCGGCCTTTCCATCCCCGCCCGAGGCGCCGGCCGCAACGGAGGCGCCGGAGGCGGCGGGCGCCCCGGGGTCGGCGGTCCCTTCCAGATCCGCCCTGAAGAAACGGGTGGTCGGGTAGGCCAGCTCCACGCCCGGTGACGCTTGGATCGCCCGCAGCAGATCCTGCCAGACGGCCGAGGTGATGGCCCGGCGGCCCCGCGCCGGCACCAGCAGGCGGCCGGTCACCGTTACCCCGTGGTCGATGGCCTTCACGTACACCATGGGCGTCAGATATTGATAGGTGATCAGATACTGGCTGGCCGCCTTTTCGATGTAGGCCGCCGCCCCGGACTCTTGCGGGTCGGACGCATGCCGGTCGACCACTTCCTGGACGATCTCCACCGCCCGCTCCCAGTCGCTCTCGAAGGTAACCGTGACCGGCACCTCGTTCCAGATGAAGGGGAACTCCTCGGTGTAGTTGGCCAGCGGCTCGGAGAACAGCAGGCCGTTGGGGACATGCATGATCCGTCCGGTCGACTGGTCGGCGTCTACCCAGTTGCCGATCTCCAGCATGCTGAATCGGAACATCCTGATGTCGATCACGTCCCCCCGGTGCGGGCCGATCTCGATCCGGTCGCCCCTCTTGAAGGGCCGCCGGAACACGATGAACCCCCATCCGGCCAGGTTCTTCAGCACGTCCGTGAGGGCGATGGCGATGCCCGCCCCCATGATGCCGATGAACGAACCGGCGTTGGTCAGCTGATGGGTCCACACCCATCCCAGGCCGAGCAGCAGCGCGGCCACCGAGATGTAGAGGGAGACCCGCCGCGTCCTGAAGATGGCTCCGGCGTCGTGCATCCGCGGCAGCACGGTGCGCAGCACCATGTACCGCACCGCGAAGATGACGACGAGGATGAGCAGGCTCAGGCCGAGGTTCTCGGCGTTTTGGCTCAGAAAAGCGCCCATTGCCGATTCAGGCTAACCGAGGCGGCGGCGTCAGGGGATCGACCCCCGCCGACGGAGCCGCCTGGGGTTCAACCCGCTTCTCGGTACTCCTTGAGTTCCTTCAGCAGCTGCCGCCGCAGCTTGCGCCGTTCGCCCTTCGATGAGCCCCCCCAGATGCCCTCGACCTGGTTGGTCTCCAGAGCGTAGGACAGGCAGGCGCCGGCCACCGGGCAGCCGCCGCAGACCGCCTTGGCCCGTTCCAACCCGACGACATCCCCGTCGTCAGGGAAGAACACGTCAGGGTCGGTGTCGCTGCAGGCAGCCTCGTCGCGCCACGACCGCGCCCCGTAGGACGCCGGCAGAGCGGCGGATGGATAGATCAGGAGCGATGCCTCGTTCATACTCATTGCAACGCCTCCGATGCCCCGAATCTTCCCGATTATGCCTGTCCGAAGTTAAGAATTTCCTAAGAAGCCCCCGCCCGGCCGAGGCCTTCCGAGGCCTCCGCGCCTGTGGGGCGGTTGCTTCGGATTCCGCTTGACCAGGGCCTTGCCGGTCAGATGTGCTGCGCGCGGGCGGGGTGACGGTGTTGTAGGGGAGGGGCTGCCCCTACACCGGATTGGAACATTCCCGGCTCTTCGGAAATGACAGGGGAGCATCTCGCCCGCGCGCCGCCGGCGGTCTTCGCCGGTTCGGACCTGGCCGCCTGCCGCCGCCCCGCCGGAGGGTTCCCAGTAGCGCCGGGACTCCCCGCCCTCGGAGGAACCGGACAACTTCGATCATTGGGATCTTCACAGGCCAGGGTTGGGCCGTTCATGGGTTGAGCCGCAGTTCTATTTGGTAGGTTTGTCCTGTTTCGAGTTCGAGGGGGGCGTCCCAGATGAAGTCGATGTAGGGGGGGGAGGCGCCAGGCGTTGCTTGCGGTTGCTGTGAATATGGGGCCGGGGTTGGATAGGGGTTCGATGGTGAGTTCGGTGTTGTCGGGGAGGGCGGTGTTGAGGCCGTTGGGGTGGATGTCTATTCGGAGGGTGTTGTTGGGCCGCCAGTATATTTGTTCTATTCGGTATGCGGTGTTTTGGTAGATGAAGGTGTCGTCGGTTAGTTGTCCGATGCCGCTTTTGGCGAAGCAGCCGATGCTGATGTTGGATTGGGCGGGGGTGAGGATTCCGTTGAGTTCTGCTCCTTCGACGGGTACGGGCCCGGAAGATAGGGGAAGAGGCCCGCCGCCCTCCGGGATGCGGGGAACTAGATGGGTAGCTCCAAGGTTACCCTGACAAGAACCTCGGTTGATGATGGTTTGCATTGTTCGACATGCTCATCTCGCTGGGGACGAGGGTGACAAACCGGGCGGCTTGGCCTGCGCGGGCCGGGGCTTGCCGGGGAAGAGCCTGCGTATGCGGCTCGAACAGGGATGTGCACAACCCTCAATCCCTTGGAACTACTCATCTAGGATGGCCCGCGCCCTGCCCCTCATCCCAGGAGTCGACTAATGCCGCCCGATCCCCCCGACATGCTTCCCTCCGATTTTCCGATTCCGGGGCGGGCGGACGCGGCGGTGGTCGGCGGCGGGGTGGTCGGTCTTTGCATCGCCTACGAGCTGATGAAGGAGGGCCGCGAGGTGGTGGTCATCGACCGGGGGCCGGTTGCCCGCGGGGCCGCCGCCGGGAGCGCCGGTTTCATCGCCCCCAGCCATGTGGTCCCGATGGCCGCCCCCGGCGCGCCGCGCAATGCGGTCAGGAGCATCCTGCGGCGGACGGGGCCGGTGGCCGCCCGCCCGTCGCTCGACCCGGCCTATCTGGGGTGGATACTGCGCTTCATCCGCAACTGCACCGCCCGGAGAGCCGAGGAAGGCGCGGCGGCGCTGGCGGCCCTCTGTTTCCTCAGCGCCGAGATGACGGAGAAGATGATCACCGAGGAGGGGATCGAGTGCGGCTACCGCAAGGACGGGCTGCTCCATGTCTACGGGAGTGAGCAGGCAATGGCCGCCGCCAGGCGCGAGGCAGCCGAGATGGAACACTACGGGGTGCCGGTCGAGATGCTGGGCCCCTCCGAGATCCGAGAGATGGAGCCGGCGGCGGGCGACGAGGTGACCGGCGGTTTTCTGTGTGCGGACGACGCCGGCCTCGACCCGGGCAAGTTCCTGTCGTCCCTGGCCGCCCTGCTCAGGGCGGGCGGCGTGAAGTTCGCCCCGCACACCGAGTTGCTGGGGTTCGAATGTTCCTCCGGCGCGGTGGAGCGCCTGATCACCACGCGGGGCGACTTGGCGGTGGATCGGGCGGCGGTGGCCGCCGGCGCCTGGACTTCCAGGGTTGCTTCCTTCCTGGGCAACCGCCTCCCCATCCAAGGCGGCAAGGGCTACAGCCTGACGGCCGCCCGGCCCCGCCTCGGCCCGCGCAGGAATATCCTGATAGGGGACCGCTGGGTGGCGGTGAACCCGATGGGCGGCCGGCTGCGGCTGACCGGCTGGCTGGAGCTGGGCAGGCTGGACGCGGTTCCTTCCTTTCGGCGGCTGGCCGACATCGAGGCCGCCGCCCGCTCGCGGCTGAAGCTGGATCCGGAGCTGGTCGTCCTGGAGCGGTGGGCGGGCGTCCGGCCGATTACGCCCGACGGGCTGCCCGTGATCGGCCCGGCCCCCGGATGGAGCAACGTCGTGTACGCCGCCGGCCACGGCAAGATCGGATTGTCGCTCGGCGCCGTTACCGGACGGATGGCGGCGGAGATGATGAACGGCCGGGCGCCCGGCGTCGACCCGGCCCCCTTCTCGCCCGCGAGGTTCTCGTGACGACGGTGGGCGCCGCCCGGATCTCGGTGGTGGATTCCCATACGGGGGGGGAACCCACCCGGGTCATCACCGGCGGCTTCCCGGCCCCGGCGGGGGACTCGGCGGCGGAGCGCCGGGACGACCTGGCCGCCCGTCACGGACGCTTGCTGAGGGCGGCGGTGGACGAACCCCGCGGCAGCGAAGCCATGGTGGCGGCTCTGCTGGTCCCGCCCGACAGCCCCGATTCCCTCACCGGGGTGATCTACTTCGACCGGTCCGGGGTGATCGGGATGTGCGGGCACGGGACCATCGGCCTGGTCGAGACCCTGCGGCATCTGGGCCGCATCGAACCCGGCGTCCACCGCATCGACACGCCGGAAGGGCGGATCGAGGCCTCCCTCGCTTCCGACGGGGCGGTAACGGTGGGCAACGTGGCGAGCCGCCGTCTCGAGGCCGGGGTGTCAGTCGAGGCGGCGGACATCGGGCGGACAATCGGGGACATCGCCTACGGCGGAAACTTGTTCTTCCTGGTCAAAAGCCCTTTCATCGACCTGAACCTGCCGGTCGAGACCCTGCTGTACTTCACCAAGGAGATCCGCTCCGGCCTCCATCGGGACGGGCGCCGGATCGACCATGTCGTGCTGTACGGGCCGCCCACCCGCCCCGGGGCCCATTCCCGGAACTTCGTCCTGTGCCCCAGCGGGACCTACGACCGCTCGCCCTGCGGGACGGGCACCAGCGCCAAGCTGGCTTGTCTGGCCGCCGAGGGCGAGCTGGCCCCCGGAGAGGAGTGGGTGCAGGAGTCGATCACCGGCAGCGTCTTCACCGTCCGGTATTCATGGCATGACCGAAAGCGCCGAGAGATCGCACCGTTCATCACGGGCCGCGCCGAGGTGGTGGCGGAAGGCGACCTTCTGTTCGGACCGGACTTTTTTTAGCAACCCCCCTTTTTCTGGCTGAGGCGGGGCGGGCGGCCCGCCTACTTTCATCCGCCGTGTCTATTCGTCTATCCGTTCCGGCCGGAAGATGGCCCGCCCGGTAGAGGGCTTTCTGTTCGCGGTGATACTGGCCGGGCTGGCGGCCTCGGCGGCGGTGCTCTGGATCCCGGTCCACCGTTCCGCCCCTGTCCGGCCCGCTCCCGCCGCCGCGCCCGGACCTGTTGCGGCGGCCCCAGACGCTGCTCCGGCTGCGCCCGCCGCCCCCGGTGTTTCGACTGCTTCGGTTCCTGCTCCGGCCGCATCCGCCGCGCCGCCTGAAGCAGACACCGGCCCCGCCCCTGCGTCCGATGCCTTGGAGGGGGCTCTGCCCGCCCCGGCCGATGCGCCCGCCCTGGCCGGCGAGCTCTCAAGAGGAGAAGATCCTCCGGCCGCGGCCCCGCCCCCCGGAGGAGAAAGCCCTCCGGTTGCCGCTCCGCCCTCCAGGGGGGAAGGCGCCCCCGTGCGGTGCGCCCCGGTCGAGGAGCTGTGGCAGGCGGACGGCCTCCCGGTGGAGGACCCTTGCACGCTCGGCGAGGCCGAGAGGGTGCTGCGCTGGGCGTGGACAGGCTCCGGCGGGCAGCGCCGGTCGGCGGTCCGCAACGGAGTCCTGCTCGACGAGGTCTTCGACGCCCTCGACCGTTACGGCCGGGAGCGCGCCGTCTCTCTCTTCCATCCGGAGGAGCGGGGGCGGTTCGAGGTCTCGCTCGACGACGTCCGGTGGCAGGGGGGTCCGGCCCATGACGCGGCGGTCATCGGGGTGGTCTACCGCCTGGTGCACCCCGATCTCGGCGCCGGCGAACCGGTTCTCGACACGCTCGTACAGGTAGACGGGGAGTGGAAGCTCTCCTACAGGAGGTCCTTTTGCGTAAAGGTGATGGTCATCATGGAACACATCGGCAGCAGCGTCCGCTGTCCGAAGGATCCGAACCCGGAGGTCAACGAGGACGAAGCCCCCGGATCCACCGGCCGCTATTACTAGCCCGCCGCCGGCTGGGGAAGCTGGCCGGCCCGGTTGGATGGGCGGCGGCTTCCGGCCTGATGCTCGCGGCCGTGCTGTGGGCCATCGAACCGGGCGCCGCCGACCCCCCCTCCTCCTCTTGGAAACCCGGCCGCACCGCCGTTACCTGGGACTGGGAGCGCCACTGGAACTACTGGATGAAATGGAGGTGCACCAGACAGGCCGTCGTTCCGGTGATCGGTTTGCCGAGGTGCATGAACTGGGCCAGGGCGGGTGCGGTCTGGAAAGCGTGCGGCCCCGTCGTCCGGCCCCCCCAACCGGGCCGCACCAACACCTGCAACATCGGGCGCCGCGGAGGGCATTCACCGCACGGCAACGGCCTGACGGTCAAGTACACCTACCTGGGGCGGCACGAGGACCGAACCGGCCCCACCTATGCGGTGTGCCTGGGCGACAGGAGAAAACCGGCCAACACCAGGCCGGGCAACTGCGGCACCTGGGTGAGGACGGCGCACCGGCATTGCTCGGGCCGCCCGAACGAGCATCCGCCCTGTACCACCGCTCCTCCGGTTACGGCGCCTCCGAACACGGCCCCGCCCGGCACTGTCCGGTTCGGGACCGCCGCCGCCCGCCCGAGCACCACTACCGCCCGCCCGCGTACTACGACCACTCGGCCCCGCATCTACCGGCCCCGCACCACCCGCCCCCCCGCTACGACCCGCCCCACCACCACGACCACCCGGCCGCCCCTCCCGGCGTGCCGGAAAGCGGGCGCCGCGGCGGCCTTCCGAGCCGCCGTTGACGACCTTCCCGCTCCGGGTCTGGGCATACAGCCCAGCAAGTACGGGTACGTGGGGATTCCGATCCGGATCAGATACAACCAGATCCCCGCCTCCTCCACATCGGTGCAAGTCGACGGCGACCGCATAGACCTGCGCGTGTGGGTCAGCCGTGTGACCTGGTCTTTGACCGGCCTGGGCACGCAGGACGGCAGATGGATCGGCCGGGCCGCCGTCCACCGCTCGGCGTCCGGCCGATCCTCCGCGATGAAGTTGATCAATCCGGCCTCGGCGCTGGTCGAAGGCCGGACGGCTGTTTTCCTGCGTTCGTCCTCGGCGGCGGGCTATCCGGCCGGATATCCGATCACCCTCAGCGTCACCTGGCGCGCCGAGTGCCGGGAGTACGGCAAGTCGGTGTGGCGGGTGCTCCGCGACCAGACCTGGCGGTACGATCACGCCTACCGGGTGTACGACATCCGCAGCCGCGGGGGCTGACCATATAGAGTCGCGCCCATGACAGAAGCTGCGGAGGCCGACCCGGCGGCCAGGGCGCGGGCTTGGGCGGACGCCGACCCCGATCCGACCACCCGGGCGGAGCTGGAGGCTTTGATCGAGGCGGGCGACCGAGAGGAGCTGGCCGAACGGATGGCGGGGACCCTCCGCTTCGGCACCGCGGGGCTGCGGGGGGCGGTGGAGGCGGGCTCCAACCGGATGAACCGGGCCACGGTCATCCGGGCGGCGAAGGGGCTGGCCGATTTCCTGGCCGCCCGCCGAGGCGGCCCCCCGTCCGGTCCGGTGGTGCTGGGACGGGACGCCCGGCTGTCCAGCCCCGTTTTCATGGCCGACGCGGCGGCGGTGCTGGCCGCGGCCGGGCTGGAAGTGCGGTACTGGGAGGACCCCGTCCCCACCCCTCTGGTCGCCTACGCCGCGGCGGCTCTGGGCGCCTGCGCCGGCGCGGCGGTAACCGCCAGCCACAACCCGCCCGAAGACAACGGCTTCAAGGTCTACGACGGCTGCGGCGCCCAAATCATTCCCCCGGCGGACGCGGCGATAGCCGCCGCCGTCGACCGGGCGGGCCGGGCGGCGGACATCCCGCGGGCGGAGGGCGCCCTGGAAGGCCGCGTTCGGGGGGTCCGGCCCATCGGAGTGGAAGTGCTGGAGGGATACCGCCGCTCCGTTGCCGCCCTGCGCGCTCCGGGGGCGGGCGGCCCGGGGCTGCGCATCGTCTACACCCCGCTGCATGGGGTGGGCTGGCCGCACGTGAGAGCAGTCTTGGCCGAGGCCGGCTACGAGGATCTTCATCCGGTCTCCGCACAGGCCGAGCCCGACGGGAGGTTTCCCACGGTGCGCTTCCCCAACCCCGAGGAGCCGGGGGCGATGGACCTGGCCCTGGAGCTGGCCGAATCGACCGAGGCCGATCTGGTGCTGGCCAACGACCCCGACGCCGACCGTCTGGCGGCGGCGGTTCCCGGCCCCGGAGGCTGGACCGTCCTCACCGGCAACCAGGTGGGCGCCCTCTTGGCCGACTACCTGCTGTCGAATTACCGGGGCGCCGCCCGCCCGCTCGTGGTCGGCACGATCGTCAGCTCCCCGATGACGGCCCTCGTCGCCGAGGCCTGCGGGGCGCGTTATGAGGCGACCCTGACCGGATTCAAATGGATCGCCGCCGCCGCTTTGGAGATCGAGGCGTCCGGGGAGGCGGAGTTCGTCTTCGGATACGAGGAGGCGCTGGGTTACTCGGCCGGGGGGGCGGTCCGGGACAAGGACGGCGTCTCGGCTGCTCTGGTGCTGGCCGATCTGGCGGCTGAATGCCGCCGGCGGGGAGAGACTCTGTTGGACCGGCTGTCCGCGCTGTACCGGCGCTTCGGCCTCTGGGCCTCGGTCCAGAAGAGCGTGCGCCGCCCGGGTTCGGCCGGGGCGGCGGCCATCGCCGCGGCGGTGGACCGGCTGGGGGAGCGCCCCCCCCGCCGGTTGGGGGGGAAGGCGGTGACCTCGGCGGCGGATTATCGGACGGGCGCCGGGGGAAGGCCCCGTTGGCTGGGGGAGACGGCGCTGATCGTCCTCGAGCTGGAAGGGGGGAGCAGGGTGCTGGCGCGGCCCAGCGGAACCGAGCCGAAGCTCAAGGTGTACGTGGACGCCTCCGCCCCGGCGCCGGAAGGCGCCGACCTGCAGGCGCTCGAACGGCGCCTGCTCCGGTGGGCCAGGCAGACCGCATCGGAACTGATCCGGTATATGGGCCTAGATGGGTAGCTCCAAGGTTGCCCTGACAAGAACCCCCGGGCCATCATGCTCATCTCGTTGGGGGACGAGGGCGGCAAACCGGGCGCCTCGGCCTTCGCGGGGCCCGGGGCTTGCCGGGGAAGAGCCTGCGTATGCGGCTCGAACAAGGATGTGCACAACCCCCGATCCCTTGGAACCACTCATCTGGACGGGCGGCTCCGAGTTCGCTCCTGACAAGACCCCCCGTGGAACTATGGCTTTGAAGTTCGATTACAACCCAATGCCCCCAAGACCGCGAAAATCGGCCCCCGCCGCCGGCTGCGCCGGGCCCTGCCCCCGCCGCCGCCTCCTTGAACGAAAATCCGCCGGGGCGCATGGGGCCGCCTCCGGCCCCAGGGGCCGGATCGAACGGGATTCCGTTTCTGACCGCCGCCCTCTCCGGAAGCTCGCGGCGGTGTTTGTGCTTCAGCCCGATAGGTATACCAAATTTCGGGGCTTCCGTATAGGGGTGTGTTCGGAAATCTTTCGCGGACTCGACCGCTTCGATCCTCCGGCCTCACCCGGGAGCGCCCAGATCGGGGGGCCGGACTCGGAAGCGGTGTTCATGACGGCTTCTCGCCGCGCCCGCCTCGTCCAACCGTTCAGCCCGGTTGAATCGAATCGAATCGTTCGGCATGCCCGCCTCGTTCGGGGGCGGCAAACCGGGCGCCCCCGCGGCCGCTGCTGACAAGAACCTGCGGGCGTTGAAGAGGGCGCCGCCGCCTTGTCCGCCGCCCTCGGAGACCACTGTCCGGCCTGCGGGGGAGATTGCCGGTTCGCCCGCCCGAGGGGTATCGTATGAACGCCCGAGGGCCGCCGCCGAAGGCCCGCCGAGACCAAGGAGGAACCGATGACGCTAGTGGTGGAAGAACTTTTGCCGGCGCACAAGACGCAGCTCCATATCGGCGGTGAGTGGACGGAGGGCGAGGGCGAGGTGGACGTGATCGATCCGGCCACCGAGGAGGTGCTCGCCTCTGTTTCGACCGCCGGGCGCGCCCAGGCCGAGGCAGCCGTCGACGCGGCCGCCGCCGCCGCGCCCGGATGGGCGGCGACCGCGCCCCGGGCCCGGGGCGAGGTGCTCCACCGGGCGTTCGAGATCATGCTGGAGCGGGAGGAACAGCTGGCCGAGCTGGTGGTGCGAGAGAACGGAAAGGCCTATTCCGACGCTCTGGGCGAGGTCCGGTACGCGGCCGAGTTCTTCCGGTGGTTCGCCGAAGAGGCGGTGCGGATCACCGGCGAGATCCGGACCGCTCCGGACGGCGCCAAGCGGATCGTGGTGCTGCCGGAGCCGGTGGGGGTCTCGCTGATGGTCACCCCCTGGAACTTCCCGGCCGCCATGGCCACCCGCAAGCTGGGGCCGGCCCTGGCCGCCGGATGCACCACCATCCTGAAGCCCGCCACCGACACCCCCCTGTCGGCCTTGGCGGTGTCCGACATCCTCGCCGAGGCCGGACTTCCGCCCGGGGCGGCCAACGTGGTGAACGCCCGGGGATCGTCCGGCGTGGTGGATCACATCCTCGACGACCCCCGGGTGCGGAAGCTGTCCTTCACCGGGTCGACCGAGGTGGGCCGGATCCTGATGGCCAAGGCGGGCAGCCGGATAATGCGCACCAGCATGGAGCTGGGCGGCAACGCCCCCTTCGTGGTGTTCGACGACGCCGACCTCGGAGCGGCGGTCGAGGGGGCGATGGTCGCCAAGATGCGGGGCGGCGGGGAGACCTGCGTAGCGGCCAACCGCTTCTACGTGCAGTCGGGGGCGGCGGAGGAGTTCACCTCCCGGCTGACCGAGGCCATGGCGGCCCTGCGGATGGGCCCCGGCCTGGACCGTTCCAACCAGGTGGGGTCGATGATCAACGCCTCCGCCGTGGAGAAGGTCGAAACCCTGGTGGAGGGGGCGGTCGACGAGGACGCCCGGGTGCTCACCGGAGGCAAGGGCCTCTCCGGGCGGGGTTTTTTCTACGAGCCCACCGTTCTGTCGGAGGTCCCGCCCGACGCGGACATCCTCCGGCACGAGATCTTCGGTCCGGTGGCGCCGGTGGTGGCGTTCGAGACCGAGGAGGAGGCGGTGGCGGCCGCCAACGACACCGAGCACGGCCTGATCTCGTATGTGTACACCGGGGACGCCGACCGCGGGTTCCGGGTGGCGGGGGCGATCGAGTCGGGCATGGTGGGCCTGAACCGGGGTTTGGTGTCCGATGCGTCGGCGCCCTTCGGCGGGGTCAAGCAGTCGGGCGTGGGGCGCGAGGGCGGCCGCTACGGGATGGATGAATACCTGGAGCTCAAGTACCTCGCCTGGTAGCGGGGCGCCGCCCGGCGGGGGCGGGAGCGGTGTGACCGGCCCCTTCCCCCGTCGTCCGTTCGTCCGCCGGGCGGGGTTTCGGGCCGCGGCGGCGGGTTTGGTGTTCGCGGTGGCCGGGGGGTGCGCCTCCGGCCAAGATGCGCCGCCGCCTTCGGGCGCGGCGGCCTCTGTCATTCCCGCCTCCGGCGCCCCGCCCGCGCCCGCGGACGAACCGGAGGGCGCCGATTCGCCGGTTGTTTCCAGCCCGGCGCCCGTTTCCGACTCTGCGGAAGTATCGGTCTCCGCGGCCGCGCCCCCCGCCGCCCCGTCGACCGTTGCCCCCGCCTCTGTTCCCCCGCCTCCCCCTTGGCCCCTGTCCGCAGTCCAGACCATCCAGGTCGAGGAGCTGATGGAGGCGGTCGAGTCGCTGCGGGGCCGCGCCTTCCTGCGGCGGCCGGAGATAGAGGCCGCCCTTCCCGGAGAGACGGCCGGGCTTTCACCGGACCCCGCCGCCGGGCCGCATCAGGAGAAGGTGCGGTACTGGCGGGCGCTGCTCGAGCTGCTGGGGGCGGCGGAGGCGGAATCCGAGATACCCCCCGGCCTCGAGGCGGCCCTGATCGGCGCGGGCGACCCCTCCTCCGACCCCTCCGGCATCTACTACGACTACCGGGAAGGCCGGATCGTCATGGCCGTCGGCGGGGAACCTTTGGACGAGCACCGGCGCTGGGTGTTGGCGGGGGTGCTGGCGAAGGCGCTGTCGCACCAGCACCATCCCCGGCCGGCGGCGGAGGAAGAGGAAGACCCCGACCGGGCGGCGGCCCGGCTGGCCCTGCTGGAGGGAGAGGCGGCGCTGGTCCGGTCGCTCTACCTGGATTCCCTGCCGCCTGAACGCCGGGAGGCGGCGGCCGCCCAGGCGGCGGCGCGGTCCGGGCCGCAGCTGGACGGGGCGCCGGAGGTGTTGGTGCATCTGGCTCGCTTCCCCGCCCGGGCCGGGGCAGCGCTGGCGGTCGACCTGTACCGGCTGGGGGGGGCGGCGGCGCTCGACCAAGCCCTCGGCCGGCCCCCGGCCACCACGGAGCAGGTGCTGCACACCGAGAAGTACCGCAGTCTGGAACCGGCGGCGGAGGTGGAACCCCCGGCCGCGGAGGCGGACGGGTACCTGCTGGTGGAGGAGGGAACCTGGGGAGAGCGCCGCTGGCAGGCCCTGCTGTCCTCCCGCGGAGCGGCGGCGGAGGCGGCCCGGGCGGCCGACGGCTGGGGAGGCGACCGGTACCGGATACTGTGGGCGCCGCTGACGGGGGAGGTGTTGTTCGCGGTGCGCTATGCGGCCGACTCCTTCGCGGACGCCTCCGAGATGAACACGGCGATACGGAACCTGATCGGTTCGGGGATGGAGGTGGGGCCGTCCACGGTGTCCGGCACCATGACCGAATGGGTGGGGGGGGAGGTCTACGCCATGCTGGCCTGGGACGTGGACGCCCTCACCTTTCTGGCCGCTTCCGACCATTCGGCGGGGCGCCGGCTGGCGCTCAGGCTGGGGGCGGAGGGCTGATGGGCGGACGCCTGATCCTGTGCGGGACGCCGATCGGCAACCTGGACGACGCCTCCCCCCGGCTGGCCGAAACCCTGGAGGAGGCGGACGCCGTCTTCGCCGAGGACACCCGCCGGGCGCGGGTGCTGCTCGACCGCCTCGGGGTGGCCGTCCGCCCCGAGTCCTACTTCGCCGGCAACGAAGCCCGGCGGGCGGCCCGGTTGGCCCGGCTGCTGGAAGGAGGGGCGACGGTGGCGCTCATCACCGACGCCGGAATGCCGGGGGTGGCCGATCCGGGCCTCTCGGCGGTGCGGGCCGCCCGGCGGGCGGGGGCGGCGGTTTCGGTGGCGCCGGGGCCCAGCGCGGTGTCGGCCGCCCTGGCGGTGTCGGGCCTGGCCGCCGACCGGTTCGTCTTCGAGGGCTTCCTGCCCCGCACGGGCCGGGAGCGGGCGGAGCGCTTGGAGATGCTGGCCGCCGAAGTGCGCACCATCGTTCTGTTCTCGGCCCCCGCCCGGGTGGCGGGCGACCTGGCGGCCCTGTCCGCCGCCTTGGGGGGGGATCGGCGGGCGGCGGTGGCCCGCGAGCTCACCAAAGTCTATGAGGAGGTGTGGTCGGGAACCCTGGCCGGGGCGGCGGCGGAATGGGGCCGGCGCACCCCCCGGGGGGAGTTCACCTTGGTGGTGGAAGGGCGCCCCGGTTCGGCCCCCCCGCTCGAGGAGGCGGTCCGGGAGGTCGAGGCCCGCACCGCCGGCGGCGCCCGTCTGTCGGAGGCGGTGCGCTCGGCGGCGGAAGGGCTGGGGTTGAACCGCAGGGCTTTGTACGAGGCGGTCCTCCGCGGGCGGGGGCGCTGAGCAGGTGCCGCCGCCCCCGCCCTCGATCACGGGCCGATGGGTGGACACGCACTGCCACCTGCAGCTGGACGGACGCCCCCCCGAGCTGCTGCTCGGGCGGGCGGAGGACGTGCGCCATGCGGTAGTTCCCGGTGTGGATCTCGAGTCCAGCCGAGCGGCCCGCGCCCTCGCCCGGAGACATCCGGGCCGGCTTTCGTTCGCCGCCGGGCTCCACCCCCACGAGGCATCCCGCTGGCCGGAGGAAGAAGGCGGCCTGGCCGAGCTGATGGAGGAGGCGGCGGCGGTGGGGGAGACCGGCCTGGACTTCTACCGCAACCTGTCGCCGCCCGCCGCGCAGACCGCCTGCTTCCTGGAGCATCACCGGCTGGCCCTCGCCTTGGGCAAGCCCCTGATCGTCCACTGCCGGGACGCCTTCCGCCGGATCTACGAGCTGCTGGAGCAGGAGGGGGCCGGGGCCTGGGTGGTGCTCCACTGTTGGACCGGAGGCCCCAGATGGTCGAAGCGTTTCTTGGAACTGGGGGTTACCTTCTCCTTCGCGGGGCCGATCACCTTCGAGACCGGGGACGCGGTGCGCCGGGGGGCGGCGGTGATCCCGCCCGGCCGGGCGGTGGTGGAGACCGACGCCCCCTATCTGGCCCCGGCGCCTCACCGGGGGGAGCCCAACGAGCCGGCCCATGTGGGGCTGGTAGGGGCCGCCCTGGGGCGGATCTGGGGTGTGGACACCGAGGAGGCGGCCCGGCTGACCTCCGCCCGGGCGGCCCAGGTGTTCGGGCTGTGAGCCAGACCCGCTCCGAAATCCGCCGCCTCCTGGACCGGCACGGAGTCGCCCCCCGCCGCCGCCTCGGCCAGCATTTCCTGGCCGATCCCAACATCGCCGCCAAGATCGCGTCGCTGGCGGGCGACCCGTCCCAAGCCCGGGCCTTGGAGATCGGGGCGGGCACCGGGGCGCTGACCCGGGCGCTGGCCGAGGCCGGATTCGCGGTAACCGCCTACGAGATCGACCAACGGCTGCGTCCGCTCCTCTCCGAAGCGCTGGCCGGGCTGGAGGCGGAGGTCCGCTACGCAGACGCCGCCCGCCTCGACCCGGCCGAGTTCGGGCCGGACGGCAGCTGGGTGCTGGCCTCCAACCTGCCCTATCAGACGGGTACTTCGATCCTGCTGGAACTCTTGGCGGAGGCGGCCGGGGTGCGGCGGTGCGTGGTCATGCTGCAGCGGGAAGCGGCCGAGCGGCTGGCGGCCCGGCCCGGTTCCAAGGTCTACGGGCTTCCCAGCGCGGCGGCGGCCCTCTACGGCTCCGTCCGTTTGGAGTTCCGGGTCCCCCCCCAGGTGTTCCTCCCCGCCCCCAGGGTGGAATCGGCGGTGGTGGCGGTCGAACGCACCTGCCCGCCCGATCCGCTGCGGAAGCTGGCCTTCCGGGTGGCGGCGGCCGGGTTCGGGCGGCGCCGCAAGATGCTCCGTTCGTCCCTGCGCCCCGTCCTGCCCCCGCCGGCGGAGGACCTGATCCGGGCGGCGGGCGTCGACCCCGCCCTTCGGGCCGAGGACCTGGAGGCCGGCCACTTTCTGGCCATCGCCGCCGCCCTGCAGGAGGCGGACGGATGAGCGCCCGGCGGGCCTTGGCCCCGGCCAAGCTCAACCTGTCGCTGCAGGTGAAGCCCCGGGACGGTTCCGGGCTGCATCCGATCCGAAGCCTGCAGCAGTCCATCGGATGGTGCGACATCTTGACGATGGAGGATGCCGAGGCCGACCGCCTCACCATCCACGGCGCGCCCGGTCTGGCAGCCGGGGGGGAGAACCTGGTCTGGAAGGCGGTGGAGTCCCTGCGGGAGCGGGCCGGGCGCCGCCCTCCGGCCGAGTTCGTCCTCTGGAAGCGCATCCCGGCGGCGGCCGGCCTGGCCGGAGGAAGCTCCGATGCGGCGGCGGCCCTTCTCCTGTACGGAGATGCGGTCGGGATCGGCGCCGAAGAGTCGGCCGGCCTGGCCTTCTCGGTGGGGGCGGACGTCCCTTTCTGCCTGGGCGGCGGGCGGCGGTGGGTGGGCGGGTACGGGGAGCAGACCGGGCCGCCGATCGAGGAAGGGCAGGGCTTCTGGACGGCGGCGGCGGCGCCGCCCTTTCCCCTCGAGACCGCCCGGGTGTACGAGGCATGGGACCGGATGGGGGAACCGCAGGGCCCCCGGACGGCGGGGCGCGGCCTGCCGCCGGAGATCCGCAGGCTCGGGCCGCTGTTCAACGACCTCTATCCGGCCGCCGTCCGGTGCGAACCCGAGCTCGAATACTGGCGGGCGGAGCTGGAGGGCCTCTGGGGCCGTCCGGTCCTCATGTCGGGGAGCGGTCCGGCCCTGTTCGGCTTCTTCTCCGGCGGGGCGGAGGCGCGGGAAGCGCTGGCCCTGGCGCCGCCGGAGGCCCGCTCGGCGTTCGCCGCCCCGTCCTCGGACCGGGGGGCGCACCTGGAAGGCGTACAGCCGGGGCAGGAATAATCGGGGATATGAAAAATCAGGGTAAAATGGCCCGGATGTGCGGTGGGGGGTGGTGTAAATGGCAGCACCGCGGGTTTTGGTCCCGCAGGTACGGGTTCGAGTCCTGTCCCCCCAGCTGAGTAAGGAGGGTTTGCATGGCCTTGACAGCCGTCGTGCTGGGCGCGGGGGAGGGCTCGCGGATGAAGTCGGACTGCCCCAAGGTGCTCCATCAAGTGGCCGGCCGGCCGATGATCCAATGGGTGCTCGATGCGGTGGCGCCGCTCGAACCGGTCCGGACGGTGGTGGTGGTGAAGCCCGACGCCGAGCGGGTGGCGGCGATGCTGCCCGGCCACGCCTCTCCGGTCGTGCAGGCGCGCCGGCTGGGCACCGCCCATGCGCTGCAGGTGGCTTTGGAATCGGTTTCCCTGGAGGCGGACGACCACATATTGGTGGTTCCGGCCGATACGCCCCTCATCACCACCGACACCCTGGGGCGGATGGCCCGGCTCCACCGCACCACCGGGGCGGCCGCCACCTGCGTTACCGCCGCCATGGACGATCCGACCGGATACGGACGGGTGGTGCGGGACGGCTGGGGCCGGGTGCGGCGGATCGTCGAGCACGCCGACTGCACCACCAGCGAGCGGGAGATCCAGGAGATCAACGGCGGCACCTACATGTTCGACGGAGAGTACATCCGCGAGGCGCTGGCCCATGTGGAACAGAACAACGCCCAAGGCGAGTACTACCTCCCCGACGCGGTGTCGATCCTGGGGGCGGAGGGGCACTCCATCGCGGCTTTCCGCACCACCGCCGAGGAGCTGTCGGGGGTCAACACCCAGGATCAGCTGGCCGGGGCGGCCGCCATCATGCGGGCCCGCATCAACGAAGCATGGATGAGGGAAGGGGTGTGGATGCTGGACCCGGCCCGGGTCTACATAGACGCCGGCGCGGTGCTGGAGGCGGGGGTGCGCCTGTACCCGGGGGTGTACCTGGAAGGCAGCACCAGGGTGCGGTCCGGAGCGCGGATCGGGCCGGACGTCTTCCTCGAGGACAGCGAGGTGGGGGAGGGGGCCAAGATTTGGTATTCGGCGGTGCGCGGGGCTTCCATCGGGGCCGGCGCCGAGGTCGGGCCCTACGCTTCCCTGCGGCCCGGCGCCCGGCTGGGCGGGGATTCCAAGGCCGGGACCTTCGTGGAGGTCAAGAACTCGGTGATGGGGCGGGGCGCCAAGGCGCCGCATCTCTCCTATGTGGGGGACGCGGACATCGGCGACGGGGCCAACATCGGCGCCGGGGCGGTCACCGCCAACTACGACTGGCAGGACAAGCACCGCACCAAGGTGGGCCGGGGCGCCCAGATCGGATGCAGCACGGTGCTGGTCGCCCCCGTCGAGGTGGGGGACGGCGCCTACACCGCCGCCGGTTCGGCCATCACCAGGGACGTGCCGGCGGGGGCGCTGGGGGTGGAGCGGTCCGACCAGCGGGAGGTCCCCGGTTACGCCGAGCGCCGGGCGCGCCGCCGCGGCCGAGGCGGGGCCGGCTGAGCATGGAGCTCGTCTACCGCAAACGCTTCAAACTCTTCAGCGGATCGGCCAACCCCGAGCTGGCCCGCGACGTGGCCGAGGAGCTGGGGGTGCGGCTCGGCGATGTGCAGCTGTCGCGCTTCGCCGACACCGAGGTGTACGCCCGCCCGTCCGAGTCGGTGCGGGGCGTCGATTGCTTCGTCATCCAGAGCCATGCCCCCGAGATCAACTTCCACATCATGGAACAGCTGATCCTGATCGACGCCCTGAAGCGGGCTTCGGCGCACCGCATCACCGCGGTGGTGCCCTTCTTCGGGTACGCCCGGGCCGACAAGAAGGTGCTGCCGCGGGAGCCCATCTCCGCCCGCCTCATGAGCGACCTGTTCCTGGCGGCCGGCGCCGACCGGATCGTCTCCATCGACCTCCACACCGGGCAGATACAGGGCTTCTCCCCCAACCCCTTCGACCACCTGACCGCCCTGCCGATCATCACCGATTATCTGGCGGACCGCCTGGAAGGCCCCGCCACCATCGTCTCCCCCGACGCAGGCGGTGTGAAGCGGGCCGAGAAATACGCCCGCTACCTGGACGCCTATGTGGCCTTCGTGCACAAGCGCCGGGAGGCCGACGTCCACAACCGGTCCCAAGCCCTCACCGTGGTCGGGCAGGTGCGCGACCGCCATGCGGTGATCGTGGACGACATCATCGACACCGCCGGCACCGCCGCCGACGCGGCCCGGCTGCTGCGGGAGCGGGGGGCCAAGAGCGTGATCGCCGCCGCCACCCACCCGGTCCTCTCGCCTCCGGCGGTCGAGCGGCTGAAGGAAGCCCCCATCGACGAGGTGGTGGTGACCGACACCCTTCCCCTCCGGGGCAAGGCCGAGGACTTCGACAAGCTGACCCGGCTCTCGATCGCCCCCATCCTGGCCGAGGCGCTGCTGGCCATTTTCATGGACACCTCGGTCTCGTCCATCTTCTTGGGCGACAACGCCTAGGCCTCGGCCCGAGGGTGCGGCGGTGGACACCGAGGTGCTGAACATCCGGACGGGGGGTTCCTCCGCCGCGGTCGACATCACCGGACAGGTGGCCGAGTTCGTGCGCGGCCGGGGCGACGGGCTGGTGTCGGTGTTCGTTCCCCATGCCACGGCGGGGGTGGCGATCTTCGAGACCGGGGCCGGATCCGACCGCGATCTGCTCGACCACCTCGACCGGTTGTTTCCCAGGGATTCCCGGTGGCGCCACCGGCACGGCGCCGAAGGCCACGGCGCCGACCATGTGCTCCCGGCCTTCGTGCCGCCCAGCGCGGTCATCCCGGTGCTCGACGGGGCGATGGCCCTCGGAACCTGGCAGTCGGTGGTGCTGGTGGACACCAACCGCGACAACCGCCGCCGGTCGGTACGCATCAGCTTCATCCCCGCCTGAGAGCCGGGGTCATCCGGCTTCGCCGGGCGGAGGCACGAGCAGCTGCTCCCCGGGGAAGATCAGATCGGGGTCGCCCGAGATGATCCGGCCTCGGTTGAGATCGATCATCTGCCGCCATACTTCGGCGATGCGGTCGGCGGACGGGGCCTTACCCTCCCGGGCGGTCAGGCAGTCGGAGGCGATGGACCACATGTTGTCGCCGGTCTGCACCGTGTAGAGGTTGTCTTCGCAGCCGCCGGCGTCCGCCGCCGGGAGGGTTCCCCGCCCCGCCGGCAGGGGGATCGGAGCGGCGGGGGCCGCCCGGTGCGGCGCCGGCGGGTTCTTGGCGGCGGTTCGGTGATGGCCGGGGGGCTGGCCGCCCACCCGCAGGGGGACGGGGGCGGCGGCGGAGGCCCGGTGAACGGCCGCCTGGGGGCTGGCTGCGTCCTGGCTGCCGGGGCGGAGAGGGATGGGGACCGCCGCTCCGGGCGGCGCCGGGCGCTCCGCCGCCAACTCGGCGCCCGCGGCGGCCCGCTCCACCGGCCCTGATGTGAAGGGGGCGGGGGGCAGCTGGAGGCCGGCGGCGGGGCTCGCCAGGCCGGCGGCGGCGGCCAGCATCAGGGCGGAGACCCGCTGGGACAACCGGCGGATGGGGGGCAGGGTCATCCACTCCACCGCCCGGACGGCCGCCGGTATCTGGGCTGCGTAGGCGAACACCGAGAGGATGCTGGTCAGCGCCACCCAGGCGGTGACCGCCGCCGCCAGCAGCCAGACCGCCCCGTAGACCGCTTCCTCCGGCGGGGCGCTCAGCAGCTCGCCCGGTCCGGGCAGATGCGCCGCGCTCCGCAGCTTCGCCAGGAAAAATCCGCTTCCTCCGACCGCGCAGGTCAAGAGGACCAATGAGATGAGGGTTCGTATTGTTTTCATGATGTATAGGTATCACAAATATCGCTGTTCATCAATACCCTTGTTGGAAGAATCTAGAACAAGCCCTCCGGGACTATGTGAAATAAATCGCTTGCGCCCCCGCTCCGAGGCGGCTATCGTTGCGGTTTGCTGGCCCGGGCGCCCGTTGATTTGACGAGGTTTGTGAATTTATTCACAAGAAAGGGCGGGCCCGGGCGGGTTCTCACCGCGGTCCGGGCCGCACCCCGCAGCCGGACAAGAACGAGTCCGAGACACTTATCCGCGAACAGAGGTAAACATGCTGACTATGACCAAGACCGAGACGACGGCCGCCCCCGACTGGCGGGAGGCGGCCGCCTGCCGAGATTCCGAGCCGAGTCTCTTCTTCCCCATCGGCACCACCGGGCTGGCCGTCGAGCAGATCGAGGAAGCCAAGGGCATCTGCGCTTCCTGCTTCGCGCTGAACGACTGCCTCCAATACGCCCTTCAGACCAATCAGGAGGCCGGGGTGTGGGGCGGCTACGCCGAGGACGAACGCCGCCGGCTGCGGAAGCGCTGGCTGGCCGAGCGGCGCCGGGCGGCCGTCTGATCCGACCGTCCGGCCTCTGGCTTTCGGAGCGGGTTCAGCGGGCGAAGCCCACCGACTGATCCGATTCGTCGAGCATCTCGACGAACGCCACCCGCCCGATCGGGATGCCGATGTCCCGGCCCTTGGTGTTTCGGAACCACAGGATGGGAACGCCCTTGCGGTAGGCCGTCTCCAAGCGTTTGGCCAGATCGCTCTGGTCCTCTACCTCCACCTCTACCTCGCGGCCCGTGTCCGCGATGCCGATCCTTGCCTTCAAGATGCGCCTCCTCGGATTTCCTGTTCCTATACGGCTTGGCGGCGCTCCGGCCGGGCTTTGGTGGCCTCGACCGAGGCCTTGAGCGCCTCGAGCAGGTCTACCACCTTGGTGGGTTCGGGGGTTTCCGGGGCCGCGATCTCTCCGCCTTCGATCTTGAGGCGGGCCAGCTCTTCGATGGAGGTGCGGGTGGAGTCCACCCAGCGGGCCGGATCGAACCCCTCGGTCAGGTTGTCGATCACCATCTCCGCCATCGCCACCTCCTGCGGCCGAACCTCGAGGTTCTCGTCCAAGGGTTCGAACTGCGCCGGCCGGATCTCGTCCGGCCAGTACATGGTCTCGAGGATCAGCAGGCCGTCGCGGGCGCGCAGGGCCGCCAGATGGATCCGGGAGCGGAGGGCCACCTTGGCGATGCCCACCCGGCCCTTCTCGGCCAAGGCCTGCTGCAGGATCGAGTAGGCCTTCTGTCCGGCGGAGTCGGGCGACAGGTAATAGGATGACCGGTAGAAGACCGGGTCGATCTCGGCGGAGTCCGCGAACTGGATCACGTCCACGATCCGGGGTCCGCCCTGGTGCCCGGCCGCCTCGATCTCCTCGTTGGTGAACACCACGTAGCGGTTCTTGTCGAACTCGTAGCCCCGCACGATGTCCTCCCGGGGGACCTCCTCGCCGTCGGCTTCGGCCACCTTCCGGTAGCGGATGGGGCTGTGGTCCTCGCGCCGGAGCTGCCGGAACTTGGGCCGCCGGTCGGACGTGGCCGGGTAGAGGTGGACAGGGATGTTCACCAAGCCGAAAGACAGGGCGCCGCTCCAGATAGGCCGCATGACCAGAGTGTAACCCCGGTCCGCCGCCGGCTCGGCCGGGTGGATGAACTGCCAGGTCAGGCCCGGCCGGACTCAGGATTCGGCGGCGATTTGACAACTCGGACGGATGTTGTAACATACTTGCTCCCACCAAACGGCAGGACACCCACCTGCCACTGGCCGGGGTGCAGCGTTCTCTCCCCCTAGAACAGCACCCCGGCCCTTCTCTTGCAGGGGGCTTCGGCGGTTGGGGGCTCCGTTCCCCTCCCCGCCGCCCCCTTTCGGACTGCCCCCGCGATGTAGGGTAGAATGGGATCGGAGCCCTCGTAGCTCAGGGGATAGAGCACCGGCCTCCGGAGCCGGGTGCGCAGGTTCGAATCCTGCCGAGGGCGCGCCCGCCGGATCATGCCGCCGGAATCCCCGGCGGGCGTCCTCCCCGTAGTGTCGAACCCCCGAGGCGAGCAATGGCGCTGGGCGATGTACTGCCCCTAACTTGGATGGAACACAACGGCCGAGCCTCGGTGGGGGGGGTGGATCTGGCCGCGGTGGCCGAACGTTACGGCACCCCCTGCTACGTGTTCGACGCCGCCCATCTAGAGGCCCGGCTCGAAGAGTTCGAGAAGGCGCTGGCCGGGGCGGGCCGCCCTGTATACGCCACCAAGGCCTTCATGTGCACCGCACTGGCCGCCATGATCGCCCCCACCGGCTGGTGGGTGGATGTGGTGTCCGCCGGGGAGCTGGCCATGGCGCGCCGGGGCGGGGTGCCCGCCTCCCGCATCCTCCTTCACGGCAACCTCAAGACCGAGGAGGAGCTGGAGCTGGCGGCGTCGGGCCGGGCGGCGGTCACGGTCATCGACAGCCTGGGGGAGATCGACCGCTTGGAGGCGAAGGCGGCGGGACGCCCGGTGGACGTTATGATCAGGCTCAACGAGCACGTCGACCTGGTAACCAACCGGAAGGTGCTCACCACCGGCGGGTACGCCAAGTTCGGGCTCACCCCGGGGGCGGCCGACGCGGCCGCGGACCGCATCGGCGACGCGGCCGGGCTGCGGTTGCGCGGGGTGCATCTCCACGCCGGCAGCCATATCACGGATCCGTCCTTGTTCGGGGTCATCTTCGAGCGTTTGACCGAGTTCGTCTTCCGCCACCGGGCGGCTTTCACCGCCGCTCCGGTGCTGCTGGACGTGGGCGGCGGCTTGGCGTCCCCCTACCTGCGCACCGATCCGGTGGTCACCCCGGCGGCGGCGGCGGACGCGGTGCGCTGGGCGATGGACGTAATAGAGGCCGAGGACCGGATCGGGCCGGTGGAGGTGATGATGGAGCCGGGCCGGGCGCTGGTCGCCAACGCGGCCGTTCTGCTCTACCGGGTGGGGGTGCGCAAGCCGCTTCCGGCGGGGGGCGAGATGCTGGCGCTGGACGGCGGCCTCACGGACAACCCCCGTCCGGCCCTGTACGACTCCCGCTACGAGCTGCTGGCGGCCGAACACCTCGACCGCCCGTCCGACCGCTCCTTCCGGGTGTTCGGGCGGATGTGCGAGACCGACGTGATGCTCGATTCCGCGCTCCTGCCCGGGTCGGTCGGGCCGGGGGATCTGGTCGCCATGCCGGCCGCCGGCGCCTACACCTTTTCGATGTCTTCCCGGTACAACGCCCTTCCGCGCCCGCCGGTGCTGTTCGTGAAAGACGGGGAGGCGAGGGAAGTGGTGCGCCGAGAGAGCCTGGACGACCTGTTGGGCGGCCAGCTGACGATGGACGAGGCGGAGCCCTGGTCTGGCGGGAGGGCCGGCGCCGCCGTGATGGAGGGCGCAATATGAGCATGCAGATCGGCGTCGGTTTTCTCGGGGCGGGCACCGTGGGCGGCGCTTTGATCCACCGGCTCATCTTCGAGGCGGAGGCGGTGGCCGCCAAGACCGGGCTGGATCTGGCGGTGACGGGGGTTGCGGTCCGCGACAAGGCCAAGCCCCGGGGGGTGGACATCCCGGCCCGCCTCCTCACGGACCGGCCCAACGAGGTGGTCGACGACCCGGACGCGGCGATCGTGGTGGAGGCGATGGGCGGCCTCGACCCGGCCGGGGAGCTGGTCAAGCGGGCCCTTCGATCCGGCAAGGCGGTTGTAACCGCCAACAAGGAGCTGATGGCGGCGCGGGGGAGCGAGCTGTTGGAGGCGGCCGAGCAGGCGGGCGTTTCCCTGCTGTTCGAGGCGGCGGTGGGCGGAGGGATTCCCATCATCCGCCCTCTCTCCGAGTCGCTGGCCGGGGAGCGCATCACGTCGGTGCTGGGGATCGTCAACGGCACAACCAACTACATCCTCACCCGCATGGTGGAGGAAGGCGCCCCCTACCGAGAGGTGCTGGCCGAGGCGCAGCGGCTGGGGTATGCGGAAGCCGACCCCTCCGCCGACGTGGGGGGCGGGGACGCGGCGGCCAAGGCCGCCATCCTGGCCAGCCTGGCCTTCGGCGTCTGGGTGGACGGCGCCTCGGTGGTCCGGGAAGGCATCCAGGGGCTCGGGGCGGAGGACATAGAGTACGCCCGCCGCCTCGGATACACGCCCAAGTTGCTGGCCATCGCCGATGATTCCGAGGAGGGGATCGCGGTGCGGGTCCACCCCACCCTGGTGCCCCTGGACCATCCGCTGGCCTCGGTGCGGGGGGCCACCAACGCCGTTTTCGTCTCGGGGCCGTCGATCGGGGAGCTGCTCTTCACCGGCCCGGGGGCGGGGGGCGAGCCCACCGCCACCGCCCTGCTGGGCGATGTGATCATGTCCGCCCGCGAGCGGCTGTCCGGCGCCCAGGTGAGATCCCGCATCCGCTTCGCCCCCGGCCGCCTGCGCCGCCCCGACGCCTTCACCGCCAAGTGGTATCTGCGGATAACGGTGGTGGACCGGCCCGGGGTGCTGGCCCGGATCGCGGCCGTCTTCGGCCGCCACCAGGTGTCGATCAAATCGGTCTGGCAGGAGGGCCGCGGGGACGTGGCCACCCTGCTGCTGGTCACCCACGAGTCCCCGGAGCGCAACCTGGCTGACGCCGTGGACGGGTTGGCCGCTCTGGACGTGGTGTCGGAAGTGGCGGGGGTGCTGCGGGTCCACAGCGACGAGCCCTGACCCGGTTGCTCGCGAGAGATGGACGATCAGGGTTTGATGGGCTCCGAAGTCCGCCTCGTCTCCACCCGGGGAGGGGCGCCTCCGGTCGGCCCCGCCGCCGCCATGCTGGCCGGGCTGGCCCCCGACGGGGGGCTCTACGTACCGGAGGTCTGGCCCCGGCCCTCCCTCTCCGGCCTGGATTCCCGTTCCGGCTTCCCGGCCGCCGCCGCGGCCGTGCTGGCGCCCTTCACCTCCGGCCTGGCAGACGCCGAGGAGCTGGCGGACATGGCCGCCGCCGCCTTCGGAAGTTTCGCCCACCCCGAGACGGCGCCGATCGAGGAGCTGGGCGGCGGCCTGTACCTGATGGAGCTGTTCTGGGGCCCCACCTGGGCCTTCAAGGACTTCGCCCTGCAGATGATGGCCCGGCTGTTCGACGCCGCCCTGGAGCGCCGGGGCGGCCGCGCCATGATCCTGGGGGCCACCTCCGGGGACACCGGTTCGGCCGCCATGGAAGCCTTCCGGGACCGGGAGCGGGTGGACGCGGTGATCCTCTTCCCCGAAGGGCGCACCACGGCGGTGCAGCGCCGCCAGATGACCACCATCGAGGCGCCCAACGTTCATGCGGCGGCGGTGGACGGCGCCTTCGACGACTGCCAGGATCTGGTCAAGGCGGCTTTCGCCGACCCGGAGCTGAGGGGCGGCCTGTCGCTGTCCACCGCCAACTCCATCAACTTCGCCCGGTTGATCACCCAGATCGCCTACTACTTCTGGGCGGGCCTTCGGCTGGGGGGGCCGGTGTCGTTCGCGGTGCCGAGCGGCAACTTCGGGAACGTCTACTCGGGGTATGCGGCCGCTCGGATGGGGCTTCCGGTGCACAAGCTGGTGGCGGGAAGCAACGCCAACCGGGTGCTGGACGGGTTCTTCAAGGAGGGCCGAATCGAGTTGGGGGAGGTGATCCCCACCATCAGCCCGTCGATGGACATCCAGATTCCTTCCAATCTGGAACGGCTGCTGTTCGATCTGTACGGCCGGGACGGGAGGAGGCTGGCGGAGGCGATGGGCCGGCTCCGCCGGGAAGGGTTCTTGGCGCCGCCTGGCGGCGCCGAGCTGGATCTGTTCGCCTCGGGATGGTGCGGCGATCGGGCCACCCGCCGGATCATGGCCGACGTCTACCGCCGCAGCGGACGGGTGATCGATCCGCACACCGCCGTCGGGATAGGGGCGGCGCAGGACGCCGGGGTGGAAGGTCCGGTGGTGTGCCTCGCCACCGCCCATCCGGCCAAGTTCCCCGAAGCGGTGGAGGCGGCCTTGGGCCGTCCGCCCCCCGTTCCGGCGGCGCTGGCGGGTTTGGAGAAGCGCCCCGAACGGGTGGTGCGCCTGCCCAACGAGCTCGGCGCCCTGAAGCGTTTCCTCCGCTCGGTCAGCCGTTTTTCCTGACCGCCGCGGCGCCGTTTTGCATTTACGGAGACACCGGATAAGATAGGCCGCAGGCCCGCAGTGAATTGCCGGGCCGAACCCCCGCCCCAATGAGTTGCGCTCCCATGTCAGAGCAGCGCCCGATTTTCGGAACGAGGGGCTTCGAGGGGATCACCGGCCCGAAGAACATGCAGCGATGCGCTGTGCACCCGGGCCCGGAGGCGTCGGAACGCGGCGTCTCCATATCCTGTTGAAATCCACCACGGAGGACGGATGGCCACCCGATCAGAGTTACAGACGAAGAACGTAAAGGACTTGCGCGCCATCGCCCAAGCCGCCGGCGTCGACGCCGGCGGCCTGCAGAAGGCCAAGCTGATCGACGCCATCCTCGGCGCGGACGGATATGAGGCGGCCGACGGCGCGGCGGACGTCTACCTGCCGGAGGTGATAGCCAAGGAAACCGGTTCGAAGGCCAAGCCGCCGATGGACGGCCGGCCGGCAAAAGCCCCCGCGTCCGACAGGAGGCCGAACAACCGCGGCGCCGCTTCGGACGGGCCGGGCAGGGGCCGTCCGTCCGGTTACGGACGCCCGCGCGGCGGCGAGGAGAGAAGAGGGGACGGACGGCGGCCCCAAGAACAGGCGGGAAACCGGCGCCGCCGGGGGCGCGGTCCCAGGGAACAGGTTCCCGAAGGCCCCCCCGAAGTGCGGGAGGGCGCCCTCGACATCCTTCCGGAGGGATACGGGTTCCTCCGGTGCGAGGGTTACCGGCCGAGCGACAAGGACGTTTACGTCCCGGCCGGCCAGATCCGCAAGTTCGCCCTCCGCAAGGGGGATGTCCTGAGCGGCCCGATCCGCTCCCCCAGAAGCCAAGAGAAGTTCCCGGCGCTCATCAGGGTCGACCAGAACAACGGGATGACGACGGAAGAGGCCCGCCGGCGCCCCAAGTTCTCGAGTTTGACGCCCTTGTTCCCGGACGTCCGGCTGCGCTTGGAGTCGGACGCCCGGCCCCGCAACACCCTCCCCCGCATCGTCGACCTGATCGCTCCGATCGGGAAGGGGCAGCGCGGGTTGGTGGTGTCGCCCCCCAAAGCCGGCAAGACCACCGTGCTCAAGGAGATCGCCCAGGCAGTCACCGCCAACAACCCCGAATGCCATCTGATGGTGGTGCTGGTGGATGAGCGCCCCGAAGAGGTGACCGACATGCAGCGCTCGGTCAAGGGCGAGGTGATCTTCTCGACCTTCGACCGCCCCGCCGACGAGCATACGCAGGTGTCCGAGCTCGCCATAGAGCGGGCCAAGCGGCTGGTGGAAATGGGCACCGACGTGGTCGTCCTGCTCGACTCGATCACCCGGCTGGCCCGCGCCCACAACCTGGCCGCCCCCGCCTCGGGCCGCATCCTCTCCGGAGGGGTGGACTCCACCGCCCTGTACCCGCCCAAGCGGTTCTTCGGGGCGGCCCGCAACCTCGAGGAGGGGGGCAGCCTCACCATCATCGGCACCGCCCTGGTGGAGACCGGCTCCAAGATGGACGAGGTGATCTTCGAGGAGTTCAAGGGCACCGGCAACATGGAGCTGCGGCTCGACCGCAAGCTGGCGGACCGGCGGGTGTACCCCGCCATCGACATCTCCTCGTCCGGCACCCGGCGGGAGGAACTGCTCTTCACCCCCAACGAGCTCCAACAAGTGTGGAAGCTGCGGAGGGTGTTGATGGCCTTGGAGCCGGGCGCGGCCCTCGAGCTGCTGATAGACAAGCTGAAGACCTCCAAGTCGAACGCCGATTTCTTGGCCGAGGTCGCCAAGTCGCGCACCTGACGGGCCGAAGGGAGCAAGGCGGCGGGCCGGACGAGCGCCGCCCGGCGTGGCATAATCGAGGCGCCGCCGGAGGCTGGACGCAGCCCCGCCCGCCGGAACAGGAGAACCCGTGAAGCAAGACATACACCCCGAATACCGGCCGGTCGTATTCCAAGACGCATCCGCCGGTTTCGCCTTTCTGACCCGTTCGACCATCCGCACCCGCGAGACCATCGTGTGGGAGGACGGAGAGACCTATCCGCTGGCCCGGGTCGAGATATCCAGCGCCAGCCATCCGTTCTTCACCGGCAAGCAGAAGCTGGTGGACACCGCCGGGCGGGTCGAGCGGTTCGAACGGCGCTACAGCCGGCTCGCCCGCCAGGGGGAGGACGAGGGCGGGGGCTCCTGATGTCCCGCGCTCCCGGGGCGGCAGTCGGCGGCCAGGCGGTCGTCGAGGGGGTGATGATGCGGGCCCCTTCTGCATGGGCGGTGGCGGTGCGCAGCCCGTCCGGGGAGATCGAGGCCGTGTCCCATCAGTTGCCGCGCCTCAGCTCTCGATCGCGCTGGGCCCGGATGCCTTTCATCAGAGGGGTGCTGGTGATGGGCGAGAGCCTGGCGCTCGGTTTCCGCGCCCTCGCCTGGTCGGGGCAGCGAGCGGCGGGGGAAGACGAGAAGCCGGTGACCGCCGGCCAGATGGCGGTCTCCATGACTCTGGTTTCGGTGTTCTTCGCGGGCATTTTCATCGTGGTCCCGCTGTTGGCGGCCCGATGGGGCGGTTTGGACGCTTCTTCGGTCCTCTTCCATGCGGTGGAGGCCGTGTACCGCATCGGCCTGCTGGTCGGCTACATCTGGCTGATCGGCCGGTGGGGGGAGATAGCCCGGGTGTACGCCTATCACGGGGCCGAGCACATGACCATCCACGCCTACGAGGCCGGTGACCCGCTCGACCTGGCCCATATCGGCGCTTACCGCCCCCAGCACCCCCGGTGCGGCACCAGCTTTCTGCTGATCGTGATGGTTACCGCCGTCGCCGTTTTCAGCCTGGTGGGCGACCTGCCCTGGTACGGGTTGATAGGAAGCCGAATACTGCTGATCCCGGTGGTGGCGGGCATCTCATACGAGATACTCAAGCTCGGGTCTTCCCAGGCCGACCGGGCGCTGGGCCGGATTCTCACCGCCCCGGGCATGTGGCTGCAGCGCCTCACCACGCGGGTTCCGGACGAGTCCATGATCGAGGTGGCGGCGGCGGCCCTGCTCCATGCGCTCACCGAGGAAGAGATCGCCGAAGTGGAGAAGAGGGGGCCTGTCATTCCCGCCGCCTCCGGGGGGTGAGCGGCGCCGTGGACGAGGGCTTGGCCGGACGCCTGGCTGAGGCCGAGCGGTCCTTCGAGGAGATCGAGCTGGCGCTGGCCGATCCGAATCTGTTGGCCGATCCTTCCCGCTACGAGGAGGCGACCCGCCGCCACGCCGGGCTGCGGCCGCTGGTGGTTTCCTATCGGGCGATGCTGGAGGCAGGCCAAGAGGCGCAGGAGGCGTTGGAGCTGGCCGAGGAAGAGACCGATCCGGTCTTGGCCGGCGAGCTGCGGCGTTTGGCCGCCGGAAAGCGGGAGGAGGCGGACGAGCTGGCCGATGAGCTGAGAGAGGCCCTGACCCCGAAGGACCCGGACGACGCCAAGGACGCGATCATGGAGATCCGGGCGGCGGCGGGGGGCGCCGAGGCGTCCCTGTGGGCCGGGAATCTGCTGAGGATGTACCAGCGTTACGCCGATCTCCAGGGCCTGGCGCTGGAGCCGATCGACAGCTCCGCCGCCGAGGGGGGAGGTTTCAGCACGGTCGTCTTCGCGGTCAAGGGGCGGGGCGCTTTCGGAAAGCTCAAATACGAGGCGGGCGTCCATCGGGTGCAGCGGGTTCCCAAGACCGAGTCGCGGGGCCGGCTGCATACTTCCACGGCGACGGTGGCGGTGATGCCGGAGGCGGAGGAGGTGGAGGTGAGCCTCGACCCCGGGGAAGTCAAGATCGACACCTTCCGCTCGTCGGGGCCGGGCGGGCAATCGGTCAACACCACCGATTCGGCGGTGCGGATCACGCATCTGCCCAGCGGGTTGGTGGTTACCTGCCAGGACGAAAAATCGCAGTTCCAGAACAAGGAGAAGGCCCTCCGGGTGCTGCGGGCGAGGTTGTATCAGCGGGAGGCGGCGGCCCGGAACGAGGAGCGGGCGGCGGGGCGCCGGTCGCAGATCGGGAGGGGGAAACGTTCGGAGAAGATCCGCACCTACAACTTCCGGGAGAACCGGGTGACCGACCATCGGATCGGCCTCACCATCAATCGGCTTTCTCAGATCCTCGAGGGGGGCCTCGACCGGTTGGTGGAGGCTTTGGCGGCCGACGAGGCGGCCCGCGGGCTGAAGGAGGGCGGGTGATCATCTACGTCCGGTTCCCCCCCGACGCCGGGTTTCCCCCTCCGATGATCGAGGAGGTGGTGCAGGGCTGCGTGGGGCGGGGCGGTTCCGTGATCGGGGCGTCGGGCTCCGCCGTAGACGTGGAGGTGTACGACCGCTCCACCGCCGCCTCGATCATGTCGGCGGTGGCGGCCGAGCTGCGGGCGCTGGGGCTTCCCCCCGCCACGGTGCTCGACATCCCCTCCCGAGGTCAGCGCTTCGGCATCAACGACTTCTGAGCGGGCGGTGATATCATGAGCCCGGCGAGTCGAGGCAAACACGAGATTGTCGAGCAGCTCTTATCGTTGACGGTGTTCAAGGAGGAAAGAGGGCCATAAGGTGATCAACTCGAATAAGCCGCATCGTTGGAAAGACGATATTGCAGCTTCGGTGGACCTATACAACAGATGGTTTCTGGAGTTCGCGCCCAAGGCTTTCCGCGACGCCCGGGCCGCAACAATGGAAGAAGTAATCGACGCAATGTTCAAAACCAATGATCTATTGAGATTTGGTCCCACAGTCCTTTACAAATATCCAAGTATCCTAAAAACCTTTAGGCTGGCAACCGCCCCGCCTTTGGCTGTAGATCGGTTGGTCAGATTAGCTGATACCAAACCTTCTTTAATCAGGACACTTGAAGATAATAGAAAACCTAAACGAATGAACAAAACCGAACTGATGGAACACCTTGAGCGTATAGTGTCCATTATCTCCGAATTACTTGATAATGATATCTTTCCCTGGCTTGACGAGATGAGAAAATCGAAGGAGAATGAGAGAATAAGAGCAGCTTCTATAGTAGCAGATCGTTTGTGTGGTTCGATCGCGAATCCTATAATCCGCAACGCTCAGGAAAAACGGCAGTTTGATGTAGTAAATAGGTTACTCACAGATATAGGATATGTAGCAACTTCTGATGTTTTGGATGCCTCCATTGCCAATATGAGACCGGGAACCTTTGCCTTCAATAGGAATATAAGTGTGGATACGGGTAGTCAATCTGTTAAGATTCCGATTGATATAGTCATAAAACCTAAGATTGTTGCTGATGACGATCTGCCAATTTTATTAGTAGAGGCAAAGTCGGCCGGGGATTTTGCCAATACCAACAAACGACGCAAGGAAGAAGCCACCAAGGTTCGTCACCTCAGGTCCCAGTACGGTTCAAATGTGCGTTATATACTATTCCTCGGCGGATATTTTGATTCGGGCTATCTGGGGTATGAGGCAGCCGAAGGGATTGACTGGGTGTGGGAGCACCGGGCAGAGGACCTGCTGGAGATCGGGTTATGATAGCAGAGGATATTCGAATTGCGCAGGTACAGGCCCGAGAAAGGCAACGCCGTGATGCCCAAGTTCAATTGGATGATGGACGTTCAAAGTATGAGCGCAATCGGCTAGGTCAGTTTGCTACACCCAACGGGCTTGCTGCCGAGATAGTTACCTACCTTTTGGGGTTGTTAGATGACAAGGAACCGATCAACTTCCTTGAACCGGCTTTAGGGTCGGGTTCTTTTTATTCGGCTCTGCTGCAGGGTGTTGTTCCCGACCGCATAAATACAGCCATAGGGTTCGAGCTCGATCCTAGGTTTGTTGCTCTGGCGAATAAACTATGGGGTGAATTTGGCCTCAAGGTTATAGAAGGAGATTATACTGAGCTGTATAGAGAACTGACACCAGATTTTAATCTTATATTGACCAATCCTCCGTATGTGCGCCATCATCATATTGATCAGTCTACCAAGGTTCGTCTTCAGATGGAGGCCAGCAAGGTCTGTGAAGTGTCAATCAACGGTCTGTCCGGTTTATACGTCTACTTTATGGCCTTAGCTCATAAAAATATGAGGAATAACGGTATAGCCGCTTGGTTGATTCCCTCTGAGTTCATGGATGTCAACTATGGCTCGGTCCTACGCGAATATCTTACTCAGAAGGTAGAATTGTTGCGTATACATAGATTCGATCCTACTGAGGTGCAGTTCGATAATGCCTTGGTATCGTCTGCTGTTATAATATTTCGCAGATCCAAACCCAATCAAGACTCTCAAGTTAGCTTTACTTTGGGTGGAACTCTACTTGAACCTAAGAAAACTGAGGAAGTATCGATTGAGTCTTTGTGCGGAAGCCGTAAGTGGACAAACTTCCCGCGCTCAAAGTCGTTGCCAAAGTGGGATAAAAGTATAACAATTGGCGACTTATTCGAGATTAGACGCGGGGTTGCTACAGGCGCCAACTCTTATTTTGTTATGAATAGGCATAAGGCTAAAGACCTCGGTCTTCCTACTTGTTATTTGAAACCAGTGCTTCCCAGCCCGCGCTATTTGACGACCGATATAATAATAGAAGGAGCAGATGGATATCCATTGTTGGATCAGCAGATGGTGCTATTTGATTGTGATTTACCAGAAGCTTTGATAGGCAATGACCAGAAGCAGTTATATAACTACATAGTTGCCGGTGTTGAAATGGGGATAAACGAACGCTATCTTCCGAGTAGAAGATCACCTTGGTATCGCCAGGAACAACGACCACCGGCACCCTTCCTTTCAACTTATATGGGACGAGGAACAGGCGAGGAAAAGCCCTTTCGATTTATCTGGAATCAATCCAGGGCCGTCGCAACCAATGTTTATTTATTGCTGTATCCGAAGCCTCTGTTGAAAGAGATCATAAGTGACTATGAGAAGGCAACCCTCATACATGAGGGCTTGAACTTACTAGAAGCTGATGAGTTGCGAGAGGAAGGGAGAGTGTACGGCGGCGGCCTTTACAAAATCGAACCTCTCGAACTGAAGCGGATGTCAGCGAGACCATTGATCAAACGGTTGCCAGAATTAGATCTCGTGATAAAGGAGACGGAAGTTCCTGCTCGTTTTGACCGCCTCTTGTGATCCACAGCGGGGAGTGGATTGGGAAGCAGTTGGAATTGCCTTGAATAGATCGGGGATAGACCGCCTCCGAGCGTCGGCGATGATCATTCCCGGGCGCGGGACTGGTCTAGGTCTTCTACTGCCTGCGCGAAGCCGACCCGGCCGCCTTCGTTGCGTTCGATGTCGGTGATCAACTCTTCAAGGCTGACGGTGTGAGCCAACCTGCTCAGCTCGGACACGAGGTACGCCTGGAGCGGCCGTCCATCCGCTTTCGCCCGATCGACCAGTTTGCGGTGAACTTCCTCGGGAAGGTTTCTGATCAAAATGTTCGGCATGGCATTCATCATGATAACACGGTTCTTGGGAGGAGCAAGAGGAGCCGCTCCGCATCGGCTGGGGCAGGGACCGGACGGGCCCCCTTCCGACCTGCCACTCCACCGGGCGCCGTTGCGGTTGATCGGAGAGAGCCCTGGCCCTGATTGTTCACGAGAGATGGGGCGGGCAGACAGAAGGGAGTCGCCTCCGGCGGCGTTTGCCCGGCGTCTACTTGTAGCGCCAGACGATGCGGCCGCGGCTGGGGTCGTAGGCGGACAGCTCCACGTCTACCCGGTCGCCGGGCAGGATGCGGATGAAGCGGCCCCGCCGCATCTTGCCGGAGGCGCGGGCGAGCACCTGCAGCCCTCCGTCGATCTTCACGTTGAACATGGCGTTGGGGAGCGTCTCGATGACGCTGCCCTGCACCCGCAGTACGTCGTCCTTGGGCATGTATCTCCTTATGTTTTTCGGATCGGGCCGAGCGGGCGCCCGGCCTGTCCTGGCGATAGGCTAGCCGTGATTGCCCTCGTCCACGCGGGGCGGTGCGCCGGAGCGGGCCTCCCGGCCCCGTTCGGCCAGCAGCCCCCGCACCCGGGCGATGTCGGACGGGCAGGTCTTGGAAGCCGCCCAGTAGCAAAACCCGGTGGGGATGAAGAACAGCTGGAACACGGCCAAGCCCACCGCGTAGTTCAGCGGGGCGGGGAAGCGGGCGGCGAGCATGCCGGCCGCCGCCGCCGTCAGCCCGTTGCCCAGCGTCCGGGAGACCCCGTTGGACAGGTTGGCGAACCCGAAGACGGTGCCCCGGTGTTCCGGCAGGTTCACGTCCGATATCAGGGCGTACCAATTGGGCGAGTCCGCCGAGGTCAGGGCCAGCGCCGCCACCGAGAGCAGGAACGCCGCCGCCGCATAGGGGTTGGTGAACAGGCTGGCCAGGGTGGCCAGGAACAGAGCCATGCCCCCCTCGCCGACGGGTATGTCCAGCCCGTGCAGGGGCATGAAGAAGAAAGCCGCAAAGAAGGGGACCGCCCCCAGGATCCCCGCCATGGAGATGACCGCCCTCGCCTTGGGGGTCCGCTGCTGAAAGCGGTCCCCCAGCCAGCCGGCCAGGATGGAAGCCACCCCTCCGATCTGGAACACGGCCCCGAACACCGATCCGACCGCGGCGGCGGTGACCAGGTCGTATCCCGCCGCCTGCACCTTCCCCTGGTAGAGGAGCGGCACCCAGATGAGGGAGCCGTAGGCCAGCTGTCCGCCCACGCCCTGCAGGATCAGCCAGCGGTTGGTGCGGATGCGCAGCAGCAGCGGCAGGTCGGACTTCTCGATCCGGTGCCCGTATTCCGCGCCGGCGGCCAGCGCCGCGGCCAGTTCCGGCTCGGCCCTCCCGCGCGGCGGGTCCGCGGCGGTGAGGTAGAGGAGGGCCGCCGCCGCCCCGGCCAGGGCCAGGCCGTTGAACGGGCTGCGCCAATTCTCCGCCCCCAGCATCCCGCCCACCAAGACGCCGAAGAACCCGCCTGCGCCCTGGGACAGCCCCCAGAAGCTCATCGCCAGCCCCCGCCGCCGGGGCGGCACGAAGTCGGATATCACCGAGAAACCCACGGAGGCGATCGCCCCCAGGCCCGCCCCGACCAGCGCCGACCAGCCGGCCAGCCCGCCGATCGACTGCGAGCGGGCCGCCATCGCCAGCCCCAGGCACCAGACCAGGGTTCCCCAGAACAGGAGGGGTTTGCGCTTCGACCGGTCGCCGATGTAGCCCCACCCCACCGCGGAGAGGGCGGACACCAGGATCACCAGGGAGGTGATCAGGCCCATCCCCGGCTCGCTCACGCCCAGGTCGGCGGCCATCACCTTGGTCAGCGCCGGGTACAGGGCAATGGCGGCGTTGTCGAGCGAGGCGAGCAGGACGAACACCGCGATCGTGTAGACGACGCGGCCGCGGCCCCCCCGCCGGCGGGGCGCCGCAGGCCGCATGGGTGCATTCTTGCCCGTAGGCGGCGGAAGATCTACCAAGATACCTATTCCGATTGAGCGAGAAGTATGGTAAACTACCCTTGCAGGCTTTGCAGGTACTTCATTCATTGGAGTATTACAAAGGCCAACGAATGAGGTCCGCAAGACCGGCGGGCAGAGAACGGGGAGCGGCCGCCTGGGATGGGCGGCTCGCGGAAAGGCGGAGGTGATGAATACGCCCGGCGATGACGAGATCATCGGAGTGCCGGCGGCGGCCGTGATCTTGGGCACGAGCGATCAGATGGTGCGGAGGCTCGCCCGAGCGGGGCGGGTGCCGGCCTACCGGCTTCCGGGAGGCCGGGCCTTCATGTTCTTCCGGAACGAGCTCGAGGAGCACGTGGCGAAGAATGCCACGCCCTTGGTAGGCGAGGGCGATGCGGTGCTCGACACCCGGGCGGTGGGCGAGATCCTGGGCATGGACGTGAATCAGGTGAGGAAGTACGCCAGGGAGAAACGAATCCCGGCCTACCGGCCCAAGGGCAGGCGCGGCTACGAGTTCTCCCGCAACGAGGTGCTGGCCCACGTGCGCAGCACCCGCTTGGAGGCGGACGGCGGTCAAGAGGAGGAGGCGGCCGGCGGCGGGGAGGAGGGCGCTTAGCTTGGGGTTTTCTGGTTCCCGGCGGCTGGCGGCGGGCGGGAAGGACGCGGAGGCAGGCCGAGGCGGGCCTGCAGAAAGGCAGAGGCAGTGACGGCACGCGAAGACGAAAGATTCATCGGAGCGCAAGAGGTAGCCGAAATGCTGGATATGAACGTGCAGATGGTGCGGAAGTACGCCAGGGAGGGCCGATTGCCCGCTTACCGGTTGCCGGGCGGGCGGACCTTCAAGTTCCTCCGCAGCGAGCTGAACCAAGAGGTCCGCAGTCATCCGATCGTGAAGGATCGGCTCCGAACCTGAGCCGGCCCCGAGGTTCAGGAGCGGAAATAGGACCGTTGCCGGGCGGCGCTCCGGTATTCATGGTCGAGCATGCTCCACAGAGAGTGGTCCATCCAGCGGCCGCCCACCTGGATCTCCTCCCGCAGCACCCCTTCGCGGGTGAAGCCGAGCTTCTCGGCCACCCGCTCGCTGGAGGTGTTGCCGACCGCGATCCGCAGGATCAGGCGGTGCATGCCCAGCTCCGCGAAGCCGATCCTCAGGGCTTCTCCGGCCGCTTCGGTGGCTGTCCCGCGGCCGGTGGCGCCGGTGCGGATCCAGTATCCGATCTCGCCGCTGCGGGAAGGGCGCGACAGATGCCAGATGCTCACGTTGCCGAGGTGCTCCCCGGGTTCCTCGGGGCGCCGCACGGTGAAGTCGTAAGCCTTGGTTTCCCGCCAGGAGCGCATGCTGTCTCGGATGAAGAGCACCGCGTTGGACCTGGTGTAGGGGCGGGCGGCCCAGGGCAGGTATTCGGCCAGTTCCGCCTGGGAGTCGGCCACCGCCCGGTAGAGGGCGTCGGCGTCGCGCCGGCGGAAAGGGCGCAGCACGAAGCGCTCGGTGGTGCGGTCGCGGGTGGGCAGGGGTTCCGGCATGTATCGCGGCGGCCTCGGTCTCATCTGGGTAGAGCCTATCGGGCGCCGGGCGGCTCGATCCTGATTTTCCCGAAGGCGGGGCCCGGCGGCTGAAAGACGCGCCCGCACCTCCGGCTCGAGACCTGCGCCGCCCGCCCCGCCCCGCCTGGACATGAACGATCGGGGTTAGCATGGAGATCGGATGAAAGACATCGGGCGCCTGCCGGGTTTGCTGGCCGGCCCGCCCGAGGGCGGAGGCCCGAGGGCGGCCGTCCTGGCGCCGATCTACGAGGACGGAGGGGCGGCCCGGTTGATCCTGATCCGCCGCCCCGTCCACATGCCGACCCACGGCGGGGATCTGGCCTTCCCGGGCGGCAAGCCCCGGCCGGGGGAGAGTCCGCTCGACACAGCCCTGCGGGAGGCCCGCGAAGAGGTGGGGATCGACCCGGCGCAGGTGGAGGTGCTGGGTTACCTGCCGGCCGTTCACACCGTTTCCTACCCCCTGATGGTGGTGCCGGTGGTGGGGCGGCTGGGAGGGGTTCCCGAGCTGACCCCCGACCCCAACGAGGTGGACGGGGTGCTGACCCCCTCTCTCGAGCTTCTCAGGGACGAGCGCCGCTGGCGCGCCGAGCAGTGGAACGGACGGACGGTCCACTTCTTCGACCTCGGCGGGGACGTCCTCTGGGGCGCCACGGCCTGGATGGTCCGCCGCCTGATCGGTCTGAACGGTTGAGCGGCCGGGCGGGGCGCCGGGCCGTTGTCAGAGGCATTCCCTTCGGCGGCGGTCGAGGTCGAGGACTTCTCCGCTGAGCCGCGCCTCTTCGGCGCCGAAGGCCAGCAGGTGGCTCTCGAACCAACCCCCGCCCGACGTCTTGGCCGGCCCCGCCCCCTCCAAGGAAACGAGAAAGCCTTCGATCAGACCCTCGTCGCCCCCGCCGTGCCCTCCGGCGCCGGCTTCGAAGGGGATGCGCACCGGGCCGCCCCCCCTGCGGTCGGTGAACTCGATCCTGGGGGCGGCGTCGAAGACCGCACAGACCGTTCCCCGCGTCCCGTGGTACAGGGCAGACCTGGACTGCCGGGCGGCGTGGCCGTTCATCACCAGCACCGCGGTTGCGCCCGACGAAAGTTCCATCGCCGCGGTCTGATGGTCCACCGCATCGCCGCCGGCGGTGTAGACGCACCGCCCGTAGGGCCCCTCGGCCAGCGCCCGCATCCGCCCTTCGAAGGACAGGTCATGGGATATGGTGTGGACCGGCCAGCCCGTTCGGTCCATGTCGAGGTAGAGGCGCCCGGCGTCGTAGGGGCAGCCGGGGGCCGCCGGGCAGGGGTCGGTGCACCGCCCGGAAGCCCCCTGCGGGGCGCGTTCGGGCCGGAACTCCAGCTGCGAGCCGAACGACTGCATCTTGGTCACCCGCGCCCCGCCTCCGGCTGCTTCCAGGTTCCAGACCAGCAGGTCGAAGTCGTGGCAGCATTTCTGGACGATCATGGGCGTCGATTCCTCCGTCCTGGCCCAGTTGCCCCGCACGAAGCTGTGGGCCGTGTGCCAGTAGGCGACGTCCTCGCGGTGTTCGATCGACACCGGCTCGCCCAGCCGCCCCGACTCCAGCAGCCCATGCAGGGCGGAGAAGAACGGGGTGTATCGGAGAACGTGGGCGACGGTGAGGGTTCCCCGGCTGCGGCGGGCGGCGGCCAGGAGGCGGGCGGATTCCTCCAGGGTGTGGGCGGCCGGTTTCTCCAGCAGCACATGGAGGCCCTTTTCCAGGGCGGCTGCGGCCTGCTCGGCGTGGCATCGGTCGGGAGAGGCGATGACCAACGCCGGAGGCGGGCCGGCTTCCAGGAGATCCCGCCAGTCGCGGAAGCGCCGGGAGGCGGGTATGCCATGCTCCCCGCCGAAGACACCGAGCCGCTGCGGGTTCGGATCGGCCGCGGCCGTGAAACGCAACCGGTCGGGCCGCCGGGCCGCGTAGGCGCCGTAGACGAACCTGCCCCGCTGGCCGGCCCCCAGCAGCGCCGCTTCATGCACCATAACCCCATCATATTCGGAACACCTTCATCACTTCATCTCCCAGATGGTTGATCACCTTGACGGCGATTCGGCCCAAAGACGGTTTGTCGAACGGTCGAGAGATTTCGCTTCGAAGAGTTTCCCAGGCTTCTCGGTTGATCTCGGCTTTGAGGGTGGTCTTGAGAGCCTTGTAGGGGTCGTTGGCGCCGAGGAAGTAGGCATGCCGCACGAAGAAGCTCTCCTCGTTGTAGTCGGTGTCGATGAACCAACAAGCGATGCCGTCGGTATTGTCGCTGCGTATTTCGCCGTTAGAAGGGTGATACACGTCGACCCCATTGATCCTGACCTGGAGCTGATCCAGGGGGGCGTCGAGGATGTCGATATCGGGTTCGCCGAAGACCACGAAGAGGTTGCCCTTCTTTGTGTTTCTCAGATCTGCGGCCATGTGCAGATCGGCGTTCATATGGGCCTTCAGAATAGGAACTTTGCCCAGTTTGGCTAATTCGCTCGAGTGGGCATCGTAGCTGAAGGCACAGGAAATTAAAATGTCAAACTCCGCTTCGGCGGCCTCGCGGGCGGCGGCCGCCAGGTCCGGTCTGTAGACCGTGCCGAATTCCGGTCCGATGAAGATGGCGGCCCGCTTCTTAGAACTAGCGTTAGTATCGTCAGTATCGTCTTCATAGTAGCTACCTTCGGCGCAGACCAAATTGCCCGGCCAAGGGGCAACTGCAGAAAAGGATATGCGGTCTTCTTTGTGGGCCTGCTGTATGCCGGCGGTACTGAGGTTGTCTAGGATCAAAGTATCGAAGTCGTGCTTTTCGTAGCCGAGCCTGGTATCAGCCGCATGGTCAATCAGCTCGTCTTCTTCGTCAACGGACAGGGTGCGGTGAGGCGAGATGCTTTCGACGGTGAATGGCCCGGCAACTCGAACCCTCCTCCGATCTTCGTAGGGCTTGTCATACAAATATTCATGGTCGGCTTTGGCGGCGATAGATGCATCGATCTCTTGCTGGCGGGCGATGCGCTGCTTCCACCATTCGGTGTGGATCTTTCTGGCGTGCTCGGACCAAGTATCATCGGCGTCACGCGGTATCTCCCACTCCTTCCAAGCACGGCCGAGGATATCGTTCAATTGTTTACGCAATGGTTCTAGCCGTTCTTGGAATTGCTCCCAGATGACGTCGATCTCGGTGTTGTGGGCGATGGAACGAAGGGTGATGTGCGGGACGCGTTGATACACGAACCCCTGCCGGATGTCACCGTAGGTAGGCATCTCCGATGGTTCAGTGCGGGTGATTTCTGCCTTCTTGTGTTGCCCTTCGGGGCTGTCTGTTAGTATATAATAGGGATAGCGGGCGCCCATAAGGCGGGATCGCGCTAAAGTCAGGGCGACGCGAGAGGTATCGATCGTGATCCAACGCCGCCCCCATTGTTCTGCGATGTAGGCCGTGGTGCCCGAGCCGCAGGTAGGGTCGAGTACAAGATCACCGGGATCGGTCGTCATTAGAACTACGCGGCTCAAAGGGAGGGTGGATGTCTGCACCACGTAGGATTTTGCTATTTCCGGTCCGGTGTCAGCCCAGAGGTTGGGAATCTCATAAGCGGCGTAATCATCGTGATAGTATAAGGCGCTCAAAGCTGTTCTGTCCGGCTGGATACGTTGAGCCTTAGAGAGCCTCGAGAAACCGTCTGGCGAATACCGCCAACTTCGCATTGGCGGTATTTCCCAGACGGTTTCTTGGAACTCTCTTGGCTCATGGTTTCCAGCTGCCATAGAGTGAACTGGTAATTTACGGTATGGTCTGGAATTGTTTGGGCGTGTAGACGGATCCTTTCTTTCCTTAGTGGTCATAGGCCGTCGAACGCCATGCTCTAGTTCCAACTGATTATACATCTTGGTGTTCACGTCCTTCTCCTTGAGCAACCTTCGGAACTTGATCTGAGATTTGTCCTTGCAATACCAAACGATGTAATCGGATATACGCTTTACCGAGCTGGCCTGTGTCGTCCCGCTGCTGGTGCGGTAGGTGATGAGGCTGACGAAGTTGTCATCGCCGAACACTTCGTCCATCAAGGTTCGTACACGGTGTACGTTTTCGTCGCCGATCTGGACGAAGATGCTTCCGCTCTCTGTGAGCAGATCCCTGGCAACGGTCAGCCGGTCCTGTAGGTAGGTGAGGTAGGAATGTATTCCGTTGCGCCAAGTGTCGCGGAAGGCCTTGACTTGCTCGGGCTCGCGGGTGATGTGTTCGGCTTTGCCGTCCCTGACGTCTCGGCTGGTGGTTGACCACTGGAAGTTGGAGTTGAACTTGATCCCGTAGGGAGGGTCTATGTAGATGCATTGGACCTTGCCTCTCAAGTTCTCACGCTCGGCCAGCGATGCCATTACATACAGGCTGTCGCCGAGGATCATTCGGTTCGACCAGTTGGCGTCGTGCTGGTAGAATTCGGTTCGGGCTTCCTGGTCGATAACTCCGTTGAAGTCACCGAAGAGGTCAGCCTGCTTACCAGACTGCTCTTGTTCGGTCTCTGTCATTTCTTTGCTTCGACGTATCAGATCGTCTATCAACACCTTGGGATGCACCTTTTCTTGGATGAAGAGCGGCGGCGCCGGAACCACCAACTCGGACCAGTCCACTACTTCCTTGCCCTTCCAGACGAGTTGTGGATCGAGGTCTCGGTTGCGGTTGGTATAGGCGACCTGGATCGGGTTGCGGAGTTCATCTTCTATCACAGGCTGATATTCGGCGGTGGGAATGTTGAGCCGCGAAGCCTCGTCGTGGGTGAGGGTCTCTACCTTCTTGGTTTTCTGGGTTTTCTTTGGTGTCTGCGCCATGTTTTTTTTCATCCTTCTTCGAGGGCTGCAGCGTCGAGCGTCATGGAAGGCATCTCTCTACAACCTTGTTGAATTGGGTCTCTATTTCGAAAGGATCCGTGAACTCGACGAAATCCCAACGTCCGAAGCCGCCGTGCCGATTCACTCCCGGCACCCAGTAGGTCTCCATAGTATTCCGCTTCTCCTTGGCGTCTTCCCCTCGATATCCCTTTATCTCGACTACGAGATGCAAAATATCATCGCCGCCCCGACCGTCGTCCACCAATACTACGAAGTCGGGTATGTAGGTTCGGGAAACGGACCCGTAACGGTAGGGAACCTCCAGCCCGAGGCCGTAGTTCTTGACGTAGGAACGCACGCGAGGATGCTTCTCTGCGACCCGTGCGAACTCTGATTCCCAATTGCTGTCACAGATGACCCAATTGACATGGCAACAGCGCGGATCGGTCTTCCATCGGTTGAGTTTAGAGGTATTGAAGGCGACATATCGGGTCGAGCCGATGGGATTGTAAGGGTCCAGAATGGCCTTGACCGGACGCTTGTCGATCTCCGCCCGTGTGATGGCCGCGGTGATCCTCTCGCAGGCCATATCGCCAAGTGACAGATAGAGCAGCTGGGCGGGATGTGTGTTTCCCTTGCAGACGAGGTGACCGTCCAGCCATTGGCGGGTGATCCGCTTGAGCTGACCGAACAGGTGGGGCTTGGGTTGTTCATCCGCATCGCGCCATTTCGTCTCGATCTGTCGTTTCGTCAAGTGAAAAAGCAACGTGGACCGTCGTACTTCATCGAGGTGCTGCAGGTTCAAATCGACTCCCTCCCCGATTATTCCTTCGTTGCGGGTAATCGAAGGACCGACCAGATCTGGTGTGAGCACGAGGGTGGAATCGTCGTTGAATTCCGCGGTGAGGCGCTCTTCAGGCAACTCGACCCGATAGCCCGAGACGCGGGGGAAGCGTATTTCACAGGCGTCACGGTCGGGGGATACCGCCTTGACACGGATAGTCTTGCGCGGCGGCTGGGGCGGAGCGACGATTGGCTTGGAGGTGAAGTCGAAGGGTATGCCGAGCACATCGGCGTACTCGACGTTGAAGAGGCCGTTGTCGTTCAGATCATAGGACTGGCGGCGCAGCGCCCGCCCGATCGCCTGCTCACAGAGAAGCTGCGTGCCAAAGGCGCGCACACCCAGGATATGGGTGACGGTGTTGGCGTCCCAGCCTTCCGTCAGCATTGCGACCGAGACGACGCAGCGAATCGAACCCCCGAGTCGGCCCGGCCTTCCCACCGTATTCATGACCTCGCGGAGTAGATCCTGATCGCTGAGGTTCTCGGCCTGGCGGCGGTCCCCGGTGCGCTCGATGATCTCCCGTCTGAAGCGCTCGATCTCGGCGGCGGCCATCTTGCGGAAGTTTTTGTCGAGAGCGTCGCCCGATTCCAACTGCCTGCTGTCGATCAGCAGGGTACGCGGCCTTGCATACCGGTTGCCCGCCTCGTCGAAGTTGCGGAACAGCTCCAAGCGTCCCTGTTCGAGCTTTGTCGAGCCGTCGCCGTTCTGCCGGTGGAAGCCGGAGATGTAGTCGTAGACCAGCTTGGAAGTAGAAGTGTTGTTGCAAACCACGATGAAGCAAGGAGGAGATTCGATGCCTGCTTCTGACCACAGGTCGAAGGTCTTGGCGTAGTGTCCGTAGAGGGCTTCCAGCGCGGTCTGCAGCTCTATGGGGAGGCTGAGGGGGTCGAGCTCAGCCTTGCCCTTTCCCTTTTTCGGCATCTTGGCGCGGATGTGAGTCCAGAGGTTTCGGAACTTCGGCATCTCGCCGTCCGGGATGTTGTCGGCCACCGGAACCCGGGGGAGCTTGACGATCCCGCATTCGATGGCGTCCATGAGCGAGAAGTCGCTCATCGTCCAAGGGAAAAGCGTTCCCTCCGCGTAGCCCGATCCGCTCAAGAAAAAGGGTGTGGCAGAAAGATCGATCACCCGCTTGAGGCGCAACTTTCGGCCAACTGCTTCGATGCCGGAGATCCACAGCCGGGCGGCTTCCCGGTTTGCTTCAGCCTCCCTTTTGTCGTCCCCTTTGAGCTTCGGTTCCTCCTTCTCACCCGGTTTCTCGCGATAGCAATGATGTGCTTCATCATTGATCACCATTACCTTTTTCAGGCCCAGAAGTTCGGGTATCACCCGTTGCAGCATTTGGCCTTCGGTTTCCGTCGTGGTCGGTTCCTTGCCCCGTCCCTGGAGCAACGAGCGGGTTCCTTTCCGCAGGTTCAACAGCTCTCTTGCCTTGAAGGCGTGGTAATTGGTGATGACGATCTTCGCCCTGCCCAGGTCTGGAAGCAGGTCCACCGGTATCAGCTCGCGGCTGCGGTAGTAGCTGTCGGGGTCGTTCGGCTGAAGGACGCGCAGGCGGTCCTTGATGGTGATGCCGGGAGTTACCACCAGGAAACCGCGTGTGAATCGGTCGCTCCTAGGCCGGCGGACCGCGTTGATCGTCTGCCAGGCTATCAACATAGCCATCACGGTGGTCTTCCCCGCGCCGGTGGCCAGCTTGAGAGCCAACCGCGGCAGATCCGGATTGGCGCCGCTGTTGGCGGCGTCCAAGTAATCGATGAAGTCCCGGCCTGCCTTGCCGAGGCCGGGCGCCGCCTCGGTGAGCCAGATGACGGTCTCCACCGCCTCGAGCTGGCAGAAGAAGGGTCTGATATCGCGGAAGGGGTGGCTGCGCCAATGCTGAAGCAGGCGGGCGGTTTCCGGAGTTACCCTCCATCCGTTCGGGTCCGGCGCAGCCCGCCAGCGCCCCACCTGCCGCCGAATCTCGTTGATAGTCGCGTGGTGCTCACCGTACTGTTGCTCTTCGGTGGACAGGCCCTCGCCTTCGTCGAGCACCAAGACGGCCTGCTCGGTGGACGACCCCTTCAGCTTCTTCGGTTTCGGGATCGGGGAGATGAAAGCCGCTGGTCTGCGGCCCCCGATGATCTGCTGAGTTGGTTGGCCTGCGTCGTCAAGCCCCCAATGCCGGCCCGGTTGCTCGTAGGGGGAGTTGAGAACGGGCTGCTCGAAGAAGCGGTCCGTCACGCCGCCGCCCCCTCGCCGCCGCCGCCCCGCGGCCGGGTGTCCAGAGCAGCGGAGTTACCCGGCGGGGGGGGGGGGGAGGGTAGTTGTGATATTCCTCATTGTTCCCATCGTAGCGGCGGCGCGCGACGCGGATCGCACCGGCCTCGGCCGTCCTTGGGCCTGCCTTGAAGGGAGCGGAGAAGAGGGGTCAGCCGCCGTCCGCCGCCGCTTGGGCGCCCGGCCCGTTCACTGTTTCGAGGATCTCCTCATGCAGGAGGCCGTTGGTTGCGAGGGCGGTCCCCGAACGGAAACCCGGCCGGCCGTAGGCGTCGGTGAAGACGCCGCCCGCTTCGGGGATGATCACCGCCATCGGCGCCGTGTCCCAGGGGTTCACCACCGGGTCGTACATGGCCTCCACCCGCCCGGCCGCAACCAAGGCGTAGCCGTAGGCGTCGCCCCAGCCCCGGAGGACGAGGGGGCTGCGATGCAGACGCCGGGCCGCCTCCTCGGGAATCAGGTCGAAGCTGCTGGAGCACAGCACGGCGCCCTCCAACGCCGACCGGCCGCTGACTTCGGCGGGGCGCCCGTCCAGGTAACACCCCAGGCCGCGCCCGGCCGCCACCGTCTGGTCGAGGGCCGGCAGGTAGATCACCCCCGCCGCCGGGCCGCAGCCGTCCTCTGCGGCCAGCAGGGTGGCGAACAGGGGCACCCCCCGCACGAACGACTGGGTGCCGTCGATGGGGTCGATGAACCAGGTGCGTCCGCTTCCGCCCCCGCTGCTTCCGTATTCCTCGCCCACCACCGCGTCCTGCGGCCGGCGCTCGGCCAGCTCCCGCCGCAGCATCTGCTCCGCCGCCCGGTCCGCCTCGGTAACCGGGCTCCCGTCGGCCTTGAAGTCCACCTCCACGGAGGGGCGGAACCATTTCATGGTGAGGCGCCCGGCCCGCTGCGCCAGCTCGACGGCTTCCTCCAGCAGCGATTCGGCCGCGGCCGGGGGCGGCGCTTTTGCGCGGGGTCCGTCAGGCATAGGGCGGTCCTGTCGCTCGAAGGTCATGCCCGGCTTCCCCTGCGGGGCGGGGGCCGGCGGGGGCGGCCCCACGATAACCTCGGCCGTTCACTGCCCGCAGCGGAGAGGCGGATGCGGCGGGGTCAGGCCCCCGCCCGGAGCAGGCCCACGACGATCCCGTCCGCCAGGGCCTCCCAGGAGGCGGCGATCACGTCGGTGTCGACCCCGATCGACCCCCAGACGCCTGTTCCGTCGCCGGTCTCGATGAACACCCGGACCGAGGCGGCGGTTGATTCGGCGGCGTCGAGCACCCTCACCGTGTAGTTGGTCAGCCGCAGGCCGTCCAGCTCGGGAAAGCGGCTGCGGAGGGCGCCCCGCAGGGCGTGGTCGAGGGCGTTGACCGGGCCGTTCCCCTCCCCGGTGGCGATGATCCGCTCGCCCCTGATCGACAGCTTGACCGTGGCTTCGGCCATGACCTCCCCGCCGCGCCGCTCGGTGGACACCCGGTAGGACTCCAGCTCGAAGTAACCGTTCGACCAGCCCGCCGCCCGGCGGAGCATCAGCTCGAAGGAACCGTCGGCCGCCTCGAAGTGATAGCCCCGGTGCTCCATCTGTTTGATCTGGTCCAGCACCTCGCCGGTCTGGCGGTCGGTCAGCTCCAAGCCCAGCTCCGCCGCCTTCGAACGGATGGTGCTCTTGCCGGCCAGCTCGGAGACCACCATCCGGGTGCGGTTGCCCACCGCCGCCGGATCCTGGTGCTCGTAGGCGTCGGGGCGGCGGGCGAGGGCGGAGGTGTGGAGGCCTGCCTTGTGGGTGAAGGCAGAGGCGCCCACGTAGGGGCGGTGCGGATCGAGGCTGATGTTGACGATCTCGGCGATGTGATGGGAGATGGGGGACAGGTTCGCCAACCGCTCCTCGTCGAGCACCGGCGCTCCCATCTTGAGCACCAGGTCGGGAAGGATGGTAGAGAGGTCGGCGTTGCCGGTGCGTTCCCCGTACCCGTTGATGCATCCCTGCACCTGACGGACGCCCAGCCGCACCGCCGCCAGGGAGGAGGCCACCGCGCACCCGGCGTCGTTGTGGAAATGCACCCCCAGCTCGGCGTCGGGGAGGGCCTCCTGCACCCGGCCCAGGGCGCCCGTTATCTCGTGCAGGAGCCTTCCTCCGTTGGTGTCGCACAGCACCAGCCGCTCGGCCCCTTCCTCGTGGGCGGCTCTCAGCACCGCCATCGCGAAATCGGGGTTGGAGGCGTAACCGTCGAAGAAATGCTCGGCGTCGAAGAACACCCGGCGCCCGCGCCCGACCAGATAGGCCACCGATTCGGCCGCCATGGCCGCGCCCTCGTCGAGGCTGGTGCGGAGCGCCTCGGTCACGTGGTAGTCCCAGGCCTTGCCGACGATGCACACCACCTCGGTCCCGGCTGCCAGCAGGCCGCGCATCTGCGGGTCCCCCTCGACCGGCCCGCCCGGGCGGCGGGTGGAGGAGAAGGCGGTCAGCGAGGCGGTGCGCAGGTTCAGCTCGGAGCGCGCCCGCTCGAAGAACTCGCTGTCCTTGGGGTTGGCGCCCGGCCAGCCCCCCTCGATGTAGGCCACGCCCAGCTCGTCCAGCAGCCCCGCCACCCGCAGCTTGTCGGAGACGGTCAGCGAGATGCCTTCCTGCTGGGCGCCGTCGCGCAGGGTGGTGTCGTAGATCTCGAGCTGTGGATGATGCGCCATGGTGCGCCGCCTCTCTTCCGCCGCCCCGCCCTCCCGCCGCCGCCCGGTCTCTTCGGGCCGGGTCGGGAGGCAACAAAAAAAGCCCTCCGCCGGAGCGCAGGGCTTGAGGGGGCATCGGGTTGTACGGGGTCCCTATGCCCCTAGCCGATAATGATCCCGGTGCTTGTCATGTTCATGTCTTCGGGCAGTATGGCGCGTCTGCCCGGTTCTGTCAACCTGTCGGCGCCGGCGGGCGGGCGGTTATGCCCCCGGGGGTTCCTTTCGTCGAGCTTGGTGAACGGCTCTTTGGACTTCAGGGGGAGTGCGGGGAAGGCGAGTGCGTCCGGGCCGGTAAGGCCGAGCCGGGCCCGGCCTGGGTCATCCGGTTGCGAGAAGGGCGCGCAACTGGGGAGGGGGGTGTTTCCGGCGGGAGGGCCGGGGCCGGATGAGTCTTCGCCGGTGTGGGGGTGAACGGGGATCGAGTTGGAGCCCATGTCGGTGGACAGCGACGTGATGGTGGTACCAACAGAGCGTTGCCAGGTTGTCCGCCCGATGGGTTCCGCCCTGAGACAGGGGGACGACGTGGTGGACTTCGAGGCGGTGGGTGTTGGTGCATCCGTCGATGACGCATCCGTCGTCCCGGGCGAGGACAGCTCTTCGCAGACTGGGTCGGATCTGTTGTTTGGTTCCTCGGCTGGTGATGCCGCCTTCGGTGATGGTGTGGTGTTCGGTTTTGCCGGTGCAGTGGATGAGGTCGATGGTGTCGGGTCCGACTCTGGGTCCTCCCAGGATGTTGACGCCTTGTTCGCAGCCTGATTGTTCTGCCAGCTGTTGGTCGGCGACGATCATGAGCAGGGGTTGGCGGCGGTTGCGGCCGGCGGCTCGGCGGGCGGTGTGGAGGATGTCGTCGATGTGTTCTCGGCGGATGGTGCGGTCGGTCTCGTCGGCGTGGTCGGCCCCGCCTTCGGGCTGTTCGGCCTCTTCGTCGTGGGCGGTGTGGTCGGCCCGGTGTTGTTCCCAGGCGGCCAGGTCTTCCACCCGCGCGGCCAAGTCCTCGGCTGTGCCCGCCTGCCCGCCGGGGTGGGGGTGGTCGGTGGTTTGGTCGAGTTCGTCTTGGCACATCGAAGTCAGGGCCAGCGCCCGCCGCAGCCCGGCGTCCGGCCGTACCTGATCGTCTTCGTTGTTGTTGGCGGGGGGTGTGATCCGCTCGGCGCGTTGTTGGAGGGCTTGACGGCAGATTTCGCCTTCGTAGCCGCCGAGTTGTCCTGCTACGCGGTAGTGGCTTTCGTCCAGAGACGGCTGAAAGACAATGTATTGGCCGTCGAAGATGCGCTTCTCGTCGATGCGGGTCATCTTCCGGAGTTTCGCCAGGAAGCGCTTCACCCGCCCCAGGTCGAGGCGGCGGGTTGCTTCGACCTGCTCCGGGGCAGCGCCGGCTTCGCGGAGGCGGGTCTCTTCCAGCACCCGCACATACGACAGCCGGCCCTTGCGGATAGCGTTGACCGTGCCCTCGTCTATGCGGTCCGCCAGGTAGACCAGGTTCTTGGCCGTGTTGCGGTGGACGTCCATCATCGCCGCCGCCAGATCCACCCGGCTGGCGTACCCGGCCCGGCGGGCGCCGTCGAAGAGGAACAAGCCCTGCAGCCAGTAGAGCTGGTCGCCCCGGGCGCGGCTGATACCGGCTTGGGCCCGGACGAGACCGGCTTCGGCTTTGGCGGTTTCTTTCTCGCGGTGGTCGTCGAAGCTTCGGGTGAAGGGGTTTCCCCGGGCCAGGAGACGCAGGGTGCGGTCGTATACGTCTTGGCGTTGTTTCTGGTATTCGCTCATGTGGGCTTGGAGCCACGCCGGGCGTTCCCCGCCCTCCGCTTCGCCCGCCTCGAGGGCAGGGGCGTCCGCCGCCAAGGCGGGGTCCGCCTCGAGAGCGGGGTCGGCCTCGACGGTGAAGTCCTCGTCGGGGGCTCGGTCGGCCATGAAATCGAACATATCTACATTATACAACATCCCTGTGACTAGTAATATTCCCGATTGTTCCAGATTCTTCCAAAATCCAAATAAACCTTCCCCCGGCGGACTGATCTCGGAAGCAGAGACCGCCCGCCGCCCCGCCCTGCTTCCCTTCATTTTTCGAAGAGCCGGATTCTCTCCATCCGGCCGAGGCCTTGCCCTGTCCTGCTCCCCCTCATTCCGAAGAGCCGGTAAAATGGCGCCGCGCCGCCGAATCGGGCCGCCTGCAGACGCGCCGGTGCAGTGCAAGCCCCCGATGAACAATCGGGGATATCGTCCAAATTCGGCGCAGGCCGGCCTTTTTCTCCTGCCGGCCGAAGCCGCACCGCCGGGCAGCTGCATAGATGCGAGGTGAGATATGAGCAAGAAGAAGGTCTTTTCGGGGATACAGCCGAGCGGCGGCATCCATCTGGGCAACTACGCCGGGGCCCTGCGCAACTGGGCGGCCTGCCAGGACGAGTACGACACCATCTACTGCGTGGTCGACCTCCACGCCCTCACCCTTCCGCAGGCGCCCTCCGAGCTGGCCGAGGCCCGCCTCGGCACCGCCAAGATACTGCTGGCGGCCGGCATCGATCCGAACCGTTCCCTCCTCTACCACCAGAGCCAGGTCCCCCAGCACGCCGAACTGTCCTGGATCATGGGGACCCTCGCCTCCATGGGGCAGCTGGGGCGCATGACCCAGTACAAGGAGAAGGAGGACAAGGGCGGCCAGAACCTGGGCCTGTTCTCCTACCCGGTGCTGATGGCGGCCGACATCCTCATCCACAAGGTGCATGCCGTGCCGGTCGGGGGCGACCAGACCCAGCACCTCGAGTTCACCCGCGATCTGGTGGAGCGCTTCAACGCCCGTTACGGGGAATATTTCCCGGTCCCGGAGCAGATCACCCCCGGACGGGGCGCCCGCGTCATGTCCCTGGCCGACCCGGTCTCCAAGATGTCCAAATCGGATCCCGACCCCTCCTCCCGGATCCTCGTCGTCGACCGCCCGGACGACATCCGCCGCAAGATCAGGCGGGCGGTCACCGATTCGGAGGCCCGCATCGCCTACGACACAGAACGCAAGCCCGGGGTCTCCAACCTGTTGGACATCCTGGCGGTGTTCACCGGCGGGGCGGTCGAGGACCTGGCCGAACAGCACGCCGGGGCCGGATACGGAAGGTTCAAGGAAACAGTTGCCGAGGCGGTGATCGAGGGCCTGGCCCCCCTCCGCCGAGCCTACTTCGAGCTCGAGGACCCGGAAGTGGAGCGGATCATGGCCAAGGGAGCGCTCGAGGCCCGCATCGAAGCCGAACGCACCATGGCGGCGGTGAGAGGGATGATCGGCCTCTCCGGCTGAACCTGCTTCACCGCCTCAGGCCGCGAAGAACGGGAGCAGTGCCCCCGCCAAGCCGATCCCCGCCGCTCCGCCCTCTGCGCTCCACGTCGGATCGGGGCCGTAGAACAGCGCCAGCACCGTGGTCAGGTTGAACCCGCTGTGGACGAAGATCGGGGCCCCCAGGCCGCCGGTGCGGATCCTCACCGCCCCCAGGAACAGGCCGAACAGGAACAGCAGCGCCAGGGTCACCGCCCCCGCCGCCGAGAAGAGGGACGGGTCGGCCAGATGGGCTGCGGTGAAGACCGCGGCCGAAACCCAGACCGCCAAGGCGGGCGGGCGGCCCCCTTGGAGGACGGTCTGCATGGTCAGGCCTCGGTAGAGGAGCTCTTCGGCCACCGGCCCCAGGATCACCACCCCGATCACCACCGCCGCCGCGGCGGGGGCGCTCCGGGTCTGGATCATCTGCTCCAAGACGGCCTGGGGGCGGGGTTCCACCCCCAGCAGCTCCAGCAGGCCGGCGGCCAGGAAGGCGAAGGCGATCGAGGCGCCCACGCCGGCCAGCACCCACCACCCCTGGCGGGGCTCGACCTCCAGGCCCAGCTCGCGGGCCGGCCTGCTGCACCCCCGGCGGCGGCCCAGCCACACCAAGGCGCCGATCATCCCCAGGTTCTGGGCGGGGATCACCAGCCAGAACAGGGCTTCCGCCGAACCGGGGCCGAACGCGATTCCGCCCGCCAACCCCCCCAGCAGGGCGGCCAGCACCCCGCCCGCCAATACGGCCGGGGTGTCGTACCAGCGCCAGCGGGTGCTTTCCATGGGCGCGCAGGGTAGCCGGGGCGCAGCGGCGGCCGGCCTGGGGTCTGGTAGTTTCATGTTCGCTCGAGCGGCGGCGAACGGAAGGCGGAAACAGTGGCGGCGGTAGAAATCGGCATGGCCAAGTCGGGGCGGCGGGCCTACGGCTTCGACGACATCTCCATCGTCCCCAGCCGCCGCACCCGCAACCCCGACGACGTGGACATCTCCTGGGAGATCGGCGGTTTCGAGTTCGGCCTCCCCATGCTCGGCTCGGCCATGGATTCGGCCATCAGCCCCGCCTCCGCCGTTGCCGTCGGGCGGTTGGGCGGCCTCGGCGTCCTCAACCTCGAAGGCCTGTGGTCCCGCTACGAGGATCCGGCGCCCGTGTACGAGGAGATCGCCTCCCTCCCCGCCGAGAAGGCCACCCGGCGCATGCAGGAGCTCTACCGCAGCCCGGTCGTTCCTGACCTGATGCACCGGCGGATCACCGAGATCAAAGAGGCCGGGGTGGTGTCTGGAGCGTCCCTCACCCCCCAGAACGTGGAACGCTACCTCGACGTGGTCCTGTCGGCCGGCCTGGACATACTGGTGATCCAGGGCACCGTGGTCTCCGCCGAGCACCTGTCCACCCGCGAGGCGCCCCTCGACCTCTACCAGTTCATCGCCCGCCTGGACCTGCCGGTGATCGTGGGCGGGTGCGCCTCCTACTCGGGCGCCCTCCACCTGATGCGCACCGGCGCGGCGGGGGTGCTGGTGGGGGTGGGGCCGGGCGCCGCCTGCACCACCCGGGGCGTGCTGGGGGTCGGAGCGCCCCAGGCCACCGCCGTCGCCGACGCCGCCGCCGCCCGGAGCAGGCACCGGGACGAGACCGGCCGCTACGTACACGTGATCGCCGACGGGGGGATGAGCACCGGCGGGGACATCGCCAAGGCCTTCGCCTGCGGGGCCGATGCGGTGATGATCGGTTCCCCGCTGGCGGCGGCGGACGAAGCGCCTGGCCGGGGCGCCCATTGGGGGATGGCCGCCTTCCACCCCACCCTTCCCCGCGGCGCCCGGGTGATGGTGGACCGGATCGGCCCCTTGGAGGAGATACTGGTGGGGCCGGCCTATGAGAACGACGGACGGCAGAACCTGTTCGGAGGGCTGAGGATGGCGCTGGGCGCCACCGGCTACGCCGACCTCAAGGGTTTCCAGCAGGCCGAAGTCATGGTGGCCCCCGCCGTCCGCACCGAAGGCAAGGAGCTGCAGCGCCGCCAGCAGGTCGGGATGGGGTGAACCCGGAGCAGACCGGCGGGGAGGGGCCGGCCGCCGGGGGGGAGGCCGTCCACCGCCCGGTGCTGGTGGTCGACCTCGGCGCCCAGTACGCCCAGCTGATCGCCCGCCGGGTGCGCCAGGCGGGGGTGTTCTCGCTGATAGCCCCCCACACGATCGACGCCCGCCGAGCCGCCCGGATGCGCCCGCTGGGGATCATCCTCTCCGGCGGCCCCATGTCGGTGTACGAGGAGGGCGCCCCCCGGATCGACCCGGGCCTGCTCGAGCTGGGGGCGCCGGTGCTGGGCATCTGCTACGGACACCAGCTCCTCGCCCAGATGCTGGGCGGGCGGGTGGAGCGCACCCCGGGCGCCGAATACGGGCGGGTGTCCCTGACGGCCTCCGGCCCTTCGCTGATCCTGGACGGAACCCCCTCCCGCCAGGACGTCTGGATGAGCCATGCCGATTCGGTCACGGCTCCGCCCGGCGGTTTCGAGGTCACGGCTTCCACCGGCGGGTCTCCGGCGGCGGTCATGGAGCACGCCCGCCGGGGGGTGTATGGCGTCCAGTTCCACCCCGAAGTGGCCCACACCGAGCACGGAACGGCCATGCTGGAGGCGTTCCTCCGACGGGCGTGCCAAGCCCCGCCCTCCTGGACCAGCGGGTCGATCATCGCCGAGCAGGTGGAGGCGGTTAGGGACAAGGCCGGGGGCGCGGGGGTGATATGCGGCCTGTCGGGCGGGGTGGACTCGGCGGTGGCGGCCGCCTTGGCGCACCGGGCGGTGGGGGACCGCCTCACCTGCATCTTCGTCGACCACGGCCTGCTGCGGGAAGGGGAGGCCGCCCAGGTGGTAGAGGCCTTCCGGCGGCACTTCGAGGCGGAGCTGGTTCACGTCGAAGCGGCGGACCGGTTCTTGGCGGCCCTGGCGGGGGTGACCGACCCCGAGCGGAAGCGCACCGTCATCGGAGAGCTGTTCATCCGCACCTTCGAGGAAGCCGCCGCCGCCGTCCCCGACGCCCGGTTCCTGGTGCAGGGCACCCTGTATCCGGACGTGATCGAGTCGGGCGGGGGGATGGCCGCCACCATCAAGACCCACCACAACGTGGGGGGCCTGCCCGACGACCTTTCCTTCGATCTGATCGAGCCGCTCCGGGGCCTGTTCAAAGACGAGGTGCGGGCGGTGGGGGAGGAGCTGGGCCTGCCCGAAGAGATCGTTTGGCGCCAGCCGTTCCCCGGTCCGGGGCTGGCGGTGCGGGTGATCGGGGAGGTAACCAGGGAGCGGTTGCGCATCCTCCGGGCGGCGGACGCGATAGTGGCCGAAGAGATCAGGGGGGCCGGCCTGCACCGGGAGATCTGGCAGTCGTTCGCGGTGCTGCCCGGCGTCAAGACAGTCGGCGTCCAGGGCGACAGCCGCACCTACGCCCACGCCCTGGTGGTGAGGGCCGTTACCTCCGACGACGCCATGACGGCCGACTTCGCCCGCATCCCCTACGAAGTGCTGGAACGGATCTCCGGCCGGGTGATCAACGAAGTCCCCGGCGTCAACCGGGTCGCCTACGACATCTCCTCCAAACCCCCCGCCACCATCGAGTGGGAATGACCCCGCGCCGATGGGCGGCTCCAAGGCTGCCCCTGACAAGAACTCGTGCCACCATGGCTCGAAGTTCATTCCCAACCCAAATACCCTCGAGTCCCAATCCAAAAATGCCCTTGAGTCCGCGAAAGTCCGATCCCAACCCAAACCCTTGAAGTCCGCGAAAATCGCCCCCCGCCGCCGGCAACGCCGGGCCCATCCCCCGCCGCCGCCTCCTTGAACGAAAATCCGCCGGGCCGCACGAGGCCGCCCCCGGCCCGACGGGGCCGGATCGAACGGGATCCGTCTCTGACCGCCGCCCTCTCCAGAACTCGCGGCGGTGTTTGTGCATCAGCCCAATAGGTATACCAAAATTCGGGGCTTCCGGCAAGGGGTACGTATGTTCGGAGAACTTTCGCGGACTCGACCGCTTCGATCCTCCGGCCCCACTCGGAGGCGGCCCAGATCCGGGAAGGGACAGACTCGGAAGCGGTGTTCCTGACGGCCTCTCGCCCACGCCCATCCAGCCGCTCAGCTCGGGCCGAATCGAATCGTACGGCTGCCCGTCTCGTTGGGAAGCGGGGCGGCAAACCGAGTGCCATGGCCTTCGCGGGCCGGGGCTTGCCGGAGAAGAGCCTGCGTATGCGGCTCAAGCAGGGATGTGCACCGCCCCCGATCCCTTGGAACTTCTCATCTAGACGCGGCGGGGGGCAAGGTCGCCCAAAGGCGTTGCAAAAGCCCAGCGCTTGTGCTCGACGGTGTCCCACATGGAGTTGAGCAGCAACTTGTCGTCCTCGGCGAGGGGGAACCGATTCATGATCTCGGCCACAGGCCAAGGCCGCCCGGGCCGCAGCACTTCGATCCCCACCACCCCGCCCGACTCGTCGAGGTCCACCATCGCGCCGGCGTCCAACCAGCGCGTCTCGTTCACTGGATTGTCCGAGAGCTCGATGTAGAGAGCTTCCGTGTCGTAGTCGTAGGAGTAGTTCATGTCGAGGATCCTCCTCTCCGGCTCGGCCGAGCCGCTGTGATGAAATGATACCGGTTCGACAGGCGCGCCTCTCTCCATCGAGGCTAATCACAGGGATGGAATTGGGTCACAGCCCTTCGGTATGATGTCCGGGATGGTGCAGCTGATGGAAACCGACGCGCCCAGGGCCGCTCCGGCGGACTCTGCCCTGCTGGACGGCCTGAACCCCCGGCAGCGGGAGGCGGCGGCGGCCACCGAAGGGCCGGTGCTGGTGGTGGCCGGGGCCGGTTCGGGCAAGACCAGGGTGATCACCTACCGGGTCGCCCACCTGATCCGCGGCCTGGGCGTCCCCCCCTGGGAGGTCATGGCCATCACCTTCACCAACAAGGCGGCGGGGGAGATGAAGGAACGGGTCGGCGGCCTGGTGGGGGGGGTGGTGCGCAGCATGTGGGTGTCCACCTTCCACGCGGCGTGCGCGCGCATCCTGCGGCGGGAGGCGCCCCGGCTCGGCTACCGCTCCGCCTTCACCATCTACGACGCCCAAGATTCCCTGCGGGCGGTAACGGCGGCCGTCAAAGACCTCGACTTCGATCCGAAGTACTACCCGCCCCGGCAGGTGCGGGCCGCCATCTCCAACGCCAAGAACGAGCTGATCGACTACGAGACCTTCCGCAGCCAGCAGGACAGTTTCCGGCGCCGCAACCTGGCGGAGATATACCGCCTCTACCAGCAGCGGCTGATGGACGCCTCGGCCATGGACTTCGACGACCTGCTCATGACGGCCGTTTCCCTCTTCGACGCGTTCCCCGAGGTGCTGGAGCACTACCAGGAACAGTTCCGCTACCTGCACGTGGACGAGTTCCAGGACACCAACCGCGCCCAATACAAGCTGGTGAGGCAGCTGGCCGGAGAGCGCGCCAACATCTGCGCGGTGGGCGACGCCGATCAGGCCATCTACCGGTTCCGGGGCGCCGACATCCGCAACATCCTCGACTTCCGGCGGGACTACCCCCAGGCCAGGGTGGTGGTGCTCGACCAGAACTACCGCTCGACCGAGACCATCCTCTCGGCCGCCAATGCGGTCATCGCCAACAACTGGCGGCGGGATCCCAAGCACCTGTGGAGCGATCTGGGAACAGGGGACCCCATCGTCCGTTACGACGCCCAGGACGAGCACGACGAGGCCGGGTTTGCGGCGGAGGCGGCGGCCGGCCTGGTGGAGTCCGGGCGCTTCAGCTACTCCGACATCGCGGTGCTGTACCGGGTCAACGCCCAGAGCCGGGTCTTGGAGGATGTCTTCACCCGCGGCGGCGTCCCCCACAACGTGATCGGCTCGGTGAGGTTCTACGAGCGCCGGGAGATCAAGGACGTGCTGGCCTACCTGCGCCTGCTCTGCAACCCCGACGACGACATCTCGGTCAAGCGGGTGGTCAACCTCCCCCGGCGGGGCATCGGCAACACCACCATCGGCCGCGTCGAGCACTTCGCCGGGGCGGAGCGGATCCCCTTCCTGGCGGCTTTGAGGCGGGCGGAGGAAATACCCCTTCTGGCGGCGCGGGCGGTGAATGCGGTGCAGGGTTTCCTGGAGAAGATAAAAGACCTGGAGGAGAGCGCCGCCCAGGGCCCGGCGGCGGCGGTGAGGGCGGTGCTCGAGGACATCGGATATCTCGACTATGTGGAACAGGAGGGCACCTTCGAGGCGGTCGGCCGGGCCGAGAACCTGCGGGAGCTGGTGTCCGGGGCCGAGGACTTCGAGCAGCGCTCCAGGGAAGAAGGCTTGGACGGGGAGGACGGCGGCGGGGAGGGCGGACTGGCCCCTCTGGAGACCTTCCTGGAGTCGGTGACCCTCGTCAGCGACATCGACGAGCTGGACGAGGACAGCGGGTCGGCGGCGCTCATGACCCTGCACAGCGCCAAAGGCCTCGAGTTCCCGGTGGTGTTCATGGTCGGCATGGAGGAGGGTTTGTTCCCCCACCAGCGGGCCGTGACCGAGCACGAAGAGCTCGAGGAGGAGCGGCGGCTCTGCTACGTGGGGATGACCCGCGCCCAGCAGCTCCTCTACGTTTCATGGTCGCGGAGCCGCATGCTCTACGGGATGCCCTCTTCCAACCCGTCCTCCCGTTTCCTGAAAGAGATGCCCATCGACCTGGTAGATCTGGCGGAAGACCGCATCAGAGACCCCCGGCGGGAGTCGGCGGGCAAGGCGCCCCGCACCCTGTCGGGCGACGAGATAGAACCCGGCGACCTGGTAGAGCACGACCTATGGGGCCGGGGAGAAGTCCGTTCGGTGGACGGTCGAGGCAACCGGGCCGAAGCCGTGATCCACTTCCCCGGCCGAGGCGAAAAACGGCTCCTCCTCAGCTGGGCGCCCCTCGAAAAGCTCACAAGAACATGAGCCGCCGAAAGGGACGATGATGGACGTAAAAGGTTTTGTTGAAAAGCTCAAAGAGGTTGATGCCTTACGAGGTGATGACCGGATAACTGTCAGGACCCTTGAGTCTCTGCGCCCTCCGTATGCCGAAGAGTGGCCCCGTCAATTGGATACTTCTATCCGTAAAGTGTTGATAGATAATGGGTTCCAGCGGCCTTATCAACACCAAGCCGACGCGATAACTCAATCAATAAATGGCAAGGATGTAGTCTTGGAGTCGCCAACGGCTAGCGGTAAGACCTTGGCTTTTACGGCTTCAATGCTTCATATTTTAAAGCGTAAAAGAGCTTCACATGCTTTGATGATATATCCTATGAAGGCTTTGGCCTTCGATCAGAGAGAGCAGATTCAGAGTATAGCCAAACCACTTGGATTTGAATCTTGGCCATATGACGGCAATGTTGACGAATCTTCTAGGAAGGCTCTTAAAGCTAGTCCGCTTGATATTCTATTGACTAATCCAGAGTACCTCAACATGTCCTTTTTGGGATGGAGGGACCAATGGACAAGTTTCTTGCGGAATCTCCGCTATGTCGTTCTTGATGAGATGCATGAATATCGTGGATTTTTTGGTAGCAATATGGCATTGCTCTTGAGGCGCTTTTTTCTGCACTTAAATCGGTCAGGGGTTTCTCCGACTTTTTTCTTGTCAACTGCCACGTGTGCAAATCCATTGGAGCATGCTAAGAATCTAACCGGAAGAGATACTATACAAGTCGTTACAGCCAGATCTTTTCGACCTAGAAGACACTTTATATTTGTAGATCCAAAAATACCTGACTACAGGTATAGAGATATACTTAAATGGAGAATTGAAATGGCCGCGATAGCCTGTCTTCAAAGCAATTTCCGAGTACTCATATTTTGCCAGACAAAGAAATTTCTGGAAGAGGCGTGTAAGGCTAGTCGTGCCAAAGCAGAGGAAATAGGTTTTGATCCTAGTTTAATATCACCATTTCATGCCGATATGGAAGGTGATGAAAAACAAATAATACAGCAAGAAATACGCGAGGGATCTATTAGAGTTGTACTAACAACTAATGCCCTAGAATTAGGTTTAGATATTGGGGGTCTAAATGGAGTAATCATGGCGGGTTTTCCGCCTAGTGTTATGTCTGCTTGGCAACAGATTGGACGAGCAGGAAGAGGCTGGGATAGAGATGCTTTCGTATTGTTGTATGCGATGAACGATCCTATAGATAGGTTCTTTGTTCGCAACTTAGATGGCTTTCTGAAGCAAAGATTTGATTCGTTGGTGATTGATCCAGCCAACGAATCCTTGATTAAAAGGCATCTGGATTTGATCAACGTGGAGACAGAAGGATATGTTCTTCCTTCAGAGAAAAGTATTCTTGGCGACAAGTTCTATCAAGCTACTAAGGCTGATGATAGAGAATTACCTCGTCGGTATAGACCTCATTATCGTCTGAATATACGAGGAAGTATTGGGCAGTCATATGACCTCAAATATGGAGGAAAAAAAATTGGTCAAATCTCTGAGCTTCGGAGGTTGAGGGAAGCATATATTGGTGCTATTTTTACGTTTTTGGGCAAGAATTATCGTGTAACATCTCATGAGGAAAAAGCGGTCGCACTTAAGGATGCAGAACCACATCTTCGTACCGAACCTACTTTCTATACCTACTCTTACATTGGCGATATTTATGACCAAATCGTACACAAAAATGCTGTAATATATTACGGTTCACTGGATATTGTCTCAAACCTCACAGGCTATAATATTATAGATGAGCGCGGTAATGTGGTTGATTGGGGCGGCACTCAGATGACTTTGTATGAAAACGACCGGCATGCTTTTTGGGTAGAATGGAGGGTACCTAGTGAACTAATTACCAGGGGTATTGGTGCTTTAGAACATTTGTTACGAGTGGGATCGATGTTCGTTATTCCGGCCGACCGATTTGATAGCAGTAGCTATTCGAAGTTGCGTGAACAGCCTACCGTTTTTAATTATGAGAGTTATTCAGGTGGTATCGGTATTGCCAGAAAGCTATTTGATGTTTGACCCTCGGTATTAGAAAAAGGAATAGAAATTGCTACAAACTGTGAGTGCAGAAGAGGTTGTCAGAATTGTATAGAGCCAGCAAAATCGTACAGCGGCAGCAATTCTCCTATAGACAAGCAAGCTGGTATTGAGCTGGCCAATGTTCTCTTGAGAGAGGCGGGTAATTAGAGCCGATCGGTTCGGACTTCAACGAGCCAGCGATCTATCCGTCAGACTCCCGCAAGATGTGTGGAGGGTGGTTTACAGGACGGCCAGCTCGAGGGAGTCGAAGCCCCGCAGGACGAATCGGGGCGGGCGCACCGGTTGGGCGGCCAGCTCCAGGCGGGGGCAGCGGGCGGCCAGGCGGGACAGGGCAACCTCGATCTCCAGGCGGGCGAGGGGGGCGCCGAGGCAGTGGTGGATTCCGCCGCCGAAGCTGACGTGGCCGGGGTCGCCCCGCCCGATCCGGAACTCGCCCGGAGCCTCGAAACGGCGGGGGTCCCGGTTGGCGCAGCCGAGCATCACCGTTACCTGTTCGTATCGGCCCATCCGCCGGCCGCCCGCCTCGTAGCCGTCTTCGGACAGCACCCACCGGTCGAAGGTCTGGATGGGCGCATCCCAGCGGAACAGCTCTTCGGCGGCGGTCCTGGCCCCCACCCTGCCTTCGGTCAGCAGGCGCCACTGCTCGGGATGGCGCATCAGGGCCAGCAGGCCGTTGGCCAGGGTGTTCACCGTTGCCTCATGCCCGGCGTTCAGCAGGGTGATGATCATCGACACGATCTGGGGGTCGGTCAGGGCGCCGCCCCCGGCGCGGGCGAAGCACAGGGCGGTGATCAGGTCGTCCTGCGGATCGGCCCGGCGCCGCCGCATCAGATCCAGGCAGTATTCCCGGAACTCCCCGCAGGCCTCCACCGCGGAGCGGGCTTGGGCTTCGGTGGTGTTCAGCTCGTACATCCGGGTGATCCGGTGCGACCAGCCGAGCATCCGGCGCCAGTCGGAGACGGGCGCGCCCAGCAGCTCGGCGACCGCCCGAACCGACAGGGGCGCCGCGTAGTCGGCCACAACGTCCATCCGCCCCCGCTCCAGGACTGCATCGAGCAACCGGTCGGCGTGGTGGACGATGCGCGGCTTCAGCCCGGCCACCCGCCCCGGAGTGAAGGCTCTGATCACCAGCCCCCTGATCCTGGTGTGGTCGGGCGGCTCCAGCCACACCACCGACCAGTACTCCACGTCGTAGAAGTCTTCCCAGCCGGGGCGGAGCGGAGGCAGGCCCCATTCCTTCCGGTCCACGGCCTGCTGGTGGATGCGCCCCAGCCGGCGGTCGCGCAGCGCCCGGCGGACGTCTTCGTAGCGGGTGAGGAACCAAGCCGGGCGTCCGTGGCTGCCGGGGCGGCGGAAGACCGGCGCCTCCTCCCGGATGCGGTCGAACACCGGATAGGGGTCTTCCAAGAACGCAGGGTCGTAGGGGTCGAAGGAAGCGCTCACGGACGGGGCGGCGGCGCTGCTCACCGGATCACTCGACCAAGGGCCAGACCGCATACCGGGCGGGGCCGACCCCCTCCTCGAAGCGGGCGGCGGCCTCGTCGATCATGCGGTAGGCCTGCTCGTCGTCGAAGCGGGTGAAGCGGCCCCGGTCGAGGACGGCCTCGCCGTCGACGAACACAGAGTCGACCGTGCTCGACCCCCGGAAGTAGACCAGGTTGTCCACCGGATCCTTGAAGCGGGGGTAGGCCTCCGGGCGGTCGAGGGAGTGGACCACCAGGTCGGCCCGCTTTCCCGCCTCGATGGAACCGATCTCGTCTTCCATGTTCAGCGCCGCCGCGCCGTGCAGGGTGGCCATCTCCAGCACCGCCTCGCCCGTCAAGGTCGGCATCTCCCCCCGGAACTCCCGGAAGCCCACCGCCGCCAGATAGGCCTGGCGCAGCAGGTCCCGCCGCCCGCTGTATCCATCGGAACCGAGCGCCACCGGCGCCCCCATCGCCAGCATCTCGGGAAACAAGCCGTTGCGGAAGGCGCCCATTCCCCTCCGCAGCGAAGCCGCCGGGCAGTGGACCACCCGGACGCCCGCCTGCGCCGCCAGCTCCGCTTCGGACGGGTCGAGCTGGTTCATGTGGACCAGGGTGAGGTTGCCGTCCAGCACCCCCAGGTCGGCCAGGTGCCGGACGGGGCGGCGGCCGTACAGGGCTTCGGACACCGCCGCTTCTTCGGGATCCCAGGACTGGTGCATGATCATGGGCGCTCCGGCCCGGTCCGCCAGCGCGTGGGCCTCGACCAACAGCTCGTCGGAGCAGCGCATGCATCCGTACATGGTTACCGCCCCCCGCACCCGGCCCCCGCCCCGGAAGGGATAACGGGCCAGCTGGTCCTCCAAGCGTTCCACGCACACCCGGGTGGGGGCGAGCAGCATTTCGCTTTCCTCCTCGGACATCGCTCCGGATGACGTGTCCCGGCCGGGAACCGACGGGCTGGCGTCGAGCACCACATGGCCGGGCATGCCCCGCATCCCCACCTGCTCCACCGCCCGCACCGCCTCTTCCAAGAAGAACGACCCGCCCGTGTCGGCGTAGGCGGTGACTCCGTTGCGCACCAGCTCCATGCATGACAGCAGAGTTCCCAGGTAGTCGGTCTCGGGGCCGGCGGAGGCGAACAGCCGCTCGTCGATGGCGCCGTAGTCGGCGTGGTCTTTGGGGGCCAGGCCCCGGCTCAGCTCGGAGCTTCCGGCGTGGGCGTGGGCGTCCACCAGGCCGGGGTGTACCAAGGCGCCCGCCAGGTTCCTGACGGCGGCGGCTTCCACCGCGGCGGACACTTCCCGGTCGGGGCCGGCCATGGCGATCAGCCCGTCGCGGACCGCCACCGCCCCGTCCACCAGGATGCGCCGCCGCCGGTCCATGGTTATCACCCGCCCATGGCGCAGCAGGAGGTCGACCGCCAAGAGGCCGGGGCCGCCGCCGGTGTTTCCGCCGCCCCTGGGTTTCGGCTCCGGAGGCATCCGTTCCACCCTTCCAGCCTACGCCGCCGCCGGGTCGCCGCCGGTATATTCCTGTCCCATGGAGGTCATGACGGTGAGGGGGCCGGTCCCCGCCGCAGAGCTGGGTTTCACCCTGCCCCACGAGCACATCTACTGCCGTCTCCAGCAGGCCGACTACCGGTACGCGGGGGGTGACCAGTTCGACGACGACGACGTCCTGGCCGCCGAGGTGGAGGCCTTCGCCGCGCTGGGGGGCGGTGCCGTCTTCGATCTGAGCGTCCCCGACAACGGACGGTCGCCGGAGCGCCTGGCGGCTCTGTCGGAGCGCACCGGGGTTCATATCGTCATGGGCTGCGGCTGGTACCGCCAGAACTACTACCTGCCGGAGGAGCGGATCGACCGGCGTCCGGCGGGCGACCTGGCCGAGGAGCTGATCCGGGAGATAACCGAGGGGGCGGGGGAAACCGGGATCAGGCCGGGGGTGATCGGCGAGATCGGCTCGGAGAAGTCTTGGGTGTCGCCCGCCGAAGAGCGGGTGCTGCGGGCGGCCGCTCGGGCGCACCGCGCCACCGGCCTGGCCTTGGGGGCGCTCCACGCCGTCGGCCCCGTCGCCCCCGAACAGCTGACCATCCTCGAGGAGGAGGGAGCCGACCTAGGCCGGGTTGCGGTGGCCCACTGCGAGGCCTACCCCCACCTCCGCTACCTGCTGGGCCTGCTGGAGCGGGGCGTGTACATAATGTTCGACAACTGCGGCCAGTACCGGGGGATGGGGGAGTTCGAGAGCCGGATCATCGACCTGATCAGAGAGCTGCTGGACCGGGGCTTCTCGAACCGGATCATGCTCTCCCACGACGTGTGCAAGTTCGGGCAGCTGCGGATGCACGGCGGAACCGGGTTCGTGTACCTGTCCGAAACCTTCCTTCCGGCCCTCGCCGGCCGGGGGGTTCCCGCCCCGCTCATCGATGAGATGACCCGGGACAACCCGCGGCGGTGGCTGGCGGGCGGATGAGCGCGGGAGAGGGCCTCCGGCGCTGGTATGCGGAAACGGCGGAGGAATACCGCCGCCTCACCCCCCGCTCGGCGGCCCTGTTCGAGCGGGGCGGAGGGGTGCTGCCGGGCGGAGACACCCGTTATTCGATCACCACCAAGCCCCACCCCCTCTACTTCGAGCGGGGCGAAGGTCCTCACATCTGGGACGCCGACGGCGTGCGGCGGCTCGACCTGAACAACAACTCCACCGCCCTGGTCCACGGCCACGCCCACCCCGAGATCACGGCCGCGGTGCGCGCCCAGGCCGCCCGGGGCACCGCCTGGGGAGGGCACGGCCCGCTCGAGGTCGAATGGGCGGAGACGATCTGCGGGCGGACACCTTCGATCGAGCGGGTGCGGTTCGCCAACTCGGGCACCGAGGCCAACATGCATATGTTGAAGGTGGCCCGGGCCTACACCGGGCGGGATGCGGTGCTGAAGTTGGACGGCGCCTATCACGGCACCTACGACGGATTCGAGCTCATGCACGGGCCGGGGGGCGGAGGGGCGGTTCCGAGCACCGGCGGGGTTCCGGCCAACCTGGCGGAGAACGTGCTGTTGGGGCGGTGGGGGGATGCAGAGGGGGCGGCCCGCCTGGTCAGGAAGCACGCAGGGCGGCTGGCGGCGGTGATCCTCACGCCCTTCCGCTCGGCGGGCGGCTTCGCCGAGCCCCCGCCCGGTTTCCTGGAAGCCTTGCGGGAAGCGACCTCCGAGGCGGGGGTGCTGCTCCTCTTCGACGAGGTGATCTCGCTGCGGCTGGGGCCGGGGGGCGCCCAAGGCCGGTACGGCGTTGCCCCCGACATGACCGCCCTCGGCAAGCTGATCGGCGGCGGTCTGCCGGTGGGGGCTTTCGGGGGCCGGGCCGAAATCATGGCGGTGACCGACCCCTTCGGAGACTTGAAGGTGGCCCTGGCGGGAACCTTCAACGCCAACCCGTTGACCGCCGCCGCCGGGTTGGCCGCTCTGCGCCTCCTGACGCCGGAAGCCTATGAGCGGATCGACCGGCTGGGCGGCCGCCTGCGGTCGGGCCTGGCCGCCGCCGCGGAGAAGAGCGGCCTTCCGCTCCGGGCAGAGGGGGGCGGGTCGCTCACCAGCTGCGCGGCCGATGCAGATTTCCCCGGCGCCGCCCTGCTGATGACCGGCCTCTCCCTGGCCTTCGCCAACCGCGGCGTCTTCGGTTTCCCCTATCTCTCCACCTCATCGGTGATGGAGGACCGCCACATAGACGAAGCGCTGAAAACCGCCTCCGCCGTGTTCGACGGCCTCTCCGCCGCCCTGAACGATTCTCCACGATAAGTCATATTTGGTAATTTCAACTATCGGTGAATCTTATAATTCAGGCTTGGTCGGCTCCTCCGAAAGCCCCCCGTCGGTCTTCCGCCGATTCCCCGTCCTCCGAATTACCACTATTCGGAGAAAGTGTGCTATAATGCCCGCCTGACTACCTCTGGAAGGAGATCAAGATGAGGGCGGTGGAAGCAGCTCTGCTGAAGTTGCAATCCGGGTTGCTATACATGCGTTATACATTGGCCATTTGTTACAGCATAACGAGTATCGGTTGGAAATGCACCACCCCATATGCGAATAATCAATGCGTATCAACCAAAGGCGCCTCATCGAACATATTCGACCGATGGCGCCTCATCGAACATATTCGACCGATGGCGCCTCATCGAACATATTCGACCGATGGCGCCTCATCGAACATATTCGACCGATGGCGCCTCATCGAACATATTCGACCGATGGCGCCTCGTCGAACATATTCGACCGATGGCGCCTCGTCGAACATATTCGACCGATGGCGCCTCGTCGAACATATTCGACCGATGGCGCCTCATCGATCACAGCAGCCCAGGCAATGTGAGTAAGCGTCAAACACCCATCCGTCAACGACGAAAGGAGAATGAGATGGGCACAAGAGGAAAGAACAGTCATTTTTCGGGCGGTCAGACTATCCACCTGATCGACATCGAGAATCTGGCGGGCGGGCCGAGGGCCGGGGTGCTGGCCTTCTACCAGGCGCTGGAATGTTACCGATACACGGGGCCGGTGGCCAGCGGTGACAGGGTCGTCATCGGCGCGAGTCCGCAGGTCGGCCAGCAGGTCAAGCCCTTGATCCGGTGGTTCTGGCCTTCGGCCGAGCTGTACACCAGGGGAGGGCCCAACGGTGCGGACATCGCGCTCATCGAGCAGGTGGACGACGTTCGTTCCATCGCGGCTCGATTCGATCGGATCATCATCGGCTCAGGCGACGGCGACTTTGCCCCTGTGGTCGAGGTATACATCGCCAGAGGCCTTGCGGTGGATGTGGCTTCGCGTCAAGTGAGCCTGTCGTCCAAGCTTGAAGACGCCGCCGGCAATGTTTGGTACTTCCCGGGGGGCGACCTGGATTTGGCCGCGTAGCCAACCCACGCGGGCATGTCCGCTGCTTGCTGATCTCCGTCAACAGGCGGCGGGCGCTCCGGGTGAGGCCGGAGGTTCGAAGCGGTCGGGTCCGCGAAAGTTCCCCGAACATACGTACCCCTAGACGGAAGCCCCGAATTTTGGTATACCTATTGGACTGAAGCACAAACACCGCCGCGAGTTCTGGAGAGGGCGGCGGTCAGAGACGGATTCCGTTCGGTCCGGCCCCGTCGGGCCGGGGGCGGCCTCGTGCGGCCCGGCGGTTTTTCGTTGAAGGAGGCGGCGGTGGGGGATGGGCCCGGGTTTGCCAGCGGCGGGGGCTGATTTTCGCGGTCTCGGGGGCCTTTGGGTTGGAATGAACCTTCGAGACTTGGTAGCGCGAGGGTTCTTGTCAGGCAACCTTGGAGCTGCACATCTAGGATTGTCGAGGCTTCGATTGCGGCATCGCCCCGCCGAGGCTCGGCGCCGCCGGGGCAGATGACGCAGCCTTTGGACAGGAGCATCGACCGAGCGCCGAGCCCGTTCCTGGGGAGGTCTGCGATCACCGGCGCCGAGGCATTGATCGAATCGCTCCGGGTCAACGGCGTCCGCCATGTCTTCGGCATCCCCAGCACCCACACCCTGGAGATCTACCGGGCGCTTGGCGCCATCGGGGGTATCGAGCACATCACCGCCTGCCACGAGCAGGGGGCGGCCTTCATGGCCGACGGGTACGCCCGGTCGACCGGACGGCCCGGAGTGTGCCTGGTAACGACCGGGCCGGGCGTGACCAACGCGGCCACGGCGCTCGCCCAAGCCTATTCCGACTCGATCCCCGTGCTCTGCATAACCGCCCACATCGTGAGCGAAGACATAGGCCTCGGGTTGGGCCACTCCCATGAGCTGCGTTCCCAGGAGAGCGTGCTGGAGGGGGTAACCGACCATTCCGTCCTCCTCCGGTCGCCCGACCTCATCCCCCAGGCGGTGCACGACGCCTTCCGCCGGTTCCAGACGGGGCGGCCCCGTCCGGCGTGCCTGGCCGTCCCCGTCGACGTGCAGGAAGCCCCGACCGCCGCCCCGATTCCTCCCGCCCCCCAGGCCGCACCGCCCCGCCCCGGCCACAAAGCCGTGGAGCGGGCCGCCGCCCTGCTCGCCTCGGCCGAGATGCCCGCGATGATCGTCGGGGGCGGCGCCCAGGCCGCGTCCGACCGGGTGGTCCGGCTGGCCGAACACATCGACGCTCCGGTGGTGACCACCCTGAACGGCAAAGGGGCGCTGCCGTCCCGCCATCTGCTCTCCGCAGGCCTGGCGGTCTACGGGGCGGCGGCCGGTTTCCTGGAAGGGCGCGATGCGGTGCTGGCGGTGGGAACCGAACTCAGCCCGGCCGACTTCTGGGCGGGCCCGCCCCGCTTCGAGGGGCCTCTGATCCAGGTCGACATAGACGCCGGGCAGTTCGGAGTCAACCATCCGGTGGACGCCCCGGTCGAAGGCGACGCCGCCGCCGCCCTCGAGATGCTCGAAGCGGCGCTGCCCCCCGCCTCCCGCGGCGGCGCCTTGTGGGCCGCCTCCGTGCGCGCCGTCGCCCGCGAGGAGGCGGTGCCCCTGGGCCGGCCCTATCTTCCGTGGATCGAGGCCCTGCGGCGGGCCATGCCCGACGATTCCTGCCTGGCGCTGGACGTTGCGATGGCGGCGGGCTTCGGGGCCTTCCCCTTCTACGACCTGGCAGGCCCCCGCACCTGGATGAACCCGTCCGGCCTGGGGACGCTGGGTTACGCCCTTCCGGCGGCGGTGGGGGCCAAGACCGCCCGGCCCGAACGAGCGGCGGCGGTGCTTACCGGGGATGGGGGCTTCATGTTCACCATGCCGGAGCTGGCGGCGGCGGCCGAGCGCCGCATCTCCCTGCCGGTGGTGATCTGGAACGACCGCGCCTACGGGGAGATCCGCCGCCTGATGATCGAGAGCGGCATCGAGCCGCTGGGGGTCGACCTCAACGTTCCCGACCTGCCCCGCCTGGCCGCCGCCTACGGCGCCGAATGGGCGCGGGCCGACGACCCCGGCGCCCTGGCCGGGGCGGTGGAGCGGGCCCTCCAAACCGAAGGCCCCACCCTGGTGGAGATTCCGGCGTGGAACTGACCGACCGCTTCCGTCCGCTCTTCCCGATCACCGAGGCCCGCGCCTACCTGTTCGCAGGCGGGCTGGCCCCGGCGGCCTCTCCGGTGCGGGCCGCCCTCGACGAATGGACCAACCGCTGGATGTTCGACCCGGCCTACCACCGCGCCCGCTACTTTGAGGAGTGGGGTCTGTTGCGGTCCGGGCTGGCTGCGGTCCTCGGCGGCGATCCGGGCGGGGTGAGCCTGGTCGACAACACCTCGCGCGCCTCCAACCTGGCCGTCCAGATGATCGACCCCTCTCCCGGCGCCAACATCGTCATCGACGAGACCTCCCATCCGAGCGCCGTCTGGCCCTGGCTGCTGCCCGGCCGCACCCAGGTGGGAGTGCGGGAGGCGCCCGCCGGTTCATACGCCTCCGCCGCCGAGCGGGTGGCTTCCGTCGTCGACCGGCGGACTGCGGCGGTGATCGTTTCCCACATCGACGCCCGCACCGGATTCCGCCACGACCTGCGGACCCTGGCCGGCATCGCCCATGAGGCCGGCGCCCGCCTGATCGTGGACGCCGCCCAGTCGGCGGGGGCGGCGGTGATCGACGCCGAAGGCGACGGGGTGGATTTCCTGGCGGGCACCGTGATGAAATGGCTGCTGGGTCCGCCCGGCGTCGGCTTCCTCTACGTCCGCCGCCGCATCCGGGCGGAACTGACGCCGCCCCATGTCGGGTACGCGGGGGCCGACTGCGTCGACAGCCCGCCCCGGCCGAAGTCCCTCTTTTTCCGTCCGGGCGGGGCGCGCCACGAGATCGGGCTGGCCGCCCTGCCCTGCGCCGCCGCCGCCCGCCGCGGGGTGGACATCATCCTCGAAGCGGGGCTCCCCGCGGTCGAGTCCCACGTCCTGGAACTGACCGGGCGCCTCATCGAAGGGCTGGAGGAACGCGGGATCGAAGTTCTCACCCCCTCCTCGCCGGTCGAACGGGGAGGGGTAACGGCCTTCCGCTGCGGCGGCGCGGTCGATCTCTGCCGCCGTCTGCGGACGGTCGGGGTGGACGTCTGGGGATATTCTGAGGACGACCGGGTGCGGGCCGACCCCCATCTCTACAACACCCCCGGCGACGTGGACCGCCTCTTGGAAGGGATCGACCGCTTCGGACGGCGCCGGCAAAGGTCGATTACAGTCGGAAAGACCGGCGGACAGGAAGAAGCGGGGGAGATGCATGGCGCGGCCTCGTAACAAACGGATAGACGGTTCTGTCTCCCGGGCGCGCCTGGCGCGGGCGGTGCCCAAGTCGGACAGCGGCCTGTCGGCGTGTACAACGTGCGGCAAGTGGTATTGCCTCGACGCGCTCAACGGCCTTCCAGAGGAGTTGACTGAACCCGGTTTCTGGAACGGACCGATCTGGGAGTGGGAGCTGGTGATCTGCATGTGTTTGTACACAACGGAGGAGTGGAGCCCGAGGATCAGGTTGGATCGGACGGTTGGAGAACTGGAAGAAGCGCTGGCTGTCTTATTTCCCGCGCCCGCGGCCCGTATCTGGCGGATGATGGAGGAGGGGCAGGCCGCCGGGTGGCTGGACGCCGACCCGGATGGAACCGCCGTATTGGTGAGAGACCGGATGCCCTTCGCTTGGAGCCAGTCGGCGGATCAGCCGGATCCGATAGAATCCAGCCCGGAACCCGCTGAGCCCAAAGGATGGCGGCGTTGGCTGCGAACCCTCAGAAAGAAAGCCCCCAAGGAACCCTGAGGCTCCGCCCGGCGGACGGAGACGACTGCAAATCGGAGCTTCGCCGCTGAGGACGCGCCCCAACTTGAAGAGAATCTATTCTGCATCAACGGTTATCCGCCGGGCAGGAATCCGTAGTCCCAACCGGGTGGATGATAGTTCAGGGTGCGGTAGAAGAAGGTTGCCGTCTGTGCTCTGGTGACGGGCTGGTCTGGGCAGTAGCGTAGGGGGTTTTCGGAGCATCCTTTGGCGATTCTCCTGGCTTGGAGACCTTCGGCGGCTCGGACCACTCGGTTGGCATGGCCTGCCATGTCGGTGAAGATTCCTCGTGCTTCGGCGGGCGGGGTGATGTGGTCGAAGGCGGCGGTGAGCATTTCGGCCATGTCTGCCCGGGTGACCGCTCCGCCGGGGTCGAACCTTCCGTTCGGCGCTTTCATCACTCCGGCGCCGACCGCCCACTCCGCATAGCGTCGGTACCAGGCATCTTCTTCCACATCGCCCAGGTTCGTTCCTGGAACCGGGGCGGGTTCTCCTGAATGTCTCTGGCTGACGGCCCGGTGCAGGAGGGCGGCCATCTGGCTTCGGGTGATGGGGTTGCCGGGGCAGTAGTTGCTGTTTCCGCAGCCGAGGATGATTCCCCAGCGGGCTAAGTTCTCGATGCTCCCTTCGTGGCCGCTGTCTTCATCGTCACAGAACGCGGGCCACAATCGATCTTCTAGCTCCGGCGGGACGGCGCCCGTCAGATGGTTGCCGTCCAGATAGAGCCGTCCAAGGCGGGTGAGTCGAAGGATCTCAGACGGTATTGGTCCTGTCAAGGCATTGCAACTCAGCTCCAAGAAATATAGATTGGTGAGTTGGCTGATTTCCGGCGGCAACGGTCCGGTCAGTTGATTGCCGCTCAGGTCGAGGCTGGCGAGGTTGGTGAGTTGATCGAGGTGGGTGGGTATCGGTCCGGTGAGTTGGTTGCTGTATATGTGCAGTGTTTTGAGGTTGGTGAGTTGGCCGATCTCTGGTGGTATTGATCCGGTCAGTTGGTTGAACTCTAGGAGGAGGTATTTGAGGTTGGTGAGTTGGCCGATCTCTGGTGGTATTGGTCCGGTGAGTTGATTGTTTCTAAGGACGAGCTCTTCGAGGTTGGTGAGTTGGCCGATTTCGGATGGTATTGGTCCGGTGAGTTGGTTGTTGTGTATGTAAAGTGTTTTGAGGTTGGTGAGTTGGCCGATCTCTGGTGGTGTTGATCCGGTGAGTTGGTTGTTGTGTATGTAAAGTGTTTTGAGGTTGGTGAGTTGGCCGATCTCTGGTGGTATTGGTCCGGTGAGTTGGTTGGACTCTAGGTCAAGATATTGGAGGTTGGTGAGTTGGCCGATTTCTGGTGGTAGTTGGGTTAGTTGATTGTGGCTCAGATCTAGGTTTTCGAGTTTGGTGAGTTGGCCGATTTCGGATGGCACTGGTCCGGTGAATTGATTTTTATATAAAGACAGCCATCTGAGGTTGGTGAGTTGGCCGATTTCTGGTGGTAGTTGGGTTAGTTGATTGTGCCTCAGGGACAGCTCACGAAGGTTGGTGAGTTGGCCGATTTCGGATGGTATTGGTCCGGTGAGTTGGTTGCCGCTTAGGTTGAGCTCGCGGAGGTTGGTGAGTTGGCTGAGGTGGGTGGGTATTGGTCCGGTGAGTTGGTTGCCGCTTAGGTTGAGCTCGCGGAGGTTGGTGAGTTGGCTGAGGTGGGTGGGTATTGGTCCGGTGAGTTGGTTGCGACTTAGGTTGAGGTTGGTGAGGTTGGTGAGTTGGCTGAGGTGGGTGGGTATTGGTCCGGTGAGTTGGTTGCGACTTAGGTTGAGGTTGGTGAGGTTGGTGAGTTGGCTTAATTCGGGCGAGATGGGACCTGCTAACTTTTCGCCGGCTAGATCAAGGGTGGTTACGCGCCCCTCGTTGATCGTTATTCCGCTCCAAGAGGCGATCTTGATGGTGTTGCTTCTTCCCCAGGTCAAGATGGATGACCGAGGAGGAAGGCGGTGGATCCAGTGATTGTGGAAGGCGGCCAGCGTCCGGCAGTCGGCGACGAGGCCCGGGTTGTCGGAGGGGTCGGGTACGAAGAGTCCGTTGGAGCAATGGTCTGGATTCAGGTCAGTACTGGCGGTGTGTATTGGTTCAGTCAGTTGGTTGGAACTGAGGTTGAGTATTGCGAGGTTGGTGAGTTGGGAGGTATCTGGTGGTGTACCGGTCAGTTGGTTGGAGCTGAGATCTAGTTTTGTGAGGTTGGTGAGTTGGCTGATCCCTGGCGGTATTGGTCCGGTCAGTTGGTTGTGGCTCAGGTCGAGGTTGGTGAGGTTGGTGAGTTGGCCGATTTCGGATGGTATTGGTCCGGTGAATTGATTGTGGCTCAGGTCAAGGTTTGCGAGGTTGGTGAGGTGGTTGATTTCAAGCGGTATTGGTCCGGTGAGTTGGTTGGACTCTAGGAAGAGGTATTTTAGGTTGGTGAGTTGGCTGATTTCGGATGGTATTCTCCCGGTGAGTTGGGTGTTTCTCATTACTAGATTTTTGAGTTTGGTTAGTTGTCCGATTTCGGATGGTATTGGTCCGGTGAATTGATTGTGGCTCAGATCTAGGTTTTCGAGTTTGGTTAGTTGTCCGATTTCGGATGGTATTGGTCCGGTCAGATCGTTCTTCAGGATGAGCTCTTTGAGGTTGGTGAGTTGGCCAATTTCGGGTGGGATAGTACCGCTTATATAACGCCCTAGAATAATAGATTCTACCCGAGGGGGAAGATGGGGATCTGCTGAAACGGATACTCCGTACCAGGAGGTGATGTCGACGGTTTTTCTGTATCCCCAGGACCGTAAGCCGTGGATAGAGAGGTCGGCGTTGTCGGGGTGGCGGGTCCAGTGATTGCGGACGGCGACCAGCGCTCGGCAGTCGGCGACGAGGCCCGGGTTGGCGGAGGGGTCAGATACGAAGGTTTCGTTGGAGCAGTTGTCAGGGTTCAGGTCGGCGACGGAGAGTACTGGTGTTGGTCCGGTGAGTTGGTTGTTTTCCAGTTTGAGCCTAGAGAGGTTTGGGAGTTGTCCTAGTTCTGGTGGTATTGGTCCGGTCAGCTTGTTGGAACTGAGGTCTAGTGTTAAGAGGTTGTCCAGTTGTCCTAGTTCTGGTGGTATTGGTCCGGTGAGTTGGTTGTTACTCAGGTAAAGCCCTTCGAGGTAAGTGAGTTGTCCTAGTTCTGGTGGTATTGGTCCAGCCAGTTGGTTGGACTCTAGGTAGAGATCTGTGAGATTGATCAGTTGGTTTAGTTCTGGTGGTATTGGTCCGGTGAGTTGGTTGGACTCTAGGTGGAGGTATTTGAGGTTTGGGAGTTGTCCTAGTTCTGGTGGTATTAGTCCAGTCAGTTGGTTGTAGCTCAGATTGAGCCTAAAAAGATTGGGGTGTTGTCCTAGTTCTGGTGGTATTGGTCCGGTCAGCTCGTTATAACTTAGCCTAAGCACAAGTAGGTTTGGAAGTTGGCCGATTTCTGGTGGTATTGGTCCGGTGAGTTGGTTGCCGCCCAGGCTGAGCTCGCGGAGGTTGGTAAGTTGGCCGATTTCTGGTGGTATAGTGCCGGTGAGTTGGTTGCCGCCCAGGCTGAGCTCGCGGAGGTTGGTAAGTTGGCCGATTTCTGGTGGTATTGGTCCGGTTAGTTGGTTGCCGCCCAGGCTGAGGCGTTTGAGGTTAGTTAGTTGGCTGATTTCTGGTGGTATAGTGCCGGTTATATTGGCGGTATCAAGGGTAAGGCTAGTTACCCGAGGGCGAAGTTGGGGTTCTGCTGATACGGATACTTCGTGCCAGGAGGTGATGTCAACGGTGTCGTAGATGCTGTCATCTGTGTCGTAGATTGCGTCATCTGGGTCTTCTTTCCCCCAGGACAGCAAAGGATGATAGACAGACAGGCCGGCGTTGTCGGGGTGGCGGGTCCAGTGGTTGCGGACGGCGACCAGCGCCCGGCAGTCGGCGACGAGGCCCGGGTTGGCGGAGGGGTTGGATACGAATGTTCCGTTGGAGCAGTCGGCCGGGTCCAGGTCGGGGACGGCGGGGCTGTCCTGCGCCGCCGAGGGCAGGGCCAAGAGTGCGGTCAGTCCGGCCGCCGCGAGGACCGAGGCGGTCGGGCGGCGGGTTCTGTTCAAGGAGGCAGCTCCTCAGGGCGGCTGTTGCCAGTCTACAGAACACCGCAGGGGGCCTTCGGCGTTGCCGGCTGATTTCACGGGGTTTGCGAGCGGGTGTCTTCCGCGCCCCACCGGGGGGGGGCTTGATGGCCGGTTATGACAGGGCGCGGTAGAAGAAGGAGGCCATCTGGGCTCTGGTTACGGGTTGGTCGGGGCAGTAGCGGAGGGGGTTGTCGGAGCATCCTGCGGTTATTCCGGCTGTTCGGAGGGCTTCGGCGGCCCGGACGACGCCGTCGGGTTGGTCTGCCATGTCGGTGAAGATTCCTCGTGCTTCGGCGGGCGGGGTGATGTGGTCAAAGGCGGCGGTGAGCATTTCGGCCATGTCCGCCCGGGTGACCTCCCCGCCGGGGTCGAACATTCCGTCCGGTGTTCTCACCACCCCGGCGGCTGCCGCCCATTGGGCGTAGGGCCGGTACCAGGCGTCTTGGTCTACGTCGGCGAGGTTGCCCCCCGAGGCCGGGCCGGCGGGTTCCCCTGAGCGGTGGGTGACGGCCCGGTGCAGGAAGGCGGCCATCTGGCTGCGGGTGATGGCGTCGCCGGGGCAGAAGTCGCCGTTGCCGCAGCCGAGGGTGATCCCCCAGCGGGCGATTTGCTCGATGGTCCATTCGTGGCCGCTGTTGTCATCGTCGCAGAACTCGGGCCAAAGCTGGTCCGCCAGTTCCGGCGGGATGGGGCTCGACAGAGTATTGCCGTCCAGATAGAGCCATTCGAGGCTGGTGAGCCGGCTGAGTTGGGGCGGCAGTTCGGTCAGCTGGTTGCGCCTCAGGCTGAGAATCTTCAGATTGACGAGCCGGCCTGATTCGGCCGGCAGTTCGGTCAGCAGGTTGCCGTCCAGATGGAGGCTCTTGAGCTCGGTGAGCCGGCCTATCTCGGGCGGAAGCTGGGTCAGTTGGTTGCCGTCTAGGTCGATGCTGGTGAGTTTGGTGAGCCCGCCTATCTCGGACGGAATACTGGTCAGTCGGTTGCCGTCCGCATCGAGCCTTATGAGTCCGGTGAGCCGGCCGATTTCGGGCGGCAGGGCGGTCAGTTGGTTGTCTTCCAGATAGATCCTGGCGAGTTTGGTGAGCTGGCCGATTTCGGGCGGCAGGGCGGTCAGTTGGTTGTCTTCCAAGATGAGCAGCTCGAGGTTGGCGAGCCCGCCGATTTCAGGCGGCAGCGGCCCGGTCAGCTGGTTGCCGCTCAGGTCGAGCGTTGCGAGTTCGGTGAGCCGGCCTATTTCGGGCGGGACGGCGCCGTCCAACCCGCTTTCGTTCAGATCGACGGCGATGACGCGTCGGCCGCTGATCGTTACCCCCCTCCAAGAGGTGATGACAGCCGCGCCGCCCTGCCCCCAGGTCAGGAGGGGGTGGCCGGCCGCCGGGGCGGCGGTCCAGTGGTTGCGGACGGCGACCAGCGCCCGGCAGTCGGCGGCGAGGCCCGGGTTGGCGGAGGGGTTGGATACGAAAGTTCCGTTGGAGCAGCCGGCCGGATCCAAGCTGGCGGGGGCGGGGCTGTTCTGCGCCGCCGAGGGCAGGGCCAAGGCTGCGGTCAGTCCGGCGGCGGCCAGCACCAAGGCGGCTGGGCGGCGGTTTCTCTTCACAGGGGCTTGCTCCTCACATATGGGACCCCTGATCATAGGTGGGCCTGGGCGGCCCCGCCCGGCCTGCGGGCCGCGCCGCCGAGCGGTCTTCGACCGCAGGTGTTGCCGATTGCAGTGAACCAGGTATACAGATCATCTGCTGGATACAAGACGAACCGGCGCCCAACCCGCATTGTTCGGAGAGTTGGCAAACCGGAGAGGGCGGCCTGAGGAGCCGGCGCCGGTAGATCGAAGCGGTCGAGTCCGCGAAATGTTCCCCGAACATACATACCCCTATCCGGAAGCCCCAGAATTTGGTATACATAGTGGGCTGAAACACAAACACCGCCGCGAGCTTCCGGAGAGGGCGGCGGTCAGATACGGATCCCGTTCGTTCCGGCCCCTCGGGCCGGAGGCGGCCTCGTGCGGCCCGGCGGATTTTCGTTCAAGGCGGTGGCGGCGGGGGATGGGCCCGGGTTTGCCGGCGGGCGGGCCCGATTTTCGCGGACTTGGGGGCGGTTGGGTTGGGATCGGACTTCGAGGGTTGGGTTGGGATCGGACTTCGAGCCTTGGTTGTCACGGGGTTCTTGTCAGGGATAAATTGGCGCTGCCCCATCTCGGTCGGCGGGGGCTGTCCTGCGCCGCCGAGGGCAGGGCCAAGGCTGCGGTCGGTCCGGCTTCGGCCGGGACCAAGGCGGCCGGGCGGCGGCTTCTCTCCACAGGGGGTTCCTCTATATAGGGCCCTCATTCATATGGACCGCCTGGGAGGCCCGGCCCTTGGCGCGCGCCTCCGGGGCTCCTCATATATGGGGCTCCTCATATATAGAGCCTTCATTCATACGGACCTGGGCAGCCCCGCAGAAGCCGCAAACGACGGGGCGCGTTCAGCCGGGCCGGGCGCCGGGGGCCGCCGGCTCTTCCACCGGTGTTTCCCGGCCGCCGGCCGTTCCTTCTTCTCCGCCTGGTTCTCTGCTTTCTCCGCCGGACAGGGCCGCCAGGGTCTCTTGGAGTTCTTGGGATGCCGCCGCCTCGTCCAGGAAATGGCAGGCCGCCGCCCCCGCAGTTCCTGATTCGCCGCCGACCGGCTTCAGAGAGGGCTGTTCGGTCTCGCACACCTCCGGGTTGCCGAGGTTCCGCCTCAGCCAGCAGCGGGTGTGGAAGCGGCATCCGCTCGGCGGGTCGGCCGGGCTGGGCACATCGCCCTCCAGCACGATCCGCCGGCGGGCGGCCTCGGCCTCGGCGTCGGGGATGGGCGCCGACGACAGGAGGGCGATGGTGTAGGGGTGGAGGGGCCGCCGGTACAGATCCTCCGTAGGCCGCATCTCCGCGATCCCCCCCAGATACATGACGGCCACCCGGTCGGTCACCTGCCGGACCAGGGCCAGGTCGTGGGCGATCACCACGTAGGTGAGGCCGAAATCCCGCTGCAGGCCGCCCAGCAGGTTGAGGATCTGGGCGCGGATGCTCACGTCGAGGGCGCTGACCGGCTCGTCGGCGATGATCAGGTCGGGCCGCAGGGCCATGGCCCGGGCGATGGCGATCCGCTGCCGCTGTCCGCCGCTGAAGGCGTGCGGGAAGCGCCGGGCCGCGTCCGGCGGAAGGCCCACCGTCTCCAGCAGCTCCGCCGCCCGCGCCCGCCGCTCCGCCGCCCCGCCCTGGCGGTGGACGGCCAGCGGCTCGGCGATGATCTTCCCCGCCGTCCGTTTGGGGTCGAGGCTGGCGAACGGATCCTGGAAGACGGGCTGCATCCGCCGCCGGATCAGGCGCAGCTCCCGCCGGGAGACCGCCGCCAGGTCCACCCCGTCGAAGACGACCCGCCCCTCGGTGATGTCCACCAGCGACAGGACGGCGCGGGCGGTGGTGGTCTTGCCGCACCCCGACTCGCCCACCAGCCCCAGAGTCTCCCCCCGGCGCACGGAAAACGACACCCCGTCCACCGCCTTGATGAAGCGGCGCCTGCCCCTCCGCCCCCGTCCGGCGGGGAACCACACCCGCAGGCCCTCCACCTCGAGCAGGGGTCGGCCGGCGGCAGAGAGTTCATCCATCCGCAGCAGCCCCCGCCGCCCCGGCCCCGTCCCCCGCGCCCCCGCCGGGCAGAGGTGGAGGGTTCCAGCAGGCCGTCAGATGCGGTCCGCCCGGTCCGGGAACCGGGCCGCTTCCGCCCTGTTCCTCCGCCGCCCGCCGCCCCCACCCCGCCGCCGCCCCCCGGCGGGCGGAGGACGCCGCCATCAGGGGCGGGTTCTCCGCCGCACAGCGGTCGATCCGGGCCGGGCAGCGGGGGGCGAAGGGGCACCCGGGCGCCGGCCGGCTGGGGTCGGGGGGCTGGCCTTCGATGGTCAGCAGCCGCTCCTGGCGGCGGTTGATGCGGGGCAGGGACCGGTGGAGGGCCGCCGTGTAGGGGTGGGCGGGCCGTTCGAAGATGTCCCGGGTCGAGGCGGCCTCCACGATGCGGCCCGCGTACATGACCATGACCCGCTCGGTGATCCCGGCCACCACCGCCAGGTCGTGGGTGATGAGCAGCATGGCGGCGCCGTGCTCCGCGGTCAGCCCCTGCAGCAGCTCCAGGATCTGGGCCTGGACGGTCACGTCGAGGGCGGTGGTGGGCTCGTCGGCGATCAACAGGCCGGGCCGGGGCGAGACCGCCATGGCGATCACCGCCCGCTGCCGCATGCCCCCCGAGAACTGGTGGGGGTAGTCGGAGAGGCGCTCCGCCGCCTTGGGGACGCCCGCCGCTTCGAGCAGCCGGGCCGCCTCCGCCCGCGCTTCCCGGGCGCCGGCCCCGCCGCCCCGCCGTATCACCTCGGTGAGCTGCTTCCCCACGGTCAGCACCGGGTTGAGCGAGCTGAAAGGGTCCTGGTAGACGATGCCCACCCGGCGCCCCCGCACCCCCCGGAGTTCCCGCTCGCCGAGCCTGATCAGGTCCACCCCGTCGAGCATCACCCGCCCCCCTATCTCGGCGTAGTCGGGGACCAGCTTCACCAGCGCCAGCGCCCCGGCGCTCTTGCCCGATCCGCTCTCGCCCACCAGCCCCACGCGCTCGCCCGCCCCCAGGTCGTAGGAGACGCCGTTCACCGCCCGCACCTCGGAGCGGGTGCGGAAGACGACGCTCAGCCCCCGCACCGACAACAGGGGCGCCCCCGACGGCCGGGAATCATCCATGAGAAGAAGAGCGGATAGGCGGAGGAGGATGGAAGCCGTCGGCAGACGGAGGGTTGCCTGCCGGGGGTTTCGCCGCCGGCCGGCGCACCCGGACAACCTGGTCGGTTCCTGTTTGCTCGTCTTCTGGCCAGGTTGGCGGCGCCGGCCTTCCTTCCGGCTGCCGGCGTCTGTCACACCCCCTCGATACCTTGGGCGTACAGAAACCGCAGCCGGTCCGGATGCTGCGGTCATACAGAGGCCGCTCCTCCCAGAGCCGAGGTTCCAAGGGCGGGGCGGCCGACCTGGCTGTGCTGAGGCGGATCGGGCGCAGAGGGCCGCAACACGCCCTTTGGGTCCGAAGACGGTGGTTCGGTGGCGGCGGGGGCGGGGCCCGGCGAAGCCGGGGCGGGGGGCGGAGAACGCGAAAAACGAATGCGCTGCCCGGGCTTGGTTTCGGTTCGGTTTGAGAAGACGGGCTGATAGGCAGAGGGGATAGGGGTCGCTGCCGGCCGGCGGGTTGTCTGCCGGGGGGTTCGCCGTGAGGCCGACGCATCCGAACAGCCTGGTCAGCCCTGTCCGCTCGTCCTCTGAGCATCAGCGGCGGGGGGTTTCATGGACGGACCGGGTAACGATCCCGCCCGCGAAGTTGATGGCGGAGACGAACAGCAGCAGGGCCAGGCCGGGGCTCAGGATCAGCCACCAGTAGGTGGGGTACGCCAGCGCCTCGCGGATCATCACCCCCCACTCCGGGGTGGGCAGCGACACCCCCAACCCCAGGAAGCTCAGGGTGGAGCCGGCCAGGATGGCGTACCCGACGTCGAGGACGAAGATGGTCTTCATCACCCCCAGGCTGTTGGGCAGCACGGTCCGGAACAGGGTCCTCATCGGCCCGGCGCCGAGGGCCCGCGACGCCGTCACGTACTCCCGCTCCTTCACGACCAGCACCTGGCCGCGGACCAGCCGGGCGTACACCGGCCACCAGGCGGCGGCGATGGCCAGGATGACGTTGCGGATGGTGGGCCCCAGGGCGGCGCTGATCAGCAGCGCCAGCATGATGGCCGGGAACGAGAGGAAGATGTCCACGATCCGCATCATCACCGCGTCGACCACCCCGCCCAGATACCCCGAGACCGCCCCGTAGACCACCCCCACCGTCCCGGCCGTTGCCAGCACGAACACCCCGATCACCAGCGACACCCGGCCTCCGTAGAGGATGCGCGACCAGATGTCGCGGCCCAGGTTGTCGGTGCCCAGCCAGTGGGCGGCGCTCGGTCCGGCCAAGGCCGCCGACAGGTCTTGTTCCAGCGGATCGGAGGCCAGCAGCGGCGCCGCCAGGATGGCCGCCGCCATGACCGCGATCACCGCCAGGCCGTAGGCTTCGAGGACGGTGCGGGGCCGGAGGTTGGAGAGGGCCGCCCCCAGCCGCCCCGGGTCCTCCGGCCGCTCCGGCCGCCGGGCGGCCGCCTCTTCCAGCCGTTTTGCGCGCCGCATCACGCCCCCCTCCCTTCCCGCACCCGCGGATCAGCCGCCGCATACAGCAGGTCGACCCCCAGATTGACCGTTACATAGGCCAGGCTCACCACCATGACCACCCCGGCTATCCCGTTGAGGTCGAGGCGGGTGGCCGCCCGGAAGGCGTACTCGCCCAGCCCCGGCCACCCCACTACGTGCTCGATGACGATCACGCTGGTCAGCAGCGATCCGAAGGCCAGCCCCGACAGGGTGATCACCGGGATGACGGCGTTGCGCAGGCCGTGCCGGTAGAGGACCAGCCGCCGCGGCAGCCCCTTGCCCCGGGCGGTGCGCACGTAGTCGGATTCGAGGGCTTCGACCATCTCGGAACGGACCACCCGGGCGAAGTAGAAGCCGATCACCGCCCCCAGCAGCAGGGCCGGGTAGGCGAGGTGGTGGAGGGCGTCCCACAGGGCGTCCCAGCGCCGGGCGATGATCGAGTCGAGCACCACCATCCTGGTCACCGCCGGGGGCGGCCGGGTGAAGATGTCCAGCTGCCCCGTCCCCGCCGCCCACCCCAGCCGCCCGTAGAAGACGGTGAACCCCACGATCGCCAGCCAGAACACCGGAACCGAGATGGCCAGGGTGGACACCACCTTGAACCCCTCGTCCCAGAGGCGGCCCCGCCGGGAGGCGGCGAACACCCCCAGCGGGATGCCGATGACCAGCGCCGTGAACAGGGCGGCCAGCACCAGCTCCACCGTGGGCGGCACCACCCGGGCCAGGTCGGCGCTGACCGGGCGCAGGGTGTTGCTGGCGTCGCCGAGGTCGCCCTGCAGCAGGTTGGTGAGGTAGATCCAATAGCGCTCCAGGACCGGGCGGTCCCACCCCCAGCGGGCGTTGAGGGCGGCGATGATCTTCTGTTCGGCCTCGTCGGTGTGGACGGCGCCCCGCCCCCCCAGGTAGGCGGCCGCCGGGTCGATGGGGATCAGCTGGGAGACCGTGAAGGTGATGAAGGTCATGCCGAGCAGCACGACCGGCGTCAGCGCCAGCCGCCGCAGCACGAACCACAGCACCGCCTACCCCCCCGGGGCCGAGCGGGCCGGAGGCGGCGGGCGGTTCCCCGGCCGGCCCGCCCGCCGCCCTTCGCCGCACTCGGCTCTGCGCAGGCCTCCTCCGGGCGGTTCTGCGCAGGGGCGGCGCCGTCTACGAACCGGCGCGGCCCATCCGGTAGGGCTCGAACCGGTACACGGCGTGGTAGTAGACGCCGGTCAGCGAGTTGGTGTGCGGATACCACTCCGGCACCTCGGTCAGCAGGTGGACCGGGTTGCTCTCCAGGCTCAGCCGCTCGGTTTCGTTGAGCAGGCGGATCCGCTCATCCATGTCGACCGCGGCCAACGCGGCCTCGCCCAGCGCCTTGATCTCCTCGTAGTTGGGCCAGCCCTGCCAGCTCTCGCGGCCCGGGGTGTCCGGACCCCACCGGGCCCGCCCCGCCACCACCCCGCCGGGGAAGGAGACCGAGGCCGAGCTGACCGCCGACGGGAACTCCGGGAACCAGTCGCTCACGTTGATGTCGAGGTCGCCGTTGCGGAAGTCGGTGAAGAAGACCCCCGCGTCCCTGATCTGGACGTCGGTGATCACGTCGATGTCCCGCCAGTCCTGGGCCAGCTTCTGGACCACGTCCCCGAACAAGGGGCAGAACCCCGTCCACTGGAAGGTCTGCAGCCGGATCTGCTGGTAGCCGTCGATCGAGGGGCCGTACCCGTCGGGGTAGCCCGCCTCCGCCAGCAGCGCCTTGGCGGCGTCGAGGTCCCGCTCGTAGCCGGACGTGATGCCGCCCAGCCGCATCGGCGCCAAACCGTAGGCGCGGAGGGCGGGGAAGCCGGGGCAGAGCTGCTGGAGGCCGTCGTAGTCGATGGCCAGCTTGAGGGCCTTCTGGACCAGCGGGTCGGCGATGAACGGATGGTTGGCCGGGTCCGTGGTGAAGGCGACGTAGTACCAGTGGTTGGTGTTGGCCTGGAGGATGGTGAAACCGTCGCCCAGCGGCGCCGCCTGATGCGGGATCACGGTCCACGCCAGGTCGATGTCCCCGCGGGAGAGGGCGTCGATGCGGGACTGGGCCTCGGGGATGTTGGTGAAGATGACCCGCTCCATGGTTGCGGGCGGGCCCGCCCAGTAGTCATCGACCCTCTCCAGCTCCAGCCGCACACCCGGGTCCGAGACGGCGATCCTGAACGGGCCGGATCCGGCGCTGTTGAGGGTCAGCCATTCCTCGGCGGTGTCCGTCTCGGCGGCGTCCTCGCCTGCTGTTCCGCCGTTGGCCGCCACCATGTCGCTGTTGAGGACGGCGAAGGCCGCCGCCGTCATCAGCCCTGGGAACTCGGCGTCGGGGGCGGCCAGGTTGATGACCACCGTCTGGTCGTCGGGGGCGTCGATGCTCTCGATGTTGGCCGCCTGGTAGGAGGGCGGGCCGGCCTTGTTCTTGAAGCGCATGAACGACCAGCGCACGTCCTCGGAGGAGACCGGGGAGCTGTCGTGGAAGCGGGCGCCGGGGTCGAGCTTGAACGTCCACCGGGTGGCCTCGGCGTTGGAAGACCACTCGGTGGCCAGCTCCGGTTCCAGGGTCTGGTAGTCGTAACCGTCCGCGGTCTCGGCCCACGAGACCAGATGTTCGTAGACCGATCCGAGCACCGTTACGTACAGCTCCTCGAAGGCGACGGCGGGGTCGAAGGTGGTGTCCGACGCCATCCGCTTGCCGATGATGACCGTCCCCTCCCGTCCGGTCAAGGGGCCGGCCGGCGCAGCCGTGGTCGTGGTCGCGGGGGCTTCGGTGGTCGCGGTCGTTCCGGGGGCGGCTTCGGCGGTCGTGGTGGTGCCCACTTCGGCCACCGTGCTGGCCGTCGTCGCCTCGGTTGCGGGGGCGGCCGCGGTGGTCGCGGCGGCAGTCGTTTCGGGGGTGTCGGCGCCGTCTCCGCCGCAAGCTGCGGCCAGCACCGCCGCCGCCAGCAGGACCGCCGGCCATCGGGTCGTTCGGCGTCTACTCGATCTCGACATGATGAATACTCCTTCATTCACTATCGGTTCCGGTGCGGCAGCCCCGGCCCGGCGTCTGTTCGATCCGCTGGCCCGGCTGCCGGATGTTCTGGTCGCCACCGGAATGCCTCGCCGTAGAACATACACGCCCCGCCCGGCCCGCGCCGGGGCGGGTCAGGGCAGCAGGACGGCCCGGCCCTCCACCTCTCCGGCGGCGAGGCGCTCCATCACCTCGTTGATGTCCGACAGCGGATAGCGCTCCAGCGACGGGGTGATGCGGCCCTCCCGGGCGAGCGCCGTGACTTCCTGGAGGTCGCGGCGGCCGCCCCACCAGGCGGTGGTGAGGGTCACCTCGGCGGGCATTCCGTAGGGCCGGTAGGAGAGGGCGCCGCCGCCCAGGCCCACGTTCACGATCATCGCGAACCGCCCCGCCAACCGCACAGACAGCTCCATGGTGGCGGAAGACCCCACGAAGTCGAGCACTGCATCGGCGCCCTCCCCGCCCGTCATATCCGACACCGCCTCGACGGCTTCCCCGGCCGATCCGACCGCCGCGTCGGCGCCCAGCCGCTCCGCCAGCCTCCGGGCGCGCGCCGAAGTGTCCACCGCCGCCACCAAGGCGGGGGAGAGGATCTTCAGGTACTGCAGCCCGAAGTGCCCCAGGCCTCCTATCCCGATCACCGCCGCCGCCGCGCCGGGCGTCAGGCGGCTCAGGCAGCGCCGCACCGCCCGGTAGGAGGTGAGCCCGGCGTCGGTGAGGGCGGCCGCTTCGGCGGGGTCGAGGCCGCCGGTCGGCTCCAGGTGGCGGGCGGCCGGAACCAGCAGGTACTCGGCGTACCCGCCCGGAGGTCCGTGCCCTACCCAGCGGGTCTGGCCGCACGCCTGCTCGAACCCGCCCAGGCAGTAACGGCACCCCCCGCACCCCCAAGCGCCGAAGACCGCCGCCGCCTCCCCCTCCCGCAGGCCGGTCACCCCCTTGCCCCACCCCGCCACCCGCCCGGCTATTTCGTGCCCGAGCACGGCGGGGAGCCGCTCGAGGATGTTCGACCGGCCGGAGGCCACCGTCAGGTCGGAATGGCAGACGCCCGCCGCCTCGACGCGCACCAGCACCTCGCCCGGCCCCGGCTCGGGCGCGGGCAGCTCCCGTATCTCCAACGGCTCGCCGTAGGCGGTGAGCAGGGCGGCCTTCAATCGGAACTCTCTTTCACCCTGATTGTTCACGAGAGTAGGGCGGGCAGATGGAATACGCGTCCGCATCCCTCTGACCTGGGGTGATAACAGGGAATAAGAGGACGGGCGAATAGAGAGAGGCAGAGGAGTTTGTTGACGGGCGGCACCCGGGCTGTCCAGGAGTTTCGCCGACCCCCGGCGGACGCAAAACCCTGGCCGGGGCCTGTCCGCTCGTCTTTTGAAGACGGATGACCGGGGTCGGCGGAGCCTGCCTTCTGTCCGGCTGCCGAAATCTGTCACACGCCCCTGGTATCTTGGGGCGGCATAAACCGCAGCCGATCCGGATGCTGCGGTCATACAGAGGCCGCTCCTCCCAGAGCCCCGGGGTTCCAAGGGCGGGGCGGTCGACCTGGCTGTGCCGAGGCGGATCGGGCGCAGGGGCCGCAACGCGTCCTCTGTGTCCGAAGACGATGGTTCGGAGGCGGCGGGGGCGGGGCCCGGCGAAGCCGGGGCGGGGGGCGGAGAACGCGAAAAACGGTGTGCGGCTTCAGGCTTGGGTTTCAGTTCAGCCCCGATGATTCACGAGAGCGGGGGCAGGCAGATGCAATGAGCACCTGCGTCCTTATTGACATGGGGTCATAACCGTGAAACAACCAGGTTGTTGGGGGGTGGGGTGTGTTGGCCTGGTGCGAAGCACTGGCGGCAACCCGCTGACCGGCTGCAACTTCTATCCCTCTGTCCATCCGCTCGTCTTTCTGATCAGATATGGGGCGTTCACCAACCGGCGGGGTTGCCCTTCGCGGTCTGGAGTTGTACAGGCTGACGATCCGGCGCGGCAGCGGCCCGCCCCGCGGGGCATGAACAATCAGGGTTCATCACCTGCAATCCTCCACGCGTATGCTGGCGCCGCGGTCGGTTCGGTGAACACAGGGGAAGGCGCGGCTGGTCACGGATACGGCGATCCCTTGGGGAGGGGCGAATAGTTGCAACAGGGTGAGCTGCACCTTTCCACTCACTTTTACTTCGACCTTATTTCGATCTTTTAATTCGACTTCCACGGCCATAGAGTGGTCATCCCACCCGAGTAGCTTCAGTTGCTCCCGGGCGAATTCCTTGGCTCTCTTCTCTGCCTCCGAGCGGTCCAGTTCGAGGCGGTCGTAGTACAGGGCGTGCTCGGCCAGCTCGTTGGCGGCGGCGAGGGCGGCCTTGTCGGCGACGGCGATCAGGGTTCCGCGTTGGGAGAGCACCCGCCACAGATCCAGGGCCAGCCCGCCGGCGAAGAACAGCATCAGGATCAGGCCCAAGCTCCAGATCACCACCGCCCCCCGCTCGCCCCCGGCGGGCGTCCGGGCGCTTGATCCGGTCACGTCGGCAGGCTGCGGGTGGATTCGATTCGTTCGCAGTCTGGTGTGGGGCTACTGGATGCTGGTTCCTGCGGCAGGCTGCGGGTGGATTCGATTCGTTCGCGGTAGGTCCGCTCGATGTTCACCGAGCCGATGTTTCCGAAGCCGACGACCGAAATTGCCGGGACGCGGACGCAGACGGTCACCGACACCACCCTGCCCGGCCGCCAATCTCCGCGGCATATGATCGGCTTCACAGGCGACAGGCCCCGATCGCCCAAGATCCGTTTGGCGATTTTATCGGCGCGGGCTTGGCCGGAAACCGGGTTGGGGGCGGCGGCGCAGGCCCGCACCGCTTCCCGGGCGGCGGCGTCCGCCAGCGACCGGTATTCCACCATGAGGGGAAGGCTGAGCAGCAGCATGGCGGTCGGGATCAGCAGAAAGGCCGACACCATCACCAGGTCCACGGCCCCGGCGCCCCGTTCGCCTCCGCCCGAGGCGCCCGGGGGGCGGCGGCGCATGATGCGGCTCATCGGAGCCGGTCGGCGGCGGCGGTGGCTCGGATGGTGAAGTTCCAGTCGGGGCCGAAGGCCGGAAACAACGGTTCGAGCTGGGCGGTGATCACGGCGTCGGTGATCACGGCGTCGGCGGTCAGGAGTTTCGTCATGCAGTCCACCGAGGCGCCGGAGGCGTAGAGGTTGGCCAGTTCGGAGATGGTCTGGTCGGCCTGCGCTTTGCAGTCCTCTTTGCTTCCTCCCGCCCGGGCCCCCGCCCGGGCGCCGACGTCGGCGGCGTGCTGGATCACCGACCGGGCGTAGAGCATGAACAGGGCGTTGACCAAGAACAGGGTGAGCACCAAGGCCGCGCCGACCGCCGCCAGCACCTCCACCGCCGCCCCGCCCGCCTGTCCATTGCCGCGTCCGCCGCCCCGAGGGCGCATCTGATTCGTCATCCGATCCAAGGTAGAACGGGCCGGCGCCGTTTGCCCGCCGGACGCACGATTATCTTTCGCGTTCTGGGATTATTTTTGTCATTCCAAGTCTTCCCAGGTCTTCTGCCTCGCCGGGCGGGCTACCTACCGGACAGCCCGCAGGTAACCTGACCCAATGGAACCTGCGACGTTGGACACCCTGGGCCGCCCCCTGCGCGACCTGCGGCTGTCGGTCACCGACCGGTGCAACTTTCGGTGCCGCTACTGCATGCCGGCCGAGATCTTCAACCGTGAATACGAGTTCCTCCGCCGCGACCTGCTGCTCAGCTTCGAGGAGCTGGCGACCCTGGCCCGGGCCTTCCGGCGGCTGGGCGTCCGCAAGATACGGATCACCGGCGGCGAGCCGCTGCTGCGCAGGGGCATCGAGGAGCTCGTGGTCATGCTGGCGGAGGCCGCCGGGTGCGAGATCACCCTCACCACCAACGGGTCGCTGCTGGCGCGCAAGGCCGAGGCGCTGGCCGCCGCCGGGCTGTCCCGCATCACGGTCTCGCTCGACTCCCTCGACGACGCCGTCTTCCAGGCCATGAACGACGTCGGGTTCCCAGTGGGGGCGGTGCTGGAGGGGATAGAGGCCGCCTCCGCCGCCGGCCTCCCGGTCAAGGTCAACGCGGTGGTCAAGCGGGGGGTGAACGAAGGGGAGGCGGCCGACATGGCAGGGTACTTCCGCGGTACCGGCCATATCCTGCGCTTCATCGAGTACATGGACGTGGGGGCGACCAACGGCTGGCGCATGGACGACGTGGTTCCGGCCGCCGAGCTGATCGAGGCCGTCAACGCCGTGTTTCCGATCCGCCCGGTCGAACCCAACTACCGGGGGGAAGTGGCCAAACGCTGGGAGTACGAGGACGGACAGGGCGAGATCGGCTTCATCGCCTCGGTCACCCAGCCCTTCTGCGGCGCCTGCACGAGGGCGAGGGTGTCGGCGGAGGGGATGTTCTACACCTGTCTGTTCGCGGCGGGGGGCGCCGACCTGCGGGAGCGCCTGCGGGCGGGGGCGGACGTCGACGAGATGGTTCAGATCATCGGCGGGGTGTGGGCGGCCCGGGCCGACCGCTATTCGGAGATCCGCACCGCGGCCTCCGCCGCCCTCCCCAAAGTCGAGATGAGCTACATCGGCGGCTGAAAACAGTTCTGTCACACCCCCCTGGTACCTTTGGGGGTGCATAAACCGCAGCCGATCCGGATGCTGCGGTCATACAGAGGCCGCTCCGCCCAGACCGAGGGTTCCAAGGGCGGGGCGGCCGACCTGGCTGTGCCGAGGCGGATCGGGCGCAGAGGGCCGCAGCGCGCCCTCGGTGTCCGAAAACGATGGTTCGGAGGCGGCGGGGGTGGGGCCCGGCGAAGCCGGGGCGGGGGTCGGAGAACGCGAAAAACGATTGCGCTGCTCCGGCTCGACGGTGTGTTGATCGGGCTTGGTTTCGGTTTGAGTTGAGTTGAGTTCGAGAGGGCGGGCGGATCGAGGCCGACCAGGTTGTTTGGGCGCGTTGTGCCTGGTGCGAAACCCCTGGCGGCAACCCGTCTGACCAGCAACGGCTTCTATCTCTCTGCCTATCCGCTCGTCTCCTGATCTGAGCACAGTTCCATTCCCTATAAAATCGACCGCCGCAAACCGCCCGCCCCTCGTTCACGGAGAACCAGAACCCATGCCCGGACTGCTCGCTTTCCACGCCCACCCCGACGACGAGGTGATCTCCACCGGGGGGGTGCTGGCCAAATACTCGGACGCCGGCGAGCAGGTGATGGTGGTTACCGCCACCGACGGCGCCGAGGGGGAGGTCCACAACTACGACGACCCCGACCGGATACGTCCGCGCCTGGCCGAGGTCAGGATCGAGGAGACCGCAAAGGCGATGTCCATCCTGGGGGTGCCCACCCACCACTTCCTGGGGTTCCGCGACTCGGGGATGATGGGATCCGAGGCCAACAGCCGTCCGGAGTGCTTCTGGCAGGCCGATTTCATGGACGCCGCCGCCCGGCTGGTGCGGCTGATCCGCCGGCGCCGCCCGGAGGTGATGACCGTCTACGACCCGTTCGGGGGTTACGGCCACCCCGACCACATCCAGGTCCACCGGGTGGGGATGGCCGCCTACTTCGGCGCCGACGACGCGCGTCATTTCCCCCCCGGGGAAGGGGAGGAACCCTGGAGGGTCGCCAAGCTGTACATGGTTACCTGGCCCCGCTCCCGGGTGGTTGCCCTGGCCCGGGCCCGCCTGGAGGCCGGCCTGATCACCGAGGAAGAGGCGAGGGAATCGTTCAGCTGGGGCACCCCCGACGACGACATAACCGCCTTGGTGGACGTGGCGCCGTGGATCGACCGCAAGGTGGAAGCTCTGCGAGCCCACCGCTCCCAGATACCCGACGACTGGTTCATGATCAACGTATCCGACGACTACCTCCCCAAGTCGATGGGCCTCGAAGCCTTCCAGCGGCTCTATTCGAGGGTGGAGGCCCCCTTCCGCGAGGACGACCTGTTCGCCGGATTGCGCTGACGACTGCTCGGCGCCGTTGAACGCCTCTCAGCTCAGCTCGACCTCGACCAACTCGAACTCAAAGGCCCAGCTCGGCCGTCAGCGCCTCGGCCAGCCGTTCGTACTCCTCGAGGCGGTTGTACTGGTGGGCGGAGATGCGGAGCAGCCGGCTGGGCGCCGCCGGCCGGCTGAACACCATCGCCTCGATCGCCCACTCGGTGCGCAGGCGGACCATGAGGGGGTCGAAGAGGGTTTCCCCGGGTTCGGAAGCGTCGGGCAGCGGCAGCGAGGCGATCGATCCGATCATCGAGTCGGGGGCGGGCGGATCGATGCCGAGGGCGTCCGCCAGGATGCCCCTCCCCGCCAGGCAGAGCTCTCGGTTGGTGCGCCGCACCCCCGCCCATCCGTCGGGTTGGAGACAGCCCACCGCATCGAGCGCATCGGGGGTTGCCAGCCAGGGGGTGGGGTCGTCGGTGCCGGTCCAGTCGAACTGGGTGTGAATCGGACCTCCTTCGGCCGGCCAGGCCCCGTTGTATCCGTGGCTGATCACCGCCGGATACAGCTCCCGGCGCCGGTCCTCCCGCACGTAGAGGAAGGCCGAGCCCTTCGGGGCGCACATCCATTTGTGGCAGTTGGCCGCGACGTAGGAGGCGCCGAGCGCGGAGACGTCGAAGTCGATCATGCCGGGGGCGTGGGCCGCGTCCACCAGCACCTCGACGCCGGGCTCGAGGGCCGCAGTCAGCTCCGCCGCCGGCAGGACGAGGGCGGTGGGCGAGGTTACGGCGTCGATCAGCACCAGCTTGGTCCGGGGGCTGACCGCCGCCATGACCGCCTCGAACGCCTGGCGGGGGTCCTCGATAGGAAACGGCAGGGAGGCGGTCACCACCTTGGCGCCGGTGCGGGCGGCGGTTACCGCCGCCGCGTTGAGGCAGGCGTTGTAACCGTGGTCGGTGACCGCGATCTCGTCGCCGGGCTGCAGGAACGCCTCCCGCGAGCGGAGGACCGAGTTGACCCCGGCGGTGGCGTTGCGCACGAAGGCCAGGCCGGCCGGGTCGGCGCCGACGAACCCGGCCAGCCGCCCCCGGGCCCGGTCGAGGGCCGGTTGGTAGTGCTCGAGCATGAAGCGGGTCGGGTTGGACTCCAGCCGCCGGCGCCATCTCTGCTGGGCCTCGAGGGCCGGGGCGGGCGCGGCCCCGAACGATGCATGGTTGAGGTGGCTGACGGCAGGATCCAGATGCCAGATGTTCACCGGCAACAGGTTACCCGCCTCCCCGGGCATCTATGAAGCAGGGCCGGCGGGGCCGGTCTGCCCGCGCGTAGAGCGCTTTGAGGCGGCGGAGGTTGCCTGGGGCGCGAGGCATGTCACAGGGGGGCGGTACCTTGTCGGGCATGGTATGCATCGTGTGCGGTTGGTGGAAGAGCCGGCGGGCGGAGGCGGCTGCCCGGCCGGGGGCGGCGGGGCGCGGGGCGCTCTGCCGGGGGTGCGCGCAGGCGGTCATGCGGGGCGGGGAGATGCGGCTGGCGTCGGGCTTGCTGGTGCGGTCGTTGTTCGTACACGCCGGGGTGGTCCGCCGGGCCGTGCACGCCTTCAAATACCAGGGGGTGGACCGGATAGCGGAAGTGCTCGGTGCGGTGTTGGCCGGACTGCTGCCGCACGACGCAGAGGCCCTGGTGCCGGTGCCGCGGGCGCTGACCCGGCGGATGCGCTACGGAGTGGATCCCGGCCGGGCGTTGGCCCGGGCGGCGGCGCGGGCCTCGGGGCTGCCGGTGGCGGACGTGCTGCGCGCCCCGGCGGTCCATAGGAGCCAGCTCCGCCTGCGCCGGGCGGAGGGTCTGCGCTTCCGCCCGGCCGGGAAGCCGCCCGAGGGGTCGGTGCTGGTAGACGACGTGCTCACCACCGGCGCCACCCTCACCGCCGCCTCCGCGGCCTGCGGCGGGGCGGCGGTGAGGGCGGTCACCCTGACCAGTGCGCCCGCTCCGCCCCCCGCGAAAAAAACTTCGGAGCCCTGCCCGGCATAGGCGCGATTCGGCGTCGGCCTTGGCCTTCCACGGAGTGAGGATGCGGCGGCGGGGCTTCGACCTGGGATTTCAGGAATGAAGGCGGCCTTCTGATCCGGTTGGGGGCAGCCTGCCGGGATATGGGCAGCAACCTGGGATCCGGCGGACGGGCCGGTGAGGCGCCGGGGGTTCTGCGGCCCTGTACATGGATTATGGACGATCGGGGTTAACCTGGCAGTGTTCAGACGCCCGGTCGCCGGGGAGGAGACAAATGGCCGAAGTTCCAGAGATTCGGGTGCGGGGCCGGGGGGTTCACATCACCGACGAGCTCCGCCGCCGCGCAGAGGTCAAGGTGGGCCGTTCCACCCGGTACTTCTCTCGGGTGGGGGGCATCGACGTCCACATACAGAAGATGGACCACCGGCCTGACGGCGCCGGCCGGTTCCGGGTCGAGGTCGCCGCCCGCTCGGCGCGCCACGATGTACGGGCCGAGGGGCAGGGAGACACGGTGGATCGCGCTTTGACCGCCGCCGCCGACCGGTTCTCCACCCGGCTCAGGCGCCTCGGCGACCGGCTGGCCGACCGCCGCCGGCCGCGCCCCCCCGCCCCCAAAGGCGCCGAGGCCTTGGGCGGCCCGCCCCCCGCCGAAACCGGGCCGGGCGGCGAACCGTCTGAGATCGTGCGGGAGCCCTGGCAGCGTCGGAAGCCGTTGATGCCGGAGGACGCGGCGCTGGTGCTCGAGGAGACCGAAGCCCCCTTCTTGGTGTTCATCAACGGCGAGACCGGGCAGCCGGCGGTCCTTCACCGGCGGGGGGACGGACGGCTGGGCTTGGTCGATACGGCATGACCCGCCCCGATAGACCCCGGCGGGCGCGGGGGCGATGTCGCTTCTGAGCAGGGTCTTGCGCGTCGGCGAGGCCAAGACGCTCAAGTCCCTGGAGAAGCTGGCCGCCCGCGTCAACGAGCTGGAGCCGGCCGTCGAGGCCCTCGGCGACTCCGCGCTGGCCGCCCGGACGGTCGAGTTCCGCCGGCGCCTGGCGGACGGGGAGGACATGGACGCTTTGGCGCCCGAAGCCTTCGCCGTGGTGCGGGCGGCGGCGCAGCGGGTGCTCGGCCAGCGCCACTACGACGTGCAGGTGGTGGGGGCGGGGGCCCTCCACGCCGGGATGATCGCCGAGATGCGGACCGGCGAGGGGAAGACCTTGGTGTCCACCATGCCGGTGTACCTGAACGCCCTGGGCGGCCGGGGGGTGCACGTGGTTACCGTCAACGACTACCTGGCCTCCCGCGACGCCGAATGGATGGGCGGCATCTACCGGTTCCTGGGCTTGGACGTGGGGCTGATCCAGACGGGGGACGATCCGGCCCGCCGCCGCCCCGCCTACCAGGCCGACGTCACCTACGGCACCAACAACGAGTTCGGCTTCGACTACCTGCGCGACAACATGACGATGACGGTGGAACACCGGGTGCAGCGCTCCCACAGCTACGCCATCGTGGACGAGGTGGACTCCATCCTGATCGATGAGGCCCGCACGCCGCTGATCATCTCCGGACGGGTGGGGGACAGCGCCCGGTGGTACCGGGAGTTCGCCCGGCTGGTGAAGGGGCTGCGGGACGGCGTCGACTACGAAGTGGACCAGGGCAAGCGCCAGGTGCTCACCACCGAGGAGGGGGTGGCCAGGGTCGAGCAGATCCTCGGTGTGGAGAACATGTACGACCACGCCGCGGTCGACTTCGTTCACCACCTCGAACAGGCGCTGCGGGCCAAGACCCTCTACCGCCGGGACGTGGAGTACCTGGTGGTCCAGGGCCAGGTGAAGATCGTCGACGAGTTCACGGGGCGGGTGCTGGAAGGCAGGCGTTATTCGGAGGGCCTCCACCAGGCCATCGAGGCCAAGGAGGGCGTCCGCATCAAGGAGGAGAACCAGACCCTGGCCTCCATCACCCTCCAGAACTACTTCCGGCTCTACGAGAAGCTGGCCGGGATGACCGGCACCGCCCTCACCGAGGCGTCGGAGTTCTCCCAGACCTACGGCTTGGAGGTGGTGGAGGTGCCCACCAACCGCCCGGCGGCCCGGGCCGATCAGCCCGATGTGGTCTACAAGACCGAGGACGCCAAGTTCGAGGCCCTGGTCGAGGACATCGTCCAGCGCCGCGATGCGGGCCAGCCGGTGCTGGTGGGGACCATCTCGATCGAGAAGTCGGAGCGGGTTTCCCGGATGCTGGGCCGGCGGGGCGTCGACCACAAGGTGCTGAACGCCAAGCACCACGCCCGCGAGGCGGAGATCATCGCCCAGGCCGGAAGGCCGGGGGCGGTGACGGTCGCCACCAACATGGCGGGCCGGGGGGTGGACATCCAGCTGGGCGGCAACCTGGAGGGCCTGGTGCATACCGCCATGAAGAAGCGCCCCGACCTGATGCCCGGCACCCATCAGTACGAGGCCGAATACGAGGCGGTCATGGACGGCCTGGCGCCCCGGACGGCGGAGGCCCGCCGGCGGGTGCTGGAGGCGGGCGGCCTCTACGTGCTGGGCACCGAGCGGCACGAGAGCCGGCGCATCGACAACCAGCTGCGGGGGCGCTCCGGGCGGCAGGGCGACCCCGGCGAGTCCCGCTTCTACCTCTCCTTGGGCGACGACCTGATGCGGCGGTTCGCCAGCGACCGGGTGGGGGGCATCATGGACCGCCTGAAGATCCCCGACGAGGCGCCGATCGAGGCGAAGATGGTCACCAAGGCCATCGAGCGGGCCCAGTCGCAGGTCGAGTCGCAGAACTTCGAGATACGCAAGAACGTTCTCAAGTACGACCAGGTGATGAACCGCCAGCGGGAGGTGATCTACAGCTGGCGGAACGGCATCCTCCACAGCGAGGAAAGCCGGGAGCTGGTGCTGGGCTGGATCGAGGAGGTGGTGCAGGACTCGGTGATCGGCGCCCTGGACCCCGAGGCGCCCCCCTCCGATTGGGATTGGGACGGCTTGCTGAAGGAGCTGAGGGTGATCTACCCCTCGGAGCTGGCGCCCCCGGATCCGGCGCTGGGGAGCGCGGGGGCGGAGGAGGCGGCCCGCGCCGCGGCGGAGGAGGCGGTCCGCTGCTACGAGAGCCGCGAGCAGGAGCTGACCCCCGAGCTGATGCGGCTGATCGAGCACCGCCTGGTGCTGTCGCTCATCGACAACAAGTGGCGGGATCACCTGTCGGAGATGGACTATCTGCGGGCCGGGATCGGGCTGCGGGCCATGGGCCAGCGGAATCCCCTCACCGAGTACCAGCGGGAGGGCTACGACATGTTCGCCGACCTGGTGTATTCGGTGAAGCGGGACACCGCCCGCTATCTCTACCGGGTGCAGGCGGCGGACACCCGCAAGGTTCGGGCCCGCCGGCCGGCGGCGGCCGCCGCCGGGGGCGGCCGGCGGGGCCCCGCAAAGTCCAAGAAGGTGGGCCGCAACGCCCCCTGCCCCTGCGGTTCAGGGGTCAAGTCCAAACGGTGTTCCAAGACCCCCGACTGCATGGGCGTCCGGTAGCGCCTTCGCCTGCCTGCCGGCTCACCGAGGTTGCTTCCGGTCGTCTTCCTCGTCGAAGGACTTGGCGTAGTTTTCATGCCCTTTTTCGATGTGCTCGTACACCGCGCCGGTGCCGCTGAAGCCGCCTTTTTGGTGGCTCGCGCCGCGCATATGCAGGGCGTCTTTGGCGGTTCGGGCCAATGAGTCGTCCACTCCGGATGCGGGGTTGGGGAGCCGGCGGGAGAGCAGCAGGCGGAAGAATCCCCTCAAGCTCATCGTTGTTCCTTCTGTCGCCGTTCGCCGCCCTCGAAGCGAAGTTGCCCAACTCTACCACCGCAGGGCGTTCCTGCCCACGGTCCGAGCCTCTTCGAAACCGGACGGATGAGAAAGCCCGGCGGGGGCGCTAACCTGCCGCCGTCATGGAACGGATCGACCCCCGCCCGCTGATCGAGGACCTGCGCGCCCGGCTCTCCGACGCCCGGAGGTTCCTTTGATGTCGATTCCAAGCTCGCCGAGCTCGAGGAGCTGAGAACCCAGGCTTCCCGCCCCGGCCTGTGGGACGACCCCGTCCGGGCCGCCCGCATCACCCGCCGGCTGGGCCGGATCGAGCGCCTCACGGGGCGGGTGCAGGCCATGGCGGAGGAGCTGGAGGACGCCGAGATACTGGCGGGCCTGGCGGAGGAGGAGGACGACCCGGACACCCGGGCGGAGGTGGCCGCCGGCCTTGCATCCACCGAGGCCGACATCGCCGCTCTCGAGGAGGAGTCCCTCTACTTCGGGGAGTACGACGACCGGCCGGCCGTGCTCAGCGTCCATGCGGGGGCGGGCGGGGTGGACGCCCAGGACTGGGCCGAGATGTTGCTCCGCATGTACACGAAGTACCTGGACGGGCTGGGCTTCCGCGCGGTGCTCGAAGACCGGCAGCCGGGGGAGGAGGCGGGCATCAAGTCCGCCGCCCTGGCGGTGGAGGGCGAGCGCGCCTACGCGGTCCTCGAGGCAGAACGCGGCGTCCATAGGCTGGTGCGGATCTCCCCGTTCGATTCCAACTCCCGCCGCCACACCTCGTTCGCCGGGGTCGACGTCATTCCGCTGGTGGAGGACGCAGAAGTCGAGATCGACCCCGACGAGCTCCGCGTCGACACCTACCGGTCGCAGGGGGCGGGCGGCCAGCACGTCAACACCACCGACTCGGCGGTGCGCATCACCCACCTGCCGACCGGGATCGCGGCGGCCTGCCAGGCAGAGCGGTCCCAGATACGGAACCGGGCCCGGGCGATGGCGCAGCTCAAGGCCAAGCTGGCCGACCTCGCCCGCGAGGAGCATCAGCGGGAGATGGACCGGATCCGAGGGGAGCAGACCGAGGCGGGGTGGGGCCGCCAGATCCGCTCCTACGTCCTCCAGCCCTACCAGCAGGTCAAGGATCTGCGCACCGGCCTCGAGATCGGCAACGTCGCGGGGGTGTTGGACGGCTCGTTGGAGCGGTTGACCCGTTCGTATCTGCACTGGCGCCGGGGCGAGCAGGAGCGCCGGGAGCGGGCGGAGCGCAAAGCCTCTGGGTAACGCCTTTCCCTTGTTAACCTGAGCCTCCCCGCGGCCCAGAGCGTCGCGCCGCGGGGCAGGAAGGCTCCATGATCAGGCTCAACAAAGTGGCCAAGGTCTACGACGGCGGCATCGTCGCCGTGCGGGAGATCGACATGGACGTCAGGAGGGGGGAGTTCGTGTTCTTGGTGGGGCCGTCCGGGTCGGGCAAGTCCACCCTGATCAGGATGTGCCTGAGGGAGGAGAAGGTCTCCAAGGGGAAGATCTGGGTGGCGGGCAAGGACATCACCAAGATGCCCTCGTGGAGGGTGCCCTACCTGCGGCGCACCGTGGGCACCGTGTTCCAGGATTTCAAGCTGCTGCCCAACAAGACCGTGGCCGAGAACGTGGCCTTCGCCCTCAAGGTGACCGGGCGGCCCCGTTCCATCGTGCGCCGGCAGGTGCCGAAGGTGCTGGAGCTGGTGGGTCTGTCCGCCAAGGCCGACCGCTACCCCCGCCAGCTGTCCGGCGGGGAGCAGCAGCGGGTGTCCATCGCCCGGGCGTTCGCCAACCGGCCCCCCATCCTGCTGGCCGACGAACCCACCGGCAACCTCGACCCGGCCACCTCGGTGGGGATCATGCGGCTGCTCGACCGCATCAACCGGAGCGGAACCACGGTGATGATGGCCACCCACGACCACGCCATCGTCGACGCCATGCGCCGCCGGGTGGTGCAGCTGGAGCGGGGCCGGGTGGTGCGGGACCAGGCCGCATCGGGCTACGAGTCTTCCGCCGACCCGATCGAGCCTTGATGGGCGGCGCCGCGTCGTCCATGGGGCCCTTCCCTCGGCGCCGCCCGTCTGACGGCCGCAGGCCATGAGCACCTTCTTCTACCTGATCGGCGAGGCCCTTACCAACCTGCGCCGCAACATCTTGGTGGTTACCGGGGCGGTGCTGGCCGTGTTCGTATCCCTCACCCTGGCCTTCGGCGCTCTGGTTTTCAACGAGCTGGTGCGGATCAACACGCTGCAGTGGCAGCAGGGCGACCACATCATCATCTTCCTCAGGGACGAGGGGGGCGCCCCCGCCCACCAGGCGCTGCTGGAGGAGGTGCAGGGCTTCCCGGAGGTGAAGCGGGCTTGGTACATGGACAAGGCCGGGGCCTACCAGGAGTTCCAGGAGATGTTCAGCAACCAGCCGGCCCTGGCCGCCACCATGACCGCCGCCGAGCTTCCCGCCTCCATCCGGGTGGAGCTCGAGGACATCTCCGCCTACCAGGAGGTGCAGTTCCGCTTGGTGGGCAACACCCTGCTCAGACGGCTCTCGGTGTTCAGCGAAGGGATAGAGCGGTTGATGCGGATCACCCAGGTGCTCAACTCGATCGGCGTCGGCCTGGTGGCCGTCCTGGGTGCGGCGGCGGTGGTGCTGATCGCCAACACCATCCGCATGGCCATCTACGCCCGGCGGGAGGAGATCTCCATCATGAAGCTGGTCGGGGCGGGCAACTGGTTCATTCGGGTGCCGTTCATCCTGGAAGGCGCGGCGGTGGGGCTGCTGGGGGGAGGTCTGGCGGCGGGGGCGGTGTACTTCAGCCACCAGCTGCTGGCCCGGGTTCCCACCGACATACTGCTCCGGTTCCAGGTCGACGCGGGTTTCCTGGCCGGCCGGGCCGTCATGATCGTCTCCTTCGGGGTGATAGCCGGATTCCTGGGAAGCAGCCTCGGGTTGCGGCGGTTCCTGAGGGTGTGATCCGGTGCGGCGCCGCGGGCGGGCCGTCGGAAAGGCGGGCTGGAGGGTTGCGGCCGCGCTGGCGGGGCTGCTCGCCCTGCCGTTTCTCGTCTCCCCGCCGGGGCCCCCGCCGGCCGCCGCCCAGGGCGAAGAAGACCGTCTGGAGCAGGTCGAACAGCAGATAGCCGATCTGCGCCGCCGGATCACCGCCGCCCAGTCGGAACGCACCGATCTGGCCGGATCCATCGAAGAGTCCCAGGTCCGCATGGCCGAGGCGAAGGCGGCGCTGGCCGCGGCGGAGGCCGGGCTGGCCGAGGCGGAGGCGGCGGTGGACTTCCGGGAAGAATCGGTGGCCGGCCTCGGGCAGAGGATCCGCCTGCTGGATGTGGAGCTGGCGGGCACCAGGCTGGAACAGCTGTTGACCCTCGACCTGGTGCGGGAACGGGCGGTCGAGCTGTACATGAACGCCTCGGCCGGGATCGAAGCCGCCTTCCTGGATTCCGGGGGTTTCAACACCTCCTCGATCCGGGTGCAGTACATGGGGGACCTGCTGGCCGAGACCCAGCTGCTGCTGGGGTCTCTCGAGTCGCTGGAACGCCAGGAGCTGGCCCGCCAGGACCGTCTGCGGGCGGAGCAGGCAGAGGAGGCGGTGCTGCTGGCGGCGCTGGAGGCGGATCTGGCGAGGGCCGAGGAGCACCGGTCGACGGAGGCCGCCGCCCGCGAGGAGCTGAGCCGGGAGCTGTCGCGGCAGGAGGCCCTGCTGGTCCAGGTCAACGAGGAGATCATCGACCACGAGGGGCAGGTGGCGGCCCTCGAGGCGGAGTCCAAGAAGCTGGAGAGGGAGATACTCCTCCGCCAGGTGCGGGAAGGCCGGGCGCCGGGCAGGCTGGCCTGGCCGGTGGACGGCGTTCTCACCTCCCCGTACGGGATGCGGATCCACCCGGTCCTGGGGGGCCGCCGGATGCACAACGGAATCGACCTGGGGTTGCCCCACGGCAGTCCGATCCAGGCGGCCGCCAACGGGAAGGTCATCCTGACCGAGCGGTGGGGAGGCTACGGTCGGACGGTGGTGATAGACCACGGAGGCGGCCTGTCCACCCTGTACGCTCACCAGTCTGCGATCGCGGTGTCGGTGGGCGACCAGGTGCTGGCCGGCGACGTGATCGGCTACATCGGCTGCACGGGTTACTGCACCGGCCCGCACCTCCACTTCGAAGTGCGGGAGCTGGGGGCGCCGGTCAACCCGATGCAGTATCTGGGCTGAGGAGGAGGGGCGGCGGGCGGTGAGCCGCAGTAAGAAGGGAAAGCAGGGGGGCGGGAACCTCATCGCCTCCAATCGGCGCGCCCGGCGCGACTACCTCTTCGAGGAGGAATACGAGGCGGGCATCGTGCTGACCGGTTCGGAAGTGAAGAGCCTCCGGGCTGCCCAGGTGCATCTGAGGGAGGCTTACGGCCTGGTCAGGCGGGGGGAGATGTGGCTGGCGGGAATGCACATCGCCCCCTATCAGATGGCGCGGGGCGGGGGGCACGACCCGGTGAGGGACCGGAAGCTGCTGCTCCACTCCAGGGAGATCGAACGCATCGCCCGGCGGATACAGGAGAAGGGGATGGCCGCCGCGCCCATCGAGATGTACTGGAAGAACGGGCGGGTCAAGGTGCGGCTGGGGGTGGGCCGGGGCGCCCGCCGGTACGACAAGCGGCAGCAGATCAAGGCCCGGGAGATGAAGCGGGAGGCCGACCGGGCCGCGTCCCGGCGGGGCCGCAGTCAGCCGCGGTAGGAGTACTCGGCGGCTATGCCTCCGGACGGGTCCAGGAGGAAGGCGCGGTCGCCGCTGTTGTTCCATATCGGGCGGCTGCTTCCCCAGTAGAGGCGGTCGGGGCGGTCCTCCCCGCTTCCGGAATGGACGGTTGCCCGTCCCCCGGCGGGCAGGGTCCATCCGGGCGGGAACCGGTAGCGGTTGGAGGAGGATTCGTCCCGCAGGGTGAAGCCGCCCAGGCGGGCGGGCCGGTCGGCCAGGTTGACGATCACCAGGTACTCGCCGTTCAGGTTCTCTTCGTCGGGGCCGGGCGGGTTCCACCTGATCTCGGATATCTCGAGGCGGAGCCCGTCCGGGGCCGGGGCGCCGCAGGCGCCGGGCGCCCACAACCCCAGCCGGGCGCGGCGGGCGGCCTCTTCGGCGGTTCGGAGCGCCGCCTGGCGGGCGGTGTTGGGCGGATAGGCCCGGGCGAGCGCCAGCCCCTCGGCCGTCAGCGCCTCGTTGACGAGGGCCCCGTCCGCCCACAGATAGGCCAGCAGCCGGCCGCGCCGGTCGTAGAGCTCTTGGTCGGCCTCCAGCCGCACCCGCCGCCCGGCCGCCAGCTCCTCCAGCCGTTCGCGGGCCCGGCCGGCCAGGCACTCGCCCGCTTCGGGGGCGTTGACCCCGATCAGGCGCACCGTGCGCTCCGCTCCGTCGAGGGAGACCGCCAGCGTGTCTCCGTCCGCGATCCGCAAGACGTCGGCCTCCTTGCCCGCCGCCGGGCCGGGCGCGGCTGCGGGGGCGTCGGCCGGGGCCGGACCCGAGGCCGGGATCTGGCATGCGGCCGCGGCGGCCGCCAGGCAAAACGCGGCCAGGACCCGGCGGCGGGGCTCAGCGGGGGGCCGACAGATAACGGATGGAGGCCAGGGCGTAGATGCGGGCGGCTTGGGCGACGCTTTCGGCGGCCAGGTATTCGTTGGGGCTGTGGGCGCGGGGGAGCATGCCCGGTCCGAAGGCGGCCACGCAGGGGATGCCGGCCGTCAGCTGGAAGTGGGGGGCGTCGGTGGCGCCGGGGAAGACGTCGAAGCGGGGTTCTCGGCCCAGCACCTCCCCGGCGGCGGCCTGCAGTATCCCCGCAATGGGCTCGTCGGGGGAGATCTCGGTGGCCGGGGCCATCATCTCCCACACCAGCTCGGCCCGGAGGTCGGGGTCGTCGGCGCGGGCGGCGGACAGGAAGCGCTCGATGTCGTCGATCAGCTGCCGCTCGGTCATGCCCGGCAGGGTGCGGAGGTCGCAGGCGAACTCGGCGTTGCCGGGGTATACGCCGTAGAAGACCCCGGCCTCGGCCATGACCCCCACGTTCACGGTGGGGCCGGTGGGGCACAGGGGATGGGGGTCGAAGGTGAGATAGGACTCCAGCTCCCGGTCCATGCGGTCCATGAGCTGAGCCATCTTCAGGGAGGCGTTGACGCCCTCGATGCGGTCCGAGATGGAGGAATGCATCTGGGTGCCGGTGATCTTCACCTTGAACAGGGCCGCCCCCCTCGACACCAGATGGAGCGACTCCCATTCCCGCTCCACCCCGCTCGGCTCGCCGATCACCGCCGCGTCGGCTTCCAGCAGGCCTCGTTCGGCCAGCCACTTGGCGCCCAGCGCCGACCCCGCCTCCTCGTCGGCGGTGAACACGGCCGACAGCTCGCCGCAGAAGCCCCCGGCGTCGCCGACCGCCGCCAAGGCGTAGACCATGGCCGCCACCGCCGCCTTCATGTCGCCCGACCCCAGCCCGACCAGATCCCCGTTGCGCAGCACCGGATCCCAGGGGTCGGTCTCCCAGGCGCTCAGGTCGCCGGGCGGTTTGGTGTCCAGATGCCCCGACAGCATCAGCTTGGGGCCGCCGCCCCGCCCCCGCAGCCGCACCACCAGGTTGGGCCGTTCGGGGCGGGCGCCCAGCTTCTCCGCTCCGGACACGCCCAGCTCCTCCAGCCGGGCCGACACCAGGTCGGCCGCCGCCGCTTCGCCCCCCGGCGGGTTGGGTGACGGGGTGCGGATCAGATCCCGGGCGAACTCCAGGATCTCGTCTTCCCGCTCGTCCAGGTAGGAGAGGATGCGGCGCTCGGCCGCCGCCGAAGAGCTCATGTACGCCCCCTTCCAGGTAGGTTTTCGTAGATTACCCCCGAACGAGGAGACCGCAAATGGCAGCGGGAAACAGCATCCCCTACGTCGAAGAGATCCCCGGCATGGACGTCACGGTCGAGCGCAACGTCGAGGCCGTCATGCGGGACGGGGCGGTCCTGCGGGCCGACGTATACCGGCCCAAGACCAACGCCGAGCTGCCGGTGCTGCTGACCCGCACCATCTACGACAAACGGTCCGGCGTCCCCACCTTCGGCAGCGCCCACCCCGCCTGGTTCGCGGCGCAGGGGTACGCGGTGGCCGTCCAGGACTGCCGGGGGCGCTTCGCCTCCGAAGGGGAGTTCTACCCCTACCTGCACGAGATGGACGACGGCTACGACTCGGTGGAGTGGGCGGCCCGCCTGCCCGGCGTGAACGGCCGGGTGGGGATGATGGGCTTCTCCTACGTGGGCGCCACCCAGCTGCTGGCCGCCGCCGCCGGCCCCCCCTCGCTGGCCTCCATCACCCCCGCCTTCACCTCCTCCCAGTACTACGACGGGTGGACCTACAACGGGGGCGCCTTCGCCTTGGCCTTCATCGGCTACTGGACGGCCCTGCTGGCGTTGGAGACCGCCCAGCGGGCGGGGGACCTGGAGGCCTATCTCGAGCTGGCCGCCGCGCTCGGCAACGCCCCCGCCTGGTACTGGTCGCTGCCCGTAGCGGGATACCCGCCCCTCCAGACGCCATACGCCCCCTACTTCGCAGACTGGGTGGAGCACTGCACCTACGACGACTACTGGAAAAGGTGGAGCATCGATGAGGACTACAGCCGGATCGACGTCCCCGCCCTGCACGCGGCCGGCTGGTACGACGTTTTTCTGACCGGAACGGTGCGCAACTTCACCGGATTGTCGGCTTCGGGGGGCAGCGAAGAGACCCGCCGCCGCCAGAAACTCCTGGTCGGGCCGTGGGCGCACATGCCCTGGACTCCGGTCGGCCGGCTCGGCTCTCTGGAGGGCCCCTCCACGAAGGAGATCGACTCCTGGCTGATCGCCTGGTTCGATCAGACCCTCCGCGGCCGGAACAGGGGCGTCCTCGACAGCCCGGTCACGCTGTTCACCCTCGACGGAGGACGGCGGGACTTCGACGGCTGGCCGCCCCGGGAAGCGGAGGCCGAGGACTGGTTCATCCACTCGCAGGGCTGCGCCAACTCCAAGTTCGGGGACGGGTCGCTGGACCGGACTCCGCCCGGGGACGAACCCCCCGACCTGTACATCCACGACCCCGGCGTCCCGGTGCCGTCGATGGGCGGCCACTCGTGCTGCTTCGACGACATCACCCCGATGGGCCCCGCCGACCAGCACAAGGCGGAGGTCTCCCGCATGGTGCTGGTGTACACCTCGGATCCCCTGACCGAGGACATCGAGCTGGCGGGCGACGCCTCGGTGACCCTGTACGCGGCCACCACCGCCCCCGACACCGACTTCACCGCCCGGCTCTGCGTGGTGGACGAGAGCGGCCGGTCGGTGAACCTCCAAGAAGGAATCCTGCGCGCCCGCTACCGCGAGTCGTTGTCCGACCCCAAGCCCCTAACGCCGGGGAAGGTCTACGAGCTCGAGATAGAGCTGGGGCCGGTGGGGGCGCGGATCGGCGCCCGTTCCCGCCTGCGCCTCGACATCGCCAGCTCCGACTTCCCCCAATGGGACCGCAACCTGAACACCGGCGCCCAGCCCCTGACCGACGGGCCGATGGACGGAGCGCCCGCCACCCAGACGGTCCTGCACAACCGCTCCTACCCCACCCGGGTGAGGCTGCCCGTACTGAGGCGCTGACCGGAGATTTCCCGCCTTCATGCAGGTTGAAGTTGGTGTAGGGTCAGGCCATGGCGGTAGGCCGAAGACCGAGAGCGCCTAGAGGCGGGTCGGTTGGGTATCTTGCTCCGGTGTCGGCGAAGTTGGCCGGGTCGGGGGCGATAACAGCGAGTCATCACATTCAGTCGGATGGGTCTTGCAGTTATGGCCGGTGGAGCGACGGGAACTGCCGGGCGTGTCCGTCCGGGCAGGTGTGGAGAACGGCCGGGGATGTGTGAGGGCTGAGAGTCGGACTTCGTGTTCTTCGGGCAATACGTATTCCTCTCAGTGGGGGGGTTGCCGTCCGACCAGATGCTCCTATGGGCGTACGGCTACCGGTCTTTGCCGGTCGGCTCCTGTTACCACCGTTCGTACTACTACCACAACCCGGCCCACCACGACGACGACGGCTGCCGCAACGACAACAGTCCGGCCTGCCGCAACAACGACCACTACTGCGGCCACCGCGACGGCCGCTACTCCGGCTTCCTGTCCGCACAGACGGCGGTCGGATGGGACTTGCCGGGTTTGCCCCAATCTTGACGAGTACCATGATGGGGATAAGTGTGTGAAGAAGACATCGTCTGTCCCGGGGGAGCAGAATTGTCAGGCTGGGCAGGCGTATTTCAGTAGTTATGGTGATTGTCGCCCTTCGAGTTGTCCGTCCGGTCGTGCTGCTGACGGTACATGCCGGTCTACCACTATTAATCGGTCATCGTGTCGAGGTACTGTAAGGTCTAGTTCTGTTGGTACTGCGTCTGCCAAGAGTTGGTCTGCTTTAGAATTGGCGAAGCCTATCGGGGTTAAAACTAATGGACGTAATGAGCGTATGAATACTACCGGTAGTGTTGAATTGGATTGGGATCCGGTGCCTAATGCTGTGTATTATAATATTTGGTATGCAGTAAGTACCACCAATACTCATGATACTTGTGCTGGATATACTACTGGTACTACGTTTGAGCTGAGGGGTCTCACCTTTTGTACGAATATATGCGAAGTTTATCGAGTTAAGGTAGAGGCTTTGGATAGCAGTAATCGGTTGCTGAGATCGGAGATCGTGTATGCCGTTCCTACTGTTGCTAAATTTATTCCCGCGATGGGTCCTATTAAATATATGGGTGTCCGTATTGGCGGGATATTTGAGTATTCTATTTGTGAGAATACATTGAACGCTGTTGGTACTCATCCTTATGATGATATTACGGAGATGGCAACGGTTGTTGATAAGAGTGAATGGATTACCCAGGTGACGGATGGTATAGAGATATGGGACACGGCTGTTGATGATGATATGATCACTATTGATAGGAGCACTGCTGTTACCGATTGCAGTAGGAATAAACCAGCTAACAGGGTTGAAAGAATAACCGAGAATGAGGTTGGAGAGCAATGTGACAGTGCTGATGCTTCTGCTTGTGCGGTAGGCAATAGATGGAACTCCTTGAATCCCGGGTCGGTGATCTATATACGGGATAGCGTTTCTTATGGCAGTCCAAGGAATTGCATGAATCCCAATACTCAAAGTTCTTTTGCCGTTGATCCTGATGGCAATCCTTTGTCGGTGGTTCCTACCAGTGTTGAATTGTTCCGGGTGGCTATGCACGAGACGGGTCATACTTATGGATTGGGACATATCGCAGAAGACGATGTTGCAATGTGGAATAACAAAACTGTTATGCATATGGCCGGTGATAGTCTTTGTGTTCCCACCGAACTCGATATCTTAGCCATCCAAGCAGCGTATCGTGATAGGTTTCCAAACTATACTGCAATGGCCGATACCAGCACTGACACTACTATATCTTCATCTTCTACATCTGCTTCTACTTCGACAGTTGTCAGAATTACTACCACTACTCCTACTACCGTTGTTACAACTACGGTGCCTACTACGACAGCACCGACTACCACGACTACCACGACTACCACGGTCCCCGTTGCAACCTCTACCGTTGCAACCGCGGCTACGACCTCTACCACATCAGCCAGCCAGCCAGTAACCCTCTGGCAAATCGAAGCCCGGCCAACCATATACACAACCAACGACATCGCATGGCACCTCACCAGCGGAAACACCTTCACCTACGCCGGACGCACCTACACCATCGACCGAATCAAAACCCACCGCCTCAGCGCCCGCATCCAAGCCACCCCCGACCTCGAAGACCACGAACTCCCCGACCGAACCCAGATCCGATTCTGGCCTACCGACACCCCCGCCAGCGTCCAGACCCTCCGCCTCGGCGACGCAATCGTAATGCCAGCCGGCAACCGATGGGACCTGATATGGGGCCGCCGCCGTTACCCCATCGACATCAACCGGAACACAACCTGGCACATCGACCTGACAATCCCTGCCGAAGGATCGTAGAAATATGAGGAGAAGGAGGGAATCATGAGAAGAAAGTCTCGTATCATCACGGTCGGGCTGGTGTTGTTGGCCGTCCTGTTCTACTCATGCACCGCAGGTTATAGGCCTACAGATACAACGGTTTTATTGTCCTCTAGCCTGGTTGAAGAAGGCCAGGGTACGGCGTATACATCAACGGTCATATCAGATCCGTCAATGTCGGCGGGTACGGTTGAAGTAGAGGCTTCCACCCTGCCTATGACAACGATCACAACTAGACCAGCGGTATCTTATCTGAAAGAGAGCATTCCTCCTTGTGTTCCTATTGAAGGCTCCGGACTGGATCCCTGCCCTCAACAAATACCACCCGGGGATATTCAAGGGCCACATACTTCTATAAGACTGCCGGATGAACTGCGAACTATTTCAGAATTTTTTAATAAAAAGGGATCAACAAATAATCCTCATGTTGTTGTAAGAGGAACCGTCCTACCGAATACCATCAGATGCGGACTGTACCCCTTTATATGGCACAACTACTCAGCAGACCGTCAAAGAGAAGATCATCTGAAATATTATTGTTTTGCTGAGGTCAGGATCAATGAATACATCGTCGGAACAGGACCCCCGCAACTTACCATATCGCTATTCCAAGGCACCGCGCTCGGCGACCTCACCGACTGGGGGGCAACCGAAATCGGTGGAACAGGCGGCGAAGAACTAGCAAGATATATGAACTATCCCCTTACACGATTGGATCCCGTGTACGGTGGAAGAGAATTGATCTTATTCCTCCATGTTTCATATACCAATGCCGTAGAGACATGGCTTGCACCCGCCGGAGGCTCTAGATGGTTTCTCCAACGCGACGGAGACGACCTCAGAGCAGTCTCGGACCGGATACGTTGGGCCAGAACCGACGAACATCACCGCTGGCTGGACAGGCCGCTCGCTGATCTGATACGGGAGATAGAGCAAGCCGCTGAGGACCGTGCAACCATCGACGGGGGGCGTATCGGTTCGGATCCTTCTCTGCCTCTGTACGTTTCCGACGCTAACAAGTTGGTCGACTTCTACACGACGGTGGGTGCCGTGTACGTAGGTGACGGTGCCACCTTGTTGCCTCCTCCGGTTCCGGGCGGAGAAGAACCTGCCAGGCCGCCGGCGCCGGTTGGTGAAGACCTGCCCGGGGTTACTGTTCCGGTTCCCGGGGAAGAAATTACCCCGCCGCCCACCGATGACGCCGCCCCCGGTGGGAACACCCTCGTGACGACCACCAGCACCAGCCTGCCCGCCGCGACTACCACCACCGCAGTTGTCCCGCAGGTAGAAGAAACCGCGCCGACCACCACTACAACCGCCGGGGTTCCGCAGGCGGAGGCAGATACCTCACCGCCGACCGGAACTACGGCCGCACCCTCCGGCGATTCCCAATCTTCTGATGTCACCTTGCCGCCGGAGGACAACCCGCTGCCGGATGAAGGCGTCGGCGCCGGGTAAGGAAAGCCGCCGGGACGAGCTCGTCTACCCCTTTATATAGCACAACTACTCAGCATACCGCCAAAGAGAAGATCATCTAAAGTGTTATTGCTTTTCTGAGGTCAGGATCAATGAATACATCGTAGGAACAGGACCCCCACAACTTACCATATCACTATTCCAAGGCACCGCGCTCGGCGATCTCGCTGGAGGGGGGGTAACCAAAATCGGTGGAACAGGCAATGAATTACTCGAAAAATACATGAGACATCCCCATACACGACTGGAACCAGCATACGGTGGACTAGAACTGATACTATTCCTCAAAGTTTCATATACCATTGCTGTGGAAGCATGGCGCGCGCCCTCCGGCTACGTATGGTTCCTCCAACGCGACGGCGGCGATATCAGAGCGGTCTCGGACCGAATACGTTGGGCCAGAACCGCAGAACATCACTGCCAGTTGGACAGGCCGCTAGCAGATCTAATACGGGAGATAGAACAAGTTGCCGAGAACCGTGCAGCCATCAATGGGGGGCGCATCGGCTCGGATCCCTCTCTGCCCCTCTACGTTTCTGACGCCAACAAGTTGGTCAACTTCTACAAGACGGTGGGCGCCGAAGGCGATGGGGCCACCTTGTTGCCTCCTCCGGTTCCGGGCGGAGACGAAACTGCCCGCCCGCCGGCGCCGGTCGGCGGAGACCAGCCCGGCGGCGCTTCTGTTCCTGCCTCCGGGGAAGGAACCGCCCCCCCGACCGCCGCCGCCTCAGGCGGGCGCGTTCCCATGACGACCACCAGCACGACTATCCCGGTTTCGACGACCGCGCAACCTGTCTGCAGGTAGAAGAAACGCCGTTGACCGCCGCCGCAGCCGGCGCCGTTCCGCAAGGCTAGATTCGGCCGGGCAGCAACCGGGAGGTGAGCAATGGTCGACAGGCGGCGGTTCGAAGGAAGAAACGTATTCGTGACCGGGGCCGGGAGCGGCATCGGGCGGCGCACCGCCCTGCGTTTCGCCGAGGAGGGGGCCAGGCATGTCTACTTGGTGGACCGCAGCCGGGGGCGGCTCGATGCAACCGCCCCCGCCGTCGAGGCCCTCGGCGCTTCGCCGCACAAGATCTGCCTGGACTTGGGGGACATGGACAGCTGCCGGGAGGCGGCGGCCCGGGCACTGGCGGTCGATCCGAAGCTGGACGTGATGGTCGCCAACGCCGCCGCCTGGGTGGACGCCCCGTTCATCGACTTGAAGATCTCCGACTGGCGGCGGGTGCTGTCGGTGAACCTCGACGCCTACTTCGTGCTGGCGCGCCAGGCGGCGCGGGCCATGCGGGAGACGGGCGGGGGCGTGATCCTGTTCACCGCTTCGATCGCCGCCTCCGGCCACGGGCGGGGTTTCACCGCCTACTGCGTCTCCAAGGCGGGGCTGCTGTCGCTGGCCAAGGCGGTCGCGGTGGAGTGCGCCCCCTACGGCATCCGCGCCAACTGCGTGAGCCCCGGTCCGGCCGACACCCAGCAGTCCGTGGACCTGGTGGGGGAGGAGCTGATGGACAAATGGCGGCGAAGCGGTTTCCCGGTCGTGCCCGCCAACCGGCTGGCCGCCGACTCCGACATCGCCGAGGCGTTCTTGTATCTGGCGTCCGACGACGCCAAGTACGTGAGCGGGATCGACCTGGTGGTGGACGGGGCGCTCACCGCCCAGACCTACGACGTCCCCGAAAGCTGATCTGTCCGGTCGTCCGAGAAAGGCGGGGGGAGGGTCAGCCGGCCAGTTCGACGGCCGTCTGGGCGAGGATCTCGGCGGCCTGGGCCGTCTCCTCGACGCCCACCCATTCCTCGTCGGAGTGGGCTTGGTCGATGCTCCCGGGGCCGAACACCGCGCAGCTGATCCCGGCCGGCGAGAAGAACGAGGCGTCGGTGCCGAAGGTGACGCCGATCGGGCGGCCCCGGCGGCCGATCACCGCCTCCTTCGCCCGGAAGAGGGCCTGCACCACCGGGCTGGCAGGCGGCGTGTCGAGGGGGGCGGTGGCCAGGAACGGTTCCCGCCGCTGCAGGCTCACCCCCTCCAGTCCGTCCAGCAGCTGGTCGAAGCCGTCCAACAGATCGGTGTGGTCCTCGCCGGGGATCACCCTCCGGTCCAGGGCGATCACGCACTCGGCCGGCACCACGTTGAGGGCGGTCCCGCCGGCGATGGTCGAGACGTTGAGGGTGGCCGGCCCCGTCAGCGGATGGCCCCGGGGGTCCAGCGCCGGAATGTATTCGTGTTCGAGGGCGTCCAGCACGCGGGCCATGGCGTGGACGGCGTTCCGCCCCAGGTGGGGTTTGGAGGAGTGGGCGGGGGTGCCGATGGCGGCTATCTCGAAGCGGAGCACCCCCTTGTGGGCGGTGGCCGCCTCCAGGCTGGTGGGTTCGCCGATCACCGCCATGTCGATCTCGGGATGCCGGGCGGCCAGGGCCTGCGCCCCGGTTCCGCCCGACTCCTCGTCGATGCCGCCCGCCAGCAGCACCGAGGCGCGTCCGCCGGGGTCGACCGACCGGAGCAGGAGGAGGGCTTCGACCATCGCCGCCAGCGACCCCTTGGTGTCGCAGGCGCCGCGTCCGTACACCTGTCCGCCGGAGGAGACGGCCTCGGCGCCGGCCTTGCCCGAAAACCCCACCGTGTCGAGGTGGGCGTGGAACATCACCAACGGCGATCCGGCGCGGCCCGCCAGGGAGGCCAGGATGTTGTCGCGCCCGCCGGGGTGGACCGGCTCCCGGACGGGTTCGAACCCTTCCGCCCGCAGCTCGGCTTCGAGGACGCCGGCCAGCTCCGCCTCGCCGGGGCCGCCGTCGATCGCCGGGTTGACCGAAGGGACGCCCACGTACCGCAGCAGGCGGTCTTCGATGCGGCGCCGGTCGGCCCGGCCTGAGAATCGAGAAGTCACGGACGAAATCCTACCCCCTGCCGCTGACCGGAAGCCGCGCGGAGCCAAGAGGAGCAGTTCCAAGGGATCGGGGGTTGTGCACTTCCCTGTTCGACCCGCATACGCAGGCTCTTCGCCGTCAAGCCCCGGCCCGCGAAGGTTGAGGCGTCCGGTCGTCACCCTCGTCCCCAACGAGGCAGGCAGTCGAACTTCAACCGAGCTGAGGTGGTTGGACGAGGCGCGTGCGGCGGGAAGCCGTCATGAACACCGCTTCCGAGACTGACTCCCCGCTGGGTCCTCCGGGTGAGGCCGGAGGGATCGAAGCGGTCGAGTCCGCGAAATCTTTCTGAACATACCCCTATGCGGAAGCCCGAAAATTTGGTATATCTATTGGGCTGATGCACAAACACCGCTGCGAGTTCTGGAGAGGGCGGCGGTCAGAGACGGATTCCGTTCGTTCCGGCCCCTCGGGCCGGGGGCGGCCTCGTGCGGCCCGGCGGATTTTCGTTCAAGGAGGCGGCGGCGGGGGATGGGCCCGGCGAAGCCGGGGGGCGGGCCGGTTTTTCGCGGTCTTGGGTCGTTTGGGTTGGAGGTGAATCGAACTTCGAGCCATGATTGTCACGTTGCGCTCTTCTTGGCCTGATTGTTCACGAGAGTGGGTTGGAATGGAATCGAACTTCGAACCATCATGATTGCGAGAGGTTCTTGTCGGGGAACCTTGGAGCTGTCCATCTAGGATTGGGGTGAGCGGCGCTGGAGGGCGGCGGTGTGCACCACGGGGTTTCTGAGGCTGGGGGCGGACGACTATCTGCTGTTCAAGAACAAGGACTTCGGGCGGGCCGCCTTCGACGACCGCATCGTGCTGGAGCGGGAGGTCTTCGGGGTGGAGGGGATCACCACCTGGGCGGGGGACGACCCGGCTCTGGACCGGTTCTCGGGGTTCTCGATCGGCGCCAACTCCTCCGGCCTGCTGGTCTGTGATTCCAACGTGCGCACGTTGGAAGGCCTCGCCAACTACGACGATCTGGTGGAGATTGCCCTGCGGGAGGGGGCGGACGTTGCCGGAGGCGCGGCGGCGGTGCAGGAGGCGGCGGCCGCCCGGCCCTACCTGTGGGGGAACCTGGTGCTGATCGACGGCCGCAGCCAGGCGGCGGTCGAGGTGCGGGGATCCCGGACCGCGGTGCTGCGGCCCGCGGGCCCGACCGCCCGCACCAACCACCACACCGCGCTGGGCCTCCACCCCGGCAACGACGACACCGAGACCACCGAAGACCGGCTGGCCTCCGCCCAGCGCCGCCTCGACCGGGCCCGGTCATCGGAGGACGTCTTCGAGCTGTTGGCGAGCCACGATCAGGGCGCCACCGGGGTCTGCAGCCACGCCCGCTTCACCACCGTCTACAGCTATGTGCTGCGCCGCCGGGCGGGGGTCACCGAGCTGACGGTCGGCCGGGGCCGCCCCTGCGGGGGCTCTCCCCGGATCGAGCTGGTGCTCCCCTTGGGGGGCGCTTGGTCGCCCGAGGCGGCCGATGCGTTCCTGTCCGCCTACCCGTCGGCGCGCACCCCGGCTGCGGCTTCACAGGGATAGAAGTCTGCGGGGCCCGGGGGGGGGGGTCAGTCAGGGGGCTCGATGCGGCCCGCCGCCAGGAGCCGGCGGAAGTCGTCGACGGCGCCGGCGATGCCGTCCTCTATGGAGCGCTGCGGCAGGTCGATCACCGCCTCGAGGCCGGACCCGTCGATCACGGAGGGGAGGGGGAAGGGGTCGGTTTCATAGGTGGTCTCCGCGCCCGGGCAGCAGGCGTCGATGGCCGCCGCCACCTCCGAGGTTTCGGCGACCGGGCCTCCGACGTTGAAGATCAGGGCTTCGTCCGGCTCCAACCGGGCGGCGGCGATGAACAGGGCGGCCGCGTCCTGGGCGTGATGGTAGGTAACCGCCCCGCCGTAGCCGAGGTGCCCTGACTTCCCCGCCGCCCCGGCCAGCATGGCCTTGGTGGCGTCGGAGGTGAGGCCCTGGTCGCGCCCCGGGCCGTAGATGACCGAGGGCCGCAGGCCAACCGACCCCACCCCCCAGTCGGCGCTGTAGATGCGGGCGGTCCACTCGTTGGCCTGCTTGTAGGCGCCGTAGAGGGTGGCGGGGGCGGCGGGCGAATCGTCGTAGACCGTTCCCCCCTCGTACAGGGAGGCGGGGCCGAACACCCCGATCGAGCTGGCGTAGGCCGCCCCCCGCACCCGCCCGTCCGAGCGGCGCACCGCTTCCAGCACGTTCAGGGTTCCGGCCACGTTGACCAGCGAGCCGTTGACCGGATCGGCGGCGCAGAAAGGCACCTGCAGGGCGGCGAGGTGGACGATGTGGGTGACCCCCTCCTCCCGGACCGCGCTCTCGACCTCCGCCCCGTCGCGGATGTCCCCCCGCCGGAACGCCGCCCGGGAGAGATCGTCGTCGTCCAGCAGCAGCCGCAGCCGATGGGCGTTCTCGGAGATGTCGAAGGCAACCACCGGGGTTCCTTCGTGAACCAGCTCGCGGACTGCCCAGGCGCCCAGGCACCCCGCCGATCCGGTCACCAGCACCCGTTCTGTGTCGGCCATCTTGGATACTCCTTTGTTTCGTTTTCGTTCCGCCGCCGCGCCCCGGTGTGTAGGGTAAGATACCGCCCAACCTCATCGGTTGATCAGTGTGAGCGGAGCAGGAGGACTGATGAACGAATCCCGGAAGGGTCCGGATCTGGGACCCGTGGTGAGCGACCTCACCGAGCAGTACAAGGCCAAGCAGATCAGCAGGCGCCGTTTCATGAAGATGCTGGGGGCCGCGGGGGTCGGCGTGACCGCGGCGGCTTCGATCCTGGCCGCCTGCGGCAGCGACGACCCGGCTCCGCAGACCACCCAGGCCGCGGCGACGACCGCCCCCGATACGACCGCGGCGACCCCCGATACGACCGCCGCCGCTCCTGAAACGACCGCCGCCGCCCCCGATACCACCGCCGCCGCGCCGGCGGAGGACGAGATGATGGGGCCGACGGCGGGGGGCACCCTGCGGGAGGGTTACAACCGGGATGTGTCCAAGCACGACCCGATCACCACCAACTGGTACGACCCGGCGTTCTTCGCGGTCTACGAGGCGATCCTCACCAACGCCCCGGACGGGTCGTCGGTTCCCCAGTTTGCCTCCGGCTACTCGGTGTCGGACGACGGCATGGAATACCGGTTCACCATCCCCGAGGGCAAGCTGTCGCATTCGGGGGGGACCATCGACGCCGAGATGGTGGCGGAGTTCTACCGGTCGATCCAGCAGCACAGCTTCATCGCCGGCCTGGCCGCCCCGGTCGACACCTACGAGTCGGACGGCAGCGAGGTGGTCGTCAAGATGAAGAACCCGTGGGTGGGCACCTTGAACCCGCACAAGACCGGGTACTGGCGGATCGTCAACATCGACACCTGGAAGGACCTCACCCTCAACGACGACGGAACCCTCGACGCCGGCTCCACCTACGGCACCGAGGTGGTCGACGGCACCGGCCCCTTCACCCACGAGGAGTGGGTGCCGGGCAGCCATGTGCTGGTCCGCCGCTGGGAGGATTACCCCGGAACCCTGACGCCGTTCTTCGAGAACAAGGGAACCGCCTACCTGGACGCCATCCGGTGGACGGTGATCACCGAGGGCGGCCAGAGGGCCACCCAGCTGGAGAACGGGGACATCGACACCCTGATCAACCCGGCCCACCAGGACATATCCCGGCTGGAGTCCAACCCGGACCTGACCGTGATCCGGCATCCGGAGTGGTCCGGTTACCACCTGACCATGAACCGGGACTACGAGGAGCTGTTCGGCGACCGGCTCACCCGCCAGGGGCTGTCGCACTCGTTGGACCGCCAGGGCATGGTGGACGCCATCCTGTACGGCAACGGCGCCCCCACCTACGGGCCGTTCCCCAACACCGACCGCAACTACGAGCCTGCCGTGGAGCAGTACAACCAGTACGACCTGAATCTGGCCAACCAGAAGCTCGACCGGGCCGGCTGGGTGCGGGGCGGCGGGGGGATCCGCGAGCGGGACGGGGTGCGCCTGGAGTTCCGGTACCTCGTGGAAGACGAGTCCACCCAGAAGGCGGTGGCCGAGGCGGTGCAGGCCCAGTTCCTGGCGATCGGGGCCCAGGCCAACTTGGACGTGGTGGACCGGGCGTTGGCCTTCGAGCAGACGAGCGCCCCCGGGCGGGACTCGGCGGAGATGTCGCTCTTCTTCTGGCTGTGGCCGGTGCCGCTGGACGTGCTGACCCTGTTCGGAGGGTCGGCTTTCATCCCGGTGCCCAACTTCTCCCATGCGGTGGAGCCCCGGATCGACGAGGCCATCACCAACTGGCAGAACGCCGGGGATGAGGCGCAAGCGCAGGCGGCGGCTTCCCAGTTCCAGCTCGCCTGGGCGGAAGAGCTTCCCTACCTGCCGATCATGAACCAGAACGCCACCTTCGTCCACCACAACAAGGTGCACGGATGGCAGCCGTTCGTGTGGAACCTGTACCCCTACTACAACGACACCTGGATCGAATCCTGAGCAGCCGGCGTACTTGATTCCGCTCCGGCGGCTTGTCTGGAGGATTCGGCCCCCGGCGCGCCTGGTTCGATGAGAGGCGGAAGGGTGTGACCATTGGCCGCTGAATCGACGAAGGCCCGTCTGGAGGCGTGGGAGCGGCGGCTCGCCGACTACGAGGAGGGCCGCCGGGTCGGAGCCCTCCGCGCCGCCTTTCGGCGGATGAGGCGCAACCGGCTGCTACTGATGGGGACGGTCCTCGGCGCGGCGGTGCTGGCGGCCGGTTTGCTGGGCCCGATCTTTTACGGCGCCGACCCGGCGCTGATCAGCTTCGCCGACGGCCATCTGCCGCCCGGAAGCGAAGGCTACCCGTTGGGCACCGACCAGCTGGGCCGCGACCTGGCGGCGCGGCTGTTCGTCGGCATCCGGGTGAGCCTGCTGGTGGCGGCCGGGGTAACGCTGCTGGCCTTGGCGCTCGGCATCCTGCTGGGGATGACGGGGGGGTTCTTGGGCGGCTGGAGCGACCGGACCATCCGGGGGACCGTGGACTTCGTCTGGGGTTTCCCGCTCATCCTGGTGGCTGTGCTGTTCGCCGGAGGGCTGGGGGGCGGCCTGCTGCCGGTCATCCTGGCGGTGGGGCTGGTGAACACCGCGGCCATCGCGCGGGTGGTGCGGGGGGAGGTGCTGGCGCTCAGCGAGCGCGAATTCGTGGAGGCCGCCCGGGCGGGGGGCCTCTCCACCAGGCGGATCATGTGGCGGCATCTGTTTCCCAACATCCTCGCTCCGGCCTTCGTGTTGGCCTCCTATTACGTGGCGGTGGCCATCATCGCCGAGGCGGCCCTGTCCTTCATCGGCCTCGGGGCGCAGCCGCCCACCCCCAGCCTGGGCGTGATGGTGTCCGACGGGCGGGGCTTCCTGTGGCTGAACCACTGGGAGGCCACCATCCCGGGTATGACCATCGTGCTGCTGGTGCTGGCGGTTTCCCTGGTCGGCGACGGTCTGCGCGACGTGTTCGATCCGCGGCTCCGCCACGAGGCCAAAGGGGTGGAGCAGGGATGAGGGGCCGGACATGAAGCGCCTGGCGGCCCGGACGGTCTACATGCTGGTGGTGTTGATCCTGTCCTCCATCGCCGTGTTCTACGCCATCCGGCTGTCCGGGGGGGACGCCACCGCCGCCCGGCTGCCGGCCTCGGCCACCGCCGCCGAGCGGGAGGCCTTCCGCGATCAGCTGGGGCTCAACGATCCGATCTACGAGCAGTACTTTCGATACATCGGGAGGGTGCTGAGCGGGGACCTCGGCAACTCGCTCACCAACAACGCCGACATAGGGGCGATGATCACCGAGCACGGTTGGAACAGCCTGGTGCTGGGGGCGGCCGCCTTCGCGCTGGTCTTCGGTGTGGGGATCCCGCTGGGGATGCTGGCCTCCCTGCGGCGGAACTCCTGGTACGACGGGGGAATCATGACCTTCTCCGTGGCCGGGATGGCGGTGCCGAACTTCTGGCTGGCCCTCTTGGTCATTTGGTTGTTCGCCTCCGTGCTGGGGTGGTTTCCCTCGGCCGGGTGCTGCAGCCCCCGTCATCTGGTGCTGCCGGCGGCGGTGCTGGCCATGGAGGGGATGGCGCTCACCGTGCGGATGACCCGGTCCGCCATGCTCGAGAACCTCAACCAGGACTTCGTGCGCACCCTGCGGGCGGGGGGGCTGCCGGAGCTGAGGGTCATCGGCCGGCACGTCTTCCGCAACGCGCTGGTGCCGATCGTCTCACTGGCGGGGCTGCGGATCGGCCAGATCGTCGGGTACGCCTTGGTCGTGGAGACCATATTCTCGTGGCCGGGCCTGGGCCAGGTGCTGGTCAACGCGGTGCTCCGGCGCGACTACCCCGTCGCCCAGTTCTTCTCGCTGGTGCTGGTGACCGTCGTTCTGCTGAGCAACTGGATAGCAGACGTGGGGTACACGGCGGTCAACCCCCGTCTGCGGAAGGCCTGAACCGCGTGGCGGCCGCCCGCCCGTCCCCCGCCGCGGCCGCCGGGTCCGCCCCGGCCGGGGCGCCGCTGCTGGCGCTGCGCGGTCTGCGCACCTCCGTGACCGCCGGGGGGGAGACCTTCGATGTGGTGAGGGGCCTGTCGCTCGACCTGCACCCGAACGAGATCCTCTGCCTGGTGGGGGAGAGCGGCTGCGGCAAGAGCATCACCGCCCTCTCGATCATGCGGCTCCTCCCCATCCCGCCGGTGCGGGTGCGCGGCGGTTACATCCTCTATGCGGGGCAGGACCTGCTCTCGCTGAGTAGCCGCCGGATGCGGCGGCTCCGGTCCGATTCCATCTCGATGATCTTCCAGGACCCTCTCACCTCCCTGGATCCGGTGTTCACGGTGGGGGAGGTGATCTCCGAGGTGGTGCGCGCCCACCGCAGTGTGAGCCGATCGGAGGCGCGCCGGATGGCCGGGGAGGCGCTCTCCAAAGTGGGGCTGCCCGATCCCGCCGCCCGGCTCGACTCCTACCCGCACCAGCTGTCGGGAGGCATGCGCCAGCGGGTCATGATCGCCCTCGCCCTGGTGCTGGACCCCGACATCCTGATCGCCGACGAGCCGACCACCGCCCTCGATGTGACCGTGCAGGCGCAGATCCTCGACCAGCTCATCAACGAGCAGCGCCGGCGGAACATGTCGATGCTGCTGATCACCCATGACCTGGCGGTGGTGGCGGCGGTGGCCGACCGGGTGGCGGTGATGTACGCCGGGGAGATCGTGGAGGAGGCGCCGGTGGACGAGCTGTTCGAGGATCCCCGGCATCCGTACACCCAGGGCCTGCTGCGGGCCCTCCCGCAGGTCGGGGCCGGGCGGGGGCGGCTGCATCCCATTCCCGGCCTGGTTCCTCCCCCCCAGCTCATGCCGCCCGGATGCAGCTTCGCCCCCCGCTGCCCGCACGCCGTCGAACGGTGCTGGGCCGAACACCCGGAGTTGGCCGGCGATCCGGCTGGCCGGACTTTCCGCTGCTTCAACCCCCAGCCCTTCACCCCCTGATGAGGGGGCGGGCGGCGGCGGGGCCGATCCCGGCGGCGGTCCGGCTGCCGGACGGGCTGGTGCTGCGCGGCCACGAATGGCCGGCGGACGGGCCGGCGGTGGTGTTCGTCCACGACTTCGGGGACGATCTGGATGCGTGGGGTCCGCTCACCGCCCGGCTGGCCCGCCTGGGGCTGCGGGTGATCAGCCTGGAGCTGAGGGGCCACGGCCTGTCCGGCGGCGAGCCGGAGCCCGCCGCCCTCCGGAGGGACCTGACGGCGGCGCTGGGCCAGGTGTGCGCCTCGTTCGGTCCGGTGGGGCTGGCGGCCTACGGCTCGGTCACCGAAGCCATGCTGTTCCTCGACCGCCGGTGCGGCGCCCCGGTGCAGGTCATGATCTCCCCGCTGCCGCCGGCCTCTGATGCTGAGAAGATCGACTGGCGCGCCTCCCGCCCGGCCATGCGCCTGGTGCTGAGGGGCGCCCTCCACGAAGAGAGCGCCCGCTGGACCGGTTTCATCTACCCGAGGATGAAGGGCCAGCGGATGGAGGTGACCGGCGCCGCCGGCCTGTCCGGTCCGCCCCTCCTGGCCGCCGAGCCCCATTTGTTCGAGCATATGGTGATGTTCCTGCGCCGTTACCTGACCGGGTATCACCTGGCTTGGATCGCCGATCGCGCCGAGCAGATCGAAGCGGCGAGAGCCGAGAGGCCGGCCGCCGAGCGCAGCAGAAACGAACCGGGGGAGGAGCCCCCGGAGAAGGAGGCCCTCTGACATGGCCGCAGTAGTAGACGCCCACCTGCATCTCTTCAAGGCCCGGAGCGGGGCCTACCCCCGCCTCGTGTTCGACGAGATGGCGCCCGCCGAGCGGGAGGAATCCGCCGAGGAGCTGTTGGAGGCCATGGACGGGGCGGGGGTCGACCATGCGGTGGTGGTTCCCCTCTCGCCCCACGATCATTACCTGGCAGAGATACTGGCGGCCCATCCGGGGCGCTTCGCCGGGGTGGGGGTGTACGACCCGGAGGCGGCCGACGGCGCCGGCCAGGTTGCCCGCCGGGCCGAAGAAGCCGGTGTACAGGGCCTGCGCTTCTACGGGTTCGGGGGGGAGGCCGGCCAGGATCCCGAGTCGCTGGAGGTGTTCCCCGTATTGGAAGCCATGCGGGAACTGGACATGAAGGTGTGGTTCTACGGCTCCCCCGACCAGGTGCGCCTGCTCGACGGGGCGATGAAGCTGCTCCCCGGTCTGAAAACGGTGCTCAACCACCTGGGTTTCTGCCCGGACATCTGGATGGAGCTGGCCGTTGACGAACACCGGCGCCCCCGTTTCGACATCCCCCTGCCCCCCGGCTCCCTGGATCTGATCGAGCGGCTGGCCGCCCGCCACCCCGACCACCTGTACGTGCACGCCTCGGGCCAGTACGCCTTCACCCAGACGCCCTACCCCCACCCCGACCTGGCGGAGGTGATGGACCGGATCTACGCCGCCTTCGGCGCCCGCCGTATGCTCAACGCCTCCGACTGGCCCTGGATAAAGGAGAACCCCGGATACGGCGAGGTGCTCTCCCTGGTCGACCGCCGCCTTCCCGGCCTCACCCCCGAAGAGCGGTCCGCCGTCCGGGGGGGAACCGCCCTCTCCCTGTTCACCTTCTGAGCAGGGGTCCGCGGCGGTGTTCAGCCGGGCAAGGTTGGGCTGATCACCGGCTTTCCTGTTCGGCGCCCCAGGTTTTGACGGCTTCGGCCAGCCGGGCTGTTCCTTCGAGGAGGAGGTCGGCGGCGGAGGCCAAGGAGATGCGGACGTAGGCGCCGCTGCCGGGGCCGAAGGCGGCGCCGGGCACCACCGCCACCCCGCGTTCCTGCACGAGGCGGCGGGCGAAGGCCTGGTCGTCCAGCCCGCTGCCGCTCACGTCCGCCATCAGATAGAACGCCCCGGACGGCCGCACGAAGGGGATGCCTTCCGCTTCCAGCAGACCGCACACCAGGTCTCTCCGCTCCCGGTAGGAACTGCGCATCTCTTCTACGGTGTCCTGGGGGCCGGCGACGGCGGCGGCGGCGGCCTTCTGCGCCGGGGCGTTGACGCAGGAGGTGATCGGCTCCTGGGCGGTTATAACGCTCTCGGTCAAGCCGGGCGGGGCAACCATGTACCCCACCCGCCAGCCGGTCATGGCGTAGGTCTTGGAGAAGCTGAAGAAGGAAATCACCCGTTCGTCCGGGTCCAGAGGGCCGGCCGACGCCGAAGGCTCGTCGAACCAGATCTCGTCGTAGACCTCGTCCGACAGCACCCAGAGGTCATGGGAGCGGGCCAGCTCCAACAGCTCCGACCAAGCCCGGCGCGAAGTGCAGGCGCCGGTCGGGTTGGCCGGAGAGTTGAGCAGGACCGCCTGCGTGCGGTCCGTGATGTGCGGTTCGATCAGGGCGGGGTTGGGGACGAATCCGTCGTCCGCCGAAAGGGGGAACCGCACCGGCCGGATGCCCAGCAGTTCCATCATCAGCCGGTAGTTGGGCCAGCAGGGGTCGCTGATCAGCACCTCGGCGCCGGGGTCCGCCGCCGCCGCCAACGCGCTGTAGATGCCCGCCACCGCCCCCGGCGTGACCACGATCCGGTCGGGCGGGGCGTCGATGCCGTTGCGCTCCCGCACCTTTAGGGACAGCGCTTCCCGCAGCTCCGGTATCCCGGCGTTGGGCGTGTAACGGGTGAAACCGGCGGCGGCGGCCCGGTGGGCGGCCTCCACCACATGGGGAGGGGTGGGGAAGTCGGGTTCGCCCACTTCCAGATGGATCACGCCGCCCCCCGCCGACCAGGCCAGCTCCATGATCTCGCGGATGCCGGAGCGGGGCAGGGACTCGACGGCTCGGGACGGCCTCGGCATCGGTTCTCGGCCCGGTCAGATGATGGATTTGGCTTCGGCGAAGTGGCAGGCCACCAGATGCCCCGGCGCCCGCTCCTCCAAGGGGGGCTCTTCGGTCCGGCAGATCTCTTTGCCCCTGCCGACCGGGCAGCGGGTGTGGAAGCGGCACCCCGAAGGCGGATCGATCGGGCTGGGCACGTCCCCTTCCAGCAGGATGCGGGACCTCTGCCGCTGGATCTTGGGGCGGGGGGTGGGCACCGCCGACAGCAGGGCGTGCGTGTAGGGGTGCATGGGCTGGGCGAACAGCCGGTCGGTGCCGGCCTGCTCCACGATCTTCCCCAGGTACATGACGGCGGTGTCGTCGCAGATGTGCCGCACCACCGCCAAGTCGTGGGCGATGAACAGATAGGTGAGGCCGAGGCGGTCCTGCAGCTCCTCCAACAGGTTCAACACCTGCGCCTGGATGGAGACGTCGAGGGCCGAAACCGGCTCGTCCAGGATCAGGAAACCGGGGTTGAGGGCCAGCGCCCGCGCCACCCCGATCCGCTGGCGCTGCCCGCCCGAGAACTCGTGGGGGTAGCGGTCGGCGATGTTGGGGTTCATGCCCACCAGCTGCAGCAGCCCCCCCACCGCCTCCTTGCGGGCGCGGCGGGGCATGCCGGTATGCACGTCCAGCAGCTCGCCGATGGCCGCCCCCACCGACATGCGGGGGTTGAGGGAGGCGAACGGATCCTGGAAGACGATCTGCATGTGGCGGCGCAGCTCCCGCAGGCGGCGGCGGTCGGCGGCGATCACGTCGATGCTTTCGACCCCGCCCTCCTCCAACGGGCGCCGGAGCACCACCTCCCCGGAGGTGGGTTCGATCAGGCGGAGGATGCTGCGGGCGGTGGTGGACTTGCCGCATCCCGACTCGCCCACCAGGCCGAGGGTGGTTCCCGACCGGATGTCGAACGATACGCCCGCCACCGCCGACACCTCGCCCTTCCCGCCGCCGAACACGCCCCCGCCGACGGTGAAGGTCTTCACCAGATCCCGGACGGAGAGGGCGTCGAAACCGTTGGTTTCGTCGGAGCGGGGGCCGCCGGAGGGAGGGGTGTCGGACACGCGACCCATTATATATCCCCGATTGTTCATGTCCCCGCGGGGCGGGCCGCCGCCCGCGCCGGTTCATCAGCCTGTGCATCCCATACCTCGAAGCGGCGGCGTTCACCCGATGGTGAGCCTCACGTTCTGATCAGACAGTTGTCTCACCGTTATCAACCCAGGTCAGAAAGGATACGGGCGCTTATTTCATCTGCCCGCCCCCGCTCGCGTGAATTATCGGGGATATAGAGGCGAGGGGCGGCCGTTGACCGGATCGGCCGCCGCCCGGCGCGGATAGTATGGGGCGGGCCGGCCTCCGCGGGCGGAGGCGGGCGCAGCGGCAGCGAGCAGAAAGGAAGGCGATGGCCGAAGATTTTCGAGGGAAGCTGGGCGGTTTGGACACCGCGGAGATGGACGAGTTCTTGGCCGGCAACTACCTGGCGCGGGTGGCGTGTCTGACGCCCGACGGCGCCCCCTACATCATCCCCCTCTGGTACCAGTGGGACGGAGAGGCCATGTGGCTGGTGGGCCGCCAGCGGGCGGTGTGGTGCCAGTACATGAAGAACGACCCGCGGGTGTCCTTGGTGGTGGACGCCCCCCACAGCGAACCCGACGAGTCGGGCAGGAGCATGGAGATCCCCAAGGTCATCATGCAGGGCAACGCGGTGGTCGCGGAGGAGCCCAACGTCGGGGGCAGGTGGGTGGACATCGCCAAGGAGATGTCGTACCGCTACCTCGGCCCCAACGGCCCCGAATACCTGACGGGGACCATCCAGCAGCCGCGTTGGCTCATCAAGGTGGAGCCCACCCAGATCACGAGCTGGCAGGGGGTCGGCTGGGCGCGGCGCTACTGGGTCGATGAGGCCGGCGGCGCCACCTACGAGGAGGCCCACGGCGGGTAACCCGCTCGACCTCTTCCGGCTCGACGGGCGGGCGGCCCTCGTAACCGGGGCTTCCCGGGGGTTGGGGGCGGTCATCGCCGAGGCGCTGTCCTGGGCGGGGGCGTCGGTGGCCCTGATGAGCCGCAACGCCGCCGCTCTGTCTGAATCCGCCGGGCGGATCGGCCGCGCAACCGGCGGGAAGGCGGTCGCCTTGGCCGGCGACGTGAGCAGCGAGCGGGACGCGGCGGCGGCGGTCGAGCGGACCGTTTCCGAGCTGGGCGGCCTCGACATCCTGGTCAACAACGCCGGAATCAACGTCCGGGGCGCCATAGAGGACATCGGGCGGGCGGACTTCGATCGGTCCTTGGCGGTCAACGCGTCGGGGGCGTGGTCCCTCTGCCGGGAAGCCCGCCCGCACCTCGAAGCCTCCGGCCGGGGCCGGGTGATCAACATCTCCTCGACGTTCGGCCTGGTGGGGGTGGCCGACCGGACTGCCTACGCCGCCTCGAAGGGGGCTCTCATCCAGCTCACCAGGGCGCTGGCCATGGAGTGGGCGGGCCGCGGGATAACCGTCAACGCCGTCGCCCCCGGGCCGTTCCTGACCGACATGAACATTCCGTTCCAGCACACCCCCCACGCCGTGCGGGTCATCGACCAAGAGGTGGCCATGAAGCGCTGGGGCGAGCTCCACGAGATCCAGGGCGCCGCCCTCTACCTGGCCTCCGACGCCTCCAGCTACGTAACCGGAACCGTCCTGGCCGTGGACGGCGGCTGGACCGCCCACTGACCCCTGGCCGGGGCAGACGGCGCGTCCACCGTGAGCGGTTCGGAGGCGGTTGCCTCCTTGTCGCAGAGTTGGTGTATGATGGGGGCGTCCCTATGGGGGCGAACTGGTTTCGACGTCGATGTCTGAGGTGTCGGAAGCGAGCCGAGGTCGCCGAAGTCCTCGTAAAAAATTTGGCGAACAACCATAAGTGCCACTCCAAAGTTTGCACTGGCTGCCTGAGACAGACAGCCCGTCCGCCTGAAGGGTTCCTGCCCCTGAGGGACGGACGTCGTTGAGCAGGATGGATCCGCCGGGGTTCTCGGACTGGCGGGTCGAGACTGATTCGGGATAGGGCGGCCGGCCGCTTGCCGATGGAGTCCGGCCCCCCGAATGCTCGCCGTCGGCTGCGCTCGGAGACGCCGCCGCTGAAGGATCGACGGACCGGGGTTCGATTCCCCGCGCCTCCACCTGTGCGGCCGGGCCATTGCGGCCCGGCCGTCTGTGTATGAGGAGGCGCCGCATCGGGATCGATCGAAAGCCGGCCGGGCCGCGGCGGGGCGGTGAGGACCGCCCGCTCTCGAAGGAGGCGGTGGATCCCGACCCGTTCCGGCAGTTCGGGCGGTGGATGGAGGAAGCCGTCGAAGCCGGTGAACCCCAGCCCGACGCCGCGGTGCTGGCCGCCGCCGACCGGAGGGGCCGGCCTTCCGCCCGGGCGGTGCTGCTGAAGGGGTGCGGCCCCGAGGGCTTCGTGTTCTACACCAACCTGGAGAGCCGCAAAGCCGCCGAGCTCGAGGCCAACCCGCATGCGGCCCTGTGCGTCGTCTGGCTGGGCCTGCACCGGCAGGTGCGGATCGAAGGGCGGGTCGAGCAGCTGGACGGGGCGGCGTCCGACGCCTACTTCGCCTCGCGCCCCAGGGAGGCGCAGATCGCCGCCGCCGCCTCGCCGCAGAGCCGGGTGCTGCGCGGCCGCGCCGAGCTGGAGGAGCTGGTCGACCGGCTGCGGGCCGGATGCGGGGAGGGCCCGGTGCCCAGGCCGGACTCCTGGGGGGGTTTGGCGGTGCGCCCCGACCGCTTCGAGTTCTGGCAGGGGAGGCGCCATCGGCTGCATGACCGCATCGTGTATGCGGCGGAGGGGGAGGGGTGGCGGATCGAGAGGCTGGCGCCGTGATTCCGGCGGACGCCGCCCTTCCTGAAGAGATGCAGGCCGCCATGGTTGCCCACGCCGCCGCCGAGGCGCCCCGCGAAGCCTGCGGGTTGGTGGCCTACGACTGCTTTGCCCGCCCGGTGCGCCTCTACCCGGCCGCCAACTCCGCCCCCGGCCCCGGCCGCTTCGAGATCAGCCCGGCCGAGCTCTTCCGGGTGGTGCAGGAAACGGAAAGGCGGGGATGGCGGATCGGCGCCGTCTACCACTCCCATCCCCGCGGCCCGGCCCGCCCTTCCCCCGCCGACCTGCGGGGCGGCCCGGACGAGGACTGGATCTCGTTCGTGGTGGGCCGGCGCCGGGGCCGCTGGCAGATCCGCCCCTTCCGCATCGCGAAGGAAACCGCCCTCCCCCTCCGGTGATTCCCGGCGGGATCGTTGACTTGGGCCGCCGCCGATGCAAAGATGCCCTGCATGACGGCAGAAAAGGAAAACGGCGGCGAAGCCCTTCCGTGGTGGGCGCCGGAGCTGGAGAGCTACCTGGCCCGCCTCGAGAGCCAGCGGGGTCTGGCCGCCAACACCGTCGCCGCCTACCGGCGCGACCTGGGCCAATTCCTCCGGTACGCCGTCCGGCGGGGGGCGGCCTCGCTGGAGCAGATCGACCGCCGGATCATCAGGGGCTTCCTCGGCCGCCTCGACGCCGAGGGTTACGCCCGCCGGTCCGCGGCGCGCAAGGCTTCGGCGGTCCGCACGTTCCTGGCCGATGCGGTCCGCAGGGGGGGGCTGGACGGCAACCCGGCCGAGGGGCTGGGCAGGCCCAAGCAGCCCAAGGTGCTCCCGCAGGCTTTCACCCCGCGGGCCGCGGCCGCCATGATCGAGGCGGTCGACGGCGCGGATCCCAAGTCCCTGCGCGACCGCGCCATCCTCGAAACCCTCTACGCCGCCGGGCTGCGGGTGTCGGAGCTGGCTTCCCTCACGTTGGACGACGCCGCGGGCAGGGATCGGTTGACGGTGCACGGCAAGGGAGGCCGCGACCGGATGGTGCCGCTCGGCGTCCACGCCCGGGAGGCCGTCGAACGCTACATACGCGAAGGCCGTCCGGCGCTCCTGGGGGGCCGGCCCTCCAAGGCGCTGTGGATAGGGGGGAGGGGGGCGCCGATGACCCCCCGGACCCTGCGCCGGGCGGTGCAGAACCGGACGGGGTCCTACCCCCACGCCCTCCGGCATTCCTTCGCGACCCACCTGTTGGAGCGGGGCGCCGATCTGACCTCGGTTCAGCAGCTGCTGGGCCACGCCGAGCTGGGCACCACCCAGATCTACACCACGCTGACCCGCCGCCACATGCGGGCCGCCTACGATCGGAGCCATCCGCGGGCCTGAAAAAGCCCCGTCCTCTTGATTTTCGCGTTCTGGATTCTTTCCCGTTGACGCCCGCCTAGACTCCCGCACATCACGCACGTCGCACCGCACCCTCCCGCGGTCGGGCCGCACGGTCCGGGGAGTTCCGGGGGCGCCCTCCCGGAGCAGGGTGGACGGAGGAATCAACCAAATCAAGAGGAGGCGCATACCTTGCCGACCGTAAGCATGAAGCAGCTGATCGAGGCCGGGGTCCATTTCGGTCATCAGACCCGCCGCTGGAACCCCAAGATGGCCCCTTACATCTTCGGGGAGCGCAACGGCATCCACATCATCGACCTCCGCCGGACGCTTGGCGAGATCGACCGGGCGCTGGCCTTCGTGCGCGATCTGGCCGCGGGCGGGGGGGTGGTGCTGTTCGTGGGCACCAAGAAACAGGCCCAGGCGGCGGTGCAGGAGGCGGCGGACCGGGCGGGGATGCCCTATGTCAACTTCCGGTGGCTGGGCGGGATGCTCACCAACTTCAAGACCATCAACCAGCGCATCTTCTACATGAAGGAACTGGCCGAGATGGAGGATTCGGGCGACATCGAGCAGCTCCCCAAGAAGGAGCGGCTGCGGCTGCGGAGGGAGTTCGTCAATCTTCACCGCACCCTGGGGGGCGTGGAAGACATGGAGAAGCCCCCGTCGGCGGTGTTCGTGATCGATCTGAACGCCGAGCACATCGCGGTGCGGGAGGCGGCGCGGTTGGAGATTCCGGTGATCGCGTTGGTGGACACCAACTGCAACCCCGACGGCATCGATTTTGTGATCCCGGGCAACGACGACGCCATTCGGGCGGCGTCGCTGATCGCCAACGCCGTTTCCGACGCCTGCCTGGAAGGCCATCGGCTGGCCCAGGAAGAGGCCGAAGGATCCGACGAGGGCGTGCCGGAGGCGGCCGGGGCGGCGGCTGCGTCCGAACAGGAAGATGATCAGGCCGCCGAAGAGCCCGAGGCCGCAGAAGGATCCGAGGGCTCTGAATCCGGCGGCCCCGAAGAACCCGCCGCCGAGCCGCCGGAGGCAGCCGCTGAACCAGAAGCAGACGCGGAGGGCGGCGCCGAGGCCGAACCGCCGGAAGCGGAAGCCTCCGAAGCCTCCGAAGCCGCCGCGGAACCCGAAGAAGGAAAGCAGCCGGCGCCGGCTTCCGAACCCGCGGACGGCCGACCCTGATCGAAGATCCACAGCAGGCGGAGCGTCAGACTTTTCACCCGCCCGCCAGAGGGCGCGAGGCTTCCTGAGAGCAAGCAAGAACACAAGAACACACGGATCGACCTGAAGCAAGGAACCAAAGGACGGCAAGATGGCAGAGTTCACAGCCAAGGATGTACAGGCCCTGCGCCGCGCCGCCGGCGTGGGGATGATGGACGCCAAGAAGGCCTTGGTCGAGGCGGGCGGCGACATGGAGGAGGCCAAAGGCCTGCTGCGGGAGAAAGGCCTGGCCGACTCGAAGAAGCGGGCCGGGCGGGCCGCCAACCAGGGGGCGGTGGGCAGTTACCTGCACCAGGCCGCCGGATACCCCACGGTGGGCGTGATCGTGGAGCTGGCCTCCGAGACCGATTTCGTGGCCAAGAGCCCGGACTTCCGCAAGACGGCCGACGACCTCGCCATGCACATCGCCGCCGCCCAACCCCGCTGGGTGCGGATCGAGGACATTCCGGCGGAGGCGGTCGGCAAGGAACGGGAGTTGATCGCCCGTGAAGCCCAAGCCTCGGGCAAGCCGGAGCGAATCATCGAGCGGATCGTCGACGGCCGGATCCGCTCCTTCTATGAGGAAAACGTGCTCTACGAGCAGAAGTTCATACGACCCGACCAGTATGAGGGCAAAGTGGGGGACATGGTTGCGGAGCTGGCCGCTTCCATGAACGAAAACATCGGGGTCCGCCGGTTCTCGCGGATCGCGGTGGGCGAACGAGAGCTGTAGATGCCGCCCCCCCGCCGGGTGGTGCTGAAGCTGTCCGGAGAGGCGTTCGCCGATCCGGAGATCGGCTACGGCATCTCCCCGGACACGGTGCGCCGGGTGGCCGGGGAGATCGCCGAATCGCAGTCGGCCGGATACCAGATCGGGATCGTGGTGGGGGGCGGCAACATATTCCGCGGAGTGTCGGCGGCGGCCGCCGGCATGGATCCGGCCAACGCCGACTACATGGGCATGTTGGCCACGGTCATCAACGCCTTGGCCCTCCGCGACGCGGTCGAGGCCTGCGGGGTGGAATGCCGGGTGCAGTCGGCCATCACCATGCAGCAGCTGGCCGAGCCGTATATCAGGCTGCGCGCCATCCGCCATCTCGAGAAGGGGCGTTCGGTGATCTTCGCCGCCGGGAGCGGCAACCCCTTCTTCACCACCGACACCGCGGCGGCGCTGCGGGCGGTGGAGATAGGGGCCGAGGTGATGCTCAAAGCCAGCAAGGTGGACGGCGTCTATTCATCCGATCCGGGGATCGACGAGAACGCGGTGTTCCTGGAACGGGTGGGCTACATGGAGTTCATATCCGCCGGGTTGGCGGTGATGGACGCCACCGCCGTTACCCTGTGCCGGGATCACGATCTGCCGATAGTAGTGTTCAGCCTGCTGGAATCCGGCAACATCCGCCGCGCCGTCTCCGGCGAGCCGATCGGAACGCTGGTGAGCTGATGCGGGCGGAATAGGAGCGCGGCCATGCTGGACGAGATACTGGAGGACGCCGAGTCGCGTATGGATTCGGCGGTCGCGCACACCAGAGGAGAGCTGGCGACCTTGCGCACCGGGCGGGCCAGCCCCGCCATTCTCTCCCGGATAACGGTCGATTACTACGGAGCCCAGACTCCGCTCCAGCAGCTGGCGGCGATTACGGTTCCCGATCCGCGCATGCTCATGGTCCAGCCCTTCGACCCGGGTGCCATGCCGGGCATCGAGCGGGCTATCCAGATGTCGGACCTGGGGCTCAACCCTTCCAACGACGGAAAGTTGATCCGGCTGGTGTTTCCGCCCCTGACCGAGGAAAGGCGCCGAGAACTGATCCGGGTGGCCCGCAATATCGCCGAGGAGGGGCGGGTGGCGATTCGCCGCATCCGGCGGTCTGCCCGGGATGACATGTCGGAGTTGGGCGAGTCGGAGGACAGCGTTCGGCGGGCCGGGAAGAAACTCCAGGACTGCCACGACCGTTACATCGCCGCCACCGACGAGACGCTGGAAAAAAAGGAGAGCGAGCTGCTCGAGGTCTGACCGGCGGGCCTGCGTCATCGACCCCAACGATCGGGGTTTACCGGTTTTGACGCCGGCGGCGGGTAACCTTGGAGGCGGCTCTTGTTGCCGATCGACCCGCCGCCCCCGGAGGGATTCATATGATGGAGGAAAGGGATCCGCCCCCGCTGTTCGAGCCGGACAGCCGGGAAGACGCCGCCCCGCCGCGCGCCGCGCCGCCGTCTGAAGCCGTTGCCCCGGCGGACCCCGGCGCCCGCCGCCCTGACCCCTCCGACCGTAACGAAGCGGCCGAAGCAACCGAAGCAACCGAAGCAACCGAAGTAACCGAGCAGGACTACATACGGTCCACCACCCGCGAATACCAGGGCTTGGCTGCATCGGCGGCGAGAGGGGGCGGGGAGGACAGCGAACAGTCGGCGGTGGTCGCCCATGTCCCCGGGCTGGAAACAGGTGTGATCGGATACGGGGACCTCACCGGCCAAGAGGACGAAGACCCCGAACAGATCCAACAGCTCGACCGGGACCGGCGCTCCGAGCTGGCCCTGCGGATCGGCACCGGGGCGGCGGCGGTGCTGCTGTTCTTCGGGGCGCTGTACGCCGGTCCGGTGTGGATCACCCTGCTGCTGGCGGCCGCATCGCTGGCGGCGGCGGCGGAGCTCTATCAGGCGCTCCGGAAGGCGGGGTTCGCCCCGGTGGCCCTGATCGGCCTGCTGGGGGCGGCGGGCATGCTCTACGCGGCTTGGTCGTCCGGACCCTTCGGCGCGGCGGCGGTGCTGGCGGGGGTGGTCCTGGCGTCGGGTCTGTGGTTTGCCATGGGTTCCCGCAGCTACCCCTTGGCCAACATCTCGGTCACGGTGCTGGGGGCGGCTTGGGCGGTGCTCCCGGTTTCCTTCGCGGTGCCCATGTTCCGTTCCCCCGAGGCGCTGCCCCTGGTCACGGCGGCGGTGGGCTTCACCGCCCTCAACGACATCGCCGCCTTCTCCTACGGGCGGGCCTTCGGAAGCCGCCCCTTCGCCCCCCGCCTTTCGCCCAACAAAACCCTGGAGGGCTTTCTGGGCGCCACCGTCATCACCCTCTTGGCCGGCCTCATCGCGGGCAGATTCGGTCTGCTCGAGCCTCTGACCGCGGTGTCCGGCCTGGTGCTGGCGGCCGTGATCAGCGCTTTCGGCCCCATCGGCGACTTGGCCGAGTCGGCGGTCAAACGGTCGCTGGGGGTGAAGGACATAGGATCCAGCCTGCCCGGCCACGGGGGTATGCTCGACCGGTTGGACGCCTATCTGTTCACCATTCCCGCCGCCTACCTCGTATACCTGCTGTTCGGATACCTGTGAGATCGGTCGTTGTCCTGGGGGCAACGGGTTCGATCGGCCTCCAGACCCTGGAGGTGGCCGAGCGGCTGGGGATGCCGGTGGCGGGGTTGGCGGCCCGCCGTTCCGGGGACGAGCTGGCCGCGCTGGCCGACCGTTTCCCGCAGGCCCGGATAGCGGCGGTCGAGCCCGACCCGGCCGGGGCCGCCCTCTACGAGGACCTGTTCGGGGGCCGCTGCGGGTGGGGCGCAGCAGCCTTGACGGAGCTGGCCGCCCGCCCCGGCTGCATCGTGGTCAACGGGATCGTGGGGGCGGCGGGCCTGGAGGCTTCGCTGGCGGCGCTGGAAGCAGGCAACCGTTTGGCGCTGGCCAACAAGGAGAGCCTGGCGGCGGCGGGGCCGCTGGTAACGGCGGCCGCCGGGCGGGGCGGCGGCGAGCTGATCCCCGTCGACTCCGAGCACTCGGCCCTGTTCCAGTGCCTGGCGGGGGAGCGCACATCCGAGGCGGCCCGCCTGATCCTGACTGCTTCCGGGGGGCCGTTCCGGGGGCTGGGCCTCGAAGAGCTGGCCGGAGCGGGGGTAGAACAGGCGCTGGCCCACCCCACCTGGCGGATGGGCCCCCGCATCACGGTCGACTCGGCCACCCTGGTCAACAAGGGCTTGGAGGTGATAGAGGCCCATTACCTGTTCGGACTGGGGTTCGACCGGATCGAGGTGGTGGTCCACCCCCAGAGCATCGTCCATTCCCTGGTCGAGTTCGCCGACGGTTCCATCAAGGCTCATCTCGGCCCGCCCGATATGCGCATCCCGATCCAGTACGCCCTCACCTATCCGGAGCGGGCGGCGGGCGCAGCGGACATGGAGCGGTTCGACCTCACCCGCACCCCCCTCACCTTCGAGCCGGTCGACCGGGAGGCCTTCCCCTCCCTGGACCTGGCCTACGCGGCGGGGAGGGGAGGGGGAACCCTTCCCGCCGTTTTCAACGCCGCCGACGAAGCGGCGGTGGAGGCTTTCCTGGCCGGCCGGATCGGCTTCCTCGACATTCCGGGGCTGATCGCCGAGGTCATGGAGGGCTGCGGGCGGCGGGAGGCAGATTCTCTGGCGGCGGTGCTGGAGGCCGACCGGGAGGCCCGCCGAGCGGCGGCGGCGGCGCTCGACCGCCGCGGTCGGCGGTAGGGCCGTTCCGATGGTCGGCGGCATACTGACCGCGCTGGCCCTCTCGGTCTTCATCCTGATCCACGAAGCGGGCCACTACCTGGCGGCTCGGGCCACCGGCATGAAGGCCTCCGAGTTCTTCCTGGGGTTCGGCCCCCGCCTCTGGTCGTTCCGCCGGGGCGAGACCGAATTCGGCGTCAAGTGGCTTCCGTTCGGCGGCTACGTCCGCATCGCCGGGATGAACGACCGAGAGGAGGTGGACCCCGCCGACCTGGGCCGCACCTACCGGGAGAAGGCATTCTGGAAGAAGTCGGTGGTGGTGCTGTCGGGGGTTGCCATGAACCTGGCGGCGGCTTTCTTGCTCCTGTTCGGGTTCTACTGGGCGTCGGGGGTGTTGGAGGCGACCGCCTCGGTGGCCAGGGTCAGCCCCGAGATCGCGGAAGGGGTTGCTTCTCCGGCGGCCGAGGCCGGGCTGCGGGCGGGCGACGTCTTGGCGGCCATCGACGGCGTCGAGCTGGGCGGCGACTGGGGCCGGGCGGTGGAGGTGATCGCTTCCCGGCCGGGCAGGACGGTGAGGATCGACGTCGTCCGCGGCGGGCAGCTCGTGCATCTCACCGCCGCCCTCAGCGCCTACCACCCGGTCACCGGCGAGGCGGCGGGGTTCCTGGGAGTGTCGCCCGGATCGCGCCTGCGCCGGATCGGACCTCACACCGCCGCCCGGCTGGCCGCCGCGGCCGAATGGGACATGGCGGCGGGCACCCTGCAGGGGCTCGGGCGGATGCTGAGGCCGGAGTCTTTGCTGGAGCTGGGGGGCGTCTTGGTGGGCCGCCGCCAGGTATCCGAAGAAATCCGCCCGGTCAGCCCGATCGGCGTGGTCCAGATCGGCGCCCGGGCGTCTCAGGCGGGGGCGGGCGGCGTGGTGCTGCTGCTGGCGTTGGTGAACGTGACCCTGGCCCTCTTCAACTCCCTGCCTTTGTACCCGCTGGACGGCGGCCACTTCGCGGTGGCCCTGTATGAAAAGCTGACCGGGCGGAGGGTAGACGCACGCCGCCTGGCGCCGGCGGCGGTGTTGGCGGTGATGCTGATCTTGCTGTTGGGGCTGGCGGCGGTGGTGCTGGACATCATCGACCCCTTGGCCCTGTGAAACGCAGGCGCGGCGCTAACCTCGGCGGACATGACGACCGAATTCGGGAGGCCGCGCAAGCCCACCCGCCGCATCTGGGTGGGAAAGACGGCGGTGGGCGGCGGCGCCCCCGTATCGGTCCAGTCGATGACCACCACCAAGACCGCCGACGTAGAAGGCACCCTGGCCCAGGTGTATGCGCTGGCCGGGGCGGGGGCTGACATCGTGCGGGTAACCTGCAACGACGTCGACGCCGCCCAAGGCTTGGCGGAGATCACGCCCCGCTCGCCGGTTCCGATCGTGGCCGACATCCACTACCAGTACCGGCTGGCGCTGGCGGCGCTGGAGGCGGGCGCGCATGGGCTGCGGCTGAATCCGGGCAACATCCGCAAGCCGCACCAGATCAGAGCGGTGGCGAGGGAAGCCAAGGACCGCGGCGTTCCGATCCGGGTGGGGGTCAACGCCGGCAGCCTGGACCGGGACCTCATGGCCGAATACGGATCCGCCTCCCCCGAGGCGCTGGCCGCTTCGGCCCGCAAAGAGATCGGCTATCTGGCCGAGGAGGGGTTCGAGGACATCAAGATCTCGGTCAAGCACTCCCACGTACCGACGATGGTGGAGTCCTACCGCCTGCTGTCCGACGCGGTGGACTTCCCCTTGCATCTGGGCGTGACCGAAGCCGGCCCGCTGCCGGGGGGCTTGATCAAGTCGGTGGCCGGGATCGCGGCGCTGCTGCTGGAAGGAATCGGCGACACCATCCGCTTCTCTCTCACCGCCGACCCGGTGGAGGAGGCCAAGTCCGGGCGGCAATTGTTGGAGTACCTGGACCTCCGGGAACGCACCGGCCTGGACCTGATCGCCTGCCCCAGCTGCGGCCGGGCCGAGGTGGACGTGCTGGCGGTGGCCAACGAAGCCCGCGCCAAACTGGAAGAAGCCGACCTGCCGATCCAGGTGGCGGTGATGGGCTGCGTGGTGAACGGCCCCGGCGAAGCCAGAGCAGCCGACATCGGGATCGCCGCCGGCCGGGGCCGGGGCCACCTCTTCATAAAAGGCAAGGTGGTGCGCGTGGTCCCGGAGTCCGAGATGGTGGACGCCCTGCTGGAGGAAGCCCGCAAGCTGGCGGAGGAAGGCGCCGAGGCCCGGACGGCGGCCGCCGACCCCTCCGCCGCCCGAGCGGCCGCCTTCGACCGGGAGCAGCTCCTGCAGATCCAGGGGGACGCCAATCGAACCGCCGCCCGGCGGGCCGCAGCCGCGAAGGCGGCCGCTCGATAACGGGGCGCCGCGGTGCCGGTGTTTGATTATTTGACCTGGGGTTTTAGAGTACAGCGTGATAATTGACGGGGGGGGGGGGGGGGTCATTGCTATACTGAGCTGAGGTGCCCGGCCCTTTGGCCGTGCTGGATAATGTTCACGAAAGAAAACGAGAGGGGTTGATCTCTGATGGTTGTGTTTGGTGTACGGCGGCGGCCGTGGTCGGTTGCTGCGGCGGTGTTGGGTTTGGTGGGTTCGCTGTTGGTGGTGGGGTCGCCGCCGGTGTCTGGTGTGGCTGGTGAGGCTGATAACGAGCCGAGGTTCTCGGCGTGTGTGGGTCCGGCGTTGGAGTCGCAGGGTTTGGTGGATGTGGTGGGGTCGTTCGCGGAGGACGCGGTGAATTGTTTGGCGCATTTCGGGGTTACGCGGGGCCGGACGGAGACTACGTATGATCCGGGGGGGCCGGTGCTGCGCTGGCAGATGGCTTTGTTCTTGGCGCGGGCGGCGGGTCCGGCGGGGGTGGCGCTGCCGGCGAACCCGGAGACGGCGTTCACGGACACGGTTGGTTTGTTCGAGGAGGCCCGCACTGCGGTTGCGCAGATGGCGGCGTTGGGGGTGATGCGGGGCCGCAGCTCGACGTCGTTTCAGCCTGATGCGCCGGTGTCGCGGGCGGAGATGGCTGAGATGTTGGATTCGTTTTTGGTAGAGGCTGAGAAGGCGTCGGGTTTGGGTTTGGGCGCTTTGGGCGGCGGCGGCGCGGCGTTGTCGGATGTTTCGGCGGATGATGAGGTGTTCTCTGATATCGGGGGCGTGACTCGGGGTCAGTATGCGGCGGTTCGGCGGATGTTCGAGGCGGGGGTGGCTCGGGGGACGGCTGATGGGTTGTTCAATCCGGGGGGTTTGGTTACGCGGGCGCAGATGGCGGTGTTCATCACGCGGATGCTGGCGCATACGGTGGCCCGCCCGGCGGGGCTGACGCTGCAGGCCGATGTGGATGAGAATCCCATCAATATTGCGGTTTCGGTGCGCGACAACGACTTGGCGCCGATGCCGGATGTGATGGTGGATGTGTTTTCGGCGGCGGAGCCGGATGAGGCGTTCGGCGCGGATGGGCGCTGCTCGGCGGACGATGTGCTCGGGGTGGGGGGATCGGAGTTGTGTGAGATATCGTTCGGGGATCAGCTGACGGATCCGTCGGGTGATGCGGAGATCGCATTCGAGCAGCCTACGGAGTCGAGGACGGTGTGGGCCTGGACCGGTGAAGTGGGTGATGTCTACAACGCCGAGGTGGACGCCCCTTCGGTGCGGATCCTCTACATGAAGCCTGGGGTGAAGCTTCGGATAACCGACGATATGGCGGAGAATCAGACCGCGGCGAAGTTCGGCGATCGGGTTACATTCACTTTGCAGGTGGTGGACGAAGACGATGAGCCGGTGGCTTCCGAAGACGTAGAGGTTGCGGTGGCTGTATCCGAGACGACCGTCAATGCGGAGACCACGCCTGCCACCGAGACCACTGTGTCTTTCACCAGGACATACAAGACCGACGAATCGGGGGCGGTCGAGCTATCGTTCCGTCATACCGATCCGCGTTCGGGGAGCTCGGGGGACATGGCCTACCTCGACCTCGATATAAGGCTGTTGACGCCTGCCGAGGGCGCTCCGTTGACGTTGGAAGACAAGACCGCGCTGGAGAAGGCCGCGGTCGAGGCAGGTTCCGGGGCGGACGACGCGGCGGCGGTGTGGCGGGACTCCGCGCCGGTGCCCGCGAGTCTGAAGCTGTCGCATGCGGCGCCGTTTGCGGAGGCGACCGAGACGGGTCAGGGAGCTGCGAGTACAGTGCTGGCCGCGGTTACCGATCAGTTCGGCGATCCGGTGAGCCGGGTCCAGGTGAGCTTCTTCTCCGACGACCCAGACGGTATCGGGACTCCGGAAGGCGCCGCCTTTGCGTACAAATACGACAACCCGGGTTACGGGGCCGGCCGCTATGTCTTCGAGACAGAGGGCAACGTCCTGTTCCAGACCGGCGAGGCCGCGAGGGCCCGGCAGAAGACCACCAACCGGTCGGGCGTGGCCTCCATGACCTACAGCCGGGACTCGTCCAAGAGCGGAATCGAGACCATCTGGGCCGTCTACACGCTGGCAACCCCGCAGGTGCGGGGAGCGGCGGACGACTCCGACGACCGACCCGACGGCGATCCGGACGATGTGACGGAGTTGACCGATCAGATCGAGTTCTACTGGGCGGAAGAAGCCGAAGGCCCGGTAACCGGCCGGCTGCTGGTCAAGGACACCGACAACAACCGGCTGGTGATCTTCGGCGCCGAGGACGTGTTGTTGGTCGATTACGACGACAACGACCATTTCAACGGGGCTGACGGCGCACCTATCGTCTTCGCCGACTTCGAGAAAGCCCTCGAAGCGGACGGAGACGAATCGGCCGAACACCTGCGGGTCGACGCCTACAGCGACACCCCCCGCAGCGTCAGCAGTATGGGCGTCCGGAGGGAGTGGCCGGTCGATTACACCGACGCCGAGGACGGCAGCGTCGCGGCCGACAACGGCGTCGTCGTGGTCGGGGACCCCTGGTCATATGCGCCGGAAGGGGCCGACTACCCCATCAACGACGACCGGAAACCGTCCACTCCGCCCGGCTCTCCGACGAATTGTGACAGTAGAGCCGGTCGGGTGTGGTGCTTCGATGGAGGCAAGGCTTTCATCTACGAGAACGGTTTGGACGGCGAACGTATACAGATCTACTCGCCCGTACCCAGGTACCGCGGTAGGTTCGGGTACGATGTAGACATCAAGGGCGACACGATCGTGATCAGCGAGCCTGGTCAGCATCACAGCCGCGACGGTTCCTCCGGCCGCTATGTCGCTGGCCGCTTCGACGGCCGGGTCTTCGTCTACCAGAAGGCCGCGTCCCAGACCTGGCGCCAATACTTCGATTCCATCTGCACGGGCGGTCCGCTCCACGGCAGCCCCGGCTGGTGCACACCCACCGCCACCCTCACCGACGAGGACGCGGTGACGGGCATCACATACCGGACCACCTCCAGCTACGGCAGCTGGAATGCGCCCGACAACGAGTTCGGAGAGGCGGTGGCGCTCTCCGGGGACGGGTCGAGGATCGCAGTGTCGGCCCCGTTCGAATCCCGGATCACCGGCGACGCCAGGATACCCGGCGTGTCTGGCAACCTTCCCTCCGCTCAGGGCGGCCTGGGGATGATACGGGTGTTCAACATCCCCGCCTCGGGCGAATGGGCCGACGACGACGCGCCGGACGCCACGCTCACCTTGAAGGACTTCTACCCGTCGGACGGCTCTTGGTCGGAGCCCGGCCGGACCAGGAGCCTGTCCATCTCCGACGACGGGAGCGTGGTCGTGGTCGGAGCTCAGCTCTACAACGATCTGAGCTTCCCGCCCGGCGCCGGTTCGGGGAACTTCAGCGTGACGGAAGGACGGGCCTTCGTGTTCCAGGAAGCCTCCCCCGGCGACTGGGATGCGGCGTCCGATGTGGTGAAGCCGGCCGCCGCCCTGGCTGCGCCCGAGCAGGTACAAGGCCTGTGGTTCGGAATCAGCGTCGGTGTTTCCGGGGACGGAACCACGGTGGCGGTGGGGGTGGACGACAAAATCCCGTCGGAGGACACCTACGGGGCCGTCTACGCGTTCTCCGACTCGGATTGGAGCGACGACGACGGCCGCGTCACCGCGGAGCTGCGGCCCGCCAAGGCGCGGTACGACGAGACGTTCGGATCGACCGTGGCGGTGAGCCCGGACGGAACCCAGATCATCGGCGGCCGCCGGCACCGGTGGGAAGGGGACTTCCGGGGTTCGGTGGTGCTCTTCAACCGGGACGGCGCCGCCTGGACGAAACATACGGGCTTGGACGAGGAATATCTGGGGGCGGACAAGGGCTTCGCGCTCGGATGGCTCGTCACCTTCGACCGCACCACCGGCGACATCTACGCCACCAACGTTCAGATTCCGGTGCCGGGCCGGGACGATTCGGCCTCCGCGATCCGAAAGATCACACCGTAGAGGCGTTGCCCGCACAACCGACACACCCGCGCGGAGGGGGTCCTCACTCCTAGGAGGACCCCCTCCCGACTGTTCCGGACTCTTCGGGAGGACCCCGCCCCCGCCTCTCGTTAAAAATCAGGGCTATTCTGGCGTCGTCCCTGCGGCGAAGAAACAAGAACCGGGAGCTCCCTTCTGATGCGCTGGTCGCGAACCTTCATCCCCACCCTCCGCCAGGATCCGGCCGATGCGGCCGCCCCCAGCCACCGGCTGCTGGTGCGGGGGGGTTTCATCCGGCAGCTGATGGCCGGTTCCTACTCGCTGCTGCCGCTGGGGATGCGGGTGGCCCGCAAGATCTCCGGCATCATCCGAGAGGAGATGGACGCCATCGGGGGGCAGGAGTTCTTGGCGCCGGTGGTGCACCCCGGCGAGCTGTGGAAGAAGACCGGGCGCTGGGACGACGTGGAAGGCATAATGGTCAAGTTCGAGGACCGCAAGGGGGCCGACCTGGTGCTGGCGCTCACCCACGAGGAGGTGTTCGCCCATTTGGCCGCCGAGCTCTCCTCCTACAAGGATCTTCCCCAGCTCTGGTATCACCTGCAGACCAAGTTCCGGGACGAAGCCCGGCCCCGCTCCGGCCTGCTGCGGGTGCGGGAGTTCACCATGAAGGACTCCTACTCCCTCGACCTCGATGAAGCCGGGCTGGACGTTCAGTTCGAGGCGCACCGGGGCGCCTACCGCCGCATCTTCAACCGCATGGGCCTCGAAACCGTGCAGGTGGAGGCCTCGTCGGGGAACATGGGCGGGAGCGACTCGGTGGAGTTCGCAGTCCGCTCCGACACCGGCGAAGACCGGGCGGCGGTGTGCGGCGGGTGCGGTTACGCCGCCAACCTGGAGCGGGCGGTCAGCCGGGCAGACCCGGTGGCCGACGACCCCTGGGAGGGGCCGCCCGAAACCTTCCCCACCCCCGGCGTCCGCACCATCGCCGCCTTGGCCGAGGCCGGGCCCTTCGCCGCCCCCCGCCGGCAGATCAAGACCTTGGCCTACTCGGTGGGCGGCCGGATCACCCTGGCGGTGCTGCGGGGCGACCACCAGCTCGAGGAGCAGAAACTGGCCGACGCGGCGGCGGCCCCGGTCCGCCCCGCCTCGGAAGGAGAGATCGTCGATGCGCTCGGCGCTCATCCGGGGAGCATCGGCGCGGTGGGGGTCGACCTGCCGGTGCTGGCCGACCCCGCCCTGCGGGGCCGTTCCAACATGGTTACCGGCGCCAACCGGGACGGTTTCCACCTGCGGGGGGTGGACGTGGAGCGGGACATCCCGGTCGACCGGTGGGTGGACCTGCGCACCGCCGTCCACGGGGAGGCCTGCGGGCGTTGCGGCCGGGGCGCGTTGTCGGTGTCCGCCGTCATCGAGGTGGGCCACATCTTCAAGCTGGGCCGCAAATACAGCGAGGCCCTGGGGGCGTCGGTGTTGGACGAATCCGGCCGCCCCGCCCCCCTGGTGATGGGTTCCTACGGCATCGGGGTGGGCCGCGCCATGGCCGCCGTCGCCGAGGTGAGCCGCGACGACCGGGGGATCGTCTGGCCGCTGTCCGTTGCTCCTTTCTCGGTGGTGATCACCGCCCTGCGCTCCGACCGGCCCGATGTGATGGAGGCCTGCGAAACATTGTACGGGGAGCTGTCGGCGGCGGGCGCGGAGGTGCTGTGGGACGACCGGGACGAGCGGCCGGGGGTCAAGTTCGCGGACGCCGAGCTGGTGGGGATCCCCTACCGCCTCACGGTGGGGCCGCGCGGGTTGGCCTCGGGGGAGGCGGAGCTGCGGTCGCGGAGCGGCGCCGTCGACGAGGCGGTCCCCCTCGACCGGGCGGCGGCGCGCATCGGGGAGCTGATAGGGGGCGCATCAGAGGGCTGATCTGCCGCCCCCCCGCCCGCCGGCGCCGGGTTGCGGGCGGCCCCGGGGCGCAAGGCTTGGCCGCCGGCGCGCCTATAATGGCCGCAGAAAACCGAAGGACGTGACTTTGTGCAGCAAGGTGGGCGGCCAGCCCGCTTTTTTTATTGCCGAGTCCGGTTGGCCCGCGCCGTCCGGCCCGGCCGCCGCGCCCCGGACTGCTCCGGATTCGGAGGCGGGCCGGGGGGAGGCCGCCGTGCCCGGCGGTGAGCGGCTCTGGGAGCTGTGCGAAGAATATCTGGCCGGCCGGGGCTTGGAGCTGGACGACTTGGAGTCGGCCGGAAGCGGGCGCCGGATCCTGCGGATAACCGTCGACCGAGAGGGCGGGGTGGGGGTGGACGAGTTGGCCGCCGCCTCGCGGGGCATCTCCCGTCTGCTGGACGAGGAAGATCCTTTCGAAGAGCCTTATTCCCTCGAGGTGACCTCGCCCGGTCTGGAGCGCAGGCTGCGCCGCCCCCTCCACTACCGGAAGTCGATCGGGAGGGAGGCGGCCGTCAGGACCAACGTGGAGGTGGCCGGCTCGCGATACCATCGCGGGGTGCTGGAGTCGGTGGGGGCGGAAGGCTTCGTCTTGGCGGTCGACGGCGCCGAGCGGAGGATCGCATTCGGGCAGGTTCGTTCGGCGCAGACCAGATTCGAGTGGCGGAAGAGTTCATCGGACAGCAAATCGAAGAGGAAATCGGGGTGAAGAGCATATGAAGATGGATTATCAGGTGATGGAAGCCTTGGAACTGCTGGAGCAGGAGCGGGGCATCCCCGTCGACACGATCCTGGATGCGCTGGCCAACGCCCTGGTGTCGGCCTACAAGCGCAGCCGGGGGGCGGCCGAGGAAGCGCGGGTGACCATCGACCCCAACGGGGGCGAGATCATCGTCTACGCCCAGGAGCTGGACGAGGACGGCAACGTGGTGCGGGAGTGGGAGGACACGCCCAGCGACTTCGGGCGCATCGCCGCCACCACCGCCAAGCAGGTCATCGCCCAGCGGCTGCGGGACGCCAAACGGGAGCAGGTCTACGACGTGTACGAAGGGCGGGACGGGGATCTCGTAACCGGGATGGTCCAGCAGCACGACCACCGCTACACGATCCTCGATTTGGGCAACGCCGAGGCGATCATGCCCGGCTCCGAGCGCATCCCCTACGAGCGTCTGGAGCGCAACGCCCGCTGCAAGGCCTTGATCATCGAGGTGCGCCGGGAGACCAAGGGCCCCCAGATCGTGGTTTCGCGCTCCCACCCCGACTTCGTCCGCCGCCTGCTGGACCTCGAGGTGCCGGAACTGCTCGACGGCACGGTGGAGATCCGCTCGATCGCCCGGGAGGCGGGGCACCGCACCAAGATCGCGGTGGTTTCCAACGCCGCCAACGTCGATCCGAAGGGCGCCTGCGTAGGGGCGCGGGGGTCCAGGGTGAGGCAGGTGGTGAACGAGCTGAGGGGCGAGAAGGTGGACGTGGTGCAATGGAGGGACGAACCCTCCCAGTTCATCGCCGAGGCGCTGGGTCCGGCCAAGGTGCGGGAAGTCCACGTCGACGAGGAGGAGCAGTCGGCGGTCGCCGTGGTGAGCGAGCACCAGCTTTCGCTGGCGATCGGACGGGAAGGCCAGAACGCCCGGCTGGCGGCCCGCCTGACCGGATACAGCATCGACATCCGCAGCGACTCCCCGCGGAGGCCGAGAAACGCCGCCGCCTCCCCCGGAGCCGAGAACCGGGCGGGGGCGGGAGGGGCTGCCTCCTAGATGGCGACCAAACGGATCCACGAGCTGGCCAAGGAGCTGGAGCTTCCCTCCCGCGAGGTGTTGGCCTTCGCCCGGGATCTGGGTCTGCCGGTAACCACCGCCTCCTCGGGCCTCGACCCCGGCGACGCGGAAGCCCTGCGCTCCATGATCATCGCCGACATGGCGCCGGAGGAGCCCGAACCCGAAGAGGAGGCCCCTCCCGAGCCCCCCGAAGAGCCGCCCGCCGAGCCCGAGCCGGCGCCCGAAGACCAGATCGACGTCATCGTCGCGGCGCCGGGGATGTCGGTGCTGGAGATGGCGAGGGCCATGCGCCGCCCGGTGGTGGAGCTGATCAAGGCGCTGCTGTCCATGGGGTTCATGGCAGCCGCCGCCGCCCCGGTGCCCCGGGAGGCGGTCGAGCCCTTGGCCGAGCGGTTCGGCTTCCTGGTGGAGTTCGAGGAGGTCGAGGAGGAAGGCCCCGCCGAGACGCTGGTGAGGCCCAAGCGGGTGTTCGACGACGACCCCGCCTCTCTGGTGGAGCGCCCGCCGGTGATAACCGTCATGGGGCATGTAGACCACGGCAAGACCACCCTCTTGGACGCCATCCGCCGCACCGAGGTGGCGGCGGGGGAGGCGGGCGGCATAACCCAGCACATCGGGGCCTACCAGACGGCGGTGGACGGCCGCCCGCTGACCTTCATCGATACGCCCGGCCACGCCGCCTTCACCGCCATGAGGGCGCGGGGGGCGGAGGTGACCGACATCGTGGTGCTGGTGGTGGCGGCCGACGACGGGGTGATGCCGCAGACGGTGGAGGCGATCAGCCACGCCAAGGCGGCCGGGGTGGAGCTCATCGTCGCCGTCAACAAGATGGACCTGGAGACCGCCGATCCGGTGAGGGCGCGGGCCATGCTCACCGAATACGGGGTGGTCGCCGAGGAGCTGGGGGGCGATGTGATCTCGGTCGAGCTGTCCGCCGCCGAAGGGGGCGGGATCGACAACCTGCTGTCGATGATCGACCTGGTGGCGCAGGTGTCCGAGTTCAAGGCCAACCCCAAGGCCCCCGCCTCCGGGGTGATCATCGAGAGCCGCCTCGACCAGGGGCTGGGTCCGGTGGCCACCGTGATCGTGCAGCGGGGCACCCTGAAGCGGGGGGACTGCCTGGTGGCCGGGGCGGTGAGCGGGCGGGTGAGGGCGATGACCGACCACAACGGAAAGGCGGTCGCTTCGGCGGGGCCGTCCACTCCGGTGCTGGTGTCGGGCTGGTCGGCCACCCCCGCCGCCGGGGATCTGCTGGAGGCGGTGAAGAACGACCGCACCGCCCGTTCCATGGCCGCCGAGCGGGAGAGCGAGTTCCGGGCGAAGCACCTGGTGGTGCCCACCGCCCGCGAACGGCTGGGGCAGCTTTTGGAACGACTGCGCTCCAAGGAGCAGGCCGAGCTGCGCCTGATCGTCAAGGCCGACACGGACGGATCGGTGGGGGCGATCCGAGAGGCGGTCGCCAAGATCGTCCGGGAAGGCGGCGGGGTCACCGTGGTCCACGCTGCGGTGGGCGGAATCACCGAGAACGACATCACCCTGGCCCGCGCCACCGACTCGCTGGTGGTCGGTTTCAACTCCCGCCCCGATCCCAAGGCCCGACGGGCGGTGCGGGCGGCCGGGGTCGAGGTCAGGACCTATTCGGTCATATACGAGCTGCTGAACGAGATGGAGCAGATGCTGGTGGGCCGCTTGGCGCCGGTCCGGGAAGAGCGGGTGCTGGGCGCCGCCGAGGTGCGGGCCGTCTTCCGGGCGCCGAAGCTGGGTCTGGTGGCCGGGTGCTACGTGGTGGAGGGGTCGATCCGGCGCGAGGCCCGGGTGCGGCTGCTGCGGAGCGGCATCGTGGTCTACGACGGGAGGGTGGCCTCGCTGCGGCGGTACAAGGAAGACGTCGACGAAGTTGCGGCCGGGTTCGAATGCGGCGCGGGGCTGGACCGGTTCCGCGACATAGAGGTCGGGGACGTGATCGAGGCCTACCGGATCGAAGAGGTGGCCGCTCGATGACCGCCGCTGCTGCTGCCGTTTCTGTTCCGGCGGCGGCGCCGGCGCTTCTTCCGGTGCGGGCCGCCCGGTGAGCGGGCGGCGGCCATGCATGCGGCGGCGCTGCGCATCGACCTTCGGCTGAGGGATGTTCATTCCCTGAAGTCCAAACGGCGGCGGATCACCCGTCTGTCCTCGGCCCTGCGGCAGGCCTTTCCGGTGGCCGTGTCCGAGGTCGACCACCAGGATCTCTGGCAGAGGGCGGCGGTGGGGGTGGGGATCGTTTCCCCGCACGCCTCCCAGCTGGAGATCGCCGTCCATTCGGTGCGCCGTTTCCTGGAGCAGTGGGAGGAGGTCGAGGTGCTGTCGGTGGGGGTTTCATACCTGGAGGACCCGGAGTGAGGGGCGGACGGTGAGCGGCCGGCGCATCCAGCGGGTCAACGAGCTGCTCCGGGAGGTCATCGCCGAGGAGTGCCGGAACCTGAAGGACCCCCGGCTGGGCTTTCTGACCGTGACCGGCGTTTCGACCTCGCCCGATCTCCGCCGGGCCTCGGTCTACTACACGGTGCTGGGGGGCGGAGAGGCCGAATCCGAAACCGCCGCCGCGCTGGCGGCGGCCGCCTCCCGGGTGCGGGCGGCCGTGGGGGGGCAGGTGCGCCTCAAGTACCTGCCGAAGCTGACCTTCCTGCCTGATCCGGCGGCCGCCCGCGCCCGGCGGATCGAAGAGATATTCAGGGGGATGGACGGGAAAGCGGAGGCGCCGGCGTGAGCGGGGCGGCGGCGGAGATCGACCGCAGCCTCGACGCCGCCGCCGAGGTGATCCGGGGCGCCGGAACGCTGGCGGCGACCGGGCACATCAACCCCGACGGGGATGCGCTGGGGTCGGCGCTGGGTCTGGCTCTGGCCGCCCGGGCCGAGGGCCGCCGGGCCTACGCCTGTTTCGGGGGGGATTTCGTCCTGGCCGGTCATTTCGCTTTCCTCGACACCTCGCCGCTGCGGACGCCGGAGGAGGCGGGGGTCCCCGATGTGCTGGCGGTCTTCGACGCCAACGACCCGGAACGGCTGGGCCCGGAGCTGGAAGGGATGCTGGCCGGGGCGGGGTCGGTGGTGATGTTGGATCATCACATCTCAGGGCCGGGCTTCGGAGACGTTCAGGTTCTGGATCCGGAGGCCCCCGCCGCCGCCCTGCTCTGTTACCGGCTGATCAGGCGGCTGGGCTGGACGCTGACCCCCGAGGCGGCTTCGGCTTTGCTGTTGGGGCTGGTGACCGACACCGGCCGGTTCCAGTACGCCAACACCGGCCCGGAGGCCTACCGGACGGCGGCCGAGCTGGTGGAGGCGGGGGCCCGCCCGGAGATCATCGGCCGGGAGGTGTTCGAGTCCGCGCCTTTCGGCTACCTGGGGGTGGCGGGGGCGGTGCTGTCCCGGGCGGTGCTGGAGCCGGAGCGGTCGCTGGTGTGGTCGTATGTAACCCAGGATGACCTGCGGAGCGGAGGCATCGGTTTCGAGGACGCCGACGGCCTCATCGACGCGGTGCGGATCGCCCGGGAGGCCGAGGTGGCGATGCTGGCCCAGGAGCAGCCGGACGGAGAGACGTGGAAGCTGAGCCTGCGTTCCCGGCGGCGGGTAGACGTGTCGGCCGTCGCCGCCGAGCTGGGGGGCGGAGGGCACCGGCGGGCTTCGGGCTGCCGGGTGGAAGGAGCTCTGGCGGAGGCGGTCGAGGCCGTCCGGGCGCGCCTCCCGTCGGTTGGTTGATCGAACCCTGATTGTTCACGAGAGCGGGGCGGGCAGATAAAATAAGCGCCCGCATTCCCTATGACATGGGGTGATAACAGTGAGACAACTGTCTGATCAGAAACGTGAGGTTTACCCTAGGATGAACGCTGGCGGTTCGAGGTTTGGGATGTACGGGCTGATGAACCGTCGCGGGCGGCGGCCCGCCCCGCGTGGACATGAATGATCAGGGTCGAGTGATGGACGACGCATCCGGGTTCGTGCTGGTCGACAAGCCCCAGGGCTTGACCTCCCACGACGTGGTGGACGAGGCGCGCCGCCTGTTCGGCGTCCGCAAGATCGGGCACGCCGGCACCCTCGACCCCATGGCCACCGGTCTGTTGATATTGGGGGTCGGGAAGGCCGCCCGGTTGCTGCGCTTCCTGACCGACCTGCCCAAAGAGTACGAAGCGGAGGTCGAGTTCGGGGTGGCCACCGACACCCTGGACGCCGACGGGAAGGTGCTGGAACGCCGGCCCATGGAGATCAGCGCCGAGGATCTGGAAGAGCGGCTCCCCTGGTTCTGCGGAACCATCACACAGACGCCGCCGATGGTCTCGGCGGTGAAGGTGGGGGGGAAGCGGCTGCACGAGTTGGCCCGGAAAGGGCAAGAGGTGGAGCGTCCGGCCCGGCGGGTGCAGGTCCACAGCCTCCAGCTGGTGCATTTCGAGCCGGGGCCGTATCCGACCGCCTACATCCTGGTGACATGCGGACGGGGCGCCTATGTGCGGGTGCTGATCGACGACATCGCCCGGTCGCTGGGCGGGCGCGCCCATCTCACCTCCCTGCGGAGGTCGGCCAACGGTCATATGAGCGCCGATGAGGCGTGGACCATCAGCCGCCTGAAGGCGTTGCACGAACGCGAGCTCGATCCTATCTGGGGCAGCCTCGATGAGGTGATCGTTCCGCCGGGCGAGGGGCTGCGGCATCTGAGCCGGGTGGAGGTGGACGGAGAGCAGGCGGCGGCGGTGCGGAACGGACGTCGGATTCCGCTGCCGGCCGGGCGGGCGGGGAAGATCAGAGGAGGTGAAGGGGCCTATGTACGGGTGATGACCGACGAACGCCTGTGGGCGGTCTACCGGTTGGAGGGGGAGGAGCTGGCGCCGGAGGTGGTGCTGCCATGAGGGCCGCCGCATGAAGGTGTGGACGGGCGACCCCCGCCGATGGGGGCCGCCGCCGGAGCGGGGGTCCGTCGCAACGGTCGGTGTGTTCGACGGGGTGCACGAAGGGCATCAGGCTTTGCTGTCGGTCGTTCTGGAGCATGCCGCGTTGGGGGGCGCCGAGAGTGCGGTGGTGACCTTCGACGTCCACCCCCGTTCGGTTACCGCTCCCGGCCGGGCCCCGAAGATGCTCACCACCCTCGAGCGCCGGATCGACCACCTCGAATGGATGGGCGTCGACCGGGTGGGGGTGCTTCCCTTCGAAATGGTGCGCAGCTGGACGCCCGATGAGTTCATCCGCCGGGTGGCGGTGGACGCCTTCGCGGTGCGGGATATGATCATAGGGGATGGGTTCCGCTTCGGCGCCGGCCGCACCGGAGACGCGGCGGCCCTGGTGAAAGCGGCCGACAAGTACGATTTCGGGGTTACGGCGGTCGAAATCATCGAAGAAGGGGGCAGCCCTATCTCGTCCTCGGCCGTCCGCCGCTGCATCGCGGAGGGAGATGTATCGACCGCCGCCTATCTGCTGGGCCGCTACCACGGTTTGGCGGCCTCGGCAGTCGGGCCCGGCCGCGAGCCGCCCTCGACGGAACTGGAGATAGACCCTGCGATGGCCGTGCCCCCCCCGGGCGTATACGCGGTGACGGCGGGGGCAATGGAGCAGGAGGAACCCTATGCGGGCCTGTGCATCATCGGCCCCTCGGTGGAGCTCTACTCCCCAGACGGAATCGAAGACCAGCAAAGCGACCGATGGGTGATGTTCATGGAACGCCTGGGCGACGAACCTTCCTTCGACAGCCCCGCCCGCCTAGAACAGGGCCTGGCCCAAGCCCGCTGCCTGCTCGAAAGAATCCGGCTGGCCCAGGGAACTCCTCCTTGAGCAATGATGAACAGAGAGTGTCTTCTGGGTTGTGAGCTGGGCACCTAGTTCCAGGGCCTTTGGGCCGGTCGGCCTGCTTTGGGGGTACCTGAACTGAAACCTCAAACGGGTGGTTGGGGATAGTCTTGGGAGACAGCACCCCACGGGTGGTCAAACGATATCGGCTTTCTTCCCCGTACCCCTGGAATGGTTCTCCTTAATACAAGCAGACCTTCGCTCGGCAACGATTCCGGCCCGAGGCCCTCAGATTGAGATGAGAGTTTGGGCTATTACCTTGACCTTGTATTGCCTTTGCTATAGATACCGCTACAGGCTTAAATATTTGATGGTGGTTGATTCATACTTGAGATAGTGCTGTGATATGGTTATGGGTGTGGGGCAGAGGCATTGCAAACGGCAACGCGAGGTCCTCCGCATATTGGAGGAATCATGGAACGAGATTACACTGCGACCACCAGAGAGACGGTGGCAGCACTGCTGGAGTCGGGCAACCGGCTAAACAGTAAAGTACCTTTACGCAGGGCCTTTGTGCAACAGGGCAGTCAAGCAGATCCTAAGCCCGGACCATTGGCATCGTTGGTGCACAACGGTGATCAGAGGGGACTGGATCTCTTCCTTCTTTTGAAGGCCGTGGCATCTGCGCCTCCCTTCAACTCCAGGCGAAGCGCCGGAGTGTGGGCCCGCGCGCTGCGCCACACTGGCAAGACGGCGGACGAACGGACTGTTTCACGGATCTGGCGGCGGCTAGCCGATCTCCGCCTCGTTTCTCGGTCGAGGAGCGGGCGTCTAGCCGACATCGGTTTGCTCCGCGAAGACGGGTCCGGAGAAGTCTACGTGCATCCGGGTGCTGCTGGTGATCCGTACCTCCAGTTGCCTGTTGCGTACTGGCTTGATGAGGACGAACAGTGGTGCTCGACGTTGGAGTTTCCAGCGAAGGCCATGTTACTTGTGGCGTTGTCGTTGCAACCCGGGTTTGTGCTCCCAGTGGAGAAAGCTCCGGACTGGTACGGTATATCCGCCGACACGGCCCAACGGGGGCTGGCCTCGCTGGTAGAGCGGGGGTTAGTTGAGCGGGTACGTACCTACAAGGCGGCTCCCTTGGTCTCCGCAGGGTTCTCATACGACTCTCGTTACACCCTCCAAGGTGACTTCTATTCGGAATGGGGCGGCAACGATGGAGGACACTGATCTGATCGCCTTCCTTGACGAGTCCCGCAAGCCCATGCGTAATCCCGCCACGCGGCGTTTGGAGGACACTGGACTGCATCATTACGTTGTTGCCGCTGTAGTTGTTTTCCATGGAGATATACCCAACATAAGGCGCCAGCTCCTGCGGATTAGAGGTCGGGTTGGTTACCCCCTTCACTATCAGAAATTGAAGAGTCTCCGTCGTCGTGTTGAGGTAGTCAAGGAGATTGAGGAGATAGACGGATGGGACTGCTATATTTTCGAAACGGCTCAAGCCTTGTTCGGAGCGAATGTCTCAGAGCATCATGTTCGCGCCAAGACGATAGGACTCGCCTTCTCCAGACTGAGTTCGCTTGGCATCTTGAGAGCGGTACTCGAGACGCGTGCAGATCCGAAGAAGGGCTTCAATCTCGACCAGAAGGATCATCAAGTTCTGAACAAACTCAAGCAACAGGGAGTTGTTCCCGCCGACTTCCAGATCAGCCACGCTGACAAGACCGAATCACTCTTGCAGTTGTCTGATGTGCTCGCCGGGGCACGCTCCGACTCGATTTGCAACTCACACCCTGAACCGTATGCCAGAATATCCCATCGAGTCCAGCATACTGATACAGTTTTCACCAAGAGGAGATCATGACGCGCAGAGGCCCCGGGGCTGCGCTACGCAGCCGATCCGGGGCGTACTTCCGGTGAGGGCCCCGGGTGGCGTCACCGGCCTCCTGACACTTTTCGCTCTCTCCGCATTCCGGCGGGGCTCCGGGGATAGCTCACCAGCCGGTGTCAGTATCGCACATTTTCGGGAAAGGTGCAAGTGGTGTTCGAGCGGCCTTCGCTGCGGCGGCGGATCGGTCAGGGGTTCTGGTCGGCGGATGCGCTCCGGTATCCGGCCCGCCCGCGGCCGGAGGGCGGCGGCGGGGGCTGTGAGCAGGGCCGGGGCTGCGGCCGACCGGCCCGGGGATGTGCTACACTGGCCTCAGAACCGCGGCCTCTGATGCGCCGTTCTCTGGATGCAAGGGTCAGAGCGAGAGAGATGAAAACGACCCAAGAGATCATCGCCGAGTTCGGCGCCCACGACAGTGACACCGGATCGCCCGAGGTCCAAGTGGCTCTGCTGAGCGGGCGGATCAGCCACCTCACCGAGCATCTGCGGGAGCACGGCCAAGACCATCACAGCCGCCGGGGCCTGTTGATGATGGTCGGGAAGCGGCGGCGGCTCCTGAAGTACCTTCAGCGGACCGACGTGGAGCGCTACCGCAAGCTGATCACCAAGCTCGGCCTGCGGCGCTAGCCGCCGGAAGCCGGCGCCCCGGGCCGCCCGGATCAGTCTGGGGGCTCGGCGATCCGACCAACTCGGTGCGCGAAGCTTTTTGAGCTTCGGCGCGCCGGCAGGCTCCAACGACAATCTAAGCAACCAACGAATCCGCACCGCAACGGCTCGCGAGAGCCGGGCGCCGGTCAGTTGTCAGTTGCCATCCCTTCGACGCTCCGCAGCCCGGGGCGGCCCGGAGGTATGACCACTGGTAATTGGCCGCACCCGCTCTCCGGCGCCGCATCGGGCGGATCCCAAACCAAAGGAGAACGTGTGTCCAACCACACTGTGCGCGGCCTCATCGGCGAACGAGAGATCGTGATTTCCACCGGACAGATGGCCGCATTGGCCAACGGAGCGGTGCGGGTTTCCATGGGCGAGACCGAGGCCCTGGTAACCGCCGCCGCCAACCGTAAACCCCGAGAATCGGTCAGCTTCTTCCCCTTGACGATCGACGTCGAGGAGCGCATGTATGCGGTGGGGAAGATCCCAGGGTCCTTCTTCCGCCGGGAGGGGAGGGCCACCGAGCGCGCCACCCTCAGCGCCCGGCTGATCGACCGCCCCCTGCGGCCTTCCTTCCGGGACGGCTACCGCAACGACACCCACGTGGTGGCCATGATCCTGCAGGTCGACGGGGAGAACGCCTACGACGTACTGGCCCTGAACGGCGCTTCGGCGGCCCTGACCCTGAGCGATCTGCCCTTCGAGGGGCCGATCGGAGGGGTGCGCCTGGGCCTCCGGGAAGGCGAATGGATTCCCTTCCCTACCTTCACCGAGCTGGAGGAATGCGTGTTCGACCTGGTGGTGGCCGGGAAGCGCAGCGAATCGGGGTCGGTGGACATCGTGATGGTCGAAGCCGGCGCCACCGACCAGGCCATGGAGCTGATCGGCGGCGGACAGCCGGCGCCCGACGAGGACGCGGTGGCCGCGGGCCTCGAAGCCGCCAAGGCCCATCTCGGCGCGCTGATCGACCTCCAGCTCGAGCTGGCGTCGCAGGCGGGCCGGGAGGTAGGCGAGTGGCCGGTTACCGTCGACTACACCGACGAGATCTATGAGGCGGTGGAGAAGATCGCAGGCAGCGGCGCGGCCGAGATGATCAGGATCACCGACAAGACCGAACGCCAAGCCGCCGAGGCGTCCCTGCGCGACCGGCTGGCGGAGGAGTTCGCAGAAGACGAGGAAGCCGCCGCCCAGGCCGGGCGGGCCCTCCGGTCGCTGTCCAAGAAGATGATGCGCGACCGGATTCTCGCCGACGGGATCCGGATGGACGGGCGGGCCGGCGCCGATATCAGGCAGCTGTCCGCCGAGGTGGATGTGTTGAGCCGCGCCCACGGGTCGGCCCTGTTCACCCGGGGCGAGACCCAGGTGCTGAACGTGGCCACCCTCGGGATGCCGCGCATGGAGCAGCTCCTCGACACCGTCAGCAACGAGGAATCCAAGCGCTACATGCACCACTACAACTTCCCGCCCTTCTCGACCGGCGAGGCCGGCTTCATGCGGGGCCCCCGCCGGCGGGAGATCGGACACGGCGCCCTGGCCGAGAAGGCGGTCAAGCCGGTGTTGCCCCAAGGCGACGACTTCCAGTACACGGTGCGGCTGGTGTCGGAGGTGCTCTCCTCCAACGGCTCCTCGTCGATGGCTTCGGTGTGCGGTTCCTCGCTGTCCCTCATGGACGCCGGGATCCAGATCGCCGCCCCCGTGGCCGGCATCGCCATGGGCCTGATCGCCGAGGAGGGGCGGTACGTGACCCTGACCGACATCCTCGGGGCGGAGGACGCCTTGGGCGACATGGACTTCAAGGTGGCGGGCACCGCCGATGTGATCACCGCCCTCCAGCTCGACATGAAGATCGACGGCCTTCCCTCCGAGGTGCTGGCCGGCGCTCTGCAGCAGGCCAAGGAGGCCCGCCTCGAAGTGCTGAAAGTGATGAACGAGGCCATCTCCGGCCCGCGCACCGAGCTCAAGGAGCATGCGCCCCGGGTGGAGTCCGTCCAGGTGCCGATGGACAAGATCGGAGAGATCATCGGGCCGAAGGGCAAGACCATCCGCGAGCTGGAGCAGGAGACCGGCGCCTCCGTCGAGGTGCAGGAGGACGGCACGGTGCTGGTGTCCTCCAGCGACGGGACGGCCCTGTCGGAGGCGATGGAACGGATACAGCTGATCGCCTTCCCGCCCGAGCCGGAGATCGACAAGGAATACGAGGGCAAAGCGGTCGGCATCACCGACTTCGGAGTGTTCGTGAACATCCTGCCGGGCCGCGACGGCCTCTTGCACATCTCCAAGCTGGACAACACCCGCCGGGTCAACCGGGTGGGCGACTACGTGTCGGAGGGCGACATGCTGAAGGTGGTGGTCGAGTCGGTCGACCGGGGCGGCAAGGTTTCGCTCAAGCTGGCCGAAACTCTGACCCCCAAGGCCGGAGCGCCCCCCGCCCGAAGCGGACCCCGCCGGGACTACGAGCCCCGCGGCGGCGGCCGGGGCGGGGACCGGGGCCGGGACGGACGCGACCGGCGCGACCGCGACTCCCGGGGCGGCCCCCGAGGCCGGGACGACCGGCGGGGCGGCCGGGACGACCGGAGGGGCGGCCGGGACGACCGGAGAGGCGGCCGCGACGACCGGAGGGGCGGCCGGGACGACCGGAGGGGCGGCCGGGACGACCGGAGGGGCGGCCGGGACGACCGGAGAGGCGGCCGAGGCGGGGGCGGCGGCGACCGCAGGCGGTCCGGATCGGGCGGCCGCCGGTTTGCCTCCTTCGAGGACGCCTTCAAGGACGGGGTCTAGACGAGCAGTTCCAAGGGATCGGGGGTTGCACACATCCCTGTTCGAGCCGTATAAGCAGGCTCTTCTCAGCAAGCCCCGACCCGCAAGGCCAAGCGCCCGGTTGGTCGCCCTCGTCCCCCAACGAGACAGGCATGTCAGCTGAGCTGAGCGGTTGGGCGAGGCGGGCGGCCGTCATGAGCATCCCTTCCGAGCCCTCTCCCGGATCTGGCCCTCCCGGGTGAGGCCGAGGATCGAAGCGCCGAGTCCGCGAAAGGTTCCCCGAACATACATACCCCTAGACGAACGCTCCGAAATTTGGTATACCTATTGGGCTGATGCACAAACACCGCCGCGAGGTTCTGGAGAGGGCGGCGGTCAGAGACGGATCCCGTTCGGTCCGGCCCTTCGGCCGGGGGCGGCCTCGTGCGGCCCGGCGGATTTTCGTTCAAGGCGGTGGAGGCGGGGGCTGGGCCCGGCGTAGCCGGGGGGTGGGGCCGATTTTCGCGTTCTTGGGGCGTTTGGGTTGGGAATTGCTTCGAGCCATGCTTGCACGAGGTTCTTGTCGGGGGCAAACCTTGGCCCGGCGGCGAAGGGCTTCCGTCCGGAGGCGGCCCGCCGATCTCCGCTCAGGGGGGCGTAGGCTCGACGGCGATGCCTGAGCTTCCCGATGTGGTGGTCTACCTGGAGGCGCTGGAGCGCTTCATAGGCGGCCGGGTACTGGAACGGGTGCGGTTGTCGTCCGTTTCGCTGCTCCGCACCTACGACCCTCCGATCGGCGGGGTCGAAGGCAAGCGGGTGGCCGGGTTCCGGCGGATGGGCAAACGCCTCGTCTGGGAGCTGGAGGACGGCTTGTTCATGGTGTTCCACCTCATGATCGCCGGCCGCTTCCACTGGCGGAAACGGGGCGCGGCCGTCCCCAAGAAGACGGGCCACGCCGCCTTCGACTTCCCGAACGGAACCTTGGTGTTGACCGAGCAGGGCAGCAAGAAACGGGCGTCCCTCCATATCCACCGGGGCGAAGAGGGCCTGTCGGTTCACGATCGGGGCGGAGCAGAGCCCTTGGAGGTGGACTTCCCCGCCTTCGCGGCCGTGCTGGCCGGCGTCAACCGCACCCTCAAGCGGGCGCTCACCGACCCCCGCCTGTTCTCGGGAATCGGCAACGCCTACTCCGACGAAATCCTCCACCGGGCCAGGTTGTCCCCGGTGCAGCTCACCGGCCGCCTCACCGAGGAGGAGGCCGCCCGCCTGTACGAGGCGGTCAGAAGCTCCTTGGCGGAGTGGATCGAGCTCCTGCGGGAAGAGGCGGGGGAGGGGTTCCCCCGAAAGGTGACCGCCTTCCGCCCCGAGATGGCCGTCCACGGCAAGTACAAGCAGCCGTGCCCGGTGTGCGGGCAACCGGTCAGGAGGATCGTCTACGCCTCCAACGAGACCAACTACTGCGCCGAGTGCCAGACCGGCGGCCGCATCCTGGCCGACCGGGCCCTTTCCCGCCTCCTCAAAGACGACTGGCCGGCCCGCCTGCCCGAGGGTTGATTTCCGGCTCTTCGGATTTCAGGGGGAGGGCTGGGAAGAGTGAGTGAGTCCGGGCCGGGTAAGGCCGAGCCGGGCCCGTCCGGCTTGGGTCATCCGGTTGTGAGGAGGGCGCGCAACTGGGGAGGGGGGTGTTTCCGGCGGGTGGGGCGGGGCCGGATGAGTCTTCGCCGGCGGGGCGGTGAGCGGGGGTCGAGTTGGAGTCCGTGGCGGTGGACAGCAACGTGATGGTGATACCAACAGAGCGCCGCCAGGTTGTCCGCTCGGTGGGTTCCTCCTTGGGAGAGGGGGACGACGTGGTGGACTTCGAGGCGGTGGGTGTTGGTGCATCCGTCGATGACGCATCCGTCGTCCCGGGCGAGGACAGCTCTTCGCAGACCGGGCCGGATCTGTTGTTTGGTTCCTCGGCTGTGATGCCGCCTTCGGTGATGGTGTGATGTTCGGCGCGGCCGGTGCAGTGGATGAGGTCGATGGTGTCGGGCCCCACTCGGGGTCCGCCCAGGATGTTCACCCCTTGCTCATAGCCTGATTGTTCGGCCAGCAACTGGTCGGCGACGACCATGAGCAGGGGTTGGCGGCGGTTCCGGCCGGCGGCTCGGCGGGCGGTGTGGAGGATGTCGTCGATGTGTTCTCGGCGGATGGTGCGGTCGGTCTCGTCGGCGTGGTCAGCCTCACCTTCGGGCTGTTCGGCCTCTTCTTCGTGGGCGGTGTGGTCGGCCCGCTGCTGTTCCCAGGCGGCCAAGTCTTCCACCCGCGCCGCCAAGTCCTCGGCTGTGCCCGCCTGACCGCCGGGGTGGGGATGGTCGGTGGTTTGGTCGAGTTCGTCCTGGCACATCGAGGTTAGAGCCAACGCCCTCCGCAGCCCGGCGTCCGGCCGCACCTCGTCTTCGTCGTTGTCGTTGGCGGGGGGAGTGATCCGCTCCGCGCGTTGTTGGAGGGCTTGGCGGCAGATTTCGCCTTCGTAGCCGCCCAGCTGCCCCGCTACCCGGTAGTGGCTTTCGTCCAGAGACGGCTGAAAGCTGATGTATTGGCCTTCGAAGATGCGTTTCTCGTCGGTGCGGGTCATCTTCCGGAGCTTCGCCAGGAAGCGCTTCACCCGCCCCAGGTCGAGGCGGCGGGTCGCTTGGATTTGTTCGGGCGTTGCGCCGGCTTCGCGGAGGCGGGTCTCTTCCAGCACCCGCACATACGACAGCCGCCCCTTGCGGATAGCGTTGACCGTGCTCTCGTCTATGCGGTCGGCCAGGTAGACCAGGTTCTTGGCCGTGGTGCGGTGGACGTCCATCATCGCGGCGGTGAGGTCCACCCGGCTGGCGTATCCGGCTCGGCGGGCGCCGTCGAAGAGGAACAGGCCCTGTATCCAGTAGAGCTGGTCGCCCCGGGCGCGGCTGATTCCGGCTTGGGCTCGGACGAGGCCGGCTTCGGCTTTGGCGGTTTCTTTCTCGCGGTGGTCGTCGAAGCTTTCGGTGAAGGAGTTCCCCCGGCGCAGGAGCCGCAGGGTGCGGTCGTAGACGTTCTGGCGTTGTTTCTGGTATTCGCTCATGTGGGCTTGGAGCCACGCGGGGCGCTCCCCGCCCTCGGCTTCGTCTGCCTCGAGGGCGGGGGTGTCTGCTTCGAGGGCGGGGTCGGCCTCGACGGTGAAGTCTTCGTCGGGGGCTCGGTCGGCCATGAAATCGAACATATCTACATTATACAACATCCCTGTGACTAGTAATATTCCCAATTGTCCCAGATTCTTCTAAAATCCAAAGAAACCTGCCCCCGGCGGACCTCGGAAGCAGAGACCCGCCCGCCGCCCCGCCCAGCTCCCCCTCATTTTCCGAAGCGCCGGATTTCTTCAGCCCGCGCCGGTCTGGGCCGGTGTTGCGGCCTCCATGTCGAACAGAGTCTTTTTGGCATCGGGCGGCGGAGGATCGGGCGGGGCCCTGTTCAGCAGAGCTTTCAGGCCGTCGGCCGTATCCGGGTCGGGCCAGACCAGCGCTCCTTCGTCCTTCAGAGCTTCGAGGCCGTCGGGGATAGGCCTGTTCCGCACGTATACCGGGATCATCCGGTCGGGTTGCTTCTCGTTGGCTCTGAGTTGGCCGATCGCGCCCGCCCTGGTTCCACCCCGCTCGGGGTCGGCCTCCACCACCAAGGCCGCGTCGGCCAGGTTGTAGATCAGCTTGTTGCGCCCCATGGCCGCCCCGCGGGCGAACCCGGACCGGGGGTCGTAGGGCGAGGCCATCAACAGCTGCCCCTCGGCGATCCAGTTCCGGCAATCGCGGGTCATGATCTGCTTTTCGAGGCCGTTCGCAACCACGCCCACCGCCCGCCCCCCCGCTTCCAGGGCGCCGGTCATCGCCGCTCGGTCCACCCCGCGCGCCGCGCCGGACACCACCGTGCGCCCGCTCCTCGCCGCGAGTTTGCCCGCCCGCCGGGCGAAGTCGAGCGCTTCGTCGTCCGCGTTGCGGGGCCCCACCACCGCCAGCCCGCCTTCATCGAGCAGGGACCTGTCGCCGCACCCGTACAAGAGCAGCGGAGCGGCGCCGGCCAGGCGCGTCTCGAACCGATGCGGATACCCCTCGTCGTACCGGCTGATCACCCAGATAGCCCGCGTGTGCCAATGATCGACCGCCTGCGCCAGGCGGCCGCCCCGGCGCAGCAGTTCCTCGACCGCGCGGAGGCCGACGGGCGGGTCTTTGCCGAGAACCTCCGCGAGGTCTCCGTCGAGAAGATCGGCGGGGCTGCGGTTCCGGTCCAAGCCCTTCAGATGCTTCACCAACTTCTGGAAATCACGCTTTCCCAGAAGTCCGCTCTCGTCGCGGTTCCTGCCGACGTTCATCGGAGCGGTGAGCAGCAGAACAGCCTGCGTGTCGGAGGAGACAGCCCGGTTCACGACGCCGATGCCTTTGCCAGCGCCAACGGCAGCACCTCTCCGCTGCCCTGTTTGCGGAGCATCCATGCGCACGCCGTCATCGTCCATCTCGAGCTCACCATGTCGTCCACCAACAGTACCGGCCCCCATCCATGGAGTCGGGCAACGACGCGAAACGCCCCGTCGATGTTGCGGGCCGCCCAGATGCTGTTGTTCATTCGCCTCTGTCTGCCCCGGTCCCGGCCCGTGTCTTCCAGGACCTTACGGAATGGAAGTCCGAGTCCGTCGGCCAGCCGTTCAGCGAATTCGGGCACCAGTTTCGGATGATGACGCGACGGTACACAGGTAACCCACCTCGGCGGCGGCTCCGGATCCCATTCTCGCAACAGATCCGTGCAGGCTTTCACCAATTCGTCGGAGAAATGTTCTGTTTGGTACTTCCCTTGTTCGACCAGCCGGCCGAGGGCGCCGCTGCCCCACATGCACAACGCCCTTCCGTCCAGGCAGCGGTGTTCTTCGTCGATGCGGCCGCTGACGCCGTAGCAGGGCATGCCGCCCGGCGGCCATTGTTTGCGCGGCTCCAACCGGAAACAGTCCCGACCCAGAAAATCTTCCGCCGCCGTCTTCAGGACGCGGGGCGCATCGACGGGCAGGGGCGTCAGATCATGGGTGTCGGCCCTTTCTGTATGTGCACCGTTGAGAGCCTCGATCAGAAACTCCATGTGACCAGATGAAAGACCGATGTATTCCCGCATTTCGTTCTGTTCTTCGATACGGAGTTCCGTCAGGCGTTCCACCCGCTCCCAGAAACCTTCGCTCAGCCGGGCAGGGGTCAGCTGATAGACCGGTCCGTTTTTGACCAAGGGGGCCGGGGTTTCCAGCTCCAACAACTTGAGCGTTTGCTGCAAACGATTTTGCTTCATGTTGACTTCTTCTTGCAGTCTGTTCAACGAAAGCCCGCCCGCGGCCTTTTGAAGAGCAGCGAGGACTTCTCGAACTTCGACGCGGGCAGGGAAGGCGGATTCACGAAAGTGGTCTATGATCCTTTGATCTTCCAAGCCCGCCAGCAGCACCCCATAGGCCCCGCCTATGCCTCGGCCCGCCCGGCCTACCTGCTGGTAATAGGCGATCACCGACCCCGGCGCCTGATAGTGGATGACGAACCCCAGATCCGGTTTGTCGAAACCCATCCCCAGAGCGGAGGTCGCCGCCAAGGCTTTGACTTGGTTGCCGATCAGCGCCTCCTCCAGATGCAGCCGTTCCTCCGGATCGGTAGACCCCGTATAGGCGCAGACATTCAGCCCTCGGCTTTGCAGCCAACGCGCCGCCCGTTCCGCATCCGCGATGGTCAGCGTGTAGATGATGCCGCTGCCCTCCAGCCTCGGCAACTTATCGGCCAGCCAGGCCAGCCGGTCGCGTGATGAAGGCATCTCAATTGTTTGCAGCAGCAGGGAAGGACGGGCGAGTCCGCCCCTCACCACCTTCAGACCCGGACCCAACACCTCTTCCAGGTCCTCGACCACCCGGTCGTTGGCGGTGGCGGTGGTTGCCAGCAGCGGAACGTTGCCGGGCAGATTCCTGACCAGGCTTTCTATCCGGCGGTAGTCGGGCCTGAAGTCGTGCCCCCAGTCGGATATGCAATGCGCCTCGTCAATCACCCACATGCCCGGCCGGCTCAGGTAACGAGCATATGTGTTCGACATGAACTCATCGTTCGCGAGCCTTTCGGGCGCCGCCAGCAGGATGTCGATTCGACCGCCGGCCAACCGTTCGATGACGGAGTCCCACTCCTCCCTGTTGCTGGAGTTGATGGCGCCGGCCCGCACGCCGAGCCGCTCGGCCATGGCGATCTGGTTGCGCATCAGGGCCAGCAGCGGTGATATCAGCACGACCGGGCCCCTCCCGAGCAGCCGCAGGAGCTTGGCGGCGATGAAGTAGACGAAGCTCTTGCCCCACCCGGTTTTCTGTACCAGCAGCAACCGTCTCCGCCCGCGGCCGCCCACCAGGTATCGGATGGTCTCCTCCTGCGGATCCCGGAATTCGCTGTTCGGGTCGCCTGTTCCCCGGCGCAGCAGTCGATGCGCCAGGTGAGGGTCGTAGGTCATCTGCCGCTCCTGTTTCTCCGGGCCGGGCGTCCGCCCGCAGGGTCAAAGGTAACGGGTGGGTGTGACAGGTGAGGCCGGGGTTATGCGTCCGCAGCTTCCCGCAGAGCGGGAAGCACCTCTCTGCCCAGCAGCTCTATCAGGGCTTCTTGGTCGACGGCGGCCATCTGGATGGTTACCACGTCGGCGCCGATGTCCTCGATCAGCGGCAGGTAGAGGTCGACGATCTGCGCTGCCTCGGCGGCGCGGGCGTACCGGCCCAGCACATCGCCGCGGGGCAGGGCGTCGGCCCTCTCCCGCAGCGTCATCGGGTCCACCGCCTCCAGCCGGCCCGGCGCCCGCAGCCCTCGCCAGGAGAACAAGGCCCGCCAGGCTTCGTCTTCGTCTCCGGCCAAGAGCGCCCACCGGGAGGTGAGCACCATCGGCGCGGGCCGGCCGTGGGCGGCGGCCTCCTCCCGCACCGGCCCGATCACCCGCTCGACGGCGTCCGCCGGGTCCTTGACCGACACGATCACCCCGTCGGCTTTCCGCCCCGCCAGCCGGGCCGACTTGGGGCCGCCCGCCGCCAGCAGGATCGGCACCCTGGAAGCCGGAGGCGAATACAGCTTCGCCCGGTCGGTGGTGTAGTACTCACCCTCGTAGGTGAGCTTCTCGCCGTCCAGCAGCCGCCGCATGATCTCGAGCGCCTCGTTCATCCGGGCCGCCCGCTCCGCATATTTGGGGAAGCGGTAGCCCAGCGGCCCCTCGTTGATGTTCTCCCCCGTGCCCACCCCCAGGGTGAACCGCCCGCCGCTCAGCCGGTCGAGGGTGGCGGCGGCCTGGGCGGCGACCGCCGGATGGAACCGCCACAGGGGGGTGGTCACCCCGGTGGCGAACTCCACCCGCTCCGTGGCTTGGGCCATCGCCGCGATCGTGGCGTAGGCGAACCCGGAGGCCGAGGCGTCGTCCACCCAGGGATGGAAGTGCTCGGACACCACCAGCATGTCGAACCCGGCCTCCTCCGCCAGCTCGGCGTGCCGGACCAGCTGCTCGGGGTGCCACTGCTCGTGGCCGCAGAAATAAGCGAATCGGGTCATGGAGGCTCCTCAGCAGTTCTGTGCGGATTCAAGGAAGCGATCGGCCGACATCCTAGACGGAAGAGGCCGCGCCTTCGGAATCCCTGTAAGGCGTCCGAGAGAAGAAGCTCCGTTACCAGAGGGGCCAGGGGAGGGGCGGCCGGTCGGTGGGCGGGAAGGGGTGTACGGGGTCGGCCGCCAGGCGCTCTACCCGTTCGGCCAGGGCGTCGGCTTCTGGTTCGCTCAGGAGCGCCGCCGCTCGGTCCCACAGGCCGTTCTCGAGGGCCGTTTCGAGACGGCGCAGGGCCGCCGCTGCGCCGGCGGGGAGGGTTTGGCCGGAGAAACCCCACATGACGGTGCGGAGTTTGGGGTCGGTGTGGAAGGCCACCCCGTGGTCGATGCTCCAGAGGCGCCCCGAGCGGTCGTTGAGGACGTGTCCGGCCTTGCGGTCGGCGTTGTTGATCATCAGGTCGAGGAGGGCCACCGGCCAGAGCGCCGGGTCGGCGTGGTCGATGAGGGGGGCGGGGTTGAACTCATGGTCGATGTCGATGAACTCCTGGGCCGACCCCGGCCCGAAGGGCCCGTCCGCCGGGAGGGTCCTCGGCACGCAGGCCAGACCGGCCGCCTCCGCCACCTCGAAGGTCAGCACCTCGCGGGCGGGGAGCGTCCGGCAGTCGAAGTCCCACAGGGGCCGCTGCCCCTGTTCGGGCTTGTAGACCACCAGCCGGCCCGAATCGGTGGCGGCCAGGAGGGCGGCGTTGGAGGCGTTGCGGAACTGCCCGACGACCTCGGTGATCTTCCAAACTTTCGGATGCGGGCCGGTCATCCGCCCGTCATCCGCCGGTCATCCGGTGGCCGTTGGCGGAAGGGCATTCATGGCCGCGTGGGTTCATAGGCAGCAGGCAGTTCTGGCACTCCTCCCGTCCGGAATTGACCGCTTCCAACGCTTTCACCGACATGGCGCGCAGCTGCTCGGCGGTGATCACGAACGCCGCCCCTTGGCCCTCGTCCCCCCCGAGCACGAAGGTCAGCAGGTTCCTTTGATCGATCCGCATGGCGATGGTGTTGACGCGGAAGAGCACGTCCCCGGGGGAAGGGGCGGGCAGGGCCGGCGCCCCTGACAAAATCTCCCCCACCTGATCCTCGTCTACTTCCCATTCGAGGGAGTTCAACAGCTCGAGGGCCTGTTCTCCGAGCGCCGCCGCCTGGCCTTTCTCGCATTTGAACCAGTGGCCGAGCCCGCCGGATTCGATGAAGAAGTAGAAGGTGCGCTCGCCCGGCTCACCCACGGCGCCCGCCAAGAATCGGTCCACCTGGCCGAAGTCGTAGTAAGGGCCGTCGTTCATGATCCGGCTCGGGAGGCGTTGACCGCCGCTATCGACCACGACCCGTCCTTGCGCATCCGGAGGTCCGAGACGGAGGCGGTGTCGATATGGATGCGCTGGAACAGATCGAGGGGTTGGCCCAGAAAATGGGAGAGGATCAGCTTGATCACGTCGCAGTGGCTCACCGCAACGGCTGTTTGACCGGAGTGGGCGGCGGCGATCCGCTCGATGCTCGCCGCCGCCCGCACTTGGGCGCTCACGAACGATTCGCCTCCCGGGAACCGCACCCGGGAAGGGCGCCGTTGGACGGTTTTCCACAACTCGGTTGCCTCGAGGGCCTCGAAGGACCGGCCGGCCCAGGCCCCGAAGTCGATCTCGATGAGGCCTTGGTCGATGACGGGGGTGAGCCCGTGCGGCCGGGCGATGATCTGGGCCGTTTCCAGAGTCCGCTCGATGGGGGAGGTGTAGACGGCGGCGGCCTCCGAGTCTGCGAGGGCGGCGGCGGCGGCCTCGGCCTCTTTCCTCCCCCGCCCGCCGAGGGAGACGCCGGGGGTCCGCCCGGTGAGGCAACTCCCGGTCTCGGGGGTGGGGGCGTGGCGGACCAGCAGTATGCGTGCCATCTTCTCCGAAGGCTAGACGGACCGCCCGACTGTATAGACATGGATGTTGCCGGGGGTTGGAGCGCGGCGGCGTAGGCCCCCGGTCAGGCCCCGGCGGGCAGTAGGGGGGCGGTTTCCAAGGGGGCTATGTTCTCGGGAAGGTTGTTGCGGACGCTGTTCACCAGGGTGGACACCGGGCGGGCGGCGGTCCGGGAAGCGGGGGCGGGGGCCAGGACGGGCTCCACGGCTTCGGGGGCTGTTATTTCGCGGTCCAGCCACAGGTCCCAGTGCCGGGGCGGGAGGATCACCGGCATCCTGGTGTGGATCGAGGCTATGGCTTCGTTGGCGCGGGTGGTGAGGACGGCGCAGCTTCGTATCCACCTCCCGGTTTCGGGGTCTTTCCACGACGACCAGATTCCGGCGAAGGCCATCGGGCTGCGGTCGGCCATGGTGATGTAGAAGGGCCGCCGCCCGGCCGCTTTGGGCCCCCATTCGTAGAAACCGCTGGCCGGGACGATGCATCGGCGCCGGCGGAAAGAATCCCGGAAGGCGGGCCGCTCGGCCGCCGTCTCGGCGCGGGCGTTGATGTTGGGGCGGCCTTTGCGGCTCTCCGCCCAGTGCGGGATCAGGCCCCAGCGGAGCACCCCCAGCCGGCGGACGCCTTCGTGTTCGGCCACTGCGTACACCTCGTCGGTCGGGGCCACGTTGTAGCTGGGGTCGAGCGCCTCGGCAACGATCCGTTCCACCCCGAAGAACCGGGCCAGCGCCTCCTGGTCCTCATGCATCGCATACCGCCCGCACATGATCCCCAGGCTAACCCCGATTTTCATTTGCCCCGCGGGGCGGCCGCCGCCCGCGCCGGTTCATCGGCCCGTACATCCCGGACCCGAGGCGGCGGCTTTCCCCGGTTGGTGAACGCCCCGTATCCGATCAGAAGTCATTTCCCGGTGTTGCCCCAGGTCAGAAGGCCGCTTTGCGGGCCGCGAAAAATACTCGAACATACCCCTATGCGAACGCCCGAAAATTTGGTATATCTATTGGGCTGAAACACAAACACCGCCGCGAGGCTCCGGAGAGGGCGGCGGTCATCATGGGATTTCACCCGGGCCGGGCGTCAGAGGGCCGGGCGGGGCGGCGGCCGCCCCGATGAGGATCCGATGCTGGTGGCGGAGGCGGGGGAGGGCACCCGGCGAAGCCGGGGCGGGGGGCCGGTTTTCGCGCTTTTGGGCGGGCCGAGGAGGTGTTCGGCAGGGTTGGAACGGGTGCGCCGGCGGCGGGGCGGCGGGGGCGGGGAGGGGCGCCTTCTTGCCTTGCTGTTCATGTCCGCGCGGGGCGGACCGCCGGCCGCGCCGGTTCGTCATCCTGTACATTCCGGACCCCGAGGCGGCGGCTTTCATGGGTTGGTGAACGCCCCGTATCTGATCGGATAGTTGTTCCCGGTGTTGGCCCAGGTCAGAAGGGATGCGGCGGCTGTTTCATCTGCCCGCCCCCGCTTTCGTGGATCATCGGGGCTAACCTGCGGGGCGGCGAGTCCGCCAGACGGCCGCGGTTGCTAGGCAATCGAGGAAAGTCCGGACTCCGCAGGACAGGGAGCTGGGTAACGCCCAGGCGGGGCGACCCGACGGAAAGTGCCGCAGAAACCAGACCGCCGATGGCCCGAAAGGGCACAGGCAAGGGTGAAACGGTGGTGTAAGAGACCACCAGCATCCCGGGAGACCGGGGTGGCTGGTAAACCCCTCCCGGAGCAAGGTCGAGCAGAGGCGCCGGCGGTCCGTCGATCGAGCCTCGGGTGGACCGCACCGAGGCCTGACGGCAACGCAGGCCCCAGATGGATGGCCGTCGCCCGGCAAACGGGTACAGAATCCGGCTTATCGGCGGACTCGCCGCCCGCCCTCGCGCAGGTGTCAGCGCCGCCGAGAGCGGCCGCCCAAGACGCCCCCGCCGTATCCGACCGCCGCCGCCAGCGCTCCGAACAGCAGCAGCGTCCGAGGCCCGGCCGGACTGCCCCCCGCCAGGCTGAGGGCGGCCACCACCCCATAGAGGCCCAAGGCGGCCATGCTGCCGGTTAGTCCGGGGGGCGCCGTCTTGCCCAACCGCCCGCCCGTGTACCCCGCCGTCAGCTCGCCCGCCAGCAGTGACAGGGCCAGCGCCGCCGCCGCGCCCGCCCCGCCGCCGTCCCGCCCCGCCCGGTCTGCCAGCCACAGCAGCGCGTTGCCGAGGTAAGAGGCCGCCAGCATCACCAGCAGGCCCGCCGCCGCGCCCAGCCCCGCCGCCGCCCAGTCCGCCTTGCTCCGCAACGTTCCCTTCCCCGTTCGATCCGCGCTGATAAGAGGGTAAGCGGATGGGCGGCCGAGCAGCGGCCTCCCGCCGCCGAGCGGGGTGCAGGCCGGGTTGGGCCGATCCGGGGCCTGGGTATATCCGGCTTCGAGGAGGAGGGCGCGCAGCCGGGGCGGATTTGTTGTCGGCTGCTCGGCCGGCGATGCCGTGTTCGGCGCCGGTGCGGCCGGTTTCGAGCGGCGCGGCCGGCCTGCCCCGAAACTTGAAACCAGGATGCGGGCCGCGTGGTCTAACCTCAAGACCAACAATCACAAGGAGGTCCAGTTGGCTGCTTCGCTCAACAAGTATCTCGCTGAGCTGCTCGGAACGTTCGTGCTGGTCGGTGTCGGTTCCCTGGCCATCCTCAGCTCCGGCGGGAGCGTGGTGGCCATCTCGCTGGGGTTCGGTCTGGCCGTCTTCGCCGCCATCCACATGTTCGGGTCGGTGTCGGGCGCCCATGTCAACCCCGCCCTCACGCTCGCCAAGATGATGCGCAAGGAGATCTCGGCGGCCGACACGGCGGGTTACGTAGTCGCTCAGCTGGCCGGCGCGGCGCTGGCCGCGGGTCTGATCGCCGGTGTCTCCGGCAACAGCGGGGTGAAGGCCACACTGGTGCGCGGCGGGGAGATCGGCGGCGGACGGGTCATGGACGCCGGAGAGATATTCATCCTGGAACTCATCCTCACCGTCGTCCTCGTGATCGTGTTCCTGCGGGTTACATCCGGCGAGGGGAAGGGCGCCCCCTACGCCATCGCCGGGGCGCTGACGGTGATCCATCTGGCGGCGGCGCCGCTCACGGGCGGATCCGTGAACCCGGTCCGGAGCCTGGGGCCGGCCATCGTGGCGGGGGACTACACCAACGTTTGGGCCTACGTCCTGGCCCCTCTGGCAGGGGCGGTCATCGGGGTGTTCCTCGACAAGTTCGTGAACGAAGGAAACGGGGCAGACGAAGCGTAGAGACCCTCCTCCTCGGGTCTCACCAGGTACGGGGCCGGCGTCCGCACCGGCCCCGTACCGCTTCTTCAGGGGGGAAACCGGGCGGAGATCAAGAGGATCAGAGCATCGGGCCGGTGACGTGCTCTTCCAGCCCGGCCACCCAACCGGCGGGCAGCCCCCAACGGCGGGCGCCCTCCACCACTACCGCCATGTACTCCGCCGAAGGCGGATGCCGACGGTCCGGCTTCGGGGAGGACGAGGCGGTGTGGGTCAGCACCTGATAGCGGACGCCCTGGCGGTCCACCGCCGTGAAGCCGCCGCACGGAGTGCGCCCTTCCAGCTGTTCGGCCCGGTCGAGTCCGGCGGCTTGGTCATCGGGGACTTCGAACACCGCCCCCCACACGCTCTGGCCCCCCATGGGGCGCACCGACGGCAACCCCCCGCCCAGGTCTTCGTCGAAGATCGGAAACACCAGCTCCGCCTCGGGCAGGTGGGCTATGAACCGGAACTCGGCCGACGGGGCGGCCTCCGACAGGCGGTCGGGTGAGATCAGGGCCGTGTATGCGAAATACAGGATGGCGCTACCTCCGAGGATCACCTGATTCCGTCTCCCTGAGTTTAGAAGACGAGCAGACAGGCAGAGGAGATAGAAGTTGTCGGCAGACGGCGGGGGCGCCTGCCAGGGGGTTCGCCGGGCCAACGCACCCGAACAACCGGTTGGTTGCTGTCCGCGCTCCTTCTTGAGATGACCAACCGGGGTCAGTGGGAGCTCGCTTTCCGTCTGGTTGCCGAAAAGTGTCACACGTCCCTGGTACCTTGGTGTGGTACAGAAACCGCAGCCGGTCCGGATGCTGCGGTCATACAGAGGCCGCCCCGCCCAGAGCCGAAGCTCCAAGGGCGGAGCGGCCGACCTGGCTGTGCCGAGACGGATCGGGCGCAGAGGGCCTCATCGCGCCCTCGGCGTCCGAAGACGGTGGTTCGGAGGCGGCGGGGGCGGGGCCCGGCGTAGCCGGGGCGGGGGGCGGAGAACGCGAAAAACGAATGTGTTGCTTGGGCTTGGGTTCAGTTCGGTGTTTCGGTTCGGTTTGAGGAGACGGGCTGACAGGCATAGGGGAATAGAAGTTGCTGCCGCTCCCTCGAAGGTCTGCCGCCTGCCGCAAGGCCAGGATGAGCCGATGGGCAGGGGGGTAGAGGTTGCTGCTGGTCGGCGGGTTGTCTGCCGGGGGGTTCGCCGTGAGGCCAACGCATCCGAACAACCTGGTCGGTCCCTGTCCGCTCGTCCTCTTGCTTGGATGGGCGCCGGGGGTTGGCCGGTGGATCACGGTCTGCCGCCTCCCCGGGGAGGGAAGGTCTGCGCTGATAGGATTCGGCCATGGCCGACATGTCTGATTTCTCTTGGCCCCGGATACTCGGCGCCCTCAGCAGGGGCGAAGACCTGACCCGCCTCCAGGCCAAGAGCGCCATGGAGGAAGTAATGGCCGGGCGCGCATCCCCGGCGCAGACCGCCGGCCTCATCGTGGCTCTCCGCATGAAGGGGGAGACGGCAGACGAGATGGGGGGCTTGGTCGAGGGGATGCTGGACGCCGCCGTGCGGGTCGATCTGGGAAGCGCCGACCCCGTGGACATCGTGGGCACCGGAGGGGACCGTTCGGGCACCTTCAACATCTCCACCACCGCCTCCTTCATCGCGGCGGGGGCCGGGGCGCCGATCGCCAAACACGGCAACCGTTCCATGTCCTCCCAATGCGGGTCGGCGGATGTGCTGGAGGAGCTGGGGGTGGTCATCGACCTGCCGGCAGCGCAGAACCGCCGGCTGTTCCTCGACGCGGGCTACGCCTTTTTCCTGGCCCCGGTCTACCACCCGGCCATGCGGCACGCCGGTCCGGTGCGGAAAGAGCTCGGCATCCCCACCGTCTTCAACTTCCTGGGGCCGCTCAGCAACCCGGCCGGAGTGCGGCGCTACGCGCTGGGGGTGGCCGACGGGCGGATGGCGCGGCGGATGATCTCGGTGCTGCGCACTCTGGGGGCGGAACGCGCCCTGGTGTTCCACGGCGGGGACGGCTTGGACGAGCTCACCCTGAGCGGCCCCTCGGTGGTGTGGCGCCTGGAGGAGGGAGAGATCACCCGCACGGAGCTGGCGCCGGAGGACGTCGGCTTGGCCCGCCGGCCGGTGTCCGAGGTGCTGGGCGGGTCGGCGGAGGTCAACGCCGGCATAACCCGCCAGGTGCTGGAGGGGCGGCCGGGGCCGCACCGCGACATCGCGGTGCTCAATGCGGCGGCGGCCGTAACGGCGGCGGGGCTGGCCGAGAACATGCAGGAAGGCGTTGCCATGGCGGCCGAAGCGGTCGACAGCGGGGCGGCTGGGGAGGCGTTGGAGAGAGCGGCCGCCCGCAGCCGGGAGCTGTCGGAGGGCGGCCGATGATTGCGGGAGATCGGGTCTAGGATGGGATCCATGAAGCCCCGTCGTCCGTTTGCTGCGGCCGGACTGGTTCTGGTCTTGGGGCTGGCGGCGTGCGGCGGGGGCGCCGGGCAGCAGGCCGAACCTGCGGCGCCCCCCGAAACCGCCGCCCCCGTTGCGCCGTCCTCATCCGACCCCGCGGCCGATCGAACCACCTCAGGCGCCGCTCCATCGTCCGCCCCCGCTCCGGCCGCCGAGGAGGAACCGCCGAGGGAAGAGACTTCCGCCGCCGTTGCGGCCGAGCCTGACCCCGCCGCCGTTTCCACAGCCGCGCCGGAGGCCCCCGCCGCTGCATCGGCGCCTGACACCGCCGCCGCTTCCCCGCCCGCATCGGAAACCACGGCCGTTGCTGTGTCCGAGGCCACAGCTGCTTCCATCGCGCCGGAGACCTCCGCCCCTGCTGCGGCGCCTGACACCACTGCGGCGCCTGAGACCACTGCCGCTGCCGCGCCGGAGACCACCTCCGCTCCGCCCGCCCCGGTGTTCGAAGGCCCGCCCGTTCCCGCAGTCGTCCTGAGCTTGAACGACGGAAGCACCTACGCATCGGCCGACGCGGTCCGCCCTGCTCTTTTCATCTTCTGGGCCGAGTGGTGACCGACCTGCCGGCGGGAGTTGCCCGCCGTCGATTCCCTGGCCCAGGAGTACGCGGGCCGGGTGGACGTGCTGGGGGTGGCCTGGGCCTCCACCTACGACAAAACAGCCGCCGCCGCCGCCTCCCTGCTTCCGTCCGGAGCGGTCAGGTGGACCCTCGACGATGCGGTGTTCGAGGACTTCGAGGTGGGGTATCAACCGGTAGCGGTGCTGGTGGCGGGCGGCGTCGAAGTAGAACGCTGGCTGGGCACCCTGGACGAAGCCGAGCTCCGGCGGGGCTTGGAAATGGTAACCGCCTGAGACCGGGCCCTTCTACTTCAACCTGGTCTGGTGATCCAATTGTTCAAGAAAGCGCTTGGCATACCGGGATGCCTTTTTAACCTCATTTGGGTCAATCTTCGCTAGAATATCAAAGCCGTGCGAACCTTTACTGTATGCACCCTTTTGAGTACGACGAGTTGCTTGCTTGAGTTTCTTATTAATATCCTCTTTTGGCACCGCCTCAACATTTGGATTTTTCGGTAGTACGTTTGCTCGAAAATCTTTACCATAGTACTTAGCCAGGGCGTCTTTGTCGGCGAGAAACCATGATTCCATCATTTGTACCATCATATGACACTGTTCCTCGGCAGCACCTCGGGGCTTTGACCAGCCATCTTGGGCCTTTAGATGTTGCCAGGGTGTGTGTCCTTCAGTGATTGGTCCCTCGGCATCCACAAGCAACAAGCAGTGTACATTGTTCTCATGAGCAATCTTGAATTTATCATAAGCTTTCTCGCGAGGGCCGCAGGCAATTACCTTGGGCATTTTCCCCTCAAACTCTGCCTCTGCGTTTTTTAAGAAAGCTGCAAAACCCTTACGGCATTTAGCTCTGAGGCCTCTGTTGTCACCGCTGTCACCGCCTCCTTCCACGAATATTTGGATGCTCACCATCGATTGCCTCCTAGTTGGCCGCTCGTCCATAGGTCGCCCAGGCGGTATTTCTCAAGCCAAGGCTCAAGTTTATCTTTGTTTAGCCTGCTCATTTGTGTACTAGTTGTCGGTCGCTCGCACACAATAATGGCTTCTGGAATATCTGTAAGAGCATCTACAAGTATATCAGAATGAGTAGTGATGATTATCTGACTCTTTGATGATGCTTCGATTAGTAATCTTGCCAATTCAATAATTATATCTGGGTGTAGACCTATTTCTGGCTCTTCTATGCATGTAACAAGAGGAGGATCGGGATGACACAGTATAGTTAAAAGGGAAATATAACGGAGCATACCGTCCGAAAAGCGAGCCAGAGAGATCGGGTGTTGCAACCCCTTTTCATGTAGGTTGATTCGTACGGCTCCTTCCTGTATAGTTGAACTAATGAAATCAGCTTGTGGAAAAAACAATCTTAATTCAGATGTTATCGTATCTCTTACCGTTGGATTGTTGATTAAATTAGCAAGTACAAGACTAAGATTGGAAGCGTCCTCTAGTAAATAGTAGGATGGTAGATCAATAGGTATCGGAGCACGATATGCATTATAACGACCAAAATCCCATTCACGATAGAAATGTATTCCTGCGCGAAAGCGGTCGGTGATAAATGCTAATATGGGATAAACATTAGGGTCACGAATCTGTGATAAAACGGACTGCTCATGACTAAGCTTTTCCCCCAATTCCCTTTCTTGCCATTTATGACCGTTGCCCCGTTTTGCTGGTACCTTAGCGTTAAGAATCGGAGATCCTTCTTGATAGCGATAATAGAAATTAACCTTCCCAGGCCTTTTTGCTGATTTACTGTCTTCAACTCGTTCATCTTTCAATACAAACCTGCCTGATCCATCACCTGTAAAAGATATATGATATTTGATAGGTATTGTATCTAATCCATTTTCAATAGTAACTTCCAAAATGGCGGTAGGAAATCTGTCTGTTCCTTTCCAGAGCCATTCACGTGTTCCTCCACCAACTTGTATCGGCCTTTGAAGGTTATGAGATGCAGCTTCTAAGAGAGATAGGGCTTCTATCAGATTTGACTTACCAGAGCCGTTAGGTCCAATGAGAACATTGAGAGGAAGCAGGTCAATTTCTTCAGTGTCAGGACCGTAGGACAGGAGGTTCTCTAGGCGGATTGTTCGTATGAATCTTCTGCCGTTCATTGTTTGCGCTCCTGTTGATCTGGTAACCCGCTTGGTCGTTTTCGGACCAACTGTTCCATAAGTTACCAGACCTGAACGGAAATGCACATTGGATCTGAGAGGGGGCATCTAGGCGAACATTTGTTCCTATCGTCAACCCTCTCGGCAAGTTCTTGCTGGGCTGGCGGCCGGGTACTCACCTGCACTCCCGGCGGGTCGGGCGAGAGGATGTCCGACCGGCCTTCTGGGTCGAGAGGGGACCGTCAACCGGTGACAATCATCGGAGTGCGATATCCTCTCTGCATGCGCATGACCCTGACACTCGACGACGATGTGGCGGTTGCGGTGGAGGACCTGCGCCGGGCGGAGGGTATTGGGAGAAGCGAGGCGGTCAACCGCCTCGTCCGCCAAGGCCTGCAAAACCGAGAGCCGGTTGCTCCCTACCGGCATATCCCCTCCGACATGGGTCCCTTCAAGATGGATATTTCCGACATCGGTGCCGTGATCGAACAACTCGATACCGAAGGCTAGATGCACAGCCAGGACCCGGGGGCGGTCTATCGGTCGTCGGGGCTTTGGCGGTATTCACCCACCTGCCTGGGTTCGACCTCGCCGCCTGCCAGTACCTGTTCCAGGGCGGAGCTCAGGGTCAGGGCGTCGGTCTCGCCTAGCAGCTTTCCCACCACCCGGCCGTCGCGGATGAAGATCGTTTCCGGCACCCCGAAGACACCCAACTCAATGGCGGCGCGGGCGCCGGGGTCGGCGGCGTAGTCGGTGTTGGCGGCCCAGCCCAGCTCGTCGAGGAAGGCCTTGGCCCGGTCGGGTTCGTCCAAGAAGACGATGCCAGCGAAACGCACCGACCGGTCGCGGTAGGCCTCGGCGGCGGCGGCCAGGTCGGCGTGTTCGTTGCGGCACTGCAGGCACCAGGAAGCGAAGAAGTTGATCACGACCGCCTCGTAGGCCTCGTCGAGGGCCGCCAAATCGACCGCTTCTCCGCCGCCCAGGCGGGGGAGGGACAGGCCGGGGGCGGGGGCGCCGAGCACCGGGGAGGCGGCCCGGTCGGCTTCCGTCCCGAAGCGGGCGGCGAACACCGTAACCGCCAGCCCGATCACCGCGATTCCCGCCGCCATGATCCGCCGCCCGGCCGGACTCATCCGCCTCCGCTCCTCCGGGCGGCTCACGATTCCTCCTCCAGCCGGCGCCGGGCTTCCCGCACCGTTTCTTCGAGGGTTTGCCGGGCGCCCTCGGGCAGGCCCTCCTCGGCCAGCAGGGGCTCCAGCCGGGCGAGGGCGCCGGCCGGGTCCCCTCGGTCGAAGCGCACCAGCCCCAGGAACAGGCCGGCTTCCAGGTAGTCCGGGTCGATCTCCAAGGCTCGGGCCAGATAGGCCTCGGCCGGTTCCCCGGCCCCCGACAGATGGCTCATCCAGCCCACCCTCGCCATCCCTCTGGCCCGCCGCCCCCGGTCGAGCCGTCCGTCCAGCGCATCCAGATAATGGGGCAGGGCGGAGGAGAAACGGCCTTCCTCGAAGTAACGGTCGGCCAGGGCCAGCCTCATGGCGGCGATCTCGGGTACGCCGGGGTTGGCGGCGATCACCGCTTCCATCTGGTCGTTGGTCACCTCGGACAGGTCCACCGGGCCGCCCCCGCCCCCGCCCGTAATGAACCCCCCCTCCCGGTTCTGGACGGCCAAAAAGGCGCCTGCGGCCGCCCCGGCGAACAGGGCCGTCAACAGCAGGGCCCCCGCCAGCCGCCGGAGCCGGGGCTTCCCGCCGCCCGCCGCCGAACCCCCGCCGCCGCCGCCCCCGCCCCCGCCGTCGAGGCGGTCGATCTCCTCCTGGTAGCGGCGCACCAGCCGCTCGGTGGTCTCGGCGTCCATCTCCCCCTCCGCCTGCTGGCGCCGCACCTCGGCGATGTCCCGCCGGGCCAGAGCGCGCCGGCCGGGGGCGGGGAAGGAGACGCCGCGGTCATCCATCGGTAGAACCCCGCGGGCGCAGGAGGCGGCGGGCGGCCAACACGGCCCCGGCCCCCGCCGCCCCGACGGGCAGCAGCCAGAGCAGCGCCGCCCATCCCGAGAAGCGGGGGTCGAGGCGTATCCCGGCGAAGCGGTCTTCCAGGTAGCCGAGGATCTGCTCGTCGCTCCACCCTTCCTCGACCTTTTCTTCCACGAAGGCGAGGATGTCCTGGGCGTAGGGGGTGGGCGAATCGACGATCGACTCGCCCTGGCACACGGGGCAGCGGATACGGGCGCCCAGAGACGACACCCGGTCGCGGTCGGAGGCCTCCCCGGCAGCCAGCCCCCACAGCACCACCCCCGCCAAGAGGACGGTGGCCGGCCAGGCCAAGAGGGAACGTATGTTCATCTTCATATCAGGCGCGGCCCGGCCCTGCCGGCGCCGGCGGTTCCCGGCGGACGGGTTCCGGAGGAGGCGCCCTCCGGCGGAGCGCCCCCGCCCTCGCCCCCGCCCGGCGCCGGGAGGCCAACAGCGAGAAGCCGGCCCCGGCGGCGGTCGTCAGGCCCCCCGTCCACACCATCCATTGCAGGGGGTAGTACCAGACGTCGGCGCTGAGGCTGTCGGGGCTGAGGCGGGTGAGCGACGCGTACAGGTCGCCCCGGACGGTCGAATGCACGGCGGGGGTGGACACCGGCCCCGAAGGGGAGCCGTAGTCGTTGAGCCTCGGCCGGAGGACCGCCGCCGCCCGCCCGCCCCGGAACGCCTCGATCCGGGCGCCCACCACGGTGCGGGCCGGCTCCGCCCGGGAGAAGGGGCCTTCGTAGATCAGCTCGTATCCGGCGAAGGAAGCCCGCTCTCCGGGCGCCAGGTCGAGGGTTCCGGAGACGGCCAGGTTGGCGGAGAACGCGATGCCCGCCGCCAGCACCGCCACCCCCAGGTGCGACAGCTGGCCCCCCCAGTAACCGGGGTCGCCGAGGATCAGGCGGCCCGCCGCCGCCAGAGGGCCTTCGCCCGAGGCCTTCCGCCGGGCGCGCACCAGCTCCGCCAGCCGCCGCACGATCACCGCCGCCGCGAACACCCCCAGCAGGACGGCGAGGATCAGATGGCGGCTGCGCCCGACGGCCAGGATCACAGCCGCCGCCGCCGCCAGAGAGATCCGCATCGGAGTGAGGAGGCGCCGCCGCATGATCCGGCGCCCGGCCGCCCGGTAGGGGGTGACCGGGCCGATTCCCATCACCAGCAGCAGGCAGTAGGAGAGGGGCGCCGCCCAGCGGTCGAAGAAAGGCCTCCCCACCCCCACGGTGCGGCCCTGCACCGCTTCGACGGCCAGCGGGAAGAGGGTGCCGGAGAGCACCACGAAGGCGAACACCGCCAGCAGCAGGTTGTTGGCCAGGAAAGCCCCCTCCCGGCTGGCCAGCGAATCGAGCCGGGGGGCGCTCCCGATCAGGTGGACCCGGAAGGCGAACAGAGCCAGGGAGGCGGCCAGCACCGCAGCCAGGAACCCCAGCAGGATGGGGCCGACCGCCGACTGGGTGAAGCTGTGCACCGAGGCGACCACCCCCGAGCGGGTGAGGAAGGTGCCGAGGATGGTGGCGGCGAAGGTCCCGATCACCAGCACGTAGTTCCAGGTCGAGAGCACCCCCCGGCGGGCCTGCACCACCGAGGAATGGATGAAGGCGGTGGCCAGCAGCCAGGGGATGAAGGAGGCGTTCTCCACCGGGTCCCAGGCCCAGTACCCGCCCCAGCCCAGCACTTCGTAGCTCCACCAGGCGCCCAGGACGATGCCGGCGGTCAGGAACGCCCAGGCGGTCAGGGTCCAGCGCCGGGCGGCGGCCAGCCAGTCGGCGCCCCGGCGGGCGGCGGCCAAAGAGGCGATCCCGACCGCGAACGGCGCCGAGAAGCCCACATACCCCAGGTAGAGCACCGGCGGGTGGACGGCCATCAGGATGTGGTTCTGCAGGAGCGGGTTTGCGCCCCGCCCGTCAGGAGGGGCGTCGACCGGCGACCAGGGCGCCCAGGCTTCGAGGAGGCACCCCGCTTCGCCCGCCGAGGTGCACACCGCGAACGGGTTGGCGGCGGTGGCCATGAGGCCGAACCAGAAGACCCCCAGCAGGCCCATGACCGCCAGCGCTCCGCCCGCCAGGGGGTGGCCGGGGCGGGCCATGGCCCGGTACATAGACGCGGTGAAGGCCGCCAGCACCAACCCCCACAGGACGATGGAACCTTCCAGGGCCGCCCACCCGGCCGCCAGCGTGAAGAGGAGGGGTGTCCCCCGCCGGTGGTTGTCGGCGATGTAGGCGATCGAGAAGTCGTCCGCCAGCAGCCCCGCCTCCAACATGACCATGGCGGCGGCCGCCCCCCCCAGCAGCCACAGCACCGGGCGGCGGAGGCGCTCGGCGGGGGCGGGGCCGCGCCCCGCCAATGCGGGGAATCCCCTCCACGCCAGGGCAGCCGCCGACCCCAGGGCGGTCAGCACCGCGCCGAGGCCCAGCCAGGCGGTCATACCCCGCCCGCAGGAACCTCGTAAGCCCCCTCGCCGCCGGGCGCCCGGTACTGCTCGTCGTGGTTGATCAGCAGGACGTCGGAATGGAAACGGGCGCCCTCCCAGGCGCCTTCCACCACCACCCCGATCCCCGCCCGGAACAGCTGGGGCGGCGCCCCGGTGTGCTCCACCTCGACCGAGGCGGCGCCGTCCCCCACCGCGAACCGGATTCCGCCCGGGGTTTCCTCGACGCTTCCTTCCTCCACCAGGCCGCCCAGGCGGAAGCGCCCGGCCGCCGCCTCTCCCCCCCGCTGCTCGACTGCTTCGGAGGGGGTCAGGTAGTAGACGAGGTTCTCCCCCAGGTTGATCCAGACCAGGCCGCCGATCACGGCCGCCAAGAGGACGAGGGCCGGCAGCACGATGCGCCGGCGGGTCATGGCCGGGGCGGCAGGGAGCGGCGCAGGGACCTGATTCGGAACAGCAGCCGGGCGGCGTAGGCCGCGAGGATCCCGTAGGTGACCGCGTACCCGAAGATCACCCACCCGTCACTCATTCCGATCTCCCATGAACGGGGCGGTTACACGTCCGCCCACCGGCGGGCCGAGGCCCCACAGCTCGCCGCGGGCTTCGTCGAGGCGCATCAGGATCAGCCGCCCGGCCATCAGGCCGGTCATCGCCGCCGCGAAGGCCAGTATCCCCAACGTCAAAGGGAGGGCGAAGGCCTCGTCCATGGTGCTGTTGAAGCCGTCGGGCCGCAGAATGGCGGGCCCCTGGTGGAGGGTGCGGAACCACAGCACCGAATAGTGGACGACCGGCACCTGCAGGAAGCCGACCACGGCCAGCACCGCGCACCGGACGGATCGGGCCTTGCCGCCGGGCATCGCCCGGCGCAGGGCCAGGTACCCCATGTAGAAGAAGAACATGACCGCGGTGGACATCATCCGGGCGTCGTTCCAATCCCACCACACCCCCCACACGGCCCGGCCCCAGATCATTCCGGAGAGCAGGGTGAGGGCGGTGAAGATCACCCCGACCTCGACGGCGGAGGCCGAGAGCCGGTCGGCGGCGGGGGAGGAGCGGATCAGGTGCCACAGGGCGGCCAGGAAGCCCGTCCCCAGGGCCAGATAGGCGGCGATGACCGCCGGAACGTGGATGAACAGCAGCTTGGCGGCGTCTCCCTGGGTGATCTCGCTCGGAGCGGCGGCCGCCGTGTACAGGCTGAAGCCGACCGCGGCCAGTGCGACGCCGCCGGAGATGCGCGCCGCCAGTTCGAGTTTCCGCCCCTTCATCGCCTCACCGGGTTGTTCATCGCTTCACCGGGTTGTCTCGTCCAAGGGGCCGGCCAGCATCACTCCGGCGATCAGCAGGATCAGGTCCATGGCCGCCAGCATCAGCAGCCAGGGGACGGCCATTTCCCCGTCCAGGGCGGCCTCTGTCCCCCGGGCGACCGCAACCAGGATCGGGGCCGCCGGCGGCACGGACATTATCGGGGCCAGGGCGGTGCGCGACCGCAGCCCCGTCACCAGCCCCGCGGCCAGCGTCCCCAGCAGGCCCAGGGCGATGGCCGCCCCGACAGCCAGCCAGATCAGGCACCCCCAGCGGGGGGAGGCTTCCGGCCCGTACAGGGCGATCATAACCGGGGTGAGCAGCAGGGTGAACACGAGCAGGAGGACCGCGGAGGCGGCGCTGCGGCCCAAGAAGCCGGCCACCGGGTCCAGGCCGTTCAGGGTCAGGAGGTCGCGCACCGGGCGGGGTTCGATGGCGCCCGGCCGGACGGTTACGGTCATCCCGAACAGCACCACCACCAGCCAGAGCATGCCCGGTCCGATGCGGCGGAGCAGGGCGGTGTCGGTCCCCAGGGCCAGGGGTGCCAGCAACAGGGCCATCGCCGCGAAGGGGGCGGCCATCAGCAGGGTCTCGCGGCTCCGCAGATCCACCCGCAGCTCCTTGTGGATCATCCACCAGGTCTGCCGCCAGAATCCGGTCTGCGCTCCGCGCGCCCAGGGCAGGGCCCTGCGCCGGAAGCGGGCGCCGAGGGAGGAGCGTTCCTGCTGCTCAGCCGCCATCGTTCTGTTTCACTTCGCTGACCTCTCCGGCGGTGACCGAGATGCTGCGGTTCACCAAGGCGGTCATCCGGCCCGGATCGTGGGAGACCAGCACCGCCGCTCCGCCGTTGGCGGCCACCCGGCCCACCACCTCGTCCACCAGCGGGGCGGAGGCGGCGTCCAGGCCGGCGTGGGGTTCATCGAGCAGCAGCAGGCGGGGGGTCCAGCCGAGCAGGCGGGCGAACTCCACCCGGCGCTGCATGCCCAGCGAGGCGCGGGAGGCCTTCCAGTCTTCCAGGCGTTCGAGGCCCACCGCCGCGAGCGGGTCCCGGGCGGGGGGGCCGCCCCGCAGGCGGGCAACCAGCTCCACGTTCTCCCGCAGGGTCAGTTCCGGCCACACCGCCGGGAAGTGCCCGATCATGGCGATCTGCCGCCGGACGGCGGCCAGCTCTTCGGGGCCGGCGCCGGCCCCGGCTTCCAGCACCCGCAAGCCGCCCTTGGCCGGCCGGTGCAGGGTGGCCGCCAGCCGCAGAAGAGTGGTCTTGCCCGCCCCGTTGGGTCCGGAGACGCCCAAAACGTCCCCGGGGCGGACGGCCAGATCTACGCGGCGCAGGACCACCCGCCCGGAGGCGGTGTAAGCGACGTTGTCGAAACTGACCAAGGGGGGCGGGGCCACGCCGCCAGTGTAGAACGCCGCCTCCCGGGGGCCGAAAGCCGCAAGGAGTGGCCGCTCTGGTCAGCGGCGGCGGGCGGCCAGCTCCTCGAGCACCCTTCGGGGGGGCGCCCCCCGCTCGGCCAGCAGCACCAGGAGGTGGTACAGGACGTCGGCCGCCTCCTCCGCCAGGCGGCCGTCATCGGCCGCCCCCCTCTGGTGGTCCAGGGCGGCGGCGGCCAGCTCGGCGGCTTCTTCGATCATTTTCCGCCCGGAGGCGGAGGGGCCCCCGGCGGCCAGGCGGACGGTGTAGGAACCGGCCCGCCCGGAGGCCAGCCGCTCGGCGATGGTGTTCCAGAGGCGCTCCAGGTCGTGGAAGCCCTGCGGTCCGGCGCCCCCCTCTCCGGGCTCCGCGAAGCAGGTGCGGGCGTTGGTGTGGCAGACCGGCCCGGCGGGGGCGGCCCGCACCAGCAGGGCGTCGCCGTCGCAGTCGGCCCCCAGGCGGCGCAACGCCAGGGTGTTCCCGCTGGTTTCCCCCTTCTGCCAGAGCCGCCGCCGGGAACGGGACCAGAAGTGAACCAGCCCGGTGGACCGGGTCAGCTCCAACGCCTCCCGGTTCATCCAGGCCGTCATCAGCACCTCCCCGGTGCGGTCGTCCTGGACCGAGGCGGGGATCAGCCCGTCGGCGTTCCACCGGAGTTCCTGTTCGGATATAGGCCGCATGCTGGGATTTCCTTTCCTTCAAGAAGTGCCTGGTCAGGTTATCTTTTTGGGTGGGTTGGGGTTGTTGTGTCTGGTTGGTTGGGTGGGGGTGGGGGGTGGTGTTGGTGAGGGTAGTTGACGGGGGGTGTGGTTGGGTGTATAGTGTGGGTGTCTGAAGTGCCGGATGTGCCCTGTGTTGGGGTGTGTTGGTCCGGGTGTCTGGATGAGAGAGGATGGTCATGATGATGACGGGTGGTGTGCGGCGGCGGTCGTGGTTGGCTGTTGCGGCTGTGTTGGGTTTGGTTGGGTCGTTGTTGGCGGTGGGGGTGGTTCGGCCGGTGGGGGCGGTGTCGGGGGAGGCTGATCGGGAGGCTTTGTTCTCGGCGTGTGTGGGGCCGGCGTTGGAGTCGAGGGGTTTGGTGGATGTGGTGGGTTCGTTCGCGGAGGACGCGGTGAATTGTTTGGGTCATTTTGGGGTGACGCAGGGTCGGACGGAGACGACGTATGATCCGGGTGCTCCGGTGTTGCGTTGGCAGATGGCTTTGTTTTTGAGTCGGGCGGCGGTTCCGGCGGGGGTGTCGTTGCCGGCGGATACGTCTGATGTTGAGTTGACGGATTTGGGGGATGCGTCTGAGGATACGCGGACGGCGGTTTTGCAGATGGCGAAGTTGGGGATTATGCCTGGGTTTGGGGGGTTGTTTTATCCGGAGCGTAATGTGACGAGGGCGAATATGGCTGAGATGTTGGATGCGTTTTTGGATAAGGCGCAGGTGGGGACTGGTGCGTTTGGGGGTGAGGTGTTCGAGTTGGGGGATGTGAGTCCTGATGATGAGGTGTTTGGTGATATTGATCAGGTGACTCGGGGTGAGTATTCGGCGATTCGGCGTATGTTCGAGGTGGGGGTTGCTCGGGGTACGTCGGATGATGCGTTTTCTCCGGGTGGTTTGGTGACGCGGGCGCAGATGGCTGTGTTTATTACGCGGATGTTGGCGCATACGGCTGCTCGGCCGGTGGGGTTGACGTTGCAGGTGTCGAAGGATGCGGTTACGACTGGTGAGTCGGTGGATGCGGCGGTGTCGGTGCGGGGGTCGGATTTGATGGCGTTGCCGGATCAGAAGATTGATGTGTTTTCTTCGACTGATCCGGGTAATGCGTTTGGGGAGGATGGGCGTTGTGTGAGTGATTCGGTGAAGGCGGAGACGCATTCGTCGGCGTGTGAGATTGTGTTTAGTGATGAGTCGACTGATCCTTCGGGTGATTGGTCGGGGACGGTGAATTTGGAGGATGATTCGGCGACGATTTGGGCGTGGTCGGGTGATGTGGGTGATGTGTTCGATGCGGATGATGTGTCGGCGCCGTCGGTGGAGGTTGCGGTGTCGAAGCCGGGGGTGAAGTTGAAGGTGTCGGATGATTTGCCGGCGAATGCGTCGGCGGCGAAGTTTGGGGCTTCGGTGAAGTTCACTATTCAGGTGGTGGATGAGGATGGTGAGCCGGTGGCGTTGGAGGGGGTGAAGTTCTCGGGTTCTGTTTCGGAGATTGTTGATAGCGGCGCGGAGGGGGTTGCGCCGACTGCGTCTTCGACTGGGACTTCGTATACGACGGATGAGGCGGGGATGGTGGAGCTTACGTTCCGTCAGAACGACCCGCGGTCGGGGACGCGGGGTGATGCGGCGTGGTTGGATTTGGATTTGTGGGCGGGCCGGCACGCTGACTTTACGGCTGCGTTCGAGATCGATGACAAGACCACGTTGGAGATGGTGGGCGTTGAGGACAGCCGGACGCCGGAGCAGCGGGATGCGTTTGCGCCTGCTCCTCAGGGCGACGCGGCGGTGGTGTGGGAGGACTCGGTGGCTAAGGCGTCGGTGTTGAAGCTGACGCAGGCTGTGGAGTTCCATGAGGCGTCTGATACGAACCGGGGTGCGTCGAATACGGTTACGGCTACGTTGACGGATCAGTACGGTGATGGGGTGTCGCGTCAGGTGGTCGAGTTCTTCTCTGACGATGAGGACGGGATCGGCGGTCAGCGGGTTGTTGATTCTAAGACTGTGGGTTTGTTGTTCGACCCGGCGAGCGAGACGAGCCGTATGTTCACGGGGAGTTCCCGGCAGTCTAAGACTACGGACCGGCGGGGTAAGGCTGGTTTGTCGTACAATCGGGATTCGTCTGCGGGTGGGATCGAGACGATCTGGGCTATGACCAGGCTGGGCACTACGACGACTGATGATGATGTGTCGGCTGATCGGGTGTCTCACTATTGGGCTGTGGAGCCGGGGAATGGTGATTCGGCTTCGGGTCGGGTGATGCTGGCCGATGCTGAGAACAATCGGTTGATCCTGGCTGGGCCTGGGGTGTCGTTGGTTGCCTATGACAACAACGATCAGTTGAACTCGACTGAGGGGGCGGTGTTGTTGGAGGACTTCGAGAAGGAGTTCGGCGCGGAGGCGGATCCGAAGGCGGCGTTCGTGTCGGTGTCGAATTATCAGACGTCGGCGAAGAACGTGAGCCGGTTCACTTCTATGTTGGAGCCGATTTCGGAGGTGTTGGCGTATCCGTCGGCTGACAACACAGACGCTGGCAGGGTAGACGGCGGCATGTTGCGGGCTACTGCTGGGGAGGCCCGGTACGGGTCGTCGTTCTCGGTGGGGAGCGGTGTGATCGTGGTGGGGTCGCCCGGCGAGCCGTCTGGTGATTCGGGGGAGGCGGAGAACGCGGGCCGGGTCTACATCTATGAAGGCTCGAACGACGACGCGCCGCAGGTGGTGAGGCAAGCCGGGGATACTGATTCGCTGATTGAAGGGACCTTGCTCGGGCAGACTGTGGCGTTGACTGACGACGGCAACGCTTTGGCTGTCAACAAGATCGTGGCCCAGTTCACTGATTTCTTCATTTGGACGAGGCCCGCCGGTGACAGCTGGAAGGACACGGAGGGGGGCGGGGGCGCGAACGCCGACGACCGTCACACCGGTTGGGGGCCCAGCCCGAACTATCCGGGAGGTTCCTTCGGTGAAGCGGCGCACTCGAGCCAGGGTCACGCTGACCGTATGTTCACGGATTCGATTGTTTTCTCCGGGGACGGGAGGACGATGGTGGTCGGCGCGCCGGGGGACGACAAGGCGGGTGCCGCCAACACCGGCACCCCCGGCTCTGGCTGGGCCAAGGGCGGCACTGGCTTGGTTTTCGTGTACACGATGCACGCCAACCAGACGAGATGGGACCAGCCACAGGGCGACTCCGCTATTGATATGTGGACGACCGGCGCGTCTGGGACTGTCAACATTCTCGTTCCGGCCGAACCAGGCTCCGGCAACGCTGAACTCCAAGTGGACGACTTCGGAGGCAACAACGCGATCGCGGTTAGCGAGGACGGGTCGGTCATCGCGGTTGGTGTTTCGGGGGCTGACTTCGGCGGGGAAGACGCTGGAGCTGTTTACGTCTACGTGAGGAAGCCGTTCGCTGACAGGGGCCGCCTCAACAATATCGACTGGAGGGGCGGGGATGGTAGTGGTTGGCAGCGGCCTCTCGCCAAGTTGACGGGGAACGCTGGTGAGATGCTCGGGGCGTCGGTGGATATCTCCGCTGACGGGAAGACGCTGGCGGCCAGCGCTCCGGGGGCGGGCAGCGTGTATGTGTTCGAAGCGCAGGGCACTGCGGCGAATGGGTATTGGGATGTGAGTCCTGATAGCAGCACGCTTTCCAACTCGGCGGGTTCTGATTTCGCGGCTGGTGATCCGATGAGGCGGAACACGGTGGCGGTCAGGGCTGATGGTTCTGAGATCGCGGTCGGCAACGGCGGCCGGGCGGACGGCGACTGGCGGGGTTCGGTGGCTGTGTATGCCCGTCCTTCCGGCGGTGACTGGGATGATATGGCTGATCCGTCGATGGAGTACCTCGGTACGGCGGCGAATCAGCGGCTGGGCTGGAGTGTTGCCTACGACCAGTCGAACGGGACTATTTATGCTTCTGGTTTCAAGCCGGTCTACATCGACGTCGACCGCGACGACGACAATGACCCGGACACGCCTGACGTTACCGTTCGGGAGCTTGACGAGCAGGTGTATACGATCTACCGGCTCGACCGCAGCTGACCCAGGCAGACCAAGCCAACACGGGAGGCCCCCACCTTTGTGGGGGCCTTCCCGTTTTTCGGGGGGTGTTTCGCTCTGCCGGGCCGGGGGCCGGCGGCGGTGCTGAAGCTGGGCAATTCTGCCGGCGGTGTTCGTCCGATCCCAAGCCGCCGCAACCGCAAGTTCACCGCCTGCGGACCAGAGGCCGGCCGCCGATCGAGATGGTTCTGCTCTACCGGCCTGCACTTCTCGGCGGCGTCTGGTAGGCTTCGACCCGTTATGGAGATGACACCGCTCACGGTTTTGTTGCTGTCGGCCCTCGGCGGCTTGTTCATCGTGGTCTTGGGATGTCTGTTGGCTTTGGTCTACGCCCTGTGGCGGGAGATACGTCAGGAGACGGCTCTGCGGCGGGAGACGGCGGCTCTGCGTCAGGAGATGCGGGCGAACACGGCGGGGTTGCGTCAGGAGATGGCTAACCAGCGTCAGGAGACGGCGAACCTGCGCCAAGAGACGGCGGCTCTGCGTCAGGAGACGCAGGCGGGTTTCGAGGCGGCGAACCGCAGGATCGACGCCAACGGCGCCCGGATCGACCGTCTCACCGAACGGATGGCAAAGATAGAGGTCCGCCTCGACGCCGTGAATTAGGCCTTCCGATGCGTCCGGCCGTTCACCGCCGGACAGTTGAAGACCCAAGTTGAGCCTGGATATTGGGCTCTTTGGGAAATGAGGGGTGGGACAAAGGGGTCTACACTTCGGTGGGTACCCCCTTCCTGGTTCCCGGGGTAGACCTCGATTCCCAGCCCCGTCGATTCAAGGTCACGGTTTTGTTGCTGTCGGTCCTCGGCGGTTTGTTCATTGCGGTCTTGGGATGGCTGGTGGCTTTGGTCTACGCCCTGTGGCGGGAGATGCGCCAGGAGATGGCGAACCTGCGCCAGGAGATGGCGAACCTGCGTCAGGAGATGGCAGATCTGCGCAAGGAGATGCAGGCGGGTTTCGAGGCGGCAAACCGCAGGATCGACGCCAACACGGCCCGGATCGACGCCAACGGCGCTTTGATTGCCGCCAACGGTACCCGGATCGACGCCAACGGCGCCCGGATCGACTTTCTCACCGAACGGATGAGCCTCCTCGTGGAACGGATGGCCAAGATAGAAGTCCGCCTCGACTCCGTGAACTAGCCAGCCTCCCGATTGGGTCCAGCATCCACGCCGAGCGGCCCTCTCCCCGGGTGCCGGCCCCGCAGAAAACACACACGAAACGCTCAAAATCCTCGGAGTGCTAAAAAAAATCCCTTCGATTCGGCGGTGAAAGCGGGTTGGATCCGGTATACTGGGTGGGCAATTGATCAGGAGCGGCAACCGGCGGGTGAGCGGCGCGCTTCCGAAGGGCAGTCGGGAAGGGAGTCTCGTGACTGCGGATCTGGTGGACGCCAAGGTCGAATCCGCGAAGGCGGAGCTTCGGCTGGACATGGCCGAAGCGGTTTCTGAGCACACCGTTGCTCTCAAGGAGCTGGGCGCGGAAGTCCGCATTGCCATCGAGAAGCAGAACGCAACCATCAAGAAGCAGAACGCGGCTATCGAGAAGCAGGGGGCAGAATTCACCGTTGCTCTCAAGGAGCTGGGCGCGGAAGTCCGCATCGCCATTGCGAAGCAGAACGCAACCATCAAGAAGCAGGGGGCGGAGTACATCGCGGCCATTGCGAAGCAGAACGCGGTCATCGAGAAGCAGAACGCGGCTATCGAGAAGCAGAACGCGGCTATCGAGAAGCAAGGCGCAGAGCACACCGCCGCCCTCGCGAAGCACAGCTCGGCCCTCGATCAGCGCTTGACTACCCGCACCTACTGGATGTTCGGAGCAGTAATGGCAGGATATCTGACCCTCTTCGGCTCAGTGATAGCCTTCCTCGCCTAGCCGTAGACCCAGCCCCGCCCGCTCTACCGGGCCAGGGGCTGGCGGCAGAACCGGGGAAAGAGCCTGTCGAGTCGGGCGGCAGCCCCCCGGGAGTCGGCGCCTCCGCGGGCAACAACGGGAGCGGCGGTTACATGAGCGGCGGGTTGTTGGTCCGGCGGGGGGCGGAGGCCGGCATCCACCCGCCCGACGCCGATCGAGTTCAGCGCGGCAACAGGTCGTCTTCTTCGTCTTCTTCGGCCGCTTTCCAGTAGAACACGTCGCCTGCTTCGATCCGGCCCTGGATGCGTTCATCGCTGCGGACACCGATCACGGCGGCGCGGGCGGGGAGGCCGGTGAACCTGGTGAGCAGCCTCGCTCCGTCGACGGCCCGGTTGATGTCGCGGTCGTCGACGGTGTACGACACCTGCGCGGCTATGTAACAAGGCGCGCCGTCTTGGTCGGCGGCTTCCATCCCCAGGTCCATCAGCCGGAAGCTCCTCAGACGGCCGCGGGCGACGCCGGAGGTGTCGCCGTTTCTGGTCATCTCCAAGAGGTCCGCCCCGGTCAGGGTTCTCGTCCAGGTAAGACCCATATCCTCGGCGGCCATGTCCGCTATCGCGAGGATTCTCCTCTCGAAGAGGTCACCTTTGATGAATCCGGCGTCCTTTTCTTGACGCTCGAACCGCCGCTCGAGATTCCTCACATGGCGTTCGAGCGCATCGGTTCGTTTTTCTAGAGCATCGGTTCGTTTCTCTATGGCCTCGGTTCGTTTTATGAAGGCATCGTGGCGTTCTTTTAGTATTTCGGTCTCTTCTCTGATGGCCTCGGTTTGCGATTCGAGGATCTCGATGCGCCGGTCGTTGGCCTCTAGGTAGGCGTCCACCTTGGCGATGAAGTTGTCGAGGCGCCGAGGCGTTTCGGAAACCTCGACGGGCAACAGGCGCGCCCGTAGGGCGTCCACCCATTCGGGGTGCTCGTCCAGCGCCTGCGTGAGGTCCTCGATCGTGTTGATGACAGCCATCGGAGCAATGCTACCACACACAAGGAGATGGTCGATCCTCCCCGCGTCCGGGCGGCATGGCCGCCGGGCCCCGCCGGCTGCGCCCCGGCCGGGCTGTGGGACCGGGCAGCTCCCGAGCGGCGCCGCCGGACGATCTCGAGCGGGGGGCGGGGCGGCGCGGGCGGGCAGCCGAGCAGGCGGGCGCGGGAGGTCCCCGCGCCCGCTTGGGGTTTGGGTTGCGATCGACGATGCGGTGAACAACCGAGACCGAATGGGGTTGGGCAGCGTCGATCGAGGCCGGGCAGGAGAGGCGGAGCGGCCCTGGTCGACATCCCGGGCAGAGGCGCAGAAGCGCCGCCTCACAGTCGCCGGAGAGCAACGAAGTGCCTGGTCAGGTTATTTTTTGGGTGGGTTGGGGTTGTTGTGTCTGGTTGGTTGGGTGGGGGTGGGGGGTGGTGTTGGTGAGGGTAGTTGACGGGGGGTGTGGTTGGGTGTATAGTGTGGGTGTCTGAAGTGCCGGATGTGCCCTGTGTTGGGGTGTGTTGGTCCGGGTGTCTGGATGAGAGAGGATGGTCATGATGATGACGGGTGGTGTGCGGCGGCGGTCGTGGTTGGCTGTTGCGGCTGTGTTGGGTTTGGTTGGGTCGTTGTTGGCGGTGGGGGTGGTTCGGCCGGTGGGGGCGGTGTCGGGGGAGGCTGATCGGGAGGCTTTGTTCTCGGCGTGTGTGGGGCCGGCGTTGGAGTCGAGGGGTTTGGTGGATGTGGTGGGTTCGTTCGCGGAGGACGCGGTGAATTGTTTGGGTCATTTTGGGGTGACGCAGGGTCGGACGGAGACGACGTATGATCCGGGTGCTCCGGTGTTGCGTTGGCAGATGGCTTTGTTTTTGAGTCGGGCGGCGGTTCCGGCGGGGGTGTCGTTGCCGGCGGATACGTCTGATGTTGAGTTGACGGATTTGGGGGATGTGTCTGAGGGTACGCGGACGGCGGTTTTGCAGATGGCGAAGTTGGGGATTATGCCTGGGTTTGGGGGGTTGTTTTATCCGGAGCGTAATGTGACGAGGGCGAATATGGCTGAGATGTTGGATGCGTTTTTGGATAAGGCGCAGGTGGGGACTGGTGCGTTTGGGGGTGAGGTGTTCGAGTTGGGGGATGTGAGTCCTGATGATGAGGTGTTTGGTGATATTGATCAGGTGACTCGGGGTGAGTATTCGGCGATTCGGCGTATGTTCGAGGTGGGGGTTGCTCGGGGTACGTCGGATGATGCGTTTTCTCCGGGTGGTTTGGTGACGCGGGCGCAGATGGCTGTGTTTATTACGCGGATGTTGGCGCATACGGCTGCTCGGCCGGTGGGGTTGACGTTGCAGGTGTCGAAGGATGCGGTTACGACTGGTGAGTCGGTGGATGCGGCGGTGTCGGTGCGGGGGTCGGATTTGATGGCGTTGCCGGATCAGAAGATTGATGTGTTTTCTTCGACTGATCCGGGTAATGCGTTTGGGGAGGATGGGCGTTGTGTGAGTGATTCGGTGAAGGCGGAGACGCATTCGTCGGCGTGTGAGATTGTGTTTAGTGATGAGTCGACTGATCCTTCGGGTGATTGGTCGGGGACGGTGAATTTGGAGGATGATTCGGCGACGATTTGGGCGTGGTCGGGTGATGTGGGTGATGTGTTCGATGCGGATGATGTGTCGGCGCCGTCGGTGGAGGTTGCGGTGTCGAAGCCGGGGGTGAAGTTGAAGGTGTCGGATGATTTGCCGGCGAATGCGTCGGCGGCGAAGTTTGGGGCTTCGGTGAAGTTCACTATTCAGGTGGTGGATGAGGATGGTGAGCCGGTGGCGTTGGAGGGGGTGAAGTTCTCGGGTTCTGTTTCGGAGATTGTTGATAGCGGCGCGGAGGGGGTTGCGCCGACTGCGTCTTCGACTGGGACTTCGTATACGACGGATGAGGCGGGGATGGTGGAGCTTACGTTCCGTCAGAACGACCCGCGGTCGGGGACGCGGGGTGATGCGGCGTGGTTGGATTTGGATTTGTGGGCGGGCCGGCACGCTGACTTTACGGCTGCGTTCGAGATCGATGACAAGACCACGTTGGAGATGGTGGGCGTTGAGGACAGCCGGACGCCGGAGCAGCGGGATGCGTTTGCGCCTGCTCCTCGGGGTGATGCGGCGGTGGTGTGGGAGGACTCGGTGGCTAAGGCGTCGGTGTTGAAGCTGACGCAGGCTGTGGAGTTCCATGAGGCGTCTGATACGAACCGGGGTGCGTCGAATACGGTTACGGCTACGTTGACGGATCAGTACGGTGATGGGGTGTCGCGTCAGGTGGTCGAGTTCTTCTCTGACGATGAGGACGGGATCGGCGGTCAGCGGGTTGTTGATTCTAAGACTGTGGGTTTGTTGTTCGACCCGGCGAGCGAGACGAGCCGTATGTTCACGGGGAGTTCCCGGCAGTCTAAGACTACGGACCGGCGGGGTAAGGCTGGTTTGTCGTACAATCGGGATTCGTCTGCGGGTGGGATCGAGACGATCTGGGCTATGACCAGGCTGGGCACTACGACGACTGATGATGATGTGTCGGCTGATCGGGTGTCTCACTATTGGGCTGTGGAGCCGGGGAATGGTGATTCGGCTTCGGGTCGGGTGATGCTGGCCGATGCTGAGAACAATCGGTTGATCCTGGCTGGGCCTGGGGTGTCGTTGGTTGCCTATGACAACAACGATCAGTTGAACTCGACTGAGGGGGCGGTGTTGTTGGAGGACTTCGAGAAGGAGTTCGGCGCGGAGGCGGATCCGAAGGCGGCGTTCGTGTCGGTGTCGAATTATCAGACGTCGGCGAAGAACGTGAGCCGGTTCACTTCTATGTTGGAGCCGATTTCGGAGGTGTTGGCGTATCCGTCGGCTGACAACACAGACGCTGGCAGGGTAGACGGCGGCATGTTGCGGGCTACTGCTGGGGAGGCCCGGTACGGGTCGTCGTTCTCGGTGGGGAGCGGTGTGATCGTGGTGGGGTCGCCCGGCGAGCCGTCTGGTGATTCGGGGGAGGCGGAGAACGCGGGCCGGGTCTACATCTATGAAGGCTCGAACGACGACGCGCCGCAGGTGGTGAGGCAAGCCGGGGATACTGATTCGCTGATTGAAGGGACCTTGCTCGGGCAGACTGTGGCGTTGACTGACGACGGCAACGCTTTGGCTGTCAACAAGATCGTGGCCCAGTTCACTGATTTCTTCATTTGGACGAGGCCCGCCGGTGACAGCTGGAAGGACACGGAGGGGGGCGGGGGCGCGAACGCCGACGACCGTCACACCGGTTGGGGGCCCAGCCCGAACTATCCGGGAGGTTCCTTCGGTGAAGCGGCGCACTCGAGCCAGGGTCACGCTGACCGTATGTTCACGGATTCGATTGTTTTCTCCGGGGACGGGAGGACGATGGTGGTCGGCGCGCCGGGGGACGACAAGGCGGGTGCCGCCAACACCGGCACCCCCGGCTCTGGCTGGGCCAAGGGCGGCACTGGCTTGGTTTTCGTGTACACGATGCACGCCAACCAGACGAGATGGGACCAGCCACAGGGCGACTCCGCTATTGATATGTGGACGACCGGCGCGTCTGGGACTGTCAACATTCTCGTTCCGGCCGAACCAGGCTCCGGCAACGCTGAACTCCAAGTGGACGACTTCGGAGGCAACAACGCGATCGCGGTTAGCGAGGACGGGTCGGTCATCGCGGTTGGTGTTTCGGGGGCTGACTTCGGCGGGGAAGACGCTGGAGCTGTTTACGTCTACGTGAGGAAGCCGTTCGCTGACAGGGGCCGCCTCAACAATATCGACTGGAGGGGCGGGGATGGTAGTGGTTGGCAGCGGCCTCTCGCCAAGTTGACGGGGAACGCTGGTGAGATGCTCGGGGCGTCGGTGGATATCTCCGCTGACGGGAAGACGCTGGCGGCCAGCGCTCCGGGGGCGGGCAGCGTGTATGTGTTCGAAGCGCAGGGCACTGCGGCGAATGGGTATTGGGATGTGAGTCCTGATAGCAGCACGCTTTCCAACTCGGCGGGTTCTGATTTCGCGGCTGGTGATCCGATGAGGCGGAACACGGTGGCGGTCAGGGCTGATGGTTCTGAGATCGCGGTCGGCAACGGCGGCCGGGCGGACGGCGACTGGCGGGGTTCGGTGGCTGTGTATGCCCGTCCTTCCGGCGGTGACTGGGATGATATGGCTGATCCGTCGATGGAGTACCTCGGTACGGCGGCGAATCAGCGGCTGGGCTGGAGTGTTGCCTACGACCAGTCGAACGGGACTATTTATGCTTCTGGTTTCAAGCCGGTCTACATCGACGTCGACCGCGACGACGACAATGACCCGGACACGCCTGACGTTACCGTTCGGGAGCTTGACGAGCAGGTGTATACGATCTACCGGCTCGACCGCAGCTGACCCAGGCAGACCAAGCCAACACGGGAGGCCCCCACCTTTGTGGGGGCCTTCCCGTTTTTCGGGGGGTGTTTCGCTCTGCCGGGCCGGGGGCCGGCGGCGGTGCTGAAGCTGGGCAATTCTGCCGGCGGTGTTCGTCCGATCCCAAGCCGCCGCAACCGCAAGTTCACCGCCTGCGGACCAGAGGCCGGCCGCCGATCGAGATGGTTCCGCTTCGTTCAGATGGGGGCCTTCCCGTTCGGTGATGCGGTCTGTGATCACTTGTTCCTCGGCTTCGGGCGGAACCCGGCGGGGAGAAGCATGCGGACGAGACGACCGGTCTGCCAGGCCTGCTTCGCCTTCGTTTCGGAAGCGGGCCAGCCACCGGTAGGCGGTCTGGCGGGACACGCCCATCGCTTCGGCTGCTTGCGCGGCGGACCAGCCCTGGACCAGTATCCGGTCTACCAGCAGCCGCCGTCCCCCTGAACTAGGCCTCCTCTCGGATGCGTTCCGGTGTTCACCGCCGGACGTCGAGGAACTCAGCACCTTCCCTCTAGCCGGGCCTGCTTCTATCCGGGTCCTGGGGCAAGCCGGATTCGAGAGATGGTTCGCTCTGCCGGGGGCGCTGGATCTGGGGAACGCATCCGGCCTGCACGTTTGGGCGGCTTCTGGTATGCTTCGACCTGTTATGGAGATGACGCAACTCACGGTGATACTGCTGTCGGTCCTCGGCGGTCTGTTCATCGCGGTCTTGGGATGGCTGGTGTCCTTGGTCTACGCCCTGCGGCGAGAGATGCGCCAGGAGACGGCGAACCTGCGCCAAGAGACGGCGAACCTGCGTCAGGAGACGGCGAACCTGCGTCAGGAGACGGCGAACCTGCGTCAGGAGACGGCGAACCTGCGTCAGGAGATGCAGGCGGGTTTCGAGGCGGCGAACCGCCGGATTGACGCCAACACGGCCCGGATCGACGCCAACGGCGCCTTGATCGTTGCCAACGGCGCCCGGATCGACGCCAACGGCGCCCGGATCGACTTTCTCACCGAACGGATGAGCCTCCTCACGGAACGGATGGCCAAGATAGAGGTCCGCCTCGACTCCGTGAACTAGGCCTCTCGGATGCGTTCCGGCTTCACCGCCGGACGTAGAGAACCCCAGGAAACCCTTTCTATCCTGGCCCGTTGCGGGGAACCCCGTCGCGGTACGGGCGGTTTGTCGGTGTGGATCTCGGCGCATCCGAGGCGGGTGCAGTCGTTGATTTAGGAAAGGCCCCCTCTTTTGGGGCCTTCCCCGTTTTCTGGTCTAAGTTTCCGGTGCGTCCAGGGTCGTTCACCCTCGGACCCGTTGAGGACACAGGACGACCGGCCGCCGCCCCAGCCGCCCGTTCACCACTCCCGGGATGTCTACTTCGTCTAAGAAGCACAGCGGATAGGGCCGAACCATGTTGTTCGGATGCGTTGGCCTCACGGCGAAACCCCCGGCAGGCAACCCGATGACCGGTAACAATCTCTATTCCCCTGCCCCATCGGCTCGTCTTCTGAACCTGAAACCAAGCCGGGCAGCGCATTCGTTTTTCGCGTTCTCGGCCCCCCGCCCCGGCTTCGCCGGGACCCCGCCCCCGCCGCCTCCGAACCACCGTTTTCGACCGCAGAGGGCGTGCGGCCCTCTGCGCCCGATCCGTCTCGGCACAGCCAGGTCGGCCGCTCCGCCCTTGGAGCCTCGGCCCTGGGCGGGGCGGCCTCTGTATGACCGCAGCATCCGGACCGGCTGCGGTGTGTGTACCTCCCCAAGGTATCAGGGGGGTGTGACAAGTTTCAGCAGCCGGACGGAAGGCGAGCTCCCGCTGACCCCGGTTGTTCATCTCAAGAGGGCGCGCGGATAGGGACCGACCAGGTTGTTCGGGTGCGTTGCCTCCCGGCGAAACCCCCGGCAGGCAACCGCCGTCTACCAACAAACTTCTATCCTTCTCCGCCTATCACACCTATCCGCTCGTCTTCTAGATGGTTGTTTCCAGGGTTCTAGTGGTCGTATGCGATGAGGGAACGGGCGGGGCCGGGTTGTTGGGTGGTTTCGTTGTGCCAGATGACAGCGGTGAGAGCAAGCAGCCGTTGGACGACGCGTACAGCGACGCCGGGTAGGGTGCGTCCGCCGTGGCGGTTGAGGCCGAGCTGGTTTTTGAGGGTCTGGATGATTGATTCGATGGTTTGACGGAAGGGCTGTAGGAATTTCTGGTGGGGTCGGGGTTGTTCTGTTTTGAGTTGAGGGCGGATGAGGGTGATCCCGGCTTGGTCGAGGTGCTGCTCGAAGCTGGTTCTTCGGTAGCCTTTGTCGGCGATGAGGGTCTGCCCGGGGCGGGCGGGGCCGCGGCGGGAGATCATGTGAAGGCAGATGTCGCGTTCGTCTGCTGTGGCGGGAGCCAGTGCGTAGGTGATGGGCAGGCCGGAGGGCGCGGCGATGAGGTGGAGGCGGAGACCCCAGAAGTACCGGTGGTGGGACGCTGTGTAGCCGTAGGCGGCGTATCCGGCCAGGTCGGAGCGTTGTTGGGTTTGGCGGCTGGTTCCGCATTCTACGGGGGTGGAGTCGACCAGCCAGACGCCGCCGCCGGGATGGGGTCATCCGGGCGAGATGGGCGGTGATGTGTTGGAGGAGGTGGTGGCTGCGGCGGAGGCGTTTGTTGTATCCGGCTCGTTGGGGGATGTTGGGGAACCAGGGGCGGAGGTGTGTTCGGGCGTAGCGGATGAACCGGGCTTCGGAGTCGTATCCGAGGAGGGTTTGCAGCACCGCGAGGGCGGGTCAGCTCGGCGTCGGACAGTTTCGGGGCGATGCCTATCTTGGGCCGCGGGGGGCGTCCAGTGGGGGTTTTCGGCTATGAGGTCGTCGATGGTTGTGTAGAGTGCAGTCGCGAGGGTGTCCAGATCCGGGTTCATTCCAGGCCTCCAAGGTCAGGGGTTTTCACCCCGGATCATGGACACTCCCACCGCCGATCTGTGGTATTTCCCACCTCACCCCTTGGAACTACTCATCTAGGCCTCCCCCGACAGTGTCCGGCCCCTTCACTGGTCTCCGGCCCGGCAGTAACAGCAGCTCGGTTTATCCGGCGGGGACGATCCGGGCCGTTCTGTCTTGGTTGTTCCCGCCGGGGGTGTGGTCAGGCCTGCATTTCTCGGCGGTCTCTGGTAGGCTTCGACCCGTTATGGAGATGACACCGCTCACGGTTTTGTTGCTGTCGGCCCTCGGCGGTTTGTTCATCGCGGTCTTGGTATGGCTGTTGGCCTTGGTCTACGCCCTGTGGCGGGATATGGCAGACCAGCGCCGAGACACGCAGGCGAACACCGCAGCGTACGCCCTGCGGCGAGAGATGCGCCAGGAGATGGGGTATCTGCGCGAGGAGTTGCGTCAGGAGATAGGGTATCTGCGCAAGGAGATGGGGTATCTGCGCAAGGAGTTGCGCTAGGAGATGGCGAACCTGCGCCCGGATGGCGGCTCTGCGTCAGGAGATGCAGGCGGGTTTCGAGGCGGCGAATCGCAGGATCGCCGCCAACGGCGCCCGGATCGACCGTCTCGTCGAACAGGTGAGCCTCCTCACGGAACGGATGGCCAAGATAGAGGTCCGCCTCGATTCCGTGAGCTAGGTGTCCTTCTCACATAGGTGGTTGACAAGTTTGGTGATTGGTGGTTGGCCGTTGAGTGAGCTGTGGGGTCTTTGGTGATTGTAGTAGTCGATGAATCCGGAGAGGGCTTGGCGGCGCTGGGGGTTGCTGGTGTAAGAGCGTTTGTAGGCCCAGCCCCGCAGGAGGGTCTGGTGGAAGCGTTCGACCTTGCCGTTGGTCTGGGGCCGGTACGGGCGGATGAGTTTATGAACAGCCCCGATCCGGGCGAGGGCATCGGCGAACAGGCGGCTGCGGCGGTAGGCCCAGGCGTTGTCGGTCATGACCCGCTCGATGCGGTACCCCCGCCGGGCGAGGGCCTCAGCCCCGCGGAGGACGAACTCGGAGCAGGCAACCGCGTTCTGGGAGTCGAGGACTTCCACATACGCGAAGCGGCTGTGGTCATCGACCAGGGCATGAACGTATTCGTATCCGACCCGCTGGCGGCGTCCGGCGTTGCCCCTCCCGCGGGTTTTCCAGCCTCCCCCGTCGGGGACTCGGCCCAGCTTCTTGATATCGACGTGTACCAGTTCACCTGGGCAGTCCCGCACGTACCGGACCGGGACGCCGGTAGTGCGGTCCAGGTCCGAGAGGCGGGACAAACCGCGTCGGGCCAGGATCTTGTAGATCGTGGAAGCCGGCATCCCGAGGCGGCCGGCCATCAGATGGGGGCCTTCCCGTTCGGTGATGCGGTCCGCGATCACCTGTTCCTCGGTTTCGGGCGGAACCCGGCGGGGAGAAGCATGCGGACGAGACGACCGGTCTGCCAGGCCTGCTTCGCCTTCGGCTCGGAAGCGGGCCAGCCACCGGTAGGCGGTCTGGCGGGACACGCCCATCGCTTCGGCCGCCTGCGCGGCGGACCAGCCCTGGACCATTATCCGGTCTACCAGCAGGCGCCGTCCGTACGGTGTCAGCCGGGCCTTGCATCTAACATGTCCCATGAGGGCCTTCCCTTCGAGTCGAGGACAATTTCACCCCTGACTCAACCAGGAAGGCCCTCACCAACCAAGCACCCCCGCCGGGCGGCGCGCGGCGGGTTCATCCGGATGAACCCGCCGCCCAACTGTCAACAACGTCCATGGGAAGTACAGCTAGGCCTCTCGGATGCGTTCCGGTGTTCACCGCTGGACGTTGAGGAACCAGCCCCTCTAGCCGGGTCCGCTTCTATCCGGGTCTTGGGGCAAAGCCGATCGAAGATGGTTTGCTCTGCCGGGGGCGTTGGATTTAGGGGACGCTATCCGGCCTGCACGTTTGGGCGGTTTCTGGTATGGTTCGACCTGTTATGGAGATGACGACTCTCACGGTGATATTGCTGTCGGTCCTCGGCGGCCTGTTCATCGCGGTCTTGGGATGGCTGGTGTCCTTGGTCTACGCCCTGCGGCGGGAGATGCGTCAGGAGATGGCAGACCAGCGCCGAGACACGCAGGCGAACACCGCAGCGCTGCGTCAGGAGATGGCGGCTCTGCGCAAGGAGATGCAGGCGAACACCGCAGCGCTGCGTCAGGAGATGGCGGCTCTGCGCAAGGAGATGCAGGCGAACACCGCAGCGCTGCGTCAGGAGATGCAGGCGAACACGGCGGAGTTGCGTCAGGAGACGGCGGCTTTGCGCAAGGAGATGCAGGCGGGTTTCGAGGCGGCGAACCGCAGGATCGACGCCAACACGGCCCGGATCGACGCCAACGGCGCCCGGATCGACTTTCTCACCGAACAGGTGAGCCTCCTCACGGAACGGATGGCCAAGATAGAGGTCCGCCTCGACTCCGTGAACTAGGCCTCTCGGATGCGTTCCGGCTTCACCGCCGGACGTAGAGAACCCCAGGAAACCCTTTCTATCCTGGCCCGTTGCGGGGAACCCCGTCGCGGTACGGGCGGTTTGTCGGTGTGGATCTCGGCGCATCCGAGGCGGGTGCAGTCGTTGATTTAGGAAAGGCCCCTCCTTTGGGGGCCTTCCCCGTTTTCTGGTCTAAGTTTCCGGTGCGTCCAGGGTCGTTCACCCTCGGACCCGTTGAGGACACAGGACGACCGGCCGCCGCCCCAGCCGCCCGTTCACCACTCCCGGGATGTCTACTTCGTCTAAGAAGCACAGCGGATAGGGCCGAACCATGTTGTTCGGATGCGTTGGCCTCACGGCGAAACCCCCGGCAGGCAACCCGATGACCGGTAACAATCTCTATTCCCCTGCCCCATCGGCTCGTCTTCTGAACCTGAAACCAAGCCGGGCAGCGCATTCGTTTTTCGCGTTCTCGGCCCCCCGCCCCGGCTTCGCCGGGACCCCGCCCCCGCCGCCTCCGAACCATCGTCTTCGGACGCAGAGGGCGTGCGGCCCTCTGCGCCCGATCCGTCTCGGCACAGCCAGGTCGGCCGCTCCGCCCTTGGAGCCTCGGCCCTGGGCGGGGCGGCCTCTGTATGACCGCAGCATCCGGACCGGCTGCGGTGTGTGTACCTCCCCAAGGTATCAGGGGGGTGTGACAAGTTTCAGCAGCCGGACGGAAGGCGAGCTCCCGCTGACCCCGGTTGTTCATCTCAAGAGGGCGCGCGGATAGGGACCGACCAGGTTGTTCGGGTGCGTTGCCCTCCCGGCGAAACCCCCGGCAGGCAACCGCCGTCTACCAACAAACTTCTATCCTTCTCCGCCTATCACACCTATCCGCTCGTCTTCTAAATACGACCAACCGGTGATCAGACCTGCACTTCTCGGTGGTCTCTGGGTATATTCAGACTCATGGCGATGACGCCGCTCACGGTTTTGTTGCTGTCGGCCCTCGGCGGTTTGTTCATCGCGGTCTTGGGATGGCTGGTGTCCTTGGTCTACGCCCTGCGGCGAGAGACGGCAGACCTGCGCCGAGACACACAGGCGAGCATGGCGGAGTTGCGCCGAGGCACGCAGGCGGGCATGGCGGCTCTGCGAGATGCAGGCGGGTTTCGAGGCGGCGAACCGCCGGATCGACGCCAACACCGCCCGGATAGACGCCAACGGCTCCTTGATCGCCGCCAACGGCGCCCGGATCGACCATCTCGCCGAACAGGTGAGCCACCTCACGGAACGGATGGCCAAGATAGAGGTCCGCCTCGGCTCCCTGAACTAGGCCTCCCGATGCATCCGGCTTCACCCGCCGGACAGTTGAAGACCCTGATTCCGGATTTCCCCCCGTTCGGTGGGGTTTTTCCCAGTTCCTTCCCCGCCCGCAGCAACCGCACATCGAGGGCGGCGGCATTCTCTGCTGCGGAGGAGGCGCTCCGTCCACTTCTGAATCCCTGGCGGGGCGTCTTCTCGATCCTGTAGAATCGGCTTCGGCCTGAGCACCATCGAAGGAGGGCCGCGCCTTGATGATCGACGGGTTCTTCCATCAGCTCCCCGACATCGACCCTGAAGAGACCCAGGAATGGCTCGACTCGCTCGAAGCCGTGGTCGAGCGGCGCGGGAAGACCAGGGCCCGCTTTCTGATGCGGGCGGTGCTGCAGCGGGCCCGGGAGCTGCAGGTCGGATACCCGGCCGCCGTTTCTACTCCGTATGTGAACACGATCCCCGCCGAGGAGCAGGCCTGGTTCCCGGGCGACGAGTTCCTGGAGAAGAGGATCCGCCGCCTGGTCCGATGGAACGCGGCGGTCATGGTCGTGAACGCCAACAAGGCCGCGGAGGGGATCGGAGGCCATCTTTCTACTTTCGCTTCGTCCGCCGCTCTCTACGAGGTGGGGTTCAACCATTTCTTCCGGGGCAAGTCCGGCGGCCTGCCCGGCGACCACGTTTACATCCAGGGGCATGCGGCGCCCGGCATCTACGCCCGCGCCTTCTTGGAATACCGCCTCGAACAGGAGCAGCTGCAGAACTTCCGCCGGGAGCTGTCGGGCCGGGGCCTCTCTTCCTATCCGCACCCCCGGTTGATGCCGGAGTTCTGGGAGTACCCGACCGTCTCGATGGGCCTGGGGCCGATCGCCTCGATCTATCAGGCCCGCTTCAACCGTTACCTCCACCACCGCCGGCTCGACGACACCTCCGAATCGAGGGTCTGGTGCTTCTTGGGGGACGGGGAGTGCGACGAGCCCGAGACCTTGGGTTCCATCTCGCTGGCCGCCCGCGAGCAGCTGGACAACCTGATCTGGGTGGTCAACTGCAACCTGCAGCGCCTCGACGGCCCGGTGCGCGGCAACGGCAAGATCATCCAGGAGCTGGAGGCGGTGTTCCGGGGGGCGGGCTGGAACGTCATCAAGGTGATCTGGGGGTGGGGTTGGGACGAGCTGCTGGCCCGCGACGTGGACGGGGTGCTCCTGGCGAAGATGAACGCCACGGTGGACGGCGATTACCAGCGGTTGAAGGCGTCTCCCGGTTCGGTGATACGGGAGGAGTTCTTCGGGCCGGACCCTCGGCTGCGCCGCATGGTTTCCCACCTCTCCGATCAGCAGCTGCAGAAGCTTCCCCGCGGCGGCCACGACTACAAGAAGCTGTACACGGCCTACAAGGCGGCCGTCGAGCAGGAGGGCGCGCCCACAGTGATCCTGGCCAAGACCATCAAGGGCTGGACCCTCGGGCCGGACATCGAGGGCCGCAACGCCACCCACCAGGTCAAGAAGATGTCCAACGAGCAGTTCCGCGAGCTGCGGGAGCGGATCAGCCTGGAGGAGGACATCCCCGCCGCCTGGCTGGAGGACGGCCGGGAGCTGCCCTTCTGCCGCTTCGCCAAGGATTCGCCCGAATACCTGTACATGATGGACCGGCGCAAGGCCCTCGACGGGGAGCTGCCCAGCCGCACGGTGCGGATCAGGCGGCCCCTCTCCCTTCCCGACCCGGCCGTCTACGAAGAGTTCCGCGCCGGGACCGGCCAACACGCCGCCTCCACCACCATGGCCTACGTCCGGCTGCTGAGGAGCCTGGCCCGCGACCCGGAGTTCGGCGGGCGGGTGGTGCCGATCGTGCCCGACGAGGCCCGCACCTTCGGTATGGACGGCCTGTTCCGCGAGCTGAAGATATACGCCTCCGGCGGCCAGAAGTACGAGCCGGTCGACGCCGACATGCTCCTCTCCTACAAGGAGGCCCAGGACGGGCAGATTCTCGAGGAGGGGATCACCGAGGCCGGGTCGATGTGCAGCTTCATCGCCTCCGGCACCTCCTACGCCGACCGGGGGGTGCCCACCGTCCCGTTCTTCGCCTTCTATTCGATGTTCGGGTTCCAGCGGGTGGGGGATCTCATCTGGCAGGCGGCCGACGCCCGGGCCCGGGGCTTTCTGATGGGCGCCACCGCCGGCCGCACCACCCTGGCCGGGGAGGGGCTGCAGCACCAGGACGGGCACAGCCATATCCTGGCCGGGACCAACCCCGGCGTGGTCTCCTACGACCCGGCCTTCGCCTACGAGCTGGCGGTGATAGTCGAGCACGGCCTCCGGCGGATGTGCGTAGACGAGGACGACGTGATCTTCTACATCACCATCTACAACGAGACCTACCCCCAGCCGGCCATGCCGGAAGGAGTGCAGGCGGGGGTCATCGAGGGGATGTACCGCTTCGCCGAGGCGCCGGAGGGGGTTGAAGGGGCGAAAGGTGCGGAGGGGTCGGAGGAGGGGGAGGGGTCGGAGCGGGCGGCGCCCCAGGCCTCGGTGCTGTTCTCGGGTACCAGCCAGGCGGCGGCGCGCTGGGCGAGGGAGGAGCTGGCCGAGCGCTGGGGGGTCGGGGTGGAGCTGTGGAGCGTAACTTCCTACGGGGTGCTGAGGGACGACGCCATCTCCGCCGAGCGGTGGAACCGGCTCCATCCGGCGGCGCCGCCCCGCCTTCCCAGAGTCGCCCGGCGGCTGGCCGGGTCGGAGGGCCCGGTGGTGGCGGTAACCGATTACATGCGGGCGGTGCCCGACCAGGTGTCGCGCTGGATCACCCGCCCCTACACCTCGCTGGGTACGGACGGGTTCGGCCGCTCCGACACCCGCGAGTCGCTGCGGCGCTTCTTCGAGGTGGACGGCCCCCACATCGTTGCCGCCGTCCTGGCGGGCCTGGCGGCGCAGGGGAAAGCGGACCCGGCGGCGGTGAGCGGGGCCATCGAGCGCTACGGCATCGACCCCGACGCCGTGGATCCCTGGCGGGCCGATGACTGACCCCGCCGCCGTTGCCCGGCGCCGCCTGCGCCTGCGCCTGCCCCGGCCCCGGCGCTGAAGCCGAGAGGCCCATGCCCGAGGCCGCTCTCGAATGGCGCCGGGGGTCGACGGACGTGCTGTTGCTGCTGGGGCACGCCACCGGGTTCTGCAAAGAGGTGTGGCGGCCGGTGGTGTCCGCCCTGCGGGGGCGGGGAGAGGAGGCGTCCGCCCTGGCCTGGGACGCCAGAGGGCACGGGAGCGCCCCGCCCTTCGAGTCCCCCGTCAGCTGGTGGACATTGGCGGAGGACCTGGCTGCGCTGGCGGAGGGTCTGCCCCGCCCGGGGGCGCTGGTGGGGGTGGGCCACTCGATGGGCGGATCATCGATGTTGATGGCCGAGCTGCTCCGCCCCGGCCTGTTCGACGGCCTGGTGCTGATCGAACCGGTGGTGCTGCCCTCCTGGTACCAACCGGAAGGCGAGTTCCCCCTGGCGGCGCAGGCGGCGCGCCGGCGTCCGATCTTCCCCTCCCGGGCGGCGGCGGCGGATTCCTACCGCTCCAAGCCCCTGTTCAGGTCGTGGCACCCCGAAGCCTTCGCCGGATACCTGGAGGGGGGCCTGCGCCCCCACCCCGACGGAGTAACCCTTTCCTGCCCTCCCCAGACCGAAGCCGAAGTCTTCGCCGCCGGCCTGGGGACCGGCCTCTTCGAACGCCTGGCCGAGATCCGAACACCGGTGCGGCTGGTGCTGTCCGAGTTCTCAGACGGTCTGCAGGAGTCGATGGCCCTGTTAGAGCAGACCTTCACCCGCGCCGAAGCCGTCCGCCTCCCCGGCCAGACCCACATGACGGTGATGGAACGCCCCGACCTAACCGCCGCCGAGACCGCCTCTTTCCTGAAGTCCCTGCCGACAGCTTCAAGCGCCTGACCCCCGGAGGAAGGGCGCCGCCGGGCCGCTTCCGGCAAAGCCGGAAGATCGAAGCGGCCGAGTCCGCGAAAGATTTCCGAACACACCCCTAGCCGGAAGCCCAGAAATTTGGTATACCTATAGGGCTGAAACACAAACACCGCCGCGAGCTTCCGGAGAGGGCGGCGGTCAAAAGACGGCATTCCCGTTCGTTCCGGCCCCTCGGGCCGGGGGCGGCCTCATGCGGCCCGGCGGTTTTTCGTTCAAGGTGGTGAGCTCCTATGTCAAGTTGGGGGTGTTTTGGAGGTGTTTGTAGACTCGGTTGGAGATGTGGCGTTTGAGGCAGCGGATGGCTTCTTGGCGGGTTTTCCCCTGTTCGAGGCGGCGTTTGTAGTATCGGCGGCCTTCGCCGCCGTGTCCGGCGATCTGGGTGATGGCTATGTAGTGGAGGGCTCGGTTGAGTTGGCGGTTGCCGCCTCGGTTGAGCCGATGGCGGATGGTTCTCCCGGATGAGGCCTGGACGGGGGCGGTTCCGTTGGCCATGGCGAACCGGGCTTTGGTGGAGAACCGCTGGGGGTCTCCGACCTCGGCCAGGATCTCAGCGGCGAGGACGTCTCCGATGCCGTAGATGCTGGTGAGGGTGGTGCCGGTGGCTCGGACGGCTTGGCTGATTTGGGTATTCAGTCGGGTGATCTGGCGGTGGTGTTGTTTGATGCGCCGGATTCGGTCCTGGGCGATCTGGGTTTGGACGCCGCCGCTGCCGGCGAGGAGCCGTTTCATCCGTTCGAGGGCTTTGGGGGAAGCCAGCCTTGATGTTGTGAGTTTATGCTGGTAGCCGGGCCGCAGTTGGGTGAGGTCGGCGTGGAGGCGGTTGATGCCGGCGGTTTTGGAAGCGACGAGTTCCCGCCGGTAGACCACCAGGGCTCGTAGGTTCTCGATTGGGCCTTGCGGCCGGGGCGGGGGAAGGTTGTCCTCGCGGAGAGCGACGCGGGCGATGACGAGCGCGTCGGTGTGGTCGGTTTTCTGGCGGGTGCGTTGCCGTTTCCGGCCTTGGGCGGTCATCTGGGGTGGGACTTCCACCACGCTGGTTCCCCTGTTCTGGAGAGCAACGGCCAGGCGCCGCCCGTAACTGCCTGCTCCTTCGATCCCGACCCGGGTGGTCTGGTGCTCGGCGAGCCAGACGGCGGCCTGGGCGTGGCCTGCTTCGGTGTTGGGGAAGGTGCGGGCAGCGATCTGGCGGCCTGTTTGGTCGATTACGCAGGCGGTTAGGGTGTCCTTGTGGGAGTCGACCCCGGCCGTGCGGGGTAGTGGGGCGGGCATGGGTATCCTTTCGTTGCTGGATTTTCTGGCAGATCGGCTCGGTGGTGCGCATCCATGCGTAGAGACACACATGGTGGGTCCATCAGGCTCCTATCAAGCGACAGCACCGAGCCAGGATCCCGGTGGGGAGGCAATCACCGCTAGGTCACAGAAGTTTTCCACAGCAGCTGCTGCTGTGGAAAACTCTGGACAGGAGGCGTTGGGCCATCCCCACCAGGGATCTACCGGCTACACAGTAAACACGCATGGAGGCGGGGGAAGGGCCCGGGTTTGCCGGCGGTGGGGGCCGATTTTCGCGGACTTGATGGGCGTTGGGGTTGGTATCGAACTTCGGGCCGATGGTTGTGTGAAGTTTATTGGCTCTTCGGGTTTCAGGGGAGTGAGGGTGGGGAGTAGCTTCCAGTTGGGTTTTCCGGCGTAGAGGAGGGCCCGGATCCGGTAGTTGGCGAAGTTCCGGAACCCGAACCCGACGCGTTTGATTCGTTTGATGAGATTGTTGACGGCTTCGGTGGCTGCGTTGGTGTAACGGGCGTAATGCCAGTTGGTGATCTGGGCAGCGCCGGCGGGCGAGGGTCCGGCCGAGCTGGTTGACCTCCGGCGGGCAGGACTCGTGCTGAAGGTCGGAAGCGAGCTGCCGGCAGTACCGGTCGGCAACGTCGGGTTCGTCGATGTCGTAGACACTGCGGACTGTTTCCTTGGCGTGCCAGGCCGTCCGGACTTCGCCGTGGGGGTCTCCGGCGTCGAGGAGGCCCCGCAGGCGGGCTTCGCCGCTGGTGTCGAGCCGTTCCGAAGCAAGGGTGAGCAGCCGCCGGATCTGATACAAGGGATCTCCTCTCCGTCCCCGGTGTCCGAGGGTTTCGTTCTGGGTGCGGCGGCGCACCTGGTCGAGGCGGTCGTTGGCCAACCGCACCACATGGAACGGATCGGCGATCTGGCGGGCGTGGGGCAGCACCTGGTTGTAGGCCGCCCGATACGGGCTGGAGAGGTCCAACACCGCCCATCGGATCTGTTCCAACCAGTCGGCGGGTTGTGCCTGCAGCCATCCCGCGGCTGAACGGGCGTCTCTGCCTGGGACAACGTCGAGCAGCTGCCCGCCTCCGACGTCTACCACCGAAGTGGCCCAGACCCTTCCCAGACGGCGGCCCCGCCGCAGGAACAGGGTCTCGTCCAGGCCCAGAGCCTCCACCCGGCCTACCCGATCATGGTCGGCTTCCAACAAAGCAGCGCCCCAACGGGTTACCTCCTTGTTGACGGTATGCCAGTCACAGCCCAACTCTCTGGCCACTTCCTCAACGGCGCGGCCGGCCTGGCCGACTTGCTTGGTCGCCCACCGAGCCGCCCGGGTGGTCAGCAACGCCCGCTCAGGGGCTATCTGAGGGTTCTGTTCGGTGAACGAACCAACTTCGCAGGACTGGTTGGGGCACTGCCAGCGGTGTTTCCGCCAGCTCAGACGGGCGGGCCGCCCGAACGAGGGAAGATCAACCAGCTCCACCACTCGGGTGCCTTTCGACCACAGAGGGCCTCCGCAGCCGGGGCACCGCGGGCGGGGCTTCCGGCAGCGGACCTCGACGCCTCCGCCGAGGGGTTCACCCACCCCCGCGACGTCGACTTCTTCTAATCCGACCAACACCTCGCACATGCGCGTAGGATTGCGTTCCACAGGGGTCCTCCTCACTCGGGAATGAATTACAAGCGTCCGATTATGGAGGACCCCACCCCCGATCCCGTGGATTCCCTACTCCGCCCGGCCCGGCCCCTGCACAGGCCCTCCCCCCTCATCTCCGAAGAGCCGTTTATTGTCGGGCAACCTTGGCGAGCTCCGAACACCCGGGTGCGGGCCGGCGCTGTCCGAGTTCTCTGACGGCCTGCAGGAGGCGATGGCGCCGCTCGAGCGGACTCTTTCCTGAAGTCCCTGCGGGCGGCTTCGAGCGCCTGACCCGGGCGCTCAGCCGAGGGCGGCCGGATACCCCGGCGCGGACTGATCGGAGACGCCTGTTGCTTCGAGCAGCCAGTCCAGATAGCCGGGTCCGCAACCCTCGAGAGGGATCATGATTATTGAAGGCAGCTCGTAGTGATGAATAGACCGGATGAGATCACACAGCTCCTGAAAATGGATGTCCACCGTTTTCATGAGCAGAACGTGCTCGTGATCCTGGACAACCCTCCCGTTCCACCTGTAGCAACTGCGCATGGGCCATGTTTGCGAGCACGCCGCCAAGCGCCGTTCCACCGCCGCCCGCCCTATTGCGTCCGCCTCCTCGACCGTTCCGCAGGAGACCGTTACCTCGACCGGTTCGATCTGGTGTTTACTCATTGCCCTGCCTCATGGCCGGTGTGCCGAAACTCTCGCGGAGCTTGTCCAGATCATCGTCAGGCATTTCCTCGTCGTCGAGCAACACCATAACGAGCTGCTCTTGCCAATCGGAACTCCAGTCCCAACAGTAGAACACACCGCAGGACACACCCTTTACGCCATAGTGTTGTTCTTGCCGATCGGATTCCAAGGTCGCCCCTGACAAGAAAAACTCCGTGTAATCATGGCATGAAGCTCGATCCAACCCAGAAGTTCAAGTCACCCAGAAGCTCAAGTCACCCAGAAGTTCAAGTCCAACCCACCCCCCAAGTCCGCGAAAATCGGCCCCCCACCGCCGGCTACGCCGGGCCCTTCCCCCGCCTCCATGCGTGTTTACTGTGTAGCCGGTAGATCCCTGGTGGGGATGGCCCAACGCCTCCTGTCCAGAGTTTTCCACAGCAGCAGCTGCTGTGGAAAACTTCTGTGACCTAGCGGTGATTGCCTCCCCACCGGGATCCTGGCTCGGTGCTGTCGCTTGATAGGAGCCTGATGGACCCACCATGTGTGTCTCTACGCATGGATGCGCACCACCGAGCCGATCTGCCAGAAAATCCAGCAACGAAAGGATACCCATGCCCGCCCCACTACCCCGCACGGCCGGGGTCGACTCCCACAAGGACACCCTAACCGCCTGCGTAATCGACCAAACAGGCCGCCAGATCGCTGCCCGCACCTTCCCCAACACCGAAGCAGGCCACGCCCAGGCCGCCGTCTGGCTCGCCGAGCACCAGACCACCCGGGTCGGGATCGAAGGAGCAGGCAGTTACGGGCGGCGCCTGGCCGTTGCTCTCCAGAACAGGGGAACCAGCGTGGTGGAAGTCCCACCCCAGATGACCGCCCAAGGCCGGAAACGGCAACGCACCCGCCAGAAAACCGACCACACCGACGCGCTCGTCATCGCCCGCGTCGCTCTCCGCGAGGACAACCTTCCCCCGCCCCGGCCGCAAGGCCCAATCGAGAACCTACGAGCCCTGGTGGTCTACCGGCGGGAACTCGTCGCTTCCAAAACCGCCGGCATCAACCGCCTCCACGCCGACCTCACCCAGCTGCGGCCCGGTTACCAGCACAAACTCACAACATCAGGGCTGGCTTCCCCCAAAGCCCTCGAACGGATGAAACGGCTCCTCGCCGGCAGCGGCGGCGTCCAAACCCAGATCGCCCAGGACCGAATCCGGCGCATCAAACAACACCACCGCCAGATCACCCGACTGAATACCCAAATCAGCCAAGCCGTCCGAGCCACCGGCACCACCCTCACCAGCATCTACGGCATCGGAGACGTCCTCGCCGCTGAGATCCTGGCCGAGGTCGGAGACCCCCAGCGGTTCTCCACCAAAGCCCGGTTCGCCATGGCCAACGGAACCGCCCCCGTCCAGGCCTCATCCGGGAGAACCATCCGCCATCGGCTCAACCGAGGCGGCAACCGCCAACTCAACCGAGCCCTCCACTACATAGCCATCACCCAGATCGCCGGACACGGCGGCGAAGGCCGCCGATACTACAAACGCCGCCTCGAACAGGGGAAAACCCGCCAAGAAGCCATCCGCTGCCTCAAACGCCACATCTCCAACCGAGTCTACAAACACCTCCAAAACACCCCCAACTTGACATAGGAGCTCACCACCTTGAACGAAAAACCGCCGGGCCGCACGAGGCCGCCCCCGGCCCGAGGGGCCGGAACGAACGGGAATGCCGTCTTTGACCGCCGCCCTCTCCGGAAGCTCGCGGCGGTGTTTGTGTTTCAGCCTCCTATAGATACCAAATTTTCGGGCTTCCGGCTAGGGGTATGTTCGGAGAACCTTCGGCGGGCTCGACCGCTTCGATTCTCCGGCCTTACCCGGGATGCGCCCGGATCGGAGGGTCGGACTCGGAGGCGGTGTTCATGATCGCCTCCCGCCGCCCGCCTCATCCGACCGCTCAGCCGAGGGCGGCCCCGGCGCCCAGTCCGGCCCCGACCAGCAGATGGAGCCGGGCCGTCCCTTCGAGCGCTTCGACCAGAGCGGGGCCGTCTTCCGAGGTGCGGACCGCCCGGATCAGCGGAACCGACAGGGGCGCGGCGGCCAGGGCGAGGGCCGTCCACCGGGGCGCCGCTCCGAAGGCCGCCGACAGGGCGATGACCGCAAAGGCCCCGGCTACCAGCAGGATGTAGAGCATCCGGGCCCGTTCCCGCCCCAGCACCACCGCCAGGGTCCGCTTGCCGGCGGCGGCGTCGGTGTCGAGGTCGCGCACGTTGTTGGCCGCCAGGATGGCCGCCGCGGTCAGGCCGACCGGCGCCGCAACCACCCAGGCGGAGAGGGGCGCCGTTGCGTCGTGGACGTAGCGGCTCCCCACCGTCGCCAACAGGCCGAAGAAGACGAACACCGACAGCTCCCCCAGCGCCCGGTAGCCGTAGGGGGCGGGGCCGCCCGTGTAGGCGAGGGCGGCGAGGACGGCGGCCGCCCCCGCCGCCGTGATCCACCAGCTGGTGATGGAAGCCAGATACAGGCCGCTCAGAGCCGCTATCCCGAACATGATCCACGCCCCCGTCCACACCTGCCGGGCGGTGAGAAGGCCGGAAGCCACCACGCGGGCAGGCCCGATCCTCGCCTCGGTGTCGGCCCCGCGCCGGGCGTCCGAGGCGTCGTTGGCGTAGTTGGCCGCCGCCTGCAGGGCCAGCGCGCAGACCAGCGCCGCCGCCCCCGCATCCGCCCGAAAGACGCCGCCGCCCGCCGCCAGGCCGCACCCCGCCAGCACCGGCGCCACCGCCGCCCACAAGGTGCGGGGCCGGGCGGCCATCACCCACGGATTGGGTCTCGCCCTCATACGGTCGAGGGTAACCCGCTCCCCAGAACGAGCAGGGAAGAGGCAGGCCGAGGGCGGGGTTGGGCCGAGTTCAGGCCCGGAGAAGCGTCTACACTGAGGCACAGCTGGCGAAAGGACCCTTCGTGCTGTCCATAGATATTCACAGAATGTCCGTAGGACGCGCCTTCTGGAGCGGTGCCGTTCGAGCGTTCGACCTTTTCGGCCTGCTCTGGGACGAGAACCCTCCGCTGGATCCCGAGGCCGCGCGGAGGGCCGACTTTCAGGCGTTGAAGGCTGACTGGGAGGCGGTGCACGGTGATATGGCGGCGGCGTGGAAGGTGATGGAGCCTGAACTGCGTGATGAAATCGAAAGAACCGCCTGAGACGCCGCGGGCCGGGGGGCGGGCGGGCGGGATGCCCCCTTCGCTGGTGCCGCGCCCTCTCGCCGACCGTTGATCCGGCGTTCGTCACACTCGGTTGATATGATGGCGGCATCCTGGTGAGAGGGAGGAAACGATGGTAGAGATGGTAGATACGCAGATCGCGCCGCCCGACAGCCCAGTGGGCAGGGTGCTCAAGGTCATCGAGGAGCGTCATGAGGCGGGAGAGCCGCCGTTCGTCGATGTACTGGAGGTGGTTGACGCCTTGGCAGATCCGGATATCACGGTTTTCAGAGTTAACATAGCTATATTGCGCCTGGTCTGCGAACGACGATTGTGGTTTGCCCTTGACGGCATCCGCTTGCTCCACAGTGAACAGTAGAAGAGAGCAACGTTTCCTCCCCTCCCGCAAGGATCTCCGCAATCCGTTCCAGCGTGATCGCGACCGAGTTCTCTACTCACCGGAGTTCCGCCGCCTCAGCGGGGTTACCCAGGTGGTGTCGGCCAGCGAGGGTGATTTCTTCCACAACCGCTTGACCCACTCTCTAAAGGTTGCCCAGGTGGGCCGCCGCCTCGCGGAACGTCTGTTGATAGAAACTCCCCCTGAAAAGGTTGAGGCTTGGGGTGGATTGGATCCGGATGTTGTCGAAACGGCGGGCCTCGCCCATGATCTTGGGCATCCTCCGTTCGGTCACGACGGAGGGGATGTGATATGTCTAGCTGTTGATGAGCTAAGGCAAAAGGATGGCTTTGAAGGCAATGCACAATCCTTTCGGATCGTAACCCGGTTGGCAGCTCATACCGATAATATTCCTATCCTAGATTCTGTTCAAGGCCCGGATTCAAATACAGGACTCAACCTGACTTCGGCCGCTCTCAATGCCATTCTCAAGTATCCGTGGCTCCGAGGCAAGTCTGGATACAGACACAAGAAGTGGGGTGTATATGACACCGACAACGAACAGTTCAGATGGGTGAGAGATGACCACCTTGGTGAGCATCCCACGCTGGAGGCCGAGCTTATGAACTGGGCTGATGATGTCACCTATGCCGTCCATGATCTAGAAGACTTTTATCGCGCTGGACTGATCCCTATTCATCGTCTTCTCCATACAGCCGAAAGGGAAAGATTCATTGAAGCTGTAAATACAACTAACACCAGCCTGGCAAGACATGGCAACTTGGAAGGTGTTCTACGTACTATTTTTCGGGGATCCATGCGTTTTCTTGATGAACCCTACAACGGGGGGACACAGCAGCTTACAATAATGAATGGAGTTACTTCTGCCCTTATCACCCAGTATATTATAGGTGGTGCTATCCGAATTAGTGAACCTGATAAGGAAAAAAGCATCACGATTGATCCGGAGATACGTCTACAGGTCGATTTGCTCAAGGAGCTGACCCGCTATTACGTCATTGAACATCCGCGGATTGCGAGTGTTCGAGAAGGGCAGAAGGCGATGTTGCGGAAGCTATTCGAAATATATGTGGAGGTGTTGGCAAGCAGTAGGAAGATACTGTTGCCGCAGGCAACGCGTGACAGGCTGGACAGCGGCGACTGTGCGCCGCGTTTGGTGGCGGACCTCTTGGCGGGGATGACCGAACGGCAGGTGATTCAGAACTACCAGCGGCTGACAGGCATCGTTCCGGGGCCAATGTCGTACTTTGACCTGTAGGAGGATATCTTGATGGGATGGAAACCGTAGTGTCGTTGCCGGGAGTGCGGCGGCTGTTGCTCTTCGCTTGTTCTGATGGTCACCTTCGCGGCCTGTGCAGAATCAGAATCGACAACGAATGATCTGGCGTTCCCGCGTCTTATGTCAACGCCGTATGCGAGCGGCGAGGAGTTCGAGTTGACGGTACCCCGGGGGCCTTCCTGGAAGGGCCGTATCATCGGCTTGGTGGATCTGCCTCGGCAATACCAATCGGGCCTTTCCAGCCTTTCCATAGAGCCTTTCGCTGCAGTCAGCCCTGAAGACGCGGCCGAGATGCCGGAGGGAAGGTGCATCGCCCTCTTGGGCGAGCTGACGCTTCTCAGAGAACCCAACTACCCTGATCTGTTGGACCTACCCAAATTCGAGCTGCCTGATCTGCAGGGAGGAAGGGCGTTGGGCACCGTCATGGATAAGTGTGATTCCGCCGAAGTATTGGCGGCCGGCTACGGGATTCTCGGACACGCCGCTCTCCTCTCCACGGGTGAAAGCTACCCCGTTTTCCGACCTTATTTCATTGAAGAAGAAATACCCAGATCGGTCGCCGTTTCGGTCGGTTCCTGGTATGAAGAAGCCGCCAGTCAACTCGAGGCATATACATTGCCGTCGGTGCCCGCCGTTACACGACAGACTTCCGCAGGGTTCGGCCCGATCGGAGAGGGCGGCTCCGACGCCGGTGTGTTCTCGTACACCGAGACTTGGAGAAACGACACCCTTACATGGTCGGGGCGCATCGAAGGGATCATAGAGATCGACGTTCGCTCCGATGCTTTTCTGATAGAAACAGCCGGGGAGTGGGTTCGCCCGAGTAGCCAGTGCCTAGCTGTTGTAGGATCAGCGACCCTTTCCCACGGAGAGGCCGAGATGCCGAAGTGGCTAGAATTGAACCTTCTCATGGCTTGGCCCGATATCGGGCTGGTTGTAGGTGAAAGGGTCATCAGAGATAGCTTCAACAACTTACAGTGCTCTCCCTACACAGTTGATATTGATCCTAATCTCTTCGACAGACTTGTTTCCGAAGATCTCTTCCTATTGTCTACGTTCCTCCTTCCACCCGAGGCGGAGATCGAAGGGGTGGTTGTTGATCCTTCGGGAGACGAGACCGCCTTCTACGAGGCCGTTTTGCTCGACTTGTGACTTCGGGCCGGCTCGGCTCGGGTCATCCGGTTGGCGGGGAGGGCGCGCAACCGGGTGGGGGGGTGTTCCCGCCGGGCAGATCGGGGTCGGATGAGTCTTCGCCGGTGAGGAGGTGAGCTGGGGTCGAGTCGAAGTCCGTGTCGGTGGACGGCGATGTGGTGGCGATACCAGCAGAGCGTCGCGAGGTCGTCCGCCCGATGGGGCCGAACCGGGTCTACAGGCCGAGGTCTTGTTCCTCGGGGGGCGGGGAGGAGGCCAGGCGGGCGAGGTCGATCCAGACCCGCACCAGGCTGTTGTAGGCGGCCGCGTCCGCCGTGCGGCCCCGGCGGTCGGCGGTCTGATACAACAGATATGCGAGCCGCCGCGCCCGGCCGCCCACTCCCAGGCCGACCTGCGCCAGCAGCCGGGCGGCGCGGGTTTCGGAGTGTTCGAGCCGGGCGATCAGCTGCTGGGTTGCCTCCCACACGGTGAAGTCTTGCTGGGCGGGGTTCCGTTCCGGGTCGTATTCCTCCCGGGTGAGCAGCCGCACCTGCCCGCCCTTCGACTCGGCGATGCCCGCCGCCTGCGCTCCTTCCAGTGAGGTGTTCTTGGCGGTGGCCAGCAGCAGAGCGTCCCCGGCGGGGCCGGGGCGGTGGCCGTGCTGGTCGTACCAGGTAACGGCCCAGCGGGTGTAGGCGTCGAACTCGGTTTCTTCTTCCGAGAGGGCGGTTTCGAGGGCTTCGTTGATGAGCGCCAACGCGGTGCGGACCCGCATGGGGGTTCCGTCGGCTTCCAGCACCTTGGAGTAGCGGGAGAAGACCTCCATGCCCGGCCCGATGACCGACTGGGCCATGTCTACCGGCGCGATGGCTTCTTCCTGAAGGAGGCGGACGGCATGGGGCATCCGCCGGTCGAGGGACTCCAACAGCTCACGGCGGGGAGCCATCGGAGCATCAGCCGGGCGGGGGCGGCAGGCGATCACCACCGACGAGGCCAACGCCGCCGCGCCCAAGGCGACCGGGCGGTTGGGCATTTCGGTGCGGATCGGCCAAGTGGCGGTCACCTGCAGCCCGGCGTCCACCAAACCTTGGAGAAAAGTCTCCCACCCGGTCGAGGCGGTGCCGCCCTGGATGGTTTCCTTTTGCTTGTAGGCGTAGAAAATGGTGGCCGGGTACTCCGGATGATGAACGCGGGCGGCCTGTTCGAACACCGTTGTCATGCCGTCCTCGAAATGCTGTTTTGCTGCCGTCTTCGACCCGGCCCGGTGGGTGTGAGCGATCAGCTCTTCCGCCTTGGGGGTCAGCAGGGTGGCGCACTCATCCGGCCACACATCCGACAGGTTGCGCCGCAGCCACACATAGAAAAAGTCAGACAGGTCGGCGTAGCCGATGTTGTCGTAATACGGTGGATCAGTACACACGATCGGGGACGGGACCTCGGTTATCCGGGAAGCGGCGTCCCGCTGCAAGACCTCGCCAGATCCTCCAGCCGGCGCGGCGGCCACGGCTTTCCGCACCCAGGCCGCCTGACCCAGCCAGTTACCCGACGACCCTGAGAACGGGTTCGCCTCGGCGTAGTCCCACACCATCGGAAGCGCCTGACGGCCAAATGTACTGCGCATTTTCTCTCCGCTGTTGTGCCAACTGCAGAGCGACGACCAATAGTCGGCGCATTTATCGACCACGAACGCCAGATTGGTGATCACCGCGTCCGCATACGCCTCTGCACTGGATCCGCCGTCCCGCAACCGCACCCCGTCTTCAGCCAAACCCGCCGCCCGGGCGTGTTCTTCCACCACCGGACGTACCTCACCCAACAGATCCGAGAACGTAGACAGAGCAACGAGCTGACGGTCGGTGAACAGATCCGCCCAGGTGATCATTCCATACTGCTGTATCCTGAAACCAAGGGCTTTCTCGGGAAGCGCGAACGCTGGTTTCCAACTTGGTTCCGGTATGTCGGGCAGGGGCGAATGAGCCGGGTCGAGGTAGATGCGGCCTCGCTGGCCTTCAGCCGCTACTGCGATCAATTGCCGGTCCAGTAACCCTTGGCGGCCCTGCTCCCGGATGTGGTCGAAGCGGATCGGGACCCCGGTAGCCAGACAGGTCCCGCCGCTCCTCTTCACCGTCCCTGCCGGGGGAGCGCCGCCTTTCCGTATCCGATAGCTCACCGTCCTCGTCGAGCGGTCCACCGCCGGTTCCACCCACACCGTCGGCTTGTTTCCTTTCTTGCGGAGTATCCAAGATTTGGTCAGAGGCACATGGCCGCCCCAGGAGGGATCAGGCGACCGGACGGTGCGGGCCCACAACCAAGCGATCACATTTGCTTCGCCGCCGCCTTGCTCGGCGGGCAGCTTCACGGTCGGATACAGATGGCCGATCCGCTCGAAGGCCCGCTCCCGCATCCATTCCCCGTAGAAACCGATGTCCTCGGCCAGTCCCTGCGCCCGCTCCCAGGTTTCTGATCCGAGCCGGTCTCGGGAACCGGGGTTCACCGGCGGCAACCCCGCGAAGCGGGGCGGGATCTCTACCAGCGCCTTCGAGATCAGGACCGCTACCGGATTGAGGTCGCCTCCGTGCGCTTCCAAACCCAGCCGCTGCGCCTCGAGCGGGATCGCCCCGCCCCCGCAGAACGGATCCAGCACCCGAATCTTGCTCTCTCTCTCTCTCTCTCTCTCTGCCCGTTGGGATGGCTTTGTCTATCTCGGCCTTGGCGTCGCGGAGGGTCTGAGGATCGTTGGAGTTCTCCCAGACCACGAGCCGTTCCAGTATCGTGAACAGGCGTTTGCGTTCCAGTTTCTGTTCTTCTTCGGTGGGGAACCGGTCGGGATGGGCCGAGGGGTCGTCCACCAACGACGACCACAGCACAGCCCGCGCCGCCGCCAGCGGCCGCCGCGCCCACCACAGATGCAAAGTCGAAGGATGGCCGTGCCGGATCGACTTCTCCCTCGCCGAGGCCTTGCTGATTGCATCCAAAGGCAGCGCTACCTCGATCAGCTTTTTCCGGAAGCCCGTCCCCTGGCGGCCCATCCCTTCCCTTTCGTCTTGGAGCGCTATGAGCGTACCCCTCCGGGGGGGTCATCGACCGGACAGCGACTGCGCGGGGGTAGTTTTTCCCGTGTGGATGGACGCATGACCGCCGAAGCCGGAGGGGGCCTTCGCCTAGAGGCGGGGCCGGTGATACCCGCAGGTGAGCTGCGCTGGGACTTCGGGCCTTCTTCGGGTCCGGGCGGGCAGCACGCCAACCGGGCGCACACCCGGGCGGGGTTGACCTTCTCCGTTTCCGGGTCCGCCGCCCTCACCGAGGATCAGAAGCGCCGGATCGAGCGGCGCCTGGGAGGAAGGATGCGCGCCGGTTCGCTGCGGATAACGGCGGAGGACCATCGGTCGCAGGGGCGGAACCGCAGGGTTGCCCGGGAACGGCTGCGGGCCCTGCTCGACGAGGCCCTGGCGCCCGGGCCGCCCCCCCGCCGCCGGGCCGCCCGCCCCGGCCCCGCCTCCCGGCGGAAGCGCCTGGAGGACAAACGGAAACGGTCGGAGACCAAACGGCTGCGCCGCCCGCCGGGGCGGGAGCCGGACTGAGAAGACGAGCGGATAGGGCCCGACCAGGTCGTTCGGATGCGTCGGCCTCGCAGCGAACCCCCGGCAGACAACCCGTCTGACCAGCAACAACTTCTATCCCCGCCCATCGGCTCATCTTCCGAACCGAACCGAACCAAGCCCGAGCAACGCATTCGTTTTTCGCGTTCTCCGCCCCCCGCCCCGGCTTCGCCGGGCCCCGCCCCCGCCGCCTCCGAACCACCGTCTTCGGACACCGAGGGCGCGTTGCGGCCCTCTGCGCCCGATCCGCCTCGGCACAGCCAGGTCGGCCGCCCCGCCCTTGGAGCCCCGGCTCTGGGAGGGGCGGCCTCTGTATGACCGCAGCATCCGGATCGGCTGCGGTTTCTGTACCGCCCCAAGGTATCAGGGGGATGTGACATATTTCAACAGCCGGACCGCTGACCCTGGTTGTTCATCTCAGCTCCGATTGTTCAGGAAGTTATTTCCCGGTGTTGCCCCAGGTCAAAAGGGATTCAGGGGCTTGTTGCATCTGCCTGCCCCCGCTCTCGTGAATTATCGGGGCCGAAGGCGCCGGGTAGGATCGCCGGATGGAATCCGAAGCCCCCGCCGCCGGCGGCCCGCTGTCCGGGCTGAGGGTGATCGACGCCGCCACCCTCTTCGCCGGCCCGATGATCGCCGCCTTGCTGGGGGATTACGGGGCCGAGGTGATCAAGGTGGAGCATCCGGAGGGGGACAGCCTGCGCAACCTGGGGTGGGAGAAGGACGGGGTGTCGCTCTGGTGGGCGGTGGTCAACCGCAACAAGTCGGCGGTGACCCTCAAGCTCTCCCACGAGCTGGGGCGGGCGGCGCTCCTGCGGATGGCGGAGCAGGCCGATGTGCTGATCGAGAACTTCCGGCCCGGGACGATGGAGCGGTGGGGGTTGGGCTGGGAGGAGGTCCACGAGCGGAACCCCCGGCTGGTCATGGTGCGGGTTACGGGGTTCGGGCAGACCGGCCCCTACCGGGAGCGGGCCGGTTTCGGAACCCTGGCCGAGTCGATGTCCGGGTTCGCCCACATCAACGGCCATCCCGACGGACCCCCGACCCTCCCCCCCTTCGCCCTGGCCGACGGCATCACCGGGCTGAGCGGCGCCTTTCTCACCATGGCGGCCCTGCGCGCCCGCGACCTGGGGGGCGGCTCGGGCCAGATGATCGACCTGGCCATCTACGAACCCATCTTCTGGCTGTTGGGGCCGCAGGCCGCCGTCTACGACCAGCTGGGGGTGGTGCAGGGCCGCACCGGCAACCGGGCCCCGTTCACCGCCCCCCGCAACGCCTACCGCTCCCGGGACGGGGTGTGGCTGGGGCTGTCCGCCTCCTCGCAGTCCACCGCCGAGCGGACCATGCGCCTGGTCGGCCGCCCCGACATGATCGAAGAAGACTGGTTCGGCGGCCACGCCGGGCGGCTCCGGCACCAGGACGAGCTGGACGGGGCGATCGGCTCCTGGGTGGGGGAGCGGGACGCGGCCGAAGTAACCGCCCGGTTCGGGGAGGCCGGCGCCGCCATCGCCCCCATCCTCGACATCGCCGGCATCTTCGAAGACCCGCAGTACGCCCACAACCGGACCATCACCGAGGTGGACGACCCGGTGCTCGGCCCCGTCCGCATGCAGAACGTGGTGGGGCGCCTCTCCGCCACCCCCGGCGGGGTGCGGTCCACCGGGCCGCCGCTGGGCGCGCACAACGCCGAGATACTGGGCGGGTTGGCGGGATGCAGCCGGGCCGAGCTGCGGCGCATGGAAGCCGAAGGCGTCATCAGCCCCGGCTCGAGTTGACCGAGCCCGGCTCAGGATGTGTTCGACCGGCCGGCCCAGCTCCCGAATATCACAGCAAGCCCCGATTGCTCATGACCGCGCGGGGCGGGGCCGCCGTCCGCGCCGGTTCATCAGCCTGTACATCCCAGACCTCGAAGCCGCAGCTTTCACCGGTCGGTGAACGCCCGCATGTCTGATCAGACGGTTGTTCCCTGTGTTGCCCCAGGTCGAGATGCAGGTGCTGTTCCATCTGCCCGCCCCCCGCTCTCGTGAATTATCGGGGCTGGATGGGCAGCTCCAAGGGTTGCCCTGGCAAGAACCTCGGGCAATCATGGCGCGAAGTTCAATAATTCCAACCCAAACACCCCCAAGTCCGCGAAAATAGGCCCCTCTCCGCCGGCTTCGCCGGGCCCTGCCCCCGCCGCCGCCTCCTTGAACGAATCCCCGCCGGGCCGCGTAGGGCCGCTTCCGGCCCGAGGGGCCGGATCGAACGGGATACTGTCTCTGACCGCCGCCCTCTCCGGAAGCTCGCGGCGGTGTTTGTGCTTCAGCCCCCTCTTTATACCAAATTTCGGGGCTTCCGTATAGGGGTATGTTTCGGAGAACCTTTCGAGGACTCGACCGATTCGATCCTCCGGCCCGCCCGGGGCGCGCCCGCCTCAGAGGGTCAGGCTCGGAAGCGGTGTTCATGACGGCTCCCGCCGCCGGGCAATGCACCCAACAACCTGGTCGGTCCATATCCGCTCGTCCTCTGATCAGGGCGGCGGGAGATCGCCTTTCCGTCCGGCTGCTGAAAACTGTCATACCCCCTTGGTACCTTGGGGCGGTACAGAAACCGCAGCCGGTCCGGATGCTGCGGTCATACAGAGGCCGCTACTCCCAGAGCCGAGGTTCCAAGGGCGGAGCGGCCGACCTGGCTGTGCCGAGGCGGATCGGGCGCAGGGGGCCGCAGCGCGCCCTCGTCGTCCGAGGACGGTGGTTCGGCGGCGGCGGGGGCGGGAAACCCGGCGAAGCCGGGGCGGGGGGCGGAGAACGCGAAAAACGATGTGCTGCTCGGGCTTGGTTTCAGTGCGCTGCTCGGGCTGGGTTTCAGTTCGAATCGAATTGTTCGGCATGCCCGTTTCGTTGGAGGCGGGGGCGGCAAGCCGGGCGCCTGGCCTTCGCGGGCCGCGCTTGGCGGTGAAGAGCCTGCGTTGTGCGGCTCGAACAGGGATGGGCGCGACCCCCCGATCCCTTGGAACTGTTCCTCTGGGGCGGCCTTCGGCGTTGGACGGGTTAGAATCGCCTGACCCGGCCGCCGCCTCTCCGCCGACAGAGACCGCAAGGAGCCAGACCCCCACATGATGCTCACCCCCCGCGAGTCTGAGAAGTTGCTCGTGTACGTGGCCGCCGACCTGGCCCGCAAGCGGCGGAAGCGGGGGTTGAAGCTCAACGTCCCCGAATCGGTGGCCCTGATCACCGAGGCGATGCTCGAAGCCGCCCGGGACGGGAAGCGGGTGGTGGAGGCGGTCGAGTCGGGGCGGGCGGTGTTGACCCGGGAGGACGTGATGGAGGGGGTGGCCGAGCTGGTGGACCTGGTGCAGGTCGAGGCTACCTTCCCCGACGGGACCAAGATGATCTCCTGCCATGACCCGATCACCTGAGCCCGGGCAGGCGTCCGAAGGGCGGGGCCGGCGGTGAGCGGACCCGCCGGCGCCTACATCCTGTCCGACGGCCCGATCGAGATCAACGCCGGACGGCCTCGGGTTTCGTTGTCCGTGTGGAACACCGGCGACCGGGCGGTGCAGGTCGGCTCCCACTTCCACTTCTTCGAGGTCAACCGGGCCCTGCGCTTCGACCGGGAGGCGGCCTACGGCATGCGCCTGGACATCCCGGCGGGGGCTGCGGTCCGCTTCGAGCCGGGCGCCCGCAAGGAGGTGGAGCTGACGGCCGCGGGCGGGGAGCGGCGGATCGAAGGGCTGAACGGCCTGGTCGAAGGGGCCTTGGATTCGCCGGATGTCCGGGCCGCCGCCCTGCGGGCCGCCGCCTGCCGGGGGTTCTCCGGCGCGGAAGGGGAGGGGTAGGGCGTGGCCCGCATCAGCCGCCGCCAGTATGCGGAGCTGTACGGCCCCACCATCGGCGACCGCATCCGGCTGGCCGACACCGAGCTGGTGTGCGAGATCGAGCGGGACTTCGCCGTCTACGGCGACGAGCTGGTGTTCGGAGGCGGGAAGACCGCCCGCGACGGCATGGGGCAGGGGGCCGCATCCAACCGGGGCGGAGCGCTGGACCTGGTGATCACCAACGCGGTCGTGATGGATCCGGTGCTGGGGGTGGTCAAGGGCGACATCGGCGTGCGGGGCGGGCTGATCGCCGGGATCGGCAAGGCGGGCAACCCCGGGGTGATGGACGGCGTATCCCCCGAACTGGCGGTGGGCCCGGGCACGGACGTGATCGCCGGCGAACACCTGATAGCCACCGCCGGCGGGGTGGACACCCACATCCACATGATCGACCCCGCCCAGGTCCAACACGCCCTGTCGAGCGGGGTCACCACCATGATCGGCGGCGGCGCCGGCCCCTCCGACGGAACCCGCGCCACCACCTGCACCCCCGGCCCCTGGCACATCCACCGGATGCTGGAGGCGGCCGAATCCCTGCCGGTCAACTGGGGCCTGCTGGGGAAGGGCAATTCCTCGGATCCGGCCCCGCTGGCCGAGCAGATAGAGGCGGGGGCGGCCGGCCTGAAGCTTCACGAGGACTGGGGGACGACCCCCGCCGCCATCGACGTCTGCCTGGAGGCGGCCGACCGCTACGACGTGCCCGTAGCGGTTCACACCGACACCCTCAACGAGGCCGGGTTCGTGGAGGACACCATCGCCGCCATTGCCGGGCGGGCCATCCACACCTACCACACGGAGGGGGCGGGAGGGGGCCACGCCCCCGACATCATGCGCATCGCCGGGGAGCCGAACGTGCTGCCCTCCTCCACCAACCCCACCCGCCCCTACACGGTCAACACCCTGGCCGAACACCTGGACATGCTGATGATCTGCCACCACCTGAACCCCCGCATCCCCGAAGACACGGCCTTCGCCGAGAGCCGCATCCGCCCCGAGACCATGGCCGCCGAGGACGTGCTGCACGACATGGGGGTGCTCAGCATGTACGCCTCCGACTCCCAGGCGATGGGCAGGCCGGGGGAGAACTTCATCCGCCTGTTCCAGACCGCCGACAAGATGCTGCGGACGGCGGGCAAGCTTCCGGAGGACTCCCCCCGCCACGACAACTTCCGGCTGCTGCGCTATCTGGCCAAGCTGACCATCAACCCGGCCATCACCCACGGCGTCTCCCATCTGGTGGGTTCGCTGGAACCCGGCAAGCTGGCCGACATCGTGCTGTGGCCGGCCGGCTATTTCGGCGTCAAGCCGAAGATGGTGATCAAGGGCGGGATGGTGTCCTGGGCGGCGCTGGGCGACCCCAACGGGTCGATCCCCACCTGCGAGCCGCAGCTATACCGCCCCATGTTCGGGGCCTTGGGCGGCGCCTTGGCCCGGACCTGTGTGACGTTCGTGTCGGCCGCCGCCTACGAGCTGGGCGTCCATCAACAGCTGGGCCTGCGCAGGCGGGCGGAGCCGGTGCGGGGCTGCCGGACGATCGGCAAGCGGGACATGGTGCGCAACAGCGCCATGCCTGAGATCGAGGTGGATCCGGACACCTACCGGGTGCTGGTGGACGGCGAGCCCGCCGAGGTTCCGGCGGCGGAGCGGCTGAGCCTGGCGCAGCGGTTCTTCCTCGTATGACCGTATGACCCCGGCCGTTCACGAGGGAAAGGGCGGAGCGGCGGCGGAGGCGGGGGGCGGCTTGGCGTTCCTGGCCGCGCTGCAGCTGGCCGATTCCTTCTTCCCGACCGGCCTGTACGCCCACTCTCAGGGCTTGGAGGCCATGGCCGCCCGGGGGTGGGTGCGCTCCGCCGGGGGCGTCCGCCGGTACCTGGCCGGTCTGCTGGAGTGGAGCGTGCTGCCGTCCGACGGGGCGGCCCTGCTCGCCGTCCATGCGGCGGCCTCGGAGGGGCGGTTGGAGGAGGCGGCGGCGGTCGACCGGCGGCTGGACGCCATGAAGCTCCCGTCCGAGCTGAGGGCGGCCTCCCGCTCCACCGGCCGCCGGCTGTTGGAGGAGGCGGCCTCGGCGGGGCTGGCGGGAGGCGCCGGGCGGGCGGGGCGGTTCTTCGACGGCTACCGGAGGATGGTCGAGGCCGGACAGGTGCCCGGTTCGGCGGCGGCGGCCATGGGGGCGGCGGCCTGCGCGGCGGGCGTCCCTCCGCAGGAGGCGCTGGGGGTGTTCTGCCACGGCTGGGCGGCGGGGCTGCTGGGCGCCTCCCAGCGGCTGCTCGGCGTCACCCACGCCGAGGCGCAGCAGATACTCCGCTCCCTGGCGGTCCAGATATCCGAGTCGGGCGCCTGCGGGGCGGGGCGGGGCGGGCGGGGGATGACGTCCTTTGCCCCCTGGGCGGATATAGCCTCGATGCTGCACGAGGAGGACGATGTTCGGATGTTCGCCAGCTGAGCCCGATCGGGGCGGCGTTCGGGCGGCGGAGAGAAAGAGAAGGAGATGCCGATGGCGGAGGCTATTCCCAGGATCGGGGTGGGCGGGCCGGTCGGGTCGGGCAAGACCGCCCTGATCGAAGGCCTGGTTCCGTTGATGGTGGAACGGGGCGTCCGGCCCCTGGTGATCACCAACGACATCTACACCCGCGAGGACGCCGTTCACGCGGCCAAGACCCTGGCCGGCGTGTTCGACACCGGCCGCATCCGGGGGGTGGCCACCGGCGCCTGCCCGCATACGGCGGTGCGGGAAGACCCCAGCCTCAACCTGCTGGCCGTGGAGGAGATGACTGCCGCCTACCCGGATTCCGACCTGGTGCTGATCGAAAGCGGGGGCGACAACCTGACCCTGACCTTCAGCCCGGCCCTGGCCGACTACCAGCTCTACGTGATCGACGTGGCGGCGGGCGACAAGATCCCCCGCAAGCGGGGCCTGGGCATAACCCAGAGCGACCTGCTGGTCATCAACAAGGTGGACCTGGCCCCCTACGTCGGGGCCGATCTGGACGTCATGCGGCGGGACCTGGCGGCGGTGCGGGGCGACGGGCCGCACCGCTTCACCAACTGCCGCACCGGAGAAGGCCTGGAGGCGGTGCTCGAACATGTCCTGGCGGGGGCGGGGGCCGGCGCTGGATGAAGCAGGCTCCGGCTGTATGGGCAACTCCGAGGTTTGCCGGGGCAAGCACCTCGTGCGTGAAGGACCGGTGGGGGAGGAGTGGTCCCCCTCGTGCAGGTCCCAGGTTTGCCGGGGGAAGCACCTCGTGCCATCAGGATGGTTCGAAGTTCGATGCCGACCCAAACGCCCCCAAGACCGCGAAAATCGGCCCTCCCCCCGGCTTCGCCGGGCCCATCCCCCGCCGCCACCTCCTTGGACGAAAATCCGCCGGGCCGCACGGGGCCGCCTCCGGCCCGATAGGGCCGGATCGAACGGGATCCGTCTCTGACCGCCGCCCTCTCCGGAAGCTCGCGGCGGTGTTTGTGTTTCAGCCCAATAGGTATACCAAATTTTCGGGCTTCCGGCTAGGGGTGTGTTCAGAAAGATTTCGGCGGACTCGACGCTTCGATAACCCCGGCCTCACCCCCGGGGCGCCCGGATCGGGGGCAGGCTCGGAAGCGGCGTCCATGTCGGCCTGCCGCCGCCCGCCTCGTCCAACCGTTCGGCTCGGATGAGCAGTTCGGCGGCCCGCCTCGTTGGAGGGCGGGGGTGACCAACCGGGCGTCTTGGCTTTCCGCAGGCCGGGGTTTGGCAGAGAAGAGCCTGCTGGAGCGGTCCGGCGGCCGCCCGGCCGGTCCCGGGCAGGACGGCTTGGCGGAGATGGCGCTGTCGCCCCGCCATGGACGCACCCGGCTCACGCATCTGCGCACCCGCCCTCCGCTGGCGGTGCAGCGGGCGCTCTATCCGGACGAGGCCCTGCCCGGCATGGCGTACATCTACCTGGCCGACCCGACCGCCGGCCTGCTTGGCAACGACCGCCGGCGGGTGTCGGTCGCGGCCGGCCCGGGGGCCGAGGCGCACATCACCACCCAGAGCGCGGCCAAGGTCTTCACCATGCCCGAAGGCAGGGCAAGCCTGGCGGTGGAGCTGACGGCGGCGGAGGGCGCCTGGCTGGAATACCGGCCCGACCCGGTCATCCCGTTCGCGGGCGCCGACCTGGAGGCCGAAGCCGCGATAACGGTCTCCCCGGGCGCCGCCGTGTTGTTCTCGGAAGTGCTGGCCCCCGGCCGGACGGCGATGGGAGAGGCCTTCCGGTACCGCCGTCTGGCCAACCGCCTGACGGTGCGGGATCCGCAAGGCCGCCTGCTTTACCGGGAGGCCTTCGAGCTCTCCCCCGGCGTTCGAAGCCCCTTCGGCCCGGCGGTGCTGGGCCGCCCCGCCCGCCCCCGCACCCTGGCTTCCGTCCTGGTGCTGACCGACCGGCGCCCCGCCCCCCGGCTGACCGAGGCGGTGCGGGCGGCCCTTCCCCGGGCGGGCGGCGTCCTGGCCGCAGCTTCTGCCCTTCCCAACGGCTCGGGCGCCGCGGTCAAGGTGATCGCCGACGACGACCCTCTGGCCCAATCGGCGGTGGACGCCTGCTGGGCGGCCGTCCGGCGCCTGCTGCTGGGCGCCCCTCCCCCCACCCCCCGGAAATACTGAAGAAACCGAGCCGAGGAAATCCTTCAGCGGCGCTTCTTGGGGGGCCATTTGCCTTTGTCTTTCAGCCATTGGCGCCGGTCGGCCAGCAAAGCCGCGGCCTGCCGGAGATCCAGGGATTCGATCAGGTTTTCGCGGACGGAGGCGTTGACCGTTCCGTCGGTGACGTAAGGGCCGTAGCGGCCGGTCTTGACCAACACCTTCCCGCCCGAGACCGGATCCGCCCCCAGCTCCTTGAGGGGGGGCGCCGCCCTCTGCCGGCCGCGCCGCGGTTTGGGGGCGTTCATCATCTCGACCGCCTCCTCCAGGGTGATGTCGAACATGCGCTCCGGATCGTCGAGGCTGCGGTATTCCTTGCCCATCCGTATATACGGGCCGAAACGGCCCTGCCCGGCCTCGATCAACTCGCCGGTGTCCGGGTGCTTTCCGACCCGGCGGGGCAGGGAAAGAAGCCGCAGGGCGTCGTCGAGGCTCAGCGCGTCGAGGTCCATGCCCGGCAGGAGCGAGGCCCGCTTGGGTTTCTTCTTCCCGGCGCCCGCCTCGGCCTCGCCCAGCTGCACGAAAGGTCCGTAGCGGCCGGTGAGGCCCAGGACCGCCAGCCCCGAATCGGGGTCGGAGCCCAGGATCTTGGCCCCCTTGGGCGCCTGGTCGAGCAGGCGGAGGGCGGCCTCCAGGGTCAGCTCGTCGGGGGGGAGGTCCTCCGGCACCGACGCCCGGTCGCCCCCCCGGCTGAGGTAGGGGCCGAACCGCCCCACCTGGACCGTCACCGGCGCCCCCGAGTCGTCCTCGCCCACCCGGAAGTCGGTCTGGCGGCGGTCGATGCCTTCGATCCGCTCCCCCGACACCAGGGCGAGCAGGCCCTGCGCCCCGTTGCCGTGGAAGAAGCGCCGCAGCCAGGGGGCCTTCTCTTCTTCGCCGCGGGCGATCCGGTCCAGGTCGTCCTCCATCCGGGCGGTGAAGCCGAAGTCCACCAGGTCCTCGAAGTGGTTCTCCAGGAGCCGGGTGGCGGCGAAGGCCGTCATCGAGGGCACCAGCGCCGCTTTCTTCTTGAAGACATAACCCCGGTTGATGATCGTGGAGATGATCGACGCATAGGTGGAAGGGCGCCCGATCCCCTTGTCCTCCAGTTCTTTGATGAGGGAGGCTTCGGTGAAGCGGCGGGGGGGCTGGGTCTCGCGGCCTTTGGCCTCCACGGTGCGGGCGGCCGCCTGCTCCCCCTCTTCGAGGACGGGCAGCCTCCGCTCCCGGTCGTCGAGGTCGGCTTCGGGGTCGTCGCTTCCTTCTACGTAGACCCGCAGGAAGCCGGCGAAGGTAACCGTGCGCCCCGAGGCGGCGAACTCCACGTCCTCCCCGTTCGGGATCGGGCCGCCCAGCCGCACCTGGGTGCTCTCCCCCCGGGCGGGCGCCATCTGCGAGGCCAGGGTGCGGGTCCAGATCAGGCGGTAGACCTGCTGCTGGTCGCGTTCGTTCACCAGTTCGTCCAGCTCTTGGGGGGTCTTCCACTTCTCCCCGGCGGGCCGGATGGCCTCGTGGGCCTCTTGGGCGTTCTTGACCTTGTTGGCGTACCGGCGCGGTTTGGCGGGCAGGTATTTGGATCCGTAGCGCTCGGCGATGACCGCCCGGGCGGTCTTCAGCGCGCCTTCGGAGAGGGTGGTGCTGTCGGTGCGCATATAGGTGATGAAACCGCGCTCGTAGAGCCGCTGGGCGGCCGCCATGGTGCGCGACGCCCCGAACCGCAGTTTGCGGGCTGCTTCCTGCTGGAGGGTGGAGGTGCGGAAAGGGGCGTAGGGATTGCGGGTGTAGGGCTTGCGCTTGACCGAGCGCACCTCGAAGCTCCCGCCTTCGATCTGGTCGGCCAGGCCGGCGGCGCGGGCTTCGTCAAGCCGGAGCACCTCGGCGGCGGTCAGGCGCCCCTGCTCGTCGAAGTCCTTGCCGTTGGCGGGGCGGACGCCGTCTACGGCGGCCAGGGAAGCGGTGAACGTTTCCTGGGACTCGGCGGCGAACACCCCCTCCACGCTCCAGAACCCGGCCGGGCGGAAGGCGATCCGGCGGCGCTCCCGCTCCACGATCATCCGCACGGCCACGCTCTGCACCCGCCCCGCCGACAAGCCCCGCTTGATCTTCCGCCACAGCACCGGCGACACCCCGTAGCCGACCAGCCGGTCCAGCGTTCGGCGGGCTTCCTGGGCGTCCACCAGGTCCTGGTCGATGGAGCGGGGGTTGGCGAGGGCTTGGCGGATGGCCGCCGGGGTGATCTCGTGGAACACCATGCGGCGCATGGGCGCCTTGGGCCTGAGGACCTGGGCGAGGTGCCAGGCGATCGCCTCGCCCTCCCGGTCGGCGTCGGTGGCCAGGTAGAGCTCGGAGGCCTCCGCCGCCAGCTTCTTGAGTTTCTGGACGACCTTGCGGCTCTCCGGCGGAACGATGTAGAGGGGGGCGAATTCGCGGTCGACGTCCACCCCCCAGTCCTTCGCCCACTGCTCGTTCTTGTACTTGGCGGGGATCTGCTTGGCGTTGTTGGGCAGGTCGCGGATGTGACCCTGGGAGGACTCCACCCGGTAGCCCTTGCCCAGGTAGCCGGCGATGCTGCGGGCCTTGGTGGCCGACTCGACGATGATGAGAGGCGCTGCCATTGCTCTAACGGTTTACCCCGCCGCGCCCGGTGATGTCAAGACAGACAAAATCCATCCGGTCCGAAGCCATTCGAATCTCCTTGTTCCGGCGGCGCCGTGAGGGTAGGGCGCGGGTGCTGTTATTTTCGCGGGACGCCGGCCGGGGAGCCGTGAATATAGGACTCATACGCAGAGGGCCGTTCTCCAGACTGTGGTGGGCCAGCGCCGCCTCGTCTTTGGGCGACTGGGTCAGCTTCTTCGCAACCCTGGCGCTGGCCAGCCAGATCGGGGGCAGCACCGCCGCGCTGGTGCCGCTGATGAGCAGGATCGTACCCGGTCTGCTGTTCGGGTCGCTGGCCGGGGTGGTGGCCGACCGCCTGGACCGGAAGTGGGTGATGGTCCTCTCGGATGCGGGCCGGGGTCTGGTGGTGATCTGGCTGGCGGTCGCCGGCGACCTGGTGCAGATCGCCGTCATCTCTTCTGTTCTCGAGATCTTGACGATGATCCGCCAGCCCGCCCGGGAAGCCGCCGTCCCCACCCTGGTGAAATCCGCCGATCTGGTGAAGGCCAACAGCTTCTCGGCGGCCGCCGCCTACGGCACGGCGCCCTTGGGGGCGGGCGTCTGGGCCGGGCTGGCGGCTCTCTTCGCCGCCGTGGGGGGGTGGTGGATCATCGACCGCGGCCCTGATCTGGCCTTCGCCTTCGACACCCTGACCTTCCTGGCGTCGGGGGCGATCGTGGCCACCATCCCCATCCCCAAACCCACCCTCGCCGGAAAGGCCCGGGAACCTTCCGGGCGGGCGGCCTCAGAAGAGGCGGCCCCCGAAGGGAAGGAGAGTTCCGCCGCTTCCGACTGGCGCCGCCCCCTGCGCGACCTGGCGGAGGGGTTCACTTTCGTAACCCAGACCCGCACGGTGCGGCGGGTGGTGTTCGGGATGGCGCTGGCCCTCTTCGGAGGGGGGGCCCTGCTCCCCTTGGGGCAGACCTTCGCCCAGGAGGTGCTGGGCGCGGGCGACAGCGGGTTCGGGGTGCTGGTCACCGCCTTGGGGGTGGGGGTGGGGATCGGGATGCTGGGGGTGGCGGTCTTCGCCGACGAGCGCACCCGCCACGATCTGACCTACGCCACCAGCCTCTGCGCAACCGGCCCGGCGATTATTCTGGCCGCTTTCTCCAGAACTGCGGTCGGGGCCTCGGGCTGGCTGCTGGCGGCGGGGGCGGGCACCGGATTCGCCTACGTGATGGGTTTCACCCACCTGCATGGAGTGGTCGACGACACCCTGCGGGGCCGCACCTTCGCCGCGTTGTTCACCCTGGTGAGAAGCGCCATGATGGTGTCCTTCACCGTGGCGGTGCTGGCGGCCTCGGCGTTGGACGGGCTGGCCCCGGCGCCCTTCGACAACGGCATCCGCAACGTGTTCGGCCTGGCCGGCGCCCTCATATTCCTGACCGGGCTGGTGTCCCTGGCGGCCATCCGCTCCGGGCTGATCCGGTCCGACCTGCCGCCCCATCTGCGCCGTTCCCTGAAGGACGCCTCCAAGACCTTCGACCTGATGCGGGGCTCCCGCCGCCACGACGACTACCGAGACCGATGACCCGCCCCGCCCCGCCCGATCCACGGACGCGCCGGAGAACCAGCTCCGAGTCCAGGCCCGCCCCTCCGCCCCGGCCGAGCCGCCGGACGCTCCGAAGTTCCTGCGCGTCTGCCTGCTCCGCGAAGCGTCTTCGACCCTTTCCGCCGGGCTGCGCGCCCCCCGCCGCCCGCAAAAGCGCGAACCGCACCAAGCACCCGGACGCCCTCGGTGGAATACCGATGCGGTTGTCCTCTCCGCTCGTCGGCATTGTTCTCGATCCGGGCCGCCGCCGCCCTCGCGGACAGTGCCCCTCTGAACAGGCCCTTTCTCTTCTCTGAGCAGGCCACTTCCCCTCACCGCCGAGAACGCGAAAATCCGCCCCCCGCGCCCCGGCTTCGCCGGGTGCCCTCCCCCTCCGCCACCACCAGCATCGAATCCGCCTTTGGGCCGCGCGGCCCCCTGCCCCTGGCGCCTGTGATTGCCCGGCCTGGAGCTGGAATCCCTGGATGACCGCCGCTCTCTAGCTGTACTTCCCATGGACGTTGTTGACAGTTGGGCGGCGGGTTCATCCGGATGAACCCGCCGCGCGCCGCCCGGCGGGGGTGCTTGGTTGGTGAGGGCCTTCCTGGTTGAGTCAGGGGTGAAATTGTCCTCGACTCGAAGGGAAAGGCCCTCATGGGACATGTTAGATGCAAGGCCCGGCTGACACCGTACGGACGGCGGCTGCTGGTAGACCGGATAATGGTCCAGGGCTGGTCCGCCGCGCAGGCGGCCGAAGCGATGGGCGTGTCCCGCCAGACCGCCTACCGGTGGCTGGCCCGCTTCCGGGACGAAGGCGAAGCAGGCCTGGCAGACCGGTCGTCTCGTCCGCATGCTTCTCCCCGCCGGGTTCCGCCCGAAACCGAGGAACAGGTGATCGCGGACCGCATCACCGAACGGGAAGGCCCCCATCTGATGGCCGGCCGCCTCGGGATGCCGGCTTCCACGATCTACAAGATCCTGGCCCGACGCGGTTTGTCCCGCCTCTCGGACCTGGACCGCACTACCGGCGTCCCGGTCCGGTACGTGCGGGACTGCCCAGGTGAACTGGTACACGTCGATATCAAGAAGCTGGGCCGAGTCCCCGACGGGGGAGGCTGGAAAACCCGCGGGAGGGGCAACGCCGGACGCCGCCAGCGGGTCGGATACGAATACGTTCATGCCCTGGTCGATGACCACAGCCGCTTCGCGTATGTGGAAGTCCTCGACTCCCAGAACGCGGTTGCCTGCTCCGAGTTCGTCCTCCGCGGGGCTGAGGCCCTCGCCCGGCGGGGGTACCGCATCGAGCGGGTCATGACCGACAACGCCTGGGCCTACCGCCGCAGCCGCCTGTTCGCCGATGCCCTCGCCCGGATCGGGGCTGTTCATAAACTCATCCGCCCTTACCGGCCCCAGACCAACGGCAAGGTCGAACGCTTCCACCAGACCCTCCTGCGGGGCTGGGCCTACAAACGCTCTTACACCAGCAACCCCCAGCGCCGCCAAGCCCTCTCCGGATTCATCGACTACTACAATCACCAAAGACCCCACAGCTCACTCAACGGCCAACCACCAATCACCAAACTTGTCAACCACCTATGTGAGAAGGACATCTAGAACTATGCAGCGATATTTGTGATATCGGTAACTAACAGTATACAACATTCATATGACAAAGGGAAGGCCCTTGTGCTCCGGCCGGCGGATTCTCCCGCAACCCTCCGGAAGCGGCTTCGGGGACGGCCCGGCGCCCGGGTCCGCGGAGGCGGCGGGGCGGTAGCGTAGGGCGGACATGGCGGACACGGGGCGCTACATCGCGCTGGAGGGGATAGAGGGCGCCGGGAAGACCAGCGTCCGGGACGAGATCGGCCGCCGCCTGGAGGCGGCCGGCCGGGAGGCGGTGTGTGTGCGGGAGCCGGGGGGCACCCCGGTCGGCCGCTCCCTCCGGCAGCTGCTGCTCTTCGGGGAAAGGCTGTCGCCGTGGGCGGAGGCGCTGTTGTTCGCGGCCGACCGGGCGCAACTGATGGCCGAGGTGGTGCGCCCGGCCCTGGCGAGGGGCGCCTGGGTGGTGAGCGACCGGTCGGTGTATTCCTCCCTCGCCTATCAGGGGGCCGGGCGGGGGCTCGGCGCGGACCTGGTGCGGGCGGTGAACCAGCCCGGTCTGGCGCCCGCCTGGCCGGACCTGGTGGTTCTCCTCTCCGTGCGCCCTCACATCGGATACACCCGCCAAGAGCAGGCCGACCAGGCCGGTTTGTTCCAACCGACACTGCCCGAGATGCCCCAGAGCACGCTGGATCTCCAAGGCACGGACCGGATCGGTTCGGAGGAACATCGGTTCATGGCCGCCGCCGCCCAGGCCTTCGGGGAGCTGGCCGGCCGGGAGCCGGAGCGGTTTGCGGTGATCGACGCCGAGCGCCCCCTCGACCAGGTGGTCGAGGACGTCTGGGCGGCGGTGGAGAGCGTATCTTGATTTCGGGGCCGCCGTCCGCCGTCTCCGCCGGGGAGATCATCGGCCACCGGGGGGCGGTCGCGTTCTTGGACAACGAAACGGCCGCGCCCGCCCACGCCTATCTGTTCGTCGGGCCCTCCAACGTCGGCAAGGCGGCCGTTGCCCTCCGCTTCGCCGCCGCTCTGGTGGGCCGCACCCCCCAGGCCCGGGCGCGGGTGATGCGCCGCACCCACCCCGACGCGGTGGTCATCGGGCCGGAAGGCAGCGCCGCCCTCGGGGTCGACCAGGCCCGCCGGGCCGTTGCGGGCGCCAGCCTGCGGCCGGTGGAGGGCGGGCGCAAGGTGTTCATCTTCGAAGAGGCCTCGTTGATGACCGAGGCGGCCTCCAACGCGTTGCTCAAAACTCTCGAGGAGCCTCCGGCGGGGACGGTGTTCATCCTGGCGGCGGACGCCGAGGACGACCTGCCCGCCACCGTCGCCAGCCGCTGCCGCATCGTGCGGTTCGGGCGGGTCTCCGAGGAGGAGCTGGCCGCCGCCCTCGTCGAGCGGGGGTTCGAGGAGGGCCGCGCCGCCATGACCGCCCGCATCTCCGGGGGGCGACCCGGCCTGGCCCTGGATCTCGCCGCCAACCCGGAGGCGGAAGAGTTTCGGCGGCGCTGGCTGGAGGCGCCCGGCCGGGTCAGCCCCCGGCCCGGCCTTGGATTTCGGCTGGCCGAGGAGATGCTGGAAGCCCACAAGCCCCTGCTCGAGGCCGTATCGGCCCGCCGCGCCGAGGAGGAAAAGGCCGAGGCCGGAGGGGCGGGGGGGTCCAAGGCGGTGGAGGAGCGGCGGCGGCGCGCCCTGCGGCGGTCCGAGAAGGCCCTGCTGGCCGCCGGGCTGGAGATCCTGGCCTCCTGGTACCTCGATTCGGCCTCGGCCCAGCACGGAGGGCCGCTCCGCAACCCCGACCTGGCGCCGCCCGACCTGGTCGTCGTCCCCGCCCGCCGGGCGGTCCGCTCGGCCGAGCGCGTTCTGGATGCGGCCGCCCAGCTGCGCAGCAATCAGCGCCCCAGGCTGGTGCTGGCCTGGTTGTTCACCATGTTGGGCGCCGAGGCCTGAGGCGGGGGGGCGGGGGAGGCGCGGCCGGGCCGGGCGGCGGGGGTATGGTCGGGGCGCGGCGGCCGGAGGAGCGCCCCGGATGTATACGCCGATCCCGGAGATGCAGGGACAGACGGTATGGACATGGACATGGACAGGGCAGGCATGGCTTCGGCTGCGGACGCGGCGGCGGGCGGGGCGGGCCGGCTGCACGGCCTCGGCCGCGCCGACCGGGCGGCCCTGGCCCGGCTCTTCTATGACTACGCCTGGTACTTCGACCGCAACGACCCCGAGGGGCTGGCCGGGCTGTTCACCGAAGACGCGGCGGTCGACTACGGGCCGGAGATGCCCGCCCTCCGCACCAGGGAGGAGATATTCAGGGGCGTGCAGCACGGACTCAGCACCTTGTTCGCCGCCGCTTCCCACCACTTGAGCAACATCCGGCTCCGGGCCGACGGGGAGGGCGGGGCGGTGGGGACCGCCTACGTATACGCGCAGGTCTCATACCGCTCCGGCGCCCCCGACGCCCGTCTATGGGGGCAGTACCACTGCCGCTTCCGGCGCACCGGCCGGGGGTGGCGGATCGCCGAGATGGTTCTGAAGGCGGCGGGGGCGGAGAATTTCCACCGGGCCTCGATGCACCCCATCGGGCGGCGGTCCTAGTCCAAGTCCCTGTCTGCCCCGAGACTTCTCGGACGCGCCCGCGCAGTCCATCGGGCCGGCCGCGGAAGGGGCCGCCGCCCATGTAACATGGACTTCCAGCAGCGTCGACTATTCGGAACGGCCGCATGACCCGCCCCCCCGGAAACTCCCTCGAAACCCACCAGGGCGGCCGGGTGGTGGAGCCCGGAGAGACCCTGGCGGACGGCTTGGACAACCTGTTGGCCCGCATCCGCCAGGAGCTGGACTACAACGAAGCCAAGGGCCAGAGCCCCTTCCGCATGGGTATGCACGACGGCCTCCGCTTCGCCGAGGACGCGGTGGTCGACCTCTTGGTCCGCCACGGCCGCGACCGCTCGCCCCGGCCCACCCCCCTCGACTCTTGACGGCCGCCGGCGCCGGCGCGGCCGACGGGGGTCGTGTGCTCGAGCTGCGCGGCGTCCACAAGTCGTTCGGCTCCAACCACGTCCTGCGGGGCATCGACCTCTTGGTGGGCCAAGGCCAGCACGTGGTGATCTTCGGGCCTTCCGGGTCGGGTAAATCGACCCTGCTCCGCACCGCCAACCTGCTGGAGCGGCCCGATTCCGGCTCGGTCTGGTTCGACGGCAAGGAATACGGGCCGGGCATCGAAGGCGAGAGGCATCCCCGGGGCAGGGCCAAGGACCTGCGCCAGCGGGTGGGGATGGTCTTCCAGCAGTTCAACCTGTTTCCCCACATCACCGCCTTGGAGAACGTGGCCCTGGCGCTGCGCCGGGTGAAACGGATGAAGCGGGAGGAGGCGGAGCGCCGAGCGGCTTCCTACCTGGATCGGGTGGGGCTGCTCGACAAGATCGGCGCCTACCCCGTTCAGCTGTCGGGCGGCCAGCAGCAACGGGTGGCCATCGCCCGGTCTCTGGTGATGGAACCCAGGATCATGCTGTTCGACGAGCCTACCTCGGCCCTCGACCCCGAGCTGGTGGGCGAGGTGCTGGGCGTGATGCGCAGCCTGGCCGAGTCGGGGATGACCATGGTGGTGGTGACCCATGAGATGGGCTTCGGACGCGAGGCCGGCGACGTGAACATCTTCATGGACGAGGGGGTGATCGTCGAGCAGGGCGGGCGCGAGATCTACGACGAGCCCCGCGAGCCCCGCACCCAGGCTTTTCTCAAGGCGATCCTGTGACGGCGGCGGCGGCGGTCCTGGCCCAGGCCACTTTCCGCCCCGAATTCATCTGGGACAACCGGGACATCTTCCTGGGCGGGGCGAGATGGACCGTCCTGATATCACTGGTCGCCTTCACCCTGGCCGCGGTGCTCGGTTTGGGGGTGGCCCTGCTGCGCATGTCGCGCAACCGGGTCGTCGGCGCGGTCATCGCGGCGTACATCAACCTGTTCCGGGCCATCCCCCTCTTGGTGTTCGTCCTGTTCGTCTACTACGGGGTGGCCATCCAGTTCGACCTGACCATCACCGCCATCCAGGCGGGCGTCTTGACCCTGACCATCCAGTATTCGGCCTGGCTGGGCGAGATCTTCCGCAGCGGGATCCAGGCGGTCCCCGACGGGCAGCGGCAGGCCGCGCTGTCGGTGGGCATGGGCCGGGTGCAGGCCTTCTTCCGGGTGATCCTCCCCCAGGCCACCAGGATCGTCATCCCGCCCACGGGGAACATGTTCATCGGCATGATCAAGGACTCGTCCCTGGTCTACCTGATCGGCGTGGAGGAGCTGCTGCGGGTCAGCTACGTCCTGGCCAACCGCACCTTCCGCTATTTCGAGGTCTACCTGGCCGCGGTGTTGGTGTACCTCGCCCTCACCACCATGGTCTACTTCCTGGTCAAGTACATCGAGAGGCGCTTCGCCCTGGTAGATTTCCTGGTGTCGCGGGTGCGCTCCCCCCTCGCCCGCCGCAAAGCCGCCCGCCTCCGCCGGATCCAGCGCGCCGCCCAGGATTCGGCCGACCGGCGCTCCCGCTACATACAGATCTGACCTTCGGCGGGCGCCCGGCCGCTCCGCCCATGGAATCCGATGAGCTATGGAAGGGGGCTTGCCCCCAAACCGGAGAGGCCGCCCCAGGCCGGGGAGGCCGGAACATTCGGCCTGTTACACTCCCCGCCGTCATTACGGACATGGAGGTGTTGGATGACATTTTTGAACAAACGCGCCAAATGGGCCTGTCTGTTGCTGGTTATGGGCTTGGCCGCCGCCGCCTGCGGGTCCGACGACTCTTCCGGCTCGGACGGCGACATGTCCGCGATGGAGGGAGATCTGGCCGCCCTCCGGGCCCGGGTGGCGGAGTTGGAGAGCTCGATGCCCGAGATGGACAGCGGCGTGGTGGCGGGCAACCGCCTCGACGCCATCAAGGACCGGGGAACGCTGGTGGTCGGCATGACCCTGCAGTTCGAACCGCAGATGTTCATAGACGAAGCAGGCGAGCCGGCCGGTTACGACGTGGATCTCATGAGGATGCTCGCCGCGGATCTCGAGGTCGAGCTCGACATCCAGGACCTCGAGTTCCCGGCGCTGATGCCCGGCCTGATCGCCGACCAGTTCGACTTGGTTTCGGTGGGCCTGGTGGGGCGCCCGCCCCGGCTGGAGCAGCTCTGGTTCACCTGCCCCTACGTGCCCTACCGCCAGGTGGTGGTGGTCAACAACGACGCGGGGATCACCTCCCTGGATCAGCTGAACAGCAGCGGGGTGACTATGACCGCCCTGATCGGGTCCACGGCCGCCAACCTCACCTCCACCCGGTTCCCCAACGCCGATCTGAAGGAGCTCGACCAGGCGCCCGCCTTCTTGGAGGTGGCTTCGGGCCGGGCCGACGCCATCGTGGTCGAGGAATATCTGGCCATTCCGTTCGTCCGGGAGAACCCCAGCACCAGCGTCCTCAACCCCGACGCCCCCTTCTCCCAGGAGTACGGCGCCTGGGCGGTGCCCCGAGGCGAGGTCGTATGGCTCGAGTACCTGAACGGCTGGCTGTCGTACTACATCTCCAACGGCCGGCTCGACGAGCTCTACACCCAGTGGATCGGCCCGACCGAGGGTCTGCCCGCCTGCAACTAGACCGGCATGACCGGCCGGGGGCCTCCCTGAGAGCCCCCGGCCGGGGTTTTGGAGGGAACGATGGAACGTCCTGTGCTCTACAGCCTCAACACCGAGGCCCGCACCCCCACCTGACAGGAATGCTGCCGGGTGCGCGACTACCTGGCCGCCCAGTCCGTCGAGTTCGACGACCGCAATATCCGCCAGAGCGGCCGAGCCCGGGCCGAGTTGCTGGAGCTCACCGGTGAGCTGGTGGTGCCGTACCTGGTCTACGGCGGCCGCCGGGTGGTCGGGTTCGACCCGGGAGCTCTGGACGAGATCGCACAGGACTACCGCTCCAGGGCGGGGGCCCTCCGCTCCTGATCGGGCCCGCCGGTTCGGCCCTGCTTCGCCCGCGGCGCGGCCGGCGGCCGCCCCGCATGGACATGAACGATCAGGGCCGCTAGAAAATACGCAGCATGAAAGGGCTGGGCCACAAGTTCCGCGACCGCGAAGGGAGGTCCGCCGACTCCAAGGATCCTTGGAGGCGCTTCCGCCGAGGGGTGGCGCTGTTGATATTGGTGTTGGTGCTGGGGACCATGGGCTACATTTCCCTCGGGCTGACGCCGCTCGACGCCCTGTACCAGACGGTGGTCACCATCTCGACCGTGGGGTACCGCGAGATCGGGATGGCGGGCGGCGGCTACCAGGTCTTCACTATCTTCCTCATCCTGTTCGGTACGGGCACGTCGCTGTATACCCTGGGCGTGCTCATCGAGACGATGTTCGAGGGCCGGCTCGACGGCCGGTTTCGGAGGCGCCGTATGCAGCAGCAGATAGACCGGCTCGAAGGCCATGCAGTCCTGTGCGGTTACGGGCGGGTCGGCCGCGCCATAACGGGCGAGCTGCGGCGGACGGGCGGGGAAATCGTGGTGGTCGACCGGCTGGAACCCAAACGGATCGACGACAGGCTGCTGATCGTGGGGGACGCCACGGACGACGCCGTCCTGGTGCGGGCGGGCCTGGAACGGGCCAAGACCCTGGTGGTGGCGCTCGACTCCGACGTCGACAACCTGTTCGTGACCCTGACCGCCCGGTCGCTCAACCCCCGCCTCTTCATCGTGGCCCGGGTCAACGAGCCGGCCACCGAACACAAACTGCGGCAGGCGGGCGCCGACCGGGTGGTCAACCCCCACCTGATCGGCGGCGCCCGGATGGCGGCTCTGGTGTCGCACCCCGAGGTCGCCGAGTTCTTGGACGTGGTGATGCACGACGGTGATTTTGAGGTGCGCTTGGCGGAGTTCCTGATACCCGAGGGTTCGGACTTCGTTCACCGCTCTCTCGAGGACTGCCGCATCCGCAACACCACCGGGGCCAACGTGCTGGCCGTGCGCCGGGGCGGTTCTTATATCACCAGCCTGCCTCCTCGATTCGTGTTCGCGCCCGGCGATATGTTCATTGCGCTGGGGACCGACGAGCAGCTGGCGGCGCTGCGGGTCCGGTCGGGTTTGTCCTGACGGGCCGGGCCTCGGCTGCCGCCCGGCCGGGGGCGGGCTCGGGATCTCGAGGGGGCGTGAGGAAGGCCGACCGGGTGCTGTGGGCCGCCTGCCGGCCCCCGGCCCGGGCGGCCGCCGCCTGGTTTCCATATTCGGAGGTGATTCGGGAACCCCCGCCCGCCGGCCCCTGGGTGGCGGCCGTCAACCATCTGTCGCACCTCGATCCGGTCTTCGCGGGCTTGGCGCTGCGGCGTCCGGTGCGCTTCATGGCCCTCGACGAGCTGTGGGGCGAGTCCATTTTCTTGGACGCCGCCTTCCGCCTGTTCAGGGCCATCCCGATGCCCAGGGAAGGCCGGCGTCCGGTCGGGGCGCTGCGCGAGGCTCTCCGGCATCTGGGGTCGGGGGGAGCGGTGGGGGTGTTTCCGGAGGGCCGCCGGGTGCGGCGATGGGGGGAGCTCCCGCTGGCTGGAGGGGCCGCCTGGCTGGCCCTCCGGGCCGGGGTTCCGATCGTGCCGGTGGCGGTGTGGGGGACCCAGCGCGCCATGCCGATCGACCGCCTGCGGCTGCACCGGTCGCCGATCCGGGTGGCGGTGGGCGCCGCCCTCCGCCCGGAGGATTTCGCCGGCAGCAAGGATCCGGCGGGCGACTTGACCGAAGCGGTGCGGCAGGTTCTGGACCGGGAGATCAGACGGTCGGCGGCGGTCTGTCCGCTCTCTCGGTCATGACCCCCGCCCATGCCGGCGGCGCGGCGTTCCGCTCCACTCCTACGGCCCTGATGAAACCGCCGAATCTCACAGCCGGTTTGACCCCGATAATTCACGAGAGTGGGGGCGGGCAGATGAAATGCGCGCCTGCATCCCTCTGGCCTGGGGTGATAACAGTGAGATACTGTCTGATCAGAACTCGAGGTTCACCTGCCGGGTGAAGGCCGCCGGTTCTGGGTCTGGGGTGAACAGGCGCGGACGACGGCCCGCCCCGCGTGGATATGAATAATCGGGGTTATAATTACAACCCTGTAAACAGCCGAGCCGGATCGGGAGGAGAGATGGGCGGTCTCAGCCGGAGCATGAGGGGTGCGGGCGCTTCGATTCCAAGGTCCGGCGCGTCGGCGGCGCTGGTTGTCTTGGCGGTGTTGGCCGCCTCCCCGGCGGCGGGGCAGACCGGGGGGGAGGCAGCTCCGATTGATTCGCCCGCCCCGGCGGCGGCGCCGGATCTGGATCCGGCCAGGTGCTCGGACGGGAGTTACGGCTTCGACGCCGAGGCCTACCCCGGGCTGGCCTCCGACTGCCGGGCGCTGACCGCCATGCGCAACCATTGGCTGTCCGACCCGGCCAACGCCGGCCTGCCCGCCGGCCATTCCCTGCGCACCTGGGGCGTCGGGTTCACCTGGAACGGCATCCGCATCGGCCTCGTCGACGGCGCCCCGCGGGTCGTTACTCTGAACCTGTCGTTCCAGGACATCGGCGGGACCATTCCGGTCGAGACCGCCCGGCTGACCGCCTTGGCCGAGATATTCTTCAACCACAACCGCCTCACCGGACCCATCCCCGCCGAGTTGGGGACTTTGACCGGCCTCTACCAGATGCATCTCAACAGCAACTCCTTGTCGGGGCCGATCCCGCCCGAGCTGGGCAACCTGGTCGACATGGAACGGATGGCCTTCTTCGACAACCAGCTGAGCGGCCCCATCCCGGCCGAGCTCGGGCGCCTGGTGAAGCTGACCTACCTGGACTTCGACCGGAACCGGCTGTCGGGGCCGATTCCGCCCGAGCTGGGCAGCCTGTCCAATCTGGAGATGCTGTGGCTGAGGAACAACCTGCTGTCCGGCCGGGTGCCCGCCGAGCTGGGAGCTTTGACGCAACTCGAGCGGCTGTACCTGAGCGGCAATCGGCTGTCGGGTCGGCTGCCGGACCAGCTGGCCGGTTTGGCGCCCGCCAACGGCGGCAGCCTGCGGATCCTGGATCTGTGCCGGAGCGGGGTCACCGGGTCGATGCCGTTCGAGCTGGCGGAGATCTGGAGGGGGTTCTATGCCGAGCCGTTCTGCGACGACGACCGCAGCCCCCACCGGGCCGAGATCGCCTACCTGTCGTCGTGGGGGGTGGGGGGCTGCGAGGTTGCGGAGGGGTTCTGTCCGGAGGGCCCGGTCGACCGCGCCCAAGCGGCGGCGTTCCTGGCCGAGGGGGTTGCCCGGCTGCGGGGCGCCCCGGCGGCCGGCGGGGGTCTGGCCTTGCGGGACGTTCCGGCCGGCGCCTGGTACGCCGAGGCGGCGCGGTGGGCGGTGTCGGCGGGGGTGATGGAGGCGCCGGACGGGAGGTTCGACCCCGGCGGTCCGGTCTCTCGGTCGGAGCTGGCGCAGATGCTGGCGGCGGCCTTCCCCCACCTCCGGGCGGCGGATGCGGACCCGGCCGAAAGGGTGTTCACCGACATGGCGGGCCGGCCGGACGATGCGGTGAGGGCCGCCGAATCCCTGTACGCGGCGGGAGTCACCGCAGGCTGTTCGGTCGAGCCGGCCCGGTTCTGCCCCGACCGTCCGGTGTCTCGGGCGGTGCTGGCCGCCTTGCTGGTCCGCACCATGAACCTGGCCGGGGGCTGACCCGCCCGCGGCCGTCCGCCGCCGGGCGGCGCCTCGAATGAAATTGAATGAGATGATGAATGTCACACCCGGCCGCTAGAATGAGCCTCCGGCCGGAGTAGCTCAGTCGGCAGAGCGGCTCACTCGTAATGAGCAGGTCAGGGGTTCGATTCCCCTCTCCGGCTCCGGGGCCTTGGCGCCCCCCGCCGCCGCCCGGTTCCCGGCGGCGGGGGCATAGGAACAGAGGAACCGGTAACATGGCGGCGGACGAAGCGCCGGGGAGCGATGGGAGTATGGCGGACAAGGCGAATTTCGAGCGGGAGGCTCTGCAGTACGCCACCCCGCTGTACAGCGCTGCCCTCCGCATGACCAGGAACCGGGCGGACGCCGAGGACCTGGTCCAAGAGACCTATCTGAAGGCGTACAAGGCCTACGGCCAGTTCGCCGAGGGCACCAACCTGCGGGCTTGGCTTCACCGCATCCTCACCAACACCTTCATCGGCGGTTACCGCAAACGGCAACGGCGGCCGCGCGAGGTCGAGCTGGCCGACGATGTGGGAGACCTGTACATGTACCGGAAGATCTCCGCCGGTGACAAGGAGCTGCGCCCGGTGGAGGAGCAGATGTTCGACTCGCTGGAAGCGGCGCACGTTCACCGGGCCATCGACAGCCTGCCGGAGGCGCACCGGATGCCGGTGTTGCTCGCCGACATCCAGGGCTTTTCCTACAAGGAGATCGCCGCCGCGCTGGATATTCCGATGGGGACGGTGATGTCCCGCCTCCACCGGGGAAGAAAAGCTCTGCAGAAGGCGTTATGGAGATCAGCCCAGGAGCACGGCTTGGTGGAAACCGCCGGAGACCGCCGATGAAAGAACGAAAATCAACCCCGATCATCCATGCCCCGGCGGGGCGGGCCGCCGGCCGCGCCGGTTCATCAGCCCGCACCTCCCAGACCCCGAAGCGGCTTTCACCGGTTGGTGAACGCCCCGTATCTGATCAGAAATTGATTTCTCTGTTGTTATGATTATTATTACCCCAGGTCAGAAGGGATGCGAACCCTTATTTCATCTGCCCGCCCCCGCTCTCGTGAATCATCGGGGTTAGCGTGTTCAGAAGTTCCGACCCGTGCATGCGCGCCATCTCCCGGCTCTACTCCTATATGGACGGGGAGGTGCGCACCTTGCGCAGAGTGCGGATCAGAATGCACCTGCGCGCCTGCCGGTCCTGCGGGCGGGCTTACCAATTCGAACAGAAACTGATGCGCTTCATTCGAGAGCGCGTGAGGGTCGACGCCCCCCCGGAGATGCTCGAGCGCATCCGCCTTTCCATCCAGGAACGTTCCGGACGCTGACTCGGCGGTCGGGTTAGAATGACAGACATGACCGCCTCGACGCGCCCCGCCCGCACCGGCGGCCTCTTGATATCCGCCGCGGCGGCGTTGCTGTGCCTCTTGCTGGGAGTGTTGTTCGTCCAACCCGCCGCCGCCCAAGAGGACGGCGCGGATCCGGCCGAAACCGCCGAGGCCGTGATTCCCGAACCGGCTGTCCCCGCCCCCGAAGCTCCGGCGGGGCCGCCTGAACCCGAATGGTCCTACCGGTTCTTGGTGCCGGCGTCCCTGGTGCTCGGTACGGCGGCGGTGGTGGGCGCCGTCATCATGTATTTCGTGAGGGTCACCAAGAACCGATACCGCGTCATAGAGTAGGTACGGGCCCTCCGGGCCGACGCGGGAGCTGCAGGCGCAGACCGCCGTATGATTCACGGCATGGAACCGAACCTATCTCCGCAGCAGGACCCCCGTCTGCAAGAGGCCGCCCGAGCGGCCGTCCGGCTGGCCGGGGACTATCCCCTGGCCGGCGGGTACCACCGCTCGGCTTTGGAGGAGGCGGCCCCCGGCCTGGTCGAGCGGGCCTGCCGGCTGGTGGAGGAGGAGACCGGGCTGTCCGGCGGCGGCCCCCCGGCGGTGGCGGTGATCGACCGGGCGGAATGGATAGAGCGCAACATGGCGTTCTTCACGGCCTTGGCGGCCCCCGCCGCCGAGCAAGCGGCCCGGCAGCTGGAGGAAGAAGGGGTGGCCGAAGCCCTCTCCCGGCGTTTTGTGACCATGGAGATGGGCCTCCTGCTGGGGTTCCTGTCCCGGCACGTGCTGGGCCAGTACGAGCTGGTGCTCCCGTCGTCCGAGGGTGAAGGCGAGATCTGCCTGCCCGCCCCCAACATCTTGGAGTTCGAACGCCGCCGTCAGCTCCGCCCTTCCGAGTTTCGGTTCTGGGTGGCCCTCCACGAATCGGCCCACCGGCTTCAGTTCGCGGGGGTGCCGTGGCTCAGGTCGTACTTCCTCGGCCTCGCTTCCGGCCTGGTCTCGTTCTCCCGGCCCGACCGGTCCCGTCTGGCCCTGTTGGCCTCCCGGATACGGCGGGGCGGACTGAGGGCCGGTTCTCCGTTGGGAGAGGCCGGGCTGCTCGGCCTGATGGCCTCCCCCGACGAGCTCCGGTCCATCGACCGGGTGCAGGCGCTCATGTCGCTGCTGGAAGGGCACGGCCATGCGGTGATGGACCGGATCGGCGCCCGCGAGCTCGTCTCTTGGCGGCGCATGGCCAGCCTGGTTTCCCGCCGGCGGCGCAGCCCGCGGGCGGCGGCGCTGATGCGGCTCGCCGGTTTGGAGATGAAGATGCGCCAGTACGAGGAGGGAAAGGAGTTCATCTCGGCTGTGGAGCGGCGGGCGGGGTGGGGGGCGGTCGATCTGGCCTGGCAGTCTCCCGAGACCTTGCCCACCCGCGCCGAGATCGCCGACCCCGAAGCATGGCTGGTTCGCGTCGGCTGAACCGGCTCGGATCGGAGGCGGCGGCGGGGGCGGCCCGCGCCCTGGCCGGGGATTCCTCCCCCGCCGCCGCCGCCCTGAGCGGAGGGGCGGACAGCGCGGTGCTGGCCTGGGCGCTGCAGCAGACCGGGCGGCGGGTGCGGGCGGTGCACGTTCATCACGGCTGGCCTGCCTCGGACCGGATGGAGGCCGCCGCCGAGGCGGTGGCCTCCCGGCTGGACATGGACCTGACGACGGTCCGGGTCGACGCCTCCGGGCCCGGATCACCCGAAGCGGCGGCGCGGTCGGCCCGCTACGCGGCTCTGGAAGGGGAGGCCGGCGGCGGGGAGCTGATCGCTACCGGCCACACCCTCACCGACCAGGCCGAAACGGTGCTCGGCAACCTGATGCGCGGGGCCGGCCTCGACGGGCTGCGGGGCATCCGCCGCCGGCGGGGGCGGCTGGTGAGGCCGATGCTCGACACGGCCCGCGGCGAGACGCGGGAACTCGCCGTCTTGCTGGGGCTTCCCTTCGTGGACGACCCCGCCAACCAGGACCTCTCCTTTCGCCGGGTCCGCATCCGCCGGGCCTTGGCCGCCTGGGAGCGGACCCTCGCTCCGGGGATCGGGGTGCGGCTGGCCGAGCTGGCCGGCCTGGCGGAGGCCGACCTGCGCCTGCTCGACGAGCTGGGGGCCGGGGTGAAGGTGGAGGAGAGTGAAGGGTGGGTGCGCCTGCCCGCCCCGGTGCTCGCGGCCATGCCCACGCCCGCGGCCGCCCGGGCGGTGCGCCGGGCTCTGCGGGCCTCCGGGGGCGGCTGGCCGGGGGTCAGAAGAGACGTTGAAGCGGTGCTGGAGGCGGCAAGGGGGGGCGGGGAGGCCCGGATATCGGGGGGGCGGCCGGTGGAAAGGGACGGGGTTTACGTGCAGATCGGCAAGATCGGCGCCGGCGCCGGCCCGTCCGGCGCCCCCTCCCCGCTCCCGTGGGATCTGGGAGGGCCGGTCCGCTGGGGGGGGTGGACCTGGAGGGCGCGGGCGGTTCCCGGCCGCCCCGCCGCCTTTCCGTTCTCCGGGGGGCGGCAGGTGTTCGACGCCCGGGTGTTCGAGGGCGGGGGCCCCTCCGGGCGGAGGGCGGTGATCAGGGCGGCCGCTCCGGACGACCGGATCGCCATGCGGCGGGGCCGCAAGCGGGTCTTCGACGCCTTGGCCGAAGCCGGGGTCCCGTCGCCGGCCCGCGCCGGGCGCCCGGTGCTGGAGGCGGGCGGGCGGGTGGTGTGGATCCCGGGGGTGCGGAGGGCGTATACGGGTTGGGCCGCCGGGGATACAGTATGTTGCATCGAAGTGTCGACAGTGCAGGAGGAGCAGTGGAAGCCGGTCGGGTACTGATCAGCGGGGAGCAGATCGCGGAGCGGCTGCGCGAGATGGGCGGGGAGATCACCCGCGACTACGAGGGCCGTTCCTTGCTGGTGGTGGGCGTTCTCAGGGGGGCCTTCATGATGATGGCGGACCTGGCCCGCAGCATCCGGATTCCCGTCGAGTTCGATTTCATGGCCGTGTCGTCCTACGGGTCGGCCACCAAGACCTCGGGGGTGGTGCGGATACTCAAGGACCTGGACGAGGAGATCACCGGGCGGCACGTCCTGCTGGTGGAGGACATCATCGACTCGGGCCTGACCCTCGACTACATCCTCAAGACCCTGCGGCTGCGCCGGCCCGCCTCCATCGAGTTGGCCAGCCTGCTGGTCAAGAAGGACATGCAGCGCGTACCGGTGGAAGCCCGTTACGTGGGTTTCACCATCGGCCCGGAGTTCGTGGTGGGCTACGGGCTCGACTTCGACCAGCGGTACCGCAACCTCCCCTACATAGGGGTGCTCGATCAGCATTCCCTGTAGATTCAGGCCGGGTAAGCTCAGGCGGCCCGCGGCCTGCGCGCCGGTGTGGAAGATCAGGGTTAAATCCGGCAGCCTCTTAGGATTGTTGCCGATGAACACCGGCGGGTTGTCGATGTGCGCACCGAGTTCGCCGCGGCGCCTCGGGGAGGCGGCGGGGCGCGGTTGCGCGAACCCGAAGGCGCACGGAACAGAACCATGAAGGCAAAGACGCATGAAGAGAAGCAGTGAATAAGACCACCCGCACCATCCTGGTCTACGGCCTCGTGGTGATGGCCTTGGTGCTGATGGGGCAGCGCTTCCTGAACCAGCCCTCCCAGTCCGAAGAAGTCGATCTGACCGTGTTCGAAGAGACGGTGCGGAGCGGCGCGGTGGCGGAGGTGACCCTCTTCGAGCGGTCCAACGCCGTGGAAGGCGCTCTGGCGGCGGGGAGCAGCGCCGGCCCTGTCCCCGCCGAGTTCCGGGTGCTGTATCCGGCCGAGTACGAGGGCGCCCTCACCGAGTTGCTGCTGGCCAACGAGGTCAAGGTGGTCATCGATCCGGAGCCGCCCGGCTTCTGGCAGGTGGTGCTCGGCTTCCTGCCGTGGCTGTTGATCTTCGGCTTCATGATCTTCGTGATCATGCAGATGCAGAGCGGCGGCAGCCGCATCATGCAGTTCGGCAAGGCCAAGGCCAAACAGGTGCCCAAGGATCAGCCCAAGGTGACCTTCGAGGACGTGGCGGGCCTCGAGGAAGCCATCGAGGAGCTGGGCGAGATCAAGGACTTCCTCCAGGCGCCCGAGAAGTTCAGGGCGATGGGGGCCAAGATACCCAAGGGGGTGCTCCTCTACGGGTCGCCCGGCACCGGCAAGACCCTGCTGGCCCGGGCGGTGGCCGGCGAGGCCGGAGTGCCCTTCTTCTCGATCTCCGGCTCCGATTTCGTGGAGATGTTCGTGGGGGTGGGGGCCAGCCGGGTGCGCGACCTGTTCGATCAGGCCAAAGGGGCGGCGCCGGCCATCGTTTTCATCGACGAGATCGACGCGGTGGGGCGGCACCGGGGCGCCGGCCTCGGCGGCGGGCACGACGAGCGGGAGCAGACCCTCAACCAGCTGCTGGTGGAGCTGGACGGTTTCGACGTCTCGAGCGGGGTGATCGTCATCGCCGGCACCAACCGCCCCGACATCCTCGATCCGGCCCTGCTCCGCCCCGGCCGTTTCGACCGCCAGATCGTGGTGGACCGCCCCGACCTGCCCGGACGCCAGGCCATCCTCGGCGTCCACGCCAAGGGCAAGCCCATCTCCGAGGATGTGGACCTGGGCGTCATCGCCCGCCAGACGCCCGGTTTCACCGGCGCCGACCTGGCCAACCTGATCAACGAGGCCGCGCTGCTGGCCGCCCGCCGCGACAAGTCGCAGGTGGAGGCCGCCGAGCTGGAAGAGGCCATCGACCGGGTGATCGCGGGCCCGGAGCGCAAGAGCCGGGTGATGACCGAGCGGGAGAGGGAGGTAACCGCCTACCACGAGGCGGGGCACGCCTTGGTGGGGTTCGCCCTGCCCGACGCCGACCCCATCCACAAGGTAACCATCATCCCCCGGGGCCGGGCGGGCGGCTACACCCTGGCCCTTCCCCTGGAAGACCGCAACTACCTGCGCCGTTCCGAGCTGACCGACCAGCTGGCCATGCTGATGGGGGGGCGGGCGGCGGAAGAGATCATCTTCGCCGACTCCACCACCGGCGCCTCCAACGACATCGACAAGGCCACCGAACAGGCCCGCCGCATGGTGATGGAGTACGGGATGAGCGACGCCCTCGGCCCGATGAAGTACGGGAAGGACCACGGGGAGGTGTTCCTGGGCCGCGACTATTCCAGCCAGCAGAACTACTCCGACGAGGTGGCGGCGGCCATCGACGATGCAGTGAGGGCCCTGCTCAACCAGGCCCACGAGGAGGCCGAGCGGATACTCCAGGTCCACCTCGACGCCCTGCACCGGCTGGCCGGCCGGCTGCTGGAGGTCGAGACCCTGAAGGGGGAGGAGATCGCCGGCCTGCTCCACGACGTGCCCAAATGGGAGGCGGGCAAAGGGGGCGGCTTCCGCATCGAACCCCCTCCGGCCGGCCGGCACGCCCCGGCGGAAGGGGCGGCGGCCGCCCGGTCGGCCGATTCGCCGGCAGCCGGATAACCCTCCATGCCGGGTTGGGAGATCGACCGGCCGGCCGTCGAGGGCGCCGTCCGCCGGATACTGAAGGCGCTGGGCGAGGACCCCGACCGAGAGGGACTGGCCGACACCCCCGCCCGGGTGGCCAGGATGTACGCCGAGATATTCGAGGGCATGGGCCGCGACCCCCGCCGGCATCTCCAACGGGTCTTCGCCGATGAGCATCACCAGGAGATGGTGATGGTGCGCGACATATCTTTCTTTTCGATGTGCGAGCATCACTTCCTCCCCTTCCACGGAATGGTGCATACGGCCTACATACCCAACGGGAAGGTGGCGGGGCTCTCCAAGCTGGTCCGCCTCGTGGACGAGTTCGCCCGGCGCCTGCAGATGCAGGAGCGTTTCACCACCCAGATGTCGGACGCCATCGACCAGGCGCTGTCGCCGCGCGGGGTGCTGGTGGTGGTGGAGGCCCGGCATCTGTGCATGGAGATGCGGGGGGTGGGGAAACCGGGCGCCGTTACCCAGACCTCCTCGGTGCGGGGCCAGTTCCGCCGCAGCGCCGCCACCCGGGCGGAGGCCTTCGCCCTGCTCGACCGGCCTCGGGTGTGATGGTGTGAAGAGGCCCTGCTGGCGCATCGGCGGGGGCGAGGTGCTCGACCCCAACCGGGGGACCCTGATCATGGGGATCCTCAACACGACCCCCGACTCCTTCTCCGACGGGGGCTGTTACCTGTCGGAGCAGGCGGCGGTGGAGCGGGGCCTGCAGCTCCGAGAGGAGGGCGCCCATCTGGTGGACGTGGGCGGCGAATCCACCCGCCCCGGCGCCGAAGAAGTGGAAGAGGCGGAGGAGCTGCGCCGGGTCATAGGGGTGGTGGGGCTTTTGGCCGCCGAGGGGATCCGGGTGTCGATCAACACCTCGAAGCCGAGGGTGGCGGAGCGGTGCATAGAGGCGGGGGCGGCGGCGGTCAACGACGTGGCCGCCCTCGAGGCGGACGGCATGGCCGGGTTGTGCGCCGCCGCCGGAGTGGGGGTGGTGTTGATGCACATGCGGGGCAGCCCGCGCACGATGCAGATCGACCCGGTGTACCGGGACGTTTTGGGGGAGGTGCGCGGTTACCTGCGGGCGCGGATGGAGGCGGCCGCCGCGGCGGGGGTGGACCCGCAAGCCGTGGCGGTCGACCCCGGCCTCGGGTTCGGCAAGACCCCGGACCACAACCTCGCCCTGCTGGCCGGGCTGGCTGACCTGGCCGCCGAAGGGGCGCCGGTGCTGGTGGGGGCTTCCCGCAAGGCGTTCCTGGGGGCTCTGACCGGGCGCCCGGTCGAGGAGCGGGACGGGGTAACCGCCGTCTCCTCGGCGGTCTGCGCGCTGTACGGGGCTTCGATAGTCAGGGTCCACGACGCCGCCGCCACCCGCGACGCTTTGCTGCTGGCCGACGCTATCGTGCGGGCAGGATTTCCGGGTGATGACGATGGGTGAAGCAGCAATGCGGCGGTGGGTGGCGCAGCAGGCAGAAGTCAATAGGAACGGGCGGGTGGTTGAAATGGCGATCAAGACGGGTCTCGAGCCGCGCGATTTCTGTTGGGTGATCAAGGACCGCCTGGCCGTCTCGGCGCGGATCGGCGGCCAGGGGTACCAGCATCGGAGGGTGCGCCGGGAAGAGGAGATCTCCTGGCTGGTGAAAGCAGGCTTCACGGCGGTGGTGTCGCTCCTGGCGGGCGCTCAGAACGTAAAGAACTACGAGGACGCCGGGTTGGCGGTGCACCGCGCCTCGGTCGGCCGGGATCCGGAACCCGAAGAAGTCGAGAGGGTGTTCACGGTGATCGGAGAGGCGCTGGCCCCCCCGGACGCCCGGGTGCTGGTGCACCGCGACTACGTGGACGACACAGTGGCGGGGCTGCTGGCCGGTTACCTGGTCTTCTCGGGGATGTTGGACGACCCCCGGCTGGCGGTCATAGCCGTGGAGGAGGCCGTCGGCAGTCCGATGGGGCCCGCGGCCCGGGCGCTGATACCCCCGCCGGGCTGAGCGGCCCTTTCATAGGTTCATAGGGTCTCTTCCGATGGACGCCGACGCGGTCATCCTGCGGGGTCTGCGCATCCCGGCCCGCCACGGCGTGACCCGCCGGGAACAGACCGCCGGCCAGGTGTTCGTGGTGGACGTTGTCTGCCGCCTCGACCTGTCGGCGGCGGCCCGTTCCGACGACCTGGCCGACACCCTCGACTACGGTGCCTTGGCGGAGGCGGTTCACGGCCGGGTGTCAGGAGAACGCTGGAATCTGATCGAGCGGGTGGCGGAGCGGGTGGCGGAGCTGGTGCTGGAAGACCCCCGGGTCGACCGGGTGGAGGTTACGGTGCACAAGCCGCAGGCCCCCATCCCGGTGGAGTTCGAAGACGCGGCGGTGAGGATCGTCCGCCATGCCCGCCTCCCCTGACCGGCCGGCGGCGGCTTCCCCGGTCCCGGCCGCCGTCGCCCTGGGGTCCAACTTGGGCGACCGCTTGGTGAACCTCGAACGAGCCGCCGCCCGGCTGGAGCGGCTGGGCCGCTTGGCGGCGCTTTCCCCCGTCTACGAGACCGCCCCGGTGGGCGGGGCGCCCCAAGGCCCTTTCTACAACGCGGCGGCCGTGCTGGAAACCTGCCTGGGGGCCGAAGCTCTGCTGGCCGGCCTGCTGGACATCGAGCGGGATCTGGGCCGGGTGCGGGGGGAGCGGTGGGGGCCCCGCCTCATCGACCTGGACCTGATCCTGCACGGCTGGACGGTAACGCGGACGGATGCCGCAACCGTTCCCCACCCCCGCTATCGGGAGCGCCGTTTCGTGCTGGCCCCCTTGGTGGACGCCTGGCCGGAAGCCCGCGACCCCGACGGAACCCCCGCCGCCGATATGCTGGCCTGCCTCTCGGGTCAGGAGGTCCGCCGCCTCGAAGACCTCGGCCCGCGTTGGCGCCCCTTCCGCCGCCGGTTGCCGGGCGGATCCGTCTGACGCCTCTGCCCCGCCGAGGCCAAGCCCCGGACGGACTCTTCGGCTGTTCGAGGCGGCGTGGAGATGCTCATCTTGAAGTCGTCCGGAACTAACCTGACCCTCCGGATCGGTACCGGAATGCGGACCGCAACCAGGAGGGCGCCGGCATGAAAGTGGCAGGTTCCATGGCCGAGGCGCGCGCCATGGCGCGGCGGGGCAGGGTCGGCCTGGTGCCCACGATGGGGTTCTTCCACGAGGGGCATCTCTCGCTCATGGAGCGGTCTGCGGCCGAATGCGGCCAGACCATGGTTTCCCTGTATGTGAACCCCCTGCAGTTCGACGACCCGGCCGACTTGGCCCGCTATCCGGTCGATCACGGCCGCGATCTGGAGCTGGCGGAGCAGGCCGGGGCAGACGTGATAGTGATCCCCGGCCCGGCCGAGATGTTCCTCGAGCCTCCCCTCACCCGGGTGTCGGTTGCCGGCATCGGAGACCGGTTGGAGGCGGTCCGCCGCCCCGGCCACATGGACGGGGTTGCGGCGGCGGTGATCAAGCTGTTCGCCGGTCTGCAGCCCGACCGGGCCTACTTCGGGCGCAAGGACGCCCAGCAGCTGGCCTTGGTGTCCCGCCTGGTGCGCGATCTGGGTTTCCCGGTCGAGGTGGTGGGCTGCCCTCTGGTGCGCGAGGCCGACGGCTTGGCCCTTTCGTCTCGGAACGTGCTGCTGGGCGGGCGCCGGGGGGAGGCCTTGTCGCTCTCCCGGGGTTTGATGGAGGCGGCGCGGCTGTTCGAGCAAGGCGAGCGGCGGGCGGCGGCGGCGGAAGAGGCGGTGCGGGCCGCTCTCCCGCCCGGCGCCCTCGACTACGCCGCCGCCTGCAGCCCCGGTTCCATGGAGCGGGTGGAACATCTGGAAGGGGAGGCGGTGCTGGCCGCCGCCGCCCGCTTCGGCTCGGTGCGCCTGATCGACAACGTGCGGTTCACGGACGGCGGTGAGGGGGGGGAGGCGGCGGCCGACCGGGGGGTCCGGCTGGAGGGTCCCAGCGTCCTGTACGCGGACAGGCCTCCGGGGGCTGGTTCGGGGGCGCCGAATGGGTGAAGAGGGGCGGCGGCCGACGGGCGGGGGCGGGATGTTCTTGGCGGTGGACGCCGGCAACACCCACACCGTGATCGGGGTGCTGGAAGGCCGGCGGGTGACGGCTCAGTGGCGGCTGTCCAGCGGGCGGGAGCGCACCGAGGACGAGTTCAGGTTCCTGCTGGCGGGTCTGCTGGAGTCGGGCGGCTGCCGGGCCGAGGATTTCGAGGGGGCGGCTATGTCGTCGGTGGTGCCGGCGGCGGCGCCCGCCCTGCAGTCGGCCCTCGAGAAGCTGGTGGGGAGGGTGTTGGCGGTGGGGCCCGGCGTCCGCACGGGGATGGCGATCAAGATCGACAACCCCCGAGAGGTCGGGGCCGACCGGGTGGTGAACTCGGCGGCGGCCCGCAGCCGGTACGGCGCCCCGGCGGTGGTGGTCGACTTCGGAACCGCCACCACCTTCGACGTGGTGGACGCGGCCGGCGACTACATCGGAGGAGTGATCGCCCCCGGTCTGGAAGTATCGATGGAGGCGCTGGTGTCGGCCACCGCCGCCCTGCGGCGGGTGGAGCTGGCGCCGCCCCGGTCGGTGGTGGGCAAAGGCACGGTGGAAGCCATCCAGAGCGGCCTCCTCTACGGATACGCCGGGCTGGTGGACGGCGTGCTGGAGCGTATCCTCGAACACTTGAAGGGCTTGGAATCCGGCGGCGGAGAGGCGGAGAAGGCGGCGGTGGTGGCCACCGGCGGCATCGCCCCCGTGATCGTCCCCCTTTGCAGGCTGGTTTCCACCGTCGACGAGACCCTCACCTTGGAGGGCCTCCGCCTGATATGGGAGCGCAACCTCTGACCGGGCCGGGCTGCGGTACCCTCTCCGACCGATGAACGGCCCCGGCGAGACGCCCGAGATCGAAGAGCAGGGCGGGCCGCCCGAAAAGGCGCCTGCGGAGGGCGTGGTTTCCGAAGGCGGCGCCCCGGACGGCGCCGGATTGGAGGAGCACCCCCTCACCGCCCGCCGGTTGGAGAAGGTCGCCCGCCTGCGGGAGGCGGGGGTCGACCCGTACCCGCTCGGTTACACCCGCGACGCCTCCGCCTCGGATCTGCATGGGAGCTTCGGCGGCCTCGGCCCGGACGTCCGCACCGGCCGGACGGCGGCGGTGGCCGGGCGGCTCATGAACCTGCGCCGGATGGGCCGGCTGCTGTTCGGGGTGCTGCAGGACTACTCGGGGCGCATCCAGCTGTTCGTAGACCGGCGGGGCCTGGGAGGGCGCTTCGCCGAGTTCGAGGACCTCGACGCCGGAGATTGGATCTGGGCGCAGGGCGAGGTGATCACCACCCGCCGGGGCGAGCTCAGCGTTCAAGTGGACGACTTCGCGCTGCTGGCGAAGAGCCTGCGGCCCCTGCCCGACAAGTGGCGCGGGATGAGGGACAAGGAGCGCCGTTTCCGGCGGCGGGAGATCGACCTGCTGGTCAACCCCGAGGCGCGGCGCATCGCCGAAGCGCGGGCGGCGGCGGTGTCAGAGCTGCGCCGCCAGTTCGAGGAGCGGGGCTTCGTGGAGGTGGAGACGCCGGTCCTCCAGATTCAGGCCGGCGGGGCGCTCGCCCGGCCCTTCAAGACCCATCACAACGCCCTCGGGATCGACATGCACCTGCGGATCGCCACCGAGCTGCATCTGAAGCGGCTGGTGGTGGGGGGCATGGAGCGGGTGTTCGAGCTGGGCCGGGTGTTCCGCAACGAGGGCGTCGACGCCAGCCACAACCCGGAGTTCACCACCCTCGAGGCCTACCAGACCCTGGCCGACTACCGCGACGTCATGCGGCTGGTGGAGGAGGTGTTCGAGGCGGTTGCCGAACGGGCGGCGGGGAGCGCCCGCCTCACCTACCAGGGGCGTGAGGTCGACCTCAGCCCCCCCTACCGCCGAGCCCCCATGCTGGAGCTGGCGGGGGAGGCGCTGGGCGTGCCGATGGATGCGGACACCCCTCCGGAACGGCTGGCGGAGCTGGCTCGGCGGGCAGGGGTGGAGGCCCCGCCCGGAGCGGGTTTCGGAAAGCTGGTGGAGGAGGTGTTCGAGCAGCTGGCGGCGCCCGGGCTGTGGGATCCGGTCTTCGTAGTCGACCACCCGGTTGACATCTCCCCGCTGGCCCGCAGCCACCGTTCCCAGCCGGGGCTGGCGGAGCGGTTCGAGCTGTACATCGCCGGGAGCGAGCGCGCCGACGCCTTCACCGAACTGAACGATCCGGTCGAGCAGAGAGCCCGGTTGGAGGCGCAGGCCGCCGCCCGGGCGGCGGGGGACCGCACCGCTCACCCGGTCGACGAGGACTTCCTCCGGGCTCTCGAAGCGGGCATGCCCCCCACCGGAGGCCTCGGCATCGGAGTGGACCGCCTGGTGATGCTGCTCACCGACCAGCGCAGCCTCCGGGAGGTGCTGCTCTTCCCCCACATGCGCCCCGAGCAGCCCCGATAGGGCAGGCCCGCGAAGGGCCGCCTCGGTCCCCCGAAACCCCATTTTCAACCCTGCTCTGCGCCGGCGAGGCGCACCCGGTCGATCAGGAAGCCGCCCATCCGATGCAGGACGGCGCGGGCGGCCCCGCCGGGGAGGGAATCGACGGCCTCGGCGGCGGTCCTGAGCCTGCTCCGGCATTCATCGAGGGTCCGCTCGACATGGCCGCCCTCGCGCACCAGGCGGATCACCTCGGCCGCCGCCCCGCTGCCGACGGCGGCGCCGCCCTCCAGCAGGTCGGCGATCCGGCGCCCGGACGGGCCGGCGAGGGCATGGAGCACCGGCAGGGTGTACACCCCTTGGTGGATGTCGCTCCCGGCCGGCTTGCCCAGATGCTCTTCGGTCGCCACCAAGTCGAGGGCGTCGTCGGTCAGCTGGAAGACCATGCCCAGCTCCCAGGCGGCCGTCGTCAGGGCCTCCACCGCCTCCGGGGAGGCGTCGGCCGCCAGCGCGCCCAGCCGGGCGGAGGTTCTGATCAGGCTGGCGGTCTTGCCTCCGATCACCCGGTAGTGGTCGGCGGGGCCGTGGGCCAGGCCGCCGGTCAGCTGCAGTTCCAGGGTCTGGCCCTCCACCAGCTCGGCGTAGGTGCGGGCCAGCAGCCGCACCCCTTCCTCGCCCAGGCTGGCGGCGGCCACCTCCGAGGCGCGGGCGATGAGGAAGTCCCCCGCCAGGATGGCCTCGGTGTTGCTCCATTTGACGTTGACCGAAGCGGCGCCCCGCCGCACCTCCGCCTCGTCGATCACGTCGTCGTGGTAGAGCGAACCGATGTGGATCAGCTCCACGGCCGCCCCGGCCTCGATCAGCCGGTGATCCCGCGCCGGACCGAACTCGCCCGCCAGCTGGGTGAGGACGGGGCGGTAGCGCTTCCCCCCCGCCGCCAAGAGGTGCTGGGCGATCCGGGTGAGGTACGGGTCGTCCGAGGCAGAGGCCTCGAAGAGCCGCTCCTCCACCCGGTCCACCCGCTCCCAGAGGCCGGGGATGTCGATCAGATCCCGCAGATCTGGTGTTGTCATCCTTCGCTCCGACTGCCGCCCGCCGCGTCTTGGCCTATGGTAAGCCGCCGGACGGAGGCGGATGTTCGCTAAAGGCCGGACCCGCCCGACCCAGGCGCAATGGTTATAGTCGCCCCTATGAAACAGATGCGTTTAAGCTTGGGTTCTCAAACAGCAGGTTCTGCGCATGCAGGCCGGCGCGGCTCGGGAGGTAGATAGGCTTGTTCGAACGATTCACTGACCGGGCGCGCCGGGTGGTGGTGCTGGCTCAAGAAGAAGCCAGACTGCTCAACCACAACTACATCGGCACCGAGCACATCCTGCTCGGCCTGATCCACGAGGGGGAGGGGGTGGCCGCCCGCGGCCTCCAGAGTCTGGGCATCCGCCTCGACTCGGTGCGCAGCCAGGTGGTCGACACCATCGGCCAAGGCCACCAGTCGCCCTCCGGCCACATCCCGTTCACCCCCCGCGCCAAGAAGGTGCTGGAGCTGAGCCTGCGGGAAGCCCTCCAGCTGGGCCACAACTACATCGGAACCGAGCACATCCTGCTGGGGCTGATCCGAGAAGGCGATGGAGTGGCCGCGCAGGTGCTCGAGAAGCTCGGCGCCGATCTGCCGAAGGTGCGCCACACGGTGATCCAGCTGCTCTCCGGCGGATCCGGCGACGAACCCGCCCCGGCGACCACCGGACCCTCCAGGGGGGCTTCGGTGTCGGGTTCCACCGTTCTGGACCAGTTCGGGCGCAACCTCACCCAGATGGCCCGCGACAACGACCTCGATCCGGTCATCGGGCGCCAGACCGAGATCGAGCGGGTGATGCAGATATTGTCCCGCCGTTCCAAGAACAACCCGGTGCTGGTCGGCGAGCCGGGGGTGGGCAAGACCGCCATCGTGGAGGGCCTGGCCCAGCGGATCAACGCCGGAGAAGTCCCCGACACCCTCTCCGCCAAGCAGATCTACACCCTCGACCTGGGGGCGCTGGTGGCCGGATCGCGCTACCGGGGGGACTTCGAGGAGCGGCTCAAGAAGGTGCTGAAGGAGATCCGGACCCGCGGCGACATAGTCCTGTTCATCGACGAGATCCACACCCTGGTGGGCGCGGGGGCGGCCGAAGGGGCCATCGACGCCGCCAGCATCCTCAAACCGATGCTCGCCCGGGGGGAGCTCCAGACGGTGGGCGCCACCACCCTGGAGGAATACCGCAAGCACCTGGAGAAGGATTCGGCGTTGGAGCGGCGCTTCCAGCCGATCACGGTGGACGAGCCGACCGTCACCGAGACGGTCCAGATCCTCCACGGCCTGAAGGACCGCTACGAGGCCCACCACTCGGTGCGCTTCACCGACAGCGCCTTGAAGACGGCCGCCGCCCTGGCCGACCGCTACATATCCGACCGCTTCCTGCCCGACAAGGCCATCGACCTGATCGACGAGGCCGGCAGCCGCAACCGCATCTTCCGGCGCGGCTCCAGCCCGCATCTCAAGCAGATCGACGATCAGCTGGCGGCGGTGCGCAACGACAAGCTGAAGGCGGTGTCGGCCCAGCAGTTCGAGCGGGCCGCCCAGCTCCGCGATCAGGAACGGTCGCTGCTTTCCGACCGCGCCCAGCGCAAATCCGAGCTCGAGGGCGAAGGGCCGGCGGACGACTGGGTGATCGACGAGGACGAGATCGCCGATGTGCTGGCCCAGTGGACGGGCATCCCGGTGCACCGCCTGACCGAGGAGGAGACCGCCCGGCTGGTGCACATGGAGGAGGAGCTCCACAAGCGGATCATCGGCCAGCACGACGGAATCTCGGCGGTCAGCCGCGCCATCAGGCGCACCAGGGCGGGCCTCAAGGACCCCAAGCGCCCCAGCGGGTCGTTCATCTTCCTGGGGCCGTCGGGGGTCGGCAAGACCGAGACCGCCAAAGCCTTGGCCGAGTTCCTGTTCGGCGACGAGGACGCCCTCATCCAGATCGACATGTCCGAATACATGGAGAAGCACACGGTGAGCCGCCTGCTGGGGTCTCCGCCCGGGTACGTGGGCTACGACGAGGGCGGGCAGCTGGCCGAGGCGGTGCGGCGCAAGCCCTTCTCCGTGGTGCTGTTCGACGAGATCGAGAAGGCCCACCCCGACGTCTTCAACACCCTGTTGCAGATACTGGAGGACGGCCGCCTGACCGACGCCCAGGGCCGCACGGTGGACTTCAAGAACACCGTCATCATCATGACTTCCAACCTGGGGTCGCAGTCGCTGAACAAGCGGTCGGTGGGGTTCCAGCAGGAGAGCGACGAGGTCTCCTACGAGAAGATGAAGCAGAAGCTGACCGATGAGCTGAAGCGCCACTTCCGCACCGAGTTTCTCAACCGCATCGACGAGGTGATCGTGTTCCACCAGCTCACCGAGGACGAGGTGAAGCAGATAGTCGACCTGCTGCTGGTCAGGGACCGGGAGCAGCTGGCCTCCCAGGCGCTCGACCTGGTGCTGAGCGATGCGGCCAAGACCTTCCTGGTGAGGAAGGGCTACGACCGGAATCTGGGCGCCCGGCCCCTCCGGAGGGCCATCCAGCGCTACTTGGAGGATCCGCTGGCGGAGCAGGTGCTCCTCGGCGAGTACAAGCCGGGGGCCACCATCGTGGTGGACGTGGACCCCGAATCCGAGGGGGAGGCCTTGTTTTTCGAGATGGTCGACACCCCCGACACCGCTCCCGTCGATCTGGTCGAGTCCGAGTCCTAGGCCCCCCGCGGGACCGACCGTCCGGACGGTGTGACACGGGGGCGGCTCGCGCGTAGAATGGCGCCTGCGGCGTCCCCGCGGGCGGGGTTCCCCTAAGTAGAGGAGCGCGAACGATGCGTATTCGTACCAGGTTGTTGATCTGGCTGGCAGTCTTGGGGCTGTCGGCGGCGGCGTGCGGCGGCGGCGCCGAGGAGCCGGGCGAGACCACCTCTGCCCCGGCGGCCGCCGGCCAAACCTCAGAGGCGGCGGCGCCCGCTGCCGGGGGTGAGCCGGTGAGTGTGGGGTTGGTTTATGATATTGGGGGGCGGGGTGATCAGTCTTTCAATGATGCGGCGGCGGCTGGTTTGGATCGGGCTAAGTCTGAGTTGGGGGTTTCTGCTTCTGAGGCTTCGGCTAATGAGGATGGGACGAATCGTGAGGAGTTGTTGGCGTTGCAGGCGTCGGAGGGTGCTGATGTTGTGATTGGTGTTGGGTTTTTGTTCAGTGAGCCGATGTCGGTGGTGGCGGCGGAGTTTCCTGAGGTGGATTTTGCGATTGTGGATTCGTTGGTGGAGGCTCCTAATGTGGCGGGTTTGTTGTTTTCTGAGGAGCAGGGTTCGTTTTTGGTGGGGGTGGCGGCTGCTTTGAAGTCGGAGTCGGGGAAGGTTGGTTTTATTGGTGGGGTGAATATTCCGTTGATTCATGCGTTTGAGGCGGGGTTTTTGGCGGGTGTTGGGGCGGTTGATTCTTCGGTTGAGGTGGTGTCGCAGTATGTGACGGAGCCGCCTGATTTTGGTGGGTTCAATGATCCGGCGGCTGGTCGGGTGATTGCGCAGTCGATGTTCGAGGAGGGGGCGGATGTGGTTTATCATGCGGCTGGCGGTACTGGTGGTGGTTTGTTCCAGGCTGCGAAGGATTTTTCTGAGGCTAATGGGACGCATGTGTGGGCGATTGGGGTGGATTCGGATCAGTATTTGACGGCGGGGGAGGAGTTCGGGCCGTATATTTTGACGTCGATGTTGAAGCGGGTGGATGTGGCGGTGTTCAATACTGTTGCGGCGGTTCAGGGTGGGTCGTTCTCGGCGGGGGAGCAGCGGTTTGATTTGGCGGTTGACGGGGTTGGTTATTCGACTACGGGGGGTCATGTGGATGATATCGTTCCTCAGCTGGAGGAGTGGAAGGCCCGCATCGTCTCCGGCGAGATCGTTGTCAGCCGAGACCCGTCTAACCTGGCGGCGGCGGTGTCTGTTGCGGGGGGTGAGCCGGTGAGTGTGGGGTTGGTTTATGATATTGGGGGGCGGGGTGATCAGTCTTTCAATGATGCGGCGGCGGCTGGTTTGGATCGGGCTAAGTCTGAGTTGGGGGTTTCTGCTTCTGAGGCTTCGGCTAATGAGGATGGGACGAATCGTGAGGAGTTGTTGGCGTTGCAGGCGTCGGAGGGTGCTGATGTTGTGATTGGTGTTGGGTTTTTGTTCAGTGAGCCGATGTCGGTGGTGGCGGCGGAGTTTCCTGAGGTGGATTTTGCGATTGTGGATTCGTTGGTGGAGGCTCCTAATGTGGCGGGTTTGTTGTTTTCTGAGGAGCAGGGTTCGTTTTTGGTGGGGGTGGCGGCTGCTTTGAAGTCGGAGTCGGGGAAGGTTGGTTTTATTGGTGGGGTGAATATTCCGTTGATTCATGCGTTTGAGGCGGGGTTTTTGGCGGGTGTTGGGGCGGTTGATTCTTCGGTTGAGGTGGTGTCGCAGTATGTGACGGAGCCGCCTGATTTTGGTGGGTTCAATGATCCGGCGGCTGGTCGGGTGATTGCGCAGTCGATGTTCGAGGAGGGGGCGGATGTGGTTTATCATGCGGCTGGCGGTACTGGTGGTGGTTTGTTCCAGGCTGCGAAGGATTTTTCTGAGGCTAATGGGACGCATGTGTGGGCGATTGGGGTGGATTCGGATCAGTATTTGACGGCGGGGGAGGAGTTCGGGCCGTATATTTTGACGTCGATGTTGAAGCGGGTGGATGTGGCGGTGTTCAATACTGTTGCGGCGGTTCAGGGTGGGTCGTTCTCGGCGGGGGAGCAGCGGTTTGATTTGGCGGTTGACGGGGTTGGTTATTCGACTACGGGGGGTCATGTGGATGATATCGTTCCTCAGCTGGAGGAATGGAAGGCCCGCATCGTCTCCGGCGAGTTGGAAGTGAGCCGAGACCCGGCCGACTACGGAGGTTGAGGGGCGCCGCCGGCGGTCAGAGCGGGGGCGGAGGGCGGATGAGCCGATGAGCGCGGCGGTGAGGCTGTCGGGGATCACCAAGCGGTTCCCCGGCGTGGTGGCCAACGACCGCATCGACCTGGCGGTGGAAGATGGGGAGATACACGCCGTCTGCGGCGAGAACGGGGCCGGCAAGTCGACCCTGATGAAGATACTCTACGGCATGCAGGCCCCGGACGAAGGCCGGATCGAGGTGTTCGGCGAGGAGCGGGCCTTCGCATCCCCCAAGGACGCCATCGAGGCGGGGATCGGGATGGTGCACCAGCACTTCATGCTGGCCGACAACCTGTCGGTGCTCGAGAACGTGGTGCTGGGCGCCGAACCCTCGATAGGGCCGATGATCGACTTCGCCGCCGCCCGTTCCCGGCTGGAGGAACTGGGCGGGGCCTACGGGCTGGAGCTGGACTACGACGACGCGGTCGAGGCCTTGGAGGTGGGGGAGCGGCAGCGGATCGAGATCATCAAGATCCTCTACCGGGGCGCCCGCATCCTGATCTTGGACGAGCCCACCGCCGTGCTGGTGCCGCAGGAGGTGGAGGAGCTGTTCCGCAACATGCGGGAGCTGGCGGCGGAGGGCCACACCATCATCTTCATCGACCACAAGCTGGACGAAGTTCTGGCCGTGGCCGACGCCATCACCGTATTGCGCCAGGGACGCTCGGTGGCCGCCGTGAAGCCGCAGGACGTGACCGCCGCCGACCTGGCCGAGCTGATGGTGGGCTCCGAGCTTCCCACCCCCGAGACCCGGAAGGCGGCGGTGACCGACCGGGCGGCGGTCGAGGTCGAGAACATTTCGGCGGTGGACGAGGCCGGAGCCCTTCGGCTGAGGAACGTGTCCTTCGAGGTGCGCGGCGGCGAGATCGCAGGGATAGCGGGGGTGGAAGGCAACGGCCAGGCCGAGCTGGTGGAAGCGATCCTGGGCATCACCCCGGTCACGGAAGGGTCGATCCGCCTGCACGGGGAGGACGTGACCGGGTGGCCGGTGCGGCGGCGGCGGGAGGCCGGCCTGGGCTACATCCCCGAGGACCGCCACCGCCGGGGCCTGCTGCTCCCCGCCCCCGTCTGGGAGAACAGCATCCTGGGGCACCAATCCCGCCCGCCCTTCCTGCGCTCGGGGGTGTGGATCGACGAGGGGGCCTCCAAGCGCCGCGCCGCCGAGGTGGTCGAGCGGTTCGACGTGCGCACGCCGGGGGTGGACACCGGGGTGCACGCCCTGTCGGGCGGCAACCAGCAGAAGCTGGTGGTGGGCCGGGAGCTGGCCGCCCGCTGCAACCCGCTGATAGCCGCCCACCCCACCCGCGGCATCGATGTGGGTTCGCAGGCGGCGGTGTGGGGGGAGCTGCGCCGGGCGCGGGCCGCCGGGCTGGCGGTGCTGCTCATCTCGGCCGACCTCGAGGAGCTGATCGGCCTGAGCGACGTCCTGCTGGTGATGCTGCGGGGCGGGATCGCCGCCCGGTTGGATCCGTCCCGGATCACCCTGCGCGAGCTGGGGGCTCACATGACGGGGGCGGCGTGACCTGGAGAGGAGTCCGCCGGGTGGCCGGCCCCCCCTTGGCGGCGGTGGCGCTGGCGGTGCTGGTGGCTTCTCTGGTGCTGGCCGCGTCGGGCGCAAACCCGTTGGCGGCCTTCGGCAACGTCATCGAATACGGAACCCGGCTGGAGACGCTGATCGAAGCCTTCAACCGGGCGGCCCCCCTCTATCTGTCCGGCATCGCCTTCGCTATCGCCATGCGCATGAACCTCTTCCAGATCGGGGTGGAGGGGCAGTACATCCTGGCCGCTTTCCTGGCCGCCTACGTCGGAGCGGGGGTCGGTTCCTTGTTCCCGCCGCTGCACGTGGCGCTCATCCTGGCGACGGCGATGGCGGTGGGGGCGGCCTGGGCCGGGCTGGCCGGCTGGATGAAAGTAACCCGCAACGTCCACGAGGTGATCTCCACCATCATGCTCAACGCCATCGCGGTGGCGGGGGTGGTCTCGTACCTGCTGGGGCGCTGGCAGATCGAGTCCGCCAACCTGGACACCCGCCTGGGGGACATTGCCCCTTCCGGCTGGTTCCCCAGCCTCAACCCGCTGGTCGAGCTGTTCACCCGGGAGATACGCCGGGTGGAGCTGACCGCCTTCATCCTGGTGGCGGCCCTGGTGGGGGCGGCCTACCACCTGATCATCAACCGCACCCGGCTCGGATACGATCTCAGGGCCACCGGCGCCAATCCGTGGGCGGCGGAGGCCAGCGGGGTGCCGCCCAAACGCACCATCGTGCTGGCCATGCTGCTCAGCGGGGCGGTGGCGGGGCTGGTGGGGATGGCCGACCTGCTGGGCGACCAGCACTTCTACAGCCTGCGCTTCCCCCAAGGGCTTGGTTTCACCGGGATCGCGGTGGCCCTGCTGGGGCGCAACCACGCGGCGGGGGCGGCGTTCGCAGCCCTGGCCTTCGGCTGGCTGGAGCGGGCTTCGGGGGTGCTGGAGGTGCGGGGGGACGCCCCCCGTGAGATCGTCACCATCATGGTGGGGGTGATCATCCTGTTCGCGGTGGTGGCCTACGCGTTGGCCCAGCGGCGGGGGCGGATCGAGGCGGCGGCCGCTGCGGCCGCCCAGGTCGGGGAAGGGCCGCCGGCCGAGGCGGGGGCCGCGTCCAAGGGCCGGGGCCGGGAGGAGGCGGAGCCGTGAGCGCGCGGCCGAAGTTGCCGGCGCCCGGCGCCCTGGCGGGGCTCGTCTCCGGCCGGAGGCGGTGGATCTTCTACGGGCTGGGGGCGGTGCTCCTGCTGTCCTTCACCCAGCAGTTCGCCTCTCTGCCCACCGACGACCTGACCTCCAGCGGCACTTGGTCGATCGCCCTGGCCTGGTCGGTGCCCATCCTGCTGGCCGGTCTGGGGGGCGTCTTCTCGGAACGGTCCGGGGTGGTCAACATCGGTTTGGAAGGCATGCTGATCCTGGGCACCTGGTTCGGGGCTTTCGGCACCCTGGTGGGGGGCCCCTGGTTCGGGATGCTGTTGGCGGCGGTTGCCGGCGGGGTCGGAGGCTTGGTCATGGCGGCGGCGGCGGTGGGCTTCAACGTGGACCACATCATCGCCGGGGTGGCCGTGAACCTGATGGCGCCCGGCCTGACCCGGTTCCTGTCCGATCTGCATTTCGCGGACCGGGGCGGGTCGATAACCCAGTCCCCCACCATTTCAGGGGTGAGCGGCTTCACCCTCCCGATCCTGGCGGGGGGCGGCCTCTTCGGCTGGGACAGCCCGGATCTGCTGGGAGCGGCGGAGCGGGCCGACATCTTCTTCCTGTCCGACCTGGCCGGGGTGCTGCGGGGGTTCGTGTTCCAGATGTCCTGGTTCACCCTCATCGCCTACCTGATGGTCCCCCTCTCGATCCTGTTGCTCTGGAAGACCCGCTTCGGGCTGCGGCTGCGCAGTTGCGGGGAGCATCCGCACGCCGCCGACTCCCTGGGGGTCAACGTCTACAAGTACAAGTACTGCGGGGTGGTGATCAGCGGGGCGCTGGCCGGGGCGGGCGGCGGGTTTCTGGCCATTCAGCTGTCCGGCCTCTACAAGGAGGGCCAAACCCAGGGGAAGGGCTTCATCGGTCTGGCCACCATGATCTTCGGCAACTGGAATCCGCTCGGCACCGCCCGCGGCGCCATCCTGTTCGGGTTCACCGAGACGCTGCGCCTCCGGGACGAGGACGCGGCCCACGGACTGCTGCTGCTGGTGGTGTTCGCGGCCGGTCTCTTGGTCTTGCGGCGCCTGCTGTTGCGGCGGGGGCGCCTGGGAACGCTGCAGCTGGCGTTGGCGGCGGCGGCGGTCGGGTTTTGGTACGTAAACTCCACCAGCGTGCCCAACCAGCTTCCGGCCATCACCCCCCACATAGCGGTGCTGGTGGTGCTCCTGTTCGCCACCTCCCGCCTGCGGCCCCCCGCCGCGGACGGCCTCCCCTACCGCAAGGGCGAGGGCTGACCGGGCCGCTCCAAGGGTTGCCCCGGCAAGAACCTCGGCAAGCATGTCTCGAAGTTCGGTTCCAACCAACGCCCCCCGAGACCGCGAAAATCGCCCCCCTCCGCCGGCAACGCCGGGCCCATCCCCCGCCTCCGCCTCCTTGAACGAAAATCCACCGGGCCGCATGAGGCCGACTCCGGCCCCGAGGGGCCGGATCGAGCGGGATTGCCGTCTCTGACCGCCGCCCTCTCCAGAACTCGCGGCGGTGTTTGTGCTTCAGCCCAATAGATATACCAAAATTCGGGGCTTCCGTATAGGGGTACGTATGTTCGGAGAACATTTCGCGGGCTCGACCGCTTCGGCCCTCCGGCCCCACGCGGACGGCCTCTCGGTGGTTACAGGGCCGGGGGTTGGTAGGTCAGGATCGAGGAGAGCATCCAACAGGTGTAGAGGAGGGCGGGGGCGTTCTCCCCGGCGGCGGGGAAGCGGGGGGCGCCGAATTGGAGGGCGCACCACATCAGAGCCAGGCCGGCGATGCCGGCGGTCCAGCCTCGGCTGCCCGCCGCGTCCAGGTAGGAGGGGACCAGCGCGAAGAGATCCGAGAATCGGGGCAGCAGCCGGGCGGACCAGCCTTCCATCAGCTCCATCACCGCCAGGGTGAGGGCCAGCGCCGGGGCGTAGGCGGCCGCCGTTTCCCAGGGGGCGGCGTCGGGCCGCAGGCCGGTCGTTCGGAAGCAGCCCTCTACCGCTGCCCCCAGGAGGGCGCAGCTCAGCATCATCACCGCCAGCCCCGCCGCCAAGGTTTCGGATTCCGACTGGGGGAGGTCCAGCCGCAGGAAGCCCAGCCCGTCCAGCGCCAGGGCTGCTCCGAGCGCCGCCAGCCCCGTAACCGACACCGCCAAACCCACCCCCAGCGCCGCCCGCAGCGAGCGCGCCAGCAGAGCCGCCCAGCGCCAGGCCTCCGACCCCGGGCGGAGGGCGTCCGGCAACAGGGACTCCAGGCGCATCGGCAGCCGGTTGCGGAGTGGATCGTAGGCGGCCACGGCGGCGGTACTCACCCGCCGGCCGGCGCCGGGGCGCGGGTCTTCTTCTCCCCGGCCCGGCCCGCCAGCTCCTCCCAGTAGAGCTCCAAGGGATGGGCCACCCGCACCGGAACCCCCAGGGCCGCCAGATGGGCGCGCAGCTGCATCTCGCATCCGGGGTTGGCGCTCGAAACCACCGAGGCGCCGGAATCCCGGATCTGCTCCGCCTTGGCCCGCCCCAGCCGGCCGGACAGCTCCGGCTCCAGCAGGCTGTAGATGCCCGCCGCCCCGCAGCACTGCCCCGCCGGGTCGATCTCCACCGTTTCGAGGCCGGCGGCCGCCAAGATCTCCCGCGGCTGTTCGGTGATCCGCTGGACGTGCCGAAGGTGGCAGGGATCCTGCACCGCCGCCTTCCGCCCGTTGCCGCTCAGGCGGGGAAGCCGTCCGTCGGCGATCGCCTCCGCCGCCGCCTCGGTGGCGTCCTTCACCTTGGCGGCCAGCGCCTCCCCTCCCTCTGTCCAATGCCCGTACTCCTTCATGTGGGCGCTGCAGCCGGCCGCGTTGACCACCACCAGGTCGGCTGCGCCCAGCGCCTCTGTGTTGACGGCCGCCATCGCCCGGGCGTCGCCGGCCCAGCCGTCATGGGCGGCCAGCGCTCCGCAGCAGGTCTGGCCGGGGGGCGCCGTTATGTCGTATCCGGCCCTGGTGAGCAGCTCGACGGCGGCGGTGTGGACCCCGCCGAACCACTGGTCCATCACGCATCCGGCCAACAGGGCGGCCGTTTGGGCGGGCCCGCCGCCGCGGGCGGGGTAGAAGGCGCCGACCACCGAAGGGGGCCGCCCCGCCAGCCGCCGCAGACCTGCCATGGCGGCCCTTGCTCTTCGGGGGGCCAGGATGTGGAGCCGCAGCCGCTGGGCGAGGGAGGCCAGGGCGGTCAGCATCCGGACGGCGCGCCGGTTGGCGGGCAGCCGGGCGGTCACCAGCCTTCTCAGCCGGCGCCCCGCCCCCGGCAGCTGGGCGGCCGCCTCGGCGCGCGCCCCCTCCATGGACAGGCCGAAGGGCACGAAGGCCGGGCACGCCGTCTCGCAGGCGCGGCACTGCAGGCAGGAATCCATGATCTCGGCGAAGCGCTCGTCGACCGGATGCCCGGCCGCGGCGGCCGACATCGCGGCCAGACGGCCCCTGGGGGAGGCGGTCTCCAGGCCGGTGAGCCGGAAGGTGGGGCAGCTGGGCAGGCACAGGCCGCACTGGATGCAGGAAGCGAGGTGGTCCGGGCGGGGGGCGTGCTCGGTGATCCAGCCCACTCAGACGCCTCCGGGCAGCACGCCGGGGTTGATCTTCCGGCCGGGGTCCAGCAGGCCGGCCAGCCGCCGCTGGATTGCCAGAGAGGGGGGCGGCGCCCCCCACGGGTCGAAGCGGCGCCGCAGGCCGGCCGGAGCATCGAGGATCACCAGCGCGCCCCCGGCGCCTTCCGCCGCCCCGCGCAGCTCCTCCAGCTCCCCGGCCTCCGCCCGGTCGGCCCCCACCGACGCTTCGCCCACCCCGAACTGGGCGACGTACCGCCAGTCCTTCCGCAGCCGATCCACCATCGATCGGAGGCGGGAAGGGGGGACCCTGATCGAGAAGCGCACCCGCCCGGCCGGGGGGTCGGGCCAGTCCAGCCCCTCGGCCGGGGCGCCGCCCGCCGCCGCCGCCTGCCCGGCGATCTCCTCGGGGGTGCCCCCCAGATAGAGGGTGGTCCTCTCCTCGGTTTCGAGCACCGCCAGCGGACGGAAGGTGCGCTCCAGCGCCTCCTCCGCCGATTCCACCTCCACCGTGGCCTGGGCGGCGGGGAGGGGCCACAGTTTCAGGCAGACCCGGGCGATCAGGCCCAGCGAGCCGAACGAACCGACGGCCAGGCGGGGGAGGTCGTAGCCGGTGACGTTCTTGACCAGGCGGCCCCCGCCGGTAACCGTCCGTCCGTCGCCGGACACCAGGGTGACCTCCAAGATGCGGTCGCGCAGGGGTCCGTAGCGGAATCGGCGCCACCCCGAAACGGCCGCCGCCGCCGCTCCCCCCACGGTGCCGTCTCCGGGGCGCTCCGCCAGCAGGGCGGTCTGGCCCTTTCCGCCCAGCATCTCCTCCAGCTCCTCGACGGTCACGCCCGCCTCCGCAACCACGGTCAGGTCGTCGGGTTCCCAGGCCGTGATCCGGTTCAGGCGGGCGGTGGACAGGATCAGGTCGGGTTCGAACTGATGGCCGATCCCCTGATGGGCGCCTCCCCCCAGCACCCGCACCCGGGCGCCTTCGTCCAGCCCGGCGAGCAGTTCGGCCGCCTCCTCGATGGATTCGGGGGCGGCGGCGGTCACACCCATGCCCCGGCGGGCGGCGGCTTCCCGAAGTCGAAGCACCGGGCCCCTTCGGGGAGGACCTTGCCGGGGTTGAGGAGGCCTTCCGGGTCGAAGGCCTCTCGGATCCGGGCTTGGGCGTCGAGGCCGGACTCGTCGAACACCAGGTGCATGAAGTCTTTTTTCTCCAGGCCGATTCCGTGTTCACCCGACAGCGCACCGCCCATCGCCACGCAGATCTCGATCAGTTCCTTTCCGGCCTCCTCCACCCGTTCGAGCATCCCCGGGACCGAAGCGTCGAAGGACATGAGGGGGTGGAGGTTGCCGTCCCCGGCGTGGAACACGTTCATCATCAACAGACCGCGGCGCTCGGCCACTTCGTCGATTTTCTCGATGGTCTCCACCAGCCGGGTGCGGGGAACCACCGTGTCGTGCAGGTAGTAGTCGGGGTTCATCTGGGCCACCGCCCCGAAGGCGGATTTGCGCCCCAGCCAGATGCGCCTGCGCTCCGACTCCTCGGCGGCCGTGCGGATCAGGACGGCCCCCCGGTTCTCGGCGGTCCGGCGGACCAGGGCGGCTTCGGCGTCCACCGCCGAGGGGTGTCCGGTTACCTCGGCGATCAGCACCGCTCCGGCCTCGGTGGGGAAGCCGGCCTTGGCGAAACGTTCCACGGCCTGGGTCATGGACCGGTTCATCATCTCCAAGGCGCCGGGCACCAGGCCGTTGGCGATGATCCCCGACACGGTAGAGGCGGCGTGTTCCAGCTCGTCGAAGGCCATGAGGAGGGTGCGGACGGCGGGGGGTTCGGGGGTGAGCTTGACCAGCGCCTTGGTTACCACGCCGAGGGTTCCCTCCGAGCCGACCATCACCCCCCGCAGGTCGAGGCCGACCGGATCCGGGGCGGCGCCCCCCAGCATCAGCACCTCGCCCTCGGGGGTCACCACTTCCAGCGCCAGCACGTGGTTGACCGTGGTCCCCTCCGCCAGACAGTGCAGGCCGCCGGAGTTGTTGGCCACGTTGCCGCCGATGCTGCAGGCCGATTGGGAGGACGGGTCGGGTGCGAAGTAGAGGCCGTATTTGGCGGTGTGCATGCTGAGATCCAGGTTGATGACGCCCGGCTGCACCCAGGCGGTGCGGTTTTCTCGGTCGACCTCTTCGATCCGGTTCATGCGGGTGGTGACCAGCAGCAGGGCTTGGCCGGTTGCCACGGTCCCCCCGGCCAGGCCGGTGCCCGATCCGCGGGGGATCACCGGAACCCCGCGCCGGCGGGCGGCCCGCATCACCGCCGACACCTCCTCGGTGCTGCGGGGGAACACCACCAGGCTGGGGTCGCCCCTGGCCAGGCCGCCGTCCTTGCCGAACACGTACAGGTCCAGCGGGTCGGACAGCACCTGCCCGTCCCCCAGCGTCTGCCGCAGTTCCTCTGCCAGGGCGGTCGGCCCTGATCGTTCTCCCAGGTCAGATAGACTGTCCGACCTCATTGCTCTTCCGCCCCGCCGTTGTGAACCATCAGGATTACCATGGTGCCCGCCATGGTACACACGGCGGCCCCGAACCTCGGCGGCCCGCGCCCGAGCAGGAGCTGACTATGCCGGTCACCCCCCAGGCCACCCCCAACCCCAACGCCCTCAAGTTCGGCGTGGGCGAGCCGGTGGGGGGGCCGAGGAGCTACACCGCGGCCAACGCCGCCGCCGATCCGGCGGCCGGAGAGCTGCTGGGTATCGAAGGGGTGGAAGGCGTTTTCATGACCGCCGATTTCGTAACGCTGACCAAGGCGGCCGGCGCCGACTGGTCCGAGATCGCCCCGCGGGCCCAGGCAATACTGGATAGGTATTACCCGGGCCGGTAGCGAGGTTCATGTCGACGGGGGGTTGGTCGTCAGCTGCGGGCGGAGGGCCAGCCGATGCCGGCCGCGTCGGCGGCGAGGCGGATCGGCGTTTCCGCCATGGGATTCAGCGAACGAGGGGTTTGGGGGGTCAGTTCGGGCAGCGAGGCCGCCCTCACCTCCCCGTCCGGTTCCAGCCGCAGATCGATGTCCACCTGCTCGGCGGGGAGACGTTCGTAGGTCTCGCCGTCCAAGGCCACCAGCCGCCTGATCAGCACCGACGCCCGGAAGGTGTCCTCGCCGGTCTGCTCCACCGACTGTGTGCGGATCCATTCCACGTAGGACACGGCCGGATTGTCCGCCGCGTCGGGTTCTGCGTCCGGCGGCAGCTTCAGGCCCAGGGCGGCCTCCACCCGGTCGCGCCACGGATCGGAGGGGTCGAGGGTGAAGAACTCCAGCACCATCCACTCCGCCGTTCCCGCCGCTTTCCGGTGGACGCCCTCGGTGTCCGCCGCCGCCAGGTCGGCTTCCGACAGCTCGGCCTGCCTCGGCGCCGCCAATGGCGCCGCCGGGTAGGCAGCCGGACCGGCGGGGGCGGCTGCCTCCGGGCTCGCCGCATCCGCGGTCGCCGGGGCCGCTGCGGCGGGGCGGTCGACCGCGGGGGCGGGGGGCGGGGCGGTTTCCTGCAGCACAGCGGCCGCCGCCGGCGGAGCGGGGGGAGCGGGGCTGCTGAACTGGCGGACCAGCACCACCCCCAGCACCGCCGCGATCAGCCCGGCAGCCGCCGTGTAGATGAGCACCCGGCGGTCCCGCTGGGGCGGGATCGTCAGGTGTTCCCACGGCATGTGTTCTTCTATGTGGTCCTCGGTCGAGGGAGGAACGTTGGGCAAGGTCCTCTACTCCTTCATGCCCTCCGGCCGCCTCGTACATCGCGCACCGACAACATATCGAAAAATTCAGGGTTCGTCTACCCCCTTGTTGCCTGAATTTTCGAGGCTTCGCGGACAGGGCGTCGATCTGCGCCAGGTTCGGCGCGCTGCTCGACTGATTTCGCGCGGCAGGGGGGCGGCGGCCGGCCCGGGAACCCCAATCAGCCCGCAGGGGGCGGGAGGGGCGGCTGCCGCAGTGCGCGGCCGATGCCTTCCCGCACACCTGCCCGACGAGCGGCGGTGCAGGCTGCGGCGAACGCAGGCGTTCGCCCGGAGGCCGCCCGCCGGTCTGGGGCGCCCTCTCGGTTTTGCTTGATTTCGGGGGGGGGGGCGGGTGTTGAGTTCGAGGCGTTGGTTGGGTTTGGGGTTGGCGGTTGGTTTGGTGTTGGGGGTGCTGCCGGTTGGGGTGGCGGGTCAGTCGGCGACGATTACGTTACGTTGTCGTTCGATGACGGGGAGGTTCGTCACACTGGTTGTTGGTATAATGGCAGTAAGTTGCGGCTCTCCCTCAACGGCATCTACCTCATTCCTCAATGACCGGCAGGAGTGAATAGACCTTGAGGTACGAGATGACGATACTCAACATGACTCACCGAGGTTGTTCCATGAAACTCCAAATTGACGCTCTCGATACACTGCTTTGTGAAGAGGCCGGGTGGATTCGACCGACGCGGGGAGCTCCGGCGCTGGTGGGATCCGGACCGGGAGAACCACCTGTCGGACTTGCCTCGTTTCTGTCCGGCCTGCGCCGGGCCGGTAACGGGGGCGGAAGGCATATCGGTGGAATACTGGGAGTCGGACCGGCGGGTGTACCACACCTGGTGCAACGCCTGCGGTTGGGCGGGCGACATCGCGCGGGTCCGGCGCATGGTCGGCCACGAGCCTGAAGATCGACGGCGATTGCCGGACAGGGGAGGCGCGGGGTGTTCGACCGGAGGGAAGGCGCCGCGGGCCGGCCGAGGCCGTACGGGAGGACCTACAGCCGCCGGGAAGTGCTGAGGGGCGCTCTGGCAGGCGCGGCGGGCTTGGCCGTCGGCGCCTGCGCAGACAGCGGTTCGAGCGGGCCCTCCGACGCGGAGGAAGGCGGCGCCGAATGGGGTTATTCCGGCGCCGGAGGCCCCGCCGGCTGGGCGGGCCTGTCGCCCGAGTATGAGCGGTGCGGGGCGGGGAGGATGCAGTCGCCCATCGACATCACCGATTACACGCCCGGCAACCTGCCTCCGCTGCGGTTCTCCTACCGGTCGCCGCCCGTCGAGCTGACCAACGACGGGCGCGCTGTCCACGTCCATTATCCGGCGGGCAACCGGTTGGAGTTCTCCGGCCGGTTCTACGAATTGGAATCGGGGCACTTCCACGCCCCGGCGGAGCACACGCTGGACGGGGAGCAGTTCGCGGCCGAGCTGCACCTGGTGCACCGGCGGGAGTCCGGCGGCCTGGCGGTGGCGGGGTTCCTCTTCCGGGCGGGCGGCCCCGACCCCCGGCTGCAGCTGCTCTTGGACAACGCCCCCGCCCCCGGTGAAGCGGCCGCCGCGCCGTCCGGCCTGGACGCCGGGCGGTGGGTTCCCTCCGGCCTCGGCTTCTACATGTATCAGGGGTCGACCACCACCCCTCCGTGCGAGGAGCCGGTGGAATGGTTCGTGATGACGGCAGCGGGATCGGTTTCCTCGGAGCAGGCCCGCCGCTGGCAGGAGCTGACCGCGGGCGGCCCCACCAACCGCCCCCTCCAACCCCGCAACGGCCGGGAGATAGTCTTCTCCGGCGCCCGAAGCTGACCCGGCGCCGCTCGGGTTGGTCACGGCGGCGGCCGGACCAGCCTCCGGAAGCCCCGTAAGGCCCTGGTAGGATTCGCCCCCCAGGACCCAGGAAGGAGCGGCCTCCTGTGGAGAGAAGCCCCGGTCCGGTTGTTGCGATCCTGGCCGCCGCCGGACTGGCCGCATCCCTCGCCCTGCCGTCGGCGGCGCAGGACGGCCCCGCCGCCGACCTGGATCCGGCCGACTGCTCCAACGGAACCTTCGTCGCCCGCCCCGCTGCCAACCCGGGCCTGGTTGCCGACTGCCGAGCTTTGACGGCCGTCCGCAACCACTGGACCCGGCATCCCGGCAACGCCGGCCTGCCCGCCGATCACGCCCTCCTGACCTGGGGCCGCGGCCGCACCAAAGACATCACCTCTTGGCGGCTGATAACCGTCGAGGATAGACGCGTAACGTCCGTTTTGCTGTCCCGCCGTGGATTGAGGGGAACTATTCCGCTCGAATTGTCCCAACTTACCCACCTCAAGGCCCTTGATCTAGGGTTCAACGGGCTTACCGGGGAGATACCATCTCAATTGTTCCAGCTCACCAACCTCACTATCCTCGATTTGGGGCACAACGGGCTTATCGGGGAGATACCACCCCAGCTGTCTCGGCTCACCAACCTCGAACAGCTCGTCCTGTCCTATAATGAGTTCACCGGACCGATACCCCCCCAATTATCCCAACTCACCGAGTTGGAAGTCCTTGGACTCAGCGGCAATCCACTTACCGGACCGATTCCACTCGAGCTCTCCAAGCTTACCAATCTCAAGTATCTCCGTCTAGAAGAGAATGATCTCACAGGACAAATACCACCCGAGCTTTCCCAACTCACAAAACTCGAAGGCCTGTTCCTCGAAGAAAGCAATCTCAGCGGCCCCATTCCTCCTCAACTCTCCCGACTCGCAAACCTGGATGAGCTCAATTTGAGAAATAATGAACTCATCGGCCCCATTCCTCCCCAATTTTCTCAGCTCACCAACCTGACGAACCTCAACCTGTCCGGCAACAAGCTCTCAGGACCGATTCCGCCGGGACTGTCGCAGCTAACCAAGCTGCAATATCTATTCCTGGATTCCAACCAACTGACGGGTCCGATCCCTCCTCAACTTTCTCAACTCACCGATCTAAGGTCCCTGGACCTGTCATACAACCGACTATCAGGACCGATTCCACAGGAGCTCTCTCAACTTACCAATCTCCGATTCCTGTTCCTGTTTTTCAACCAATTTACAGGGCCTATACCGCTGCAGATAACCGAGTTGCCGGATCTCGAAATAATCTACCCCTTCGATGCGGATCTGGGCCTCTTAGCAAATGTCGAAGAGTCCAGAAAGATATCTCTAGGCGATCATCTATGGGAAGTTTGGCTGTGTGACACCAGGGGTCCTCTAGAGCTGAACCTCGGTCATACGGCCGACCTGTTGAATCAAACAGTATCTCCCTATTTCGAATGGCTGTCAGAAGGACAGTTTGTCCCTCGGTTTTCAGCAACGGGAACCATCACCTTGACCGCTGGTGAGCTGGCCGACCTGCCGCCGGGGGACTTCAATCCTTTGTTAGCTTGTAAGGACAAAATGGTGCGCTCATCTGCTCACGATGAAATGAACAAGGCAGTGATAATAGAGAATACCGAGCGCGTCGATGGATTCGCCAAAGACCATGCCATGGCGGGCGGCGGTGCGGTAGCAACCATCCCAGACAACGATGACACACCCCGCCTGATGACCATTGCGCATGAGATAGGCCATTTGCTTGGGTGGCCGCACTCTTACAACGGACTCGTTACCTATGACGGGGTGTTCAACGAATACGACAACGCCGCGGACATAATGAGCGGAGGGAACAACGCGGGCCTGTCGGTCGGCACCCCCGCCGTCAACCGGTATGCCGCCGGATGGATCGCCCCAGATGATGTAGCCGTTCATTCAGGCGGGGCGGCTGCATATGAGCTGAGCCCGATAGGAGCAGCAGGAACCCAGATGTTGATTGTCCCGAGCGGGGAAGTTCAAGGAGCATTCTACAGCCTGAGCCCCGTTGTGGCCGAGGGTTATAATCGCGGCCAGCCCAAAGAAGGGGTGGAGGTTTACCTGATAGATCAAAGCCCCTCGGTCTGTGAGGAGATTCCGTATACGGATTCGCCGTGCCGCCGGACGCAGCCGTATCCTCCCCAAGTGATCGAAGAAGGCGAAGTCTCCGCCCATCACGTACGAGAGGTGGGTGATGCGTTCCAACTGGGGGAGGTATGGGCGGTGGTGCAGGCGCGGCGGGGAGACCGCTTCGTAGTCGCAGTAGGATCAGGATGCGAAGGATACTTCGAGGGTGAGTTCTGTGACGATGAAGGCAGCGTTCATTCAGACAGCATCGAGGCCGTCGCCGATTGGGGGATAACACGGGGATGCCGAGAGAACGAGTTCTGCCCAGACGCCGCAATCACCCGCAGCCAGATGGCGGCCTTCCTCTACCGAGCTGTAACTCACAGATCCGGTGGTGAGCCGCCCGCCCCTTCCGAGGTGATGCTCGACGACGTCGAAGACGGCGCCTGGTACCGGCTCTATGCGGCGTGGGCGGCGGGCGCCGGGGTGATGCGGGCGCCGGAGGGGGTGTTCGACCCGGACGGGGCGGTGACCCGGGCTGACATGGCCGAGATGATGACCTCCGCCTTCAGCGGCCTCCCCCTGCCCGGCGCGGCGCAGGGAGTCTTCACCGACATGGAGGGCCGCCCCGACCTGACGGTCCGAGCCGCCGAAGCCCTCAGAGCAGCCGGGGTTACCCAAGGGTGCTCGGCCTCGCCCCTCCGCTTCTGCCCCGGCCAACCCGTCACCAGAGCGCAGATGGCCTCGTTCTTCTACCGCGCCCTCTCGTAGAGCCCGCGGGAGCGGCGGTGTTCATAGACGAGGATCGATTATTTGGTCGATGTCGCGTCGGAGGGCGTCTGGGTCGAGGCCGGGCAGCGGCCGCAGCTCAGCAACCGGGCGGCCGGCCCGGGTCACGGTCAGGCTCTCTCCCGCCTGTACGCGATCGAGAACGGCCTCCCCGTTGTCTCTGAGATCTTGGAGCGTTACAGCATCCATATAACGAACATACCGCGATTCAACATCTGCGCTCGGTTGCCCGCCTGCGTTTCTGCCAGCATTGGAGGGCGGGGGGTCAGCGGAACATGTCTTCGGCGGGGCTGCGGATCAGATCGGCGCTGCTGCCTTCGCCGGGGGGGTGGGCTACTCCTCTTATCACGGCGGCGGGGATGCCGAGGGCTTTGCCCATCACCAGGTCGGCGGCGGCGGCCAGCTCGTCGGCCAGGGCCACTTCGGTGACCTCCAGAATGTTGCCGAAGGTGTCCGGGGTGCCCCGGTAGTCGACCACCGCCGGCAGTCCGGCCACCCCGATGGCTACGTCGCAGAGGCCCTGCCGCCAGGCGCGCCCGAAGGTGTCGGTGATGATCACCCCCGCCTCCGCTCCGGCCGCCTGCCGGAGGCGGGCGCGGATCCGGCGGGCCGAGCGGTCCGGGTCCACCGGCAGCAGCACCAGCCTGCCCGCCGGGGAGTTGGAGCGGTCGACTCCGGCGTTGGCGCACACGAAGCCGTGGCGGGTCTCGGTGATCACCAGATCGCCCCGCCGCCGCAGCACCGCCGCCGCCTCTCGGTGGATCACCCGCAGACGGGCGGCGAGGTCGTCCCCCGCCTCCTCCACCCGGCCCTCCGCCTTGGAGACCAGCTTGTGGGTCACCACCATCACGTCCCCGTCCTCGAGCGTTATCCCCGACGCCTCCAGCCCCCCCAGCAGCAGCTCGGTCACGTCGTCGCCCGGACGGGCCTCCCCGATGCCCTCCACCGGCATCACCGTCACCGTCATGGCGGGCCCCCCTTCACAGCAGCTCCATCATCCGCCGGGCGAAGGCGGCGGCCTGTTCCGGCTCGGCGATGCGGGTGGGCCCCGCATGCACCGTGACGCCGAGCGAAGCCAGCTCCTCCGCGTCGCGGCTGTCCGCTGAATCGATGAACAGGTCGTTCAGCAACCCCTCGTAGGCCGCCGCCACCCCCCGGTTGCCCGGCGGCAGCCCCAGCGAGGCCATCACCCGGTCGGCCGGCCCCTTCAGGGCGCGCCCTCCGAACAGGGGGCTGACCGCCATCACCCGCTCCGCCTGCCGCAGCGCCTCGGCTATTTCTTCCACCGCCAGGATCGGCCAGATCGACAGGGGAGGGTTGGAGGGGGCGATGATCACCGCATCGGCCTCGCGAAGAGCCGCCTGCACCCCCGGCGCCGCCCTCGCTTCCCCGGCGCCGGCGAACCGCAGCTCCGCCACCTCGTCCCGGTGCCCCCGCAGCACGAAATACTCCTGGAAGGGCATCCAGCCGCCCTCTCCCGCCGTCCGCACCTCGGTGCGCAGCCGGTCGTTGGTGGCGGGCAGGACGGTCGACCGCACTCCCAGCATCTCGGCCAGGGAGGCGGTTATCTCATGGAGGAGGCCGCCCTCCGCCAGCCGCATGGAGCGGTATATGTTCAGGGCCGCGTCCGCGTCGCCCAGCCGGAATCGGGTGTCGACGCCGAACTCCGCCAGGCGGTCCATCAGCGCCATGGTGTCGCCGGCCCGGCCCCACCCGTGAGGGCCTTCCACCCCGGCCAGCGTGTACAGCACGGTGTCGATGTCGGGTGACACCGCCAGCCCGTAGAAGGTCTCGTCGTCCCCCACGTTGACCACCGCCGCCGCCTCCACCCCCGCCAGGCGCTCGAACCCCCGCGCCAGGCGGGCGCCCCCCACCCCGCCCGACAGCAGCGCCACCCGGCGGCTCACCGGCCCCGCCGTCCGCCCGCCCAAGGCGGGGCGGTTGCCTTGATATCGTTACCTGTCCACAATGGGGCCTCGATGACCGCTTCCTCCGACCCGCCCGCGCGCCCGCGCGTCCTTCCGATCGTGCTCGCCCGGGGGGGCGTCGACCTGTCCGGCGTGCTGGAGTCCATCGAGGCGCAAGTCTACGAGACCGAGGCGCCGGCGGCGGTGGGGGCCGACCGCTCGTTCGACGCCCCGCCCTCCCTCCGCCGAGCCGCCTCCATCGGCCAGGCCGCGGCGTCGCTGGAGGCCCCGGTGGAATACCTGTGGCTGCTGGACGCCCGCACCACCGCCCGGCCCGACGCCCTCCAGGCCTTGGTGGCGACCGCCGAACAGGTGGGCGCCTCGGTGGCGGGTTCCAAGGTGTTGGACGCCGAACACCCCGAGCGGCTGCTTTCGGTGGGGGGCGCAACCGATGTCTTCGGATTCCCCTACACCGGCCTCGACCGCGGCGAGATCGACCAGGAGCAGTTCGACGTCATCCGGGACGCGGCCTACCTGGAACCCGCCTCGGTGCTGGTGCGCAGGGACCTGGCCGAGGGTCTGGGCGGTTTGGACCACAAGCTCCCGTACGCCGCCTCCGGGTTGGATCTGTGCCAGCGGGCCCGGGTGCTGGGCGGCCGGGTGGTGTCGGCCCCCGCCTCGGAGGTCTTCAGCAGCGTCTCGGGCAAACACCGCCTGACCTCTTGGCGGGAGCGGGCCGGGCGGCTTCGGGTCATGCTCAAGACCTATTCGTTCGTGACCCTGCTCTGGGCGGCGCCGAGCCTGTTCCTGCTGGGTTTGTTCCTGGCCGTCTACCGCCTGGCCCGGGGCGGCTGGGGCGCTCCTTTGGACTGGATCCGGGAGTGGGCGTGGAACGCCGTGCATCTGCCGTCCACCTGGGAGGCCCGCCGCCGGAAGCGGACCCTGTCGGCGGCCGCCGACGCCGAGATCTTCCGCTACCAGGTGCGGGGTTCGGTGGAACTGCGGACGGTTGCCTCCGAACTGGGCGCCCTGTTCGGGGGCGGCGAGGATCCCGAAGAGGGCGGGCCGTACCGAGACGCCCCGCCCGCCTTCTGGCAGCGGCCTTCGGTGATCGGGGCGGCGCTGGCGGTTGGGTTCCTGTTCGCCCTGGTCAGGTCGATTCTGCTGGACGGCCTCCCCGCCGTCGGCTTCACCCTTCCGCTCCCCGAATCGGCTTGGGACGCCTTGCGGACGTACGCGGGCGGATGGCACCGGGGCGGGCTGGGCAGCCCCGAACCCATGCATCCGTCCGTGGGGGCGGCCGCCGCCGTCAAGCTCCTGCTGGGCAACAGCGGATGGGCGGCTTCGTGGCTGACGGCGGGGGCGGCGGCGTCGGGGATGGGCGGGATGTACGTCTTGGTGCGGAGGATGGGGCTGGGGGTTTGGGCGGGGCTGGGGGCCGGGGCGGTGCTGCTGGCCGGGTATCCGATGCTGGCCCTGGCGGGCGAGGGGTATTGGCCGGGTTTGTTGGCGGCGGGCGGCTTGCCCTGGGCTCTGGCCGGCGTCGCGGCGCCCGCCCCCGCCGGAGGGATGGGCTGGGTCGGCCGTCTGGCCAGGGCGGGCCTGGCAACGGCTTGGACGGCGGTGTTTGCGCCGGCGCTCGCCGCCGCGCCCCTCCTGTTCGGGGTGGTCTGGGCCGCGGCCGCCCGCTCCCGCCGGGCGCTGATCATCGGCCCGGCGGCGTCCGTTCTGGCCCTGCCCGTGCTGTTTCCCTGGTTGGACTGGTGGCTGGTCCGCGATCCGGGCGGCCTGGTGTCGGGCGGGGTTCCCTTCCACCTCGATCCGCCCTGGTGGGCGTGGGTTCCGGTCGCGGCGGCCGCTCTGGCGGCGGTGATCTTCGGGCGGGGGAGGCCGATGAGGGCGGCGGCGGCGGGCCTGATGATCGGATCCGCCGGGTTCTTGGCCGCCCGCTCGGCCGATCTGGGCCTGGGGCGGGAGGTGACCGCGGCGGGCATTCTGGCCGCGGGTCTGGGGGCGGCGCTGGCCGCGGCGGGGGCCCTCGACGGACCGTCCACCCTCGAAGAGGCCCGCCTCCCCCGGAGGTTTGGGGCCCGCATCGGGGCGGGGGCGGCGCTGCTGGCGGCGCTTACCACCCTGGCGGCCCTGCCGAACGGGCGCATGGGACTGCCCGACGACCGGTTCGGAGTGCTGGCCTTCGCCGAGAGCCGGGCGGATCGGCGCGGCCCCGACCGGATATTGATGTTGGGTCCGGGCGGCAGCCTCCCCGGCGAACACCGCCGCCTGGAGGACGGAACCGCCTACCGGCTGGCGGGGGGGCGCCTGGATTATTCCCAGGCCTGGCTTCCGCAGCCCCGGTTGGGCGACGAAGCCCTGGAGCAGACCCTGGCCGAGCTGATAGAAGGGGAGGAGCTGCGCCCGGGCGGCAGGTTGGCCGAATTCGGAGTGCAATGGGCGGCGGTGACCGGCTGGACGCCCCTGGTGGACGCGCTGGCCTCCCAGCTGGACCTGCGTCCGCTCAGCGGGCTGTACATCGGGGAGGACGGAGGCGTCTGGGAGAACCAGGCCGACGCCTACCGGGCGGTGACCGACCTGGGCGCCCCGTGGCGGCAGACCGGGGTGGGCTACGCGGGGCGGTCCTTCGGCGGAACGGTGCGGATCAGCGAGAACGCCGACCCCCGCTGGGGGCCGCAGGGCTGGGAGCAGGACGGCTGGGCCAACCGGGTGTCGGGCCTGTCCGGAGAAGCCGCCTTCGGGGGGTCGGAGCCCTACCGCCGGCTGGCCCTGGCGGCGGGGGTGTGGGCGGTTGCGCTGGCCGGCCTGGCGGCGGGGCGCAAGCCGGGCTTCCACCAGGAACAGGCCGAATGATGAGGGCGGTTGCTCTCTTGGCGGCGGGCGTCTGCACGGCGGCCGCCCTGTTCCTCACCCCGCCCGGCCCGTCCGATCCGGCGCCCGACCTGCTGGCCGGATCGGAGGCGGCGGCGCCCGGTCCTGCGCGGTTCATCCACTGCCCATGGGCTTGGTCGGACGGCTCGGCCGAGGCCGTCTACACGGCGGCCGCGGACGGCCCCGCCTCCTTCGAGATTTCCTTTCCCGGCCAGGAAGGGGTATCCCCCGTACTGGACGGCGAAGCAGGGCCGGATAGGGCGGCGAGGCTGCCGAGCCCCCTCGTCGGCACGGTCTCGGCCCTGGTCGAGTTCACCGAAGGAACCGGTTCGGCGGCGGCGGCCTTCTCGGGGGGCGGCCTGCTGGCCGGGGATCTGTGCCCCGGCGGCCTTCCCTCCGTCTGGCACCTTCCGGGCGGGTCCACCCTGGACGGGGAGAAGCTCACCCTCCGCCTATTCAACCCCTTCACCATGGACGCCCGGGTCGATCTATGGGCGCTGAGCGAGATGGGCGCCGAGGCGGGCGAGGCGCTGGACGGGTTGGCGGTGCCCGCCCGGAAAACCCGGGTTGTCGATCTGGAGATGATCCTGCCCGGAAGGGAGGCGCTGTCGATCTTGGTGCTGCCCTCGGCGGGGGCGGTCATCCCCTCCATGATCCTCGACACCGGCGCCGACGCCGCGGTGTGGCCGGGGGCGGGCGCCTCCGAAGCCTGGGAGTTCCCGATCGCGGCGGTGGAGGGCCTGGCCGCCGAGCTGGTGCTGACCAACGGCGCCTCCCTGGGGGTGAACTTCCTGGTGGAGGTGTTCGATGAGGCCGGCGCTCTCTTCGACCCGATAGAGGGGTTCATCGAAGGTCCGGGGCAGGCCCGTCTGGATCTGGGGGAGATCTCCTCTTCCGGGTTGGGGCTGCTGGTCACCGGCGACGGGCCCTTCGGCGCGGCGGTGCGGGGCCGGTCGGAGACGGCGGCGGCGGCGGTTCTCGGATCGCCCGTCAACGCCGCCGTCTGGCTGATCCCCGGACCGGGGTCGGTTGCCGCCGACGCCAGGATCCGGCTGCTGAACACCGGGGTGACGGCTTTCGAGGTTTCCTACACCTTCCTCACGCCGTCGGGGGCGGGCCGGCCGGCCTCCCTGGAGCTGCGCCCCCTCTCGGTCGAGACCGTGGAGGTCGAAGACGCCCGGACGGCGGCGGTGCTGGTGTCGGGGGAGGGGGCTTTCAGCGCCGCATGGTGGGCCGAATCGGAGGGCAAGGCGCTGTTCGGAGGGGCGGTCCCCGTTGGACGTTGAGGACTGGCTGCGGCCGGCGGCGGTGGCGCTGGCCGTGCTGGCCGGGGCGGCGGCGGCCCGCTTCAGGCCCCGGCGCCGGCCGCCGCCCCTGCGGGTGGAGGGCAATCTGGAAGGTCCGGGGGTGTACCTGTTCACCGCTTCCGCCTGCGACATGTGCGGGGAGGCGCGGACGGTCTACCGGCAGGTGCTGGGGGAGGGGGGCTTCACCGAGCTGACCTGGGAGGAGCACCCCTATCTGTTCACCGATCTGGGGGTGGAGGGAATACCGAGGGGGGCGGTGGTGGACGCCGCCGGGCGGGAGGCGGGTTCGTTCTCCGGGGCGCCCCGGCCGGCCGCCCTCCGGCGGGCGGTGCGGAGGATGGGCCGATGAGCCGGCGGCTTTCACCGGATGGTGAATTACCGGGGTTGGGGCGGATATGATCATCAGGGTCAACCCGTCCGCCGACCCTCCATGAACATGAGGCGCCCTTCCTGATGATCATCCGCATGAAAACAGCCCGAGCCGACCGGGAAGGCCGCTTCCGTCCTACCCCCCCCGACGGCTGGAGCTTCCGCTGCTCGGCGGCGGCGGTGACGGCGGTCTCGCTCCTGATCTTGGCGGCCATGGCGCCGCACGTGATCCTGGCGGCCAACACCCCCACCGGAGGGGACATGGGCGCCCACGTGCTCGGCCCCGCCTACCTGCGGGACGTGCTGCTGCCCGGCGGGCGGGTCATCGGGTGGTCGAACTATTGGTTCGCCGGGTTCCCGGTCTTCTATTTCTACTTCCCGTTGCCGTCCCTGGTGATCGTCGGCCTCGACTTCCTGCTCCCCTACGGCGCGGCTTTCAAACTGGTGTCGGTCATGGGGCTGGCCGCCTTGGCCCCCGCCTCTTATTTCCTGGTCCGCTCCATGGGTTTCAGCCGCCCGGCGGCGGCGGCCGCCGCCGCCGCCGGAGGCGCCTACGCCTTCATGGAGACCCCCACCCCCAACATCTTCGGCGGGACCATCGCCTCCAGCCTGGCGGGGGAGTTCGCCTATTCATGGTCGTTCGCCCTCCTGCTCGTCTATCTGGGGCTGCTGCTGCGGGCGGTGTACGACGACCGCCGGTACTTACCGTGGGCGGCGGCGGCGCTGGCGGCCACCGCCCTCTGCCACGTCATCCCCACCATCGCGGCGGTGGCCGCGTCGCTTTTCTTGGTGATCTGGCGTTATGCGTCGGGGCGGCAAGGATGGTGGACGCCGGCGGCGACATGGCTGTTCGGGTTCGCCCTGTCGGCCTTCTGGGCTCTGCCCCTGGTCGTCCGGCTGCGTTACACCACCGACATGAACTGGCACCCCCTCGCGGGGTACGACGAGCTGTTTCCGGTCGAGTTCTGGCCGATAGCCGCCCTGGGGGCGGGGGGGATGGCGGCGGCCCTGCGGAAAACCGCCGGGCGGGCCTTCCCCTTCGCCGCCCTGACGCTGATCCCCCTGCCGGCCTTCTTCCTGTTGGGCCAGGGCGCCAAGCTGTGGAACGGACGGGTGCTGCCCCACTGGTTCTTCGGCATGTACCTCTTCGCCGGGATCGGGGCCGGCCTGTTGGCGGCGGCGGCGGTGCGGCGGCTGCCCGCCCGGGTTTCTTCCTGGTGGACCCGGGGCGGGGTCGCGGCGGCCGCCCTGGCGGTGGTGTTCTTAGCCGACGTGCGCGGGGGATGGGCTTCGATGGGGGCGGGGGTATTGGTCGACCGGATTTCGGGGTCGGATCTGCTGATCCTGGCGGCGGCCGCCCTGGTGATACTGCAGCTGGGCCGGAGGCCGCCCCCCCGGGTGGGGGCGGTGGTTCCGTTTGCGGCGGTGATCCTGCTGATCACCCCCGCTTTCGTAGGCTCTGTCACCGGCGAGAACTACACGTCCGGCTGGGCCAACTGGAACTACCAGGGGTACGAGGCCAAGCAGACGTGGCCGGAGTACCGGAATCTGATGGCGGCGGTGTCCGAGCTGCCTCCGGGCCGCGTCCAATGGGAGGCCAACAAGGATCTGAACCGGTACGGCACCCCGATGTCCCCCATGCTGTTCCCTTATTGGACCAGCGGGACGCACCCTTCCATGGAGGGGCTGTATTTCGAGTCTTCGATCACCACCCCCTTCCATTTCCTGAACGCGGCGGAGCTGAGCACCGAGCCTTCCAATCCGATTTCGGGCTTGAAATACCACAACGGCGACTACGAGCGGGGCGCGCGGCACATGGAGCTGTTCAACGTGTCCTATTACGTGGCTTTCACCGACACCGCTCGGGAGCGCGCGGACCGGCATCCGGCCTTCGAGCGCGCGGCGGAACCGGCGCCGTTCACCGTCTACTCCCTGCCGGAGAGCTCCTTGGTGGACATAGCGGTCAACCGGCCCTGGGTGTTCGAAGAGCGCGGAGGCGGGGTGCTCGGTTCCCTGGCGGCCATCTTCACAGAGGACGAAGCCCCCGGCTTCTTCGAAGCGGCGCTCGCATGGTACGAGGATCTGGAGATGCTGGATCAATGGGTAACGGCGGGCGGACCGGCGGAGTGGCAGCGCATCGCTCCCGGGCTGACCGGCGATGATGCCGCGGCCGACGCGAGCGCCTTGTCCTCGGCGGGCCGGACCGAGCCGATCGGGGAGGAAGGCCGGGTGTGGGGCGTGGTGCTGGAGGACCACCGCATCGCGTTCAACACCTCGGCGGTGGGTGTCCCGCACATGATCAAGGTCTCCTATTTCCCCAACTGGAGGGCTTCGGGGGCGGAGGGGCCGTGGCGGGCGGCGCCGTCTTTCATGGTGGTGGTCCCCACCCAGGAGCGGGTGGAGCTGCGGTTCGAGAACACCTGGGTGGAGGATGTCGGGGCTTGGTCGAGCTTCCTGGCGGCGGCCCTCCTAGCCCTCTGGGCGGGGTTGGCCGGGGCCTTCTGGCGGCGGCAGGGCGCGCAGGCGGCGGCGGAGGGCGGCCAGCCCGCGTAGGGTGCGGGGGACCCGGCGAAGGATAGAAGAGCGGGCTGCGCGCAGCTCCTCCACGGCCATCGGCACCTCGATGATCCGGCGGCCGGCGCGCTCTGCCCTCAGCATCAGCTCCGTGTCGAACAGGTCGGCGCCGGCGGAGACCGACGGGAGCAGCGGACGGAAGGCCTCGATCCGGACGGCCTTTATGCCGTGGGTGTCGCTCAGCCGGGACCCGGTCATGAGGCGGAGCAGCAGGTTGAACACCCTGGTGGCCAGACGGCGGAGCGGGGGCCGGTCGTCGCGGGCGCCGGGGGCCAGCTTGGAGCCGATCACCGCGTCGGCCCGGTCTGCCAGCTCGATGACCTGCCCCACGAAAGGCCCGGAGAAGTAGTCGATGTCGAACAGCACCACCCAGGTTCGGTCCGCCGCCCGCCCGCCTCCGGCGGCCTGCGCGGCGGCCTGCTCCATGCCCGCCCGGACGGCCAGCCCGTAGTCGGCCTGCGGCAGGCGGATCACCTCCAGGCGGCGGTCGGCTTCGGCCAGGCGGACCGCTTCGGGGTGGGTGCGGTCGGTGGAGCCGTTCTCCACCAGGATGATGCGGTAGCCGCCGGTGACCGCGCTCAGCTGGCTGTGGATCATCTCCAGGGCTGGTCCCATGAAGCCGGCTTCGTTGTGCACGGGGATGACGATGATGAAGGAAAGGTCGGTCATAGGTGTACCGTGTCCCTGTGGCCGGCGGTGCGGTGATCCCGTGATTGTAGATAGGGCGGGCGGCGGCCCTCCTGCGGATGGGGCCGGGGCCGGCCCGCCTTCGGCGTTGGACGAGGTCTTCAAGGCCTACGACGTGCGGGGCCGGGCGGTGCCCGGAGAGCTGGACGAGGAGCTGGCGGAGCGGATAGGGGCCGGATTCGCCCGTTACGTGGACGCCCCGGCGGCGGCCCTGGGCCGCGACTGCCGGGCGTCGTCTCCGGCGCTGGCCGAGGCCTTCACCGAAGGGGCGGCCTCCCAGGGGATGGACGTGGTCGACCTCGGCCCAGCCCCCACCGAGGTCGTCTACTACTACTCGGGCCGGCATCGGACGCCGGGGGCCGTGGTCACCGCCTCCCACAACCCCGCCGAATACAACGGCTTCAAGCTGTGCGGGCCCGGGGCCGCCCCCATCGGCATGGGGTCGGGGCTGGAGGAGATCCGCGAGTACGCCCGCCGCGCGGACGCGGCGCCCTCCCCCCGGAGGCGCGGCCGGGTGACGGCGTTCGATGCGGCGGAGGGCTACCTGGACCATCTGCTGCGGGTGGTCGACCCCGCCGGCGTAGGGCCGCTGCACACGGCGGTGGACGGCGGCAACGGCATGGCGGGGCTGGTGGTCGGCGGGCTGTTCGAGCGGTTGGACGCCCGGCTGTCGGGGCTGCACCTGACGCCGGACGGGTCTTTCCCCAACCACCCCGCCGATCCGCTCGACCCGGCCAATCTGGTGGAACTTCAGGAGCTGGTGCGCTCGGAAGGGGCGGACCTGGGGGTGGCCTTCGACGGCGACGCCGACCGGGCGGTGTTCGTGGACGAGGCCGGGGTTCCGCTGCCGGGGAGCACCGCCGCCGCCGCCGTCTCGGCCTGGTTCCTGGCGAGGCGCCCCGGCGCCCGCATCGTCCACAACCTGATCTGCTCCCGGGCGGTGGCCGAAACCGTCCGGGCCGCCGGGGGGGAACCGGTGCGCACCAGGGTGGGCCATTCGTTCATCAAGGCGGTGATGGCCGAGACCGGGGCCGTGTTCGGCGGCGAGCACTCCGGCCATTACTACTTTCGGGACAACTACGGGGCGGACAGCGGAATGCTGGCCATGCTGGTGCTGCTCACCGCCCTCACCGAGGCGGGGGCACCCCTGTCGGAGCTGCGGCGGGGTTACGAACCCTACGCCCTGTCGGGCGAGATCAACACCGAGGTCGGCGACCCCGGGGCGGTGGTCGAAGCCGCGGCGGAGGCCTACGCCGGATGGCCCCAGGACCGCTTGGACGGCCTCACCGTGGACCTGGGCGACCGCTGGTTCAACCTCCGGCCCAGCAACACCGAACCCCTCCTCCGGCTGAACGCCGAAGCCCCCTCCCCGGACGCAGTGGACGGCCTCGTCGACGAAGTGAAGGGCCTGATCGCCCGCTTTCGCTGAGCCGAGCCGGGGGTATGGGGCCGCCTCCGGGCCGAAGGGCCGGATCGAGCGGGATGCCGTCCTGACCGCCGCCCTCCGCGGAGCTCGCGGCGGGTGTTCGTGCTTCAGCCCGCTCTGTATAGGAAGGAGGCCTCCCGCGAGCGGAGCACCGGGTTGACCCCCGGCGGCGGCGTTGCGCACGAAGGCCAGGCCGGCCGGTCGGCGTCGACGAACCCGCCGGCCGCCCCCGGGCCCGGTTGGAGGGCCGGTTGGCAGTGCTCGGGCATGCGGGTCGGGGTTGACTTCAGCAGGCGGCGCCGTCTCTGCCGGGCTTCGAGGGTCGGGTCGGGCGCGGCCCCGAACGACGCGTGGTCGAGGCGGCTGACGGCAGGATCCAGATGTCCGGTTGTCCACCGGCAACAAGTTACCGCCGCCTCTGACACCTGTGGGCAGGGCCGGCGGGACGGTCTGCCGTTGCGTAGAGCCGCCTGACCTGGGATTTCGTTGCGCTCAGGCCATAATTTGACGGGGGGGGGGGGGGGTAGCTGATAATATGGAGGCCCATAGCTGTTGTGGTCTGGTTCGGCGTTCCGGCAAGGCCAGTGAAAGGAGGAAGTTCGCGATGTCTTCGAGTTCGGGTGGTGTGCGGCGGCGGTCGTGGTTGGCTGTTGCGGCTGTGTTGGGTTTGGTTGGGTCGTTGTTGGCGGTGGGGGTGGTTCGGCCGGTGGGGGCGGTGTCGGGGGAGGCTGATCGGGAGGCTTTGTTCTCGGCGTGTGTGGGGCCGGCGTTGGAGTCGAGGGGTTTGGTGGATGTGGTGGGTTCGTTCGCGGAGGACGCGGTGAATTGTTTGGGTCATTTTGGGGTGACGCAGGGTCGGACGGAGACGACGTATGATCCGGGTGCTCCGGTGTTGCGTTGGCAGATGGCTTTGTTTTTGAGTCGGGCGGCGGTTCCGGCGGGGGTGTCGTTGCCGGCGGATACGTCTGATGTTGAGTTGACGGATTTGGGGGATGTGTCTGAGGATACGCGGACGGCGGTTTTGCAGATGGCGAAGTTGGGGATTATGCCTGGGTTTGGGGGGTTGTTTTATCCGGGGCGTAATGTGACGAGGGCGAATATGGCTGAGATGTTGGATTCGTTTTTGGATAAGGCGCAGGTGGGGACTGGTGCGTTTGGGGGTGAGGTGTTCGAGTTGGGGGATGTGAGTCCTGATGATGAGGTGTTTGGTGATATTGATCAGGTGACTCGGGGTGAGTATTCGGCGATTCGGCGTATGTTCGAGGTGGGGGTTGCTCGGGGTACGTCGGATGATGCGTTTTCTCCGGGTGGTTTGGTGACGCGGGCGCAGATGGCTGTGTTTATTACGCGGATGTTGGCGCATACGGCTGCTCGGCCGGTGGGGTTGACGTTGCAGGTGTCGAGGGATGCGGTTACGACTGGTGAGTCGGTGGATGCGGCGGTGTCGGTGCGGGGGTCGGATTTGATGGCGTTGCCGGATGAGAAGATTGATGTGTTTTCTTCGACTGATCCGGGTAATGCGTTTGGGGAGGATGGGCGTTGTGTGAGTGATTCGGTGAAGGCGGAGACGCATTCGTCGGCGTGTGAGATTGTGTTTAGTGATGAGTCGACTGATCCTTCGGGTGATTGGTCGGGTACGGTGAATTTGGAGGATGATTCGGCGACGATTTGGGCGTGGTCGGGTGATGTGGGTGATGTGTTCGACGCGGATGATGTGTCGGCGCCGTCGGTGGAGGTGGCGGTGTCGAAGCCGGGGGTGAAGTTGATGGTGTCGGATGATTTGCCTGCGAATGCGTCGGCGGCGAAGTTTGGGGCTTCGGTGAAGTTCACTATTCAGGTGGTGGATGAGGATGGTGAGCCGGTGGCGTTGGAGGGGGTGAAGTTCTCGGGTTCTGTTTCGGAGACGGTGGCTAGCGGTGCGGAGGGGGCTTCGCCGACTTCGACGTCTGGTACGCGTGAGTATACGACGGATGAGGCGGGGATGGTGGAGCTTACGTTCCGTCAGAATGATCCGCGGTCGGGGACGCGGGGTGATGCGGCGTGGTTGGATTTGGATTTGTGGGCGGGCCGGCACGCTGATTTTACGGCTGCGTTCGAGATCGATGACAAGACCACGTTGGAGATGGTGGGTGTGGAGGACGGCCGGACGCAGGCGCAGCGTATGGCGTTTGCGAGTCCTCCTCGGGGGGATGCGGCGGTGGTGTGGGAGGACACGTTGGCTAAGGCGTCGGTGTTGAAGCTGACGCAGGCCGTGGAGTACCACGAGGCGTCGGAGTCGGGTCAAGGCGCGGCGAATACGGTTACGGCTACGTTGACGGATCAGTACGGCGATGGGGTGTCGCGCCAAGTGGTCGAGTTCGCCTCCGACGACGCGGCGGGCATCGGCGCCAAGCCTGCTTCAGGCGACGATCCGGTGGCTTTGCAGTATTACGACGCGAGCCGTTTGACCGGCGCGCCTGCGGATCCGGCTCTGAACCGGGCTGGGGGCACGCGGGCCGGCGACGTGGATCCGACCCGCGGTTTGAGCGGGTCGGTGCTGAGTACGCGGACGAAGACCACCAACAGGCTGGGGGTGGCCACCCTCACCTACAACCGGGACTCCTCCGACAGCGGGATCGAGACGATCACCGCCCGGGTGAAGGCCGAGCTCTCGGTGCCTTTGGCGGCGGCTAGGGCGGCAGACGAGAGGCATGAGGACAAATGGGACGCCCGCAGCGGCGACATCGTGGCCGAGCGGATCTACCACTATTGGGCCGAAGAACCGGAGAAGGACGGATCGGCGCGGGGCCGTCTGATGGTGAACGACGCCGAGAACAACCGGCTGATCTTGGTCGGCGACAACAAGGTGTCGTTGGTCGAATACGACTCGAACGATCAGTTCGACGCTACTTCCGGCCCTGTTGTGATGGCTGATTTCGAGAAGGATCTGAAGGACAACGCCGAGCATGTTTCGGTTTCCGGGTATCAGACCGATTCGAAGAAGGTGAGTTGGATCACCGCCGATCCGGAGTGGGATAGATTGTTCCCGTTCCCGGCGGACGAAGAAACACCAGACAACCTGCTGCAGCGGTTCGGTGAATCGGCGGCGGCGGACGGCGGGGTGATCGTGGTGGGGGCGCCCCGCTACCAGTACGAGGCGGGCAACTCCAACCGCAGGGTCGGCCGGGTATACGTATACGAAGGTCCCGGCGACGCCGCTCCCGCCATCCTGGAAATGCCCGAGGCCGACCGGGCGGCGAATACGTTCTTCGGCCAGCTGGTGGACATCAGCGGCGACACCATCGTCGTCACCACCCGCAAGAACGCCGCCTATGTGTTCGTGAAGCCGGACAGCGGCGGCTGGGTAGACAACGACGCCCCTCAGAAGCTCACGGTGTCGGGCAGGACCCGGTTCGGACAGCAGGCGGCGGTCGACGGCAACCTGATAGCCGTCAGCTCCACGCGCGGGGTGGACATATATGTAAGGCCGGAGGGCGGTGCTTGGCCGGCTGCTCCGAGCGGTGACAAAGAACTCAGCGGCGCCGATCCGGTGCCGGCTCATCACTGCCATACCAACCGGTGCCTGGCTGTCGACGAGGATGCGATGATCGTTGTGGCTTCCCCGGTTAAGGCTGTAACTCCTGCGGCTCAAGGGTTCAAGGGTTTCGTGGATCTGCTCTTCTTTCCGGACTCGGGCGACTGGGCAGACATAGGAGCAGCGCGCAGATTGATGCCTCCCAGTGTGTCCGACGGTGATGCCCAAGAGGCCAGGGCGCTGCCCGAGTCCCGCTGGGCGAACAGCGTGGCGGTGACGGGGGACTCATTGGAGGATGCCACAGTGATGATCAGCCATGAGGATATTCCCAGTGAGCTGTTCAAGAGGGTGCTGCACCCGCCGCATGCAGGCGCTGTGTATGTCTACACCAAATCAGACTCGACGGAACCCCAGCATGTTGCGGGCGGCGGCTGGTTTGACAATATGGCCCCTTGGGGTGACCACCCCGATCTCACGGTTGCGAAGCTCACCGTTCCGGTGGGGCGGGGCTACGGCGCTTTCGGCACCCACGCCGATTTGAGCTCCGATGGGAACACGATCGCAGTGTCGCAGCACTACGCCCAGCAGGGTGACTGGCTGGGCGCGGTGCACGTGTTCACCAAACCCGCCGAAGGCTGGGAGAACAGCGGCTCCTCGAACGAGCAGTACGTAGGGCCGACCCCGAACGGGAGGTTCGGCTGGTCGGTAACCATCGACAGCACCAACGGCGCGATCTGGGCCGCCCTCCGGCAGGAAAGGGTTGGGACCACGACGATCAATCCGGACAAGTGCTCTGTCGAAGATGTAACCGTGGGCGAAGGGGCCGCTGCGGTCACCATCATGTTACAGGAGTACTGCCTGCGCTACGCGCCTGTCTACATGATCGAACGATAGTCCTTTACCGCAACCCAACCACACCCAGGGACAAGGGGTCTCCACTTCGGTGGGGGCCCCTTTCCTGTTGCTGGCTAGACCTCGATTCTCGGCCCGTCGATTTCAGGTTCGATCCTCCGGCCTAACCCGGGTAGTTGCATCCAAGGGAGCTCTTTGTAGGGAAGACGGTGGATCCGGTCGGATTTCACGGGGCGGTTGCCGCCTCGAATATCGTGGGTTCGGACACCTCGGCCTCCAGGGCGGCGGCGGCGGCCTCCACCACCCGGCGCCGGTATTGGAGTTCTTCGGCTTCCTCTAGGTCGGGGCCGCCGAAGGGGTGGGTTACGGCGGCGCCCTGCACGATGCGGAGCACCCCCACCGACTCGGCCAAGGGGGCGAGGGCCGTGACCACCGCCGCCGGGATGCCCTGGTTCTCGATCGACTTCGCCAGCGTAGACCCGCTACGCGTTCCGGTTCCTCAGGTGGCGCCGACGATCACCGCCTGCACCCCGTCGGCCTGCAGCGCCCGGGCCATCTCCTTGCCCATGCGGGTCATGTCGTGCAGGGACCCCATGTTGCCGGTGGTGGTGAACAGATGGCTGTAGAGGGTGAACCGGCCTTCGGCCTCCAGCCTGCGGGCGGCGTCGAGGGGGACCTGGCGGTCGGGGTCGTGGTTGGCGTTGCTGGTGTCGATCCCGCCGTGGACCGAGATGAACTCCCCTTCGGCGAAACCGTTCCGGCCTTGGATCGGGTATTTCGCCCAGTGCGCCGCCCACCCCGACGGGAGGCGGTCGGGGTTGTCCGCCGGGACGATGCCGGCTTCGGTGACCAGCGCCAACCGGAAGGGGCGGCCCTTGCCGACGGGCTCGGCCGGTTCGGCCGGTTCGTAGCGGGGGAGCGGCCATTCGGTTTCGAACGGGCCGCCCCCCATCTTGGCGAGCAGCATCTCGACCGCCCGGGTGGCGCCGCGCCGGTCGGCGAAGACGTTCCGCCGGAGGCCCTTGGTGAGCAGCCCCTCCTCGCGGGCCGAGCCGAGCGCCTCGCCCCGGCCCAGCTTCCCGGCCAGACGGGCCAGCCCCCGGAGGGCCGCGTCCATCCCGGCGGCGGTCTCCGACGCGGCGAGGACGGGCGCCAGAGCCCGGTATTCGTGGGCGCCCGGGCTGTCGGGATGCAGGGCGGTGACGGCCGGTACGCCGAGCCGCTCGATCACCGCCCGGCACACCGCTCCGCAGGCCATCCCGTACCGCCCCGAACCGAAGGCCGGCCCGGCCGCCACCACCTCCGGGTCATAGGCCGAGATCAGGGCGAGCACCTCGTCGAGGGCGGAATCCCCCCCTTCGGCCATGTAGTTGTCGCCGCAGATGACCGTCGCCGCGATCCGGTCGCCTTCATCCAAGAGGCGCGCCAAGCCCCGTCCGGCGCCGGCCGGCCCCGCCTCCGCGGTCGGCCCGGCCCCGGCCATCTCCTCCCCTCCGAGGCCGCCGAAGAACTGGTTGACGTAGTGGACTATGCGGGCCATGAGGGCCTCCTCAGTATTCCTCTCCCCGGATGCGGGTGGAGCCGAACTGGTGGGTGGAGGCCGGCACCACCGCCAGCGGCGCCTCGAACGCCCCTGCGGGGTCGCCCTCGAGCCGGATGAAGGACCCGCCCCCGATCACCCGGTCGACCGGGCTGAACGAGACCGTTTCCTCGTAGTTGCCGGTGCTGACGAGGGCGTCGGCCTCCGGTACGAAATGCACGAATCCGGACTCGCCCGGATTGGAAGCCATCTCCATCGAGAGCATCGTCGTCGGCACCCCTCTTCTCTCCAGGTTCCGGCAGATCATCATGGCGTCGACCGCAGGGTGCCCGCCCCCGGCGTAGTTGATCAGCGCCCCCTCGGCCCCCATCATCACCGCCAGGTTGGCGGCGTGGTTGGCCAGGCGCTCCTTGGAGGCCCGCGTGTCTCCGTTGGTGAACAGCACCACCCCCCGGAAGTCGAGGTCCTTCCCGTGCCGGGCGTACAGATCCTCGACCACCGCATGGTTCTGCACGGTGTAGGTGAGCTCCCGCATGCAGGCGATGGCGTTCCACCCGCACACCAGCGCCCCGTCGAGCAGCTCGTTGGGGTGGATCGGGGTGGGCAGGTGCGCGGCGCCGCCGATCGCCCCCGCCCCCGGGGCGATCTCGCCGTGCAGGTAGGGGATGGCCAGCTGGTAAAGATAGACCACGGCGGGCAGGCCGTTGTCCGGCGGGGGGGCCAGGTCGTAGACGGTGCGCCGGTCGGGTTCCTGCCCCAGGGACGCCGCCGCCAGGTGCTTGGCCGCTTTGAGCCCGGCCAGCCGGACCGCCTTGTTGTACTCGACCGCCTCGGGCGTCCCTTCGAACAGGTTGACGGGCCGCCCGCCGCTCTCGACCAGCTCCCGGGCCGGTTCGCAGGACACCACCACGTTGATCAGCTGCGAGAAGGGCGAGTACCGGGCGGCGGCGCCGGACATGTCGAACACCGCCTCCCGCCAGTAGGTGGGTTCCCCCGGAACGGGCGGGGCGGTCTCCACCACGGCCACCCCGGCCAAGGCGTGCACCCCGCCGCGGCCCGCCGGGTGCGGGGGGCTCAAGAGGCCGGAGAAGTCGCCGCCGGGGGGATCCGCCTTGATGCGCGGCTCGACGGCGTCTATCGCGTTGATGACCCGGACGGACTCCCCGGGCCGGACTATCTCCACCGACACGGAGGCGAAGAGGTCGTCGGCCAGAATCTCCTCGAGCTCTCCGGCGCCGACGGTGAGCACGCCGCCTGACAGCGCCGTCTCGTCCCCGGCCCGGACGTCGGCCACGTCGAACCATCCGACCTCGAGCACCTGCCGTTGGGGGGCGGATGAAGTCATGCTGGCGGCGGCAGCCCCAGCATCCGGCGCGCCTGGGCGGGGGAGGCGATCTCTCGGTTCATCTCCTCGGCGATCCGGCGGATGCGGGCCACCAGCTGGGCGTTGCCGGACGCCTTCTCGCCCCGCCGGTAGTAGATGTTGTCCTCCAGCCCGACCCTGACGTGGCCTCCCAGCAGGATGCCCAGCACGTTCATCGGGATCTGGAACGGCCCGGTCCCGATCACCGAGAACAGGGCGCCTGCGGGAAGCTCGTTGATCAGCGAGAGGAGGTTGGCCGGGGTGGGGAAGGAGGCGGTCTGGGCGCCGAGGACGAACTGCACCATGTAGGGCGGGGTTACGTTGCCGTTGTGGATCAGGTCCCGGAGCACCCAGTACTGGCCGGGGTCGTATATCTCCAGCTCGGGTTTCATGCCCCGATCCCTGATGATCGAGGCGTAGCGGTTGAGCTCTCCGTAGGTGGTGCCGCTGCAGATGTCGTATTCGAGGGGTCCGCGCGCATGGGGGAGGGGGGCCTCTCTGGCGGGCATGGTGAACTTCGACACGAAGGGCCCGAGGTTGAGGGTGGCCACGTCGGGGGCGGGGTCGGCGTAGAGGGGCGAGTAGCGCTCCTCCATGGTCAGGGTGGGGCCGCCTCCGGTGCTGTTGTTGATGACCGCATCGGGGCACCGCTCCCGGATCATCCGGTTCACCCGCCCGTAGTCCTCCGGGTTTCCTGTGCACTGGCTCCAGTCCCGAGGGTCCCGAACGTGCACATGGATCTGGGCGGCGCCCGCCTCATAGGCGCGGCGGGCCTCTTCTGCCTGCTCTTCCGGGGTCTCCGGCAGGGCCGGGTTCGATTCCTTGCCGTGGCCGCCCCCGCTGATGGCGGCGGTGATGATCAGGGGGGGCAGGGCGCTGCGCGCCGTCTTGCGCATCCAGATGTACGGATCCCGGAAGTCCCAGGTCGCTTCGATATCCGGCATCGCTTCTCCTTCCGGCGGCCCGTGAGGGTCCTCCTGATCCTACTTCCCTTCGGCGCTCTGTTCATGGCCGCGCGCAGGCCGGGATGGGCTTGGCCGGGGAGCGATTCCGGGCCGGTTGGGAGGGCGGCGGTCGGGGGGTAGGCTTGCCCTATGCCAGATTGACTATGGAAAGGCTGGCCGATGCGACGTAACCGCCCCTCGATCCAACTGCCCGCAAGACTGTCCGCCCTGTTCGTCGTGCTCGCTCTGGGCGCGGCGGCCTGCGGGGGCGGCGAGACCGCGACCACCACTGCGGCGCCTGCCGCCACTGCGGCGCCCGCAACCACTCAGCCGCCCGCAACCACTCAGCCGCCTGCGACCACCGAGGCGCCGGCCACCACCCAGGCTCCTGCGACCACCGAGGCGCCCGCCGAGCCGACTCCTGTAAAGCTCCATTTCAACTGGCTGGTGGATCCCGGGTTCGCCGGCTACTACGTGGCCCTCGATCAGGGGTACTACGCGGACGAGAACCTTGACGTGGAGATCATCCACGGCGGGCCGAACGTCCCCAACCCCGTCCAGGTGCTGTCCGGCGGCGCCGCCGACATCGGGATTGCCTCCCCCCTGGTCATCGCCGGGGCGTTGGAAGAAGGCGCCGACTACGTGGTGGTGGCCACCCGCTTCCAGACCACCCCGTTCGGGATGAGCTCCCTGCCCGACAACCCCATCCGCACGGCGGAGGACATCGTGGGCAAGAAGATCGGGGGAGGGGCTTTCGACGCGGTGTTCCTCGACGCTCTCCTCACTCTGAACGGGCTGGAGGCTGCCAGCTACGACCTGGTGCCGATCGGCTTCGACCCGGCGCCGTTGCCCGACGGCCAAGTGGACGGAATCGCCAACTACATGGTGAGCCATCCGGTGATCCTCACCGCCCGGGGCATCGACAACGTGGCCGTCTCCTACGCCGACATGGGCATGCCCCTCTACGCGGACATGATCTTCGTCAACCGTTCCTATCTCGTGGAAAACCGGGAGGCGGTGGTCGGTTTCGTCCGGGCGACCGTCAAGGGCTGGGAGAAGTTCTTCGCCGACCCCGACCTCGGCTTCGACCTCATGTTCGACGAGTACGGCGCGGCGGACAACTTCTTGGTGCGCGAGGAACAGCTGCCGGTGCACGAAGCCCAGGTGGCGCTGATGACCAATGACCTGACCGCCGAGAAGGGCCTGTTCTGGATGGACCTCGACCTGATCGAGAACGAGATGTACGACGTGATCAGGGCGGCGGGGGTCTCCGACCTGCCTCCGGTCGAGTCGCTCTTCGACATCAGCGTCCTCGAGGACGCCTTCGGCGGCATGGGGCCCAGCCTGCTGGACGGCTGACCCGGCCCGGCGCCCCCGCGCTGTGGCAGAGGCCGGGGTCCGGGTTCCGCCGGGCCCCGGCCTTGCGCCCCGACCGCCCCCGGTCAGGGCAGGCGGAAGAGGCGGGCGGCGGTTCCGCCCATCAGGGCGGCCATCTCCGGTTCGTCGAGCACCGGGGCCCCGCCCCGCGCCTCGGCGATCCGGTTGGCGGCGCGGTACAGCTCCCTGGTGTCCCCGTTGTCCGACCCGTACAGCACCCGCCCGGCCGCCCCGTAGCTCTTCAGCTTGGCGAGCGCCTCGTACACGGCGGCCGGCCCGTGCATCGCCCATCCGGCCAGCTCGCAGTAGAAGTTGGGGTGCTTGGCCACCACCGCCACCCCCTCGTCCACCCACGGATGCCCGAGGTGGGCGACGACCACCGCCAGCTCCCGGAACTCCCGGCCCACCCGGTCCAGCAGCATCGGCCGTTGGTGCTCCATGGGGGCGTTGACGGTGCGGGTCCAACCCATGTGGACCATCACCGGGATGTCCAGTTCCAGGCACTTGTCGTAGAAGGGGTCGATCCGGGGGTCGTCGGGGGAGTAGTGGTGATAGGTGGGGATCAGCTTCAGCAGCCGGAAGCCGAACTTCCGCACGCACCGCTCCAGCTCCTCCAAGGCGGCCTGCGGGTCGCGCAGCGGGTCGAGGCAGACCACCCCGTACAGACGCCCCGGATGCTTGGCGCACTCGGCCGCCGTGTAGTCGTTGGGGGTGAAGACGTGATGGTCGCCGGGGTGGGCGGGGTCGTAGGTGGTGCGCCGGATGTCGCCCCCCTGCACCAGCCCGATGTCGATCCCCCCGGCGTCGAGCAGCTCCACGATGCCGCCCCCGTCGATCGACCCCGCCCACCCCTCGAACTGTTCCCGCAGCCACCACTCCGGCACCTGCTCCGGCATCAGCCCCAGATGCAGATGGCAGTCGACCGTTACCATTATAGATACTTTCCCCATACCCTACGATGTAGATAAGTGCTCAGAAAGCCCAGAGTTACTCATTATAAAATTGGATAATTCAATCCAAAAACTAGTTATATCAATATTATCCCTCCCGGTAAAATTCCAATCGACTGTATACGGATCATATTTCTTATCCAAGACATGAAATATAGAGTTTCTGTGTAATTTCAGGTGTTCAAAAGATTGATCAGAAACAAAGGCATCGAACCTTGGGTTAGGCGAGTATTTATTCTCTGTTATTACCTTCCTATAGACTCTTAAGAGTTCATAATATAAAGCTACAATAACTCTGATGCGAGCCGCGTGCTCCTGCCTTATTTGGAAGGGTAGTTGATGGTAATGGTTTAACTGGACAGCGTCAATCGTTTGAGGTTCCTTTTTAATTTGCTCGTCTTGAAGCGATTCGATACGCAACTGGATATCTTCGTTCAATAATAACAATCCAGTTATAACAATGCGATAGTACGACCTGAGATTTTGTTGTATGTGAGCAGTATGCCTATCTGTAGTAGATATAGAAGGTATTAGCACAAAAGAGGCTAGGACGGAGAGAACTCTATCATGGATAGGGGTTTGCAAATGCGCGGGAGGTGTAAGGTTTTGTTCTGGGCCTGATGGATTTACTATATCTAGGCATTCTGCTAACCGATAGCCTATATCTTTCTGTTTTGATGTCGGTTGCCAAGAGCGAGCTATATCAGAAATTCGTTTTATCTTAGTTGACAAAAATTTGGCTTGACCTTCACGGTACTCAAAACCTTGTAAGTCTTGATAATTAGACATGCGGATCATATTTATATTCAAAAACATACTTTGGCAAAACAATTGTTGGACTTCTGGTAACTGACATAGCTTTTCCTCCAGGGTGTTCAATAAACGCATCCTTAGTCTCGCTATGTATTCATCAAGCCGATTTTGCAACTCTGGAGCTGTGTTATATGATAGACCTGTTTGCAAAAAGGCTTGTTCTAATGAATCTTGGTAGGTGCCAGGATTTAAAAATGAATTACGAAAATGTCTTAAGGTGTTAAGAAATTCTGTATTTTCTTCAATATAATTACTAAATGGTTCATCAAAATAGAGCGAATTTTGTGCTATATTACACTGATAAAACTCTATCTCGGCATACAAAAGGGCAAGATATAATTGAAGTGGAAAGAAGGTCGCCCACTCAATGATTGACCTGTTAGTACGGTTATTTTCTACTCCTTGATCACTGAGCATCTTGGCCTTGATATGTTCTATTGGGAGATCATTTCTGATTGCATTACACTGTGAGTCCTCTAATAACCCTCCTATTGTACTTGTAAAATGGGCCATATTACGGAATGCGATCTTTCGTATTCCTTCAAGGACTACTGTCCTGTGATAAAACAGATTACGATAAGGAAATACCAAAGACTCCAAGTCTTTAATGTTCAGACGTTCTAGAGGCATCATATCAGTTTCCTCCTTCCTTGGGACCTACACAGCTGGACTGGATAAGTCCCGACTCTGCCTGTCTAGCCCTACCATACCTGCCTGCAACTGCTATCCGGCTCATCCCGCCGGGCGGCCTGTTACGGACGGTTCTGCGGCCAGCTCCGAACGGATTCGATCCACTTGTTCCTCGTCCAGGCCCAACGCGCCGCCTACGGCTTCGTCCAGCCGCCTCCGCACCGGATCGCCGGCCGCGTCGCGCAGTTGTTCCAGCGGTTGGTCACAGATTTCCTCGTAGGCGGCGGCCAACACCTCGATCTGGCCGGGTGTCAGATCGGGCGCCGGAATGCGCCGCATCCCGTCGATGGACATGGCGGGCCGCTGCAGCGAATGCGGCGAAGACACCCGTATCTGGGCCAGCACCCCGACGGTGGAGTTCAGGTAGACCGCCATCGACTCCTCCCAACCTTCCGCCGGCTTGAGGGGTTTGACCGGTATCCAGAGGGATCCCAATACAGGCTCGGTTGCGGCCAAGGCGAAGGTGCGCCCGGTGGTCAGCCTGAACCTGGCGGCGAGCAACAGCCTCCCTCTTCGTTTCCACAGGCGGGCAGCCGTTTGCCTTTTCTCAGAAGTTGTATGAATGAAGCAGTCCGGCTCGGCCCGCAGGGTTTGCTTCGGCGGCTCTCCGGTCGGCGACTGATCCTCCTGGTTGTTGTACCACATGCCCCGCCGTCCGGTTTCGTCGGCGGACCGATGCGGTTTGAAAACACCTCCCCGCAGCGCCTGCCCCGCCGGCCCTATCTCGGCTGTCCGGCACAACGGCGTCAGCCCGGGTCCGCCGTTCGAGAACAGGTCATAAGTGATTCGCGCCAGAAACGGGGAAAGGAACCTGACGGGTGTCCAGTCGTCGGCCAACAGCCTCTCCCGGGGCCAATACACCTCTCGGCCCCACTCTTCCGGGATCGATCCTCCCCGCAGGGCATGGGCGAGATGGGCGGCCTCCGCCGGGTTGGAAGGGTTGCGCGCCAGCTGGACGAATCGGGCGTCCGGCGCCGGTTGCCTGCCTTGGCGGCGGAGGACGAACAGAGACTCGTTGATGTCGGTGTTCTCGGAAAAGTAGATGCGGTCGGGGTCGTGGGAGGTGACCACCGTCTCCAGATGGAATCTCTCTTCCAACAACCATCGGCGGACATCGCCGGTGGAGGGGTTTTGCGTACCAGTGGTGGGAAGCACCAGCGCCAGTGTCCCCGAGTTCTCATCGCACAGCCGGTCGGCGAGCATCAGGAACATGCCCCCGTAATGCGACCGATGCACGGGTGTTCCGTTGAACAGCCACTTTTCTCGGTCTTTGAGTTGCCGCTTTATCGGCTCCGGGAGCTGGCCGTAGCGGAGGCTGTCGCGGGTGAAGGGCGGGTTCATGATCACCAGATCCCGGCGCACCGCCTCCACTACCTCTTCTTTCCCGGTTTGCACCTGTCCGGATTGAAACGCCCGCGGCCAGCCCGCATCCGCCGCCAAGCCGTCCCCGCCCATCAGCTCCAGCGATCCGGTCCTCACCACCGTTCCGCCCGAGACGGGATCATCGACCGGGCCCAGATAGAACCGGTGGATGTTCATCCTGTGGAACGCCACGTCCGGAGCCATCAGCCCCAGGGTTACCGCGGCCATGTGGGTGGCGGCTATGTCGATGTCGTAGCCGTGCACGCCTTCCTCGATCAGATGCTTTCCCGCCGCCTTGCCGTGCTGTCCGGCGATATCCTTGACGCGGCTCGCCGCGGCCGCCAGCAGCGTCCCCGTGCCGCACGCCGGATCGACTATCTGGTACTCCAGATCGTGGGTTACGTCTTCGTCGCGGACGGCGATTCCCGCCAGCAAGGCAGCGGCCGCCGCCGATGTGTAGAAAGCTCCGGTGTGTTTGGCCTCGTCCAGGATGCGGTGAAACACCCTCCCCAGGAGGTCGGTCTGGCCGCCTACGAGGGCTGCCTCCGCTCCCAAGGCGGCGTAGCCGCACCCTCGGACGAAACTGGCCAAACGAAAGTTCTGAAGCGGGGCGGCCAACACCGTCAACGCCGTCTCGAACACCGGTTTGTAGTCCACCGCCAGGATGGTGTTCCAGGCGGCGGTCAGTGGTTGTATAGGGTCCAGGTCGGCCAGGCAGTCCCTCAGGGCGGGGAAAGGCCACCCCGCACCGTCGAAGGCGCCTCCTGTGCGGGCGTCGATGCGGGGTTTGGGTATCTCCCTGCGAGAGCGGGCCTGGTCGAGGCGGGCATGGAACAGGCACGCGGACGCGACCAGAAGCGCCGCCCTCATGCCGGGTTGACCGGCCCCCAAGGGGATGCTGACCGAAGCGGCGATGTCGTCCACCTGGTGGCGGGCCAATGCGCCGGCGGCTTCCCTGAGTTTGTCCCGGAAGGTGGCCGACGCCTTCTCGATGTTCGACAAGTCGCTGCGGGTTCGGCGCACGATCGCGGCCAACCCGGTTGCATCGGTCTCAGACCATATCCCGCCCAGGGGCGCCGCCCACAGGCGCGTATCGGCGGCCAGGCGTTCCACGGTGACGTTGTCCGGGTAGCAGACCGCCACCGCCCCTTGGGCCAAGCCGTGTTCCAGCCGCTTGGCCGCGGCGGCCAAAGCCTTATCCCGGATCCCGGGAAGGGTTCCTTTCTTGGCCTCGACCGCGATGCGCCGTTCGTCTATACGCACCAGAACGTCTATGCGCCTCCCGCCGGTCTGTTCCAGCTCGCCTTCGGTGTCGAGGCCCTCCGCCGCCAGCAGGTCGGCCAGCCGCATGTTCAGTTTTTCCTCGCGGGGGCGCACCATCGCGTCCCTTCCTTCCTCGCCCCGGCTCCCGGCTGCGCCGAGAGGGGCAAACAACGCCCGGCCCGTCGTCTTGGTTGTCAGCGCCTGTCCTGCAGGGTACAGGCTGGGTGTGACAGAAGGCGGCAACACGCCTGATCATCCCTTTCAGCAGGCGCGATGCGAAACCCCCGCCGGCGCCGGCCCCAGATGCCCCCTCGGCGGACGGGTCAGGTTTCGATCTTGTAGAGGCGGGCGGCGGTGCCTCCCAGGATGGCGTCGAGCTCTGCGCCGCTGAACGGTTCGGCGCCGCGGCGTTCGGCCACGGCGTTGACCCCCCGGTACAGGTCGGGCACCGGGCCTTCCATCTCGCCGTCCCGGGCCTTGTCGCTGTTGTCCGACCCGTAGATGACGCGGTCGAGCGCTGAGTAGGAGCGGAACTTCTGGAGGGCGTCGTGGATGCTTTCCGACGTGCCCCCGGCGAAGTAGCACATGTCGGCGTGGAAGTTGGGGTGCTTGGCGACGAGGGCGGTTGCCTGGTCGATCCAGGGGTAGTTCACGAAGACGATCACCTTCAGGTCGCGGTAGCGGCGGCCCACCTCGTCGAGCAAGACCGGATCGCCGTAACGGAGGTCGGTGTTGATGATGGGGGTCATGCCGGTGAAGAAATGGACCGGGATGTCGAGCTCCAGCGCCTTCTCGTAGATCGGGTCGAGCGCCCGGTCGGCGGGGGAGTAGTGGCCGTAGCTGGGGAGCAGCTTCAGGGCCCGGAAGTCGAGCTCGGTGATGCACCGCTCCAGCTCCATCACCCCGGCCTGCACGTCCCGCATCGGGTCGATGCAGGCCACCCCCAGCAGGCGGTCGGGGAAGGCCAGCACCTGGCTGTGGGTGTAGTCGTTGGGCACGTACACCTCGTGCTGGCCGGGGTGGTCCGGGTGGAAGGTGGTGCGGCGGATGTCGCCGCCCTGCACCAGCCCGACGTCGGTCCCGTTGGCGTTGAGCAGGTCGACGATCGCCTGTCCGTCGAGGGAGTAGTACTCGCCCCCGTAGAAGCGCATCAGCTCCGCCATCCACCATTCGGGCACCTGGCTGGGTGTGAGGCCGAGATGCAGGTGGCAGTCGACCGTGATCATCTTCGCTCTACTTCCGCTGTTCCGGCGCAGGCGTAGGTTACCCGCCGGGTTGGCCGCCGCGTTCCACCCGCCGAAGCGCAATCCAGGATGAAGCGCGGGTGCAACTCACTTGTCGAGCCCGTAGACGACCGCGTCGATATCGCTGCCGCCGGGGTCGATGTCGAGGCAGCCGATCAACTCGTCGGCGGGGTCGGCGGCCCGGCGGTGCTTCAGGAATGGCAGCTCGACTACCTTCACTTCCACCTCCTCTGAGCGGCTTCCGAGCGGCCATCCTACCGCCATCCGGCGGCCTTCCACGGCGAAACCGGTCTCGACCACGGCGAAACCGATCAGCTTCGACAGGGTGGGCGACCAGGTGATGCTCGTGGCCCGCCCCACCCTCCGTCCGCCGCGGACGAGCGGCAGGGCGTCTTTGCGGACCCGCGGCGATACGTCCGGCGGCAGTCCGGAGGAGGCCGCCGCCTCGAGAGCCTGCCTCCAGTCGATCTCGAGCCCGGCCAGGCGGCGGGCGGGGCCGCCGGCGCGCACTTCCTCTGCCAGGGCTTCCCGTCCGATGAAATCCCCCTTGCCGAGGTCTACCAGCCGCCCCAGGCCCAGCTCGAAGGGGGAGGACAGACCCTCGTCCAGCTCGTCGTAGTGGGCCACCCGGCGTTCGCCCCCCGCCGGGTTGTAGTCGGCGCCGATCAGGATCAGGCCCGCCTCGATCCGGGCCGCCTCCACCGCGTACTCCCCGGCGGGGATCAGGCCGCGTCCCGCGCCCGCCTCCGACACCGCGTTCCAGACGTCCGCCCCCCGGTCCGCCGGCGTCCAGATCTCGTAGCCGAGCTCGCCGGTGAAGCCTGTGCGTAGCACCATGGCGTCGGCGCCGCCGATCCGGGCCGCCCGCAGCCGGGAGAACCCCAGGCTGGCCCAGTCCTCCCCCCCGGACGCCTCGGTCAGTATCTCCCGGGAGAGCGGCCCTTGGAGGGCGAGCACCCCGAAGCGGTCGGTGATGCCGCTGATCTCCACGTCCAGCCCGGCGGCCCAGCGGCGCAGCCACCCGTCGATCGGCCCGGCGGAGAACGTGAAGGAGTCCGGGGCGGTCCTCAGCACCAGGCCGTCCCCCACCAACTTGCCCCGCTCGTCGCACCACGGCGTGTACAGGATGCCGCCTACGCCGAGCCTCCCGATGTCCCGGGCAACGACCCGGTCGACCAGGCGGGCGCTGTCGGGGCCCTCGACCAGGGTCTTGTCGAGCGGCGACATGTCCGCCATGGCCGCCGTCCGGCGGATGGCCTGCACCTCCTCCGCCGCGTCCGTGTAGACGTCCACGACATGGTAATCGCCCCAGGCGTACCAAAGAGGGGTCTTGGCGGCCGCCGAGGCGGCGGCGTGGAACGGAGTCCCGCGGAAACCGCCGGCACCGGTCATCTGACCCGCTCCAGGCCCCGGTCCTCCAGCCAGGCGGCCCCCGCATAGGCGAACACCGAATAGACGATGATCAGCACCCCCGCCGCCCAGGCGCGCGGTATCTCGAGGGCGAAGAAAGCCAGGTTGAACAACCATCCCAGCCCGTTCACGCCGGTCAGGTACTCGCCGATGACCGCCGCCACCAGCGCCACCCCGGCGTTCAGCCGGAAGGCGGTCAGGAAGTTGGGGACGGCGGAGGGGAGGGCCAGGCGGAACAGGCGGGCCGTCTTCCCGGCGCCCAGCGCGGCGAACACGTCCTCGGACCCGGGCGGGCAGGCCCGCATCCCGGAGGAGGTCAGCACATAGGCGGGGAAGGTGGACACCAAGGCCGCCACCGCCAGCACCGTGCCCTGGTTGTACCCGAACATCCTCGCCATCAGCGGGATGGTGGCGACGATCGGCACCGAGTACATGATGATCAGGGAGGCGGCGAGGAAGGTGCGCAGGACAGGAGACAGCCAGGTCAGGACGGCTACCGCCACCCCGGCGGCGGTTCCGATCAACAGCCCGGCGGCGGCCGAGTAGAAGGTGCGCCCGCTGAAGGCGGCGAACGTCCCCAGGTCGGCGGCGACGGCTTGGGCCGCCGCCCAGGGGCTGGGTACCAGGAACTTGCTGACCCCGGCCCAGACCAGCCCCTGCCATGCCGCCAGCGCGGCCCCGACCGGCAGTGCCCAACCCCAGAACGCCGTCCACCGGCCCCGCCCTTCCGCCCCCGCCGGATGACGGGTCACGGTCCGTACCTGGCGGCCGCCGCCCGTTCCACCCCGGCCAGCAGGGCGAACGCCGCCGCCGCGAACACGGCGGTCAGCATCGCCGCCGCCCACAGGAGGTCGGTCTGCATCTGCCTCAGCGTGGTGACGATCAGCAGGCCCAGGGCGGGGGGTTCTGATCCGAACCACTCCCCGAAGACGACCCCGAACATGGCGGCGGGCGCCCCCAGCTTGGCGGCGTAGACGATCGAAGGGACGGCGGCGGGGAGTTCCAACCGGCGCAGCCGCGCCCATTTGCCCGCGCCCATGGCGGTGAGGACGTCGTTGTGGACGGCGCCCGCAGCCCGCAGGCCGGAGCTGATGGAGACGAAGCCGGCGAAGAAGACGGCCAGGGTGGCGAAGATCAGCGGGGTTAGTTGCTGGGCGCCGGACACCGCCACCACCAGGAGCGGCCCCAGCGCCACCCAGGGCACCGAGTTGACGATGGTGGCGAACCGCCCGATCGGCCGCGCCAGGACGGGGGCGAGGTGTCCGATCAGAGCCAGGCAGAACCCGATCAGCAGCCCCGCCGACCAGCCGGCCAAGGCGTCGGTCATGGTGGCGGCGGAGGCCCGGATGAAAACGTCCCGGCGCTCGACCAGCGCGGCGGCGATGTCCGACAGGGGCGGCCAGCGGCTGCCCGCCATGCCCAACCGGCCGCTGACCTCCCACACCGCCCCGACCATGGCGAGCCCCGCCGCGCCCCCGGCGGCCGCCCTCCACCGTTTCGCAGGCATCAGGCCTGCTCCTCTCGGATGTCCGGTTCGCCGGAGTCGATGGCCAGGGTCAGCTCGTCAGCCAGGGAATGGAAGGCGGCGGCGGTCATCAGCTCCCGCCGGCGGGGCCGCCCGAACGGCACTTCCTCGATCCGCTTGATCCGCCCCGGGCGCTCGGTGAGCACCACGATCCGGTCGGCGAGGAAGATCGCCTCGTCGACGGAATGGGTAACGAGCACGGAAGTGATCGAATGTTCGGCCCAGACGGCCTGGAGTTCCAGGTTCATCCGGCGGCGGGTAACCGCATCGAGCGCTCCGAACGGTTCGTCGAGCAGCAGCAGGTCCGGTTCGAGCGCCAGCGCCCGGGCGATGGCGACCCGCTGCCTCATCCCGCCGGACAGCTGTTTGGGCCGGGCCCGCTCGAAGCCCTCCAGGCCGACCAGCCGGATGAGAGAGGCGATGCGTCCGGCGTCGGGGCGGGCGCCCATCACCCGGAAGGGCAGGGCGATGTTGTCCCGCGCCGACAGCCACGGCAGCAGGGCGTGATCCTGGAAGGCCACCCCCAGCCGGTGGGCGGCCGCCAGCTCGGCGGGGGAGGCGCCGTTGACCTCCACCTGCCCTGACGTGGGGGTTTCGAGCCCGGCGAGCATGCGGAGGATGGTCGATTTGCCGCATCCGGAGGGGCCGATGACGGCCACGAACTCGCCGGGGTCCACCGACAGGTCGATGTCCTCGACCGCGGTCAGGGATTGGCGGCGGGAGATGGAGAACCGTTTGGTTACCCCCGTGATCGAGATGGCCGGCCGGACGCCTACACCGGGTCGAATGCGTCCACCTCCTCGAGGGCGCCGAGCACGGCCAGGTAGGCGAGGTCCCTTTTGCGCAGCACCTCCGCCTCGGAGCGGCCGCCGTAATCATAGAACCCGGCGCCGGTCTTGGGCCCGTAGTCGCCCCGCCCCGCCGGCCCGGCCAGGTAGGGGGGCACGTCGAGGCCCATGCTGCGGCGGCCTTCGGCGATCAGGTCCAGCCCGTTGAAGTCGAGGCTCTGGAAGATGCCCGCTACGCCGAGGCGCACCCCGACGCTGGCCTTGACCGCCAGGTCGATGCCGCGGAGGCCGGCGGCGCCCTCGTCCATCAGCTCCTCGGCGGCGTCGGCCATGGCCATCATTATCCGGTTGGCGATGAACGCCTCGGCGAAACGGTCCATCACCAGGGGGAGCTTGCCGGCCCGCTCCAGCAGCCGGGCGGTCCAGCGGAGGGTCTCGGGGTCTGTGTCCGGCCCCCCCGCCACCTCCACCAGGGGGACGATGTGCGGCGGGGCGAACCAATGGGCGCATACGATCCGTTCGGGCCGGGCGAACTCCAGCATCTCGTACAGCATCAGGCCGGAGGTGTTGCTGGCCAGCACCGCCTCGGGCCCCGCCGCCTCCTCGAGGGCCGAGAAAGCCGACTGCTTGGCCGCCGGGTTCTCGCTGACCGCCTCCACGGCGAACTCGACCTCCCGGCCCGCCCCGCCCAGGTCGGAGGTGCAGGAGATCCGGTCGAGCACCGAGGGGATTTCGGCTTCGGAGATGCGCCCGGCCAGCGCCAGGGTCTCCAGGTTGTATCTGATCCGCCCGGGGGCGCCCGCCAGCGCCGATTCGTCGAGGTCCACCAGATAGACGTCCAGACCTGCCTGGGCGAACACCTGGGCGATGGCGTGGCCCATCACGCCCGCCCCGACCACGGCCGCCGTCCGGACCTCCTCGGGTGCGGGCCGGGCCGGGGTCATCGCGGCGGGCCCGTCCGCCACGGTTCGAGCAGAGGCGCCAGCCCGGCCCGGGCCGCCAGGTCGGCCGCCCGGCCGTTCGCTTCCTCTATCACCGCTTTCTCGTCCACTTTCGTGCATCGGCCCTCCTCGTAGATCACTTCGCCGCCGACGATGGTATGGGTCACATCGGCGGGTCCGGTCGAATAGACGATGGAGGCGGCGGTGCGGTGGCGGGGGGCGTGGTGCGGCCCGGACTGGTCTACCACCGCCAGGTCGGCCAGCCGCCCGGGGGCGATGACACCGGCCTCGATCCCCAGGTATTCGGCCCCGGCCCGGGTGGCGAGCTCTATCGCTTCTTCGCCGTTCGATTCGACCGGGCTGCGGCTGTGGACCCGCTGCAGCAGCACCGCCGCCTTCATGCAGGCGAACATGTCCAGTCGGTGGCCGCTGGCCCCGTCCAGGCCGAGCGCCACCGCCGCGCCCCCGTCCCGCAGGTCGCGCAGGCGCATCACCCCCAGGGCGATGTACTGATGGGAGATGGGGCAGTAGGCCGCGCCCGTTCCCGACCCTCCGGCCAGCTCCACTTCCCGGTCGTCCAAGAAGATGCAGTGCGCCAGCGTGGTTTCGGGGCCCAGCAGGCCGCGCTCGGCCAGCCATTCCACCGGGCGACGGCCGTATTCCTCCAGGTAGAAGACCGGATCGTTGGCGGCTTCCGAGCAGTGGGTGTGCCAGCCGGTTCCCGCCTCTCGGGCCAGGGCGGCGGCGTCGGCGACCAGCTCCTGGTCCACGTAGATGAGGTTGAGCGGGGCGGGCCAGACCCCCACGCGGCTGTCCGGCGGGCGGGCGGCGATGGCCGCTTTGGTGATCTCGATCTCCTCCCGGTTCGAGTACCGGAAGAGGTCTCCGGCCAGCCCGTGTTTGGCGGCCAGCTCGGTCAGCTCCCCGGTCATGCCCCTCGCCACCGCCCCCCGCAGCCCCACTTCTTCGATCGCATCGGCCACCGCCAGCGTGGAGGCCAGGTCGGTGGGGGCGTAGTGGTTGTCGAGCACCGCGGTTACCCCCGACCGGGCCGCCTCTACCGCTCCGAGCTGCGCCCCGATCCGAGCCTCTTCCATGGAGATGGCCGAGGCGACCGGCCACATGAAGTCCGACAGCCAGGGCCATATCTCCAAGCCTTCGCCCAACCCCCGGAGCAGATACTGGAAGAGGTGCTGGTGGGTGTCCGAGAATCCGGGCAGCACCGCCTTGCCGGCGGCGTCGATGACCCGCTTCGCCCGCCGTCCCTCCAGATCGGCGGCGGCCCCCACCTCGGCGATCCGGTCCCCCGTTACGGCCACCGCCCCGGGGTCGATCACCCGGCGGCGGTCGTCGACCGTAACCACCGCCCCGCCGGTGATCAGCAGATCGAACTCAGGGGCTGCCGGTGTCATGGGCGTTCTTCCTCGGTCGAGAGCCGGATCGATCCGGCCCGGAGCGGGCTGCTACTGCGTCACCGCCGGGCTCGATTTCTCCGTAGACGGCTTCGTAGATGCGGGGGGCTGTGTATATCCGGTTCCGTTGCCGGCTGCCCACCTCGATGAGATCGCCCCGTTCGACCAGAGTGTATATCGCGGTGTAGGCGGTCTGCCGCGACACATCGAGGATCTGCGCGATTCGGGAGGGGGTGATCCAGGGAACGGTGAACAGGTGCTCGGCGAGCCGGACGACCGAGGCGGGGCGCTTCTCGGCGAGGAGATCGTTGAACAACCGGTGCTGAAGTTCCACGAGCCGCACGGTGCGCTCCTCGGCGTCGCGGGCCTGGCGCCGCACCCCTTCGAGGAAAAACCGGATCCACGGCAGCAGGTCACCGTTCTGGCTGGTCAGCAGCAGCAGGTCGTAGTAGCGGCTCCGGTGCTGCTCGAAGAAGGCGGACATGTAGAAGAGGGGTTGGGTCAACGCGCCCCGCATGACCAGCATCAGGGGGATCATCAGCCGCCCGATCCGCCCGTTGCCGTCGAGGAACGGGTGGATCACCTCGAATTGGTAGTGGGCCAGGGCGAGCCGCACCAGGAGCGGCATGGTTTCCTCGTGCAGGAAGAACTCCCAGTCGGTGAGGGCTTTGTTCATCTCGTCAGGCGGCGGAGGGACGAACACGGCGTCGGCGACCGCGGCGCCGCCGATCCAGTTGGGGCTGGTTCGGACTTCACCGGGGCGGCGGTGTCTTCCGCGGACTCCGGCGAGCAGATGTTCATGCACTTCGCACAGCAGCCGCATCGACATCGGCAGCCCCTCGCGCACCCTTCTCAGACCGTGCTCCATCGCCGTGACGCAGTTCACCACTTCGCGGGCGTCGTCGGCTTCGTTCGGGGGCGGGGTCTGTCCGGCCTCCAGCCGGAGGAGCTGCGGGACGTCCGTTTTGGTTCCTTCGATCCGCGAGCTCAGCACCGCCTCGATCCGGAGATGCGGCCCGATCAGCAGATGCGGGTTGGGCAGCAGCCTTCCCACCCCGCCCAGGCGGTGGACGGCGCCGGTCGCCTCGTCCAGCAGATTGACGGCATCCGGTGCCAGGTCGAGGCGGCGGGGCAAGGGTTTCGGGTAGAACGCCCAGTACCCTTCGAGGGTCTTGCGGACAACACCGCGGTCAGCGGATGGGAAGGCGTCGGGCTGCAAGGGCGGCCGCCCCTTTCGTCAAGCAGGCTGGACTTCTGCGCGATCTTAGTCTAGTGATTGTCGGTTTGCTTGACCAAAAGAAGGTGTTCGTCTAGGAGGCTTGACTACCGAGCTTCGGCAAACTGCGGGGCCGGCCGGCCTCAGGAGAACTCTGCGGCCAGGACCCGGGCGGGGTTGGTGCGGGTGATCCGGTGGATGTCGTCCCCGCCCACCCCTTGGGCGCGCAGCATGGGCAGGAAGTTGTCGATCAGGTGTTGGTAGCCGTGGCCTCCGTTGGTCTTCAGGCGGGGGCGGGCGGGCATGTCCTGGGCCACCAGCAACCGGTCCCCGTGTCCCCGGCGGATCAGCTCGGCCAGGAACTCCGCCCGGCGGCGGTCGGAGTTGATCCAGTCGATGCCGATCAGGTCGAACTGGATGTAGGCGCCGGTGGCGGCGATGCGCTCCAGCTCGTCCATCTCCAGCGTGTTGTCCAGATGGCCGAAGATGATGCGGTCGGGCGGAACCCCTTCTTCTCGGAGGATCTCGTGGAACAGCAGGGCCGTGTGGGGAGGGGTGTGGGTGGTGACCGCCAGGCCGGTGGCGCGCTGGGCCCGGGCGGCGGCTCTGATCACCCGTTCCTCCACTCCTTGCACCCACCGCTTGTCGATGCCGATCTCGCCGATCACCCCCGGACGGATCCCGGTGTCCGCCCATCCGTTCTCGATCTCGTCGATGATGTACTCGGCCAGCCGGGCGGTGGTCCATTTGTTGACGAACTCGGGGTAGTAGGGCTCCCGGTAGAAGCCGGTGCCCATGATGATGTGGCAGCCGGTGGCCTCCGATATCCGGCGGAGCGCTTCGGGTTTGCGCCCGATGTGTTCGAGGGCGCAGTCGACGATGGCGCCCCCGCCCGCTTCTTTGTAGAGGCGGATCTCCTCCGTCATCTGGACTTCGTCGGTGATCGGCATCGCCACCCAACGGTGGCGCGCCCACGATATGTCGGCGAACACGTGGTCATGGGTCTGGGTGTGGCCCAGCTCACCGGGCGGGACCGGCCCCCGCACGGTCATCACCTGCAGCGCCATGCTTCCTCCTGATCAGGTTGGAGAACCCCGATTGCCCGATCTTACCCCCGCAGACGCCCCGCCGGGGGGCCTCTCGGTTAGCCGCAGAGCTGCAGACCGAAGTATGAGTTCAGCTCCGCCGCCGCCTCCAAGGTCTCCGCCTTCGCCTCCCGTATCAGGTCCGCGTCGTCCGCCTGCCAACCCCGCCCGCCCTTCTCGAACCCGGCGGCGTAGAGCAGCACCCCCCGGCGGATCGAGAGCAGCAAGTCGGCCGCCTCGCGGGGAGGAACGCCCATCCGGTCGAGCTCGTCCACGAGCGCCTCGAGCCGGCGGGCCGCCTCGAACAGCCCTGCCGCCGCCTCCTCCCCGTCAGCGCCGGACGGCGCCCCGAGCAGCTCACCCCCCTCGGCCAAGACAGGCCGCAGACGAACGAACACGAACCGGTCGAGCCCGGTAGTGAACCGATGGCACTCCTGCTCCTCCTCGCCCAGAGCACCTTCCGCCGGGCTCACCGCTTGGCCGGCGGCCGCCGCAGAAGCCGGCGCGGCGTCGGTGGAGGATGCGGAAGAGGATGCGGGCCGGGACTCCGGCGGCGCGCTGCCGCCCCCGCATGCCCAGCCCAGACCGGCAAACACGAGCATCAGTACAAGAAAGCACGAGGCGTTGCGGTTCACTGTTGCTCCGACGCCCGGTTGAACATTCCGGTGTCAGCCGGCGGCTGGTTCGAGTTCTGTCAGGGTTTCGTCGAGGGCTTGGGCGATGCGGTCGGCTTGGGGGGCGGTCAGGCACAGGGGAGGGGTGATCCGCATGACGGGGCCGGTGCTGGAGATGACGATGCCTCGGCGCAGCAGGCCCTGCAGGACGGCGCGGATGAAGTCGTTCGAGGCGGGGGTGCGGGTTGTCTGGTCGGAGACCAGCTCGACGCCTATTGCCAGGCCCAGGCCGCGCACGTCGGCGGCGTTGGTGCGGGGGGCCAGGCGCCGGCGGAGGGATTCGATCAGGCGGGCGCCTACTCGGGCGGCGTTTTCTACCAGGCCCTCTTCGAGGAGGGCGGTGAGGGCGGCCAGCCCGGCTGCGCAGGCCAGGGGGTTGCCGCCGAAGGTGCTGCTGTTGTGGGTGGGCTGCGCTCCGGGGCCGGCGTCCATGATGCGGCGGGGGCCGGCGACCGCGCCGAGCGGGAAGCCGCCGCCGAGGCCCTTTCCCAGCAGGAGGAGGTCGGGCGCCGCCCCCGAATGTTCGAAGGCCCAGAAGCGTCCGGTCCTGCCGCCGCCGGTGAGGATCTCGTCGAACACCAGCAGGGCGCCTGTCCAGTCGCAGAAGTAGCGCAGCAGTTCCAGGAACCCCGCCGGAACGGGGATCATGCCGCCCGCTCCCTGCATGGGTTCGATGAAGACGGCGGCGGGGGGGCCGGTGAGCACCTGCGAAGCCAGGCGCTCCAGATGACGCCCGCACGCCTCGATGCGCTCCGCCTCGTCCGCCTCGGGTGTCTGGGCGGGGTCGGGGGCCGGCGCGTGCCATACGCCGGGCAGCAGCGGCCCCAGGCCCTCCCGCCCGGCCCCTGCGGTCAGGGACAGGGCGCCCAAGGTGCGGCCGTGGTAGGCGTTGTGGAAGGCGATCACCTCGTGGCGGCCGGTGGCAGACCGGGCGATGCGGAGGGCCGATTCGACCGCCTCGCTCCCGGAGTTGGCGAGGTGGAAGGCGTCGAGGCCGGGCGGCATGACCGCCCCGAGCGCCTCGAGGAAATCGACCCGGGCCCGGGTGGCGAAATCGTAGAAATGGGTGAGCCGCCGGGCTTGGGCACCGACCGCCGCCGCCAAGGCGGGGTGGCCGTGGCCGATATTCATCACCACGGTGCCCGAACAGGCGTCCAGCAGCCAGTTGCCGTCGGCGTCGCGGATCATGGCCCCGCTTCCTTCGGCCACTGCCAGCCCCGACCACAGCGACCCGGCGGAGCCGCCCGCCGCCAGCAGGCTCTGATCCCGGCGGAACAGCTCCCCGGACGCCGGTCCGGGAACCTCGGTAACGAGCACCGGGAGCTCGGGGGCGGGCGGGTATTTCGTTGTTCTCTCCATGCTTTTCTGCCGTTCGCCGGTTCAGGGGTGCGCCGAGCCGGAACCCAGATCTTCAACGCCGACGATGGCTTCGACCAGGCTGGGCTCGCCGTTGCCGATGCTACGCCGCAGCGCGGCCTCCAACTGATCTGGGGTATGCACCCGAAAGGCGGGCATGCCGAAGGCCTCGGCCACCGCGGTGAAGTCGGGTTGTTCCAGGTCGACTCCGAACCGCCGCCCGCCGCACAGTTCGTCCTGCACCTCGGCGATGATCCCGTAGCATCGGTTGTTGAAGACCAGCAGGCAGACGGGCAGCCGGTGCTCGACCGCGGCGGCCAGCTCACCGAGCGTGAACAGGGCGCCGCCGTCGCCCATCACCGCCAGCACGGCGTCGCCGGGGGCGGCGGCCTGCGCGCCGAGGGCGGCCGCGTAGGCCCAGCCGAGGGTCTGGAAGCTCCAGGGCGCCATCAGCCTTCTATTCGGACCCGGCGGCATCACGCCGGGTATCCACCGCAGGGCCATGGTTACATCCACGCACACCGTGACGGGCCGGTCGGGGAGAGCCGCTTCGATCGGATCGATCCAGGGATGCGAAACCGGGGCCGTGTCCGGCGGCCCGGCCGCCCCCTCCGGATTCCAGGCCCGGTCTGCTGGCGGGTGGGCCCGTCCGGGCCGCCCCTGCCCGGAAGGGGGCGTTGCCGGGGCTTTGAGGGCGCGGCGGCTGATCAGCACGACGCCGGGCCGGCGGCCGTTGCGGCAGCTCCGCAGCGTTTCCTCCACCGCCTCCCTGATCGATCCGGGGTCGTCGGCCCGCCGGACGAGAGCGCCGGTTGCCCGGGCCAGCCCCTCCTGGTCGTAGGCCTCATGGGGCAGCCCCGCCGGGTGGGCCGCCCGCTGGGCCGGGTCGTGGTCGCTGGCGATGACCACCACCGGGGACGAGTCGGCGTAGGCGGTCTGGAGGCCGGTGATGGTGTTGCCGAGTCCGGGGCCGCCGGTAACGATCACCACCCCCGGGCCGCCCGAACGGCGGGCGTACCCGTCGGCCATGAAAGCGGCGGCCTGTTCGTTGCGGGCCACGATGGAACGGACGCCGCCGTTCCTGGCCAGCGCGTCGTATATCTCGACCGTGTAACTGGCCGGAATGCCGAACACGGTGGTGACCCCGCCGCTTCGCAGGGCCGAGACCACGGCGTCTCCTCCGTTCGGTGTCATGATCTCGACACCTCCGGGCGGCGGGCCGAGTTCCGCGGCCTTTTCAAGGGCCGCCTCCTAACTTGGTCGGACCCCGGCCGCTATCCTAGATGAGCAGTTCCAAGGAGGTTGTGCTCATCCCTGTTCGAGTTGTTGAGCAGGCTCTTCTCTGGCAAGCCCCGGCCCGCAAAAGCCAAGACGCCCCGGTTGGTCACCTTCGTCCTCCAACGAGCGCGCCGCCAAACTGCTCATCCGAGCCGAGCGGTTGGATGAGGCTACGGCGGGAGGCCGTCTTGAACACCGCTTCCGAGCCTGACCCGCCGAAATGTTCTCCGAACATACGTACCCCTAGACGGAAGCCCTGCAATTTGGTATCTATAGGGGGCTGAAGCACAAACACCGCCGCGAGTTCTGGAGAGGGCGGCGGTCAGAGACGGATCCCGTTCGTTCCGGCCCCGTCGGGCCGGGGGCGGCCTCGTGCGGCCCGGCGGTTTTTCGTTCAAGGAGGCGGCGGCGGGGGATGGGCCCGGGTTTGCCGGCGTTGGTGGCCGATTTTCGCGGACTTGGAGGCGTTTGGGTTGGGATTGAACTTCTGGGGTTGGGATTGAACTTCGAGCCCTGATTGCACGAGGTTTTTGTGAGGGTAATCTTGGAGTTGCCCATCTGGTCGGGGGGTGGGTCGAGGATCGGGCGGCGGGCGGGTGAATGCGGGATATGACAGCGGTCGAGCGGAAAGAGCCCGAGCAGGGCGGGGCGCCGGGCCGGGCGGACGCCGAACGAGCCGCGGCGGCATTGATGTCGGCGGGGGTGAGCAGGGTGGTTCTGTTCGGCTCGGTGGCTCGCGGCGAGGCCACCGGCCGCAGCGACATCGACCTGGTAGCTATCTACGATGATATGGATTACGCGGAGCGGGCCGCCTTGGAGAGGGAGCTGTCGGCGCTCGCCGGCGGTGAGGCGGGGCGGCGGGTCGATGTACTGGCCACCGACCGGCCCGAGTGGAAGATGCGCAGCGGGCAATTGTCCACTTCGTTGGAGAGTTGGATCGACAGGGACGGGGTGGTTCTGGCGGACCGGGGCGCGGGCGAAGTGGACTGGGAAAAGGAAATGGTTGCGCCGACCAGCGATTTCGAAGAAGCGGTCGGTCGGTTGTACGACCTGTTCACCGGGTTGCTGGAGCTCAACCGCGAGCTCAAGCCGGATGACACCGAGGTACGCGACCGGCGGATAGGCAATGAGTTGCGGGCCTTCGAGCAATACCAGGTGCGTTTGGAGAAGGCGTGCGGTCATGTCCAATACATCGTGGAGTCGGCGGTAAAGGTGCTGCTCCATGTGACTTCCCGCCGCCGGGTGGAATGGCAGCACGACATCGGGGCGCTGTGTGCGGAGTTGGGGGAACCCCACCGGAGTGAGGTGCTCGGTCGGTTGGCCCCGGTCGGCGCCGATGAGATCACTCGGTGGCATCGGGAGTCCCGTTACGGAGGCGCCGTGAGGCATGGCGAACTCGCCACCCCCGCCTTGGCTCGGGCGATGGCCGCGGCGGCTTGTGGGGCGGCTGCATACGCTGTAGGACTGTTCGATGAGTCGACGCCGCACGCCGAAAACATCCGAACATCTATCGCGGATATAGCGGAGCGGTTGACGGGCTGCGACTTGGAGACCGGCGCCCCTCTCGACCGAAAAACCGGCCCTCCCGCCGCGGACCCCGCGGAGGAGGACCGCCCCGAAGCCTCTCCTGACATCCCCTTCTGGTAGTCGGCTGCGGCGTCCTCGAATCAGGATCTGGCCGACGGCGGCAGGGGCGGGACAACCTCACTGCATGGTGAGCAGGGCGGCCGGGTTGTAGACCATGCATCGGTCGAGGACTTCGGAGGGGACGCCTTCTTCTTCGGCCAGCCGGCGGAACCCGGTTATGAGATGGGCCAGGCCGGGGCCGCCGTTCACCGTCAGGTGCCGCTTGCGGCAGATGTCGCTCGCCGCGACGAGGCGGCCGGCGAGGCCTTCTTCGGCCAGGCGGCGCAGGGTCTGCGCCCTTGTGCGGTCGGTGGTCATCTGTACGCCGAGGGCCTCCGAGTAGTACTCGCACCCGATTCCGTCGAGCTGGGCGTAGGCGCCGCGGGCGGTGATTTCTCGGATGAGGGGGAGGTCGGGTTCGGCGTCGTCGAGGTGGCCGATGACGATGCGGTCGGGGGCCAGGCCTTGGTTGGTGAGGATGTCGATTTGTTGGAGGGCGTTGCGGCCCAGGTAGGTGTGGGTGGAGACGGCGGCGCCGGTTTCGACGGCGGCGATGGCCGAGGCTCGGAAGACGGTGTGTTCGCGTCGGGTGATGGGGCCTTGGTAGGTGCCTTGTTCGCCGATGACGCCCGCCCGGACGCCGGCGCCGTCCACGCCTTCGGTGATCTCCCCGATGATGATTTCGGCGATTTGTTCATCGCTGAGGCCGGCGATGCGTTCGGGCTGGAAGGGCTCGTGGTAGACGCCGGATCCCATCACGATGTGGACGCCGGTTTCCTCGGAGGCCCGTACCAGGGCGGCGGGGTCCCGGCTCATGCCCATCGGGGTCAGGTCCACCAGGCAGAAACCCCCGGCGCCGGCGAAGGCCCGCAGTTCGGGCAGGGTGTCGTCCAGGGTCAGGGAGTGGTCGCGGTACGCGCCGGCCGCCTCGTTGCTCTGGTCCTCCAAGCCGAGCACCAGGTGGGCGTGGGCGTTGGTCGGCCCCCAAGGTTCGGGCGGGATGTCGCCCAGCACCGTCCGGATCATGCCCCGGCCGTTCTCTCCGGTGCTCACCGCAGGGTCAGCATCGCCGCCGGATTGTCGATCATGCACCGGTCGAGCACCTCGGCGGGCACGCCTTCCGCTCGGGCGGTCCGGCGGAACCCGTCGGACAGCACCGCCAGGCCCGGCCCGCCCTTCGCCCGGAGATGGCGCTGCATGCCGAAGTCGCTGGCGAGGATGATCTGTCCGGCCAGGCCCTCCTCCGCCAGCTGAAGGAGCTTGCGGGCCCGCACCGTGTCGGTGGTCATCTGGACCTGGAGACGCTCGGTGTAGTACTCGTATCCGATGTCGTCGAATTGGGCCCAGGCGCCGCGGGCGGTGATTTCTCGGATGAGGGGGAGGTCGGGTTCGGCGTCGTCGAGGTGGCCGATGACGATGCGGTCGGGGGCCAGGCCTTGTCGGGTGAGGGCGTCGATTTGTTGGAGGGCGTTGCGGCCCAGATGGGTGTGGGTGGTTACGGCGGCGCCGGTTTCGACGGCGGCGATGGCCGAGGCTCGGAAGACGGTGTGTTCGCGTCGGGTGATGGGGCCTTGGTAGGTGCCTTGTTCGCCGATGACGCCGGCCCGGACGCCGGTCCCGTCTATTCCTTCGGTGATCTCCCCGATGATGATTTCGGCGATTTGTTCATCGTTCAGGCCGGCGATGGCCTCGGGGTGGTGGGCCTGGTGGTAGATGCCGGATCCCATCACGATGTGAAGGCCGGTTTCCTCGGAGGCCCGCACCAGGGCGGCGGGGTCCCGGCCCATGCCCATCGGGGTCAGATCGACCAGGCAGAAACCCCCGGCCCGGGCGAAGTCTTCGAGCTCGGGGAGGCTGTCGTCCAGGGTCATTGCCAGCTCGGAGGCGCCGGTCGTGTCGAAGGGGGGTTTGGATGCGTCGGGCGCGCTGACCAGGTGGGCGTGGGCGTTGGTGATCCCCCAAGGCTCGGGCGCGACGTCGCCCAGCACGGTTCGGATCAGGCCTGGTGCGCTCACTCGCTGCTTCCTTTTGCTCGGTTGCTCGGCGGTCGGGTCTGGGCCTCCCGGCGGCGGGGCCTCCTCCGGCGGACGGCCCCCGTCAGCCCTCCTTTCGGGTTCCGGCCGCCAGGATGTCGTTGACGTTCCAGTGGCCCGAACCGATGATCCGGGGGGCGGGGGTGACCGGCAGCTCCAGCACCCAGACCGCGCGTTCTTCGAGGGCCCTGGACAGGAGCCGGGGAAGGTCGCCGGGTTCGGCCACCTTTTCTGCCCGGGCGCCGAAGGAGCGGGCGTAGGCCGTGTAATCGAGGTCGTAGGGCACCCCTTCGGGGTCCTTGAAGTAGGTGCCGGCGTCCCGTCCGTAGTGCTTGGCCTGGTAGAGGGCGATGGAGGCGTAGCCGGTGTTGTTGGCGATCAGCCATACGGCGTGGATTCCGGCGGCGGCGGCGGTGGGCAGCGCCGCCAGGCAGGCCATGACCGCCCCGTCGCCGACCAGGGCGACCACCGGGGCGTCCGGGCGGGCGAGCCGCACCCCGATCGGGGCGGCGACCTCTTGGCCCATCGTCCCGAAACCGCTGGCGACGATCTGGGTGCCCTCCTCCAGGAAGGGGAAGTGCTGCCCGACGGCGTGGCGTATGCCCACCCCGGTAACCAGGATCGTCTCTCTGGGCAGCAGTTTCCGCAGGAGGACGGACAGGTAGGCCGGTTCGTAGGGGAAGCTGGGGGTGCGGCGGACCTCGTGCAGATCATCGGCCCAGGACTGCTTCTCGGCGGCCAGCTCCTCCCGCCAACCCCGCCAGCGGTCACCCCCGCCGAGGCGGTCTTCGAGGGCCGAGCCCAGCTCCTCCAACGAGCGGCGGGCGTCCCCCACCAGGGCGGCGTCGGTCGGGTAGATCTTGCCGATCTGGTTGGGGTCGATGTCCATGTGGATCAGCTTGGCGGGCGGGACGGCGGTGAAGCGGTCGGGCCGCCAGCTGCTGCAGTCCATCTCCGGGAAGCGGGTGCCGACCGCCGCCAACAGGTCGGCCCGCCGGGCGGCGCGGTTGGCGGGCCTGGTTCCGACCACGCCGGTGAAACCGGCCGACAGCGGATGATCCTCGGCGATGGCGCCCTGGCCGCTCATGGTGGTGGCGGCGGGAATGCCGAACCGGTCGGCGATGCGGGTGAGGGCCTTCGAGGCGCCGGAGATCACCGCCCCTCCTCCGGCGAACAGCAGGGGGCGCTCCGACCGGGCGATCAGGTCGGCGGCCTTCTCCACTTCCGAGCGGTCGGGTCCGCTCCGCCCCGGGCGGACGGGCCGCCGGGGCAGGGGAGGGGAGACCCAGGCCGAGAAGTAGTCGAGCGGGACCTGGAGCACCACCGGGCCGGGGCAGCCGCTCAGGGCGAAGCGGACCGCCCGGTGGAACGAGTCGGCCAGCCCGGCGGGGGAGGCGGCGGAGATGACCCGCTTGGCGAGGGGCCGGGCGATGTCGAGCTGGGCGTCGTCGATCGAATACGAAAGCTCCTGGAGGGGTTCCTTGCCCGTATAAGCGCTCGGCATGCCGCCTGCGATCACCACCATGGCCGAGGAATCGAGCAGGGCGTCCCCCAGCCCGGTCATGATGTTCGTGAACCCGGGCCCCACCGTGGTCGTCATCACCGCGATCCGCCCCCCCGCCCGGAAGTAGGCGTCGGCGGCGTGGGCGCCCACCTGTTCGTGGAACACCGACACGTAGGCCACCGACCCGCTGTCCTGAATGGCGTCGACGAAGGCCAGGTTGCCGTGGCCGACCAGCCCGAACACGGTGTCGACCCCTTCCTGCTCCATGGCCTGGACGAGGGCCGCGGCGCCGGTGATGGTGGTGTGGTGGGCCGTCTTCTCCGCTCCTGTCTGCCGGCGCCGATGTTATCCCCGATTGTTCATCTCCGCGGGCCGCCCGCCCGCTTGCGCCGGTTCATCGGCCCGTACATCCCGGACCCCGAGGCGGCGGCTTTCCCCGGTTGGTGAACGCCCCGTATCCGATCAGAAGTTGTTTTCTGGCGTTGCCCCAGGTCAGAAGGCCGCTTTGCGGGCCGCGAAAAATACTTGAACATACCCCTATGCGAACGCCCGAAAATTTGGTATACCTATTGGGCTGAAACACAAACACCGCCGCGAGGCTCCGGAGAGGGCGGCGGTCATCATGGGACTTTCAAGCCCGGGCCGGGCATCACAGGGCCGGGCGGGGCGGCGGCCGCCCCGATGAGTATCCGATGCTGGTGGCGGAGGCGGGGGAGGGCACCCGGCGAAGCCGGGGCGGGGGGCGGTTTTCGCGCTTTTGCCGGCGGATCGAGGTGCTCGGCGGCATCTTGGAGCGGCATCTTGGACAGGTGCGTAGGCGGCGGAACGGTGGGGTGCGGAGGGGCGCCCTCTTGCCCTGATCGTCAGGTCCGTGCGGTTCGGAAACCGTAATGTTCTCGTATACCAAGCCGGGGTGCGCCGTCTTGCCCTGATCGTCAGGTCCGTGCGGTTCGGAAACCGTAATGTTCTCGTATACCAAGCCGGGGTGCGCCGTCTTGCCCTGATCGTCAGGTCCGTGCGGTTCGGGCCGGTTCGTCAGCCCGTGCATCCCAGACCTTGAAGCGGCGGCTTCATCTGCCCGGCCCCATTTCGCGGGTTATCGGGGGTCAACCCGGCGGCGGAGGGGGCCGGGGTATAGGCTTGCCGGGGATGGACAATCTCAGCCCCGAGGACCGTTCCTACTGCATGTCTCGGGTTCGGTCCCGCGATATGAAGCCGGAGATGATCGTCCGCTCGATGGTGCACCGGATGGGGCTGCGCTTCCGGCTTCACCGGCGGGACATGCCGGGCAACCCCGATCTGGTGCTCGCCCGGCACCGGGCGGTGATATTCGTCCATGGCTGCTTCTGGCACTGGCACCCCGACTCGGACTGCCCCATCGCCGGGCTGCCCGCCACCAACGTCGACTATTGGAAGCCGAAGTTCGCCCGGACCAGGGAGCGGGACCGGGAGAACGCCGTCCGTCTGGAGGAGGAGGGCTGGCGGGTGCTGGTGATCTGGGAATGCGAGCTGCGCGCCCCGGAGGCAGTGTTGGACCGGATCGCGGCTTTCTTCGCCCTTCAACGCGCCTGACCCTCGGCCGGACGGGTTCATGTCACAGCTTCTCGGTACGTTGGGGGTCAGATTGACCGGGATCGGCGCCGGGCGGGGTCTACGATGAGACTGACAGGAGGAAAGGGCTGGCTGTTGGCTGAAAGGGCCGTGCGGAGCGCGGGGGCAGGGGCGGCTGGTGGTTAGGTTCGCCGAGTTCTTCGCGGGCATCGGTTTGGTGCGCGAGGCGGTGGAGCCCCTCGGCTGGGAGTGTGTGTTCGCCAACGACATCGCCCCCGGCAAGGCGGAGATGTACCGGGCGCGGTTCGGCGGGGGCGACTTGGTGGTGGACGACATCAACAACCTGGCTGTCGGGGATCTGCCTGAGGGGCTGGATGCGGTGACCGCTTCCTTTCCCTGCATCGACCTCTCGCTGGCGGGCAACCGGGCGGGCCTGGACGGGGAGCATTCGGGGACGGTGTGGCCCTTCTTGGATCTGCTCGCCGAACAGTGCCGCCGGCGCTCGGCTCCGGCCGGTCTGTTGCTGGAGAACGTGACGGGTTTCTTGTCGTCTCGGGGCGGGCGGGATCTGTTCGAGGTGTGCGGCCGCATCGCCGGGCTCGGGTATGAGATCGATCTGGCGGTGGTGGACGCCCGGTGGTTCACGCCGCAGAGCCGGCCCCGCCTGTTCGTGATGGGGGTGCGGCCGGGCGGCGGGGCGGGATGGCCGCGTCCGGGGCCGGACGCCGCTCGGGTGCGGCCCGCCGGTGTGCGGCGCTTCCAGGCGGCCCATCCTGGGTTGCCGTTCGTGGAGCTGCCGATTCCCGAGCCGCCCGGCCAGGCCGGCTATTCGCTGTTGTCGGTTCTGGAGGAGGTGCCGCCGGACGACGGGCGCTGGTGGCCGGAGGAGAAGACGGCCGCCCTGCTGGCGGGTATGGCCGAGCGGCACCGCCTGCGGGTGGACGAACTCCTGGCGGGCCGAAGGGGCGGGGCGGCGGCGATGTACCGGCGGCGCCGGGGGAAACGGACGGTGGGCGAGGTGCGCCCGGACGAGATCGCAGGCTGCCTGCGTACCCCTCAGGGCGGCAGCAGCGTGCAGTTCTTGGTGGACTGCCGCAGCGGGGTTCCCCGGATACGTCCGCTGACGGGGGTCGAGTACGCCCGGCTGCAGGGGGCCGGGTCGTTCCCCGTGAACGTGGGCGACCGCCAAGCCCGGATGGGATTCGGAGATGCGGTGTGCGTACCGGCGGTCAGGTGGCTGGTCCGGCACGCCTTCGCCCACCTGTCCGACGCGCCGCCGCAGAACCCGCAGCGAACGGGGGATGCCCTCCCGCGGTTCCGGTTGCGCGTACCCGGTCCTGCCGCGCCGAGCCCCGTTCCAACAGGTCGATTGTGGACCGGCGCCGGGCGCCGGGTCGGAACGGCGGTCGGACAAAGGACGGCATGAGCACATACGTTGCTGTCTGATCAACCGCTGGGGGCAGGGGCAGTATTCGGTTGGGAGTAGATCATTATCCGGTGGGAACTACCGATGCTAGGAGACAGTGGCGGCTACCTTCCTTTCCACTTCTTCGAGCGGCATCGTTTGGGCTTCATCCAGGGTCCGACCGGTTATCTGTTTATAGGCGTAATTGTCCCATATTGCCAACCTCAGGCTCTCATCCCAAACGATTCTTCCTGCTCCGTCTACACGAACTTTCTCAAAGATGTCCCGGTTGTTCAAAGGATCATATGGGTAATGTTCCAGCAAAGGGCGGCAGTCGACTATGCCGCCGGTGCCGTCGGAGAACCGCACCCATAGATGCAAACCGTCTCGGGCTTCGACCTCCACTGCTCTGATGCGGGCCGGCGGGGGATCCCATTCCCATTTGTTGCCTGTCATCCACTCGTACACCCGCTCGGGCGGCAACTCTATGTCGTCGCCCCTCTGTTCGCTTCCCCAGGCCACCATGCCGGATGCGATATGCACACGCTGAAACTCCAGATGATCTTTCAACCGGGCAAACAGGGCGTTGCCTTTGTGGATCCAATCGGTCAGATCGACCTGGGCTTCGGAACCGTCAGCCGTGCGTATCCAAAGCCGATAGTCATCCAGGGCTTTGACCCCGATCACTTCACATTCGGGTGCGGCTGGCATGTCCTCCTCCGAACATCGGATGATAGCAGAAGCGGAGAAGCCGCCCGCGGGGATCCGGTTACACCGCCCCGGCGGCTCGGGCCACCTCTGGGTCCATCACGTCTCGGACGGCGTCGCCGAGGTTGTTGAAGGCCAGGATCAGCAGGGTGATCACCAGGGCGGGGGATACGGCCATCCAGGGGGCGAGGGTCAGGTTGTCGACCGAGTTGGCGAGCATCCTTCCCAGATCGGCGGCGGGGGGCTCGAAGCCGAATCCCAGGTAGCTGAGGGAGGTCTGGACGATCAGGCCGGTCGAGAGGCTGAGCACGGCCATGACGAACAGGGGGGAGCTGATGCCGGGCAGGATGTGGCGGATGACCAGGGGAAGCGGCTTTGTTCCCGACAGCCGGGCGGCGTCGACGTAGGGGAGGCCCCGCACCTCCAAGGTCGAGCCGCGGGCGATCCGGGCGAAGCGCGGCAGGTAGATGACGCCGATGGCGAGGATCATGTTGCGGGCCCCGCCCCCGAACACCCCGACGATGAGGATGGCCGTCAGCAGGCCGGGCATGGCCAGGAGCACGTCCGTCCCCGCCATCAGCCACCGCTCCAGCCGGCCCCGGCGGTAACCGGCCAGGATGCCGACCGCGCTGCCGGCGGTCATCGCCAACAGGACCGCGCCCAGCGGCACCCAGAGCACCACCGGTATGGCGCTGACCACCCGCGCCGCCAGGTCTCGTCCGGCCTGGTCGGTTCCGAACCAGTGCCGGCCCGACGGCCCCTGCAGCTGGTCGGCGGCGTTGATCTGGATCGGATCCCAGGGGATGACCAGCGGTCCGATGACGGCCAGGATCACGACCGGTGCGATCATGATCAGGCCGAGCCGCCCGGAGGGGTGGCGGGCGACCGCCCGCAGCCGCCGCCAGAACCTGCTGTCCCTGATTCGGGGCGCCGCTTCGGTCATGTCTGCTCCCGCTGCCTCGGATCGAGGATCGGATAGAGCAGGTCGACCAGGAAGTTCACGCCGATGTAGACGGCGGCGATCACGAGGGTGGCGGCGATCACGTACGGGAAGTCCCGCTCCCCGATCCCCAGCAGCACGCCCCGCCCCAGCCCCGGCAGGTTGAAGATCTGCTCGACGATGATGAGGCCGCCCACCAGCGACCCGAAGATCAGGCCGATGAGGGTGACCACCGGCCCCAGCGAGGCCCGCAGCGCGTGGACGTAGCGGATCCGCCATTCCCTGGCGCCCTTCACCCGGGCGGTGTCGACGAAGGGTTCCTGCAGGCTGGCGATCATCGTGGTCCGGGTCATCTGGATGATGGCCGCCGAGGTGGGCAGGGCGATGGCCAGGCACGGCAGCAGGATCGAACGCAGGTTGGCGATCGGGTCCTCGGTGAACGGGACGTAGAACGAGGTGTAGCGGGAGCGGAGGACGATCGACCCCAGCCACACGAACAGCACCCCCGACACGAAGGTCGGGACCGAGAAGAAGACGAGGGAGGTTCCCCGCAGGATCCGGTCGATGATGCTTCCGGTGCGGACCGCGGCGTACACCCCCAGGGGGATGCCGATGACCACGGCGAGCATGACGCCGACGAAGGCCACCTCCAGAGAGACCGGGAACTGGGCCCGGATGTCGGCGGCGATGTCGCGCCCGGTGAACAGCGAGTTGCCGAAGTCCCCCCGCACCGCGGCGGCGAGCCATTCCCCGTATCTGACCAGCAGCGGCCGGTCCAGGCCCAGCCGTTGGCGCATCTCAGCCATTCGTTCGGGGGTGGCGCCCTCGATGCCGGCCATCTGCTGGGCGATGTCGCCGGGCACGATCGAGCCGATCACATAGATCAGGAAGGACAGGACGAACAGGACCGCGACCGCCTCCCCCAGCCGGCGGAGGGCGAAGAGGATCACGCCGGGGCCTCCGCGTCGGCCGCGGCGGCGGCGTAGCGCCGGTCGAACTCCCCGGCGTAGTGGCAGGACACCAGGCCGGTCGGCGAATGCGGCGCCAGCTCGGGTTCGCTGTCCGAGCAGACCGGCTGGGCGATGGGGCAGCGGGTGTGGAAACGGCACCCCGAAGGCAGATCCACGGCGCTGGCCACCGGTCCGCTGAGGACGATGCGGGTGCGGCGGCGCTCCAGGCCGGGGTCGGGCACCGGGACGGCCGATCTCAGGGTGATCGAGTATGGGTGGGTCAGCCGCTTGCTCTTCGAGTGGGCGTTCTCGAGCTCCACGATCTTGCCCAGGTACATGACCGCCACCCGGTCGCTCATGAAATCGACCGCCGCTATGTCGTGGGAGATGAACACGTAGTTGACGGGATGCCGTCCGGCCAGGTCCTTCAGCAGGTTGAGTACCTGCGCCTGGGTGGACATGTCGAGCGAGCTGACCGCCTCGTCGAGCACGATCAGCCGCGGCCGGCCGGCCAGGGCGCGGGCGATGGCGGCGCGCTGCTGCTGCCCGCCCGACAGCTCGCCCGGATAGTGGTCGATCAGCGAATCCGCCAGCCCGACCTGTTCCAGGAGTTCCAGCACCCGGCTGCGGATGTCGGCTTTCTTCATCCCTTCGTTGCGCAGCGGCTCGGCGATGCTCCAACCGATCCGCTTCCACGGGTTGAGCGACCCCGCCGCGTCCTGGTAGACCATCTGGAACCCGTCGCGGCGGGCGTTGGCGCCCGGCCTCTGCCGGAGCGGCCTCTTCTCGCCCCTCACGATCACCTCTCCCGAGGTGGGCCGCTGCAGCCCGACGATGACCCGCCCCAGGGTGGTCTTGCCGCACCCCGATTCGCCGACTATGCCCAGCACCTCCCCCTCCTCGATGGTCAGGTCGACGTTGTCGACGGCGCGCACCGACCCGCCGCCCCGCCCCCGCCGGCGGAGGGGGAACCGCACCGATACGCCTTCGAGCCGCACCAGGCTCACGGCTCTTCCCCCCCGGTCCGGCCTCCGCCCCGGCCGGGCAGCCCCCCCTCCCGGCGGCTGACCCAGCACCGAACGGTGCGGCCGCCGGTCGTCTCCCAGAGGTCCGGCGGGTCGGAGCAGGCGGCCTCGGCGTAGGGGCAGCGGGGTTGGAAACGGCAGCCCGGCGGCAGATCGGTCATCTTCGGCGAGCCGCCCGCCATGGCTTCCAGCCGGTCGCCGGCGGCCCGGTCGGGCTGGGAGTCGAGCAGCCCCGCGGTGTAAGGGTGGGCCGGGGCGGCGAAGACGGCCTCGACCGATGCTTCCTCGACCACCTGGCCGGCGTACATGACCATCACCCGGTCGCAGATGCTGGCCACCATGCCGAGGTTGTGGGTGACCAGCACCACCCCCAGCCCCCGGTCGACCGCCAGCCGCCGGATCAGGTCGAGGATCTGCGCCTGGATGGTCACGTCGAGGGCGGTGGTCGGTTCGTCGGCCACCAGCACCGAGGGTTCGTTCAGCAGGCTCATCGCGATCATCACCCGCTGCAGCATGCCCCCCGAGAACTGGTGCGGATGGTCTTTCATCCTCACGCCCGGTTCCGGCATGCCGACCCAGGTCAGCGCCTCGACCGCCTTCTCCGCCGCCTCTCGGCGGGGGATGCGCTCGTGGCGGGTGGCCGCTTCGATGAGCTGGCGGCCGATCGTGAACCCCGGATGGAAGGAACGGATCGGGTTCTGGAAGATCATCGCGATCTCAGCCCCCCGCACCCGGCGCATCTCCTCGCGGGAGATCTCCAGCAGGTTTCGGCCTGACAGCAGTATCTCCCCTCCGGTGATGCGTCCGGGGGCGGCCACCAGGCCCAAGAGGGAGCGGGCCAGGGTGGTCTTGCCGCTGCCCGAGTCCCCGACCACGCCCAGGATCTCCCCCGGCCGCAGGTAGAAGCCCACGCCGTCGACGGCGGTCACATCGCCGAGCCGGGTGGGGTATACGGTTACCAGGTCCCGGACGGAGAGGACCGCGCCGCTGCGGGGGGTGTTCGGAGCCGCCATTGCCTCCGGCGAGAGCGGGGGCGCGAGGCCCGGGCGGGCAGATGCGCCCGCCCGGGCCTCTGATGCGCTTCGCTAACCCGCCGGAACCAGCGAGAGGTAGAGGACCCGCTTGTCCCCGGTGATGTAGGTGCTCATGTCGGCGTTGGACAGCAGGTCGGACCGGTAGATGTGGGACGTGTTGGCGTAGACCGTCCCCGTGTACGGGTACACGTTCTCGGCCTCGATCGTCTGGATCCGCCGGAAGATCTCCGGGCGCTCGTCCTGCGTGGCGGCGGCCAGCTCGTCCAAGGCCGGGATCAGCTCGGGGAGTATCTCATCGGGCGGCGCCTGCCAGCCGGTGCGGGGCAGCACGTACCGGTAGGGGTTGGAGTACCAGCCCTGGTCGGTGGCGGACAGGTCGTAGTCGGCGTTGATGAGCTTGGGGATCCACACCGCCTGCTCGACCGGGTTGAGCGTCACCGTTATCCCGGCTTCCGCCCACGATGACTGCAGCACCTCGAAGAACACGTCTTCGTAGGGCGCCCGGGTCGGGTATACGAACTCGAGCTCGACCCCGTCCTCGTAGCCGGCCTCGGCCAGCACCTGTTTGGCCGCCTCGACGTCCCGCTGGTAGTTGGGCAGCTCGTCGGGGCCCAGGGCGTACTCCACCAGCGGATGGGCGGTCGACCACGGCTCGGCCTCGCCGAGGAAGGCGATGTCGGCGAGGGCCTGGCGGTCCATCGAGAGCCACAGCGCCTTCACCACCGCCTCGTCGCGGGTGGCGCCCACCCGGCTGGCGTGGATCCAGAAGGTGCGCGACGGGGTGTCGACGATGGTGAAGCCGGAGTCGTCCCGAAGCGTCCTGGCCGTAGCGGTGGCGGTGGGGTGGATCAGCGCCACCTCGCCCGCCCGCAGGGCCGCCACCATCGAGGCGTCCTCCTTGATGATCCTTACCCGCAGCCGGTCGTAGGACGGCAGCACCGATGGATCCCAGTAGTCCCGGTTGACGTCCAGGACCAGCTCGGAGCCGGGCACGTACGACACGTACTCGAAGGGGCCGGTTCCCACCGGCGTGGTTCCGTGCGCCGGGGCCGACTGGGTGAGGATCGACGAGAAGCCCAGCCCGGTGGTGTCGGCGATGTTGAACAGGAAGGCCGTGTCGGGGTTGATCAGCTGGTAGACCACCGTGTAGTCGTCGACGGCGGTCACGCTCTCCAGGTTCGAGGCCCGCTGCTGCACCATCGGGATGCCCTGGCCAACCGCCCGGTTGACGCTGTAGACCACGTCCTCGGCGGTGAAGTCCGCTCCGTTGTGGAACTTGACCCCTTGGCGCAGGTTGAACGTGTAGGTCCGCTTGTCCTCCGAGATGGTCCAGTCGGTCGCCAGACGGGGGAGCACGTCGCCCGACGGGGTGGTCCAGGCCAGCGTTTCGTAGACCGTGGTGAAGACCGGGGCGTCGAACTCGCCCCCGGCGGAGTTCTTCGGGTCGAAGTTGTAGATGTCGCTGTCCTCGGAGACCACGACCTCCGTCAGCATCGGTTCGTCGGGCATGGCGGCTTGGGCCGCTTCGGCTTCGGCTTCGGCCGCCGCTTGGGCTTTCTCGGCCGCGGCTTGGGCCTGCTCGGCCGCTTCGGCCGCCGCTTGGGCTTCTTCGGCGGCCTGCTCGGCCGCTTCGAGCTCTGCTCTCGCTGAGGCCAGCTCCTCTTGGGAGGCTTCGTCGCCCTCCATGGCGTCGGCCGCCTCCTCCTGGGCGGTTTCCAGGGCTTGTATGGCGTCGGCCAGTTCCGCCGCCGCGGCTTCGGCTTGCTGCTGGGCGGCGGCTGCTTCGGACTGGGCGGCCGACGCTTCGGCCTGGGCCGTGGCCGCCTCCGCCCGCGCCTGGGCGGCTTCCTCCGCCGATGCGTCGTCCCCGCTGCCGCACGCCGCGGCCGCCAAGGCGAACACTGCCAGCAGCGCCGCCGTCATCCTGAACCTGTGTCTCGTCATCGATTTCTCCTCTATGAGCCTTGCCGCGGCCCGGGTTCCTCACCCCGAAGCCCGGCAACTCCATCGAACTTGAATATACCCGCGCGACCGGGCGTCCGTCCACAAGTTTTTTCCATGGTTCGAGGCCGGGGCGGCCTGCGGTCAGTACCCCGTGATGCGGATGACCTCCCCGATGACGACGGTGCTGCCTTCGGGTCCCGGTATGGGCCGTCCCGGGGTTCCCTGCCCGGTCGATACATACAGAACGCCGCCGGGCGCGGCGGTGATGTTGGTGGGTTGGTCGAGTCCCTCCGCCAAGATCCGGGGTTCGCCTCCGTCCGGCGGGTGCATGGTTACCTTCCCGCTGAAGCGGATGTACCCGCCGTGCAGGGCCGGGAGGTTGTGGGCGAACAGGTCCACCCCCTGGTGGAACAGCTGGGCGTGGTCGGCGGCCATCTCCACCACGAAGACGTTTCCCCCGCCGTCGACCGCCACATCGACCGCGGCGGTGAGGCCTGTGACCTCGTCGGTGACCGCGCCCGTCTCCGGATCGACCCGCACCACCTTGGCGTCGGTGGGGACCAAGGGGAGGTACCTGCCGTCGCACATGACCTCAGGCACGAAGCGGCAGGCCTCGCCCTCGGCCTTGGCCACCCCTGAGAACAGGGCCACCAGCACGCCGCCGTCGGGCGAGACCGCGAGCCCGGCCGGGACCGCCTGCTGGCCGCTGTGGAGGTCGTCGAAGGCAGCGACCTGGCGGCCCTGCCCGGTCTCGAGGTCGATCTCGATCAGCTGGTTGAGGGTGCTCTGGGTGGCGTAGATGCTGCGCCCGTCGGGGGAGAACCCGATGCCGGTCATGTTGGAGTGCTGAGGAATCTCGCGGAGGACCTCTCCGTTCCAGTCCAGCTCGAAGAGGACGAAGTGCCCGCCGCTCTGGTCGATGCCGCCGTCCAGCGAGAGGTAGACCCTGCCGTCCTCATGCACCAGCACGTCCGTCGGGCCGCTCACCTCGTCGCGCCCGGTTTCGTACTTGTTGACCGAGTTGAAGCTGAACATGTTGTCGAGCCACCGCTCGGCTTCGCCCTCGCCGCCGTAGCTTCCGTCCCCGTCGAGGTCCAGAAAGCGGGTGAGCCGTCCGGTGCGCAGGATCGGGGCCTCGGCGTCCTCCCCGTATCCGGCTTCGGCCACCATCAGGCCGCCCTGCGCGTCGAGCCCCACCCCGCGCGGGTTCTCGAGGTCGGTGAGGATCACTTCGACGGTCAACACCCGGGGCGGCGGGAGGGTGGATGCGGCCGCCGTGGACGAAGGTGCGGTTGCGGCCGAGGTAGAGGCCGGGGTTGCGGCTGAAGCTGCGTTTGCGGTTGGTGAGGCGACGTCGGCAGTGCTCGATGTGCTCGAGGCGGCGTCCGGAGAGGCCGAGGGGGCCGGGGCGGATGAGGGGGGTGCGGTGGACGCGGTGGAGGAAGCGCCGGCGCTTTCGTCCGGCGGGGGGGAGGCTGCGCACGCGGACGCCGCCAGACAGGCCGCCGCCGCGAGGGCTGCCAGGGCCGGGGTCCCGGCCCGGGCGGCTCGGCCGTCCGTTGCTTCCCCCGGCGGGCCGTTGTCCGTCTGCGCGGCCGGCGCCGCCGCCCGCCTCCACCCGGCGTAGACTCGCAAACCTGACATAGGCGTATGTCTACCCGACCGAACACGAGAAGGGGCCGGACCATGGAACTGGCGATCTGCGCGGATTCGTCCTGGAACCGGTGGCACCCCACCTACCGACAACTAGGCGAGCGGTGCCGGCGGCTGGGGATCGGAGCCCTCGAGCTCGTCTACTACCCCCAGAACGAGGGGTTCGACGATGCGGCGGAGGTGCTGGACGGGTACGGGGTGCGCATCGTCTGCGTGAACGCCACCGCCAAATGGAGGGTGATGATCACCGACGACGTCCCCGCCGCCCAGCGGGCGGTCTGCGATGTGATCTCCCTCGCCGCCGACGTGGGCGCCGGGTACGTGATCACCTATCCGGGCCACGACCCCGCCCTGGGATTCGACCAGATCGTCGAGCAGTACAAGCGGCGGATGGCGCCCTGCCACGACCTGGCCGCCGCCAAGGGTGTGACCATGCTGCTCGAGAACCATTTCGACCTCCGCAACGAGGATCCTGAGGCCTCCGACGTGGTCAGGGAGCCCGAACTGACGGCCCGTTTCATCGACGCCCTCGACGCCCCCCATGTCAAGGTCAACTTCGACGCCGGGAACGTCTACGCGGCCGGCATCGAGCCGTGGCCCTACGGATACCGGATCCTGCGGGACTACATCGCATACGCCCACCTGAAGGGCATGTCCCGCTTCTCGGAGAAGCTGTACGGCGCGGAGGAACAGTACGAGACGCTCACCGATTCCCACGCCGGGACCTTTCTGCCGGTTGCGGTGGGCGACGACGGCATCAACTACTGGGGGCTGCTGAGGGAGATGGTCCGGGACGGGGGGGTCGAGTACGCCGCTTTCGAGGATCACGCCCGGGCGGAGCACGCCGAGCAGGTGTTCGAACGCGGCGCCGCCTTCGCCAAGGCGGCGATGGCGTCTGCCCTGCCGACCGGCGAATCCGGCGAATCCGGCGAATAACGCCAGGGCCGGCCAACAGAGGCGGGGGCGGTGTCCAAACAGGTGATGACCGTGAGGGGGCCGGTCTCCCCGGACGACCTGGGCCACACCCAGATGCACGAACACATCTTCACCGACCTCTCGTGGCCCCGGCACCGATGGCTGGCCCTCCCGATCACCGACGAGGTGCAGATGACCGAAGAGGTTCGGCTCTACAAGCAGGCCGGGGGAGGTACCTTGGTCGACCCCACCCTCGAACATATCGGCCGGGACCCCGAGAAGTTGCGCCGGGTGTCGGAAGCGGCGGATGTGCATGTGGTGATGGGGACCGGTTTCTACCGGGAGCCCTACTACCCGGCGTTCGTGAACGAGTGGACGACGCAGCGCCTGGCCGACTACATGATCGACGAGATCGAGAACGGGGCGGGGGGAACCGGCGTCAGGCCGGGCATCATCGGCGAGATCGGGCTCGACAAGACCTGGGTGCAGGGGGTGGAGGAACGGGTGCTGCGCGCCGCCGCCCGCGCCCAAGTCGCCACCGGGCTGCCCATCACCACCCACACCACCATGTATATGGCCTTGGAGTTCCTGGAGATCTTCCAAGAGGAGGGGGCGGCGCCCGACCGGGTGATCTTCGGCCACCTGGACGGCGTCTTGGAGATGGAAGAGCTGGAACGGGCGGCGGCGACCGGCGCCTACCTGGAGTTCGACCTGATCGGAATCGAGTGGATCAACACCGACCGGCGGCGGGCCGAGTTCATAGCTGAGCTGGTGCGCCGCGGCCACCAGGACCGCCTCCTCTTGGCCCAGGACATGCCCGCCCGGCCCCGGCTGAAGACCAACGGAGGCCACGGCTACCAGCACCTGATCGACAACTTCCTGCCCCTGCTGCGCGCCGAAGGGGTCGGCGAGGAAGCCATCCACGCCATGACCCGCGCCAATCCAGCCCGTGTGCTGGCCGTATAGCCCGGCATGCCACGCAGGGCAGGTGGTATACTGGGTAAAGGCCAAGGCGGTGCCGAAAGGAAGGCCGAACTCTCTTTCGCCGCTTGAATAGTCCAACCTAGCGAGGTAAAATCATGGCATCGAGTACATTGACCGGCACTACATGGACAGTGCATCAACTGTTCACAGGCCGCAAATACACTCTGCCTTATTATCAACGTGAGTATGCTTGGACAAAGAAAAACGTGTGCGATTTACTGGACGACCTAACGAGTCGGTTTTTAGATGAGTTTGACGAAGCTCATTCACTGAACCAGGTTCGTAAGTACAAAGGCTATTTTTTGGGTCCTATAATTACCAGCCAGACCAACGGTGATAGTTCCTTGGTCGACGGGCAACAACGCCTTACAACCTTGACGCTGTTACTCGTAAATTTGCATCATCGGTCCAAGGATGAAACAGGAATTCCTAAACTTGAGTCTTATATATTCGAGGAATATTTTGAGGATAAGACCTTCAATATCAATGTTCCTGAACGCAATCATGTAATGCAAGCCCTTCTTCGGGACAATTATTTTGATCCTAATTTTGATCCTGAAACCCCAACAGCGTCGGTTAGCAATATAAATAACAGATACAAAGATATAGGAGATCACCTTTCGGAAGAGTTGATAGAGAACAAACTCAGATATTTCATCAATTGGCTACTTCATATGGTTATAGTGGTAGAGATCAGCACCTTTGATCAGGATATGGCATATGAAGCGTTTGAGACGATGAACGATCGCGGTATGCAACTTACTAATACAGATATGCTTAAGGGCTATATACTCAGAAAGATTGGTGATAAAGGATATATTGACGAGGCCAACCAGTTCTGGCGAGAGCGTATAAGCGAGTTGAATGACTTATATAAGAATGCTGGAGCAGATTTTTGGAAGGTGTGGTTACGAGGCGCGTACGCTAACACCATACGTGAGCGCAAAAAGGGAGCCAGCCCTGGAGACTTTGACATAATTGGAACAGCATTCCACAGATGGGTAAGAGACAATCATAAGAGTATCGGGCTTCACCGCGCCGAGGACTATAGAAGGTTTATAAATACAGACTTTAAAATAATGAGTTCTCGTTGGAAGCAGTACGTCAAGGCATGCTGGCAAATCAAACCAGGTTTGGAGCATATATTCTACAATAATAAGATTGGTATTCACATACAAGATTTGCCGATCATGGCGGCGGTCACACCTGACGACGATGAGGCTGCCTTTATCCTAAAGGCGCGGCTCGTGGCCAGTTACCTGGATTTGTTCGTAGCGCGACGTATAGTCAATTACCAGAATTATGGATACTCCACGATTGCCTATAGGATATTCAATCTAGCAAAAGATATACGCAACCTTGATCCGGACAGCTTGAGAGATAACTTACGACAACGTGTGTCCGATCTTCCTTCTTTCGACGGGATGAAGCATTTTGGACTTTACTACCGAGGGGATAAACGCATCCGCTATCTGTTGGCGCGTATGACCTCTTGGATTGAACAGGAGTGTGGAGAGGAAAACCGGTTTGCTGAATATGTTGATAGATATCGCAGGGACCCATACGAGATAGAACATATATGGGCAAACAAGTTCGAAGCTCATAGAAAGGAGTTTGATAACGAGCACGATTTCGGTAACCATCGCAACAAGTTCGGCGGGCTTCTTCTACTGCCTAAAAGTTGCAACGCATCCTTAGGTGCTGACCCATACAATGAAAAACTGGAATGTTACCGGGGCCTGAATCTGTTGGCACAGTCGCTTCATCCTCAAACCTATAAGAACAACCCGGAGTTCATTGGGTTCAAAGAAAGAACGGGGTTGCCCTTCAAACCATATCCAGACGGATTCTCCAAGGAAGATATCGACGAGCGCCAGGAACTGTACCGGCAAATATGCGGACAGGTCTGGGAACCGGACCGGTTGTTGGCCATCGAACCGGACGGCGAGGGCAACAGCTCGAGCACGCAACCTTCGTGAATGTTCCGTCATCGGCCGGCGCGGACCGCTTCCCGAACGGCTGACCGAGGCCGCGCCGGAGGCTCGGTGCGGCAGGAGGGGGGCGGTCTCTCGGTTCCCTGCCCTGGGTTCCGGAGGCGGCGGCCGGACGCGGCCCCGGCTCCGCGACGGGACGTTCGCGCCCGGCGGCAAAAATATAACTGCAGCGCCCATTTTGGATTCTAGTTATCTTTTCTGTTGTAAAAATATAACTCGATGGAGAGAAGGCAATGACAGCGCGCGTTTTGGGGCCCGACCCCTTGGACGAACAGGTCGAGAGGGTGCTGGAACTCCTGAAAAAGGGTGAACCACCAGGCCTGATCGAAACGGCCCGGGTGGATGTCAAGGAAGAGCCGGGCCGCCGGACACACCGCGGGGAGGTGCTCCCGGGCAGCCGCCGGAACGACCGGGCGGCCCGCTACCTGGCCGGCGAGATGGCCTGCATGGCGAACACGCCCGGGGGCGGCGCCGTCATCCTGGGGGTTGCCGACGACGGGGCCAGGATCGGAACCGAGCTGGAACCCGAGTGGCTCCGCCGCCGAATCTGGGAGCTCACCGAGCGGAAGCTGACCGTTGCGGTCAGGGCCGCCGAACTGGACGGCGCCCGGTTGCTGGTGCTGTCGGCGCACCAGGCCCTCGAGCCGATTCGCTGCGAGGGGCGGATCAGGTGGCGGGTGGACGCCAGGTGCGTGGATGTGGACCCGACCACTTGGTACACCAGCCGGATGAGCAGCCAGAGGTTCGATTGGTCGGCCCAGCCGTCGGGCCGCACCTTGTCAGATTTGAGTCCGACAGCCGTCGAGACCGCCCGCATGTACCTCCGAGAGAACGGGCAGCGGAACGCGACCGACCTCGCCGAGGCCGCCGATGAAGATCTGGTCCGGCGGCTCGACCTCGCGGACGGCGAGGGTCGGCTCACCAACGCCGGTTCCCTGTTGCTGGTCGGTACGCCGTCGATAGGCATCGACTACATCCGCCGGGATGCACTGGGAACGGACAGCGTCAACCGGGTGCGGGGCGGCGGGCCGCTCCTCAGGCAGATCGCCGATGTGGAGCGGGCCAGTGAAAACGCCAACCGAAGCCACCGCGTTCTGTTGGGGTTCCGCAGGGCGCAGGTCCGGTCCATTCCCTCCCGGGTGGTGCGGGAGGCGATCGTGAACGGCGTCGTGCACCGAGACTGGCATTCGCCTTCCCCCACCCTCGTCGAACACGCAGGCGACCAGATGACCGTTGCCTCTCCAGGAGGATTCATCCGCGGTGTTTCACCTTCGAACATCATCACCCATCCGGCCGAGCCGCGGTATCCGAGCCTGGCGGAGGCGGCGGCGGCCTTGGGGATCGCCGAGCGCGAGGGCGTCGGGGTGGACATGATGATCAGGTACATGCTGGCCGCTGGCCTGCCGCCGCCTGATTTCGGCGAGATAGCAGGGCCTTATGTGCGCGTCGGTCTGCTCGGCGGCCCGCCCGATCCGGTGATGCTTCGTTACATCGACCAAGCCGAACCCGGTGTTTCCGGCGCGGACGTGGACCTGTTGTTGATTCTGGATCACTCGATCCGCCGAGGCTGGATCGACCCCGGCTCCGCCGCTCCGCTCCTGCACCGGTCCGAAGCCGAATCAGAAGCCGCCCTGCGGCGGGTGAGCAGGGTGTCCAGCAGCGGGCGTCCGATCATCGTCCCAGTCGCCGGTGCGCCGGTGGATCACCCGCCCGCCTACCGGCTGTCCAACCACGGCCGCAAGGCGTTCACCCACCGGACCGCGCCCGCCCGCACACCCGAAGGCCGTGAGGCGCTACTCCTCGACTGGGCGCGGCGGCGGGGCCGGATTTCTTCGACCGAGGCGGCCGACCTGGCCGGTGTAACCGTTCCATACGCCGGCAGACTCCTCGCCGACCTCGCCCGCCGCGGCCTCTTGGCCGGCAGCCGCCCCAACGGCAGAGGGCGCGGTTTCCACTACCTGCCGGTCGGCTGAGCCGACGCTCAGGGCGGACATCTCTCGTCGATGTACCTGTTGTGGGCGTCGACGTCGAGTTCCCCGTTCTCGTCATACACCTGATCCCACAGCTGTTCACAGGACGGCGAACCGCAGCCGGTGATGAACAGCATGACTACAAGGAGAACGCCGATCGTCTTCAACGCCCGTTGCTCCGGGCGGCGGTCGCGAAACATCGGGTGAGCCTAACCTGCCCGCTCCCCGGCCTGGCGCCGAGCAGCCCGTCTCCAATGACTCGGCGGTCAGGGCGGCGGGTTCGGGGAGGGGGCGCCTCCTTCCTGTAGGATGAGGGCCTGCCCGGAGAAGGCGGGAAGTGGAGTACCTGCGGCCCAGCACATGGAACGATGCGGTGGCGATGAAGACGGAACACCCTTCGGCGGTTCCGATCAACGGGGGTACCGACCTCATGGTCGAGATCAACTTCGCCCGCCGCCGGCCGGAGGCCCTGCTCGACCTCTCCCGCCTCGGCGAGCTGAAGGAATGGAAGAAGCGCAACGGCGAGGTGGAGCTGGGGGCGGGCGTTACCTATACCCGCATCATCGAGGAGCTGTCCGCCGAGCTGCCCGCCCTGGCCGCCGCCTCCCGCACGGTCGGCTCCCCCCAGATCCGCAACCGGGGGACGGCGGGGGGGAACCTGGCCACCGCCTCGCCCGCCGGAGACGCCCACCCGCCCTTGCTCGCCGCCGGGGCTTCCGTCAGGGCGGAGTCGATGCGGGGGGTCAGGGACATTCCGGTCGGCGGGTTCTTCATCGGCCCCAAGCGCCACTGCCTGGAACCGGACGAGCTGATCCGCTCCGTCATCGTCCCCGCCGCCCGCGGCCCCCAGCAGTTCTCCAAGGTGGGCGCCCGCAACGCCATGGTGATCGCGGTGGCCTCCTTCGCCCTCGCCCTCGACCTCCGCGGCCGCCGGGTGGGGACGGGCATCGGAGCGGCCGCCCCCACCCCCGTCCGGGCCGCCCGAGCCCAGGCCTATCTCGAGCAGGAGCTGGAGGCCGGGGGCTACTGGGACGACCGCCGGCCGCTGGCCCCGGAGATAGGGGAGCGGTTCGGCGGTTTGGTTGCCTCCGCCGCCTCCCCCATCGACGACGTGCGGGGCGCCGCCCGCTACCGCATCCACGCCCTTCGGATCATGGCGGGGCGCACCCTGGGTTGGGCGTGGGAGGAAGCCTGCCGGGCCGGGAAAGGCGGCGGCGGTGCTGGTTGAGCTGAGGGTCAACGGGCGGACCCGCACCGCCGAGAACGTCTGGGCGGGCGAGAGCCTGCTCTACCTGCTCCGGGAGCGCCTCGGCCTGCGGGGGTCAAAGAACGCCTGTGAGCAGGGTGAATGCGGGTCGTGCACCGTCTACATGGACGGCGGGCTGGTCTGCGCCTGCCTGGTGTCGGCCGGACAGGCCCACGGCGCCGAGGTCGTTACCGTCGAGGGCTTGGCGGACGGCGGCGGCCTCCACCCCGTCCAGCAGGCCTACGCATCGGAGGGGGCGGTGCAGTGCGGATTCTGCACCCCCGGCCTCATCGTCGCCACCCATCAGCTGCTCGAAGACAACCCCGATCCTTCCGAAGAGGACATCAGGGAAGCCCTGGCCGGAAACCTGTGCCGCTGCACCGGATACGAGAAGATCATCGACGCGGTGCGGCTGGCGGCGCTCGAGATGTCGATCATATGAGCCCCGCCCCGGCCGCCTCCGCCTCCAAACCCGCCGTTACGGTTCTGACCGGCTTCCTCGGCGCCGGCAAGACCACCCTCGTCAACCACCTGCTCAGCTCCGACCACGGACGCCGCATCGCCGTGATCGTCAACGAGATGGGCGAGATCGGCATCGACAGCGACCTGATCGTCTCCTCCGACGAGGAGATCGTGGAGATGGCCAACGGATGCATATGCTGCACGCTGACGGTGCGTAGCGACCTGGCCGGCGCCGTCCAAAAACTGCTGGCGCGCCCCGATCCGCCCGACTATTTCCTCATCGAGACCAGCGGGATGGCCGACCCGGCCCCGGTCGCCCAAGCCCTGTTCACCGACGAGCTGGCAGGGCAGGTGGAGGTGGACGGCATCGTGGCCGTCGTGGACGCCCGCCACGCGGACCGCCGCCTCGACGGGCGGCAGCCCGAACATCACGACAACCAGGCGGTCGATCAGATCGTGTGCGCCGACCGGATCGTGGTCAACAAGGTGGACCTGGTCGATGAACAAACCTGCCGGGAAGTCGAGCAGCGGATAAGGGCGCTCAACAACACCGCCCCCCTGATTCGGTCTCGGTATGCGGAGGTGGACCCCGATCTGCTCCTCGGCATCGGCGCCTTCGGACGGTCGCCTCTCACCGCCGCGCCGGGCTTCCTGGACGGCGGCTACACCCACTCCCACGACCCCGGCGTCGAAGCCGTCAGCATCGAGATAGGCGGCGACCTGGACGAGGCCAGGCTGTCCTCTTGGATCGAGGGCCTGGTCGAGTCCCGCTCCGCCGACATCTACCGCCTCAAGGGGATCATCGCCGCCGCCGGACGCCGGGATCAGCTGATCCTCCAAGGCGTCCACAGCATGTACGAGCTCTACAGCGGAGGGGCGTGGCCGGGCGGCCCCCGCCGCACCCGGCTGGTGATCATCGGACGGGATTTCGACGGCGGCGCCCTCCGCTCCGAACTGGAAGGATGCCGGGCGTGAGCGGGCGCGGAACCTCCGCCCGCCCCCGCCCCCGTTCCCAGGTCGGCGCCGAGGTGCGCAGCCGGGAGCAGGCCTCCGCCAGGGGGGTGGGCAGCTCGCCCCTCCGCCCCGACGCCCCCCTCAAGGTGCTGGGCCGCTTCGCCTACGCCTCCGACCTCCACCTCGACGGAATGCTGTGGGGCGCCACCGTCCGCAGCCCCCACCCCCGGGCGCGCATCCTGTCCGTCGACACAGCGGAGGCGCTGAAGATAAGAGGAACGGCGGCGGTGCTGACCGCCGAGGACGTGCCGGGGCGGAACCTCTTCGGCATCAAGCAGGCCGACCAGCCCGTTCTCGCCGACCGGGAGGTCCGCTTCGCGGGGGAGGCGGTGGCGGTGGCGGCCGCCGACCACCCCGAAACTGCCCGCCGGGCCGCCGAGGCCGTCCGGGTGGAGTACGAGGTGCTGGAGCCGTTGACCGACCCCGAAGACGCCTTGGCCGGGCGGGGCGGGCCGATCCACCCGGGGGGCAACATCGTCCGTCATGTGCGCATCCGCCACGGCGACCTGGAAGCCGCCCGCCCCCGGGCCGAGGTGGTGTCGGCGGGCGATTATCAGACGGGCGTCCAGGATCCGGCCTTCCTGGGGCCGGAAGCGGGCTTGGCCGTGCCGGACGGGAGCGGCGGCGTCGACCTGTACGTGGCCTGCCAGTGGCTCCACGACGATCAGCGCCAGGTCGCCGCCGGCCTCGGCCTCGATCCGAGCATGGTGCGGCTCACCCTGAGCGGGGTGGGGGGTGCCTTCGGAGGGCGGGAGGATCTCTCGGTTCACATACATGCCTGCATGCTGGCCCTGCGGACCGGCCGCCCCGTCAAGATGTCCTACAACCGCGAGGAGTCCTTCGTGGGCCACGTCCACCGCCACCCTTCCTGGAGCCGGATCGAGCTGGGCGCCCGGCGGAACGGCGAGCTGGTCTACACCAAGGTGCGGTTGTTGCTCGACGGGGGCGCCTACACCTCCACCTCGCAGATCGTCATCGCCAACGCCTGCTACTTCGCCGCCGGCGCCTACCGGGTCGGCAACGCGGCGATCGACGGGTACGCGGTCTACACCAACAACCCCCCGCGCGGGGCGATGCGGGGCTTCGGCGCCGTCCAGGCCTGCTACGCCGTCGAATCGGCGATGGACGATCTGGCCCGAGCGCTCGGCATGGATCCGGTCGAGCTCCGCCTGGTGAACGCCCTGCAGGAAGGGGACGTGCTGCCCACCGGCCAACCCGTCCGCGGCCCCACCCCGACCAGAGAGTTGCTGGAGCATTTGCGGCGGCTGCCCCTCCCGCCCCCGGCCGATTCCCCGGCCCGGCCCGGCGCCGCCCCCGACCCCCGCCGCCTGCCCGGAGGGGTGGGCAACACCACCCGCGGGGAGGGCGTCGTCCGGGGGGTGGGGTACGCCCTGGGCATGAAGGCGATGGGGTTCTCCGGCGGGGTGGCGGACACCGCCGCCGCCCGCGTCTCCCTGTCGATCGCGGGGGGCTCCCCCATGGTGGAGGTCTACAGCGCCGCCGCCGAATGCGGCCAGGGCATCGTGTCCGTCCAGGCCCAGATCGCCCGCACCGAGCTGGGGGTGGAGGCGGTGGTGGTGCGCACCGCCGACACGCTGATCGGCGACGCCGGGTCGTCGGCCGCCTCCCGCCAGACCTGGATGACCGGCGGGGCGGTCCAGGGCGCCTGCGGTGAGGTGCGCGCCCGGCTGCTGGAGGAGGCGGCCCAGCTGCTGGGATGCCGCCCGGACGACCTGGCTTTGGCCGGCGGGGGCGTCGTATACCGGGGCTCGGGTGACGCCGCCGTGTCCTTGGCCGAGCTGGTGGGCGGCCGAACGGTGGAAGCCGTCCACACCTTCGGCCACCCGCTCACCGAGCCCATCGACGACGTGAACGGCCAGGGCAAGGCCCATTACTCCTTCGCCTACGCCGCCCACCGGGCGGTGGTGGACGTGGACACCGAACTCGGCCTGGTGCGGGTGGTGGAGCTGGCCGCCGCCCAGGACGTAGGCAAGGCGCTCAACCCCCAGGCGGTGGAAGGACAGATAGAGGGGGGGTCCGCCCAGGGCCTCGGCTTGGCGCTCCTCGAAGAGGTGCAGATGGAAGGCGGACGGGTGCGCAACGCTTCCTTCACCGACTATCTGATCCCCACCATCCTCGACATGCCCCCCATGGACGTGAAGATCTTCGAGTTTCCCCAGCCCGACTCCCCCTACGGCCTGCAGGGAGTGGGGGAGCCGCCTAACCTGTCCTCGACTCCGGCCATAGTGAACGCCCTCCGGAACGCCGCCGGGCTCGATCTGCCCAGGGTTCCGGTGCGGCCCGAGGACCTGATAACCCGGCTGAATCCGGCGGAAGACGGCGGCCTGTCCGTCCATCCAAGACAGAGGAGCGGCGACCGATGATCATCGACACCCACCTGCACCCCACCAACGTGGTGGACGAAGCCTGGCGGCACACCGGCGAGCCCTTCACCGGCGAGCGGATGCTGGAGATGATGGACGGCCCCTACTGGATCAACGGCAAGCCGCGCCGCATCGACATGGGCTTCATCCAGCCTCCCCCCGGCAACACCGCCTGGCGGGACGGCGGCCGCTCCGGGCGCGAGGGCATCCGCGACTACATGGCCTACATCGCCGAGCTCACCCAGAAGTACCCGGACCGCTTTATCGGCAACTTCAACTACAACCCCCGCTTCGGCCCGGAGAACGGAGCGGCCGAGCTGGAGTTCCACGTCAAGGAGTACGGCTTCAAGATGCTGAAGCTGCACGCCAACATGCACGCCTACCGGCCCGACCGCGCCCTCGACTGGCTCCGCCCCGCCATGCAGAAATGCGACGAGCTGGGGGTGGTGGTGCTCCTCCACACCGGAGACGGCCCCTACTCGATCCCCACCCAGTTCTATCCGATCATCCGCGAGTTCCCCAACGTCGACTTCATCATCGGCCACTTCGGGGTGCAGACCGGCGGCGTCTACTGCTTCGAGGCCTTCTGGATGATCATGGACTCCCCCAACGTCTACGGGGAGTCGGGCTGGCTGCTCCAGTCCCGCATCGTCGAGTTCGCCAAGGAGATGCCGAGGGACCGGCTGGTGTTCGGCACCGATTCCCCCCCCAACGATCCGGGCATGTGGCTCACCCACCTCGAGGTGCTGTGCCACGACCCTCCGCAGGGCCTGGCGATCGGCGAGGACCAGCTCGAGGACTACATGGGGAACAACATCGCCCGGCTGGTCGGCATCCAGCCCACCGCCCCGCCCGCATCGGCGGCGGCGGCCAAGGCGCAGCTGGCCGAGGGAAGTTACGGGCGCCCGGTCGAATAGCCGCCGTCCGTCCGGAGGGGAGATGATCCGCATGTCCACAGGGCCGGCGCAGTGACCGAAGCCGGGTTCGGCGCCGGCCAGGACCTCCACGACTTCGCCGCCGCCTATGCGGAGGCCTGTCCGGAGGACGTCTGGGACATCGCCGAGCACGTGCCGGACTCCCAGGACGCCGCCGCTCTGGTGTGGGAGCTGGCCGCCGCCGGCCGCCGCGAGATGCTGCGCTTCCGGGACATCGCCGGGGTTCCGTTCGATGTGGTCACCAACGTGTTCGCCTGCCGCCGCCGGATAGCCCGGATCCTCGGCGGCGGCGGCGAGGGCGGCCTCCACGCCGCCTACCAGGCCCGGGCCCGGAACCTGATGGACCCGGTGGAGGTCGGGGAGGGGCCGGTCCTCGACCGGGTGCGCGAGGCCGGCGGGTTCGATCTGGCCGAGTTCCCCCTCCTCACCCATTTCGCCACCGACCGCGCCCCCTACATCACCAGCGGGATCATGACGGTCGAAGGCGGGAACGGCGGGGCCGGCAACCTCAGCTACCACCGGGCCATGGTCCACTCGCCGGACGCCTTCGCGGTCAGCCTCCACTCGCGGGGCGACATCTGGCGGATGCTGGGCGCCGCCGCCGAGCGGGGGGAGCCGCTGCGGGCGGCGATGGTCCTCGGCGGCCACCCCCTGTTCATGCTGGCCGCCTCCGCCCGGGCGCCGGCGGACGTCGACGAGCGCTGCATAGCGGGCGGCCTCTTCGGCGCGCCGCTCGAGGTGGTGCGCTCGCCCCTGTACGGCATCCGGGTTCCGGCCTCCTCCGACTTTCTGTTCGAAGGCGTCATCGACCCCGAAGCCCGGGTGGAAGAAGGCCCGTTCGGGGAGTTCACCGGTTATTCGTCCGACCGCTCCACCAACACCCTCTTCCGGGTGGAGGCGGTGTCTTCCCGCCGGGACCCGATGCTGTTGGACGTGGCGGGGGGCAACTCGGACGAACACCTCAACCTGGCCCGGATCCCGAGGGAGTCGGAGATGGCCGAGAAGCTGGCAGACCGGTTCCCCGAGGCGGCCGGCGTCCACTACCCGAACTCGGGCGTCCACTTCCACTGTTACGTGAAGATCCGCCCCGGCCGGCCGGGCCGGGCCCGCCAGGTCATGCTGGGCCTCCTCGGCTGGGACCCCTACCTGAAGACGGTGATCGCGGTCGATGAAGACGTCGACATCACCGACGACTCCGAGGTGCTGTGGGCTCTGGCCGCCCATTTCCAGCCGGCGGAGGACATGCTCGTGGTGGAGGGCCTGCCGGGCAGCCCGCTCGATCCGTCCTCCTCCCCGGAGGGGACCGCCTCGCGGCTGGCCTTGGACGCCACCCGGGGGCCGGGTTTCAGCGGCGCCCGGATCGGCTTCGCGCCGGATTCCGTGGACAGGGCCGCCCGGCTGGCCGCCGATCATCTACGATCCGGCTGAGAATCCGAGAGAACTACAGGGACCGATAGAACTACATGGAACGAGAAGAAGGAGGATATGACATGCAGAAACCGACCGGGATCTATACGCGAAGGGCTTGGGCGGCCGCCCTGCTGGCCCTAGCGCTGGCGGCGACCGCCTGCGCCGGGGACGAAACGGCCGAGGAGGAGTCGCCCCCTACGACCGCCGCCGCCCCCACCACCGCCGCTCCGGCGCCCACCGAGGCGGCCGCGGCCGATCCGATCAGGATCGCGCTGGTGGCTCCCAGCGCCAGCAACGACTTGGCCTTCACCCAGAGCATGGTCGATTCCCTGGGCAGGCTGGCCCAAGATTACGAAATCGACCTCGACGTAACCGACGGCACCTTCGTGATCGAAGACGCGGCGGTCGCCATCCGCAGCTACGCCGAGGAGGGCTACGACATCGTGCTCGCCCACGGCTCCCAATACGGCGGGTCCCTCTCCGAGATCGCCGCCGACTTCCCCGACACCGTGTTCGCCTGGGGGACCAGCCGCGACACCTTCGGACTCGACAACGTCTACTCCTACAGCGTGGCGTCGGACCAGGGGGGCTACGTGAACGGGGTGCTGGCCGCCCACATGACCGAATCGGGGACCGTGGGTGTGGTCGGCCCGATCGAGGTGGGGGACATCAAGGCCTACATCGACGGGTTCGTGAACGGGGTGGGGGCCGCCGACTCCTCGGTCACCGTGAACGTCAACTACATCGACTCCTTCAGCGATGTGGCGCTGGCGGCCGAAGCCGCCCAAGCCCACGTCGAGGCGGGCGCCGATGTGATGACCGGCGTCTCGCAGATGACGGTGGGCGCCACCGGGGTGGCCAACGACCACGGCGTCTGGTGGTTCGGCGCCCAGTCCGACCAGACCCCTCTGGGGGAGGACATCGTGGTGTCGTCGGTGGTCTACGGCTGGGACTATCAGCTCCGCCAGATCGTCGACGAAATGCTGGCTGGCGAGGTGAGCGGCCGGGTGATAGTCGCCGACCTGGCCAACGGCGGCCTGAGGATGGTCTACAACTCCGGAGTGTCCGTCCCCGCCGACGCCAGGGCGGCGGCCGATGAGGCCGAGGCGGGCCTGAAGGACGGCTCGGTCTCCACCGGCATCGAATAGTCCGGGGCGGCGGCCCCGCCGGGGGCCGCCCCTCGATCCAGGCATGAGCGGCAGAAGTTGACCTCGCTGAGCCGGAGGCGGCTGTTGGCCCGCCTGTCCGGCCCGGGGGTGCTGATCGGCGCGGTGCTGGCCGCCGCCCTCATCGGTGCGGTCATGCTGCTGGTGCTGGGCGCCAACCCCCTGACGGGTTACCGGGCTCTCCTCGAAGGGGCCTTCGGCGGGGGCAGGAACCTGGCCGACAGCGCCCTGAAAGCGATGCCGCTGCTCCTGGTGGGGGTGGGGATAACCATCGCCTTTCGGGCGGGCGTGATCAACATCGGGGGGGAGGGCCAGATCATCGCCGGCGCCCTCCTCTCGACCCTGTTCGTCATGGGCCTCCCCGGCCTTCCCCGGGTCCTGATGATTCCGTTGGCGGTGCTGGTCGGAGCGGTCGGGGGTGCCCTGTGGGGCGGCTTGGCCGGGGTGTTGAAGGCCTACGCCGGGGTCAACGAGATCCTGAGCACCATCATGCTCAACATCATCGCCGTCCAGATCCTCAACCTGCTCCTGCGGGGGCCGCTCATGGATCCGGGCGAGATCGAGCGGGGGTCGCGGATTCCCCAGACGATCCGGCTGAGCCAGAACGCCGACCTGCCGGTCCTGCCGGGCGGCACCCGGCTCCACCTGGGCGCGGTGATCGCGGTGCTGATGGCCGTCGGCTGTTATCTCCTGCTGTTCCGCACCACCCAGGGGCTGCGCCTCCGGGCGGTCGGCCACAATCCGGACGCCTCCCGCTACGCCGGCATGTCGGTCGGGCGCAGCGTGGTGCTGGCTTTCATGTACAGCGGGGCCATGTGCGGGATCGCCGGGGTGACCCTGGTGTTCGGCAGCCTGGGGCACCGGCTGGCCACCGACGGCGGCGCCACCACCTTCACCGGGGCGGCCGGCTTCAACGGCATCGTGGCGGCTCTGTTCGGCGGCCTGCACCCCCTGTGGACCATCCCGGCCTCGTTCCTGTTCGGCAGCCTGTTGGTGGGGGCCAACGCCATGCAGCGGGCGGTGCAGGTTCCCTCCGCCCTGATCCTGGCCCTGAACGGCCTGGTGGTGGTGTTCGTGGTCGGAAGCATGCAGGCCCGGGCCCGGCTGTCGGCGGCCGCCGCCCGGCTGCGGGCGGATGAGGGCGGCGCCGAACCGCTGCTCGAAGCCGGATCCGAACCGGCCGTCCGGAGGGCCCCGCCGTGAGCGAGTTCTTCACCGCCTCGGTCCTGCTGGCCACGGTTGCGGCGGGCATCCGGCTGGCGGCGCCTTTCCTGCTGGCCGCCCTGGGGGAGACGCTCGGCCAGCGCAGCGGCGTCCTCAACCTGGGGGTGGAGGGGGTGATGCTGCTGGGGGCCTACGGCGCCTACTACGCCGCCCTGCGCTCCGGCAATGTGCTGGCAGGAGTGCTGGTCGGCCTGGCGGTGGGCGCGTTCATGGGGGTCGTCTACGGGGTGGTGACCCTGGCGTTGAAGGCCGAGCAGGGCATCAGCGGCATCGGCGTCTTCATCTTCGGCCTCGGCCTCAGCGACCTGCTGTTCCAGAAACAGGTCGGGACGCCCACCCCCATCGACGGGCTGAGCGAATGGGAGGTTCCGCTGCTGGGCGGCCTGCCCTGGATCGGGGAGGTGCTGTTCCACCAGAACGTCTTGGTGTACGCCGCCTTCCTGCTGGTCCCGGCGCTCTGGTACCTCATCAACCGCACCACCTTCGGGATGAACGTGCGGGCGGTGGGGGAGACCCCGGAGGCGGCCGACAGCCTGGGGGTCGGCGTGGAGAGGACCCGTTGCCTCACCATCCTCATCGGCAACAGCATGGCGGGCCTGGCGGGGGCGGCCCTCGCCTTGGAGCTCGGCATCTTCCAGCAGAACCTGACCAACGGGCACGGGTTCATCGCCGTCGCCCTGGTCTACTTCGGCGCCTGGCGGCCGGCCGGGGTAATGGCCGGTTCGCTGGTCTTCGGCCTGGTGTCCGCCATGGTGCTCCAGTGGAAGACCCTGGGCATAGTGGTCGGCACCACCGCCAGCATCGTGGGCATGTTCCCGGCGGTCCTGACCATCCTGGTGCTGGTGCTCGTGTCCCGGCGCACGGGGTCGCCCTCGGCGCTCACCCGGCCCTTCGAGCGGGGCCGGTGATGCGGGCGGAGGCGGGGGAGGGCGGGATGCTTCTGGAGATGGAAGGCATCACCAAGCGGTTCCCCGGCGTCCTGGCCAACGACCGGGTGGACTTCGACGTGCGCCCGGGCGAGGTGCATACCCTGCTGGGCGAGAACGGGGCCGGCAAGAGCACCTTGATGAAGATCCTCTACGGCCTCTACCCGGCCGATGCGGGGGAGATCCGGCTGCGGGGCCGCCCGGTCGAGATCGGATCACCCTCCGACGCCATCGAACACGGCATCGGCATGATCCACCAGCACTTCATGCTGGTCCCCACCCTCACGGTGGCCGAGAACGTGGCGCTGGGCCTGGAGGCGGGCGGGCGGCTGCGGCAGGACCTCAGGCCGGTGCGGGACCGGATCAGGGAGCTGTCGGACGCCTACGGGCTGGCGGTCGACCCCGATGCGTACATATGGCAGCTGGCGGTGGGGGAGCGCCAGCGGGTGGAGATCATGAAGGCCGTCTACCGGGACGTCTCGCTGCTGATCCTCGACGAGCCGACCTCGGTGCTCACCCCTTCGGAGGTGGACGACCTGTTCGCCACCCTGCGGCGGATGACCGGCGACGGGCGGGGCCTGGTCTTCATCTCCCACAAGCTGCACGAGGTCATGAACCTCTCCGACCGGATCACCGTGCTGCGCGGCGGGCGGGCGGCGGGCCGCACCGTTCCGTCCGAGACCAGCCGCGAGGAATTGGCCCGCCTGATGGTCGGCCGCCAGGTCCGGCTGGCCCCCGACCGCCCCGAATCCGAGCCCGGCGGGGAAAGGCTGTCGGTGAGCGGGCTGAACGCGGCGGGCGACCGGGGCGCCCCGGCCGTGATCGACCTGGATCTGGCGGTGCGCAGCGGCGAGATCCTCGGCGTGGCCGGCGTTTCTGGGAACGGCCAGCGGGAGCTGGCCGAGGCGCTCGCCGGTCTGCGCCCGGTCGTCTCGGGGAAGGTGGTCATGGACGGTTCCGAAACGACGAACATGACGACGAAGGAGATCCGCCGCCTGGGGGTTTCCTACATCCCGGAGGAGCGGATGCGGGACGGGGCCGTCGGCGAGTTCAGCGTGGCCGAGAACCTGATCCTGGTCGACCACGACTCGCCGCCCCTGAGCCGCCGGGGGTTTCTCGACTTCAAGGCGATAGAGGCGGAATGCTCCGATCTGGTGGAGCGCTTCACGGTCAAGACCCCGTCGTTGGACACCCCCACCAGCCACCTCTCCGGCGGCAACATCCAGAAGTTGATCATCGCCAGGGAACTCTCCGGCGGCCCGGTGGTGCTCATCGCCTCCCAGCCCACCCGCGGAGTGGACATCGGCGCCGCCGAATATATACACTCGGTGCTGATGGAGCGGCGGGCGCGGGGCACCGCCGTCCTGCTAATCTCCGAGGACCTAGACGAGGTGATCGGCCTGTCCGACCGGATCGCCGTCATGTTCGAGGGCCGGATCATGGGCGTGCTCGACCGAGCAGAAGCCACTGTAGAACGCTTGGGCCTGCTCATGGCTGGCGTCTCAGAAGGCAGCGGCTGACCTGCGAATGTTTGAAATTGAAGAGAGGAGCGAAACGTGAGCGGACTCTGCGCAATTCCTGCGGCTGAGATGACAGGCGAAGAGACATTTCATTCCAACGGAAGAGATATCGGTGTTCAGCTCAAGGGCTTTTGGAGCTGGGCCTACTCTGATCTTTTGGACAACGTCGCGCGCGGGGTGCTCGCGGAGTTCTTGGTTGCATCCGCGTTGGGTATTACGAAGCTTCGTGCGAATTGGGATCTCTATGATCTCACAAGCAAGGAAGGCACCAAGATCGAAGTCAAGAATTCGGCGTATATTCAATCTTGGGAGCAGAAAGAATATTCACCGGTAGAGTTCGATATAAAGCAGACGAAGAAATGGGTGGAAGAAACCGGTTGGTCAGACCATCCCCAGCGTCATAGTGATGTCTATGTGTTCTGTTTACTGGCTGAGAAGGATCAAGACAAAATCGACCCTATGAATGTTGGTCAGTGGGAGTTCTATGTTGTAAGCACCTCCGACATTGATAATCGGGTCGACAAACAAAAAACCATCACGTTGAGATCTCTCAAAAGGAAGTTCTCCGTTGAGCCGACGCCATACGATGAATTGGCGCAGGAGATCGAAGCGGCAAAGCGGCGGGGCGCATCCGGCTGAGCCGACCAGCTGGCCTCGTTGGGATACCGGACCCCTGACAGCCGGCTAGCCCCGATATTCACGAGAGCGGGGGCGGGCAGATGAAATAAGCGCCTGCATCCCTCCTGACCTGGGGCAACACAGAAAAAACCTTTCTGATCAGATAGAGCGTTCACCAACCGGTGAAGGCCGCCGCTTCAGGGTCCGGGGTGTACAGGCTGATGAACCGGCGCGGACGGCGGCCCGCCCCGCGGGGCATGAACAAGCGGGGCTAGATGAGCAGTTCCAAGGGCGAGGCGGGTAAATACCTCCCCAACCCACGGGTAAAAATACCTCCCCAACCCCGGGTAGATGCCTCCCCAACCCAAACGCCCTCAGTCCGCGAAAATCGGCCCCCACCGCCGGCAACCCCGGGCCCATCCCCCGCCGCCGCCTCCTTGAACGAAAATCCGCCGGGCCGCACGAGGCCGCCTCCGGCCGATGAGGTCGGAACGAACGGGATCCGTTTCTGACCGCCGCCCTCTCCAGAACTCGCGGCGGTGTTTGTGCTTCAGCCCCCTATATATACCAAATTTTCGGGCTTCCGTATAGGGGTATGTATGTTCGAAGAGATTTCGCGGACTCGACCGTTTCGATCCTCCGGCCTCATCGGGGGCGCCCAAGTCCGGGGTCGGACTCGGAAGCGGAGTTCATGACGGATTCTCGCCGCACGCCTCTTTCAACCGCTCAACTCAGCTGTATATGCCATGCGCGGCTGCCGTCCGCCGTCATACGAGCACGCCGGGGTTGAGGATGCCCTTCGGATCGAGGCGGGCTTTGGCTTGGGCCAGCACCTCTCCGAACAGGGGCGGGCGCTGCTTCTCGTACCAGGGCCGGTGGTCGCGGCCGACGGCGTGGTGGTGGGTGATGGTCCCCCCGTTGTCTATGACCGCATCCGAGACGGCGGCCTTGATTTCCCGCCACTGACCGAGCATGGCGGCGGGGTCGGCGGCGCAGTGGAAGGCGAAGTAGGGGGCGGGTCCGTCCGGGTAGGCGTGGCTGAACCGGCATGAGACCGCGCCGTCCTGTCCGGTCGCTTCGCGGATCGCCTTCCGGGCGGCGTCTCCGACGTTGTGGTAGAAGGACTCGAATCGGTCCCAGGTGATGGCCGACTCGAAGGTGTCGGAGATGATTCCGCGGGGCGTGAGCACCTCTCGGTTGTAGGGCATCTCGATGAAGGCCTTCCGCCAGGCGCCGACCGCGCCTTTCAGGTGGGCGTCGGGTTCGTTCCGCCGGTCGGAGTCGGGCGAGCCTCCGTGGTCCAGGCTGATCCGGCGGGCGCGTTCCATCCACGCCTCGACCGGGTGGTCGTCCGACTCGAAGGAGACCGCCATCAGGGTGAACGAACCGTCCCCCGCTCCGTTGACCGCCAGCTCCACCCCGTCGACGATGCGGACGTTGGCGGGGAACAGGCCGGCCTGGGATATCTCCCGCACCGCCCCCGCCGCCTGGAGAAAGTCCGGGAAGCGGAACCCGGCCGCTGCCTTGTGGGCCACCCTCCCCCTGAGCCGCATCCAGGCTTCGGTGATGATCCCGAGCGCGCCTTCGGCGCCGATCATCAGCCGGTCGGGGCTGGGGCCGGCGCCGGATCCGGGTAGGCGGCGGGATTCCATCACCCCGGAAGGCGTCAGGCACCGCACGCTCTCCACCAGGTCGTCGATGTGGGTGTAGAGGGTGGCGAAGTGGCCGCCGGAGCGGGTGGCGATCCAGCCGCCCAGGGTCGAGTGCTGGAATGACTGGGGGAAGTGGCGGAGGGTCAACCCGTGCGGTTTCAGCGCGGCTTCGAGCTCGGGCCCCCTCGCCCCGCCCTGTATGCGGGCCGCCCTGGAAACCGGATCGACCTCGAGCACCCGGTTCATGCGGCTCATGTCCAGGGTTACGACGCCGTTGTACTCCCCGCCGATGTCTGGGGTTACGCCGCCCACCACCGAAGAGCCGCCGCCGTAGGGGATCAGGGCCGCGCCCTGCTCGCCGGTCCATTCCATCAGCGCCGCCGCTTCGCCCTCGCGGCGCGGGTAGGCGACCACATCGGGGGCGTGGCCGAAATCCCCGGCGAAGATCCGGATCGAATCGGGCTGCGACTGCCCGAAGCTGTGCAGTATCCGCTCGTAGGGCTCCTGCGTGCAGATCGAGGCCAGCCCGGCCGGAGGGTCCAGGCGGGGCGCCCGCAGCTTGATCCCGCCGATCGGCGGCGGCCGGCCGTTGCCCGGGTCGCGGCCCCGGACGCCGAAGCCGCCGGCCAGAGTCGAGAGCAGGGCGTCCCGGCCGCGGGCCGACAGCCCCTCGCCCTCGAAACCCCACCCCCAGTACTTCAGCCGCTTCGCCATGTTCCTCCCGGGCCTGTCTCGGGGCGGTCTTCTCCCCGCGCCTCGAATGTGAGGTTACAGCGAACGGATATGTCACAGCCGGGGTGTACTCTGATGATATGATGCGAACATGAGTTCGGACCAGGCGGCGGCTGTCCGACGGGGGAGGCGCCCCGTCCGACGATTTGCCGCGTCCTTCCCCTACAGTGATCGCCGTCGAATCGAACATCCGGCGGTCGGTTCCCGGGGTCGACCGGACGGCAAGGAGACAAGACGATGAACGACCGGCTAGAGCATCCACACAATCGGCATCTGTTCATTGCCGACAACATCAATCTGCTGAGGTCTATGGACAACGAGACCATCGATCTGATCGTAACCGACCCGCCGTTCGGGAAGGGCCGCACCTTCGTCTCCGGCAAATTGAAACCGGAGTTGAGATCCGAGGAACGTTCCCAAGAGCTGGAACAGATAGCCGAATGGGGTGTAACTGATCGCCGTACAGCCCGCCGGGCGGATATCGAATGGCCGGAGAAGGATGGACAGGCGTCCTACGACGATATTTGGACCTGGCAGGACGTGCATGTTAAGTTCGCCGAACAACTGGAACAGTCTCATTCGCCGATAGCGGCGCTGATCAACACCACTCGGATCGTTCACTCCGATGGATTGGCCGCCTACCTGTCCTATATGGCAGTGCGCTTGATGGAGATGCACCGCGTGCTGAAACCGACGGGCTCCATTTACCTGCATTGCGATTACACGGCCAACTCCTACTTGCGCATGTTGCTCGATGCGGTGTTCGGCAGGGACAACATGCGGGGGGAGATCATTTGGCAGCGGGCCGGGGGCCGGGCCAAGGGCAGTCAGCACCCCCGCAAGACTTTCGGCGCGGACACCGACACCATCCTATTCTACGCCAAAACGCCGGCTGTGAGGATGACCGGCGGCTATCGGGCCTTGTCAGAGACGGAATTGGAGGAGAGGTTCCCGTTGATGGAGGAAGGCACCGGCCGCAGATACCACACCCGGGTTCCTTTGTTCAGCCAACCCAGTATGGGGGCGCGGCCCAATCTATGCTATACCTACAAGGGCGTGACGAACCCTCATCCTTCTGGGTGGCGGGTAAGCCGCGACCGGTTGGCAGAAATGGATGCCCGCGGAGAGATCATCTGGCGGGAGGGAAAGCGGCCGTTGCGTAAGTCCTATGCCGATGAGTATAAAGGCCAGCCTTTGACTACCATGTGGGCTGACATTCCCAATCTCACCAGCAGTCGGGAACGCACCGGCTATCCCACCCAGAAGCCGGTTGCCCTCGCAGAACGGATCATCCAAGCCTCCTCCCGGCCAGGGGATGTGGTGTTGGACCCTTTCGCCGGATGCGCCTACGTGCCTGTGGCCGCCGAAGGTTTGGGCCGGCAGTGGATCGCATGCGATATTTCACCGCGGGCCATGACGATAGTGAAACGGCAGTTCAACAAGTTCCGCTATTCGGTGGACGGCGGTCCGGTGTTGATCGAACTGGGGGAGATGTCGCAGACGGCGCTGTTGGCGGACGCTGCGGTCACCATTCTGGGCCCCAACCAGTTGCCAGAACGCACCGACCGCGACCCCGAGCCTCCTTCTCCACCTCTGGAGCTGGAGGAACCGGAGTACGGAGGGCAGATGTTCAAGCGGCGGGAGATGCTGGAGTTGCTGTTGGCAGAGTCGGGATGGACGGCTTGGTGCTGCGGATACGCGGTTCGCCGGCCCAACGGGGAGATCGTGCCGACGGCGGACAATTTTCATTTGGACCACATTGACCCCAAGGGCGCCGGGGGTTCCGAATACATCACCAACCGGGCCCCGCTCTGCGCCCGTTGCAATGGACAGAAAGGCCGTCGTCCTATCACACTCCGGCAACTTCGGGAAGAGATCATCGAGCAAGGCCAGCTGTTGGTGGACAGCCCTTCTGACCTGCCGGACCTGGGCAGAATGCATCGGGCGGCCGTTGATCTGCATGCCCGCCGCTATGCGGAGATGAAGATGGAGGAGCAAGACCTGATATAACCGTTGCCGACCGTGACCGCCTATCGGTTTACTTCGCGGTCGGGGCGGCGGCCGGAGGCGAGGATTTGTTCGATTTCTTGGGGGGAGGCGGTCAGGCAGTCGCCCAGGACGCCCAGTTTGGCGGCGGCCATGGCCAGGCCCCGCTCTACGCCGGCGGCGAGGCCGGCTCGGCCGCCGGTTCGGACCAGGCCGATGATCACCCCGGCCGCAAAGGCGTCTCCGGCGCCGACCCGGTCCAGCACGGGGGCCGGGTATCCGCTCCGTTTCCCCCGCCCGTAAGCCGCTCCGCCCTCCCAGGCGGCGCCGGCCGCTCCGTCGGTGGCGATCACCGCTTCGGCGCCGGTCAGCGCCCGCATCTCCGCCGCTGTTTCCGGTGCTTCCCCGTCGATTCCGAACAGATCGCGGGCGTCCTCGCGGGTGGTTATCACCGCCTCCGCCCGGCGGCACAGCTCCAGAACGGCGGGGGCGGCCTCTTCCGGCGGCCACAGGCGGCTTCGGTAGTTGACGTCCACCACCACCGCCGCCCCGGCCCGCTGCGCCCGCTCGGCGGCTTCCAGCGCCGTCCGGCGGGCCGACTCGGAAACGCCCAGGGTGATGCCGGTGAGATGGACTGCCTTGGCCTGCTCCACCACCCCCCAGTCGACGTCTTCGGGGGACAGGGCGGCGGCGGCCGACCCCGCCCGGTCGTAGAGCACCGACACCGGGCGCACCCCTTCGCTCAGCTCCAGGAAGTACACCCCCATCCGCCGCTCCGAATCCCACACCACGTGCGAGACGTCCACTCCTTGCCCGGCCAGGAAACGGGCCGCCCTCCTGCCCAGCGGATTGTCCGGCAGGCGGGAGATCCAAGCCGCGGACAGCCCGCTGCGGGCGGCGGCCGCGGCGGTGTTGCCTTCGGCGCCCCCCAACCCCACCCGGTAATGAGCGGCGTCTTCCAGCCGTTCTCCGGCGGGCACCCACAGGCGGAGCATCGTTTCCCCCAGGGAGGCCAAGTCGTATCCCATACGCCCAGGCTACCCCCTGTCCTTTCGTGAATTATCGGGGTGGGGCGGCCGCGCCGGTCTCAGGAGGCGGCGGGCGGTTGGGCGGGGCGGGCGTTGACAGCCCGGACGAAGAAGGACGCCATCTGGGCGCGGGTCACAGGACGGTCGGGGCAGTAGTTCGAGGGCTCGGTGGAGCAGCCTTTGGTCACCCCGCTTCGAGAGAGTATCTGGACGGCCAGGACCACCGGGGGGTCCAGGTCTTCCGTGTCGGCGAACCGGCCGGCGGTTCCCGCAACCTCGCTCAGGTAGGGGAAGGCGGCGGCGAGCATCTGCGCCATGTCGGCCCGGGTGACCACCCCGCGGGGGTTGAAGGTTCCTTCGGGGGCGGCCATGACTTCGTTGGCGACCGCCCAGTCGATGTATCGGTCGAATTCGGGGTCTGCCGCTACGTCTGTGAGTTCCACTCCCGTTGCGGGGGCGGGGGTGCTCCAGCGGCTGACCGCCCGGTAGAGGAAGGCCGCCATCTGGCGGCGGGTGATGGTTTGGCCCGGGCAGAAGAGGGTGAGGTCGGCGGAGTCGCAGCCGACGGTGATGCCCCAAGAGGCGATGGTTTCGATGTTGGTCTGATGGACGCTGGTGTCTTCGTCGCTGAAGCGCCCGATGTGGGTTGGGGTCGGCGGCGCGGCCGGGGCGGGCGGCGGCGCGGCCGGGCCGCCGGAACCTCCCCCTCCGCCTCCTCCGCCCCCGCCGGAGCCGCCTCCTCCGCTTCCCCCTCCGGCGGGGGGGCTTCCTCCTCCTCCGGAACCCCCGTTGCCGCCAGGGTTTCCTCCTCCGGAAACCTCGCGGTCGTTGTCGGTTATCCGTATGACCCTGCTGCCGGAAATCGTCAACCCCGGGGACGAGCCCGAAACCGTCAGAGATTCGGTGCTTTCCACCGATGCGTCGTCGGTGACCCGCAGGTCGAATGCCCCTGAGCCGCTGGTGTTTCCGGCCGGGATGGTTACCGTGAAGTCATCTACGGTCCTGTAGTCGGCGCCTTCCCGCGCCGAATCGCCCGCCCGGCCGACCGACACCCGCACCCTCGTGTCGAACTTCGGCGCTCGAGAGCCGGACGGGAACGAAGCCGTAACGGTTACCCGCGCCGCGCCGCCCCCTTCGCGGACGCTGGAGGAGTTGACGCTCAGGTCGATCCGGTCCGGGTATCCCAGCAGCTGCCGGACGGTGACAGGGGTGAACGGAAGCCTGCCCACCCTCACCGTGAAGCGGTTGCCCTGCCGTCCGACCACCTCCACCTCGACCCGGTCGGCGGCCCCTACCGCGAGATTGACGGCGCCGTCCGCTTCGTCGAAAACATGCTCGATGTAGTAAGGCCCCAGTAACCTACACAGATTGGGGTCGCTCGACTCTTGGCACAGCTTCAATTGCTGCGTCCTGCGGCTGGCGCCCGTGCAAGTTCCAAGGATCGAAACATCACACCTGTACTCACGTTGATCTACCCTGTATATTTCAACACCTTCTTGCGGAACCGTCCCGTCCAAACCTTCCCTTACTCTTACTCCCAGCGTGTAGTAGACTCCTGGCCCCTGATCGATAGGTATGGCCAGCATTTCGATGCCCCCTGCGCCAACCGGACTCAGCGTATAGGTTTTCTGACCGCCCTCGTGTACAGCCACCTTGGATGGATCCATCCAACCTGCTGCGTAGTAATTGACAGCGATCGTTCCTATATCCAGATCGTAAGTGCTACGTCCGCTCATCAAATCCATTCGGTTGTCGTACTCTAGAACCTGGTTGCTCAGCAGCACCCACCGTCCGCTGTAGGAATGGGGCCATTGGATGTCATGCCCCATTTCATGAGCTATGGTGCTGTAGCGCGCCAGACCCTTTATAGTTCTTCCGCCTACATGGACCGCGGTATCGACGATCAGGCCGGCAGGAGGATAAGTATCATGCCAACTCCACCGAAGACTATTCACTCCATTGTTTATAGCATAATTGTTTATGATGAGTACCTTGATTTTGGCATTTTGAATACGAGCCTCACGAGTACTGCTCAGCGGCAAGGCGGGCTTGATCTTGTTCAGGCAATTTGCTTGAGCAGCGTTCAAGGTCGAACGGGTGGCAGTTATACCGGAAGCTACTGGTTGAGCGTTGCCGACGCTGAAGGAGGGAACATAGAGACCGCCGGACAGGCTTCGGAAATATGGCGTCATCAGTTGGTTCAATGTATTGACAGCTTCCTGCGGTGTGATATCGACCTGCCCGCCCACATCACAAACGTACACCTGCCAGTTGGGGTTGGCTATTCCTTCGCGGCGGTTGAACTCATAGAAGGAGATCAAACCCAACGGATCATCGTAACTGAATAGATCAATCCATTCTACATCCATGAGGGGGGCGGGTAACGCACCTTGCAACCGAGGGTTGTGAATATATAAATACTGTAGGGAACCCCCTTGTGATGGGGCAAGGTTACCGAGTTGAGACGGGATAGAACCCGACAAATTATTGTCGTTGAGATACAACGTTATCAATTTGGTGAGGTTTCCTAGAGAGCTCGGGATACCGCCGGAAAGAAAATTGTCTCCGATCCATAGGTGTTCTAGTTTGGTCAGGCGGCCCAGCTCGTTCGGAAGTGAACCTGACAAAAGGTTGTTCCCTAGATCCAGCCAGATCAGCTGGGTGAGATCTCCGATCTCGGCTGGTATGCTTCCGCGCAGGCCGCTGGTAGTGCCCCGCGGCGGTCGGTTGCCGCTCAGCCGCAGATATTTGAGCTTGGTCAAGTTGCCGATTTCCGCCGGGATATCCCCGGTCAAGGCTACCGGGCTCTGAGCGATCGTTCGGGAGCGGACTTCGCCGCCGGGAGCAGCTTGGCGTGCTTCGGTCGAGAGCGGGTCGTCCCAGGGCTGATCGCCGAGGATCAGCTCGACGGAGCTGTTTTCTTCCAGCGGGTCCGGCGCCGGGGTGTTCGGGGGACGGCCGCCGGCCGGATCCGGGGCGGGGGGCAGCTCCTCGACCGCACCTGGGGGAAATATTTCCGGATCTATGGAGTGGCCGTCCACTGGGTCGGCCATGTCCGCTTCCGCCTCGGCAGGCAGATCATCGCTGGCCGCCCGGAGCGATCCCAAGGTGTTCCCGTTCAGATACAGCCTTTCGAGATTGGTGAGGTCCCAGAGCTCGGCGGGTATAGGGCCGGAGAAACCATTGTTGTTGAGGTACAGATGTTTGAGGGCGGAGAGCTGTCCGAGCGCAGCGGGCAGGGCGCCGTCGACTTCCCACCCGGGATACGCCGAGATCCTGGAGGGGCTGGCGCCGGTCAGCCTGCCGTTCAGGAGCTCCAATGCGGTGACGCGCCGGCCGGAGCTGCTGACCGTTACACCGTCCCAATCCTCTAGTTTTACGGTCGCTCCCAAGCCCCAGGTATTGATCGGATTGCCCTCAGTCAGGTTGTAGTTCCGATAGTCGCTGTACCAGTGGTTGCGGACCTCGATCATCGCCTTGCAATCGGAGGCCAGTTCCGTATTGGTGGAAGGGTCCTCGATGTAGGCGCCGTCGCTGTCGCAATCGTCCGGATTCAAATCGTTGTCGGAGATGGTAATCCCGACCCCGGTTCCCGTGAAGCCGGGGTTGATCTCCGAATCGTCTCCAACCTCATCGGATATCCCCAGAAAACTGGCTAATGCAGGCAGCAAACGATTGTTGAATTCCGAGTCGACTCCAACCGTGAACATCTCCGATGGTTCATGAGTAGAGTCGTCTTGAACCATCAACAAGAACGATTCGGTCTTGCTTCTCTCACCTGCCTCGAAGATGAACGCTATCCATCTAGTGATCCTCAATCCTGCACTGGTGTTCACAACGGTGATATAGTCATCCTCCCAAACTGCTGTGTCGCCGTCTTTAGGGGACGTGTTGAGTATAATTATCGTGTCGTCGGCCGCCGTTACACCGCTTGGCAGGCTGACATCGGCGGTTACCGCTTCATAGCTGTAGATGATATTGGTTCGGGACGACCTTGTCAACCGGTTGCGCGATCGACTTGCCCCGTCTTGGATGCCCTCGATCACCCCTGCCGGGTCGACGCTCAAGGTGAGGGTGCTGTCGGTTGCATCGGTGATGGTCAGTTCCGCGTCAGGCGCTGTGTAATCCGGCGGGTCTGCCCCGGCGCCGGACGCGGCGGCGGTGATCGTGATCGTCTCGTTGCCTTCGGCCAGGTCGTCGTCGGTGGGCGTCAAGGTGAAGGCGCTGGAAGAGGTGGCGCTGCTGGTTCCCGAGGCGATCGTAAGGTCGCTGACGGACGTCACTGCCGTGTAGTCCGCTCCCGAGCCGTCGGCGGAGGAGGAGGCCGAGTCGCCTGTCTTGCCCACCGTTACCGACACCGTTATGTCGGAGGGCGCGGTTACCCCGGCGGGCAGGGCCGCTTCGATCGAAACAGCGGGCGGGGAGGATACGTCTTCGGCGACGCTCGACGGGTTCACCGTCAGCGTCACCACGTTGTCGTCGTCGACGATGGTGATGACGGCTTCTGATACTCCGGTTATCCCGGCGGCGTTTGTTGCTGTTACATAGGCGGCGGTGACCGCGCCGGTGACGGTCAAGGTCTCATCCCCCTCGACCAAGGCGTCGTTGGTCACCGCCAACGTGAAACTCCCGGAACCACTCGAGTTGTCCGCCGCTGTGATCGGGATTTCGAAGCTGGCCGCCGCCGTGTAGTCCGCTCCCGAGCCGTCGGCGGAGGAGGAGGCCGAATCGCCCGCCTTGCCCACCGTCGCCGTTACGGTGATGCCGCCGGCAGGAACGCTCGTTCCGTCGGGAAAGGCGGCGGTGACCGTTATAGAAGACGACCCGCTGCCTTCTTCCACCCTCTCCGGATTCACGCTCAGCCTGATCCTGTTCGCCGAGTTGTCGATGATGGTGATCGAAACCTGGTTGGTGTCCGCTCCGAAGGCCGACCCGATGATGGACAGGGTCTCGTTCACCTCGGTTACCCCGTCGTCGGCGGCTTCCATCGTGAAGGAATCCGTTGCGTTGGCTTGCCCGGCTTGGATGGTCAAGGTCAGGTCCTCTACGGTGGTGTAGTCGGTTTCTTCGGCCGCAGTATCCGATGTTTGGCCTACCTTCACCGTTACCGCCGTGTCTGCGGCAGCCGTCTTCCCTTGAGCCAGTGAAGCGGTTACCGCCACCGTCTGGGGGGGGGGGCCTTCGGTTACTTGGGCTGGATCCAGATCGATGCTCAAGGTGACCGCATCGTCGTCGTCGTCGATGGTCACCGAACCGCTCTCTACCGCGACGGGGTCGGCGGCGGCGCCGGAGATGGTGATAGTTTGGTTGCCTTCTGCTAGGTCGTCATTGGTGATCGTCAGGTTGAAAGAGGCCGAAGCGGCGCTGTTCTGTCCGGAGGCGATCGTGATGCCCGCGACGGTGACCGCCGTGTAGTCGGCGCCGGCGCCGTCCGCGGAAGAAGTTGCATCATCGCCCGCGTCGCCCACCGTCACCGATACGGTGAGGCCGCCCGCCGGAGCGGTTACGCCGGTCGGCAGGGCGGCGGTGACGGTCATGCCGGTGGTCCCGCTCGCCTCGCCCACCGAGGCGGCGCTGGGGGTGAGGGTGATTACGTTGTCGTTGTCGGCGATGGTGATCGAGGCCTCGTTGACGGTTATCCCGGAGGCGGCGGTAGACCCGGTGATGGTGATGGTCTCGTCCCCTTCGATGTCGATGTCGTCGGTGATGACCAAAGCGAAGGGGGTTGCGGACCCGCTGGTCTGCCCGGCCCGAATCCTGATGTTGGAGCCTCCGATGGGGGTGAGCGTCGTGTAGTCGGTGCCCGAGACGGCCGTATCTCCTGATTTCCCGACCGTAACCGACACGGTCACGTCTTCGGTCAACCCCGGCGATCCGTCGGGAAAGCCCGCTTCCACCGTCACCATGGGGGTGATTCCTCCTTCGACCGCGTTGCTGCTGAGGGAAACGCTCAGGTCGATTGCTGTCGGGGCGGCGTCGCCGTCGGTGATGGTGATGGTGATTTCGTTGGTCGGCTTCCCGAAGGCGGTTCCGGTTACGGTGAGGGTTTCGCTGCCTTCGGCGACGGCGTCGTCGGTTGCCGCCAGCGTGAAGGACGCTTGACCGGACGATTGCCCGGCGGCGATGGTGACCGTTATGTCGTCCACCGCGGTGTAGTCGGCGCCGGCCCCGTCGGCGGCGGAGGAGGCCGTATCGCCGGCCTTGCCGACCGAGACCGTAACTTCCGCATCCGCCGCCGCCGTCTTGCCGGTATCCAGCGCGGCGGTTACCGCCACGGTCGTCGAAGTGCCCTCGGCCGCCTCGGCCGGGCTCAGATCGATGCTCAGAGCGACGTTGTCGTCGTCGTCGGCGATGGCTAGGGCGGCCTCGTCGACCGCGAAGGGGATTCCCGACGAGGAGGAGGCGGTCCCGGTGAGGGCGATGGTTTCGCCGCCTTCGGCAACGGTGTCGTCGGTGATCGTCAGGTTGAAAGAAGTCGTGTCACCGTCGGTCTGTCCGGCTTGGATCGTGACACCCGATGCCGGCGCGGTCGCGCTGTAGTCGGCGGAGGAGGCGGTGCCGTCGGAGACGGTTATCGACACGGTGATGCCGCCGGCGGGGGCCTGCACCGAGTCGGGGAGTCCGGCGGTGACCGACACCGCGGTCGTTCCGCTGCCCTCGCCGACGCCGGCGGTTACGCCGGGAGTGGAGAGAGTGATCACGTTGTCGTTGTCTTCGATGGTGACCGACGACGGTTCTACCGAGGAGATCCTGGCGTCGGTCGCGGCGCCGGCGACGGTGATGGCTTCGTCGCCTTCGGGGAGCAGGTCGTTGGTCAATTCCAAGAAGAAAGAGGCCGAGCTGCCGCTGTTGTCGCCCGCCGCGATCAGTATGTCGGGGACAGAAGCCTCGGTGTAGTCGGCGCCGGACCCGTCGGCGGAGGAGGTGGCCGCGTCTCCTGGATCTCCCATCGTCACCGACACGGTGATGCCGCCGGCGGGGGCGTTCACCCCGGCCGGGAGGGCGGCGGTGACGGTCATGCTGACGGCGCCGGCTGCTTCGCTCACGCGGGGCAGGTCAGGGGTCAGGGTGACAGTTCCGTCGTTGTCGGCGATGGTGACGGCGGCGTCGGTAACCGAGTTGATGCCGGCGGCGGCGGTGGTCCCGGTGATGGTCAGAGTTTCGTCGCCCTCCAGGATCTGGTCGTCGGTGACCGTCAAGGTGAAGGGGGAGGCGGCCGAACCGCTGGACTGCCCGGCGGCAATGGTCACGGTGAAGTCCGCGACCGCGGTGTAGTCGGCGCCGGACCCGTCGGCGGAGGAGGCGGCCGTATCGCCGGATTTGCCCACCGACACCGTTACGTCGACGTTCGAGGACAAGGTGCCCGAGCCGGCGGGGAAGGAAGCAGTGACGGTTACCGAAGCGGCGGCGTCTCCCTCGGCGACCGAGGCCGGACTCAGGTCGACGCTCAGATCTACCCGAGTGGGGGAAGGCAGCGGGGCCTGGCCGGCCGACGGGGGGGCGGGCGCAACCCCGAACGCAAGGGCCGCTGCGGTCAGGGCAACGCCGACGCGCCGAAATCTAGACTTCGAAAGCCCAATCCTCATTCCTGCTCCGAGCCGGCTCCATGACATCCGAGGACGACGCGCTCAAGACACGCCCGTCGAGAACGAACCCCCGGTTGATTCTACCCGAAGCCGGCTGTAACTCCGATAATTCACGAGAGCGGGGGCGGGCAGATGAGACAAGCGTCCGCACTCCCTTTGACCTGGGGCAACGCAGGAAAATACTTTCTGATCAGATATGGGGGCGTTCATCAACCGGTGAAGACGCCGCTTTTGGCGTCTGGGATGGTACGGGCTGATGAACCGGCGCAGGCGGCCCCCGCCCCGCGGGGACGTGAACACCGGGGTTGAGAGGACGAGCGGATAGGGTTGACCAGGTTGTTCGGATGCGTCGGCCTCACAGCGAACCCCTGGCAGAAAACCCGCCGACCAGCAACAACCTCTATCCTCTGCCTGTCAGCTCGTCTTCTCGAACCGAACTGAAACCAAGCCCGGGCAGCGCATTCGGTTTTCGCGGTCGATCCCGCTGACCATCAGGGGCAGGATCGGCCGCAACTAAGTCCGAACAGCGCATTCGTTTTTCGCGTTCTCCGCCCCCCGCCCCGGCTTCGCCGGGAACCCCGCCCCCGCCGCCTCCGAACCACCGTCTTCGGACACCGGGGGCGTGTTGGGGCCCTCTGCGTCCGATTCGTCTCAGCACAGCCAGGTCGGCCGCTCTGCCCTTGGAGTTTCGGCTCTGGGCGGAGCGGCCTCTGTATGACCGCAGCATCCGGATCGGCTGCGGTTTATGTACCGCCCCAAGGTATCAGGGGGCTGTGACAGTTTTCGGCATCAGGATGGAAGGCGGCTCCGCCGTCCTGGTCGGAGGACGAACGGATATGGACCGACCAGGTTGTTCGGGTGCGCTGCCCGGCGGCGGCTCCAGGCAGGCAACCCGCCGTCTGCCGGCGGCTTCTATCCTCCTCTGCCTATCCCCGCGGCTTCTCGATCCTGGCCCTTCATATCCACGCGGGGCGGAGCGGCGCAGGCCTCGTCGTAGTCCACCAGGGGCGGGGGGGTGGACGGATCGCCGCAGGCGGGGCAGCCGGGGTTCTTCCGGAAGGTCAGGGTGCGGAACTCCTGGGCCAAGGCGTCGTAGAGGAGCAGACGGCCCACCAAAGGTTCGCCGGCGCCGATCAGCAGCTTGATGGCTTCGGCGGCCTGCAGGGTTCCGATCACGCCCGGCAGCACCCCCAGCACCCCCGCTTCGCTGCAGTCGGGCGCTAGCTCGGGGGCGGGGGGGGCGGGGAACAGGCATCGGTAGCAGGGGCCTCGGCGGGGGTCGAAGGTGCTCACCTGACCCTCGAACCGGAAAATGGCGCCGTGCACCACCGGGACGCCCAGGCGGATCGAGGCGTCGTTGAGGAGGTAGCGGGTGGGGAAGTTGTCGGCCCCGTCCACCACCAGGTCGTACCCCTCCATCAGCTCCAGGACGTTGGACGCTTCCAGCCGGAGGTCGTGGGCTTCGACCTTCACGCCGGGGTTCAGCCCGCCCAGCATGCTTCGGGCTGATTCGACCTTCTTGCGCCCCACCCACTGCACGTTGTGGAGTATCTGGCGCTGGAGGTTGGTGATGTCCACCCGGTCGTGGTCGGCGATGCCGATGGTCCCCACCCCGGCGGCGGCCAGGTAGAGGGCGGCCGGAGACCCCAGCCCTCCGGCCCCCGCCACCAGCACCCGGCCTCCGAGCAGCTCCCGCTGGCCGGATTCGCCCACCTCGGGGAGCTTGAGGTGGCGGTCGTAGCGGGCCTGCTGGGCGGCGGACAGGCCCTCCGGCAGATCCCAAGGCCCCCCCCGGGTTTTCCAGGCCTGGAAACCGCCCGCCAGCGAGCAGGCGCCGGTGTATCCCATCGTCTTCAGGGTGGCGGCGGCCAGGGCCGAGCGGATTCCGGAGGCGCAGTAGAGCACGATGTTCCGCACACCGGCCCGGTCCTGCCCGGCGCCTGCGGGCGGCCCGGCCAGCCGCCCGATCGACCACTCCAAGAGGCCGCGGGGGACGTGGACCGCCCCCGGGATCTTTCCCTGCTCCCACTCCGCCGGTTCCCGCACGTCCAACAGCAGCACCGGCTGCCCGCCCAGGGCGGCCAGCTCTTCCACTGTGATCTCCCGGATCTGACTCCGGGCGCCGGCCACCAGCTCGCGGTAGGAGAGCGCCATGCCGCCAGGCTACCCGACCGGGGCGGTTTCCCGCCCGCTCACAGCCTCGCAGCCAGCTCGGTCAAAGCCTCCCCGGCCGGGCGTTCGACCTTGAGGCCGGCGGCGCGGTCGAAGTCGGTGGGCCCCATGTTCACGATCACGAACGGGGCGCCCCGGCGGACCGCAGCCAGGGGGATGCCGGCGGCGGGCCACACCGAGAGGGTGGTGCCCGCCGCCAGCACTCCGTCGGCGCGTTCGGCCATGGCGTAGGCGCGGTCCATCTCCCTGGCGGGCATGGCCTGGCCGAAGGAGACCACCGTCAGCTTGACGATCCCGCCGCAGCCGGGGCAGCGGGGGTCTTCCTCCCCCGCCTCCACCCGGCGGTGCACCTCCTCGGCGGGCCGGCGGGCCTCGCAGACCAGACAGGCGGCCGTCCAGGCGTTGCCGTGCACCTCCACCACCAGCTCACGGGCGAGGCCGGCCGCCTGGTGCAGGCCGTCGATGTTCTGGGTTACGCACCCCTCCAAGCGCCCCTTGCGGGCCAGCTCGGCCACCGCCAGATGGGCGCGGTTGGGCTGCGCCCGGCGGAGGGGCGAGTCGGCCCACCGCTGCCAACTCCGCTTGCGGACGTCCGCCGACGACAGGTAGCGGTCGATGGTGAACTCGGCGGGGTCGAGCTTGGTCCACAGGCCGCCGGGGCCGCGGAAGTCGGGTATCCCCGACTCGGTGGACACGCCCGCGCCGGTGAAGACCATCAGGCGGGAGGCCCCGGCCAAGAGCTCGGCGGCCTGTTCGACGGAGTCCGGCATGACCGCCCTTCATCCAGGGTCGAGGAGCTGTTCTATCTGCTCGGCCGCGGGGAAGAAGCGGTGCTCCCTGCCGGCTCGGTGCCTCTCGAGCAGGCCCTTTTCGTGCAGTTCCACCAGATCGCGGTGGGCGGTGGGGTAGGTGACGCCGAAGGTGTTCTGGTGCGACCTGATGGTGTATACATCATCAGGCCGCCGCAGAGCCCGGCCCAGAACGGCGAGCTGCCGATGGTTGATGCCGGGATGCCGCCGCAGCGCCCGCTCGGCCTTGCGCACCTCGGCGGCCTTGGCCTCCAGGTACTTGCCGAGCTCCTCTACAGCCCGGTCTAGGACATCCAGCTGGTGGAGCAGGAAGTAGGTGAAGTCCGCTTCATCGGTTTCCACGTGGAGGAACGCCCGTCCGTACGGAACCGGGGCTTGCTTCAGCAGCCGGGAAATAGAGATGTATTCGGCCAGCCAGTACCCCTGCCGCAGGAGGGAGCGGTAGAACAGCGCCCGCGCCGTTCGCCCGTTGCCGTCCGTGAACGGATGCAGGTAGGCCAGGTAGAAATGCAGTGCGACGGCCCGCACCACAGGATGCACGAAGGGGTCGGGCCGCCCCACACCGTTTGCGAACGACACCATCGACTCCAGGCGGGCGGGAAGCTCCTCGGCGGGCGGGGGAGTGTGATACACCAGGTCCGCCTCGGAGTAGTGGCCGACGTCGACTCTTTTCTCCCCCGGCTGCTGGATCCTTCCGGCGTCCTCGGGTCTTTCCAAAGTGTCTTCGGTCACCGCCCGGTGTATCTCCATGACCTTCTCGACCGTCAACGGCGCAGCCGAGTCGCTGCTGATGTGCTGCATGGTCCGATAGTTGTTGACCACCATCCGCTCGGCGTCCGTCAGCGGCGCCCTGTCCGAACGGAGCAGGAGCTTGGCTTCGCGGCGGGTGGTGGCGGCGCCCTCGAGCAGGCTGGACGCGATCGCCTCCTCCATCAAGCCCGAGACCACATAGCGGTTCCGGTCCCCCGCGCTGACAACGTCCTCCGGCATGCCGATCCGCCCGGCCGCCTTCTGGTCGATTTGCCAGAGAAGGTGTTGCGCTTCATCGGTCAGGACGTAACTGAACTCCTGCCCGGCGGTGTCGGTCAGGGGAAGCTCCTTCCGCCCTTGCGCCCGGGCGAACTTGACGCCGAGCCACCATTCCTCCGGGGTGAGGCCCTCGGGAGGCGGCCGCCGGCGGAGCTGCTCCCAGTGGTGGTATCTTCCCCCCGGCGCCGCGCCGATCCGGTTCTCGAAGAAGATGGCGTCGATCCGTTCCGGCCCGAGCTCGAGGAACAGCTCCCTGATCCGGGGAGGCCGCTCTGGTTTCTTCATGACCTTCCTCTATCTATAGATTCTATACTTATTTTATACATTCTTTATAGTTTGGGCCGGTCGGTTCCCGCAGGCTGAGCGGGGGCGCCTGTCTGGGCTTCTATGCGGGGGCGGGGGGTGGGGTGATGCTCTGGAGCAGCCGGAGGCGGGCGGCCGCCGGGTCCCGGCGGTGTTGCCCTTCCCGCGTGGTGGACCCAGGCCTTCCCGGTACAGCACCGGCAGGAAGAGGGGGTGGGGATGGTCTCCTCTCCGGCCCGAGCTCGAGGAACAGCTCCCTGATCCGGGGAGGCCGCTCTGGTTTCTTCATGACCTTCCTCTATCTATAGATTCTATACTTATTTTATACATTCTTTATAGTTTGGGTCGATCGGTTCCCGCAGGCTGAGCGGGGGCGCCTGTCTGGGCTTCTATGCGGGGGCGGGGGCTCGGGCGATGTTCTGGAGCAGCCGGAGGCGGGCGGCCGCCAGGTCCCGGCGGTGGCGCCTCTTGAGGGTGGGGGAGAGCCGGGACAGATGCTCCCGCCTGATCGGGGGCACCAGGTCGCGCACCCACACCGACCGGCCCGCGTGGTGGACCAGACCTTCCCGGCACAGCACCGGCAGGAAGAGGGGGTGGGGGATGGTCTCCTCCCTCCGGGCGGCGGCGATCAAGCGGAGCAGGTCCGCCACCGCACCCGGACCCACCGCCGCCGTCCAGTAGGTACGGACGTAGGGGTGGGAGGGGTCGAGGCCCGCGCGGGCCTCCGCCGGCAGCAGGCGGGGGGAGATGCTGTACCGCTGCTGGGCCGGTATGCGGCAAACAGCGCCCGGAGAAGGCGCGATGTCCGCGGCGACGGGAGGACGATCATCCAGACGGACTGTTCCGGGCGCTGCATACCGCATAGGGTACATTATACATCAAAAACGATAGTTAACGATAGTTATTTTTAGCAGACCTCGGATTTCTTTCGCGTTCTCGACCACCCGGACCGGTCGCGAAGACAGAGGAGGCACCCGAAGATGCACCCCGCAGGCCTTCTGACCTGGGTGAATACTGTGAAGCTCCATCTGGTCAGAGGCGGGAGGCTCATCCGGGCGGGGCGGACGGGCCGGGGCGGGAAGGGCGGCGGGGCCGACCAAGGGGGCGCGGGCGGCGGGCCCGCGGGCTGTGAACTCCCATGACGGCGGGGTCGAAGGGGACGGGAGGTCAACCCTCTTGCTCGGTGGAAGCAGGCTGTTCCGGCGCTTCTTCTTGTTCCGCCGCCCCGGCTACCAGGGTGACCGCGCCGCCGGGGGGGACGGTCCCGCCTGCGGCGGGGTCGGTGCGGATCACCAACCCGGCCAGGGCGGGGTCGGCGGTCGGCTCGGTTGCGACCGACACCGAGGCTTCCAGAGAAGCGGCCGCCAGAGCGGCTCGGAGCGACGCCAGGGCCGAGTCGAGGTCCTGGCCCGCCAGATCGGGCATGACCAGGCCTGCTGCCTCGCCCGGCACCCGCAGCCGCACCGCCGACCCTTGGTCGACCTGTTCCCCGGCCGCCGGATCCGTGTCCAGCACCGCGCCGGGCGGCCCCGCCGAGGGAACCTCCTCCACCTCCGGGCGCAGAAGGGCGGCCAACAGGGCGTTCTCGGCCTCTTTCAGGGGCAGCCCCGCCACGTTCGGAACGACGGTGACGGGAACCTGGTTGTAGGCGCCGAGGCCCCGGCTGCTGGGGAACTCGCCCGCCGGATACTTGGCCAGCACCACCTCCATGAACTCCTTCCAGATCGGCGCGGGCACCGACCCGCCGAACACTCTGGTGTAGGTCTCCCCGTTGATCACCACGTCCCGCAGCGCCACCTGCTCGTCCGGAAACCCCACCCAGACGGCGGTGGTGAAGTTGGGTACGTAGCCCACGAACCAGGCGTCCCGGTAGGCCTGGTGGGTGCCGGTCTTGCCGGCCTGCTGAACCCCTTCGATGATGGCCCGGCGGGCCGTTCCGCAGCAGACCACCCGCTCCATCGGCCGGCGCACCGCCGCCGCCAGGGCCGGGTCGAGCGCCTGGGTGGTGCGCGCCTGCCGCTCGTAGATGACCTCCCCGCCCCCGGTGGTGATGCGGGAGACCAGATAAGGGTCGGCGTGGACGCCGTTGGCGGCGAAGGCGCTGTAGGCGGAGGCCATCTCCAGGGGGCTCACCGCCCCGGCCCCCAGCGCCAGCGAGTACACCTCCTCCAGATCGGAGGTGATGCCCAGGCTGCGGGCGGTGCGGATGACGGCCTGCGGTCCGATCAGCACCGATATCTGGGCGTACACGGTGTTGACCGACGACTGCGTGGCCTGGGCCGCGGTGATCAGGTCGTCCACGTTGCCGGCGTTGCGCACCGTCCAGACGTAGCCGCCGTCCGGCCCGCACGGATCCTCGCATTCGATCTCGAGCGGGCTGCGGGCGTCCCAGTAGGACTGCAGGCTCCCCCCGCTCTCCAGGTAGGCGGCCAGCACGAACGGCTTGAAGGCCGAACCGGGGTTGCGCCTCCCCTGGACGGCCAGGTCGAACTGCTCCTGCTCGAAGGGGAGGCCCGACGACATGGCCAGCACCGCCCCCGTGTGGTTCTCGACCATGGCCACCGCGCCGGTGGGGGCGCCCCTGGGGTCGGAGAAGTCCTGGCCGGGGACGGGAAGCCACGACCGGAGGATGCGGTTGGCCGCTGCCTGCAGCTCGAGATCGACCGTTACGTATATGTCGAGGCCGCCGCCGCCCTCGCAGTCGGTCTCATGGGCCGGGCAGCCGAAGATCGCCCACCGCCGCTCCGTCTTGTCGCCGCCCAGGAAGGAGAACTCGGGGTCGTTGAGCATCTGGCGGCGCACCTCGGCCGCCACGTGGTCGGCGGGGCTCTCGAACTGGGCGGGCGGCTGGATCGCGTAGGGCTCTTGCTTGGCCGCCGCCGCCTCTTCATAGGAGATGAAGCCGGAGGCGGCCATGGCGTCGATCACGTCGTCCCGCCGGTCGCGGGCGCGTTCCTGCTGGCGGCGCGGGTCGTAGAGGGAAGGGTTGCGGATCGTTACGGCGATGACCGCCGATTCGGCGATGGTCAGATCCGCCAGGTTCTTGCCGAAGTACTCGAGCGCCGCCGCCCTCACTCCGTAGGCCGACCAACCGAAATACACCGAGTTGAGGTAGAACTCGAGTATCTCCCGCTTGGTGTAGCGCTGCTCCATCTCGATGGCGAACAGCGCCTCCTGGATCTTGCGCTGGATGGTCAGCTCGCTGCCGACGATGTTGTTCTTGACCACCTGCTGGGTGATGGTGGAGCCGCCCCGCTGGGAGGCGCCGGTTACGTAGTCACGCATGGCGCTGACGATGGCGGTGAAATCGATCCCTTCGTGCTCGTAGTAGTCGCCGTCCTCGGCGGCCAGCACCGCGTAGATGAGGGAATCGGGGATCTCCGATATGCGGGCCGGCTCGGAGTTGCGCCCGGCATGCAGCTCGGCCAGCAGCACCCCGTCCTCGGTGAAGATGCGGGAGACTCTGGACAGATCCGGCAGGTCCAGCAGGGCGCCGGCCGCTTCGGTCTCCGGCATCCACCGCTCGATGAACCGGTCGAAGACCCCGTAGGCGGCGTTGGCGCCCAGGAAACCGAACAGGCCGATCCAGGTGGCCAGCACCAGGGTTACGGCTGCACTCAAGACCAGGGCCAGCGACCACCGCTGGCGGATCTCCCGGCGTTCGACGTCGTGGATGGTCAGCTCGGCGGCGCCGTCATCGGGGCCGGGGGGCTCCGAGGTTAGGATCAGGGCCATCGATCAGTCAGGATACCCAGGTCAGTGTCCAATTCATCGGCTTCATCGGCGCCCGCCCCCCGCGTAACCTCCAGCGGGCTCGAGATCGACGCCGTCTACGGCCCCGGCCCCCACGGAGAGCTGGGAGAGCCGGGGGCCTTTCCGTTCACCCGCGGCCCCTACCCCACCATGTACCGGGGCCGGCCCTGGACGATGCGCCAGTACGCCGGGTTCGGAACCGCCGCCGAAACCAACCGCCGCTTCCGGAAGCTGCTGGAAGCCGGGCAGACCGGCCTTTCAGTCGCCTTCGACCTGCCCACGCAGATGGGGCTCGACTCCGATTCGCCCTTGGCGGCCGGGGAGGTGGGCAAGGTGGGGGTGGCGATCGACAGCCTGGACGACATGCGCACCCTGGTGGACGGCCTGCCGCTGGCCGAAGCGACCACCTCCATGACCATCAACGCCACCGCCCCCATCCTGCTGCTGCTCTACCAGCTGGCGGCCGAGGAGCAGGGCGCGCCTCCGGAGCGGATCAGAGGCACCGTCCAGAACGACATCCTCAAGGAATACATCGCCCGCGGCACCTACATCTACCCGCCGGCGGCGTCCATGCGGCTGATCACCGACCTGTTCGCCTACTGCAGCCGGGAGCTCCCCAACTGGAACACCATCTCGATCAGCGGCTACCACATCCGAGAGGCGGGCGCCACCGCCGCCCAGGAGATCGCCTTCACGCTGGCCAACGGGATCGCCTACGCGGAGGCGGCCGCGGCGGCGGGGTTGGACGTGGACCGGTTCGGCCCCCGGCTGTCCTTTTTCTGGAACTCCCACAACCATCTGTTCGAGGAAGCCGCCAAGTTCCGCGCCGCCCGGCGGATGTGGGCCCGCATCATGAAGGAACGGTTCGGCGCCTCCGACCCCGCCGCCCAACGGATGCGGTTCCACACCCAGACCGCCGGTTCGACCCTCACCGCCCAGCAGCCGGAGAACAACATCGTCCGCACCGCCCTGCAGGCCGCGGCCGCCGTCCTGGGCGGAACCCAATCCCTGCACACCAACGCCTTCGACGAGGCGCTGGGCCTGCCCACCGAACATTCGGCCACCATCGCCCTCCGCACCCAGCAGATACTGGCCGCCGAGTCGGGGCTGACCGACACGGTGGACCCTCTGGCCGGCTCCTACTACGTGGAGCGGCTCACCGACGGGCTGGAGGAGGCCGCCTGGCGCCTCATCGAGCGGATCGACCGGCTGGGCGGGGCGGTGGCCGCCGTCGAGCAGGGCTTCCCCCAGGCCGAGATCGAGGAGGCGGCCTACCGGGCGTCCCGGCGCATCGAATCAGGCGAGGACGGAGTGGTGGGGGTGAACCGCTACGCCGAGGGCGGCGGCCCCTCCGTGCAGCCCTTGGCGGTGGATCCGGCCGTCGAGGCCGCCCAGCGGGCCAGGTTGGCCGCCTTCCGCGCCGGGCGCAGCCGCCCGTCTGTCGACCGGACGCTGGCCGAGGTGTCCGAAGCCGCCGCCGGAGACTCCAACCTGATGCCCCCCATGAAGGCGGCGCTCGAGTCGGGCGCCACCCTGGGTGAGGTTTCCGACGCCCTCCGCCGGGTGTTCGGCGTCCACCGCCCTTCCTGAGCCGAAGGGGTTCAGCGGGGGCCGACCCCGATGATTCACCCTGAATCCACCGTGTTTGGCTTGGTAGGGGGTTGGTTTGGGGTTTGTCGGCCGGGTTGGGATGCTCCTGGAGGGTTCTGAGCGGTTTCTGGGGCGGGTCGGGCCGGTTGGGGCCGGTTTCGGAAGGTCATCGGCGGCCAGCGGGCGTTCTGGGCGTGTGCGGTCAATGGTCCGGGAGGGGGGCTGTTCGAACTCGAACGACGCCAACCCGAAGCAACGCATCGTTTTTCGCGTTCTCCGCCCCCCGCCCCGGCTTCGCCGGGCACCCCGCCCCCGCCGCCTCCGAACCATCGTCTTCGGGCGCCGAGGGCGCGCTGCGGCCCTCTGCGTCCGATCCGCCTCGGCACAGCCAGGTCGGCCGCCCCGCCCTTGGAGCCTCGGCTCTGGGAGGGGCGGCCTCTGTATGACCGCAGCATCCGGATCGGCTGCGGTTTGTGTACCGCCCCAAGGTATCAGGGGGGTGTGACGCAAACGTTCACGAGAGCGGGGCGGGCCGATGAAAGCAAGCGTCCGCACCCCTTTTGACCTGGGGCAATACCGGGAAATAACTTTCTGATCCGATATGGGGATTCACCGGCTGGTGAAGCTGCCGCTTCGGGGTCTGGGATGTACGGGCTGATCGACCGTCGCGGGCGGCCGCCCCCACTTTCGTGAACGATCAGGGCTAACGAACGACGGCCAGGATGTCGTTGTGGGCCACGTTGTCGCCGGGTTTCACCCGCAGCTCCACCAGCTTGCCGTCGATGGGGCTCGGTATTTCGTTCTCCATCTTCATGGCTTCGAGGACGCAGATCGGCTGGCCTTCCTTCACCCGGTCGCCGGCGCGGGCCGCCACCTCGACGATGGTGCCCTGCATGGGGGCCAGCACCGCCCCCGGCTCGGCGGCGCCCAAACCGGCGGAGCGGCGGGCGGCCGGGCGGAGCGCGGGCCGGGCCCCGCCCCGGCGGGCGGGCCCGTTCTGCGACCAATAGGCGACCTCGAAGCGCCGCCCCTCGACCTCCACCGTCATGGTGCGCTTGACGCCGCTCCGGTCGGCGGGCGCCGCCGCCCCCCGGTCGAACGGCGCCGGGTCGAAGCTCAGCTCGTCCTCCACGAACCGGGTGTGGACCTCCCCCGCCTCGAAGGCCGGATGGGACAGCACGGCGCGGTGGGCCGGAATGGTGGTGGCCACCCCCGCCACCCGGTACTCGTCCAGGGCGCGCTTGGCGCGGGCGATGGCCTGCGTCCGGGTGCGGCCCCACACCACCAGCTTGGCCAGCAGGTTGTCGTAGTACTGGCTGACGGCGGCGCCCGGTTCGATCCACCCGTCCACCCGCACCCCCGGCCCGGCCGGCGCCCGGTAGTCGGTTACGGTGCCGGGCGCGGGGCGGAAGCCCGCCGCCGGGTCTTCGGCGTTGATCCGCAGCTCGATGGCGTGGCCGTTGACCGGCGGGCGGTCCTCGAAGGAGACCGGCTCTCCGGCGGCCACGGCCAGCTGCTCGGCCACGAGGTCGATCCCGGTGACCATCTCGGTAACGGTGTGCTCCACCTGCAGCCGGGTGTTCATCTCCAAGAAGTAGAAGCCGCCGTCGGGCCGGAGCAGGAACTCCACCGTTCCGGCGTTGACGTAACCGCAGGCGTCGGCCACCGCCAGGGCCGCCTCCCCCAGGGCGCGGCGCTCCTCGGAGGAGAAGGAGGCGGCGGGCGCCTCCTCGATCAGCTTCTGATGGCGCCGCTGGATGGAGCATTCCCGCTCGCCCAGGAAGCGGCGGTTTCCGAGCCCGTCCACCAGGATCTGGGCTTCGATGTGCCGGGCGCGGTGGATGTAGGCCTCCAGGTAGATCTCCGGGTTGGCGAAGTAGGCCTCGGCCTCCCGCTGCGCCCCTTCGACGGCTTTGGCCAGCTCCTTGCGGTTGGCCGCCACCCGCATGCCCTTGCCGCCGCCGCCCGCCGAAGCCTTGACCGCCACCGGATAGCCGATGCGGGAAGCCGCCTTGGCGGCTTGGCTGAAGCTCTCCACCGGATCGGTCGTGCCCGGCACCGGCGCCACCCCCGCCCGCTCGGCCGTCCGGCGGGAGAGGATCTTGTCGCCCATCAGCTCGATGGCCGAGGCCGGAGGCCCCACCCAGACGAGGCCGGCTTCGTCGACGAGGCGGGCGAAGGCGGCGTTTTCGGCCAGGAAACCGTAACCCGGGTGGACGGCGCGGGCCTCTGCCCGGCGCGCCACCTCTACGATGCGGCGGGCGTCCAGGTACGACTCGGAGGCGGGCGCCCCGCCGATGTTCCAGGCCTCGTCCGCCAGCCGCGTGTGGAGGGCGTTGCGGTCCAGATCCGAGTACACGGCGATGGTGCGCATGCCCAGCTCCTTCGCCGTGCGGATGACCCGCACCGCGATCTCCCCGCGGTTGGCCACCAGGAGGGAGTTCACGCCCCGCCCCTTTCCGGCGGGGGAAGCGGGCGGCGCGGCGGAGGCCGGCGGACGGTCTTCATCGCTTCTGCCCGGCCGCCTCAGAGCGGGATGTTCCCGTGCTTCTTGGGAGGCAGGGCGTCCCGTTTGTCGCGCAGCATCTCGAAGCCTTTGATCAGGCGGAGGCGGGTTTCCCTGGGCTCGATCACGTTGTCCACCAGCCCCAGCTCCGAGGCGACGTAGGGGTTGGCGAAGCGCTCCTCGTATTCCGCCGCCAGCGACTCGCGCCGGGCGCCGGGGTCGGCGGCGGCGGCGATCTCCCGCCGGTGGATGATGTTCACCGCCCCCGGCGCGCCCATGACCGCGATCTCGGCGGAGGGCCATGCGTACACCAGGTCGGCGCCCACCCCCCGGGCGTTCATCACCAGGTAGGCCCCCCCGTAGGACTTGCGGGTGATGACCGTTACCCGGGGCACCGTCGCCTCGCAGTAGGCGTACAGCAGCTTGGCGCCGTGGCGGATGATGCCGCCCAGCTCCTGCTGCACCCCCGGCAGGAAACCCGGCACGTCCACGAAGGTGAGGATGGGGATGTTGAAGGCGTCGCACATCCGCACGAAGCGGGCCGCCTTCTTCGAAGCGTCGATGTCGAGGGTGCCGGCCAGATGGGAGGGCTGGTTGGCCACGATCCCGGTGGAGTAGCCGTCGAGCCGGGCCAGCCCCACCGCGATGTTGCGCGCCCAGTGCTCGTGCACCTGGTAGAACTCCCCGTCGTCCACCACCGCCTCGATCACCGCCGCCATGTCGTAGGGCTGGTTGGGGGAGTCGGGGATTGCCAGGTCGAGCCCGCCGTCCGCCCGGTCGGGGGAGTCGGCGGGGGCGTAGTAGGGGGGCGGGGTCATGTTGTTCTGCGGCAGGAAGGACAGCAGATACCGCACCTCCTCCAGCGCCGCCTCCCCGGAGCTGCAGACGAAGTGGGTAACCCCCGAGGTGGCGGCGTGGGTGGCGGCGCCCCCCAGCTCCTCGAAGGTCACGTCCTCGCCGGTGACCGCCTTGATCACGTCCGGCCCGGTGATGAACATGTGGCTGGTTCCCTCTACCTGATACACGAAGTCGGTGATGGCGGGGGAGTAGACGGCGCCGCCCGCGCACGGCCCCATGATCACCGAGATCTGGGGGATCACCCCCGAAGCCCGCACGTTCCGGTAGAAGATCCTCCCGTACCCGTCCAGCGACTGCACCCCTTCCTGGATGCGGGCGCCCCCCGAGTCCTTGAGGCCGACGATCGGGGCGCCCACCTTCATGGCCATGTCCATGACCTTGGTTATCTTGTCGGCCACCGCCTTGCCGAGGCTGCCGCCGAACACGGTGAAGTCTTCGGCGAACACGAACACGGTGCGCCCGTTCACGGCGCCGTAGCCGGTTACCACCGCATCGCCCAGCGGGCGCCGGTCTTCGATGCCGAAGCCTCGGGCCTGGTGCCGCACGAAGGGGTCGATCTCCTGGAAGCTGTCCGGGTCCAGGAGCAGAGCGATCCGCTCGCGGGCGGTCAGCTTCCCCTGCTCGTGCTGGCGGTCCACCGCCTGCTTGGTGTCGGGCTGCTCGGCTTGGCGGCGGCGCCGGTGAAGTTGTTCGATCCGTTCTGCGGTGCCCACGCGTTCACCTGTTCCTTTGTCCTGTTGTCCTGTCGGCTGCGTCCGGGCCGGGGTCTCGGCCGGGAAGCCCGGGGGCGCGTAGAACGATAGGCCCCGCCCCGCCGGAGAACAACCTTCCGGCTTCCGGGGCGGGCCGTCCGCGGGCGCGCCTATCCTGACGCCGGCTGTGTTTTAGACCTCGAGAGGCCGGGGATGGCTACACCCCTGTTCGACATGGTAGAGCTCGATCAGGCCGCCTCCACCCAGGACGAGGTGCGCCGCCGGGCCGGGGAGCGCCCGCTGTTGGCGGTGGCGGGCCGCCAGACGAAGGGGAGGGGCCGCTCCGGCGCCGTTTGGGACACCGCGCCTGCGGCGCTGGCTGCTTCTTTAGGAGTCCGCTTGGGGTGGCCCTCTTCTACATGGCCGAGGACGGCCCTGGCGGCCGGGGCGGCGGCCATGCGGTCTCTGGAGGAGACGGCGGCGGACGCCGGGCCGGGGGCGGCGGATTTGTCCCTCAAGTGGCCCAACGACCTGATGCGGGGGGAAGACAAGCTGGGCGGGATTCTCACCGAGGCGTTCGGCGGCTTGCTGGTGGTGGGGTGGGGGGCCAACCTCTACTGGCCGGATCCCCCGCCCGGGCTGGGGGCGCTGTTCGCCGAAGACCCCGGCCCCGGATGCGCCCCGCAGCTGGCCCGGCGCTGGGCCGAGTGCCTGCTTGAGTTCCTTGCAGGCGGCCCCGCCGATTGGCCCCGCGAGGAATACCGCCGCCGCTGCTCCACCCTGGGGCAGCAAATCACCTGGTCCCCCGACGGCGCCGGCACGGCTCTGGACATAACTGATGAAGGGGGGCTGCTGGTCGACTCTCCTCGAGGCCTCATCACCCTCACCTCCGGCGCGGTGTCCGAGGTCCGCAGTTCCTTTTGAGACTGAAGAGCCCCGGTTATGGGCTTGTTGCCAGGAGGATGATCAGGGGGACGGCCGTTGCCAGGCCGATCAGGGGCAGCAACCGTTGGCGGCGCTCCAGGGCCGCATCCCAACCGGCGCGGTTCCTGTGCAGCGACCGGTCCGCGACCACCAGCCCCCGGCACAAACCGAACGCGGCTCCGGTTGCCAGCCCGGGGACGGCGCCTTCACCGAATAGGACAACGGCGATGATTATCAGGTACGGGGCGGCGGCGGGTACGTAGGTTCGAGCGCCGGTTCCCATCTCGAACCCGAACATGATGTCTCCCACCAACGGGCGGAGCCGGAGGACGGTCTGGCGCACCTGGCGGCGGTTCTCCGGCATCCAGAAGCGGATGACGCCCAAGTCCCGCAACAGGGCGAGGCAGGCGAGAACGGCCAGCCCGGCGACCGTGGGGCCGGGCGGCGGGGTGACAGGAATCAAGCCTCCGATGACGGCCAGGGTGAATCCGGTAACCGAACCTCCCAAGACGCAGGCGGCGGCGAATGCCAGGATGTTGCGGGGCCCCCGACCGGGGCTGTCGACCATCCAGGCCGAATTGAACGTTCAGGTCGACCCCGACACCGAGACCGCGGCGGACGTCCCGAGCATGAACCAGATCCACACCTGGTCATGAGATGCGGTCCAGAGCGCCGCCCCTGCGGCGAGAGGAACACCGAGCAATAGGAGCGGGATGGTGCGCTTGGGCGCAATGCGTACATTCATGTCTCGTTCTCCTTCTCTATGCGGCGTCCAAGACGAAATACCCCTTGGGCAGGCTGACCGCCGGTATCAAGCCGCCGCCTTCGCCGACGATGTTTATGGTCGTCGGTTCCCAGCCGGTGAAAGCCAGTACCATGTCACCGTCCGCCGCGCTCACTGCGCTGAACAACGGTTTGGACAAATATTTGTGCTCGGTTTCCACGAGCGGAGGAGTGTCGTATTCGCCTATTTTGCGAACCGACTGGTTGGCCAGGCTGATTCCATGCAGCGACCAGTTCCCTTCGGCCGGGCGAAAACCGATGATGAACTCATCAGCCTGCGTTCTCGTCAGGGAGCGCGTCGGTATATCGGGTATTCCGGTTGGTGTCCAAGCGCCCGGCCCTGGTTTGTCTATGGGGTGCATACGATTGTTCTCAGTATCGATTATCACTATTTCTCTGTCTTCACCCCACAATGCGAGGTTTTGACCGTGAGCCGCTAGAATCCAGTAGGGTTTCACCTTTTCATAATCCACAGCGATCTCCCGTAGATGGCCGTCTCGGTCGAGGATGTAGATCCCGCGGCCGCCTTCGACATGAGCCTGATCCAACAGCAAACCTTCATCAACGATGCCTGCGATCCTATAGTCTCCTTCGATATCGGCGGTCATCACCGCCTCGCCTGTATCGATGTCGACGAGGTCCACCCATGTCTCAACCTTCTCCTGATCAGTGTCTATCAGTTGATAGTCGTACTGGACCATCCACACCAGAGAACCATTCTGGTCGGCCAAGATATCCAAATTAGGAGAGATTCCATAGGGAGTTGAACTGGTCTTCGAAGGCCGAAGAGCCCTCGGTGTTTGACCTAAGTCAGAATCCGGAAAGTAGGTTATCTCAGGCACCGAATCGCTGTGCGTTGCGACGACTAGACCTCCGCTCTGTGTGATGGATACACCGTCAACTACGCCTCTGGATGTGAGATGAACTCCTCGCCTGTATACCTTCAGAACACCCTCGTAGAAATCGACCACAGCTAAACCGCTTCCGCCCGCTATGACCTTCAACGACATCGGCTCGCTGTCCCATATCATGGGGACGATCTCCGGGCCTTCCCTTCCTGATATTTCTTCCCTCACACCGTCAGGCGCTTCTTTCCTGAATACAGGCAACCGGGTGACTTTGCGAAGCGGTGCCTCATCGGCTGCACCAGAAGTTCCCTCCGCAACCGAGGACGGCCTTGCTCCAGTAGATGACACATCGTTCATAACTGCTCCCGCGCTGTCTTCCGCGCCGCCAAATTGAGCGGTATTGCTTGATGACGGCTCAACCTCATGGGTCAGCTGGCAACCGCCTGTGAACATAAGAAAGACGATGGCTGCCGCTGGCAATATCTTCATTCTAAGGCGGACGTCGGCTTGGACGTTCATGCGTACATCCCATTCCTTACGCGGCGTCTAGGACGAAGTACCCCAAGGGCAGACGAACCACGGGTACCAAGTTGCCGGTGTCATCGATGGTGCTGATAGTTGTGGTGTCCAGAGGATCTGTCGGCCAGCCCGTGAAGGCTAGCTTGGTGTCACCGTCTGCGACGCTCACCGAGTTGAACAGCGGTTTATACAGGTGCTTTTCCTCATTTTCTGTGAGCGGAGGGGTAGGGTATTCGCCGAGCTTGCGAATCGATTTGCTGGAAAGACCGATCTCATAGAGCGACCAGTCCCCTTCAGTAGGTCGAAAGCCGATCACGAACGAATCGCTTCGTGTTTTTGCTATGGAACGAGTATATGTGAAGGGGATTCCGTTTCGAGTCCAAGTGCCCGGCTCGGGTTTGGTGATGGGATGCCCACTGTTGCCTTCAATATCGATTATCACCAATTCTCCGTCTTCGTCCTGCACCGCGAAGTGTTGACCGTGAGCCGCTAGAACCCAATGGTACATCACCCCTTCTATGGCGATCTCCCGTAGGTTGCCATCGCGGCCGAGGATATGAATCCCGTTGCCGCCCAACAGCAGTCCCTCATCGACGATACCTGCGATCCAATATGCTCCTTCGATATTGGCGGTCATCACCGCTTCACCTGTATCGACGTCGACGAGGTCCACCCAGGTCTCGGTCTTCACTTGATCATTGTCCATTTGTTGATCGTCGTGCTGGAGCATCCACACCAGGGAATTATTCTGGTCAGCCAAGATATCCAGAGTATTAGCAAAACCATGGAGGGTTGCACTAGTCCTTGAAGGTTGAAGAACTCTCGGAGTTTGACCTAAGTCAGAATCTGGGAAGTAGGCTACCCTAGGCAATGAGTCGCTGGCCGTTGCGACGACTAACCCCCCGCTCTGCGTGATGGTCACACCCTCAATATAGTCGCCGGGCAAGGGATTATCGTCCCCTCTGTATACTGTCAGCACCCTTTCGTAGAAATCAACTACAGCTATCTCTCCTTGGTCTGCCGCGATGATCTTCAAGGGAATCGGCTCGTCATACCAGGCCATAGGTATGACCTCTGGGCCTTCCCTTCCAAACACTTTCTCTCCTCTTACCCACTTCCACGCGGCCATTCTGAATACAGGCAGTCGAGTAACCTTGAGCAACGGCTTTGTGTCAACAACAGCTTCTTCTCCAGCCGAAGCTGCCGTTGCTATGATAGATGGAGCAGTGGTTCCAATAGAGGATGACGAATCGTGCATGACTCCTTCGTCGCTGCTGGTTTCCTTGAGCTGATCTGAGTTGCTTGCCAGATCGAGTTCGTCCGCTGTCGGCTGACAGCCGTTCGTGAACATCAGGCAGATCAAGGCCATCACCGGCAAGGTCACCGCCTTCGAGCGAAGGGTTACCCGTGCAGTCATCTGTTCGGACGCAGTTTCCGGAGGTTCTCTCTCTTCGGCCATTCCGTTCTCGTCCTCTCCTCAACCTACCAGACCTGCCTGAATAATCAAGCAATGTAAGGTTACCTTCTTTATATCATACTTGTCAAATCGAGGTCAAACTGAGGAATTCGACGCGGTGCATCGGGTCCGCTGGAGAAGGTTTTCCCAGGTCAAAGCCATTTTCTGCTCTGAGGGCCCCGGGTCTCAGACGTTTGGGACGGCCTCCTGCGGGAGGACGGTTTCGGCGGTCGAGGGACGGGCATGCGATGCTTGGGGGGGGGGGGATACGCCGAAGGAGCCCAATGATCCGCCTCTTGTGGAGGGCCGCTCCTAGAGTATCCCGGTCCTGACCCAGCTTTGACCCGGCCGGTTCCTTGACGGCGGTCTGCCGGGAGTACCACCTGGGCCCGATCACCCTCGCTTCCTCCAGCGCGCCAGATCGCGGTTCACCTCGAAGCCCAAAGGCCCATTGGGGTGGGGGTAGTTTCACCGTGCGATTATGGCAGCGTCAAATACAGTGTGGTTTTCTGGCATGTAAGTGAGCAGGGACATGCTTTCATGTTCTCCACGGTTTATGATATGGATGCGTGAGTCTGGCCAACGCCAAGCGGCTAATATATGATCTCCCAGATATACAGCTTTAGGCATCTGGCCTTGTCCGTCTATTATGTGATAGATACGTTGGTCATCTAGAGTGATTTCGTAGAGCGACCATCGCTGTTCATCTACAGGAAGGTTCTGATCTTCAGCTGGATACAACCCAATGGCTAACTTGTTTGATCGTGTCGTCATCGGAGTACCTATATCGAGCAGTCCTGGAAAGTCGAACGGTGCCCAAGTCCCAGCATCAGGAGCTTCAAGCTCATGGATATGATCTGTTTCAACATCTACGATCAACAAACTCTTATAGTTATCGATCAGGCATACGATGTATTGGTTGTAAGCGGCGGCGATGTAGAGCAAAGTTCCATCAGTAGCTGCCTTGTTGCCGCGATCCATATCGTGGCAGGCTTGTGCATGCTCGGTACTTCCATCATTTGCCAAAAGCAACAAGTTATCATCGCCGACCAATACGAGTTGATCATCAAGTGTTCCAACTGGCATATATCCGCCTTCTCGAAGCACGACAGCCAATAGGGCTGTACCAGATTCTATGTTCACTAGATCTACATGTGTTTCTCTTCGGTTCTTGTTGCTCGTCTGGACTATCCAGATCGAAGATCCTGAACGATCAGGCAGCACGCTCAGATGGGCAGGGAACCCCGGAAGGGTGATACTCTTGGAAGGACGCAGTATTACTGGTTCGCTGCTCAAATCTGCCTCAGGCAGAAAGAAGACCGTCTGGCTGGTTACGACTATCATATCTCCCTGTGTGGTGAGCATCACATCGTCGAGAGGACCGAACAGGTGATGATGTTCGAGTGGATATATCTTCATCACCTTCTCGGTAAAGTCCAATACGGTAAAGCTGGGGCTGTTTGGTTCTGCGGCAATCAATTTGCCGGAAAAGGGATATTCAGGCCATTCAAATGGCACAACGATGGGCGGAGGGACTGGGATGGCCGGGAGGGCTGGTCTGAATTGAGCAGGCTGGGTTGCTGCAGTTGACGGCAACGCCAAGATGTTCGTTGAGAGAGGATTCGCGTCGCTGGGAATGGAGATATTCTTTGCTGTATCTGTAAAGGCGGCAGTTGATGGAATTATATGAGAGGAACTAGCTGTGGAAGGATCGTCAACTCTGTCAGCACGGTATATTCCCCAGAATATCGTCACGGCCAACACAGATAAAATGATTGCTGAGAGTCTGATGAGTCGTGCCCGTATCATGACGGCTCCTTTCAGGCAGCATCCAATATAAAGTAGTTTTCTGGAAAGCGAACTATTGGTATCAAGGTTCCGTCATCCTTGACAACATTCATCAAAGAGAAATCCTCGGGGGCCGTGGGCCAGCCGGTGAAGGCCAGCACCAGGTTACCGTCTGTAGCGCTGTTCGCCCAGAACAATGGTTGAGTTGGATACTTAGGTTTCGGGCCGGGATATTCACCTAGTTGCCGACTTGATTGTTCAGGAAGGCTGATTGTATGAAGAGACCAGTCACCGGTGGTTGAACGAAACCCGATTACGAATTGATTTCCTTGGGTTATCGGGAAGGAGGCTATTGGGATGACAGGAATCCTGCTTGGTATCCAGACACCAGGACCAGGATTGGCGACCGGTGTTGCCATTTGACTTTCGACATCTACGATAACCATTTCCTGTCCATCCGGTCTGAGCAAGGCTATATGTTTTCCGTGAGCTGCTATCGGCCGGAAGCCGTTCTGCCAACTTGCGGGATTTTCAAGTTCCACCTTAAAACTATGCAAATTCCCGTCGTGTTCCAGTATGAGGATTCTTCCTTTGCCAATCAAAACCAGTCCATCATCAATAACTCCTCCTATTACATACCTCTCTTGAAGAACAAATGTCAAGACCGGTTCTCCGCTGTAGACGTTGACGAGGTCCACCCATGTTTCTATGACCTCCTGTTGGCTGTTGATTTCTAAATATTCGAGTTGAAGCATCCAAATCATCGAATTGGTTCGGTCGGTAATGACATCCAAAGAATAGGCCGATATGCCATGAGCATTGCTAATTTTAGAAGGGCGAAGCGGTGTCGGTTGCTTACTGAAGTCGGCCTCTGGAAAGAAGGAAACCTGAGGAATTGAATTACCAGGAGTTACTATTACGGCATCGCCCTCCGCCGTGATCGATACACTGTCTACGCCGCCTCCAGGCACCTGATGTTCGCCCGTTTGATAAATGTTGAACACATTCTTGGCAAAGTCGGCCACCCCCCAGATGGAATGGTGTCTTTCTAAACCGTACATGATGACCTTTAAATCTACTAAATCTACTAAATCTACATTGATAGTTCCTTCAAGCCGCGTTATGGGTATTGAGGATGGTATGTCTTCTATTTGATGGAATGTCGGTAATCTATGTACTGTTAGAAGTGGAAGCGAGGTACTTGTAACCAACACTTTACCGTTAGCTTTATTATCCGGAGCGGCAACGAAGGTTGTCATGATCTCCGAAGTTTGCCTCATCTCCGAAGGCGGCTTTATCCGCATGTACAGCGCAAATACTAAGACGAATACTCCTGCCGCACAGATCGCGATTAGCCTCAGCAATATTGTTGGTTCACCTATCAGATCTTTCAGAGACACCTTTACTGCCTTTCGAGAAACACACGATATAACTCGTCAGAGCTACACAGGTGCTGGACACACTGACGGTTGCCAACTAGCACACTCTACAGAGCGCTCATTTCCGGGTACACAGTACTTGTATTCCCCGTCAGAGCAACGCCAGTTGATACTTCCTCTCCTCCATAGCCAGGCATATTTTAGGTCTATTTGGTCGTCTGGGTTTTTTGTGCCGCAACGGGCTTCTTGTCGGTAGTAATACACGTAATGGCTACCTGCCAGACGATGATGTCTGTGCCAGTCATCCGTGTCGCAGTGAGCACGGCTTACATGAGACCCGCATTCACAACAGCCTGTATTCCCAGCCCATCCGTTACGGCTATTCGAGCAGTAGACGCTCTGCTGATGCGTTGACGTCTTGGTTCTGTGTGTTGCCCAAACTCGACGGGCGGTAGGCATGAGTGATACGAACGCGAGTCCGGTAGCGAGGCCGGCCCGGATGACGAGATCGAAGAACTCTCGTCGGGTGGTCCGGCGTCTTGCTTGTTTCCACTCCTTGCCCAAGGGGTGCCCCTCGGGTGGTTGGGTGGCGGATGGCAGGTCGGACAATCTCATGTGGTACTCCTTTTCGTTGCCAAAGGTCACAGGGGAGGACCTCTTGTTGGCCGGAGGGTTGCCGCGAACCCAGGCCCCGGCGTTCACCGTCGGCCATTTCATTCTCCTTCATCCTCAACCTACCAGACCTGACCCCCCCCAAATAATCAAGCAATGTAAGACTACCTGCTTTATATCATACTTGTCAAATCGAATCTCTGACTTGGGATACCGTTGCTTGTGCTGAGGGTCGCTCAGGGAGGGTTTGCCCAGGTCAGGGACGGTTTATCAAACTCCGAGGCCCCGGTCTCCGACGGGGCGGAGGTTTGACCGAGGAACGGCTTGATGCGGGGGGCTGACCTTCGAACGCCCGAGCCGGGCAACCTCGGTCGAGAGGGCGCTGCGCCGCCGGGGGGTCGGTGGCGGTTGGTGTGCGCCGCATCGGTACAATCGGCCTCGAACCCGGGCCGCATTGCATCGAAGCCGGCCTGCGGTGATCAGGTCAGGCCCGGTTGGTCAACTAGCATCCGGGGGCGGCGCCGCCTTCTGTCTCGGCGCCGTTTCATCCATACCAGGTTCATCCATACCAAGGGAGGCGGGGGTGGCGGTACTCCAGCACGAGGGAACGATCGAGATCCTGTACCGCGACTTCGCCATGCCGACCGGGGCCCGCTTCACCACCGGGTATCTGGCCCGGCCCGACCGGATCGGCGCCTATCCGCTGGTGGTGCTGCTTCCGCCTCTCCGGGGCATCGCCCCCTTCGTCAAGGACATCGCCCGCCGGCTGGCCCGCAACCGGTATGCGGTGCTGGTCCCCGACCTGACCAGGGGCGCCCATCCGGGGCCTGACGCCCCATTCGAAGACCTGGCGGCGGCCCACCACCGTATAAGCACCCGCCGCGCCCTGTCCGACATCGACGACGCCCTCGCCTTCGCCTTCAACGATCCCGCCGGATGGGCCAGGGAGGGGAAGGTCGGCGTGATCGGAATCGACACCGGCGGCGCCTTCGCCGTCGTCTATGCAGCCCACCGCCCCCGCCTGGTGGGCGCCCTCTGCGCCGTCTACGCCCCGCTGGCCGGGGACGAACACCGGGAGCTGCAGGCAGCCGACGCCCTGAAGATGCTGCCGATGCCGGTGCTGGGCCTCTACGGCGCCGACGACGCCCTCACGCCCGCCGAGGGGGTGGACGAGGCGCAGCGCCGCAACCCCCACGGCCGGTGGATACTGTACGAAGGGGTGGGCCACGACTTCTTGGACGACGACTCCGGCTCCTACCACCACGGCGCCGCAGGGGACGCCATGGCCCGCATCCTGGCGGTGCTGTCGGCCGCCCTCGCATAGGCGGCTCTGATGCGGACCCCGGCCCGCCCCCCGGCCCCGACGCAGGTTCTTGTCACTGCGTACAATTAGCATCCGCCCTTCCCCATGCCTTCCGACTCCCCGACCAGTCCGCCCCCGGCGGAAACAGCGCCCCCGCCCCCCTCTTCATCCCGGCGGCGGTGGCGCAAGCTCATCATTTCCCTGGCGGTGGTGAACGCCTTGGTGCTGGCGGCGATAGTGCTCTGGCCCCGGTTGGTCAGCGTGGTGGGGTCGGCGGTGGAGGGGCCGGTGGCCACCCGGGCCGCCAACCAGCTGATCCAGGAAGCTTCCATCGACGAGGAAGTCGTAACCGAGCTGGCGGCGCCGCCCGTCGAAGAAGAAGCAACGGCCCCGGCGGGGGACGGGCCGGCCCCAGAGCCGCCGCCGTTGACCTTCCTGGTGATGGGCAGCGACTCCCGCGAGGACCTGCCCGCCGGCTTCGGGGTGAACGACCAGGTGGCGGGGCGGCGGGCCGATGTGATCATGCTGGCCGTGCTCGACGGGGACCAGGCCCGCATCCTCAGCCTCCCCAGGGACCTCAAGGTATCGATCGAAGGGCACGGCTTCCAGAGGCTCAACGCCGCCTACGCCATCGGCGGCCCCGCCCTCACGGTCAAGACCGTGCGGGAGCTGACGGGGATCGAGATCAACCACTTCCTCGAGATGGACTTCTACGGATTCGCCAGCATCGTCGACGAGCTGGGCGGGGTGGAGATCGGCTTCCCCTACCCGGCGCGCGACCTGAAGTCCTTCCTGAGGGTGGATGCGGGGCTCCAGCATCTGGACGGCAAGGCCGCCCTCGCCTACGCCCGCTCCCGCCAGTACCAGGAGCGGCGGGGCAGCGGCTGGGTGACGGTGGACGGCTCCGACCTGGGCCGCATCCGCCGCCAGCAGATACTGCTGTACGCCATGCTGGAATCCGCCAAGCGCCCCTCGATCATCTTCGACGCCTCCGACGTGCTGCGCGCCGCCGGCAGCCACATCACCATCGACGCGGCCCTCGACGCCGACCGGCTGTCCAACCTGCTGGTGTCCGCCCGGGGGCTGGACCGGGAGAACATAGAGGTGGCCACCCTGCCGGTGTTTGAGCGCATCGAGGGCGGCGTCTACTACCTGGTGGCCGCCGAACCGGAAGCTTCCGAAGCCATAGCCGCCTTCGCAGGGGTGGACGCGGAGTCGGTTCCGGCGCTGCCCGCTTCGGGGCCGGTAACCCTGAAGGTGCTGAACGGGAACGGAGGGAGCGGCCAGGCCTCCGTCTGGCGGGAGCGGTTGGAAGGCCTCGGCTTCGGGGTGGCGGGCGTGGCCGACGCCGCCTCATTCGATTTCCAGACCACCGTGGTAACGGTCCGCCCGGAGGAACTGAACAAGGGCCGGGAGGTGGTCGACGCCCTGGGCTTCGGGGAGGTGCAGGCCGGGCCGGTGGAGAATGGACTGGACGGATTGGTGATCATCGGAGCGGACGCCCTCTCCCAAGGCGCGGCCTTCGGGGGGTGACATGACCGGCGGCAGTGGAGGGCCGGCGCCGCTGCGGACGGCGGTGATCGGCGCCGGTTACGTGGGTCTGGTGCAGGCGGCGGGGTTGGCCCGCCTGGGGCATCGGGTGCGGGTGGGGGAGAAGGACGAAGGCCGGCTGCGTCGTCTGCGGTCGGGCGGGGGGGCGCCCTGCTACGAACCGGGTCTGGACGAACTTCTCGCTTCGGGGATGGAGGAGGGCAGGCTGAGCTTCCACGCCTCCAACGAGGAGGCGGCGGCGGGCGCCCGGGTGGTCTTCTTGGCCCTCCCCACCCCCTCCAAACCCGACGGATCGGCGGACGACTCGATCCTGCGGCGGGCGGTCGGGGAGATGGCCGGGGCGTTGGAGGAGGGCGCGGTGCTGGCGGTCAAGTCGACGGCCCCGGTGGGGACGGCCGGGCGGCTGGGGCGGACGCCGGCCCTGTCCCGGCGGGGGGTGAAGGTGGTGTCCAACCCCGAGTTCCTGCGGGAGGGGTCGGCGGTCGAAGACTTCTTCCACCCCGACCGGATCGCGGCGGGCGCCGAATGCCGGGAAGCGGCCGAGGCGGTGCTGGCGGTGTACGAGGGGCTGCCGGGGGAGCGGATAATTACCGATCCGGCCTCGGCGGAGATGATCAAATACGCCGCCAACGCCTATCTGGCCGCCCGGATCAGCTTCGTGAATTCCATCGCCAACCTCTGCGAGGAGGCGGGGGCGGACGCTGCCGAGGTGCTGGCCGGAATGGGCGGCGACCGCCGGATCGGACGCAGCTACCTCAGCCCCGGCCCCGGATACGGCGGGTCGTGCTTGCCGAAGGACACCAGGGCGCTCCTGGCTGCCGCCGAGCAGAACGGGTACGACTTCGCCCTGTTGCGGGCGGTGATCGAGGTCAACGAACGGCAGCGGCGGCGCATCGTGGACAAGGTGGTTGCGGCGCTGGGCGGATCGGCGGCGGGGGCGGCGGTCGGGGTGTGGGGCTTGGCGTTCAAGGCCGGCACCGACGACGTTCGGGAGTCCCCGGCGGTGGATCTGGCCGAACGGCTGCGGGCGCTGGGGGCTTCCGTCCGGGCCTACGACCCCCGGGCGGCGGCCCCGCCGGGGGTGGAGGAGGCGGCGGACGCACTGGCGGCGGCGGCGGGGGCGGACGCGCTGCTGGTGGCCGCCGAGTGGGAGGAGTTCCGAGAGGTGGACCTGGCGGAGGTGAAGCGGGTGATGCGGGGCGGGGCGGTGGTCGACGCCCGCAACCTGCTGGACCGCCGGGCGGTGGAAGCCTGCGGCCTGTCCTACCAGGGGGTGGGCTGCTGATGGCGGTGCCGCGGGCCGGCTCTGCGGGCCGGGCGCTGGTGACCGGAGGGGCCGGGTTTCTGGGATCCCACCTGGTCGACCGGCTGGTGAAGGAAGGCTGGCGGGTGCTGGTGGTGGACAACCTCTCCTCCGGCAAGTTGGTCAACCTGGCGGCCGCCCGCCGCACGAGGGCGGTGACCGTCCACAAGATCGACGTCCGCGCCCGGGATCTGCCGGCGGCGGCGGCCCGCTTCTCCCCCGAGCTGGTGTTCCACCTCGCGGCCCAGACCTCGGTGGCGGCGTCGATGGAGAACCCGGCCCGGGACGTCGACATAAACGTCGTGGGCAGCGTGAACCTGCTGGCGGCGGCGGTGTCGTCCGGGGTGGAGCGGCTGGTCTTCACCTCCACCGGCGGCGCCATCTACGGCAGCGGAGCGCCCCTGCCCGCCCCCGAGAGCGCCCCGCTGCGCCCCGAATCCCCCTACGGCATATCCAAGAAGATGGTGGAGGACTACCTGTTCTTCTGGAAGAAGTCCTACGGGTTGGACTACGCGGTCATCCGTCCGGCCAACGTCTACGGGCCGCGCCAGAATCCCCGCAGCGGGGCGGCGGCGGTGTTCGCCCGGGCCTGCTGCAACCGCACCCGCCCCACCATCTTCGGGCCGGGAACCGACACCCGCGACTACGTATACGTAGACGACGCGGTAGACGCCCTGATGAAAGCGGCCGAGACGGGCGGCGGCGGCGTCTACAACATCGGCACCGGAGTAGAGACCTCCACCATCGAGGTCTTCGAAGCCGTAGCCCGCCGCACCCGCTTCGGCGGCGGCGCCCTCTTCGGCGATCCCCGCCCCGGCGACGTGCCCCGCTCGGCCTTGGACTGCAGCAAAGCCCGCCAGGAGCTCGGCTGGCGGCCCTACACCTCCTTCGAGGACGGCATCCGCCTCACCGTAGACTGGTTCGACGAGAACCCCTGAAAGTTCCCCAGATGGGCAGCTCCAAGGGTTGCCCTGACAAGAAACTGCGCAATCATGGTTCGGAGTTCAATACCAACCCACAATTCCAACCCAAACGCCCCCAAGTCCGCGAAAATCGGCCCTCACCGCCGGCAAACCCGGGCCCATCCCCCGCCTCCACCACCTTGAACAAAATCCGCCGGGCTGCACGAGGCCGCCTCCGGCCCGAGGGGCCGGATCGAACGGGATCCGTTTCTGACCGCCGCCCTCTCCAGAACTCGCGGCGGTGTTTGTGCTTCAGCCCAATAGGTATACCAAATTTCGGGGCTTCCGTCTAGGGGTATGTTCAGAAAGTTTTCGCGGACTCGACGCTTCGATCCCCCGGCCTCACCGGGGCGGCCAGATCCGGGGAGGCCAGGCCCGGAAGCGGTGTTCATGACGGCTTCCCGCCGCATGCCTCGTTCAGCCGCCCAGCTCAGGTGAATCGAATTGTTCTGCAGGTCTGTCTCGTGGAGGACGAGGGTGACCAACCTGTCCCCTTGGCCTTTGCGGGGCCGGGGCTTGTTGGAGAAGAGCCTGCGTCTGCGGCTCGAACAGGGATTGTGCCCCGCCCTCAATCCTTTGGGACTGCTCATCTAGCGATACGGTTCCTGCCGAGGGTCCAGGGCGGCGGCCTTCAGGCCAGGTCGGACGAGGATGTTGGTGTAGGGCCAGATTGTAAGCGCCAAGCCTTTGCCCGTTCCTGGCTGGCAATGCTGCGTACTTCTTCCCAGGACAAGCCCCGCCTCTCCTCCGGCACCTCGACGGATCCGGACATCTCGGTGATGTCGGGGGACCGCATCAGCAAGGCGTAATTCTGCTTGAGTTCGAACGACACACGGTCGCCTTCGGATATGCCGAGCGCATTGCGGATGTCCTCAGGAATCGTGATCCTGCCCCCCGAGGAGACTTTTTCTACTGTCTTCATCAGGGCTCCCTTGCCGGCGAACTGGATAGAGGACGATTTTCCGGCGCCGTGACCGCGGCCATCAGAGCCTCGGCGCGCACCCGATGGGCGGTGCTGATGATCTCTTCCCAGGAGACACCCCTTTTATCAGGCGGCACCTCTACTGCGCCCATCAGGTCGAGCGGAGTCAGGACTCGGGTCATCACGGCGCGTTGCTCTTCGACCTCGAACGACACGCGGTCGCCTGCTGTGACACCGAGCGCGCTTAGGACGGCCTTGGGCACCGCGAGCTGGCCGTCCGGGGTTGCCTTTGCGATTACATCCATCTTGATCCCGTGCTTGGCGGATACGGCCAATTATAACTGTTCCGGTGCGGGCTGAAGGGGTTATCGGCGCCCGTCCACGGTTGATCCGGATGGAGCCGGAGGTATGGCCGCGTCTGGTAGATGCTCGTCGGGCGACTCGGCCCTCAGATTGGCGAGACCCTCCTCCGTGAACCGGTCGAGCCGCTCCCTATGAGCGGTGACCCACGCGTCGACACAGGTGTTCTCGTCATCGTAGGGGCAGTTGTCCGGACCGTGCCTTGCCCAGGTCGAGGCTTGTTTGGAAGCGGCAGTCATGATGCAGACCTAATCGGATAGGCCGAGTGCCTCGCGGAAGGCAACTATGACGCTTTTCGCCTTGGAGAAGTCCTCTTGAACTTCGGTCAAAGTCATATTCGTGGGCACTTCGTGGACAAAGGCATGCCGGTTGTCAATTATCTTGTCCCAAGAAACTTGGGTTTGGTTATCCTTATCCTTTGCATCCTTAAATCGGGTTTGATAATTTTTATCAAAGCGGTATAGAAAACCATTCAAGTCGGACATTTTCATTGACCTAACAATTCTATCTGTAGCCCATTCGACAAATTTGTTGAGAGGTGTATCCGATACTATATGACAGCGCTCCTTGATTGCTGACCTGATGGAGCCTTCAAATTCAGCGTATATTCTCGTGAGTGCATATCCAACAAACACTTGTTCAATTTGTGCTTGTTCAATTGAATCCTTTATCTCGGTATCAGTAAGATGCCGTTCGTAAAGGGTGATTTCGTTCTCCAGGTGGTCAAACATAGCGGCTATTCTAGAGCTTGACGAGCTAACTCTAGTCTGCGAAGCACTACTTTATCGTCAGTGGTTCGAGCGCGGATGCATTCTAAGAACTTGCTGTCTCGTATAAGCTTTTGATACTTTTCCTCAAGGTCCTCAGGTATCGTCTCCAATTGAGCGATGGTTACAAACACACTGTCGAATACAGCAACGTTGAGTCCTGAACTTATATGAAAAGGCCTTTCACCTAAATGTTCTATGACTGCATCAACCGTCTTTCTGAAAAGACTTTCGAAACGCCAAAGTTGGTCATTATCAGCATCACTGTGATCAGATGTGAAGCTGTTTAGGAAACTTTTCATCGGCTTCCTATAGTTTTCAAGATTATCATGGAGTGCTAGAAAACGTATAATAAGCTCAACGTCTCTTTGCCTTGTATCAGGCTTTGGTTTTCCAAAGACAGCTCGCCAAGGTTTATATTTATTGACCTCAATGAGCCTGTCCATGAATGACCCATGGTGAATACAGTTGCGGATTTCTTGAGGTCTCAGTGGTGTACCGCCGGTGTTCAACCGTTCGAAAATGTGGTAGAGGCTTGTCTTGTCAGCAGGGTTGATCTGTTCTGTTATGATGGAGCGTAATAACGAATTGTTCAACCTGGCAAATGCGGTTGGATATTGTGATTCCAGGTCTTCATAGGTCAATCCCTTATATTTGCTCTCTTCTGCTAACCCTGTTAACCTAAATACCCTACGTTTTTGCCTTCGTTCTTCGCCGAAAACCCCGTCAAAGAAATATACAATTGATTTTATACGCTGCTGGCCGTCAACGACTAATAGATCATAAGATGTGCTATTTCTATCTAAGAATAAATAGACTGGCGGGATCGGAAGGCCCATCAGAAACGAGTCTATCAGTTTGCTGGCTTGCCTTTGACTCCAAACGAACTGGCGTTGAAAGGATGGTATAACTATCTGGCCTTTGCGCCACTTGTCGACCAGCACCTCTAAGGTGTAGTCAGCCGGATAGGCACGGATGTCGTATGAGGGAAGCGACAATTCAAGGTCGTCTACTTCGCTCTCAATTATTTCGAGTGGCGCGTCCTCCTCGCCCCGCTCCGCCGAGTCAGGGCTTGGGGGTGCTTCTACAGCTTCAGCAACGATGGTCATTCTTCCAGGCTACCACAGGTTCGCGTAGTTGTCCTGCGGGCAACGGTGGTTTGGAGTCAGGAATCGAGCCAGTCCAAGAGGCGGTCTAGGAGGGGGCTGCCCCAGGTGAGGAGGTTCAGGCCGGGGGTTGCCTCGTACAGGGCGGGGTCGAAGGTTACGGAGTGGTCGGTGCCGCCCAGGGTGAGGCGGTAGGCGCCTTGGTGGTCGGGGTGGTCGTAGGGGGTGAGGCGGTCTCGGACGGCTTCTATCGAGAGGAGGCGGTGGCGGAGGCCGGCCAGGGTCATGGCGGGGCGCAGGTCGTCGGCGAAGCGGGGGGTGGAATCGAGGTCTTCGAGCCGGACGGCGGCTTGGTCGAGGCGGACGATCAGGTCTTCGATTCCCTGCACGGCTTGTTCGGAGGTGCGGCGGCCCATGGCGGCGGCGGAGATCAGGTCCTCGGCGGCGGCCAGCACCGGGGCGGCGTTGCCGATGACGTTGGAGAACCAGTCGTGGCTGTTGCGGATGCGCCGGTAGATGTCTTCTTCCACGGTGCCTTCGTAGAAGAAGTTGGTGACCTGGACTTCCGGGCGGCCGCCGATCCGGTCTACCCGTCCGATGCGCTGCTCTACCCGGGTGAAGTTCCAGGGCAGGTCGAAGTTGATCAGCCAGCCGCAGGTCTGCAGGTTGAGGCCCTCCGACATGGAGTCGGTGCCCAGCAGTATCTTCACCTCGCCCCGGCGGAACCGCTCCTTGATCTTCTCCTTGCCGACGGGCGTCCATTCCCCGGCGGCCTCGTCCCAGCATTCGCCCCGCCCGCCGTGGTAGCAGGCCAGCGCCCCCCGGTAGGTGTCCACCAGCTGCCCCCGGATGTAGTCGAGGGTGTCGAAGTACTGGGTGAAGATCACCGCCGTGTCGTGCCTGCCCCGCCCGAAGTTCTCGTTGAGCAGTTCGTACATGGCCTCCATCTTGGGTTCGGCGGGCGGCTGGCCGGTCAGCTCCCCGATGAAGTCGTCGAGCTCGTCCAGCTCGGCCCGGAGGTCGCCCCCCGCCAAGATCAGGCCCCCGCCGCCCAGGTTGTCGATCCCCGCCAGGTCGTCGAGGCCTTCGACGGCGTAGCGGTCGTCCTCGTCGATCAGGTCGGGCAGTTCGGGCGGGCGGCCCCTCTCGGCGAGCACGGCGCGCCGCCGCTCCAGCGATTTGCGGATGGCGTAGAAGCTGGAGGTCAGCCGCCGCCGGTAGACGGTCATGATGAAGCCGAGCGGCACGCTCTTGCCCCCGGCGGACAGATAGGCGTCGTAGTAGCGCAGTATGTACCGCTCGATGCGTTCGTACAGGGGTTTGGCCCCGCCCAGGCTGTAGAAACGGTCGTCGATGCACCGCTCCGGGATCACGGTGTCCGGAGGCAGCACCCCGGTCTCTCGGTAGCGCCTCAGGGTCGACCGGGTGGTGCGGAACACCCGGTCGCGCACCGGCGTGTTGGCCCGCAACCAGTCGTCCCAGGACGGCCTCGCCTCCATCCCGACGCCGCCGGGGCGGAATCCGGCGCTCTCGTGGAACGAGCGGATGCGGTCGGCTTCCACCCAGCCCGCCTCTTCTTCGATCTTCGCCGCCGCAGCGGGGTCGGGTGCCGTCTCATCCAGATAGCCGGCCAGCATCTTCCGCAGGTGATCCCAGTCGTCAGGGCTGCGGTCGCCGAACGGCTTCTGGAGGGCCCGGTAGTAGCGCTCCATGGCCGAGGCGCTGCGGTTCCATCCCTCCGGCAGACCGAACAGGTCGAGCAGGTCCCAGAGGTCGTGCGTGTGTAGCTGCATGGGCGTGGCCGAAGCCAGCAGCAGCGACCCGAACAGTTTCTCCTCGGCCAGCGCCTTCAGGGCGGCCAGCATCTGGTTGGGCGCATCGGTGGGCTTCGACCCCCGCCGCCGGGCGTGGTGGGTCTCGTCGACGAACACCAGGTCCCAGCCGGGCCCTTCGAGCAATTCGTCCCGGTTGGAGCGCATCCGGGCCAGATGCGACGACGCCAGCAACACCGGCGCCGCCCGCCAACGGTTCACCCCCGCCGCCAGGCGGAGCTCCTTCCCGCCGGGGTAACGCAGCCTGCGGCCTTCCAGGCGGGGAACCTCCAGCAGGAACTTCTCGGCCAGCTCCTCCTGCCACTGGATCAACAGCGACGCCGGGGCCAGGATCAACACCCGCTCCACCTGCCCGGCGAGCAGCATCTCCCGCAGCACCAGGCCCGCCTCGATGGTCTTGCCCAGCCCCACCTCGTCCGCCAGCAGGTAGCTGCGGGGCCGGGTCTCGCAGATGCGCCGGGCGATGGCCAGCTGATGCGGCCAGGGTTCGATCCCGCTCGACGTCATCCCCACGCCGGTGCCGGTGCGGGGCGCGGCCCGGATCTCGGTGACCGCCTCACGGTCGGCCCCGCTCAGCTCGGGCTCCAGCGGGTCCCGGGACGGCGGCTTCCAGTCGTCATCGTCGGGGATCAGCTGAATCAGGCGCCGTTCGGCGGCGTTCGGCAGGGGTAGGCTGCGCCAGCCGCCTACGTCGCCTCCGCGCCAGAGCCGCTCGAACTCATCGACGATCGGCCGGCCGTAATCCCGCCAGGTTTGCGGCTTCCACGACTTGTAGACGCTGAAGGACTCGTAGTTGTGCTGCCAACCGGCGGCGGATTCGTTGATGCTGCCATGGAAGGCCAGCCGATCGCCGGCGGCGTCTTCGAGCACGCCGTACTTGGAGTGGAAGTATTTGAGGCTTCGTTGCTCGTCGGAATGGGGGATAGGTTCCCCGGTGTAGTCGTCGCAGGGCAGACCGACTCGGATCGTCAGCCGCCCCTCGCGCACCAGCCAGGCGATGACCTCCAGGCGGCGCCGGGCTACGTCGTCGGCGGTCAGCTCGGCCCGCCGGAGGCGCTCGGCCATGATCTCGCCCAGCGGGACCTCGCCGAGCAAGGCCCGGTGGTCCTCTTCAGTGAGCTGGGCGCCGACCAGCAGCCGGATCTCGCCTTCGTTGTCGATGAATCGGGCCATCCCGGCCGCCGCCGACATGAAGGAAGAAGAGGTGAAGTAGCCCGCCGTCCGGTCGTAGCGCACCGCTCTCGACAGCACCGGGGTGTAGAAATCGGAGAGCAGGTCGGCGCCGCCCGACGAGTAGCGGGTCTCGAGGTCGAGGTCCTGGAAACGCCCCGGCAGGGGGTCAACCATCGGATGGGTCGCTGGTGTTGTCGTTGAAGGCAAGCTGTTCTGGGTCTTCGTCTGGATGGGGCGGGACCTTGATGTCTTTGAAGTAGGTGGTTACCAGATCGTCCAAATCCTCAGCCTCGGGGACGTTCCATTCGCCCTTCTTCTTGGTGCGCGGAATCGCCCGGATCAGCGCCTGCAGGCAGGCCGTGAAGCGTCCATCCTCGGTCAGGCCGCGTTGGTCGAGCCAGTGCTTGGCCGCTCCCAAGCCGTCGAGGTCGGCGATGTAGAGGGCGGTGTGAACCGCGTCGACCGTGTGCGGGAAGGCGTTCCTGCTGCGGTTGACCCCGGGCAGGTCTGTGTCCCCGGCGCGGCGCAGTCGTTCGTGCGGTTTCAGCAGGGTTACCGTGCCTGCCTTGGCGGTGATGACTTTGGCGTGTTGGAGTTCTTTCATGTCGAGACCGCCCGTGGCCAGGGCCAAGCGGCGGGCATCGTCGAAGGGGAACTTGCGGGCTCGGAAGGTGTCCCAGGCGGCAATCACGAAGTCGCTGAACGCGTCGAAGTCAACCTCGCGTCCTACTAGGCGGATGCGCTGGCGGCGGGTAACTTCGGTCCGGGCGATGTTGAGGGCTTCTTCGGGACGCAGTTCACGGGAACGCCCCGCATCGTCGGTCTCGCTGGAGTACACCGGCCAGTACCGCGACAGCACCGACAGGGCCGGTCCGTAGGTCGACAGTAACCGGTCCACTCCGCTCAGACCTTGTCCGTCAGCGCGGTGCAGGGCTTTTCCCGTGGCGGCGCGTATCTCTGCCTCAATCTCCGAGAGGTAGACCCTCCCGCCTTCATCGGGCCGCTCGTTCCGTTTGCGGCACATCAGGAAGATGGTCGATTTGACTGAGTTCTGCTTGGCCTGATGCCCCGAATGCGGCGACTCGGTGCTCACGGGCCAAGAGGCCTCAATAGTGAAGCCAGCGTCTAGGAGTGAGGCACCCAAGCCGTTCCAGGCGTCGGCCGCCTTGTGGGTGAACATGACGCACATGGCACCCTCGTCACGCAGGATGCGGCGACATTCTTCGAAGATGGCCTGCATCTTGAACCGATAGTCGTTGTGAGCCAGATCGTTGGATTTCCGTCCCATAGCAGCGAAGCGGGCCTTGCTTTTGACCGCCTCGTCGTGCTTGTTGGTAAGATCTTCGTCAAAGAACTCAGGCCAGAGCTTTCCGAGGGTGCGTTTCTCCCACACGTAGAAGTAGTCGGACAGTTCGGCGTACATCACGTTGTCATAGTAGGGCGGGTCAATGCAAACCAGCTCAAAGTTCCGGTTGGGGATGTCGGGCATGTGTCCAGCGTTGCTCTTGGTTACCTTGACACGAGGTGTTTGCCGTTCAGTACCAGGGTATTTGGTACCAGGTAAGTTGACGACGGGCAACAATTCCGCAATGCCTTCATAAGCGGCGATCAATTGTTTCAGGCACCATGGATACAGCTCCCGCCCTTCAAACTCGGCGAAGGTTTTCTTGAATGGGAAGGCATGCAGGGAGAAAGCGTGGGCTATTTTTTGAAGGCTTACACCCCAGCCAACCTGGCGAGAGTTATAGTCAACCGCCTTGCCTTGCATCATCGCCAGCAGGGCTAGCACCGCATCGGCCCGGCCTCGGTCGGTGATAGTGTCTCTTACTTCGTTGATCAGCTTGCGGTATTCCTCCACGAAACAGCCGTGCACCAGCAACTGGCGCGGGGTAAACATGTCCCGCCAACGCGGCATACCATATTGGACAGGACGGCGGTCATTTCCGTCAGGAAAATACTCGGTGGGCAATACATCCTCTCGTTCCCACTGAGGCAGCAACCGTTCCAGCTCGGATTCGGCGGCGGCCAGAGCGTCCAGGTCCGTCTCGGTGGGGGCTCGAAAGCCGCGGCCCTGTGGGGTACGGATTGCCACCGCGTAGAGGACTTCTCCCATGCGCCCCGCTTGGGCTTCGGCTCGGATGTATGCACCGTCGATGACCAGTTCATCCCAGGGTGAGAATCCCTTACCGTGTGAATAGGTTTTTGTTCGTTTGGGGTCGAAATCGATGTCCGAACCTTCAACGATTCGGTATTCGGGTTCATTGAGCACGACGCCGTCGCGGTGGGTAACGAGTCGCACGGCCACCTGATCCTTCCCTCCGCGCAACGACCAGTTGCCCACTAAGGGTACGGTCTTGCCGGTGCGTGGACAAGCCACTGTCCGGGCAAAGATAAACGTAGCGGCTTTGCTCGTCTCGTTGTCGTGTGGCTTGAAGAAAGGCCGCAGACGCTTGTTGAGCCGCTCTACTATAATTTGACCCCAATATTCCAGGTCGGTGCTCAATTCTATCCCGAAGCGGGCGGGTAACTCTACTCCGGCCCGTAACACACCGGTTGCGACAGGATTCAGGTCGTTGGCATGGGCTTCTAAACCGTAGCGCAAGGTTTCGAAGGGAATCGAGCCTCCGCCTGCAGTCGGGTCTAATACGGAGGGTATCCGTCCCCAAGTATTTTCCAATACCTCATGCAGTAGGTTGATGTGTTCCGAGTCAGGAATGTTCTTGAAGGCTCGCTGATAAGTGTATGGGTTAGGGATGCGATTCCCCGATGCTATCGCTGCTTGAAGTAATTTTGAAGCCGCGATCGGATCTCCCCAAATACCGCACAAATATAGGAACCATTCGCGATAGTCCTTGGCTGTGGTCAGTTCGGGGCAGTCCGGGAATCGGTCGGATAGCTCTTGAGTCCAAGCTGGTAGTAAGCTACCAAGGATGGCTCCGGAACAGGCAACCAGGGGTCGTCTCGCCCACCAAACATGGAGATAGTAAATGGGTGGTAACGCAGAGTAAGCGGTCCTCTCACGTACAGACTCGATGCCCAACTCCCTTACAGGGAAGCTGTCTTCGATGAACAGACGGGGGCGTTTCATTCCGCCGCCAGCAACAATCGCAGGGCCCGCAGGGCGCGTCCGCCGCCCGACCCGCTCACCTGGGCGTACCAGTAGAGGGCCTCTTCGTCGCCCATGCTTCGCAGCCGCTCGGTGATGGCCATCCGGCGGTCGACCTTGCGGACCGGGGCGGCGGCCCGCACCGCCAGGGCCAGACGGACGCCCGGCTCTTGGGTGAGGTTGAAGGGCTTCCGCCGGCGCGGGCTGACGGCGGTGGCCGGGTAACCGTCCGCCGTCACCGCTTCGATCACTGCCCGCCGGTGGCGCCGGGCCCGATGCGCGGGCAACTCCGCCACCGTTGCCGAATCCGGCCCGATCAGCTCGCTCAGGGAGAAGCCCCAGTCGTCGGCGGCCGGGGTGGGGTGGAGGCGCATCACGAACCGCCGCTCGGATACTCGGGGAACAGCCATCGGTCGGCCCTATTCCCCGTCGGGCCGGGTCAGCCGGGCGGTGATGATGATGCGGCCCGGGTTGCTGGCCCTGACCACCTGGTGCAGTTCTGTCCACCGTTTGCCGCCGTGGCGGATCGCTTGGGCCGGGGTCAGCTCGACGGTCAGATGGCCTGCGGTCTTTTCGCCCGCATCGGCCAGGTTCAGCAGGGCGGCTTCGATCTGCTGGTAGGAACGGGCGTCGCCTGACAGATTCGCCTTCATCCCGCCCGTCAGACCCCGGTACTCGGCAGTGGTGGACACCGCCACTCGGTGGGCGAACTTGGGAAGCTGGGGGATGCAAAGGCCCAGCAGCCGCAGGTTCCGGGTTCCGCCGCCGGGGTCGGCGTCGGCCCTGATGGTGATGCTCGTGATCATGTCGACGCCGAGGTCGGCCACCCGGTCGGCGATCTGCTGGAAGGCCATGCCCACGCCGCCCTGCCCTTTTATTTCCGGCGCCGGGTCGAGCGGGCAGACCGATATGCCCCTGGCGGCGGCCGCATCGGCGTTGAGGATCTCCAGATTGTCGAGCCGGGCCCGTTTGACCGCTCCGGAGGTCAGGGGATGGGGCTCTTCGGCGGTGCGGTCGATCACGATCACCGGGTCGGCGGCTTGGAGGCTGGCGGCCAGAGTCTCCAGCACCTCCTTCTTGGTGGGCTCGCCGCCGATGTCGTCTTCCAGCCTCGACCGCAGGGCCGGGCCGGTGATCGCCCCGCCTCCATCTGGCCGGTCGAGGGCCGAGTGGATCCGGTCGAGCGTTACCGGCCGGCGCAGCAGGCCCAGCTCGCGCGCCTTCTCTTGGCTGTAGAGCCAGGCGTCGCTGTCTACCCGCACCGAGGGCGGCGTCCGGTCGGCGCTGTAGGCCCGCTCGCTCCGGGCGTCGTAGTAGACCCAGGCGCCGTTCTGTATCCCGGCCGAGATGGTTGCCCTGACGAGGCTGGGGTCGAGGAGGATCGCCTGGCCGGGGTCGCGCCAGGGAACCCGGGCCAGGTCGGCGGTGGTCATTTCCCCGCGGCGGGTGAAGCCGGAGGCGCGGGCCAGCAGGTCGGTGGCCGGGGCCTGGTCGGAGATCTTGCCGTGCCTCCGCAGCGTCTCGATCAGCACCCTGGTATGGGGGCCTTTGGGCGTCTTGCCCTGCTGGCCGGGCGGAAGCTCGAAGTGGCGGAGGTTGTGGTTGTTGGGGTCGCGGGCCGGCCAATAGAGGTGCCGGTAGGCCCGGCAGACCGCCACCCGGGTTTCGAGGCTTGCTTGGTCGGCCAGCTCCTTGAGTTTTGAGCGGACTTCCTTGCTGAACTGTTCGAGCCGCTCGTGGTCGCGGTTGATGCGCTTGGCGGCCAGCTCGAAGCGGACCTGCTCCCGCATCCGCTCTACGTCGTCTCTGTCGGCGGCCAAGGCCGTGACCGCGTTCCGATGGGTGCGGTTGGTCTCCGACACCCCGGCGTAGTCGGCGATCTCGCCCACCGCCTTGGGAGGGGAGGCGGCCTCTCGGGCGGTGGTGAGGGTGTCGGCGTCGGTCCAGGCCAGGACGGCCAGGCACAGCCGGGGTTCGTCGGGCACGTCGGCGGGGCCGGCGGGGCGGTGGACGGCTCTGACGGCCCCGTCGCTCGCGAAGAGGCGCTCGATGATCCGGCTCAGCTCCTCGGTTACGTCGGCCTGGGAGACGTTGGCGGTTTCGGCGGCGATGATGCGGTTGGCGTTGGGTTCGACCTGGAACCGCCATCTAGCCCCGTCCGACACCAGATGCCAGGCCACCCGGCTGGTCACCGCCAGGGCTTCGTCGACGGTTTCGGGGTTCTCGCCCGGCCGCAGCACGCCTAGGTGGATGTCGGGCAGGGCGGCCCCCGGCGCGGGTTCGCCGGCGACGCTGTGGCAGAACACGGCGCGGCAGGCGCGGGCGGCCGCCCGCTCGTTGGGCCAGCGGTCGGCGTCGACCCCGGCGGCGTGGGAAGTCCGCCCCGCGAAGTCGGCCCGCGCCGGGCCGTTCAGCGCCTCGCGACCGATGGAGCTGGTGATCGAAGCCCGCACCGCCTCGGCTTCGAGGGGCAGGTCGCCCAGGTTGATGATGGGCAGCTCGGTGCGGTCGTTCCATATCTTGCGCACTGCCTCGGCCAGCATCTTGAGCGCGCCGCGGGCCCGCTGGAAGCCGGGCAGGGGGCCGATGCGCTTGTCGAGGCAGTCGATCAGCGCCGGGTGGAACGGGTAGGAGGTGCGGATGCGGTCGCAGTAGCCGGCCGGGTCGATGGTGGCCGGGCCGACCGCGACGCCCCGGTCGGCCAGCTCCGAGTAGAGGTCCTTGTAGGCGGTGAGAGCGGCGCCGGCTGCGTCTTCGTCGACGCGGGCGAACAGGCGGCGGCGCAGGATGAAGCCGATCTCGTGGTCGTCGGCGGGCCGCCCGACCGCTCCCTTGGGCCGCTCCATGACGTCGCGGGCCTCGGCCAATATCGTCTCTGCGGCCACCCCTTCGAGGGTTTCCTGGAGATCGTCGGTCTCCCGCCGGAAGGCGTCGACGCCGGTGGCCAGGGTGAAGACGATGCGCACTGCGGGCGCGGCGGTGGCGGCCTCGAACAGCACCTTGAGGCAGTCGATGGTGGCCCCGGCCAGGTTCCGGGTCGGCTTCTTGCCCGAGGAGCCCAGGCGGCGCAGATACTGGGCGAGCTCGTCGATGATGATCACGGTGGGGGTGCCGCCGAAGATGTCCAACCAGACCTGTTTGCCCGGCCCGGTGCGGGCGGCGTCGCTGCGTTCCATCGAGGCCCAGGCGTCGGGGCCGAGCTGGCGGGCGATCTCCCCCCACAGCGTGTAGGTGGTGATCCCGTCGTTGGTCAGCCCGTTGATCGGGTCGAGGGAGTCGCCCACCACGGCGGCGGCCCGGCAATCCGGAGGGATCAAGTCCGGGTCGACGAACTCGTCCAGGTTGTCGGGCCGGGCCCCTCGGGCCAGATGCCAGAGGGCGATCAGCCCGTGAGTCTTGCCCCCTCCAAAGCTCGTCTCATACCGATAGACCGCGTGCTCTGCCGAGGGATTACTGGCTCTTCGGATTTCAGGGGGGAGTGAGGGTGGGGAGCAGCTTCCAGTTGGGCTTCCCGGCGTAGAGCAGAGCCCGGATCCGGTAGTTGGCGAAGTTCCGGAACCCGAACCCGACGCGTTTGATTCGTTTGATGAGATTGTTGACGGCTTCGGTGGCTGCGTTGGTGTAACGGGCGTGATGCCAGTTGGTGATCTGGGTATGCCAGCGGGCGAGGGTCCGGCCGAGCTGGTTGACCTCCGGCGGGCAGGACTCGTGCTGAAGGTCGGAAGCGAGCTGCCGGCAGTACCGGTCGGCAACGTCGGGTTCGTCGATGTCGTAGACACTGCGGACTGTTTCCTTGGCGTGCCAGGCCGTCCGGACTTCGCCGTGGGGGTCTCCGGCGTCGAGGAGGCCCCGCAGGCGGGCTTCGCCGCTGGTGTCGAGCCGTTCCGAAGCAAGGGTGAGCAGCCGCCGGATCTGATACAAGGGATCTCCTCTCCGTCCCCGGTGTCCGAGGGTTTCCTGTTGGGTGCGGCGGCGCACCTGGTCGAGGCGGTCGTTGGCCAACCGCACCACATGGAACGGATCGGCGATTTGGCGGGCGTGGGGCAGCACTTGGTTGTAGGCCGCCCGATACGGGCTGGAGAGGTCCAACACCGCCCAGCGGATCTGTTCCAACCATTCTTTTGGTTGTTCCTGCAGCCACCCCGCGGCTGAACGGGCGTCTCTGCCTGGGACAACGTCTAGCAGCTGCCCTCCTCCGACGTCTACCACCGAAGTCGCCCAGACCCTTCCCAGACGGCGGCCCCGCCGCAGGAACAGGGTCTCGTCCAGGCCCAGAGCCTCCACCCGGCCTACCCGATCATGGTCGGCTTCCAACAAAGCAGCGCCCCAACGGGTTACCTCCTTGTTGACGGTATGCCAGTCACAACCCAACTCTCTGGCCACTTCCTCAACAGCGCGGCCGGCCTGGCCGACTTGCTTGGTCGCCCACCGAGCCGCCCGGGTGGTCAGCAACGCCCGCTCAGGGGCGATCTCGGGGTTCTGTTCAGTGAACGACCCCACCCCGCACTCCGGGTTGGGGCACTCCCAGCGGTGTTTCCGCCAGCTCAGACGGGCGGGCCGCCCGAACGAGGGAAGATCAACCAGCTCCACCACTCGGGTGCCTTTCGACCACAGAGGGCCTCCGCAGCCGGGGCACCGCGGGCGGGGCGCCCGGCAGCGGACCTCGACCTCGACGCCCCCGCCGAGGGGTTCACCCACCCCCGCGACGTCGACTTCTTCTAATCCGACCAACACCTCGCACATGCGCGTAGGATTGCGTTCCACAGGGGTCCTCCTCACTCGGGGATGCCTTTCAAGCGTCCGATTATGGAGGACCCCACCCCCGATCCCGTGGATTCCCACCGTCCGTCAGAGGACCTGCCCGTCCTCTACTCCCCCCTCATTTCCGAAGAGCCGGATTACTATCGGTTAAATACCCATCTGACCTGGGAGTATTGATATCATCAAACGGGGGGGGGGCGTTGACTAAGTGTGTTCCCAGCCTTGCGAACGTGCCGCCCAGCAGGTCGCGCAGACCCTGGGTCGGATAGGTCAGGTCGAAGAACCGGTCGGCGTCGGCGTAGCTCTCGTAGCCCGCCGCGTTGGCGACCACCTGATCGAGCTGGGCGGCGAAGTGCTTGTCGGTCAGCCCCCCAGTCAGCACGTCCTCACGCGGCGTGCAACTGTCGAGGATGCTGTAGCCCATCCCATCCCTCCGGAGTGCTCTCCCTCCGGAGCGCAAAATCACCCGGAGACTGATACAGGCTACAGAATCGTGCCAAGCGTTTGCAAGTCCACCCCAGGTGCCTTCGGTACAGCTGCCTCCGCAGTGCACCTATATGGGGTGGTAGTGTCGCCGCTACCGGAAGGAGGCCGACTTGGAGAGAAGCCTCGGCCTGGTTGTTTCGATTCTGGCCGCAGCCGGACTGACCGCAGCCCTTGCTCTGCCCTCGGCTGCGCAGGACGGCGCCGCCGACCTGGATCCGGCCGGCTGCTCCAACGGGACCTTTGTAGCTGATCCTTCCGCCGCCCCGGACCTGGTTGCTGACTGCCAGGCTCTGGTCGCCGTCCGCAATCACTGGACCCGCCACCCCGACAACGTGGGTCTGCCCCCAGACCATCCCCTCCTGACCTGGGGGCGCGGCAGCACCGTTGATATCACCTCTTGGAGCGGAATAACAGTCGATGCTCAGCGCGTGACCGCTATTGTGTTGCAGGGCGAAGGAATAAGCGGCACTATTCCGCCCGAAATATTCCGACTAACCAACTTAGAATCTTTCGATATCTGGGGCAACAGGATCACCGGACGAATACCAATTGAGTTCACCAGACTCTCTAATCTCACTTGGCTCAACCTGGCAAACAATGGCTTTATTGGATCAATACCATCCCAGCTATCACTACTCAACAAATTGGAGATCCTTAACCTGGGCTACAATGAACTCAGTGGACCGATTCCTATTGAGCTCTCAAAACTTATCAACCTCAACCGTCTCTATCTAGGAGGGAATGAACTGATAGGGCGAATACCACCCGAGCTCTCCCGACTCACCAAACTTGAAACCCTTTCGCTAGATAAAAACAATCTTACAGGATTGATTCCTCCCGAGCTGTCCCAACTCACCGCTCTGCGGGAGCTCAACTTGGAAGCAAATAAACTTATAGGATCGATCCCGTCTGAACTTTCCCTACTCACTAACTTAAGGATACTCAACTTGAAAAAAAATAAATTTACAGGTCTGATTCCACCCGAACTATCTCAACTTACCCAACTCAGGAATCTTTATTTGGACTCCAATCGACTTACAGGCCCGATTCCGACTCAGTTCTCTCAGCTCACCTATTTAGTAGTTCTTGACCTTTCATATAATCAACTATCAGGACCAATTCCGCCAGAGCTTTCTCAACTCAATTTTCTCCGATATCTGACCCTGTTATTTAACCAATTTACAGGTACCATGCCTTCGCAAATAACCGAACGAACAGATCTCAATGTTAAAGGAAACCCGTTTGATGCAGATTTAGGTCTGGTAGCAAATGTCGAACAATACAAAAAAATATCCTTGGGCAATAATATATGGGAGGTTTGGCTTTGCGACACCGATGGCCCTATTGATCTAGACCTTGACAGTATAACCGACTTGTTGAATCAAACGGTAGCTCCGTATTTCGAATGGTTGTCTGAAGGGCGGTTTATACCCCAATTCTCTGCAACTGGAACCATTACTTTCACACGCAGTGAGCTTGCCAACTTAAGGGTAGAGGATTACAGAAAGCCCTTGTTTGCATGCGAAGAAAAAATGATGAGCTCCGAGACTCACAACATAATGAATAAGGGAGTTATAATCAGTAACACTGATAACGCCGGTGGAGTAGCTAGGGATAATGTTATGGTGGGGGGCGGCACTGTAATGGCAATACCAGGCGATGATCTTACTCCCCGCTTGAAGGCGGTTGCACACGAGATAGGCCATGTACTCGGATGGCCGCACTCCTACAATGGTCTTATATCCTATGATGGAGTATTTAACGAATATGATAACGCTACGGACATAATGAGCCGAGGCAACAACAAGGATCTATCAACAGGTACACCTGCTATCAACCGTTACGCCGCCGGGTGGATAGACCCGGAGGATGTAGCCGTCTATTCGGGCGAGGTGGCTGTTTATGAACTGAGCCCGATTGGAGTAGATGGGACTCAGATGTTGATTGTCCCGAGCGGGGAAGGCCGAGGGGTATTCTACAGCCTGAGCCCCGTGATAGCCGAGGGCTATAACCGTGATCAACCCAAGGAAGGTGTGGAGATATATTGGATTGATCAAGGCCCTTCTGTCTGTGATCTGAGTCGGACAGACATACCGTGTCGTAGAACTCAACCATATCCCCCCGAAACGGTAGAGGTTGGCAAAGGCTCCGCCCATCATGTACGCGTTGTGGGTGATATTTTCCGGTTGGGTAATGTATGGGTGGAGATACGGGAGCGCCGAAGGGATCAATTCACGGTAGTAGTAGGGTCAGGATGCGGAGGATACTTCAAGGGAACATTCTGCGATGATGACGGCAGCGTTCATTCAGCCAGCATCGAGGCCATCGCCGACTGGGAGATAACACGAGGGTGCCGAGGAGACGAGTTCTGCCCCGATGCCGTCATCACCCGCAGCCAGATGGCGGCTTTTCTCTACCGAGCGGTAACGCACAGCTCCGGTGAACCGGCCGCCGGCACCGAAGTGGTGCTCGACGACGTCGAAGACAGCGCCTGGTACAGGCCCTATGCGGTGTGGGCAGCGGGCGCCGGGGTGATGCCGGCGCCGGAGGGGGTGTTCGACCCCGACGGGGTGGTCACCCGGGCGGACATGACCGAGATGATGGCCGCCGCGTTCGGCCGCATCACCCTGCCCCTGAGCGCTCAAGGGATGTTCACCGACATGGAGGGCCAACCCGACCGGGTGGTCAGGGCCGCCGAAGCCCTGAGAACCGTCGGGGTAACCGCTGGATGCCGGGCCTCGCCGCTCCGCTTCTGCCCCGCCCGGCCCATCACCCGGGCGCAGATGGCGTCGTTCCTCTACCGCGCCCTGTCCTGAGCGGCGGATTCGGCCGAACACAAGAACATCTTCCGCCCAGGGCGTTACGGCTCGATTCGGGTGATCGTCGGCACGCGGTCAATGGCACGGTCGAAGGACGCGACCGCGCCTACTCCGGTGGTTTCGGCTGCGGCCGCCAGGTAGGCCTCGGCGAAGTCGATCCGATGGTCTTGGTAGATGTCGAGCGCTTTGGCCAGCAGCGCCGGGTTCTGGGTGCGGATCGACCAGTATGAGATCACCGAGCGCACGAAAGCGGCTACTTCGTCGCGGCTGAGCTCGTAGACGGACTCCAGAACATGCACGGTCTCGGCGACGATGAGATCCGGGACCAGCAGCTCATCCGCTTCGTCTATGAAGGCGCCGGCGCGAACCGCCAGGTCAGGAGGGTCGCTGATGATGTGGCGGATGAGGATGTTGGTGTCGACGAAGGCGGTCAATGCCGAGCCTTGGCGCGTTCCCGCCGGGCGATGTCGCGTATTTCCTCCCAGGAAAGACCCTGTAAATGCTCCGGCACCTCAACCGAGCCGGCCAGCTCCATGAGGTCGGGGATTCGAGTCACCACCGTCTGTTGGTCGTCCAGTTCGTCTTCGATCAGGAACATGACCGTGTCCCCCTCGGCGATGCCGAGCTTCTCTCGGACGGCCTTGGGGATGGTTACCTGGCCCTTCGACGAAACCTTTGCGAGCAGCCGCGTCTTGCGCCGCCCGACATCTGAGCTTTCCTGATCATCGACCCGATCCTTCCGCCGAGTTGCTGTTCCGACAGCTATCAGTCCTCCTTACTTGCAGTTAGAGGTAAGGATAGCCCGCTCGCCGTGATTCGGCAAGCGGTAGATTTAGCACTCCGAGTGCCGAAAATCATGCGCCATTTGTTGTGAAATATATGTATTGCAGGGCGTGAAATCGTTGTATAGTGCGCGGATGCCAGAATATCGAGAACGGTTGATCGATCCTGTCCTGGCGCAGATTTTATCGGGTCTGCCTGCGGTTATGTTGGTCGGTCCCAGAGCGGTGGGCAAGACCACGACCGCAGTCAGACATGCCAGGACGGTGGTGCGCCTGGACAGTCCGGTGGAGGCGGAGGTGTTCCGGGCCGACCCAGATGCGGCTCTCGCCCGTGACCTTCCCGAACCCATCCTGCTGGACGAGTGGCAGGCCGCGCCGGAGGTGCTGGGCGCGGTGAAACGGGCGGTCGACGCCGACTTCCGGCCCGGGCGCTTCATCCTCGCCGGATCGCAGCACGCAATGCTTCGCACGCCCGGAGGCTGGCCCGGCGTGGGACGGGTGGTGAGCCTGGCGATGTGGCCGCTCACGGTCGCCGAGCAGAGGGCGGCCGGAACCCGGCCGCTGATCGAGCGGCTTCTCGCGGGCGGTGATCTGGAACCCGCCGCCGGACGGTGGGATATACGGGACTATGCGGCCTTGGCGGTCAGGGGCGGGCTTCCCGAGGCTGCGCTGACCGTGCCCGAAACCGAGCGGCGGATATGGTTGGAAGGGTACATTGACGGCTTGGCCGCCCGGGAGGTGCTGGGCGCCCGCAACCCGGTCCTGTTCCGCCGCTTCTTCGACGCCTACGCAGTCTCCTCCGCCGGGGTAGTCACCGATCAGAAGCTCAACGACTCCGCCGGGATCAACCCCCGGACCGGCGGCGCCTACCGGCGGCATCTGCAGAACTTGATGATCGTCGACGAGATGCCGGCCTGGTTTACGAACCGACTGAAACGCCTGGCCAGGTCGCCCAAGCGGTATCTCACCGATTCGGGTCTGCTGGCCGCCGCGCTGGGCGCCGACGCGGAGGATGTGCTCAGCCACGGCGGCTTGCTGGGCCGGGTCCTGGAAACCTTCGTCACCGCCCAGATCCGGGCCGAGGCGCCCGCCGTCCGAGGAGGCAGACCGGTTCTCCATCACCTGCGGTCAGGCGACGGCCGACGCGAAGTCGATCTGGTGATAGAGATAGACGCCCGCCGGGTGCTCGGCATCGAGATCAAGGCAACGTCCGCCCCCGACCGCGGCGACGCGAAGCACCTGATCTGGCTGCGCGACCAGCTGGGCGACATGTTCGCAGGCGGAGTGGTGCTCCACACCGGCCCCTGGTCTTTCCGTCTGGACGACCGCATCACCGCCGCCCCGATCAGCACCCTCTGGGTATAATCAGTGTATCTTGGCAAGCTGGCGAGGCAAGGCGACAGATGATGAGGATGGTCAAAGTCAACGAGAACGGCGATCTCTTTGAATCCGATCATCAGACATTGACCAATGCGATCAACACCCACGGAGTAATGGGCAAGGGTATAGCTCTACAATTCAAGAAACGTTTTGATAGAATGTATGTAGAATATAAAGAAAAATGCCAGAACGGTGAGGTCAAATTAGGAGAGCCCTATCTCTACAAGCCGCCAAGATACAGCAATAAACAAGAGAAGTGGGTGCTCAACTTTCCTACCAAGAAGCATTGGCGTTCTCCTTCGGACCCAGAGGCAATCCGAAAGGGTCTTCGGTATCTGCATGAACATATCGATGAGTGGGGAATTGAATCCCTGGCGGTGCCCGCCCTGGGGTGCGGTGAGGGCGGACTGTCGTGGGAGAAGGTCAGACCGGTTTTGGTCGAGGGGCTTGAAGGCTTGGGGATCGAAGTGGAGTTGTACGCCCCGCTCGATGCCAACCCCAGGCGCGATTGAACCCGGAACGGGGAAGGGGCTCCGCTCGTGCCTCGAGGCCTGGCCGGTGCGGAATCCGGGCCTCGGCAGCCGGGTGGGCCGCTCTCGGGTTTGCGGGCCTAACCGGTTGCGAGGAGTTGGGCTCGCAACAGGGGCGGGGGGTGTTTCCGGCGGGTTGGCCGGGGCCGGATGAGATGAGTCTTCGCCGGCGGGGGGGGGGGTGAGCGGGGGTCGAGTTGGAGCCCGTGTCGATGGAGGCGACGTGGTGGACTTCGAGGCGGTGGGTGTTGGTGCATCCGTCGATGACGCAGCCGTTGTCTCGGGCGAGGACGGCTCGTCTGAGGCCGTTGTTCGCCGCGTCGTCGGCGCGGCCTCGGCAGTCGCAACTCACTGGGCCGGTAAATCGTCCAGTCGGGGCTGGCCTTGCCGCGGTCTGGAAGGGGGCGCCGTCATCCAACGGACCGAAGACCCCCGGCAGTCGACAGGCTCCGCTAAGCAGCGGAGATCGCCTTTCCATCCGGGCGGGCCGAAATATGTCTCACCCCCCTGATACCTTGGGGTGGTACAGAAACCGCAGCCGATCCGGATGCTGCGGTCATACAGAGGCCGCCCCGCCCAGGGCCGGGGCTCCAAGGGCGGGGCGGCCGACCTGGCTGTGCCGAGACGGATCGGGCGCAGGGGGCCGCAGCGCGTCCTCTGTGTCCGAAGACGGTGGTTCGGAGGCGGCGGGGGCGGGGTTCCCGGCGAAGCCGGGGCGGAGGGTGGAGAACGCGAAAAACGGTGTGCTGTTCGGGCTTGGTTTCGGTTCAGCTAACATGAGGGTGTCATGATGCCCGACGTCTCTCGCTTGGAGGAAGCCGCTCCGTCTACCGCGGCTGTGGTGTTGCGCACTGCCCGCGCCGCGCTTCGAATCACCGCTGACGAAATGGCCGAAGCTGCAGGTTGCGACGTTTCGCTGGTGCATCAAATCGAATCCGGTGAACACGATCCGGTGATCGATACGGTCGGGAGGCTGGTCAACGTCGTCGGGTTGGAGCTGCGTTGCGGCAGAAGGCCCGAACCCAACCCCGCTTACCTTCGGGTGGACCCCGGCGAGGTAGCCCGCGTGGCCGGGGAGATCGCCCGCTCCCGCGAGTTCTGGGGGCAGTTTGGATGCCAATCTCCTATGCCCAGTCATCAGATCGAATGGGACGGAGTCCCCCCGGCGCCGCCTTATCTGTTCGGCGCCGGACGGGGCCGCCGGCACGGCGGCGGATGGGCGGCGCTCCTCATCTGGGCGGGACGCTCCCTCCTCAAGATGACACAGGCAGAGATGGCGGACACAGCCGGCATCAGCGAAGTCGACTTGGACGCCATTGAATCAGGGGATCATCGTCCGCCTTGGAGTGAAGTGCAGCGGCTTCTTGTTTGCTTAGAATTCCACTTGCATGTTCGCCTCGAAGTGTACGACGACCATGACGACGGACTTCACCACCGCGCGCTTGAAGACCCCGAACGCCTCGAACGCATGCTTCGTTACAACAAGCAGGTGTTCGCGTCTGCGGTTGTCGTTTCATAGAGGCAGCAACAGGATTGAGCAGTATGGACGCCGTAACAGAACAGCTGTCAAGTATTGCCGCGGCTTTGGCCCGACGCGGCGTAGAGTTTGTGGTGATAGGCGGTTGGGCTGCGCAGGTACAAGATTACGACCTGGGCTACGAAACCGAAGATATTGATTTTACACCGCATAGGGACCGCGAGAACCTTGACCGTCTTTCCGCCGCTTTGAAGGACCTAGGGGCGCGTATTTGGACCAGCGAAGGGAGTTTCGCCTTCGACCACGACGGGGAGTCACTCGGAAATTCCGTGGTCTGGAATCTGATCTGTGAGTACGGCCGCTTCGACTTGAGCTTCGAACCCGCTGAGATGGGCGGTTACGAAGGGTTGATACCCGCCGCCCAGAAAATAGTCATCAACACGGACAGCGGACCGGTTGAGATATGGTGCGCCGATATTGAAGATATCTTGCGGTCCAAGACCGCAATCAACCGCCCAAAGGACGAGCAACCAATCATACTGTTGCAGGCCCAGATCGCACGGAGAAAGGCTCCCTGAACATCTGGACCGCCGGTTTGCTCCCGTCGTCCGCCAGAGTGCGCATCTGCTCGGGCCTGATGGGCGGGCGGACAACACCCGCCGGGCCGCCCAGCGCGTCGGCTGCCGGGTCCTGACCCTTCCCCCGCCCCCCTTGATGCCCAGCGGGTTGAGCGGGCTGGGTTGTCTTGCTGATCAGCACCTCCACCAGCGGCAATTCGGCGGCTGACGCGACGGTCGCTGGTTGGAGGCGGACTCCGCCCGGCCGGGCTGAACCGGCTACAGGCCGAGGGTGGATTCGGGGGGGAGGGCGGCTTGGCGGGCGATGTCGTGCCAGGCCTGGATGAGGCCGTTGTACGCCGCGGCGTCGGAGGCGCGGCCCCGGCGGTCGGCGATCTGGTAGAGCAGGTAGGTGAGGCGGCGGGCCCGGTCGCCGTCGCCGCCTCCCACTTGGCGCAGCAGTCCGGCGGCCTCGCTCTCGGAGTAGCCGAGGCGCACGATCAGATGCTGGGTTACCTCCCAGACGGTGGGCCGCTTGTCGGCGGCGGGGTTCCAGCCGGTCTGATCGAGGTCTTCGCGGGTGAGCAGCCGCACCTTGCCCTGCCGGGATTCGACTATTCCGGCCTGTACGACGCCGGCAACCGATGTGTTCTTGGCTTTGGAGAGGATGTCGGCGTCCCCGAAGGGGCCCGGTTCGTGGCCGTACTGCCGGTACCAGGTGAGCGCCCAGCGGGTGTCGGCGTCGAACTCGGTCTCCTCGGCTGAGAGAACCTCCTCGAGCTTTTCGTTGATCAGGGTGAGGGCGGTGCGCACCTTCATCTTCTTTCCGTCGGCCTCCAGCACCTTGCTGTAGCGGGAGAACACCTCCATGCCCGGCCCGATGACCGACTGGGCCATGTCCACCGGTGCGATCGCTTCTTCCTGCAGCAGGCGGACCGCATCAGGCAGACGGTCGGAGAGTTCTCGGAGCAGCTCCCGGCGGGAGGCCGTCGGCGCGTCGGCGGGGCGGGGGCGGCAGGCGATCACCACCGAAGACGCCAACACCGCCGCGCCTTGGGCAAGCAGCTTGGCAGGCATTTCTGTTCGGATGGGCCAAGTGGCCGTGATCTTGAGTCCAGCGTCCACCAGGCCTTGCAAGAAGGTTTCCCATCCGGTCGAGGCCGTATTTCCCTGTTTGGTTTCCTGTTGTTTGTAGGCGTAGAAAATGGTGGCCGGGTATTTGGGATTCTGAACGCGGGCGATCTGTTCTAGCACCTGGGCCATACCGTCCTCGAAGTGTTCTTGGGCCGCCTGCTTCGACTCGGAACTGAAAGGGTTGGCTATAAGTTCCTCGGCCTTGGGGGTGAGGATGGTGGAGCACTCGTCTGGCCATACCTCGGAGAGGTTGCGGCGCAGCCAAACATAGAAAAAGTCCGACAGATCGGCATAACAAATGTTGTCGTAGTAGGGCGGATCGGTGTTCACCACTGGTGATGAAACTTCGCTCAAGCGGACGGCGGCATCCCGTTGCGAGATAATCCCCTTCCCTTTAGCAGGCAGGGCCGCCACCGCTTTCTGCACCCAGTCCACTTGACCTAACCAGTTACCTGACGACTCTGAGAACGGATTCGCCTCCGCGTAGTCCCACACCATGGGGATCGCCTGACGACCAAAGGTATTACGTATTGCCTCACGACTGTTTATCCAAGTGGCGAGGGATGACCCACGATCTGTACACCTATCAAGAACAAACGCAAGGTAGGTGATAATCGCGTCCGCATACGCTTCCACTCCCGACCCGCTGTCACGCAATCGTACCCCATTATAAGGCAGGCCCGCCGCCCGAGCGTGTTCCTCCACCACCGGACGCACCTCACCCAACAGGTCGGAGAAGGATGACAAAGCTACCAACTGACGCTTGGTGAAAAGATCCGCCCAGGTAGACAGCCCATAGAGGGGAACGTTCACTGCCGCTTTACCCAATAGTTGTCCTGACGGCCTCCAGTCCGGCTCCGGTACGTCAGGTTGTGGAACGGGCGCCAAGTAAGTCCGGCCTCGGTGTCCTTCCGCTACTACCGCGATCAGTTGCCGGTCCAGCAACCCCTCGCGGCCTTGCGCACGGATATATTCGTACTTGATAGGGGCACCCGTGGCCAGGCAGGTCCCACCCTGCCGATTCACCGTCCCTTTAGGAGGGTCACCGCCTTCCCGTATCCGGTAGCTCACCGTCCGCGTTGGGCGGTCTACCACCGGTTCTACCCACACAGTTGGTTTGTCCTTCTTCGCCTTACGAAGCACCCAGGAGTGGACCAGCGGTACATGCCCGCCCCAGGACGGGTCGGGGGAGCGGACAGTACGAGCCCAGAGCCAGGCGATTACAGTTGCTTTGCTGTTGCCCTGACTTTCGGGAAGTTCGACCTTCGGGTAGAGATGGCCGATCCGCTTGAAGGCCCGATCTCGCATCCATTGCCCGTAGAACTCGATGTCTTCGGCCAAACCCTGCGCCCGCTGCCGGGCGGTTGAGGAACCGATCCGAGCTCTCGCCTCGGGATTGACCGGCGGCAAGCCCGCAAAGCGAGGCGGGATCTCTACCATCGCCTTGGATATCAGGGTTGCTACCGGGTTGAGATCACCCCCATAGGCGGCCAAGCCGAGCCGTTGCGCCTCCAAGGGTATGGTCCCGCCTCCGCAGAACGGGTCCAGCACCCGGATTTGCTCTCTCTCTCTCTCTCTCTCTCTCTCTCAGCGCCCGTTGGGATAGCTTGGTATATCTCTGCCTTGGCGTCATGGAGGGTCTGAGGATCGTTGGAGTTTTTCCAAACCACGAGCCGCTCCAGTATCCCGAACAGGCGCTTGCGCTCCAGCTTCTGATCTTCCTCGGTGGGGAACCGGTCAGGATGGGCCGACGGGTCATCCACCAACGACGCCCACAACACCGCCCGCGCCGCTGCCAACGGCCGGCGCGCCCACCACAGATGCAAAGTCGAGGGGTGTCCGTGACGGATGAACTTCTCCCTCACCGAAGCCCGGCTGATCGCATCGAGGGGCAACGCCGCCTCGATCAGCTTTTTCTTGTATTCCATACGCCCGCCCTCCCTCGGCGGCGGAAGCGTACTCGCGGTGCCGGCCTCCGGGGCGGGCGTCAGAACTCGGCGGAGCGGAAGGCTTCCCGCAGCTTGACCCGGCTTCGGTGCTTGAACATGCCGCCTGCGTAGATCTTGGCGGCGGCCCTCAGCAGCCAGAGGGTGAAGGCGGCGGTTACGGCCGCCGAGAGGGCCTGCTGCCAGAGGGGGACGGCGCCCGACACCGCCCGCACCGACGACGCGAAGGGGGCGGTGGGCGGGATGAAGGACAGCACGGCAGAGAGGACGGAACGGGGGTTGTTGGCCACGTGGAAGATGCTGACGAAATAGCCGATCATCGAAACCAGGGTCATGGGGAAGGCGGCGTTCTGGGCGTCTTCCGGGCGGGCGGTGATCGCCCCCACCGCCGCATAGGCGACGGCGTAGAGGGCGTAGCCTGCCATGAACCAGAGCAACAGGGCGGCGATCAGCCCGGCGTCGAGGTCGGCGGTCACCGAGGCGTCCGCCACCTGCCGGACGCCGAGGACGACCGCACCCACCAGGACGCTGAACTGGAGGAGGCCCAGGACGCCCACCCCCGCGATCTTTCCCACCAGCACCTGCCAGGGCCGGACGGCGGACAGCAGCACCTCCGCCACCCGGCTGGTCTTCTCCTCCGTTACCCCCATCAGCACCCACGAGCCGGTCATCATGACCGCCATGAACAGCAGCACCAGGGCCGCCTGGCTGATGAGAGAGCGCCGGTTTGCGGCCTCTTCCTCCTCCGGCGGGGTGGTCGGGGTTATCTCCAACGTTCGTCCGGCCAGCAGCGGGAACACCTCCTCGGAGGCCCGGCCTGCGGCGACCAGCTCTTCCATTCGGTTCACGGCGGCGGCCTGGACGAGCAGGTTCTCCAGCCGCCCGCCGGATTCCTCCACCACCAGCTCGTTCTCTCCCACCAGGGCGGCGTCCAGATCGCCCTCGGCCACCGCCCGCTCGGCGGCGGCGCGGTCGGCCCAATCGGACGCCTCGAGGTAGACGGGCGGGTCGGCGTCCGCCGTCATCGCCCGCGCCCTCTCCACCACCGCTCGGCCTCCTTCCCCCGTCAAACCCACCCGGTAGGTCTGTTCGCCGTCCCCGCCCAGCAGCGCAGGGACGGCGAACCCCGCCCCGATCAGGACTGCCAGCACCGCCCAGCTGACCAGGTAGGACTTGCTCAAACCCCGTTCGCGCAGCTCGCGCAGGAGCACCAACCCCACCGGGCGGAGCAGATGGCCCGCCTTCACCCGCCCACCGCCTCCTCGAACAGGTCCGACAGGGCGGGAGGGCCGTAGGAGAGCTCCCGGATCCGCCCCTGGGACTGCAGCGAGGCGGCCAGGGCGCGGACGTCCAGGCCGGCGGGCGCCAGCATGGTGTGCCGGGTTCCCCGCGACTCCAGCGCCTCGATTCCGCCGATGCCGAGGTCCGGCGCCGACCTGCTGTCCACGTCCAGCACCAGGCGGCGGCGCGAGGAACGGTCCTTCAGCGCCGTTACCTCACCGGACAGGACGACCCGGCCCCGGTCGATGACGACCGCGTCGTCGCACAGCCCCTCGACCAGGTCCAGCTGGTGGCTCGAGAACAGCACCGCCGCTCCGTCGGCGGCCCGCCGGCGGAGGATCTCGGCCATCTCCTTCACGCCGAACGGGTCCAGGCCGCTGAAGGGCTCGTCGAGCACCAGCAGATCGGGGCCGTGCACCAGGGCCGCCGCCAGCTGGGTGCGCTGCTGGTTGCCGTGGGACAGCTCCTCCAGCCGGGAACCGGCCCGGTCTTCCAGCCCCACCCGGCTGATCCAGCGGCCGGCGGCTTCGGCGGCGGCGGAGCGTTCCATGCCGTGCAGCCGTCCGAAGTAGATGAGCTGATCGCGCACCTTCATGCGCGGATACAGCCCCCGCACCTCCGGCATGTATCCGAAGCGGCGGCGGTCTTCGCCCGACGCCGGGCGCCCCTTCCAGGTCACCTGTCCGGCGTCGAGCTGCACCAGGCCGAAGACGGCCCGCATGGCGGTGGTCTTGCCCGCCCCGTTCGGCCCCAGGAAGCCCGCCATCCGGCCGCGCCGGACCGAGAGGCTGCATCCGTCCAGGGCCGTGATCTCCCCGTAGCGCTTCTCGAGGCCGTCCAGTACCAGCAATCGAACCTCTCCTGGGGCGGGGGCGGCCCATGGTAGCCCCGAGACCGCTCCTTTCCCTGATTCTCCTCGACGAACCCCTTCCCGGCAGGCCATTTTTTCGGTATAAAGATATATCGCCGTCTATCGAAGAATAACGATATGTCTGACACATCCGAACTTCCCGATCTGTCCGGCCTCCTCGGCGCGCCCGATGCGCCCCGCCCTTCCGAGGGGAAGTTCGGCTTGGCCCGCCTCCCCGTCCGTTGGCAGGCGGCGGCTCTGTTGGTGGGGTCCGCCCTGCTGGCCGCTCTGCTGTTCTCCCTGTGGCGGCGGCCCGACCACCCCCGGGTGCCTGAGCTCGTTCCCGCCGCGCCCCCGTCGGCGCCCGCTCCGGCGCCGGAGCCCTCCTTCGTGATCGTGCATGTAACGGGGGCGGTGGCCGCGCCGGGGCTGGTGTCGCTCCCCGAAGGCAGCCGGGCGGCCGACGCCGTCGCCGCCGCCGGAGGAGTCCGCCCCGGAGGCCGGTTGGGGAACATCAACCTGGCCGCCCCCCTCACCGACGGGATGCACCTGGCGGTTCCCTGGGCGGACGACGGCCCGGCCGGGGCGGCCCTCTCTTCGGGAAGCGGCGGCGGGGGCTACCCCATCGACGTGAACCGGGCGGGGGCGGAGGAACTGACCGGGCTGCCGGGGGTGGGGGAGGTGCTGGCCGCCCGCATCGCCGCCCACCGAGAGGCGCGCGGGCCGTTCGGCGCCCTGGAGGACCTGCTGGACGTGCCCGGCATCGGAGAGGGCAAGCTGGCCGGCCTCCGCGACTATGCGGCGGTGCGCCCGTAGCCTGCCCGCCGGATCGGAGAGTTCGTGCCGCCGTCCGCCCCGTCCGGGGGTTTCTTCTTTCCGGGCCGCCTGCCCGACCGCCGGGCCCGCCTGTATCTGGGGGCCGCCGCATCGGTGTGGGCGGGCGCCGCCCTGGGCATGCTCTTCGGATGGCGTCCGTTGGCGGCTGCGGCCGCGGCGGCGGGGCTGGCCGCCCTGGGCCGGAGATGGACGGCGGCGCTGATCATCGGGTTGGGGGCGGCGGGCATGGCGGCGGGCCTCCTGGCCGAAGCCCGCTGGGAACAGACGGCGGCGGCCCCCCTCCCCGCCGGAGAGGTGCGGCTGCTGGTGGAGGTCCTGCTGGACGGGGGCGGCGAGGCGGACCGGGGGTGGGCGCTGGTGCGGGCGGCGGCGGTGAAGGCGGTGGGGGACGAGGACGGGGGCCGCCCCTGGGACGGACCGGCCGGCTGGCTGCGGGGGGACGTATCGGGCTGGGGTCGGTCGAGCCGCTGGTGGACGACCACCGTGATGGCGCCCCTGCCGGAGGAGGGAGAGCGGGGCGGGCCGGGGCGGCGGGCCGTCTGGGACGGGAAGGCGGAGGAGGCCGAATTCGCCGGCTACGGAGGGGGCTGGCCGGGTGGGCAGGCGGCCCGGGTGCGTTCGCTGATCCTCGACCGTCTGCACCCGGAAGCCGGCCGGGGCCGCGCCCTCCTGGCCGGGTTCCTGCTGGGGGACACCTCCGGCCTCGACGACGTGGAGCGGGATCAGATGCGCCGGGCCGGTCTCTCCCATTATGTGGCGGTTTCGGGGAGCAACGTGGCGCTGTTCCTGGGCGGACTGTTCCTGCTGGCGGGGCCGCTCGGCTGGAGTGCCCGCCGCCGCGCTCTGCTCGGCCTGGCCGGCCTCGGTTTCTTCATCCTGCTGATCGGCCCGGATCCGTCGGTGCTGCGGGCGGCGGTGATGGCCGGGCTGCTGCTGACCGCCCGGGCCTTCGGCCTCCGCCCCGACGTCTGGCGGGTGCTGGCGGCGGGGGTGTCCCTGCTGATCCTCGCCTCCCCCGAGCTGGTTTTCAGCCTGGGCTTTCAGCTGTCGGCGGCGGCCACCGCCGGGGTGGTGGTCGGATCGGGCTGCTTCAGGAGGGTCAGGCCGCGCTGGCTGGGAACGGCGCTGGGGGCGTCGATCGGCGCCCAGCTGGCGGTGGCGCCCATCCTCCTGCTGTCGGTGGGAACCATCCCCCTCTGGGCGCCGGCGGCCAACGTGGCGGCCGCGCCCCTGGTGCTCGGGGCCACCGGTCTGGGGGCGGCGGGGGCGCTGACCGGCCTCAGCCCGGTGACCGCGGCCGGGGCGGCCGCCGCCGAGGCGGTGCTGGTCATCGCCGAAACCGCCGCCCGCCTGCCCCAGATCGACTGGCGGGGGTTCCTGCTGCTGTTGCTGCCGGGGGCGGCGGCGCTCTGGCGGTCCGTCCGCCCGGCGGCGGTGCTGGCCGGGGCGGCGGCCGCGGCGGCGCTGACCGTCTCCCTCAGCCCCGGCCTGTTCGGCGGCCCTCCGGCCGGGCCCTTCTTCGCAGCCTTGGACGTGGGCCAGGGCGACGCCCTCCTGCTGCTCGGGGAAGGCGGCGAGACCATGCTGGTGGACGGGGGGAGCGACGCCCTGGTGCTGCGGGCGGCGCTGGCGCGCTTCGGGGTGCGGTCCATCGACCTGCTGGTCGTCTCCCACGCCCACCGCGACCACTACGGGGGCCTGGACGGCGTGATCGGGCGGATTCCGGTCGGGGAGATGTGGTACGCACCCTTCCCCGGCCAGGGGGATCAGTTCGGGGAGTTCGTCGCGTCCGCCCGCGCCCGCACCGCCGTGTCCACCCCCCGGCCCGGACGGTATCTCCTTGGCGGCGTGGAGCTGGAGGTGTTGGGGCCCCGCCGCCGGTATGCGTCCCTCAACGACCAGTCCATCGTGGTTACCGCCTACTTGGGGGGGCGGCGCATCCTGCTGTCGGGGGACATCGAGCGGATCGCCCAGGCGGAGATGGACCCTCCCCAGGTCGAGGTGCTCAAGGTTCCCCACCAGGGCGCCGCCACCTCCGACCCGGCCTGGCTGGCCGCCACCGGCGCCTCGACGGCGGTGGTGAGCGTCGGACCCAACACCTACGGCCACCCGTCGGAAAGCCTGCTCGCCGAGCTGGCCGCCGCCGGGATGGAGGTGCGCCGCACGGATCTCGAAGGCGACGTGGTCATCCGCTTCCCGCCGTCGGACCGGGGGCGGGCGCTACCATCTCCGGCGGCGGCGGGGGTCGCGCAGAAAGGCGGGGAGGCGGGCGGCGGCGGATCATGAGAATACTCGTTACAGGGTCTTCCAGAGGGTTGGGCCGGGCGCTGGCGGCGGGCCTCGGCCTCGAAGGCCACGAGGTCGCCGTCAACTACCGCACCGGCCGGGCGGAGGCCGAATCGGCGGTAGAGGAGATCCGCCGGGGCGGCGGCCGGGCCCACGCCGTCCAAGGCGATGTAACCGACCCCGCCGAGGCGGCGGCCCTCGCCGAAGCGGTCCGCGAGCTGATGGGGGGGCTCGACGGGCTGATCAACAACGCCGGGGCGTTCATCCTCGAGGACTTCGACGACCTCTCGGTGGAGCACTGGGACCTCCAGCTCGCCTCCACCGTCTCCGCCGCCTACTACGTCTCCAGGGCCGTGCTCCCCATGCTGCGGGAGGGGGGAGGGAGGATCATCAACATCTCCGACGCCGGCGCCGACCGGATCACCGCCCGCCCCCGCTGCCTTCCCTACTACATAGGCAAGACCGGCGTCCTGATCCTCACCAAGACGATGGCGGTGACCGAAGCGCCCTACGGGGTAACGGTCAACGCCGTCCTCCCCGGCGCCCTCGAGAACTCCGACCCGGCGCCCGCCCCGGCCCGGATCCCGGCCGGGCGGTACGGCCGGTTCGAGGACGTCCTAGAGGCGGTCAGGTTCCTGCTCGGCGGGGGCGCCGGCTACATCAGCGGCTCGTTCATCCAGGCGGGGGGAGGGTGGAACCTGTGAAGAGCCTCGTCCACATAAGCGGGCCGCCCGACCCCGGCCCCGGCGAGCGCCGGCAGATGCTCGACCGGGCGGCGCAGGTGTTCGCGGACGCCGGGATGGCGCCGTCCGAGATAGTGCGGATCGACGTTCCCGGCCGCGGCGAGTCCGAGGCGAGCGAGGCGGCGGTCCGGCCCGAAGTGGCGCCGATGGTGCCCGCCATCCAGTCGGGTTCCCTGTTCGGGGGGCGCACCGGGGTGATGGTGGTGGACGCCCAGCTGCTGAGGGCGGCGGAGGCGGCGGCGGCGGCCGACCTGCTCGGCCAACCCGGCGCCGAGAACCGGCTGGTGGTGCTGGTCTCGGGCGGGAGGCTGCCCGCCCCGCTCGGGGCCTACGTCAAGAAGCACGGGGAGGCGGTTGCGGTGAGGAAGCTGCGGGACCGGGACGCCCTCTCGCGGGTGCGGGAGGGGGCCCGGAAGCGGAAGGTGAAGCTCGGAGGCGGGGCGGCGAACGCGCTGGTGGAGAGGTTCGGCGCCGACCTCGGGGCGTTGGATCAGGCCCTCGACCAGCTGGCGTCGGCGGAGGGGCCGGTGAGCAGCGGGATGATCCGGGACCGGTTCCGCAACCACCCGGACCAGCCGATGTGGCGATTCACCGACGCCGTGGCCTCCGGATCGATCGAGGAGTCCCTGCGCCGGCTGCACGACCTCCTCGTCCACAACCATCCGCTGGTGCTGCTGGCGGTGATCGAGAACGACCTCCGCCGGCGGGCGCTGGCGGCGGCCGCCCCGGACATCAGAACCTTTGCGGGCTGGATCGGGGCCAGACCGGACGCCTTTCCCACCGAGAAGATGTGGAAGGCGGGCCAGGGGGCCGACGAAGCCCTTTTGACCAAGGCGCTGGACGCGGTGCGGCGGGCCGACGGGGTGCTGAAGACCATGCCCGAGGAGACCCACCGGGTTACTTTGGAGCGCCTGACCGCGGCCCTCTGCTTCTGGTACAGGCGGTAACCTCGAACACGGGGCGGGCGCGAGAACAGGAGAGGCGGCGATGCGGAACGAAGAAAACCCCGGCGGCGGGCGGAAGTCCGGACGGCGGCTCTCCCTGAGACGGAAGCCCAGGGCGGGCAAGACCAAGGAGGAGAAGGCGGCCGGCTCTCTCATCTGGACGGGCCGGGTGTTGATCCTGGCTTCGTTCCCGGTGGGTTTCTTGGTGGAGTCCTTCATCGGCTTCGCTTGGTTGGCGGCGGCGATGCTGCTGGTCTGCCCGTTCTTCGTCGCGGTCTACTGGCATGGAATCCGGGTGAGGCGGCCGGAGGCGGCCTTCCTCGCGGTTATCTCCCTGACGTTGGCCGGGCTGTGGGTGTGGTTGGCCGGCGGCCGGCTCTCCTGGTGGGGCTGACCGAGCGGGGTCGAACCCGGGCGCGTTGACCCTGATTGCTCATGTCCCCGCAGGGCGGACCGCCGCCCGCGCCGGTTCATCAGCCTGCACATCCCCGGGACCCGAAGCGGCGGCTTTCACCGGTTGGCGAACGCCCCATATCTGATCAGAAGGTCATTTCCTGTTAGAAGACGAGCTGACAGGCAGAGGGATAGAAGTTGTTGCTGGTCAGCTGGTTGTCTGCCAGGGGTTTCGCCGCGATGAAGCGGCGGTTTCACCGGTTGGTGAAGGCCTCCATATCTGATCAGAAGGTTATTTCCGTTTTACCCCAGGTCAGAAGGGATGCGGTGCTCATGGCATCCGCCTGCCCCCACTCTCGTGAATTATCGGGGTCGAACTGAAACCAAGCCCGAGCAGCGCATCGTCAAGCCGGAGCATCACACCGTTTTTTCGCGTTCTCCGCCCCCTGACCCGGCTTCGCCGGGTACCCCGCCCCCGCCGCCTCCGAACCACCGTCTTCGGACACAGAGGGCGTGTTGCGGCCCTCTGCGCCCGATCCGTCTCGGCACAGCCAGGTCGGCCGCTCCGCCCTTGGAGCATCGGCTCTGGGCGGGGCGGCCTCTGTATGACCGCAGCATCCGGATCGGCTGCGGTTTCTGTACCGCCCCAAGGTATTAGGGGGGTGTGACAGGTTTCGGCAGCCGGATGGAGGGCGAGCTTTGCCGACCCTGGCTGTTCATCTCATTGCCCCAGGTCGGAAGGGATGCGGGCGCTTATTTCTTCTCCCCCGCCGCCGCTCTCGTGAACGATCGGGGTTATCCGGCGGCCTTGCGGGCCAGGCTGCGCTTGCGGCGGGCGGCCGTGTTCTTCTTCAGCACGCCCTTGGCAACGGCTTGGTCGATGCGCTTCTGGGCGAGGCGCAGGGCTTCGTCCGCCCCGCCGCGGCCCTCCTCGGCCGCGGCGGCCGCGTTCTTGACGCGGGTCTTGACCTCCGACCGGATCGACTTGTTGCGGGCTGCCCGCACCTTGTTCTGGCGGTTGCGTTTTTCCTGGGATTTGGTGTGCGCCATGTCTCTCGCTGCTCGACGGGCGTCCGGCCCGGAGTTCCGGACCGGAATCGAAGGGCAGGTTAGCAGGCCGGCGGACGGACGCCTGCGCGCCGCCCGGAACCTCCGCGGGCGGCCCGCCCCGCGTGAATACGAATGATCAGGTGAATGAACACCGAGGTTGATATCATTGATTTGATGTTGGATGAACGCAAGGCGAGGATTCTGCGGATCCTGGTCGAGGAGCACATCCGCACCGGAGAGCCGGTCAGCTCCCGGGCCGTCCTCGAGTCGAGCAGCCTCACGGTGTCGGCCGCCACGGTGCGCAACGAGCTGTCCGCCCTGGAGGCCGAGGGGCTGGTGATGCAGCCGCACACCTCGGCCGGGCGGGTCCCCACCGCCCGCGCCTACCGTTACTACGTCGACCAGCTGCTCCGCCCCATCCATTCGCCGGCCGCCTCCGCCCGGGTGGCCGAGTTCTTCTCCTCGATCCACATCGAGCTGGGGCGGCTGCTGAAAGCCACCTCAACCTTGCTCAGCGAGATCACCAACTATCCGTCGGTGGTGACCGGCCCCGGCCTGTCGGGCGAAGTGGTGCGCGCCGTCCATCTGGTGCAGACCGGCGCCTACATGGTGCTGATGGTGGTGGTTACCCAGGCCGGGCGGGTGTCCCAATCCCTGCTGGCGCTCCCGTCGCCGGTCGGCCCATTCGACGTCGAGGAGGCCGAAGGGCTGCTCCGCCGCCAGGCGGGGTGTGCGATGTCGGCGGGCTTCGACCCGGACGCCCTGCTGCCGGACGAGGTGTCCGAGGGGGTGCGGTCGATCCTCTGGCAGGCCTTGGAGTCGCTGGCGAAGGCCGCCGCCGCCGACCGGGAGCTGTTCGTGGGGCCGGCCAGCTGCCTGACCGATGCGTGGGGGGAGATCTCGAAGGTGCGGGGGGTGTTGGAGATTCTCGAGCGGGAAGCCGCTCTGCTGGAGCTGATGGCCCATCTGCCGGAGGGCACCGAGGTGCGGATCGGACGGGAGCTGGGCATCGACTCGCCCGCCGACATCTCCCTGGTGTCCACCAGTTACGGCGGCGAGGGCGGCGAGCCCTCGGGGCGGATCGGGGTGTTGGGCCCCATGCGGATGGACTACGGGAAGGCGATCTCCGCGGTGGAGGAGATACGGGGCGGCCTCGACGAGAGCCTCGGGGAGCGCTGACCGTGCCCGGACGCCGTCCGCCCGCCGCCGTCCGCCCGCTCCGGGGATTTTGCTGACCGGCGCCATGGCCGACGACTACTACAGGCTCTTGGGGGTGGCCCGCGACGCCCCGCCCGCCGAGATCAAAAAGGCGTTCCGCCGGCTGGCCCGGGAAACCCACCCCGACGCCAATCCGGACGACCCCGCCGCCGAGGAGCGGTTCCGGCGGGCGGCGGAGGCCTACGAGGTGCTGTCGGATCCGGAGAAGAGGGCGCGGTACGACCGCGGCGACGAGTTCGACCTGGCCGGGCTGTTCCAAGGGGTGGGCATCGAAGACCTGCTCCGCTCAGTTTTCGGGGAGGGGGGCGCGTTCGGCGGCTTGATCTTCGGCGGCGGGGGGTGGAGCGGCAACCAAGGGCGGGGAAGGGACATCCGCGTCCGCTTGGCCCTCGATCTGGAAGAGGCGGCTTTCGGCGCCGCCAAGACGGTCAGGTTCAGGGCGGCGGACCTCTGCCCGGAGTGTTCGGGGTCGGGCGCCCGCCCGGGGACCGGCCCCGTGACCTGCGGCGCCTGTGCGGGGAGCGGCCAGGTCAGGACCGCCCGGCAGAGCTTCCTGGGGTCGGTGATGACCCTGGCGCCCTGCCGGACGTGCGGAGGGGCCGGGTCGCTGATCGCGGCGCCGTGCCGCAGGTGCCGGGGCTCCGGGGCGGCCGAGGCCGAGAGGGAGGTGCAGGTGGATGTGCCCAAGGGGGTGGACGACGGGAACCGGATGCGGCTGGACGGGGAAGGGGAGGCGGGCCTGCGCGGCGCGCCCCCCGGAGACCTGTTCGTCGAGCTGGCCGTGAAGCCCCACGAGTATTTCATCCGCCAGGGTAACGACCTCATCTACGAGCTGGAGATCGGAATCGCCGCCGCCGCCCTGGGAACCAAGGTCGAGGCCCCGCTCCTGGGCGGCGGGTCGGAACGGGTGGAGATCCCCGCCGGAACCGGGCACGGGGATGTGATCCGCCTCAAGGGGAGGGGGGCCGGGCGCCTGGGGCGGCGGGGCCGCGGGGATCTCCTGCTGCTGGTGGAGATCGACGTGCCGTCCCGGCTCAGCCGCGCCGAACGCCAGTGCCTGCGCAGATACGCCGAAATGAGAGGCGAGGACGTCCTCTGAGCTGAGGTTCCTCTGAGGCGGGGGCGGCCTGGACCCCCTCCCGGGTTCAGAGTATCTGGCTGAGGAACAGCTTGGTGCGTTCGTGCTGCGGGCTGATGAAGAAGTGCTCGGGGGTGCCTTCTTCCACGATGGCGCCGTAGTCGAAGAACATCACCCGGTCGGCCACTTCGCGGGCGAAGCCCATCTCGTGGGTTACCACGATGGTGGTCATGTCCGACTGGGCCAGCTCCTTGATCACGTCCAGCACTTCTTTGATCATCTCCGGATCGAGGGCCGAGGTCGGCTCGTCGAACAGCATGATCTTGGGGTTCATGGCCAGCGCCCGGGCGATCGCCACCCGCTGCTGCTGGCCGCCCGACAGCTGCCCCGGATACTTGCGGGCCTGTTCGGGGATGCCCACCCGTTCCAGCAGCGCCATCGCCGCCTCCTCGGCTTCGGTGCGGGTCTGGTTGCGGACCCAGATCGGCGCCAGGGTGATGTTCGACAGCACGTTCAGGTGGGGGAACAGGTTGAACTGCTGGAACACCATCCCCACTTCCCGGCGGATGGCGTCGATGTTGCGCAGGTCGTGGGTCAGCTCGATCCCGTCCACCACGATCCGCCCCTGCTGGTGCTTCTCCAGGTGGTTGATGCAGCGGATGAAGGTCGACTTGCCCGACCCCGACGGGCCGATCACCACCACCACCTCGCCGTGGTCGATGGTGCAGGTCACCTCGCGCAGGGCTTGGAAGTCGCCGAACCATTTGCTGACGTTCTCGCAGACGACGGCCGGGATCGCCCCGGCTGCCGCGTTGCCGTTCTCCGTGCGGTCCGCTGTCATGTTCGGCTCCTTCTTCGATCGCTTCGATCGGTCGGTTCGATCAGCCGAGGGCTGGATCGCTGGATGGAGGGGGGCCGGGGTTCACCGCTCCCCCAACCCTACGTTGCGCTCGACCCGCAGGCTCGACCTCGAGAACGCATAGGTGAACACCCAGTAGAACAAGGCCATGAAGAACATCATCTGAGCGATGGTGCCCTGGAAGCTGGGGTTGCTCTGCTGGGGAATGATCGAACGGGCGATCAGCAGCACGTCGGTCAGGCCGATGATGGCCACCAGGGAGGTGTCCTTGAAGGAGACGATCACCTGCCCCACCAGGGCCGGGATCACCGCCCGCAGGGCCTGGGGCATGATCACCAGCGAGGTCGACTGGACGGTGCTCAGCCCCACCGCCCGCGCCGCCTCGTACTGGCCGCGGTTGATCGACTGCAGCCCGCCGCGTATGTTCTCGGCCAGATAGGCCGAGTTGAACAGGGCCAGGGCACCGATCACCCCCACCAGCTCGTCGAACTCCACCCCTTGGGGAAGGAACGCCACCAGCATGGAGGCGCCGAAGAAGAGCCAGGTGATGAGGGGCACGCTCCGCACCAGCTCGATGTATCCGGTGCAGATGAGCCGGAAGATGGGCATCGACGAGGTGCGGCCCAGGGCCAGGATCACCCCCAAGGGGAAGGAGAGGGCGATCCCGCCGAAAGCCAGCAGCAGGGTGAGGTTGAACCCCCCCAGGAAGGTGGTGCTCTGGTATTCGAGGCCGGTTTCGGCGATTCCCAGCCGGAAGACGGCGACCACCGCCGCCGCGGCGATCCCCCAGGCCGCCGTCAGGTTGCGCCGCCCCGCCGGAGTTCCCCCGAAGGTGGGGCAGGCCAGCACCGCCAGGGCGAAGACCGTAACCAGCACCCGGTACATGAAGGGCATGGGCCGGAACCAGACCGACACCGCCGCCAGCATCAGCACGCTGCCGATCAGCCGCACCGCTTCGAAGCGGTCCGCCACCATCCGTGATCCGGCTGTCAGAACGACGGCCAGCACCCCGCCGATCATCAGGTCGAGGGCCAGGCCTCCGACGGGCGCCAGGGAGGTCAGCCAGGCCGGCTGCCCGCCCATGACGAAGGCGCCGCCCAGAAGGGCGGCCCCGAGGCCGGCGGCCGCTCCCGTTACCGCCGCCCGGCTGCGGGGCAGGGCCAGCACCCAGACGGCCGCCCCCCCCAGGACGGAGAAGATCAGCAGCGCGCCGAGGTCCGAAGCCAAGAAAGGGGTTTCGCCGAAGCCCAGTATGTCCGCCCAGTTCAGTACCGGCTTGCGCTGGATGACCATGATGATGACCGGATAGGAGACGAACCAGGCGATCATCAGGAAGCGGCGCAGCCGCTTGGGGTATTTCCGGTGCACGGCCAGGCCCAGGAAGTAGGCGGCCGCCGTGAGTGCGAACAGGATGGTCCACGGGCGGGCGGTCGTGGCCGCGATGGGGGCGGTGGTCTCCTCGAACTGGCCCTCCGGCGCCGGCAGCCGGGCGGTCCACAGGAACAGGGTGACCGCCCCCATGAAGACCACCGGCAGCGCCAAGGCGGGGACGCTCCGTTCGCGGCCGTCCGCCTCCCGCGCCGCTGCCCTGATCCGTTGGGCGGCCGTATGCGCTCCGAACGCCGCCGCCGCCCCGGCCAGGAAAATCCAGAACCGGAGCGCGCTCCAATCGCCCGGGTCGTCGAACTGCAGGACGGGGACGCCGAAGGTGCGGGCCCCGCCGCCGTGATGTATGACCGCCGCCGCCGCCAGCAAGGCGCCGCCCAACCGGATCCGGCGCGCCAGGTCGGCCAGGGGGATGCGCCCGCCGATCTCCCAGGACGCCAGCGACCACACCGCCAGCACCGCGAAGATGCCGATCGAGGTCCAGATGCGGATCATGTCGTCCTGGGGGAAGGCCTGGACCATCAGCAGCTTCATGTTGTGGGTGACCGCCGACCATTTCCGGTCGGGGGAGAACAGGTAGGAGGTGATGAAACGGGAGAGGTTGATCCCGATCAGGGCGACCAGGACGGTCAGGGCGGTGTTGCCGGCGATCGGCCCCCACCATTCCCCGGCGAACAGGTTCTCCCGCATCCACCGCCGCGGGCCGGCCGGGGGCGCCGCCGGAGGGGGGGCGGCGGCGACGGCGGGCGGGGCGGCGCCGTCCGCCGCCCGCATCCGGTCGTACTCCGCCCTGCGCCCGGCGTCGGCCAGCACCGAATAGGCCTCGGCCGCCTGGCTGAACAGCTCGCCGTCGCCGGGGTTGGCCTCCGGATCGAGCCTTCCGACCATCCGCAGGTAGGCGCTCTTGACGGCGGCATGGTCGGCGCCCTCGTCGATTTCGAGGATCCGGTAGAAGTCCTTGCGGCGCCAGGCGGGGTTCATCTCAGCGCTCCACCAGCCGCAACTTGCGGTTGTAGTAGTTGACCACCGCCGACAACGCCAGGCTCACCACCGAGAAGAAGGCCATCCAGATCAGGAACACCGCCAGGGCCTGGCCGGTCTGGTTGAAGATGGTCTGGCCCACCTGGACGATCTCGGCGTAGGCCACGGCGATGCCCAGGGAGGTGTTCTTGGCCAGGTTCAGGTACTGCGACCCCAGCGGCGGGAGGATGATGCGGAAAGCCTGGGGCAACACCACCAGCCGCATCCGCCGCCCGCTCCGCAGCCCGAGGGCTTGGGCGGCCTCGCTCTGGCCCTTGGGGACCGCCATGATCCCCGCCCGCACCAGCTCGCCGATGAAGGCGGCCGTGTAGAGGGTTACCCCGGTCCAGATGGAGAGGTACCCCGGCGAGAAGGCCTTCCCCGCCTCCTGGGAGTACTGGGGGAAGCGGGTGGGGACGATCACCTCGGGGCGGGTGAATTGCAGGGGCGGCCCCGTCGAGAAGTCGAACCGGGAAGCCAGGAAGTCGAAGAGCGGCGCCAGGCCCCAGTTCATATCGAAGAAGAGGGTCCGGCCCAGCACCCGCGAGAGCAGGGCCTCGCCCGCTCCGGTGATGAGCAGCAGGGCGGCCGCCGCCCCCACCGCGCCCGCCAGCCCCATGCGGAAATAGTCCTCGTCGGTCATCTTGGCCATGCCGGCCGGGGTGCGGTGCTTGTTCAGGTGCTTCCTGATGTAGGTGACGGCCGCCGCCGCCGCCAGCATCGCCAGCAGGATCTGGAAGACCAGCACCGGCGCCGCCTCGAGTATCCAGGCCAGCGCGGTGAACAGCCAGCCCAGCACCCCCATGACCGGATGGACGAACCAGCCTGCAGCCAGGAACAGCGCCAGCGCGCCCGCGGCCCAGGCGAAGGCGCGGGTTTCCCGGCCCTGGGCTTCCTGGAGGCGGGTGCGGTGCTTGTAGACCCAGCGGGCGGCGAAGGCCCCCGTCAGCAACAGCGCCATGTACTGCCACCGCCCCGCCAGCGGGGTCAGCCAGGGCACGGCGAGCCCCTTGGGGGAGGGGATGAGCCAGCCCGCCCCTTCCCGCTCGGGGGTGAGGTCGGGGAAGACGCCGATGATGATCGCCTGCCAGAAGAAGATCTGGACCAGCAGCGGGATGTTGCGGAAGAACTCGATGTAGCCGTTGGCGACCCGGGACACGATCCAGTTGGCGGAGAGGCGGGACACCCCGATGACGGTGCCCAGGATGGTGGCCACGATGATGCCGCTCCAGGTGATCCGCAGCATGTTCACCATCCCGGCGGCCAGGGCTTCCAACGAGCTCTCAGGGTCGGTGTTGAAGCCCTCCGAGAGCTTGATGCCGGGGGGCTCCCCCAAGAAGTCCCAGGAGAAGGAGATGCCGGTGGCCCGCAGGTTGGCGACGGCCTGGGTCACCACCAGCCAGAAGAGCCATACGAAGGCGGCCAGGAAGGCGACCTGGACCACCCACTTGAGGATGACCTCGTTCCGCCACAAGGGGGGTCTGGCGTGCTGCGATGCTTTGGAAGGGGGCGGCTCTGCAGGCGCTGCCACTGGTTCGGCCTCTCCCCGAGCGGGATGTCTGCCCTATTTATAGCACCGAGGAAGGCCGGGCAGGGGTCTTCCGTCCTCGGAGGCCCGCCGGACTGAACCCCGGTGATTCACGCGATGCGGGGCGGGCAGACGGAATGAGCGCCTGCATACCTTTCCGGTCTGGGGTGACAACTCGGAGGGGGCGCCGGAGCGCCCCCTCCGAGTGTGCGCCGGGCCGCCGCGCTCAGCGGGCGGGCGGGGCGTAGACCAAGCCGCCTTCCGTCCAACGGGCGTTGGCCGACCCGGCCCGGGTGAACCCGAGATCGGCCAGGTTGCGGGTGTAGATCTCGTCGTAGTTGCCGACTTGGCGGATGGCGTTGGCGAAGGCGTCGGGCGAGATGCCCAATTCGGACTGCACCTCGTCTTCGCCCGCCCCGAGCAGGCGGCCCACTTCCGGATCGGCGGGCTCGGACGCCATGTCGTCGACGTTTGCGGAGGTGACCCCCTTCTCGTCGGCGATGATAAGCGCGAAGACCGTCCAGTTGACCACGTCGGCCCACTCACTGTCGTTCTGCCGGTACATGGGGCCGAGCGGCTCCTTGGAGATCGGGGTGGTGGGGAAGATGATCCACTCCCCTTCGCTGATCTCGCCGTTGCCGACGGCGGAGTGCCGCTCGCCGAACAGGCCGGAGCCGTCGGTGGTCACCAAGTCGCACGAACCGGCCCGGAACAGCTCCATGGCCTCGGCGAAGGCTTCGACCGTAACCAGCTCGATCTGGGCGCCCACCTCGCGGGCTCCTTCGGTGATGTTCTTCTCGGTGGTGGTTCCGGCGTTGGTGCACAACCGGGCCCCGTCTACGTCGGCCAAGGTCGAAGAATCGTCGAATCCGAACTCCGCCTTGCCCATGATCTGCTGTCCGTCGTAGAAGGTGGTGGGTCCGAAGTCGCCGCCGATCTCGGAGTCGCGGCTCTGCGTCCAGGTGGTGTTGCGGAACAGCACGTCCACTTCGCCGGTGGTCAGGGCGTTGAACCGCTCGGCGGCGGTCAGGCCCACGAACTCCACCGCGTCCGAGTCGCCGAACACCACCGCGGCCACCGCCCGGCAGAAATCGGCGTCGAAGCCGCTGTAGGAACCGTCGTCCTGCGGTTCGGAGAACCCGATGGCGCCGGTCGACACGCCGCACCGCAGCATCCCGCGGTCCATCACCGTGGCCAGGGTGCCCATCATCGGCTCCTCGGCCGGAGGGGCCGGCGCCGCAGTGGTGGTGGTTTCCTCGGCGGCGGCGGTCGTCTCGGGTGCCTGGGTGGCTTGGGTGGTGGTGTCTTCGTCGGCCTCTCCTCCGCAGGCCGCGGCCGCCAAGCCGAGCAACAGGAATGTTGCAACTAGTCGTTTCATCGATCCTTACCTCCGTTTGGGGTAGTGTGGGTACTTCGCCGATGGCGTGTACACGAGTGTGTACGCGAGATTTCGCAGGCCGATTCTACCCTCTATTGCGCGCATGTCAACAAAATTTCCGCGCGCCGAAAAAGGGCGGGCCGAAGGCGCCGGCGGGGCCGCCCGGGAGCGGGCGCCGGCTTTGCCTCAGCGGGCGGGGGGAGCGTAGATCAACCCCCCTTCCGTCCAACGGGCGTTGGCGGTGCCCTCGCGGGTGAATCCCAACGCTCCGAGGTTGCGGGCGTAGATTTCGCCGTAGTTGCCGACCGCCCTCACCGCCGCTGCGAAGGCGTCCGGCGCCAAGCCCATGGCGGTCTGCAGCTCGTCTGCGGCCGCCCCCAGCAGCCGGGCGGCTTCCGGGTCGGGCGGGTCGGCCGTCATGGCGTCTATGTTCTGGGAGGTGATGCCCTTCTCGTCGGCGATGATCAGGGCGAACAGGGTCCAGTTCACGACGTCGGCCCACTGGCTGTCGTTCTGCCGGTAGACAGGGGCGAGGGGTTCTTTGGAGAAGGGGACGGACGGGAAGATCACCCAGTCGCCGGGCTCGATCTCCCCCGACGACTCGGCGGCGAACCGCTCGCCCGCCAGCACCGAGTTGTCGGTGGTGAAGATGTCGCACGACCCGCTCTTGTAGAGCTCCAGCGCTTCGGTGAGGGATTCGCCGGTGACCAGCTCGATGTCCGCTCCGGCGGCGCGGGCGGCCTCGACCATGTTCTTCTCGGTGGTGGTGCCGGCGTTGGTGCAAACCCGCGCGCCGCCTATGTCGGCGGCGGTGGAATCCTCGGTGAAGCCCACTTCCGCCCGCCCCAGCATCTGTTGCCCGTCGTAGAAATAGACCGGCCCGAAATCGGCGCCCAGCTCCAGGTCGCGGGTCTGGCTCCAGGTGGTGTTGCGGAAGATCACGTCCACGCCGCCGGAGGCCAGGATGATGAAACGGTCGGCCTCCACGGTTACGAAATCCACCGCTCCGGCGTCGCCGAGCACGGCCGCCGCCACCGCCCGGCAGAGGTCGGCGTCGAGGCCGGTGTAGGTTCCGTCCGCCTGCGGTACGGCGAACCCGATGGCGCTGGTGGCCACCCCGCACCGCAGCGCCCCCCGCGCCCTCACCTCGGCCAGCGCGCCCGAAGCGCCGGTCGGTTCCTGGGCGGAGGCGGAGCGGTCGCCGGGGCTGGCGGGAACCAGCAAGACCGCGGCCGCGGCCAACAACAGCGCCCCCGCCGCCAGACGGCCCGGCTTGCTCTTTCCCGTCGCAGGCATGTTCGGCATTGTAACCGGAATCAGCGGGGTTCTTGGACGGGCCGGGCGGCGCGGTTGTACAGGCTGGTGAAACGCCGCGGTCGGGCGGCCTGCCCCGCGTGGATATGGATGATCAGGATTAGATGAGCAGTTCCAGGGGGATCGGGGGGCTGTGTCCATCCCTGTTCTCGAACATACATACCCCTTGCCGGAAGCCCCGAATTTTGGTATACCTATTGGGCTGAAGCACAAACACCGCTGCGAGCTTCCGGAGAGGGCGGCGGTCAGAGACGGATCTCGTTCGGTTCGGCCTTCGGGCCGGAGGCGGCCTCGTGCGGCCCGGCGGATTTTCGTTCAAGGAGGCGGCGGCGGGGGATGGGCCCGGGTTTGCCGGCGGCGGGGGCCGATTTTCGCGGACTCAGGGGCGTTTGGGTTGGAATCGAACTTCATGCCGTGATTACACGAGGGTCTTCGGGGGCAACTCTGGAGCTCTCATCTATATGTGTTTGCGCACTTCGGCCGCTATCCCGGGCGGGTCGAGGGAGTGCATGGCCATGATCTCGTCGATGGCGCCGTGGGGGATGTGGACGGTGGGGAGGCCCATCACCACTACCGGCACCGCATTGGAGGCCGACACCAGATCGCGGACCGCCTGGCCCGCGCCTCCGTCCCGGAGGCCGTCCTCGACGGTGACCACCAGCCGGTGGCGGACCGCATCGCCGATCATCACCGGGTCCAGGGGTTTGACCACCCGCGGATCCCACACCGAGCAGCTCACGCCCTCCGCCTCCAGCAGCTCGGCCGCCTGCTGAACGGCGTCCAGCATCTTCCCCACTCCGATCAGGCAGACATCCGACCCCGCCGCCGCCCTCCGCGCCGACAGGCCGGCGCCCACCTCCCCCGGCCCGGCGCGGGGGGCGGGGGTCTTGGGCCAGCGCAGGGCGGAGGGGCCGTCGGTTATCTCCAGGGCGGCGTCCAGCATCACCGCCACCTCCTCGTAGGAGGAAGGGGCGAAGACGGTCATGCCGGGCACCTTGGACAGGAGCACCATGTCCAGCAGGCCGTGGTGGGAGGGCCCGTCGTCGCCGGTTACCCCCGCCCGGTCGATGCAGAACACCACCGGGCAGCCGTGCAGGGCGGCGTCCAGGTTGATCTGGTCGAGCGCCCTGGTGAGGAAGGTGGAGTAGACGGCCACTATCGGGCGCAGACCCCCCAGCGCCATCCCGGCCGCCATGGTCACCGCGTGCTGCTCGGCGATGCCCACGTCGAAGGCCCGCTCGGGGAAGCGGTCCATGAAGGGCAGCAGTCCGGTGGAGTCGGGCATGGCGGCGGTCACCGCCGTTACGTCGGGGCGGCGGCGCCCCAGCTCCACGAGATGGCGGGCGAAGGCGGCGGTGTAGCTGCCCTCCTTGACCGACGACAGGTCGTGCAGGTTCTTGATGGGGTCGTTCTCGGCCGGGGTGTAGCCCCGCCCCTTCTGGGTGATGACGTGCACCAGGGTGGGGCCGTCGAACAGCTTGGTCTTCTCCAAGGCCTCCTCCAGCTCGTCCGCCTCGTGGCCGTTCACCGGGCCGAGGTAGCGCAGGCCCAGCTGCTCGAAGACGGCGGGCGGGTCCCACATGTGGCGGATGGCCGCCTTGGTGGCGTCGATTCCGCGGCGCAGCATGTCCCCCACCCAGGGGACCGACTCGGCGATCTCCTCGATCCGCTCCTGGCGGCGCACGTACACCGGGTTGGAGCGGATCTTGATGAGGCTCTCCGACAGCAGCGAGACGGTGGGGGCGTAGGAGCGGCCGTTGTCGTTCAGGACGATGACCACGCTGCTGTCCGAATGGCCCAGGTTGTTCAGCCCCTCCAGGGCCATGCCCCCGGTGAGGGAGCCGTCGCCCACCACCGCCACCACCCGCCGGTCCTCCCCCCGGGCCTCGAAGGCGGCGGCCAGGCCGTGGGCGTAGGAGAGGGCGGTGGAGGCGTGGCTGTTCTCGATCCAGTCGTGTTCGGATTCCAGCCGGCTGGGGTAGCCGGACATCCCGCCGGGGCGCCGCAGGCTGCCGAAGTCCCGGCGGCGGCCGGTCAGCAGCTTGTGGGGGTAGGTCTGGTGGCCGGTGTCGAACAGGATGACGTCGTGGGGGGAGTCGAACACCCGGTGCAGGGTGATGGTGAGCTCCACGATTCCCAGGTTCGACCCCAGGTGCCCTCCGTTGCGGTTCACGGTGGCCACTATCAGGCTGCGTATCTCGCGCGCCAGCATCTCCAGCTCGCGGGCGTCCAGCCGGCGGAGGTCGCGCGGGTGACCGATGCGGTCGAGGACGGGGGTGTGGATCATGGCCGCCGCCCGGTCACCGCCGGGCGCCGGCCAGCAGGCGGGGCCTGACGTACAGCTCCACTTCGGCCGCCCCCCAGGAGGCGTCGGCCCATCGGCCGTAGGTGAGGCTGAGGGAGGCGAGGGCGGCGGTCGGCATCCGCAGGCGGCTTCCGGTCATCTTCTCCACGAATCCGGACATGGCCGGCTCGTGCCCCACCACCATGACCCTTTCCACCCCCGAGACGCCCCGGATCAGGGTGAGCACATAGGAGGGGTCGGCGCCGTACAGCCCCGGCGTCCGTTCGAGGCGGCAGCCCCATCCTCCGGATTCCATGGCCAGCTCGGCGGTGGACGCCGTCCGCACCGCCGGGGAAACCAGCATCAGCTCCGGCGCCAGGCCGCAGTCGGCGATGAAGCGCCCCATCGCCTCGGCCGAGCGCAGGCCGCGCCGGTTGAGGGGGCGGCTTCGGTCGTCGCCGAAGTCGGCGCCCCAGTCGGACTTGGCGTGGCGGAGCAGCATCAGGGAAGGCACGGATCAGCCTCTCTGCGCCCGGCTCTGGCGCGTTCGAGCGCCCTGGCCAGCAAGGTCTGCTGAACGTCCACGTCGTTCTTGGGGCCGCGGGGGGCGTAGGCGCCGTCGGGCTGCAGCTCCCAGGCCAGATGGTCGTCGGCGCGGCACAGGTCCAGGATCTCTTCCAGCCGCCGCCGGGCTTCCGGATCCTCTACAGGGATGAGAGCCTCCACCCGGCGGTCCAGATTGCGGGGCATCAGATCGGCCGAGCTCATGTAATAGGCGAAGCCCCGGCCGGGGCGGCCGAAGCGGAAGATGCGGGAGTGTTCCAGGAATCGGCCCACTATCGACCGGACGGTGATGTTCTCGCTCAGGCCGGGGACGCCGGGCCGCAGGCAGCACACCCCTCTCACGATCAGGTCGATGCGCGCCCCGGCCTGCGACGCTGCGTACAGGGCGTCGACGATCCGCTCGTCCACCAAGCCGTTGACCTTGGCCACGATGTGCCCTCCATCTCCGTGTTCGGCCTCGCGGTGGATCATCTCCGTGATGAAGGGGCGCAGCTCGACGGGCGCCGCCACCAGCTTCCGGTAGGCCTTCTGCCGGCTGTATCCGGTCAGCTGGTTGAACAGGTCGCTTACGTCCGCCCCGAGGTCGGGGTCCTTGGTGAAGAGGCCCACGTCCTCGTACAGCAGGGCGGTGCGGTCGTTGTAGTTGCCGGTGGAGGTGTGCACGTAGCGGGCCAGCCCGCGGCCCTCTCTCCGCACCACCAGGCAGAACTTGGCGTGGGTCTTGAGTCCCACCAGCCCGTAGACCACGTGGACTCCCGCCTTCTCCAAGGCTTGGGCCCGCTCGATGTTGCGCTGTTCGTCGAAGCGGGCTTTCAGCTCCACGAGGGCCACCACCTGTTTGCCCAGCCCGGCGGCGGTGATCAGGGAGCGGGCGATGGAGCTGTTGTTGGAGGTGCGGTACAAGGTCTGCTTGATGGCCAGCACGTCGGGGTCGCGGGCGGCCTGCTCGACGAAGGCGGCGGTGGAAGCCTCGAAGGACTCGTAGGGGTGGTGGACCATCAGATCACCCGCGGTGATCATCTCGAAGAAGTCGGGGGTCTTGGAGATGCGGGGCGGCGCCGCCGGCCGGAAGGACTTCCAGCGGTGTTCGGGCAGGTTCAGGTCGGCCAGAGTGGTCAGATCCCCCAGGCCGAGCAAGCCGGAGACGCGGTATATGTGCCGGTCTTCGATCTCCAGCTCCCGCATCAGGAGGCCGAGCACGCCGGGGTCGATGTCCCGCTCGACCTCCAGCCGCATCACCTGGCCCCGGCGGCGGCGGCCCAGCTCCGACTTGAGGGCTTCGAGCAGGTCGTTGGTCTCGAATTCGGCCAGCTGGTAGTCGGTGTTGCGGGTGAGGCGGAAGGGATGGCATTGGGTGATCTCCATCCCGGGGAACAGCTGGTGGAGATGGGCCGAGATCACCTGTTCGAGCGGCGCGAAGCCCCGGCGGCCGGGAAGTTCGATGAAGCGGGGGAGGATGGGGGGGACCTTCACCCGCGCGAAGCGGCGGCTGCCGTTCTCGGGTTCCATCACCATGATCGCCAGGTTCATGGAGAGGTTGGAGATGTAAGGGAAGGGGTGGGCCGGGTCGACCGCCAGCGGCGTCACGACGGGAAACACCCGCTCCTCGAACACTTTGCTCAGGTGGTCCCGGTCTTCCTCGCCGAGGGAGTCCCACAGCAGGATGCGGACGCCCTGCTCTTCGAGGGCCGGTGCGATGGCGGTGCGGAAGACGGCGCTCTGGTGCTCGCAGATCTCCCTAAGGATGGTTCCCATGCGGTCGAGCAGGTCGTTGGCGTCGCCGCCGTCGGGAAGCTCGTCGAGGCCTTCCTCGGCCTGTTCGGCGATCCCGGCCACCCGCACCTGGAAGATCTCGTCGATCAGCTCGCTGACGATGGCTATGTATCGGACCCGCTCGAGCAACGGGGTGCTCTCCCGCTCGGCCTGCGCCAGCACCCTGCGCACGAACTCGAGCAGTGAGAGCTCTCTGATCAGCAGGGGTTCCTGTTCTGCAGCCTTGGTCATCTCCTGCCCAAGCCGCTGATGGATCTCCACAGGCCGGGTTTGCGGTTTTCCTTGCTGCGGTCCCCGCCCGCGGCCAGACCGTTGAACAGCAGGTCGGTCACCGTCCGCGTCGTGCATTCGAGCGCCTCGGCGGGGTCTTCGTAGTTGAGCATCGTCTGGGCGGCCAGCATGATCGTGTTGTTGAGGTATGTGCCGGCCACCTCCGGCGGCATCCGCAGGAACACCCCCTGCTCCACCCCGGCCCGGTACGCCTCGGTGTATTCCCGCACCAGCGACCGGTGGGCGGCGGCGACCCGCTCCTGGGCCGCCCCCGACAGATGGGGGACTTCCAGATGGAGTATCAGGCCCATGGTCGGCTCCACGATCACGAACTCCACCATGAACACCACCAAGCGGCGCAGGCGCTCGGCCGGGGGCAGGCCTTGGGGTATCTGCTCCACTATCTTTTTGATGGTGGGGGGCAGGGTTTCCTCCACCAGCGAGGCCAGCAGATCCTCCTTGTCGGAGAAGTACTCGTAGAGGGTGGTGCGGCCGATGCCGATCGCCGCCGCGATGTCTCCGAACGAGGTGTCCCGGTATCCCAGGACGCCGAACAGCTCCAAGGCCGTGTCGAGGATCTCGGTCCTGGTTGTGGCCTTGTGCTCGGCGATGCTGGCGGCGCGGATGCGGGGCATTGCTCTAGGCTACACCATTCTTCCCGTCTTTGCGAATGAATTTTCGCGGTCTGGCCGAACTCCCTGTTTCGGAGGGCTCGAGAGTGCGAAATGAGAGTTCGAAATGGGGGTCCGCCGGGCGGCGGGGAGCGGTTGGGTCATCGGGATAGTTCCTTCTCCAGGGGGGTGCGGAAGCGGGGCGTGGGCCTGGCTCCGCCCAGCCACTCCTCGAGGGCGGCGGCCCGTTCGGCGGCCAGGGCCTCCCCTTCGGCGCCTATGTCCTCGAGAAGCCGGTAGACGACGGCCCCGCCCGGCGTCTGCGCCCATCCCCCCACCACCCGCCCGTTCCACCAGACGGCGGGTCCGGCGTTGCCGTTGCGGTCGAACAGCCGTCCGCGGTGTTCCCCCAGATACCAGCTGCGGCCGCGCCAGCCCATCACCGTCGAATCGAGCGGGGGGGTAAGGTTCGCCCAAGGCGGTTGGGGCCGGGTGGGTTCCAGGTCATCCGCCAAGACGAAGCCCGGCCCCTCGCCCGTCTCCACCTCGGCTGCGCCGAGGGCGGCCAAGGCCTTGCGCACCTCCCGCAGGGGCCAGCCGGTCCACCATTTCAGGTCGGCTTCGGTTCCCGGCCCGTAGGCGCCCAGCCAGTGTTCCAGCAGCCGGATGCGGGCCTCGCCCTGGTCCAGGCCGGGCATCCCGCCCGGTATGCGGGATTCGACCGCCGCCCAGCGGTACTGTCCGCTGATCCACGTTCCCCGGGGGCGCCCCCTGACGATGCGCCCCTCGGCGGCCAGCAGGAAGAGCACCCGGGTGGAGACGCCCACCCGCCCTCCCCATTTCTTGCCCTCCCCGAAGGTGAGGGTGAGCCGGAGCTCGGGTACGTCCTCCCTCAGTTCCATGGCCGCCGCCTCCCCCCGGCGGGCGACGGCGGCGGCGGTCGCCTCCATCACCCGTTCCAGCCAGGCTTCCCCCTGATCGGTGATCCCCTGTTTCTCCAGGTATCCGATCAGCCGCCTCCTTTCCGCCCCCGCCCGCGGCCGGGCGCAGCCGTGGTGGAGCAGCGGGACCAGGCCGGCCGGAACCGCGAAGAGGGTGCCCCTCATGCCGAGGACCCGGAACAGGGAAGGCCGGTCGTAGAGGCAGTGTTCGAGGCCGGCGATCGTTGCGCCCGGGGTGCGCGCCCATGCCGACATGAAAACAGAGGCCGGATCGCTCGAATGCAGCCCGGCCAGGCGCCGGGCCGCTTCGGCGGGCGAGGAGGCCGGATGGCCGGGGTGGAGGTGATGGCGGACGGCCAGCCGCCGCCTTCTCTCCTCGGCGCCGATCCTGGGGGCGGTCATGAGATGCACCTTATATTCGCGGGGGCCGGATATTCGCGGGGCGCGGCGTTTCGGCGCGGTATGGATCCCTCGGCGCGCCTATCCTGGCCCGGTAAGCGGCGGCCCGGTCTCGGCCGCCGGAGCGCCCGCAACCGGCGGGAAGAAGACAGGAGGTCACACCGTGGCGAAGATCATCATCGTCGGAGACGGCCCCGGAGGGCTGAGCGCCGCCCTGTTCTTGGCGAAGGCCGGGCAGGAGGTCGTCGTGTTCGGCGCCGGCCAGACCGGTATGAACCACGCATATCTATACAACTATCTGGGCATTCCCGAGATCAGCGGACCCGCCTTCCAACAGCTGGCCCGCACCCAGGCGGAGTCCTTCGGCGCCCGGATCGCAGATGAGGAGGCAACGGACGCCGCCGGGGACGGAGACGGCTTCTCGGTGTCGGCGGGCGGCGGGGGCGTCCGCGCCGACTACCTGGTGCTGGCGGAGGGGAAGGCCCTGCGGCTGGCCGCTTCGCTCGGCCTGGAGCGCGGCGAATCGGGGGCGGTTGCGGTCGACCGGGACGGGCGCACCTCGACGGACCGGGTGTACGCGGTGGGCCGGGCCGTCCGCCCCGTGCGGGCCCAGGCCGTCATCTCGGCGGGGGAGGGGGCGGCGGCCGCCCTCGACATCCTCTCCGCCGAAGCCGGCCGGGACGTCCGCGACTGGGACACACCCCCCAAGGACGCCGGATAGCCGATGCCGTCCACCGCGGTGGTCGGCGCCCAGTGGGGCGACGAGGGCAAGGGCCGGGTAACCGACCTGTTCGCCCGGGAGGCGGACTATGTGGTCCGCTACCAGGGGGGCAACAACGCCGGGCACACCATCGTGGTCGGGGAGGAGCGGTTCGCCCTGTCGCTGGTGCCTTCCGGGGTGATGTATCCGGGGACGGTGCCGGTGATCGCCTCGGGGGTGGTCATCGACCCCCAGGTGCTGCTGGACGAGATCGGGATGCTCCGGGAGCGGGGGGTGGATCCTTCCCGGCTGCGGGTCTCGGCCAACGCCCATCTGATCATGCCCTACCACCGCAAGCTCGACACGGTCATCGAGCGTTACCTGGGCCGCAACCGGATCGGCACCACCAAGCGGGGGATCGGCCCCGCCTACACGGACAAGTACGCCCGCACCGGCATCCGGGTGCAGGATCTGTTCGACCCGGCCATCTTCGCGGACAAGCTGGAGGCGGTGCTGGCGGAGAAGAACAAGATCCTCACCAGGGTCTACAACCAGCTGCCGATGGACGCCGGGGCGGTCGCCGAGGAGTACCTGGTCTACGCCGAACAGCTGCTGCCGATGGTGGAGGACACCTCCCTGCTGATCTGGGAGGCGCTGGAGGAGGGGCGCACCGTGCTGTTCGAGGGCGCCCAGGGCACCCTGTTGGACATCGACCACGGCACCTACCCGTTCGTTACTTCCTCCAACCCCAGCGCGGGCGGGGCGGCCGTCGGGTCGGGGGTCGGCCCCAAGGCGCTGGACCGGGTGGTGGGCGTGGCCAAGGCCTACATCTCCAGGGTGGGGAGCGGGCCTTTCCCCACCGAACTGTCCGACGAGGCCGGCGACCGGATGGTGGAGGTCGGGGGCGAATACGGGACGGTCACCGGGCGGCGGCGGCGCTGCGGCTGGCTGGACCTGGTGGCGCTCCGCTACGCCCGCCGGGTCAATTCGCTCACGGAGCTGTTCATCACCAAGCTGGATGTGCTGTCGGGCTTCGAGACGATCAAGGCGGCCACCGGATACACCTCGGGCGGAAAGGTCTACACAGAGTTCCCCCGCCAGCAGAGGGTCCTCTACCGGTGCGCCCCGGTCTACACCGAGCTGGCCGGTTGGGAGGAGGATCTGTCGGAGGCGCGGGCGTTCGGCGACCTGCCGGAGGCGGCCCGCCGCTACATAGAGTTCATCGAAGATCAGGCGGGCGCCCCGGTGGGATGGATTTCGGTGGGGCCGGAACGCGAGCAAGTAGTAAGGAGGCAAGGGTCTGATGGCTGAGTCGGCGGAGCAGGGCGGCGGACAGTGAAGTACAACTTCTATTCGGACACCCAGACCAAGCCCACCCGGGCGATGCTGGAGACGGTGCTGGAAGCAGAGGTGGGCGACGAGCAGATGTTCGCCGACCCGACCACCCTGCGGCTGGAGCGCCGGGCGGCCGAGCTGCTGGGCAAGGAGGCGGCGGTGTTCCTGCCGTCCGGCTCCATGTGCAACGAGATCGCCGTCAAGGTGCACACCCAGCCGAGCGACGAGGTGATCTGCGACCGGACCAGCCACATAATCGGGCACGAAGCGGGCGGGCCGGCCATGCTCTCCGGGGTCATGATCCGCCCCCTCGACGGCGATCGGGGCCGGTTCACCGCCAGCCAGGTGCGGGCGGCGGTCCGGCCCGCCGTCCGCTATGCGCCCCGGTCGCGCCTGGTTTCGGTGGAGCAGACGGCCAATCTGGCCGGAGGTTCGATCTGGCCGGCGGAGCTTCTCGACGAAGTGGCGGCGGCGGCTCACGAAGCCGGGTTGTCCGTACACATGGACGGGGCGCGCCTGATGAACGCCGCGGTCGCCTCCGGCGTGCCGGCCGCCCGGTTCGCCCGCGGCATGGACAGCGTATGGATCGACCTGACCAAGGGCCTGGGGGCCCCGGTGGGGGCGGTGCTGGCCGGCGGCCGGGGCTTCATAGACCGGGCCTGGCGCTGGAAGCAGCAATGGGGCGGGGCGATGCGCCAGTCGGGAGTCCTGGCGGCGATGGGCCTCTACGCCCTGGACCACCATGTCGACCGGCTGGCCGACGACCATGCCCGGGCCGCCCGGATCGGCGATGCCCTGGCAGAGATGCCGAAGACGGCGGAGGTGCTGCCGGTGGAAACCAACATCGTGGTGTTCCGCACGGCCGTGGGGGTTCCGGGCGGCCCGGCGCTGGCCGCCGCCGCCGCCGAGGCAGGCGCCGCGATCTCCGCCCTGGACGACTGCACCTGCCGGATCGTGACCCACCTCGACGTGGACGACCGCGACGTAGACGCCCTGCTGGAGGTGATGGCCTCCCTCCTCGGCTGACACACCCGGGCGGTTTGGTGTCTCCCGTTGGCTAGGGGCGAGGCTCGCGGGTGGGCTTGCGGCGGCAGAATTTAACATCTATGTTATATTTACCCTGATAAATTGAACATGGATGTTAGTTTTACCTGGGTAAAACAAAATTTGCTGGGGTTTCGATGCTTCAGTCCAGCTTTGTGCACTCGGGAGGTTTACCGATGAAGCGAGAGATGCAACAAGAGGCTGGCCGACACCAACCGCTGGTGGAGCGCCAGCGGTAACATCTATGTTATATTTACCCTGATAAATTGAACATGGATGTTAGTTTTACCTGGGTAAAACAAAATTTGCTGGGGTTTCGATGCTTCAGTCCAGCTTTGTGCACTCGGGAGGTTTCCGATGAAGCGAGGAAAGATACAACAGAGGCTGGCCGACACCAACCGCTGGTGGAGCGACGCCAGGGGTTGGACGAGGGACGACCCTGATCTGCGGGAGGCGGCCGAGGCGCCGTTCAGCCGCCCCTACACGGCGGGTGTGCTCGATGATCTGACGCCCGGCGGTCTGTATGTGCTGCGGGGACCGCGGCGGGTGGGCAAGTCGGTGGAGGTCAAACGGACGGTCGAGCGGTTGGTTTCTTCAGGTACTGACCCGCGGCGGATCGTGCACATGTCCGTGGAGGGTTGGAGGGCGGCCGACCTGGGGAGGTTGGTGGGCGCCGCTTCCCAAGTGACGCCCAAGGACGGGCCTCGCTGGTGGTTCATCGATGAGATAACCGGTATCACCGACGACGGCTGGCCCGAGCAGATCAAATGGTTGCGTGACAACCATCCGCGTTTCCGCACCGATACGGTCGTGCTCACGGGGTCGTCATCCTCACGGCTTCGAGAATCGGTGGGCGTCTTGGCGGGCCGCCGGGGCCGGGCGGCCGACCCCGATCGTGTGCTGCTCCCGATGGGGTTCCGTTCTTTCGCCCGCCTGACTACAGACCGGAAACCGCCGGAAGAGGCAAGCCGTCTGCGTATCGCCGACCTCACCCCGCCGCGCCTGGCAGAAGCAGCCTACGAGATGGTTCCCTGGTTGCCCACTCTGGTGGAGGCCTGGGAGACGTACTTGCAGGTGGGTGGATTCCCCAGGGCGGTGGGCGGTTACCTCACAGCCCTGTTGCCGGATCCAGCGCTGGAGGCGGAATTGCTCCGGGTCATCAGCGGGGACGCCTTCAGCAGGTCCCGGATCTCCGATCTACAGACCAACGCTCTGCTGAGGCGGTTGAGGGCCGGATTGGGCTCGCTGGTCAATGTAACCAACCTGGCCAGGGACCTGGACATTTCCCCACCCACCGCGCAAAGGCGAATCGATGACCTCAGGGAGGCCTTCGCGGTATGGCCCTCCCCCCGTGAGAGAAAGGGGTTCCCCAATCTGAGAGCCCAGCAGAAGCTCTACTTCACCGATCCGGTCTACACCCGGCTGGTGCCCGCCGCCGGGCTCGACCTGACTGCTCTGTCCGAACAGCAACTCGGAATGGCGCTGCTGCGCAATCTGGAACGGGAGCACCCCGGCAGCTACGTCCAGTTCGACCGGGTTCTCCACTACAGGTCCAAGAACGGCGCCGAGATCGACTTCGTCGGCAGGGACTTCGGGGGTGCCGCTGTAGAGTCCAAGTACGTGGACGGCGGGTGGCGGGGGTCGGCCAAAACGATCAGGGCTTCCGGGCGTCGGGGGATCGTCGCCACCCGCACCGAGATCGACCTCGACGATCCCGAGGTCTGCGCGGTTCCCGCATCCATGCTCGCCTGGTTGCTGGACGACTGACGAGAAGTTGGCCCTGCCAGTCAGGCATCTGCCCGATGGTTTTACATTTGTTTGGTTTAGAAGGTTGCATTAGTACGGTTTGATCTGTTATTTTTGTGATGTCAGTTGGGTCCCATTCATCAGGATCAAGACGAGATCGTCGCATGCAAATCCAGCCGGAATATCGACCGCGGGTCGTGGATGCTGAGCTGGCCGAGCGGCTGACCGCAGCCTCCGCCGTGGTGGTGGAGGGGCCGAAGGCGTGCGGCAAGACCGCAACCGCGAGCAGGCAGGCGGCCAGCGGGGTGTTGCTCGACATCGACGACAACGCCCGCCGGGCTGCCGAGCTGGATCCGCGCCTGGTGCTCGCCGGGGAGAGGCCGAGGCTGATCGACGAGTGGCAGACCGCCCCGGCGGTCTGGAACCACATACGGCGGGCGGCGGATACGGAGCCGGGCCCCGGCCGATTCATCCTCACCGGCTCCGCGGTCCCGGCGGATGACATCACCCGCCATTCAGGCGCCGGACGGATATCCCGGCTGCGGATGCGGCCCATGTCCCTGTTCGAGTTGGGAGTTTCGGACGGGCGGGTCTCGCTGGGCGGACTGCTCGAATCCGCCGAGGCGGAGGCGCCTGCTCCGGAGGTGGACATCCCCGGTTTGGCGGAGCTGGTCTGCCGGGGCGGATGGCCCGGCCTGCTCGGCGCCGGCCTCGACCAAGCCGTGCGGTTCTCGCGGGACTACCTGGACGAGGTCCGCCGCACCGATGTCCCTCGGCTGGGCGCCCGCCGCGACCCCAACCGCCTGCTCAGGCTCATCCGGTCGCTGGCCCGCAACGTCGCTTCCGAGGCCTCGGTCAGGACGCTGGCGGCGGACACCGGGGGCGCCCGCGAGCGGCTGCACGTCGAAACGGTGTCGGCCTATCTGGACGCTCTGGAACGGTTGTTCGTGATCGAGGAGCTGCCCGCCTATTCGACGCACCTGCGTTCCCGGTCACGGTTGCGCAAAGCGCCGAAACGGTATTTCGCCGATCCTTCCCTGGCCGCTGCGGCTCTCCGCGCCGGCCCCGACCGGTTGCTCGCCGACCTCGAACTGTTCGGTTTCCTGTTCGAGTCGTTGGTGGTGCGCGATCTGCGCGTCTACGCCCAGGCCAACGACGCCGAGGTGTACCACTACCGAGACAACACCGGCCTCGAAGTCGATGCCGTCATCGAAACCGCCTCCGGCGCCTGGATGGCGGCGGAGATAGAGCTGGGCGGCGAAAGGGCCGTAGACGCCGCGGCTTCCTCCCTGCTGAAGCTGCGGAACCGAGTGGACGCCTCCCGGGTCGGCGAACCCGCCAAGTTGGTGGTGATCACCGCAACCGGATACGGCTATGAACGACCTGACGGCATAGCCGTATCACCGGTTGCCGCACTGGGTCCTTGAGGATCAGCCGCCGAAGGCCACCAATCCGGCAATACCCAGGATCAGCAGCACAAATCCGCCCAGGGTGATGGCCAGGCCGGCGATGGCCAAGCCTCGGCCGGTGCTGCCCGGCGCCTTGGCGCGGGAGTAGCCGATGCCGGAGAACACCAAGCCGAGCACCCACAGGATGAAGTTGATGAAAGGTGCCCAGAAGAACGCCACCGCACAGACCGCCAGCACGAACCCGGAGGTGGCGAGGCCGTTCTTGTCCATGTTCGGGGCAGGATGACCGCCCGGTTCCGAGTGGCCGCCCGGCGTCGGGTGGTCGCTCCCGGTTTCTTCGGTGCTCATCGATGGTCTCCCTTCGGGCTCGTTCCGGCTGAACATGATAGACCGCCGCTCCGCCTGACTGCGGCAACTGAGCGGGTGAATGGTCTATACTACAGGCAGACCGCCGGGGGATTCTCATTCTCTCGGGGAAGGGAGTAGCCTGGGCGGCGGTACGGGGGCGTGGTGAAGCCTGGAGTTCACGCCGGCCTGTCAAGCCGGAGGTCGCGGGTTCAAATCCCGTCGTCCCCGCCAGGAGGACCGATCCCTGCATGGGGGTCGGTCTTCTCTGGGTACGGCCAGGTAGCTCAGTCGGTAGAGCGCTGCTCTGAAAAAGCAGAGGTCCCCGGATCGACGCCGGGCCTGGCCACCTCCGGCCGCCAACCCCTCCCGCAGACCGCAGCCGGTTGGACGGCGGCGCGGCGCCGCTCCTTCTGAGGCGATGTTTCGGCAACTGTCTTGCTCCGAGTGCGCCGGGGCTGCGGCGGCGGGTCAGTCGATCCGTTCTATGTCGGCGCCCAGGGCCGACAGGCGCCGGTCGATGGCTTCGTACCCCCGCTCGATCTGCTCGGCCCGGTCGATCCTGCTCTCTCCCTCGGCGACCAGCGCCGCGATGAGCAGGGCCATGCCCGCCCGGATGTCGGGGCTGGACATGACGCTGGGGCGGAGCCGGGTGGGGCCCAGCACCACCGCCCGGTGAGGGTCGCAGAGGACGATCTGGGCGCCCATGCTGATGAGGCGGTCCACGAAGAACATCCTCGACTCGAACATCTTCTCGTGGATGAGGATCGAGCCGTGCGCCTGGGTGGCGGCCACCAGCGCGATGCTGGTCAGGTCGGCGGGAAAGGACGGCCACGGCCCGTCTTCGATCTTGGGGATTGCGCCCCCCAGGTCGGGGGACACGACCAGAGGCCCGTTGTTGTAGAGCATCCGGGCGCAGTCGTCGGGGAACGGGGCGTAGCTGATTCCCAGGCGCCGCCACGCCAGGTCGATGGGCTTGTTCATATCGGGCCGGTATCCGCCGATGGTGATGGGGGAGCGGGTGACCGCCGCCAGCACCATCAGGCTTCCCACTTCGATGTGGTCCGGGCCGACGGTGTAGGCGCCCCCGTGCAGGGATTCCACCCCTTCGATGCGGAGGATGTTGCTGCCGATTCCGCTGATCCGGGCGCCCAGGGTGTTCAGGAACCGGCAGAGGTCCTGGACGTGGGGCTCGCAGGCGGCGTTCTCCACCACCGTATCGCCCTCGGCCAGCACCGCCGCCATTATCAGGTTCTCGGTGGCGGTCACCGAAGGCTCCTCCAAGAAGACCTCCGACCCTTTGAGGGTGGCGGCCCGGAAGCAGTGGCCTCCCGCGAAGCTGTAGACGGCGCCCAAGGCTTCCAGGCCCCGAACATGGTCGTCGATGCGCCGCCGCCCTATCACGTCTCCGCCCGGGGGAGGCAGGATCACCTCGCCGAAGCGGGAGACGGCCGGGCCGGCCAGCAGGATGGAGGCCCTGATCTTCTCGGCCCTTTCGGTGGATATCTTCGAGGTGGTGACCCCGTTGCAACGGATCTGGATAGTGCCCGGCCCGGTGTTGGCAACCGAAGCTCCCATGTCCTCCAAGATCCCCAGCAGGGTGAGCACATCGCCGATCTGCGGGACGTTGTGGAGGGTGACCGTCTCTTCGGTCAACAGACAGGCGGCGATGATGGGCAGGGCGGCGTTCTTGTTGCCGGACGGCTCGAAGTGGCCGTTCAGCCGGGCAGGCCCCCGAACCAGAAAACTCGTCATGGCTGCCCCACGATAGCCGCCCCCCTGTGGATAACCGTGTCTTTTGCTCCGCCCGGCGGATACCGCAGTTCAGAGTTCCTGGGGGTGACGCGCGTTGCGCCAAGTCCGCTCGATATCTTGGGAAGCGGCTCGCGGTGCGCAGACGCCCGGTTATTCGATCTTGGATTCGAGGTCTTCCAGGCCAGCGTACTCATTGGCGGTGAGGAACGACTACTTGAATGAGCCGCCGGCGGAACGGAGGAGATTCGCGTGAAACCGTGGTGGAAGCAGCGATCGGCGGCGGCCGGGATGGTGTTGGCGGTGGCGCTGGCGGGCACGGCCGCGGCGCAACAGCAGTTGTTCGGTGAGCCGAGGGAGTTCACGGACATCCCGACCGAGGGCTTCGATTATCGGCGGGGTGCGCCTACGTCAGACGATGATTGGCGGCTCGCCCCATCCTTCTCCCGATACGACGCGGCTGTCGAGCACGCGGCGCGCAGGGGATGGTTCGAAGGATACCCGGACGGTTCGTTCCGGCCCGAGGCGAAGCTCACCGCCGAGCAGCTGGTAAGGGTGATCGAGCGGGCCTTCCCCGATGGGATTACCAGAGCGCAGGCGGCCGCCCTCCTGCAGTACGGCGAGTGGGGAGCCGATCTGACGCCCGGCCGGTGGAGGACGAACCCGATCCCCAAGGGTTCCACTTGGCGGATGGGCGGCTGGGATGTCACGGTGCGGCAGGTGGAGACGGCGCCCGTAGGGGATTTCTCCGTCCGCCCGTCCAGCAGTTTCCCGGGTATCTCTGGCAACTATTACATCGTAGAACTCGAGGTTGTTTGGCGGGGGAGCGGTCCTGCCCCTCGTTTCGATCTGGACACGTACCTTTCGTTTGGCCTGATGGATGTGGGCGATTGCGAAGCAGACCCCGTTCTGCCGGATGTCACCGTCGGCACCCAACCAGGTGAGCCGGTAGTCGGGAATCTGTGCTGGCAGTTACCCGAGGTACCCCCTGATACCCTGTTCTTTGCGGCTCTTCCTCCCGACCCCAAGTTCTACGCCGGCGACATCCTCAACGAGCACGAGAACCCATACGGCCACGGTGCCTTGCCGCCTTACTGGGCCTGGATGTCGCTCAAATGACAACCATCGGTTGCAGCCTGTCAATCGTACAAGTATTCAAGGTCAGAAGGAGAAAGGCCCATGAGTTCCATTATTAATTCCGTCCGTTTGGGTGCCTGGGCAGCATTCAGGTCTGTTTCCAGATAGACATCGGTCTTCCAAATCCTTGATGCCCTTCGGAGTTCGTCGGCGTTGCGAGCAGCATATGGATTCCTTGTAGTCTTGGCCTTGGCAATTAGCAGACGGTCAAGAAATTCCTGTCCGTATAGCTCAAAGAGAATTTCTGCTACCTTGACGAGAAGCATATTCTCGTATCTCCAAGATTCAACTTTGTGTTTCCTGCCTCGGAGACGAATACCGGTGGGAATAGCTTGGCGCAATTTGTCAGACTCCTTTACGTGATTTCAATTGTCAGTCGTACAGGATTTGGAGATAATCTTCCGGAGGATCATATCCGAAATGCTTGAGGAACAGGTTAGCTCGTTCACAGATATATTCTGCACTTAGATTTGTTTCCAGGTAGATTTTTGAGGAACCAATCAGACGAGGTTTTCTTAGGGCCTTGTAATTGCGAGCCGCATACGGACGATAATTCTCGGGGTGTAGATTAAGAATTTGATCAAATGTATTTGTATGACGTTGATAGAGAGTTTCAGCGATTTGTATCAGGATATCCTTCCAGTATTTAACGTTATGGTATACGCCCAAAAGTCGGATTCTTGTGGGCTTCTTATAGGGTTCTATAATTGAGCTATTTTGCGTAGATGATCTTGGATCATCCGATTCATGACTGTTCTCAGGTTCAAGCTTTGTTGCTTTGATTATTGCTTCTACCTGTGATTTGCGTGGATAAAATTCTAGCTTTTCATGGGTTCGCTCCATTATCAAGTCCACCAATTTGTTGTCGGGTTTACTCAGCATAGATCGCCATATAATTGGAAGTTCCTTGGCTAAAAGGACGGCCAGTTTTCGGTATTCTAAGATACCACGTGCCGTTTTCAAGGAATGCCCGCTTATTAGGTTCTCTTTACTGAGAAAGGTTTTCAGATTATACAATACTTTCTTAATCGGATCTTTCTTGACCATTATAGTGGCGAATGCTCGGTCTTGACTTGCTCCTTTTTCCGGTAGCAGGTGCAACCACCATTCCAAGCCGTTTGGTGAGCATATTGATATCATCTGACTGTTTAAATTAATACTTATCTTTTCCTTAGTTAGCTTAGATAATTCGTCTTTGGTGAATTGGTAACGTACCTCATAGGGGTCGGTAGTATCCCAGCCCAAAGCACCCAGAATGGGCAAGATGATTTGAGCAAGAGCGCTGATCTCGTTTGAGGGGTCGGGCTGGGAACGTATCCTGTCGAGGGTTTCTCGGAGTGTCATAGTGATACCTCAGTTGCCGAGCTTCACATCCTAGCAAGGTTCCAGAGCCGCGGCGCGCGTTACTGGTCTCCGGCTGGTCCAACCTGGCCAGTTCCAGTTGCGAACGGCACCCTGGCGGCAACGCGTCGGGTCGGGAGCACCCGGGGGAATCGAAGAGCGGTGGTGGGCGAGATCGTATCTGACCGCCGACTGCTCGGCCTGTCAGTGGCTGGATCGGCTTCAGCAACCTCTCCATCGCCGAGAGGCAGTAGTTGGATACATGAACGCTATAGCTGGAGGCCACGACCGAACGTACCATCGCTGGAGCAACGTATCAATCGTACAGGATTTCAAGGTCTGTAGAAGGGTGACCCATAATTTTCATAATATGTATTGCCCTATGACATGCTTGTGCGTTATTTAGATATATGTACAAGTAGATACCCGTATCCTGCACTTCTTTGTGGCGGTCGTTGAGGTTACATGAGGCGTAGGGAACTTTGGTAGAAGACCGGGTATCTAGCAAACGTTCTAGCAAATCACTTCCGTGTCGCTGATGGAGAATTTCGGTTACCTTCATTAGCAAGTCTATCCCGGGACTATCTGCATCCTCTGAACTGACTGTGTAATGCTTTCCCCAAAGCCTGAATCCGGTGGGTGGCTTCGGATAATTGGGCTTCTGAGATGAGCGAGCTTCAGGAGGCAGGCTAGCGCCTTGTTCACTTGATTCTTGAGCGCTCATAGCTCGGTGGACCGAGGATGGCGGCACAACATGTGGAAGGGACGAAAGAAGGACGGCGGCCACTTGGTCGCGGTTGGGTCGCAATTCAATATTTTCGTGCATCCGTTGCCTAACCAGTTCGACCAGATCGCTGTCGGGCTCGGTCAGCATGGATTTCCAAAGCGCTGGAAGCTCAGCGTTGATCGCGTCGGCGTACCGTCGGGCTTGGAGAACCTGTTTGGCTCGCTTCTTGGCTTGCCCACTCAGCAGGTGTTTCCTGGCGAGGAAGGCCTCTAAGTCTTCGGCTAGTTGATCAACCGGATACTCTCTGACGTGCAAGGTGGCGAATCGGCGTTCTTCGGGTGGGCCGTCTTCTCTCGGCAGGTAGAGCCACCATTCCAGTCCGGTGGTGAGCACGCAGATATCCACTCCTTCGTAAAAGGCATAGCGAAGCATTTGGTGTACATGCTGTCCAAGGTTGGTACTTGGTCGCTTGGCTTCGATGAGGGCGACGGAGCGCCGAGGTCCCATGAGGGCAATGTCCACCCATCCGCCATCCTTTCCGCCTACTTCGTATTCATAAAGCACTTCCTGCCTGGCCGGATTCCACCCCAGATCCCCCAGGATGGGTGCGATGATTTGGAACTTTGCGTTCTCCTCGTCCCGCGGGTCGGGGCGGCTTCGTATTATCTCAAGAGTTTGTTGTAATGGCATACTATTCTCCTGAATGGTCATTCGTAGAGGATTTCTAGATCTGAGGGAGGATGCCCAAAGAACCCTAAAAGCATGCGGGCTACCTTTTGGATGTCCTTTGCGCTCAGATTGGTCTCCAGATAAACATCTGTAGATGGGATTGCCCTTCCTTCCCTGAGGTCGCGTTGCCTGAGTGAGGCATACGGTTTGCCGCGTGCTGTCCGGTACGCGAGTATACGGTCAATGAACTCCGTTCCGTGCTCATTATGAAGAGCGTCGGCTATATGCAGAAGTATATCCTTCCAGATCTTAACCTGGTAGTGCTTATTCCAGAGTATTATACTGGTAGGCCTATTTGTGTGAGATCGCGTGGATTTTTTCTGCGTTTTATGAGTACGAGTTGCAGGGGAACTGATCTGGGTAACACTACGGCTTTGAGAAACTACGGTCGGGACCGGTGAGCCGCGAAGCACCGCTACTACTTGGTTTTTTTCTGGACGCAGGTTCAACTCATCGTAAGTCCGCTGCATAAGCAGTTCTACCAGTTCATCGTCTGGCCTTTGTTGCATGGATTTCCATAATCCAGGCAGTTTGGAGTCAAGGAAGGCTGCTTGGTGCTTTGCTTCAAGTACCTTCTTTGCCCTTTTCTTGGCCCGTCCCCCCACAAGATTGTCCTTGCCCAAGAACGTTTTGAGGTCATCGGCCAACTGCTCGATGGGATCGTCTTTGATGAGCAAGGCAGTGAACCGGCGTTCTTCGGGTGGACCTTCTTCTCTCGGCAGGTAGAGCCACCATTCCAGCCCGTTGGTGAGCACGCAGACATCCACTCCTTCAAAGAACGCGTAGTGGAGCACCTGCTCAACATGGTCGGCGAGGTTCTCTTCCGGTGCCTTGGCCTCGATGAGTGCAACGGGGTGCTTAGGCCCCATAAGCGCGATATCTACCTTGCCTTTGCTCTTGCCGCCTACGCGGTATTCATAGAGGATCTCCTGTCTGGCAGGATTCCAGCCCAGGTCTCCCAGGATGGGCCCGATAATCTGGAACTTGGCGTTCTCCTCGTCTCGCGGGGCGGGAACGGAGCGTATCGTCTCAAGAGTTTGTTGTAATGACATATTTTCTCCCTGGCTGGTCATTCGTACAAGATTTCTAGGTCCGATGGAGGGCATTCGACGAGACTCAACAGAAGATTTACCCGCTTCAGAGTATCTTTTACATTTAGCTTCGTGTCCAGGAATATGCCCGAGGAGCCTATTTGATGGGGAGCACTAAGATCGTCAGGATTGCGAGAAGCATATACCCGTTTATGGCCACGGAGGGCTAGAAGTGGGTTAATGAACTCTGATCCGTAACGTTGATAGAGGGCTTCGCCTACCCGAACAAGAAGTTCGTTTAAGAACTTGATCTGATAAGATTGGCCCCAGAGTCGAAATCCGGTCGGCTTTGTCTTGGTCTTTGTCTCGGTCTTTGTTGTCGGAGTAGGTTGTGAAAGGGGCTGAGGAGGATCTGGGATTACCGGTTCAGTTGGAACTACAGGCGGAACGGGGGAACCAAGGAGCACCGATGCCACCTGTGTAGGATCAGGCCGTAGGTTGATCTTTTCATACACCCGTTGCCTAACCAGTTCAACAAGGTCATCATCGGGACCGTTCAGCATGGATTCCCACACTTCAGGGATTTTGGTGCCCAGAAAGACAGCTTGTTGGCTCGCTTCGAGAACCTGCTTGGCTCTCTTGGCTGCCTCTCCCCCCACCAAGCTTTCATAGCCTAGGAAGGTTTCCAAGTCGTCAATCAGTTGTTCGGTCGGATCTTCTGTGATATGCAAGGTGGCGAACCGTCGTTGATCAGGAGGACCGGCTTCCCTCGGTAGATAAAGCCACCATTCCAATCCAGTAGTGAGAACGCATATGTCTACACCTTCATGGAAAGCGTAGCCGAGCACCTGACTGACATGGCGGCTGAGATCAGTCCCAGGGCGCTTGGCTTCAATGAGCGCAACAAGGTGGTGAGGTCCTTTGAGAGCGAAGTCAACCTTCCCGTCAGCTTTACCGCCCACAGCGTGTTCATACAGGACTTTGTCGTGATCTGCTGTGTTCCATCCAAGGTCACGAAGAGCGGGACCTATCATCCGAAACTTGGCTGCCTCCTCGCTCTCGGGGCGGGGAGCGGAGCGTATGTTGTCAAGGGTTTCTCGCAACGCCACGGGGTGGTACCTCGGAGATCGGGGCTTCCTCAGTCTAACACCGGATGTGTTGGTGTCTATCCTCTTCGGTCTCATGAGTGTGCTCTCTGAACTCGGCGCGGCGGTCGGGGCGGGCTTCGAGGCGGTCGGCCTCGATCCCGGCTGCGGCGCGGTGCTGGTCTCCAACCGGCCCGACCTGGGTCAGTTCCAGTGCAACGGGGCCCTGGCGGCGGCGCGGGAGGCCGGGCGCAATCCGCGGGAGATCGCGGAGGCGGTGGTGGGCGAGATCGCGTCCGACCGCAGGTTGGCGGGTCTGTCGGTGGCCGGGCCCGGCTTCATCAATCTTTCTCTCACCGACGAGGCGCTCGCCGCATACATGAACGGCATGGCGGACGATCCGAGGCTGGGGGCGGCGCCCGCCGATCCGCCGTTGGCGGTGGTCATCGACTACGCCGGCCCCAACGTGGCCAAGGCCATGCACGTGGGGCATCTGCGCTCCACCATCATCGGCGACAGCCTCAAGCGGTTGTTCCGCTTCGCCGGGCACCGGGTGTGGGGGGACGCCCACTTCGGCGACTGGGGCCTGCAGATGGGCATGCTGATCACGGCGGCCAAGGAGCGCTTCCCCGGCCTCCCCCATTTCGACGAAGGAGGGGGCGGGCCGTATCCGGGCGGCCTGCCCATCACGCTGGACGACCTCCAGGAGTGGTACCCCTCGATCGCCGTCCGAATGGAGGATGACGAGGAGCTGGCCGCCGAAGCACGCCGCGCCACCTACGGCCTCCAGTCGGGGCGGGCGGGCTACACCGCCCTGTGGGAGCACTTCGTGGCGGTGTCCCGCCGGTCGCAGGAGCAGGACTTCGCCGCCTTGGGGGTGGAGTTCGACCTCTGGTACGGGGAGAGCACCGTCCGCAGCCGCCTGCAGCCGATGGTGGACGAGGCGCTGGCGTCGGGCGCGGCGGCGGAGTCGGAAGGGGCGGCGGTGATCGAGGTGGCCGAGCCGGGCGACAAGACCGAGGTCAGCCCTTTGATCATCCAGACCTCCCACGGCGCCTTCCTGTACGGGACCACCGATCTGGCGACCATCGGGATGCGGGTCGAGGATCTGGGCGCCGACCTGATCCTCTATGTAGTCGACGCCCGCCAGTCCTACCACTTCGAGCAGGTCTTCCGAGCTGCCCGCCGCACGGGCGCCGCCGGGGAAGCCGCCTTGGAGCACATCCGCTTCGGGACGATGAACGGACCCGACGGGACGCCTTTCAAGACCCGCGCCGGGGGGGTGTTGCGGCTGCGGGATCTGATCGAGATGGTCACCGCCGCCGCGGCCGCCCGGCTGGACGAGTCGGAGCTGGCCGCCGGATACTCGGAGGCGGAGCGGGCCGCCATCACCCGCCAGGTGGGGGTGGCCGCCCTCAAGTTCGGGGATCTGATCAACAACCGGGCTTCCAACTACGTGTTCGACCTGAAGCGCTTCACCGCCTTGGAGGGCAAGACCGGGCCCTACCTGCAGATGGCGGCGGTGCGGATGGGGTCGATCCTCGAAAAGGCCGCCGTCCGGGGGCTGGCGCCGGGCCGGATCGAACCCCCCTCTGTGGAGGCGGAGCGGCGCCTGATGCTGCGGCTGCTGCAGCTGCCGGAGGTGATCGGGCGGGCCGTCGATCTGCGGGCGCCCAACCATCTGGCCGAGTTCGCCTACGAGGCGGCGTCCGATTTCAGCCGCTTCTACGAAACCTGCCACATCCTGACCGAGCCCGACGCCGGACGACGGGCCTCGTGGTTGGGGCTGGTCGCCGCCGCCCGGCGCACCCTCGAGCTGCTGCTGGACCTGCTGGGCATCGAAGTCCCAGAACGAATGTGAGCCGAGCCCGGCCTCGGAACCCCCTGGATGAGCAGCCGGTCGGGTTTGCTGTGAAGCCGCCTCCCGAGGGCGTATTCCATCGAGGCTCCTCAGGACGGTTTTTCGGGAGGGCGCGGCTCGCAGCCGATGATCATCTGGTTGAAGTCGATGACCGCCCCGGTCATCAGCCCCGATTCCTCCGAGGCCAGGAAGGCCACTGCGTTGGCCACTTCGGGGGTTTTGAGCAGCCGCCCGAACGGCTGGGCCGCTTCCGCCTCCTCCAGCCAATCCTCCCCCCAGCCGTAGTAGCCGCGGCGCAGGGCGTCCTCGCCGGGGCTGTCCATCCAGCCGATGTTCAGGGCGTTCACCCGGATCCGGTCCCAGGACAGCGAATGGGCCGCGTTGCGGGTCAGGGTCGCAAGGGCGCCCTTGGCGGACGAATAGATGGCCAGGTAGGAGGGGCCCCCGTGGGCGGCGATCGAGGAGATGTTGACGATCGAACCCTCGATGCCTTCCCGCTTCATCAGGCGGGCCGCCCCCTGCAGGAGCTGGAAAGGGGCGCGGAAATTGACCGCCATCAGCCGTTCGTACAACTCGAGGCTGGTGTCCTCGACCGTGCCCCGACTGGTGTCGCCCGCCGCGTTGACCAGTACGTCGAGCCGCCCGAAATGCCGGTCGGCGGCACCGATCAGGCGGTCGGCGGCCTCAGGGTCGGTGAGGTCGGCGTGGACGAACACCGCCTCGCACCCCGCCTCGGCCATCCGCTCCCTGACCTCTTCCCCCCGCGCCCGGCTGCGCCCGGTAACGACCAAGCCGCTCAGCCCTTCCCTGACGAACCGGTCGGCCACCGCCTCCCCCAACCCCTGCGTGCTCCCGGTCACCAGTGCTGTCTTTCCGGCGAAGCGCCCCATGGTTCCTCCTTGGTTGCCTGGCGGGGGCTCATCAGCGTTGAGCGACGGACCTGGGCGAGGTCAGGTCGCCTCCAGCCAGGGGGGTGGCGGACTCGCAACATGGAGGTTATCATCATCGCGTGAGGCGATGCGGGGCATCAAGCTTCCAGCACCCCTGGCGAGCACTTGTCACCATCGATATGGTATGATGCTCCACAAGGTCCCCTCAGTAACGGCTGCGGGTTATATCTTAGGAGGCAGCAAATGGCGAAAAAAACTCTCTTCAGGGTCGAAGTCAACGGTATCGAGATGGAGACCGAACATCAAGAAATGGAAACTCTTGGGGTCTTGGAATTGGCTGAGAAGCATGGCGCTATTCCTGGCAAATACAATGAATATATCCTGAGGGGTGATAAACGGGAATACGGCCGAGATGATAGGGTTGACTTATCAGAGGACAACAGCTTTATCACTCTACGCGACAGGCCTACACAAGTTGCCTGCTGGAGGTAATAAGATGTCTCTGAGCGTCAGTCGTGTTCGATCAGAACTTGAGGGCTTGGGTAGGAGTGTATTCGAATATGACTGGAATGGCAGCAGAGTTGTAGCCTTTGACTACCAAATGGAATCAGGAACTCATAAAGGCAAGGATGTTCTAGTTGGTGTGAGCTTTCAAGAAGAAGGTTACCCGGAATACCCTCCACATTGGATTCATATAACCCCGCCTATAGATGACCAAAAGAATGGAGCTAAGTGTGAGTATGTTGAAAATGGTCGAGAGTGGTTGGCTATGAGCAGACCACCGGGGGACATATGGGATCAACTGCCGACAAAGCATATGTCAGCATATATCACGGAGCACCTACGTCGTATATGGAGGGATGTGTGAAATACGAAGCCGTCCTTACCTTTGAATCTGATACAGCCTCCAAGGCGCACCTCTTACAACACTATCAGGATGATATCCTCCAAGAAGATGTTTGCTTTGCCCTTTGGAGGCCTTCTACGGGAGTTGACAGGTATTCTGCGCTGGTTTATCAGATTATCCTGCCAGAGGCCGGTGATCGTTCGTTGCATGGCAATGCGAGCTTTGAGTCTAGGTATCTGGCAAAGGCGGTCAAAGCCGCCCGTGAGTCTGAAGCTGGAATTGCTTTTATGCACAGCCATCCCGGCACCGGCTGGCAGGGGATGAGCAGCGCCGATGTAGAGGCCGAGCATGATGTTATTGCCTATCCAGCAGGTGTTACCGGCTTGCCCTTATTAGGTATGACTGTAGGAAGCGATGGTTATTGGAGTGCCCGTTTTTGGATTAGAAAAGGGAAAAGGATGGATAGGCAATGGTGTAACAAAGTGCGAATTATTGGACCAAATTCATATAGATTGCAATTCAACGATAAACTAGCGCCGCCTAAGCCGCGGAGAGATATACTTCGAAGAACCTATGATACCTGGGGTATTAACGCACAGAATGATATATCGCGTCTGAAAGTGGGCATCGTTGGGGTTGGCAGTGTCGGCTGTATAGTAGCAGAATCTCTGGCCCGTATTGGAGTCGGAAAGATCGTTCTGATCGATCCTGATAAGGTCGAAAGGCATAATCTAGACAGATTATTATACGGCACTATAAAGGATATAGGTAAATACAAGGTCAAGGTGGCAGAAAAGGCAATTAGGCTCCATGCTACTGCTAGCGATATCGAAGTTGTATCCTTGCCTACTTCCATCCACACTTGGTCAGCATACAAAGGTGCGCTGGATTGCGATGTGATTTTCAGTTGTGTTGACCGGCCGGTTGCTCGTGATGTGCTGAACTATATTGCGTATTCCCATTTGATTCCGGTCATTGATGGGGGTATTGCCGTAGAAACAGCAACGGACGAGTTATTTTCAGCACACTGGCGGGCTCATCTTATAACTCCGTATCATCAATGTATGCGTTGCAATAAACAATATGACACTAGCATGGTGGTCATGGAGCTCGATGGGTCGCTTGACGATCCGGTTTATGTGACTACTATGCCTCCGGAAGAACGGGACAATAATCAGAATGTATTTCCGTTTAGTTTGAGTCTTGCTGGTATGGAAGTCAATTTCTTACTTCGTTACTTACTAGCCAAAGGCTGGTGGCCATTGGTGGGACAGCAAGATTATCAATTCGTATCAGCTGATATGCGAATCATTGATAAGCCCTGTCACCCGAATTGTTCTTTCCATTCTCGTGTATCCTTGGGTGATAAAGTTGATCTACCATTCTATATTCACAGAACCCGTTTAGCTGATTCGGTAGAATCTAGTTGGAAGGGCAAGCTATCGAAGTGGATCGGTAGCTTCTATTCAAGAAAGAAGGAAAGATGAGAGAACCACTTGAGGAGCTGCATCGCGGAGCCGAGTCGATAAAGCGAAAGTTAATGCGAGAAATTGACAAGCGGCCAGATATTGGTGACCTTGTTATTCCTATTGTCAAGCAAACTGTAGATACCTTGTGCTTGCCTATCAAAGAAAGGCACCGAGTTGATAGGATTGATACTAAACAGATTTGTGTCCATTATACGAGTATAGATACTATCATAAGTATGTTGTACAACTCTGTTAAAGGAGAGAAAGAATATTTGCGTTCATATGACACCTGGAATTTTAATGATCCAGATGAAGGGTTCTATTTTATGGATCAAACAAAGAAGCTATTCCCTGAACTTAGTAATTCACCAGCTTCTGCTCTGATACAGCACGCTTATGTTACTTCATTTATTATTGATCAAGGCAACAATATGTCTGACTCTTTATTATTCTGGCGAACCTATGGCAGAGATGGTGACGGATGTTCGTTGCGATTTCCTTTTCCCTCAAATCGTTTATACCGAGTCTTATATGGTAGCCGTGAAGCCAAAGATACAGGAGAGGAACTAGAACAAATATATGACACCTATAAGCCGCAAATACTAGAAGCTTTAGATGCAATTATTAGCATGATTAATGCAAGGCCATATACCGATCAACCTAAAGTACAAGTAGAGAAGATAATTGATTTAGCGTTTATCCAAGAACTAGAGTCGTTAAAGTATCTTTATAAAAGTGAATATTATAAATATGAAAACGAAGCTCGTGTTGTTACTACCCTTGATTCAATAAGGGAAGGTGAAGGTCAAATAAAGTTTGATCCTGATCAGTATCAATCAAAAGGAATACTGCGTCATTACTATGAAGACAAAGACTTAGCAACTGATAAGATATTGATTTCAGGTTGCACGATAACTCTAGGCCCTAATGTTGATAAATACAACCTGCGATTTTCTTTAGAAAAGCTACAGGATTTAACAGATCTTGTTGGTCCGGAAATCCGATGTTCTAAGGTTTCCTACCGCAAGACTTGATCTGTGATACGGGCTTGCAAACGGTTCCATACGGAGGGGTTGACGAGGTGAGAGGGGCGGCGGCCTTCGAGCACGGTCAGGGCTTGGGCGAGGGCGGCTTCGAAGGTGCGGGCCCGGCTTTCGGGGGTGGATGAGGCCACATGAGGGGTGACCGTTACGTCGGGCCGGTGAAGGAGGGGGTGGCCGGGGTCGAGCGGCTCCGGGTCGGTTGCGTCCAGTCCGGCGCCGAACAGGCGGCCTGAGTCGAGGGCTTCCAGCAGGGCGTCTTGGTCGACCAGCCGGCCGCGGGCGGCGTTGACGAACACCGCGCCCGGCTTCATGAGGGCGAAGGCGGCGGCGTCGAACATACGGTCGTTCTCCGGGGTGGACGGAACATGGACCGACACCGCGTCGCTGCGGGCGAGCATCTCCTCGAACGAGGGGGCCCGCTCCACGGACGGCGGGAAGTCGGCGTCGTCGAGGTAGGGGTCGTAGGCCAGCGGTTTCATGCCCAGCGCCGAGCCGGTCTCGGCCACCCGCCGGGCGATCCTCCCGAAGCCCGCCAAGCCCAGCGTCTTGCCGTCCAGCTCCACCGCCTCGTGCCGTTCGTAGTAGTCGCCGCAGGCGTTGCGGAGCCGGTTGCCCGACTGGATGATCCGCTTGGCGGCGGCGAGGAGGAGGGCGGCGGCGTGCTCGGCGGTCGAGACGGTTGGGCTGTCGGGGGTGTTGCAGACGGCTATCCCGCGTCTGGTGGCCGCCTCCACGTCCACGTTGTCCCAGCCGGCGCCCGCCCGGCAGACGGCCGCGAGGCGGGGCGCCGAGTCGAACTGGTCTTTTCCATAGGGGATCCGGGCCGTGGCGATCACCGCTTGGGCGGCGGCGATTCCCTCATACGGATTGGCGGCGCGCCCCGGTCCGAGCACGGCGACAGAGGGCGGGATCAGCCGCTTCAGCGCCGGGGCGGGCTCGACCTCGAACCAAACTCGATGCTCCATCGGCTGCTCCTTTCCTGCCTCGGGATGGTAATTCCTCCCCGCAGGCTGGACGGCCGGGTGCCGGGGCGCCGGAGCTCGCTCGCCGGGGCTGCTCGCGGTCCGCCGGGAGCCCTCTCGCGGCGCCGGTGGATCGCCCCCTCCGCGCCTCCGGTCTGCCCGGGTGGGCCTTTTCCCGTTCCCGCAACAAGGGTATCGACACTTGTCCGCATTTTTCGATACCTATGTAGGGCGGGAGCGCCCCGCTCCGGCCGCAGGCCGTTATGATTTGGACAGAGGAGAAGAGACATGGACGCAGGAGTCCTGACAACTTTGGGCGGCATCGTCGCGATGGTGCTCGGCCTGCTGGCGATCACCGCCCAACTCCGCAAGGGCAATGAGGCGCTGGAAGTCCGGCTCATGACCGAGATGGCAAAGCTCAGGTCTGATTTCAAGGGGCTGGATGACCGGTTGAGAGAACTGCAAGTGCAGGTGAGCGACCTGCAGGTGGAGGTACGGGGCTTGAAGGTGAAGGTCCAGGCTATAGAGGGGGAGATACAGGTTCTGTGGGCGGAAGTGAGGGACCTGCGGGCGGAGATGCGGGACCTGCGCAGGGATGTGGTGGTTCTGCAGGTGGATATGGGGATCGTGAAGCACCATCTGGGGATCGCGCCCGATGACCGTACCGAGATCGTGAAGGTGCAGGCCGCGGCCGGTTCATAGGGGTCAGCCTCAGGAAGCCGAGGGGAGCGGTCGAAGACGGGGTCGCATCTGAGGGGGGGGGGCGGCGGTGGAGGCCTTCCGTGTGGGTGAAGGCACCACTGCCTGGCCCGGAGGGCGGTTTTCCTGTTCTGGCAACAAGGGTATTGACCATGGCCGCATTTTTCGATATCTATGTAGAGCGGGAGTGCCCCGCTCTCGGCTGCAGGCCGTTATGATTTGGACAGAGGAGAAGAGACATGGACGCAGGAGTCCTGACAACTTTGGGCGGCACCGCCGCGATGATGCTCACCATGCTGGCGATCGTCGCCCGCCTGCGGAACGAGCTTAGGTCCGATCTGAAGGAGGACATCCAGGAGATCAAGTCCGATCTTCGGCTGTTGAATGACCGGGTGAGCGATCTGCAGGTGGAGATGAAGGATTTGCGGAAGGATGTGGGGGTGTTGCAGGTGGAGATGAAGGATTTGCGGAAGGATGTGGGGGTGTTGCAGGTGGAGATGAAGGATTTGCGGAAGGATGTGGGGGTGTTGCAGGTTGAGGTGCGGGGCCTGCGGGCGGATGTGGATGTGTTGAAGGTAGAGATGCGGGAACTGCGGAAGGATGTGGATGTGCTGCAGGTAGAGATGCGGGAACTGCGGAAGGATGTGGGGGTGTTGCAGGTCGAGACGAGGGATCTGAAGAGGGATGTGGTGGTTCTGCAGGTGGATATGGGGATCGTCAAGCACCATCTGGGGATCGTGCCCGATGACCGCACCGAGATCGTGAAGGTGCAGGCCGCGGCCGGTTCGTAGGGGCGGCCTCAGGGGCCGGGCGGGGCAGTCGAACGGGCCGAATCTGGGGGCGGATCACGGGAGGCCGGCGAAGGGGGCGTCGGGCAGGCCGGTTACTCCGGGGTCTAGGGCGAACAGGTCGCCTGCGTGCGGTTGGCCGTCCGCGGCGGGGTGGCTTCCGCCGCCTCCTATCGAGGTGACGTAGAGGGTTTCCAGGCCGGCCCCGCCGAAGGCGGTCATGGAGGGCTTCATCACCGGGACGTCGATCTTGCGGTCGAGCCTTCCGTCGGGGGTGAAGCGCACCACCGCCCAGCCCCGCACCGCCGCCGCCCAGTAACAGCCCTCGGAATCCACGCAGGCCCCGTCGGGCCGCCCGTCCAGTTCGGGGAAGTCGGCCCAGTCGGCGAACGGGGCATGGTTGCGGGCCTCTCCGGTTTCGAGGTCGTAGTCGTAGCGCCACACCACCCCTTGCAGGGAGTCGGCGAAATACATGCGGCGCCGTTCCGAGTCGAAGGCCAAGGCGTTGGAGACCCCGATCCCGCGCTCGACGACCGAGGACGACCCGTCCGCCTCGATCCGGTGCAACATGCCCGCAAAGCGGCCCTCGTCGGCGTACTCATACATGGAACCCACCCAGAAGCGCCCGGCCGGATCGGTGCGCCCGTCGTTCATCCGGTTGCCCGTTCCGGGGGGTTCGAGGGCCGTCCAAGGGTCGGCGGCGCCGGTTTCCCAGTCGAACCAGACGGTCTCATGCTCGGAGGCGATGAGCAACAGGCCGGGCCGGGCGGTCCGCACCAGGGATCCGGGCCGCCCCGGCGTCGCGCGGGCTTCGTCCACTCCGGTTGCCGGGTCGTAGCGGTGGACCCGCCGCCCGTCGATGTCCACCCAGTACAGCACCTCTTCTTCGGGGCTCCACAGGGGGCACTCCCCGAGCTGGGCCCCGGCTGATACAGCCACATCTATGTCGACCACGGACGCCTCCCCGAATATCGCCTAGAAACCGGTTGCCGCAGACCGCACAGGTTACCGCAGGGGTGCAGCCCCTGATGTTCACAAGGCAGGGCAGAGGCCGGCGGTGGAGAGCAGCCCGCCTTTTGATCAGGGTTGGCAGACTTCGCTTCCGCCCGGCTGCTGAAATCTGTCACACCCCCTTGGTACCTTGGAGCGGTACAGAAACCGCAGCCGATCCGGATGCTGCGGTCATACAGAGGCCGCTCCGCCCAGAGCCGATGGGTTCCAAGGGCGGGGCGGCCGACCTGGCTGTGCCGAGACGGATCGGCCGCAGAGGGCCGCATCGCGCCCTCTGTGTCCGAAGACGGTGGTTCGGAGGCGGCGGGGGTGGGGCCCGGCGAAGCCGGGGCGGGGAGCGGAGAACGCGAAAAACGGTGTGCTGCTCGGGCGGTGTGCGGCTCGGGCTTGGTTTCGGTTCGAGAAGACGGGCGGATAGGCATAGGGGGGGGGGGGATAGAAGTTGTTGCTGGTCGGCGGGTTGTCTGCCGGGGGTTTCGCGGCGAGGGCAACGCATCCAAACAACCTGGTCGGAGCCTGTCTGGTCGTCCTCTCAACCCTGATTATGTTGTTCACGAGAGCAGGGGCGGGCAGATGGAATACGCGCCCGCATCGTTCTGACCTGGGGCGTCACAGGGGAATAACTTCTGATCAGATATGGGTGTTCACCAACCGGTGAAGGGCTGTCGTTTCGGGGTCCGGAGTTGCACAGGCTGATGAGCCGGCGCGGGCGGCGGCCTGCCCCGCGGGGCATGAACAATCGAGGATGATCAGGGTTGGTCTTTGGTGGTCAGCTCGTATTCCAAGCCCCGGCGGCGGCACCATTCCTGGGCGGCGCTGCGTTTGCGGAGCACCGAGGGCGAGTCCATCATGTTGGCGCCTTTCACCTCGATGATCTTCTTCCGCCCGTCGGTGTATTCGACCAGGAAATCGGGCCGGTATTTGCGCTCTCGCCCGTTCTCGTCGATCCACGGTATGGAGATGCCGTGGTTTTTCGACCACTTGGCGACCGAAGGGTCGTCCTCCAGCAGCCGCATCATCTGCAGTTCCAAGCCGCTGTCGTAGCGTTCGAAGCTCCAGGGGCTCTTGGCCGGGGACTCGAAGACGCCCCGCTTACCGGCCGCCATATTTCACCATCCCTTCCACCAGGCCCGCCGCCTCGGTGATCCGCTTCTCGACCGCCGGCAGCATCCGCCAGACGGTCTCGAGGCGGTGCTCTTCGGCCAGGCCCAGCGAGGCGCCGTCCAGGAACTTCGACCGCACATGCTGCAGCAGCAGCCGGTACATGAGCCCGGTGAACTGGGCGGTGTGCCCGGCGTTGGACAGCAGGCGTTCGGACATCAGCAGCAGCTCCTCCTTCACGGCTTCGGCCAGCTCCTCCGGCGAGACCGGAATGGGCGCCGCCTCGTCAGGGCCGGGCGGGGCCTCCAGCGTCCGCCACCCCCCGGCGGTGAGCTGCTGCCGCTCCACGCCGGTGATGTCCACATCGGTGATGGCCACCGTCTGTTCGGGGTAGTCGAAGCCCGCCAACACCTCCGCCCAGTTCTCCAAGGGCGGGGGCGGATCGCCGGTCGGCTCGACTACGAACTCGCCGGGGTCGTCGATGAACGGTTCGGGTATTTCGATGACCAGGGACGGGTTGACCATCACCTGCGCCTGCGGAGGATCAGGCAGTTCCTCGTCCTCGTCGAACTCGTCTTCCACGCCCACGTTGGAGCGGACCTTGCTGTTGAAGATGTCCCACAGCCATTGGTGCTTCAGCTTGGGGTGGTCGACCACGGCGCAGATCTGCGGCTCCTCCTCGGCGACCCCGGCGGTGCGCACCCGTCGCAGGCCCCGCCCGATCACCTGCTGCCCGTACACCTTGCTGGAGAACTTGCGGAGCAGCAGGATCACCCCCACCTCCGGCACGTCCCACCCCTCCCGCAGCATCAGCACGCTTACCACCGCCTTGTAGGGCCGCCCCGCCCGCCGGGCCCGGCTCAGCTCGGTCGCCTTGCGGCGTTCTTCCTCGCCGCTGTCCTCGGTTACCAGCAGGGTGTTCAACTTGAAGTGATGGTTCAAGGTTCGGGCCGCCTTCTGGGCGTCCAGTTTGCAGACCGCCACCACGAACAGCACCGGCTGGTAGCGGCCCCGCGCCCGCCGCTCCTGTTCCCGCAGGCGGGCCAAGGCGATCTGCATCTGCTGCCGCATCGGTTTGTCGTCCGTAACCCACTGGGAGGCGCTGATGCCCTTGCGGTCCACCTCGTCCCAGTCGATCTCCTCCACCTTGCAGGTCTGCCCGGTGGCCGAATCGGTGTAGGTCAGCTCCACGGTGGCGATGTTGGGCTGGTATACCACCGGCGTCTTGACCAGCCGGTCGGCCAGGGCGTTCTGGATGCCGTACTCGTAGATCATCTTGCTGTCGGGCGTTTGGTCGTCGGCCCGGTCGGGGGTGGCGGTGGTGTCCAGCCGCAGGATGGTGAAGGGACGCAGCCGGTCCAGGGTGGCGTCCCATTCGGGGGCGGGCGAGTTGTGCGCCTCGTCGTTGAAGAGGGCGAAGCGGCCCTCGTTCATCAGATGGGCCAGGTTGGTCTGCCCAACCCGGTTGCTCTGATAGAACTGATGGATGTTGCCCAGGATGACATTGGCGCCCAGCAGGTTGGCCCATCCGCCGGGGTGGTCGCTGCCCAGGGCGGTGAGGGCGAAGTCGTCTTTGGTGACCACCGAGTCCGGCGGGATGAGGCGGCGGTCGACGAACACCTTCCCGTTCTCGAAGTCGTCCTCCAAGCGGTCCCGGACTATCAAGTTGGGGCAGAGGACGACGAACCGCTGGACGTCGTGGGCCAGCCGCAGCCACACCATCGCCGCCGCGATGAGGGCCGTCTTGCCGCCGCCGGTAACGATATTGAGCAGCACCCCGTCGGGCTGGGCCAGGTCATCTCGGCGTATCTCGTGGGCGTATACCACCCGCAGCAGGGCGTCCCACTGGTGGCGCCACAGCACCCCCTCCCGGGGGGCGGCCTCGTCGCCGGGGTCGCCGAGATGCTGCAGGTAGTCGAGGGTGCGGGCGGCGGCGCCGGGAAATCCTCCCCGCACCCACTGCCGGAACTCCTCCTCGTAGATGAGGAACCGGTTGAGCATGGTCAGGCCACCTCCACTCCGCCGTCCCACATGCCTTCCCCGCCCCGGCTGTCCTGGACGCGGCACGCCACCCGGAAAGCTCCGGTGCGGTCGAACTTGTGGGTTACCCGGAGCAGCGGCTTCTTGGTCTTTCGGTCCCGCTGCAGGGAGTAGCCGGGGGTGGCAGTGAAGAGTTCGCCGTCGTAGCCGAAGTCCCATTGGATGTTGATGAGCTCGGCGCCCGGGTTGACCACTGCGGTGCCGCCTGCGTCGAAAGTAACGCTGCGCCCGCCCAGGGCCCGCCAGCCGACGTCTACCACCGGCGGCTGGATGAAGGTCAGGAAGTCGCTGTAGTCGGCCAGGTCGGTGGAGCGCTTGACGACGTGGCGGCGGAACTCGTCGCCGCCGATGCGGACCTGGGCCAGCTGGATGAAGTTGACGTCGATCGCCTGGAGGCTGCGCAGCCGGTCGGCCGCCTCGGCGGCGTCGGAGCGGAAACCCCAGGCCAGCATCTCCCCGTTGCGGAGGTTGGCCTGTTGGTACTGCTCGGTCCGGCGGACGGCGTTGGCGAAGGCGTACACGTCCTCGGCGGCGGCCTGGTCGTCCAAGCCGGGGTTCCCCACCCAAATGGGCAGCTGATTGCGCCAGCCGTGGATGACCCCGGACAGGTCCTCGATGCGGCTGGCCCCGTAGGCGCTGAGCACGAAGTCGCGAAACTCTCGCTTGGGCATCTGAGACAAGCGGTCGGCCTCGTAGATGCCCCACTGCTCGATGGTGAAATCGGGGCGGGGGCTTTCAAGCGCCAGGGTCATCGACTCCTGCTTGAGCCGTTCGGCGGTTACAGCTATGGCAACGCGAGATTGATCGCCAGCAATCCAGCGCCGCCCTAATCGCTGAGCAACAGCGGCAGTAGTACCCCCTCCTGCGAAAAAATCAGCTATAGTATCTAATTTATCTGAAGATGCTAATATGATACGTTCTATTAAGGCCTCTGGCTTTTGCGTGGGGTAACCAATTCGTTCTGAAGCTACTCGCCCTACTGGTGTCATACCGTCTCTATCTTCAAGCCAATAATCTTCTGGCACTTTACCTGCCTCATCAAGTGTAGCAGCTGCTTTGAATATGCCTGATGTTTTCCCGGTCTCCAACTTTTTATATGGTATCCGAATTGCATCTCGATTAAATATAGGTAGGGCGGTTCTGTCTTTGACATAAAACAGAATACTATCATGTTTACGAGGAAACCATTGTTTAGTATTGGAAGGACCAGTATAACACCAGACAATTTCATTTCTAAAATTAGCATAGCCGAAAATTTTGTCCATCTCTACTTTGATATAGTGGCTGGCGTGCCAGTCACAGTGAACGTAGATTGAGCCGGTTTGTTTGAGGATGCGCTTCATCTCGTACAGGCGGGCGTTGAGCCATATCAGATATCCATCCAACCCGCCTTCCCAGATGTCGTTGAAAGAGCGGAGCTCGTTGTTGTCGCCCCACAGCACGTTGTACTGTCGTCCGGAGAAGAAGGGCGGGTCTATGTAGATGAGGTCGATGCTGTTGGAAGGGATCTGCCGCATGACGTGGAGGTTGTCTCCCCATATCAGGCGGTTGGGTTCGTGGTCCTCTGGGTTGCCGAGTGATACCCGTTCGACTATCTGGGTAGGAAGGTCAACCCGCGGATAGTGTTTCCGAAACCCCTGACGCCGGTCCCACCCCTTGGGCTCGGCGTCGACTGGGACGTTGCCGAACCTCGCAGGAGCGCGGTAGAACTGCTCCTGTTGCGGGAGGGCCTCAGGCCTGTCTTCGTCATGGGCTTCGGGGGGGGGGGCATTGCTGGGAATATACACGAGGGCAGGAGGGCTTCGGGCGGGCCGGGCGCGGCTTCTCCTAGAGTTGGGGGCATGGACTCTCTCGAGAGCTCGCTCGACCCGACGCCCCGGGTGGAGTTCGCCATGGTGGCCGACTCCGTTCAGGCAGTGGGGGGGAAGCTCTATGTGCTAGGGGGCGGCTGGGACCTGCTCTGGGTGGCGGCGTTCCCCGCCCGGCATCCCTCGATGGGGATCGGGATCCGCATCCGGGTGCCGTGGTCGAACCTCGAGGCGTTCGCGTTGTCGGTGGATCTGGTGGACGAGGACGGGAACAGCCTGTTCGGCGGGAAGCGGTTGGCGCAGCGGATCGAGATAAACCGCCGGGCTGGGAAACCGGCGGGGAGCGACACCGGTGTGACCAGGGCTTTCACCTTCAACAACCTGGTGTTTCCCAAGCCGGGGGGGTATGCGTTTCCGATCTTCGTGGGCGACTCGGAGGTGTCGCGCATCCGGTTCCGGGTCCAGAAACGGGGGGACGGCGGCGGCCGGGGCGGGGCCGACCCGGGTTTGTGATCGGGCGGTGTCGGAGACTTCCTCCCCCAGCACGGACGGGGGGCCGCCGCCGAAGCGGCTTCCGATGTTCCCGTTGGGGCGGGGGCTCATGCCCGGGGCCGCGCTGACCCTCCATGTTTTCGAGCCCCGTTACCTGGAGATGATCGACCTGTGCTTGCGGCGGGGCCTGGACTTCGGGGTGGTGCTGATCGAGCGGGGTTGGGAGGTGGGGGGCGGGGACGACCGGTTCGATGTCGGGGTGGCCGCCGCCGTCGTCGAGGCGGCCCCGATGGAGGGAGGCCGTCTGTTGGTGAAGGCCTGGGGCGGAGGCCGCATCCGGGCGGTGAGGTGGCTCGACGACGACCCGTACCCCCAGGCCCTGGTCAGGCGGTTGGCCGACCCGCCCGACTTCGACGCCGGCTACCGGCGGCGGGAGCGTCTGGAGCGGGAGTTCAGGCGGGGGTTGGCCCTGCTCGCCGAGCTCGGCGCCGACACCGGGAGGGCGGCGCCGCTGCCTTCCGGCGGTCTGGCCGCCGCCTACCGGGCCCTCGACTCGCTTCCCGTTTCCGACATCGACCGGCAGAGGGTGCTGGAGGCCGACGATCCCGGCGAGCGGATCGAGCTGGCCGCCGGCGCCCTCGCATCCTTCAACCAGATGATCGAAGCCCGCCTGGCCGGGTTCTGAACCTCTCCGCCTCGGTCGGGGCGCCCCGGTAGGCTGGCGGGCGATGCCGCTGTCCGACGCCTTCCTGGAACAGTACGACGAGCCCTTCGGCTTCATGGACTTCGCGGCGGTCGGCGCCGTGTCGATCCCGGCCCGCCGCCGCCTCGCCGAGACGGCCGAGGCCATGGCGGGCGGAGGGGAGAGGCTGATCCCCTTGGTCTTCGAGCAGATCGATAGAGTGACCGCCCTGGCGGCCGATCTGGTGGGGGCCGCTCCGGATCAGGTGGTGCTCGTGCCCAACACCTCGGTCGGGCTGTTCTCGGTTGCGTTCGGCTTGTCGGGCGGATCGGTGGTGGTCCCGGAGACCGATTTCGCCGCCAACCTCTATCCGTGGGTCAGGGCCGGGGAGGCGGGCCGCATCGAGCCGAGGACGATTGCGGTTCCGGACGGCCGCCTCACCGCCGATCTGATCGCCGGGGCGGTGGATTCCTCGACCTCGGCCGCCGCGGTCAGCCTGGTCGATTACCGGACCGGCTACCGGTGCGATCTGGCCGCCCTGCGCGAGGCCGCCGGTGACGCCCTGCTGGTGGTCGACGCAGTTCAGGCGGTGGGGGCCCTGCAGACGACGATGGAGCACGCCGACGTCCTGGTTGCGGGCGGGCACAAGTGGCTGCGGGCGGGGGGCGGGGTCGGCTTCATGGCCCTTTCGGACCGCGCCCTCGACCGGTTGGCGCCCTCCCTGGTGGGCTGGCCGGGCGTCCGGGATCCCTTCGACACCGAGGCGCCCCTGCCGCATCCGCCCGCCGCCGGCGCCCGGCGGTTCATGATGGGCAGCCCCCCTTTCGTAACGGCGGGCGCTTTGCTGGGGGCGCTGGAAGCGCTGGGCCGGGCGGGCATGGACGAGGTGGAGGCGGCGGTTATCGCCCGTTCCCGCGCTGTCGAGGAAGAAGCCCTGCGGGCGGGCGCCGGGGTCATGACGCCATGGCGGAGCGCCGCCGAGCGAAGCGGCATCGTCTGCTTCCGCCCCCGGAGGAGGAAGGCGGCCGAAGTCCACCGGCGGCTGGCCGAAGCAGGTTTCTATCTGACCGAGCGCGGCGGCTGGCTGCGGGCGGCCCCCTACGCCAGCACCGACCCGGAGGCGCCCGCCGCGCTGGGCGAGGCCTTGCGCAGCTTCGCGCCCCGCCGCCGGATCGGAATCAGGCGGTCATCCGGCGGGCGCTCTCCAAGCGGACCACCCGGGCGGCGGCGGCTTCGAGATCGGCTTCGGCGCTTCCTTCGACTCTCACCGCGGCCTCCTCGGGCGCCGAAGGGGGGAGAGGCGCCGGAAGGTTCCCGCCCCCCACCCAGATAGCCCTTTGCACACCGGCGCGGCGGACGGCCTCGGCCCACCCCTCCATCACCTCCGCCGGGCTGTCCGCGAAGGCCCTCTCCCTGCCGTCCTCGGCCGCATCGGCCACCAAGACCGCGCAGAAGCAGTGCAGGGCGGCCGCTTCGACGTGGGACGCGTCCGACACGTCCCCCAGCGCCGCCTTGACCTTCACCGCCCGCAGCTCCTCCGCCGCCCGGTTGTCGGATACGAAGGCTCTGGTCTCGGCGGCCGACCGGCAGACGGCCTGTACGACCGCCTTTCCTACGGGGGTGTCGGCGCCTACCACGATCACAGGCATAAGGGCCAAAAGTATCAGATTTCGGCGCCCGGTTCGGGTTTCCGGCGGGCCGAATCCGGCGGCGGCGCTGGTTGGTCTGTCCAGCAGGGTGTGTATCATGTTCGGCTGGCGGGGCTGCATGGGGGTTTCCCCCCTCCATACTGCCTCCCCCTCCTATACGGGGGCGGATGCGCGGTCGATTTCGTGATGTGAAGTGAAGAAAGGACCAGGAGAGAGCTGATGGCCGGGTTGTACCGACCGGAATACGAGCACGACGGCTGCGGCGTCAACTTCGTAGCTGACATCAAGGGGCGCCGCAGCCACGGCATCGTCTCGACGGCCGTCGGGGCGGTGGGCAACATGGTGCACCGGGGCGCCACCGGCGCCGATCTGGAGACCGGGGACGGCGCGGGCGTCCTGATCCAGGTACCCGACCGGTTCCTGCGGGCGGCGGTTTCCTTCGACCTGCCTCCGATGGGCGGTTACGCCGCCGGTCTGGCCTTCTTCCCCCGCCGGGCAGATCTCATAGAGGCGGGGCAGCGGGCGGTGGAGGCGGTCGCCGCCGAAGAGGGCCTGGCGGTGCTGGGCTGGCGCGAGGTCCCCACCGAGCCGTCGGTGATCGGGCGCTCCGCCCGCGAGACCATGCCCGCCATCCATCAGGTGTTCATCGACGGCCGGGGCGCGGCCGACATGGAACTGGAGCGGCTCGCCTACGTGGTCCGCAAGCGGGTGGAGCACGAGGTGCATCTCTCCCTGGGCGGGGAAGCCGACGGGGCGGCCGGCGGCATGGGCGGGGTCTCGACCATGCACGAGGGGGTCTACTTTCCCAGCCTGTCCGGGCGCACCATGGTCTACAAGGGGATGCTCACCGGCATCCAGCTGGGGTCTTTCTTCCCCGACCTGCGCGACCACCGGCTGGAGAGCGCCATCGCCCTCGTCCATTCCCGCTTCTCCACCAACACCTTTCCGATGTGGCCGCTGGCCCACCCCTTCCGGCTCATCTCCCACAACGGCGAGATCAACACCATCGCCGGCAACCGCAACTTCATGCGCGCCCGCGAGAGCCTGTTCGCCACCGACCTGATACCCGGCGACCTGGACCGCATCTTCCCGATCTGCACGCCGGGGGTGTCCGACTCGGCCGGCTTCGACGAGGCCCTGGAGATCCTCTACATGGGCGGATATTCGCTGCCGGAGGCGGTGCTGCTGATGATCCCGGAGCCGTGGGAACGGCACGAGAGCATGGACCCCGATGTCCGGGCCTACTACCGCTACCACGCCTCCCTGATGGAGCCGTGGGACGGCCCGGCTTCCATCGCCTTCACCGACGGAAAGCAGATCGGGGCGGTGCTGGACCGCAACGGGCTGCGGCCTTCCCGCTACTGGGTCACCGACGACGACTTGGTGGTTATGGCCTCCGAGGTGGGGGTGGTGGACATCCCGCAGTCGAAGATCGTCGAGAAGGGCCGCCTCCGGCCGGGGCGCATGTTCCTGATCGACACCGAACAGGGCCGGATCATCCGGGATTCGGAGATCAAGGCGTCCCTGGCCTCCTCCCGGCCCTACCGGCGGTGGCTGGACGAGGGGATGGTCCACCTCCGCGACCTGGCCGGGGCGGCGCCCGGCGGGGCCGGTGAGCCCGGAGAGGTGGCCGCCGCCGGCAGGGAAACCGACCTCCCCGTGCTGCAGCGCCTGCGCGCCTTCGCCTACACCCACGAGGACCTCAAGATGCTGGTCGCCCCGATGGCGGTGAAGGGGGTGGAGCCGCTCGGTTCGATGGGCACCGACACCCCCCTGGCGGTGCTCTCCAACCGCCCGCGGCTGCTGTTCGACTACTTCAAGCAGCTCTTCGCCCAGGTGACCAACCCGCCGCTGGACGCCATGCGGGAGGAGCTGGTCACCGCCCTCCGCACCACCATCGGGCCGGAGTCCAACCTGTTCGGCCTGGGGCCCGACTCCTGCCGCCTGATCGAGCTGGACAGCCCGGTCATCGACAACCGCGAGCTGGAGAGCCTGCTCCGCATGCACGAGCACGCGCGGGTGGGGGGGGCGGCGGCGGTGGTGCCCTGCCACTTCCCGCCCGAAGGCGGAGGCGCGGCTCTGCGGGAGGCGATAGAGGCGGTCTGCGCCCGGGTGGACGAGCTGATCGAAGAAGGCGTCTGGGCGGTGGTGCTGTCCGACCGCGGAGTCGACCGCGACCGGGCGCCGATCCCCTCTCTGCTGATCACCGCCGCCGTGCACCACCACCTGATCCGCACCAAGAACCGCACCCGGGTGGGCCTGGTGGTGGAGGCCGGAGACGCCCGGGAGGTGCATCACCTCTGCCTGCTGCTGGGCTACGGCGCCACCGCCGTCAACCCCTACATGGCTTTCGAGGCCATCGACCACATGGCCGACGAGGGGATCCACGGCCTGGACGACTCGATCCGCCGCAAGGCGCACGCCAACTACATCAAGGCGGCCGGCAAGGGCGTCCTCAAGGTGATGTCCAAGATGGGCATCTCCACCGCCGCCTCCTACATCGGCGCCCAGATCTTCGAGGCGGTGGGGATCGGGCCGGAGATGATCGACGCCTACTTCACCGGGACGGGGAGCCAGATCGGGGGGGTGGGGCTGGACGTGATCGCCGAGGAGGCGGCCGGCCGGCACAGTTTCGCCTTCGCCGACAACCCGGGCGAGCTGGCCCACCGCCGCCTCGAGGGGGGCGGCGAGTACCAGTGGCGGCGGGAGGGCGAACACCATCTGTTCAACCCCATGACGGTGTTCAAGCTCCAGCACTCCGCCCGCGAGGGCCGCTACGACATCTTCAGGGAGTACACCGACCTGGTGAACGAGCAGACGGAGCGGCTGGGCACCATCCGGGGAATGTTCCGCTTCAAGAAGGAGGGCCGCACCCCCGTCCCGATCGAGGAGGTGGAGCCGGCCTCGGAGATCGTCAAGCGCTTCAGCACCGGGGGCATGTCCTACGGCTCCATCTCCAAGGAGGTGCACGAGACGCTGGCCATCGCCATGAACCGGATCGGCGGCAAGTCCAATTCGGGGGAGGGGGGCGAGGACGCCGACCGCAACCACCCCGACCCCAACGGCGATTCCCGGCGGAGCGTGGTGCGGCAGGTGGCTTCGGGCCGGTTCGGGGTCACCTCCGAATACCTGGTGTACGCCGAGGACCTGCAGATCAAGATGGCCCAGGGCGCCAAGCCCGGGGAGGGCGGCCAGCTCCCCGGCTACAAGGTGTACCCCTGGATCGCCGAGACCCGGATGTCCACCCCCGGGGTGGGCCTGATCTCGCCCCCGCCCCACCACGACATCTACTCGATCGAGGACATAAAGCAGCTGATCCACGATCTGAAGAACTCCAACCCCACCGCCCGGATACATGTGAAGCTGGTGGCGCAGCCGGGGGTGGGGACGGTGGCCGCCGGGGTGGCCAAGGCCAAGTCCGACGTGGTGCTGATATCCGGCCACGACGGCGGCACCGGGGCTTCCCCCCTCACCTCCATCAAGCACGCGGGCGGCCCCTGGGAGATCGGGCTGGCCGAAGCCCAGCAGACCCTGCTGCTGAACGACCTGCGGGAGCGGACCGTCGTTCAGGTCGACGGCCAGCTCAAGACCGGCCGCGACGTGATGATCGGCGCCATGCTGGGGGCGGACGAGTTCGGCTTCGCCACCGCCCCGCTGGTGGTGTCCGGCTGCATCATGATGAGGGTCTGCCACCTGGACACCTGCCCGGTGGGGGTGGCCACCCAGAAACCGGAGCTGCGCAGCCGCTTCAGCGGCAAGGCCTCCCACATCGTGAACTTCATGATGTTCGTGGCCGAACAGGTGCGGGAACACCTGGCGGAGCTGGGTTTCCGCACCCTCGACGAGGTCATCGGCCGGGCCGACCTGCTGGGCCTGCATGACTCCTCGGAATACTGGAAGACCGCCGGCCTGGACCTGTCGCCCATCTTCTACATGCCGGAGCTGCCGCCCGGCAAGGTCAGGCACAACATCGGCAAGCAGGACCACGGCCTCGACCACTCCCTGGACCTCTCCCTCGTCAAGCTGGCGGAGGAGACCCTGGACGGCGGGCCGCCCATCACCCTGGAAATGCCGATCCGCAACACCAACCGCACGGCCGGCGCCATGCTGGGTTTCCACGTGACGCTGCGGCACGGCCCCGAGGGGCTGCCGGACGATTCGATCACCGTCAACTTCACCGGGTCGGCGGGGATGAGCTTCGGGGCTTTCCTGCCCAAGGGGGTGACCCTCAACCTGGTGGGCGACGCCAACGACTACGTGGGGAAGGGCCTGTCGGGGGGCCGGATCGTGGTGAAGACCCCGCCCGAATGCCCGATCGCGGCCGAGGAGAACATCATCGCCGGCAACGTGATCCTCTACGGCGCCACCTCGGGCGAGATGTTCCTGAACGGGGTGGTGGGGGAGCGGTTCTGCGTCCGCAACTCGGGGGCGACGGCGGTGGTCGAAGGGGTCGGCGACCATGGATGCGAGTACATGACGGGGGGGCGGGCGGTGATCCTCGGCCCCACCGGCCGCAACTTCGCGGCGGGCATGTCGGGGGGCATCGCCTACGTGTACGACGCGGACGGATCGTTCCCCGAACAGGTCAACCTGGAGATGGCGGCGCTGGACCCGCTGACCGACGAAGACCGCGCCTTCCTCCGCGAGCGGGTTACGGCCCACCATCTGGAGACCGGCTCGGCGGTCGCCGCCCGGCTGCTGATCAGGTGGGGCGAGGAAGTGGAGAAGTTCGTGAAGGTGATGCCGGACGACTACAAGCGGGTGCTGGAAGCCGTCCGCCGGGCGGAGGAAACCGGCGAACCCGTACTGGATGCGATCATGGCCTCCGCCCATGGGTGACGCCTGGGGTTTCCTCAAGCACGGGCGCCGGACCCCCGTCCGCCGTCCGGCGGAGCTGCGGGTCCGCGACTGGCGGGAGGTCTACGAGGACTTCCCCGCCGAGGCGCTGGCGGACCAGGCCTCGCGATGCATGGACTGCGGCATCCCGTTCTGCAACCAGGGCTGCCCGCTGGGGAACCTGATCCCCGACTGGAACGATCTCGTGTACCGGGATATGCGGCGGGACGCCATCGACCGGCTGCACGCCACCAACAACTTCCCGGAGTTCACCGGACGGCTGTGCCCGGCGCCCTGCGAGGCCTCCTGCGTGCTGGGGATCAACTCCGACCCGGTCACCATCAAGCAGGTCGAGCTCGACATCATCGAGCGGGCCTGGGAGGAGGGCTGGGTCGTTCCGGTGATGCCTTCGGCCTCCACCGGCAAGAAAGCGGCGGTGGTGGGGTCCGGCCCCGCCGGGCTGGCCGCCGCCCAGCAGCTCACCAGGGCCGGCCATGCGGTGACGGTCTTCGAGCGGGACGACCGCTGCGGCGGGCTGATGCGCTACGGGATACCCGAGTTCAAGATGGAGAAGCGTTTCCTCGACCGGCGCCTGGAGCAGATGGAGCAGGAAGGCACCGAGTTCCGCACCAACGCCGAGGTGGGGGTGGACCCCGCCGCCGGCCGGCTGCGGGCCGAATACGACGCGGTGGTGCTGGCCGGGGGCGCCCTGGCCGGCCGCGACCTGGCCGTTCCCGGAAGGGAGCTGGACGGGATACACCTGGCGATGGAATACTTGACCTGGGCCAACCGGGTGCAGGCCGGGGACCTCGCCGAGACCCCGATCTCGGCCGAGGGCAGGCGGGTGGTCATCATCGGCGGGGGCGACACCGGCGCCGACTGCCTGGGGACGGCCCACCGCCAGGGGGCGGCCTCGGTCCACCAGTTCGAGATCCTGCCCCGCCCCCCCGATCAACGCGCCGCCTCCACCCCCTGGCCGACCTGGCCGCTCATGTATCAGGTGTCCGCCGCCCACGAGGAAGGGGGGGAGCGCGAGTTCGCCATCAACACCGAAGAGTTCGTCGGGGACGGGCAAGGCCGGGTGGCGGCCCTGCGCACCCACCGGGTCGAGCAGTCCTTCCGGGGCGGGCGGATGAGCTTCGAGCGGATCGAGGGAACCGACCGGGAGTATCCGGCCGAGCTGGTGCTGCTGGCCCTCGGGTTCACCGGCCCCGAACGTTCGCCGATGCTGGAGCAGCTGGGGGTGGAGATGACCGACCGGGGCAACGTGGCCAGGGACGACGGCTGGTCCACCAGCGTCGAAGGCGTGTTCACGGCCGGCGACATGGGAAGGGGCCAGTCCCTGATCGTATGGGCCATCGCCGAGGGCCGCAGCTGCGCGGCGGCGGTGGACCGTTACCTGATGGGCGGCACCCTGATGCCCGACCCGGTTTCCCCCGCCGACCTGTCGTGGCGGTAGCCGATCTCCTGGAATATGACTGTTGATTGTGTCCGAAAGTTGGTATAGTGGGGCTCGGCCTTCACCCCAGGTTCTTCGGCGGCGAGGCCCGGAGAACCAGCCCGAAACCGGGCAAAAAACATAACCTTATAGTAGAAGGTAAAGGTCTAGGAAGGAAGGATCGCATGACCGCCACGGTTGACATAGACCTCGGCGCCTACAAGCTCGGCTGGAGCGATCCCGAAGACGACTACGTCTTCAAGCCCGAGAAGGGGCTGTCGGAGGACATCATCCGCGAGATGTCGTTCATCAAGGGAGAACCCCAGTGGATGCTCGACTTCCGCCTCAAGGCCTACCAGCGCTTCCTGCGCCGGCCCATGCCCGGCTGGGGGGGCGGCGGGCTGCTCGACGAGATCGACTTCGACGACATCTACTACTACGTCAAGCCCGCCGAGTCCCAGGCCCGGGACTGGGACATGGTCCCCGAATCCATCAAGGACACCTACGAGAAGCTGGGGATCCCCGAAGCGGAGCGCAAGTTCCTGGCGGGCGTAACCGCCCAGTACGAGTCGGAGGTGGTCTACCACCGCAACCGAGAGGACCTGGAGCAGATGGGCGTCCTGTTCATGGACATGGACTCGGCGGTGAGGGAACACCCCGACCTGGTCAGGGAGCATTTCGGCTCGGTCATACCCCCCAACGACAACAAGTTCGCCGCCCTCAACTCGGCGGTCTGGTCGGGGGGCTCGTTCATCTACGTGCCGCCCGGCGTTCACGTCGACCAGCCCCTCCAGGCCTACTTCCGCATCAACTCGGAGAACATGGGCCAGTTCGAGCGCACCCTGATCATCGTCGACGAAGGCGCCTTCTGCCACTACGTAGAGGGCTGCAGCGCCCCGGTGTACACCACCGACTCTCTGCATTCGGCGGTGGTGGAGATCGTGGTCAAGCGGGGGGGCCGTTGCCGGTACACCACCATTCAGAACTGGTCGAACAACGTCTACAACCTGGTTACGAAGCGGGCCGCCGCCTACGCCGACGCCACCATGGAGTGGGTGGACGGCAACCTCGGCTCCAAGCTGACCATGAAGTACCCGGCGGTCTGGCTGATGGAGCCGGGCGCCCACGGGGAGGTGCTGTCAATCGCCTTCGCCGGAGCGGGCCAGCACCAGGACACCGGCGCCAAGATGGTGCACGCCGCCCCCGGCACCACCTCCACCATCCTGTCCAAGTCGATCACCAAGGGCGGGGGCCGGGCCGGATACCGCGGTCTGGTGCGGGTCGAGCCGGGCGCCGAGAACGCCAAGTCGTTCGTCCGCTGCGACGCCCTGATCCTCGACGACGACAGCCGGTCGGACACCTACCCCTACATGGAGATCGAGGAGGCCGACACCCAGATCGGCCACGAGGCCACCGTGTCCAAGGTGGGCGAGGACCAGCTCTTCTATCTGATGAGCAGAGGCCTCACCGAGGACGAAGCCACCTCGATGGTGGTGGCCGGGTTCATCGAGCCGATCGTCAAGGAGCTCCCCATGGAGTACGCGGTGGAGATGAACCGCCTCATCGAGCTGAACATGGCGGAGGCCGGCGCGGTCGGCTGAACCCCGCGCAGCAAGAGGACGAGCGGATAGGGACCGACCAGGTCGTTCGGGTGCGTCGCCCTCGCGGCGGAACCCCCGGCAGGAACCGCTGACCGGCAGGCTCTATCCCCCGTTGCCTGTCGGCTCGTCTTCTCGAACTGAACTGAACTGAAACCGAGCCCGAGCAGCGCACATGCTCGGCGATACGAGCAGTCGAACACGACCGCCGGGTCTCTCGAACTGAAACCAGAGCCCGAGCAGCGCATTCGTTTTTCGCGTTCTCCCCGTTGCGCCCCGGCTTCGCCGGGCTCCCCGCCCCCGCCGCCTCCGAACCACCGTTTTCGGACACAGAGGGCGTGTTGGGGCCCTCTGCGTCGATCCGCCTCGGCACAGCCAGGTCGGCCGCCCGCCCTTGGAGCCTCGGCTCTGGGCGGGGCGGCCTCTGTATGACCGCAGCATCCGGATCGGCTGCGGTGTGTGTACCGCCCCAAGGTATCAGGGGGGTGTGACACGCCTCGGCAGCCGGATGGAAGGCGGGCTCCGCCGACCCTGGTTCATTCATCTCGAGCACGCCGAAAAAAGCACGCGGCAATCCGGGGGGGGGGGGGGGCCGCCGCCCGGCTAGGCGGGTCTGCTCAGCTGTCCAGCAGGTAGCGGAGCCTCAGGGAATAGGCGGGGTGGCGGAGCTTCGACAGCGCCCGGTTCTCGATCTGGCGGATGTTTTCGCGGGTTACCCCCAGCATCTCGCCGATGCTGGTGAGGGTGTACGGCTCGTTCCCCTCCAAGCCGTACCGCAGGACTATCACCTCCTGCTCCTCTTGGTTGAGGATGCCGAGGGCCGACAGGATGTATTCCCGCCTCAGGGCGGCGGCGGCGTGTTTGAAAGGGTCGAGGGCGTTCTTGTCCTCCACGAAGTCGGCGATGGTGGCGTCACCCTCTTCCCCCACGGACTTGTCGAGCGAGATGTTGCTGTTGGGGGCGTCCAAGGCCGCATGCACCCGCTCGATGGTGAGGCCGCTCGCTTCGGCGATCTCCTCGCGGGTGGGGGGGCGGCGGTAGTGCTCGGTCAGCGTGTAGTTGGTCTCGTTGACTGTCCTGACGATGTCCACCATGTGGACCGGGAGGCGGATGGTGCGGGCCTGGTTGCCGAGGCCCCGGGTGATGGCCTGGCGGATCCACCAGGTGGCGTAGGTCGAGAACTTGAACCCCTTGCGCCAGTCGAATTTCTCCACCGCCCGGATCAGGCCCAGGTTGCCTTCCTGGATGAGGTCTATGAGGTCCAGGCCCCGGCCCGCATAGCGTTTGGCGATCGAGATGACCAGGCGGAGGTTCGACCGGATGAAGACCGCCTTGGCCTCCTCGCCTTCTCGGATCAGCCGGCGGAGGCGGCGGGCCTCCCGAGTTCCCAGCCCGTTCCGCTCTTCGAGTTTTTCCTGCGCCCGCAGGCCCAGCTCCATGGTGCGGGCCAGATCCACCTCATCCTCTGCCGTCAGCAGAGAATGGTTGGCCACCCTCTCCAGGTACAGGCCGACGGTGTCGGCCAGCGGGAGTGATTCCTGGGCCGCGATCACCACGCCTATGGGCTCCTTTCCGCGCCGGTCAGGGCAAAGTATCACCCTGCGCCGAATTTCGCAAGACGGTTTCCGCGTTCTCCGGCGGAGGCCGGGCCGGCGGGCTGTTTCTCCGGCCCCCGGCTACTCTTGGGGGCGAGGTGTCAGGAGGGGATCGACGCATGGGTTCTCGGAGCGGCCGGCGGATGCGGCGCCCGCCCGCCGGCCGGTGGGGGGCGCTCCTGCTGGGGGCGGCCGCCTCGGCGTGCATGGCGCAGTCGGCGGTGGTGGTGGGGGAAGCCCCCCTGCCTTCTCCCACTCCGGTCCCCGTGGTGAACGTGCTGGTCACGGACGGGGATGGGGGGCCGGTGGCCGGCGCCCTGGTCAAGGTCCGGGAGGGGCGGACGGCGACCGACGAGGCCGGCCTGGCCGGGGTTCGCTGGGAAGGGGAGCAGGTGTCGGTCTCCGTGGAGGCGGCCGGTTTCTTCCCGGGGGCGGTGGCGGTGCAATCTTTCCAGGACGAACCCTTGGAGCTGGAGCTGCGCCCGGTGGTGCTGCGCGGGGCGGTGGTGGATCCGAGCGGCTTCGGGCTGGCGGCGGCGGCCGTGTCTCTGGGGGGGGTCGACGTGGTGACCGATCAGACGGGGCGCTTCGAGATCAGAGGGGCGGTGGCGGGGAACATCACCGTCAGCCGCCCGGGCTGGCACAGCACCGAGTTCGAATGGGACGGCGGGCTGCTGGTGACCGAGATCGAGATCGAGCCGAGGATCATCCGGGGGCTGCATGTGGCCTTCTCGGTGTTCCACGACCCTCAGCAATGGAGGGACCTCTTGGCCGCCGCCGAGGAGACGGTGGTGAACGCCTTCGTCATCGACGTCAAAGACGAGTCGGGCCGGGTCTTCCACGAGACCGGGGTGGAGCTGGCCCGCCGGCTGGGGGCGGTCGACCCGTTGTTCGAACTGGACCGGGTGTTGCGGGAGATGGACGCCCGCGGCCTCTACAAGATCGCCCGGATCGTTACCTTCCAGGATCCGGTGGCCGCCCGGGCCGAGGCCGGTATGGCGATCTTCGACTCCGCCGCCGGCGGGCCGTTCCGCAAGGGCAACCAGTACTTCCTCGACCCCACCGACCTTCGGGCCAGGGAATACGCCCTCGATTTGGCGGAGGAGGCCTGCGCCGCCGGCTTCGACGAGATCCAGTTCGACTACGTGCGGTTCCCCGACGGATACCCCGACACGGCCGTGTTCGACCAGGGCGATTCCCCGGAGGTGCGCGTCAGGTCCATCACCGGCTTTCTCGAGGAGGCCGCCGCCCGCCTGCATCCGCTCGGCTGCGTAGTGGCGGCCGACATCTTCGGGTTCATCACCTCCGTGCAGGGCGACGGCGGAATCGGCCAGGAGTTCGGCGCCCTGTCCTCCGCCGCCGATGTGCTCTCCCCGATGGTGTACCCCAGCCACTACTCGACGGGCTGGTTCGGATTCGACAAACCCAACGACCATCCCAGCGAGGTGGTGGGCAGCGCTCTCGACGCCGGCTTGGAGCGCTTGGAGGGGGCCGCCGTGGTCCGGCCCTGGCTGCAGGACTTCTACTACGACTCGTCGCAGGTGAGGGAAGAAATAGAGGCGGCGGAGGAGCGGTCGCTGGGCTGGATGCTGTGGAACGCCCGCAGCCGTTTCCAGATGGAAGCCATCGACCCCGCCCCGCCCGCCGCCGGAACGGAATCCGGGCCGTGAGCCGCTCAGGGGGTGATGCGGCGGAAGGCCGGAAGGACGAAGCATTCCGGCTGCTGCAGGATTCGCTGATCGGCTGCCGGAGGTGCCCCCGGCTGGTCGCCTGGCGCGAACGGGTGGCGGCCGAGAAGCGGGCGGCCTACGCCGACCAGGAATATTGGGCGCGTCCGGTGCCGATGCTCGGCCCCCGCACCGCCCGGCTGCTGATCATCGGGCTGGCGCCCGGCGCCCACGGCTCCAACCGGACCGGGCGGATGTTCACCGGCGACCGCTCCGGCGAGTGGCTCTTCAGGGCCATGCATCGGGCCGGCTTCGCCAACCGGCCGGAGGCCGTCGGCCGGGGCGACGGGCTGGAGCTGGCCGACGCCGCCATCACCGCCATCGTCAGGTGCGCCCCGCCCGCCAACCGCCCCACCTCCGGCGAGCGGAACGCCTGCGCGGAATGGCTGGAACAGGAGCTCGACCTGTGCAGCCGGGTGCGGGTGATCCTGGCCTTGGGCGGCATGGCCTTCGATCAGATCCTGCGGATGGGCGCCCGGAGGGGCTGGGAAGTCCCCCGGCCCCGGCCCCGCTTCGCCCACGGCGCCGAGGTCGGGCTGGGCGCCGCCGCCCCCGTGCTCGTCGCCAGCTACCACCCCTCCCAGCAGAACACCTTCACCGGGCGCCTCACCGACGAGATGTTGGACGAGGTGTTCGCCCGGATCTCCCGCCTGATCGAAAGCCGGCCCTGATCGTTCATATCCACCCGGTCGGGCCGCCGGTTGGTGCGTTTTTCGAATTGCCCGCCCCCCATTTCTCGTGAACGATCAGGGTTGGATTCCCGCCGACTCCCGGCCGAGGGCTGAAACATGTCACAGGCGCCGGGTATGTTGTCTGGGTACAGATATCGCAGCGGTCCGGGCCGTTCCGATCAGAACGCAGCGCCCCCCGGCCGAACAACTGGGGGGAGCGAAATTTGCCGACGGCCGGCATCCGGCGGAGGCGGCCCTCACGCGCCGCCCCGCTCTGTGGATCACGATGGCGGAGGAGGCGGGGGAAGGGCCCGGCGAAGCCGGGGCGGGGGGTCGAGAGCGCGAAAATCCAATATGCGGTTGCGGCCATGTGCGGGTTGCGGTACAAAATGTGCGGGGCGGCGGTGCCTCCGGCGGAGGGGGGCGGCGGCAGTGGAACGGACGGCATCTTCCCCGCCGTGATCACCGCGGAGGTTGGATTTCCGCCGACTCTCGGTCGAGGCTGAAATCTGTCACAGTGGGCGGGTATGTTGTTTGGGTACAGATATCGCGGCGGTCCGGGCCGTTCCGATCAGAATGCAGCGCCCCCCGGCCGAACAACTGGGGGGAGCGAAATTTGCCGACGGCCGGCATCCGGCGGAGGCGGCCCTCACGCGCCGCCCCGCTCTGTGGATCACGATGGCGGAGGAGGCGGGGGAAGGGCCCGGCGAAGCCGGGGCGGGGGGTCGAGAGCGCGAAAATCCGATGTGCGGTCTTTGCCGCACACACTGAGCATGAAGCGCCTGACCAGGGGGTGGGGTCAAGGGGGCGAGGGGGGTAAGACCACTGCCGCGTTGATATTCGGGGAGGTTGTCCCTGTTGAGGGGCGGGGGGCGAGAGAGCGAAACCGTTGCCGCGGTGGTATTGGGGGAGGTGCCCCCTGCCGGGGGCGGGTGGTGTTCTGCCCGTTTCCTTCGGTTCGGGGGGATGCGGGCGCGTATTTCATCTGCCCGCGCGCCTCTCGTGAACAGTCGCAGCTGACCCTCTCCGCCCGCGCGGACCGGCGGGCGGCGGCGGCTGATACCATCGGCGGCCCGTATACCATCCGCCCCCGTCTCCATGGAGGATGAGCACTTGCCCGGGCCGCCGCCCTACGCAGCCTTTCCCGAACCCGACCGCGCCGAGCCCGAGTGGCTGGCGGAGCGCCGCCGGCGCGGATTCGAGGCGTGGTCGGCGGCGTCCATGCCCGGCCGGGGGGACGAGGACTGGAAATACGTGGACCTCGACTTCGACCTGGGCGATTTCGCCCCGGCCCATGAGGGGGCCGGACTGCTGGGAAGCGACGAGTACCTGGAAGCCCTCGACGGGGCCTCCGCCCGGATGACCATGGTGGACGGCGGCTTGGTGTCCGCCCGCAGCGGGGAGATCACGGTTGGGGGGGTGTTGGACATCGAGGACGACCGGATCGCCCTCCTCGGCGCCTCCGACCCGCCCGCCGCCGATATCTTCACCGCCGCCAATCAGGCCTTCGGCCCGCCCGGCGGGGTGGTCGTCATCCCCGCCGGCCGGGCGGTCTCGGCGCCGGCGGTGGTGGACGTCCAGGCAGTCTCCGCCGGAGCGGTCAGCTTCCCCCGGCTGGCGGTGCTGGCCGGGCCCAACTCGGAGGGGTCGGTGGTGGTGTTGTACCGCTCTCTCCCGGGCGCCGAGGCGTTGGTCTGTCCGGTGGTGGAGGTGCTGGCCGGCCGCAACGCCCAGCTGTCCGTAACGGTGGTGCAGCTCCTGGAAGACCAGGCCCGGCTGGTGGCCCGCCATCGGTGCGAAGCCGAACGGGACGCCTCGGTGCGCATCGGCGAGATCGGGCTGGGGGGGCGCTACGCCCGCCAGCGGCTGGACCTCGTCTTGGCCGGGCAGGGATCGTCCGCCCGGATGGGCGGCGTCTACTTCGGCGACGGCGCCCAGGTGCTTGACTACCGGATCCACGTAACCCACCGCGGGCCGCGCACCTCCTCCGACATCTTCCTCAAAGGGGCGGTCACCGACGCCGCCCGGGCGGTGTGGACCGGGTTGATGAGGATCGAGAACGAGGCGGCGGGCGCCTACGCCTTCGAGACCAACCGCAACCTGGTGCTCTCGGACCGCGCCAAGGTACATTCGGTGCCCAACCTCGAGATCCTCACCGACGACCTCCAGTGCGGGCACGGATCTTCCTCCGGCCCCTTGGACGAGGATCACCTCTACTACCTGATGAGCAGAGGCATCCCCAGGCCTCGGGCGGAGCCGCTCCTGGTGAGGGCCTTCTTCGACGAGATACTCTCCGATCTGGCCGCGCCGGGCTTGGCGGCGCCTGCCCGCCGGGCGGTGGCCGCCAAGTTCACAGGGGCGGGTCCGGGAACCGGAATGGAGTGAGCCGATGGAATGGATGAAGATCGGGGCGGCGGACGGCTTCCCGCCCGGCGGCGCCCGGGTGGAGGCGGCGGGCCTCCGGTTGGCGGTGTTCCGCATCGGGGACGAGTTCCATGTGATCGGCGACCGATGCAGCCACGCAGAGGCGTCCCTGTCCGAGGGCGAGCTGTTCGGCCACGGCGTAGAGTGCCCCCGCCACGGGTCCGAGTTCGACGTGCGCACCGGAGAGCCCGCTTCCCTGCCCGCCACCCGCCCGGTTCCCGTCTATCAGGCCAAGGTCGAAGACGGAGAGCTGCTGGTGTTGGCCGGGCCGGAAGGACCGGAAGGAGGGCAAGCATGAGCCGGGCGGTGCTCCGCTTGGAAGGAGTGAGGGCTTCGCTGGGGGGGTTGGAGATCCTCAAAGGGGTCGATCTGGAGGTGCCCCGCGGCGAGGTGCATGCCGTCATGGGGCCCAACGGGTCCGGCAAGTCCACCCTCTGCCACGTCATGTCCGGGAAATCCGGGTACCGGGTCTCCGGGAGGATCCTCCTGGACGGAGAGTCCATAAACGAGATGGCGGTGGACGAGCGGGCCCGGGCCGGGCTGCTCCAGGCTTTCCAATACCCGATGGAAGTGCCGGGCCTGCGCCTGGGGGTGTTCATGGAGGAAGCGGCCGATTCCCTCGGAGCGGCGCCGCAGGAGGCGGGCCGCCGCATCGCTTCCGAAGCCCGGCGGTTCGGGATGGCGCCCTTCCTCGGCCGGGCGGTCAACAGCAACCTGTCGGGAGGGGAGCAGAAGCGCTCCGAGGTGTTCCAGATGTCGGTGCTGGCGCCCAAGGCGGCGGTGCTCGACGAGATCGATTCGGGCCTCGACATAGATGCAGTGCGGGAGGTGGCGGCGGCGGTGTCGGAGATGCGGAGCGGCGATACGGCCGTGCTGATCATCACCCACTACAGCCGCATCCTCGCCTACCTCGAGCCCGACCGGGTCCACATCATGATCGACGGGCGCATCGTCGACTCGGGCGGCCCCGAGCTGGCCGACGAGCTGGAGCGGGGCGGATACGACGCGGTGCGGTCCCGCCTCGGTCTGACGGCCCCGGCCCCCGCCTCCGCCCGGCGGAAAGCAAGCGACTATTTCACCGACACCCCGTTCGATGTCTGACCCCGACCGCCCGCCAAGCAGTCCGGGGGAAGCTGTGGACGTCCGAATAGAGAGAGATTCGATGGGCGAGGTCGCGGTGCCGTCCGAGGCGCTGTACGGGGCTTCCACGCAGCGGGCGGTCGAGAACTTTCCGATCTCCGGGCTGCGGTTCGGGCGGCGCTTCATCTGGGCCCTCGGCCTGATCAAGGGCGCTGCCGCCCGGGCCGCCCGGGAGGCCGGCTTCCTGCCAGAAGATGTTGCTTCCGCCGTCGAGCAGGCCGCCGCCGAGGTTGCCGAGGGGCTTCACGACGGCCAGTTCGTGCTCGACGTCTTCCAGACCGGGTCGGGCACCTCCACCAACACCAACGCCAACGAGGTGATCGCCGCCCGGGCGGCTCAGATGCTCGGCGGGGAGGCGGCCGGACGCCGGGTCCACCCCAACGACCACGTCAACTTCGGACAGTCGTCCAACGACGTGTTTCCCACCGCCGTCCACGTGGCCGCGGCGTCCGCCGTCCGCGAAGACCTGACGCCCGCGCTGGAGGCCTTGGCCCGGTCGCTGGAGGAAAAGGCGGTCGAGTTCGCCGATGCGGTCAAATCGGGGCGCACCCACCTGATGGACGCCACCCCGGTGACCCTCGGCCAGGAGTTCTCCGCCTACGGGATGCAGGTCCGCCGGGGCGTCGAACGGCTGCGGGCGGCGCTGCCCGGCCTCGACGAGCTGGCGCTGGGCGGGACCGCGGTGGGAACCGGCCTCAACGCCCCCGCCGGGTTCGCCGCGGCGGTCATCCGGCTGATCGCCGCCGAGACCGGCTGCCCGTTCCGCGAGGCCGAAAACCATTTCGAAGCCCAGGCCGCCAAGGACGCGGCGGTGATGGCGTCGGGGGCGCTGAAGACCGTTGCGGTGTCGCTGTTCAAGATCGTCAACGACCTGCGCTGGCTCTCGTCCGGCCCCCGCACCGGCCTGGCCGAGATCCGGCTCCCGGCCCTCCAGCCCGGCTCCTCGATCATGCCCGGCAAGGTCAACCCGGTGATCCCCGAGATGGTCATGCAGGTGGCCGCCCAGGTGATCGGCAACGACGCCGCCGTCACGTGGGGAGGCGCCAACGGCAACCTGGAGCTGAACACGATGATGCCGCTGATCGCCCATAACCTGCTCGAATCGATCGAGCTGCTGGCCAACGCCGCCGCCGTCCTCTGGGAGCGGTGCATAGAGGGCATAGAGGCCGACCGGATCCGCGCCGCCGAGCTGGCCGAGGCCAACCTGATCGCGGTTACCGCCCTCAACCCCCGCATCGGCTACGACAAAGGCGCCGAGGTCGCCAAGGAAGCTTTCGCCTCGGGCCGCACCATCCGCGAGGTGGTCCTGGAAAAGGGCCTGATGGACGCCGATGAGCTGGACCGCACCCTCGACCTCGAGCGGATGACCGAGGGTGGAGTCCTATCCTGATCCGGCGGGTCCGGCCAAGCCGTCCGAAGTCACCTGCTTACGGATGAATAATCGGGGCTGACCTCGTTACGAGTTCGCGACAGGCGCGGAGTATCCGTTGTATTCGGCTCCGTCCTTTGCGCGTTCCGGCATCTCTGAAACCTCCTCCAAGGAGTGGGAACTGATCGCGGCGGTGCTGCGCCCGGGCCCGAAACTGTTCTTAAGAGGCCACATATAGGTACTCACTTCGTGGATTTCAAACGGTACAAATTTAATATGAAGCCGGGGCATTCGAGTGTTGTCCGTGGGAAAATCAGGACGTCCGGGAGGCAGGCTGTCGGGGCGGTGCAGTATGAAATGAACCCCAGTCCATCCTGTTCTGAAATACGAAGAGATCCCGCGGATATCGGAGGGGGTGAAACTGACGTTGTTCTCGGCTTCCTGCGCCCAGAAGGAGAGCACCCGATCCTCGAAGACGTCGACATCGTAGTCGCGGATGTAGGATTCGAACCAGAACAAGCTGCCGCTCTGCCCATTGGAATCCGTCCATCCGTGCTCATAACCATATCTCATGACGAGGCGCCCGGCCTCCACCCCTGCGGCCGCCCCTGCGGGAACCGGCCGACTGTTGAAGTAGTAGGTGTTCGCCGGTGCGGTGGTTGTGGTTGTCGTCGTTGGTGGTGTGGTGGTCGTCGTCGTTGGTGCGGTGGTCGTGGTGGTCGGCTCGATCACCACCGGCGGGTTCGGGTCGACCGGACCCTCACCGCCCGGTTCGCTGGTCCGAACGGTGGTGGTGGTCGCCGCTGGTGTGGTGGTTGTTGTTGATGCGGTGAAGTCGCAGCGCAACCGGAACCGGTTGCGTTTGCAAGTCGTGGTGGTGGTTGTCGCTTCCGCTGGGGCGGCGGTTGTGGTGGTCGGCTCTATCACCACCGGGGGGTTCGGGTCGACCGGACCTCCGTTGCCCGGCTCGGCAGGGCCTTCACCGCCCGGTTCGCCGGTCTGAACGGTGGTGGTGGTTGCGGTCGCGGCGGTTGTGGTGGTGGGGGCGACCGTCTGCAGCTGGTCGATGCCGGCCCGGATGAAGACCGCGGCGTCGCCTCGGGTCATACCGGGGCGGGCCCGTCGTATCACCTTGGCCAGCTGCCCTTCGGAGATTTCCTGGTCGGGTCGGAACGAGCCGTCTGGATAGCCTTGGAACCAGCCCTGCGCGGCTGCGTATTGGATGTCCTCTATGCGCGGGTCCGAGTCGGGAACGTCGTCGAAGGTGTTCTGTCCCAGCACCATACCCGCGCCGAGCGCCATTATCACCGCGGCAATCCAAGCCGTGTTCCTGTACCGCACCGGGCCTCCTTCGCTCGTGCTTCCCCCTATCTATACCTGCTCCGATTATAAACCGGGGCCGCCAAAACGGCAACTTGGAGACGACCGTGATGATGCCGCTGACCGCCCATGACCGAGGGGGGAGTCCTATCCTGATCCGGCGGGCCCGGCGAAGCCGTCCGAGGCCAACTGCTGCCGGATGGCGGCGGGTATCGACGAGGAGGATTCCATTGTCGTGCATGCGATGTCGCACTCGGCTCCGGTGATTCTGAAGCGGGGTATTACCTCGTCGGCATGAGAGCGGCCCAACGAATAACGTTTTTGGTCCACATCTATTGCAAAGACATAGGGCCTGTATCCTTCCGGCTCGTTGAAGGCTACACCGTCTTTGACTTCGACAGTGTTACCCCAGACGGTAGTCAGCCTTGCGGTTTGCGCGGCCGAACCCCAGTTTCGGAACTCCCACCACGCGATGCTGCCTATTACTCCCCTCGAGTCCATCCAGTCGCTCTCTCCGCCGTAGACCAAAGTCGGACTGTCGGCGGCTGTAGGTTCAGTGGTGGTTGCGGCTGCAGGTTCGGTGGTTGTAGTGGCCGCAGGTTCGGACGGCGCCGTGGTTGTAGTGGTCGGTTCGATCACCACCGGCGGGTTCGGATCGACCGGACCCTCACCGCCGGGACCGACAGGGCCTTCACCGCCCGGTTCGCCGGTCCGAACGGTGGTGGTGGTTGCGGCGGCGGCGGTGGTGGTGGTTGCGGCGGTCGTGGTGGTGGTGACGGTCGCCTCCAGCCGGTCGACGCCGCCCCGGAGGAATACGGCCGCGTCGCCCCTGGTAATACCGGGCCGGGCCCGCCGTATCACCTTGGCCAGCTGTCCTTCGGAGATTTCCTGGTCGGGTCGGAACGAGCCGTCCGGGTAGCCCTGGAACCAGCCCTGCGCGGCTGCGTATTGGATGTCCTCTATGCGCGGGTCCGAATCGGGAACGTCGTTGAAGACGGTTTGCCCAACCACCAGCCCAACGCCTATTCCCATCAAAATTGCCGCTGCCGCCACCGAAGTCACCAGGGCCGGGATATTCGATTTCAGCCTCATTTTGAACCTCCTCGATGCAGGGCTATCCGTCTGATTTGGTGTAGCCGTCTGCTGTCAGCTGGTTTCGGGTACTGTCGGGCATCGTGGAGGATTCCGTCGCGGTGCATCCGTTGCAACTGATGCTCGTGATACTGAATGCCTCATCCCGCAGCGAGAACCAATAGGGGTAGGGTTCGTCCTCTTCGATTATGAGGCTTCCTCCGTAGCTCATGTTGATAGTCGCCCATAGCGTAGCCGAGCCCCAGTTTCGGAACTCCCACCACACGACGCTGCCGGCTACGTTGCGCTTGTTCCTCCAACCGTCTTCTTTGCCGTAGACGAAGGTCGGACTCGGCGCCGGTTGCGTGGTCGAGGTCGTGGTCGTGGTAGTGGCGGCGGAAGGCTTGGTGTAACCGAACTGTTCGGCCCAGTTTCTCGTGCCCGCCGGCATCGCCATGTTGCTTTCGTAGGTGCAGTCGTGGTTGCATGTCACTTCCACACTTTCGATTTGGAACGGGTAGAAGGTGCTCGGGTTGCTTTCTATACTCACTCGGCGGACAACAGCCCGGCCGCCGTCGTCCCGGCCGGTGATGGTCACCTGGGCGGATCCGTTCGCCTGCCACCAGTTGGAGAGATACGCATCGTCGGGGAATCTGTAACCGCTGATGTCGAACTCCAACCAGAAGAGGCTGCCGTTCTGACCTTCGGCACTCCTCCAGCCGGCATCGAAGCCGGCCCTCACCACGTTGCGTTCACCCACCCCGGCCGGAACCGTGGTCGTGGGGCCGGACGGCTCGGTCGTGGTCGTGGTCTCGCCGCCGGTAGCGTCGATTCTGATGATTCCGCCAGAGCCGGTGGTTGTGGTGGTTGTTCCGGCTTCGGTGGAAGTCGTGGTGGTGGTTGCTGCTCCAGCGGGGGTGGCTGTGGTCGCAGTGGTCGGTTCGACCGCAACCGGCGGGTTCGGATCGACCGGACCCCCGCCGCCCGGCTCGACAGGAGCCCCGCCGCCCGGGCCGCCGGTTCGGAGGGTGGTGGTCGTGACGGCCGTGGTGGTGAGGCCGGCGGTCCGCAGCCGGTCGGCGCCGCCTCGGAGGAAGACCGCCGCGTCGCCCCTGTTCAGACCGGGATGGGCCCGTCTGATCACCCGGGCCAGCTGATCCTCAGAGATTTGCCGGTCGGGTCGGAACGAACCGTCCGGGTAGCCGCGGAACCAGCCTTGGGCGGCTGCGTAGTCGATGTCCTCTGAGCGCGGGTCCGAGTCGGGGACGTCGTTGAAGGTGGTCTGCCCCAGCACCAAACCAACGCCTATCCCCATCAGAGCCGTCGCGGCCGCCGCGGCAACGGCCACCCGGGTCTTCATCGTCGAACGCATCTCGTTGTCCTCCTCGGTCTGACCTTGTTGCTAGCCCGCGGCTGCAGGCGCGGAGTATCCGTTGCTTTCGGCCCCTGCTTTTGCGCGCTCCGGCATCGCTGAAACCTCCTCTACGGCGTGGGAATCTATCGAGGTGGTGCCGGGCCGCCCCGGGCGCGGTTGCCCGCGGGATGTCACGCTCCAAAGAGGCCACATATAGACTTTCGCTTCTTGGATTTCATACGGCACGAAGGTGATATGAAGCCGGGGCATTCGAGTGTTGGCCGTGGGCATATCAGGATGTCCGGGAGGCAGGCTGCCGCTGCGGTGCGGAATGAAATGGACCCCAGTCGCTCCTGCGGACAAAAGTACTGTCGAGAACAAATACGCTTGGCGGGATGGCCCGTAGGATGGACGGTATTGCCAATAACCGTAAGGCTGGATCGCGCGGCCGCCGGTGCCCCAGGTGTGAAGCCTGGCGTTGCTCTCGGCTGATTCCGCCCATAAGGAAAGTTCCCGATCCTCCAAGACGTCGACATCGTAGTCGCGGATGTAGGATTCGAACCACAACAAGCTGCCGCTCCGTCCATCGGAATCCGTCCATCCGTGCTCATAACCGTACCTCATCACGACGCGCCCGGCCACAACCCCTGCGGGCACCGGCCGATTGTTGTAGTAGTAGGTTGTCGTTGGTGCGGTGGTGGTTGTCGTCGTTGGTGCGGTGGTTGTGGTTGGCGCGGCGGTGGTTGTGGTTGTTGGTGGTGCGGTGGTCGTGGTCGTGGTTGGCGCGGTCGTGGTTGGCGCGGTCGTGGTCGTTGCCGTTGGTGCGGTGGTCGTGGTGGTCGGCTCGATCACCGCCGGCGGGTTCGGATCGACCGGGCCCCCGCTGCCCGGCTCCCCGGTCCGAACGGTGGTGGTGGTCGCGGCGGTCGTGGTGGTGGCAGCTTCCGCTGGTGCGGTGGTCGTGGTGGTCGGCTCGATCACCGCCGGCGGGTTCGGATCGACCGGGCCCCCGCTGCCCGGCTCCCCGGTCCGAACGGTGGTGGTGGTCGCGGCGGTTGTGGTGGTGGGGACGACCGTCTGCAGCCGGTCGATGCCGCCCCGGAGGAAGACCGCGGCGTCGCCCCTGGTCATACCGGGGCGGGCCCGCCGTATCACCTTGGCCAGCTGCCCTTCGGAGATTTCCTGGCCGGGTCGGAACGAGCCGTCCGGATAGCCTTGGAACCAACCCTGCGCGGCTGCGTATTGGATGTCCTCTATGCGCGGGTCCGAGTCGGGGACGTCGTTGAAGGTGTTCTGCCCCAGCACCATACCCGCGCCGAGCGCCATCACCACTGTGGCAATCCAAGCGGTGTTCCTGTACCGCACAGTCTCTCCTCGTTCGCGGGCCGACCCATCCCGGCAGGGCGGGATGGTGCATGCCTTCTGGCATTATTGTAGCTGCAAATAATTATATCTGCGGAGGGCGGTCCCGGCTGCGCCGATGCTTTGTTCAGCCGGTTTCGACGGCGCCGAGGGCTTCCTCGAGGGTGGTCCAGGGCAGGTCGGCGCACTTGATGCGCACCGGGAACTTGCGCACCCCTTGGAGGGCCTCCAGATCCCCCAGCACCGCGCCGGGGCGCTCGGGGTCCAGCCCCGGATCGGCGCCGTCCTCGATGCCCATCATGGCTTTGAAGAGTTCGGTGATCCGGCGCACCTCGTCGAGGGGCTGGGACTTCACGGCCTCTCCCATCATCGATCCCGAGGCCTGGGAGATCGAGCAGCCGTGGCCGGTCACCCCGATGTCGGCGATCACGCCCTCTTCGATCAGCAGGTCGACCCGCACCTCGTCGCCGCACAGGGGGTTGCTGCCGTCGGCGCCGGCGTTGGAGCGGGCGAGCGCCCGGCGGTTCCTGGGGCTCCGGTAATGATCGAGGATCACCTCGCGGTAGAGCTCTTCAAGCGACGGCATCGGCAGTTCCTGTTCCGGGCGCCGATTCGGGGCGGATCCCCGGTGCGGGCGGCCGCACGGTTTTCTCCTGCACTGCGCCGGCCCTGCCCCGACCGATCAGGGGAGGCCGAACAGCCGCCGGGCCGCGCCCAAGGCCTCTACCAAGGCGTCGACGTCCTCGGTCTCGTTGTATATGTAGAAGGAGGCGCGGGCGGTGGCAACCAGACCCAGGCGCCGCATCAGGGGTTTGGCGCAGTGGTGCCCGGCCCGCACCGCCACCCCGTGCTCGTCGAGGATGGTGGCTATGTCGTGGGCGTGGATTCCGGGTATGTCGAAGCTGACCACCCCGCCCCGGTCGGCGGTGTCCGAAGGCCCCTGGACTGCCAGGCCGGGCACCTCTCCCAGGCGTTCCAGCGCGTAGGCGGTCAGCCGCCGGTCGTGTTCCAGCACCCGGTCCATCCCGATCTCCGACAGGTAGTCGACCGCCGCCCCCAGTCCCACCGCCTCGGCGAACGGCGGGGTGCCCGCCTCGAACTTCTGCGGGACCGGCGCCCAGGTGGACTCGAACAGGCGGACGTCGCGGATCATCTCCCCGCCCCCCTCCGCCGGTTCCATCCGCTCCAGCAGCTCCCCCCGCCCCCACAGCACCCCGATCCCGGTGGGGCCCAGCATCTTGTGCCCCGAGAAGGCCAAGAAGTCGGCGCCCAGCGCCTGGACGTCCACCGGGGCGTGCGGCACCAGCTGCGCCCCGTCCACCAGCAGCACCGCCCCCGCCTCTCGGGCCATCCGGGCGATCTCGGCCACGGGCGGCATGGTTCCCAGCACGTTGGACATTCCCGACAGGGCCGCGATCTTCACCCGTTCGTCGAAGCGGTCTTCGGCCGACTCCAGATCGATGCGGAAGTCGTCGGTGATCTCCAGGTAGGCCAGCTCGGCGCCGGTGCGGCGGGCGATGATCTGCCACGGCACGATGTTGGAGTGGTGTTCCATCACGCTGGTGAGCACCCGGTCGCCGGGCTTCAGGTTGTCGAGGCCCCATCCGTAGGCCAACAGGTTCACGGCGGCGGTGGCGCTGCGGGTGAATACCACCTCCTCCTCGCGGGCGGCGTTGAGGAAGCGGGCCACCTTGCGCCGCGCCTCCTCGAAGGCTTCCGTGGCCTCGATGGAGAGGGTGTAGGCGCCGCGATGCACATTGGCGTAGGCGCTTCGGTACAAATCCATGAGGGCGTCGAGCACCGGAGCGGGCTTCTGGGAGCTGGCCGCCGAGTCGAGGAACACCAGCCGCCGTCCGTTGATCTCGCGGTCCAGGATCGGGAAGTCGGAACGGATGCGGGCTTGGTCGATCATTCCCGGCCCGCCCCGGCGCCGGCCCGGCGGAACGCCTCGTAGCCCTCCTCTTCCAGCCGCCGGGCCAGGTCCGCCCCTCCCGAGACCGCGATCCGCCCGTTCACCAGCACATGAACCCGGTCGGGGGTGACGTGGTCGAGCAGCCGCTGGTAATGGGTGATGATCAAGAAGGCCCGTTCCGGTCCGGCCAGCCGGTTCACCCCCTCGGCCACGGTGCGCAGGGCGTCGATGTCGAGGCCGGAGTCGGTCTCGTCCATGACGGCCAGCTCCGGTTCGAGCACTGCCATCTGCAGCACCTCGTTGCGCTTGCGCTCCCCGCCCGAGAAGCCCTCGTTCAGATACCGGTCGGCGAAGCTGTCGTCGATGCCCAGCGACGCCATGGCGTCCATCACCTTCAGGCGCAGCTCCAGCACCGTGTAGTTGATCCCTGTCCGGTTGCTCAGCGCGGTGCGGAGGAAGTTGACCACCGACACCCCGGGGATCGCCTCGGGGTGCTGGAAGGCCAGGAACATGCCCTTCCTGGCTCGGGACGGGGGGTCGTCCTCCGTGATGTCCTCCCCGTCGAAGCACACCCTTCCGGCGGTGATCTCATAGGCCGGATGCCCCATCAGCACCTTGGCCAGGGTCGATTTGCCCGACCCGTTGGGACCCATGATGGTGTGGATCTCCCCCCGATGCACGGCCAGGTCCACCCCGCGCAGGATCGGTTCGCCTTCCACGGCAACATGCAGATCTTCGATGGCGAGCAAGGGGGCCGTTTCGGTCAAGGGTTCTCCAATGGGCGGGCCGGTTTCTCCCTCAAGGGTAATTGCCGCCGCTTTCATGCGGAACCGCGCTCGCGGCGCAACCCCGGGGGCGGTGCCGGCGGGCGGGAACCAAACAGGCCTTCCGCGCGTCAGAATATACAAGAGCATCGAACTGGCGAGAGAGTTTTCGGACGATAGCCTCGAACTGGAGGTGGAGATCATGAAGAAGCTGACGATCTGGCTGGCGGCAACGGCGCTGTCGGCGGGCGCCTGCGCCTCCGAGCCGGCCGCATCCGACACCGACCCGCCGCAGACCAGTGCTGCGGCCGCGGCGGAGGACACGGCCGCGGGGCCGGTTTCGGACGGGGCGGAGGGGACCGTCTCCTCATCCACCGCGCCGTCTACCTCCTATTCCGCCGCACCGGACTTTCCTGCGGGGCTGTTCGCTTCCCAGCTGGTGGAGTACGACTCGTGCGACGCCTTCCTCGACCGCCTGAAGGCGGAGGCGCTGGAGCGGGTGGGCCCCTACGGCTTCGACAACGGGTCCCCGTTCTTCGGGGTCCCCGAGGCGGCATTCGATATGGCGTCGTCCGCAAGCGAGGAAGCAATGGCAACGACCGCGGCCCCGGCCCCGGCGCCCATGGTTGAATCGGCCATGGCATCGGCGGACGAGGCAGCTTCCGGCGGCGGCGGGTCCGCCGGCCGAGATTTCTCGACCACCAACGTCCAAGAGGCGGGGGTGGACGAGCCCGACCTGGTGAAGACCGACGGGCGCCGCATCCTGGCGCTGGCCCAAGGCGTCCTCCACTACATCGACGCCGCTTCCGGCGCCCCGGAGCTGGTCTCTTCCCTCGACCTGCGGTCCGCGGGCGGCGATGATCGGGAGGCGTGGAACCATCAGATGTTCCTGGCGGGCAGCTCCGCCCTGCTGATGGCGTCTAGCTACACGGACGAGGGCGAGGTCACCCTGGTGCATCAGATCGACCTCTCCGACCCCGCGGCCATGCAGAAGGTGAGGACCCTCTCGGCGGAGGGAAGGTTCATTTCGGCCCGGCTGGCGGAGGGCCGGGCCAACCTGGTGCTGGCATATGAGCCCGGAGTCCGTTTCGAGTTCCTCTACCCCTCCAGCGATTCCGAGTCCGCCAGGGCAAGGGCGGAGCAGGTCAACCGCCTGGTCATCCAGGAATCGACCCTGGAGGACTGGATGCCTTTCTATACCTTGACAGGCGCCTCTTCTGCCCTTTCGGAAGGGATGCTGGTCGACTGTTCCAAGGCCTACGCCCCCCGGGAGTTCTCCGGTTTCTCGCTGCTCACGGTGCTGGCCGTCGACCCGGAAGACGGGATCGAGCCGGGGGCGGTGGCCACCGTGGTGTCGGGCGGCGACACGGTCTACGCCTCGCAGGAAAACCTCTACGTCGCCACCCAGCGGTGGATCGATTGGAGGGTCTTCGAGGACGACGAACAGGCCCGCGAGGAGGCGGATGCTCTGACCACCCACATCCACCGGTTCTCCGTCGGCGGCCCCGGCGGGCCGGAGTACACGGCCAGCGGCGCCGTCTCCGGTTACCTGCTCAACCAGTTCGCCATGTCCGAGCACGACGGCTACCTGCGGGTGGCTTCCACCAATGCGCCGCCCTGGGGCTGGTGGAACGAAGACACCGAGAGCCGGGTGGACGTGTTGGAACAGGAAGGAAGGGAGCTGCGGACCGCAGGGTCGGTGGGGGGCCTCGGCCCGGGTGAGCGGATATTCGCCGTGCGGTTCATAGGCGAGGTCGGCTACGTGGTTACCTTCCGCCAGACCGACCCGCTCTACACGATCGACCTGTCCGACCCGGCCAATCCGCAGGTGATGGGCGAGCTCAAGATCCTGGGTTACTCCGCCTACCTGCATCCGATCGGCGACGGGCTGCTGCTCGGGGTGGGCCAGGACGCCGACGAGCGGGGCGTGATCAGCGGAACGCAGGTGTCGATCTTCGACGTGTCCGACCTGTCGGACCCGGTCCGCACCCACCAGTTCACCCTGGCGGAGTCCTCCAGCTCCGAAGTCGAGTTCGACCACCGGGCGTTCCTGTACTGGCCGCCCACCGAGACGTTGGTGCTGCCGGTCGGATGGGCGGGCTACGAGGGCGACTACTGGCAGTGGTTCTCCGGGGCGAAGGTGCTGAAGGCCGGGGAAGGCGGCATCGAAGACCTGGGCTTCATCGAGCACCGGCCCTCGTGGGCGCAGCCGAAACCCGCCGGCTTCGACGACAAGCCGAACACGACCTTCGCAGACGGCGGCGAGATCATCGTGGAGAACGGTTACTACGGCGATGAGACCGTCCCGATCCGGCGGTCCCTGGTGATCGGCCCCAACCTGTTCACCCTCTCGGACAGCGGCCTGAAGGCCTCGGATCTGGCGTCCCTGTCCGAACGGGCTTGGATCGAGTTCCCCTTCGAGGGTTACGGCGGCGGCGGCGTTCCCGAACCCCTCCCGGTCGACATACCCTGATCGTTCTTACCCCAGGTCAGAAGGGATGCGGGCGCGTATTTCACCGCCCGCCCCCGCTCTCGTGAAGTATCGGGGCAGGTCTGGGCGGGGCTTGCCGGTGGTTCGCCGGAACTGTTGGGCGGGTAGGCTACGGCTATGCCCTCCGGTGCTTTGGCGGCGCTCGGCGCTCTGCTGTTCGTTCTCATCCTGGCCGCTCTGGCGGCGGCGGCGCTGATGGAGGCGCGCAGCCGGAGGGCGGCGGCGGCGCATCCGGTCTACGTGATCAACGACGCGGTATCCTTTACCTTGGACGCCCTCGACCCGGCGGTTGCGGAGCGGGTCGGCCCGGACGGCGTGCGCCGAATAATCGAGTGGTCCGCCCACTACCTGCAGGGCTTGGCCGTTCCGGCCCGCCAACGGAGTGGTTTGGTGGTGGTGGCCGGAGGGGAGGGCAACGCCGTGGAATACATCCGCCGCGAGCTGTCGAGGAGCGGACGTGAATACTCGCCGGCCGATATCGCGGCGGTGCTGGCCGGCGAAGCCGGTTATCTGGCCGATATCGGCGCGTTGGGCGAACGAGTCGACGAACAGGAGCTGGTATGAGAGCGCGTTGTGGACGCTGCGGGGCGGGTTTCGAGGTTCCCGCTCCGGGCCGTTATGTCTGTCCGGCTTGCGGGGTGACCAACGAGGTGCGGGGCGCCGAAGGCCCCGGCGCCGGGGCAGACCCCTTGGGGCCGACCGCCGCGCCTCCGCTTGCGCCCCCGCCCCCGGAGGCCCCTTCCCGGAGGGCGGCTTGCCCTGATCCGGAGTGCGGCTTCAGCTTCATCGTGGGGGACGTCGAAGTTGCCCCCTGCCCGATGTGCGGATTAGAGGTGGACCTACGAACCGGCCCCGCCGCCGGCGCCTGGGCGCGCTGAGGAGGTACCGACTGCGATGCCGCGCTTGCCGCGTTTCGAAGGGTTCCGGTTCATAGGGGTGCGGGACGGCATGGCTGTCCACGACTGCGACGACTCCGAGCAGTTCGCCCTGCTCCGGCAGCGGATGGAGAACGAAGACCTGCTCGGCCGCAAGCTGATACAAGCCTTTGCCCCCGACACTCTGGCCGAAGCCAGGAACCGAGGCTTCCGGCCTGTCTGACTGCCTGCTCAGCTCGAATTTGGGGCTTACAGCAGGCCGAGCAGGAACCACGCCCCCACCCCCGCCAGTATCACCAGCGCGGTGGCCAGGGCGCCGATGATCAGATAACGGGTCGGCACGAGCGCCAGGATAGCCCTCCGAAGCCGACGGATTCGCCCCGGTTTCCTTTCTCATTCGTGTCTTAGCTTCCTTTCAGGTTCCTCAAACCTCGCCGGCGGACGCTGTCGGCGCGATCGAAATTCGATCGTCGTGAACGAGAAAGGAACAACCGTGAAGAAGGCATTGATCTCTTTGGTCGGCCTCCTGGCATCGGTCTCCCTGTTCGCTGTCATCGCCGCCGCCTCCGACGGCGGCGGGAGCGACGCCGCCCCGGCGACGACGGCGGCTGCGGCCGCCTCCGAGCAGACGGACGCGGCGGACAGCGGCGGCAGCGGGGGCGGCGGCTCACAGGAAGGCCATGATCAGGACTCGGAAGCCGGCCCTGCAGTGGAAGGCTTCGACCGGGACCGGGAAGCGGACGAGCTGGGTTGGATGTTGGCGGAGCTGGTTTCCGAGGGCGTGCTCTCGGAGGATCAGGTTCCGGCCATCACCGGCTGGTTCGGCTCGCAGGATCTCGAGCGGGGCTTCGACAGCCCGTCCGGTGTGTTGTCGGCGTTGGTGTCTGATGGGGTGATTTCTCAGGATCAGGCCGACGGCATCTTGGCGCTGATGCCTGGCTTTGAGGGCATGGAGTCCGGCGAAGTGGACGAGCTGGGTTGGTTGTTGGCGGAGCTGGTTTCTGAGGGTGTGCTCTCGGAGGATCAGGTTCCGGCGATCACCGGCTGGTTCGAGTCGCAGGGTCCCGAGCTGAAGGAGCGGGTGGACGGCCCCGATGGTGTGTTGTCGGCTTTGGTGTCTGATGGGGTGATTTCTCAGGATCAGGCCGACCGCATCTTGGAGCTGAAGTCCCGCTTCGAAGAAATGGAGCGGCAGAAAGGCTTGGATTGGTTGTTGGCGGAGTTGGTTTCTGAGGGTGTGCTCTCGGAGAATGATGTTCCGGCGATCACCGGCTGGTTCGAGTCACAGGATCTCGAGCGGGGCTTCGACGATCCGGCCGGTGTGTTGTCGGCTTTGGTGTCTGATGGGGTGATTTCTCAGGATCAGGCCGACCGCATCTTGGAGCTGAAGTCCCGCTTCGAGCGCGGGGGGCGTTTCGGGCATGGTTCGGGTTCGTTGGGGTCTTTGGTTTCTGAGGGTGTGCTCTCGGAGGGTGAGGTCGCGGCGGTCGAGGCTTGGTTCGAGTCGCAGGGTCCTGGGTTGAAGGGGCGGGTGGACGGCCCGGCTGGTGTGTTGTCGGCTTTGGTGTCTGATGGGGTGATTTCTCAGGATCAGGCCGACCGCATCTTGGAGCTGAAGTCCCGCTTCGAGCGCGGGGGGCGTTTCGGGCATGGTTCGGGTTCGTTGGGGTCTTTGGTTTCTGAGGGTGTGCTCTCGGAGGGTGAGGTCGCGGCGGTCGAGGCTTGGTTCGAGTCGCAGGGTCCTGGGTTGAAGGGGCGGGTGGACGGCCCGGCTGGTGTGTTGTCGGCTTTGGTGTCTGATGGGGTGATTTCTCAGGATCAGGCCGACCGCATCTTGGAGCTGAAGTCCAGCTTCGAGCGCGGAGGACACAGCCGCCGCAGATGATCCCCCGGAGGCGGACGAATCGTAACTTCCTCCTCCCGCCCGCAAGAAGCGCCCGCAGGAAACTGCGGGCGCTTCCTTATCTCGGGCCCTTCGGACATGAGCGGAGTCAGGGCAGGGCGGAGGCATCGACCTCGCTCGCCGGGCCTCTTCCCCGCCCTGGGAGGAAGGGGCGCCTGGGTCTGCAGAGTCGATTCGGCCTCTCGGTCGGGTCTCTGCCCCGAATCAGTCCCCGCGGTGGATATTTTGGATTTTGGAAGAATCTGGGACAATCGGGAATATTACTTGTCATAGGGATGTTGTATAATGCAGGTATGTTCGATTTCATGGCCGACCGAGCCCCCGACGAAGACTTCACCGTCGAGGCCGACCCCACCCTCGAGACGGACGCCCCCACCCACGAGGCGGGCGAAGCCGAGGGCGGGGAGCGCCCCGCGTGGCTCCAAGCCCACATGAGCGAATACCAGAAACAACGCCAGAACGTCTACGACCGCACCCTGCGGCTCCTGGCCCGGGGAAATCCCTTCACCCGAAGCTTCGACGAACACCGCGAGAAAGAAACCGCCAAAGCCGAAGCCGGACTCGTCCGAGCCCAAGCCGGAATCAGCCGCGCCCGGGGCGACCAGCTCTACTGGATACAGGGCCTGTTCCTCTTCGACGGCGCCCGCCGAGCCGGATACGCCAGCCGGGTGGACCTGGCGGCGGCGATGATGGACGTCCACCGCAACACGGCCAAGAACCTGGTCTATCTGGCGGACCGCATAGACGAGGGCACGGTCAACGCTATCCGCAAGGGCCGGCTGTCGTATGTGCGGGTGCTGGAAGAGACCCGACTCCGCGAAGCCGGCGCCACCCCCGAACAAATACAACAGACCCGCCGCCTCGACTTGGGGCGGGTGAAGCGCTTCCTGGCGAAACTCCGGAAGATGACCCGCACCGACGAGAAGCGCGTCTTCGACGGCCAGTACATTTCGTTTCAGCCGTCTCTGGACGAAAGCCACTACCGCGTAGCAGGACAGCTCGGCGGCTACGAAGGCGAAATCTGCCGCCAAGCCCTCCAACAACGCGCGGAGCGGATCACACCCCCCGCCAACAACAACGAAGACGATCAGGTACGGCCGGACGCGGGGCTGCGGCGGGCGCTGGCTCTGACTTCGATGTGCCAAGACGAACTCGACCGAACCACCGACCACCCCCACAACAGCCAGGCCGGCACCGCCGAAGACGTGGCCGCCCGGGTGGAGGACCTGGCCGCCTGGGAACAACACCGGGCCGACCACACCGCCCACGAAGAAGAAGAAGAAGAACAGTCCGAAGGCGGGGCTGACCACGCCGACGAGACCAACCGCACCATCCGCCGAGAGCACATCGACGACATCCTCCGCACCGCCCGCCGAGCCGCCGGCCGCAACCGCCGCCAACCCCTGCTCATGGTCGTCGCCGACCAACTGTTGGCCGAACAATCAGGCTATGAGCAAGGAGTCAACATCCTGGGCGGCCCCAGGGTCGGGCCCGGCACCATCGACCTCATCCACTGCACCGGCCGCGCCGAACACCACACCATCACCGAAGGCGGCATCCTCACCCGAGGAACCAAACAACAAATCCGCCCCAGCCTCCGACGAGCCGTCCTCGCCCGAGACGACGGCTGCGTCATCGACGGATGCACCAACACCCACCGCCTCGAAGTCCACCACGTCACCCCCCGCTCCCAAGGAGGAACCCACCAAGCCGACAACCTCGCCGCCCTCTGCTGGTACCACCACCACGTCGCCGTCCACCGACACGGACTCCAACTCGACCCCCGCTCACCCCCTCACCGGCGAAGACTCATCCGGCCCCGGCCCACCCGCCGGAAACACCCCCCGCCCCCGCTGCGCGCCCTCCTCACAAGTTGAAGGGTTCGAGCCGCAGGCCGCTCTCGGTTCGGGTCAGACGGGGAGGGTGAAGCCGACCAGGGCGCCGCCGCCGGGGTGGTTGGCGGCATGCACCCGCCCGCCGTGGCTCTCCGCGATCTCCTTGACGATGGACAGGCCCAGCCCCGACCCCGGCCGGGAGCGGGCTTCGGCGGCCCGGTAGAACCGGTCGAACACGTAGGGCAGGTCGTCTTCGGGGATGCCCGGCCCGCGGTCTCGGACCGTCAGCTCCCCGCCCGACAGGGCGATCTCGACCGCTTGGCCGGGCGGACCCCATTTGAGGGCGTTGTCCAACAGGTTGTCGACCGCCCGTTGGAGGGCCCCCGGCCTGGCCTCTACGGAGGCCCCTTCCCCGGTTACCCGGATCGTCCGCTGGGTGCGGCGGGAGGCGCGCTCCGCCGAGGCCCGGGCGGTCTGTGCCAAGTCGAGGGTCCGGGCGGGCTCGTCCGGCGCCTGCGACTGTTCGGAAGCCAGGTCCACCAGCTCGATCACCAGGGTGGTCAGCTCCTTCAGCTCATGGTGGATGTCGGCCAGCATCCGGCGCCGTTCTTCGGGTTCCAGCTCTTCGGCCCGCTCCAGCACCTCGATGTTGGTGCGCAGGCTGGCCAGCGGAGTCCTCAGCTCGTGGCTGGCGTTCTGGATGAGGCGGCGCTGCTGGGTGCGGGAGTCGCGGAGCGCCGAGATCATGCTGTTGAAGCTGTCGGCCAGACGGCCCACCTCGCCGGCCGCCCCGGTGTCGATCGGCTCGAGCAGCTCCCGGGTCTTGGCCACCTCGGCCGCTGCCTCGGTGAGTATCTCCACCGGGCGGGTAACCCGGCGGGCCATGAGCCACCCGCCGCCGCCCGCCGCCGCCGCCACCAGCAGGCCGATCAGGAGGAAGCGGAAGCCGAGCAGGGCCAGGACTTCCTCCTGTTCGCTGATGTTGCGGGCGATCTGGATCACCGAGCGCGGGGTCGCCCGGGTGGTCAGCATCCGGTAGGGGGTTTCTCCGATCCTCACCGTGTCGAAGCGGTAGGGGCGCCGGATCGTTACCGGGTCGAAGACGGGCAGGAGGGGCGCCCGGCCCATGAAAAGCAGCGGCCGGCCCGATTCGAGGTCGGACCACTGGAAAACGGAGTCGGCGCCGAACAGGTCCTTCCACAGCTCCTGGTTCCGGTATTCCCTCTTCAACGCCTCCTGGCTCTCGATCTTCTCCCGCACCTCGAACTCCACCGGGTCATGGAAGGCGGTTTCCTCCAGCTCCTCCACGAACGGGAAAGAGGCGGCCAGAGCGGCCCGCTCCACCAGATGCGAGTCGATCTCGGCGTACAGGGCCCGGCTGGTGGTCACGAAGGCGGCAACGGCCGCCAGGGCGGTGGCCAGGACGGCGCCGCCGGCGAACAGAAGGGCGAAGCGCCAGCGCAGGCTCATCGTTCCCGCAGGACGTAGCCGACCCCCCGGACGGTGTGGATCAGGCGGGTTTCCCCTTCGTCTTCGATCTTCCGGCGCAGGTACCCGATGTACACGTCCAAGGAGTTGGAGGTGGTCTCGAAGTGGATGTCCCAGATCCGTTCGTAGATGAGGTCGCGCTGCAGGACGACCTCGGCGTTGATCATCAGCAGCTCCAACAGGTCGTACTCGGTCTTGGTCAGGTCGATAAGCCGGCCGCCCCGGCGGGCCCGGCGGCTGTTCGGGTCCAGCTCCAGGTCCTGGTAACGCAGGACTCCGGCCTCGGGCGGGGGGCTGGCCCGCCGCAGGAGAGCCCGGATGCGGGCCAGCAGCTCGTCCAAGGCGAACGGCTTGGTCAGGTAGTCGTCGGCCCCGGCGTCGAGGCCGGCCACCCGGTCGCCCACCTCGTGGCGGGCGGTGAGCATGAGGACGGGCGTGCGGTCGCCCCGGGACCGGAGCTTCCGGCAGACGTCCAACCCGTTCACGAAGGGCATGAGGATGTCGAGGACGATGGCGTCGACCTGCCCGCCCCGCTCGAGCACTTCCAGCGCCTCGGATCCGTGGGCGGCCAGGCTGGTCTCGTACCCTTCGAGGCGCAGGGCCCGGTCGAGGGCCTCCCGGACCGCCCGGTCGTCTTCGGCTATCAGGATCCGTGTGCTGGGCATGTTCGACTCCGGGCCGGGGTCCGGCCTCCCCCGAATATCGAGGCGGACGGGTTGCCGTCCAGATTATCGGACTTCCTCTTAAGAACAGAGTGAGAGCGCCCCGGGTACGTTCCGGCCCGGGCGGCGCATGTATTACCCTCACCCTTTGTGTACGACCTGATAATCATCGGCGGAGGCCCCGGCGGCTACGGCGCCGCCCTCTACGCCGCCAACTTCGACCTCTCGGTTGCGCTGGTGGAGCGGGACGGGCTGGGCGGAACCTGCCTGCTGCGGGGCTGCATTCCGGCCAAGAGCTGGCTCCAGGCCGCCGAGGTCTACACCACGGTGCGCTCGGCGGGCGAGTTCGGGGTCGTGACCTCCGAGCCGAGCTTCGAATGGCCCGCCGCCCTGGCCCGCAAGGACAAGATCGTGGCGGGGTTGGTGCGGGGGGTCTCCGGCCTGCTGCGCCGCCGCAAGGTGGAGGTGGTGAACGGACACGGCCGCCTGGCCGGCCCCGGCAAGGTCCAGGTGCAAGGCCCCGACGGCGGCCGCCTGCTGGAAGGGCGCAACATCGTGCTGGCCGTCGGCGGCGCCCCGGCCGCCCTGCCGGGTTTCCCCTTCGACGGGGAGCGCATCGTCAGCTCCGACCACGCCCTCGACTGGCCGGAGCGCCCGGAGCGGGTGGGGATCGTGGGCGGCGGCATCGTCGGCTGCGAGTTCGCCAGCCTGCTGGCTGATGTAGGCAGCGAGGTGTTCGTCTTCGAGATGATGGACCAGATCCTGCCCGGGTTCGACCCGCCCGTCGCCGCGGAGCTCCAGAAACAGCTCGAACGCCGGGGGGTGAGTTTCTTCCTCGGCGCCGGGGCGAAGATCAGCCGGTGGGGCCGCCGCATCACCCTGTCGGCTTCCGCCGGCGCGGCCCAAGCCGGGGAGGAACCAGAAGTGGACACCGTGCTGGTGGCGGTGGGCCGCAGCCCCGCCACCTCCGACCTGGGCCTCGAAACCGTCCGGGTCGAGACCGAGCGGGGGTTCATCAAAACCGACTCGGACACTTGCCAGACCGCCGAGCCGGGCGTGTTCGCGGTGGGCGACATAGCGGCTGGAACGCCCGGCCTGGCCCACGCCGCCTTCGCCGAGGCCGTCGCCGCCGTTTCCTTCATCGCCGGCGCCGGCCCCGCCCCGGTCGACTACCGCGCCGTGCCCAGCGTGGTGTACACCCATCCAGAGGTGGCGTCCGTAGGGATGACCGAGGCCCGGGCCGAGGCGGAGGGCCTCGACGTGGAGGTGCACGACCAACCGTTCGCCGGGGTGGGCCGCGCCCGGATCATCGGCAAGCACCAAGGCTTCGTCCGCATCGTGAACGAGGCGGGCGGCCCGATCGCAGGGGCGGCGGCGGTCGGCCCCCAGGCCGGGGAGATCATCCACGAGCTGATGTACATGGTGGGCTGGGAGGCGCTGCCGGAGGAGGCGGCGGCGTTCGTCCACGCCCACCCCACCTTGAGCGAAGCGGTGGGGGAGGGGTTGATGGCCGCCGCCGGGCGCCCGCTCCACTGAACTGAACAGACGCGAAGACAGACCCGGGAAGAGGTGAAAGATGTCGACCACAGTATCGATGCCGCAGTTGGGTGAGACCGTCACCGAGGGCACGGTGCTCCGCTGGATGAAGCAGGTGGGGGATTCGATCGCCTTGGACGAGCCGATAGTGGAGATATCCACCGACAAGGTGGACACCGAGGTGTCCTCGCCGGTTTCGGGGGTGGTGGCCGAGATCCTGGTGGACGAAGGCGCCACGATCGAGGTGGGCACCGCCATGGCGGTCATCGCCGGAGAGGGCGAAGAGGTCTCCGCCGCCGCTGCCCCGCCGCCGGAGGAGGCCGCCGGACCTCCGCCGCCCGCGCCCGAAGCCGCCGCCCGAGAAGACGAAGAAGCGCCGCCTTCCCCGCCCCCGCCTCCGCCCCCCGCCGAGGCGAAGCCCCCGGCCGCCGGCGGGGCCGCCTTCTTCTCTCCGGTGGTGCGCAAGCTGGCCCGCGAGCACGGCATCGACCCCACCGCCGTCCAGGGCACCGGACGGGACGGCCGGGTCACCCGCAACGACGTGCTCGCCTACATAGAACGCAGGGATCTCCAACCGCTCTCCGAGGCCCCGCCCGCCGCCGCGCCGGCCCCCGCAGCTGCGGCCGAGCCCGCCGCAGTGCAGGCAGTTCAAGAAGAAGAGACCCGCAAGCTGAGCCGTCTGCGGGTGCGCATCGCCGCCAACATGGTCAAGTCCCTGCAGACCGCCGCCCACGTGTGGACCTCCATGGAGGTCGACTACCTGGGCGTGGAGAAGGTGCGCCAGGCCCACCGCCGGGCCTTCAAGGAAAGGGAGGGTTTCTCCCTCACCTACCTGCCCTTCATCGCCCGGGCGGTGATGGACGCTCTCCGGGAGTTCCCGGTGGTCAACAGCACCTTCGACCTCGAGAGCCGCACCGCCGTCTTCCGGCGGGCCGTCGACCTGGGCATCGCCGTCGACCTGAACCAGGACGGCCTGGTGGTGGCCGCCATCAAGGGCGCCGACGACCTCACCTTGCGGGTTTTGGCCCGCCGGATCAGGGACGCGGCCGACCGGGCCCGGTCCGGCGGTCTGCGGCCGGAAGACGTGGCCCGCAGCACCTTCACCATCACCAACCCCGGACCCTACGGCTCTTTCATGTCCGCCCCGGTCATCAACACCCCCAACGTGGCCATCCTCTCCACGGACACGGTCGCCAAGCGGCCCAAGGTGATCACCGCCCCCGACGGCGGGGACGCCATCGCCGTCCGGCCCATCGGCTATCTGGGCCTGTCGTGGGACCATCGGGCCTTCGACGGTTCCACCGCGGTGCTGTTCCTCCGCCGGATCAAAGACAATCTGGAGACCTGGGATTGGGAACAGCACCTGATCTGACCACCCCCGGCGGCGGCGGCCCCAACGGGTCGGGCCCGCACCGGGGCATAGCGGCCGACCCGGCCCTGCTGCGCATCAGGTGGCTGGGCCGCCTCGCCTACGAAGAAGCCTGGGACCTGCAGCGGGCTTTCTGGGAAGGGCGGCATCAGGGGAGGGCCGGCGCCGACTATCTGCTGCTCCAGGAGCACCCCCACGTCTACACGATGGGCCGCAACGGCGACCCCGCCAACCTGCTGGTCTCCGAGGAAGACCTGGCCGAGGCGGGGGCCGGCCGCTTCGACATAGACCGGGGCGGCGACATCACCTACCACGGGCCGGGCCAGCTGGTCGGCTATCCGATCCTGCTCTTGGCCGACACCCGCAAGATCGTCCCCTACGTGCGGGCGTTGGAGGAGGTTCTGATCCGCACCCTGGCCGGATTCGGGGTGGAAGCCTGGCGGGAGGAGGGCGTTACGGGGGTGTGGACCGCCCGCGGGAAGGCGGCGGCGATAGGGGTGCGGGTGTCCCGCCGGACGACCATGCACGGCTTCGCCCTCAACGTCGACCCCGACATGTCCTATTTCGCCAACATGAACCCCTGCGGCCTCACCGGCCGCCCGGTAACTTCCCTGACCGAGCTGGCCGGGCGTCCGGTCTCCATCGAGGAGGCGGTGGAGGCCTTGGCGCCCCGGTTTGCGGAAGTGTTCGGATACGCCCGCCGCGAGATACAACTGGGCGCCTTCACCCGCGGCCAGGGCCGCCCCCGCTCCTACGAGGTGGACCGGCTGCTGGCGGCGGGGACCTTCTCCCCGCAGGGCCGCTCGGCCGTTCCGGTGGCCATCGGCAAACGGCTGGAAGGCGAACCGGCCCGCCCGCCCTGGATGAAAGTAACCGCCCATTTCGGGGAGGAGTACCAGCGGCTGGCCTCCCTGATGCGCGGCCTCGACCTCCACACGGTGTGCGAGGAGGCCGGGTGCCCCAACATCTACGAATGCTGGGGCCAAGGAACCGCCACCGTGATGATCCTGGGCGGCGTCTGCACCAGGGCCTGCGGCTTCTGCAACGTAACCACCGGGCGGCCCCAGGGCCTCGACCTGGGAGAACCCTTGCGGGTGGCGGAGGCGGCGGCGGCGATGGGGCTGCGCCATGCGGTGATCACCTCGGTCAACCGCGACGACCTCCCCGACGGCGGCTCCGCCGTCTTCGCCCAGACCGTGCGGGAGGTGCGCCGCCGCGTCCCCGGCTGCGACGTGGAGGTGCTGATCCCCGACTTCAAGGGCGTGCGCGCCGACTTGGAGCGGGTGCTCGAAGCCGGCCCGGCGGTGCTCAACCACAACACCGAGACCGTCCTGCGGCTGCAGCGGGAGGTGCGCACCGCCGCCGGCTACGGTCGTTCCCTGGCCCTCCTCGCCCGCGCCAAATGGTACGACCCAGACCGAGCGGTGAAGTCAGGCCTGATCGCCGGAATGGGAGAAACCCGCGAGGAGATCCTGGGTGCCCTCTCCGACCTGCGGGCGGTGGGCGTCGGCATCGTCACCATCGGCCAGTACCTGCGGCCGACCCTCCGGCACCGCCCCGTCCACCGCTACGTCCATCCCGACGAATTCGCCGATTACGCCGACTACGGCCACCGCATCGGCTTGGCCCACGTAGAGTCCGGCCCGCTGGTAAGGTCTTCATACCATGCCCGAGATTCCCTCGACGCCGCCGCAGGAAGCGCTACGCTGACTGGGGCAAGTTGTTGATCTGCCTTGAGTTTTGTTATCCGTAGCCACGGGTTATATTGAATTAGAAGTGCAGGTGCAACAATACCCATTATATAATGAAAGGCCATTATATAATGGGTAATTGACAGGTAATGTAGGATGTGGAACACTGGGATGCGGGCAGCAAGCCCCCGCCCCCGCCGGGGGGTGCCCATACAGATAATTTCGATTCCTTGATGCTAATGTTGAGGAGAAGGAAAGGAGCGAGGTTATGTTAACCTCAATCGAGAAACTCATCGTCAAGATGAAGACTATAAACTGTAATTTGAAAGTGCGGAAAATTATAAATGGTATGTTGCAAAACATGAAAAATAAAAAATGTTGTCCAATCTGTATTGGACTGTTAATTTACAATATTAATACTGTTGAGTTGGATATATCTGTTATTTTAAACTTTTGATATCCGTTCGGCAATCCGAATCATGTTTTTCGGCCAGGCAGGCGGAGGCGGCGTTGATCATCTTCCCCCGGTGTTGCGCCGCCCCCCTGCCGTCGGCCTCGCTTCCAAGGCTTCTAGTAGGTCTCTGGCCTCGGCCCTCTCTTCGGGGGTGGGCGAGAACACCTCGTTGGCCATGGGAACCTGGCGGGGGTGAGAGGCGGCGCTGTCGTTGACGTCGGAATCTCGTTGCCTACGGCTACAGGCCTATGACCTGGCCCTTTGCCACTGCTAAGTTTAAAATGAAGGTATGGTATCATGGTTGAGTGGCTACAAGACTGCCGAACCCGGCGGTTGCTCCCAACACTGGGTAGCCATCTGTAATTCTATAATAATAGGTGGTCTTGAAAATTTTTGGGATGTCTGTTATTAGAAAGGAAGAGTAATGAATATCTATATACAGAGAATAGAAATTAATACTTATTCAAGGGAGGGAAATATTAAAGAAAATATAATTGCTGACGGAATAGTATTGTCTGAAACGAAAAAACCACATTCATTAATTATGTCAATGCTAGCTGTTGCGGAAGATATAGTAAAATACTTGAGATTGTTCAAAGAACGGCATGATCTCGTTCAAATGATTTTTCCTTTACTTGAGCTCGTTCTGAAATTGTTTTCTTGAGTAACGGGTAACCGCTCAGCAATCCGCAGCATATTTTCGGCCAGGCGGGCGGAGGCGGCGTCGATCATCTTTCCCCGGTGTTGCGCCGCCCCCCTGCCTTCGGCCTCGGCCGCTTCCAGGGCTTGTAGCAGGGCTTTGGCCTCGGCCACTTCCTCGGGGGTGGGGGAGAACACCTCGTTGGCCAGGGGAACCTGGCGGGGGTGGATGGCCCACTTACCTTCGAAGCCGAGGGCCGCCGCCCGCCGCGCCGCCGCCAGGTAGCCCTCGTCGTCGCGGAAGTCGTCGTAGGCGCAGTCGACGGGCCGCAGCCCGTGGGCGCGGGCGGCCACTGCGATCATCGTCTGGGCGGTCTGCCAACGGCCGAGGTCCGCGGCGCCGCCCCCGATGGCGAGCGTGCGGGCGCCCATGTCGGCGCCGAAGTCGCCCGCGCCGAAGTGGAGGGCCTCGAGGCGGGGGTGAGCGGCGGCGATGTCGTTGACGAAGGCCAGCCCTCGGGCGGTCTCGATCAGCACCTCCAGGCCGATCGGAGTCGATATTCCATGGGCGGCCTCGACCTCGTCGAGCAGCTCCGCCGTCCTGATCACGTCGCCGGGGCCGTTCACCTTGGGGATCATCAGCGCGTCGAGCCGTCCTCCGGCGCCCGCCGCCGCCTCTCTGACGTCCCCTTCCATCCACGGGGTGTCCGCCGCGTTGATCCGCACCGCCACCGTCTGGCCGGCCCCCTTCCAGTCCACGCTCCGCAGCCCCTCCGCCGCCGTCCCCCGAGCGGCTTCCTTCTCGTCGGGCGCCACCGCGTCCTCGAGGTCGAGCAACACCTGGTCGGCCCCCGACCGGGCCGCCTTGGGGAACATGTCGGGCCGGGCGCCCGGCACCGACAGCAGGGAGCGGACGACCCTGCGGGCGCGGACTCTCTCCATCCGCCCCAAGATAGCCGGGGCCGCCCCCCGGACGGAAGGGTCCGCCCGGCGCCCTCCCTTGGATGCGCCCGCCGGGCCGGGCGGCCTGAAAGTGGAGAAACCCTCGAAAATGGGGGAGTGTGACAAAAAAATCCCCCCCGATCGCTTGCGGGCCTTCGGAATCGGCCGTATCATGAGGGCATGGATGCAACAACTACTGCCTGGATCGTTCTCATCGGCCTCTTCGAGGCCATGGCCCTCTTCTATCTGTGGAAGACCAACCGGCGGCTGAACGCCCTCTTCGAAGAGATGAGGGAGGGGTTCGACAAGGCCGACCGAGAGATCGAGGAGCTGAGAGCCGAAGTGGACGAGCGCCTCGAAGAGCTGCAGGAGAAGCTGCGGGCCGCCAACTCGAGGCTCGACGAGTCCATCTTGACCAGCTCCATCATCGAAGACATCGACGCCCAGATCACCTGCTTGAGGACGCCCGGGGGCGTTCCCAGGAGGCGGCGCCGGAGCGACCACCGCCAGTAGCGCCGCTGCCCGAGCCGCCCGGCCGCCCGAACTCCCCCGGCGGCCCGCCCTTCCCGCCCGATCAGGCTTTGCACCGAGCCGCGCCGACTCCTCCTCATCGGCGCGGCTCGGTCCGCCACGCGGTAGCCTCACCCCTTGAGCCGATCCAAGCGAGGAGACGTGTCCGAACGCACCATCGAAAACCTGCTGCGGGAAGACCGCATGTTCCCGCCCTCCCCGGACTTCACCGCCCAGGCCAACGCCCAGCCCGGCCTGCACGAAGAGGCGGCTTCGGACCCGGCCGCCTACTGGGAGGCCCAGGCGAGGGAGCGGGTCACCTGGTTCAAGGAACCCACCGTGGTCCTGGACGATTCCAACCCCCCCTTCTACAAGTGGTTCACCGACGGCGAGCTCAACATCACCTACAACTGCCTGGACCGGCACCTCGAGGCCGGGCGGGGCGGCAAGGTGGCCTACTACTGGGAGGGCGAGCCGGGGGACGAGCGGGTGATCACCTACCAGGACCTCTACGACGAGGTGTGCCGCTTCGCCAACGGCCTCCGCTCGATCGGGGTGAAGAAGGGCGACCGCATCGCCGTCTACATGGGAATGGTCCCCGAGCTGGCGGTGGCCATGCTGGCCTGCGCCCGCATCGGTGCCGCCCACAGCGTGATCTTCGGGGGGTTCTCCTCAGACGCCATCGTCGACCGGGTGGAGGACGCCGGGGCCCGGGTGCTGATCACCTGCGACGGGGCCTGGCGCCGGGGGGGCGTGGTCGACCTGAAGGGGGCGGCCGACCGGGCGATGGAGCGCACCGGTCTGGTCGAGCGCTGCATCGTGCTGCGCCGCACGGGCAACGAGGTGGAGATGACCCCCGGCCGGGACGTCTGGTGGCATGACCTGACGGCGGGGCAGGAGGCCGAGTGCCCGCCCGAGCCGATGAACGCCGAAGACCTGCTCTACATCCTCTACACGTCGGGCACCACCGCCAAGCCCAAGGGCATCATGCACACCACCGGCGGCTACCTGGTGGGGGCCGCGACCACCCACAGCTACGTGTTCGACATCAAACCCGACCAGGACATCTGGTGGTGCGCGGCGGACATCGGATGGGTGACCGGCCACACCTACATCGTCTACGGCCCGCTGGCCAACCAGACCACCTCGGTCATGTACGAGGGGACGCCCGACCACCCCGGCCTGGACCGGCTCTGGGAGATCGCCGCCAAGTACCGGGTGACCCAGCTCTACACCGCCCCCACCGCCATCCGGGCCTTCATGAAGTGGGGCGAGCAGCACCCCCGCCGCCACGACCTGTCCTCGCTGCGCCTGCTGGGGACGGTGGGGGAGCCGATCAACCCCGAAGCGTGGATGTGGTACCGGGAGCACATCGGCGGCGGCGGCGCCCCGGTGGTGGACACCTGGTGGCAGACCGAGACCGGCTCGATCATGATCTCGCCCCTGCCGGGCATCACCGCAACCAAGCCGGGCAGCGCCACCACCCCCATGCCGGGGATCGAGGCCGACGTGGTGGACGAGCAGGGCGCCTCGGTTCCCAGGGGCGGGGGCGGCTACCTGGTGATCCGCACCCCCTGGCCGTCGATGCTCCGGTCGATCTGGGGCGACGACCAGCGGTACATCGACACCTACTGGTCCCGCTTCGAGGGCCTCTACTTTCCGGGCGACGGCGCCAAGCGGGACGAGGACGGCTACCTGTGGCTGCTGGGCCGGGTGGACGACGTGATGCTGGTGTCGGGCCACAACATCTCCACCATGGAGGTGGAATCGGCTCTGGTGTCGCATCCGGCGGTGGCGGAGGCGGCGGTGGTGGGCCGCAGCGACCCCCTAACCGGCCAGGCCATCGCCGCCTTCGTGTGCCTGCGGGGGGGCGTGGAGGGCGACGACGGGCTCATAGGCGCCCTGCGGGACCATGTGGCCAACTCGATCGGCCCGATAGCCAAACCCAAGAGCATCGTCTTCACCCCGGACGTGCCCAAGACCCGTTCGGGGAAGATCATGCGCCGGCTGCTGAGGGACATCTCGGAGCAGCGGAAGCTGGGGGATGTGACCACCCTCGCCAACGCCGATATCGTGGCCGAGATCGCCGAGAAGGCGGCCGCCGCCCCGCCGGAGGACTGATCACCCCGACCGCTCATATCTACGCGGGGCGGGGATCAGCCGCAGGGTTCCGGGGCGGCGGATGAAAGAGGGAAAGAGGGGAGAGGGCCAATGCTGCTCAAAGACAAGAGGCTTCTGATAACCGGGGTGCTCACCCACGGTTCCATCGCCTGGCACACCGCCCGGACGGCCCAGGAACAGGGCGCCGAGCTGGTGCTGACGGGCTTCGGGCGGGGGATGCGCCTCACGGAGCGGGTTGCCCGGCGCCTGCCCGACCCCCCCGATGTGTTCGAGCTGGACATCAACGACCCCGCACACATGGAGCGGCTGGTCGCCGAGCTGGACGGGCGTTGGGGCGGGCTGGACGGGGCGGTCCACGCCATCGCCTACGCCCCCGAAGACGCCTTGGGTGGCAACTTCTTGACCACCCCCGCCGAGAGCGCCGCCCTGGCCTTCACCACCTCGGCCTTCTCCTACAAGACCCTGGCCGCCGGCCTGCTGCCCCTGTTCGAGCAGGCCGGAGGAGGGGCGCTGGCCACCCTCGACTTCGACAACAGCACCCAGGCTTGGCCCTCCTACGACTGGATGGGCGTATGCAAGGCGGCCCTGGCCTCGGTAACCCGATACCTGGCCCGCGACCTGGGCCCCTACAACGTGCGGGTCAATGCGGTGTCCTCCGGCCCCCTGGCCACGGTGGCCGCCAAAGGCATCGCCGGCTTCTCCCGCTTCCAAGAAGTCTGGGACGAACGCGCCCCCCTCGCCTGGGACGGCGGCGACCCCTCTCCCGTAGCCGACATGATCTGCGTGATGCTCTCCGACTTCTCCTCCAAGGTCACCGGCGAAGTGATCCACGTAGACGCCGGCTTCCACGCCGTAGCCGTAGGCGGCCCCGAACCCGGCAAAGACGCCTGACCCGCCGCTTTACCTGCGGCTGGGGTAATGTTGCAGTAGAGTGTTTCCAGAGACGGCCCCCAGGAGAGTTGTTTGCTCCTGAAGAACGCGGGAGGACAGGTATGGCGCGCAGTGATCTCCTCATCTCACTGGTGAGAGCGGCGTCGAGTGATGACAAGACCGGCGTCCGCACCGCGGTGGAATCGATCATCGCCGAAGAGCGGGCCAAGCGGCACAACATCTTGGCAGACCGCCTGACTGAAGCGATGAGCTTCAACGGCAATCGACCTGCCGGTGCCAGGTTCGTCGGTCAGAACAGCCTCAAACACCGCGAAGTTTTGATCGAGGTTACGCCCCGGCGCCGCATTGAGGATTTAGTGCTGTCTGACTCGAACCGGCGGGCGTGTTACGAGCTGATCGAGGAACAGCATAGGGGTGCTGTGTTGCGTGCGCACTCTCTGGAGCCCCGTCATCGTGTTTTGTTGGTTGGCCCACCCGGGAACGGTAAGACCACATTGGCGGAGGCAATAGCTGAAGCATTGGCCGTACCCTTTTTCGTTGTTCGTTATGAAGCGATGATGGGCAGTTTCTTAGGAGAGACAGCGTCAAGGCTCAAGAAGGTCTTCGACTATGCTCGAACCACTCCTTGTGTACTTTTCTTCGATGAGTTCGATGCGGTGGGAAAGGAGCGGGGAGACATCCACGAGACAGGTGAGATCAAGCGTGTAGTAACATCTTTGCTCATGCAAGTAGACGATCTACCCAGTTATACGGTCGTAGTAACCGCCACCAATCATCCTGAGTTGCTCGATCGAGCCGTGTGGCGGCGGTTTCAGTTGCGCCTGAGGCTCAACCCACCTTCCAGGAAGGAACTCACCGACTACATATCCCGCTTCGCGGTAAACTTCACGGAACCATTGGGTCGGACGGCTGAAACGATCGCCAAACGACTAGGTAATATCAGCTACGCCGAAGCAGAGGAGTTCTGCCTAGACATTCGAAGGCATTACGTTTTGTCCCTAGGGCAACAGACATTGAATAATATTGTTACAGATCGTCTAAAAAACTGGGCGGACCGGTTGCAAGTAATGAAGGAGGTAACTGGTGGTGGAGTTTCCACTGCTCCCAATCCCAAATCCGGAGATTGATCAGAGACCTTCTGGAGGTGGAGGGCCATCTAAGATCCGGTTTCCGAACCACCAACGCCAAGTTGAACGGCTAGCCCCTAAATTTCAGAGGCTCCAACGGGCTTTGGATAGAGGTGATCTGTTTGCTTTACGACAAGACCCGGCTGGAATCGCTCCTGAACGAGCGCTTGTCTTTGAGATAGTGGATTCTATAGATAAATTTTACAAGACTATTAATAGTATTATCGGATTAGAATATCTGGGTGAAGAGGCGATAGAATATGAGGCAGATGAAGATTTCTATATACGTGATAACCGAAAAAACCCTATAGGAGATATCCGATACGACAAGCCAGTAGGCGGCCGCTTATATTTGGCGATGCCGGATGTTCAAGCTCTTAAGCAACTCATCAGCTTGTGGAACCGATATAGAGAAGGCAGAGATTTTCCCAGAGGCTATGCCAAATGGAGAAAGCTATTTCAGCAACTGCATGATATCCGAGCATGGGGCCCGCAAGATCGAATTCCGCAAGACACGTTAGACTACTTAAATGATAATTTGGCTCTACAAACTGATCTCATCAGAGCAGAATGCGAGCTTTGGAGTTATCAAAGTTCCTATAAAAATACAAAGGCTTGGGAGAAGTTTAATAGGGCTGTTCGTGAATCTGGTGGTGTGATTGTTCACCAATCTTCTATTCCAGCAATAGCATATGAGGCAGCTTTGATTGATCTGCCAGTCTCCGAAGTGGAGTCTTTAGCGCAACGAGAGCCGATTAAGTTATTAGTCTGTGATGAATTGATGATGATACGGCCCCAGTCCGATGTTACCTTTCCGATAAGTATTGGTACAGCAGATGATATAGATCGTCAACCATCCGAACCCCTGATGATAGAAAACGCTCCTCCCATTGTCGGGATATTAGACGGTGTACCTGTGCAGGCACATAGGCTACTAGACAACCGCATTGATTTGGATGATCCTGATGACCTGCAAGATATCAGTGTTGTGTCAAAACAACATCACGGGACACAAATGGCATCGTTGATCATACATGGCGATCGCAATCTCGAAGAGCTACCGTTGCGCCGCTTGATTTATATGAGGCCAGTGCTCTACGCTCTCGGCAACGGCGGAAAAGAGCAAATCCAGCAAGATCGCTTGTTCGTCGATACAATTTATCACGCCATTCTGCGCATGAAAGTTGGCACAAATGAAGAACCCGCCACAGCACCTTCCGTTTTTATTGTCAATCTGTCACTTGGTGACCGCAGTAGACCCTTTAGCGGACCTATGAGTCCTTTTGGCAGGTTACTTGATTATTTGGCCCATGAGTTCGGAATACTGTTTGTCGTCAGTGCAGGCAATGTAACTTTTCCATTGCCGATTCCAGATTTTCACAACTCGGTGGAGTGGGAAAATGCTACTTTGGAAGCGCGTGAACAAGCAATACTCAAAGCCCTGAGAGGCAATATTTCACAGCGAACTCTGTTGTCTCCAGCGGAAGCTCTAAATGTGATTACCGTCGGTGCTTGGCATGAAGATGCCTGTGATATTACTACGCAATCACGAATGGCCTATAGGCCATACGCGAAAGCTGGGCCGAACATTACTTCAGCTATGGGTTTAGGACACCGCAAAGTAATAAAACCAGACATCTTTATGCCTGGAGGACGGGAATATATTATCATCAGACCAAGCGGTCCAGATGGTATAAGAGTGCAACCTGAAGCTTCGGGTCGTTTTTACGGATTGAAGGCTGCCGTCCCGGATGAAGTAGGAAACCCTGATAAGGAGAGTTTGACATCAGGTACGAGTGCGGCTGCGGCCCTTGCTACCCGGGCTGCCCATAAATTATTTGATGCGCTGATGGATAATGATAACGGTTCTCTTCTTGCGGATGCTGATCCATCATATTATGGTGTGGTAGTTAAGTCTCTTTTAGTCCATCGCGCTCGTTGGGACAATACGGCTGATATTATAAGTGAAATCTATGGGCCGATTGGACAAGGTAAACATGTAGAGTACTGTGACAATATATCCCGCATTATTGGCTACGGACGGCCAGCAATTGAGAAAGCAATGAGTTGCGCTGTGAATCGGGCTACATTGGTAGGATACGGTGAAATTTTGGCCGACAAAGTTGCTCATTCGTTCAAAGTTCCCTTGCCTCCTAGCCTGGAAAATAAACCTGAATTTCGCTCCATTACTATGACCCTCGCTTGGTTCTCACCGGTCAATGTCCGCAGTCAGACCTATCGGCGAGCCAAACTTGAAATCAAACCGGATAATTTTAGCCAAAATCTGGGAGTTGATCGCCATACATCTCAACCTTCACATAACTCCGTGCCTCGTGGATCGTTATTCCATGTTCGTTACACGGGGAAAAAGGAGGTACAGTTTGTTGACGATGGCCATATGATCTTCAAAGTTTACTGTCGCGAACAAGGTGGGCCGCTTGATCAGACCATAAAATACGGTTTAGCAGTTACTATTGAAGCGGATGAACATATCCCCGTATATCAGGAAATACGGCAACGTCTTATGATCCGACCTCAAATATTGTAGTGTTCAGCGCAATGTAGTAGGCCTTGTTGAGTCTTGGCTATTGAATCATGATCAAAGACGTTATGTGTCAAAGAGTTCCAAGTTTTTCATCCCATTTCTTGTCGAATTTGGCTTCCCAATCCTCGTCTATTGGACTGATGATGTCACCGTAGGATATTAGGAGATGACGATCGGCGTCCAGGAAGGGTTTCTTAGAGTTTGGTGTCTTGGGTTTGGTAACAGTGAGCCTGAGGAGGGTGTACCCGTTCTCGGTTACCGTGATTTCTGCGTCGGTGTCGGCGGCTTGTTTCATCATGTCCAGGAGTTTGGCCTGAACCGCAGATGATTCGATGGTATGGGTGTTGCCCGCCGCGTCGCTCACGGTGGTCATGGTACTCTCCTGTGCGCTCCGGCGGGCATTCTACTATGCTTGCATTTCTGTCGGCAGCCTCACTGGTCGGCGCAGGCTGTCCTACGGCGGCCGGGTGTGGCCGCAGGTTCCCCGCCGCGGCGGCAGTCGGCCCGGCCCCCGCCTCTGACGACAGAGGCCCGGCCGAGATGTCACACCGCCCCGACGTGATGACGCTCCAGAGGGCGGCCCCGCACCTGCGCAGGCCGAGGGCGAGAAGATGATTGGCCGCTTTCCGCCTCCGCCGGTGTCTGAACGGGCGGGGGGGGGGGAGGGCCGCCGCATTGATCGCAGCGGCGGCAACGGCCAACGAGGAGGTCGGTTGATTTGGAACAGCCCGGCGGACAGAGCGGCGGCGATCTGTTCATCGTCGACAACAGCTTCTCCCGCTGGACGGGCTTGGAGTACCTGCGCCAGTGGACCGACCTGGCCCGTTCCTTCGACATCGCCACCGGATTCTTCGAGATCGGCGCCCTGCTCGCCCTCGACGGCAAGTGGCAGCAGCTCGACAAGATCCGCATCCTCATGGGCGATCAGGTCTCGTTGAAAACCAGGCAGGCCTTCGCCGAGGCGTTGGCAAGCCGGATCGGACGCCTCGACAACAGCCTCGAAGACGAAAAGGGATCGAACCCTTTCTTGCATGGGGTGGACGCGGTGGTGGCCGCCCTCCGCAGCGGGCAGATCGAATGCAAGGTCTACCGGAAGAAGAAGTTCCACGCCAAGGCGTACATCACCCGCGCCAAGTTCGATGTCATCGGCGCGCAGGCGCTGGTCGGTTCCAGCAACTTCACCCGGCCCGGACTGACCCAGAACGTCGAGCTGAACATCCAGATCCAGAGCGGGCGGGAGGTCGCCCAGCTCCAGGAATGGTTCGACCGGCACTGGGCCGAGGCCGACCCGGTGGACGAAGAGGTGCTGAAGGCGGTTACCCGCCACACCCGCCCCTACACCCCCTTCGAGGTCTACGTCAAGGCCCTGCACGAGTATTTCCGCGGCCGCGAGCTGACCGCGGGCGAATGGGACGAGCACCGATCCCGAGTCTTCCCTCAGTTGGACCGCTACCAACAGGAGGCCTATTGGTCGCTCATGAAGATCGCCCGCCGGTACGGGGGCGCCTTCCTCTGCGACGGAGTCGGCCTCGGCAAGACCTTCGTAGGGCTGATGCTCATCGAGCGGCTGGTCCTGCACGAGAACAAACGGGTGGCGGTCTTCGCGCCCAAGGCCGCCCGGGAGGGAGTGTGGGAACCGCACCTGCGCCAGTGGCTGCCCCACGTGGGCGGGTTCGGAGGCACGGGCGACTTTTCCAACCTGGTCCTGTTCAGCCACACCGACCTGAACCGCAAGGGCGACTTTCCCGAACGGTTCGAGCGGATCACCGAGCTGGCCGATGCGGTGATCGTCGACGAGGCCCACCATTTCCGCAACCGGGGCAGCCGGGGCGATCCGGGCGATGAAGAGGATCGGCGCTCCCGCTACTGGCGGCTCTACGACCTGCTCGACGGCGGGGAGCGCCCCAAGCTGCTGTTCATGCTCACCGCCACCCCGGTCAACAACCGCCTCGCCGACTTCCGGCACATGGCCGAGTTGTTCACCAGGGGGGACGAGGCCTACTTCGCCCGCACCCTGGGGGTAAACCATTTCACATCCCGCTTCAACCGTTTGGAGCACGCATTGCGGCAGTCGCTCGGCGGAGAGGCTGCGGCCCTTCAGGAGGGGGTCTATGAAAGGGCCCGCGACCTGCTGGCAGCAGACGACATCTTCGGGGCCTTGGTGGTGCAGCGCAGCCGGAACTACGCCAAGGCCAGCCAGATGCAAGAGCGGGGGGAATCCGCCTCCTTCCCCCAGCGCCGCGATCCGCAGGTGGCGGAATACTCGATCCGCAAGTCCTACGGCAACATCTTGGATATCTTTCAGAAGGCCTTCGAGAAGAAGAACCCGCTCTTCTCGCTCCCGATCTACTACCCGCTCGCCTACTACAAGGGGCCGGACGAGGCCATTGACCCGCTCGAAGAGAACCGCCAGAAGCAGGTGGTCGGGCTCATCCGAATCCTGTTCCTGAAGCGGTTCGAGAGCTCGGTGCACGCCTTCGAGCGGTCCATCGACCGGCTCATGCGCAAGCTGCTGGCCTTCGTCGAGGTCCACAGCAAAACGCAGGCCGAGCAGGAGCGGTACGAGAAGTGGAAGCTCGCCAACGCGGAGGTGATCGCCTTCCGGCCTTGGGAGCAGCTCGGTCTGCCCTTCGAGGAGGCGGCGGAGGTCGATCTCGGTGAAGACATCGTGCCTCCGGAAATGCTCGAAAACGTCAGGGAACTGCCGCGCCGCGAATACGACCTGCCCGCGATCCTGAACGAGGTGTTCGGCGACCTTGACCTGATCGCCGAGTTCCTCGTCTTCACCCGGGGTTTCCGACCGGCCCAGGACGACAAGCTGAAGAAGCTGATCCGGCTGCTCCGCTCCAAGGACATGGGCGGCCGCAAGGTGCTGGTGTTCACCGAGTTCGCAGACACGGCCCGCTACCTTCACGCCCAGCTCCGCGATGCTGGCGTCGAGGGCGCGGCGCAGATCGACAGCGGGTCCAAGACCAACCGGGCCGAGGTCATCCGCCGTTTCTCTCCGTACTACAACGGTTCGTGTTCTGCCGAACTGTCCCGGTTGGGGGCGCCCGAGATCCGGGTGCTCATTTCCACCGATGTGCTCTCCGAGGGCCTCAACTTGCAGGACGCCGCCCGGCTGGTCAACTACGACATACACTGGAATCCGGTCCGGTTGATGCAGCGTATCGGGCGGGTCGACCGCCGCATGAACCCGGCGGTCGAGAGGCGGCTCGTGGAGGATCACCCGGCCGCCGCCTCCGACCGGGGCAGGGTGGCCTTCTGGAACTTCCTGCCCCCCGACGAGCTCGAAAGCCTGCTTGCGCTCTACGAGCGGGTAACCAGCAAGACCTTGCTGATCTCCAAGACGTTCGGCATCGAGGGCCGCAAGCTCCTGAAGCCCGACGACGACTTCGACGCCCTCAAGGAGTTCAACGCCACCTACGAGGGGTCGAAGTCCGTCGTCGAGGAGATGCACCTCGAGTACCGGAAGTTGATGAAGCAGAACCCCGACCTGGATGACCGCTTGGAGATGATGCCGGGTTCGGTGTTCTCGGGCCGCCGCCGGGCCGCCCGGGGAGTCTACGGGGTGTTCTTCTGTTTTTCGCTCCCGGCCCTCGACCAGGAACGCGGCGAGTTCACTCTCGAAGCCGGCCCCACCCGCTGGTATCTGTACGATCTGGATCGAGAAGAGATCATCGAGTCGGCGGGGGAGATCGTCGAGAGCATCCGCTCCCGGCCGAAGACACCCCGCAGACGGCGGATCGAAGAACCGACCTTGGAGGAGGTGCGCAAAAAGGTGCTGCGCCATGTCCGGGACGCCTACCTGAGGCAGGTGCAGGCCCCGATCAGCTCGCCGAAGCCCCAGCTCCTGTGCTGGATGGAGCTGAACCGATGACGCCCGGATCCGAAGCCGCGGCAGACCGCCTGCGCGATATCCGCACCTGGCCTCAACTGTTGGAGTATTTCATCGACGAGCTGGGGTGGCCTCTCGGTGATGGGGATCTGCTGGAAGAAGATGATCTCGAAGACATCACCTACGACTGGGACTTGGAGGACCTGGGTATTCCCCAGCGTCAGGATCCTCCTATCAGGCGAGTGCGGCAGATCCGGCCGCTCACCGCTGGCCAGCCTTGGGGAATCTTTTTCATCGAGTTGGCTGGCCAGCGGTTACTGATCACCTGGTTGCGCCGTCTTCTGTCAGCCCTGATCAGCAGGAAGCAAGCGAATAGGGCTGGCGACCTGCGTTCTTGGGATCTTGACGACCTTCTTTTCGTTGTAATGACCGGCAGTGAAGATACTATTGATCTGAACCTGTTGGTTTTCTACAAAGTAGAAGAAAAACCTGTGTTCCGTTGTCTTCAATGGAGTCCCGCTGGCTCTTCGTCGAGGCATCTCCGACGGCTTGACACAGAGTTGCTTCCTCATCTGGCCTGGCCCCACGATGAGGAGGACGCCGCCGCTTGGCAGGCCGCCTGGAGAAGGCCCTTCACCCTGCGCCCCGGCGAGGCCATACGTTCTGCCGACCGACTGGCCGACCGTATGGCGCGCACCGCCAGAGATCTACGGGATCAGATCGAGGAAGAGTTGGAAGACGAGGGCGGCGACGGGCCGTTTACAGAACTGTTGCTTGAAGTAAGAGAGCAGCTGGTTACCGATGTAGACGAAAAAGGCTTTGCTGATATGTGCGCCCAGACTCTGGTGTATGGATTGCTCGGCAGTCGCGTAAGTGATCCCGAAGGTTTTAAGGCCTCACCGGTTCTATCAGTGGTTCCTCTCTTCAATCCCTTCCTTTCAGCTTTCTTTGAACGGGTTCATGGGGAGGCGGCTGAACTCGATCTTGAAGGCAGCGGACTGGAGCAATTGATCGCCGATCTTCGCGAGACTGACGTTGAGGCTATCTTGGACCAGTTCGGTTCAACCATAAAGGGCGGCGATCCGGTCATTCATTTTTATGAAGAATTCCTCAAGAAGTACGACCGAAGGATCAGAGCCGAGGCTGGTGCCTTCTATACCCCGGAGCCGGTTGTAGAATTCATGGTCAGAGGAGTGGATGAGCTTCTAAAATCGCGATTTGGCCTTGAGATGGGTATTGCTGATAGAGATACTTGGGCCCAGGTTGCTGAAAGAGTCGGATTTACAATACCGCCGGGGGGGGGGGGGTAGTAGTAGACCCCGATCGTCCATTTGTTTCTATGATAGACCCTGCTTGTGGGACAGGTACGTTCTTGGTGCATTGGCTTCGCCAGGCCAAAAGATCGTTCAACTATGCCAAATCGGACGAAAGCGAAAGCTGGCGCGCTCATCTAGGCGAATTCGTGTTGCCGTCGATGCACGCCTTCGAGATGATGCTAGCTCCCTACACGATCGCTCATTTGAAACTAGCGCTTAATCTGCATGATGAAGGTTTGGAGACTTCCGCCGTCCAAATTTTGTTGACCGATACACTTGACCACGAGCCTCTGCAACTTTCATTTGATATAGATAATCCAATTGCTATCGAAGGCAAGCGCGCCGCCGAATTGAAGAAAAAAGAACGGTTTACTGTTGTGATAGGCAATCCTCCTTATCACAGAGAGCAACGTGCAGTAGGAGATGCGGGTAGCCGCAAGGGTGGTGTGGTACGCTATGGAGCAGCTGGTATTGAACCCTTGATCAACGATATAACGGAACCCATGAAGAAGGCTCAACTAGGAATTCATCTCAAGAACATATATAACGACTATGTATACTTTTGGAGGTGGGCAGTTTGGCAAGCAACGGAGTTACCTCCTGGCCCTGGTATTGTTGCCTTTATTACTGCTTCTTCTTATCTAGAGGGGAAATCGATGGGAGGTCTCCGATCTTTATTACGAGATACCTTTGATGAATTGATAATTGTAGATCTTGGTGGTGAAGGCCGTGGTGCTCATGTAGAGGAGAACATCTTTGACATTTTGACTCCAGTTGCTATTGCATTTGGAGTAAAGAAAGATTTCACCAATTCTACATGCCAGGTTAGTTATCTGAAAATAGATGGCAGCAGACAGGAAAAATTAGATCGCTTATCAGACTTATCGCTTGGCGAAGTCGAGACCGAAATATCTGGAGAAGGGCTTGCTCCGTTCGTGCCCCGCAGTGATTCGGAATATTGGTGTTGGCCTGCACTTACTGACTTGTTCCCTTGGTACTGGTCCGGATCTCAAATCAAACGAACATGGCCTATTGGCCCGACCCAAGCTGTTCTGATGGATAGATGGACCCAACTGGTCACAGAGGTACCTCGCCGACGAGGGCCCTTGCTTAGAGAGACTAGTGCTCGAACCATTATGAAAAACCCTATGCCTCTTCTTGCGGTTGGAGCTAGGTTGCGCTCTCTTCACAACCTAGACAGAGGTGACATTCCAGAAGGATACGAGCGTTACGGATATAGAAGCTTTGACCGGCAATGGGTAATAGCTGATCATAGGGTGATGGATGCTCCTAAGCCAGTACTATGGCGCATTCGCGGCCATCATCAATTATATCTTACGACTCTAAACGCAACGAAACGAGGTTTCGGACCTGTTCTCACTGCTTCTCCTTATGTGCCTGATATGAGTTATCATCGTGGATCATTTGGCTCGAAGGATATTACACCCATATATCGAGATAGAGCGGCTCAGTATCCTAACATAACTGCTGGTCTCTTAGATACTCTGAGTGACAAACTTAACCAGAATGTGACGGCGAGAGACTTAGCCTCTTATATTTACGGGCTACTGGGGAACTCCGCCTTTAGCGTACGATTTGCCGAGGAACTGGCGGAGAGGGTCGGGCCAGTTCATGTTCCGATCACCTCCGATTTTTCCCTCTTCGAGCAGGCAGTTCAGCTAGGTCGCGACCTCTTGTGGTGGCACTCTTGGGGAGAACGGTTCATCCCCGAGGGCAATCCAGATATCCCGCAGGGGAAGTGCCGAGAAGTTTCACCAGTTGAGGGCTACCCGAACGACTTTCGCTATCACCCCGATGAACAGTTGCTTGAAGTAGGCACCGGAAAGTTCGGTCCGGTTAGCCGAGAGGTCTGGGACTTTGAGGTCTCCGGCCTCAAGGTTGTCCGATCCTGGCTCGGCTACCGTATGGCAAACCGCAAAGGCAAAAAGTCGAGCCCCCTCGACGATATCCGCCCCCGCACTTGGGTCTTCACAGAGGAGCTGCTGCGCTTACTCGCCATCCTGGAACACACGATCGAAGTAACTCCGGTCGCGGCCGACCTACTCGCCCAGATCGTTGACGGCCCTCTCATCTCACCCGAAGACCTCCCCCAACCCACCGAAGCCGAACGCAAACCCCCCAAGCTTCCCAAGTAGATAATTTGCCTTCTAGGATGGTAAATCTCGAAACCCTCCGCGCTCATTGACAGCAGTGTGAAGACGAAGGTATTCATCGGTGTCTTTAAGACTATCGGATTTTTCTATTAGCAGTTTTGCTTGTTTAAGGATCATATATTGCAAACCGATTTCATCATTAGATTCTCTCAATAGTAAGTTCATTATTGCTAGTGTGGTGATACTTGGTTCTATCTGTGCTATGTATTCAGCTACCTGCCAAGGTACTTCAATTTTTCCGCCCGTTTTTGTCAAGGTCTGTAAGGTCATTTCAGCCCATACTCTAAGGTCAGGAAATTCAACAGATACCATCCAACTAAAGCCTCCTAATATATTGGAAGCTTTAGCACCTCTTGCTCTATCTATTAGTATAGACCAGAATTGGATTGCCCGTTCTCTATAATCATTGTCAACATCTTTACCAGATACTAACTTGCTGATAGTTAAACCCGTCTCTTGTGGAAATTTTTCTAGAGACAAAAGGTAATTCGTCGTGTTATGGATGGAATAACCTGGTAATTCCCAGAGCATGGCAATTAACAGATGGTTAAGGGATCGTTCTACTCCTCGTTTGACCGCGTCTTCGATTTCTTGCTGATTGTTTTCTAACAACCATTGGCTAGGTTGTCCCCATTCAAGAGCTAGATCAATTGTGAGTTGGCCTAGATCTCCTGGGGCATCAGTACCCAACAATAATTCGTTATTTTCTTTGACCCACTCGGGAGCAATATACAATAAAAGGTTAATTTGTGATGCTATTATTGCTCGATAGAACCCTCCATCAGGCCAATCAGCCTTCAAACAATACTCTAGGAGTTCTAAGGCATCTGGCCGTACATATTCCGTGTTTCGATACTCGTAAGTTATCAAGGAAAACACCGTTTGTAATGCTTGTGTACAATTCCGATTGATTGCTATGAACAGTATATCTTTATCATCTGTGTATTCTAAAGGCTCTGATATGTCCTGCACTTCCCTTTTAAGCATTTTCCAGACTTCATCATTCCTATCGGTGAATCCAACATCATTATTAGCAAGCTCTTTGATCAGTTCGCCAGTAGCTCGCTTTGCACCGCGCCAGTTTTGATCATAATCCCTGTGGATAGGTGTATCCAACGAAATTGGTTGCCAAGGAGTCGAATATACAAGCAGTATTATATCAACCAATTCACTGATTGGAATAGTCTCTTTGGGTAGTCTTGGTTCTCGGATGATTTCTAGAACAGAACGCAAATAGTGATCAATATAAGTTGGATGATGGAGTTCAGATACGAGAGCGATTGGATTTGACAGCCATTCAGATGGATTATTCTTTATTACAGCTTGAAGGGTAGTAGCAAGTCTGTTTGCACTCGTATTAGTCCAACCAGAGGGATCAGGTCGCCAGTTAGCTATCTTTTGTGCCGCCTTAAGAGGTGTTATATCTTCAAGCTCCTCAATACTGAAAGGGCTTTGGGGGAAGTTCATTTCTACAACAGGTTGTTGTTTCATCAACTCGCTTTGACCACGGCGGCCAAGTTGACTCCATAAAATTGTGGCAGGGTTAGTCCATATGCCTAAAGTTTCTTCAGGTAAGATATCTAACCATCTTATGACAAGGCACCATGATTTAGGTATGTCATTGGATGCTAATGATCGGCCAACTTCGGTAATAGAAGGTGCAGGTCCAAGAGATTCTCTCCAACAGTTTATATAACGTTCCGGGTCTATTTCGTTGATTATTCTATCCAATAAAAGGAGGTCATCACCTGTGGGATTACGTTTACCAATAGCCTTTGATATTTCATTGATAAGGGTATCGTGATCTACATCTTCTGCCCTGCTAAGTATCCAAGCTCTAGTACGACTGTGAACTATACCGGTGAGCGTATCGATCATTGATAGTATCGAATTGCTATCAATGATTTGTTGAGCTTTAGATATTGCTTTTATTAGGTAAACAATCAGTCTAGTAAATCTGCCTTCTTCTCTATCGGATTTCCAATCTGCTATTGATCCCGTGTCATTATCTTCATGAGTTCGTTTCCAGTAATCATTTTTATCAATTGCCTTGATTTTACAGCACAATAGCCTTAAACGCTTTTCAACATTTTCAGTATGGATACCCTCAACTAGATTATCAAACACAGGTTTGATAACACCGCTATTAGACCAAGAATTTTCATTCAAAACGATATTTGCTACCCTTTCAATTCGGTTATCCTCTGGCTTAATATATGCCATGCTTTGTATGTTATGAAGAACGATATGAGGATCCTTTTTATGTTGTCTTAATAATTTATATAGCACTTGCTGTGTAGGACTACCCTTTTCAAGTGCTCGTAGGGCAGCTCGCGCTATAAACCATGCTTGTATCAAATTGTGTCCGAACTTTTCTTCCACTTCTATAAGCCAATCTGCTATTTCAATTGGGCCCTTTTTAGCAAACGAATCAACCACAATAAATCCTAGCCAATTCCCTTTTGGATTACTGGGTGGATCAAGTATTTCTTTAGCTATGAGGAGATTTAGCCAATTTATATTTAGTTCTTCTGTAAAAAACATTTGAGCGTGTTGCGGAGTAGCCATTAGATCAGTCAAAGATTCCAAATCCCTCTTTGTAGGATCATCTATTCCAGCTAACTTTTGCATTTCTGTTTGCCTCACACTAGGCGGTAAGAAAAGTTTATTTATCAATCCAATCCCTTTATTCCATAATTTAGTCACTTTATCAATTTCGATATTGCCATGCAAAGCTCTATTCAACTTGCTTCGTGTTTTTAGATATGAATGTATATCTCTTTCACGTGGTTTAGTACCTGTTCTCCATAATAGATTAGCTTTCAGACGCTCTTCATAAATACTTTTGCCATGAACATGGAACTGGTCAAGATCATTTATCAAACCCAGCAATTCATCAAGTGCTCCTTTCTTATCCTTTGCTGGTATATCTTGAAGATTTTCATAGAGGGTTTTTGCTCGAGTTATTTTGCGCGTAAGTATTCGCCAAGTCTTATCCTCATCCTCCTGTGAGCTTAGAGGAAATCTCATTCCTTCACGAAGACAGTACGCCACTACTTCACCTAACTGTGCCAACTCAAGCTCTGTATTTGTCAGCAAAGATTGAGCGGTTTGGAGGAAACCGATTGCTCTTTCTCCTTCGCGACCGAACTCCATTTTGATATGGTCTAGGACATGCTGATCCAACTCCACGATATGCTCGTTGGTTCTGTTGTCATCCATATTCTTTCCGATCCTCATTGATCGGACTGATTAGATCACCGTAGGATACGACAAGGTGTCGGTCTCTTCCGAATACGGGCTTACCATCCTTGCTTGGGGGTTGTTGGTGACGGTCGGCGTCCAGAAAGGGTTTCTTGGGGGTTTGTGTCTTGGGTTTGGTTACAGTGAGAACGAGTAGAGGGTTACTGTTCTCGGTTACCTTGATTTTGGTGCCGGTTTCGGCGGCTTGTTTCAGCATTTCTAGGTGCTTGGCCTGGAGCGCCGATGACTCGATGGTGGGGGTGGTGTCGCTCTTGTCGTTGACGGTGGGCATGGGCTGCTCCTGGGCGTTGACGGTCATTCTACTGCATAGGAGAGCGTATGGGGCTGGAGGACTCGGGTCTTGGTTGGCGGTCAGGTGGCTGGGCGGATGGCTACCTCTAGGCCTGGGGTTATGTCGTATGGGGTTTCTGGGCGGAAGGCCAAGAGGTAGCCGCGCAGGCCTTGGCTCAGGACTCGGCGGGCGGGGTCGGCTTCTTCGGCAGAGAGGTTGGGCTGCCTCAGGACGTAGCGGGTGAAGGGGGCGCAGGCCACCGCCGGCATCGCGTTGTAGAGTTCGACCGCTTCTTCACCGGAGCCGATCCGCATGCCTCCGGCGGTTTCTTCGGGGGTGATTACCCGGTCGGAGGAGACTATCACGTTCTCGCCAGCCGCTCCCAGGGGGATCTGGTTGTAGGCGCCCCACATCTGGCGGTAGTTGCCTTCGAAGCCGATCAGCAGGGCCCGGTTGGGGGCCACCGGTCTGCGGTCGGGGAAAGCCCGGTGGTGGCTGTCGAGGATCCAGGCGCCGCCGTCGAAGCCGATCACCCCTTCGGGGCTGATGCGCACCCGGCTCACTTCCCGCAGGGGGCCGGGGTCGAACACAGGGCCGCGCCGTATCCTGGTGCAGCTGACCTGCAGCTTCACCACCGACCCGATCTTTTGCCACTCGTTCATCGTCCGGCGCCCGCCCTGTCGAGCCTTCAATCTGTCACGGCGCCGCTCCTTGGCGCCAGCGGCCATCCTACTGCGCAGGGCGGCGGCGCCGGTAACCTCGCGGGGCGGCGTTCGGCGGTCCTGGGCCGGGCGGCGCAAGGAGTCTGCCGGACCGGAGAGGGAGGGGTTTTTGGCTCTCAGGAGCTACGTCGACGGGCGGCTGTTCGGGGAACGCTGGGGGGCGGGCGCGCCTCGGGCGGCGGCGCTCCATGGGTGGGGGAGGGACCGGAGCGACTTCGCCGGGGTGCTGGAGGGCCTGGACGCAGTGGCGGTGGACCTGCCCGGATTCGGCGCCAGCCCGCCGCCCCCCCGGCCGGCGGGGGCGGCCTGGTACGCCCGCACAGTTGCCGACCTTATCGAGGAGATAGGCGCTCCGCAGGTGGTGGCGGGCCACTCCTTCGGCGGGCGGGCGGCGGTCGTGCTGGCCGCCCAACGGCCCGAGCTGGTGGCCGGGCTGGTGTTGGCGGGCGTTCCGTTGCTGCGGCCGCCGGGCCGTCCGGCGCGGAAACCCCCGTTGCTCTACCGGCTGGCGAAGTGGGGGAACAAGATCGGGGCGGTCAGCAGCGGCCGCCTCGAGCGGGAAAGGCGGCGGCGGGGGTCGGCCGACTACCGGGTCGCCTCCGGGGTCATGCGGGGCGTCCTGGTCGAGGCGGTCAACGAGACCTACGAGGAACACCTGGCCCGGCTGGTGTGCCCGGTGCGGATGGTGTGGGGGGGAGAAGACCGGGAGGTCCCCCCGGAGGTAGCGGTGAGGGCGGCCGAGCTGCTGGCAGAACCCCGCCCCGCCCCGCCGCCCCCCGGCCTCGAGGTTGAAGTTCTAGGTGAAGGTGACGTTCGAGATATGGTGAAGGTCGACGTCGAGCTGGACGTGGTGGAAGGCTGCGGCCACCTGTTGCTGCTCGAAGCGCCCGAACGGGTGCGGACGGCGTTGGAGGGGCTGCTGCGGTGATCGGATCGATGCTGTCGACCGCCGCGATCGTCTGCCTGGCCGCGGCGGCGGGCGCCAGATGGCTGCGGGTGGCCCAGCGGGAGCACTACCTGGCCGGTTCCATCATCAGGATGCGGCTGGTTTGGATCATGAGCTCGCCCCTCAACTCTCTCGAGCTGCTGCTGGCGCCGGCGGCGGTGATCGGCTGGCTCTACTTCCCGGATTCCTACTGGCACCTGCTCGGATGGGCGGCCGCCGTAGTGCTGCCGCTGGGCCTCACCTACCGGGGCCGCACCTCGGTGCTGGCGTTGACCGCCCGCCTGAAACGGCTCACCGTCCTGGTGGTTTTGGTCTTCTCGGTCATCTCTGCGGGGTTCTACTCGCTCTTCACTTTTCTGGCGGGCAGGGCGGGCGCCGGGTCGTTCAGCATCGCCGCCCTTCTGGCGTTCTACATCAGCTTCGACCTGGCGCTCTGGCTGGCGGCCCCGCTGGAGAGGAGGCTGTCGCAGAAGTTCGTGGACCGGGCGGCGTCCGCAGTTGCGCGTATAGATCCGACCGTGGTGGGCATCACCGGGAGTTACGGCAAGACCTCCACCAAGTGGTACGTCCGCCAGCTCGTGGACGGGACCAAGCGGACGACGGCCAGCCCGGCCAGCTTCAACAACCGGCTGGGGTTGGCCCGGGCCGTGAACGAGCACCTGACGCCCGACACCGAGGTGTTCGTGGCCGAGATGGGCGCCTACGGGCGGGGGGAGATAGCCGGCATCTGCTCCTGGCTGCCCCCGTCGATCGCGGTGATAACCGCCGTCGGCCCCGTCCATCTCCAGCGCTTCCGCACGGAGGAGCGGATCGTCCAGGCCAAATCCGAGCTGATCGAGCCGGCCGAAGCGGCGGTGCTCAACGTCGACCACCCCGCCCTCGAGAAACTGGCCGAAGAGACGGCGGCGTCGGGCCGCAAGGTCTGGCGCTGCGGCAGCACCCGCCGGGCCTCCGATGTGCAGGTCAGAGAGAGGGGCGGCCGGGTGGCGGTATTCATCCGGGGCAAGCGGGCGGGGGAGCTGTCCGTCTCGGGGGTGTTCCACTCCAACCTGGCCTGCGCCGTGGCGGCGGCGCTGGAACTGGGCGTTCCGCCCGCCCGGATCATGGACCGGGCCCAGCGGCTCGCCCCGGCGGAGCACCGTCAGTCGATCATCACCTCCGAGAAGGGGTTCTCGATCATCGACGACACCTTCAACTCCAACCCCGCCGGGGCGGCCAAGGCGCTGGAGGTGCTGTCCGGGCTGGGCGGCTCGGGCGCCCGCCGGGCGGTGGTTACACCCGGGATGGTGGAGATGGGCCCCCGCCAGCGCCGCGAGAACGTCCGGTTCGCCGCCGCCGCCGCCAAGGCGGCCGACGTCTTGGTGATCGTGGGCAGGACCAACCGCCGGGCCCTTCTGGAAGGCGCTGCCCGAGGCCCGGCGTCGGTGAAGACGGTCCGCCGCCGCCAGGAAGCGGTGGACTGGGTGCGCTCTCACCTGGGCCCCGGCGACGCCGTCCTCTACGAGAACGACCTCCCCGACCATTACCCCTGAGAGGACGAGCGGACAGGTGCTGACCAGGTTGTTCGGATGCGTCGGCCTCACGGCGAATCCCCCGGCGGACAACCAGTCGACCAGCAACAACTTCTATCCCCCTCTGCCTGTCAGCTCCTCTTCTCGAACTGAAGCCAAGCCCGAACAGCGCATTCGTTTTTCGCGTTCTCCGCCCCCCGCTCCGGCTTCGCCGGGATCCCCGCCCCCGCCGCCTCCGAACCACCGTTTTAGGACACAGAGGGCGTGTTGCGGCCCTCTGCGTCCGATCCGTCTCGGCACAGCCAGGTCGGCCGCCTTGCCCTTGGAGCCTCGGCGGCTCTGGGCGGAGCGGCCTCTGTATGACCGCAGCATCCGGATCGGCTGCGGTTTCTGTACCACACCAAGGTATCAGGGGGGTGTGACACGAGCCGGCGGGCGCTCGAGCTCGGCTCGACCGGGGATGCGATCCTCTCCGAATGCGGCCCTCGGCTCACCCGCTCCGATCCGGCCCGGCGGGTTCCGGGCGGCTCATTCCCCATCCCCCCAACCCGATCAGCGCGAAGCCGGCCGCCTGCCATCCGTTGAACGCCTCCAACCCCAGCAGCAGCGAACCCGACACTGCGAACACGGTGATCAGCAGCGACATCACCTGCCCCCGCCCCCCGCCGGCGCGGGCGAACAGCGCCGCCGCCGCCACCGCTCCGGCGGTCATGGCCGCCCCTCCCGCCGCGGTGATGGCCGCCGCCTCCCCGGACGCCCCCACCGGCCTGCCGTCTGAGAACAGCAGCGCCGCCGCCCACAGCAACGGGACCGCCGCCGTGTTGGTCCACAGCTTCGCCGCCGCCGCCCCCAGCTTCTGCGACATCGGCACCAGCACCACGTCGCTCAGCGCGAAGAACACCGGGCCGGCCAGCCCCAAGAGCAGCGCCCCGGCCGGAACGGACCCGCCCCAGACCCCGCCGCCCCCCACCAGCAGCACGCCTAGGCCGCCCGCCGCCGCCCCGGCCAGCGCCGCGCCCCCCGGCCGCCGCCGCAGGCCGGCCGCCGTGAAAACAACCCCCAGCACGGGGATGGCGCCCGCCAGCCCGGCGGCGTAACCCGCCCCGCCCAGCGCCACCGCCCACGCCGCGCATATGTTGGCGGCGGCCTGCAGACCGCCCATCAGCCAGCATCTGCCCAACAGCCCCCCGGCCGGGCGGGCGGCCCGCCCCCTCCGCAGCCACCACGCGGCCAGCATCAGCAGCCCCGCCGTTTTCATACCGGCCGCAGCCGCCGCCGGCGAGTACCCCCACCTGTCCAGCAGCCCCACCGTATGGAAGAAGACCGCTCCGGCGAAGCCGGCGCTGATTCCCAAGGCCCACTCGGAAGGGCCGAAACGCCCGGGCCGCGTGCCTTCGGCGGCCCACCCTCCGGACGGCCGCGGCGGGGCGCCTGATCCTCGGTTCGCCATCATCCAATCCCCGCTGCTCCGGCCCCGGCGGCCTCACCTGCGGCATCCTATCAACCCATTCCGAAATCCTCTTGCGGAAGCCCGCCCGCACCCCCGCCCCTCTGCTGCGGGATGACGCAGCGGAGGCGGCCTGATGCCGTAGAATGCCGCCCGGAGACCAGAATGCTTGCCAGACCGCACCCCCACATTCGAGCATGCCTCCGGGGGAGGGGCCTGTGACCCCCCCGGCGGTGGTGTTCGGCGGGCCGTCCCCCGAGCACGACATCAGCGTCCTGACCGGGCTGCAGGCCGCCCGCCTGCTGTCGGAAGCCGGGCGGGAACCGACCGCCCTCTACTGGTCGAAGACCGGCGCCTGGCATCAGGTCGACCCGGCGGGCGAGGCGGCCGACTTCGCCGCCGGGCCGCCGCCCCGCTCGAAGGAGCTTCGCTTCGCAGCCGAGCCGGGGTCGGGCTGGATGGCCAAGCGCCGCTCCCTGGGGGTGGAGACGGCCCTGCTGTGCTGCCACGGCGGGCCGGGCGAGGACGGCACCCTGCAGGCCGCCCTCGACCTCGCCGGGATCAGGTACTCCGGCCCCGGGGCGGCGTCCGCCTCGCTGGCGATGGACAAACTGGCCTTCGGCGCCTTCGTTTCCGCCGCCGGCCTGCCCAGCCTCCCGCGTTGCGCGGCGGTGGAGGGCGGGCCGCCCCCGTTTCCCCCTCCGTACATCGTCAAGCCCCGCTTCGGGGGGTCGTCCATAGGGATCGAGGTGGTGGAGGACTACGGCACCGCCGTTGACCTGGCCTCCTCCTCCCCGCACATGGACCGGGGGGCGCTGGTCGAGCCCTACCTGGCAGACGGACGGGACCTGAACGTGGCCGTCCGCACCTACCCGGGCCTCGAGCTGTCGGCCGTCGAGGCGCCGGTCAGCGGGGCCTTCTACAGCTATCGGGAGAAATATCTGTCGGGAGGGGGGATCGAAGGCTCCGAGCGCCAGCTGCCCGCCGACATACCCGAGCAGCTCGAACGCCGGATCCGGAGCATGGCCCGCCGCGTGGCCCGGCTGGCCGGAGTCCGCTCCGTAGCCCGCCTCGATTTCCTCGAGAGCGGGGGGGAGCTGTGGGTCAACGAGATCAACACCATCCCCGGGAGCCTGTCGCTGTATCTGTGGGTCGATCCGCCCATCAGCCGCCGGCAGCTGGTGCTGGACATGGCAACGGAACTGGAGCTGTCGAAGGCGAGGGTGTTCTCTACGGCGGGCGCCGACGGGGCGGCCCTGCGCAGCGCCGCCTCCATCGCCGCCAAGCTGGGTTGACCGGCGCCGGGGCCGGGACCCGGGGCGCCTGGATGGGCGGCTCCGAGGCTGACCGCCAAGAACCTCGTGCAATCAAACAAAAATCAATGGTCTGAAGCTCAATTCCAACCCAAACGCCCCCAAGTCCGCGAAAAATCGGTCCCCGCCGCTGGCTTCGCCGGGCCCAGCCCCCGCCGCCACCTCCTTGAACGAAAATCCGCCGGGCCGCACGGGGCCGCCTCCGGCCCGGGGGCCGGATCGAACGGGGATCCGTCTCTGACCGCCGCCCTCTCCGGAAGCTCGCGGCGGTGTTTGTGTTTCAGCCCCCTATAGATACCAAATTTTCGGGCTTCCGTCTATAGGTGTGTTCGGAAACCTTTCGCGGACTCGGCGCTTCGGTCCTCCGGCCTCACCCGGGGGCTGCCCAGATCGCCAGATCGGGGGGCAGACTCGGAAGCGGTGTTCATGACGGCCTTCCCGCGCATGCCTCGTCCAGCCGCTCGGCTCAGCTCGGGCGAATCGAATTGTTCGGCTGTCCGTCTCGTTGGGAAGAGGGCGACAACCGGGCGCCTTGGCCTTTGCGGGCCGGGGCTTGCCGGCGAAGAGCCTGTGTATGCGGCTCGAACAGGGACGTGCACAACCGCCGATCCCTTGGAACTGCTCTCCAGCCCCGGTTGGTGAACGCCCGCATCTGATCAGAAAGTTGTTTCCCTGCGCCGCCCCGGGTCAGAAGGGATGCAGGCGCGTATTCCATCTGCCCGCCCCCGCTCTCGTGAATTATCGGGGCGAGGCGTCGGGATGGCTCTGATTCAGAGGTGGACGACCGGGCAGGTGAGGGTGCGGGTGATGCCGTTGATGGCCTGGATCTTGGCCACCACCAGCCGCCCCAGGGCGTCTACGTCGTCGGCTTCCGCCCGCACGATCACGTCGTAGGGCCCGGTCACATCGTCGGCGAACGTGATGCCGTCGATGAGGCGGACCTCGTCCACCACCACCTTGGCCTTGCCGACTTCGGTCTGGATGAGTACGTATGCCTCGACCACGGTGCTCCTCTCCCGTCCTCTGGTCTGACCCCGTGAACTATACAGATTGCGCGGCGGCGGGGGAGGGGGGCCTCATCTGCCGTCGGAGCCCATCCGCACCGAATGGGCGAACCGCCGCCCCCCGTCTTCCTCGACCTCGAACACGATCCGCTGCCCCTGCCGGAGCAGGCGGAACACGCTGCCCGCCAGCGACCCCGCCCGCAGGTACACCTCGCTCCGGTCCTGATCGAGCACCACCACCCCCGCCCCGGTGTTCGGATCGTAGGCCTTGACAACTCCTTGCATGCCCCCATCCTACCCGCCGCCGCTCTTCGGCCCGTCCGCCGGGCGGGGGCGCTGCAGCTGGCGGAGGTTTCTATCCTGAGGGGCATGCAAGCGGGCAGGAGCGCGCCCGGGCGGGCGCAGGCGGGGGGGCCGGGGCGGAGCCTGGCCTATCTGAACGGGGTCGGGGTGGAGCGGGTCAAGCATCTGGGGGGCGGGCGCGCCAAGGCGCTTCGGCAGAAGGGCATACGTTCGGTCACCGATGTGCTGCTGCATGTCCCCCGCCGGTACATCGACCGGTCGCGGCGGATGACCCTGGCGGAGGCGGAGGAAGGCGCCGAGGCGACCGTGATCGGGCGGGTGGACAGGGTGTCGGTGCGGCGGCCCCGGCGGGGGCTGGTCATCGTGGAGGCGGTGATCAGCGACGGCACCGGCCGCCTGCACGCCGTCTGGTTCAACCAGGAATACCAGGCCCGCCGCCTCGACCGGGCGGCGGAGGCGGCGTTTTCGGGGAAGATCGAGCGCTGGCGGGGCCGCCTCCAGATCATGTCGCCCGCCGTATACATCCTCGACTCGGGGGGCGAGAGCCTGGCGGTGGGCCGGGTGGTGCCCGTTCATCCGGCGGTGGGGCAGGTCGGGCCCTCGTTCCTGCGCCTGGGGGTCCACAACGCCCTGAAGCGGTCCCGCCCGATCACCGACCCGCTGCCCGCCGGCCTGCGCAGACGGAACGAGCTGATCGACCGCGACCGGGCCTTCGCCGCCGTCCATTTTCCCGGGAGCATGGCCGAAGTCGCCCCCGCCCGCCGCCGGCTGGTGTTCGACGAGTTCTTCCGGTTGGAGGTGGCGCTGGCCATGACCAAGCAGCGCAGGACGGCCGCCTCGCAGGGGATCGCCCACCGCCTGGAACCCGAAGAGGGGGGGCCGGGGCTGGTCGAGCAGTTCGTCTCCGCCCTCCCGTTCCGCCTCACCGGGGCGCAGAGCCGGGTGATCGGCGAGATCCGCCGCGACATGGCCTCGCCCCGCCCCATGCACCGCCTGCTGCAGGGGGAGGTGGGCTCCGGCAAGACGGTGGTGGCGGTGGCGGCCGCCCTGACCGGGGTGCAGGGGGGGTTCCAGGCGGCGGTCATGGCCCCCACCGAGGTGCTGGCCGAGCAGCACTACGAAGGCGTCTCCGGGCTGCTGTCCTCCGCCGGGATGGCGCCCGCCCTCGAAGGGGAGCTTCCGATGCCGGACGAGGGCGGCCGGGGGCGGGTCGGCGCCCAGGGCTCCGGGCGCCCGCCGCCTTCCGAGGTGCGGACCGCCCTGCTGACCGGCGAGCGGTCCGACGTGACCTTCCGCCGCCGGGGAGGGGCGGGCCGGGGGGAGGTGCTGGACATGATCGCGGGCGGGGGGATCGACGTCGTGATCGGCACCCACGCCCTGATCCAGGAGGGGGTGCGCTTCGCCCGCCTGGGGGCGGCGGTGGTCGACGAGCAGCACCGCTTCGGAGTCCACCAGCGGGTCGAGCTGAAGGAGAAGGCCGAGGGGTTCGACCCCGACCTGCTGATCATGACCGCCACCCCCATCCCCAGGACCCTCTCGATGACCCTCTACGGCGACCTCGACGTGTCCGAGCTGGACGAGATGCCCCGCGGCCGCCGTCCGGTCGAGACCTGGGCGGCCTCCAAGGACGCCGCCGGCCTGGACCGGGTTCAGAGGGCCGTCCGCCGGGAGGTGGAGAAGGGCCGGCAGGCCTTCGTGGTCTGCCCCCTGGTGGAGGGCTCCGAGCGGGCGGCGGAGGCGGCCGCCGCCGTCGCCGAGCACGAGCGGCTCACCGGGGTCTTCCCCGACCTGCGCGTCGGCCTGCTGCACGGCCGGATGCGGTCCGCACTCAAGGAAGAGGTGATGCGGGCCTTCCGCGCCGCCGAGCTCGACGTCCTGGTGGCCACCACCGTCATCGAGGTGGGCATCGACGTGCCCAACGCCACCGTCATGGTCATCCGCGACGCCGACCGTTTCGGCCTCAGCCAGCTGCATCAGCTCCGGGGGCGGGTGGGAAGGGGGCGCCACCCCGCCCAGTGCGTGCTGCTGGCCGACCCCTCCACCGAGGACGGGGCGGAGCGGATCGCGGCCATGGTCGACATCTCCGACGGCTTCCGCCTGGCCGAGGAAGACCTCCGCATCCGGGGCCACGGGACGGTGTTCGGCGCCCGGCAGTCCGGGTTCTCGGATCTGCGCATCGCCGACATCCTCCGCCACCGGAAGGAGCTGGCCGCCGCCCGCCGGGAGGCCTTCGACCTGGTGGAGCGCGACCCTAAACTGGAACTTCACCCTGAAGTAAAAGCTGAAGTCCGAGCTTTGCTGGGGGTCGAGGCCGAGTGGCTGTTCAAGTCCTGACGCCCGCGGTGCGCCGGTGCGGATAATCGCCGGGGCGGCCAAGGGAAGGCGCCTGGAAGCGCCGCCCGGCCTGTCGACCCGGCCCATGACCGACCGGGCCCGGGAAGGCATCTTCTCGTCCCTCGCCCCCCGCCTTCCCGGCGCCGACGTGATCGACCTCTACGCCGGCACCGGATCGCTCGGCCTGGAAGCCCTCAGCCGGGGCGCGGCCTCGGCCGTCTTCGTGGAAAAAGACCGCCGGGCCCTCGCGGCGCTGCGCCGCAACCTGGAGGCGGCGGGCCTGGGCGGGAGGGCGGAGGCGGGGGGCGCCGCCCGTTTCCTGGCCGGACAGACCGCCCGCGGCCTCCGGGGGATCTACGACCTGGCCTTCGTGGACCCGCCCTACGAGGCGCCGGGCGCCTCGGTCGAGGCCGTGCTGGAGGGGCTGGCGCCGCTGCTGCGGACCGGGGGGGCGGCGTTGGTCCACCGGCGGGCGGATGCGCCCCGGCCGGAGATGTCAGGTTTTGCGCCCGAAGGGGAGTACGCTTACGGGGCGGCCCGAATCTGGCGTTACGAGCGGGTTGCGGCGCCCGGTTGAGGGCGCCCCGCCGAGGAGCATTGGACCAACAGCGAGGAGAGAGGTTGGCGGCGGCGGTCTGCCCCGGGAGTTTCGATCCGCCCACCAACGGGCACATGGACGTGATCAGGCGGAGCGCGTCGCTGTTCGACCGGGTGGTGGTGGCGGTCATCCGCAACCTCTCCAAGACGCCCATGTTCACCTCGGAGGAGCGGACGGCCATGCTCGAGACCTTGTTCGAAGGAGCGCCCAAAGTCGAGGTGGCCTCCTTCGACGGCCTGCTGGTCGATTTCGCCCGGGCGCGCCGGGCCGATGTGATCGTCAAGGGCCTGCGGGCCGTGTCGGACTTCGACTACGAGCTGCAGATGGCCCAGATGAACCACAACCTCTCCGGCATCGACACCGTGTTCATCCCCACCAGCCCCGAATACGCCTACCTGTCTTCTTCCTGGTGAAGGAGGTGGGGCGGCTGGGGGGTTCGGTGGAAGGCCTGGTTCCCGGGGAGGTTGCCCGCTCGATGAAGGAACGGTGGTCCCAATGAACGGTGAACCGGCAACGGAGCAGCAGGTCTATTCGGGGGCGCCGCCCCCCGGCGTCCGCCAGATCGGCGAGATGCAGGACCTGGTGTCCGAACTGATGCTGGCCGTCTCCGAGGCCAAGGCCATCCCGGCTTCCGGCAAGGTGATAATCGACCGGGAACAGATGCTGCAGACCCTCGAAATGCTGTACGAGCGCCTGCCCGAGGAGATGAGGGCCGCCCGGTGGATGGTGAGGGAACGTGACACGTTCGTGGCCCGGACCAACGAGCGGGTCCGCGGGATGGTGGCCAAGGCGCGCAAGAAAGCCGAGCAGCTGGTCTCCGAGACCAACATCATCGAAGAAGCCACCGAGCAGGCCAACGTCCTGGTGCGCCGCTCCGAGGACCACGCCCACCAGATTCGGCTGGAGGCCGAAGACTACGCCGAGGACCGCCTGGAGCGGCTGGAGGCCCTGCTGGTGAGGGTGCTGGAACAGATCCGCGTGATGCGCACCGAGCTCCACCAGACCAGAGACACCGGCCGCTGACCCCGGCCGCCCGCGAAGGCCGAAGGTTCCCGCCGTCACATTCACCGCCGCCGAAGCCGTCGCCACCACCCGCACCGACTCCGCACCGCCCTCCTCCGCCACCCCCGTCACCACGCTGCGGCTACCGTTCTGATCGAGTGACTGACCGAGGAGGCAAACCGATGCGTGCAATCGTGATCCGCCGTTTGGGCGGCCCGGAGGTGCTGGAGGTCGAGCAGGCCCCCGAGCCGGCGCCGGGGCCGGGGGAGGCGGTGGTCGAGGCGGCGGCGGCCGGCTTGAACTTCATCGACACCTACCACCGCAGCGGCCTCTACCCGGTGGAACTGCCGTTCACCCTGGGCATCGAGGCGGCCGGAAGGGTGGCGGCGGTGGGCCCGGGGGTGACCGAAGCAGCGGAGGGGGACCGGGTGGCCTTCTGCACGGTCATGGGGGCGTATGCGGAGAAGGCGGCGGCGCCGGTCGACCGGTTGGTGCCGGTGCCTGATGACATTTCTTTGGACCAGGCGGCGGCGGTCATGCTGCAGGGTCTCACCGCCCACTATCTGGCTGCGTCCACCTACCCCCTGGAAGAGGGGTCGGCCTGCCTGATCCACGCCGGAGCGGGCGGGGTGGGGCTGCTGCTGATCCAGATGGCCAAACGGCTGGGCGCGACCGTCTACACCACCGTCGGAACCGAGGCCAAAGCCGAGCTGGCCCGCGCCGCCGGAGCCGATCACGTGATCGTCTACACGCGGGAGGACTTCGCCGAGCGGGTGCGGGAGATCGGGGGCGAGCGGCCCCTCGACGTCATCTACGACGGGGTGGGGAAGGCGACCGTGCCCGCCGGGTTCGGCCTGTTGCGGCCGCGGGGCACGATGGCCGCGTTCGGCAACGCCTCGGGCGCGGTCGACCCCATCGACCCCCTGACGCTGAGCTCAAATGGGTCGCTTTTCTTCACCCGGCCCACCCTGTTCGACCATGCAGCCGACAGGGCCGAGCTGCTGGGCAGGGCAGAACAGGTCTTCGACTGGATGAGGGACGGCTTGGAGGTGCGGATCGGCGCCCGCTTCCCCTTGGAGGAGGCTGCAGAGGCGCACCGGGCGCTGGAGGGCCGGAAGACCACCGGCAAGGTGCTGATCGTCCCGTAGGGGCCGCCTGACCCTGATCATTCACGAGAGTAGGGGCGGGCAGATGGAATCTCGCCGCATCCCTCTGACCTGGGGCAAGACAGGAATGACCTTCTGAACAGTTATGGGCGTTCACCAACCGGTGAAGGCCGCCGCTCCAGGGTCTTGAACTTGTGTCTCACCCTCCTGATACCTTGGGGCGGTACAGAAACCGCAGCCGATCCGGATGCTGCGGTCATACAGAGGCCGCTCCTCCCGGAGCCGAGGGTTCCAAGGGAGGGGCGGCCGACCTGGCTGTGCCGAGACGGATTCGGCGCAGAGGGCCGCAGCGCGCCCTCGGCGTTCGAGGACGGTGGTTCGGCGGCGGCGGGGGCGGGGATCCCGGCGAAGCCGGGGCGGGGGGCGGAGAACGCGAAAAACGGTGTGCTGCTTCGGTCTTGGGTTTCAGTTCAGCCCCGATGATTCACGAGAGCGGGGCATGCAGAGGCAATGAGCACCCGCATCCCTTCCGACCTGGGGTCACAACGGTGAAAACACCCTGGTTGTTGGGCTGATTTGGGTGCGTTGGCCTGGTGCGAAACCCCTGGCGGCAACCCGCTGACCGGCTGCAACTTCTATCTTCTTTGCCTATCCGCTCGTCTTTCAAGACGGTGAGGGGCCGGAGCGGGCGGTATCATCCACCCCGCGATGACGCCGCCTCCGAAGCACCCGGCCCCCAGGTTCGCATCGGCGCCGATGAACGACCCTCCGGTGAGGCGGCAGCGCAGGACGGGCGTCGCGTTGGCCGCCTTGCTGCTGGCCTGCGCGGCGGCCGGTTGTTCGTCTGACGGGCCGCCGCCGGAAACCCCGCCCCCGACCCCTGCCGCGGCGGCCCCGCCCGCAGCCGCGCCGGCGGAGGCCGCCGATGACGCCCCCGTTCGGATCGAGGAATCCGATACGGCTGCACCTGACGCCGGGCCGGATGCGGCTGCGGAGGCGGCCGGGTCTTCGCCGACCGCCGCCTCTTCCCCGGACGGACCGGGCACCGGGCCGGCGGAGGATGAAGACGCCGGTTCGGAGGCCGCCGGAGCTGCCTCGGTTCGGATCGAGGAATCCGATCCGGCGCCCGCCGCCTCGGAACCGGCCGGCGGGGCGGAGGAACCTCTTTCCCCGGCCGCCCAGGACGATCGGGAAAGCCCTGAAGAACCGGAGGATGCGGAAGACGGGGCGGGTCGAGAAGGCCCGGCTGAGGCGGCGGCCGCGCCGGATCCGCCGAAGGCGGCTGCTGCATGGGTGGACCCGGCCGTTCGGTTGTATGAAGAAGCCGCCGACCTCGTGCTCCGGTCGTCTGGTTTCTATCCCGACCTGCGGGTCGAGTTCGATCCGGAGGCCGCCGAGGCCGAGGCGGCGGGGCGCATCGAGTCCTTCCATCGGCGCAGCTACCTCGTGGAAGCCGAGGCCGGGCAGGTGCTCAGAGCCGGGCTGGAGGCGCCCTCCGGGGTGTGGATCGAGGTGCGGCAGAACGACCTGGCTGTTCCCTCGGAGGGCGGGGTTCTCCAGGCGGTGGAGGGGGAGCTGCCCGCCGGCGGCGTCTGGCGGGTGAGCGTGGTGTCCACCGCCGCGGAAACCGTCGATTACCGGCTGACGGTGGAAGTGCTGCCCGCCCCGCCGGTGGTGTACCTGACCTTCGACGACGGCCCTCATCCCGTTCACACCCCCGAGGTGCTCGATCTTCTCGGCCGATACGGCGCCCAAGCCACCTTCTTCGTGGTCGGCCGCATGGTTCAGAACTTTCCCGAGCTGACGCAGCGGATCGTCGACGAAGGCCATACGCTGGCCAACCACACCTGGAACCACGAAAACCTGACCAAGCTGTCCCGGGCGGCTTTCGACCGCACCATCGTCCGCACGCAGGAGGTGCTGGGCGGGCGCGCCGCCGCCTGCCTGCGGCCCCCCTACGGCGCCATAGACGGCCCCGGCAGGGAATGGGCCGCCGCCCACGGCTTGGACGTGATCCTGTGGGACGTCAGCGGCGCCGACTGGTTGGGCTTCACGTCTGAGGAGATCGCCGGGCGGGTGCTGCGGGGCGCGCACGACGGCTCGGTCGTGATGCTCCACGACGGCGGGGGCGACCGCTCCAGGACCGTTCGGGCCTTGGAGCCGATCCTCGAAGGCCTGTCGGAGCGGGGAATGCGTTTCCGGCCGCTGTGCGGACCCGCCGGCGCCGCCGCCGGCTGACGGGAGCCCGGTCCGACCGCCGCGCTGGCCGGTGTGTTCTTGCCGCGTCCGGCGGCGCTATCCTGGCCGCCGAGCCGAATGCAGCCCGGCGCCCAGCCATGCCGAAGGAACCCGAACCCCTCCGCCCTTTTCTCCTCAGCGTTTCCGATCTGATCGGCCGTCCGGGGGCCCAGCGTTCCGTCACCCTGTCGGGTTCGCTGGAGATGAGCCTCGACCAGGTGGAGGAGTGCGGTCCGGCCTCGGCGCGCCTGCGGATCGAAGAGATATCCGGCGGGGTGCTGGTGCGGGGCGAGGCGGCGGCTTCCATGCGGCTCCTGTGCAACCGGTGCCTGGCGCCGGCGCGGTTCGAGGCCTCCGCTCCGGTGCTGCTGGTCTGCGGGGAGGCGCCGCCGGGCGGGGGCGGCGGGGAGGTGCTGCCCATCACCCCCGACGGGGAGATAGACCTCGCCGACGCCCTCCGCGACGAGCTCAGCCTGTCCGTTCCTCTGGCGCCGCTGTGCTCCCGGGCCTGCCGGGGGCTGTGCCCGGTCTGCGGGAGCGACCTGAACACGGAACCCTGCGGGGGGCATTCCGAACCCGCCGGGGGGTCTCCCTTCTCGGTGCTGGAGGGCCTGCTCGAACCTCCGCCGGCCGGCGGGTGAGAAGCGGCGGGGCGGGCTGCGTCTGCCGCGTTCCTGGCCGGGGTTGACCCCGATGATTCACGAGAATGGGAGCGGGCGGTAAAATACGCGCCCGCATCCCTTCTGACCTGGGGCGATACAGGCAGATAACTTGCTTATCGGACATGGGGGGCCTTCACCGACCGGTGAAAGCCGCCGCTTCGGGTCCGGGGATGTGCAGGCTTGCAGGCTGATGAACCGGCGCGGACGGCGGTCCGCTCCGCAGGGCAATGAACGATCGGGGTTAACATCGTTCGGTCATCCGGCAATCAAGAACTACAACGACCAAGGGGCGTAAACCATGGCAGTGCCGAAGAGAAAGATGTCGCGTTCCCGCACCCGGAGGCGCAAGGCGGAGGCGATGAAGATGCGGCCGGTGCGCCCCTCGGCGTGTCAGAGCTGCGGGGCGCCGAAGCTGCCGCACCGCGTCTGCTCTAGGGAGGGGTGCGGAACCTACCGCGGCCGCACGGTGTTTCAATCCTGATCGTACGGTTCGGGCCGCGCGGCGGACCGGCTTCGTGAGGAATCAAGGGTTGATCGGGCAATGCGGGGCGCGGGCCGCCGGGCTCGTCCGCCCCGGCGGGAGAGGGACATGGCGCGGGTAGCGCTCGATGTGATGGGAAGCGACCGGGGCCCGGCCGAGATCGCGGCGGGCGCCGTCATGTTCGCCGAAACGGGGCCGGCGCCGGTGCTGGTGGGCCGGCGCGAGCAGATCGAGCCGGAGCTGATCAGGGCGGGGGCCGATCTGGAAGTGGTGCACGCCCCCGAAGTGGTGGAGATGCACGACGACCCCGCCAAGGCGGTGCGGGACAAGCCCGGTTCTTCGGTGCTGGCCGCCGCCCGGCTGGTGGCTTCGGGCAAGGCCGACGCCTTCGTGTCGGCCGGCTCCACGGGGGCGGCCATGGCGGCGGCTTCCATCGTGATCGGACGGATCAAGGGGGTGCTCCGTCCGGCCATCGCCACCCCCATCCCCGGGCTCCGCACGCCGGCGTTGCTGCTGGACGCAGGGGCCAACCTGGACGTGCGGCCCGTCCACCTGGTCCAGTTCGCGGTGATGGGGGCGCTGGCGGCCGAGATCGTCTACCGCATCGACCGGCCTCGGGTGGGCCTGCTCAACATCGGCACAGAACCTTCCAAGGGCCGCGACCTCGAGCGGGCCGCCTTCCGCCTGCTCGAGGAGGCGCCCGTCGACTTCGCCGGCAACCTGGAGGGGGGCGACATCCTCCGGGGCGGGGCGGACGTGTTCGTAACCGACGGGTTCACCGGCAACGTGGCTCTCAAGACCATCGAGGGGATGGCCGGGTTCATGGTCCGGTTGATGGACGGGGCCTTCGCCCGCCTGCCCGACCGCCTGGAGCCCCAGATCGCCGGCCCTATGGCCGACATGCACGAGTTCAGCAACCCCGAACGGTTCGGCGGCGCCCACTTGCTGGGAACCTCGGCGGGGGTGGTCATCTGCCACGGTTCCTCGTCGCGGTTCGCCATATTCAACGCCCTGGGGCTGGCCGTAGAAGGGGTCAAGGGCGGGCTGGTGGAACGGTTGGAGCAGGGGCTGGCGGGTTCATGACCGCCCCCTCCGCCCTCAAACCTTCGACCTCTGCTTCAACCTCTGCCTCTGGTTCAGGTTCGGGTTCGACCGGGTTCGAGTCGGCCCTCGGTTACACCTTCGAAGATCCGGAGCTCTTGGCCCAAGCGCTCCGGCACCGGTCGTATGTGTCCGAGGCCGGGTCGGGGCCGTCCAACGAACGGCTCGAGTTCCTGGGGGACTCCGTGCTGGGCCAGGTGGTCACCGAATACATATACAGGCAATACCCCGGCCTGGCGGAGGGAAAGATGACCAAGCTGAGAGCGTCCGCCGTCAGCCGGGGCGTCCTGTGCGATGTGGCCGAGGAAATGGGCCTGGGCGGGCATCTGAAGCTCGGAAAGGGGGAGGAGTCATCGGGGGGGAGGGACAGGGTTTCCATCCTGGCGGACGCCTTGGAGGCGGTGCTGGCCGCCGTCTACCTCGACGGGGGTCCGGAGGCGGCCCGGCGGTTGATCCTGGAGCGTTGGGAGGAGCGGATCCGGCGCCGGGCGGATGCGCCGGGCTGGAACGACTACAAGAGCCGCCTGCAGGAGCGCCTGGCCAAGGAGGGCGGCAGACCCTGCTACCGCATTGCGGAAAGCGGCCCCGACCACGAGAAGCTGTTCACGGCGTCGGTGTTCGTCGAGGGGGTGGAGCGGGGGAGCGGGACCGGCCGCTCCAAGCGGGAGGCCGAGCAGTCGGCGGCCCGCCGAGCCCTGGATGAGCCGGCGGGCGCCGCCGGGGGGCGGGCGGGGGAGGCCTGCAGTCGGGAGGAAGGCGGGTAGTTGCCCGAACTTCCCGAGGTCGAGTCCACCAGGCGGGGTCTGCTGCCTGCGCTGTTGGGCCGGAAGATCGTCTCGGCGGAGGTGCGCCGGGCCAGGATGCTGCGGCGCCAGCCCCACCCGGCCGACTTTCGGAAGCGTCTGGAGGGGAGGGAGGTGCGGTCGCTGGGGCGGAGGGGAAAGTTCCTCATGTTCGAACTGGACGGGGGAAACACCTGGGTGATCCATCTGGGCATGTCCGGGCGGCTGTCCGTCGCCCGCCCCGGCGAACCGGAGGCGGCCCACATCCGGGCGGCGGCCGTGACCGGCGACGGCGCCGAAGTGAGGATGGTGGATCCCCGCACCTTCGGCTTCACGGCGGTGTTCACGCCGGAGGAGCTGGCCTCCTCCACCCTCTCCCGGCTGGGGCCGGACGCCTTGACCAACCTCCCTTCGGCGGAGGAGATGGCCCGCAGAGCCGCCCGGCGCAGCGCCCCGGTCAAGACGGTGCTGCTGGACCAGCGCTTCCTGGCCGGTCTGGGCAACATCTACTCCGACGAGGTGCTGTTCGAGGCCGGGGTGGCGGGCCGCCGCCCGGCCTGCTCCCTCACCCCCGCCGAGATGGAAGCCGTGCGGGGCGCGGTCGGCCCGGTGCTGGCGGCCGGCATCGAGCACGGCGGCACCTCCCTCGACGACCTCGCCTACCTGCTGCCCGACGGGCGGGCCGGCCGCCACTTGGAGTACCTGTCCGTATACGGGCGGGAAGGCATGCCCTGCCGCCGCTGCCGCGCCCCGATCCTCAGAGAGGTGATCGGAGGCCGGTCTTCCCACCGCTGCCCCCGATGCCAACCTTCGACTTGAAGTAGAACTTCAACCCGTTTCGGCCTTGCGGCCGGACCTGCGGCGCAGGACGAGGGCGCGGCAGATGTCTGACCAGGGCCGGACATAGTAGATGTCATATTCGGGGAGGTTGCCCCATGCTCGGAGGGAAGGCGGTGTGTTCCCCTCCCCCAGATGGGAGGACGGCTGCCGAGTCGTTGGCGGGGTGAGCCCTCGAGTCCGCGAAAATCGGCCCTCTCCGCCGGCAAACCCGGGCCCATCCCCCGCCGCCGCCTCCTTGAACGAAAATCCGCCGGGGCGCATGAGGCCGCCTCCGGCCCGAGGGGCCGGACCGAACGGGATCCGTTTCTGACCGCCGCCCTCTCCGGAAGCTCGCGGCGGTGTTTGTGCTTCAGCCCTATAGGTATACCAAATTTCGGGGCTTCCGTATAGGGGTGTGTTCGGAAATCTTTCGCGGACTCGACCGCTTCTGTCCTCCGGCCCGCCCGCGCCGGTCCATCAGCCGGTACATCCCGGACCCGAAGCGGCGGCTCTCACCGGTTGGTGAACGCCCTTCATCTGATCAGAAGTTACTTGCCTGTCATTGCCCCTGGTCAGAAGGGGTGCGGGCGCGTATCTCATCTGCCCGCTCCCGCTCTCGTGAATTATCGGGCCGACGAACCGGCTTTGGCCGCCTCCTCTTCGATCCAGGGGGCGAGCGGGGCCGGCACCCTGATGATGTTCCCGCGTTCACCCACCATCTCACAATGGTCCGGCAGGTGCGGGTCTGTGCGGACCAGGGTGAGGTATTCGGCCTCGGGGTCGAAACAGTACCCCTCGGGGACGGACGACAGAAGCACCGGCAACAGATCCTCCAACGCCTTGGCCCTCATTTGCATGATTTCTTCGGGCGGCGGCCCTTCGTTCGACAGGCCCCTGTTGCTCATGCTCACGACCCGGCAACTGTATCAGACCGAGATGCATGAAGCTCCGAGCCCGGGCGGAGGCCCCGCCGGACAGGCCGGCGCCGGACCAGGCCTCAGCTCAGGCTATCCTGACGGGCCAGCCGAATGACACGGGTGTGACTTGTATCTCAAATCGCTGAAGCTGGCCGGCTTCAAGTCGTTCGCAGACCTGACCCGGTTGGAGTTCGAGCCGGGGGTCTCGGTGGTGGTCGGCCCCAACGGGACCGGCAAGTCCAACATCGTGGACGCCATCGCTTGGGTTTTGGGATCCCAGTTCACCAAGGGCCTCCGCACCGAACGGATGGACGAAGTGGTCTTCGCCGGCACCGCCGCCCGGAACCCCTTCTCCAAGGCCGAGGTCACGGTGGTGCTCGACAACAGCAGCCGCCTTCTCCCCCTCGACCTCGAGGAGGTCTCCATCACCCGGCGGCTGTTCCGGGGCGGGGTTTCGGAATACGAGATCAACGGGGCGGACTGCCGGCTGCTGGACATCCAGGAGCTGCTGGCGGACGGGGGGATGGGCCGCAGCCAGCATATGATCGCAGGGCAGGGAAGGCTCGATTCGATCCTCACCGCCAAGGGCGAGCGGCGCCGGCGGATCATCGAAGAAGCGGCCGGCATCCTCAAGCATCAGGCACGCCGGGCAAAGGCCGTCCGCCGCCTCGAACAGACCGACGAAGACGTCCTCCGCCTCCGCGACATCCTCGAGGAGATCCAGCGCCGGCGCCGCCCCCTCCGGCGGCAGGCCGAAGCGGCCGAACGGTTCGGCTCGATCCGCGCCGAGCTGCGGTCGCTCCGCACATGGCTGGGGGCCGAGGATCTGCGCCGCCTGCGCGGCAGGTCCGGAAAGCTGGCCGCGGAACAGCGGGAGCTGGAGGAGAAGAAAGCCGCCGCCGAAGAGGAGGCCGCCCGGCTCGAGGCCGAGGCCGTCCGCATCCGAGAGAAATCCGAGGCGGAGAAGCGGGCTTTGGGCCGGGCCTCCAGAGCGGCCGCCCGCCTGGAAACAGTAGAGGCCGGGCTGCGGGGGGTCGTTCGGGTGGCTCAGGAGCGGGCCGGGGGGATTTCCTCCCGCATCCGGGAGGCCGAGGCTCGGCGCCGGCGCCTCGAAGCAGAGGCGGACCAGCTGGCGCGGCGGCTGGGAGAGGCCGAAGAGCAGGAACACAAGGCGCGCCGGGACGCCGAAGCCGGCGAAGAAGCGCTGCGCGCCGCCGAGGACCGGATGCGGTCCCTGCCCGACGAGCCGGTTCAGCCCGCCGAAGCGGATCTGTCCAGGATGCGGAGCGACCTCCGCGCCTTGGAGGGGGCGGCCGTTCGGAGCGCCCGCGAAGCGGAGAAGCTGGCCGGCCGCCTCGCCGAGGTCCGGGGCAGGCTGGCCGAAGAGGCGCGCCGGGCCGAAGCCGCGGGAGAAAAGCTCGGTGCGGCCGGCGTTCGGCTGGCGCCGGCCCGGCGGGCCGGCGAGTCCAAGACCGAATCCCGCCGCTCCTTGGAAGCCGAGTGGGAACAGAGCGGGCGCACCCTGCGGTCGGCCGAATCGGTGCGGATCGCGGCGGCGGCCAAGGCGGACGCCTTGGAGGCGGCGTCGGGATCGGCCCGCTCGCCGGCGGCCGAACGGCTGGCGGAGTCGTCCGAGGTGATCGGGCGGTTCTCCGCCTTGCTGGACATACCCGGAGAGCTGGCGGCGGCGGCGGACGCAGCGGTCGGCGGTTGGGCGGAGGCCTTGGTGTTCGAGGGGGCTCAGGGTCTGCGGAGGGCGGTGGGCGAGATGAAGTCAGAAGGCCTGGGGGGTCTGCCCATGGTTCTCCCGCCCCGGCGCCGGGGGGAGCCGCCCGCTCTTCCCGCCGCCCGCAGGTGGGGGGTGGAGGCGCTGCTGGACCGGCTCGGCGCCGGCGCCGACCGAACGCTCGCCGAAGCGCTGCTGGGGGATGTGGTCCTGGTCGAGGGATGGAGCACGGGATGGGACATCTGCCGCCGCGACCCCGGGATCAGGGCGGTTACCCCGGAGGGTGATCTGATCACCGCCTTCGGCATTCGGCCCGCCGATCCCGGCGCGGCTTCGCCCCGGGCGCTCGAGGCGGCCCGCCGGGCGGCCGCCGAAGCCGAGGCGGGCGAAGCGCGGGCCGCCGCCGCCGAGGCGTCCGCGAAAGCCCTCTTGGAAACCGCCCGCCGGGAGGAACAGGCCGCCCTGGACGGGTTGGCGGCTCTCGAAGCCGAGCGGGCGGAGGCGGGCGCGGCCTTGGAACGGTTGGAGGGGAGCAGGACGGCGGGCGAGGCGGCGGAGCTGGAAGAGCGGATGGACTCCCTCCGCCGGGCGGCCGAGCTGCGGGAACACCGCATGGAAGAGCTGTCCGCCCGGATCGAAGCCGTCGAGGCCTCGGCGGAGGGGGGGCCGCCGTCCGGCCTGTTCGCCCGGGAACGGGAAGCGGTGGAGAACCAGTACCGGACGGAGCGGCGGACCAGAGACCGCGCCATCCAGGAGTCGGGGGCGGCCGTCGAGCGGCGCCGCATGCTGGCCGACCGGCTGGCCGGGGTTGCCGCCGAGCTGGAAGGTCTGGAGGAGGAAGGCGCCGAACCCCCCGAACTCGGCGAGATCCGGTCGGTGGAGGGCTTGGCCCTCCGCGCCCTGCAGGCGGCGGCGTCCAAGCGGGGGGAGCTGGCGGAACGCTGTTCCGCCCTGGAGGCCGCCGCCGCCGGCGCCGAACGGAGCTTGGCCGAAGTCCGCCGGCGGGCCGCCGCCGCCGCCGGGTCGGCGGAATCCGCCCGGGAGCAGCTGGGTGGGCTGGCGGTGGAAGCCGCCGAGTTGCGGGTGCGGGAGGAAACGGTGGAGGAGGGCCTGCGGAGGGACGCCGACGCCTCCCCAGAGGCGGCCTTGGCCGCGCCGCCGCCTTCCATGGATGAAGATCCGGCGGAGCGGGCCGACCGGCTGGCCGCCGAACTGTCCCGCATGGGGCCGGTCAACCCGCTGGCCGCCGAGGAGTTCCGAGAGGTCGACGAACGGCGCCGGCTCATATCCGGCCAGCTGTCCGACCTCGAAACCTCCCGCGCCGAGCTGGACAAGGTAATCGCCTCCCTCGACCACGAGATGGAGGCCAGATTTCTCCGCACCTTCGAGGAAGCCGCCCGCTGCTACCGGCGCTTCTTCAGGGTCCTGTTCCCGGGCGGAGCGGGCAGCCTGTCGCTCACCGGCGCCGCCGACCCCCTCGAAGCCGGGGTCGAGATCGAGGCGCAGCCCCTGGGCAAGAGGATCGGCAAGCTGTCGCTGCTGTCGGGGGGAGAGCGGTCCTTGGCCGCCCTGGCGTTCCTCTTCGCGGTCTTCAAGGCCCGCCCCAGCCCCTTCTACATCCTCGACGAGGTGGACGCGGCGCTCGACGACGCCAACCTGCGCCGCTTCCTGCGCCTGGTGGACGAGTTCCGGGGGGAAGCCCAGCTGATCGTGGTTACCCATCAGCAGGCCACCATGCGGGCGGCCGATGTCCTCTACGGAGTAACGATGGCGCCGGGCGGAACCTCCCAGGCCGTCGTCAAGCGGATGGAGGAGGCCGGCCTTCCGGTCTGACCGAGGGCGGGCGGGGCCGGATCTTCCGCCGGGTAGACTCTCCGCATCATGAGCTTCCCGACAGGCCTTCCTTTCGGCTCGGCCGACTCCCTCCTGTGAGCGCCTTGGTTTGGTTCCTGGTTGCAGCGGCCGCGGCTGCGGTTGTCTTGGCGGCGGTCTGGACGGTGCGTTCCCGCCTCCGCTCCGCCGCCGGATCCGGCGAAGAGGCCCCCCGCGTCCGGGCGGAGGACGCCCCCGCCGCCCCTCCCCGCCGTCCGGGCGCCCTCCCGCCCGGCGTCCGGCAGCTGGGCGCCCGCCTGCAGGCGCTGCTGTCGGGGCCGGGAATGTCCGAAGAGGCGTGGCGGGAGATGGAGGAGGAACTGATCGCCGCCGACGTGGGGGTGGAGGCATCCGGCCGGGTGGTGGAGGCGGTGCGCCGGGCCGCCCCGTCCTGCGCCGACGAGGCGAGAGAGGTGATCAGGGCCGAGCTGAACGGCATCCTGGCCGGGGCGGACCGGCGGCTGCGCATGGACGGAGAGCCGGCCATCCTGGTGGTGGTGGGGGTGAACGGGGCGGGGAAGACCACCACCGCCGCCAAGCTGGCCGCCCGGCTGAACGAGTCCGGCCGCCGCCCGATCTTCGGCGCCGCCGACACCCACCGCCCCGCCGCCGACACCCAGCTGATCACCTGGGCCGAACGGGTCGGCGTCCAGGTGGTCAGCGGCCAGGCGGGGGGCGATCCGGCGGCGGTGGCCTACGACGCCCTCCAGGCGGGCCGCGCCAGGGGCGCCGGGGCGGTGATCGTCGACACCGCCGGGCGGTTCCAGACCAGGCGCAACCTCATGGAGGAGCTGTCCAAGATCATCCGGGTGCTGGGCAGGGACGGAGACGAGGTGTCGGAGGTGCTGCTGGTGCTGGACGCCACCACCGGACAGAACGGCCTGGCCCAGGCGCGGCATTTCGTAGAGGCGGGGGCGACCGGGATCGTGCTCACCAAGATGGACGGAAGCGCCAAAGGGGGGTTGGCGCTGGCCGTGGAGAGGGAGCTGTCGGTGCCGGTGAAGTTCATCGGGGTGGGCGAGGGGGTGGAGGACCTGATTCCGTTCGACGGGGCGGCCTTCGTGGACGCCCTGCTCGCCCCTTCCCCGGGTTGATCGGTTTCGATTTGGTCGATTCGAGGAGAGGAGCAGGAGTGCGCCCCGACGAAAAGACGATCGGCGAGCTGGCCGCCGAAGCCCGCCGGGCGGCGCTGGGCGCCTACGCCCCGTACTCCCAGTTCCGGGTCGGGGCGGTGGCGGTTGCCGCCGAAGGAGGCCGCATATCCGGCGCCAACGTGGAGAACGCCGCCTACGGCTCGGCCATCTGCGCGGAGGCCAACGCCGTTTCCACCGCCGCGGCCCGAGGGGTGCGCCGGATCGAAGGGGTGGCGGTGGCCTGCATCGACGCGCCGGGGGCGGACGGCGCCTATCCGTGCGGCAACTGCCGCCAGATCATGAACGAGTTCGCCGTGGAATGGGTGGTCGTCACCGCCGGAGAGGGAACCGAAGTGCGGTTCCACACCTTCGAGGAGCTCCACCCCCACGGCTTCACCCTCTGAGCCGAGCTGATCTGAGGGGCGGTGAAACAGGCGCCGCCGCCCTAAGCTGGGGAGGTGATCTGGCCGTTGACGCCGCCTGTCAAGCCGATGAAGGCGAGGACGAGGGAGACGCCCCCCTCGGGCGGGGGCTGGATGTACGAACCCAAGTGGGACGGGTTCCGGGTGATCGCCTACGGCGGGGGGGAGGTGCGCCTCGATTCCCGCTCCGGCAAGGACCTGCTGCGTTACTTCCCGGAGCTGCGGCCCGCCCTCGGCGAGCTGCCTTCGGGGACGGTGGTGGACGGCGAGGCGCTGGTGGTGATGGGCGACGTCACCAAGTTCGACGCCCTGCAGCTGCGCATCCATCCGGCCGAGTCCCGCATCGAGATGCTGGCCGGGGAGATACCCGCCGTGCTGGCGGTGTTCGACCTGCTGGCCGACCGGGGCGAGAGTCTGGTCGACGCCCCCTATTCGGTGCGCCGCTCCCGCCTGGAGAGCCTCTACGGGGGGCTGGGGGGCGGCTGGCGCCTGACGCCGGTGACCGGGGACTTCAGCACCGCCGAGCGCTGGTTCCGCGATTACGAGGCGGCCGGGTGCGACGGCATCATCTGCAAGCGGGCGGACGGCCCCTACCGCCAGGACAAGCGGGATTGGGTCAAGTGGAAGCACCGCCGGTCGGTGGACTGCGTGATCGGCGGATACCGGGTTCACAAGGACGGCGACCGGATCGGTTCCATCCTGCTGGGCCTCTACAACCAGGAAGGGAAGCTTCATTTCATCGGGCACTGCTCGGGGTTCAAAGAGGAAGAACGGATCGAGATGCTGGAGCACCTGAGCCGGATGCGCACCGGGGAGAGCTTCGGCGGCGGGGAGGGCGTCAGGGCGCCGGGGGCGCAGAGCCGGTGGGCGACCGAACGCACCCAGCAGTGGACGCCGGTCGAGCCGGCGGTGGTGGTGCAGGTGAGCTACGACCAGCTGCACGGAGGCCGTTTCCGCCACGCCGCCCGGTTCGAGCGCTGGCGCTCCGACAAGCCCCCCCGGGACTGCACCATGGACCAGCTGGCCCGCCCCTCCGGCGCCGGTTTCTCCGAGGTGGTGGGTTGAGCGGGGAGAGGCGGCGGGCGGTCCTTCCTCTCACTGTTTCGGAGATCCGCCCCGAGACCGCCGACGCGGTGACGGTGGTTTTTCGCGACCCCGGCGGGCGGGTCGGCGGGTCGGCCGGGCAGTATGTGATCGTCAGGGCTGCGGTCGGCGGGGAGGAGCACCGCCGGGTGTTTTCGCTCAGCTCCACCCCCGAGCTGGGCCAGGCCCCTTCGATAACCGTCAAGCGCCTGCCCGGAGGCTTGGTGTCCAACTACTTCGCGGAGAAGGCCGGGGCGGGCGATCCGGTGGGGGTCGAGCCGCCCGCCGGTGAGTTCACGGCGGGGATCGACCCGGCCAACCGCCGCACCTACTACGGCTTCGCCGCCGGAAGCGGGATCGTTCCGGTCATGAGCATCCTGCGGGGGGTGCTCGCCCTGGAGCCGCAGTCGACGGTGCGCCTGGCCTACGGCAACCGCCGCCCGGAGGACGTCATCTTCGCCGCCGAGCTGGAGGAGCTGGAGGCCGCCCACCCCGGCCGCCTGACGGTCGACCATGCGCTGAGCGGGCGGGGAGACCGGATCGACCGGCGGTTCGTGGACCGCTTCCTGGTCGCCTATCCGCCCGCCACCGCCGGGGTGCGGTATCTGCTGTGCGGGCCGCCGGGCATGAACCGGGTGGTCGCCGCCCGCCTGCGGACCTTGGGGGCGCCGGACGACCAGGTGCTGGTGGAGCACTACCTGCCGCCCAGCCGGGAAGAAGCCCCCGAACCCTATGACGGGGCGCTGGTGCGCATGGACGGCGGTCCCTCGAGCCGGGCGGCGGCGGGGGAATCGCTCTTGGACGCGCTGGACCGTACCTCGGCCCCGGTGTTCTACGCCTGCCGGTCGGGGGTGTGCGGCACCTGCCGGGCGCGGCTGGCGTCGGGCCGGGTGGATCCGGGCGTCCCCTTCGCCCTCACCGAGCAGGAACAGGAATCAGGCCTGATCCTCACCTGCGTGTCCCGGCCCCTCAGCCCCGAGGTGGTGCTGCGCCCGGCGGACTGACCGCACAGACAGTTGCCTACTGCATTGCCCCAGGTCAGAAGGGCTGCGCTGCGGGCCGCGAAAAGTTCTCAGAACAACCCCCTGTACGGACGCCCGAAAATACCGTATATATAAGGGGCTGAAACACAAACACCGCCGCGAGGTTCTGGAGAGGGCGGCGGTCATCATGGGATTTCAAGCCCGGGCCGGGCATCACAGGACCGGGCGGGGGCGGCGACGCCCCGATGAGTATCCGATGCTGGTGGCGGAGGCGGGGGAGGGCACCCGGCGAAGCCGGGGAGTGGGGCCGGTTTTCGCGCTCTTCTCGGGCGGTAGAAGGGCTCGGCAGCCTTTCTCGAACAGGGTGTTTGGCGGTGGAACCGGCGGGGTTGCGGGGCGGCATACCGTCTCCTGGGAGGTCATGGGGGCTGGCGGTATTACGCGTCCTCGATTCCGTCGACCGGGCCAATCAGAGATGAGGGCGGGGGGCAGCCGGTTCTCCGCTCTTCGGATGACGTGGCCGAGAAGATCGAATGAGGTTCTTCGGATTTCAGGGGGGTACGGGGGAAGGGAGAATGAGTCCGGCCGGGTTGGGCCGAGTTCGGGCGGGGGATTGCCGTCGGCGGCGGTTGGCCAGGCGGTGGGGGGTTGTAGTTTGGTTGTGGTCGTGCTGCTTGGTCATTGCCCAGCTCTGGTTGCTTTCGTGAGAGTTCCACCCGACTGGGTTGTGCTACTCGCACATGATCCCATCTCCATCTCGATCGCGGTCCTCGTCATAGGCGAAACGGTCGTTGTATTCACTGGTCGTTTTTTTCCAGCTGCCGCAGGTCGGACCGGTCGGCTTCCTGGAGGAAATCGCAACCCTCAGCGTTGTGGTTACAGTAGTTGGTGTCATTCTGCATTCTGCTTCCCAGGCCGCGTTGGTCTTCGGCCCCCAGGCTCCATCGACTTCCACGTCTAGGGCGGCTTGAGCCTCCCGGACGTTGGCGCGGTCGGTTTCCCGATCACAGGTCAACTCGTACACCGGCACCGCCAGCGGGGCTGCGGCGGTGGTTGTCGGCGGCGCAACAGTGGTCGTAGGGGACGGTGTCGTAGTCGTGGTCGCGGTCAATGTCGCAGGGGCGGGCGGGGGCAGCGCCCGGGCGGGGAACGTCGTAGTGGACGGTGTTGTGGTCGAGGCCGGAGCGGCGGTCTGCTGGTCGGGACCAAGCCCCCGGTTGACGGCTACGACTGTGGCTGCGACTACTGCGGCGGCGGTCAGAATGGCGGCGCGGCGGCGCTTTTTGCGCTTTTTGCGCTTTTTGCGCATCCTGCGTTCGCGTTGGTAGTCAGCCCACGCTCGGCGGGGGTTCAGAAGGACGGCGCGGCGACTCTTCAGCTCAGGCTCAGAGAACTGCCGTCCACTCTTGGGCTTCCGCTTGCGTCCGCCGCTGAACCTTTTCCGCGCCCGCTTTGGGCTGGGCTCGACCCGCACCAAGGCACCCTGACGGCCGATACCGAGAAAGCCGCGTTTGGGATCCCGGATGACCTGCACTTGCGCATTGGATTCATCGGGGATGCCCAGCTCCTCGAGGGCGGCCTTGACAGCTGCCTCTAAGGTTGCCCCTTCGGCTTCGATCCATTCGTCTGCAGCCATGGTCTTTTGCTCATCCTTCCTCCGTTGGGCCGCTTAGGCCTGTTGTGGGCCGCGAAAATACCTTGAATTGACTACACCAGTACAGCTAGAGCCAGTTCTCCTTCACCATCTTGGAGGGCTGGACGCGGGGCGGCTCGCCCGGCATCTTGGGGTAGTTGGGGGGCCAGGGGGCGTCGCCCAACCCGGCGGCTTCGTCCCGCGCCGCCCACTCCAGCAGCCGGTCGATCCGGCCGGGGGCGCCGTCGATCCCGGCGGTCAGGTCGCCCGCCGCCGCGTAGCGCTCCCCGAAGCGGTCCATGGGGAAGTCCTCGATCTCTGCGTCGGGCAGCTCCCCCCAGGTGACCGGCGCCGACACGTATCCGGTGGGGCGCACGCCGTAGGCCGAAGACACGGTTTTGTCGCGGGCGTTCTGGTTGTAGTCCACGAACACGCCCCGGCGTTCCTCCTTCCACCATTTGGTGGTGATCAGGCCGGGGCGGCGCCGCTCCAGCTCCCGCCCGAAGGCCAGCACCGCCCGGCGGGTCTGGAAGAAGTCCCAGAGCGGCTCGATCCGCACATATATATGGATGCCGCGGCTGCCGGAGGTCTTGGGCCACCCCCTCAGGCCCAGCTCGTCCAGCAGCTCCTTGCCGGCCAGCGCCGCCGCCTTGACATCGGCGAAGGTGAAACCCTCGGTCGGGTCGAAGTCGAGGCGCAGCTCGTCGGGGTGGTCGAGGTCCTCGGCCCGCACCGGCCAGGGGTGGAAGTCGAGGCAGCCCAACTGCACCAGCCGGATCAGGTCGGCCTGGGTGCGGGGGACGTTCATCCTCCCCGGGCGCTGGGAGGGGAAGCGGATCATGGCGGTTTCGAGGGGGCTCTTGGGCGAGGCCCGCTTGTTGTAGATGGGCGGCTCGTCCACGTTCTTCATGTAGCGCTTCATCATGGTGGGCCGCCCGTACACACCCCGCAGGCAGCCTTCGGCCACCGCCGTGAAATGGCGGGCGACGTCGAGCTTGGTCCACCCCTGCCGAGGGAACACCACCCGGTCAGGCGAGGTGAGGCGCACCTCTTCGCCTCCGGCTTCGACCATGACGGCGTTCGATCCCACCGTTCCAACGCTACCCGGCGCGGGCCCCTGCGCCGGCGACCCGCCCCGGAGCGGCGCGGAGTCCGGCGCCTGCATCGCTTCACCAGAGCGGGCGCTGGGTCATGCAGAGGCGGGAGGGCGGTTCGGTCTGTGAGGGGCAGCCGGCAGAGCTTCGCCGAGTTATCCACAAAATTTGTCGGTTCTCGGCCTCGATGGGGTAGAGTTATCCACATATGAGCGAGCGGATACTCCCGGATCGCTCGGAGGAGCTGTCGTTCAGCCGGGCTTTCTTCGGATACGACCCCATAGAGGTGCGGGCATACATAGCCGAGCTGAAAGGCCGCCCGGAGCAGCAGGGGGCGCCGCCGGAGCACCTGTCCGAAGGGGGCGGCCCCGCCAACGACTACGACTTGGCGGTGGCCATCGATTCGGCGGTGAGCCATATCGCCGAGGTTTTGGAGGCGGCGCGGGCGGCCGCTCAGAAGATACGCGACCAGGCCGGCCGCGACGCGGAGGACGGTATGGCGGCGGCGGCCGAAAAGGTTCGCAGGCTCTTGTCGTCGGCCGATTCCGAGGCCTACGCCCTCCGCAAGGACGCCTGGGAGGCCTCCACCGCGCTCCTGGAGTCCGCCGACTCCGAATATGCGAACCTGCGCAACGCCGCCGAGCGCAAAGCCCTCGAGATCATCAACGACGCCGAGCGCAAGGCCCACCGCAAACTGGCGGCGGCGAGGCGCGACAGCGAGAATGCCCTGCAGACCGCCGCCGCCGAGTACGACCAGATGCTCGAAGCGGCCCGCATCAAAGGACGAGAGATGATAAGGGCCGCCGAGGACCTGGCGGCGGCGGCCAACGAACGCGCCGAATCCTTGGAGCATCGGCGCCAGGAACTCGCCCAGGAGATCGGGCAACTCGAATCCCGCCTGGAAGGCGCCCATGCCCCCTCCGCCGCGCCCACCTCCACGGTGCGGGTGATAACCCCTGATCAGGCCGGCCCGGCCGCGCCCGAAGCAGCCGACGCCGGCCCCGTCGCAGAGGCGGGCGCTCCGGCCGCCCCTTCTCAGGAACAGTCGGCCGCCAGGATGCAGGGCGCCGGCTGGGCCGACGGCACCTACACCGTCCGGCTGGTCGAAAACCGGGCCTCTCCGGCCAGCGTCGAGGTGGACGCGCTGGATGTGGCCGACGAGGTGGCCCGCCTGAACGAAGACAACGAAGACGAAGTCCGCTCCGCCGCGCCGGAAATCCGCCGCCGCCCCTTGCGGCCGAAGCCCTTGGGCGTTCCCCCGGCCGGGCGGCGCTCCGAGCTGGTGGAACCCGCCGCGCAGACCCGGCCCGCTTCCGCCCCCGCTACTGCTCCGCCGCCCCTCCGTGAACGGGCGGCGGTTCGGACCGCGGCGGCCGCTTCCGGCGCGGTGAATATCAGAAGCCGGGGCGCCGACGAGCTGGGCGCCCTGTTCCTGAAGCTCCGCCGCCAAGACGGCGCGGCGGCTTCCCCGCGGCCCTCGGATCGGGCGCCCTCGGCCGCCGAGCGTTACGACCGGCTGGTGCTCCCCGTCGTCAACCGGGCGCTGCGGGCGGTCAAACGCCGGCTCACCGATGTTCAGGGCGAACAGATCGAGGCCATCGAGGCCGACCCCGAAGGCTGGCAGCCGCAGCCGTCCCGGCTGGCCTCCTCTCTGACGCATCTGATCTCGGTCATGGAAAGGGAGGCCGCAGAACAGGGGCGCGCCGCCGCCTCCGAGATGACCGGGTTCGGGTTGGAGGCGGCGCGGGGAGAAGTTCCCGCCGAGGGAGGGGCGCCGTTCCTGTCCGCCTTGTTCGACGATCTGGCGAAAGAGGTGAAGGCGGCCCGCAGCGCCGGCCTGTCCGGGAAGGAGATGGCAGCCGCCGCCGCCCGCATCCACCGCACCTGGCGCATCGACGAAGCCGAGCGGCGCCTGCGCTTCCTGGCGGGGCGCGCCTACCACCGGGGGCTGATGGGCGGCTTGGCCGAAGCCGGGGTGGGGGAGTACCGCATAGAGGCCAACGGGGGCTGCGGGGAATGCGCCGCCCTCACCGAAGGCGTGCTGGCGGGGGATCAGGTGCCCGCAGTGCCGATCCATTCCGAATGCAGCTGCCTGGTCATCCCGGCCTGACCGGTCCTCCCGCCCGCCCCCGACCGCCGGCAACGTCCATGAGAAGTACATTCGGCCCCGTCCGGGGCGGGCGCGGCCGCCGGGCATCCGCCCGAAGCCGTAGACTTGTCGGCGCCGCGCCGTACAATGCCGGCTCAGGACGGCGCTGCGGCCCGCGTTGCGCGGGGCCCGCGGCCCGCATGATGGAGGAAGCTAGACATGATCGGTAGGGAACCGAGGCAGCAAGGCGCCGGACGCCGCCCGCGCCGGCTGTTGATCGCCGCCGTTGCGGTGATAGGGGTGGGGTTGGTCATCTTGAGGAGCCTGGCCTCGGCCTGGACCGACTACCTGTGGTTCTCTTCCGTCGACGCGGTTCCCGTCTGGAGGACGGTGCTGCTGTCGCAGGCGGCGCTGGGGGCGGCGGGTTTCCTGGTTGCGGCCGCCGCGGTGTGGGGCAACCTGGCGGTGATCCGCCGCACTTCGGGCGACCGGTTCTTCATGCCCGCCCCCGGGGAGGAGATCGTGGCCCGGTTCCGCACCTGGACGGCGAAGCGCCGGCGGACGTTCGATCTGGGGGTGGCGGCGGTGCTGGGCTTCTTGATCGGGGCGGGCGCCTCGGGCTGGTGGAGCAACGTTCTCCTGTTCTTCAACGAGGTGGAGTTCGGCCGGGCCGACCCCATCTTCGGGCGGGACATCGCCTTCTACGTGTTCCGCATGCCGGTCTACCGCGCCGTCTTGGGCTGGCTCTTCCAGATCGTCATCCTGATCATCCTGGTGTCGGCCGCCCTCCATTACCTCTACGGCGGGATCCGGTGGCGGTCGGGCATGCGGATGCCGGAGGTCAGGCCGGGGGTCAAATCCCACCTGTCGGTGTTGCTGGCGGTGCTGGCCCTCCTGAAGGCCGCGGCCTACCGCCTAGACAGCTTCGAGCTGCTGTATTCGTCCAGGGGGGCGGTGTTCGGCGCCTCCTACACCGACATAACCGCCCACCGCCCGGCGCTCACCCTCCTCTCGGCCATCTCCTTGTTCGGCGCCGCCCTGCTGCTGTGGAACATCAGGCAGAAGGGGTGGACCCTCCCGGCGGTGGCGGGCGGGCTGTGGCTGGCGGTGTCGGTGGTGGTGGGGGGCGTCATCCCGGCCGCCATCGAGCGCTTCCGCGTCCAGCCCAACCAGTTCAACCTGGAACGCCCCTACATCGAACACCACATCGATTTCACCCTCGACGCCTACGGGATGGGGAGCGGCCAGGTGGAGACCCGCGACTTCGCCGCCTCGCCCAACCTGACCTCGGATGACATCGCCGGAAACCAGGCCACCATCAGCAACGTCCGGCTGTGGGACCCCGGCGTGCTGGCCCCGGCCTACTCCCAGCTCCAGGCCATCCGCCCCTACTACCAGATATCCAACGTGGACACGGACCGTTACGTGATCGAGGGGGAGCTGACCCAGGTGATGATCGCCGCCCGCGAGCTGGACTCCGACGACCTGCCCGCCGAGGGGTGGGTGAACGAGAAGCTGGTCTACACCCACGGGTTCGGAGAGGTCATCTCCAGGGCCAACGACGTCAACCCCACCACCGGCGAGCCCGACTTCTTGGTGAGGGACGTGCCGCCGCAGACGAGCGTTCCCGAGTTGGAGACCGAACAGCCCCGCATCTACTTCGGGGAGGCGGCCGTTACGGGAAGCTACGTGGTCGTCGGCACCCGCCAGCCGGAGGTGGACTACCCGTCCGGACTCGACGACACGGTGGTGCGCAACACCTACTCGGGGCGGGGCGGAGTGCCGTTGTCCAGCTGGGCGGTGCGGGCGGGGATGGCGCTGCGTTTCGGCGACCTGAACGTGCTGATCTCCCCCGAGCTCACCTCCGATTCCAAGGTGCTGATGGTGCGCAACGTGGTCGACCGGCTCAGCCGGGTGGCCCCCTTCCTGTACGCCGACAACGACCCCTATCTGGCCCTGATCGAGGGCCGCACCGTGTGGATCGTGGATCTCTACTCCACCACCGACCGCTTTCCCTACTCCCGCCCGGTGATCGACAGCCGGCTCAGCCGGGTGTCCCCCCTGCCGGGCGGTTTCAACTACATCCGCAACTCGGTGAAGGCGGTGGTGGACGCCGAGGACGGCGACATGACCCTCTATGTGCTCGAAGGCGCCGATCCGCTCACCCGGGCCTACCAGAAGGTGTTCCCCGGGGTGTTCACCGACGGTTCCGAGATGAGCAGCGAGCTGCGCAGCCACATCCGCTATCCGGAGGACATGTTCCGGGTGCAGTCGGAGATGTACGCCACCTACCACCAGCTCGACCCGCAGGACTTCTTCCAAGAAGAGGACAAGTGGGAGGTTCCCCGCGAGCCGTCCACCTCCGACCGGGAGCTGGTGCGGGGCGACACCTTCGACCAGTTCGGCCAGCTGCGCAAGGACGCCCGCCTGAGCCTGCCCTACTACCTGCTGATGAAGCTGCCGGGCGAGGCCGAGCTGTCCTACCTGATCCTGCAGAGCTTCAACCCGGCCAGCCGGGAGAACATGACCGCCTTCCTGGTGGCCAAGAGCGGTCCGGTGGATTACGGGAAGATCGTGGACTACCGGCTGCCGAGGGGCCGCCTGATCAACGGGCTCCAGCAGATAAGCGCCCGCATCGACCAGGATCCGGTCATCTCTCAGCAGTTCACGCTGCTGGGGCAGCAGGGTTCGGAGATCATCCGGGGCAACATGCTGGTGGTGCCGGTGGAAGAGTCCCTGCTGTTCATCCAGCCGATCTATCTGCGGGGCGAGGGTCTGCTGCTGCCCGAGTTCAAGCGGGTGGTGGTGGTGTACGGGGAGGAGACCCCGCCCATCATGCGGGAGACCCTCGACGCGGCGCTGGAGGAGATATTAGGGGTGTCTGCGCCCCCCGCCGCTCCCGAGGATCCCGAAGAACCGGGCGCCCCCGAGGAAACCGACCGCCCGCCGGCCGGCGCGGAGGGGAGTCCGACCGAGCTGGTCGCCGAGATCGACCGGTTGCTGACCGAAGCCGACGCCGCCCTCCGCTCCGGCGATCTGGGCGGTTACCAGGACAAGGTGGACGAAGCAGGCCGCCTGGTCGACCGGCTGGGGCGCTCCATAGAGCAGGGCTCCTGATCGGCCTGCGGTCCTGGACGGGCAACTCCGGGTCACCTGACAAGACCTCGGGCAATCCTGGACCTCGGGTAATCCTGGTTTGAACACGGCTCGAAGTTCGATACAAGCCCAAAGGCCCTCGAGTCCGCGAAAATCGCCCCCCGCCGCCGGCAACGCCGGGCCCATCCCCCGCCGCCGCCTCCTTGAACGAAAATCCGCCGGGCCGCACGAGGCCGCCCCCGGCCCGACTGGCCGGACCGAACGAAATCCGTTTCTGACCGCCGCCCTCTCCGGAAGCTCGCGGCGGTGTTTGTGCTTCAGCCCTATAGGTATACCAAATTTCGGGGCTTCCGTATAGGGGTGTGTTCGGAAATCTTTCGCGGACTCGACCGCCTCGATTCTCCGCCTGAATAGAAACGGACAAGCCCGCCGTCGGGGTGATCTACGATCTCGGTGATGGACTACGACCGGGCCGTTGCCTTCCTCGACCGCCACATCGAGCTCGGATGGAAGCCGGGGATGGAGCGCATCCGGCGCCTGGTCGAGCTGATGGGATCCCCCCACCGGCAGTTCCCGGTCATCCACGTGGCCGGCACCAACGGCAAGACCACCGTTACTCTGGCCGCCGCCTCGATCCTCGGCTCCATGGGCCTCAAGGCCGGGCACTACATCTCCCCCCACCTCCAACGGGTGGAGGAGCGGTTCGGGGTCGGGGGGGAGGCCGCATCCCCCGGCCAGTTCGCCCAGGCGGTGGAGGACGCCGCCCCCTTCGTGGACCTGCTCGAGGCCCAGACCGGAGAGCGGGCCACCTATTTCGAGCTCACCACCGCCGCCGCCTTCGCCTTCTTCGCCGCCGAGGCGGTGGACGCGGCGGTGGTGGAAGTGGGGATGGGCGGGCGCCTGGACGCCACCAACGTGGTGGACGGCGAGGTGGCGGTGCTGACCGGGGTTTCCCTCGACCACACCGAGTATCTGGGGGGCACGCCCGTGGAGATCGCCGGGGAGAAGCTGGCCGTCCTCGGGGAAGGCAAGGTTCTGGTGACCGGAGAGCTGGCCCCCGACGTCGCGGCCGCCGCCCGACGGAGGGCGGAGCAGACCGGGTCGGTCCGCCGAACGCTGGGCCGCGACTTCCGTATCGTGGATCTGCGCATGTCGGTGGGGGGGTGGTCCTTCGACTTGGCGGGGGTGTACGGGGACTACGAGGACCTGTACGCCCCTCTGCACGGCCGCCATCAGGCCGCCAACGCGGCGGTGGCGGCGGCGGCGGCGGAAGAGCTGTTCGGACGGGCCCTTCCCGAAGAGGCGGTGCGGGAGGGGCTGGCCGCGCTGAAGGTCCCCGCCCGGACGGAGGTGGTTTCCCGCTCGCCTCTGGTGGTCATCGACGGGTCGCACAACCCGGAGGGCTGCCGGGCCCTGGCCCGCACCCTGCGGGAGGAGCTGCCCCCGGCGGATTGGACGCTGGTGTTCGGGGCTTTCCGCGACAAGGACATCCCCGCCATGCTGGCCCCGTTCGAGGGTCTGGCCGCCAGGCTGATCGCCGCCGCCGCCGCCGGCCACGAGCGGGCCGCCGACCCGTCCGAGATCGTCCGGACGGCGGAGCGGGTGCTCCCCGGCCTGGCGGTCACCTTCACGGAGCGGGTCCCGGAGGCGGTCGAGCTGGCTCTGGAATGGACCGGGGAAGGCGGGGCGGCGGCGGTGGCCGGTTCCTTGTATGTGGCGGGCGAGGCCCGCTCTTTGTTCCTGCCCCGGTGATCCTTGGCTGCTCGTTGCCGCCCGCTGCGGGCCGGTTATCCTCTCCGGTCGGACGGGGGAGAAACCAGGCTGTCGGTTCAGCTGCGTTTGCGTTGATTCGAATACAGCGGCGTTGTTCGGGCATGTTCAGGAGGAGGGCCGGTGGCTGATTTGATACGGTGGCTGGGGGAGGTCTCCATGGCGGACGCCCCGGCGGTGGGGGGCAAGAACGCCTCGTTGGGAGAGATGTTCTCGAACCTGGGGGGTCTGGGGGTGGTGGTGCCGGACGGTTTCGCCGCCACGGTGGACGCCTTCCGGCTGTTCATGGAGGAGTCGGGCCTGGGGGAGCGGGCGGCCGCCCGGCTGGAGGGCCTCGACGCCGAAGACACGGCGGCGCTGGGATCGGCGGGGGAGGACATCCGGGGGTGGATAGCGGGCGCCTACCTGCCCGACGCGCTGGTGGAGGAGCTGGGGGCGGCCTACCACCGGCTGGGGGCGGGGGCGGTGGCGGTGCGCTCCTCGGCCACCGCCGAAGACCTGCCCGACGCCTCGTTCGCCGGGATGCAGGACACCTATCTGGGGGTGCATGGGGTGGACCGGGTGGTGAGGGCGGTGCGGGACGTGTACGCCTCCCTCTACAGCGACCGGGCGGTGGCCTACCGCGCCCGGCTGGGTTACGGCGCCGCCGAGGCGGCCATCTCGGTGGGGGTGCAGCGGATGGTGGACGCCGAGGTTTCGGGCGTGGCTTTCACCATCGACACCGAGAGCGGATTCGACGGGGTGGTGTTCATCACCGCCGTCTACGGACTGGGGGAGCTGCTGGTCCAGGGGGGCATCAACCCCGACGAGTTCTACGCCGCCAAGCGAAATCTGGCCGCCGGGCGTCCGGCCGTCATCTCCCGCACCCTGGGGTCCAAGGCGCAGCAGATGGTGTTCGGCGGCCCCGACCGCGCCGAGCTGACCACAGAGGGCGTCTCTTTGGCCCGCCGGCGGCGCTTCTGCCTCACCGACTCCGAAGTCGAAGAGATCGCCCGCCAGGCGGCGGCGGTCGAGGACTACTACGGCCGCCCCATGGACATCGAGTGGGCCAAGGACGCGGCGGACGGCCGCTTCTACATACTCCAAGCCCGCCCGGAAACGGTGCAGAGCCGCGCCGCCCAGGGAATCCTGGAGCGTTACCGGCTGAAGGAGACCGGCCCCGTGCTGGCGGCGGGCCGCAGCGTGGGGCACCGGATCGGGGCGGGGGCGGTGCGGGTGGTGCACAACCCCAGGGACATGCACCGGGTGGAGAAAGGCGAAGTGCTGGTGGCCGACATGACCGACCCCGACTGGGAACCGGTGATGCAGCGGGCGGGGGCGATCGTGACCGACCGGGGGGGGCGCACCTGCCACGCCGCCATCATCGCCCGCGAGCTGGGCGTCCCGGCGGTGGTGGGGGCCGGGAACGCGGTCCGCACCCTCGAGGACGGGGCGCAGGTCACGGTCTCGTGCGCCGAAGGCGACCGGGGGCTGGTGTACGGCGGCGCCCTCCCCTACGAGCGGGAGGTGGTCAGGCTGGACCGGATGCCCGACCCACCCGCCAAGGTGATGATGAACGTGGGCAACCCCTCCCGCGCCTTCGGTTTCAGCCGGATCCCCAACCACGGAGTGGGGCTGGCCCGGATGGAGTTCATCATCAACAACGCCATCGGGGTCCACCCCAAAGCCCTGCTGGACTATCCGGAGGTGCCCAAGGAAGTCCGCACCGGGATCGAAGAACGGATCGCCGGCTACGAGAACCCCCGCCGCTTCTTCATCGACAAGCTGGTGGAGGGGATCGCCACCCTGGCGCTCGGGTTCCACCCCAAGCCGGTCATCGTGCGGCTCTCCGACTTCAAGTCCAACGAATACGCCTACCTGTTCGGGGGCGGGCGGTACGAGCCCGCCGAGGAGAACCCGATGCTCGGCTTCAGGGGGGCTTCCCGCTACCGGTCGCCCGACTTCGCCGACGAGTTCGCCCTGGAATGCGAGGCGCTCCGCACCGTCCGCAGCGAGCTAGGCCTCAACAACATAGAGGTGATGGTGCCCTTCGTGCGCACCGTGGAGGAGGCCGAGGCGGTGGTGGGGGTGCTGGCCCGCAACGGCCTGCGGCGGGGAGAGGACGGGCTGCGGTTGATCATGATGTGCGAGATTCCCTCCAACGCCATCCTCGCTCCGCGCTTTCTCGAATATTTCGACGGCTTCTCGATCGGATCCAACGACCTGGCCCAGCTCTCCCTGGCGCTGGACCGCGACTCCGCCCTGGTGGCCGACCTGTTCGACGAGCGCGATCCGGCGGTCAAAGCCCTCATCGAGATGGCGGCGTCGGCCTGCCGCGACGCGGGCAAGTACATAGGCATCTGCGGCCAGGGCCCCTCCGACTACCCCGACTTCGCCGAATGGCTGATCGAGGCCGGCTTGGAGAGCATCTCCCTGAACCCCGACACCGTGGTCGAAACCTGGCTCTACCTGTCCGGGGTGGACGCCGAGGAGGCGGCCGTAGTCGCCCGCTGACCGCCCGCCGGCCCCCGTATTCTCAGGGGCGGCGCCTTCTCCGGGGCAGGTTTCGGGAGTCCGCGAAATCTTCTCCAACACACCCCTAGACGGAAGCCCCAGAATTTGGTATACCTATTGGGCTGAAGCACAAACACCGCCGCGAGTTCTGGAGAGGGCGGCGGTCAGAGACGGATCCCGTTCGGTCCGGCCCCGTCGGGCCGGGGGCGGCCTCGTGCGGCCCGCCGGATTTTCGTTCAAGGCGGTGGAGGCGGGGGCTGGGCCCGGCGAAGCCGGCGGTGGGGGCCGATTTTCGCGGTCTTGGGGCGTTTGGATTGGAATGGAATCGAACTTCAAGCCATGATTGCACGGGGTTCTTGTCGGGGCGGCCTTGGAGTTGCCCATACAGTGAGTGAGGGAGATACATGGCCGTACTGGCCGCGGTAGGGGCCGCCTGCTGTTTCGCCGTTCTGGGGGTGGCCTTGAAACGGGGGCTTCAGCAGAACACCATCGTTGCAGGGATAGGGCTGACGCTGTTGTGCTCGGCGTTGACCGCCGGCGCCTTCACGCTGGTTTCCCTGCCGGAGGGGGTGACCCTGCGGTCGGTGTCGATCTTCATATCCGCCGGAGTGGTGGGTGAAGGGGTGGGCCGGAACTCCTTCCTGCTGGCCGTCTACTTCCTCGGCCCCTCGCGGGCCACCCCGATCCAGACCGCCACCTATCCGGTGCTGTCGTTGATCGGAGGGGTGCTCCTGTTCTCGGAGAACGTCACCGCGCTGAGGGCGGCCGGCGCCGCCGCCGTGGCGGCCGGCATCTGGGCCATCACCCGCGGCGGCGAGCGCCCGCCGGGAGCGCCCCGGAGCGGCCGCTGGGTGTTCTTCCTGCCGGTGATGGCCGGCGTCGGGTTCGCAGTGTCCGACCTGGTGCGCAAGACCGGCATGGAGATGGTCCCCTATCCGGCCTTCGGCGCCCTGATCGGAGCGGCCACGGCGCTGACCATGGGCGCCGCCGCCCTGGCGTTCTCCCCCCGCCTCCGCAGCCGGCTGGAGTTCCGGCCCGGATGGCAATGGTTCCTGTTGTCGGGGGCGATGGGCGGATGCGGCGTGGTGCTGGTGTTCACGGCGCTGCAGAGGGGAGACATCTCGGTGGTGGGCCCCATCATCATGGCCCAGCCCATGATCGTGGTGCTGCTGTCGGCTGTCCTGCTGCGGGGCATCGAGAAGCTGACCCTGCGGCTGGTGACGGGGGTGGCCGTAACGGTGCTGGGGGTGATCGCCCTCTCAGCCAGCGGCGCCTGACCGATAGTCAGCCCCGATCATGCATGTCCCCGCGGGGCGGGCCGCCGTCCGTACGGTGTCAGCCGGGCCTTGCGTCTGACATGTCCCATGAGGGCCTTTCCCCTTCGAGTCGAGGACAATTTCACCCCTGACTCAACCAGGAAGGCCCTCACCCACCAAGCACCCCCGCCGCCCAACTGTCAACAACGTCCATGGGAAGTACACCCAGAGGAAGCGCGGATAGGAGAAGGTAGAAGTTGTCGGCAGCCGGCGTGTTGCCTGCCGGGGTTTCTCTGGCCGCCCGGTGAACCTGAACACCCTGGTCAGCGCCTATCCGCCGCCTTCAAGGTCAACTTGACCTAAAACTGAAACAAGCCCCGAGCAACGCACTGTTTTTCGCGTTCTCCGCCCCCCGCCCCGGCTTCGCCGGGAACCCCGCCCCCGCCGCCGCCGAACCACCGTCTTCGGACACAGAGGACGCGTTGCGGCCCTCTGCGCCCGATCCGTCTCGGCACAGCCAGGTCGGCCGCTCCGCCCTTGGAGCCTCCTCGGCTCTGGGCGGGGCGGCCTCTGTATGACCGCAGCATCCGGATCGGTTGCGGTTTCTGTACGCCCCCAAGGTATCAGGGGGGTATGACAACTTTCGGCAGCCGGACGGAAGGCGGGCTCCGCCGACTCCGGGTTGTTCATCTCGAGCAGACAGGTTGCGCCGTCCGTACTTCCGCTGATCTTTTCGCGCTTTGGGTGAAGGAGCTGCTGGGTACACTGCCGCAGCTGTGGAAATTTTCGCGAGGCCGGCGGCCGAGCCCGGATGGAAGCGCCGCGCCGCGCTGGCGGCGGCTGCGGCGGCGGCCGCCGGGTTGGTGTGGGCGGCGGGGGCTTCGGCCCAAGGCGGCGCTTTCGATGACGACGACGGCGGGGCTCACGAGCCGGCCGTCGACGCTTTGGCGGGGGAGGGCGTTCTGGTGGGAACCGAATGCGGGAGCGGGCGGTTCTGCCCAGACGAGGATTTCCGGCGTTGGGTCATGGCGGTGTGGATCACCAGGGCCTTGGGCGAGAGGCCCTCGGAGGCGGGCGCCCGCTTCGCCGACGTCGACGGCGGACGGTGGTGGGCGCCTCGGGTGGAGCGCCTGGCCGAGATGGGGGTCACCTCCGGCTGTTCCGCCGAGCCGCTTCGTTTTTGTCCGGACCGTCCGGTCACCAGGGGGCAGATGGCCGCTTTCCTGGTGCGCGCCTTCGATCTGGAACCCGGATCCGCCGGCGGATTCACCGACACCGCCGGCAGTCCGCACGCCGCCAACATCGACGCCCTGGCCGCCGCCGGGATCACTTCCGGCTGTTCCGCCGAGCCGCTTCGTTTTTGTCCGGACCGTCCGGTCTCCAGGGGGCAGATGGCTTCCTTCCTGGCCCGGGCGCTCGGCCTGGTCTCCCTGCCCGCGTCTGCGCCGTCTTCTCCGGCAGCTTCTGCGACCGCCGCCGACGCTCCGAGCTCGCCGGAGGCCCTGGCCGCCGATGCGGTGCTCGCCGGACTCACGGTCGCCCCTGAACGGCGGACCGGTTACGACCGGGCTCTGTTCGCCCATTGGAGCGACCTCGACCGCGACGGATGCGACACCCGCCGGGAGGTGCTGATCCGGGATTCGAGGATCGATGTCGTGTTCGACTCCGCCCGCACCTGCTGGATCGTGTCGGGGCGCTGGTACTCCAGCTACGACGATGAATGGGTGTCCGATGCGTCTTCTCTGGACATCGACCACCTGGTGCCGCTGGCGGAGGCATGGGATTCGGGGGCCTCGGGATGGGACGCCCGCCTCCGGGAGGCGTTCGCCAACGACGAAGCGGCCCTGATAGCGGTGTCGGCGCGGTCGAACCGGCGGAAGAGCGCCTCCGACCCGGCCGAGTGGATGCCGTCCAACCAGGCCTTCACCTGCCCTTATGCGGCGGGATGGGTGGCCACCAAAGCCCGATGGGGGTTGTCGGTGGACCAGCGGGAGAAGAGTTTCTTGTCGGGCCTGCTGGCAGGAGCCTGTTCGGGCCTGATGATCGACCTCGATACGCCCTTCCTGGATTTCCCCGTGCTGCAGGCGCCCGGTCTCGCCTTCCCCACCCTGAGCGCCCCGCTGGTCCCTGCGCCGGGCGGGGGCCCGCCGCCCGAGCAGCCTGAGGAGCCGCCCGCCGCCGACGGCGGGGCGCCGCCGCCCGATCCGGGCAACACGAAGAACTGCTCCGACTTCGACACCCGGGAGGACGCCCAAGAGTGGTTCGACCGCTATTTCCCCCACTACGGCGACGTGGCCAGGCTCGACGGCAACGGAGACGGACGGGCCTGCGATTCGCTGCCCAGCCGACGGTGACCCTCCTGCAAAAGCGCAGGGCACCCCGCTGAGGGGGTGCCCTGGAGGTAATACGGAGACACCATCGGTACCCGCCCATAGCTCCCTGAGGAGTGCGGCGACAGAGCTCTAGGTAATATCTACAAGAGTATAGAGGCTCTCCTGAGGGTTGTCAACTCGTTCGCCGAGGCGGACATCGAGCAGGAGATCACCGGGCTGGTTGCCGGGAGAATCCGATCAGGACGGCATCACCGTACCTTCCCGCCTCCTGGGAGAGCTATCGACCGGTACTTATTTGAGATTCTAGAACATAGACAATCATGAAGTGTGTATGTAGAGTTCGTCAAAGAACGAAGGATTCAATTCGTGCAGAAAATCGGACGATTTCAACAAAGTAAGGCTTGTACTCCTCTCAAAGTAGGCAACCTCAACATGTTTGCCTGTCTCCTTGACTGCTTGGATGGCATATTCAAAGTCACCATCTCCAGACACTACGACTGCTATGTCATATAGATTCTTGAAAGCATGATTCAACAAGTCAATACCTAGACGCATATCAACGCCTTTTTCCATCCAGCTCTTTCCGCGCCTGACATGGCGGCCCAATCGGACCTCCAAATAAGGTGTTCTGTAAAGAGCGGTAAAGAATCTCTTCTGGGTTTCATAAGCTCCTCGGTTGAAATTCGGTGAAACCTTGACGTTGTAGTAATAGGTACGACCGTGTTCTCTATTCCCTACAAGCTTGTTGGCAAAATCACCAATGCTGACATCAGTGCGATTAAGTTCACCCTTACAAGCTCGATAGAAATTGCTTCCATCGATGTATACGTTGACTCGTATGCGCATTTTGTTGCTCCTTTCATGCACATTGACAGGATTGCGGGCTGACTTCTCATCCGAGGCTCGGCAGGAAGGCGGGGCGGGACGACTCGTAGGCTTCTATGGCCTGTTCATGGCGGAGGGTCAGGCCGATGTCGTCCAAGCCTTCGAGGAGGCGGTGTTTGGTGAAAGGGTCGATCTCGAAGCTGGTGGTGCGTCCGCCGGCCTCGACGGTCTGCGCCGCCAGGTCGATGGTCATCACCGACTCCGGGCGGGCGGCGGCCAGCTCCATCAGCCGGTTGGCCTCTTCCTCCGGCAGCACCACCGGCAGCAGGCCGATCTTGGTGCAGTTGTTGTAGAAGATGTCGGCGAAGGAGGGGGCGGCCACCGCCTCGAACCCCCAGTCCTGTATCCCCCAGGGGGCGTGCTCGCGGGAGGAGCCGGAGCCGAAGTTGGGTCCGCTGATCAGCACCTTGGCGTCCTGGTGCTCGGGGCGGTTGAGGACGAAGTCCGGGTCGAGGCCCCCGCCCGCGCCCCTCGCCCAGTCGTGGAAGAGGAACTGCCCGTAGCCGCTGCGCTCCACCCGCTTCAGGAACTGCTTGGGCATGATCTGGTCGGTGTCCACGTTGCTGCGCGGCAGCGGGGCCATGGTTCCGGTGATGACGCCTACCCGCTTCACGGCCCGCCCCATTCTCTGACATCCACGAAATGCCCGGCCACCGCCGCCGCCGCCGCCATCTCCGGGCTGACCAGGTGGGTGCGCCCGCCCCGGCCCTGGCGGCCCTCGAAGTTGCGGTTGGAGGTGGAGGCGCAGCGTTCCCCCGGCGCCAGGATGTCGTCGTTCATCCCCAGGCACATGGAGCAGCCGGCGTCGCGCCATTCGAATCCGGCGTCCTCGAATATCCGGTTGAGGCCTTCCTGCTCGGCCTGGAGTTTCACCAGCCCCGAACCGGGGACCACCATCGCATGCACCCGGCTGTCCACCTTGCGTCCGTCCACCACGGCCGCCGCCGCCCGCAGATCTTCGATCCGGGCGTTGGTGCATGACCCGATGAACACCCGGTCGAGCCGGATGTCGACGATGGGCGCCCCGGCGGGGAGGTCCATGTAGTCGAGCGCCCGCCGGCATCCTTCCCGGTCCAGCGGGTCGTCGTAGTCGTCGGGATGGGGGATGCGGGCGCCCACCGGAGCGGTCTGGGCGGGGTTGGTGCCCCACGACACATGCGGCGCCAGCGAGGCGGCGTCCAGCTCGACTTCGCGGTCGAAGACGGCGCCTTCGTCGGTGGGGAGGGTGCGCCAGGAGTCGAGCGCCTGTTCCCAGGCCTTCGGCGCGTAGGGGCGGCCCTCCAGGTAGGAGAAGGTGGTGTCGTCGGGCGCCACCATCCCGGCCCTGGCGCCGCCCTCGATGGTCATGTTGCAGATGGTCATGCGCCCGGCCATCGAGAGGGACCGGATGGCCGCCCCCCGGTACTCGATCACGTGGCCGACCCCTCCGGCCACCCCGATCTCGGCGATGACGGCCAGGATCACATCCTTGGCGGTTACACCCCTCGGCAGCCCGCCTTCCACCGTTACGGCCATCGCCTTCGGCTTCTGCTGGGGGAGGGTCTGGGTGGCCAGCACGTGCTCCACCTCCGAGGTGCCGATCCCGAAGGCCAACGCGCCGAAGGCGCCGTGGGTGGCGGTGTGGGAGTCGCCGCACACGATGGTCATGCCGGGCTGGGTGAGGCCCTGTTCGGGGCCGATGATGTGGACGATGCCCTGGCGGGGGTCGTCGAGGCCGTAGAGGGTGATCCCGAACTCGCCGCAGTTGCGGATCAGGGCGTCGATCTGCTTCTTCGACAGGGGGTCCTTGATGCCGAGGCTGCGGTTGGCGGTGGGGACGCCGTGGTCGATGGTGGCCAGGGTCAGGCCGGGCCGCCGCACGCCCCGGCCGGCCATGCGCAGCCCGTCGAACGCTTGGGGGCTGGTCACCTCATGCACCAGATGCAGGTCTATGTACAGGAGGGAAGGCTCGCCGGGCGCCTCGCGGGCGGCGTGGGCGTCCCAGACCTTCTGGAACAGGGTTCTCGGTTGGGCGGTCATCTCTCGCTTCTTCGGTGATCGCGTTCGGGCCGGATGCCGGAGGATGGTAGTAGCCGAGGGGGAAGATGTCCGGTCCGCCCGGGCGGGGTGTGTGCGGGCGGGGGGCGGGCGCCCGGGGCGGGTAGCCTGGGGTGGATGGCAGGATTCCGCGACATGACCCCGGAGGAGTTCCGCCGACGCGGCCACGAGATGGTGGACTGGCTGGCCGATTACATGGCCCGGGTGGACAGCCTGCCGATCATTCCGCCGGTGCGGCCGGGGGACATCCGGGCGATGCTGCCCGACTCCGCCCCCGAAGAGCCGGAGGGCTTCGAGGCCATCGCCGCCGACCTGGACCGGGTGGTGGCCCCCGGCCTCGCCGGCTGGTCCTCGCCGGGGTGGTTCGCCTGGTTCCCGTGCAGCGTCTCCGGGCCGGGCACCCTGGGGGAGCTGGCGGCGGCGGGTCTGGGCCAGCAGGGGATGGTTTGGGCCACCAGCCCGGTCAGCACCGAGCTGGAGAACGCCATGGTGGACTGGATGGCCGATCTCCTGGGCCTGCCCGCCGCCTGGAAGATGGACGGCCCGGGGGGAGGGGTCATCCAGCAGACCGCATCGGACGGCGCCCACATCGCCCTGGTGGCGGCCCGGGAGGCCGCCAGAGGAAAGGGGGCGGCGGTCGAGGAATGCGTCGCCTATCTGTCCGATCAGACCAACCTGTCGCTGGAGAAGGGGGCGCGCATCGCCGGATACCGCCATATCCGGCTGCTGGAGACCGACGACGTGTTCGCCCTGAGGGTGGACGCCTTGGAGGAAGCGGCGGCGGCCGACCGCCGGGCGGGGCTGGTGCCGGCGTTCGTTTGTACCACGGTGGGCACCACCGCCACCACCGCCGTGGACCCGGTGCGGGCGGCGGGGGAGGCGGCCCGCCGGGAGGGGATGTGGCACCACGTGGACGCCGCCTTCGCGGGCAGCGCCATGATCTGTGAGGAGTTCCGCCGCCACCAGGACGGTTTGGAGCTGGTGGACAGCTACTCGGTCAACCCATACAAGTGGCTGCCGGTGAACTTCGACGGGTCGCTGTTCTACGTGGCCGACCGGAAGCCGCTGATCGATGCGATGACCATCCTGCCGCCCTATCTGCGGGATTCGGACGCGGGCGGCGGGGAGGTGAACTACCGGGACTGGCACATCGCGCTGGGCCGCCGGTTCCGGTCGTTGAAGCTGTGGTTCGCCCTGCGGTACTACGGGGCGGCGGCTCTGCGGGCGAAGATAAGGGAGGACGTCCGGCTGGCCCGAATGGCCGCCGGCCGGGTCGAGGCCGACGAGCGGTTGGAGCTGGTGGCGCCGGTCCCGTTCTCGCTGGTGTGCCTGCGCCACGTCGACGGGGACCAGGCGACCGGGGCGTTGGCGGAGGCGGTCAACCGGTCCGGCCATTCCTTCTGCTCGACTTCCCGGCTGGACGGCCGGCTGTTCCTGCGCATCGCCGTCGGGCAGATCAACACCCGAGAAGAACACGTGGAGCGGCTGTGGCGCCTGATCGACGAGGCGGCTCTGCCCCGCAGACAGGCGGGGTAAGGTACGGCGGTTGCCGCACCAGGGAGCATCGGATGGACATTCACCGGGCCGAAGACGCCGAATGGGTGGACGCGCCCGCCCAGCATTTCACCGGCCGGGCGCAGTTCGGGACCCAGCTCAGCGAGGAATACTTGAACGCCCTTGCGGTCCGGTTCGAGGCCGGGGCCCGGACCGACTGGCACCACCACCCGGAGGGCCAGGTGCTCTATGTAGTGGAAGGCCGCGGGCGCATCCGGGAAGAGGGGGGAGAAGCCGCCCGGTTCGAGGCGGGGGACAAGCTCTACACCCCGCCCGGCAAGGCGCACTGGCACGGCGCCGGACCGGACGGCCCGATGATGCACATCTCCCTGACCTCCGGCAGTGAAGGCACCGTCTGGCACCCCCGCAAGGTATCCGAAGAGGAATACAACCGCACTGCCAGTAAGATTGATACACCGAGCGAAAAGGACAGGACGCTCGATGTCTACGGTACGGAGGCCTCGGGATGACCGGCTACTACCGCCAGCGCTTGAGAGACAGGCGGGGATGGAAGCTCTTTATCGTTGCGTTGTTCCTGGCGGGATGGGTGGCCGCGGGGGTCGTGATGTTCATTTTTGGTTCGTCACCGCCGAACGACACCGTGGAGTTCTTCATCCTTGCTGGGGTTTCGTTGATAGCGTGGACAGTGGTGTGGTTAGTTCTGTCTTTTATCTGGTTTATCGTGACCTTTATTGTGGATGATATTGTGGGTTGGTGGCGAGGTGATACTTAATTGGGCCCTCAAAGAATAACAATATATTGTCACCTATTCATATACTCCGGGTATCGCTGTTTGATGTATTCAAACAAATCATTCCCGGAAAGTTCGTGAGTAGATGGTCCCATACGCACGAAGAATCTTTGATAGTGATTGTCTTTAACATGTATCGGAGTAGCAGGTGAAGGATCACAAATAACCTTCATTACTCGATTGCCCTGGTAGGTTTCAAAGTTTACGTGGATATTGACCATAGCAGCAGGCCCAATACGGCCTTTGACAAGACTTACTAAATGTAGGTTCATCTTGTCTTCAGACTTGAACTTATCGGCTTGGATACCGATGGGTGTACCGTCATCAGATACACCTATTAAAAGCGTTCCACCCTTTCCATTTAAGAACCCAGCTAAGGTTTTCAAAACGCTGTTTTCTATCCTGATATCTTTTTCTCCAGTATGTAGGTTGATTCGCAGGGTTGACTTGTATTCAGTAGTTTCATTCTCGCCATCCAACCTTCTATCAAGATGGTTAGACAGTATTTCATCATTTATGTATGACTGAAAATCTTCTTTGGTTACGAAGAATCTATACCCGTGTTTACTTGCCGCGATCAATACATTTTGGTCTTCCTCTATCAATACGGCTACGGGTTCGCTCAGTTCTGATTGAACTCCCTCCGGCCAGGCTAGATCTAACATGGCCAACTGTTCTCCGGTTACTGGATTTGCTAATTCATAGCCGATTATTCCCGCCGAGAGCCCCTTGCTCTGTGCCCAATCATTTATCTCATTTATCAGAGCCTCTTCTTTATCATCAGCGATACTGGCTGGCCTTATCACAACTTTCGTGATTAACTCATATCTTGTGTCTACATCTGATGCAACTGACAAGCTGTCATGAGGACCGGCCATCAAGCTGTTCAGGAATTTGTTGGCGGCCTTGGCCAGCAACTCTCTGCGAAACTTTAGGAATTCCTTGTAGTTTTGGACCTTCCACAGTTCCTGATCTACCGGAATCCATTGTGATTCCAGAGCTCCCGGGTTTTTTTCGGCTATCTCTGCCAGATATTCAGACGGATCACGGTACCAGATTTTACGGTTACTCTCCTGTGTTAGGAAACAAAAATTAGCCAGGCTATTTGTCTCATATCTGTTATATTCAGAATCATATAAGACCTGTTTGGGAAAGATGTGATGAAGTTCAAGCTGGGCTGACTTGCTTAGTTGGTGCTTTTTGAGAGGAAAGCCATCGTATAGATCCTTGGCCTGACCCATGCGAGTCATCATATAGAGAACTGAGTAGAATCGATTCCCGCGGGTAGAACCCTCAAAATGCTGAGCCTCTACTTCTAGACCCCCTCGCGACCTACGCAGTTCGACGATGAGATTTTCTAACGCAAGAGCAGGCGATTCACTATCCTGAACGATTGATAGGTCTCGATCAAGTATAGTCTCAGTAGCTCCGGAATAACGGCCCCACATGCCTGCCTGAGCATACCAGAACAGTAACTTATCCCTATGCTCATTCGTCAGGTCATTATTGAACCGATCATAAAAGGCTACTAATAGTGGAATGGCTAGTTTGGCAAATAGAACTTGATCGTGGTCTAACCCCATACGATTGCTGATGATGTACAGAGCTTTATCAATGTAAGTTTCAGATCTCGTTAACCCATTCTGGACCTCATCTGATGTGGTATTATGTAGATGAATAAATCTGGCCTTCCCTGTGATGATAGAGTTCATAACCCGGAGAAGCCAGTCTAGGCTAAAATAAAACCCGCCTTCCTGCCATTTTGAGAGTTTAGATTGCATAGTTTCTCGAGCTTCGGGCCACTCCGCACTTATCTTTGCTAGAGCTAGGTCACCTTGAGTCAGCTTTGTGCCTCCACTGTTTACACGATTGAAAATATCAACGACTATATCTACTGTTTTATCCTCACCTGTAACAAAGTCAATATACAGTGGGCGCTCGGGTATGCTCAGTAATTTGAGAAGGCGGCCCATATATCCGCCAGTATCAATTCCTCTGCCAGCGAGAGATTGTAGAATTGGTTCAACTCCTTGGGTTCCTTTCCGATACAAATTTGACACATCAATCCAGAGCGGATCGTTCCGCATCTTTACTGGTTGGTAAAACTCAAATTCGTTCTCCTCGAGATGGAACCGTAGATCTCGGAAGGCACGTGCATTGCCGTCGAAGAAGGCAGGCTCACGTCCCCGTATCACTCCGTATAGAGAAGTTATACGTTGTTGACCATCGAGTAGGATTTGATGGGGAGAAGCGGGCGCAGGCAGGTCACCGCGAGTCACGACATCGGGCGAAGATGTCTTCCAGACCAGCAAGGACCCCACCGGATATTCATTGTAGAGAGATTTAAAGAGCTCACGCACTTGTGCACGGTTCCAGACATAGCCTCGCTGGAAGACCGGCAAGGCAATTGATCCGTTGTCGATCTCGTCCAGAATAGTTGAAATCTTCGTTGCCATAAAGTCCTCTGTTCTATCCGTTGATGGCCGGGATTATCTGTTCGCCGTAGGCGGCCAGGGTGGCTTCCTGGTCGTCGTGCATCAGGTAGATGCTGAACTGGTCGACTCCCAGGCCGCGCAGCTCCTTCAGCTTAGCGATGTGATCCTCGGCTGTTCCCAGCACGCAGAAGCGGTCGACGATCTCGTCCGGCACGAAGTCGGTGGAGGGGTTGCCCGCCTTCCCGTGGTGCGAGTAGTCGTAGCCTTCGCGGGCGGCGATGTACGAGGCCAACGCCGGGGGGACCAGCTCGGGGTTGTCCGACCCGTAGCGCTTTACCAGGTCGTGGACGTGGTTGCCGACCATTCCGCCGAACCACCGCAGCTGGTCGCGCTGGTGTCCGATGTCGCCGCCGACGTAGGCGGGCGCCGCCGCGCAGATCTTCACCTCGTCCGGGTCGCGGCCCTCGTCGGCGGCCGCCGCCCGCACCGCCCCGGCCGTCCACGCCAGTATCTGGGGGTCGGCCAGCTGGAGGATGAACCCGTCGGCGTTGCGTCCGATCGAGTCGAGCGCCTTGGGGCCGTAACCCGCCGCCCATACGGGCAGATCCCAGCCTTCCTCGACCCAGGGGATGCGGATCGGATTTCCCATGTAGTCCACCTCTTCGCCCGCCGCCAATCCCTTCACCACGGCTATGCACTCCGCCATGGCGGCCAGGGTCCGGGGCTTCCGCCCGATCACCCGCAGCGCCGAGTCCCCCCGCCCGATGCCGCAGATGGTCCGCTCCCCGTACATGTCGTTGAGGGTGGCGAACAGAGAGGCCAGCACCGTCCAGTCGCGGGTGCCCGGGTTGGTCACCATCGGCCCCACCACCACCCGTTCGGTCTCGGCCAGCATCCGGGAATAGATCACGAACGGTTCCTGCCAGAGCACATGCGAATCGAAGGTCCAGGCATGGGTGAAGCCGTTGGCCTCCGCCAGGCGGGTCAGCTCCACCACCCGCGAGGCGGGCGGATCGGTCTGCAGCACCACCCCGAAGTCCATGCGCCGGCCTCCTTCGATTTCCTGTCAACCGTGTTGGGGGAAGCCTAGGTCTACGCCCCGGTGGATGGGGTCGGGCCAGCGGCTGATGACCACCTTGGGGCGGGTGTAGAAGTGAACCCCCTCAGGGCCGTAGATGGAATGGCCGCCGAAGATGGAGTCCTTCCAGCCCCCGAATGAATAGAAGGCCAGCGGCACCGGGATGGGGACGTTGATGCCCACCATCCCCGCCCCGATCTCGGCTTGGAACTTGCGGGCCGCCCCGCCGTCGTTGGTGAACACCGCAACGCCGTTGCCGTATGGGTTGTCGTTGACCAGGTCGATGGCCTCCTGGTAGCTGCCGGTGCGCACCACCGACAGCACCGGCCCGAAGATTTCGTCCTTGTATATGGACATCTCCGGCGACACCCGGTCGAACAGGGTCGGCCCCAGGAAGAAACCGCCCTCGCTGCCCTCGATCACCAAGCCCCGGCCGTCCTCCACCAGCGCCGCCCCCTCCGATTCTCCGGCGTCGATGTATGAGGACACCCGGTCGCGGTGGGCGGCGGTGATGAGCGGCCCCATCTGGGCGCCTTCCATATCGCCCGGCCCCACCACCAGGCCGGCCATCCGCTCCCGCATCCGGGGCAGCAGGCGGTCGGCGGCGCCGCCCACGGCCGTCACCACCGAAATGGCCATGCATCGCTCGCCCGCGGACCCGTACCCGGCCGACACCGCCGCGTCGGCGGCCAGGTCCATGTCGGCGTCGGGCAGCACGATCATGTGGTTCTTGGCCCCCCCCAGGGCTTGCACACGCTTCCCGTGACGGGTGCCTTCCTCGTATACATAGCGGGCGACGGGGGTGGAACCCACGAACGAAACGGCGGCGACGCCGGGGTGGGCGAGGATGGCGTCCACCGCCTCCTTGCCGCCGTGCACGATGTTGAACACCCCGTCGGGCAGGCCGGCCTCGGCCAGCAGCTCGGCGTTGAGCTCGGACACGGACGGATCCCGCTCCGAGGGCTTGAGCACGAAGGTGTTGCCGCAGGCGAGGGCGATCGGGAACATCCACATCGGCACCATGGCCGGGAAGTTGAACGGGGTGATCCCCGCCGCCACCCCCAGCGGCTGGCGGATGGTGAAGGTGTCCACCTGCCGGCTCACCTGCTCGGAGTAGGCGCCCTTCAGCAGATGGGCGATGTTGCAGGCGAACTCCACCACCTCCAAGCCGCGCTGCACCTCGCCCAACGCGTCGTCCAGGGTCTTGCCGTGCTCGGCGGTGAGGATCCGCGCCATGTCCAAGCGGCGGCGGACGATCAGCTCCCGGTAGGCGAACATGATGTTCTGGCGGCGGGTGAGGGGGGTTTGCCGCCAGTCGCCGAAGGCTTGGCGGGCGGCGGCCACAGCTTCATCCACCTCGGCTGCGCCCCCGAGCGCCACCTTTCCGCTGACGGCGCCGCTGGCCGGGTTGAACACCGGTCCGGTCCGCTCCGCCGCCCCGCTCCAAGGCTTGCCGTCGATCCAATGAGTGATGGTTTTCATATGACCCCGCTTCGCCTCTCTGCGCTGCCCGCCTTCGGCCCTAGATTGGGAATGCCCGCCGGTTTCCCCTGCGCCTATAGATAATAACTGCGGCTGCGGCGCAGGTACTCCCCGTCTCCCTTCGAGCCGAGATACCGCCCGTCCGATATGATCACCTTGCCTTTGGAGATCACCGTTTCGATCTTGCCGGTCACCTCCAGCCCTTCGTAGGCCGAGTAGTCGACGTCCATGTGGTGGGTCTCCGCCGAGAGGGTGTGGGTGCGGTTCGGGTCGATGATGACGATGTCGGCGTCGCTCCCGACCGCGATGGTTCCCTTCTGCGGATACAGGCCGAACATCTTGGCCGGGGAGGCGGCGGTTATCTCCGCGAACCGGTTCAGGCCGATGCGCCCCGCCGACACCCCGCCGTCGAAGATCAGCTCCATCCGGTGCTCGACCCCCGGGATGCCGTTGGGGATGAGGGAGAAATCGCCCCGCCCCAGTTGCTTCTGGGTTCCGAAGGTGTGGTGGTCGCCCATGCAGAAGGGGCAGTGGTCGGTGGAAACCACCTGCAGGTCGTCGGTCTGCAGCCCCCGCCACAGCCGCTCCTGGTGGCCCTCCATCCGGTTTCGCAGCGGAGGGGAGCACACGTACTTGGCGCCCTCGAACCCGTTGCCCAGATCCTCCAGGTCCAAGAACAGGTACTGGGGGCAGGTCTCGGCGAACACCTTGCGGCCTTCGTCCCGCGCCCAGGTCACCTGCTCCAGGGCTTCCAGGGCCGACAGGTGGACGATGTAGAGCATGGCGCCGGTCACCTCGGCCAGCCTTATGGCGCGGTGAGTGGCCTCTCCCTCCAAGGCCGAGCGCCGGACCAGCCCGTGGTGGATGGGGTCGGTCTCGCCCCGCTGCAGCGCCTGCTGGACGAAGACGTCGATCGCGATTCCGTTCTCGGCGTGCATGGCGATCACCGACCCGTTCTCCGCCGCCTTCTGCATGGCCAGCACGATCTCGCCGTCGGTGGAGTAGAACACGCCCGGATAGGCCATGAACATCTTGAAGGAGGTGACCCCCTCGTCCACCAGCATGTCCATTTCCTTGAGGGTCTGCTCGTTGATGTCGCCGGTGATCATGTGGAAGCCGTAGTCCACGGCGCATTCGCCTTCGGCCTTGGCCATCCACTTCTCGAAGCCGTCCATGGCCGACTCGCCCTTGGTCTGGACTGCGAAGTCGACGATGGTGGTGGTGCCCCCCCAGGCCGCCGCCCGGGAGCCGGTCTCGAAGGTGTCGGCGGCGAAGGTCCCCCCGAACGGCAGCTCCATGTGGGTGTGGACGTCGACTCCGCCCGGGGCCACGATGCCGCCGCCTGCGTCTATCACCCGGTCGGCGGCGACGCCCAGCGCGGCGGTGCGGGCCGGGTCGAGGAGGGCCGCCACCCGCCCTTCTTCGATCAGCACATCGGCGTGCATGCTTTCGGCGGCGGTAACCACCAAACCGTTGGTAATGAGCGTGGAGGCCATGCCTTCCTCCTGTTCTTTCTCGGTTGTTCGGGTCTTCGGCGGCTCCTCTTGGCGGGCTCTCCCGGCGGGTCAGGGCGCCGTCAGGGAATCGTAGGCGTCGGGGCGCCGGTCCCGGTAGAAGGCCCAGAGCTTGCGCACCTCGTCGACCATGTCCATTTCCAGGTCGCGCACCACCAGCTCCTCGCCGGAGTCGGAGGCGGGATCACCCACCAGCTGGCCGCGGGGGTTCACGAAATAGGAAGAGCCGTAGAAGTCGTTGCCGCCGTAGGGTTCCTTGCCCACCCGGTTGATGGCCCCGATGAAGTATTCGTTGGCTACGGCCGAGGCCGGCTGCTCCAGGTTCCACAAGTACATGGACAGGCCGCGGCTGGTGGCCGACGGGTTGAAGACGATCTTGGCGCCGGCCAGCCCCAGCGCCCGCCAGCCTTCGGGGAAGTGGCGGTCGTAGCAGATGTAGACGCCGATCCGCCCCACTGCGGTGTCGAACACCGGATAACCCAGGTTTCCGGGGCGGAAGTAGAACTTCTCCCAGAAGCCCGGCAGGTGCGGGATGTGGGTCTTGCGGTACTTGCCCAGATAGGTTCCGTCGGCGTCGATCACCGCCGCCGTGTTGTAGAGGAACCCGTCGTCCTCCTTCTCGAACAGCGGAACCACCAACACCATCCCGGTTTCCCTGGCCGCGGCCGCCATCCGTTGGACGGTGGGGCCGCCGGGTACCGCCTCGGCGGTGTCCTTGTGGCCGTCGTCCTGCACCTGGCAGAAGTAGGGGCCGTTGAACAGCTCCTGGAAGCACATCACCTGCGCCCCCTGCTCGGCGGCTTGCCGGGCGTAGGCGATGCTCTTGTCCACCATCGACTCCGCATCGCCCGCCCAAGCGGTCTGGACGACCGCCGCGCGGATGACGTTCGCCATTTCATCGGCCCCTTTCCTGCTGTCGAAGCCGTTTTCGGCTGTTCACTGTAGAGCCGCGGCGCTCACCGGCCCGCCGCCGCCGCCGCCGCCGCCTCCTCCTCCGCTATTCGCCGCCCGGATTGAGGGTTACGGTGGTCCGCTGCCAGCCGGCCCCCACCGCGTCCAGGCCGCCGCCCTCGAGGGCGTCCACCGCCGCCTGGGCGAAGTCGGTGCGGTAGGCCCCGCTCCCCGGATCGGCGGTGATCACTTCCTGGCTGGTCGCCACCTCGATGGTCTGCGACCACAGGCCGGAGTCCATGACCCCGATCCCGCCCGGGGACGGCCAGATCAAACCGTTGATCTCGTTCATCTGCCAGGTCTGGTGGCTGCGGCCCAGGGTCGGCCCGGCCGCCAGCACGATTTCCACGCACGAATCCGGATTGTCGCGGCAGTAGATCCACCCCCGGAAGGACGCCCTGAGGAAAGCCTCGACGGTGCCGGGGTTGTTCTCGGCGTACTCCTCGGTGACCCAGATGGCGTCTTGGAGCATGGCGGTGGCGATCTCCGGATCGTTGAAGTCGATCACGTTCAGATCTTCCGGCTGGTAAAGCTCGCCGGTGTCGGGGTTGGTGGCTTCGAGCACCTGGGCGTACTCGTTGTAGATCATCGCCTCGGCGGCGTGGATGTCCCGGTTGAGCAGCGCCTCCATGTCGAAGCTCTGGGCGACCAGCTCCACGTCCGGTACGTTGAACTTCTCGATGGCGGCGGTCAGCTCGTATTCGTTGCCGAACCCCCAGTTGCCGACCGCCTTGCCCGCCCAGTCGGAGGGGTGGGTGATGCCGGAGTCGGCCCAGGAAACCATCAGGGTGCCTGAACGCTGGAACACCTGGCCGACGTTGACCAGTCCGGCCCCTTCCTCGTTGGAGACCAGGGCCTTGGGGACCCAGGCCAGGCCGAATTGGGCCCCGCCGGTGGCCACCACCTGCTGGGGAACGATCTCCACCGCCCCCTCCAGGATGGTTACGTCCAAGCCCTCGTCTTCGTAGAAACCCTGGTCGACGGCGGCGTAGTAGCCGGCGAACTGGGCCTGCGCCACCCACTGAAGCTGCAGGTTGACGGGGGTCAGCTCCACCTCGGCGGCGGTCGTTTCCGGGGCGGCGTCGGGCGGGCTGGTGGCGGCCGGTTCCTCCTCGCTTGCGCAGGCGGCGGTCACCAGCGTCAGCGCACCCAGGGCCGCAGCCAGCTTGAAAGACAGTCTCGTCCGCATCGTTCACCTCCTCTCCGGTCGTTTCCGCGCCGACCGGCGGTCCTAATCTACCCCGTCCTCATCCTCCGCGCGCCGGAAAAACAGAGGCGCCGCCCGCCGGCCCGCCCTTTTCAGGCCCGGCGCACCGAAATGTGCCAGGGAATGGCCAGCCGTTCCGCCCCCGCCGCCAGCAGATAGAGGGCGATTCCGAAGGCCGAGGCCAGCGCGATGGCCGCCCACGCCTCCTCGAACTGGAGCAGTCCGGCCTTGGTGGTGATGTACTGGCCGAGCCGGGCTTGGGGGCCGCCGAAGAACTCCTTGACGATGGCCCCGATCAGGCTCAGGGCGGCCGCCACCTTCATGGCCGAGAACAGGTAGGGCGCGGCGGTGGGCAGCTGCAGCTTGCGGAGCGCCGTCCCCCGGCGGGCGGCGTAGGAGTCCAGCAGCTCCAGTTGGGAGGGGTCCGCCGACATCAGACCCCGCACCATGTTGATCATCACCGGGAAGAACACCAGCACCGCCACCACGAAGATCGACCCGGCCGGGCTGCGGATTCCGAACCAGGAGTTGGCGATGGGGGCCAGCACGATGATGGGGGTGGAGTTGGCGGCCACCGCCAGCGGCACAGCCCCTTCCCGGATGAACCTCCATCGGGCCGCAGCCAGCGACACCAGCACCGCGCCCGCCGCGCCGGCCGCCAGCCCGGCCAGGGCGGTGGAGAAGGTGGCCCCTCCGGCGGCGAACAGGTCGGAGGATTCGGCGGCGAAGGCGGCGGCGATGGCGGTGGGGGCGGGCAGGATGAATCCCTTGATGTCGAAGATGCGCACCGCCCCTTCCCACACCGCCAGCCCGCCCGCGAACAGGGCGGCGGCCGGACTCCACCGCCGCAGCCGCCCCATCACATCTCCTCCACCGCCCGCAGGCCTTCCCTGACCGAAGTGAGCAGCTCGAAGAAGCGCTGGTCCTGGCGGGTTTCCTGGATGCGGGGCTGAGGGAGGTCGATGTCGACCACCCGGGTGATGCGCCCCGGGCGGGGCGACATGATCACCACCCGGTTGGACAGGAACACCGCTTCCGGGATGGAATGGGTAACGAACACCACCGTGGTGCGGGTCTCCGCCCAGATGCGCAGCAGCTCGGCCTGCATCCGCTCCCGGGTCATCTCGTCGAGGGCGCCGAACGGCTCGTCCATCAACAAGATGGAAGGCTCGAAGGCCAGAGACCGGGCGATGGACACCCGCTGCTGCATCCCCCCCGACAGCTGCCACGGATAGTGGTCGGCGAATTCGGTCAACCCCACCAGGGCCAGCATGGCCTCCGCCCGCTCCCGGCGCCGCCTCTTGCCCACTTCCATGATCTCCAAGGGAAGCTCCACGTTGGCCCGGACCTTCCGCCATTCCAGCAGGGTCGCCGATTGGAACACCATCCCGTATTCGCGGTCCAGGCGGGCGGCGGACGGGTCTTTGCCGTTGACCGCAACCCGGCCGGCGGTGGGGGAGAGCAGGTCGCCCGCCAGCCGCAGCAGGGTGGACTTGCCGCAGCCGGAGGGCCCGATCAGGGAGATGAACTCGCCCCGGCCGACCTCGAGGTCGATTCCCTCCAGGGCGCGCACCTCCCGTCCGCCGCCGGGGTTGAACACCATGTCCACCCCGCTCATCAGCACCGCAGCGGGGGCGGCGGGGCCGGTCATGCGGGCGCCTCCTGCAGGGCGGCCTGGGCGGTTTCGGCGTCGTTCAACCGCAGCGACCGGGGCACCACCGCCCGCTCCGCCCCCGCCACCGCCCCTACGAACACGATTCCCAACAGGGAGGCCACGAGGATGGAGGCGAACAGCTTGGCGGGGGCGGCGGAGAAGGCGGAGGCGAAGTTGAGGATGGCGCGGCCCAGGCCGTCCGGCATGCTGGCGGGCAGTTCCCCCACGATGGCGCCGATGATGGAGGCGGTGGCGGCGATCTTGAGGGCGGGGAACAGATAGGGGAGGGCGGCGGGGGCCTGCAGCTTCCAGAGCACCTGCCGGGGGGAGGCGGCGTAGGAGGTCATCAGCTCGGAGGCCTCGGCCTGGGGGGAGCGCAGGCCCCGCAGGGTGTTGATCGCCACCGGGAAGAAGGCCAGGTAGGCCGAGATCACCGCCACCACCAGCCACCGGGGCATGCTCAGCCGCCCCGCCCACACCACCAGGATCGGGGCGATGGCCAGGATGGGGACGGTCTGGGAAGCCACCACATACGGCATCAGCCCCCGCTCCGCCAGGGACGAGCGGACGAACATCACCCCCAGTCCGAACCCCACCAGGCTGCCGAAGACGAACCCCAGCAGCGCCGAGCGCCAGGTGAAGAGGGCCGCCCGCAGCAGCACCCACAGCAGCAGGTCGCCCCCCCGGCGGGCGGGCCGGAACAGGGCGAACAGGATGTCCCACACATGCGGCATGGAGCGCTCGTTGGTGCGCACCGGCAGGGCGGTCGAAGTGCCGGGCCACACCCCGCCGGCGGCCGACCCCATCCACTTGTAGCCCTCCCACACCAGCACGAACACCGTCAGGATCCCCAGAAAAGCCAGCGTCCGGCGGACGGCGGCGCTCATATCTGTCCGCCGCTGCCGGCCGGCCGGGTGCGGGCGGTCATCGGCGGCTCAGGTATGTCCGGCGGCGCGGCGGACGGCGGCCGCCAGTTTTTCTCCGCCCTCGTCGCTTTCCGCCTCCGTGAGCGACAGAGGAGGGGCGATGCGCAGCACGTTGCCGTAGAGGCCGCCCTTGCCGATCAGCAGGCCTTCGATGCGCGCCTCCTCCAGGACGGCGGCCGCCAGGGCCGGATCCGGGGACAGGGCGCCGGGGTCGGCCAGCTCCACCCCGATCATCAGGCCCTTCCCCCGCACCTCTGCGATCTGGGGTATCTCGTCGGCCAGGTGGTCGAGGCCGCTCTTGAGCCGGCTGCCGATCTTGTAGGCGTTGGTCTGGAGGTCGTCCTCCTCCAGCGCGTCCAAGACGGCCAAGCCGGCGGAGGCCGCCAACGGATTGCCGCCGAAGGTCGATATCAGGTTGGCCGGATAGCTGTCGATGATCTCCCCCCGGCCCACCACCCCGCCGATGGTCATGCCGTTGCCCAAGCCCTTGGCGAAGGTGATCAGGTCGGGGGTGATCCCGTGGGCCTGATACCCCCAGAAATGCTCTCCGGTCCGGCCCCATCCGGTCTGCACCTCGTCGGAGATGAACAGGATGCCGTGTTCGTCGAGCACCTCCTTCATGGCCCCGAAGAAGCCGTCGGGCGGGGTGACGAAACCGCCCACCCCCTGGATGGGTTCGGCGATCATGGCGGCCACGTCGCCCGCGGCGGCGACGTTGAGCATGTCCCGCAGGTCGTCCACGCACGCCGCTGTGAACTCGTCCTCGGGCAGGCCGCCGAAGGGGGAGCGCAGCCGGTACCCCCCGTGGATGTAGGTGACGTTGAACGGCGAGAAGGAAGTGCCCGACCAGGAGGCGTTGCCGGTCACGGCTATGGCGCTGTGCGACTTGCCGTGGTAGCTGTTGCGGAGGGCAAACACCTGGTTGGAGCGCCGGTACCCGGTGGCCATCATCAGGGCGGTGTCGTTGGCCTCGCTGCCGGAGTTGACGAAGAACACCTTGGCGTCGGGGATGCCCGACAGCTCGGCGATCCGCTCGGCCAGGGCGATCTGCGGCTCGATCAGGTACATCGTGGAGGAGTGCAGCAGCCGGCCGGCCTGGGTCTCGACCGCCTCCAGCACCCTGGGGTCGGCGTGGCCGATCATCGTGACCAGGATCCCGCCGAAGAAGTCCAGGTACTCGTTGCCCTCGGCGTCGGTCACTCGGCAGCCCGACCCCTCGACCAGAGAGATCGGCTCCTCGTAGTAGAGGTTGACCGCCGGGGGGAGCACCCTGCGGTGGCGCCTCAAAAGCTCGGCATGGATTCCCACATCGGCCTCCGTTCGTTGTACCGGCCCCCCAGGATACTTGCGCCGGAAAGAGGCCGGCGGGCTCGCCCCGGCGCAGCTGCCCCAGCGGGGTGCCCCGGCGTCCAGGCGGATAGGTCGAGCGGCATGACCGATTGCCTGCTCCCAGAAAGATGGACCGCCGCCATCGCGGCCAACCCGGCCAGCAACACCCAGGCGATCCGCCCCGCCCAGGCCGCCGATTGCTTGGCTTCTCGCGGCATACCGTTTGTTCAGGGCGAAGCGGTGGTAGTCGTAGTTACCAGAGGAGCGTTCAAAACAGCTTCGGCCCCCGCGAGGATGGACGCGCAGGAGGGATGGTTGACATCCCCGCGCAGGGTGATCCTGTCTTTGACCCACCATGCGTACCAGCGGACGTTGATCGCGTCGTCGCCCAGGTTACGGATGTCCTGGGCGGTGGACAGCCCGAGGTTGATCAACGCGGTATGCAACTCGGTTCCCCGCGCGGGTTCGAACGATGAGTTTTTGAATGCCAACCCGATAACTTCGCTCTCGTCTTTACCGTAGTCCACTCCGCCGGTTTCATCGTAAAAAGCGTGCCAAGCATAGGGGACACTTAGAACACTTGTTCGAAAGGTGTCATGGCAGTCGGTGCCGGGCAGCCCATCCCAGTCGCCGGGTAGCCGCGAGTCCCAGGTGGGGTGCCGGGTGCGGGGCGGGATCGACCAGTGCAAGGTAGTGGACGTAACGGCCGGTGCTGTAGCCACGGTGGGGGCAGGTCGGGTTACGGTGGACTGGGCTTCGGACACTGCCGCATCGTCGGTCTCCGGCGGCCACTGTCGGGCCACCGTGGTGTCGGTAACCCAAATATCACCATCGGGGGCTGGAGCTGTGGTATCGGTAACCCAAATGGTGGTGGTCGTGGTGATGAGGGGAGCGCTCAAGACGGCGTCGGCTCCGGCGAGGATGGACGCGCAGGAGGGATGGTTGACGTTCCCGCGTGGGGTGATCCTGTCTTTGACCCACCACGCGTACCAGCGGACGTTGATCGCGTCATCGCCCAGGTTGCGGATGTCCTGGGCGGTGGGTAGCCCGAGGTTGATCAACGCGGTATGCAACTCGGTTCCCCGCGCGGGTTCGAACGTCGGGTCTTTGAAGGCTAGACCGATTACTTCGCTCTCGTCTTTACCGTAGCTCACTCCACCGGTTATATCGTAATAAAAGTGCCAGGCATAGGCAGGGTCCTGAATCTTCGGGCTGAAGGTGTCGTGGCAGTCGGTGCCGAGGAGGCCCTCCCAGGTTCCGGGCAATCGGGAGTCCCAGGTAGGGTGACGGGTACGGGGCGGGATCGACCAGTGCAAGGTAGTGGACGTAGCCGCCGGTGCTGTAGCCACGGTGGGAGCAGGTTGGGTATCGGCGGACTGGGCTCCGGCCACCTGGGCGGCGTCGGTCTCCGGCGGCCATTGCCGGGCTACTGTGGTGTCGGTGACCGCTACGGAGTCTTCGCTTGAGCCCTGCACGGCGTCGGAGGCTGGAGCGGTGGTGTCGGTGACCGGCAGGGTTTCCTGCCCGCCCGCCGGGTCGGTGTCAGAGGACCGATCTCCCGAGCCTACCGCCCCGACCGCCGCCATCGCGACCAATCCGGCCAGCAACACCCAGGTGATCCGCCCCGTCCAGGTCGCCGACCGTTTGGCTTCTTGCGGCATATCGTTTGTTCAGGGGGAAGTGGTGGTGGTTGTGGTGATGAGGGGAGCGTTCAGGACAGCGTCGGCTCCGGCGAGGATGGACGCGCAGGAGGGATGGTTGGCATCCCCGCGTAGGGTGATCCTGTCTTTGACCCACCATGCGTACCAGCGGACGTTGATAGCGTCGTCGCCTAGATTGCGGATGTCCTGGGCGGTAGATAACCCGAGGTTGATCAACGCGGTATGCAACTCGGTTCCCCGTTCGGGTTCGAACGTCGGGTCTTTGAATGCCAACCCGATAACTTCGCTCTCGTCTTTACCGTGCTCACTCCGCCGGTTCTATCGTAAGTAAAGTGCCAGGCATAGGCAGGGTCCTGAATCTTCGGGCTGAAGGTGTCGTGGCAGTCGGTGCCGAGGAGGCCCTCCCAGGTTCCGGGGAGCCGGGAGTCCCAGGTGGGGTGCAGGGTGCGGGGCGGGATCGACCAGTGCAAGGTGGTGGATGTAGCCGCCGGTGTTGTAGCCACGGTGGGGGCTGGCTGGGTAATGGCGGATTGGGCTCCGGACACTGCCGCGGCGCCGGTTTCCGGTGGCCACTGTCGGGCTACTGTGGTGTCGGTGACCGCTACGGAGTCTTCGCTTGAGCCCTGCACTGCGTCGGAGGCTGGAGCGGTGGTGTCGGTGACCGGCAGTGTGTCCTGCCCGCCCGCCGGGTCGGTGTCAGAGGACCGATCTCCCGAGCCTACCGCCCCGACCGCCGCCATCGCGACCAATCCGGCTAACAAGACCCAGGTGATCCGCCCCGTCCAGGTCGCCGACCGTTTGGCTTCTTGCGGCATATCGTTTGTTCAGGGGGAAGTGGTGGTGGTTGTGGTGATGAGGGGAGCGTTCAGGACAGCGTCGGCTCCGGCGAGGATGGACGCGCAGGAGGGATGGTTGGCATTCCCATAGTAGGTGATCTCCCTCTTAACCCACCATGCATACCAGCGGACGTTGATAGCGTCATCCCCTAGATTGCGGATGTCTTGGGCGGTGGACAGTCCGAGGTTGATCAACGCGGTATGCAACTCGGTTCCCCGTTCGGGTTCGAACGTCGGGTCTTTGAATGCCAAGCCGATTACTTCGCTCTCGTCTTTAACGTAGCTCACTCCGCCAGTTACATCGTAAAAGTAGTGCCAGGCATATGGTACATGCAAGATTTTCATGCTAAAGGTGTCTTGGCAGTCTGTGCCGCGGAGGCCCTCCCAGGTTTCGGGGAGCCGGGAGTCCCAGGTGGGGTGCAGGGTGCGGGGCGGGATCGACCAGTGCAAGGTGGTGGATGTAGCCGCCGGTGCTGTCATCACGGTGGGGGCAGGCTGGGTAATGGCGGATTGGGCTCCGGACACAGCCGCGGCGTCGGTCTCCGGCGGCCACTGCCGGGCTACTGTGGTGTCGGTGACGACCACGGCGTCTTCGCTTGAGCCCTGCACGGCGTCGGAGGCTGGAGTGGTGGTGTCGGTGACCGGCAGGGTTTCCTGCTCGCCCGCCGGGTTGGTGTCAGAGGACCGATCCCCCGAGCCTACCGCCCCGACCGTTGCCATCGCGACCAATCCGGCCAGCAACACCCAGGCGATCCGCCCCGCCCAAGTTGCCGATCGCCTATTCGCTTGCGTCATACCTGCCCTTTCCCCTAGTATCAAGCCTGTAGCAACCTGTCTAGTATGTATGATAGTATCCTGAGCAGGCTTGCGCAAATCCGCTGTGCTCTGGTAGGGTTGGGGAATATCAGCCGGGCGGTCTGCGGTTCGGAGTAGGCAACCAACGCCTCGGGGTGAACAGTTGAGGAAGGCAAGGATCGAGAGGGAGTAAGTTATGGGAGAACTTCGATATTGTAGATGGAAAGGTGCTTTGATTGGGTTGTTATGGATGGTTTTCGTTGTTTTATGTTTGTTGGTTGTGGGTAGAGAGGGTTCGCCTTCGGCCGCCCAAACGGGTACTACTACGACGACTGTTTCACCGTATGAGGCTGATCAGCTTGGTATTCTGGCGTTTCATGACAGGTTGCAACGGCATTCGGTAGGGCGGGACCGGTGGCAGGTGTGGGTTTGTGAGCCTACACCCGGCGGGTCCGGGAGGGTGGCGGTTGATGTCGACGATGTGGTTGATCTATTGCAAGACGAGATCGGGCCGTATTATAGATGGCTATCTGACGGGTTTTATTTCCCGGTGTTCGAGGCTGGCGGCGAACCGATAGCTGTCATCCCAGTTGCAACCGACTATGATGATATAGAAAGAGCCTGTGTTGATGGGGTGACAGAGGCGGTTCAGCCGGATGTACCTCCTTTCCCCTTCTCGGTTACGGATTTGCCGGATGGTGTGATCATTGTGGTCAACACGGAGTATATCAGTGCCGACAGAGTCCGGGGAGCAGGCAATGGTATGGGGTTTGAGGACCCGTGTATGGTGGATGTGTCAGACATTAGGTGCAGGAGGTTTCCTTCAAATAATCGGGCGGTCTTGGTGGCGGGTGGGTGGGTTGTCCAGGGTATGAATCAGACGCCGCTGTTGTTGGCGCATGAGATGGGGCATGCCCTCGGGTTTCCACATTCCTACGCGGTGGACGGCGGCAGCCAGTATGACAATCCGATGGACGTGATGAGCAACGCCTCCCAGCATGCCGGCAAGACCGAGGTAGGGACGATAGCGGTGAACCGTTACCAGGCGGGGTGGATAAACAATCAAGATGTCGTGGTACACTCGTCGGGGACGGGGACCTTTGCGTTGCGTCCTCCGGGTACATCCCGCCAGTGGTCGCTGAGACCGGCGGGAAGCCTGCCGGAGATGCTGGTGTTGAAACCCAGCCAGCGCGATATATTGAGAAGCCGAGCAAAGGAGGGAGTGTTCGTGTCGCTGGGTGCGCGGGTTTCGGACGGTTATGACGGAGAGCTGACCGACACGGCGAGGCCTTATAGGATAGGGGTGCAGGTAGGCAGGGGCAGGGAAGGGGTGGAGTTATATCTGATTGATCAGCGGTCGTCGGCCTGCATTCCTCATATCGAGGAAGTGTGTGCGGCTGTGGTGAGGCGCACCCAGCAAGCTCCGAATACCGCCTCGCTCGGTACCGTACATGTACTCGGTGCGTCTCGGCAACGCACTCTAAGCGGTGCCCAGTTCAGCGGTACGGGTATAACGAATTATACGGTTCGGGTGGAAAGACGGGTCGGGGACAGTTGGATGGTCCGTGTTTCCCGGCCCGGCGATAACGGGCCTTTTATGTCCCTGAACAGTAACACCTACCAAGCAGACATAGAATTGCTATATCGGTTGAATATAACAAACGGATGCCGCCTCATCATACATGATGCAATGACGCAAAGGTACTACTGCCCAACCGATGGGGTTACACGGGCGCATATGGCTTTGTTCTTGGTTCGATCTCTGGGTGAGGAACCCGTCCCGAAGTCCGATCCAAGGTCTGCCAGCTTCAGGGATGTACCAAAGAACCACTGGGCTTGGGGATACATCGAGAAACTGAAAGACCTGGGAATCACAAAGGGATGCGGACGCATCGGAAGGAACTATTGCCCCGCAACACAGACCACCCGAGCTCATACGGCCGTGTTCCTGGTACGCGCCTTGGGTCAAACCGAGCTGTCAACAACCACCCAGACGTTTGGCGACGTCGACGCAGACAACCCCAGGACTACCGCCAATGAAAAACACTGGGCCCATGGCTACATCGAGAGGATGCAGCGAATGGGAATCGCGGTTACCTGCCCAAGTCGACGAGGACGCAACTTCTGCCCCGACGATAGAATCCGCCGAGACGTCATGGCCCGCTTCCTGACCACAGCCATCCTGACACTGCAGGAACCCACCACCGCCACCCCCGCCACAACGACCGCGCCGCCTGGTCAGCCCTCCAACACCCGGGTATCCAACCAGCTGACCTACACCTGGACGGCACCCGCCTCGTCCGGCACTGCCAACATCGTGGCATACGACATCTCGTACGGGATCGTCAACGGCCAAAGCTGGATGACCTCGGTAGGCAACCGCCGATCGGTCTCCCTGGCCAACCTCGACCTCGACCCCACCAAGACAGACGAACAAGTATTCGTACGCGTCCGGACCCGCAGCTCCCACGGCGCGTCGGACTGGAGCGCCAAAACAGTCTTCACCGCCCCTACAACCACCACCACGACTACGACACCCACCACCACATCAACAACCACGACAACGGCTCCAACTACGACCACCACTGCCCCGAGTTCCCAGCCCGTTACTGTCTGGCAGATCGAGACTCGGCCATCCAAGTTCGACACTGCCCACCGTGAAGTCGAGTTCGCGCTTACCAGCGGCAATACCTTCACCTACGCCGGGCGCACCTACACCATCAGCTCGATCAAAACCTACAACCGCGCGCCCCGCATTCAAGTTACTCCCGACCTCGAAGACCACGAACTTCCCGACCGAACCTTGATCCGGTTCTGGCCGACCGACACGCCGGCCAGCGTCCAGACCATCCGTCTCTCCGATGGAAACCAAATGCCGGACAGCCACCAGTGGGATCTGATCTGGTCCAGCGCCAGCCACCCCATCGACCTCAACCGGAACACCACCTGGCACATCGACTTCACCATCCCCGCGCCTGCGTCGTCCACTACAACCACAGCCGCCACCACGACTACTACTACAACTACTACGCCCATTACAACTACCACCACTACAACGACGGTGCCGACCCCCACCACAACCACGACAACGGCTCCAACTACGGCCACCACTGTCCCGGGATCTCAGCCTGTTACTGTTTGGCAGATCGAGACTAGGCCATCCAAGTTCGACACTGCCCACCGTGAAGTCGAGTTCGCGCTTACCAGCGGCAATACCTTCACCTACGCTGGACGCACCTACACCATCAGCTCGATCAAAACCTACAACCGCGCGCCCCGCATTCAAGTTACTCCCGACCTCGAAGACTACGAACTTCCCGACCGAACCTTGATCCGGTTCTGGCCGACCGACACGCCGGCCAGCGTCCAGACCATCCGTCTCTCCGATGGAAACCAAATGCCGGACAGCCACCAGTGGGATCTGATCTGGTCCAGCGCCAGCCACCCCATCGACCTCAACCGGAACACCACCTGGCACATCGACCTTACCATCCCCGCCCCTGCGTCATCCACTACAACCACAGTAGCCACCACGACACCAACCACTATCACCGCAACATCTACACTCACCACTGCCACGTCACGGTCTGGGTAATGGAAGGAAAGGCGTCTCCTCCCTTAGTTGCTGTTACGGCTCCGATATATGAAAGTGCTAACTAACCCAATCAAATTAACGCTTATAATGGAAACTCCGGCCCAATCATGCCCCCTATCGATAAGATAGATACCACCAACAATAACTAAGATTGCGATAGAAAATGCTGCGGCTAGTCCATAACTATCTCGCTTTGACTCTTCTCTCTGGAGTTTCATCCTTCCCTCAGTTTGTTGTTCCAACAATATCATAAATCTATTTGGCGCATCAGGGATTAACCTGCTATATTTATCAAGCATTTCTGGAGGAGGCAGGGGACCTTCAAAAGTTTGAGAATGAGAGGCAACTATAAGGTTAGGTCCACGTCCTTCTGACGGTTCAACATCATTGTCAGATTTATTCTGATCGTCATTGACGACATTATCCATCGTAAATTCCTAACTTGAGCTTGTTGGCGATTCCATTGACTTACGAAGGTTATCATATGCCAGAGCAGCATCCTGGCATATGACATTCCAATCATTCAAGATTGCGTCCCAGTCGCTTTGGATAGCGAAGGCGTCCGCTTCTTTCGCCGTCTTGAAACGCCTTTTCTTGGTCAGCTTGGTTCCTAGATCGACAAGACGCGCCATACCATCGAGTAGAGGTGCTTTTGGACGGCGGGGAATATGCACCAGGCCGCTCATATTTACTCCTCCGATCCGCAACAATCAGGTGCCGCTGGTTGCATGCAAGAGAACCGGGGGGAGGGATCGCTACTCCCGGTGCCTCGTTGCCGGTCGATGAAGCCATAGTACCACAGACCTCCCCTTGCCTGTCCAGCCGGGGCGTCGGGCAACGCCTCCCTCCGCGTCAGGCCGCCGCCACTCTGTCGAGCCGCCGCGGAGGGCGGCTGAATCTGCCGAGCCGGAAGGTCCCCTCCGAGGTGCAGGCTGGCCGCCGCCCTTCCCCCCCTCCTCCCGTGCTGCCCCAGGGCTGCCCCAGGCCCGCCCCCGCCCGCCGCGTCCCCGGCGGTTGGATGCCAATCCTCCATTATCCCATATTTCGGGACGAAAGTAAAGGGGTTTACCCTCAACCGATAATTTGATATTATTCATCAACGATAAACAACGGTGTCTATCCGCTGGAGACGATGGGCGCCGAGATCAGGAGAGAAGAGGAGGTCATGGCGGCGCTCGCAGTTCACACCCGGCACGACGATGTGCTGGGCTTGGTGGCGCCCTTCGCGCTGGCGGCCTCCCGCCGCACCGCGCTGGTGATCGACCTGGATCCGGCGGGGTTCCCTCTTCCCGGACGCCGCACCCTGGCCGGCCTGGTGGATGACGGCCCCACCTTGGCTGAGCTGGTTCCGTCCCGCCGGGGGATGGCCGTCCTGCCCCATGGAGGGGTGGACGCCGAAGCCGCCCGCCCGGTGGTGGACGCCCTGATCGAGTCGTGGCCGTGCGTGATCGTCAGAACCCGGACGCCCCTCCCCGGCCTGCCCTTCGCCGAGATCGCCCCTTTGGTGCCGGGCGTCGACGCCCGGTCCGGCCCCGGAGTGTGGGTGCGCACCGGAATCGGCAAAGTGAAGCCCGGCCCCGGTCCGGTGGTGGACGGCCCCGGCCGGCAGGCGGTGGGGGCGGTGCTGGCCGGGCAGATGCCCGCCGGACGGTGGCTCCGCTCCTGGGCGGAAGTCTGGAGATGGCCGTGGCAGTAGTAGACCGCGTTCTCCGGCGGGTGCTCGAATCCGACATCGAGCTGAGCCGCGGGCGGGCGGAGGCCGAAGTCCGACGCATCCTCTCCTTCGAGTCTCCGCTCGCCTCCCCCCAGGTCGTGGACGCGGTGATGGACAACCTGGTGGGGATGGGGCCGATCGAGCCGCTCTTCAGAGATCCGGCGGTGTCGGACGTCTTCGTGAACGGTCCCGGCGAGGTGTGGGTGGAGCGCCGGGGGGTCTTGGAGCGCACCGACGTGGTGTTCGAGGACGATGCGGCGGTGCTGGCCGCGGTGGAGCGCACCATCGCCCCGCTCGGCCTGCGCCTCGACCGGTCCAGCCCGCTGCTGAGCGCCCGCCTCCCCGACGGCAGCCGCCTGCACGCAGTCGTTCCCCCGGTCTCGGTGGACGGCCCGATCGTGGCCATCCGCCGTTTCGTGGCGGCGGCTTCCGGCCTGTCCGACTTCGTGGAGTGGGGTTCCATGACCCCCGGCCAACTTGCGTTCCTCGAGCAGGCTGTCGCCGACCGCCGCAACATCGTGGTGAGCGGAGCGGCGGGGGCGGGCAAGACCACCCTGTTGAACGCCCTGGCCGCCGCCTGCCCGCCGGAAGAGCGGATGGTGACCATCGAGGACGCCGCCGAGCTGAGCTTTCCGGGGCATGTGGTGCGGCTCGAAGCTCGTCCGCCCAACGCCGAAGGGCAGGGGCAGGTGACCCTGGCCGATCTGGTGCGCACCGCCCTTCGCCTGCGCCCCGACCGCATCGTGGTGGGCGAGGTGAGGGGGCCGGAGGCGCTCGACATGATCTCGGCCATGAACACCGGCCACGACGGAAGCCTCTCCACCGTCCACGCCAACGGACCTGAAGACGCCCTGTGGCGGCTCGAGACGCTGGCCCTGTCGGCGGCCGAGAACACGGGGGAGACGGCCGTGCGCCGCCAGCTCCGCTCCGCCGTGGACCTGGTGGTGCATCTCTCCCGGCGGGGTGGTTGGCGCCGGCTGGAGACCATCGCCGAGGTCCGCCAGGATGGATGCGAGGAGGCGCCGTGCTGATCTTCCTCCTCGCCGCCGTCGGTGCCGCCCTGAAGCCCCGCCGCTTCTGGGAACCCGCCGCCTTGGCCGCGGTGGTGATCCTTCCCTGGTGGATGACCCTGGCCGGCCTCGCCGCCGGGGTTTTCATGGCCCGCCGCTCCCGCCGCCTCGACCCCTACCAGGAGGTTGCCTACCTGCAGGCGGTCAGCGCCGAGCTGCGGGCCGGACGCAGCCTCCGCCAGGCGCTGTTGGAGGCCGCCAACCGGGCGCCCGGCCTCGATCTGGACTACACGGCCCGGCTCGCCCGCTCCGGCCGCCCCATGGAAGAAGTGGCCAAGGCCGCCTCCGCAGCCCTGCCCGAAACCGGAACCCTGGCTGCGGCCGCCCTGCGCATCGGCGCCCGGAGCGGGGGAGGGGTGGCTTCGGCCTTCGCCACCCTGGCCGGCATCCAAGCCGACCGTATCGAGCTGGCCAGGGAGAACCGGGCGGCGGGCGCCTCCGCCCGGGCCTCGGTGGCCGTGCTGACCATCCTCCCCGTCGGGGGCTTGTTCTTCGCCTTCTCCACCGGCATGCTCTCCGAGATGCTGGCGTTGGGGCGGATCGGCCCCATCCTGGTGGCGGCCGGCTCGGTGCTGCTGGTTTCGGGCGCCGCGGTCACCCTGGCCTTGGGGAGGAAGCTGGCATGACCTACTTCACCATCTTCGCCGCCGCGGTCACCATGTTCATGATCCTGCGCTCCCAGCCGGCTGGGCGGCGGGTCATGGCGGCGGGGTTGGCCGGTTTGGGGCTGGCCAACCCGATCGCCGGGGCGGGGGCTGCGATGGCGTGGTTCACCCTGCACCGCCGCAACTCCCTCCGGGCCGAGCGGCGCGCCTCCGAAGAGGCCCGGGACGAGCTGGAGATGCTCACCCACTCGATGCTGATCGCCGTGTCGGGCGGCCTGTCCCCGGTGGCGGCCTTGGCCCTCTCCCGCGAGAACCTGCGCTCCCGGCTGGGCGGCGAGGTCGACCAGGTGCTGCGCCGCTCGGTCCATTCCGGCCTCACCGCCGCCCTCCTCGACGCTACCGGAGCGGGCGGCAGGCTGTTCCGGCAGATCGGGGCGGCCCATCTCTCCGGCGCCCCGCTGGGCATGGCCCTGGCCGCCCTGGCCACCGAATACCGGGAGGCGGCCCGCGCCCGCGCCGTGGAGCGCGCCCGCAAGCTTCCGGTGAGGATGGTGATCCCGCTCGCCCTCCTCATGCTCCCCGGGCTTCTGATCCTGATGATCGGCCCGATCGTGCTGCCCTCGATCATGCGGCTGCTCGGCCCGATCGTGAGGCTGTGATGTCGCTTCCCCCCGTTCCGGCCGGACGCCGGATTGTCCGCCTCGGCGGAAGAAAGGAAAGAAACAATGAGCACTATCACCAGAATGGTCCGCAAGGGCATCCGGCGCTTCGCCGGCGAGGATGGTCAGGCCACCGTCGAGTACACCCTGGTCGGGATGTGCGCGGCAGGGTTGGCGTCGGCGCTGCTGGCCTGGGTCAACAAGACCCCGCTGCTCGGCGGCTTCTTCGGGTCCGTGGTCAAGCACATCCGCGGGCTGATCGGCTGAGCCGGCAAAGAGGTTCGGCCACCGTGGAGTTCGTCCTCGTCATACCCCTCGTCTTCCTGCTCATCGCGGGCGCGGCGGAGGTGGCGGTCATGGCGAGGACGTCCCTCCAGGTGGCTGCGGCGGCCCGGCAGGGCGCTCGGGTCGCCGCCGCCGTCCCCAGTACGTCCAAGGCCGTCAAAGCTGTCAAGCAGGCCTTGGGCGACGACCTGGGCAGCAAGGCCAGGATCACGGTCCAGCGCCCCTCCTCGGTGGGAATGCCCGCCAAGGTGACCGTGGTCGTCTACCACAACGTCTTGACATCGCTGGGCGGAATGCGGGTTCCCCTGGAGCACACCGCCGTCATGCGGGTCGAGGGGGGAGGCAGGCGGTGGTGAGGTCGGAGCGCGGCTCGGTGTCCGTGCTCACGAGCGGCGTGACGGTGATGGCCGCCGTGTTGATCGTGGGCCTGGGCGGCATCGGACAGGTTCTCCTGGCCAAGAGCCGGGCGGTGGCCGCGGCGGAGGCGGGCGCCCTCGCCGCCGCTCCGGTCACCTTCCGGCCCTTCGGCGCCGCAGGAACGGCCGCCCAGGAAGCGGCCCGCCTGGTCCGGGCCAACGGCGCCCATCTGGCCTCCTGCTCCTGCGCCCACGACCCCGGATACGATCCGAGGACGGTTACGGTGACCGCAAGGGTGCCCGTAGACGTCCTCGGCCTCCGGCAATACATGGTGGAAGCCACCGCCGCCGCCGAGTTCGACCCCGTAGCCCTGCTGCTGCCGAACCCGGCCCCCCGCAAGCCCCCGCCCCGAACGCCCCCTAGCTGAGCAGGCAGAAGAAGCGATTCCACCTGGAATGCTGTCCGTCGCCTAGGCTCGGTCGGGGAAGGGGGGCTTCGCTTCCTGTTTGCGTGTTTTGTAAAAAAATGGAGGTTTGCGCATAACATTTTGAATTACGCAAAAAGTTTGCGCATAATAGGTTCGATGGATGCGACAGAGCTGAGGGCGCTCCTCGCCGGCGGTGAGACCGAGCAGGTGGAGTTCAAGGAGACGGTCAACGACGCCGAGCTGGCCGAGGCGGTCGTTTGCCTGGCCAACGGCAGGGGAGGGCGCCTGCTGGTCGGAGTCGACGACGAGGGGCGGGTGGTCGGTTCGCCCCCTCGCCACGGCGACCGCACCGAACCCTCTCGGGTAGAGGCGCTGATCCTGAGCCGGACCCGGCCTTCGGTCCATACGTCGGTCGATACCGCCTCCACCGGCGAAGGGGACGTGCTCATCGTCGAGGTGCCCGCCGCTTCCACCGTGGTGGCTACCAGCAAAGGCAGGTATCTGCGGCGCGCCGTCGGCGCAAACGGCGAACCCCAGTGTCTGCCGATGGAGCCGCACGAGGTGCTGGCGCGGGCCGGCAGCGTCGGGGCGCAAGATTTTTCCAGGGTTCCGTTGCGGGATGTCGGTTTGGAAGATCTGTCGCCCGTCGAGATGGCCCGGTACCGTGAACTCGCCGGGGACGGCGGCGACCGGGTGCTCGCCGCTCTTTCGGACGCCGATCTGCTCGGGGCGCTCGATCTGCTCGTATCCGGCGAAGTGACCGTCGGTGCCCTCCTGCTGTTCGGCGGGGAGGAGGTCATCAGGCGCAAGTTGCCCGTATACGAGGTCGGATTCCAAGAACTCGCCGGCCTCGAAGTCCGCACCAACGAGATAGGCTGCGCTCCTCTGCTGCGGGCGATGACCGAGATCTCCGACCGGGTCAAGGCCCGAAATCCTGAAGAGGAGATCGAGATCGGACTGTTTCGGATTCCTCTTCCGCGTTACGCCGACGCCGCGGTCCGTGAGCTGGTTGCCAACGCTCTCGTCCACCGCGACTACACCGCTCGCGGGACAACGTTGGTCGAGATCAGCGAAGCAGGCCTGAGCGTATCCAACCCGGGAGGGTTTCCCGAAGGCATCGGCGTGTCCAACTTGTTGACGGCGCCGCCCCGGGCCCGCAACCCGGCCCTGGCGGACGCGTTCAAGCGGGCCAGGTTGGTCGAACGCACCGGGCGGGGGATCAACCGGGCTTTCTTGGGCCAACTCGAGCTGGGCCGCCCGGCGCCCGATTACAGCCGGAGCAACACCAACTCGGTGGTGGTGCAGGTTCGCCCGGGTCCGGCCGACAAGGAGCTGGCCGCCTTCGTCGCCGAAGCCCGGCGGGGCGGCGAGGCCTTCGCGCTGGAGGATCTGTTGGTTCTGCATGAGATGCGCCGCGAACGCCGGATAACAGTCGCCCGCGCCGCCGAACTCTTCCAGGTCGATCGACACCGGGCGCGTGTCGTTCTCAACGATCTCACCGATCGGGGCCTGGTGGAAACCCGGGGCCGCACCAGCGGTCTCGCCTATCACCTGGCGGCTCCCCTCTACCGCCGCTTCGGGGAACCGGCGCAGTACGTAGATGTAAGAGGATTCGACCGAATCCAACAGGAGCAGATGGTGCTCACCTTCGTAGACAAGCATGATTCCATCACCCGTCGCGAAGCTGCCCACCTATGCCGAATCACCTCCGAGCAGGCCAGCCGCCTGCTGAGGCGCATGCGCGACGAAGACAAGCTCACCCTAGTCGGAGAAAAACGCGCCGCCCGCTACGTGAAACCCATCATCGAGGCCTGACCTGCGTAGGTGGAAGCGCGGTCCACGTCTTATCCGGATACTCTTCTCACTTACTCTCCTTCTAAGATTCTATTGATATGGTTGAGTGCCATATAGCGGTTCAGTTCTGGATGAGCGAACTGATTACGGTAACTTCGCAGGCAACCGTAACAACTTCGATCACAGCCGCACCCACCGTCCACTCGCTCCTTTGCTTTGGTGAGCATGGCGCGGAAATTATGCTCCTTCTCAAAGTGCTCTACAAGACCGGCACCTCCCGGTACATCATCATAAAGTACGATTGATGTCGTGCCTGGATTGTTGCCTGCTGTAATGGTGACGTTGAAGTCAGTATTCGGTAGGCTCAATGTATCCGCAGCACCGAGCAAAACAGCATAAGCCAGTGAGTACCCTTCCCATTGATCCGCTAAGTGAGGAAATTGAATACGAAGTACATCTGTCTCTAATTCATGACCAAGGGAATACTTTCCTAGTGTTCCGGAGCAAGTAGACTCTAATGGTGTGTTGTGTATACGCTTACGCTTGTTGTATGCCTTACCACACCTAAGGCAAATAAAGAATTTTCTGTTGCTACGGCCTTCGCAGAGGATAACAAGGCGACCAGGTATCGCTTTCGTTACTTTTACACCAATCAATTCTTGTTCTATTAAACTACTGCGGTCTATGAACCCGTTGAAGAACGGCCTGGTTGTATATAGTCGACGCGCTCGACTGACGGGATCCTTAGGAGTAGCAAATAGAGGGGCCACGAATCCATAAATGGGAGAAATATACTTTTTGGGGTTAGCTTTATCTGCTGGCTTAGAATTCCATTGTTCAAAATTGCGAGCATCATCGTAGGCATAATATTTAATAGGAGGAACTTTATCGGGTATCATTTTGATACCACATGATTCCCATTCCTTTTTGTTTGCTATAACCTTTCCACCAGGAGCGTATTCGGCGATAGCCTGTGATAGGTCTCTATGAAGAGATATCTTTCCCGCTTCTGCAGATTGTGCTGGAAGATTCAATTCAACAACATCAACAGGAAATCCGTACTTGGGTATGATTGCCTTTCGAGATAGAAAGGTCAGTGTATGCTCGCGTTCTATAGTATTCATTCTCCTTTTGATCCTTGATATAAGATGGTCTTTTCCAACCTTGAAATATTCTTTGCGCAAGCGAATTAATGCGTTAAAATCAGCGCATACCTCTGCCTGAATCCGATCAAAGCGACTATCGGAATCAAGAATATTATCAATCCACTGATCACTATCAAGCCCTACCTTCTGATGCATTATAGGAGGTACTATACACAGCAATGAACGTCTTATGTTCTGGTTACCATCACAGTATCCTCTCAAGTCTTCAAGAGCAGTTGGTTGTTCCCAATCACCAATAAGACTCTTTACATTCCTGAACCGTTCGTGATTGTTTCCTTCCCGAAAGAATCCAGCAAGCACCACAGCCGTCATATGCCTTATGATTATCTTTTCATTGAGTATTCTGAGGTATGGGGGGTTTACCGCACCTTCAATAATCCTTTCTTTTGGATCACCATAATGGTAAAGATCGTGGGGATTGCGTCTACAGTAGGTTACGGCCAATCCTGGTACATCTCGTCTTCCAGCGCGACCTACACGTTGGGTGTAGTTGAAAGGCTCGGGTGGAACATTACGCAAGAATACAATTTCCAGGTCCCCAAGGTCAACTCCGACCTCAAAGGTTGTTGACGAACTAAGCAAATGAATATCACCTTTCTTGAACTTCGTTTGCCGCTCGCGAGCAGTATCATTGTCAATCTGAGCCGTGTGCTCCTCTGCTTTGAGAATGGGAGGCAGATTAGGAATCTGATATAGTGTTCTGTAATGATCTCCATGTAGATGATCCGCTGTTACTGGTTGGAGGTAGCCTGGGCAACGATTGCGTACACAAATATCTTGAAGATTGAAGGCACTCAGCTTTGCACAGACACTACAGGTGTATATCTCATTAGTTCCTACAGAGCTTATCCGCAACCATCGATAGTTAAGTTGAAAGGTTCCATTTTTACGTGGCAATAGGATGCGTTCATCATCTCTTACACTATTATCATATTCACGGATTACCTCCCACGTGCCTTTCATAAGAGAAACGGCGTGTCGTATTATCTTTTCCCGTGGTAGTTGACTATTTTCTGTGAGTGCTTGAAATAATAAGTGATTTACAATACCGGATTGTCTATGCCCCCATTCAAATACATGCCGTTGCCCAGCAGGTGGTCTATTGCACACATAGCGAGGTGGGTATGGAGATAGCTGATCCCATTGAGGAGCCGATCCACCTTCCGGCAATGACATGGCCCCTCTTATCCGAAGCTGGTCAAGCAAATAGGATACTAACTTCTGTGCAATATTGCTATCCAAATTCCAAGGTGTTTCTCGCATCACTGATGGTATTCGTAACTCGGTAGGAATTTTGACAAACCAGTTGACCAAGCCTACTCCAGCCAAAGATATTCTCCTGTCGTTTGTAAATGCTTCACTCATAATTGCTTCTAAGGCTTTCCTTTCTTTAGTTTCATCAGTATCAGTACGACTTAACAGGTTCACTTGATCAAATTGTCTCATCAATCTATTAGCCAGGTCATTAACAGATAAACCATCAGAAGATACTCCGGTTTCTCTGAGAGCTCGCAGTATCAAGTTGCGATCCCGTAACTTTGTGTAGGAGTCTTCGGCGTACCAAGCAAAAAAGGCTGCTTCTTGGCGACTATCAGCAAAGGCAAGTACCTTTCTATTGTTCTCGGGCAATAATTCATGTAAAGCTGTCGCTATAACAGCATTTGGCCCGTCGGAGCCGTGCACGATTTCTTGTACCGGATCTCCAATGCCCCCTCTTCGATAATTGCAGGCTCCACATTTTCTCAACTGATCCGGTCGATCTGGATGTGAATCACACAGCTCAACTCTGATAGAAGCTCTGCAGTTGCATTTAAGCTCTCTATTCGACAAGGCCCCACATTTTCTACAAAGGTAATGAGTATATTCTTCCGTGTCACCCTTTGGTAGATAGTAATTAACTCCGAATCCAGTTTGGCTTGGATCTCTTATTGCTTCTTTCAATTTACCGCCGTATTCTCGCCCAACGTAGTAATGCCGGCCGCACTCTTTACAAAGTGCTATTTCAAGAGGTTCTGAGTCGGATTCCTTATCCTCACGGTTCAACATTACTACGTCTGTGCCTTCTCTGTGTATCAAGAAAGCGCCTTCAAGAGCACGCAAGAAAATGTGGTAGCGGCCGATGTCGTTAGACGGACTCTCATCAGTAGGCTTCGTCTGTCCGAAGATTATATTATCTGAATTGAATGGTTCTCCAAATAATTCTTGAGCGAATTGGGCTACTGCCTGCTTGTCGGTTTGTTCTTTACCGGAGGTAATAGTGGCACTTGTGGCTATGCAGCGAAAATCTCCCTGGTATCCGCCTTCTTTCAGGCGTTGTTTTAGACGCCTTATCAACATCCCCATTTCCATACCTCTGACCCCTCGATACTGATGTGCTTCATCCAGTACAAGAAATTTCCAATATTTTCCTCTATCTACATCAAATAATGGACTGTCATCAGGACGAATCAGCAGGTATTCCAGCATGGAGTAGTTGGTCAACAATATATGAGGAGGATTATTGCGCATTTCATTCCGGAAAACCAGTTCTCCAGGCAAACGCTCTTCTGCACGTTTGGAAGCCTCACGATAGGTATCCCGGTTGTTCTCGGGGGTCTGCCCGATATACTGTCCAAATGTAGGAAGGAATCCCGATTGAGCATCCTCCAATCGCTGACAAATTTCTCCGAGGCGTATTCGTTGGTCATTAGCAAGAGCATTCATGGGATATAGAATCATGGCTCGAACTCCCGGCTTTCCTAGTTCACCATTGCAATATTGCTGATAGAGTTCAAATAGGATCGGATACAGGAAGCTTTCCGTCTTGCCGCTAGCTGTTCCTGTGGCAACTACTATGTTGTGCTGATTGTTATGTACACTGTGTACGGCTTGTTCCTGATGCGACCACAGCAAACGATCAACCAAGGCAGGACACAGTTCATCGTTGTTGGCAGGAAAGGCTTGTTGGGCTACGGCCAGCTCATTAGCTCCCGGCATAAAACTGCGAGACGGCTCCAGTATCGGTCCTTTCAATAGGCTGCCGGATCGTTCCAGTGCCATCTGAAAGGACTTCCTCAGGCCAGGGTCGCTGAAGTAAAAGGAGGTCCTTAGATAGTTTTCATAGCGGCGACGGATCGTTTCAACCCATCGATCTATATCCTGACGTTCAGGCATTGGTTCTTCCAATCCTCGTGCCTTCTAGGCAGGCATCGGAGACAGTGTTGGCGATCAGCGACGCCGCCCGAATGGCGTCGTCGTTGCCCGGGATCACAAAATCGATGCCGTCGGGGTTGCAGTTGGTGTCCACCAACGCGATCACCGGAATCTCCAACCGCGCCGCCTCCCGCACCGCGATGTGCTCGGCGTTCAAATCGATCACGAACACCGCCGACGGAGGCTTCTCCATGTCCTCCACGCCCCCCAGGGTGCGGTGAAGATTGACGAACTCCCTCCGCAGCCGCAGCCGCTCCTTCTTGGGAAGCTGCTCCATTTCGCCCGAATCCTCCATCTCGGCCAGCTCCTTCATGTAGAAGATGCGCTGGTTGATGGTCTTGAAGTTGGTGAGCATCCCGCCCAGCCACCGGAAGTTGACATAGGGCATCCCCGCCCGGTCCGCCGCCTCCCGCACGGCCGCCTGGGCCTGTTTCTTGGTGCCCACGAACAGCACCACCCCCCCGCCCGCGGCCAGATCGCACACGAAGGCCAGCGCCCGGTCGATCTCGTCCAGCGTCCGGCGGAGGTCGATGATGTGCATGCCGTTGCGCTCCCCGAAGATATACGGGGCCATCTTGGGGTTCCAGCGGCGGGTCTGATGACCGAAATGAACCCCGGCCACCATCAACTGCTTCATGCTTACGGTCGGCAAGGTATACGTTTCGTAACTCGGCTTGGGTGGTGGATCATCCTCAATATTTATTGCCTCGACATTTATGACGGTGAAGATAATGTCACTCAATTCAATGCTGAAAGCAGTTTCCTCAAGTACCGGGTTTTGCAATTCTTTGTAATCCTTAAAATATGAGAGTGGCAGGCCAGTTTTGATTTCAAGCTTTGATTCCGTATCTTCATTGAACCCACAGTGCACTATATCAATTTGTTCTGGACGAATAAACAAGTGGGTACCTGATTCAGCATGATCTATAAATTGGCTTTGACTCATTGGTATAGGCGTATCATACCACATACCCCTTTCATTACCATTCCCAAGGCACCACCAAAGCCTAGGAATAGTTAACACGACTTCAACATCCTTACCAAATTTGGATTTCAAGATCCAAGTAGTTTCATCTTTCATTTTAGAATCCGGTTCCAAGATAATCTGTCTATTTTTGTCTACACTTCCTTGACCTTCTTTGAACTCTGGAATCAGGAGTTGGTCATCGGCACCGATAAAAGTTATTACAGCCTCTGTATGTCCTTTAGATTCAGAAGGGAAAATATAATGGTCCGGTTTGTATGAGATTTCATTAAGTCTTATCTCCTTGAGATTGGAGTAGTAACGAAATTGATCACTGTCGATCAATTGGCAATCCTTATCATATACTCTGATAAAAAAGTGTCCTTCGCGCCCGTTTAATACTTTCGCAAGTGATTCTTCATGGGGTTCAAATGATTCACCCCAGCTGCCTGTTCGTTCCTCATAACCAACTCGGGCCCAAGCAATCTCTTTACTCACCTTCAAATCAGGCGGGTTTTGGACATACAAAGTTCCTTTGTTTGATTGATCAAATACAGTCGCTCCGCTTAGTCTGAGTATCTCCGCTTTATATAGGTTCGGACATTCATCAAAGATAGGGATTGTTGTATCTGTTTCTTTATCACAGTAGACATAATGTGCCAGATAGTTTGGGTCTAGACACTCTTCAGGTTCAACGCTAACCTTTGCTCGACAAGCCCATTGATCTGGGGCTATGATGACAAAATGTCCTTTTGTAACCCATTTAACTTGTCGTCCGATACCAATCCAGTCCTCGGAAATTTTGAAAATCATAGGCTGGGTTAGGCTTAGACTTTTGTTTGTATTCCCGTCCTGGATTATGGTAACATGATTTAAAAAATCATCAAGCCTATATACATTATTGGTAGAAGATAGTTCGTTGCCTTTTTGCAGAATCTTCACTGCGTTGATCTCCTCGGGTATTGAGAGCAATATTTCCCAACCATCATTTGACTCACGGCAGATCAAATTTGGGCGAGGTATGAAGCCGCGTCTAGTAGTATCTTTTTCAGGATCAGGGCGGCGTGGTTGATTTGGATCTCGTTTTCCTGGATATTGACCGGGATGCTCACGATGTTTGTTGGGTTGCCTCTTCTTCTTTCTAGGTCGTGGATCAACCGGTGGTTCGGGTTCGGGCCCTTTTGACGGGAGTTCGCTCGGAAGATGTTCTCTAGATTCTTCTTCTTCTTCTTCTTCTTCTTCTTCTTCTTCTTCTTCTTCTTCTTTGGGTGTCTTAGTTGGTTGTGGGCTTCCTGGTTTCTCTACAGTTGAATTGTTACTAGGTTCCTGATCGGGTGCCTGTTGTGTAGTTGGTTCTCTTTGATTTGTATGTCGGGCTCCTTCTGGTTCCGTAGTATCAGAAGGTTCCCCAGTATCAGTACGTTCCGACTCGGGTTTCAACGCGGGGGTTCCTGTTGTGTGTTCCGCATCAGGCGACTTTAGAGGCGTGTTGGTTGATGGTTTTGGCACGGGAGGCGTTTCCTCAGGTGGGACAAGGGTGCGTTGAGGTTTAGATGCAGGTTCTGGTTGTGATTCTCGTTCTGGTGGGGCTGTGTCTGGTGGGCCCTCTTCTTGTGGTTGATCTTTCTGCCGTTCGAATTCTGAGGGATCCTGCTGGTCAGGTTCTGAGGAATCCGGCTGGGGTCTAGGAATGTTATCTTCGTTGGGTGGCTTGGTAGGATCATCGGTCGGGGCAGGTGGCGGGTCTTCGGGAACTACAGAGGCAGGCATGGATTCCTCGCTCTGTCCGCCAGCTAATTTGGCGGTGAACCACTGGCGAATCCGTGCCCATATGTTCTTCAAGTCGTCCTCCGACCCTGTGTTCCCCCTAGTCTCGCCGCTTCAGGGTAGCAGGAAGGTGTGACAAAAATGAGAATCCTGGGTCAGGGGCGGTTGGCGCGGATGGTGCAGGAGTGCATGCGGTCGGTCTCTTGGTGGTGGGGGGTGATCTCGACGGCGGTGAGGCCTGCCTGTTCCAGGCCGGTGCGGTATTCGTCGAAGGTCAGGGCGCCGGCGATGCAACCCACCCAGGAGCCCTGTTCCAGGCGTTCGGCTTCGGTCATGCCGTTTTCGGCTACTACGTCGTAGATGCCTGTTCGGCCGCCGGGGCGGAGCACTCTGGCGATCTCTTGCAGTACGGCTTGCTTGTCCGCCGACAGGTTGATCACGCAGTTGGAGATCACTACGTCGACGCTTTGGTCGGGGAGGGGGATGTCTTCCATGTATCCGAACAAGAACTCCACGTTCTCGGCTCCGGCCTCGGCGGCGTTGGACCGGGCCAGGTCCAGCATCTCTTCGGTCATGTCCAGCCCGTACACGTAGCCGGACGGCCCCACCCGGCGGGCCGACAGCAGCACGTCGATTCCTCCGCCGGAACCCAGGTCGAGCACCGTTTCTCCGGCCCGCAGGTCGGCCACCGCCATCGGGTTGCCGCATCCGCGGGAAGCCTGCGCCGCCGCCTGCGGCAGCGCCCCCAGCTCCTCGTCCGAGTAGTAGAGGCGTCCGCATCCGCCGTCTGTTTCCGCCGCGGAGCGGGCGGTCTCGGCGTATTCCTCTCTGACCTGCTCTCTGAGGGCCGCCGCCGGGTCGGGGCCGCCCGAACAGCATTCCGCTTCGGCGCATTCCTCTTGCAGAGCGTCGGTTTTCATTCCGTCCTCGAGTCGGGGAACAGGCCGGATTCTACCGGTTGGCCGGATCAACCCGAATGTTCACGAAGGCGCGGGGCGGGGCAGCCGGTAGATGTAGGTCGGTTCCTGGGTTTGGTAGTCGGAGAAGGCCGGCCCCGACCAGATGCGGGCGAAGTCGGCTTTTTCCAGGGCGCGCCAAGAGGCGGGGTTGTCGGCCGGCGCCGCCGCGATCACCGAGGGGGCGGGCCGTCCGACGAACCGCGGGGGATCATAAGCGGATACTGCTGCGGCGCGGGGCGGGTATCATGGCTGGCGTGGCTGTCCGACGCTCGATGAGTTCCAGGTTGGCGGGCGCCCCGGTCCAGCGGGGTGCTCGAATGTGTTGTACCTGCTCTCGGGTGGTTTCTACGGCTCCGGCCCGGTAACGCCCCTGCCCGAGAGAGCTTCTTCGGCGTTGCCGCCCCTTCCGCTGCCCCCAGCCCGGTCGGCAGCGGGCGTTCCCCTACGAAAGGAAGAAACATGACTACTGACACAGCCGCACCCCTGAACGATGTGGACCTCGAATCGGTGGGGTCGCTGATCGCGGCCGTGGCCGACGACCCGGAGAAGGGCCAGACCGAGTGGAAGGCCACCGTGAACTGGAAGGGCGCCTTCCGGTCGGAGGCCGTGATCCGCGGCTTCGACCCCGTCCCTTCCGACGAGCCGGCCGGCCTGGGCGGCACCGACACCGCTCCCAACCCCGTGGAGCAGGTGCTGGGCGCCCTGGGCAACTGCTTGGCGGTGGGCTATGCGGCCAACGCCTCGGCGGCGGGCATTGAGATCAAAGACCTTCGGATCGAGCTGAGCGGGGATGTGGATCTGCAGGCCTTCCTGGGCCTGGCGGAGGGCCACGCCGGATACGGCGGTTTGTCGGTGGAGGTGCACCTCGACGCCGACGCCGACCAGGAACAGCTCGACCAGCTCCACCGGAAGGTGGTCAAAAGCTCCCCGGTGGGCCACACCCTGAGCAGCGCCGTTCCTTTGGACATCTCCCTCGCCTAGCGCCCGGAGGCCGGACCGGGGCGGGATCCGACGCCCGCCCCGGTCTGACTCCACCGAGCAGAGCTTGGGGTTGCGGGGTGGAGGCAAGGCCTGATCCGAGCCGGGGTTCGCCCAGGCAGGCCGCCCGCAGAACCTTCCGGCCCAGCCCGGCGGCCCTGTTACGCGGCCCTCGCGTCCGCTTCCCCCAATCCCCCTCCCGTTCACCGCACCGCCTGTTTGCGGCAACCGGCGGGATGCTCTATCATAAAATTGATACTGATTCTCATTACCAGAATGAAGGGAGCGAAGGCGATGTTCGATTGGACCGGGGGCAGGATGAAATTTTTGGGAGCGGCGGCGGCGCTGGTGTTGGTGCTGGCGGCGTGTGGATCCGACGACGGCGCCGGCGGCGGTGCATCCACCTCTGCTGCGCCCGCCGCAACCGAGCCCGCGGCGGAGCAGGAGGCCGGCGGTGCATCCACCTCTGCTGCGCCCGCCGCAACTGAGCCCGCGGCGGAGCAGGAGGCCGCGGCGGAGCCGCTGTCGATCGTGGCGACTACCAACATCCTGGGTTCGATCGCGGCGAATGTGGCAGGGGCCGACGCAGAGGTCGTGGTGCTCTTGCCGACGGGCGCCGACCCCCATGACTATCAGCCGTCGGCTGCTCAAGTGGCGCTGCTACAAGGCGCCGATCTGGTGGTGGCCAACGGCCTGTTGCTGGAAGAGGGCATGGTCGATGTATTGGCCGCGGCGGAGGCGGACGGTGCGAACCTGTTCGAGGCGGCGGAGTTCCTGGACCCGCTTCCCTACTCCGACGACGGGCACGGGGACGAAGAGCACGACGGTCATGAGCATGAGGGGGAGGGCGCGGAGCACGAAGAGCACGAGGGCGAAGACGGTCATGAGCATGAAGAGGGGGAGCACGAGGGTGAGGATGACGGTCATGAGCATGAGGATGAGGATGGTCATGAGCACGAGGAGGGGGAGCACGAGGGTGAGGATGACGGTCATGAGCATGAGGATGAGGATGGTCATGAGCACGAGGAGGGGGAGCACGAGGGTGAGGATGACGGTCATGAGCATGAAGAGGGGGAGCACGAGGGTGAGGATGATGGTCATGAGCATGAGGATGAGGATGGTCATGAGCATGAAGAAGGCGAGGATCACGAGGACGAAGACGGCCATGAGCATGAAGGGGAAGGAGAGCACGACCACGAAGAGGGAGAGCATCGACACGGAGACTTGGATCCGCACTTCTGGATGGATCCGCTTCGGGTTGCCGAGGCCGCACGCCTGATAGCCGCGGAGCTGGCCGCCCTCGACCCGACGAAGGAATGGCAGGCCCGCGCCGAGGCCTACGCCGCCGAGCTGGGCGAGCTGGACGAGGAGATCCAGGGGATCCTCGCTGCGGTCCCCGCCGGAAAGCGCAAGCTGTTGACCAACCACGATTCCCTCAGCTACTTCGCCGACCGCTACGGGTTCGAGATCATCGGAACCGTGATTCCGGGCGGGAGCACGTTGGCAGAGCCGAGTTCGGCCGGGCTGGCCCGCCTCGTCGAAGTACTCGAGGAAGAGGGGGTGGATGTCATATTCGCCGAGACGACCGAGCCGACGGCGCTGGCCGAGGCGCTGGCCGCCGAGGCGGATTCCGAGGTGCGGGTGGTCGAGATGTACACCGGATCGCTGGGCGAGCCTGGATCAGGCGCCGACACCCTGATCGGGATGCTGCGCACCAACGCCCGCCTGATCGCCGCCGCCCTGACCGCCGGCGGCTGAACCCGCCGTTGGGCGGCGGCGCCCCTCAGCCGAAGGCGAGGCCTAGACCGGCGGCTGTTCGGTGGAGCCGCCGGTCATGCGTCCAAAGCCGGCACGGTTCGGCCAAGGATGCGGACGCCAGCAGATGAACATCGATGAACCCGATCCCGCGGCCTGCCAGCCGGTGATGCTCGATGAAGAAGCGCGCCTCTTCATCATCGGCCGCCGGCGCCGCGGGCAAGCTGTCCAGGGAACTCAGCACTTCCCGGCGGTTCGGCAGGTTGTTGCAGGCCAGCTCACCGATCACCATCGGGTGGGTCAAGACCCGGAATTCCTGCAGCAGGGCCGCAAGGAGCGGTTCTCCGCTGCGCAGATGGGCGATCCAGACCGAGGTGTCGACCAGGATCAATCGGATTCGGTCCGGCGGCGGGTAATGTCCCGCAGATGCGGACTGCTGCCGCCGAGCTTTGCCAGCCTGCGGGCGCTTTCACGTTCGATCAGAGCGCACAGGCCCTCCGCCACGAGAGCGGTCCGAGTATGGATGCCCGTAAGCTGTTCGGCCCTTTCGAGCAAGCCGTCATCGAGGTTGATGGTGGTTCGCATGAGCATCCATTGTAGCATCGGATCGGTGATGGATATGATGCCTGGGGCCTTTGTCCGGCGAACCGCCGCACCGAGAGAAGGATGATGACGGGTCAGACCGCCGGGCGGGGGAGCGGGAGCGCATCGGCGGCGGCCGCCGCAGGGAGCCGCCCATGGAATGGTTGACCGAACCCTTCCAGCTGGCTTTCCAGCAACGGGCGATGCTGGGCGCCGGCCTGGCCGCGGTGTGCGGCTCGATAGCGGGCGCCTGGGTGGTGATCCGGGGCATGAGCTTTCTGGGCGACGCCCTCGTGCACGGCGTCATACCCGGCATCGCCTTGGCCTTCCTCTTCGACTTCAACGTGTTCCTGGGCGCGGTATTGGCGGCGGCGGTGATGATCGGCGGGATAAACCTGGTCCACCGCCAGACCGTGTTCTCGGAGGACACCGGCATCGGGCTGCTGTTCGTCGGGATGCTGGGTTTGGGCGTGATCTTCATCTCCCGCACCCCTTCCTACGGGGGCAGGCTGACTTCCGTCCTGTTCGGGGACATGCTGGGGGTAACCTCCTCGGACATCTTGATGGTGGCAGTGGTGACCGCGGTGGTGGGGCTGGCTTCCGTCCTGCTCTACCGGGCCTTCCTCACCCTCTCCTTCAACGATCAGAAAGCCCGCCTGCTGGGGATGCATCCCGGATTCACCAACGCCGCCCTGCTGGCGCTGATCACCCTGGCGATCGTCGGTTCGTTCCGCACGGTGGGCGCGTTGCTGGTGCTGGGTCTGCTGGTGGGGCCGCCCGCCACCGCGGCGCTGCTGGTGCGGCGGGTTCCGGCCGTGATGGCGGTCGGCGCCCTGATCGGGGTGCTCAGCGTGGCGGCGGGGCTGATCATCAGCTACCACGCCGACACCGCCGGTTCCGCCACCGTGGCGGTGGTGCCGATCTTCCTGTTCTTCGCGGTGCTGGCCGTGACCAGCCTCCGTTCGAAATCCGCCGCCAAGGTCTGACGCCGGCCAGCCGCGGCTACAGACCACCTTCTCCGTCCTCGACCACCGCCGCCAGCAGCCGCCGCGCCCCCTTCTTGGACAGGTTCTCGTTGAAGTTCCCGCATTTGGGGGACTGGACGCAGGAGGGGCATCCGGCCGAGCACGGGCAGCGGCGGAGGGTCTCCAGGGTGGCCGCCGCCAGCTCCTCTCCGACCTCGTAGGCGGCGGGGGCGATGCCGGCGCCCCCCTGATAGCCGTCGTGGACGAAGAACACCGCCCCGTCTGCGTCCGGGTGGTATCGGGTGGAGAGGCCCCCGATGTCGGAGCGGTCGCAGAGGGCGAACAGCGGCAACATGGCGATCATGGTGTGCTCGGCGGCGTGGAGGGCGCCGGGGACATCCCGGTTGCCGAGGCCCGCCCGCTCCAGCAGCCCCTCGGAGGCGGTCAGCCAGAAGGCCTGGGTCTCGATCTCCACCGGCGGCAGGTCGAGGGGGCGGGTTCTTCGGTCGCCCGGCCTCCCCCGGCGGTAACGGCGGCGGAATCCGGTCACCTGGGAGGCCACCCTCACCCGCCCCAGGAAGTGGCCCATGGCCCCCACCCGCCCCTTCTGCTCGACTTCGATCACCTGCAGGTCCTTGTCGATGTTCGGTTCGGTGTAGAAGTCCGCCCTGGTCTGCCGGGCCCTGATCTCCCGTTCCTCCAGATCGATCCGCTCGATCAGATAGGTGCGCCCCATATGCAGGTAGACGGCCCCCTCGTGGGCGTCGGAGAAGGCCCTCTCCCATTCCAGTTCCCCCAGCCGCCTGCCCGACCTGGCGTCGTAGATGACGAAGGTGCGGCGGTCGGACGACCGCAGGCTGATCAGGTGGGCGGGCGACCGGCGCCCGGTCCAGTGGAGCCGCCCGCCCCGCTGCCGCAGGTTGCCTCCGCCCACCAGCCGGGGGGCGGCTTCCTCCAGATCCTCCCCGAAGTATTCCCGGTCGTCATGGGTGAGGGGCAGCTCGTGGGCGGCGCAGGCCAGATGGCTGTCGAGCACCGAAGGGTTGGAGGGGTTGACCACCGCCGCCTCCGGGGGGCGGTCGAACAGCTCGCCGGGGTGATGCATGAAATACTGGTCGAGGGCGTCCTCGCCCGCCACCAGCACCACCAGCGACATGCCCCTCGACCGCCCCGCCCGCCCGGACTGCTGGCGGTAGGACGACACGGTGCCGGGGAAGGTGCACAGCAGAGCGGCGTCGAGGCCCCCCACGTCGATCCCCAGCTCGAGGGCGTTGGTGGCGGTGATCCCGGTCAGCTCGCCCGAGAAGAGGCGACGCTCGGTGCGGCGGCGGTCGTCGGCCCGGTACCCCGCCCGGTAGGGGGCGATCCGGTCGGCCAGCCCGCCCAGCCGGCGGGTCGAGTTGATGTGGATCAGCTCGGCGGTCTTGCGGCTCCGCCCGAACACGATGGTGTGGACGCCGCGCCGCACCAGATCGACGTAGAGGTCGACGGTTTCGTACAGGGGCGACCGGCGGACGCCGCGCTCGGCGTCTTCGAGCGGAGGGTTCCAGAGAGCCGCCACCCGCTCTCCGGTCGGGGCGCCGTCCCCCTCCACCAGCGACATCTCCAGCCCGGTGAGGCGGGCGGCCAGCTGGGCGGGGTTGCCGATGGTGGCCGAGGTGAGCGCGAAGGTGGGGCGGGCGCCGTAGTGGGCGGCCAGGCGGCGGAGGCGGCGGACGATCTGGGCGGTGTGGCTGCCGAACATGCCCCGCAGGTAGTGGATCTCGTCGATCACCACGTAGTCGAGCCGGGACAGGAAGGAACCCCACAGCCCGTGGTGGGGGAGCACCGCGTAGTGGAGCATGTCGGGGTTGGTGAGGATGACGTTGGCGTTCTTCCGCACCCGGGGCCGCTGCTCGGGCGGGAGGTCGCCGTCGTAGGTGAAGGCCGCCAGGCCGGGGGCTTCCAGGCTGCGGAGGGAGCGGAGCTGGTCCTGGGCCAGGGCCTTGGTGGGGTACATGAGCAGGGAGGTGCGGGACGGGTCTTCGAGGATGCGCTCGACGATGGGGATCTGGTAGCAGAGGGTCTTGCCGGAGGCGGTGCCCGACACCAGCACCGCGTGGCGGCCCTCCCGGATGCGGCGCACGGCCCGGGCCTGGTGGCTGTAGAGGCGGGTTACGCCCTTGGCGGCCAGCAGACCGGACAAGGCCCCGCTGAGGGGAGGGTCGAGATCCTCGAAGCAGGCCGGACGGGCGGGAAGCACCCGGACATGCACAGGTTCGCCCTCGAAAGAAGGGCGCCGCCGCCACTCATCGACCAGGCGGCGGAAATCAATGTCGGCCAAGCTCTGTCCTTCCCCTTTCAGCCGTTTCCTTCAGCCAGATCCTTCTATGCCGGGCCGCGCGGCCGGGCCGCGCGCCGGTTGTCAGGAGTAGCTGGGAATGCGGCGGGGAAGCATCCTGTGCAGGTCGTCTTCGTCCAGTTCGATCACGTCGTCGGCCAGCTCGTTCAGCTCGCGGGCCACGCTGTACCGGTCGGGGGTGGCGATCATCACCTGGACGCCGTGGTCCTGGGCGGCGCGCAGCGCCTCCGCCAGGTCGCGGTCGCCCGAGATCAGCACCGCCGTGTCGTAGACCCCCCGGCCCGCCAGGCGCACCAGATCCAACGCCACCAGGGCGTCGACGCCTTTCTGCTTGCGCTCCGGGCGGAAGACCCAGTGGCGGTCGAACTCGTTCATCACCGTGAGGGGGTCGAGGCCGAGGCCCTCCGCGGTGTACCTGATGGCGTCCCGGATGCCCTGCTCGAACCAGGGCCGGTTCTCGACGATGTGGCCCAGGCGCAGGTGGATCCCCGGAATCTGGGCGATGGCGGTGAAGAAGCGCCGCTGCCCCTCGGAGTGGTTGTGGTCGTGGTCGAACTTGGCGTCGTACCAGTAGGCCCTCAGGAACCGCCCGTCCCCGGAGCGCGTAAGGCGTTTGTGCCAGTTCACCACCTCCTCGGCGTCGAGGCGGAAGTTGCGGGGGCTCTCGCCCAGCGCACGGGCGCCCTCGGCCCTCAAGAATCCGGCGTCGATGAATCCGGCGTAGGCGGTCGTTCTCATCTTCATGCTCCTCCCTCAATGAGACTTCAGATAAATAGCCGCAAGCTCTGCTGCACCCGCAAGCTCTGTTGCACTCATACGAAACAGCCTAGGCTTTCGCTTCATTATAGAGCCCTCGGATCGGCCTTTCATTTTTAGCGGACTCCAGGATTTTTTTCGCGTTCTTGGTTCCCCGCCCCCCCCCGGTATGGACGGAGGGCCGCCCGGGCTGCCCGCGGGAACGGGCTGGTGAGCCGCATCCGGCGCCGCCCGGCGTGGTCGAGCAGGCGGAGCTATAACCTGCGGCAGATGCGTTCGACCAACGGCGCCGGCTTCCTTCGGGCCCGGGGCTGGGCCGGCACCGCCGAGCTCGCCGACCGGGAGTCCGCCGACTATCTGGCGGCCACTCCGCGGGCCGAAGCCAATCGCAAGGCGGCGGTGGTGCTGATCACCTCCGCCCTCAGCCTCACCATCCTCAACTACGGGGCCTCCGATCCTCTCTGGTTCATCACCCTGCTCGACGGGCTGGGGCTGGACGGATGGGCGGGGCGGTCGGAGCATGCCTTCCTGTGGTCCGGCCACGCCCAGCGCAACCGCCTGGTGTTCTGGGGGGCGGGGCAGGTGTTCGCCTACACCGTCCTCCCGGCGGCGGCCATCAAGCTGGTGCTGCGGGAGCGGGCGGCGGATTACGGGCTTCGGATCAGAGGGGCCGGGCGCAGCGCCCCCGTCTACGGGGTGCTGCTGGCCGCCTCGATCCCCTTCGTGGTGGCCGCCTCCTACACCCCCTCCTTCCAGGCCAAATATCCGTTCTACGATCTGGCGCCCGGAGAGGGGCTGTGGCCGGACATGGCGCTGTGGTGGGCGGTCTACGCCCTGCAGTTCGTAGCTCTCGAGTTCTTCTTCCGGGGGTTCATGGTCCATGGGCTGGCCGGGCGGCTCGGTTACATGGCGGTGTTCGCAATGGCGGTCCCCTACAACATGCTCCACTACGGGAAACCGATAGCCGAGGCGCTGGCCGCCGTGGTCGGGGGCGTGGTGCTCGGTTCGCTTTCTCTGAAGAGCCGTTCGATCTGGTGGGGGGCGGCGGTGCATATCGGGGTGGCGGCCGCCATGGACGTATCGGCCCTCGTCCACAAGGGGTTCATTCCGTGAGGGGCGCCGGGATACGGAGGCGGTTGGCCGGGGCGGCCGAAGGGCTGGCGGCCGGGGCGGCGGGGGCCGGGCTGGCCTGGGGGGCGCTCGCCGCCTTGGGGCTGGAGGGCCCGGCGGCCTGGGGGGCGGGGGCGGCCGGGCTGAACGGCCTGATCTCGGGGGCGGCCGGCGTCTACGACTGGCGGCGGCTGCGGGGGTGGCTGTGCTTCGGGCTGGACTCGACCTGGGGTCTGGCGGGGACGGCGGCGGGCGTTGCGCTCCACGCCGTCGATCTCTGCTTTCCGGCGCGTTCCTACCTGCCGGAGATGAGCCGGCGGAACAACCGCCACGTCTACGAGGGCGGCTTCACATTCAGGCCCGGCTTCGTGCTGGCCCTGGGCAACGTGGTGTCCCGCGGCGGCGGGCGGCGGGGGGCGGGCGGCCTCCGGGGCGGCTCGCCGGCGGCGGTGCGCCGCCGCAAGCTGGTGGCCGTCCACGAGGGCGTCCACCTGTTCCAGAACCGGGCGTTCGGCCCCCTGTACGTATTGGGCTACGGCGCCTGGATGATCGCCGCCGGAGCGGCGGGGCTGGCGGTCGGTCTCGCCGCCCGGCGGAGCGGGGGCCGGATCTGGCCGGTCGTGGAGACCTTCGCCTATTACAACAACCCCTTCGAATACCACGCCTACCGCAAGGACGAGAACTGGCCCCCCTCCGGCGCCCACCCCCGCTACGTCTGGCCGCCCCGCGGCGGCGGGTGAAGCCCGTTGCCCCCGCGGTCCCGACGCGGGGGCGTTATACTTGGAGCAGGCGACGCGGAGGCGGTGCTTGATTTCGCCGAGTCGCCCGGCATTGCCATCGAAATCGACGCACACCTTGACCGGTGGAGGTGTTGCGGCGGTCAAGAAGACAGGAGGCTGCTGTTCGTCATCTCACCGAAGACTACCGCATCAGCGGGCTGGCCAGCCCAGGCGGGATCAACAAGGCCCCAGTAGGAATGGGGCGACAAAGACAAGGCCTCCAACGCTTGGCTCCGCCGGTTCCTCGAATGGTCCGGTCTGTCCGCCAAAGGGCGATTCAGAGCGGTGGTGGTCTACATACAGGCCCTACAGTTCTGAAATTGGCAGTACGAGTGCTCCCCTCGTCTCGGTCTGAAGAAAATTGGTCCTAGGAAGGAACAGCCTTGAATTTCATGACCGAACATTTCGATCCAGAAGGTGCTGAATTCCTTGAGGCAGTAGGAGAAATCCTTGCTCGATATGAAAGAAACGAGCATGAAGACAATATTCGGGAGGCGATAGGTAATTTCTTGATTGTGACTGGGTTGGCAGGTCGAGAGGATCTCACTCGCGAAGCACCGGCTGGTGATAGGAGTCGAAGACGAATTGATTTGGCAAGTTCTGATTTAATAGTAGAAACCAAGAGTCGTATTGGCACTAGGCCAGGGTTTTTTCCTGATCTTCAACATGTAGAACAACTTGATAATTATCTACACTTGGTATCGGAATCAGGCCACCCTAGAAATTTTGGAATTCTTACCGACGGCCGTTATTGGTTGTTGCGGATACATGGTGACGCAGAGGTCCGTGTTGAGTATCCATATGGATTTACCCTATTGAATACAAGAAGTGGTATGCCCTTGTACGAATGGTTGCGTGATGAACTACTAATACCAAAACAATTAATTACCCCAACTAAAGAAATGGTTCAAAATAGATTATCAGCAAAGAGTGTGAGAGTGGATACCAGTCTAAAACGCTTAGAAGAAATATATTATTCACATATTGGAAACCCTTCACTGCAGGTGAAGAGAGAGCTTTGGAAAGACCTTCTATCCGCTGCTCTCGGCGAGACTATAGATGATCAAAATCTAGATCATTTGTTTCTATTACACACATATTTGTCTGCTGTAGTAGGTCTTGCAGTTCAGAGCGCCTTTAGTATTGATATACGTAGTGAAGTGACTCGGAATCCGAGAGGACTTTTAGGTGGAAATATCTTTATTCAGCAAACTGGAATACATGGAGTAGTAGAATCGGATTTCTTTACCTGGCCAGCTGAAGTAGAAGAAGGAGCTGAATGGATTATCAGTTTGACAGCGTTGGTTTCTATCTTTGATTGGGAAGCTAGTAACTATGATTATGCTCGTGTATTATACGAAGCGATAATTTCTGCTGAAGAGCGCCGTAAGTTAGGGGAATATTATACTCCTGACTGGCTTGCTGAGGCAGTGATATCTGAAACAATCCCCGATCCTTTGGGAAAAAGAATTATGGATCCGGCATGTGGGTCAGGTACTTTTCTTAGCGTTGCTATTCGTCAATATATTGAGGCAGCTAAAAAAGCAGACTGGCCAGCTAATCAGATAGTAGATGGGTTAAGAGAATCAATTATCGGTATAGATATTCATCCCGTGTCCGTTCATCTAGCTCGTGCCACTTGGTTGTCCGCAGCTCGTGAAGTAATACTTGAAGCAGATTTGAGTCACAGAGAGTTAACAGTACCGGTCTACTTAGGTGATTCTCTTCAATTACGTACTAATAATGGCAATCTATTAGGAGAAACACAAGTGACGGTTGAAGTTCCTGCTGTAGATGATGGGCCTCATCGTTTTCTTGAATTTCCTCGCGGTTTAGTGGATCAAGGTGATTGGTTTGATAACGTTATGTTGCGTATAGCAACTTCTATAGAATCTGAGGAGTCAGGACAGTTCGTATTGGATGAAGCACGCATACCGGAGGGTCCGGAGCGAGATATTCTTGAAACGACGATTGGTCGAATAGAAGAGCTCCATGCGGAAGGGAGAAATCACATATGGGCATACTATACACGCAACTTAGTTCGCCCTATCTGGCTTTCCACTGAAGACGGGAAGGTAGACGCTATCATAGGAAACCCCCCTTGGATAAAGTACTCTGATTCTAAAGCTGTTATGCGTGAAGAACTTGAGCTACAAAGTAGAGCATACAATATTTGGGTAGGAGCTCAATATACGCCTCATCAAGATATTGCTTGTTTGTTCTATACACGATGCGTAGACTTATACCTAAAACCACAAGGCCGTATTGGAATGATTTTACCTCACAGTGTTTTATTATCCGGCCAGTATAAGAAATGGAGAACGGGAGAGTGGAATGCTATTTGTGTCGATATGGAAAAAACAATGCCGTGGGATCTATACTCAATTGAACCCAATAGCTTTTTTCCGGTACCTGCCTGTGTGGTTTACGCAACTAAAGAAAAGCACCCCCACCAATGTAAAAGTTTGACCAATAATGTTATTAAATGGATAGGACCAGAAGGCGGCCCCTTCGAATACGAGACTCAAACAATAAGAGGAGTTGACGAATATACTTCTCCATATCGAGATCGATCCAGAGAAGGAGCTACGATTGTACCTAGAGTATTATTTTTTGTCGAGGTATCCGAATCTCCTGTGTCATGGGTGAAAGATATTTGTCAAATAAGACCAAGGCGTAGCAAATCAGAAAAGTCGCCTTGGAAAGATTTACCCGACGAGTTTATTAGACAACTTTCTGGACCTATAGAGAGCCCACATGTTTTTGAAGTTTTTCTAGGCGAGACATTAATACCCTTTGCCTTACTTGATCCCTTGAAGGCTGTTTTGCCCATAGGGGATAGGTGGCAAGGACCTGTTATTTCTGAATCCCAAGATGCTGTTGGTGGAATTGATTTCAGAATTCTGGGCGAAAGGATGCGCGAACGGTGGAGAACAATGCACCGTTTGAGGAGCGGAGAATTGTGGAAAGAAGTTACGAAGGTACAAGATCTCATCAAAGGACTTGATTATTATGGAAAATTGAGTATCCAGACTACTAAGGGTTCTTCTCCTGTACGCTTAGTGTATAATTCCTCAGGTCGTCCAACTGCGGCTGTATTGGATAATCCAGGCCCAATTATAGATTATACTCTGTACTGGCTTGAATGTAATTCAATGGAGGAAGGATTCTATCTTGCCTCTATCATCAATAGTGATTTTTTGGAAAAGGCGGTTGAACCGTTGATGCCCAAAGGACAATATGGAGCAAGACACTTACAAAAACATTTATGGAATCTTAATATTCCTGAATATGACCCAAATATACCTCTACATGATGAGTTGGCAAATCTTGGCAAAATTTTGCATTTTAAGATAAAGAAAATATTGCTTGAACTTCAAGAGCTTCAACTACAGCAAAGCCGGTCTGTTAGTACTCGGTATCTACGCAAAGAGATACGTAATTGGTTGACTACAGATACTAGTGCCCAGCGGGTTGAATCTTTAGTTGATAACTTATTGAAAATGGAATGATCTATCTAGAAGTTGGTTGAGGAATCGGTGGTCAAGTCTTAGGACGAGTGGGGGTTTTGAGCATGTGGGCACATGGCTCGCGCCGGTGATGGGCGCGAGTGTCCAGTCGCGGCGGGTTGAGCAGCCTCCAGGGGCCCTGAAGGGACCACCGAGTCGGCAATTCGCGTATGAGCAGCATCGAGCTTTGATTCTCCGGACCATGCGGTTGAGCGGACTGGCGGTGTCATCTAGTCTAGCTGTGCAGCTATCCTGGATCAACTATGGGTGTGTTGAGAACCATGCGGTCCGTGGTGCGGTTCCGGTCTTTCGAGCGGGATCCGGATCTGCGGCGGATGCAGAGGGCCGCCAATGTGGAGGATCTGCGGCGGATAGCCCGCCGGCGGCTGCCGCGCGGGGTGTTCGACTACGTGGACGGGGCCGCCGAGGACGAGATCACCATGGAGCGGAACCACACCGACTTCCACGACTGGGAGTTCACGCCGTCGGTGCTCCGCGACGTGGGGAAGATCGACGCCTCCGCCGAGTTGCTGGGCAAGCCCCTGCCCTTCCCGCTGGTGCTGGCGCCCACCGGTTTCACCCGCATCGTCGAGCCGCCGGGGGAGCTGACGGTGGCCGGGGCCGCCGCCCGCCGGGGCATCCCCTACACCCTGTCCACCCTGGGCACCCGCTCCATCGAGGAGGTGGCCGAGGCCGGGGCCGGAGGCCGCAACTGGTTCCAGGTGTACGTGTGGAAGGACCGGGGGCTGGTGCGCAGCATGATCGAGCGGGCGGCCGCCGCCGGCTACGAGGCGCTGGTCATCACCGTCGATCTGGCCGTGCCCGGCCGCCGGGAGAGGGATGTCCGCAACGGCATGACCCTGCCGCCCAAGCTCGGTTTGGACATGCTGATCGAAGGCGTGCTCAAACCCTCCTGGACCTGGCGTTTCATCACCGCCGACCCCATCACCTTCGCCAACGTGACCGGGCTCATAGAACAGGACGGCAGCACGGCGGTGGAGCTGGCCGCCTTGGTGAACGACCAGTTCGACCCCACCCTCTCCTGGTCCGACATCGAGTGGTTCCGCTCCCTCTGGGGCGGGCCGATCATCATCAAAGGCATCCAGTCGGTCGCCGACGCCCGGCGCGCGGTCGACTGCGGGGTCGAGGCCGTCGCCGTTTCCAACCACGGAGGCCGCCAGCTGGAAGGCGCCCCCACCCCCATCGAGCTGATAGAGCCCGTCGCCCAAGAAGTGGGCGGAGAGGCGGAGATCATCTGCGACGGCGGGGTGCGCCGGGGGTCCGACATCCTCAAGGCGCTGGCCTTGGGGGCGGGGGCGGTCATGGCCGGGCGGGCTTACCTGTACGGGCTGGGGGCGGGCGGAGAGAAGGGGGTCGACTGGGTGCTCGATTTCCTCGAGGAAGGCCTGCGGCGCACCATGGCGCTGACCGGGGTGCGCTCCCTGGCGGAGGTGAACCGGGAGTTGGTGCGGTCCCGCCGTTGAATCACCGAGATGAGCAGTTCCCAAGGGATCGGCGGTTGTGCATGTCCCTGTTCGAGCCGCATACGCAGGCTCTTCTCCGGCAAACCCCGGCCCGCGAAGGCCAAGGCGCCCGGTTGTTACCTGCGCCTCCATCGAGGCGGGATGCCGAGTAATTCGATTCAGCCGAGCCGAGCGGTTGACGAGGCGCGCCGTTTGAGAGGCTGCATGAACACCGCTTCCGAGCCTGCCCCCCCGGATCTGGGTGCTCCCGGGTGAGGCCGGAGGAGCGAATCGGTCGAGTCCGCGAAAGTTCTCCGAACATACGTACCCCTTGCCGGAAGCCCCGAATTTTGGTATACCTATTGGGCTGAAGCACAAACACCGCCGCGAGTTCTGGAGAGGGCGGCGGTCAGAGACGGATCCCGTTCGTTCCGGCCCCCTCGGGCCGGAGGCGGCCTCGTGCGGCCCGGCGGATTTTCGTTCAAGGAGGCGGCGGCGGGGGATGGGCCCGGGTTTGCCGGCGGCGGGGGCCGATTTTCGCGGACTCGAAGGCGTTCGGGTTGGAATCGAACTTCGAGCCGTGATTACCCGAGGTTCTTCGGGGGTAACCTTGTAGCTGCTCATCTAGATCGACGATTCTGTGATGTTCCTGTAGAGAGGAGGGTGGATGTCCGACGAGCAAGCCGTGGAGATCGAAGGGTTGACGGTCGCCGCCGAGCTGCACAGCTTCATATCCGACGAGGCCCTGCCCGGCAGCGGCGTCGACCCCGACCGATTCTGGAAGGGCCTGTCCGGGCTGATCCACGAGCTGGGGCCGCGCAACCGCGCCCTGCTGGAACGCCGGGCCGAGCTGCAGGCGCAGATCGACGGCTGGCACCGCCGCAACCGGGGCGCCGCCTTCGACAAGGGTGCCTACCGGTCTTTCCTGCAGGAGATCGGCTACCTAGAGCCGGAGGGGGAGGCCTTCTCCATCGACACCGCCGGAGTCGATGACGAGATCGCCCTGGCGGCCGGCCCCCAGCTGGTGGTGCCGGTGATGAACGCCCGCTTCGCAACCAACGCCGCCAACGCCCGGTGGGTCTCCCTCTACGACGCCCTCTACGGCACCGACGCCCTCGGCGACCGCCCCCCGCCCGGACCCTACGACCCCGCCCGGGGGGAGCGGGTCATCGACTGGTGCCGCCGTTTCCTCGACGACGCCGCCCCCTTGGACGGCGGATCGCACCGCCGCGCCTCCGGTTACTCGGTGGAGGGGGGCGCGTTGGCGGTCGCCTTGGACGACGGCTCGACCGCCCGGCTGCGCGACCCCTCCCGGCTGGCCGGCTGGGCCGGCGGCCCGGAATCCCCGTCGGCGGTGCTGCTGCGCAACCACGGCCTGCATATCGAGATCGCGGTGGACCGGGCCCATCCGGTGGGGGCGTCCGACCCGGCCGGGGTGTCCGACATCATCCTGGAAGCGGCCGTAACCACCATCATGGACCTGGAGGACTCGATCGCGGCGGTGGACGCCGCCGACAAGGCGGCCGCCTACCGCAACTGGCTGGGCCTGGCCAAGGGCAGCCTGACCGCAGAGGTGACCAAGGGCGGGGAGACGTTCACCCGCCGGATGGCCGAGGACCGCCGGTACACCGGCCCCGGCGGCGAGCCGCTGGCGCTGTCCGGGCGCTCGCTGATGCTGGTCCGCAACGTGGGCCACCTGATGACCACCCCGGCGGTGCTCGACCGGGGCGGCGGCGAGGCCTACGAAGGGCTGGTGGACGCCATGGTCACCGCCCTGGCCGCCTGCCACGACCTGCGGGGCCGGGGGGCCTTCCGCAACTCCCGCACCGGATCCTTCTATGTGGTCAAGCCCAAGATGCACGGACCGGCCGAAGCGGCCTTCACAGGGGAGGTGTTCGACCGGGTGGAGCAGGCGCTGGGCCTCCCCCCCAACACGGTCAAGATCGGCCTGATGGACGAGGAGCGCCGCACCACCCTCAACCTCAAGGAATGCATCCGGGCGCTTCGGTCGCGGCTGGTGTTCATCAACACCGGCTTCCTCGACCGCACCGGCGACGAGATACACACCTCCATGGAGGCCGGACCCATGGTCCGCAAGACCCGCATGAAGGCGCAGACCTGGATGGAGGCCTACGAGGACTGGAACGTGGACGCGGGCTTGGCCTGCGGGCTGAGCGGCCGCGCCCAGATCGGCAAGGGAATGTGGGCCGCCCCCGACCTCATGGGCGCCATGCTCGAAGAAAAGATCGGCCACCCCCGGGCGGGCGCAAGCTGCGCCTGGGTTCCCTCGCCCACCGCCGCCGCGCTCCACGCCACCCACTACCACCGGGTGGACGTGGCCGCCCGCCAGCGGGAGTTGGCCTCCCGCCCGCCCCGCTCCTTAGATGAGCTGCTCAGCATCCCGGTCGCGGCCGACCCCGGCTGGAGCGCCGAGGAGATCGCCGCCGAGCTCGACAACAACGCCCAGGGCATCCTGGGCTACGTGGTGCGGTGGGTCGACCAGGGCATCGGTTGCTCCAAGGTGCCCGACATCCACGACACGGCCCTCATGGAGGACCGCGCCACCTGCCGCATCTCCTCCCAGCACATCGCCAACTGGCTCCTCCACGGAGTGGTCGACCGCAGCCGGGTGCTCGAAACCATGAAGCGGATGGCCGAAGTGGTGGACGCCCAGAACGCGGGCGACCCCGCGTATGCGCCCATGGCCCCCGGCTTCGACGGACCGGCCTTCGAGGCGGCCTGCGATCTGGTGTTCGAGGGGGCGGAGCAGCCCTCCGGCTACACCGAGCCCATCCTCCACGCCCGCCGCGCCCAGCTCAAGGCGGCCGCCGGCGCCGGGCGGGGTTAAACCGTCCGCCGCCGGTCATATAATCCACTGTCCCTGATCGTTCACGAGAGCGGGGGCGGGCAGATGAAAAACGCGCCCGCATCCCTTCTGGCCTGGGATGTAGATGTACAGGCCGATGAACGCCGCGGGCGGCGGCCCGCCCGCATGGATGTGAAATGAACGATCAGGGCTGACTCCCGTCCGGTCCGTTTCGAGAAGAGGTTCCAACCATGTCCTACGCCGTAACCATCGCCGCCCTGGCAGCCGGGGCGGCCGCCATCGTCCTGGCGGTCTACTACGCCCGGGTGGTGTTGGAAGCCGACCAGGGGAACACCCGCATGAGGGAGCTGTCGGCCGCCATCCGTGAAGGGGCCGACGCCTTCATGAGGCGCGAATACACCTGGGTGGCGGTGTTCGTGGCGGCCATGGCGGTGCTCATCGCGGTCGTCCTTCCCTGGGGCGCCCCCTGGGGCTTCACCGCCTACGTGTTCGGGGCGTTGCTGTCGGCCGGGGCCGGCTTCGCAGGAATGCGGATCGCCACCGCCGCCAACAGCCGCACCGCCGAGGCGGCCCGCCAAGGCGGGGTGAAGCAGGCCCTGCCGGTGGCCTTCCGGGGCGGGGCGGTGATGGGCTTCAGCGTGGCCGGCCTCGGGCTGCTGGGGGTGGCGCTCGGCTACCTGGTGTTCGTGGAGCTGCTCGACGTCGGCTCGGACAGCTTCAACATCATCGCCGCCATCGGGCTGGGGGGCTCATCGATCGCCCTGTTCGCCCGGGTGGGGGGCGGCATCTACACCAAGGCGGCGGACGTGGGGGCCGACCTGGTGGGCAAGGTGGAAGCGGGGATCCCCGAGGACGACCCCCGCAACCCGGCGGTGATCGCCGACAACGTGGGGGACAACGTGGGGGACGTGGCGGGCATGGGCGCCGACCTGTTCGAGTCCTACGTGGGGTCGATAGTGGCGCCGGTCGCCTACGCGGCCATCGTCTTCGCCGGCGCCCGCTTCGCAGTGGAGGCGATCGTGTTCCCGCTGGCGGTGGCGGCGGTCGGGATGCTGGCCGCGATCATCGGCTCCTTCTTCGTGCGGGTAACCGGGGACAAGCTGGCCGCCGCCCTGCACCGGGGCAACAACGTTGCGGTGGCGCTCACCGCCGTCGGCACCGTGATCCTCGCCGGCTCGATCTTCGGCGGCAGCGGGGTGGAGAACCCCTTCGGCCTGGCCTTGGCGGTGCTGGTCGGCCTGGCGGTGGGCCTGGCGGTGGGCAAGCTGTCCGAGGTGTTCACCTCCGACCATTACAAGACCGTCAAGGAGATCGCCCGCCAGTCCGAGACCGGCCCGGCCACCGTGGTGCTGGCCGGGGTGGCGGAGGGGATGCGCTCGGCCGCCTTCTCGGTGATCGTGGTGGCGGCCGGGATCGCCGGCGCCTATGCGGCGGGGGACTGGGCGATGGGGGACGGGGGCGGCATCTACGGAGTGGCCGTGGCCGCCATCGGGGTGCTGTCCACCCTCGGCATCACCGTGGCGGTGGACGCCTACGGACCCATCGCCGACAACGCGGGCGGCATCGCCGAGATGGCCCACCTGCCGCCGGAGGTGCGGGAAGCCACCGACGAGCTGGACTCTCTGGGCAACACCACCGCCGCCTTGGGCAAAGGATTCGCCATCGCCTCGGCGGCGGTTACGGCCCTGGCGCTGTTCGCCGCCTTTACCCAGGCGGTCGGCCTCGACACCATCGACATCACCAACGTCGGAACCACCGTCGGCCTGTTCTTGGGGGCCATGTTCCCGTTCCTGTTCGCGGCCTTGACCATCAAGGCGGTGGGGAGGGCCGCCTTCCGCATGATCGAGGAGGTGCGCCGGCAGTTCCGCAGCATCCCCGGCCTGCTGGCGGGCGACCCGGAAGCCAAGCCCGAATACGCCAAGACGGTGGACATCGCCACCGGGGCCGCCCTGCGGGAGATGGTCGTTCCGGGGGCGCTGGCCGTGGCCCTGCCCCTGGCGGTGGGCTTCGTGGATGTGGAAGCCCTGGGCGGTTTCCTGGCGGGGGCGCTGGTGACCGGATTCCTGCTGGCCATCTTCATGGCCAACGCCGGCGGGGCGTGGGACAACGCCAAGAAGTACATCGAGGCGGGCGCCCTCGGGGGCAAGGGCTCCGAGCAGCACAAGGCGGCGGTGATCGGAGACACGGTGGGGGATCCGTTCAAGGACACGTCCGGGCCGGCGATGAACATCGTCATCAAGGTGATGACCATCGTTTCCCTGATCTTCGCCGCCGCTTTCGTGAGTTGAGCTGAGCGGGCGCGGGCGGCGGGGCGGCCGCTCGAGCGGCGGCTGACGAGCGGCGGAAGGGACGATCTTGGCGAAGCACGTAGTACTGATGCGCCATGGCCTGTCCGAGGCCAACGCCCGCCATGTCTGGCAGGGGGCCGGATGCAGCCCCCTCACCGCCGAGGGGCGCCGCCAGGCGGAGCTGGCCGGCGCCAGGCTGGCAAGGCGGGAATGGGCGGCGGTCGAATCCTCAGATCTGGAGCGCAGCGTCGACACCGCCCGGGCGGCCGGCTTCGAGCCGCGCCGGAACCCCCTCTGGCGGGAGGGGGACATCGGCGAGTGGGAGGGGCTGCCCAGCGAGGTGGTGCTGGAGCGCTACGCCGAAGAGCTGAAGCGCATCCACCGCGACCCGGAGGCGAAGATAGGGAGGACCGGCGAGTCCCCCCGGGAGGTGGCCGACCGGGCGCAGCAGGCGGTGGGGGAGCTGGCGGCCCGGCTCGAGGACGGCCAGGCGGCTTTGGTCGTTACCCACGCCGGGCTGTTGGACGCCCTGTTCCTGCGCCTGCTGGACGCCCCGTCCGGCCCCCGGAAGCTGGGGCTGTTGGACAACACCGCCTTCTGCTGGGTGTCCTTCGGAGAGGCGGGGCCGATGATCCGGCGGTACAACGACGCCGCCCATCTGGGTCCGGTCTCCCGCATAGTCCGGTATCTGCACAGCCGGGATTCATCGGTGCTGGTGGAGCTGATCCGCCACGGGGCGACCCAGCCCAACCTGGAGGGCCGGGCGCAGGGGCAGAGCGACTGGGGCCTCCATCCCGAAGGGCGGCGCCAGGCGCAGCTGCTGGGCGGCTGGATCGGAGAGGTCGACGAGGTGTTCTCGTCTCCGCTGGGAAGGGCGTCGGCCACCGCCGAGATCGCCTTCGGCAGGCCGCCCGCCCCGGCCGCCGAGCTGAAGGAGATCGACCTGGGCGGTTGGGAGGGGGAGCGGTGGGAGGACCTGAGGGCCTCCGGCCGCCTCGACGGATACGACGACAACCGCCGCGACTTCCGGCGGGGGGGCACCGGCGAGACCTGGACCGAGGTGCGGGAGCGGATGTCGGCCTTCGTCGGCGGTCTGGGCCGCACCCACCGGGGCCGTCGGGTGGCGGCCACCTCGCACGGCGGCGCCATCAGGGCCTACGCAGCAACGGTGCTGGGCCTTGAATACCGGCAAGCCCGGACGATGCTCAGCCCCCTGGAAAACACCTCGGTGACCCAGGTGGTGCTGCCGCCCGGCCAAGACCCCATCCTCTCCACCTACAACGTGGCCGGCCACCTCGAAGGCTGACCCCCGGAAGCCGGCCTCGGCGGGCGGCGCCGCTACCGTCGATGCCATGCGGGCGCTGTTGATCACCAACGACTATCCGCCCAAGGCGGGGGGCATCCAGCAGTATCTCTTCAATCTGGTTGCCCATTCCGAGGCGTCGTTCCGGGTGTTGGCGCCCGCTCATCCGGGGGCGGCGGCCCAACCGGGCGTGGTGCGGAGCGCGGCCTCGTTCATGCTGCCCGCGCCCCGGACCTTTCGGTGGCTGGCCGGCCACATCAGGGACTACGAGCCGGAGGCGGTGGTGTTCGGAGCGCCCCACCCCCTCGCCCAGCTGGGGCCGAGGATCGCCGGCACCTTCGGGGTTCCCTACATGGTGATCGCCCACGGAGCGGAGATAACCATGCCCGGCGCCATTCCGCTGCTGCGCCAGACGCTCGGATGGACCTTCCGCCGAGCCGCCTTGGTGTTCACGGTGTCGGAGTTCACCGCCCGCCGGGCGGCGGCGATGGGGGCGGAGAAGGCGGCGGTGCTGGGCGCCGGGGTGGATCTGGAGGCGTTCTCTCCGGCGGAGGGGGATGGCGGCGGCGATGGGGGCGCCGGCGGAGGAGGCGAAGACGGCGGGCTGGTGCTGGGATGCATCTCCCGCTTCGTTCCCCGCAAAGGGCATCTGCGGGTGCTGGCCGCGGCCGAGCGGCTCCGGGCGGAAGGCATGCCCGTGTCGGTGCTGCTGGCCGGCCAAGGCCGACTCGAGGCCCGCATCCGGCGGCGGGCCGCCCGGTCGCCGGTCCCCGTCCGAGTGGAGTCGGACGTGCCCTGGGAGCGGCTGCCGGACCTGTACCGCTCCTGCGGCGTCTTCGTGATGCCCTGCCGTTCCCGCCGTCTGGGGCTGGAGGTGGAAGGCCTGGGCATCGTCTATCTCGAGGCCGCGGCCTCCGGCGTTCCTGTGGTGGCCGGAACCTCGGGCGGCGCCCCTGAAACCGTTTCGCCGGGGGCAACGGGGTATGTGGCCGCCTCGGTGGATGAGATAGTCGAGGCGGTGCGGCTGATCGCCCCCCGCCGCCGGGAGATGGGGGCGGCGGCCCGGCGGCGCGCCGTCGAGAGCTGCTCGTGGCAGGCCGCGGCCCGACGCTTCGACGCCGGCCTGCTCGCCGCCGTGCGGGGGGCCGGCCCCTCAGGCCGGGCCGGATGATCCCCGATCCTGCCCCGCGCCCCCGTTATGGTGAATGGGGCAAGGAGGTCTGATTGTTCGAGCCTTCCGTCCAGCGGTTGATCGATGAGCTGACCCGGCTTCCCGGGGTGGGGCGCAAGTCGGCTCAGCGCCTGGCCTTTCATCTCCTCAACATCGAGGAGGGGGAGGCGCGCAGCCTGTCGCAGGCCATTGTGGACATGCGCGAGCAGACGTCGGAGTGCTCCCGGTGCTACAACGTCACCTCCGGGGCGGAGTGCTCCATCTGCCTCGACCCGCGCCGGGACCCCGCCGTGGTGTGCGTCGTGGAGCGCGCCCAGGACATCGCCGTCGTCGAGCGCACCCGGGAGTTCCGGGGCCGCTACCACGTGCTGGGCGGCGCCCTCTCTCCCATCGACGGAATAGGGCCGGCCGAGCTGCGCATCGAGGAGCTGCGCCGCCGGGCGGTCGACGAATCCCTCACCGAGCTGATCGTTGCCACCAACCCCACCATCGAGGGCGACACCACCGCCATGTACCTGGCGCGCCGCTTCAAGCCGCTCGGCCTGACCGTTTCCCGCCCCGCCAGCGGCCTCCCCGTGGGCGGCGACATGGACTACGCCGACGAGATCACCCTGGGCCGGGCCCTGACCGGCCGCCGGGAGCTCTGACCGGCCGATGTCACAGGCCCCCGGTATCCTTGTGGGCAATGCGGAAAGGAGTGGATGAGCCGATGACCGCCGCCCCTGTGACCCTGTTCGAGGAAGCGCCCGAGGGGGCGGCCCCGGCGCGGGCCGGCCCTGACGGGCGGGTTTCGATCTCCTGCGAGGACAACCGGACGTTCATGGCCGGCCTCCCGGACGGGGGGATGAAGCTGATCGTTACCTCGCCCCCCTACAACATCGGCAAGTCATACGAATCGAAGGCTCCGTTGGAGACGTACCTGCAGGAGCAGCGGGAGGTGATCGGCGAATGCGTTCGGCTTCTCCATCCCAGGGGGTCGCTCTGCTGGCAGGTCGGCAATTACGTACAGGACGGTGAGATCGTCCCCCTGGACACGCTGCTGTACCCCGTCTTCCGTGATCTGGGATTGAAACTCCGCAACCGGATCATCTGGCACTTCGGGCACGGTCTGCACTGCTCCAAACGGCTGTCCGGGCGGTATGAGACCATCAACTGGTGGACCAAAGGCGACGACTACACCTGGAATCTGGATCCGATCCGGGTCCCCTCCAAATACCCGGGCAAGCGCCACTTCAAGGGCCCCAACATCGGCAAGCTGTCGGGCAACCCCAAAGGAAAGAACCCCAGCGACGTTTGGATGTTCCCCAATGTGAAGAGCAACCACCCTGAAAAAACCTCCCATCCCTGCCAGTTCCCGGTGGAGCTGGTGGAACGGCTGGTGCTGTCGATGACCGACCCAGACGATGCCGTCTTCGACCCCTATATGGGAGTTGGCTCATCGGCGATCGCCGCCCTAATGCATGACCGATATGCCTACGGATGCGATATAGTACCTGAATACGTGGAAATCGCCCATGAGCGGATCGAACAACTCTATGCCGGTACCTTGCGCACCCGCCCGATGGGCAAACCAATCTATGACCCCGCCTTGCCCAATGGCGGTCATTGATGCGTATAGCAGCATTGTATTCACATCTGAACGGCAAGGAATATCTGCTTGTCCATCACAGAGAGCTTTGGGAAGAAGTCAAGGATGTGATTGCCAACGTCGACGCTTCTCTAGTGCGGACCAAAATATCAAAGGAAAGTCGTACAAAAGGCAAGGTTTTGTTGTCACCTGTGGATCTGAACAAAGCCTTTCGAAAAGGGTTCCAAGCCAAAGGTTGGAGCGAGCACCGTTCTACATTTTGGGTAACTCTTGACGAGAAGGTCCTGCGCAAGATTCATACCCTTCCGGCAGAAGAACAAAAGCGGATGATCAAGGACGCAGGCTTCAACCCGATCATGTCTTACAATCAGACCGACTTTGTAAAGAACCGGGTGGCGGCCGAAGTTCAATTTGGTAAGTATGCCTTTGTTGCGCATGATATATTCGTCAAACACCTTAGCTTCTATGTTTCAGATATTATAGATGTGGGCATAGAGATACTACCGATGAAAGAGATGGAGCAAGAGATGTCTTCTGGTGTTCCCTATTATGAGCGGGATCTGGCGAATGTGCTAAGGCAAGGCCGCGGAGTACCCGCCGTTCCTTTGGTATTGGTGGGTATAGCGCCGTGAATCGCCGACCGGTCATACCGATTGACCGTCCGGTTCAATAGAACTTTAGGAGAAGTGCAGTAGGTATGCAAGTCAATTATAGCTTAAGTTATCAGAACGAAAGCAGTCCATTGAGAAGGCGGCGGCTCCGTCTTGCTCGCCTCATCGACCCAGCGGTGAACGGGGGGTGACTGGGCGGCCTCGGTAGGACAGGCCCCGCAGGCCGGGGGCGAAGCCCTTCTCCAGGAGCAAGGCCCCCAGGGGGTGGTCCTCGGCGGGCCGCCCGTCGACGGCTTCGAGGGCCAGGCGGGGGTTTCGCTCTCCCAGCTCGGTGAGCGCCTCGGCCGCGGCCGGATAGAGCTCCGCGTCCCGGGTCAGCAGGACGGCGCGCCGTCCGCCCCGCTCCAAGAAGACCAGGGGGGTCCCGCCGCGTAGGATCACATAGGCGCCCGCCGACCGGTTGGCTTGGCCTCCGGCGGATTCAGGCCATGGGATCAGCGCCCCGTACGGGTTGGCCGGATCGGCCGCCGCCAGTATCACCGGCGCCTCGGATTCTTCTTCCGCCGACCGCAGTCTGTCCACTGCTCCGGGCAGGGCGAACTGGAGGCCGCCCAGCCCCTCCACGAAGTAGCCCCGGCGGATGCGGCCCGTCTCCTCCATGCGGTCGAGCACCGGATACAAGGAGTCGAGTCCGCCCGGGATGTTCTCTGCCAGCGCGCCCGCCCTGGTCAGCACCCCTTGGCGTTCCAGCAGCAGGTCGGCCCAGGCGGCCGCCCACACCGAGTCGGAGGCGGGCGCTTGACAGAGGCCCGCAGCCAGGGACCAGCGCCCCGACGAGGAGGAGGGCAGGGCCGACGGCAGATGCCCGGGCCGGGCGGGCCGGCTCCGGCCCCGGCGGCGGCCGGGCCTCCGCCCGTAACGCGGACGGGCGGGCGCCGGGCTTCGGCGGGGCAGACTTTTGACCCTGCCCAGCGCCAGCGCCCGGACGGGGGCGAGGGTGTCGTTGGTGACCTCGCCCGCCCAGACCAGATCCCACAGCGCTTCGAGGGTGTCCTCCAGCCGCTCTCCGCCCGCCGCGGCGTGGATATCGCGGAAGAAGGAGGCGCCCCGCCCGGCCAGGTGCGCTCGTATCGCCTCGTGGAGGCCGCCGGCGGGGGGTTCCCGGTCCAGGCCTCGATGGAGGAGATCCATCTGCTCCCGCAGGTAGAGGGCCACCCGCCCGTCGCGGGAGCCGAGCGGACCGCGGCCCACCCACACCACTTCTCCCGAGGCTGTCAGCTCGTCGAGCATTCCCGGGGTGTAGTCGAGGCGGGCAGGCAGGACGTCCCGTTCGAGGATCGAGGCGGGCAGGGAGGCGCCTTGGAGGACGCGGACCGCTTCCAGCAGCGCCTCCGCACTGCCGCGTCCGGTGCGGCCCACCCCCTGCCAAGCGGGAAGGAACCGCCCCAGGGCCGGTTGTTCCACCGCTTCTATCTCTCGCCGCAGCACCGCCAGGCTGCGCCGCTTCAGCCGCCTCAGCACCCCGGCGTCCACCCACTCGCGGCCCGCTCCGCCCGGGCGGAAGGCCCCCCGCGCCAGCTTGCCCTTTTGCTCCAGCGCCTCCAGCGCTTGGACGGCCGCCGCCTCCGGGAGCCCCAGCGCCGCCGACGCCTCTCCGGCGGTGAACGGCCCCCGGGTGCGGGCGTAACGGGCCATCACCCCGCCCAGGGGGTCGGGGCCGGATTCCAGGAAGGCGCGGGGCGTTCCGGGGGGCGGCTGCACCCCCAGGGCGTCGCGCAGCCGCCCAGCGTCTTCGACCGCCGCCCATACCCGGCGGCCCGCCACCGACGCCCGCATCACCCGCCTCCCGCCTTCCAGGGCGGCCAGGATATCTCCGGCGTCCGCCCCGCCCCCCTCCAGCCGGGCCGCTGTTTCTTCCTCGGAGAGCGGACCCAGGGCGCGCAGCAGGTCGTGCACTCCGTCCGGCCCCCGCGCTTTGCGGCCCTCGGCCAGCCGCTGCAGCTCCAGTTCTACCGAGGCGATCACTTCCTCGTCGAGCAGCTCCCGCAGCTCCCCTTCGCCGAGCAGCTCGGCCAGCAGCTGCCGGTCCAGGGTCAGCGCCGCCGCTCTCCGCTCCGCCGGGGCGGCGTCCCCCTCGTACAGGAACGACGCCGCGAACTCGAACAGGAGCGAGGAGGCGAAGGGGCCGGGGCCGGCGGTTTCCACCTCCTCCACCCGCACTTTGCGCGACCGGATGCCGCCCAGCAGCTCCCGGGCCGCCGGGAGGTCGAACACATCTTGGAGTATCTCGCGGTAGGTCTCGAGGACGATGGGGAACGAGCCGAACTGGGAAGCTATGGCCATCAGGTCCGAAGCCCGCCTCCGTTGCAGCCACAGGGGGATGCGCCCGTCGAAGCGGCGGCGGGGCAGGAGCAGCGCCCTGGCGGCCGCCTCCCGGAACCGGCCGGCGAAGAGGGCGGTGCTCGACAGCTCCTCCACGAGGATCGGCTCCAGCTCGTCGGGGTCTATCAGCAGATCTTCCAGGCCGGGCAGGTCGTCGGTGTCGATGAACCGGAACGAGATGCCGTCGTCGCTCCAGATGACGTCCAGCCTCCTTCCGTACCGGTCGGTGAGTTTGCGGTTGATGGCCATCGCCCACGGGGCATGCACCCGGCCGCCCAGGGGGGACAGGACGGCGATCCGCCAGTCGCCGATCTCGTCTCGGAACCGTTCCACCACCACCGTTCGGTCGGTGGGCAGCACGCCCGAGGCCTCCTTCTGGTCGGCGAGGTAGGCGGCCAGGTTGGAGGCCGCCCAGCGGTCGAGATGGTGCTCTTGCATGAGAACCTCCACCGCCCGCCCGGTTTCCATGGCGCCGATCCGCCGGATGAACCGGCCCACGGCCCGCCCGGTCTCGATCGGACGGCCCGCCCGGTCGCCCCGCCAGAAGGGCATGCGGGCGGACGGCTCCCCGGGTGCCGGGACCACCTCTACCCGGTCGCGGGTGATGTCGGTGATGCGCCAGGTGGAGGCCCCAAGGACGAAGGCGTCCCCCGGCCGGGATTCGTAGACCATCTCCTCGTCGAGCTCGCCCACCCGGCTCCCGTCGGGCAGGTTGACGGTGTAGAGGCCCCGGTCGGGGATGGTTCCCGGGTTGGTGACCGCCAACCGCCGGGCGCCGGAACGGGCGGTGAGGACATTGGTTACCCGATCCCAGATCAGGCGGGGCCGCAGCTCCCCGAACAGCTCCGAGGGGTACCGCCCCGCCAGCATGTCGAGCACCGCCTCGTAGGGGCCGCGGGCCAGGCTGCGGTAGGGGGCGGCCCTCCTCACCATCCGGTAGAGGTCGTCCGCTTCCCAGTCGTCCACCGCCGCGGCCGCCACGATCTGTTGGGCCAATGCGTCCAAAGGGCTCTGCGGGACGGCGGTGGGTTCCACTTCGCCGGCCAGCATCAGGCCGGACACCACGGCGGCCTCGAGCAGATCGCCCCGGAACTTGGGAAAGATCTTGGCCGCGCTGGCCGCCCCCACCCGGTGTCCGGCCCGCCCCGCCCGCTGCAGGCCGGAGGCGGCGCTGGGGGGAGATTCGATGAGCACCGCCAGGTCCACCGACCCCATGTCGATTCCCAGCTCGAGGGTGGAGGTGGCGGCCACCGCCGGCAGCTCTCCCCGCTTCAGCAGGTCTTCGATGGCCAGGCGCTGTTCGCGGGACACCGAACCGTGGTGGGCGCGGGCTATCTCCCCGCCGGCCAGTTCGTTGAGCTCGGCGCACAACCGCTCGGCCTGCCGCCGGGAGTTGGTGAAGACGATGGTGGAGCGGTGGGACCGGATCAGGTCCAGCACCTTCGGATAGATCGACGGCCAGATCGACCGGCGCCCGGCGGGGGAGGGGTCGGAGTCGAGCGGGTCGGGCGGAGCAGGGGCGGCCATGTCCTCCACCGGAACGATGATTTCGACCTCCAGCCTCCGGTCGCCGGGGTCGTCGACGATCGTTACCGGCCGGGGGATCCACGCCTCGCCTTCGAGCCGGCCGCCGCCCATGAACTCGGCGATCACCGGCAGGGGGCGCTGCGTGGCGGACAGCCCGATCCGCTGCGGGGGTGCGGCGGTGATCTCTTCCAGGCGTTCCAGAGACAGCGCCAGGTGCGACCCCCGCTTGGTTCCGGCCACCGCATGCACCTCGTCGATGATCACCCAGCGGACCGAGCCCAGCATCCGGCGGGCCTGGCTGGTGAGGATCAGGTACAGGGATTCAGGAGTGGTGATGAGGATGTCGGGGGGGTGCTGCTGCATGCGGCGGCGTTCGGCGGCGGGGGTTTCGCCGGTGCGGATGGCCGCCGTCACCTCGGCGGGGGGTTCGAGCCCTTGGAGGGCGGCGGTGCGGCGGATCCCTGTCAGGGGGGCCCGCAGGTTGCGTTCCACGTCGTGGGCCAGGGCCTTCATGGGCGATATGTAGAGCACCCGGCAGCGGGCGGGCGGGGGCGGGGCCGGTTCGGTCAGCAGCCGGTCGAGCATGTACAGGAAGGCGGCCAGGGTCTTGCCCGATCCGGTGGGGGCGTGGATCAGGGTGTGGCCGCCCGCGGCGATGGCCGGCCACCCCCGGGCCTGAGCCGGAGTGGGGGCGTTGAAGGTCTCGTCGAACCATGCGGCCGCGGCGGGGGAGAAAAGACCGCCGGCCGTATCCGCGCCGCCGCCCGCACCGCCCTGCTTCGTGCGTTCATCCATGCCCGGCAGAGTACCGCCCCGGTGAGACACGCCCCCGCCCGCGGCCCCGACGCCTGCCGTACTTGCATAGTTTTCCACAGGCTTGTCCACATTCCTTGCGGGAAGTGTCGAGGCTTCGGCAACCGCCCCTTGGATACCGCCGGAGGCGGATCGATTCGGCGCTGGATGAGGTTGGAGGCGGGAGTTCGAGCCGCCGGGACTCAACTCAGCTCAACTCAATACGTGCGCATCACCTGGAGGGCTGTTTCGGCTGTCTCGCCCTGGGCGGCGACGTTCTCGGCGTCGTCGGGGTGGAGGCGCTGGAGGGCGATGCGGCAGATCTCGCCCGCCGGCCCCCTGATGAGCTGGTCGGTGTCTTCCGGGCCGGCGGCGTACTTGGCGTACATGGGTCCAATGCCCTCTATGCGCACCGGGGCGGCGTATTCGAGGCCGGCCTGCTCGAAGGCCCAGGGCAGTGTCTTGTGGATGATCACGATGATGTGGCGGAGCCGCTCGGTGTCTTCCGCCTCCTCGCCCACGGCGTCATGGACGTCGAGGCCGTGCGCCCAGGTCTCGGCCATTCTGAGGGTGGCGAAGCTGCGGGCCGACATAGGGCCGTAGAACCAGGGGACCCGGTCGCGGGCCTCGGCGCGGCTCAGGGCGTCCACCACCTTGGCCCTGCCCAGGCGCCACCATTCGATCACGTCCTGGGGGCGCATGTCCCGGCCCTTCTCCACGCCCGACTCCGTGAAATCGTCGAAGGTCTCGTAGTCGTCGAGGTGGGCGAGCATCCCCCCCTCTTCGGCCAGCGCGTTGTAGGAGTACTCCTCGATGTGGGCGAGGTGGGATACGGTGTCCCGTATGTCCCAGCCGTCGGCGGAGGTGGGGGTGCTCCAGTCGCGCACCTGAACCCTCTGGAGGAACTGATCGAGCTGCTGCTGCTCGGCTACCAGATCTGACAGGATATCGCGCATCCCGCTTCAGTCTACTACGCCTCGTTTCTTTGACAATCCGCCGGCGGCGGCCCGGCGGCGCAGAAGGCGGCCGGTGAGCCGCGCAGACCGCCGCTGCCGCCCGCGTGGACATGAACGGCCCGGAGCCGTTCAGCCGGAGAAGGGGCGGGGGAGGGGGCCTTCACAACCGGCTCCCTCGAAGCCGGGGTCGTCCTCGTATGCGAAGCCGTTGATCCGGTCCAACATCGCCCGCAGCCGCCCGGTGCTCCGCCGGTCGAAGGCCAGCGCCAGCCGGGCGCAGTCGAGGGCGTCGCGGTCCCGGATCTCGGCCGCGTGGGGTTCGGCCCGTTCGATCCGGCCCTCGGCCAGCAGATCGGAGAACTCGTCGTTCAACAGCTCGATCTGTTGTTCGGTCGGGGCGCGGCGGAGGCGGAGCACCAGACGGCCGCCCGCGTAGCGCTGGGAGCGGTAGTTGGCGTAGAACCGGCAGATCTCCTCGGCCGCCTCCTCGACCCGGTTGGCCTTCCGGTACAGGCCGAGGTCGGCGGGGGCGATCATCCCGTTCCCCAGCAGCTGCTCGGTTACGAAACGCTCCCAAGCAGGCCAGTAGGAGGGCTCCGCCTCCATCAGGACGACCGGCTGGAGGGGCGCTTTGCCGGTCTGGAGCAGGGTGAGCAGCTCGAAGGCCTCGTCCATGGTGCCGACCCCGCCGGGGAAGACGGCGAAGGCGCGGGATTCCATCACGAAGCCGAGCTTGCGGGTGAAGAAGTACTTGAAGTTGATGAGCCGCCCGGCGGGAATGTGGGGGTTGGGGGCGGCCTCGAACGGCAGCCTGATGTTGACGCCGAACGACCCTTCCCGGCCTGCACCCAGGTTGGCCGCCTCCATTATCCCCGGGCCGGCGCCGGTCACCGCCATCCAGCCGCGGCGTTTCCACATGTGGCGGGCGAAGTCGCGGGCCAAGCGGTAGTCGGGGTGGCCGGGCGGGGTGCGGGCCGACCCGAAGACGGTTACCTTGGGGGTTCCTCCGGAAGTTCCGAACACCCGGGCCGAATAGCGCATCTCCTTGAGGGCGCTGTTGAACAGCTTCAGCCTGCCGCGGCCGGGCCCGTCCCGGTGCAGCTTCAGGGCGGTGGTGATCAGCTCGGCTATCAGATCCTGGTCGGCGCTTCCCCCGGCCTGTTCGATCAGCTCGGCGGCTGCCCGGTCGAGTTCGGGGTTTCCCATCCCGTATCCGGCCATCTTCTCATTCTCCTCGTAGATGCGGTGAGTTGCCGCCTTCAAGGTAGCCGCCCCGGTCTTGGCCGGGCCGGCCCCGAGGGATTGCCTCAGGCGGCCGCTATGTTGCAATCCGATGGTGCGGATAGCTGTGAGATCGGCGCTGAGGGTTCTGCCTGCATTGCTTGCGGCCTCGGCTGTCTTCCCGGCGGCTTTCCCGGCGGTCGGGGTGGTGGGCGAGCCCGACGCCGCCTTGGCCGGGTCGAACCCTGCCTGCCCCGACCGAGAACAGGCCGCCGGGCAGGCGGCGGGGCGGTTCTTGGACATAGACGAAGACGATGTGCACGCCGCCAATATCGGATGCATCGCCTATTACCGGGTCACGGTGGGGGTGGGCGACGGGACCCGCTATGCGCCCGGCCGGGAAGTTACCAGGTGGCAGATGGCGCTGTTCCTGATCCGGGCCGCCGACCGGGCCGGGATCGCCGTCCCCCGGACGCAGCATTCGCCCTTCGCGGACATCGGCGGCAAGAGCGCCTCGGTTCAGGCAGGGATCAACGCCGCGGTGGAGATGGGCCTGATGCGCAGCGCCGGCTCCACGGCCCACTTCGACCCGGACGGGGCGGTGACCCGGGGCGGCATGGCGGTGTTCTTGGCGCGCCTGCTGGAGCTGACCACCGCTTCGGGGGCGCCGATCAGGGTGGCGGTCGCCGACAACGGCCGGGTGGACCTGTTCCCGGCGTCCGGCGGGCGCATCGAGATCGACGACTCCTTCCCCGACTCCCTGACGGAAGCCACCCTCGAGCAGGAGTACGCCATCGAGGCCATGTACGAGCTGGGGGTGGCGTCCGGCCGGGCGGACGGGACCTACGACCCGAACGGGCGGATAACGAGGGCGCAGATGGCATCGCTCATCATCAGGACCCTGGGCCACACGGCGGTGCGGCCGAACGGTCCGGTGATCCTGGCTGCGCCCCCGACGACTACCACCACCGCCGCGACGGCTGCCGCGATTACCACTGTTACCACCCTGGCGGCGGCGCTGCCGCCCGACCCGGACGGCGTCTACACGGGGGATCCGCTGCAGCTGGTCGCCCACGCCGAGTTCGCCAGGGCCTATTCGCTGCCGGGGTCCGCCGGGGACAGGTTCGAGGTGTGGCTGTGCAACACCCCCTGGATACGCTACTACTCCGAGAATCCCGACCACCGGCACAACCCGTCCAACTACGCCGACAAGTTCGCCGCCCAGGTCCGGCCTTGGTTCCAATGGCTGTCCGGCGGCCTCTACACGCCGAGTTTCATCCCGGGCGGCGTGGTGACCGTCGGGCTGTCCCGCGACTACTTCCGCAACTGCTACGGCGAGGTGCTGGACCGCTACCCCGGCGGGAACACGGACATCGACGGGGTGGTGATAGTCGTCGGCGTGTCCGCCGGGAACAGCTTTGCCGGGCAGGCGGACTGCGGTTACTTCTCACAGCGGAGCTTCCCCGACAACCGCCGGGCGGTGCTGGTCAACGGGAACTCCTTCATAGATCCGACCGTGCTGGCCCACGAGATGGGCCACGCCCTGTGCTGGCCTCACTCCTACAGCGGCGAGACCGAGCACCGCGGGCAGATCTGGCAGTACGACAACCCGATGGACATCATGGGCGCGCCCAGCACCGGGCGGTCCGCTCCGCTGCCGGGATTGGGCACTCCGGCGGTCAACCGCTACGCCGCCGGTTGGATACCCCCGTCTCAGACGGCGGTGCACACGCCGGGGACGACCGCCCGCTACACCCTGGAGCCAATAGGCAGCGGCGGGATTCAGCTGCTGATCGTCCCCTACGAGGCCGGCGACCGCAGCCGTTACCGGGCTCTGGGGGTGCGGGTCGAAGGCGAAGGAGACCTTTGGTGGGCCGACGCCGACATCATCGAGGAAGGGGTGGAGATATACCACGTCGACCAGTCGGTGTACGGATGCGACCTGCCCGACCGCGGGTACTGCCACGGCCTCTACCGCCGAACCGAACCGATCTTCGACTCGGACGAGGGGTACGTACCGAGCGAGGCCGCCCATGTGATGCAGCCCGACGACAGATGGTACTGGCAGGACGGCGACGAAATAGCGGTGATCAGCCGCAGCGGCGACGCCTTCGTGGTCGAGGTCCGCCCCAACACGGAAATGAATGAATGAAATGAACTCAATTCAGAGGCAGTTCGGTGGTTCGATCCAGATGGACGGTTGCCAGGCCGCCCTGTGCGGACAACTGAGCTGAGTTGAGTGTGATCAGGGGTTGCGGAGAGGCCGGCCCTGTTCTGGGAAGGCGGGGCGGCACTCCGTCCTCTTCGCACCAGGCGAGGTAATCGTCGACGGACCGGTGGAACTCCTCGCGGAGAGCCTCGAGGCCGGCCGCCTCGAAGGTCGCGATCGGATAGGGGCCGCTGTTGATGACGCTTCCGTGAAGCAGCCCGACCGAATCGTCGTATTCGACGGCGGCGGTGTATCCCTTGTACCGCACCTGTCCGGTTCCCGTTCGTGATCCGTCCGGCTCCGTAGAAGCCGTCCGGCCGTAAGATACACCAGTCGGCGGCGGGGAAGACGGTCATCTGGCACGGAGCAGGCGGGGGTTGGTGGTCGTACCTCCGCTACGACCAGGACGAGAAGGGGCCGGAGATCGACCGGGCCCTGCTGCGGCGGGTGTTCGCCTACGGGCGGCCCTACCGGTGGCTGCTGGCGGGGGTGCTGGCCACCATCCTGATCATCGCCGTGCTGACGGTGGTTCCGCCGCTTCTCATCCGGGATCTGGTGGACCGCGCCGTCCCCGAAGCCGACCTGGGGCGGCTCACCCTGCTCGGAGCGGGAATGGTGGCCGCGCCGCTGGTCACGGTGTCGGTGGGCGCCCTGCAGCGGTGGATGTCGGCCCGGGCGGGGGAGGGGATCATCTACGACCTGCGGCGCTCCCTCTACACCCACCTCCAGGCCATGTCGCTGCGTTTCTTCACCCAGACCAAGACCGGCGAGCTGGTGTCCCGCCTCGACAACGACGTGGTGGGCGCGCAGACCGCCATCACTGGAACCTTCGTCACCATCGCCTCCAACATCGTCTCGGTGACGGTGATCCTGGTGGTGATGCTCCGGGCGGAGTGGCGCCTCACCCTGTTGGCGGTGGCCGCCCTGCCCCTGTTCGTCTACCCGGCCCGGCGGGTGGCCCGCATCCTCCGCCGGATCACCCAGCAGCAGATGCAGCACAACGCCGCCATGTCCGCCATCCTCAACGAGACCTTCAACGTGAGCGGCGCCCTGCTGGTCAAGCTGTTCGGACGCCGCCGGGAGGAGGCGGCCCGTTTCGCCGAAGAGGCCCGGTCGGTGCGGGACCTCGGCGTCCGCTCGGCCATGGTCGGGCGCTGGTTCTTCGCCGCCCTCGGGCTGGTGAGCGCCCTGGGCACCGCCGCCGTGTTCTGGGCGGGGGGCTTCCTGGTCATCCGCGGCGGGATGAGCCTCGGCACGGTGATCATGTTCTCCACCCTGTTGGTGCAGCTGTACGGGCCGCTGTCGGCCATGTCCAACGCCCGGGTGGAGTTCGCCTCCTCCCTGGTCTCCTTCGAGCGGGTCTTCGAGGTGCTGGACCTCCCGCACGACATAGTGGAGCGCCCCGGAGCGGTGGACATCCGCCCCGTCCGGGGCTTGGTCGAGTTCGACCGGGTGTTCTTCCGTTACCAGACCGGCCGGCTCGGCGGCCTGGCCTCGGTCGACCGGTTCCGGCGGCCCGGCGGCGGCAGCACCCCGTCCTTCCAGGCCGGCCGCGAGTGGGCGGTCGAAGACCTGAGCTTCCGCATCGAGCCCGGCGAGCTGGCCGCCCTGGTGGGCCCCTCCGGCGCGGGCAAGACCACCGTCAGCTACCTGATACCCCGCCTCTACGACCTGGAGCGGGGGCAGGTCAGGATCGACGGGGTGGACGTGCGGGGCGCCTCCCTGGATTCGCTGGAGCAGTCGGTGGGGGTGGTTACCCAGGAGACCTTCCTCTTCCACGACACCATCGCCGCCAACCTGCGCTACGGCAAGCCGGAAGCAGACCGGGGCGAGATCGAGGCGGCCGCCCGGGCGGCCAACATCCACGGCTTCATCGCTTCGCTGGCCGACGGGTACGAGACGGTGGTGGGGGAGCGGGGCTACCGCCTGTCGGGGGGCGAGAAGCAGCGGATCGCCCTGGCGCGGGTGATCCTGAAAGACCCGCAGATCCTCATCCTGGACGAAGCCACCGCCCACCTCGACTCCGAATCCGAAGCCTTGGTGCACGAGGCGCTGGAACGGGTCATGGAGGGCCGCACCTCTCTGGTCATCGCCCACCGCCTGTCCACCGTCCGGGCCGCCGACCGCATCCTGGTGCTGGACGAAGGCCGTCTGGTCGAACAGGGCGCCCACGCCGAGCTGCTGGAGGCGGGCGGGCTGTACACCCGGCTCTACCAGACTCGGTTCCGCCGCCGGCCCGCCCCCGCCTGACCGCGGCCGCCGCGCCTCAGAGCCGGGTTACCTCGACCTCCACCTCCACCTCGGACCGGCCGCCGCCTTGGAGCACGCCCCGCGTGGGGGGGACGTCTGAGTAGTCGCGCCCCACCGCGACGGGGATGTACCTCTCGTCGGCCGGGCTGCGGTTGGCGGGGTCGAAGCCCACCCAGCCCAGGCCGGGAAGCCGGCACTCCACCCAGGCGTGGGTGGCCGACGCCGCCGCGGGGTTGTCCTCCGCGCCGGTCAGGTGCAGGTAGCCGGATACGTAACGGGCGGGGACGCCCCAGGAGCGGGCGATGGCGATCATCACGTGGGCGTAGTCCTGGCAGACCCCCCGTCCGGTCTCCAGTATGTGCTCCATCGGAGAGTCCACCAGGGTGGCGCCGGGGGTGTATTCGAACGTTTCGTGGAGGGCGGCGTTCAACCTCAGCAGGTCCTCCAGGGGGTCGGACTCCGGCGCCGCCTCCAGCCGGGCCGCGAAGGCCTCCAGGGCTGGCGACGGGGCGGTCATCCGGCTCGGACGGACGAAGTCCCAGTCGGCCCAGGCGTCGGCGGACGAGCGGAGTTCCGCCCAGGCGCCCTTCCCCAGGGTTTCGGGGAGGGCGCGGGAGGGGCGCGCCTCGACCGTCGACCGGGCCGACACCTCGAGCGAGGAATGGAGTGAATAGACGGTCAGAACGTGGCGGGTGTTGCCGAAGGGGTCCGCCTCGGCGCCTATCGAGCCGGGGGGGGAGGAGGACGCCTCGAAGTCCGGCGCCGTCCGGCCTCTGCCCCGGCGCGGCGCCATGCACAGCGACATGACGCAGCGCCGGACCGGGGCGGTGTAGAGGAACCGGGTGAGATGCCGGATGCGGTAGAGCAGAGGGCGGGCCACGGTCAAGGCGCCGGAGAGCCCTCGATCGGATAGTCGAAGTAGGCGCCGGTGATCGAGGTGTGCATCAGCCGGGATTCGCTCCTGATCGACTGCAGCAGTCCGCGGCGGCCGCCGCCCGGCCATTCCGGCCCGGTCAGGGCGCCGAGGCGCTGCGCGGCCCGGACGGCCTCGGCGTTGGACTCGGCGCCCGGCCCGGCGCCGATCTGGGCGAGCACCCGCCCGGCAACGGCGGCCGAGCGGGCGGGCGAGCCGGGCAACCGGCGGTCGGTGACCAGCAGATCCAGCACCCGGCCGGGATCCACCTCCGCGCCGTGGGCGCGGTTGTAGGCGTCGAAGGCGTAGTAGACCCGCAGCAGGCCCGACCAGTCGGTTTCGGCGTTCACCTCGAAGGAGCGGACGGCGTCTATCTGCGCCGACAGCAGGGAGGCCGACAGCTGGGTGCGCTCCAGGTAACGGCCCAGCCGCAGGAACAGCCATCTCTCGTCCCGGTACATGGTGGCGGCGGCTGCGCCGGCGAGGGTCTCGACCTCGGCGGCCGCTTCTGCGTAGAAGCTCTCGGGCGAGGCGCTCCAGATGTCGGGGATCTCCGTCTCCTTCATCTTCAGGTAGCAGCGGTTGATCTGCGTCCACATCTGGGGGGAGATGCAGTGGCGCATCTGGCGGGCGTTCTCGCGGCCCGCGGCCAGACAGCTGCGGATCGAATCGGGGTTGGAGGGTTCGAAGGTGAGATCGTCGGCCAGTGTGTACGAGTCGGCCAGTGTGTACGAGTCGCTGCCGTGCAGCTCCAGTTCTCCGCCGGGCGGCCGGCGGTGCAGGCTGCCGTATATCCTCAGCCAGCCGAAGTGGATCTCCCGAACCGGGCGGTCGACCAGCGACTCGGTCTGGATCCTCAGCAGGCGGGAGAGGTGGCTCACCCGCTCGAGGCATCGGCCCATCCAGTAGAGCCCCTCCGCGCTGCGCGACAGCACCGCTCTTCAGCCTTCCAGCACCCAGAAGTCCTTGACGCCGCCGCCCTGGCTGGAGTTGACCACCAGGCTCCCCCGGCGGAGGGCGACCCGGCAGAGGGCGCCGGGCACGATGCGCGTCTTCCGGCCCTGCAGCACGAAAGGCCGCAGGTCCACGCGGCGGGGTTCGATTCCGCCTTCGATCAGGCAGGGGGAGCAGGACAGGGCGAGGGTCGGCTGGGAGATGTACCCGGCGGGGTCGGCGCGGAGGCGCCTTGCGAACTCGGCCCGCTCCTGCTTGGAGGAATGAGGGCCGATCAGCATCCCGTAGCCCCCCGATTCGCCCACCTGCTTGACCACCAGGCGTTCCAGGTTGTCGAGCGTGTACTCGAGATCCTCGGGGCGGCGGCACAGGTAGGTTTCGACGTTGGCCAGCAGCGGTTCCTCTCCCAGGTAGTAGCGGATCATGTCCGGCGCATAGGCGTACACGCTCTTGTCGTCCGCCACTCCGGTGCCGGGGGCGTTGACCAGGGAGACGTTGCCGAGCCGGAAGGCGTGCATCAGTCCGGGTACGCCCAGCAGCGAGTCCGGGCGGAAGACCAGAGGGTCGAGGTAGTCGTCGTCGATCCGCCGGTATATCACGTCGACCCGGCGCAGGCCCGACGTGGTCCGCATGTAGACGAAGCCGCCGTCCACCAGCAGATCGCGGCCTTCCACCAACTCGGCCCCGATCTGGCGCGCCAGGAACATGTGCTCGTAGAAGGCCGAGTTGTAGACGCCGGGGGTCAGGAGGGCGGCGACCGGATCGGAGCGCCCCTCCGGCGCCAGCTCGCGCAGGGTTTCGGCCAGGAGGCGGGGGTAGTTCTCGACCTCCCCGACCCCGGCCCGGCGGTACAGGCGCCGGTAGGCCGCCTTGGTCACCTTGCGGACGGCCATCATGTACGACACGCCGGAGGGGACCCGGACGTTGTCCTCCAGCACCCGGAACCCGTCGTTGGTGCGGACCAGGTCGGTGCCGGCTATGCCCACCCATACACCCCCCGGAGCGGAGAAGCCCCGCATTTCGAGGCGGTATTGGGGGCAGCTTCTCACCACCTCGGGCGGGATCACCCCGTCGCGGACGATGCGGGCTTCGTTGTACACGTCCTCGATGAACATGTTGAGGGCGGCCAGCCGCTGTTCGAGCCCGAGGGTGAGCTGCCGCCATTCGCTTCCCGCCATGGCGCGGGGGATGCAGTCGACGGGAATGATCTGCTCGTCGGTCTCGTCGTCTCCGTAGACGGTGAAGGTTATGCCTTCGTTGGAGAACGAACGGGACACCCATTCCCCGACCGCCATCAGGCCGGCGGGGGAGAGCTGTTCCAGTTCTTCCCAGAGCGGCCGGCAGTGCGGGCGCGGCCCGCCGCCGGATTGGAACATCTCGTCGAAGACGGCGGGGTCCCGTTCGTAGGTTTCGAAGCTCACAGGGGCGCCGCCCGCCGGCTGCCGGGTCGGCCGGGTTTCCGCATCATTCTGTCCGCCGTATGTTCATGAGTACGCCGATTCGCGGGCCAGCAGCAACAGCGACCGGTCGTGGCACATCCACAGGCGGTCGGCGGCCTTGAACCATCGGTGCGGCGGGGCCGCCTCCAAGGCCGACGCATTCTCCGGGCGCCGGGGGCGGTAGGCGAGCACCTCGGCGGCGGGCGCCCGGATGGCGTCGATCCGCCCCACCAGCCGGTAGTCGCCGAACAGCGCCGCCAGCGCCTCCCAAGGGTCGGCCGGCCCCCCGGCGCACCGGAACCGGATCTCCCGGCACTCCCCGCAGACCCCGACCAGCACACCGCCCCGGACTTCCCGCTGCGCCTCGTGCTCCGCGCTGCACCCGCCCCCGGCCCGTTCTGCATGGCGAATGGAGGAATCGGCCTGCGGTCCCTGTTCTTCTCGGTCGATGCTCACGGCCTCATTGTCCCAGGGGGGTGTGACAAATCGCGGTATCTTCGGCGGCCGCCGTTCTTCCCCGGGCCGGCGCCGGTCGGCCGGTCAGTCCTCCCCGCCGTTTGAAGCCGGTGGTTCGGAGGGGGCGGGGATGAGCAGCACCGGGAGCCGGGAGGCGGCGGTTACCGCGAAGGAGATGCTGTTCCAGGCCGACTCGTCGAACAGGCGGCGGGTGACGCCCATCACGATGGCTTCGGCGCCGATCCGCTCGGCGGCGGCCGCGATCGCTTCCGCTGCGTCGTCCGCCTCCACGAACACCGCGGCGGGCCGGATGTTGCGGCTCTCCAGGGCGGCCAGGATCGGCGCCGCCATCTTGGCGCCCCGTTCCTGCACGTACTCATCGATTCCGCCGCGGCCTCCGGAGGGCGGCGGCGCCCCCTGGCCGGCGTCGAAGGGCCGCCATGCCTCGGGCGACAGCTCGTCCGTGAACCCCCCGGGCGCCTGGGTGACGTTCATGACCGTTACCCGCCCCTCCGGTCCGGCCAGAACCTCCGCGAAGTAGGCGGCCGGTTCCGGCGGCAGCGCCCCTGCGGTTGCTACGAGCACATGCATCTTCAGGCAAATCTAATAGGCGGCGCGAAAAAACCGGGTTTGCGCCGCCGCCCTTCCCCGGCTTCGCCTCGGAACCCGGCCAGACCTATGAGGTCGTCAGCCAGGTTTTCGCGTTCTCCGCCTCCCGCCCCGGCTTCGCCGGGTTTCCCGCCCCCGCCGCCGCCGAACCATCATTTTCCGAACGCTTGGGCGTGTTTGGCCCTCTGCGCCCGATCCGTCTCAGCACAGCCAGGTCGGCCCCCGCCCTTGGAGAAATCGGGTTTCGCCGGCGGCGCCGGAAGGGAACCCCGGCCTCTGGGCTGGGCGGCCTCTGTATGACCGCAGCCTTCCGGATCCGCTGCGGTGTGTGTACCGGTCCAAGGTATCAGGGGGCTGTGACAGAAGCCGATTCGTTGGACAAGGGCCCGGTAGGAGAGGTCGGTCGGGCGTCCGGCCCGGCGCCTCGGCGGCGGCCTCCGCAGTAATATTGGAAGCAGGCGGAACGGCCGAGCGGAGGACGGGCCGCTCGGACTGCTCTCGGTGCCCGGACGGGGAGGATCGACGGATGGACGTCCGCTTGGAAGGCAAGACGGCTGTGGTTACCGGCGCCTCCCGCGGGATCGGAGAGGCGGTGGCGGCCGCTTTCCTGGCCGCCGGCGTCCGCGGGGTGGTGATCACCGGCCGCAAGGCCGAGAATCTGGAGGAGGCGGCGGCCCGGCTGGACGCCCCGGAGAGGGTGGCCCCGGCGGCGGCGAGGGCGGACACGGCGGAGGGGGCGGAGACGGCGGTGCGGACGGCCCTCGACCGGTTCGGGTCATGCGACGTGCTGGTCAACAACGCCGCCTCCAACCCCGCCTACGGACCGCTGATGGAAGTCGATCCGGCGGCGGTGGAACGCACCTGGCAGATCAACCTGCTGGGTCCGCTGCTGTATGCGAAGGCCGCCTGGGCCGGATGGATGAAGGAGCAGGGCGGCGTGATCTGCAACAACGCTTCCGTGGGCGGGCGGTTGCCGGGCCGGAGCTTGGGCGCCTACGACATATCCAAGGCCGGCCTGATCCACATGACCCGCCACCTCGCCGCGGAGCTGGCGCCGGCGGTGCGGGTGGTGGGGGTGGCGCCGGGGGTGGTGAGGACCCGCTTCTCCCAGGTGCTGTGGGAAGACGAGCCGGCCGCCGCCTCCCTGCATCCGATGGGGCGGATCGGCGAGCCGGCGGACATAGCCCAGGCAGTGGCCTTCCTCTGCTCGGACCGGGCGTCGTGGATCACCGGCGCCACCCTCGACGTGGACGGCGGCGTCACCAATGCAACGATGTACGTATAGGGTTCCCCCAGTTGTTGTCGGCGGCCGCGAACAAGGCGGTGATGATCACAGTCGGATGATGCAAATAGAAAGTAGAACTACACAGGCATGCGCCCGGCTCCGAACGCCGCAGGGAAGGGTCATAAGGCTGAGATCGCACCCTGCAGAAGAACCGAGAACAGGCACCCGGCGGCCCTTTCCACCCTTCGAGAAGTTAGCGGGGAAGAAGCAAGGGACCGGCAGAGCTGGGCTATAAAGGGCCTGCGGAAGGGAGGCTGTGCTCCGGCTTCTTTGGCACCCTGCCGGGGCTGTTCATCGTCGGCGTCAATCACCAAACGGGTTCATCCTCATCGGCCTCCAGATCTACTGGCAGGACGCCTGCCCGGGGCCATGCAGATCCGAGATATCTATCAACGAGGCAGGGCGTCGTCCTCGTCTATTGCCCAGTAGAACACCTCTCCGGCTTCGATCTGGCCTTGGATGCAGTCGTCCTTGCGGACCCCGACCACCGCGGCGCGGGCGGGGAGGCCGGTGAACCTGGTCAGCAGCTGGGCGGCGCTGACGGCGCGGACCGTATCCCGTTCGTCGACGGTGTATGACACTTCCGCGGCTATGTAGCAGGGGCCGCCCTTTTGGTCGACTCCTTTCAGAACGAGGTCGGCGGTTTTGAAGCTCTTCAAGCGGCCGGGAGCGATGTCCGAAGTGTCCCGGCTGTCCACCATCTCATAGAGTTCCTCCTCTGCCACGGTTCTTGTCCCGGCAAGGCCCATTTCTCGGGCGAGGGATCTGCTCATCCGGTGAACCCGCCTCTCGAAGAGCTCACCCTTGAGGAAGGAGCTGTCCCTTTCTTGGCGTTCGAACCGCTGGGCGGCGTTTTCAATGTACCGGTTGAGGGCTTCTAGTTGGTTTGCATGGCCGTTGAGGCGTTCTTCTTGGCCTTTGAGTAGTTCTTCAAGGGACTGGAGGCGTTCTTCTTGGCCTTTGAGTAGTTCTTCGAGAGATTGGAGGCGTTCTTCTTGGCCTTTGAGTAGTTCTTCGAGAGATTGGAGGCGTTCTTCTTGGCCTTTGAGTAGTTCTTCGAGAGATTGGAGGCGTTCTTCTTGGCCTTTGAGTAGTTCTTCGAGAGATTGGAGGCGTTCTTCTTGGCCTTTGAGTAGTTCTTCGAGAGATTGGAGGCGTTCTTCTTGGCCTTTGAGTAGTTCTTCGAGAGATTGGAGGCGTTCTTCTTGGCCTTTGAGTAGTTCTTCGAGAGATTGGAGGCGCTCTTCATGGCCTTTGAGTTGTTGATTGGTGTTTGCTATGAAGGCATCTATTTTGGTGATGAGGGCGTTGAGTCGTTGGTCGACGTCGTCCAAGCGCCGGGGAGCTTCCCGAATATCCTTGGTCAACAGGCGCTCACGCACGGCCTCCAGCCACTGGGGATGATCATCCAGCGCCTGCAGGAGGTCCGAGATCGTGTTGATGGTGGCCATCGGGGTGCCTTTCTGCCGTCGGGCGGAGCACCGCCCCTTCTTGAACCAAGGTTAGCCGTCCGTCGTCTCTACCGCAAGCGGTACAGCCCCCTCTCTGAGGGTGCGATGACCGAGGGGTGACGGCGCCCCCTGGCTGAGGTTTTCCGAATGTCGGTCACCAACGGGCTACTCGGACGGCTTTTCCAAGTCTAGGTCTTCCGGCTCGTTGTTGCGGTTCCCTGTTTCTACGTACGTGAACGTTTCGGAGCGTATCCGCTTGACCCCGGCCAGTCCGTAAAGACCGATGGCCATCAGCACCGCGCCAATCCAGAAATACGGCGTACTTAGAATGTGGTCTAATACCAACGCCATAATGTCAGGCGTAACATTCGGACCGCCGAAGGCGCTCTGCAAAGCAACGCCGACGCCTGCTGCTACTCCCGCGGCGGTGCCCACCGTTACCCCGAAAGACATGACCGCCGAGCCAAGAACGACCAGTATCGCCCAAAACAATCTCATGATCTGTTCACTCTCCTTCGCAATTGGATCTACCCATCATACTCACTAGCTGTTGGTCTGACAAGTTACACGCAATTCGCCTTGCCCATCACGAGGCAGAAGAGCAATTCGACACGGTTGTCACTATCCGATTGAGCACAGATCTGTTCTATTGAGAATATTTCTGTGTTTCCTTCCGAATGCTTTATCGGCAGGCTCTGATGCTGGGTATATTCTTCCGCGTGGATTGTCTATCAGTTCCTTGTTTTTGAAATCCTCGTGGAGGTCTTTATCGTGGGAGCACAGTAAACGAGCGCCACTGACTTGCGCCAGAGCTATTATATGTTGATCGTCTGATACCAAGTGATAAGAGTTGGTAATCTGTTGGGTGCGGCTATCTATCACTTTGTCATTCACAGATATACCTATGCCTGCTATCAATGCTTCCCGTATAACATCTCGGGCCGTATTTGAGATTCTATCAAGTTCGTTTATTAGTTTACTGCCTCCCACGACGAATATCAATTTCCCTGATATGATTTGATCGAATAGCCTTTTGGTGGATTCAGGTCCGTGTTGACCAAAGACATCATCAGCGATGTTGGCATCAATTATTACACACATCAGATACCAATGGACCGTCGGACTTCTTCCATGAAGAACTGACGGTAACCCGGCGGTGTGCCCAGGACGTTTCCTTCCTCGTCATGTTTTAGAGAGTGAATTTGGACATCCAAATCTTTGTGCTCAAAGAACAAAATTGATACGTCTTCGGGCTTCAAGGGAGAGGATTGGTCGCGTATGTCCATACGTACACGATCCAGTATGTAGTCGTTGTGAGTTTCTATGATCAGCTGTTTGTTGTTGCCAGCAACTTGGCAGAACAAACTGCCGAGAGCGGCTTGCGCACTTGGGTGTAGATGGACTTCTGGTTGCTGAACCAAGAATATATCTGGTGCGTCTTTTCTGAGAAGTTCAGTTATAAGCGGTAATATCTGGCTGACGCCGTAACCCACATCTACCAAGTTGCGCTGTGGGCCCTTCCGTTTTTTGCTGAACTTTCTTATCTGTATTTGGAAGGGACTGCCTACGCTCCTACCGAGTTGCTTGACTGATATTTGGTCAAAAAGACCAGCAGCACTTCCGAAACTCTCCAACTTGCTCTGAAGTTCTTTCCAGGCTTCTTTATCTTGCATATCAAGATAGGCAAGATACATAGGTACATAATCGCCCTCAGGATCACGCATGGAGCGTGAAGGGTCGTATGTTCGTTTTGGTTTGGAACGGACTGGGGCACTGGCATAAGGGCGCGAAGGTATAGAGGTATGGTCTTCAGAAAATAGGTCCAATGTGTTCTTGACGTCAATCAAGTCTTGCTCAGAGAAGTCAGGCGAGTTGGATAGCGATTGTATCCTCATACCCATATCTCCTTGCTTACTCCTATGTAATGCAAGATCTATGTAATAGAGATATAAATAAAGGGGAAGCAATCTGTCATCATAATCAATCCTACCTCGGCTAGCTATTATATTACTTCCTTTGGTTGTGTTTAGCAACCATTTACCCCTTGCCGTCTTAAGGTCAACAGTGATAGTATGATCCTTGTATAATTCATTAAAGGAAACCTTTCCTTGTGAGATCAATCGCCTCTTAGCGACCGGGATAGTACCTTCCTTTTCAAATGATGCCTCAAAATAATAGGGACAACCCTTGTTATCTTCGTGGGAAGATTGTGCTATCTCAAAACCGGCTTTAAAGGAGTCTACAGGAAGATCATTAGCATTCCTACGGTGAGCGATTTCATCATAGCTGCCTAATTCATATGGATCCTCTTTGAAGTCGGAAGATTGTTCTCCGTAAGCAACATCCCATAGGGCTCGGATCATGGCCATGAAGGAGGTCTTGCCGGTGCTGTTCTCGCCTACGAGCAGGGTGAGGGGGGCCAGGCGGGCGGTCTGTCTTTCCCGGAAGCATCGGAAGTTCTCGAGGGTGATGCTGCTTATCATTCGGGTGTTCGCTTTCCTACGGATCGGTTGGCTCTCCGAACACGTCGGGATATTTTTCGACCGGTTCGGTGAACGGTCGGTCGTGTCTTACGGCTATCACTCGGTAGCCGTTGTCTTGCAGTCTAGCGCGGAGCCGCTCGTCGGCCTCGCGCTGACGGGGTTGGTCGTGGTGGGGGCCGTCTACGAACACGCAGACGCCGGGCCGTCCTTCGCGATCGTAGTAGAAGTCGGGTTGTACGTGGATGTCCGGGGCGGGGCGGTTCTGGGCCTTGTCGGGGAGGCGGAGGCCGTTGTTGTAGAGGAAGGCCAGGAATTCGCGCTCCAGCGTGGAGCGGGGGTCGACCAGGGTCAGAAGATATTGGAGCTGCCCTTCTTCGTCCCTTGTGGCTTCCTGGGCGGTTTCGGCGGTTGCCAGCCGCGGCAGGAAGTCGGAGAGGAGCATTCGGTCGATGTAGCGGTGATGCGGTTGGTTGGAGTAGGAGAGCAGGCATTCGTAACAGGCCACTTCGCACTTCGCCGAGGCGCCGGCCTCGGCGGCGAAATGGCAGAGGCGCAGGGCCGTTTCCGCCGCTTGGCCGAGGGCCGTCCGCTCCAGGGCCAGGCGTTCCCACACGCCGATACCCCCTTCGGCCGCTTCCCAGAACAGCAGGCGGCGGTGGTCGCCCCGGCCGATCAGCTCCGCGCCGATCTCCTGTTCCTCCACCTGGTATTCGACCTGTATGGCCCGCTTCAGGGCGTAGAGGAGGGTGTAGAGAAACTCCTCCGACGGCTGATCGGCCCGGGGGCGGATCATGAGCAGGTTCCGCGTGTCCTGCACGTAGGGCATGACTCCCCTGATCGGCAAGGGTGCGTCCGGCTGGAGGTCGGCCTTCCCGGCCTCGGCGGTGCGGCTCTGCCAGCGTCCGGTTCGGGGGTCGATGGCGAACCCTTGGTCCTCGCTCCGCCGCCAGCCCTGATTGATCCGCCAGAGGTTGGCGGCGGGCGCGTACACGACGTCGAGCAGGCATTCGCCTTCCGAGAACACCTCGGCTTGCCGGACATGGCCGCCGAAGCGGAAGTGCGTGGTGGTGAGGTAGCCGCTCCGCACCCGTTCCTCTTCTTCGGAGGAGATCCGCTGGAAGGGCCTCGCCCGCATCACGGGCTGTTTCAGCAGCTTCTGTGGGAACAGTGAGGTCTCACCGTCTTGGCGGACGCCGCAGTGTTCGCACAGGTCCACCCCCAGAGCCGCCCTGGTGTGCGCGTACCCGCACACCAGGCAGAGGCGCGCCTGATCCAGATGATCGTCGATGCCTTCCGGCGGGAGAACGGCGTGCTGAACCCGGTGCTTGCGGCCTTCGTGATAGATCTGGGCGCCCGGGCCGAACTCGGTGAGCCCCAGGAAGCGGGGCCGGTCGATGAGCTGGCGGCTGCCGCGCACCGGCACCGACACCCGCACCGGCAGCCGAGGGAAGTTGTAACCGGGCAGGAAGCCCTCCCCGGCCAGGTAGCGGTAGGGATAGAAGTCCGACTCTGAATAGCGTCGGCTCTGGTTGAGCAAGAGCTGTATCTCGCGGCGGGCTTCCGTTTCCCGGCGCTCGGCTTCCTCCTTGTCTTTCAAGGCCGCGTTGGGGTCGTCGATCAGGCGCCGCGCCTCGTCTCGCAAGATGCACGTCGAGCGGTAGAGAGCGCGCCAGTTGTCGAAGGCCCGGTCGAATTGTTCGGGCGCGTTGCGCAGCGTTTCTTCCAACCATTCTTGCGAGAACCACTGCGCCTTGTGGATGTCCTGCGTCCGCTTCGCGATGCGCTGGCCCCGCCGCAGCGACTCCTCGAAGATCCGTTTTCCCGCCGCCCCCGTGATGGCGGCCCGCTTGTCCGCCATGACAGGCATATCGGGGTCGCCGAGGTCGAGCACTTCGGCCATGCCGGAACCCAGGGACAACCCGCTCACAGCCAGCCAGGTGGAGTGCAGGTGGGCTCTCACCAGCTCCTCGTTCTCGAGGTCGATCCGAGCCGGGGCCACCGCTCCGGCGATCATCTCCTCGCGCCGCCCGAAGAAGTACTGGTCGTGGGCGTTGCCCTGGGCGGCGAAGGCCGCGATCAGCGCCGGTTGACCGCCCCGGCCTGCCCGTCCGCTCCGCTGGGCGTAGTTGGCGGGGGTGGGCGGCACGTTGCGCAGATGGACCGTGTGCAGGTCGCTTATGTCCACCCCCAGCTCCATGGTGGGCGAGCAGAACAGCGCCGGCAGCTCGCCCTTCCTGAACCGCTCCTCCCGTTCGCTCCGAATGTCGGCGGCGATCTGCCCGGTGTGCTCCGCCGCGGCCATTCCCCGCAGATGCCGCCCCTGGCTCTGGTAGAGGTTGGTGAAGTAGGGGTTGGCCTTCTTCTCCAGGCTGGACAGTTCCTTTCGCAGATGGAGCGACCTGCTCCTCACCGGGTCGGGCGGGGCCGGGTTTCCGCCCCCCGCCGTCCAGCGCATTGCCGCGGCCAACACCCGGACGCCCTTCTCCTGGGCGCCCTCTTCGGCCGCCGCCAGGAGATGACCGCGCAGCCCGGCGGCGATGCCCTCCACCAAGGCTTCGGCCTCGTCGGGGGTGAGCGTCCGGTCGGTGTTCCAAGTGTTGGGGGAGCGCAGATAGCGGGCAACGGCGGAGCGCCGCCCCAGGCTCATGGTCCTGCGCTTCATGAACGGGTTGGCCTTGTTCCCCGGCAGCAGGGCCAGGCTCTGCGTGCGCGGCATGTCCAGGTCTTCTTCCAGACGCCACGGATCCCCCAGCCACTGACTCGTGTTGCGGATCAGCCGGCGGGCGGCGGCTGGGGTCAACGGCGCCGCGTCTACGGCCAGGCCCATGCGGAGATGGTCGAGGAAGGCATGCAATACCCTCCGGCGGGTTGCCGCAGAAGCGTCGGCGATAGCGGGCAGGCCGCTCCACAGGGCATTGTCGGAGGCGAGGTCGTCCAGCCCCTCGTATTCGATCCGCAGCAGCCCGGTCTGTTCCAGGTTGGGCTGGGTGACCCGCCAATCGCGGCTCAGGTCTTCCAAGGCGCGGTATTCGAGCAGGTCGATCATGGCCTTCTTCCCCTGTTCGTATCCGGGGCCCTCGGCCACCGGCTCGCGCAGGAAGTCGTCCGGGGCGAGGCCGAGCGCCTCGAAGACCGCCGGCCCCAGCCGGTCGAAGGTCAGGGCGCCGCCCCGCCGCAGGGCTTCCACCAGCCCGGCGCGCAGCTGGGCGACCTGCACGAAGTCGTTGAGGTGCCCCGCCTGGAGCGATGCGTCTTGGCGGTTGTCGGTGAAGCTGAGCGACTTCGCCTCGGCTCGGTCTACGCCCTGGTTGGCCATGCCCGCCACGGCCGCGTTCATGGAGATGGTGGCCGCGGTCGACCGCCCCGTCTGGCTGAGCGAGGAGAGCTTGCGGTAGTCGCCCACCCGGGTGTCGTACACGGCCCGGCAGCGCAGGCAGATCAGGAACTTGTGCGGCAGGAACCAGCCCTCCACTCCCGACCCGTCCACCGGGTCGATGCTTCCGTCGGGGGCGGCGCGGCAACCCCGGGGCCGATACCCGCTGTAGTTCGGTTTTATGACCCGCCCGGCGCTCCGCTCGTTGAACCAGAACCCCGGCAGGTCGTTGTCGTCTCCCTCCCAAAGGTCGTCGTGCTCCAGGGCGAAGTAGCCCTTTATGTCGTCGAGGTCTTCCTCCGCGACGCCGGCCAGGGGAGAGCGGGGGATCAGCTGCTCCGCCCCGTCGTCCTCGGCGAGGGAAGCCAGGTAGTACTCCTGCCCGCACTCTCGGCAGAAAGCCAGCGGGAACAGCACCCGCTCGCGGTCCGCCTTGTATTGGCCCGACATCCTGAATATGCGGTTGTCCGGCGCCTCCAGGGTGGTGTAGACGCTGCTCCCCGAAGAGAGCCACTGATGCAGGCGGAAGGCGAACAGAGGCCGCCCGGCGTTCCGCCCGGCCTCGTTGCCCGCTTCGAGCACCCGCCGAAGGGGTTCCCGGCACCGTTCGACCGCCAGGCCGCTCTCTTTCGCCAGCTGTCCGACGACTTCCTCGAAGGTCTTGGGCGTCCGCCGGATCAGCCGGCCGCCTTCATGATCGAGGCCGAAGGCTTCCTCCGCCCAAGCCGCCAGAGGGTGCCCGCGCACCGCTTCGACCTCCGGCGCGGGAGGGGGCGCCTCCACCGCCGCCCGCACCGCCGCCGCTCCATCGGGGGTTTCCGCCGCGGTCGCCCGCTCGAGGGATTCGTCCACCACGTTGGCGGCGGGGATATCCAGCCCGAAGAACTTCGACACCAGCTTGGCCACGGCCTGGTTGCGATCCGCCCGAGACTCGCCCGTAACCATGGTGGCGCTGGTGGCCACCGCCTGCAGATCATGTCCGGCCGCCTCCTGCAGATCCTGCTCGGCCGCCTCCTGCAGCCGCCGGGTGAGCATCGCCGTGTCCGCCCCCTGCCGCCCCCGGTAGAAGTGCAGCTCGTCCATCACCAGGGTCCGTAGATCCCGGGTGGCGGTCTCGAGGAGAGGCCGCTCGGCGGGGCGCAGGAGCATGTACTCGGCCATCACGTAGTTGGTCAACAAGATGTGCGGCGGGTCGGCGATGATGCGCTCGCGGTCCTCTTGGCGCTCCTGGCCGGTGAAACGGTCGAAGCGCACCGGCGAGCCGGGGAAGTTCTTCGCCTGGAACTCATGTAGCGCTTCGAGCTGGCTGTTGATGAGGGCGTTCATCGGATAGATCAGCAGCGCCCGCACCGTGTGCCGCTCCGGATCGTTGCGGAGAACGGTGTCGTAGATCGGCGCCAGGTAGGTCAGGCTCTTGCCCGACCCGGTGCCCGTCGTAACGACATACGGTTCGCCCCCCAGGGCGAGGTCGATGGCCCGGCGCTGATGCCGGAACAACCGCAGCCCCTCTCCGAAGAACCGGGCCGTACCGGGCATCAACACCCCTTCGGCGGCCAGCTCCCCCAGCGTGCGGTCCATCTCGAAGGCCGGATTGAGCTGAAGGACCGCCTCCGGCCACAGGACGCCTTGGTCGAGCTGGCGGTCGATGTAGTTCTTGATCCGCCCGTCGAAGACCCGCACGAAGCTGCGGACATATTCCTGGTACTCCGCAACCACCTGCTCGCGAAGCTCGAAGACATCTAACGGCATGTCAACGGCTCCTCACCGCTCAGGTCGGGCAGTTCTCCGCGCGCCATCTGGTCATACGCCGCCAGTACATAACGCTGGGTGCGGTACTCGCCGAACTCTTTCATCTCGTTCTTCTTGAGGGTAGGGAACGACGCGCTGGGCGGGGGAGCGTCGAGTATCCATTTGAGTTCCTCGCGATCCAGCCCGTACATATGAGCGTAGATAGCGTCCAACTCACTCTTGAGCCGATGACGCCGGTCGTCATCCCAAACGAAAGGAGGACCTTCATAACCCAAGTCTTTGGCAAATGGTTCCAGATCATGCGTTGTATACGTCAATTCTAATACACGCGGAAAGATCAGATCCTTATAAGTGAGGTTGGAGTGCACCTTTTCTTTGAATTGTTCTGGTGATAATATAGGAAGCTGTTTGATGATAAAGAAACTGAGGTCTGTTCCTCCCACTGCTGTACGGGCCACAAAATCCAAGACAAGACTGTTCATCACAGAAATCATCAGCGCCGCGTTAATGGCGTTCTCGATTTGAAGGATGGGTGCTCGATCACTCATGCCACACCTTGGAGTAACTGTTACGATACATGTTCGTTCGTTCGTGGAGTTGGTTGTCTTTCGGATAGGCATAAGCCCTCGCGGAGCGTGACGATCGCGCCTTTGTGGCCAAGTCCTATCACCGGGAGCATGGTTGCTATTATCGTCCTTTCGTTGGTGGAAGTAGTTATCAGTCTCAAGGCGATTCTCCATCGGGGAATTGAATTGCCAATCCCTTTCCGAGTCCGGAGGTTGGGAGGATTGTGCTGTTGAGGGTTCTTTGATCGGTTGCTCTGGCGATGGTTCGGAGGGCGATTTGATACCTTCCGACCTTCCGACCTTCCGACCTTCCGACCTTCCGACCTTCCGACCTTCCGACCTTCCGACCTTCCGACCTTCCGACCTTCCGAGTCTTGTAGTCTTGTAGTCTTGTAGTCTTGTAGTCTTGTAGTCTTGTAGTCTTGTAGTCTGCTATTATAGGTTGTTTGAGTTTGATCTGTTCTCTCTAGAACCTCATTTTCTGAAACCCAATAGCGTGGGAGGGGTAAGGCGTTAGGATTGGTCTTTTCTTCCGAAGTCATATATCGTGTTCTGCCCTTTCGTAAATCCTTGAAGGTTGCATCGACAAAGGTGGCGAACCGGTGGTCATACTGGTGAAACAGCTTCGACTCATACAAAGGCAAGTAACGTTCTTCACCTAGTATGAAAGAATTACCTTCCAATTGTCCTCCTTGGTTAACTAGTTCTGCATAGGTATAAAACAAATTGGAGTCGTTTGCCATATGAAACATGCTTTTTAAGGTAACGCTCCATGGATTGATCTCTGGTTCGTCTCCCTTTGCTTCCTTCCAGAGTACTCCGGCGTGTAAATACATCTTTCGAGCGATCTCCATGTCTTTGCGGGTTCGAAAAATAGGACAGGTCCGAGTATTAGGGTTAAAAAGGGCAAAATCTTCGGCAGAAAGACCAAATCTTCGTTCACGGTTTTGAAGATCTTCCATGCTGTGCAGGAAGAAGCCAAACTCAGCATTAAGGGATCGTTGATCCATACCGCTAATAGTAATCAAACAAAACCTTATTAGGCTAGTTATTCCTGGAAATATTCTCTTTCGGTTCTGGAAATCAAACAGGCTGACCAAGGATTTGGTATCTATGAGATCAGAGAAGAATAACTTGGTTGTATAATCAGTGGCTATACCGGTCGGCACTATTATTCCTAGCCTTCCTATAGGCGCGAGAAGACGTCTGGCCGTCTCCGCAAAGATCGAATAGGTGTTGATGTCTCCACGACCTGTCAGATTGAATCGTTCACTTCCGCGCACAAAATTGCTTACCGATTTGGCATCATGTTGGGCCCGAGTAAACTTATGTGCTAAGGTCGGATTGTTGACTTCTAAGGCGCGAATAAGTTGAGCTCGAGCTGCTTTGTTTGGTGCGTTGGCTATCTCCGGGTCCCGCCCGGCAAAGAACTCCTTCTCCTGCAGCTTGATCCGTTCCCAGGGTGGATTGCCCAGCACGATGTCGAATCCGCCATTCTTGAACACGTCGGGGAACTCCAGAGGCCAATGAAAGTACGGATGGTCTCTTGATGCTTGTAGGGCGTCCGTTTCAAGTTGTGTACCCAGGTTGCCTTTCTTGAGTACGTTGCGGATGTCATCGGTGGTGGGGGCAAGGTCCGGTTTGTCCGGCCCGGTGGTTTGGAGAGGAGCGAAGAAGGCATAGGTCCAAAGATCGCAGGCTGTTTTGAGTCGCCACCAAGAGGTGTCCTGGCCTCGCATATCCCCATACAGTTCTTCCATCGCCTTGACCTCGGAGGCGGTCTGTTCTTCCATTTCTCCGAAGGCTTCGTGTTCCTCGGCCAGTTTCGCAGTGTCCATAGATGCCGCGGGGGGGGGGGGGGTGAGTCGCAGCTGGCCGGTTCGTTCTTTTTTGTTGCGCTTGCGGTACGAAGAGGCTGTTTTCTTATCGTCACCGATTATTGCCTTGTAGGCGTCGTCGGGGATGCCCTCGGTTAGGACATCGAGGTCCAGCACCCCTACCAGGCTATCGCCGCATTTGACGTGGTGGTCGAGAAAGCTGAGCGGCCGACCTGGGTCGTGGCATTCGATCCACAGGGCCACCTTGCACAGGTCCACGGCCAGGGGGTTCTTGTCCACCGCGTAGATGCAGTGCCGCACCACGGTGCGGAGGGCGCGGCGGTAGTTGAGCAGGGTGGGTTCCTCTTCTCCTGCTTGGAGTTTGGCCAGCTCGCGGGCGATGCGGCGGGCGGCGGCCAGCAGGAAGTGGCCGGAGCCAGAGGCGGGGTCGCACACCCGAAGGCCCAGCAATGCCTGTATTTTCTCCTGCCTGGTCTCGGCGGCGGCCAGCCTTTCTTCCATGACCGGGACCAAGGCGCTCTTCACCAGCTCGTGCACCAGCTCCGGCGGTGTGTAGTAGGAGCCGGTCTCTTTGCGCTGGGTGCCGGCGGCCAGATCGAAGCTAGGCCTGCCGGACGCCTCGCCCAAGTCCAGGACCGGGCGGTAGTCCAGCAGGCTCTCGTAGACCGAGCCGAACTCCTCCACGTCGAGCTGGGCGTAGTTCACCCGCCGCCGAATTCCGCCGTCATCGAAGGTCGAAAGATGAAGCATGGCCGTGAGCAACGACTCGTTGGAGCAGAAGGCGGTTTCGATATCGCGGCAGGCCTGTTCGCCGAACAGCTCGCCGTTGGGCGGGGCCAGGTTCAGATGCCGGGCGGCGTCCTCGTCCCGGCAGAGGCGGAAGGTCTGGGCGAGGCCTGTCCAGAGGTCTGTGTGGTCGTCGCCCGCGAAGTAGAGCTCGGCCCGGTCGCGCAGCCGAGCGACGCTGTAGTGGCGGTTGTATACGTGCTGGCCGGTGCTTCGTTCCAAGAAGAGTAGCTTGCGTTCCTCCGCCACCATCAGGAACAGCATCCGGTAGACGAAGTTGAGCAGCTGCCGGTAGTAGCCCGCCTGGTCGAGGCCCCCGCTGCGAACGGCGCGGCGCAGCGCTTCGTTGCCGGGGTGCGAGACGAGGGCGCTTCCCAGCACTTCGAGCGCCGCCCGCACTCCGTGGCGGAGTTTCTCCCTCACCCGGCCGCCGTCTTCTATCCCCTGGTTGTAGTAGTTCTCCAGCAGGCACTCGTGCGGCGGGGTTTCCCCCAGGGGGAACCTGGTCGAGTGCATGAGGCGGTAGAGGACGACAAACTCGCTGTAGGCGTTGCCTTCGATCATGGCCTGGAGGTCGAACTCCAGGTAGGTGGGCTTGGAGAGCCGGGCGGTGTCCCGCAGCAGACGCAGATGGGCGCCGTTGGTCGCCACCCCCCACAGGGCTTCGGAGCGGTTGAGGAAGTCCTGGACCTGGGTGTGCGGGCTGCGCCGGTTCCGAGCGGCCCGGTCGTCGAGGCCTTGGCCGAGGGCGACGATGTGGATGGGGGTGGCGGCCTCGCCGCCGTTGATCCGGTGAGATGGGGAACTGGGCCCCGCCCGCTGGTATTGGAGGGCCGGGAAACCGAGCAGCTCGAAGAACTTGGCGGCCCAGTCCTGCCGGGTGAGGGTGGTGCGGCTTTCCTTCGACCGTTTGAGCCGCCGGTCGAAGGCGTCCCAGTAGACCCGCGAGTCGGAGAAGGCCCGCTGTATCTCGTCGGGGAGGCGTCTGCCCCGGCGCAGTCCGAAGTCGGCGGGCCGCTGCCCCTTTATGTCGGCGCCGCCTTCGCCGATCCGTTCGATCAGATCGGACGAGAAGAGACCGCCCTGGATGTCGATGGTCGCGTAGGACACTGCTCAGCTCCCCGCCGGGACCAGCACGTAACAGCCGATGATGTCGGGCGGGTGCGGTTTCACTTTCACCGCCGCCCCGCCGACCGCGCGGCGGAGCCGTTGGTGGGCCCCCTCCAAGGCGGCCGTCCGCTCCTCGATGAGGCTGTCTGCCCAGCCGTCTTGGCCGAGCATACCCAACGCCCACCTGACGTGTTCTTCCCGCTCGCCGGGCGACAGGTTGGCGGCAGGTTCGGCCTCCGTCAGCAGGGCCAGGCCGTCCTCCTCGAGCCGGGTAAGCCGCCGATGGTCATCGGGGCTGCTTCGGAAGGCCCCGACCGTTGCTTCCTCGGCGAACTGCCGGGTGTTCCGGCCTTCGATCAGGTAGCGGAGCCGGAGCACCAAGACGATCGTCCGGCGGTCTACCGCTCTGGTGACGACCGCGCCCGCCCGGGCGAACTTTTGGTCTTTGCTCTCCAGCGCCTTGGCCATCACCGCCTCGGCCAAGGCTGCGACCGCCGGATGGTTGCGCCCCAGCAGGGTCACGCCCCGGGGCGGCACCCCCTCGAAGGCAACCTTCATCGGGAAGGCGGCGCCGGGGTCGCGGGCGGAAATGCGCGCCTCCAGATCGCCTGCGTACAGCCGATACACGCCTTCTTGTTTTTTCTCGGGGCGGAGCTCGCCGTTGAAGCGCTGGACGGCGTTGGCGGTGAACCGCTTCACGTCCCCGGCGCTTCCCAGGACCGGTTCCATCTCCTCCAGCTCGCGGGCCACGTCGCCGGGCTGGATGCCCCGCTGGGCGTAGTAGGCCCGCGATTCGTTTTGCTTCTCCGCCGCCTGCTCCCAGGCCTCGTGCAGGCGGCTCACCGATTCGTCCTCCAAGGCGAGCCCGATCTGGCGGGCCTGGTCGCCCTCCCGCAGCAGCACGCTGTCGATCAAGGCTTTGATCACCTGCTCGGACTCCACCGGCACCGGCACCGAGATGCCGAGCCGCCGCCTGATGATCTGCGCCTTCCTGACGAGGACGTCGAGCACCACCAGATCCATCTCGTTGTCGGACCCGTAGAGCAGCACCGTCTTGATCACTTTTCTGGTCTGTCCGAAGCGGTCCACCCGGCCTTCCCGCTGCTCCAGCCGGTTGGGGTTCCAGGGGAGGTCGTAATGCACCACCGCGTCGTAGTGATCCTGAAGGTTCACCCCCTCGCTCAGGCAGTCCGTGGCGACCAAGCACCGCACCGGTTCCTCCGCCAGGCCCAGCACGATCTCACGGCGCTGCTCGCTGTCGCCCTCGTTGCCGGTCACCGCCTTCACCGAGAGGCCCGGGTGTTTCTGCTTCAGCAGTTTCTGCAACTGTTCAGCGGCGTAGTAGGCGGTCTGGATGTAGCGGCAGTAGACGATGGGATGGAACCCCTCGGCCAGCAAGCCGGACACCGCTTCGGCGGCGGCGGCGATCTTGGCGTCTTGGCCGGGGCCGGCCAGTTTGCCCGCCCGCTTCAGGAAGGCGTCCAGCTTGCGGATGTCGCTTTCTTCGAGCCCCGCTTCGGGGTCGTCGAGAGCGGCGGTGGATATGTAGTCGGTGGGCTGTTCTTCGTCGGCGGAGTCCAGTATCTGCCGCTCGAAGTCCTCGTCTTCGCGGCGGGCGCCGCCTCCGTTCTGCGGCGCCGACCGGGAGGCTTTGCGGTTCTCGAGCACCGCCCTCGCCGCCCCGGGGCTCGACAGCACGCACCGCAGGATCGACAGCGCCGCCCAGTAGCGGACCCGCCGGTGACGCCCGGCCTCCTCCGGGGTGGACACGTACTCCCGGCAATAGCGCAGGATGTCCCGGTAGAGCCGGTGATAGCCGGAGGACATCTGGTAGGTGCGCTCGATGGACTCCCGTTTGGGGAAGGGGGTCTCCTCCTCCAGCCAACGCCGCAGGTCGGAACGCTTCCGCTGCACCAGGTGCGGCGCCAGCCGGGAGCGGGGCACCGTCGATTCGCCTTCCTTGTCGAAGGAGGGGTCGAGGAGCCCCAGCAGCGACCTGAAGCTCTCCTCTATCCCGCTGTGGGGGGTGGCGGTTACCAGGAGGAGGTGCCGTTTCGGATCGCGGGCGAGCTCGCGGACCAAGGCGTAGCGCTGCTGTTGGCGGCCCTGCGAGCCCCCGCGGGGCCGGGCGGCGGTGTGGGCCTCGTCCACGATGATCAGGTCGGGGGCGTTGTCCAGGAACGGCCCGCGGTTGCGCTCCAGCTTCACGAAGTCGATGCTGACCACCAGGTGTTTGTAGTGCTTATAGATGGAGACGTTCTGGACCGGCAGCGCCCGCTCCAGCCGTCCGATCCGAGACGACTGGACGACCGCGGGCAATATGTTGAACTTCGTTCGCAGTTCCTCTTCCCACTGCTCGCACAGGTGGGGCGCGCACAGGACGCCGATGCGGCCCACCGCCCCCCGGTCGAACAGCTCGCGGGCGATCATGGCCGCCTCGATGGTCTTGCCCACGCCCACGTCGTCGGCGATCAACAGGCGCACCGGATCCTGCCGCAGGGCCATGATCAGGGGAACGAATTGGTAGGAGCGCGGAACCACCGACAGGCGCCCCATCGAGCGGAACGGCCCCGCCCCGCTCCGAAGCCCCAGCCGCACCGCATCCCGCAGTAGCAGCGCCCCGCCGAAGTCCCCCGCCCGCTCGGGGTCGGGCGGCGCATACTCCGAAGGAGCAACGGCGTCCGGCTCCAACGGCAGGAATATCCCGACCGCCTCGGCGTCCGGCCCGTCGACGGGCCTCAGCAAGGCGGTGTTCGGTTCTTCAGGCGGCAATACCACCCAGTCCCGCCCCCGGGCGCGCACGAGCGCTCCGGGAGAGAAGTCGATATTGAGATCGAATGCCTGGCGGCGGGTTGCTGTGGTGGTCATCCGCCCTCGAAGCCTATACGAGTGGAAGAGGCCTCCCGCCCTTCGAGCAGGTCAAGCCGGAACGGGGGGCGCCGCTCGGGTTCGGGGAGGGGTTACGCCTGGGCCGCCGCTGTTTCCTGCTGGACCGACTCGGCTCGGGCGGGCGCCGGCGAGGCGGCTCGGGGATCGCCGGGGCGGTCGTCGGTCAAGATGTTCAGCCGGTCCTTGACGACCGCCGTGTCCATCTGCAGATACCGCACTCGGTCGTCTACCACCCTGAGACCCCCCTCGAGGTTGTTGAGGTGGCTCTCCACCTTGTCGAGGCGGATTTCGATCTTGTCGAGGCGGGCCTCCACCTTGTCGAGGCGGATTTCGATCTTGTCGAGGCGGGCCTCCACCTTGTCGAGGCGGATTTCGATCTTGTCAAGCCGCCCCTCCAACTGTTGTTGCAGGACTTCGAAAGTCTTTTGGGTGGCCGCGTGCAACCGCCACATCACCATCGACAGGGCGGCGAACAGCCCGCCGATGAGGTAGAGGTTGTTCAGGAAGTCTGGACTCATGGTCGGCTCTCCTTCAGGTTCAAGAGTATACACAGGTTCTGGTCGCGCCTTCTACAGTTGTTAATATATCGTAAAAATACTATGCAGTCAACCCCCTTGTTTTTCGGGCAGGGCAGAACGCCGCCCTCTACCCCTCGCTCTGCTCGGCCCCTGAACCTTGTTCAGGTGGGTTGCCAGCCGTCCCCGAAGGTTATGACCGACCTGGTCACGGCCCCGTTGCGCAGGTCGTCGAGGGCCTCGTTCACTTGGTCGAGGGGGCGGGGGTGCTGCACCAGGTGGTCGGTGGTTATGGCGCCCCTGCGGTGGAGGTCCACTACTTCCCGGATGTCTTGGGGGGTGAAGCCTCTCGAGCCGGCGAGGGACGCCTCCCGCCAGATCAGTTCCATGGGGTTCACCGGGAAGGCATCCAAGGTGGCGCCCACCGCCGCTATCCGGCAGCCGATTCCGGCGGCGGCCAGAGCCTGGCGGTAGACGGCCTCCGACCCGACGGTCTGGACGATCACGTCCGGTCCTCCGGGTCCGGCCGCCTCGGCTATGCCCTCGACCGCGTCGGCGCCGCCTCTGACGACCGCATCGGCGCCCATCCTCACCGCCAGCTCCAGGTTGGCGTCCGAGCGGCTCACCGCGATCACCCGGCAGCCCAGATAGGCGGCCAGCTGGACGGCGTTGGAGCCGGTCCCGCCCACGCCCAGCACCGCCACCGTCTCGCCCGCCCGGACCCGGGCGATGCGCACCAGGGCGTGGTAGGGGGTGGCCACCGCGTCGGTCAGCACCGCCACCGCGGCCGGATCGTCCGCCTCCTCGACGGGTATCACGCACCGGGCGGGGAGCACCACCCGCTCGGCGAAGCCGCCGTCGAACTCGACCCCCATCCGGCGCACGCCCAGGCACATGTTCACCCGCCCCGCCCGGCACAGCCGGCATTCTCCGCAGTGGTCTATGTAGTAGAGCGCCGCCGGGGTTCCCGTCTTCACCGAATCCACCCCCGGGCCGACCGCCGACACCACCCCCGCCGCCTCGTGGCCCGGCACCACCGGCAGGGCCGATCCGAAGCCGCCGCCTTGGAGGAAGAGGTCGCTCCCGCACACCCCGCAGGCCCGGACGTCGACCGCAACCTGGCCGGGGCCGGGCGCCGGGTCGGGCAGCTCTTTCAGTTCCAGGGGCCGGCCGTACCCCGTGAGTACGGCGGCGCGCACCTGCTCAGCCCGTGCCCGGCAGCCCCAGCGCCCCCGCATCGGGCAGGGGCGGCCCTTCGAAATGGGAGGATCCGAACACGTCCGGCTTCTTGCGGCCCACCCGGGTGTAGTACTCCTCCGGCGTCTGGGTGGGGTCTTTGAACATCTGCCACTGGCACTTCTGGCGTTTCTCCGGGTCCCGGTCGGTGTCCGGGTACACCGGAGGGTCGACCACCCGCACCGGATAACCGAAGCGGTCCATCGGCATCTCCTCCATGAGGATTATGCAGTGGGCGCAGTAGAGGCAGACCCCCTTCTGGAAGTGGTTCCAAGAGGCCTCCTCCTGGCTGACGCCCCAGTTGTAGGGGGGTTCCATCCGGGCGGGCGTGCCTTCGATCCAGTCGCCCCGGATGGTGCGCTGCCCCGACCCGCACGGGTCGAAGCGCACGATGAACCGGTCGTCGGTCTCGATCAGATCGAAGTCTCCGGTGCGCTCGGGCCCCACCAGATGGCCGCGCATCGACTCGCACGCCACCAGCATCAGGGTCTCCAGGCCCTCGTCCCACGGGTGCTGGTCGATGTCGAACTTCTGGTAGCGCCAGGCGAAGAGGGGCACCAGCACCACCTCGTACATTTCGATGATGCCCTGGCCGCCGTGCCGTTCCTGGATCTCCGACATCAGGCCGTAGGTGTGGTCGACGTCGCGGTCGTGCGTCTGGCGCCAGGTCTCCTTCATGACGTCCAGCGCCTCCAGCGCCTTCTCCGGTTCCTCGCGGTAGATGTGGGACAGCACCTTCCGCTGCTGCTGCTTGAACAGGTCCCAGTGTTTGCGGGCGTTCCAAGGGGATCCGTCCGGCAGGGCGATCTTGTCGACGATGCCGGCGTTGACGGCGGCTGTGTCCTCGGCGGAGGCGCCCTTGGTGCGCAGGAAGTTGCTGAGGTCGTTGATCCACTGCCGGTACAGGATGAAGCACACGCTGGCTTCGTCCACGAAGTAGTCGGCCAGGTCGGCGGCGTCTTCCCACCGTCCGCCTCCCACCGCTTCCTGTATCTTCCGATAGGTGGATATCTTCTGGTCCTGCCAGTCGCCGAGCCGCACCCGGCGGCCCAGAACTTCGGAGAACTCGATTCTGGTTTCGGTAGTTATGGCAGCCTCCTTGCGGTTTGGACATACCTTACCGCCCTCTTCGGAGGTCGTCCGCCGGGGGGCGGCGGAGGAGGCGGCGGAGGCGTTTTGGCTTCGGGATAGTTACAGTTGTGCAGGCATGATTCGGATTGCCTCGGGTTCGGCGGCCGGCCGGGCGGAGCAGTCCCTGACGATGGAGGATGCCGCAGTGTGCGACAGGCGGAGCGCCGCGCCGGCGCCGTCAGAGCCGTTTTCGGGAACGCCGGCCGAGGTGCGCCCGTGAACGGCCCGCCCGCGGTGGCGGTCATGCTGCCCTACTGGCGGTTCTGGGAGGAGGCCGCCGGCGGCCCCGCTTTTCGGGGGGACCGGCTGGAGATGCTGGAGGAGGCGGCGGCCTCCCTGGAAGCGTCGGGCGCGGCTGCGGTGTGGAAGGGCTTGGTCGATTCGCCGGAGGCGGGGGAGGAGGCGGCCGCCGGGATACGCTCCGCCGGGGCGGAGGCGGTGCTGGTCGTGCAGTCGATGGCAGTTCCGCCCACATACGCCGCGGCCGCCCTCGACGCCTTGGAGGGGCTGCCGGTCGTGGTGTGGGCTGCTCAGCGCCTCGGCTCTCTCCGGGCCGGGTTCGACCGCTCCGACATCACCATGCTGGGCGCTGCGGTCGGCACTCCCATGCTCACCAACCTGCTGGGCCGGTCGGGGCGGCCCTTCGAGCTGCTGGTGGGGCACTCGGAAACCCCCTCCTTCATGGAGCGCCTGGTCCGCATCTTGAGGGCGGCGGCCGCGGCCCGGAGGATCGCCGGGGCCCGCATCGCCCGGGTGGGCCGGCCCATCCCCGGCTACGACTGCGTGGACATCGAAGACGGTCGCCTGCAGGCGGCCACCGGGATCGAGCTGGTACCGGTCGACCCTGATCATCTGCTCGAGCTGTACAGGGGTGCGGGGGCCGGCGACCTCGTCGTCTTGGAGGCGGAGGCGGCTTCCTGCTTCGAGGACGCCGCGGCCGGCGCCGAGGGCCGGGTCAGGTCTCTGCGGATGGCGGCGGCGCTGGAGCGCCTGGACCGGGAGGGCGGTTTCGCCGCCGGCGCCATGAACTGTCACGTCCCCGAGATCAGGTTCGGCGAGGAGCCGGGGGTGGCGCCCTGCTACGGGCTGGGCCGCGAGACCACTCGGGGGATCCCTTGGACCTGTTCGGGGGATGTGTTGACGGCGGCGGCGATGCTGGTGGCCAAGCAGCTGGGCGGGGCGGCCCTCTACCACGAGATAGAGGCGGTGGATTTCGAAACGGGCGAGGTGGTGATCGCCAACTCCGGCGAGCATGACCTGTGTTGGCTCCCGCCGGGCTGTCGGCCCCGCCTCCAGCCGAACCCCTGGTACCGGGCGGATCCGGTAACCGGCCTCAGCGTCTGGTTCGAGCTCCCGCCCGGCCCGGCCACCCTGGTGGGTTTCACCCCTCATCACGCCGAACCGTCCGGATTCCGCCTGATCGCCGCCGAAGGCGAGATAACCGGCAGGTCCTTTCCCGACAGCCCCACGGTGGGCGGGGCGTTCCGCTTCTCCGGCGGCGGCCCGGTAGAGCAGGCCTGGAAGGGCTGGGCCGAGGCCGGAGTCAACCACCACAGCGCCGCCGCCCCCGGACACCTCGCCGACCAGACGGCGGCAGTCGCCAAGTTCCTGGGAGTCGGCTTCGTCCGCGTCTCCTGACCGATCGAGGGCCGGTCAGACCGCCGCGTAGTCGATGCCGAGGATCTCGGCGGTGCGGCGCAGCGCTCCTCCGCAGCGGCCCGGCAGCACCCCGGCGTGGTGGGTGGCCCCCGCCCGGCACCAGCGCGCAAAGCCGTCGGCCACGCCGCCCGAATCGAACCTGAACATCCCGTTCGGGCCTTCCATGTCGTGGTGCTTGGAGCCGATGATGCGGCCCTCGGCGCCGACCAGCACCCATCCGCCGCCGGTGTGGAGGGGAGTGAGGCTGACCAGGGTGGCCGGCCCGACCGGAAGCTTGAAGGCGGTGGCCACCCCCGGCCCGTGATCCCCCAGGTAGTGGTCTTCGGGCAGCAGGCGCACGGCGGAGGAGGGGGGGCGGATGGATATGTCCCCCTCTCCGCCGTTGGCCACCAGCAGCCAGTCGCCCGGATAGTCCAGCTGGTAGAGCTCGCAGTACAGGGCGGATCCGGCCAGCTGCTTGCCCAGCGCCAAGGCGACGGCGGTGGGGAGGTCGCCGGTGCAGGCGAAGGGGCGGCCGGCTTCGGCGCAGAGGGCCGTTCCCAGGCAGGCGGTGACGCCCACCTCCGGATTCCAGCGCAGCGCCTCGCCGTGGCAGTTCACGGCGCCGCCGTTCGCGTCGTGCTCTTCGCAGAGCGCCTCCATGGCAACCGCCAGGCGGGCCGACCGCTCGAGGGTGCTCTCGTCGACCGCCGAGGCGTCGTGGCGCATCCGAAGGTCTGCGGCCAGCCGGCGGGCCGCCCCGTCGTCGACGGCGGCGAAAGCCGCGCCGATTTCCCCGGCGTCCACGTCGATCACCTCCACACCCAGCTCCTCCAGCGCACCCGGCGGCGACTCCACATCTATGTATCCAGGGATGGGCTTGCCGACCGCCAGCAGCCGGGAACGCCGCACCAGGGCGGCCGCCGACGCGGCGCGCAGGTATTCGTCGAGGGCCTCGTCCAGCTCGGGTGAGTCCAGCGGATGGACCAACGCCGTGAAGGGCCGCCCCTCCCGCACCAGCACGTTGGTGAACATGACCAGCCCCACCGGCAGGCTGCGGCGGGTGGCCTCCTCGGTGGCGTAGCCGTCCGGAATGCTGTCGTATTCCTGGGCGCCCACCGCCAGCACCGGAACCTTCGGCAGATCCCGGACCGCTTCCCAGGCGTAACTCGGCGGCGCCGCCATCGTGGGGGCGAACACGATCACCTCGACCCCGGCCTCGGCGAAGGCCCGACCGGCTTCCTGCCCGGCCTCGTCGGAATCGACCACCCCCGGATACACCACCTCCCCCCACCGGCTCAGCCCCTCCCGCATCCTCTCGGCCAAATCCGTCCGGTCCCGCCTGAACTCAGGCGGCATGGCCGCGTCGAACAGCCCGAAGTACACCGGCAGCACCCCGATCCGCAACCGCCTCTCGTTATCCGACGTCATGCCGCGAGACACTTTTCCAACTCGAAGGCTTGGGTCATCGCCTCAAGGTTTGCTTCTGGGTAGAGAGCCGCAACAGATGCCATATTGCCAAAGCGCCTGCCCAGTGCGGCAACCGTTAGGGTCGTGATTCGAGAACCCTCGAGATGCGGTTCACCTGACACTTTTCCGGGGATGATGCGAAGACACGGACGCGGGCGTATGAGGTCGGGGCCGCGATGGCTTTCCACCTCGAATGGCCCAAGTAGATCCAAGGTGTCGGCAAGCGACAGCTGGCCGCCTGTGCCTGCGGACCAACCGTCGGCCAAGAGCACTCGCCCCCCGCCGTCTACTCGCAGCGGCGAGCCCCGCTGGTGTTCGTTCTCGGCCCAGATGTCGAGGCCGCGCCGTTCGAGTTCCTCCAACGCCTCCCTCACCTGGGGCATCGGGCTGGCGGGCACTTCCCTTGCTCGTCCGGACTTCGGATGGCGCAGCCAGTACACGATGCGAAGGGCCATCAGGTCAGCGTAGGACCAGAGCTTCTGCCTGCTCGGCGAGACGCTGGGGACGACTATTTCGCGGCGGGCCCACAGATAGACGGTCGAAACCGGCACTCCCGAGAGGGCGGCGGCGCGGCGCGCCTCGTAGCACCCCGCCAGCGCAGACCGCACCCGCCCGGAAAGACTGCCCAGATAGTCCGACAAGGGCTTCTCCTTTCTCCGCAACCGGCCGGACGGCTAGTGTAGTCCGTCGAGATCAGAGGCTTGGCCTTCCAGGAGCGGCACATGGGCCGTGTGCCTGTCGGGGGTGTACGCCGCCCCGACGCCCTCCCGCTCGAGGAGGTCGGAGACGCCGTTGCCAGTTTAGCCGCTCGGTTGCTCCTTTGAATACCTGCCTTGTGGTATAGAGAGTGTTGTGCCGCATCTGATCACCCTGGGCCGAAAACTATTGGACCCAAATTTTAGGCGAGTTTGTCTCAATATACGCTTTAATTGTGATGTCTGTTTTCTGGCTACAATATAAGCCGATGGACATACTGTTTCATTGGAAGAGATAGTTCTACGCAGGAGAGATAATCCGGCTTGAAGTTGTTCAAGAGCCCCTCTGTGTGCAACCCCATCTTTGATTTCGAGAACAACTAAATATAATCGCTGTTCCTTAACCGCTGCAACAGCAAAATCGCACATTTTCGTCATACTGCCACTGTCTGGTTTCCGCCTATATGAAGCTGTCGCAACATCTAGCCTGATCCGGCAAAAGCATTTACATCTATTATCAAATCGAATATCACATCGGCAATTCCTTTCACGAATAACCGATCCTTGTTGAGGCTCAGCACCTTCGGCTACAATACGCTGATATAGTTTGCAGACAGGGCAGGTCTGTTTGCCGCACCTTTTTCGCCCGTTATTCATTAGTATCTTACCTCTTTATCACTCAAGTAAGGCATCTATCAAGTCAGCTGTTTCATCATAAAGCGATTCCATGACTTCTGTAAACGTTTGTTCATCGATCCCGTCAATGGGATCAATCTCCAGTTTACGGCTCTCACACCACCGATCTCCATGGACAAACTGCAAGGCAGCTATATTGATATTTTTCCCGTCTGTTTGCTCTTGTTTTTTTCTTAAAGAGTTTGACCTGATTTTATTATTCAGTTCGTTCAAGAAAAAGTCTGAATGGGTTGTTATTAATATCTTTATTCCACACTGAAAAAGGCTGTAGAGGAAGGAGGCAATTGTTCTTTGCATCTCTGGGTGCAGATGAGCTTCGGGTTCGTCTATCGTGAGATGATCACCAGCCTTTATGTATCCTTTCAAGATAAGTAATATAGGTGCTAGTTCAGACAGCATTGATGATGTACGTGACATTGGAAACTTACCCTCAGGTGTAACAGCCAAAATCATATCTTGAGAGTTCTTTCTCTTATCAACTTCAATATTGGCACCTAATTTTTTTTCTAATGCCCTTACCAATTCTTGAATTTTGGTTTTTCTTTTTCGCCCAGAGGATTGGAATCGTGATGGAGTCAATACCCAGGTCAAAAAATCTGCTGAAGTTCCAGGAAGGGCTTCCATTTCAATGGGACGTATCCCCGCGACACTAGCTTGTCGTACTACTGCCCCAGTTAGCACTTGAGAGCTTTGCATTATTCCGGTTCTACCAGCAGGAAAATGCACAGCTTGTTGCGGCCAACCTCTGCATAATTCGGACAACCAGTTACGTAGTATTCTGTTGATTGGAGGGGGTAAATCGTCTTTATATGGTTGGTATTGAAACCTTCTATATTTGTGAGGTTCTTTATTTATACTTTGAACCACATTTAGTAGTTTAGACAACCAAAAATTAGTATCAGAGAAGGTAGGTTTTATCAAGTTACTATCGAACCTTATCTCCAACTTCCAATTAGGATTTGTATTGTGAATAAGCAAATAGCAATCAGAGGCATGACGACTTGGAGTACGCCGCCGAAGTTTAGATGCTTCAACACCGAATGCGTACTCAATATCATTCCGTATAATGTCACCTATCCCTCTGAGCGAATTTTCTATAGCAACATTTACCCACTCTAATACTTCCCTGGGTGGATCTTTAGGAAAAGGGTTTTTATTTTTTTCGTCCGGTTCTCTAATCTGTTCAACAATCCAATCCAGCAAAGTTGAGGGGATTGGTAGCTGTGTATAACGCATTGGGCTAATGTAATGTAAAGAAGAAGATGCGTTCAAAATTCGGTGCAGAACGGTAGCCAAGAAGGTCTTGCCTGTGTTGTTCTTGCCAACTAACAATGTAAGGTCGGCAATGTCCGCCTTGGCTGAGCGCAGAGGCCCGAGGTTGGATACTTCAACAGATATGGCCATGCGGTCATCTTACACTAAACGGGAACGATGTCGAAATTCCGATGACATCATGACGCATAACCCTTCGTGCGCTGTATGCTGGGGGCGATGAGATCGGATGCGGCCACGGTCGAGGAGTATCTGGAGGGTCTGCCCCCGGACCGGCGGGAAGCCCTGTCGGCGGTGAGGGCGGTCATCCTCGATCGGCTGCCTGTGGGGTACGCCGAGGAGATGCGCTGGGGGATGATCTCATACGAGGTCCCCCTCGCCGTCGAGCCCGACACCTACAACGGGAAGCCTCTGATGTACGCGGCCCTGGCCTCCCAGAAGCGGCACATGGCCGTGTACCTGTCGGGGGTGTACGCCGACCCCGCCGCCCGCCGGGACTTCGAGGAGGCGTACCGGGCCGCCGGCAAGCGCATGGACATGGGCAAGAGCTGCGTGCGCTTCCGCCGCCTCGACGACCTGCCGCTCGAGGTGGTCGGAGACGCCGTTGCCCGATACCCGGTCGAAGCCTTCGTCGACCTCTACCGCCGCGCCCGGCGGCGCTGACCGCCGGAGTCAGGCCTGGCCCCGATGCCGAGGGGGCGGGGACAGCCCCAAGCCCTGGCCTTTCGCCGGTCTGAGCCACCCGCCGCCTCGTCCCCGCTCGACTGCGGCGTTTGTGATACACTGTGCTAGGACACAGGTAGGGAGTAGGGAAGGAAGGCACATCATGCTGTCTCTGGATGTTCGCCGACTGTCAGTCCAGCGCGCCTTCTGGAGCGGAGCAGCCCGAGCTTTTGACCTGTTCGGGTTGTTCTCCGGCTTTGGCCGCCCGTTGACAGGCGAAGCCGCGTTGAGAGCTGATGCGGAGGCCGTGGCGCGCGACTGGCAGGTGGTTATGGACGATCTGGCACTTGCCTGGAAGATAGTTGAACCGCAACTGAAATCTGAGCGTGAACAGCTCCTCTGAGCCTCCGCTCTCAGAACCGCCTGACTTGCCGAAGCCAGCCGCGGCTCGTCGATCCGAGTCGGTTGAGACTCAAGCTCAAGGTATACCTATATCTGAAGAAATAGCCCGGTTCCGCTATGAGAAGTTGTGGGTTGCTCCCCTCCCTCCGCCTGAGGTGTTGCGGGAATATGAGTCCCTCCTCCCCGGAGCGACGCGAAGGCTGTTTGACCAATACGAGAAACAGAGCAACCATAGAATGAAGAAGGAGATGGATATGGTGCCAACCATACGTAAAGCCCTTTTGAGAGGTCAATGGATGGCCTTCTTTCTTGTGCTTTCGGCTTTGGTGCTAGCGGCGTTCCTGGTCTTTTCAGGTTATCGTGTTTGGGATATTTTGGCAGTGGGTGGCCTAGTGATCCTACCGGTTGCTAGTGCGGGAACAGCTCTTCTTGTCATTCGTTCCAAGGTGAGCGGTCTCGACCATCATTAGAACATCCTTGCTGTCTATAGCATCGGATTGAGGTTAAAGGAAGTAGGTCGATAGGTATGGAGGAACATAGAACTGCTCAGTGGGATCCGATTCATCCAACGAGGGTGAGGGTTGTTTTCTTCGGGGTGGGGAGTGTGGCCTCGGCTGCGCTCGAGCTGTGCCGGATGCGGCCGTGGATCGAAGTCGCGGGCGCGGTGCGGCGTCCGGCGGCCGAAGGTGCCGCCGCCCGGCCTCCGGCCCCGGTTTGGCGGGGGGTGAAAGTCTGGGAGGAGGCTGACGAAATGTTGGACCAGGCCGCTCCGGAGGCGGCCTTCATCGCCACTCGGTCGCCCCTCGGCGAGGTGCTGCCCGACATCGAAAGGTGCGTCCGCCGGGGCGTCCACGTCGTAGGCACCAGCGAGGAGCTGGCCTGGCCCGACCTCGAGAGGCCGGGGGAGGCCGCCCGCCTGGAGCGCCTCGCGTCGGAGGCGGGGGTGGTGATCGCCGCCGCCGGGATCAACCCCGGGTTCGTGTTCGATGCGCTGCCGCTGGCGCTCGCCGGGGCCGCCTGGGATGTCGACCGCATCCTCATCCAGCGTATCCTCGACGCGTCGGTGTTCGGTCGGACGATCCACCGTGCGCTGGGCGTGGGTTACCTCGAGGACGATTTCCGGCGCGCCGCGGCCGAGCGCCGGGTGCGGGGCCACATCGGCTTTCCCGAGAGCGCCCGCGCCTTGGCCGCAGGGTTCGGGCTAGAGATCGACCGGTACGAAGAGCAGGTCGAACCGATCCCCGCCGTGCAGGTTCACGAGCTGGCCGAATACACCATCCGCCCGCCCGAGACCGCCGGCGCCTCCCAGCTCGCCTCGGCCTGGGCCGGGGGCCGGGAATGGCTCAGATTCGAGCTCTCCCTGCATGTGGACCCCGAAGCGGCCGGCTGGGAGGTGCGCGACCGCATCCGCATATACGGCGGGAACGAGATCGATCTGACGATCAGTCCGGGCCTGTCGGCGGTGATGACCACCTCCGCCCTCCTCGTGAACACCCTCCCGGCGGCGCTGCGGGCCGCACCGGGCTTCTACCCGGCGGCCGGGCTGATGCCCTCCGCCCCTTGGCTGGCTGAATGCCGCCCGCACCCTGGCCGCCGATAGTTCCCGCTGGGCGTTGGGCCGATGCAGGTCTCCCTGGCCGAATGCTATTCAGATGTTGTCTTGATCAATGGTCCGAGCGGTCTAGGTTTGGGTTCCTGGCGGGGTCTTGCAGTTAGCCGCCTCATGCGTTGCTTCGCCAAGTGGGCGGCGCGATCAAGTGTCAAAACTTCGTTCTTAGTTCGCAGGGTGCGGATACATACCGGTTTGGAGGCCTCTTTCAGTATCTCTTCCCACTCGTGCGCTACGAGGAATATACGAACGACCATCTCTTCTTTCGTAAATGGTTTCCCGCGTGGGTCCAGCCAGATGAACGACTGCTTCTGTTCGGTAAGCAACACAATCATGTCATGATTGTATGTGATCAATACTTGATTGTATCTCCGGGCATGTTCAATAATTATTGGATCGGGCGAGCCTCGCTCAGGTGCATTATCTTCTTTATTACCCACATAGCTAGTGTAGTACTCTAGCTCTTTCAGCGCACTGGCTACCCTCCACGGTAGAAGCTCGTCGAACAGGTAGCGCGTTCGGGGAGGCCTGCGCCGGCGGGTCTGGTGCTCAGGCGGCAAGTTCGTACTCCAAGGCTGTGTTGACCTGGGCAACGTCCAATCTCATGTCCTCGGCGATGTCCTCTTTGTGTTCACCTGCCTTGTCGAGTTTGGCCACCAATGTGGTCGGTATACGGGTTCCTTCTATGCAGGGCGCCCCGGCTTGTATCGTCGGGTCCAGCAATATCCCTCGCACGGGCCACCATTTGGCCGCGTGGAGATCCGGCCCGTATTCGATCGGTTGGATCAGGTTTTGGATGACCATCTGAAACGACCCTTGGCCTCCCTTTCCTGCATCCACCCAATCCTCGGAACGGTTGAGCCTAGAGAAGAATCCGGCGCCCACCGTAGCGAGGTGACGATGGGCGAACGGATGCTTTGTACCAGCCTGTTTAGCGACGTAATCACGACCTGACCTGATATGCCGCTTCGGAACACCGCGCTTTACCAGCTCGGAGATCACCCATAGGCTGATGAGGTCCCGAAAAGAGAGAATTCGGTCGTGGGCCACCGGATGCAGGGGAGGTTCTCCCTTGGTCCAGCTCCCGATCGTATCCGGGTTTCTCTTGATGATTCGGGCCGCTTCTACGAGGTCGTAGATGCCTTGTCCGAGATGCCTGTCGGGTTCCGGCGAGACACCGCCCGCATCAGCCACGTTCTTCCGCTCCTTTCTGCCCAGGCGCTGTTAGATCAAGAACAGCGCCGAAGGCGGCGTATAACACGCACCATCAGTCTATGTCATCTTTCTGCCGGCGATGGCGGTTTTGTTGCGTTCGTTGGCCATCAACCGTTGTCCGGAGGGGCTCAGGATCGCCCCGATCACGCCTATCAGGGACACGCCTCCTCCGATGTAGTGCATCAGGGCTATCGGTTCGGAGAGCAGCCACCAAGCCAAGGCGCTCGATATCACCGGCTCGGCGCGCAGCACCAGGGGCGGGATGTTGGCGGGAAGCCACCGGAACGACCAAACCATGAGAAACACGCCGACGCCGCCCGGAATTAGCGAGGCGTAGAGGACCAGGAGGAGGTCACGCCCGGAGGCGGGGCCGATGTCCCAGCCGGAGGCGGCCGTGTAGACGGTAACCGCCAGGGCGCTGATCGTGAAGATGCTCCAGAGCAGGAGGACGGTGTCCTCGATGTGGTTGCGGGCGATCTTCAGCAGCACCAGGTAGAGCGACCAGCTGACCACCGAGACCACCGCCATCGCCATGCCGGCCGGGTTGCCTTCGACGCCGGCCGACCCGCCCCACACCACCAGAGCCGCTCCGACCACCGCCAGCACCGTCCACCCGCGGAAGCGGTTGCCCGGCCTCTCGCCCAGCAGCGGTATGGCGATCAGGCTGACGATCAGCGGGATCAGAGAGCTCAGCAGCACGACATCGGTGACCGAGGTCAGCTTCATGGAGGTGAAGAAGAGGGGCTGAGCGAATCCGAGGGCCAGCCCCGGCCACACCGCCTTCCGGAGTTGGGAGAGGGGAGTGCGGACCCCGAACCAGACCGCCCGCACCGCGGCGAGGGAACCGAGGAGGACCACCGCCGTCCACAGGCGCCAGAAGGAGAACTGGACCCCCGCCAGGTCGGAGGACTGGACCGCGATCAGCCCGGTGCTCATCAGCAGCACGCTGAGGCACATGGCGGCCAGCGGAAGGTTCGGCCGGGATGCGAGTCGGCGCTTGCCGCCCCCGGCGAGAAGGGTCAAGCGGCGGCCTGCCTCCGGCCTGAGCGGCCCATCGGAGCTCTCGGCTCAGATTCCGGGAACGGCGGCCAGCCCGCCGGTGCGGACGCTCTCGTAGGCGGTGTAGACCGCCTCCACCGAGCGGGCCCCCACCTCGCCCGGCGAGCGGTTGGGGGCGCCCCCGCCCTTGGTGAGATCGATGAGGGTGTCGGGCGGGCCGTCGCACTGGTAGAGGCCCGCATGGTCCGGAAGGTCGGCCTTTGCGTCTACGCCGTCCTCGCGGAAGTGCCAGAGGAAGTCGCGTTCCAAGTCGACGATCAACTGGCCTTCGCTGCCGTAGATGCGCACCTGGAGCTGGTGGCGGGGCCAAGGCTCGTCGGCGATGTCGTCCGCCCCGGCCTGGCTGGGGCAGCTGGCGCCGCTCAGCGCTCCGGTGGCCCCCGATTGGTAACGGAGGGCGATGGCGTCATGCAGATCCACCCTGGCGCCGGCGTTGTTCATCAGGGCGAACACCTCCTTGACGCGCTCTCCGCTCAGCCAGAGGGCCAGGCCCATGGCGTGGCTCAGCTGCGCCGGGGCGTAGCCGCCGCCGGAGACGGCCGGGTCGGTCCAGGTGTCCCAGTCGGGCATGAAGTCGGCGGCCGACCCCTCGTAGGCGCCGGTGGCCTTCAGCAGCTCTCTCGTCCCCGAGGCCATGGCCACCAGGATGTGCTCGATCTCGCCCACGCCGCCGCCTTCGGTCATCATCCGCTTGGCTTCGATGACGGTGGGCCGGTAGTGCCAACCGAACGAGATCACCAGATGCCGGCCGAGCTCCTTGGCGGTTGCGTCGAGGTCCCAGGCGTCGGCGGGGTGGATGGTTACCGGCTTCTCGCAGAGTACGTTGGCCCCCGCTTCCATGGCGGCCTTGGCGTGTTCGTGGTGGAAGATCACCGGGCTGGCCACCACCACCGCGTCCAGATCCATCTCCAAGACCTCCCGGTAGTCCTCGGTGATGTGCTCGAATCCGAACTTGTCCTTGAGCAGCTCCAGCGCCTCTCGGCCCTTGCGGCACGCCGCCACCAGCTCCACGTCGTCCCGCTTCTGCAGTACGGGGATATGGTTGCCCGCCGCCCAAGAACCCGCCCCGATGACTCCCACCCGCACCCGATCGTTGGAACCCATGAACCCTCCAGTCGGCATCTGTTCTGGTATGACAATACGGCGATGCCCGCCGGGCTGCAACCGCGCCCCCCGGCGCGGCGTCCGCCCGGAGGCCGAGAGGGGCGGTGCTATCCTCGAGGGCAGAGTCTGGACGCAGCCGCAACCGAATGGAGGACATCTTGCAGCGGGCATGCTTCACCTTCGAGATCTACCCCGACAAGGCCGACGAGTACAAGAAGCGCCACGACGAGATCTGGCCGGAGCTGGTGGAGCTGATCCAAGAATCCGGGCTGAAGAACTACAGCTTGTTCCGCCGGGGCGCCCAGATCATCGCCTACGTGGAGTGCCACCCCGACATCGCGACCGCCTTCGCCAAGGTCGGCGCCGACGAGATCAACACCCGCTGGTCCAAATGGTTCGAGGACGTGATCGTCAGTCTGGTGGACGAGGACGGCAACCTCTACTGGGCCGAGGAGGTCTGGCACCTCGACTGACCCGGACCGGCGGGGCCTTCTGCCGTCAGGCCGCCTATGGACGCCCGCGAGGACGTGCCCCGCGTTACGAGGCTGTCACTGAACACCGCTTCCGAGTCTGACCCCCGATCTGGGCGCCTCCGAGTGAGGCCCGGAGGATCGAAGCGGTTGAGCCCGCCGAAATATCTTCGAACATACGTACCCCTAGACGGAAGCCCCGAATTTTGGTATACCTATTGGGCTGAAGCACAAACACCGCCGCGAGTTCTGGAGAGGGCGGCGGTCAGAGACGGATTCCGTTCGGTCCGGCCCCTTCGGGCCGGGGGCGGCCTCGTGCGGCCCGGCGGATTTTCGTTGAAGGTGGTGAGCTCCTATGTCAAGTTGGGGGTGTTTTGGAGGTGTTTGTAGACTCGGTTGGAGATGTGGCGTTTGAGGCAGCGGATGGCTTCTTGGCGGGTTTTCCCCTGTTCGAGGCGGCGTTTGTAGTATCGGCGGCCTTCGCCGCCGTGTCCGGCGATCTGGGTGATGGCTATGTAGTGGAGGGCTCGGTTGAGTTGGCGGTTGCCGCCTCGGTTGAGCCGATGGCGGATGGTTCTCCCGGATGAGGCCTGGACGGGGGCGGTTCCGTTGGCCATGGCGAACCGGGCTTTGGTGGAGAACCGCTGGGGGTCTCCGACCTCGGCCAGGATCTCAGCGGCGAGGACGTCTCCGATGCCGTAGATGCTGGTGAGGGTGGTGCCGGTGGCTCGGACGGCTTGACTGATTTGGGTATTCAGTCGGGTGATCTGGCGGTGGTGTTGTTTGATGCGCCGGATTCGGTCCTGGGCGATCTGGGTTTGGACGCCGCCGCTGCCGGCGAGGAGCCGTTTCATCCGTTCGAGGGCTTTGGGGGAAGCCAGCCCTGATGTTGTGAGTTTATGCTGGTAGCCGGGCCGCAGCTGGGTGAGGTCGGCGTGGAGGCGGTTGATGCCGGCGGTTTTGGAAGCGACGAGTTCCCGCCGGTAGACCACCAGGGCTCGTAGGTTCTCGATTGGGCCTTGCGGCCGGGGCGGGGGAAGGTTGTCCTCGCGGAGAGCGACGCGGGCGATGACGAGCGCGTCGGTGTGGTCGGTTTTCTGGCGGGTGCGTTGCCGTTTCCGGCCTTGGGCGGTCATCTGGGGTGGGACTTCCACCACGCTGGTTCCCCTGTTCTGGAGAGCAACGGCCAGGCGCCGCCCGTAACTGCCTGCTCCTTCGATCCCGACCCGGGTGGTCTGGTGCTCGGCGAGCCAGACGGCGGCCTGGGCGTGGCCTGCTTCGGTGTTGGGGAAGGTGCGGGCAGCGATCTGGCGGCCTGTTTGGTCGATTACGCAGGCGGTTAGGGTGTCCTTGTGGGAGTCGACCCCGGCCGTGCGGGGTAGTGGGGCGGGCATGGGTATCCTTTCGTTGCTGGATTTTCTGGCAGATCGGCTCGGTGGTGCGCATCCATGCGTAGAGACACACATGGTGGGTCCATCAGGCTCCTATCAAGCGACAGCACCGAGCCAGGATCCCGGTGGGGAGGCAATCACCGCTAGGTCACAGAAGTTTTCCACAGCAGCTGCTGCTGTGGAAAACTCTGGACAGGAGGCGTTGGGCCATCCCCACCAGGGATCTACCGGCTACACAGTAAACACGCATGGAGGCGGGGGATGGGCCCGGGTTTGCCGGCGGCGGGGGCTGATTTTCGCGGACTCGCCGAGGGCACTGGGGTTGGAGGCGAGCTTCTGGGGTTGGAATTGGACTTCGAGACTTGGTTGCACGGGGTTAGAGGAACAGCGGATAGGTGCCGACCAGGGAGTTCGGGTCCGGCGAGCCGGATGGAGAATCCCCTGGCAGACTACCCGCTGACCGGCAACGGCAACAGCTTCTATCCCTGCTCCGCCTATCCGCTGTACTTCTTATTGTCCGGGCAACCTTGGTTCTGCCCATCTGGCCTGAACTCAGCTGCGCCGCCGGCCGCCGGGCCGAAGCTCATCTGTCGATCGCCGGCGCCGACTCGTCTGTCGTCTGTGCGTTGGGATCTTGCCCGGTTGGCTGCTCCGCCGCCCATCGGTGGTAGTTGTGGAGGATGGTCGCTATCTGCCCGCGGGTCAAAGGGCCGTCCGGGTCGTACGATCCGTCCGCCTTTCCCGACATTATTCCTGCCGACAGCGCCCAACTGATCCCGGCGGCGTGCGGGTGGCCGGGTTCCACGTCCGACGGCAGATTCGATTGGGCGGTTATCCACCCTGCCCCGAACATGACGACGGCCAATACGACGGCCAAGAAGATCCACTTCAGGGCTGCTCTTGCTGCAATAACGCTGCTCATTGCTGTTCCTCCCTTGCTCCAAGACCGGGGCAACCTCGAAGGGCGCCTCCCGACTGTGCGGGCCGCCGGCGCGAAGATGATTCCTCATGGGTTCGACCTCTCCAGCTCCGGCGCAGCCGGCGGGCTCAGTTTAGGTTCCGCCAATCCGTAGGTGAAAGGCCTTGAGCAGGCCGTTCCCTGCTTTCTCGAAGGGTTCCTCGGGGCCTGGTGTTCGGCGCCGTCAGGTCATCACCCAGCCGCCGTTGATGTCGATGGTGGCGCCGTTGATGAACGCAGCCCCGTCGCCGGCCAGGAAGGCCGCCAGCTCGGCGATCTCGGCGGGGCGGCCGGCGCGGCCCGCCGGTATCTGGGACAGGTATTGGGCCTTGGTCTCTTCGGGGACGTGGCTGGTCATGAAGCTGCTCTCCACGAAACCGGGCGCCACCGCGTTGGCGGTTACACCCCAGGGGCCGTAGTTGCGGGCGAAGTTCTTGGTGAGCGAGATGACCGCCGCCTTGGTGGCGTTGTAGACCGCCGAATCCGACACCCCGCCGGTGCGGGCGCCGACGCTGGAGATGTTGATGATGCGGCCCCAGCCCCGCTCCCGCATGCCTTCCGCCAGCGCTTGGCACAGAAAGAAGTTGGCCCGCAGGTTGACCGCGATCGTGTGGTCGAAGTCGTCCTCCGTGAACTCGGGGATGGGTTTGTGGAAGAAGACGGCCGCGTTCTGCACCAAGACGTCCACCGGCCCGGCCTCGGCCGCCAGCCGCCTGCACTCCGAGGCCCGCGACAGGTCCACCTCGACCGCCCGGTCCAGGTCCTGGTGCTCGTGGTCGATCAGGTCGGCGCCTATGACCTCGAAGCCGTCCCGCCGCAGCGCCGTGCAGATGGCCGCCCCCAACCCCCGGGCGGACCCGGTAACCAGCGCCCTCCTGGCCACAGCCCCTCCTTCCAACCGGATGGGCTAGATGCGGTACACCTCGGAGGCGTTGCCGGAGGCCAGGGCGGCCTGTTCGTCCGCGCTGTAACCGGAGATCAGCTCCCGGTAGTCCTTCATCAGCTTGGCGTAGGACGTGTAGGCCTTGTCGACCGGCCAGTTGGTGCCGAAGAAGCTCCGCTCCACCCCGAACACCTCCAGACAGGACTCCACCCAGGGCCTGATGGTGTTCAGGTCGGAGTCCCGCCCGGCCATCTTGTCGCCCATGCCCAGGCCCGAGATCTTCATGTAGACGTTGTCCAGGCCCTCGAACGAGGAGATGCCCTTGGTCCGCCAGTCGTAGAAGTACTCGGCGGTGCGGTCCTGGGGGAACCCGGCGTGGTCGACCACCAGGATGATGTTGGGGAACTTGGCGGCCATGGCCGCCGCCTTTGCCATGTTTTCCCAGTAGACGTCCAAGTCGTAGACCAGGTTGTACTTCTCCAGCAGCGCATAGCCGCGGTGGAAGTCCGGGTCGACCAGGTAGTCGCCCTGGGCGAAGTCGCGCAGGCCCCGGAAGTTGGCGTACTCGGCGTGGCGTTCGATGGTGCCTTCCACGTCGGGGCTCTGCATGCGGGCGTCTCCTACGATCGCCGTGGGGTATCCGCCGCTCTCATCGATCATCTCCTGAAGCCAGCGGGTCTCGTCCACGGGGTCCTCGCTGCCGATGGCCGCCTGGATGTGGACGGCCTTGGCCGCCCCCGGGCCCTCGGCCTCGGCGCGGAACTCTTCGAGCGTGTACCGCCTCATGCTCTTGATCAGGTGGGTGTCGCCCAGCTGGGGATGGATGAAGTCCTCCTCCAGCCACACCCATGCCAGGACGGGGTGGCTGCGGTCCCAGAAGTGGACGTGGGTGTCTACGAACTCGATCTCGCTCATGCTGCCTCCTGCCTGAGGTTGTTCTTCCTGCTGTCTCGGGGCCTGCTGCGCGGCGCCGCCCGCCCTGAGGGTAGCCGAGGCGCCGGCGGGGGAGGGGGCGGCCCCCGGTCAGGATTCGGTGTGGCGGACGTCGCCCCCGGCCAGGGTCACCCCGGTGATCATGTCCACCAGATGGCGGGTGGTGACATCGGACAGGTCGTCGATCTGGCCGATCTTCGCGCCGTGGCGCAGCACCACCACCCGGTCGCAGGCCTCGAGTACGTCATGCATGTTGTGGCTGATCAGCACCACGGCCACCCCCTCGCCGCGCAGCCGCCTGATCAGGGACAGCACCAGGGCCGTCTGCTCGACCCCCAGGGCGGCGGCCGGCTCGTCGAGCAGCACGATGTGGCGGCCCCAGGCGACCGCCCGCCCCACCGAGACGGCCTGCCGCTGGCCGCCCGACAGGCGGGCGACGACCGATTTGACCGAAGGGATGTCGATGTGGAGCCGGTCCAGGTTCTCCCGCGTCTCCCGCTGCATGCGGCGGAGGTCCATCCAGCCGGTCCACTGCATAAGCGGCCACCGCCGTTTCCGTTCCCGCCCCAAGAACATGTTGGAGGTCACGTCCAGGGTTTCGACCAGCGCCAGATCCTGGTAGACGGTCTCGATGCCCAGGTCGCGGGCGGCCTGGGGGTCGGGTATCTCCACCGGTTCGCCGTCGATGAGGATCTGCCCGGAGTCGGGCTGGTGCGAGCCGGAGATGCAGTTGATGACCGTGGTCTTGCCCGCCCCGTTGTCGCCGAGCAGACCCACCACCTCCCCCCGATGCACCTCGAAGCTGACCCGCCGGGCCGCCCTCACCGCGCCGAACGACTTGGACAGCTCCCGCAACTCGAGGGCCGGGGTGCGGACGCTGACTTCTCCCGCCGTTCGATCCTCGACGGCCGCTGCGCTGGTCACCGGGCCTCCCTTCGTTGTGGGCGTCGATATATGGGATATATGGATGGATGCGGCCCTGAGCATACCTTTGCGGCGGCGGGGCCGAACGGAACCGAGAAGTCCGCAGGCCGGCCGCTACCGTGGAGTCTGCACCGCCGCCCGCCGGGAGGACGGAAATCCGATGCTGGAGAAGATAGGCGACGTCAACGTTTGGGCCGCCGATGCCCGCCGGTCCGGGGCTCTGAAACAGGCGTTGCGGCTGGCGGAGGTTCCCGGCGTGGCCGCCCCCGTGGCGCTCATGCCCGACGCCCATGTGGGAATCGGTGCCTGCATCGGTTCGGTGGTCGCCACCGAGAAGGTCATCATCCCGGCCGCGGTCGGCGTCGACATCGGGTGCGGGGTGTCGGCGGCGGAGCTGGAACTGCGGGCGGACGAGCTGCCGGCGGACCTTTCGGGGGTGCTGGAGGCCTTCGCCCCCGCCGTGCCCATCACGCATCACCCCGCCGGCGGCAACAGGGGGCGGGCCGCCGCCGCCCGCTGGATGGCCGGCCGCCCTCCGCCCTCGATGCTCGATGTGGGGAGGGCCGCCTCGCAGCTGGGCACCCTGGGGGGCGGCAACCATTTCTTGGAGATGTCGGTGGACGACGTCCGCGGCGGCGTGTGGCTGGTGGTGCATTCCGGGTCCCGGGGGGCGGGCAACTTCATCGCCCGGCATCACATGAAGACCGCCTCCGGCCTGGACGGCCGGGCGGTGGAGGAGAACCTGGCAACCCTCCGGGAGGGCACCCCCGAGTTCGACTCCTATGTATCCGACATGCTCTGGGCCTCCGACTATGCCCGCCGCAACCGGGAGCTGATGCTGGAGGCGGCGGAGGACGCGCTGCAGAAGGCGGCCGGTCTGCGGCGGAAGCGGCGGCGCGTCATCTCCTGCCATCACAACTACGCCCAGAGGGAGCGCTTCGGCGGCCGGCGGCTGTGGATAACCCGCAAGGGGGCGATCTCCGCCCGGCCGGGGGAGCTGGGGGTGATCCCCGGTTCGATGGGAACCTCCACGTTCGTGGTGGAGGGGCTGGGCAGCGCCGCCGCATGGTGTTCGGCTGCGCACGGCGCCGGGCGGGAGATGTCCCGCTCCCAAGCCCGGAAGCTCTTGACGGCGGACGGGCTACGGCAGACGATGGAAAGCCGCCCGCGGGCGGCGGGCTCGCCGCGTCCGGTCTGGCAGGCGGGCCGCGCCGAGAAGCTGGTGGATGAAGCCCCCGCCGCCTACAAGGACATCAGAGCGGTCATGGAGGCGCAGGCCGATCTGTGCCGTCCGATCCTTCGGCTGGAGGCGGTGGTCAACTACAAGGGCTGAGCTGGCGGCCTGCCCCGGGTCAGAAGGGATGCGGGCGCTTATTTCACCCGCCCGCCCCGCTTTCGTGAATTGTCGAGGTTGTTCCAGGAGTGCTCGGCTCGGTTGGGGGCGGGTAGATGATTTCGGCGTCTCTGGAGTCTTGGGAGAGCCGTTTTCCGTAGCATAGGGCTTCGGTTCGGCTGTCCATTTCCAAACAGGCGTTCTGTGCTTCTTCGGGGGTGTCGAACGGTCCTGCATACACAATCCAGTATCCGGGTCGGAGGCTCTCGAAGCCGTTGCTATCAATTATACCGAATCTCCTGTAGTGTCGTCCTTCGAGTTGGTCGCGTTTCTGTTCAGCAGCGGCCTGGGTATTCTCTGACACCAGCACCGAAACAAAGGTTCCTAAGAGTTCGATTTGTTCATCGGGTTGAGAACGGCTTGTGAATTTTCCGCCTGGAGTGTCTGGCTCGCCGTAGTCGTTGGCGGCGCCCCAGCAGGTTATGGTTCTGTCTGTTCGTATTCCGCACGAATGCCTTTCTCCGACGGCGACGGCGGTGAATTTTCCGGTCGGGGCGTCTGCCCCACCCCAGTAGTTGTCGCCCCAGCAGGTTATGGTGTTGTCTGTTCGTATTCCGCACGAAAATAACGATCCGGCGGTGACGGCGGTGAATTTTCCGGCAGGGGCGTATGCCTCGCCGTAGTCGTTGGGGCCCCAGCAGGTTATGGTGTTGTCTGTTCGTATTCCGCACACAAGTAACAATCCGGCGGTGACGGCGGTGAATTTTCCGGTCGGGGCGATTCCCTCATCGTATTCGTGGCCCCAGCAGGTTATGGTGTTGTCTGTTCGTATTCCGCACGAAAATAACGATCCGGCGGTGACGGCGGTGAATTTTCCGGCAGGGGCGTCTATCTGACCGTAGTCGTTGCGGCCCCAGCAGGTTATGGTGTTGTCTGTTCGTATTCCGCACGAATGCGACAATCCGGCGGCGATGGAGGTGAATTTTCCGGTCGGGGCGTCTATCTGACCGTAGTCGTTGCGGCCCCAGCAGGTTATGGTGTTGTCTGTTCGTATTCCGCACGAATACCACCATCCGGCGGTGACGGCGGTGAATTTTCCGGCCGGGGCATCTGCCTGACCGTAGTCGTTGTTGCCCCAGCAGGTTACGGTTCCGTCTGTGCGTATTCCACACGAATGATACCATCCGGCGGCGGCGGCGATGATTTTTCCGGTCGGGGGGTTTGCCTGACCCCAGTAGGGGGTGCCCCAGCAGGTTATGGTTCCGTCTGTGCGTATTCCGCACGAATGCCCCCCTCCGAACGACTCTCCGAACGACCTATCGCCTCCGGCGGCGACGGCGGTGAATCGTCCGGTCGGGGCGTTTGCCTCACCGTTGTAGTTGTTGCCCCAGCAGGTTATGGTTCCGTCTGTGCGTATTCCGCACGCATGCAAGGCTCCGGCGGCGATGGAGGTGAATTGTCCGGTTGGGGCGTCTGTCCCCCAACCCCCGCCCCAGCAGGTTATGGTGTTGTCTGTTCGTATTCCGCACGAAAACGAGGCTCCGGCGGCGATGGAGGTGAATTGTCCGGTCGGGGGGTTTGCCTGACCCCAGTGGGGGGTGCCCCAGCAGGTTATGGTTCCGTCTGTGCGTATTCCGCACGAATGATACCATCCGGCGGCGATGGAGGTGAATTGTCCGGTTGGGGCGTCTGCCTGACCGTGTTCTCTGTTGCCCCAGCAGGTTATGGTTCCGTCTGTGCGTATTCCGCACGAATGATCGTTTCCGGCGGTGACGGCGGTGAATTGTCCGGCCGGGGCGTATGTCAGCCCATCGCCGCCCCAGCAGGTTATGGTTCCATCTGTGCGTATTCCGCACGAATGCCAGTTGCCGGCGGTGACGGCGGTGAATTGTCCGGCCGGGGCTTCTGCCTGACCGTTGCGGTTGTTGCCCCAGCAGGTTACGGTTTTGTCTGTGCGTATTCCGCACGCATGATATTCTCCGGCGGTGACGGCGGTGAATTTCAAGCGAGGAGGTGAGGAGTCTGTTGTTTCATCCTCCTGATCTATCCACACGGTTGCCGGGAGGGTTGCTGTTGTTGCTGCCGGGGCTGAGGCTGCTGTTGTAATTGTTGTTGTTGTTGTTGTTGTTGTTGTTGTTGTTGTTGCTTCTTCTGTTGTTGCTTCTTCGGCGGGGGAGGCGCCAGTCCCCGGGGAGGGAGGGGGGGCATCGCCGGTGCAGGCCGCGAGTACGAGCACGGCGGCAACCGCGGCCGCTGGCCGGGTGAGCGCTCTCATAAGTTGTCCTTCCTGAAATCTGGGCTGAGCCAGAAGCCCCGGCCGGCGGTTCGTGCCTAATCATAATGCTCATTCGGAATCCCGCCTGCTGGTTGAAAACCGTCAAGAAGCGGCGTATCTCAACCGCGGCCCTCTACACCTTGGCGGCGGCCGCCGCGATGTCCGCCGCCGCTTGGTGGGCTACAGCTGCTCGGCTGGATCGACGGGAAACCGGCGGCGTAGGGCCTCGGCAACTTCGTACGGCCTCGGCTCGGCCACATGAGTGCCAGTGCGTCGGCTAGCCTGGGCGGATGAGCTCGAACGGCGGCCCGCGGAGTTCAGGGCCGGGAACCCTGGTGCAGGTGAAGGACGCGGTGATGCATTACCCGGTCCGCACCGAAGGGGCGGTGGGCCGCTGGCGGCGGCTGCGGGCGGTGGACGGGGTGAGCTTCTCTATCTCGGAGGGGGAGGCGCTGGGGCTGGTGGGGGAGTCGGGGTGCGGCAAGACCACGGTCGCCAAGCTGATCATGCGGCTGATCACGCCGGTCAGCGGGCGGGTCGTCTTCATGGGCCGGGACATAACCGGGCTGGGCCGCCGGGAGATGCGCCCCATCCGCCGCAACATGCAGATCGTCTTCCAGGACCCGTTCGCCTCGCTCAACCCCGGCATGAAGGCGGGGGACATCGTGGCCGAGCCGCTGCTGATCCACGAAGGCCGCCCCGGCCGCAGCCAGATCGACGAGCTGCTGGAGCTGGTCGGCCTCGATCCGGGCGACGCCAAGAAGTACCCCCACGAGTTCTCGGGAGGGCAGCGGCAGCGGATCAGCATCGCCCGCGCCCTGGCGCTGCGCCCCAAGCTGCTGGTGCTGGACGAGCCGGTCTCGGCCTTGGACGTCTCCATCCAGGCGCAGATCATCAACCTGCTGATCGAGCTCAAGAAGGAGCTGGGGCTGGCCTATCTCTTCATATCCCACGACCTGTCGGTGGTGCGCCACGTGTGCGAGCGGGTGGCGGTCATGTATCTGGGGCGGATCGTTGAATGGGGAAGCCGCGCCGAGGTCTTCGACCGCCCCTCCCACCCCTACACCCAGGCCCTGGTGTCGGCGGTTCCGGTCCCCGAACCCCTGGCCAGGGAGGAACGGCGGCGCATCCTGTTGGAAGGAGAGGTTCCCAGCCCCCTCGACCCGCCTTCGGCCTGCCGGTTCCGCACCCGCTGCTGGAAGGCGCAGGAACGCTGCGGAAGCGAGGTTCCCCGGCTGGAGCGCCGCCTGCCCGGAAGCGGGGTGAGCGCCTGCCACTACCCCGAACTCCTCACCGCCGGGGCCGCGCCGTGATCCGGCTGTCCGCCCCCCGCCTGGAGGTGGTGATAGACGAGAGCCGCGGGGCGCAGATCGTCCGGCTGGGCCGTCCGGGGGGCCCCAACCGCCTGGCCTGGATCGACTCGGAGTGGCCGCTTCGGGCGAGTGCGGGCGGGGTGTACGGGTCGGCCGACCTGGATTGGCTGTCGGAGCACCGGGGGGGATGGCAGGAGATGTTCCCCAACGCCGGCGCCGGCTGCACCGTGGACGGGATCCCGCATCCGGTTCACGGCGAATCCTCCATGTCGCCCTGGGAGGTGGTGGAAAGAACCGGTGAGCTGGAGGTCACCCTTGCCAGCTTCACCCACACCCCCCTGACGGTCACCCGCCGGATCTTCCTGGAACGGGAGGGGAGGCGGCTGGTGATCGTCGAAGAGATACACAACCCGTCTGAACTGGCCTTTCCCTACGCCTGGGGCCACCACCCCGCTTTCGCCGCCCCGTCCGGAACCCGCCTGGAACTGGCCGGCGCCCGCTTCGAGGTCGACGCCGGCTTCGACGGCCCCGAGGCCGACCTGCGGCCCGGCGCCGCCGGGGAATGGCCGCGGGGGGAGGACCGGGGCGGCGCCCCCGTCGATCTGGGGGTGATGCCCGACCGCCCCGCCGAGCGGGTGGTCTACCTGACCGAGCTGGTGGAGCCCCGCGCCCATATCCTGCGCCCCGACACCGCCGACCGGCTCACCCTCGAATGGTCGGCCGAGGCCTTCCCCTACGCCTGGCTGTGGGTCAACCGCCGGGCCGCCCGATTTCCGTGGTTCGGGCGGCTGAGCGCCATGGCCGTCGAACCGGTCAACGTGTGGCCCGCCGACGGGCTGGCGGCGGCGGTCGAGCGGGGGCGGGCCCCGGTGCTGGCGGGCGGGGAGACGCGGCGGGGGTGGCTGGCAGTTTCGATTTCCGGCTAGCGGCGGAGGAGCGGCGGTGGAGTTTCGAGTAGAGGTCTACAGCTCGGGGCTGGATCATCCGGAGTGCGTAGCGGCCGCCCCCGACGGGCGCCTCTGGGCGGGCGGGGAGGCCGGGCAGATCTACGTGATCGACTCGGAGACCCGGCTGCCCGAAGAGATCTGCCGGCTGGAAGCGATGGCGGCTGGGCTGGCCTTCGACCGGGCGGGGGACTGCTACGTGTGCGTACAGGACAACACGGTGGTCAGGGTCTCCCCCTCCGGGGAATGGGAGGTGTTCTGTTCGTCGGCGGAAGGGAGGGCGCTCCGATCCCCCAACTATCCGGCGTTCGGCCCCGACGGGAGCCTGTACGCGTCGGGGTCCGGTGACTACCCGGGCCCTGCCGGGGAGATATACCGGATCGGCCCGGACGGGGAAGCCGAAGTGTTCCATTCCGGCCCTTTCCACTACGCCAACGGGCTGGCCGTCGACCAGGCCGCCGAGCACCTGTACGTGGTCCAGACCGCGGCCGACGACGTGGTGCGGATCCCCCTGGACGGGCCGGACGGGCCGGTCGAGCAGGTGTGCCCCCCCGGCGCCCTGCTCCCCATGCCCGACGGGCTGGCCTTCGACGCCTGCCGGAACCTGTATGTGACCTCCTTCGGCGCCAGCGCCCTCCAGCGCATCCGCCCCGGCGGGGAGATCGAGCTGGTTGCCCGCGACGAGCGGGGCCTCACCTTGAACCGAGTAACCAACTGCGCCTTCGGCGGGCCGGAACTGGAGCAGCTGTATCTGGCCAACCTGGGGGGCTGGCACATCTCGGTGCTCACCCCCGACTGCCCCGGCCGGCCGCTCTTCGCATGACCGGGCCGGCGTCTGTTCGAGCAGAGTCCGGCCTTCCTTCCGGCTTCGATCCGAGGCCGCCCCCTGCTGGCTAGAATCGGCCCGGAGAATCACCTGCAGCCTCAGGCATATGGAGCACCTATGAGCCAAAGTACGTTGAGAAAGGCGCTGGCCGAGCGGACCCTGCGCATCCGCGGCGGCCACGAGTCGCCCTACTTCCAGATCCAGCGGAGGGTCGAAGGGCGCGAGGGCATCATCCGCCTGGTCAGGGGGGAGCCTGACATCCCGACGCCCCCCCACATCATCGAAGCCGCCAAGCGCTGCCTCGACGGCGGCCGCATCGGGTACACCCCGCCCGGGGGGATGATCGAGCTGCGGGAAGCCATCGCCCGCAAGTTCAAGCAGGACAACAACCTGGTCTACGACGCCGAGTCCGAGATACTGGTAACCGCCGGCGCCCAGGAATCGATGGCGGTCAGCCTGCAGACCCTGGTGGATCCCGGCGACGAGGTGCTGCTGGCCACCCCCCACTACATGGCGTATCCGGCCAACATCACGATGGCGGGCGGGACGATCGTCTACGTCCCCACCGTCGAGGAGGAGGACTTCGAGCTCAAGCCCGAAGCCGTCGAGGCGGCCATCACCGACCGCACCAAGCTGCTGGTGCTGGTTACCCCCAACAACCCCACCGCCGGGGTGATCAACGCCGAGACCCTGGCGGAGATCGCCGAGGTGGTGCGGGCGCATCCGGGTCTGGCGGTCATATCCGACGAGCTGTACGAGAAGGTGGTCTACGACGGGTTCGAGCACGTGAGCTTCGCAACGCTTCCGGGGATGCGGGACCGGACCATCACCATCAACGGCTTCTCCAAGGCCTACAGCATGACCGGCTTCCGGGTGGGGTACATGGCCGCCCCCGCCGACTACATCCTGGCCGCCACCGAGCCCCGCCACTCCCTCAGCATCTCCACCAACCTCCCCTCCCAGCATGCGGCCCTGGCCGCCCTGGAAGGCCCGCAGGAGTTCATGGACGACATGATGGCGGAATACCACCGCCGCCGGGCGGTCATGCGGGCGGCTTTCGACCGCTTGGGCGTTACCTACGGGGAACCCAAGGGCGGGTTCTACTTCTTCGCCAACGTGTCGGGGTCGGGGATGGACGCCACCGCCTTCGCCGGCAGGGCGGTCGATTACGGGCTGCTCTTCTCGCCGGGCAACGTCTTCGCCGAGGGGGCGGTCGAATACATCCGCATCTCCTATCTGGCGCCCATGGATCAACTGGAGGAAGCAATGGAACGGTTCTCACGGCTGTGGAACGACTGCCGGAGCGGGCGGTGAGCGCCCCGTCGGTCGCCCTGATCGAGGATTTCTCCCCCGCCCAGGTCGCGGCGCTGCGGGAAGCCCTGCCGGAGGGCGCCGAGATCCTGGAGGACGCCCTCGCTTCGGGGGCGGTCGACCGGGCCGATTTCCTGGTGCTGTGGCGGCGGGGGGTCGACGGCGGCCGGCTGGCGTCGCTCGCCTCCCTGCGGGGGGTGGTCACCCTCGACTCCGGCGGCGCCGAGCCCTCCGCCGAGGTCTGCAGCTCGCGGGGCGTCTGGGCCGATAAAGTGCCCTCGCCGTCGCTGATCAGCGTGGCCGAGCACGCGGTGATGCTGATCCTGGCCCTCTTCAAGCGCCTCCCCGCCGCCGCTCAGGGCGTCAGGGACGGGGTCATCGTCGACGGCATGGAACCTTTCGTGACCGACCAGGAGAACTACGCCTACAACTGGGTGGGTCTCGAGCTGTTCGAGGGGGTGTGGGGCAAGAAGGTCGGCCTGGTGGGGGTGGGCAAGATCGGACGGGAGGCGGCCACCCGGCTGGCGGCGTTCGGCATGGACGTCATCTACACCAAGCGCAGCCGTTTCTCCCCCGAGGAGGAGCAGGAACTGGGCGTCCGCTACCTGCCCTTCGACGAGCTGCTGGCCGAATCGCACTGCGTCTCGCTCCACAACCGGTTCACCCCCGAGACCGAGAAGATGATGGGCGCCCGCGAGTTCTCCCTGATGCCCGAGGGGTCGTTCTTCGTGAACACCGCCCGCGGGCGGCTGGTGGACGAAGACGCCCTGATGGCCGCCCTGCATAGCGGGCGCCTGGCCGGCGCCGCCCTGGATGTGTTCTGGTGGGAGCCGATCCTGGCCGACAGCCCGCTGCGCAGCACCCCCAATCTGCTGATGACCCCCCACACCGGCGGGATTCCCAGCGCCGTTTCGGTCGCCCAGGAGCTGGCCGCGGCGGGCAGGCTCATCACCCGGCGGCTGGAGGAATAGGAGGGCGGCCTGGAGGGCGGCCTTCCGGCGGGCAATCGGCATATAGATCTAGATAACGAACAAGACGAACGAGAAAGGAACCAAACGTGCGCACGATTCTCAAAGGCGGAGTGGTCGTCGATCTGGACGGCGGCGCCTCCGAGCAGCAGGACCTGGTCATCGAAGGCGAGCAGATCGCCTCGGTGGGGGCGGCCGAAGCCCAAGCGGGCGACGAAGTGGTGGACGTGTCCGGCATGCATCTGCTGCCGGGCCTGGTCAACTGCCACGTCCATCTGGGGTGGGACGGAACCCACGACCTGGAGATGCAGGCCAACGAGACGCCGGCCATCAACGCCGTGAAAGCGGTGATGAACATCCACCGCCACCTCTCGGCCGGGGTTACAACCATCCGCGACCTGGGCATGAACAACGCCAACATCGACGCCAAGACCGCCGTCGACAACGGCTGGGCGCCCTGGATCCGCCTGTTCCCCAACGGGCGCGCCATCTGCACCACCGGCGGCCACACCTGGTGGTGCTGCCGGGAGGCGGACGGGATCTACGGGGTGCGCAAGGCCATCCGCGAGCAGTTCAAGGCGGGCGCCTCCTGGATCAAGATCATGGGCTCCCACGAAGAGGTGCAGTTCACCATGGACGAGCTGCGGGCCATGGTCGAGGAGGCCCACCAGAACGGGCTGAAGGTAACCGCCCACGCCACCTTCGACGAAGCCATCTCCCGGGTGGTGGACGCCGGGGTGGACTGCGTGGAGCACGGCGGTTCGCTCACCCCCCCGACCATCGAGAAGATGGTGGAGAAGGGCACCCCCATCGTTACCACCTTCTCGCCGCTGGTGCAGCAGGTCAAGTTCGGCCGGGACTTCGGGATGAGCGAATCAGACGTCGAGCGCCGCAAGGACCAGATGGCCGACAAGTCCCGGTTCGCCGGCAATGTGGCCGCCGCCCGGGCGGGGATCCCGATCGTCTTCGGCACCGACGCCGGCAGTCCGGTGGTGCCGCACTACGCCATCGCCGAAGAGCTCAAGTTCATGGTGGAGATCGGGGTGTGCCCCGACAACCTGGACGCGCTCAACTCCATCACCCGCCGGGGCATCAAGCTGCTGGGCCTCTCCGACGAGCTGGGCAGCCTGGAAGCAGGCAAGACCGCCGACGTGGTGGCGGTGGGCGGAGACCCGCTGGCCTCCCTGGACCACATGAAGGACGTGAAGCGGGTGTTCGTCCGGGGGCAGATGGCCTTCTCCTCCGAGGGCGGCTACACCCAGACCGGGCGCGACCTCGAAGGCCTGGGCACCCGCTGGGGTCCCGGCCCGCAGGTCGGTTACCGGCGGGCGTAGAGGGAGCGGCCGGCCCCGCGCAGCCCGCGCCGGGGGCGGCCGGGACGGCGCAGATAACGGGTCCAGAGCGGCGGCCGTGCTCGATCTGAAGATCGTCGGCGGCGAGGTGGTGAGCGGCGGCCGCTCTCGCCCGGCCGACGTCGGCGTGGAGGGGGAGCAGATCGCCGAGGTCGCCCCGCACGGAGGGCTGGGGGCGGCCCGCCGCGAGATAGACGCCTCGGGGCTGCTGGTGATGCCCGGGGCGGTCGACGCCCACTTCCACTGCCGGGCGCCCAGCCACCCCCAGCGGGCCACCTTCGCCTCCGAATCGAGGGCGGCCGCCTCGTCCGGGGTAACCACCCTGTTCGAGATGCCCATCTCCAACCCGCCCTGCAGCACGCCCGAGGTCTTCGAGGCCCGGCGGCGGCTGGGGGAGTCGGAAAGCCTGGTGGACTTCGCCCTCTATGCGGGGGCGGGCATCACCGACCCGGCCCGCGCCGAGGCGATGGCCGAATGCGGGGCGGTCGGCTTCAAGCTGTTCACCCATCGGCCGCCCCCCGACCGCATGGACGAGTTCGAGGGGCTGTGGGCGGCGGGCCCGGACGAGATCTACGACTGCCTTGCCACGGCGGCGGGGGCGGGCCTGCGGTGCGCGGTCCATTCCGAGAGCCAGCAGTTCATCGACCGCTTCCGGTTGGACCCCGACCAGTTCGGCCACCCCTCCCGGCCTCCGATGGTGGAAGCGGCGGCGGTGGGCCTGGTGGCCACCATCGTCCGAGAAATCGGCTTCCCCGCCCACATCGTCCACCTGACCTCCCGGCTGGCCGCCGAAGAAGTGGAAGCCGCCCAAGCCCTGGGAGCGGACCTCTCCGCCGAGTCGTGCCCCCACTATCTGATGTTCGACGAGACCGACATCGCCCATTTCGGCTCCTTCGTGAAGGTGGCCCCGCCGCTCCGCACCGTGGAAGACGTGGCCTACCTGTGGAAGTGCCTGGCCGACGGCACCGTGTCGGTGGTGGCCTCCGACCACGCCCCTTTCACCCCCGAGGAGAAGGAGCACCCCGAATACACCGATGCGATCTGGCTGCCGACGAGGGGGGCGCACCGCTTCACCTCCGACCAGCGGAAGGCGGCCGCCGAATACGCCGCCGCCGGGCAGGGGATCCCCTCCCTGGAGATGCTGGTCCCCGCCATGCTGGACGCCGGCCTGATCGGGCGCTTCCCGCTGGAGCGGGCGGTGGAGGTGTTGACCGCCAACCCGGCCAAGCTGTTCGGCGTCTACCCCCGCAAGGGGGCGGTGCAGCCCGGTTCGGACGCCGATCTGGTGCTGGTGGACCCGGACGGGCACCTGAAGGTGGATTCCTCGCAGTTCCTCAGCCGGTCGGGGGGCAGCGGCAGGGTGTACGACGGGTTGAAGCTGACGGGCCGGGTGCTCACCACCTTCTCCCGGGGCCGGACGGTGTATGAGGAGGGGAAGGTGACGGCCGATTCGGGGGGCCGGTTCGTCTCCCCCGACAGCCCCCCCCTCCACGTCTCCCGGCTGCGGCGGCCGCCCGTCCATGCGGTGGGCCGCTCCGGGGCGGTCGGCGGATGACCTCTTGGATCACCGCCCGAGACGGCGTGCGCATCGCCTACCACGAGGCGGGGGCCGGGGATCCGGCCATCGTCTTCGTCCACGGCATCTACGGCAACCGGCTGGGCTTCGGCTTCCAGGAGGAGTACTTCTCCCCCAACCACCGCTGCGTGTCCGTCGACCTGCGGGGCAACGGCGACAGCGGCAAACCCGATGAGGAGTATTCGATGGCGCAGTACGCCGACGACACGGCCGAGGTGGTGCGGCAGCTGGGGCTGCACCGCCCGGTGCTGGTGGGCCACAGTATGGGCGGCCAGGTGGTGATCTCGGCCGCCTCCCGCCATCCGGAGCTGGCGGGCGCCGTCGCCAGCCTGGATTCCCCCAGCAACATCCCCGGATGGCAGAAGCGCTTTCACGCCCCGTTCGACCATCTGATCACCTTCGACGGCCCGTACCGAGAGGCGGTCCACACTTTTCTCGAAGGGGCCTACCTGCCCACCGACGACCCGTCCCGGGTGGGGGGGATGGCGGATCGGCTGGCGGAGGTGCCCGATCATGTGATCGTCAGGGCCTGGCAGGCGATGAGCGCCTACGACCCGGCCCCGGACCTGCGCCGGATGAAATGCCCCTACCTGTACATCGACTGCGGCCAGCCCGGCCTCGACTTCGATCTGCTCCGGGAGCTGTGCCCGCAGGCGGTGATCGGCAAGACGGTGGGGGCGGGCCACCGGGCCCTCCAGGACGCACCCGACCAGATCAACGCCATGCTGAACCGCTTCATCCAACACGCCGACGAGATCGCCGCCGAGATGGTCCGCACCGGCGGGGTCTTCCAGTACGCCCTCCCCGAGGCCTGACCGGGCAGCCGGGGCCGCGCCCGGTTCGCTATTCTCCGGCCCATGACTGAATACTTCACCACCCAGGACGGCGTGCGTCTGGCCTACCACCGGGCAGGCAGCGGCGAGCCGGCCATCATCTTCATCCACGGCGGATTCGGCAACCGGGGGGGCTTCGGCCTCCAGGAGGAGTACTTCTCCCCCCGCCATCTGTGCGCGGCGGTCGACCTGCGCGGCCATGGCGAGAGCGACAAGCCCGACGAGATATACACCATGGCCGGCCACGCCGACGACGTAGCCCAGCTCATACGTTCCCTCGGCGTGGAGAAGCCGGTGGTGATGGTGGGCCAGAGCATGGGCGGCCAGGTGATCATCTCCACCGCCGCCCGCCACCCCGAGCTGGTGGGCGCCGTTGCCAGCCTGGACTCGCCCAGCAACATCCCCGGATGGCACCACCGCCTCCACGGCCCCTTCGACCCCTACATGAAGAAGGGCCAACCCTTCCGAGAGGCGCTGCGCCTGTTCCTGGCCGCCGCCTACCTGCCCACCGACGACCCCTCGCGGGTGGGCCTGATCGCCGACCGGCTGGCCGAAGTCCCCGACCATGTGATCATCAACGGCTGGCAGGGCATGATGGGCTTCGACCCCCACCCGGTGCTGCGCAAAGTCAGATGCCCCTACCTCTACATAGACTGCGGCCAGCCCCACCTCGACCTGGACCTGCTCCGAGAGCTGTGCCCCCAAGTGGTCGTAGGCAAGACGGTTGGGTCCGGCCACAAGGCCCTCCAAGACGTCCCGGACCAGATCAACGCCATGCTGAACCGCTTCATCCAACACGCCGACGGCATCGCCGCCGAGATGGTCCGCACCGGCGGAGTCTTCAAGTACACCCTTCCCGACGAGACCACCCTGGCCGCCCTCCAGAACCAGTAGGGGCGGGCAGACGGCGGGACCTGGGGCGGGAACTATGGTGGATACACTCGATGGTGCGGCCGGGTTGATCCGGTCGGCGCCCCGCCTGCGGACGGGCCTCGGCCCGCTGGCCGGTACGCCAAAGCAAGTCGAGCTTCGCTTTCAATTGGCAAAGGATATGTTGGAAGGAGTCTGCGGTGCTTACCAGAATCGACCTGCACCATTTCAAGTGCTTTGAATTACTCCGGTTGCCTTTGTCTCCACTGACTTTGCTGACCGGTCTCAACTCCTCTGGAAAGTCGTCAGTTCTCCAAGCTTTAGCCTTGTTGAATCAAACCATGCGAGAACACGAATGGTCGACACACCTGCAGCTTAACGGGGAGGTGGTGCGCTTAGGGTCTGCTCTAGATGTGATTGACGAAGAAACTAGCAGAAATAACTTTACGATCGCCATAGAAAGCGGTGATATAGCTTGTGAATGGGAGTTCTATAGTAATCGACAAGACATGAGTCCCAACATAGATGACTCCGGCAATATCGACTACTGGCCAGACGACTTCTTTGATCAGTTCGACAAGGATGCTAACTACTTCGCGGGATGGGGGGAGCGCTACCATTCGTGAAATAGCCCGCTGATATGGTAGAGAGCTACAATGCAACAGAAATGTCTTGAACAGGCCGGTAAAAGAAACCAAGCACGCCACAACTTATCGGGAATCTTGACAGAGATCAAAGAGCTCTCATGGCAGGGTCAAAAACTCCACGATTGCGCGTATTATTTCTCCTGGCCAATTAGTGCCCACAGAGCCGCTCTATGTCCTTTGTGCAGGGCCTAAAATTACAAAGCGATAGAATCTATATAACAGGCTCTTCGGAAATGAGGGGGGAGTGGCCTGTGCAGGGGCCGGGCCGGGTGGGGTAGGGAATCCACGGGATCGGGGGTGGGGTCCTCCATAATCGGACGCTTGTAATTCATTCCCGAGTGAGGAGGACCCCTGTGGAACGCAATCCTACGCGCATGTGCCGGGGTGTTGGTCGGATTAGAAGAAGTCGACGTCTGGGGGGTGGGTGAACCCCTCGGCGGGGGCGTCGAGGTCGAGGTCCGCTGCCGGAAGCCCCGCCCTCGGTGCCCCGGCTGCGGAGGCCCTCTGTGGTCGAAAGGCACCCGAGTGGTGGAACTGGTCGATCTTCCCTCGTTCGGGCGGCCCGCCCGTCTGAGCTGGCGGAAACCCGCTGGGAGTGCCCCAACCAGTCCTGCGAAGTTGGTTCGTTCACCGAACAGAACCCCGAGATCGCCCCTGAGCGGGCGTTGCTGACCACCCGGGCGGCTCGGTGGGCGACCAAGCAAGTCGGCCAGGCCGGCCGCGCTGTTGAGGAAGTGGCCAGAGAGTTGGGTTGTGACTGGCATACCGTCAACAAGGAGGTAACCCGTTGGGGCGCTGCTTTGTTGGAAGCCGACCATGATCGGGTAGGCCGGGTGGAGGCTCTGGGCCTGGACGAGACCCTGTTCCTGCGGCGGGGCCGCCGTCTGGGAAGGGTCTGGGCGACGTCGGTGGTAGACGTCGGAGGAGGGCAGCTGCTAGACGTTGTCCCAGGCAGAGACGCCCGTTCAGCCGCGGGGTGGCTGCAGGAACAACCAAAAGAATGGTTGGAACAGATCCGATGGGCGGCGCCGGGGTCTCTCCAGCCCGTATCGGGCGGCCTACAACCAGGTGCTGCCCCACGCCCGCCAGATCGCTGATCCGTTCCATGTGGTGCGGTTGGCCAACGACCGCCTCGACCAGGTGCGCCGCCGCACCCAACAGGAAACCCTGGGACACCGGGGGCGGAGAGGAGATCCCTTGTATCAGATCCGGCGGCTGCTCACCCTTGCTTCGGAACGGCTCGACACCAGCGGCGAAGCCCGCCTGCGGGGCCTCCTCGACGCCGGAGACCCCCACGGCGAAGTCCGGACGGCCTGGCACGCCAAGGAAACAGTCCGCAGTGTCTACGACATCGACGAACCCGACGTTGCCGACCGGTACTGCCGGCAGCTCGCTTCCGACCTTCAGCACGAGTCCTGCCCGCCGGAGGTCAACCAGCTCGGCCGGACCCTCGCCCGCCGGCGCTGCTCAGATCACCAACTGGCATCACGCCCGTTACACCAACGCAGCCACCGAAGCCGTCAACAATCTCATCAAACGAATCAAACGAATCGGGTTCGGGTTCCGGAACTTCGCCAACTACCGAATCCGGGCTCTCCTCTACGCCGGGAAGCCCAACTGGAAGCTGCTCCCCACCCTCACTCCCCCCTGAAATCCGAAGAGCCATATAACAGTGGTCGGGTCTGCTTGGGTTTGGAGGGTTCCACCTGGCGAGATAGTTGAGGAAAGGGGGGTTGGTATTGGGTTACGGTGAAGACCACCGCTGATCGGGCTTGGTGCAGGGTGCGGAGGCCGGGCGGTGTCCGTTCCCGCCGTTGCCTACAGGTCGAAGTACGACATCGGACCAGGAACGATCCCTGTCAGTCGCTGGTAGTTCTGGATCACTTGCCGTTCGGTCATCCCTGCCAAGAGGTCCGCTGCCAAACGCGGCAGACGGTCTCCGCTATTGAGCCGATCACGCGTCGCCTGCGGCAACAGGGCCTGCTTACCTGCTCCTGCCAACACCTCCATATAGATTACGAATAGCTTTCGTAACATTGCCCTCTGTCCCGCTCGGATACTCGCGATCCGAGGATGGTCAATGACGTAATAATGGGTCGCTTCCTTGAGTAGATCAACCTGAAGCCGGATGTCTTTACCAATTGATATACTTTGTTGTTCGGTCGGTTGGCATATTCTGATGGTATCTCCAGCGATGAACCGTGTGATCAGGGCGGATGAGGTTGCATTGATGGTCATCCGTTGTCGTCGCCCGCCGACGTAGGGACCATCAAGAAGCAACACCACATTTTCAAGGGCGCTTCTTAGCGCATTCTCCAAAATATCCTCATTCTCTTTGAGGTCGGCATTACGCCGAACGGCTGCTTCAAGAAATCTATCCCCCTCGGCGGTGTGTAACAGAAGATGAAGAGGTATCAATCCGGCGCGATAGAAGTCCTCCAAGTCGTGAACCGCATAGGTTACATCATCGGCCCAATCCATCAACTCGGCTTCAATAACACGACGTCCACGGAATTGTTTGTAACTCACCCACTCAAACCGATCTTTATCAGAGTTATATATACCCCACTTTTTTCGGTTGTTTCTGGGCGCGTCTCCTTTGGTCCACGGGTACTTGAGGATAGCATTTAGGGTGGCTCTGGTCAGATTTAGTCCCGAATCGACACCCTGATCCGGATTGTTGTCAGCATGTGCTGTCAGCCGCGTGACGATCCGGAACGATTGTGCATTTCCTTCAAAGCCGCCGGGTAGCTTTTCTACTAATTCGTTGATCACTTCCTCTCCATCATGGCCAAAAGGCGGATGACCGAGGTCGTGGGCAAGACCCGCAGTTTCTACAACATCCGGATCTAAGCCGCCCCAATACTCAATCCACTCATAGGGGAATTTTTTCAATAGGCGTTCTGCGAGCCGCCGACCCACCTGTGCAACTTTTAGAGAGTGGGTCAGGCGGTTGTGGAAAAAGTCTCCCTCGCTGGCCGACACCACCTGAGTTACACCGCTGAGACGGCGGAATTCCGGGGAATAGAGAACCCGGTCGCGATCGCGCTGGAACGGTGTGCGGGAATCACTGCGGGTTGAGGGTAGAAATCTTTCTTCCCTGCTGTTCATTGTGGAATCAAGCGGATACCGTCGAGGTCATACCGCAATCGACGTTCGCAGACCAGGCGCGCTATTGCGATGCCGATGGCGTGGGCATCAAGAGCGGAGCCTTTCATGTGTTCGAGCACGGCCGACAAACCGACAAACGGCGGGTCTTCCCCCTGCCGCTCCTCGAATGCATCCAACACCTGTTCCATTCGATGCTCCCATGTGACCTGTGTGTCCACCATCATCGTTCCTTTCCCTTTGCCCTGCCATCATATCATCCGGGTGTGACATCCGGTGGATTGACCCGTTGACCAGGCACCCGTGTGATTTCAACAGGAACCAATCCGTCCAGGATGTCCAAGGCCGCCACTGCGGCAAGCAGGAGGTTCGCAGCCCATCCCCTCGGATCCGGACGACTTCTCACGCTCAGCTAGAATCCGGGGAGGGCTTGGCGGCGCTGGGGGGTTGCTGGTGTAAGAGCGTTTGTAGGCCCACCCCCGCAGGAGGGTCTGGTGGAAGCGTTCGACCTTGCCGTTGGTCTGGGGCCGGTATGGGCGGATGAGTTTATGAACCGCGCCGATCCGGCGGAGGGCGTCGGCGAATAACCATTGATGTGGACTCGACCGTCCGGGAGGTGTCAGGCAAAAACAAGCAGGGCGCCGCCTACGGCCACACCAAACAATGGGGCTATCACCCGCTGCTGGCAGTGAGGGCGGGCACCGGCGAGGTCGTGGCTGCCCGCCTGCGGGGAGGCGGATCCCGGCGGGGTCAAGTTGATTTCACCGCCGAGGCCGTCCGCCGGGTCCGCAGAGCCGGAGCCTCCGGCCCCATCACGGTCCGGGCCGACGCCGGGTTCTGGTCCTACCGGCTGATTGAAACACTGGACCGCCTGGGTGCGGGCTGGTCGATCAGCATTCCCTTGCGTGCGAACGTCAGGGCAGCTGCCGAAGCGATCCCCGACCAAGAATGGACGTCTATCAGTTACCCCGAGGGCGGGCATGCCCAGGTCGCCGAAACGGTTCTCCGCTCCCGGGGGCGGCCTCCGTTGCGGCTGGTCGTCCGCCGCACCCGCCTTGTGGGAGCGCAGGCTGAGTTCTGGCCCAACTGGCGGTACCACCCCTTCGCAACCAGCAACAGCGAGGTTTCCGCGGTTGAAGCCGACGAATACCACCGCGGTCATGCTTCGGTGGAGCTCGCCGTCCGGGACCTCAAAGACAACGGCCTGGCTCATCTCCCGTCCGGGCGCTTCCCAGCCAATGCCGCCTGGCTGGGCGGCGCGGTGCTGGCTCATAACTTCTGTCGGTGGATAGCCCATCACAGCGGCAGCCCGCCGGGGAAGCTCACCGTGGGCCGCACCATCCGGAACCAGCTGTTCGGCATCCCGGGGCGGGTCGTCAACCACAGCGGCCGTCTTCTGCTCCGCCTCCCCGCCCGGTGGCGCTGGGCCCGCCTCTACGAACGGACCATCGCCGGCATCCGCAGCCTGCCGATGCTCTCCTGACCCCCGGCAACCTGCGGCTTCCTGCTTTTCGAATTCAGGACACCCACCTGAATCGCACACGCCCCGACCCGCCCCCCGCCGCCCAAGGACCCCGAAACCGGCCCCAGCCGGCTTGAACCATCCCTCGACCATCCGAAACCATCTCAGAAACACCCCCAAACCACCCCGAAACCACCCATCAACCCCAAATCACCCCCACCCCAAACCAAAACGGCGGATTCAGGCTAACATGTCCCATGAGGGCTTTCCCTTCGAGTCGAGGACAATTCACCCTGACTCAACCAGGAAGGCCCTCACCAACCAAGCACCCCCCAGGTGGGGGAAGACGGGTGTGTTGCGGCGTCTCGGGGGTGGGGGGTTCAACTGGTACACGGCGATGAAAGCCATCTGGAGATGGCGGGCCGATGGCCAAGGCCCAGGCCAGCGGCCTGGCGGGGGAGCGGTTGGGAATGGACGAACACCGCTGGCGGAGCGGCCCCCCAGTGGAAGTGGTTCAGGCCGTTCGGGTGTTGCGGGGCCCGGGGCGCTTCTTGGTTCACAGCCTGATGAAGACCATCCAGGGGGTTGAGGCGGCACAACGTTTGGATCTGTGGCGAGGTACCGCGGGCAGACCAGAGCCCTTACCGAGGTGCGGCAGCTCACCCCACATGGTCAGCCATTACATTCTGCCGCTGTCTGCGGGGGGCAGATGGTTTCTGTTATACTCATGTCATGGCTCAACTTCGGCTGGGACGACCGCTCGGCATCGGTGGGGTATTCGCTCACACCTTCATTGTCTACGGTCGACGCTTTGTCTCAATGATGATGATCACTCTGGCATTCCTGATGATACCGATCGTTCTCATTCTGACGGGAGACTGCGGGGTTGACCCAGTTGCTATGGAAGTTACTACGCAAGGGGTCTGTGGAAACACCTTGGGTTTGATAGGAGTGTTCGGGTTTTTGGGTTTGATTCCAGTGGCGGGTATCACCGCTATCTTGGAGGCCGTTGGTGCCTATGCAAACCTTCCTGCCAGCTGGCGAAATGCTACGCGGGTCGGGATTCATAAGATTTTGCTGTTGTTAGCGGCGATCATCCTCATAGGCCTTCTGTGGGCTGTTCCGGGGATCATCCCGTCGGTCTTGGTGTCCTCGCCTTCGGATGGTTTTGTGAAATTTCTTGGGTTTGGTGAGTATCATTTGGATGATCTTTTTAGCAGTCTCCTTGCATTGGTTCGGCGCATCGCTGATGGTTGAGAGGATTGGTCCAATTGCTAGCCTCGGCCGTTCATGGCGTCTGGTTTCCGGTGAGCGGTGGAGGTTGTTATGGGTGGGGTTGGTATTCTTCGTTGCTTGTTTCATCGGATATTGGATCATGTGGCTGGTCCTTTTATTCCCGATCTACGGTCTATTAGGGACCGCCGCTGATTTTGTGTTCTACCTTGCGCAGACAGCTGTCAGCTTGGTGATGATTCCGTTGTTTTCCTCCTTCACGGCTGTCGTATATCTTGATCTGCGGGTGCGCAAGGAAAATCTCAACGAGAAGAAGCTCATAGCCCAGCTTTCCAGATGAAGGTGCTTGGTAGAAGGCAGGTAGCTCATCTCTCGATCAGAACCTGACCCTGAGCGAGCCTCAACCGGCGATAGACATTGCTAGGCCGACGCCCACCAAGCCGACTCCGGCCCACTGCAGGCGGCGGAGGCGTTCGTGGAAGAATATCACGCCGCCGACTATGGCTATCACCCGGCCGCTCTGGGAGAGGATCCCGATCAGCCAGGCGGGGGCGTAGGCCAGACCGTATCCGAATGAGATGAACGAGACGGCGTCGATGAGGCCGACCACGCCCAGCAGCCATCCGTTCTTCCAGGTGATCTTTGCCCGGCCGCCTTCCCAGGCTTGCATCGGGGCGTCTCTTCCTTGCTCGAGCCGCCGTTGCGTCAGGCGGGAGATGACCACGAACAGCAGGAAGATGTAGGCCACGGTGTAGAAGCGCTGGGTGATGACGTTCCAGTTCGAGTCGAGACCGTCTCGGATGGGGATCTTCAGGCCGGCGTTGGAGAGGGAACCCACCATCACCGCCGCTAGGGCGAAGACCGGGCCCAAGGTGACCCACCGTATTTTTTCGCCGCGTGCGATCACCAGGGAAGCCAGCACCGCCCCCGCCGCGGCGATGGGAATGCCGATCCACTGCACGGCGCTGGGACGCTCCGCCAGCAGCCAATAGGAGTAGAGCACGGTTACGGCCCCCGACAGCGCCGTGATGGGGCTCACCACCGAGACCGGGCCGAGGCGCAGCGCCATGTAGCTCCCCAGGAAAGACGAGGCGGCGGCGGCGCCCAGCAAACCCAACAGGAGGATCTGGCCGCCGGTGATCTCGTAAGGCACGCCGATGAGGAGCGGCCAGGCGAGCATTACCACAAAGGCCAAGGCCAGGGTGATGTTGGTGGAGCGAAGCACCCCGAACCGCCGGGCCACCACTGCGGTGAGCAGGTTGTTGACACCAAGCGTGACCGCCGTGATCACCCCGAACACCACGCCGAGCATCATGTGGTCACCGACCCTGGTACCGGCGACGTCCCTGGGCGGCAGGTGGCCCCGATCCGGCGTCCAACCTCGACCACGGCTTCGTTTGCTGCGCCTCGGCTTATACGGGCAACTTCAAGGACGGCGGCGGCAACTCCCCGTTCAGGTTGGGGGATAACCGGCTGTCTCCTTGAAATTGTCCATCAACTGCCCTGCTGACCGCTGGCGTCCACCCGGGCCGCTCCGGCCGCACCCGCAACCTTGGAGATGTCGGTCTGGCCTGCCTGTTGAGGCATCCAGCTGACCAACTTGTTGAACCCCTGGTTGAGGAAGTAGAAGGTCAGCAACGAGTAGAAAGCCACCACTACCGCTACTATCAAAAGCCGACCGGTGTTCGCTTCGTCCACCGCCGCGTTGGCCATGTGCCCGAGTCCGGTGGTGAAACCCAGGAATTCGGCGGCAATGGTGAGGGACCAGCTGAGGCCGGCTGAGAGCAACAGGGCAGTGCGCAACTCGGGCATAGAACCCGGAATGATCACCTTGAAGTAGGTGTAGGGTCGGGAGGCTCCTAAGGTGCGGGCGCTCTCGATATACCGGTCGGGTACGTTGGCAACCGAGTTCATGGTGGCCACCACCAGCGTCACCCATACGCCGAAGCCGATGAACAGTGTGGTAGCCCGAAGGTCTACGCCCAGCGCGAACTGAGCCCAAGGGATTGCTGCCAGGAGAGGGATCATTCTCAGGAAGTTGAAGGGTACCCAAGAGGTCTGGCGCAGGGCGGGCCAGTAGGGGATGGCCAGGCCGGTGGCCAGACCAGCCGCCAAGCCGAGAGCCAGCCCCAACACCAGACGGAGGAGCGTCTGGAAGGAGTGGAAGCCCAATGCCAAGAACACGGCCGTCCAGCTTCTAGAGGCGGCACCTTCTTCAGCGGCAAAGGGGGCCAAACTTTCAACATCAAAGGTAATTCCAGGCAGGTTCCTCAGAGTAAACCCGCCCAACCAGTCCGGCAGGGTAAAACCCAGCCAATCCGGCAATGTCCAGCCCCCCAAGGGGAAGCCGCCAGGTAAGTGCCAGCCGCCTGATAATCTGAATAAGCTTTCGCTGAAAACGTATTCCCAGCCAGGAACCAGAGGGTGCTCGAAGTTACCCGGTACAAGAATAGGCACCAGATAAGATGCCACCTGCCAACCTACCAGCAACACCGCCCAGGTTATAAAAAACAACTTATTTTTGCGCACGGCTGTCAGCAAACGCGAATGTCGCCGAGGTTGGGTCTCTATGATGTAGTCTTCCATGGTGTCGCTCCCTTCTTGATTCCCTACTCAGTTAATTAGAGTGGGGTTTTGCGATCCGACGGTCCGGTACCTATCCCCAACGTGGACAACACACTACTTAATGGTTCTAGGACTGATAGCACTCCGTGCCAATGCCTGACTATAAACCTCCATAAAGGTAATAGATTTATTATTCCCTCCGAGAATTGCTGGACTACAAATCTCCACAAGGGTAACAGCAATTCTAGTCCTTCATGCCATACCCATACTATGGATTTCTGCAAAGCCTTGAGACCTTTGCTGATAGTGTTAACTGGTCGGATCCACCTAAATAAGAGTGTGTGAAGAATAAATAGAATCAACCAAGCACTTAAGACGATAACTATGGCAGGAATCATCAACAGGACAAAGCCATCCCACCAGATTACTAGAGCGGCTAAGACAGGGATCATCAGCAGAACAAAGCCAGTAAACCAGATTACTAGAGCGGCTAAGACAGGGATCATCAGCAGAACAAAGCCAGCTAGCCAGATGCCTAAGACGGCTAAGAAGACTAGGGCTATTGCCAAGTCATAAGAGAGTTTTGGGATCCCTTGAAATATTGACTTTAAGATTTTGGTGAACTGAATTGGACGAAACAACAGCGGCCATATCAATATGAGGACGGCCCACCAAATCAAGAAGTACCAAGTAATGAACAATACATTTCCTTCGGAGTTCCAGTTCACAGTGCTGGACAACACTTCCCACAACACCAAGTTTTCTAGCGCAGGTAATTGCCTCAGTAGTATGAGGGAGGCAAAGAACCAAGCGATCCACCCGATCCAGAAAAGCCTGCGGAGATACTTTGCCCGGTTCATACCTTGGTCGCTTCTTCTTCGGTGATACCCAAATGAGCCAGGATCACCTTGGTGATTTCCACCGCCTCAGCACTGGCTCTTATGTCTTCATCACGGGGACGGGCCAATTCAACCGGGATGTCGTCTACCAGCCTTCCTTCGGCTAGCAGGATGACTCGGTCGGCCAGGATCAAAGCCTCTTCTATGTCGTGGGTAACGAAGAATATGGTCTTACGAGTTTCACGCCACAGGTCAAGGAGGACATCGTGCAGATTGCGACGAGTAAAGTAGTCAAGCGATCCGAACGGTTCATCCATAAGGATTACGTCCGAACCTACCGCCATTGCTGACGCCAACGCCACTCGCTTTCTCATGCCTCCCGAGAGCTCCCGGGGCCAAGAGTCGGCAAATTCGGTCAGCCCCACTGCTTCCAGCCAATGGGCGGTTGTCTTCTTCCGTTCTTCCTCTGGAGACTTCAAGGCCCTAAGGCCAAACTCTACATTCTTGCGAACATTGAGCCAGGGGAACACTGTATCCTGCTGGAAGACCATCGCCCGATCGGCACCTGGTCCTTCCACCAATTTGTTTCCCAACTTGATATGCCCTGCTGTGGGAGGTTGCAACCCGGCCAGCACCCGCAACAAGGTGGTCTTGCCGTGCCCGGACCGTCCTACAACGCACACGAACTCGCCGCTTTTTACCTGGAAATCAACATCCTGGAGGGCGTTTACCAATTGGCCGGAGCGGTGTTCGAATACACACCACAGACCTTCGAAGCTGACGACTTTCGACATGGATGTTTCCTCCTTGCTCACAGCCCTAGCCGGTTTCCGGCCTCAGACCATCTGGTCATGAAGCGAATGACCACAACCAGTATGCCGTCTACCACTACGGCCAGCATCCCGAAGAACATGATCAATGCCACTAACGCGGACGGAGCTTCCGGGAGGCCGATGCGGTATCTCCAAATATCGATGAGGTGTCCTCCTCCTACCTGGATTCCCAACACCTCCACCAAGACGCCGAGCCCCCAGGCACCAGCCAGGGCGATCCTGAAGCCTCCAGCTATCTCGGGTAGGGTACCCGGCAGGTACACCCAGCGGAAGATAGACGGGGGTGACCCGCCTAGGGTGAACGCCGACTCAACGATTCCCACCGAGATGTTCTCTGCTGCCCTCCGGCTGAAAAAGTACATGAGCAAAGTAGTATAGAAGGTTACCAGTCCGATGGTGGTCAGCAAAGGGATTTCAACGCCGAACCAAATCACGAAGAAAGGTGCGGCGATGAAGATCGGGGCGGTTCCAAAGAAGGAAGCTACGGGGGTGAATATTTGGGAGATCTTGGGAAACACCAGGCTTCCCAAACCGATCGACAACCCGAAGATGGTTCCTAGGGCGGCCCCAATCAGGATATTGCGGGTGGTTTCGACCAAATGCCGGGCGTACCCGAAGCAACGATCTGGCAACTGGCTGATGGGGATTCTTTCTCCTAGCGGCAAGTTGGGGTCCGTCAAGCCGGGGCAGGCATGGACGAAGTCTTGTTTCATCTGCCTGCTGAAACCAAGGTTCTCCCAGAAGTGGAGAACGGTGTCAACCAACGGCGGTATGTCGTAGAAGAAGGGTGAGAACTCAAGAGACAGCACCTGCCATACCGTCAAAAAAAGCAGAATTCCCAGAGTCAGATAGATGATGTAGGCGGCCTGACGGCGCCGCTTTGCTCGTTTGGCTTTCGATCTGACATCAAGAAGGTCGGTGTTGGTCATGGTCACTGGAGATTCAGCTCCTTGCTTTGGTGTGGCGGATCCCTTCGTGCAGGCCAAAGACGCAGGGCCGGAAAACCGCCCGACCCTGCGTCGGTGTGGCCTCGAAGATTACCCGATCAGGGCTGCTTCAAGGAAGCGCTCGGCGTCGTAGAAGTTGTAGCGGTCGTAGAAGACCCGTGCCTGGTCTACCAAGTCCTGTTGGCTGGGGGAGAGGCTCATCGCCTCGGCCCGCTCGAACAGGGCGTCGGAGTGTTCCTGCATACCCTTCAGGTCGTAGTAGAGCTCTTGGGCCAGTAGGAACTCTTCCAGTTGCGCCTGTGTGTCGAATGTTTCGGGCAGCTGACCGCCAGCCTTTAGCTTTTCGATCTGGGTCACGAACACCGTCTCAGGATGGTAGCTGGGCTGGCTCAAGTCCCACAGGGCTTCCTGCTCCTCCCAGTTGAAGGACGGGTCAATGGTGTCCCAGATGAGCTGGATGTCCTCCGGCTCCATTTCAACTCCCCTTTTCTCGTTGATGATGTTGGCCTCAATTTCCCATCCGCGCCTTTGGGTGGCGGGATCCTCGAGATAGGCGAAGACGCGGTTGGCCATCGAAATGGTCCGGTAGGCCAGATCCATGTTATCCTCAACCCATTCACGGCGGGCCAACAGACCCGTTCCGCCGACAGTGGCGGACGCGATCGCTGTCTGTTGGGAGGTGATGTCGTGCTCAAACATCATCGCGAAGTTGATCAGAGGGTCCCAGCCGTTACGTATCATCTGCACCAAGGTCGGGGCACCGTAAGGCATCGCGAACTCAATCCGACCGGGGACAGCCGAGAGTTGCACAATGGTCGGATCGGCCACGTACGCCGGAGTGGCGTAGTTGCGCCAGTCGTTGGTGGTTATACGGATTGGCTGCGGGTTGCCGTCGTCGTCCAGAACGGGGTTTCCGTCTCGGCCGAGCAGGACCAACGGGTTGCCTTCACCGTCCAAGGCCGGGATGTCTTCTTCCACGTCTTCCCACCATTGAGGCAGGTAGGCGAAGAAGGCGTCCGAGTACTGGGCCTGGGTGGTGCTGTGCGGCGGGATGTGTACTACCTTGCCCACCAGCTGCTCGACGGCGGCGGCGGCCGCTTCTGGGAAGCTCATGCCCTCTTCCATGAACTCCAGCGCCGTCTTGGCCTCACTGTCGGGGGCGACCAGGATGGCGTAGCCTACGTAAATGTCCGCAAAATGGATGGGCGGTATGTCCTGACCAAAGGTCTCCAGGGTTGGGAACACTCCCGGTACCCAGGCTTGGGCCACATCCCCGTCCCCGCGTTGCAACCAGGGGATTATTTCACTGGGATTAGTAAAGTAGTGAAAGGTAGGCTGGTTGGGGGTGATGGTGATGTTCAGTTCATCCCACCATCCCAGCTCAATCGGGATCTGCCAATAGGCTATATCGGCGCAACAGGGGTAGATGCCCATGGCGATCTCGGCGGCCCGTATCTCGGGTGGCTCGACCATCATGGACTCTTCTAATTCCGTGCGGGCCTGTTCGGCTTCCATTTCGGCCTGCTCGGCGGCCGTCATGGCTGCTTCGGCCTCCATCTTGGCCGCATCCGCAGCTTCTTGGGCTTCCGCCAAGGCGGCCTGCGCCGCCTCGTCGCCAGCTTCGGCGGCGGCCTCGGCGGCGGCCAGCTCGGCTTGGGTTGCTTCCAAGGCGGCTTGGGCGGTCTCCGCCTCGGCTTGAGCTGCGGCTGCCGCGTCCGCTGCCTCCTGTGCTTCGGCCTGCGCCGACGCGGCCGCTGCTTCGGCCGCGGCCTGGGCGGCCGTGTCCACCGTGGTGTCGTCGCTACCGCAGGCCGTTGCCAGCAAAGCAAGGGCCGCCATCAAAACGATGACGCCTCTCAGTCTCTTCATTCTCGATCTTCCTTCCCTCGCGCTCGCCCGCGCGTCTTGGCTTATTGGATGCTGAGAATACACGAAGCCCGAGATGCTGTCAAATGCTGAAGACGGGAGTGGTCTCCGTTTGGTGGCTCTTTGGGGGCCCGGATCCGGTAGTTGGAGAAGTTCCGAAAATCCGAACGCGATGCGTTTTGATTCGTTTGATTGATGAGGTTGTTGACGTTCGGTGGTCCGGGAGCTGAGCTGGTTGATCTCCGGGGTGCAGGGTTCAGCAGAGCATAGCGCAGGTGTCTGTCTGCAGGCGGGCGGCCGATGGTGCTGGTATGGCGGAAATGCCGGTGGCAGTGCTGGAACAAGGAATGCGGAACGAAGTCCTGGACCGAGACCAGCCCGGAGGTGCGGCCCCGGTATGTGCTGTCCGAACGCGCCCGCCGAGAAGCCGTGCGCCAGGTCGGCCAGGACGGAATGTCGGTGTCGGCAGCGGCTCGGGGGCTGGGGGTCAGCTGGCACACTGCGATGAGAGCCGTCCGGGAGATCGGCCAGCCGATGGTCGAGGCCCAGACCGCAACCCTGCGGGGGTGCGGCGGCTGGGAATGGACGAACACCGCTGGCGGAGTTGCCCGGACAAGTGGGCTACAGGGTTCTGCGGCCTCGACACAGGACGGCTGGTGGAAGTGGTCCAAGGCCGGTCTGGCGCTGCGGCCAGGGCTTCTTGGGTTCACAACCCGCCGAGGACCGGCGGGGAATCGAAGCCGCAGCCCTTGATCCGTGGCGGGGGTATCTACGGGCCGTGCGGGCCGAACTTCCCGGCGCGGCGGTGACGGTGGACCGGTTCCATATGATCCGGTTGGCCAACCAGGCCCTCACCGAGGTGCGGCAGCGCACCCAACAAGAAACCCTCGGCCGCCGCGGGAGGGCCGGTGATCCTCTCTACGGGATCCGCCGTCTGCTGCTCTACGTGTGATATTCGGGGAGGTTGTCCCTGTTTGGGGGGGAAGTGGTGTGTTCCCATCCCCCAGCTGGGGGATGGGAGCCGAGCCGATGGCGGGGTGAGCCCCCCCAGACGGGAATACGATGCACGTAATTCTCCGTGTCCCGAAGGAGGGCTCATGAACAAGGTTCGAGGACTTCCACCACTGGGCCCGGCAGATAGCCGTGCCGGAGATCGACCGGTTGTCCCGCACGCTGCGGACCTGGCAGACCGAAACCCTCAACTACCACCTGACCCGCATCACCAACGGACCCACCGAAGCCCTTAACCTGCTCATCAAGAAAACCCGCCGCATCGGCCACGGATACCGCAACTGGAACAACTACCGGCTCCGGCTCTTGCTTCACTGCGGGATCATATGGCAAACTCCCGGAACAAAACGGGCTCTTCGGAAATGAGGGGGGAGTAGAGGACGGGCAGGTCCTCTGACGGACGGTGGGAATCCACGGGATCAGGGGTGGGGTCCTCCATAATCGGACGCTTGAAAGGCATTCCCGAGTGAGGAGGACCCCTGTGGAGCGTAATCCTACGCGCATGCGCCGGGGTGTTGGTCGGATTAGAAGAAGTCGACGTCGCGGGGGTGGGTGAACCCTCGGCGGAGGCGTCGAGGTCGAGGTCCGCTGCCGGGCGCCCCGCCTGCGGTGGCGGTCTGTGGTCGAAAGGCACCCGGGTGGCGGGTGTTGGTCGATCTTCCCTCGTTCGGGCGGCCCGCCCGGCTGAGCTGGCGGAAACACCGATGGCAGTGCCCCAACCAGTCCTGCGAAGTTGGTTCGTTCACCGAACAGAACCCTCAGATCGCCCCTGAGCGGGCGTTGTTGACCACCCGGGCGGCTCGGTGGGCAACCCGGCAAGTCGGCCAGGCCGGCCGCGCTGTTGAGGAAGTGGCCAGAGAGTTGGGCTGTGACTGGCATACCGTCAACAAGGAGGTAACCCGCTGGGGCGCTGCTTTGTTGGAAGCCGACCATGACCGGGTAGGGGAAGTAGCCGCTTTGGGCCTGGATGAGACCCTGTTCCTGCGGCGGGGCCGCCGTCTGGGAAGGGTCTGGGCGACGTCGGTGGTAGACGTCGGAGGCGGGCAGCTGCTCGACGTTGTCCCAGGCAGAGATGCCCGTTCAGCCGCGGGATGGCTGCAGGAACAACCAAAAGAATGGTTGGAACAGATCCGATGGGCGGTGCCGGGGTCTCTCCAGCCCGTATCGGGCGGCCTACAACCAGGTGCTGCCCCACGCCCGCCAGATCGCCGATCCGTTCCATGTGGTGCGGTTGGCCAACGACCGCCTCGACCAGGTGCGCCGCCGCACCCAGAACGAAACCCCCTGGGACACCGGGGACGGAGAGGAGATCCCTTGTATCAGATCCGGCGGCTGCTCACCCTTGCTTCGGAACGGCTCGACACCAACGGCGAAGCCCGCCTGCGGGGCCTCCTCGACGCCGGAGACCCCCACGGCGAAGTCCGGACGGCCTGGCACGCCAAGGAAACAGTCCGCGGTGTCTACGACATCGACGAACCCGACGTTGCCGACCGGTACTCCCGGCAGCCGGCTTCCGACCTTCAGCACGAGTCCTGCCCGCCGGAGGTCAACCAGCTCGGCCGGACCCTCGCCCGCCGGCGCCGCCCAGATCACCAACTGGCATCACGCCCGTTACACCAACGCAGCCACCGAAGCCGTCAACAATCTCATCAAACGAATCAAACGAATCGGTTCGGGTTCCGGAACTTCGCCAACTACCGGATCCGGGCTCTCCTCTACGCCGGGAAGCCCAACTGGAGGCTGTTCCCTACCCTCACTCCCCCCTGAAATCCGAAGGAGAGACTGTAAACCCCTTTGGCCGCGGTAAATCCGCTTATGCGTCCCAGGTCAAGAAGGTACTCCAACATCCCCTCCAACAACTTGTCAACCCCACCGATGTATTCAGGCTTAGGGCGTTGTTGTAGTTGTGGTGGTTGGTGCGGCCGTGGTAGTGGTCGGTGACGTCGTTGTGCTGGTAGTGGTAGTGGGAGCTGTTGTCGTGGATGACGACGAGGCGGCGGGGATGGTGAGGTCGATGTGCCAGGTTGTGTTCCGGTCAATGTTGATCGGGTAACGGCGGCGGCCCCATATCAGGTCCCAGGGGTGGCTGGCGGGCATTTCGTTTGCGTCGGAGAGTCGGATGGTCTGGACGCTGGTGGGGGTGTCGGTCGGCCAGAAACGCAACAACGTATTGTCAGGAAGTTCGTAGTCCTCAATGTCGGGAGTTGCTTGCAGACGAGGGCCACGACGGTATACCTTGATCCTATCCACTGTGTAGGACCGTCCGGCGTAGGTAAAGGTGTTGCCGCTCGTGAACCAGAAACCAATATGGCCGCCACTGGTATCGAAGTTGGATGGCCGGGTTTCAATTTGCCAAACAGTTACAGGCTGATTGGGTGTGGTTGTAGTGGTTGTGGTGGTTGGTGCTGTCGTTGTGGTTGTGGTGGTTGGTGCTGTCGTTGTGGTTGTGGTGGTTGGTGCTGTCGTTGTGGTTGTGGTGGTTGGTGCTGTCGTTGTGGTTGTGGTTGGGGCAGATGTTGTGGTGCTGGCCGCGGCTGTGGTTGTGGTTGACGCCGCGGTTGTGGTGGTGGTGGTGGTCGGTGTTGTGGTTGTGGTTGGGGCAGATGTTGTGGTGCTGGCCGCGGCTGTGGTTGTGGTTGACGCCGCGGTGGTGGTCGGTGTTGTGGTTGTGGTTGTGGTGGGTGTGGATGATGTTGTCGGCAAGCTAACAAAGGTGGTCAGGTCAATGTGCCATGTTGTGTTTCGGTCGAGGTCGATCGGGTAGCTGGCACTGGGCCAGATCAGGTCCCATTGATGGTCGCTTGGCATCTCGTTTCCGTCGGAGAGGCGGATGGTCTGGACGCTGCCGGGATTGTCGACCGGCCAGAACCGGAGCATCGTCCCGCCGGGTAGCTCGTGGTCCTCGAGGTCGGGCGTCGCTTGGATACGGGGGGCGCGGTTGTAGGTTTTGATCAAGCTGATGGTGTAGGTTCTTCCAGCGTAGGTGAAGGTGTTTCCGCTGGTGAGAGTGAACTCAACTTCGCGGTGGGCGGTATCGAACCTGGATGGTCGAGTTTCGATTTGCCACAGAGTGACAGGTCGGATGTCTGCCGCCGTGGTGGTGGGTGTTGTTGTGGTGGTGGGTGTTGTTGTGGTGGTGGGTGTTGATGTGGTGGTGGGTGTAGATGTGGTGGTGGATGTAGATGTAGTATCAGCAGAATCTTGTGTTGCAGATGATGCTGTAGTGCTAGGAGGTTTAGCTTCTATATTATACACTATCTTGGTGTAATAACAAGTTGTCCCTGATTGAGAAGTAGCTGTTGGAGCGTACCCTGCAGGAGAAGCTGGGCATGTGATTGATTTTGTAGTAGTAACAGTCTTGCTGTAGTGGCAGGTGTTGCCAGATTTCCGGTTGTAGGTGTACCCGGCTGGCGCTGTTGGGCACACCTTTGCTTTTGTGGCTGTGATGGTGGTTGTGATTGTTTTTTCGTAGTGGCAGGTGTTGCCGGATCGCCGAACATTGGTGTATCCAGTTACTGATGGGCACACTTTGGTTGTGGTGGTTTTGGTGTAGTAGCAGGTGCTTCCGGATTTCCTGGAGTAGGTGTACCCGGCTGGTGCTGATGGGCACACAGATGTTTTTCTAATGGTTTTTTCAAAGTAGCAGGTGTTGCCGGATCGCCGGACATAGGAGGTGCCAGTCGGTTTTGGTGGGCATGCGTCTGTTCTTGTTGTTGTGGTGGTTTTGGTGTAGTAGCAGGTGTTGCCGGATCGCCGGACATAGGAGGTGCCAGTCGGTTTTGGTGGGCATGCGTCTGTTCTTGTTGTTGTGGTGGTTTTGGTGTAGTAGCAGGTGCTTCCGGATTTCCGGGAGTAGGTGTAGCCGGATGGTGCCGACGGGCAGGTATAGATAGCTGATCGAGTGAAAACAGGAGGAGTAGCTCCAGAATAAAAAATTTCAGAGTAATAGCATGTACTCCCACTACGACGGGTAAACTCCGTTCCATAAGAGGCAGTAGGACACCTTACTGAAGCTGTACGGGTAGTACTCGTCGTTTTGGTGTAGTAGCAGGTGCTTCCTGATTTCCGGTTGTAGGTGTAGCCGGATGGCGATGATGGGCATACCGGTGTTCTCGTGATTGTGGTGGTTTTGGTGTAGTAGCAGGTGCTTCCTGATTTCCGGGAGTAGGTGTAGCCGGATGGCGATGATGGGCATACCGGTGTTCTTTGGATGGTTTTCTTGTAGTAGCAGGTGTTGCCGGAGCGCCGGTGGTAGGAGTAGCCGGATGGTGTGGATGGACATGCATCTGTTCTTGTGGTTGTAATGGTACTTGTCTGGGTTATGGCGGGCCTTGTGGTTGTGGCGGTGCTCGTGCCTGTAACCGTCTTGGTGTAGTAGCAGGTGTTGCCGGATTTCCGATGGTAGGTGTAGCCGGATGGCGCTGATGGGCACACTGGTGTTCTGGTAGTTGTAGTAGTTCTTTCGTAATAGCATTTTGCATTTGCACTAGACTGTCGAGCATATGTGTATCCGCTTGGCGCTACAGGGCATTGGCCAGTTAGCGTGGTTGTAGTTAATTTCTTATATACACAGTTGTCTCCTCTTGATAGGTTCGGAATGAGAGAATAACCTGCCTCAGCTATAGAACATCCTGAAGCTCTTACCGTTTCTAAACCCCTCAGAGAGGAGGTAGTGGTTGGTGCGCTACAATTAATATACTCGGTATATTCCTCCTGTGATGGGTTATTCTGATAAGGATAGGGCTTTAGCTGGATCCGGATACCAATGGTAGGACATCTTGTACTAAAATCTGCAATGAAGGGTGCTATAGTGTAATTTATGTCAGGATGATATATAGGGGAGTTATGAGAGAACTCCCATTCTGCCAAGGCACCGCCACCGCTCACACCCGTTAAATTTGGCTTTACCAAACTCAATTTTATTCCTGAAAGGGCAAAGGGAACATTTATTCCCACCTTCAGTAGTTCCCCTTGTACATAATGTGTGGGAAAGGTAAGCCAACCAGGCTGCGGGTTCCATCCAGCTTGACTGGGTGGTATTCTATTAATAAAGGTCCCCGAGAATGGGCATGTCACGTTATATCCACGGTTATATCCATCGGCTGTACGCAGATATGGCCCTAAAAACTCTCCGTCAATTATGGTGTAGCCTCCGGCCAATGTTGAACGACCTTCAACAGGAGGAGGGCAGAAGTAGTAACTCATCTCCATACCGTTTCTCCGTGTCCCAGGTCGGGTAATCATATTAAAATAACCCCAATTGCCCTCCGCGCTGGGATGGTAAGAGCCAGTCCCGGGGATTTGGGTGCTTAATTCATCTGGCGTAAATAAAGCGGGATTAACAGTGATGGTTTTCTTATATCCCGGATTAGATATAGCTAAATCCCCTCTTATTTTGAGATTCCAAAATGGGGCCGGAGTTGTGCTAGTATCTAAATCTGATTTATAGTTACCACCACCGACGAGAAGCGGATCAAAGACGTGATACTGACAGTTTTTCGGATTATAGACATTATTCGAGATAGCATCTGTGAGAAGCCCTTCTAAATCGATGTGATTATTAATACGTGAAATGGATATTCCAGGATAACAATAATTAACTAGCTCTTCCTGAGCTTGAATAGCAAATCCATAATCAACGCAATCCTCCCATGCCAAGGCATAACCGTGATTATTGACTGTTGCTTCAAAGGCACTACGGTCTCTCGTGCTAATTCGCCTCAGTAGTTCAGATCGAGCTTTGTCGGACAAAAACGGAACGGCCAAAGTAAGTCCCCATCCAACCCAGCCCGCTGACCTTAATGTCCACCTTGCGGTGCTACTCTTGGGATATTTAGATACCCTTAGGGCGTGCCTACTGTAACTACCGAGTGAAAGTATCTTTGCCCACTGACATGATCGAGAGACAACATAACTTTCGGACGGTTGTGAAGGAAGCTCATGGTATGCGATAAGATGACTATGATCAGGAGCTTGATTGTCACCTATGGAAGAATTCATTGTGGAGGAGGGGGTGGAAGTAGTTGTTGTGGAGGAGGGGGTGGAAGTAGTTGTTGTGGAGGAGGGGGTGGAAGTAGTTGTTGTGGAGGAGGGGGTGGAAGTAGTTGTTGTGGAGGAGGGGGTGGAAGTAGTTGTTGTGGAGGAGGGGGTGGAAGTAGTTGTTGTGGAGGAGGGGGTGGAAGTAGTTGTTGTGGAGGAGTCTGATGCGGAACCAAAGTATGCTGTAGACAGAACTATACTCACAGTAAGCAGGAGTACTAGGTACTTCTGTACGCTACTCACACGGTACCTCATTCTAGAAAACCCTTATTTTGGCAACCACTTATTTTGGCGGCAGGGGATAATGCACCTTGCGGCAACGGAGATTGGATGACTCCATCAATACGCGCCGCCTCTGGCACCGGGTGTAGTTGTGTCGGGTTGAGTGCGGGATCGCCAAGACCGCCTGAGCCGCGGTGCGTCAGCCTCTGCCGCGGACCGCAACAGCCCCTCAGCGCGGTCTGGGGCTTGGACTCGGGCATCCGAAGGACCGCTGCGCTGTTGCCGTTGGCCGACGGCAGTCGCTTCATTCGATCGTCCCTCCGCTTGTTCGGGCACCTGACCCCTCAGGGACCAGGCACCGGGCCTCGGCCGTACTGTACACGACCGTCCCTCCGATCTCCAAATCGGGGAAAAATGAGGGAGTTGGCTGACTGCGGCCACCTGTGGCCTTCAGGCGGGGGTGCGCAGCTGGGAGGTGAGGCCGCCGTCCACGACCAGGGTGTGGCCGGTGATGAAGGAGGCGTCTTCTCCGGCCAGGAAGGACACCGCGCCGGCGATGTCGGCCGGGCGGCCCCGCCGTCCGAGGGGGTGGAGGGCCGACACCGAGGCGGCGAACCCGGCGGGGTCGTCCAGGGAGGCCAGCACCCGCTCCCAGGCACCGGTGTCGATGAACCCGGGGGCGACGGCGTTGACCCGGATCCCCTTGGGCCCCAGTTCTAGGGCGAGGGTCTTGGTGAGGCCGATCAACCCGGCTTTGGAGGCGGTGTAGGCGGAGTAGCCGGGGAAGGTGTACCAGGCCATCACCGAGGCGATGTTGATGATGCTCCCGCCTCCGGAGCGCTCCATGAGGCCGGCTGCGGCCTGGGCGGCGAAGGCGGCGCTGCGCAGGTCGACCGCCACGCAGCGGTCCCAGGCGGCGGGGGTCATCTCCGCCAGCGGCTCGTGGTAGTCGAGGCCGGCGTTGTTGACCAGGCAGTGGAGGGCGCCCCAGCGGTCTTCCGCCGCCGCGGCGATCCCCTCGAAGGCGCCGGGTTCGCCTATGTCGGACTCCAAGAAGAAGGAATCTCCGCCGTTCTCCCGTATCCGGGCGGCAACCCGTTCTCCGCCCTCGGCGTCGATGTCCACCACCGCCGTCCGGTATCCGTCCCCGGCCAGCCGGAGGGCGCACCCCCGGCCGATGCCCGAGGCCCCTCCGGTGATCACCGCCGTTCTCCGTCCGCTCATCTGATCGGCTCTCCTTTGGATCTGGGGTCCAGCACGTCCCGCAGGCCGTCCCCCAGCAGGTTGGTGGCGAACACGGTTGCGGCCAGGGCCGCGCCGGGGAAGAAGGCCATCCACCACGACCCCCGAGAAATCAAGTCGCGCCCGTCCTGGATCATGGTCCCCCATTCGGGGCTGGGCGGGGGGATGCCCAGGCCCAGGAAGCTGAGGGCGGCCCCGGCCAGGATCGCCCCCGCCACGTGGATGGTCATCATCACCAGGATAGGCGGGAACACCCGGTGGATTATGTGGCGGAACATCACCCTCAGGTCGCCGGCGCCGACCGCCACCGCCGTGAGCACGAAGGGCGCCTCCTTGGCCTGGATGACCTGGCCGCGCGCCATCCGCATGTAGAAAGGTATCCCCGACAGGCCCAGGGCCAGGGCGATGCTCCACAGGCCCGGCCCCAGCACCGCCACCACCGTCAGGGCCAGGAGGATGGGCGGGAAGGCCAGGGCGATGTCCACGAAGCGGGTCATCAGCAGGTCGGCCCAGCGCCCGTAGTAGCCGAGCACCATCCCCGCCGCCGTTCCGATCACCGAGGAGATCAGCATGGGGGCGACGCCCATGATCAAAGAGGGCCTGGCCCCGTGGATGACCCGGCTGAGCACGTCCCGGCCGAACTGGTCGGTGCCCATCAGATGCGTCCAGCCGGGCGGCTGCAGGGCGCTGGAAGAATCGGTCGTAACCGGGCCGTAGGGGGCGATCCAATCGGCGAAGAGGGCGGACGCCAGCACCAGGATGAACAGCGTTCCCCCCGCGACCACCGAGCGGTGGCCGGCCAGCCGCCGCCAGATGCGGACATGCGGCTCGCCGGCCGCCGCCGGAGCGGGGGAGGGGGCGGCGGCCGGGGCGGTCATCAGGAAGCCCCCAGCTCGACCCGGGGGTCGAGGAACTTGTAGAGGATGTCGACCGCCAGGTTGATGAGCACGAAGACGGCCGCCAGGATGAGGATCGAGCCCTGCAGCACCGGCAGGTCGCGCCGCAGGATGCTGTTGACCACCAGCTGGCCCAGGCCGGGGCGGGCGAAGAGCATCTCGATCACCACCGCCGCCCCCAGCAGGTTCCCCACCTGCAGGCCGATCATGGTCACCACCGGCACCAGGGCGTTGCGCAGACCGTGCCGCCAGGCGGCGCGGCGGTCGGAGGCGCCCTTGGCCCGGGCGGTGGTCATGTAGTCCTGTTCGAGGGCTTCGATCAGGCTGCTGCGCACCAGCCGGGCCAGCACCGCCGCCTCGGCCAAGCCCAGCGCCAGAGCGGGCAGCACCAGCCCCTTGTTGAAACCTCCCGAGCTGAGGGCGGGGAACCAGCCCAGGGTTTCGGCGAACAGGAGGATCAGCATCAACCCCAGCCAGAACTGGGGGATGGAGAGCCCCATCACCGCCGTCCCCATGGCGGCGGTGTCCACCAGGGTGTTGCGCCGCCGGGCGGCCAGCACCCCCAGTGGCACCCCGATGAGGAGGGCCACCGCCATCCCGGCCGCCACCAGGATCAGGGTGGAGGGGATCTGGGCGCCGACCAGCGATATCACGGAGCGGTCCGACCGGGTGGACCGGCCGAAGTCGCCCTGGACCAGCCCCCAGAGGTAGTCCCCCAGCTGCACCGCCAGCGGACGGTTGAGGCCGAACGCCTCCCGCATCTCCATCTGCTGTTCGGGGGAGAGCTTGGCCCCTCCGGCCATGACGGCCGAGACGGCGTCGCCCGGCACCAGCTGCATCAGCAGGAAGATCAGCACCGCCGCCCCCACCAGGACGGGGACGGTGAGGATCATCCGGCCCGCGGCGTACCTCAGCACAGCTCTACCCCCGCTGCGGCCGCAGGCGGAAGGGGAGGGGCGTCACGGCGCGCAGGCCGCATGGGGCGCCGCACGACCGCCGGCGCCCCATGCCCTCCTTCGGCTTCGAATCGGCCCGCCCCGGTTACTGGCGCAGGGACGCTCCGCCGAAGTACTTGTAGAACCCGGTTCCGTCCACCGAGAAGCCGCTCAGGTCGTCGGAGAACGCCGTGAAGAAGTGCAGCTCGATGATCGGCACTATGTAGGCCTGATCCATGATGTAGCGCTGAACCTCCGAGAGGGTCTCGGCCCGGACTCCGAGGTTGGTCTCCTCGGAGGCGGAGTCCAGCAGCTCGTCCAGCCTCGGGTCGTCGATGTGCCCGACGTTGATGTTGCCGGGGCCGATCGAGCTGGAGTGGAAGTCCCGCCGCAGGCTGGCGGGAGAGGCGAACACGTCGCCCATCGAGGCCAGCTCGTAGATGGTCTCGCCGGTGTCCTGGTAGTACCCCCCTCCTTCCAGCGTGATCACCTCGGCGTCGAACCCGATCTTCCCCAGCTGATCCTGCAGGAGGGTCACCCACGGGTTCCAGCTGCGGTTCTCGATGATCCGGGCGCTGAGCGCCTCGCCGTCCTTGCGGCGGATTCCGTCGTCGCCCAGCGTCCAGCCCGCCTCGTCCAGCAGCTCGGCCGAGCGCTCCGGATCGTAGGGGTAGTAGGTCTCCACGATCGGGTCGTACTCGGAGAAGTCGCTGGAGAGGGGGCCGTAGGCGCGGGGGGCCCGGCCGAAGAACACCAGATCGACGATCTCTTCCTGGTTGACGGCGTGCAGGATGGCCTGGCGCACCCTGATGTCCGACGTGGGCGGGATGGCCGGGCTGATGAAGTTCACCTGCGGCAGGCCGGGGAGGGAGAAGCCCTCCACCGTGATGCCGTCCAGCTCCTCGAGCGGGGCGATGTTCTGGAACGGCACCAGGTCGAGGAATTGGATCTCCCCGGTGGAGAGGGCGGAGGTGCGGGTCTGGTCGTCCGGGATGAACCGGAAGGTCAGCCTTTCCACGCGGGCCGGCCCCGTGGTGCCGTAGAAGGAGAAGGCGCCCCATGTCCAGTCCGGGTTGCGGACCATGGAGATGTGGCTTCCCTCCACCCATTCCTCGAAGACGAACGGCCCGGTGCCGATGGGGTTCTGGCCGGCGTCGTCGCCCAGCTCGGCCACCGCCGCCGCGTTGGTGATGGCGGCGCCGGGGGCGGCCAGGTCGATGAGGACGTCGGGGGCGGGTTTGGAGAACACCAGCTCCACCGTGTTTTCGTCTATCACCTCGGTGTCCTGGTAGTACGTGGCGATCAGCGCCGACTGGGATCCTTTGACTTCGCCCTTCATACGGTCGAAGTGGGCCTTGAGCGCCTCGGCGTCGAACGCATCGCCGTTGTGGAAGGTCACCCCCTCGCGCAGGGTGAGGCGCAGGCGGGTGGCGTCCGGGCTGAGGCTCCAGCTGGTGGCCAGCCCCGGATGGAGCTGCATGCCCGGCCCCAACAGCACCAGGGTCTCGTAGATCTGGGCCGCCACGGCCTGGTCGTTGACGGTGGTGGCATGGAAGGCGTCCAGCTGGGACGGCTCCTGGTTGGTGCCGAAGACGATGGTGCCGCCGCTCTGCATCTCTTCCATTTGCATCTGCGCCGCTTCCATCTGCATCTGCGTCTCTTCGGCTTGCATCTGGGCCTCTTCGGCCTGCATCTGGGCTGTTTCGGCGGCCGACTCGGCTTCCGCGGCGGCCTCTTGGGCCTCTTGCATGGCGGCTTCGGCCTCGGCCAGCGCCTCTCGGGTTGCTTCGTCGCCTTCCATGGCCTGGGCCGCTTCGGCCTGGGCGGATTCCAGCTCGGCTTGAGCTTCGGCCATGGCCGCAGCCGCTTCTTCGGCTTGCTCCATGGCGGCTTCGGCTTCGGCCTGGGCTTCTTGGGCTTCGGCTTGGGCGGCGTCGGCCTGGGCTTGGGCGGTGGCCGCCTCGGCCCGGGCGGCGGCCGCTTCGTCGGCGGCGGTGGTGTCCTCGCCGCCGCAGGCCGCCGCGGCCAGCGCCAGCACCACGAAGACGCCGAGCAGGCCGGAAAATCTCTTGCCGGAGAGTCGTCTCATCATGCGCTCCTAGATGTTCATGGGCGGGGGCTCGTCCCCGCGCCTCTACTTGACTTCACCGAGGATACCCCTCCGCCGGTAAGGGCGGGGATCGTTCGCCGGCCTGGGATGATCAGAGCAAGGGAGTCGACAACCCCTGTCTGTTCGCGCCCTCGTCGAGGGCAACGCCGCCGCGGCTCCGCCATCCCAGGGCGGCCAGGGCGGCGAAGGCGGCGGTCCAGAGGCCGTGCAGCCACCAGGTCGGGGGGGCGGGGTTCAGGTAGTCGGGCAGGAGGAGGCGCCACGCCCGGTACAGGGGGTTGGCGGTGGAGGTGAAGTCGACGATCAGGGCCAGCCGGCCGGTCGAAGCCTCGGCGGCCAGCACCAGGAAGGCCGCAACCCCCGCCGCGCCCATGCCCAGGAGGAGGGCCCTGCGCCCTCGGACGCGGTCGATCCAAGCCATCAGCAGCAGGGCCAGGGCGGGGAGGATCACCACCACTTGGCGGCCCGGCCACCACCAGCCGTGCATGGTCTGGGCCAGGAAGACGGCGGTCAGCCAGCCCGCCGCCCCTGCGCTCAGCAGCAGCCCCCGGTGGGGGAGGCGGCGCCGCACCGCCCAGGCCATGGCCGGGACGGCCAGCAGGTAGGCCGGCTGCCAGGCCGCCAGACCGAACCCGCGGTCGACCCACAGACCGAGCAGCCGCTGCGAGCGGCCCCAGAAGTCGGGCGCCGGGCCCACGGCGGTGAACTCCCCCCCTACGAAGAAGTCGCCGGATGCATAGGGCGTCCACCCCCCGTACACGGCCTGGTTGAACCAGAGGTAGAGGGCCCCCGCCGCAAACATGGCGGCCGCCGGCCCCGCCCAGAGCAGGGGTCTGCTTCGCAGCCGCCAGATCCCGGCCGCCGCCAGCACCAGGGCAACCGGGATGTACTTGACGGCCAGCCAGGGCAGGGCGATGACCGCCGCGGCCAGGGCGGCCGCCCCGGCGGGGCCGGGTTTCCCAGTTGCGGCGGCGATCCCCGCCGTAACCGCCAGCGCGGCCGCAATCTCCGGATACACCTGGGTGGCGTACAACGCCAGGGGAGGCGAGAGGCCCAGCACGGCCGCGACCGGCGCCGCCGCCCTGAACGAGACGCCCAGCCGCGCAGCCCCCGTCCAGGTGAGAAGGCCCGCCAAGGCGCCGGCCAGGGCCGCCAGCGCCGTCTTGGCGGCCGCCCACCCCCCCAGGCCCATCGGGGCGGCCAGGTAGAGGGGGAGGAGCGGATTGTGCGGGCTGACCCGCGACCCGTCCGGGCGGAGGACGGTCTGGACGGGCAGCGCCGCCTCGTGGAATTCCCGGTAGGCGCCCGAGCGGCGCTGGTCGGCGATGTCGAGGTCCCGGTCTTCGGCGATGGAGAGGGCGGTCAGCAGATACTGGGGTTCGTCGGCGGAGGTGCGGGCGCCGTAGGAGGCGCGGATCGGAAGCCCGGCCAGGGTTGCCAGGAAGACGGCCAGGCCCACCAGGGCCGCTTTCCCCGCCAGGCCGGGCTTCACACCCTCAGCTCGCGGCGCAGGACGAACACCCAGGTGAGGACGCCCGACAGCAGGATCAACACCAGCGAGGCTATACCCACCTCGGCGAAGAATCCGTCCTCGGCGGCGTTCCAGATGCCGGTGGCCAGGGTTTCGAAGCCGGTCGGGGCCAACAGGAGCGTGGCGGGCAGTTCCTTGAGGGCGGCGAGCATCACCAACCCGCCTCCGGCAACCAGCCCGGGCGCGAGAAGCGGCAGGTCGACGGTCAGGAACCGGCGGGCGGCCCCGGCGCCGAGGGTGTGGGCGGCGTCTCGGTAGCGGGGGGGTATGTCGCCGACCGCCGCCTGGGAGGCGCGCATCGACTTGGCCCCGAAGTGCAGCACATAGGCGAGGATCAGCAGGGGGAGGCTCTGGTAGAGGGCCGCCAGGGGTCCGGGCGCCTGGATCGCCCAGAACACCATGGCCAGCGCCACCACCAGCCCCGGCAATGCGAACGTCGAGGTTACGGAGGCGGCCGCCGCGTCCGACGCCCAGCTTCGGCGGCGGGCCGACGCGTAGGCGACCGGCAGGGTGAGGGCGGCGGCGGCTATCCCGGCGGACAGGGAGGCGGCCGCCGAGTTGAGGGAGGGCCGGATCAGGAAACCGAGGCCGTCCCCGATTCCCGAATAGCCGACCCCGACGGTGGAGGAGCCCCGCAGCACCCAGAAGGCGAACACCGCCAGCGGGGCCGCCAAAGCCTGGGCGGCCACCCCGCCCACCAGCATCAGCGCCGGGGCCTTGGCGCGGCCCAGCCGGTACTGGACCTGGGCGCGTCCGATGGCGGGTCCGGTCTTGCGGCGGGGTGTAACCGCCCGTTCCGCCCCCGCCGCGGCCAGGGCCAGGACCGCCAGCACCAGCCCCAGCGTGAGGGAGGCGGCGCGGTCGAAGAGCCGGGAGGAGAAGATGGCGCGGGTGATGGTGTCGAACCGCATCATCGCCACCGCCCCGAAGTCGCTCAGCCCGTACAGGAAGACCAGCATCCCCCCGGCCGCCATGGTGGATCGGATGTTGGGGAGCACCACCCTCGCCGCCGTGCGCAGGGGCGGGTCGCCCAGCAGGCGGGCGGCTTCCTCCATAGACGAGGAGGTGGTGGAGAGGCGGGCCAGGACCGGCAGGTAGACGTACGGATAGCAGAGCCAGGTCAAGACCAGGAAGGCGCCCCAGAAGCCTTCGATCCGGGGCAGGAACGGCAGCAGGCCGCCCCGTCCGAAGGCGGAGAGCAGGGCGGTGGCGCCGACGAAGGAGGGGATTACCAGCGGCAGGGCCAGCACCAGCCGCCAGAAGCGCCGCCCGGGGAGGTCGGTGCGGGCGGTCAGCCAGGCCAGGGCCGTTCCGATGACGGTGCACGAGGCGGCGGCGGAGGAGGCGATCAGCAGGGAGTTGGCGAGGGGGCGGAGGGTGCGGGCGCTGGTCAGCACCGCCCAGAAGTTCCCCCCCAGGCTGAGGCTTCTCCAGGCCAGGTACCCCGCCGGGAAGAGGAACAAGAGGCCGATCAGACCGGCGGCGGCCCCGAGCCCGGGGCGGCGGCGCCTGCGCCGGACTTCCGCAGGGGGCTGGCGGCCGGGGGTTTTAGAGGACGAGCGGACAGGGCTGACCGGGTTGTTCGGATGCGTTGGCCTCACGGCGAAACCCCCGGCAGACAACCCGCCGGCCGGCAACAACCTCTATCCATCTGCGTATCAGCCCGTCTTCTCAAACCGAACCGAATCCAAGCCCGGGCAGCGCATTCGTTTTTCGCGTTCTCCGCCCCCCGCCCCGGCTTCGCCGGGCCCCGCCCCCGCCGCCTCCGAACCACCGTCTTCGGACCCAAAGGGCGTGTTTAGGCCCTCTGCGCCCGATCCGCCTCGGCACAGCCAGGTCGGCCGCCCCGCCCTTGGAGCCTCGGCCCTGGGAGGAGCGGCCTCTGTATGACCGCAGCATCCGGATCGGCTGCGGTTTCTGTACGCCCAAGGTATCGAGGGGGTGTGACAGATGCGGGCAACCGGAAGGAAAGGCCAACTCCGCCAACCTGGTCAGAGGACGAGCGGACAGGAACCGACCAGGATGTTCGGGTGCGCCGGCCGGCGGCGAAACCCCCGGCAGGCAACCCGCCGTCTGCCGGTGAACTTCCATCCTCCTCCGCCTGTCCGCTCGTCTTCTTGACCCTGGTCATTCATGTCTGCGCTCATCGCCCGGCGCCCGGCCGCAAGCCGCCGCCGGGGAGTCGGGGCGTCAGGGGCGGCTCGAACGAAGGGGGGAGGGGCCTCAGGGCGGCTCCGGCCTTCAGCGAACGCAGGCCGGTTGGGGGCGCCGTGATCCTGAGGCCCTTCCTCTCCCGGAGGTGAAGGCCGTCAAGAGCTTTCGAGTCCGCTTTCATCGATCAACTCCTTGGTCCGTTCCAGCCCTCCTCCCAGCCGGTCGAAGTCGTAGGCGGCCGCCCCGATTTCGGCGAGGGGGGGCAGACCGGTGGGTTCGACGCCGGCGGCGAGCGGATACTCGAAGGTCTGCTCGCTGTAGAAGCGCTGCGCCTGCTCGCTCAGCATGAACTCCACGAACCGGTCGGGAAGGCCGGAACCGCCGGCGGAGGCCAGAACTCCGGCGGCGGTGACGATCAGCAGGGAGCCGATGTCCTGGTCGGGGAAGAAGTAGTTCTCCGACGCGGCCTCGGGGTCCTCCGCCTTGGCGCGGTGGTTGTAGTAGTGGTTGACCAGGCCCATCGGCGCGTCGCCCCGGCCCACGGCCTGGACGATGGAGGTGTTGTTGGCGTAGGTGAGGGCTTCGTTGGCCCTCATGCCGGCCAGCCATTCCAGGGTGGGGCCGTCGCCGTGGGTTTCTCTCATGGCAGTTACGAAGTCCTGGAAGGAGCCGTTGGCCGGGGCCAGCGCCACCCGGCCCCGGAACCGCTCGCCGGTGAGGTCGAACACGGAGGCGGGCAGCTCGGCGGGGTCGACCAGATCCCGGTTGTAGACGATCACCCGCACCCGGCCCGATATCCCCGCCCAGAGGCCGCCCGCATTGCGGAACCGGGCCGGAACCCGGGAAAGCACGCCGTCGTCGATGGGCCGCAGCAGGCCTTCGCCGGCCAGGAATCCGACCGCCCCCGGGCTCTGGGAGATGAAAACGTCCGCCGGGCTGCGGTCTCCCTCCTCCCGGATGAGCAGGGCCAGGTCGGCCGACTGCCCGTACCGGACCTCGATGTCGACGCCTTCGGATTCGGCGAACTGCTCCAACAGGGGTCCGATCAGGTTGGAGGTGCGGCCCGAATAGACGGTCAAGACCTCGCCCTGCCCGCCGCAGGAAACCGCCGCCAGGCAAAGGAGGGCCGTCCAAGCGGCGAGCTTCATGCTCTTCGGTTTCATGCGGGGCACCTTTCTGTTCGGCTCCGCCGCCCCCGCCTCATCGGGCGGGCGCGGCAAGGCCGAGCTGGGCTTCGGCCTGGCGGGCGGCGGTCCGGCGCAGGCCGGTGGTCAGGTCCACCCCCAGCTGCGAGGCGGCCAGGGAGGGGTCGGCGCAGGTGGCCTTCACCTCTTCGGGGTGCGCCGGAACCACCCGCACCTCGGTTTCTTTCCCCATGGCCGAGAACACCGCCTCGATCATCTCGCCGAGCAGGCGGGGCCTTCCCGCGCCCAGGTTCACCGTTCCGCAGAATCCGAGGTCCGCCATGGCGGTCAACCCGTTGACGACCCCTTCGACATCGGTCACGTCCCGGGCCCGGTCCAGGCCGCCGAAGACGGTGATCGGCTCGGAGCGGCGGACCGCCTCGATCCAGATCGAAAGGGCCATGTCGGGCCGCTGGCCGGGGCCGATGACGGTGAAGGGCCGGGCCACGGCCAGCCCGTCCCGGCGGCAGCGGCGGGCCGTTTTCTCCATCTCCGCCTTGCAGCGCCCGTACCGGCTGACGGGGCGCAGGGGGCCGCCCTCGCGGCTGGGGCGCCAGCCGCCTCTCCGCCGGGCGGCTTCGCCGTACACCGAGGAGGAAGAGACCAGGATCAGCTGCGTGCGGGCGGGGGTCGCCGCCAGCAGGTGTTCGGCGGCGGTGAGGATGTCCCGGCGGCGGCGGACGTCGATGTCGGGGAGGTCGGACCGCACCCCCGACCGGGCGGCGAGGTGGAAGACCGCGTCGGCCCAGCCCGCCCACCGGGCGATCTCCCCCAGGTTGCGCCGTTCGGCCAGGTCCATCGTGATGTGCAGGCCGGGGGCGCCTCGGCGCGGGCGGCGGTCGATGCCCGCCACCTCGTCGCCCCGGGCGGCCAGCCGCCGGACGAGGCGGGCGCCGATGAAGCCTGCGGAACCGGTTACCAGAGCTCTCACGCCGGAGGATGATAGCGCCCGGCGGCCATCCTTGTAAAGTCATCCGAATGAAGAAAGTTAGGTTACCCTTACAAAGGGTCTCGGGGGGCGCCGGGGGCCTGGGGGCGGCTGTCCGGCGGCGGTGGATCCTGGGGGCGGCCTTGGCCGCCGCCGCGTCGGCTGCAGCCGGGGCGGTCATAGCCCGCACGGTGGATTCGGCGGCCCTGGCCCGCGCCTTCCGGGAGCTGGCCGCCCGCCCGCTGCTCACCTTGGCGGGTTTGGCGGGCTTCGGGGCGGCTTTCCTGCTCAGGTCTCTGGTGTGGAGGCGGGTGCTTCCCGGCCTGACTCTCGGCCACGCCTGGGCGGCCGTCCACGCCGCCCTCTTGGGCAACCACGTCCTGCCTTTCCGGTTGGGCGAGCCCCTCCGGGCGGTGTCGGCGGTGAAGCGGGCGGGGGTTCCGGCCGCCGAGGCGGCGGCTTCGACCGTCGCGCTGCGGGCGGCGGATCTGCTCACGGTGGCCGGGCTGGCCTGGGTTCTCGGCGCCCGGAACATCCCCGCGTTCGGCTCCCCGGCCGCCCGGACCGCCGTCGCCGCGGTCGGCGCGGCCGGGCTGTTGGGCCTGTTCTGGATGTGGAAGCTGCGCGGAGGGGGCCGGCTGCGCAGGCCGGGGGCCGTCGAGCTGGCCGGATCGTTGGCCGCCTGGGTTGCGGAGGCCGGGCTGGTGTGGGCGGCGGCCCGGGCGGCGGGGATCGGGCTGTCGTTCACCGAGGCGGTGCTGGTGGCCTGCGTCTCGGTGGCCGCCCAGGCCGTGGCCGTCGCGCCGGGGGGGTTCGGTTCCTACGAGGCGGCCGCGGTGGCCGCCTACGCCTTTCTGGGCCATGACCCCGGCATGGCGCTGGCGGCGGCGCTGGCCGCCCACGCCCTCAAGACCTTCTACTCGGTCGCGGTCGGAACTCCGGCCCTTTTCGTTCCGGCCCCGGGTCTGTTGGGCCGGTTCCGCATACCCAGGGGCGTCCGCCTCCGCCCGCCGCCCCCGGCCCCCCCGGGCGGCGGTCCGGTGGTGCTGTTCATGCCCGCCTACAACGAGGAGGCGAGTGTGGGGGAGGTGGTGCGGCGGATTCCCCGGCGGGTGCGGGGGCGCCGGGTGGAGGCGCTGGTGATCGACGACGGATCGACCGACGCCACGGCGGAGCGGGCCCGGCGGGCCGGCGCCGAGGTGCTGTCCCTGGCGGAGAACTGCGGGCTGGGGGCGGCGGTGCGGACGGGGTTGCTCCGGTCGCTGGCGTCGGACCCGGCGGCGGTGGTGTTCTGCGACGCCGACGCCGAGTACGCGCCGGAGGAGATGGAACGCCTGGCCGGCCCCATCCTCGACGGGCGGGCCGACTACGTGGCGGGGTCTCGTTTCATGGGGGAGATCGAGCGCATGCGGGTGCACCGGCGGTTGGGAAACCTGGTTCTGACCCGGCTGCTCTCCTTCGCCGCCCGCGTCCGGATCACCGACGGCCAGAGCGGCTACCGGGCTTTCTCCCCGGAGGCGGCGGCCGACGCCGAGGTAATCCACGACTACAACTACGCCCAGGTGATCACCCTGGATCTGCTCGCCAAGGGCTACCGGTATCTGGAGGTCCCGATCAGCTACCGCTTCAGGGCGGCCGGGGATTCTTTCATCAAGCCGGTCCGTTACCTCCGCCGAGTGGCGCCCGCCGTGTACCGGCAGCTGAACCGCCTCCCCTCTGGATGAGCGGGTCAACTCCGACTATCACACATAGGCAGTGAGGTAGAGGAGCAGTTGACAGGGCGGCGCCCCGGCCGGCAGGAGTTTCGCCGTCCCCTGGCGGTGCGAACTCCTGGTCGGCGCCTATCCGCCCGTCTTCCGACTCGAACCGAAACCGAGCCGTGTGCGGCATCACCGACCGCCCCTCTGTCTGGTGGATCTGCTCGTCTTCCGACTCGAACCGAAACCGAGCCGTGTGCGATATCACCGGCTGCTCCTTGATCTGGTGGATCCGCTCGTCTTCCGACTCGAACCGAAACCAAACCCGAGCAGCGCACCGTTTCGGCGAAGCCTCACCCTTTTTCGCGTTCTCCGCCCCCCGCCCCGGCTTCGCCGGGCCCTTCCCCCGCCTCCTCCGCCATCGTGTTTCCAATGCGGGGCGGCGCGTGGGGGCCGCCTCCGCCGGATGCCGGTCGTCGGCTATTTTCGCCGCCCTCCGTTGTTCGGCCGGAGGGTGATGCGGTTTGATCGGAGCGGCCCGGACCGCTCCGATGTCTGTACCCAGACAACATACCCGCCGCCTGTGACATATTCGGCCCTCGACCGGAGATACGCGGGAAGTCCACCTCCGCCGATCACCGGCAGGGGGGATGCCGGACGCACCCGGCGGCGGCCTCCCTTCCGTCGAAGGCAGCGCCGCACCCGCATAACGGGGCCGCACCCCGCAGCGCATTGTTTTTCGCGCTCTCGGCCCCCCGGCCCCGGCTTCGCCGGGTTTCCCGCCCCCGCCGCCTCCGAACCACCCGTCTTCGGACACAGAGGGCGCGCTGCGGCCCTCTGCGCCCGATCCGCCTCGGCACAGCCAGGTCGGCCGCCCCGCCCTTGGAACCTTCGGCTCTGGGCGGGGCGGCCTCTGTATGACCGCAGCATCCGGATCGGCTGCGGTTTCTGTACCGCCCCAAGGTATCAGGGGGGTGCGACAGATTTCGGCAGCTGGACGGAAGGCGGCTCCGCCGACCCTGGCCGTCATCTCGATTGCGAGTCCGCGGGCGGTAGGATGGCGGCGAAGATGCCGGCGGATCGGACTGGAGCATATCGATGGCTTTGAGCGAGCAGATGGAAGCCGCGTTGAACGATCAGATCACCGCGGAGCTGGGGGCGGCGGTCTCCTACCTGCAGATGGCGGCGTTCATGGATGGGGACGAGCGCCCGGGGATGGCCGCCTGGCTGCACCGGCAGTCGGACGAGGAGATGGAACACGCCCGGTTGTTCATGGAATACCTGCTGGCCAGGGACGGACGGGTCGAGATCGGCGCGTTGGCGGCCCCGTCCTCCAAGTTCGACGATCCGGTGCATGTCTTCGAGGAGGCCCTGCGGCAGGAGCGCCATGTGACCTCCCTGATCCGCGCCCTCTACCGGCTGGCCGTGTCCGAGGACGACTTGGAGAGCCTTCCCATCCTGCAGCGGTTCCTGGACGAGCAGGTAGAGGAGGAGGACACCCTGAACGGGATATGCGAGCGCCTCCGGCGCGTCCGGGGCAACGAGGTGGGCCTGGCGCTGATCGAGAACGAGCTCGCCTCCCGGGAAAGCGGGGAGGGGGAGTAACCCTCCGCCCGGTCAGTCCTCCACCACGTGGCGCTCGAAGCCGCGCCGCGACTCCTTCCATCCGGCCAGGTCGAACTCCCCGCCCCCGTCCACCGCGCCGGCGGCCGCCCAGGCCATCTCCATGGCGTGGTGGGTGTTGTCGTGGGCGAAGAGGCCCTGCCGTCCGAACGTGACCAGGCGCCGGCGGCGGTCGGTCCAATCTATGAAATCCGCCAGGGCCTGCTCCGCCCCCAGCCGGTACACCGGGTAGGCCCACCGGACGCGCCGCACCGCGGTCTCGACCGGCGGGGGGTGTTCGATTCCGCACCGGGCCAGCGCCTCACAGACCATGCCGCCCAGGTCCTGCGGCGGCAGGCCCCACCGCCGGCCGCCGGGCGGGCAGGGAATCTCGGCGCACAGCACCGTCCGGTCGGGCGGGTCCGGCCCGGTGCGGTAGTTCTTGGGCTCCGACAGCCTCGTCATGGGGATGTCCGCTTCGGGGAAATAGTGGGCGTCGAACGGGGTGAGGCGGGGGGCGGGCAGGGCCAGGTAGACGAGCAGCATGGCCCGGTACTCGAGATCTCCGACCGGAGGGGGCGGATCGTCTGCGGTGCCGTCCGCCAGGCGGGCCAGGGCGGTCAGCGGGATGGTCGACCAGACCCGGCCGGCGGACAGCCGCCCTCCGTCCTCCGTCTCCACCTCCGCCGAGGAGTCCGCGACCCTGATCCGCTTCACCGCCGCGCCGAGGCGTATCTCCGCCCCCGCCTCGACCGCGGCCTCGGCCAGCGTTTCCGGGATCCGGCCGAACCCCCCGGCCGGGTAGTAGAAGAACCTCCCGGCCCCGTTCCGGCGGGCCGCCAGCCGGCGGGCCATTTTCCAGGGGGTGTCGGCGCCGATCCGCCGCCGGGCCGATTCGCCGCTCAGCTCGGCGGGGTCGACGCCCCAGATCTTGCGGGCGTAGGGGAAGTAGAAGGCCTCGCCCATGACCCTTCCGAGGCCGGTGGCCACGTATTCGGCGAAGCCGGCGCGGCGGCGGGGCCGGAACGAGGCGGCGGCGGCGCTCAACCCGGCCCGGAACAGGAAACCGGGCGGCAGGGAGCGCAGCACTCCGGCGGGATGCAGCGGGAAGGGGAGCCATCGGCCCTGCATGCGGATGCGGCTGCGGCGGGGGCGGCGCTGGAGTTCGGCCCCCAGCCGGGAGGAGAGGAAGTCGAGCACGGCGGGGGAGGAGGCGGCGTGGAGGCGGTGGCTTCCGTGGTCGACGCGCTGGCCCGCCACCTCGAACGAAGCCGCCAAGCCCCCCGCCTGCTCCTGCCGCTCCAAGACGGCGACCTCGAACCCCCTCGAGGCGAGGCGGCAGGCGGCGGCCAGCCCGGCGGGGCCGGCGCCGATGACGATGAACTCGGCCCCCGTCACCCCGGCGGCCGGGGGGCGGCCGCCGCGAAGGCCGGCGCCTTCGGACCCTGATAGGCGACCGACACCCGGTCGCCGGGCGAGAAGAGAGGGGCGGCGATGGCCCTTGCAACCAGCCTGTACCCGCCGATCTCCAGCTCGTAGGAGGTGTCGTGGCCGTAGAACTCCACGGACGCGACCACCCCCGGCCCGCCGGGCGCAAGCTGCAGGTGTTCGGGGCGGATCACCACCCGGCAGGGGCCCTCCACCGGCCGGGTAAGCGGCACCTTTCCCACGGCGGTGGCCGCGCTCCCGCCGGACGCCGCCCCGTCCAGCACGTTGGACTCGCCCACGAAGGACGCCACCCACGGGGAAGCCGGGTGCTGGTAGACCTCGTCCGGCTTGCCGGTTTGGACCACCCGGCCTTCGTTCATCACCGCCACCCGGTCGCCTATGACGAAAGCCTCCTCCTGGTCGTGGGTAACGAATACGGAGGTCATGCCCACCTCATGCATGAGGGCCGCCACGTCGGAGCGGAGCTGGACGCGCAGGCCGGCGTCGAGGCTGGAGAAGGGTTCGTCGAACAGCAGCACCCGGGGGCGGGGGGCGAGCGCCCTGGCCACCGCCACCCGTTGGGCCTGGCCCCCCGAAAGCTCCTCGGGGTAGCGGCCGGCCAGGTGCGGCAGGCCGACCAGTTCCAGTATCTCGGCCGCCCGGTCTTTGGGCGCTTCGGAGCGGCGGAGGCCGAACGAGACGTTCTTGGCCACTGTCAGGTGGGGGAACAAAGCCCAATCCTGGAATACCATCCCGATGCTCCGCCTCTGCGGCGGCACGAAACGGTTCGGGCCGACCAGGACGTCGCCGTCCAGCTCGACCTTTCCCCGGTCGGGCGCCGACAGTCCGGCCAGGATTCGCAGCAGGGTGGTCTTGCCGCATCCGCTCGGCCCCAGCAGCGCCAGCACCTCGCCCTTCGCAACGGCGAGGGAGGCGCCGTCCACTGCGGAGGCGCCGTTGAATCTCTTGGTGATGTCTTGCGCCTGCAGGTAGGGCATCGCCGGCTCCAAGGATGTTCGGCTGAACCGCCGTATATGTTACCCCTGCCTAACTCTTCATGTCAGGCGCCCCTAATAGATCATCCCGAAGCAGGCTGATTCCCCGAGGGGCGGAGGTCGGGGCCGTTGGACGGCGGCGGCTTTGAGTAGGGGCGCCGGGTTGATAGGATGGCCCCGGGGCGGCGCGGCGCGGCGGGCGGGCTGTTGCGACAGGGTGTCGACATGGTGGACATGGTGATGATGAAGATGGACAACATCGTCGAAGCCAGAGGTCTGGTCAAGAAATACGGGGAGGTGGTGGCCCTCGACGGACTCGACCTGTCCGTGCGCCAGGGCACCATCGCCGCCCTGCTCGGACCCAACGGGGCGGGCAAGACCACCGCCGTCTCCATTCTGACCACCCTGATCGAACCCGATGCGGGCGCCGCTTCGGTGGCGGGGGTGGATGTGCTGCGCCGCCCGGGGGAGGTGCGCAGGCTGATCGGCCTGTCCGGCCAGTACGCGGCGGTCGACAAGGACCTGAGCGGATTCGAGAACCTGGACATGATCGGCCGCCTCTACCGGCTGGGCCGCAGGAAGGCCAAGGTGCGCGCCCGCGAGCTGCTCGACCAGTTCGATCTGACCGAAGCCGCCGACCGCCCCGTCAAGACCTATTCGGGCGGTATGCGCCGCCGCCTCGACCTGGCCGGCGCCTTGGTGGACGAATCCCCTGTGCTGTTCCTGGACGAGCCCACCACCGGGCTGGACCTGCCCAGCCGGACCGAGCTTTGGAACCTGATCCGCACCCTGGTGGCCAAGGGGACGACCCTGCTGCTGACCACCCAGTACCTGGAGGAGGCGGACCGGCTGGCCGACGACGTGCTGGTCATCGACAACGGGCGCGCCATCGCCCAGGGCACCGCCGACGAGCTGAAGGACATGGTGGGCGGCGAGCGCATAGAGGTCAGGGTCTCCTCCCTGGAAGGGGTTTCCGGGGCGCGCGAGGTGCTGGCCGGGCATGCGGTGGGGGATCTCCAGGAGGGGGACCGCCCCCGCGTGGTGGTGGCGCCGGTGTCCGGAGGGGCCCAGGTGCTGAGCCGGGTGTTGGCCGGCCTCGAGGCGGACGGCATCGAAGTGAGCGAGGTGGTGCTCCGCCGCCCGACCCTGGACGACGTGTTCCTGGCCCTCACCGGGCGGGCGGCCGAGCAGGAGGAAGAGCCCCCGCCGGACAAAGCTTCCAGAAGTTCATCTAGAAAGGGGGCGGCGTGAACCTCTTGTACGCCCTCAACGACGGTTTGGTCATCGCCAAGCGCAACCTCATCAAGATCAAGCGGGTGCCCGACGTGCTGGTGTTCGTCCTGCTCTCGCCGATCATGTTCGTGCTGCTGTTCGCCTATGTGTTCGGCAGCGCCATCGATATTCCGGGCGGTTCCTACCGGGAGTTCCTGATGGCCGGGATCTTCGCCCAGACGGTGGTGTTCGGGGCCACCTTCACCGGGGCCGGCCTGGCCGACGACATGCAGAAGGGGATCATCGACCGGTTCCGCTCCCTGCCCATGTCCCGGTCGGCGGTGGTTCTGGGGCGCACCGCCAGCGACGTCATCTACAACCTGCTGACGTTGACGATCATGGCGTTGACCGGCCTGATCGTGGGGTGGAGGATACACACCGGCTTCCTCGACGCCCTGCTCGGGTTCGCTCTGCTGCTGCTGTTCGCCTATTCGATCTCGTGGGTGATGGCCTGGATCGGGCTGCTGGTGCCTTCGGTGGAAGTGCTCAACAACGCCACCTTCATGGTGATCTTCCCCATCACGTTCATCGCCAACACCTTCGTGCCCTCGGAGAACCTGCCCACCGTGCTGAGGGTGTTCGCCGAGTGGAATCCGGTCTCGGCGCTGACCCAAGCCACCAGGGAGCTGTTCGGCAACCTGCCTTCGGGGACGCCGGAGCCGGCCACCTGGCCTCTCCAGAACCCGGTCGTCTACTCGCTGATATGGGCGGTCATCATCATCGGCGTGTTCGCCCCCGTGTCCATCCGCCGCTACAAGCGGGTGGCCAAGAAGCGCTGACCCCTCCGGCGGAGGCGCCGCCGCAGGCTCTGAACCGAACCGAAGCCCGGAGGGTGCGGGTGAACGTCTTTCATGCCCTCGAAGACGGTCTGGTCATCGCCAAGCGCAACGTCATCAAGATCAGGCGGGTGCCCGATGTTCTGACCTTCGTCCTGTTCGAGCCGGTCATGTTCGTGCTCTTGTTCTCCTACGTGTTGGGCAGCGCCGTCGAGGTTCCGGGCGGTTCCTACCGGGAGTTCCTGATGGCCGGGATCTTCGCCCAGACGGTGCTGTTCGGGTCCAACTTCACCGCCGTCGGGCTGGCCTACGACATGCAGAAAGGCATCGTCGACCGGTTCCGTACGCTTCCCATTTCCCGGTCGGCGGTGATAATGGGGCGCACCCTCGCCGACGTCGTCTACAACCTGGCGGCGTTGCTGGTCACGGCGCTGGCCGGCCTGCTGGTGGGGTGGCGCATCCAAGGCGGCGTCTTCGAAGCCCTGCTCGGGTTCATCCTGTTGCTGTTGTTCGCCTATTCCGTCTCGTGGGTGATGGCTTGGATCGGGTTGCTGGTGCCTTCCTTCGAGGTGGTTTACAACGCTTCGTATCTGGTGATCTTCCCGGTCGTGTTCATCGCCGACACCTTCGTCCCCTACGAGAACCTGCCGGGGCCGATGCGGGTGTTCGCCGAGTGGAATCCGGTCTCGGCGCTGGCCCAAGCCGCCAGGGAGCTGTTCGGAAACCTGCCTCCGGGGGCGCCCGCCCCCGCCGCCTGGCCGCTCCGCCACCCGGTCGTCTACACCCTCATCTGGGCGGCGGCCGTCATCGCGGTGTTCGCCCCCCTGTCGGTCCGCCTCTACAACCGCTCCGCCAAGAACCGATAATCCAACCCGCTCCACCTCCGAAGCGCCCCGCCGGCCGAGAACGCGAAAAATATCCGGCGGTTCGGCCGACGAACCCCTTCCCTGTGTCTCAGATATGCCGTATATTGACAGCCGCCGATATCACAAACACCGCGGCGGGTTCTAGAGAGAGCGGCGGTCATCAGAGAGATTCCAGCCCGGGCCGGGCATCACAGGGGCCGGGGCGGGGCCCGCGCGGCCCCAGGCGGATCCGATGCTGGTGGCGGAGGCGGGGGAGGGCTCCCGGCGAAGCCGGGCGGCCGGCGGCGGGATTTTCGCGTTCTTGGCGGCGGGTTGGTCGAGAGAGCGGCTCGACCAGGTTGTTCGAGGCGGCAGGGAGAAGTTCGGGCGGGTATTTGCGGTCCCGGCCGTTCGGAAGGGGCGCAGTTGGATGATGGGAAATGTCATACCCGCCGGGTAGATTGTCCGGCATGGCCCGCAACACCGAGACCGTGATCAACGCCGAGCTGGCGAACGCCCTCTGCCGCCGCCATCCGCGTTGGGAGGCGGGCGGGGCTGTCATCGCAGAGGCGACCGGCGTGCTCTTGGGCGACCCCTCCGCCCAGCCGGACATCCTGGTGCTCCACCCGGGCGGCGCGCCGGTGATTATCGAGACCGAGGTGATCCCCGCCCGCACGGTGGAAGACGAAGCGCGGAGCCGTCTGGGGAAGTATCTCGAGGCCACCGACGAGGTGATCGAGAACACGGTTGCGGTCCGCATGCCGGCCGGCCTCCGCGTCGGCGGGGTGAACCTGGCGGACAGCATCTCGGATGCGGAGTTCGAATACTGCCTGTTCAGCAGCTTCGGCGGGGAACTGCAGCCCGACGAGACCGTCCGCTTCCCCGCTTCGGGGTGGCTGAGGGGAGGGATCGACGATCTGGCCGGCTTCGTGGAGCTGGCCACCCTGTCGGAGCGGCTGGTCGTTACCGGAACCCTGGCGCTGGAGCGGGGCGTGGCCGCCGCCGCGCGCCTGCTGCGGGAGGAAGACGGGCGGAGGTCCCTCGAGCGCATGGCCGCCATGCTCAAGCAGGAGGACGGCGAACAGACCTCCCGCATGGCGATGGCGATCATCGCCAACGCGCTCATGTTCCACACCGCCATCGCCGACTCCCACGGCATCGCCCCCATCAGCGAACTGCGGGGTGAGCAGCGGAGGATGTCGAAGGAAAAGGTGCTGACCGAGTGGGCCGCCGTCCTCAGGATCGACTACTGGCCGATCTTCAGGATCGCCTCCGACCTGCTGGAGGTGGTGCCCGCCCGGAAGGCGAACCGGATCCTCGACGCCTTGGCGGCGGCGGCGGACGAGCTGGCCGGCGTCGGCGTTACCACCACCCACGACCTGGCCGGGCAGATGTTCGGGCGGCTGATCGCCGATCGGAAGTTCCTGGCCACCTTCTACACCCTGCCGTCCTCGGCGATGCTGTTGGCCGAGTTGGCGGTCGCCCGCCTCGAAGTGGACTACACCCGGCCCGAGCAGGTCGAGGCGCTGCGCATCGCCGACCTGGCGTGCGGCACCGGCATCCTGCTGTCCGCCGCCTACAGCCGGGTGATGGCCAGGTTCCGCCGGGCGGGGGGCGACGACCGCCTGCTGCATCCCGGCATGATGGAGAAGGCTCTGATCGGGGCCGACATCATGCCCGCCGCCGCCCATTTGACCGCCTCGATGCTGTCGGCCATCCATCCGGCCGCCGCTTTCGGCAGCACGATGATCTACACGATGCCCTACGGCGACCAGGGGGGCGGGCGCCCCGCCGCGATCGGCTCCCTCGACCTGATAGCCGAGGAGGGCGTCATGTCGCTCTTCGGAACGGGAAGGACCGCCTCCTCCGGGAGCGGCGACGTCGAGGTCGACGAAGACGCGAGGCGCTTCGTGATGGAGCACGGCTCGGCGGACCTGGTGATCATGAACCCGCCTTTCACCCGGCCCACCAACCACAAGGTGGCCGAGGTGCCGATCCCGTCCTTCGCCGGTTTCTCCACCAGCGGGGAGGAGCAGCGGCGGATGTCCGATGCGCTCAAGGTGATCTACCGCAAGATGCCCGATCGGGTCGGCGACGGCAATGCCGGGCTGGCCTCCAACTTCGTCGACCTGGCCCATGCGAAGGTGAAGCCCGGCGGGGTGGTCGCGCTGGTGGTTCCGGCGGCGGTCGTCTCGGGGGAATCCTGGCGGAAGGTTCGGGAGCTGCTGGCCCGCGAGTACCGGGAGCTGACGGTGGTCACCATCGCCGCCGCCGGAGGGTTCGGCTCGTCGTTCTCGGCGGACACCGGCATGGGGGAGGCGTTGGTGATCGCCGCCAGGCGCGGTCCGGACGACCGGGGGGAACCTGACGGGAAAACCTTGTTCGTCAACCTCGTGCGCCGCCCGCCCAGCATCGCGTCGGCGGTGGAGGCGGCCCGCGCCGCGGCCGCCGCCTCGGACGGAGAACGGGGTTGGCTCACGGCGGGCGAAGAAAGAGTGGGGTGTTACATCCGGGCCGCGATCGAGGACGGAGGCTGCGCCGGGGTGCGGGAGATCGATGTGGCGTCCGCTGCGCTTGGACTGGCTGAAGGGGAGCTTCGGTTGCCGCGCATCGAATGCATCGACCTGCCGTTGACGACCCTCGGCGCCCTCGGCGAACGCGGTATGTACCACCTCGACGTGTTCGGGCCGGACCGGGGGCCTTTCTTCTTGGATTCCGCACCCGAGTACAGGGCCTCCTACCCGGCCCTCTCGCGCCATGACGCAGAGCGTGAACGGCGGCTGGTGGTGGCGCCCGACAGCCAGGGGCGGATACACGAAGGAAAGCACGAAAAGGCCCTGAAGGTCTGGAGGACGGCCACCCGCCTCCACTTCAACCTCGACTTCCGGCTGAACTCCCAGAGCCTGGCCGCCTGCCTGACGCCGGAGGCGTCGCTCGGCGGGGTGGCATGGCCCAACTTCTCCCTCCGCGAGGAGGCTTGGGAGCCCGCCGCCGCCCTCTGGGCCAACACCACCCTGGGGCTGATCTCATTCTGGTGGAGGGGGACCCGCCAACACGGAGGACGCGCCCGCCTTACCATCAAGACGCTGCCGTCGCTGCCCATGCTCGACCTGGCTTCGCTGAGCGCGGCGCAGATCGAACAGGCCGGAGCGGTGTTCGACGAGTTCGCCGCCAGGGACTTCCTGCCCGCCCATCAGACCTGGCGGGACGAAACCCGCCGGGACCTGGACCGGGCGGTGCTGACCGGCCTCTTGGGCCTGGACGAAGAAGTGCTGGAACCCCTGGCCGTGCTGAGCGAACAATGGTGCAGCGAGCCTTCGGTGCACGGCGGCAAGAAAGACCGAATGAGAGGCTGAACAGTCAGAACGGAGTTAACGAGGGTAGTAGCTTTTTGGTAAGTCTCAGCTGTTCCTAAAACCATTACGTAGATGGTGCTAACGAGGAGTAGAACTACAGAAAGTAAGGTAAGGTACGACATCATGTTCTCTGAAAGTAAGTATGACAGATACGATCTTCATAAGCAAATTTTTGAAGACAAAGAAAATAGACTAAAAGAACGGTTCTTGACAAGTGGTCAAAACGATGAAGGGTTTGTAAATTTTATAGATAACCTTAGACAGTTAGGTTGTCTAAATCAAGCTCTTCTATCTGGGAATGTATCTCTAAATAGTTACTTTGTAGAAGGAGATCTTCAGAGGCGTCTTCATCAATTCTATTTTTCACAAATACCTATAGAAGAAGCAATGTTCAAGATTCTTTGGGAAAGATTTGCAGAACTGAATTTTGCTAAAAAACTGGAGCATAACTTACCATATAGAGACACCCTTTTGGAGCGTGTAAATGCTTTAAATCAAGCAGTTATGTTCAGATTTTGATGAGGCTATAGCCTTTATCAGTTCTGTTAAAGATGTCCCAGTAATATTAAAATATACAATATACAATTATTTACATCGTGCTAATATAGTATACGATGGTTTTAGGTGGAACTTTATCAGGCAAGATGATTATTTATTGTCCTTGATAATAATGCGAACTTTTCTTGAGCTGGTATTAGGTATTGCTGGTTGGGGATTAAGGTTTAGTACTATTAATAGCCCGAACGAAGTAAAAGAACTTTTTGGGCCCTTCGCGTTTTTGTGGGATTTGGGGGGGTGGGGGGTGTTGTCGGTGTGTAGTCAGGTTAGCAGGAGCCCTCGGGCGGCGTAGTTGTAAGGGTTGGTGAATCCGTGGGCGGTGCGCCGTAGGACCTGGAGGAGGTTGTTGGTTCCTTCGAGGGGTCCGTTGGAAGGCCGTCCGGTGTGATGCCAGGCAAGGATTTCGTCTCCCCAGGCGATTACTGTGTCCACCACTGCATGGAACTCGGGGATCTGCCCGGTGGCGTAGAGGTCAGCGAACCGGCGGAGGGCAGCAAGAGCGCCCGGGTAGTCCTCGGCGAGGTAGAGGCCGTGGAGTTCGGCGAGGGCTTCCCAGGCGGTCCGCAAGCGGGGATGACGGTCGAACAGCCGCTCGAGGCGGGCGGCCTGGGCCGGGGTGAGCCGGTCGGGGCGGCGCAGCAAAGCGAACCTGGCTCCGAAAACCTCAGGATCGAACACCGGCTTCTCCCCTCCGGGGCGGCGTTGAACGTCCCGCCGCGCGGCGGTCAGCCCGGCGGCGAACCAACGGACGACATGGAACCGGTCCAGAACATGGCGGGCGTGGGGCAGCCACACCCCAACCGCGGTCTTGTAGGCGCGGGATCCGTCGGTTACCACGACTTTGACCTTCTGCCGCCAGGATCGGGGCTGTTTACGCAAAAACCCTGCCAGAGCAGCCGCGGAGCGGTGCTCGACCATAGCCAGGACATGGCCGGTGTCCCCGTTTTTGATCACAGTCACATACTTGTGGCCCCGCTGGATAGAAGTCTCATCGACCAGCAGCACCCGGCAGCGGCGGCTCCGCCGGTGGGCGGCTACCAGCTCCGACCAAGACGACACCAAACCCATGATCTTGTGCCATCCCAGCCCTTCCCGGCGGGCAACCGCGATGATCGGCATCACCCGGGCGTCGGCTACCAACTGACGGGCGAACCGCCGAGTCAGGTTCCCCTCGAACTCGGGATGCTCCTCAAGATGGCGTTCCCCGCAGTTGCCGCACTCGAACCGGCGGCGCTGCCATACCAGCGTCACCCGCCGCCCCGACATCATCCGGTCGCGTATCCGCTTCTGACGACGGTCATGCACCCGCCGGCACCGGAACCCGCACCACGGGCACCGAGACGTCGACCAGCTCGACGACACCTCGACCTCCAGCCGGGACGGGGTATCCACCAACACCCGCCCCGTCAAGACCCGCCGCAGCCACAACCGTACCGTTATATCATCATTGCCCATCGGGGCCTCCCTGCAATCGGCTTGTGTTTGCATCACCGATTACAGTCGGGCCCCGACCAACTTTCAAGGACCCAACCCCACCCCCACCCCACCCTCCCCCCCACGTTTTCGCGAAGCCTCAACTTTTTGAGACAAGAGAGGATATCTTTAAATGGTTGAGACAAGATGCTAGTACAGATAAAGAAGCAGTTGAGAGTATTGGAAGATTATATGGGTTTTTATCAAAAGAAGTTCATAATCAAAAAATACCATTTTATAGACCGCAACCTACTCATGAGATTGGTGCAGAATTGTTAATAGCAGACTCTTATCTAAAATGGTCTATAGAATTAATAAGATTTGTTATATATAGTATACAGCTCTGCTCTAATATATTAGGGATTGGATATACTAAAATTAAGGAAGGCCTAGAGTCTGGAAGTTTCCCACAAACTTGGTGTAGTGAGGGGTGACAGAACATGACCTTAATTACCCGTTAGGACTTGGAGTTATATGTGATTTCTCTTGACCTAAATAGGAATATGACTATGTCAGTGATCTCAAGCCGCGGCGTGTTGAGTTTTCAGGTGCGGGTTCGAGGGGTGTAGAAGGGTCTCAGCTGGGCCTGGACCGGGTACCGGACGTTGGCCAGTTCTATTTCGTAGGCGCCGGATTCGATCCATTCTTTGGTTGCGCCTTCTTCGCATTCCAGATAGCCCATGGCCAGGCAGGCGCCGAGGGTGTGGCCGTACATGCCGGAGGTGGTGCGGCCGGCCATCCGGCCGTTGCGGTAGATGGGTTCGTCGTGGTAGGCGATCTGGCCGGGGTCTTCCAGCTTGAACTGGACCAGGCGTTTGGTCGGGGGGCCCGCCGCCCGCTGAGCCAGGAGGGCCTCCCGCCCGATGAAGCCGCCCGCCTTGCCCCAGGCGATGGTGAAGCCCAACCCGGCCTCGAGCGGAGTGTCCTGGTCGGTGATGTCGTGGCCCCAATGGCGGTAGCCGGCCTCCAGGCGCAGGCTGTTCATGGTGTGGTAGCCGGCCGGGCGGACGCCGTAAGCCGCCCCCGCTTCCATCAGGGCGTCGAAGAGCGCCTCCGCCTCATTCCCGGACGTATACAGCTCCCAGCCCAGCTCGCCCACGTAGCTGACCCGCAGCGCCCGCACCGGAATCCCGGCCACGGTCATCTCCTGCGACCATCCGAAGGGGAAGGATTCGTTGTCGAGCGGGGCGCTGCAGACCGGCGCCAGCAGCTCCCGCGACCGAGGCCCCATCACCCCCACGGCGGGCGTCTCCATCGTGATGTCGGTCAGCTCCGCGTTCCGGCCGGCCAGCGCCCTGCGCAGGGTGTGCCAGTCCCGGTTGGCGGAGGCGGCGGCGGTAACCACCAGGTATTCCGCCTCGCCGGTGCGGGTGACGGTCAGGTCGGCTTCGATTCCGCCCCGGTCGTTGAGCCACTGGGTGTAGCAGACCTTGCCGACCGGAGCGTCGACGTCGGCGCTCCCGATCCGGTTCAGCGCCAGCATGGCGTCCGGCCCGCTCACCATGAACTTGGCGAACGACGACTGGTCGTACAGCGCCACCCGCCGGCGGGTGGCGGCGCACTCCTCGGCCGAGGCCGGATACCAGTTCTGCTTGCCGTAGGAGTAGCGGTACTCCCGCTCCATGCCGTCGAGGGCGAACCAGTTGGGCCGCTCCCATCCGGCCGTCTCCCCGAACACCGCCCCCAGGCCGGCCAGCCGGTCGTGGAGGGGCGATCGATAGACGCCCCGGGCCGACTCGAACTGGCGGAACGGCCAGTGCATGGCGTAGAGCAGGCCCAGGCTTTCGGCGGTCCGCTCCGCCAGGTAGGCCTGTTCTCCCTGGAAGGGGAAGGCCCGCCGCAGGTCCACCGCTGTCAGGTCCATCGGCGGGCGCCGGTCGGCGATCCAGTCGGCCAGCACCCATCCCGCCCCCCCCGCCGACTGGATGCCCACCGAGTTGAAGCCGGCCGCAACGAACAAGCCCTCCACTTCTGGGGATTCGCCCAGGTAGTAGACCCCGTCGGGGGTGAAGGCCTCCGGGCCGTTGAAGAAGAGCTGGATGCCGCATTCGGCCAGGGCGGGGATGCGGTGGATGGAGCGCTCGAAGACCGGGCCGATGTGGTCCCAGTCCTCCTCCAACACCCCGAAGGCGAAGCCGCGGGGCACCTCGTAGCGCCAGACCTTGGCCTTCGGCTCGAAGAAGCCGGCCATCAGCTTGCCGGTCTCCTCCTTGAAGTAGGTGTAGTTGGCGGGGTCCCGCAGGGTGGGCATCCCCGGCGCCATCCCCTCCAGGGGTTCGGTAACCACGTAGAAGTGCTCGCAGGGGTGGAGCGGCGCGTTCACCCCGGCGGCGGCGGCCAGCTGCCGGGTCCAGACGCCGCAGGCCAGCACCACCGTCTCCGCCTCCACGAAGCCCTGCTCGGTCTCCACCCCGACCGCCCGCCCGTTCACCGCCCGCACCCGCTCGACCGCCGTCTTCTCCCTGATGGACACCCCCCGGTCGCGGGCCCCCTTGGCCAGGGCCATGGTGGTGTCCACCGGGCTGGTCTGGCCGTCCTCGGGGATGAACACCGCCCCCACCAGGTCGTCGGTGCGCAGCAACGGCCACATCTCCTTGGCCCGCTCCGGGCTGATGACCTCCATCTCGACCCCGGCGGTGCGGGCCATCGACATGCCCCGCAGGATCTCCTCCCAGCGCTCCCCGTCGGACGCCACCGATATCGACCCGGTGGTGCGGTAGCCGGAGGCCTGGCCGGTTTCGTCCTCCAGCTCCTCGTAGAGGCGGGCGGTGTAGGCGGCCAGCCGGGTGAGGCTGTAGGAGGATTTGAGCTGGCTCACCAGGCCGGCCGCATGCCAGGTGCTGCCGCCGGTGAGGGTGTTCTGTTCCAGCAGCAGCACATCGGTGATGCCCCGCCGAGCCAGGTGGTAGGCGATCGAACACCCTACGATGCCGCCCCCCACCACCACCGCCTGCGCCCGGCCGGGCAGGCCCCCCGCCGTGTACCGGGCCTCGGGGACGGGCATGCCGGCCGGAGGGCCGGGGGCGGTCATGGCCTTCCCCCGCTTCCTCAGCCGCCCAGGGCGGCGCGGACCGCCTCGTTGACGATCCGCCCGTTGCGGGTGTTGACGCCCGCAGCCAGCTCCGGCCGGCGTTCGGCGGCGGCGTCGAGGCCCAGGTCGGCGACCAGCTGCAGATAGGGGAGGGCGGCGTTGGCCAGGGCGTAGGTGGCCGTTCTGGGCACCGCCGCCGGTATGTTGCCGACCGCATAGTGAACAACGCCGTCCAGCACGTAGGTGGGGTCCGAATGGCGGGTCTCGCGGGAGGTCTCGAAGCAGCCGCCCTGGTCGATGGCGATGTCGACCACCACCGAGCCGGGTTTCATGTCCGCTATGTCCTCGGCTGTCAGGACGCGCGGGGCCTTGGCGCCGGGCAGCAGCACCGCTCCGATCACCAGGTCGGCCTCCAGCGCCGCCCGCCGCACGTCGGCCCGGTTGGCCGCCAGGGTGGTGACCGCCCCCCGGTAGATGCGGTCCAGGCCGCGGAGGACGCCGGCGTCGAGGTCGAAGACGGTCACATCGGCGCCCATGCCGGCGGTGATCTGGCAGGCGTTGGCGCCGGCCATCCCGCCGCCTATGACCACCACCTTGGCGGGCGCCACCCCGGGCGCCCCTCCCAGCAGCACCCCCCGGCCGCCGCCGGACCGTTCCAGGAACCGGGCGCCCACCTGGGCCGCCATCCGGCCCGCCACCTCCGACATGGGGGCGAGGATGGGGATGGCGCCGCCGGGCAGGCGCACCGTCTCGAACGCCACCGAAGTGGTTCCGGCCCGGAGCAGGGCTTCGGCCACCGCCGGGTAGGCGGCCAGGTGCAGGAACGACATCAGGATCTGGCCGTCCGAGAGGAGGTCCAGTTCGCCGGGCTGCGGTTCCTTGACCTTCACCATCAGGTCGGCCTCCGCCCAGACCCGCCGGGCCCGGCCGATGATCGAGGCGCCCGCCGCCGCGTATTCGTCGTCGGTGATGAACGAGCCCAGGCCCGCCCCGGCTTCGATCAGCACCTCGTGGCCGGAGGAGGTCAGGGCTGCGGCGCCGGAGGGGGTGAGGGCGGCCCGGCCCTCGTCCGGTTTGGTTTCCGCTGCGACGCCGATCTTCATGGAGTCCGCCTCCGTCTTCCGCTCGGCCGTATCGTTCTCATGTCCTTCATGTCCACTTGAATCTACACCCCCGCCGTCTTTGTGGAGGACGGGGCGGCCCTGATTTCATGCCCCGCGGGGCGGGCCGCCGCCGCGTCGGTTCATCAGCCCGGCGGCTTCGCCGTTTGGTGAGCGCCCCTATCTGATCAGAAAGTTATGTCCAGGTGCTGCCCCAGTTCAGAGGGATGGGCGCGTATTCCATCTGCCCGCCCCTGCTCTCGTGAACGAGCCGCCCTGCTTCCCGTCTCTCGTGAACGATCGGGGTTGGGTTCCCGCCGATCCCGGTCGGGGGCTGAGATGTGTCACAGTGGGCGGGTATGTTGTTCGGGTACATATATCGCAGCGGTCCGGGCCGCTTCGATCAGAGTTGCTGCGCCTCCGGTCGAACAACGGAGGGGGGAGCGAAAGTAGCCGACGGCCGGCATCCGGCGGAGGCGGGCCTCACGCGCCGCCCCGTCTGTGGATCACGATGGCGGAGGAGGCGGGGGAAGGGCCCGGCGAAGCCGGGGCGGGGGGGAGAGAGCGCGAAAATCCGATGTGCGGTTCTTGCTGCGCGCCTGAGCATGTAACGGCTGACCCATGGCGGCGGGGGATGGGCCCGGGTTTGCCGGCGGTGGGGGCCGATTTTCGCGGTCTTGGGGGCGTTTGGGTTGGCATTGGACTTCGGGTTGGAATTACTTCGGGCCATGATTGCACACTGCGCCCTTCTTGCCCCTGATTGTTCACGAGAGTGGGTTGGAACGGAATTGAACTTCGAACCATCATGATTGCACCTGAATCCACCGTCTTTGGTTGGGGTGGGGGTGGTTTGGGGTTTGGTGGGTGATTTTGGGGTGGTTTGGGGGTGTTTCTGGGATGGTTTCGGACGGTCGAGGGGTGGTTCCTGCCCGCTGGGGCCGGTTTCGGGGGGTCATGGACGGCGGCGGGCGGGTAGGGGCGTGTGCAGTTCAGGTCGGGGCGTCCTGAATTCGAAAACCGGAAGAAAGCAGCTGTCTGGGTTTAGGAGAGCATCGGCAGGCTGCGGATGCTGGCCATGGTCCGCTCATAGAGGCGGGCCCAGGGCCACCGGGCGGGGAGGCGGAGCAGAAGCCGGCCGCCGTGGTTGACAACCCGCCCGGGGATGCCGAACAGCCGGTTCCTAATGGTGCGGCCCACGGTGAGCTTCCCCGGCGGGATGCCGCTGTGATGCGCTATCCACCGCTGAAAGTTGTGAGCCAGCACCGCGCAGGCCAGCCAGGCGGCGTTGGCTGGGAACTTCCCGGACGGGAGACGAGCCAGGCCGTTGTCTTTGAGATCCCGGACGGCGAGCTCCACCGAAGCATGACCGCGGTGGTATCTATCGGCCGCGGCCGCAGACCTGCCGCTGCTGGTTACGAAGGGGTGGTAACGCCAGTTGGTCCACAGCTCTCCCTGTTCGGGCTGTTCGGCGGGGCCGGTGCGGCGGACGACCAGCCGCAGCGGAGGCCGCCCCCGGGAGTGGAGGACGGTTTCAGCGACTTGGGCTTGCCCGCCCTCGGGATAGCCGATAGACGTCCAGTCGTCTTCGGGAATCGCTTCGACCGCTGCCCTGACGTTCGCATGCAGGGGAACAGTGATCGACCAGCCCGCACCGAGGCGGTCCAACGTTTCGACCAGCCGATAGGACCAGAACCCGGCGTCGGCCCGCACGGTGATGGGGCCGGAGGCTCCGGCTCTGCGGACCCGGCGGACGGCCTCGGCGGTGAAATCAACTTGACCCCGCTTGGATCCGCCTCCCCGCAGGCGGGCGGCGACTACTTCGCCGGTGCCGGCCCGGACTGCCAGCAGCGGGTGGTAGCCCCATTGTTTGGTGTGTCCGTAGGCGGCGCCTTGTTTGTTTTTGCCTGACACTTCCCGGATGGTCGAGTCCACATCTATGGTTACCGGCTTGTCTCCTGGACCGTTCCCTTGTTTCCACACCCGCCGCAGCGCCTCGCCCCAGGCTTTGTTCAACTGGCTGACATGACCCCAGGTAAACGCCCGCAGGAACGTACCCAACGTCGAAGGGGCCATCACCAGAAACCCCAGCACCCTCCGGGTTCGGCCCGACCGCAGCCGATCCGCGTGGTCAATGTGCGAACCCCCCGTCAGGATCGACATCACCAACGTCAGGATCTTCCGCCCCGGGTTCGCCCCGCCCGGGCGGCGGCTCATCCGCAGCGTCGCGTCCACCAAGTCTTCCAGGCCCAGACGATCAGCCAGCATCGAGGCTGTCAGCAACCCCGCGTCGGCTACCAGCGACTCGTCGTCGAACACCGGTTGCAGCCGGTCGATGTTCTGCGGTACTCTTTTCACAGGAAGTGCCTCCTCGTCCAGGGCCGAAGCCGTTGTTTCTTACAGCTATTATCCCAGGTCAGGGAGGCACTTCCCAGCATTTCGAGACATCCACCCCTCACCCCATCGGTGGATTCAGGTTGCATGGGGTTCTTGCCTCGGTGAACCTTGGAGCTGTCCGGCTTGATGAGTGTGCTGCCCGCTGAGGACGAGGCCGATCGGGCAGCGGTCATCCAGCAGAACGAGAATCACCGCCGATGACGCTGGCCCGAGGGGTCTCGGGGGAGGTGCCGCAAGGAGCGGCCGGGCCTCGGCGGGCGCGGTGCGCCGGGAGGTGCGGCCGTGGGGCGCCGTTCGGCGAATCAGGCGGTGCGGCTCTGGGATGCGCCGGATTGCGGGGGCGGGGATGTACTCTGGCGGCGTCCGGGCTGCGCTCGGAGGCCGAACGAGTGAAGGGAGCGGCGGCGCAGATGAAGTTCCTGCGGTTGACTGCGCTGCTGGCCGCGGCGGCGCTGGCGTTGCCGGCCTGCAATCGGGGCGGGGGCGGCGCGGCTGATCCGACCTTGCCCCCCGTCGAAACGGCCGCGGCCGTTGTGACTTCCGCCGCGTCGACTGTTGCCTCTACCGCCCCCGCCGGTTCCGCGCCCGAAGCCGCGGCCTCGAGTCCGTCGTCCGCCGCCGCCGCCCCGCCCGGCCCGGCGGTCCCCCCCTACGAGGTGCGGCACCGGATGATCGAGGACAGCGGCGAGACGTTGGTGGTGCTGGTGGAGCCGGGTTCGTATTCGAACGTCGAGCTGGAGAACCTCGTCTACGACATCGTGGAGCAGCACTCGCCCCGGGGGGCGGTCGTGGTGGACGACTCCGCCGCCGCCGATCTGGCCATCCTGGACGAGCGCACCGCCGAACAGCAGGATTCCCTGGATTCCCGCACCCTGCTCCGCATCGACAACGGCGTTGAGGTCACCTTCCATGGTCCCTACGCCGATTTCCCGGGGCTGACGGTGGGGTCGTAGACCCCCTGGATGGGCAGCTCCGAGGTTGATCCTGACAAGAACCTTGTGCAACCATGGTTTTGGAGTGCCATCGAGTCCGCGAAAATCGGCCCCGCCGCCGGCAACGCCGGGCCCGGCCCCCGCCGCCGCCTCCTTGAACGAAAATCCGCCGGGCCGCACGAGGCCGCCCCCGGCCCCGGCGGGCCGGACCGAACGGGATCCGTCTCTGACCGCCGCCCTCTCCGGAGCTCGCGGCGGTGTTTGTGCATCAGCCCAATAGGTATACCAAATTTTCGGGCTTCCGTATAGGGGTATGTTCGGAAATCTTTCGCGGACTCGACCGCTTCGATCCTCGGCCTCACCCGGGAGCGCCCGGATCCGGGAGGTCAGACCGTAATGGTGTTCATGACGGACTCCCGCCGCACGCCTCATCGACCGCTCGGCTCGGTTGAATCGAATTGTGCGGCTGCCCGTCTCGTTGGAAGCGCGGGGGGTGACTGACCGGGCGCCTTGCCTGCCCGGTTCAGCCCAGGAGCAGGGCCGCCGCCGCCAGGAACCCCCCGAACCCGATCACGTCGGTCACCAGGGTCAGGAAGATGTTCGAGGCCAGGGCCGGGTCTAGCCCCATGCGCCTCAGCAGGAGCGGGATGCCGGTTCCGGCCAGCGTTCCGACCGCCAGGTTGGCGACCGTGGCCGCGCCCATGGTCAGCCCGAAGCGCAGGTCGTTGCCGAAGGCCGCCCCCACCATCGCCGCCAGCAGGCCGATCGGGGCGGCGTTGATCAGCCCGATCGCCACTTGGCGGCCCAGCACCCGCCGCGCCCGGCTGGGCGCCACGCCGTCGACGGCCAACGACCGGATGACCACCGCCAGGCTCTGCGCGCCGGCGTTGCCGCCGATCAGGGCCACGACCGGCATCAGCGCCGCCAGGATCGGCCCGATGTCGTCGATCACCTCCGTTTGCCGTTCGATGACCAGCGCCACGATCACCGCCATCGCCAGGTTGACCGCCATCCACGGCAGGCGCATGGTTACGGCCCGCATCACCGGGGTGAACACCGTCTCCTCCGGGCCGGCGCCCACCGCCGCCGCGAAGTCCTCCGACGCTTCGGCCTGCACCGATTCCACCACCGCCTCGTGGTCCACCATGCCGATCAGCACCCCGGAGTGGTCGACGACCGGCAGGCCGAACAGTCCGTACCGCTGGGCCAGCTCGGCCACTTCCTCCCGGTCGGTGTCGGGTCGCACCGCGATCGGGCGGCGGGTCATCGTCTCGTCCAGCCCCACACCGGGCCGGGCGAACACCAGGTCGCGGAACGACACCACCCCCATCAGGTGGCGGCGGTAGTCCACCACGTACACGTAGGAGAGGTCTTCGATCTGGTCGTGGAGCTGCCGGAGCCGCTCGATGGCTTCGCCTGCGGTCATCCCGTCCTGGAGGACGGCCACGTCGGTGGTCATCAGGCCGCCGGCCGAGTCGGGGGCGTGCTGCAGCAGGGCCAGCAGCTCGCGGGCGATGGCGGGGTCGAGGCTGTCGAGCAGGGCCAGGAGGTCTTCTTCGTCCAGCTCGCCCATCAGATCGGCCGCCATGTCGGCGTCCATGGCGGCGATCAGGTCGGAGGCCCGGGCGGACGGCAGATCCTCCAGCAGCTCCGCGCCCAGCTCGGGGCGCATCTCGTCGAGGATGCCCGCCGCCGGGAGCGGATCGAGCTCGGCCAGCAGGTCGGAGGCGGCGTCGGCGCCCAGCTCCTCGAGGATGTCGGCGGCGTCGTGGGGGTCGGCCTCCGCCAAGGCCTCCCATTCGGCGGTGTGGGCGTCGAGGTACTCCTCCACCGCCTCCGGCTCTATGCGCGCCTGGTTGCGCAGGCGCTGGGCCAGTTCCCGCGGACGCGGCAACCGTATCTTCACCGAGGAGCCTTTCGTCCGACCGGGGGTTCCGGCGGTCAGTCTAAAGAATCAACGATCGGTTTCTCCGGCGCCGCCGGGGGGAAGGGCGGTGCGGAGCTTGAAGGCATACATTTGAGACAGGTTCGACACATACCCGCGTCCTCCGATCCGGCGGACCAGGCCCATCTCCAACAGCCGGTTCAGATCGCGGGTTACCGTCTTGGAGGTCTTGCCGGCGTAGGCCTCGGCTACCCTCGGCGAGACGTAGGTGATCTCCGCCCTGCGCGTCGGCGGGTCTGGGGGAAGGTCGCGCACCAGCATCGCCCGCCGGCGCCCGGCGGGGGTGTCCCGGCCGGTGAACTGCTCGTTGATGTAATTCTCCCAGGCGGTCACGAGCTGGGTGGTGACTATCCAGTCGAGCTGTTCATCCAATCCCTCCACCAAGCCCCTCAACGCGTAGGAGAAGAACTCCCGCACCCCGTAGGGCTCGACCCGGCTCGCCCGGTCGAGTATCTGGTAGTAGCGCGTGCGGGTGCGGTTGTAGTGGTTCGACAGCAGGTGGCAGGCCGCCAACGGCAGGCCGCCCTCGGCCAAGATCCGCAGCTCGACCAGCCGGGCGGTCCGACCGTTGCCGTCGTCGAAGGGGTGGATGAAGGCCAGGTAGAGGTGGGCGGCGGCCGCTTTGGCCGTCAACTTGAGGAAGCTGTAATCGTCGTCCGGTTCCTGTCTGAAGTCGGGTCCGTTGAGCCATTCGCAGAGCCGGTCGAGCAGGTGCCGGCAGTCCTCCGCCGGTGCGCCGAGGTAGCGGCCCGCGCCCACGCTTCCCTTCCGGATCTCACCCGCGACTGCTCCCTCCTCGAGGTCGAGGCCCTTCAGGACTTGGGCGTTGTAGCGGCAGATCGCCTCGGCGGACAGCTCACCGGCGCCGCCTCGTTCGATTGCTTCGGCGATGCCGTTGCATGCATCGAGGACGTTCTGCACCTCTTGGGCCAGGTACCGTTGGCTGCGCGGCAGGCGCAGGTCGCCTTCCATGAGGCGGCGCACCTCCTCCTCGTCGAGGGTGTTGCCCTCGATGGCGGCGGTGGCCTGTATTCCTTTGGTCAGGTAGATGAGGTGGAGCTCTTGGGAGGTCTCGGGTTTCAGCACCACGCTGAACATCCATTGGAGTTTGGCGGCCGCCTCGCCGAGGTGCATCCAGTCGGAAGGCTCCAGCCTGCTCAGGTCGAACCTGAAGTCGATCCACGGGTGCGTCCGTTGGTATGTCCGCTCTACGCCGCCGTTATCGGTGTCCATAACAGTTGATCATACAGCTGATTCTAGATTTCAGCACATATTTTCCAGTTTTAGAATGTCCCCACTGTGTGTCCCTGACGGCTGACCCCGGTGTATGTCCCCACTCGGAGGGCCATCGCGGGCTGAGGTCCGGAGGGGCGGAAGGAGGTCAGCCTTCGTAGGGGCGGACGGCCACCACTTCCACGGTGAAGGTTCCGCCCGGGGCTTCGTAGGACACCTCGTCGCCGGCCGAGGCTCCGATCAGGGCGGCGCCCAGCGGCCCGTTGGGGGAGGCGAGCAGGAACCCCGGCGCCTTGTTCTCGGGAACGGCCACGAAGTATTCGTCTTCGTCTCCGTCCTCGTCGCGAAGGGTCACGACCGAGCCGACCTGCACCGTGCCGTCGTCTTCTGCCTTTCCCACCTCTGCGGTGTCGAGGAGGCGGCGGATCTTGCGGATGCGGGCTTCCATCAGGCCCTGCTCGGTCTTGGCGGCGTCGTAGTCGGCGTTCTCCCGGAGGTCCCCGTGGGCGCGCGCCTCGGCCAGCCGCTCCGATATGTGCTTGCGGCCTTCGGTGGTCAGCGACTCGTATTCCTCTTCGAGTTTCCGGTGGGCGGCTTCGGTCAGCCAGGTGGGAGAGGTGCTCATGCTCACAGGATACCTGTGCGCCGGTCTTTTACGGCGGCAGCCGCCTGACCGGAGCGGACAGGGGCGGCGGCGCCGGACGGCGGGGCGGCTGTGCCAAACTCATAGCTGCGGCTGCGGCCAGGCCCGCCGCTGCGGGCGGAAGCAGGAAGGAGGCGGTCGATGCCGGAGATACGGCTGACTTCGTTCGCGCCCGGCGGCGGCTGAGCTTCCAAGCTCGGCGCCGACGAGCTGGCGCAGGTTCTGCGCCCCTTCACCGACCATGCCGCCGCCGTCCATGAGGACCTGCTGGTGGGGGTGGCCCACGGCGACGATGCGGGCGTTTTCCGCATCGAAGAAGGCCGCGCCCTGGTGCAGACGGTGGACTTTTTCTCCCCGATCGTGGACGACCCTTACGACTGGGGCCGGATCGCCGCCGCCAACGCCCTGTCGGACGTCTATGCGATGGGGGGGCGGCCGCTGACCGCCCTTCAGCTGGTGGGCTGGCCGCGTTCGAAGTTGCCGCTCGACCTGCTGGGCCGGGTGCTGGCCGGAGGGGCGGATGTGATGGCCGAGGCCGGAGCGGTGGTCGCAGGCGGCCATTCCATCGACAACGAGTCGCCCGTCTACGGGTTCGCGGTGACCGGCTGGGTAGACCCCCGGCGGATGACCGTCAACTCGGCCGCCCGTCCGGGGGATGCGGTCGTGCTCACCAAACCCCTCGGAACGGGGGTGGCCGCCGCCGCCGTCAAGCAGGGGGCCGCCTCTCGGCACCTGGCCGGCCGGGCGGTGGAGGTGATGGCCGACCTCAACCGGGCCGCCTCCGAGGCCATGACCGCGGCGGGGGTGCGGGCCGCCGTCGACGTCACCGGCTTCGGGCTGCTGGGGCACCTGCGGAAGATGCTGGAGGCTTCGGGGGTGTCGGCGCGTCTGGACATGGCGTCGGTGCCGGTGCTGGACGGGGTGGCCGGCCTGGTGGAGGCGGGGGTGTATCCGGGGGGGAGCATGCGCAACCTCCGTTCGGCGGCGCCGGTCGTGGAGAACCGGGCGGGGGAGACCGCCCTCAAGATACTGGCCGACGCCCAGACCAGCGGCGGCCTGTTGATGGCGGCGCCCCCGGAGGTGTTGGACCGGCTGGTCGAAGGGCTGGCGGGGGCGGCCCCGGCGGCGGCGGTGATCGGAGATTTCACGGAGGCGGACCCTGCGGTCAGGATCGAGGTGTCATGACCGGGCCGGCGGATCGGCGGGAGCGCCTACGCCTGATCGCTTCGGCCCTGTCGATCGGGGGAGTGCAGCGCCACATCTTCCTGTGCGCCCAGCAGTCCAACCCCCGTTGCTCGACCTACGAGGAGAGCATGGCGGCGTGGCGGCGGCTCCGGTCGTTGACCAAGCGGCTGGGTTTGGCCTCGGCGCCGCCGCCCTGGCGGGGCGACTTCTCCCGGCGGCCCGTTCCGAGCGGCCCGGGCGGGGGTTCGGTGCTGCGGTCGAAAGTGGACTGCCTGCGGGTCTGCGAGCAGGGGCCGATCGCGGTGGTGTACCCCGACGGGGTCTGGTACCACTCGGCGGCCGGGGAGGTGCTCGACCGGATAGTACATGAGCACTTGGCGGAGGGCCGCCCCGTAGAGGATTACATCTTCGCCGTAGACGACCTGGCCCGGTGACCATGCAGACCCGTAACACAGATACCTATTATTGGGTTGGCGGGACCAATGTGTTCAGGGTATCCCAGAAACTCGAACGGGTTGCACGCTTGAGACGATCATCCACACGATATATTCCAAGTGCTTGACTTAGGGATTGAATAAGGGCCGCGTCTATATCTTTTGGGATTCTGGGATAATTTGAGCGAAGATCCTTCATTTGTTGGATGTTATAATCGCTGGCTAATTTCTTGGCAAAATCGGACCCCACTCCTTTGGTAATTGCTAAAAAGTGGCCTTTGTCGGATTTAGTTGGAGTTTCCTTTTTATGGAAAATGTTGGATAGATAATTAGCTTCGAGTATTATTACTTCGTCGGCTTCTTGACGGAGTTCCCGCGACTGATTAGCGATTTGTTTACTTGGTGGGACACCGACCAATGTTACCCGTACACCCATTTCTTGGACAGTCTTGACTGCTTCTAGAAGATCATCATCACCGGATATTAGGAAGGCCTCACTAATAGCTCGTTCTCTAGCAAGATTGACCAGATCATGGTATATAAGAGCATCAACACCCTTTTGTCTACCGCGCTTTATTCGGCCAAGCCGAAGCTTTACATTGGCTAATTCCGCAATTCTTCTATGGTCTGGGGTTGGGCCATCATAAGATGCCGCATCATACCAATACATACGAAGAAGGGACAAGCCCGTTGCTTTCTTGGCGATAGAGTTAAGATGATCTCGCAAATCGGCCGCATCTATGGATAGCATTTGCCGATTATTTGTTGCAAGGCAAAGCTCACCACCTGCGGCAATGACATACCCAGCGTCAACGAAGATCCCGTATCTGTCCAAAGTCTCTCCTCCTGCAAAAAGCCGGGGACCCCATCAAACAAGGGTCCCCGGCAGCCCTCAACGGAGGGCTCAGTTCAAGGCCGAGGACGACAAGTGTGTTCTCGGCAGCCCTCAACGGAGGGCTCAGTTCAAGGCCGAGGACGACAAGTGTGTTCTCGGCAGCCCTCAACGGAGGGCTCAGTTCAAGGCCGAGGACGACAAGTGTGTTCTCGGCAGCCCTCAACGGAGGGCTCAGTTCAAGGCCGAGGACGACAAGTGTGTTCTCGGCAGCCCTCAACGGAGGGCTCAGTTCAAGGCCGAGGACGACAAGTGTGTTCTCGGCAGCCCTCAACGGAGGGCTCAGTTCAAGGCCGAGGACGACAAGTGTGTTCTCGGCAGCCCTCAACGGAGGGCTCAGTTCAAGGCCGAGGACGACAAGTGTGTTCTCGGCAGCCCTCAACGGAGGGCTCAGTCAGATCTGCAGAGACAGGATACCACAGTCCACCGCGGTCGTCAACATCGCTGCCGGCGCCCGGAAGCTGTCCTGCTTCGGCCGGCTACAGGGCTTCGGCGAGCTCCTCCACCGACAGGCCGCCGGTGTCGAGGAAGGCGATGATCCGGCAGGGGCAGGCCTCTCCGCCTTCGAACTTCCAGGGGAAGGCGCCGATGATGCACCGCTGGTTGAGCACCTTTTCGATGTCGCCGCCCACGTTCTCGGCGTGGATGCAGCCTTGGGGGAAGGCCAGGTAGTGCATGGGGAAGAGGTCCTCGGTGATGATCCGCCCGCTCTTGTGGTGGGTGTAGGTGTACTCGCCGAAGTATTCCTTCACAGACATGCCCACCTGTTCCTCGAAGCGCTTGGTGAGGTCGGGGCGCATGTGGCGGATGGTGGTGTTCATGGGATGGTCGCCGGAGCCGGCGTCCACGCCCCACCAGGCGATCTCCAGGTCGAGCATCCATTCGGCCAGCACCTGGGTGCCGCCCGGATGCATGCAGAAGTAACGGGTCAGATCCTGCTCCGGTTTGCCCTCGTAGTAGCGGTGGTAGCCGGTGTGGATGATGAGGATGTCGCCCTTCTTGACCTCCACCTTGGAGGTGATCATCTCCGGGGTGATGATGCTCCAGTCGCTCACCTCGTCGGATATGTCCACGATCACCCCTTCGTGCACCAGCTTGGTGAGGGGCAGGGAGGCCATGTCGCCTGCGCCGTCGGCCATGTGCATCGGGCCGTCGAGGTGGGTTCCCACGTGGAGGGAGCTTTCGATCCGCTGGGAAACCACCCGGTTGGTCTGCAGGGTCTGCGTGTAATAGAACTTGGAACCGGGGTATCCGACCCAGCCCGGCGTGTGCAGGTTGATCGGGTGCGAGAGGTCTACGAGTTTCATCAGGATTCCTCCGATGCTGGTTGGTGGATGGTCGAGTTTGGATAGGTCGGGCGGCTCAGGATCAGTACCTCCGGCCGTCGGCCCAGACGCCGTAGAGGTCGGTGCGGCGGTCCGCCCGCGGAGCGATCAGCTCCCCCCTCACCTGGGCCCGCTTGGAGGCGCCGATGTCCACCTCCACCACGGAAACCTCGTCCTCTGAACCCGGCAGCGGTCCGGCGGCCAGCTTGCCGTAGGGGTCGGCCAGGATAGACGACCCCAGGAAGTCGAACTCGCCCCGGCGCCCGGCCTGGGATGCGCAGGCGATGTACACCTGGGAGAGGTTGGCCTGCAGCACCGCCCCCCGCCCTTGGGGGCACATTCCGTCCTTGTCCCACCGCTCCCGGTCGTACCCCGGCAGCCAGGCGGTGGGAACGCAGATCAGGTCGGCGCCCTTCAGCGCCATCAGCCTGACCACCTCCATGAACCGGAGGTCGTAGCAGACGCACAGGCCGATCACTCCGAACCGGGTGGGGGCCACCGGAAAGCCGAGGTCGCCCTCGCGGAAGGTGACCTTCTCCTCGGCGAACAAATGGGTCTTGCGGTAATGCAGCAGCAGGCCGTCCGGCCCCACCGCCGCCGCCGTGTTGTACAGGGACTCGCCGTCCCGCTCGCAGAACCCCCCCGCCACGTAACCGTCGTACTCGGCGGCCAGCGCCGTCCACTGCTCGACCGTGGGGCCGTACACCGGCTCCGCCGCCGCCGAGAGGGCGCGCCAGTCGAAGACGTACCCGTGGATGATCATTTCAGGGAGCACCACGATGTCGGCGCCCTGCTCGAAGGCCGTGCGGATCGTCCGTTCGCAGAGGTCGCGGTTGTTCTCGACCTTGAGGGGCTCCCCTCCGATCTGCGCCAGCCCTATGGAAACGGTCCCGGCCATCAGCAATCCCCTCCGCCGCCTTTGCGGTCTTCTGTTCTTCTTTCCGGCATCTTCGATATGAGCCCCGCCGCCAACAGCATGTTCCAGTCGGCGGGGGAGGGGCCCCCCACGCTTTCGATGTGGTCGCCCCGGTCGCCGGAGACCGCATGCCACAGGCCCACCGGCACATGCACCACGTCTCCGGCTTCGAACTCCAGCCGCAGCCCGTTGGTCAGATCGTCGATGCTGCCCTTTCCGTCGAGCACGTAGATGGTGTCCTCCGACTCGACATGGACGTGCTCCACGTTGCGTTCGCCCGGCTGCATGTCCACGTAGTTCATGTTGGCGGTGTAGGCCTCCACCCCGGCCCACACCACGAGGCGGGCGTCGCGGGCGATCATCGGGACGACGGCGGTGGGGCGGTCGCGATGGAAGACGCGGATGGCCATCAGCCCTCCTCCAGGTGGGAGTACAGGCGGCGGTCGGCCGGGCAGGGGCCGCCGATGATCTCGGCCCCCTCGGCGCCCGCCTCGAAAACGTACCGGGTGCCGGGGTCGATATGGGCCATCGAACCCAGCACCAGGCTGTGCCGGGCCCCGCCGGAGAGGTCGAGGGCCGCCGCAGAACCCTCGATCAGGTAGTAGACCGCTTCGGAGGGGTGTTCGAGATCCACGGTGCGCCCGCCGCCTTGGAGAGAGATGCGGTGCATGGACCGCAGGACGGCGCCGACGCCCGGCCATATCACCGCCCGCGCGCTCCCGCCCCGCTCCACGATGGGGAGGCCGGGGCAACTCTCGTTGTCCCGGAAGATGGTCACTCGGTCGAGCTTGACGGTCATTTGCGGCGGTGTTTCCTGTAGGGCTGGGGCTGCTGCGGGGGGAGTCTACCCTTTCCGGTTTCCCCGTCTGCGGCGCGCGGAGCGGGCGGAAGGCGAGAGGAGGACGCGGATGGCGCGGATAGAGCTGATCGGGGGCAAGAGCGGGCTGGACGGGGAGGCGGCCGAGCTCTACGACTGGATCGTGGAGAGCCGCGGATCGATGGTCAGGCCGTTCCAGGTGTTCATGCATGCCCCCCGCCTCGCCGGGCCCATCGCCCGGCTGGGCCACGAGGTGCGATTCGAGTCGGCGCTGGCGGGCGACCTCCGAGAGCTCGCCATCCTGGCGGCGGGGCGGGTCCACGGCTGCAGCTACGTATGGGACACCCACATCGACCTCGCCCGCCGGGAGGGCCTCCGCCCCGAAGCCATTGATCATCTAGAGGGGAAAGAGGCCGAACTCACGTCCAGGGAAGCCGCCGTGGTGGATGCGGTGTTCGAGCTGGGGTCGTCGTCCGCGCTGTCGGAGGCCGTCTACCGCCGGGCGGTCGAAGAGCTGGGCGCCGAAGGCGTGCTGGATCTGTCCGTGCTGGCGGGCTACTACACGATGCTGAGCTACACCATGGGCGCCTTCGACGTTTGCCGGCTGTGACCGGCCGCCGGTCCTAGCCGGTCCGCCCCGGGCCGCAATCACGCGGCGGGGCCGGTTGATTTGTTCGATATGCCGGCGGCCGGGTAGGGTTTTTCCCGAAATCCTGAAGATGGAATCGAGCAACATCGAGGAGGTAGGAACAATGCTGAGGGCCATGAAGGGGCGGGTCCGCCGCCTGACGCTGTTGGCCGGGGTGTTCGCCTTGGCGGCCGCCGCCTGCGGAAGCGACACCACGCCCGAGACGGTGGTCGTAACCGCGCCGCCCGAGACCGTGGTCGTAACCTCGGTGGTCACCGAGGTCGAGACGGTGGTGGAGACGGTGGTCGAGGAGCGGATCGTCGAGGTCGAGGTGACCGTGCCGGAAGAGGAAGTCACCATCGGCTACATCTCGCTGGGCGACGCGGTGCCCTTCGTGAAGTTGGTGTCGGACGGGATCATAGAAGAGGCGGATCGACTGGGCGTGAACCTGATCTTCTGCGACTCGGAGATCGACGCCGCCAAGGCGTTGGCCTGCGCCCAGGACTTCTTGGTGCGGGGTGTGCAGGGCGTGTTGAATTTCCAGGTGTTCCAGGAGTCGAGCCCGGAGATCTGCGCCGCCCACGGGGATGTGCCGGTGATCGCCATCGACATCATCCAGCCTCCGTGCCAGACCGCCTTCATGGGCGCCAACAACCGTCTGGCGGGCCAGCTGGGCGGCCGGGCCATGGGCCAGCACATGCAGGACAACTTCGACTGCGACTACACCGCTTACGTGTCGCTGGAGTCCACCGCCGCGGGCGCCGCCAACCGGGACCGGATGGGCGGTTACCGAGAGGGGTTCGAGGAGTTCTGCCCCATCGTCAACGAGCGGATCATGGACGGGGCGGACCGCACCGACCCGGCCTTGGAACAGATGACCAACCTGCTGACCGCCTTGCCGGGCGACCGGATCGTGGTGGTGGCCATCAACGAGGACGGCATCCTGGGCGCCATCGGGGCCGCCAACACCCTGGGCCGCCAGGACGACCTGTACTACTCGGGGCAGGGCACCGACCCCAGCATCTGGTGCGAGATCAAGAACAACGACAACTACGTCGCCTCGGTGGCCTACTTCCCGGAGCGGTACGGGACGATTCTGGTGCCGGCCATCCTGAATGCGGTGGCGGGCAACGCCATCGCCGGCCAGCTGTTCACCGATCACCAGCTGATCACCCGGGACAACATCGACGACCACTACGACACTTCGGACTGCTGAGCTGGCCGGGCAAGGCCGTCCGGCGGTTCTAACGAGAGATGGCGTTCACCTTCCAGGCGCGCCAGATCAGGAAGTCCTTCGGAGGCGTCGAGGTTCTGCATGGCGTAGACCTCGACGCCTGCGAGGGCGAAGTCTTGGCCCTGCTGGGGGAGAACGGGGCGGGTAAGTCCACGCTGGTCAAGATCATGGCCGGCGACTATCAGGCTGACTCCGGAAAGCTGATCGTGGAGGAGGAGCCCCATTCGGTGCTCACCCCCCGCCAGGCGCGGGCCTTGGGGGTGGCCATCATCTCCCAAGAGTTCCAGGACGCCCCGCCGCTGACCGTGGCCGAAAACATATCCCTGGGGCGGCTGCCCAGCCGGGGGGGGATGGTGGACTGGGGGGCCGTGCGCCGCCGGGCGGTCGGCATCCTCGAAGAGCTCGACGTGGCGATCGACCCCGGCGCCGCGGTCGGATCGCTGCGGGTGGGGGAGCGGCAACTGGTGGAGATCGCCCGGGCCTTGTCCTGGTCGGCCCGGCTGCTGATCCTGGACGAACCCACCGCCGCCCTCTCCCACCACGAGGCGGAGGTGCTGTTCGATTTCATCCGCCGCCTGCGCGCCCAAGGAGTCGCCGTCGTCTACATCACCCACCGGCTGGACGAGGTGGGGATGATCGCCGACAAGGTGCAGGTGCTGCGGGACGGAGACACCGCGCTGTTGGCCGATGCGGCGGAGATCGGCAGACGGGACCTGATCGAAGCCATGATCGGCCGCAAGAGCGGGGAGATGGGGCGCCCGCCCCCCCTCCGCCGCGATCCGGGCGGCCCGGTCCTGCGGTGGACCGACGCCGGGGCGGAAGGCTGTTTCGAGGGCGTTTCCCTGGAGGTGAGGGCGGGGGAGGTGGTGGCCGTGTACGGCAAGCTGGGGTCGGGCGCCATGGAGCTGGCGGAGACCGCCTTCGGCGTCCGGGAGCTGGACTCCGGGCGGCTGGAGCTCGATCAGGCGGACATCGACTATTCGAACCCCGCCGGAGCAGTGAAGAACGGGGTCGGTTATCTTCCGGCGGAGCGCAAGGAGGGGGGCGCCCTGATGGTGCGTTCGGTGGCGGAGAACACCGCCGTCGCCTCCTGGCGGGTGCTGGCGCGCTTCTTCGGTCAGTGGCTCACCGCCCGGGCCGAAAACAGGGCCTACCGCCGTTGGCATGACCGGCTGAGCATCCGCTCCCGCAACGACCCCCGCCAGATCATGCGCACCCTGTCCGGCGGCAACCAGCAGAAGGTGCTGATTTCCCGCTGGCTCGAGCGCCGCTCGCGGGTGCTGGTGATGGTGGAGCCCACCCGGGGGGTGGACGTGGGCGCCCGCCGCGACATCTACAGAGCGCTGCGGGAGCTGGCGGAGGAGGGGATCGCGGTGCTGGCGGTGACCTCCGACTACGAGGAAGCGGTGCAGGTGGCCGACCGCTGCCTGGTGGTGGCCAAGGGCCGGCCGGTGGAGGAGCTGGCCGGCGAAGATATTACGATGAACAGGTTGCTGGAGGCATCAGGAGGATGACGGATTGAGCGGAAGCAACGGCGGGGCCGAATCCGGGATGACCCAAGCCCAGGCCAGGGCGGAAGTGGAGGAGGCGGCCCGCCGCAGCGGCCGTATGAAGGTGCCGGAGAGCGCGGCCCTGATCGCGGTGCTGATCATCGAGATCGTTTTCTTCTCCATCACCTCCGAGTTCTTCCTCATCCCCGCCAACCTGATCAACATCATGCAGAACGTGGCGGTGGTGGGAATCATCGCCTGTCCGGCCACGCTGCTGCTGGTGGCGGGGCAGGTGGATCTGGCGGTCGGCTCGGCGGCGGGTTTCATCGGGATGACCATGGCGGTGGCGGCCACCGCCACCGACGCGGCCACCACCCCCTACGGAATGGGGTTGACCCTGGTGGGGGCGTTTTTCATGGCGCTGCTGGCGGCGGTCCTGATCGGGGGCATCCACGGTTCGCTGGTAACGGTGGTGGGGCTGAACTCCATCATCACCACCCTGGGCACTTTGGCCATCCTGCGGGGGCTGACCAAGGTGATCGGCGACGGCCAGACCATCCGCATCAACGGTTTCAACCAGCTGGGGGTGGCCCGCCCGCTGTTCAACATCCCTCTGCCGGTCTACCTGTTCGCGGCGGTGGTGATCATCTTCTATGTGATCATGCGCTTCACCGTGTACGGGAGGTCCATGTACGCCATCGGGGCCTCGCTCGAGGCGGCCCGCCTGGCCGGGATCCGGGTGAAGATGTTGATCTTCATCGGGTTCATGCTGTCGGCGTTGGCGGTGGGGCTGGCGGCCCTGATTCGTTTGTCGCAGATCGGCGGGGCCTCGGTCAACGCCGGGCTGGGGTTCGAGCTGTCGGTGTTGACCGCGGTGATCCTGGGCGGCGCCAGCCTGTCCGGGGGCCGGGGCACCATCTTGGGGACGGTGCTGGCGGTGTTCGTGGTGGGGGTGCTGGCCAACGGCCTGATCCAGCTGAACGTCCCTTCCTTCTGGATAGAGGTCGCGCAGGGGGCTCTGCTGGTGGCGGCGGTTACCTTCGACCAGGTGCGCCTGCGGCTGGCCGGCGCCGATTAGCCGCCGGCTGCTCGGCCGGCTGCGCTGCTTGGAGAGAGGCGGCGGAATCGGCCGGTCAAAACCCCGGTATATGCTTCGCTCGGTAAGGTTTCTGAATCCGCCGGGATGGAATCAGATCAGCGAAGCATTGGAGGCAACAACATGTTCGAGGCACTGAGGGGGCGGGTCCGCCGCCTGACACTGTTGGCAGGGGTGTTCGTCTTGGCGGCCGCCGCCTGCGGGGGCGGCGCCGAAGAACCCACCACGACCGCGGCCCCGGCCGCCGATCCGACCACCACCGCTGCCGCCCCCGCCGCGACCGAGGCCCCTGCTACGACCGAGGCCCCCGCTGCGACCGCGGCTCCCGCTGCGACCGTTGCCGACGCCGAAGAAATGCCCGAAACCAGGGCGTACACGGCGGAAGAGCTGGTCGATGCAGGAGTCGAGCCGGGCAGCGGAGCTGGGCTCAAGATCGGTTACATCTCGCTGGGCGAGTCGATTCCCTTCGTGAAGCTGGTGTCGGACAGCATCAGGGAACAGACCGAGGCCGCCGGGGCCGAGTTCGTCTTCTGCGACTCCGAGGTGGATCCGGCCAAGGCCTTGGAGTGCGCCCGCACCCTGGCTGTCCAGCAGGTGGATGTGCTCATCAACTTCCAGCTCTTCGAGGACGCGGCGGCTCAGATCTGCGAAGAAGGGCCGCAGGTGCCGGTGGTCTCGATCGACATCCACCAGCGCCCCTGCGAGATCACCTTCTTCGGCGCCGACAACCATGCCGCCGGGTTCATGACCGGCGGGGCGACCGCCAAGCACATCGAGGCGAACTACAGCTGCGAATACGACGCGTTCATCCTGTTGAACGCCGACGCCGCCGGCGAGGTGGTGAAGATCCGCGGCGAGGGCGCCGTCGAAGGGTTCGAGGCCGTCTGCGGAGCCATCCCGGAGGACAAGTACAACTACATCGACGTCCCCTCCATCGCGGTGGACGAGGCGCGGGAGAACACATCCGACTGGTTGATCGCCAACCCGGACGCCGAGGTGGTGGCGCTGGCCTCCACCAACGACGACATGCTGTTGGGGGCCTTGGCCGCCTTCCGCAACGCCGGGCGGGAGGAGGCCTTCTGGGGAACCGCCCAGGGCGCAGACGAAAGCTCCTGGATCGAGCTGGAGTGCAACGAGCACTGGGTGGCCGACACCGCCTATTTCCCGGAGCGGTACGGGCGCACCGCGGTGCCCGCCGCCATCGCTCTGGCCAAGGGGAACACGGTGCCCAACCCGCTGTCCACACCCCATGTCGTCCTGACCAACAATCCGGCCATCGCCGGGGCGGACGAGTTCCCCACGGCGCCCTTCACCGACTTCTACCCAGCCCAGGACTGCGGTTAGAAGCGGCAGGCCCGAGGAACGTTCTGGCAGCACCCCGGACCGCCGTTTCGAGGCGTTCCGGGGGTGCGGCGGGGCGGCGATGACCGGTCGGAGCTGCGCGGCGTCTGACCGGCCGCTGCGCCGGCCGTTTCGGAACCAGAGGAGTTGAACGTGTCCGCCGCCGATCGAGAAGCCGCCGCCGGGCGGATGCGCACCTCCCGGCTCGCCCAGATACCGGAGGTCGCCGCCTTGGCGGCGGTGCTGGCGGCGCTGGCCGTGATCTTCACCTTCCGGTCCGAGTTCTTCCTCACCGCCCCCAACCTGGTCAACATCGCCACCAACGTCGCGGTGCTGGGCATCATCGCCGCGCCGGCCACCATGCTCCTCATCGCCGGGCAGTTCGACCTCTCGGTGGGGTCGGCGGCCGTCTTCGTGGGGATGGTCATGGCCAGGGCCGCCCAGGAGTTCGGGATCTGGTGGGCGGTGCTGCTGGCGCTGGCGGCCGGGCTGCTGGTGGGCGCCGTCAACGCGGTCGGGGTGGTGGCCTTCCGAGTGAACGCCATCATCACCACCCTGGCCACCCTGGCCGCCTTCCGGGGCGCGGCCAAGCTGATCTCCAACGGGCAGACCCTCATCCTCCCCGGCTTCGGGGCGCTCGGAACCCACCGCATCTTCAACGTTCCGCTGCCCGCCTACCTCTTCGCCCTGGTGGCCGTCCTGTACTTCGCGGTGCTCAAATACACGGTGTTCGGCAAGCACATCTATGCCATGGGAGGCGGGCCGAGGGCCGCCCGGCTGGCCGGCATCCCTGTCAAGCGCTACATATCCATCGGGTTCCTGCTGTCGGCGCTGAGCGTGGTGCTGGCCGGGCTGATCCTCGTCTCCCAGCTGGGCGCCTCCTCTCCGATCGCCGCCCAAGGCCTCGAGCTGCAGGTGGTGACCGCCGTGATTCTGGGGGGCGCCAGCCTGAGCGGAGGCCGGGGTTCGATCCTCGGCACGATGGTGGCCGTGTTCATCATCGGGGTGCTGAACAACGGCCTCAACCTGCTGAGCGTGCCCTCCTTCTGGCAGGAGATCACCCTCGGCGCCCTGCTGCTCAGCGCCGTGGCCTTCGACCAGCTGAGGATCAGGGTCTCGAAGCAGTCATGAGCACCGGGTGCGGCAACTATTTCGGCCCCTGAAAGGAGGAAAACCAATGCCCAAAATGCTGACATTCGTGGACGAACCTGAGGTTACCTCCACAACCGGCCGTGATAAGCACGTTCAATTTCTCACGGCCATGCCTGAACCCAAGCTCTCCTTTGGGTCAAATGTCTTGGGCTCGAGTGATCGTTCGATGATCCGGAGCGACGTAGATACTCCAGCCGATGATGAGCAGGAGCCGATTTCCGAGGGCTCCGTTCTCGAAAGGTTGCTCAACCAGTGGGCTGATATTGCTGTCTCGCACGCCGTTGTACGTGAAATCGACGATCCGCCGGGGCTCATAGCTGCCGTTGCCGGCATCGAAGGCGCCTGGGGATTCGGTGCTTCGCCTGAGGAAGCGCTGGCCGAATTGAAGTCGGTGCTGATCGATTGGGCGCGCCTGAAGCTCGAGGACGGGGACGACGATATTCCCAGCATGGAGGGTGTTCATCTCGTCGTAGACAGATGACCGCAGGCCGGCTCCTGCAACGAGGACCGGGCTCGGATACGTCTCTTGGAGTCAGCCGCCGGGCGCGGCCCGGCTGACGGCCAGGCTGCCCCGTCCGGCGATCTCCAATACGTCGGCCAGCAGGAAGACAGCTTCGACCTCGGAGCATCCCGGCGAGGCTCCGGCGCGGGGGACGTTCACCGTCATCGTTTGGCCGCTCCGCACATAGAAGCCCGAGAGCGGGCCGAGCCGTTCCACCGGCGCGTCGGTGTGGCCCTCGCCGACCGAAGGGTTGGCCAGCGACGCTCCGGCGAGGTCCACCTCGGCCCCGTCCAGGGTGAGCGACCTGACCGCGGTGATGTATTTGGACTGCGGATGCGGGTTGTAGAACTCGAACCGCAGCGAACCGTCCCTGCCCGCCCGCCCCGAGTCGGGCGCCGCTTCCAGACCGCCGGACTGGAGCCGCTGCACCAGCTCGCGGAGCATCGACCAGCTGTCGGCCCGACCGCCTGCTCTGTAGCCTTCGATCAGCCCGGCCAGGCGCCGCACCGCATGGGCGGCCATGGCGGCGCCCCACTCGCGTCCGGCGGTGAAACGGGGGTTGGCGGCGTAGACGCCTACGTGCTCGGCTTCGGGGTCGTCCTCGAGGGCGGTCAGATCCACCGAGCCCGGGTGGAACTCCATCAGATAGGAGGTTTCGACCTTGGCTCCGTGGTCGTGGATGTCGCCCGGCATTCCGGCGTTCAGCTCGTTCCAGACGGTGGTGAGGGCGTTGATCCCGGGGAACTGCTCCATCACCCGGTCGGTCTCCTGCCGGAGTACGTGGAGGTGGTCCAGAGCTCCGTGGCCGGAGAACACGATGATGGTCTCGAAGCCGCCCTCGGCCAGCTGGCGGAGGATGGGCCGCACCGCCGCCCGCAGCACGGTCACGTCCACGGTGATGCTGTGGGGGAGGGGCAGCACCCCCGCAGCCAGCCAGAGGGGCGGGAGCACCAGCCCGCCGGTGACGGCGGCGGTGCGGCGGCACATTGCTTCGGCGGTGAGCATGTCCACCCCGAGGGGCAGGTGGGGTCCGTGGTACTCGACGCATCCGACCGGCAGGAAGACGATGGGCGCCTCCTCCAGCACCCGCTGCACCCCGGCGGGGCGCGCCATCTCGTAGGCGGTCGGGTCGATCGGGGGCGCTTCCGGAGCGGTTGGCGCGGGCGGATCGAAGGATGCCATTGCCGCATTACAGTACCCGGCAAGGTCCCCCGATCGAAAGGGCCGAATTGGACGACCTCCAGATGAGGCTGCGGCTGTGAGCGCCCGCCCGCGGGCGATGGTGACCGGAGCGGCCAGCGGCATCGGGCGGGGCGCCGCCCTCCGCTTGCTGGGGGAGGGCTGCTCGGTCGTCGCGGTCGATATCGACGAGGCCGGCTTGGAGGCCATGGCCGCCGAAGGGGCCGAGCCGCTGGCCGCCGACCTGGCCGACCTCGACGACCGCCGCCGGGTCATCGCCGCCGGGAAGGGGATCGACTACCTGGTCAACGCGGCGGGGATCATCCGCCTCAAACCGCTGGCCGACTTCACCGTCGACGACTGGCGGAGCGTCTTCACGGTCAACGCCGAGGCCGTCTTCTTCCTCTGCCAGGGAATCGGGCCGACCATGCCTCCGGGCAGCGCCGTCGTCAACCTGTCATCCAGCTCCGCCAAGCGGGCCGACACGGTGGAGGCCGCCGTCTACGCCGCCTCCAAGACCGCCATCCTGTCCATCACCCGATCCTTCGCCTACGGGCTGGCCGGAATCCCGGTGCGGGTCAACGCCGTCTGCCCGGCCATCATCGACACCCCCATGCAGGACCAAGTGCTGGAGATGGTGGCGCCGCTCCGGGGCATGACCCGCGCCGAGCTGGAGGCCGCCCGCAACGCCTCGGTGCCGCTGGGGCGGACGGCTTCCCCGGAGGAGCTGGCCGGGCTGATATGGTTTCTCCTGGCCGAGAAGCCCGGATACATGACCGGCCAGGCCGTCAACTTCGGAGGAGGGTACGTGACATGGTGACCGCAGGGCCGAAGCGGGTGCACCACATCGGCATCACCGTCCGAGACGTGGAACGGTCCCTCGGGTTCTGGAGGGCCTTCCTGGGAACCGAGCCGCGCTGGCGGCGGGTGCTGGACGCCCCCTACCTCAGCCTGATAACCGGTTATCCGGGGGTCAGCATGAACGCGGCGGTCATCGACCTGCCCGGCGGCCAGATACTCGAGTTGCTCGATTACCGGGTGGACGGCAAAACCCCCAATCCGCCCGACACCGCCAACCCCGGCAACATCCATATCTGCGTCGAAACCGACGACATCGACGCCCTGTGGGACAAGGCGGCGGCGGCTGGCGCCGCCCCGGTCAGCCCCGGCCCGGTCGAGATCACCGAGGGGCCCAACAAAGGGGTGAAGGCCTGCTACCTCCGTGACCCCGACGGCGTTACGGTGGAGCTGTTCCAGCCTGTCCGGCAGGCCCCTCGCCCGCAGGCGGGGCCCGCCGCCGAAACTGCCCGCGATTAGATAGGACCGCCCCATGAAGGTCGCAAAAGTCGAAGCCATCCCGGTCAGCTACCCCGAACCCAACGATTTCGACGCCATCCGGCATCTTTGCCTCGCCAAGGTGACCGCCGACGACGGAACGGTGGGCTGGGGTGAATCGGTCACCATGTGGCCGGAGTCGAGTTTCGCCGCCAAGGCCATCATCGAAGGCATGTCGGAGCTGGTGGTGGGCAGGAACCCGGTCCACAACGACGCCATCTTCCGGGCGCTGAAGGACCGGGCTTGGTGGTATGGCTACGAGGGCGGGATCGCCAGCTTCGCCGTATCCGCCCTCGACATCGCCCTGTGGGACCTGAAGGGCAAGGCTCTGGGGGCGAGCGTGCTCGATCTGCTGGGAGGGCCGGTGCATGACCGCCTGCCGGCCATCGCTTCCTCCCACGCCCATTTCGAGTCGATTCCCGAGATGGCGGAGGAAGCCCGGGGGTGGCTGGCGACCGGACTGCAGGGGATGAAGGTGGGTTTCGGCAAGCGCGGGAACGCCCGCCTGGGGTTCGAGCACGACCGAGATGTGGAATACGTGCGGCAGATGAGGGAGGCGATCGGCCCCGACAAGAGCCTGATGCTCGACCTGGGCTGGGTGATCCGCTGGGACGTCATGACGGCGGTGAAGCGCACCCAGGCCTTCGACGAATACGGCGTGGATTGGATCGAGGAACCCTTGGGCGACTGGGACCCGGAGGGGTACGCCAATCTGCGCTCCAAGACCAAGATGCTGATCGCCTACGGAGAGAAGGAGTGGACCCTGCGGGGGTTCGAGCGGGTGCTGGCCGCCGGGACGGTGGACGTGGTGGGGTGCGATCCGGGGCGGGCCGAGGGGATAACCGGCTTCAAGAAAGTGGCCGACCGGGTGGAGCAGCACCGCCGCCAGGCCAACGCCCATGCCTGGTCGTCGGCGATCGTCAGCGCGGCCAGCCTGGCGGTGAGCTTCAGCAGCGGCGCCTGCAAGCTGTTCGAGTTCAAGCCGCTCGAGAACCCGATGCAGCACGAGCTGGTGGCGGAGCCCTTCGACCACGAAGAGGGTTGGGTGTACCCGCCGTCCGGCGCCGGGTTGGGCATCGAGGTGGACGAAAAGGTCGTCGACCGTTACCGCACCGAGCGGGTGCTGGGGTAGAGGCTGTGGCCTGGAGCGCCGCCTCCGGACTGGAAGGCCGGGGCGTGATCGTCACCGGGGCCGCCGGCGGGATCGGAAGGGCCGCCGCCGAGGCGTTCGCACAGGCGGGCGCCCGGGTGATGGCGGTCGATCTGCACCAGGAGGCGGCGGATGAGGTGGTTGCGGGGCTGGCGGGCGGCGGCCATGCGGCGGCGGGGCTGGACCTGAACGATCTGGACGCCCAGAGGGGTTTGGTGGAGCGGGCGGTCGAGGAGCTGGGCGGCGTGCAGGCCTTGGTCCACATCGCGGCGGTGCTGGCCCGGCGCGACTCGGTGGAGGAGGTGACCGAACAGGACTGGGACTTCCAGGTGGACACCAACCTGAAGGCCGGTTTCTTTCTGTGCCGGACGGCCGCCGACGCCATGATCGAGGCGGGCGGGGGCGGCAGCATCACCCTCTTCTCCTCCCAGGGATGGTGGACGGGCGGCTTCGGCGGCTCCGTGGTGTACTGCGCCTCCAAGGGCGGGATCGTGTCCATGGCGAGGGGCTTGGCGCGCACCTACGGCCCTCACAACATCAGGGTCAACGCCGTCGCCCCGGGCATGGTCGACACCCCCATGCTCATGGACGATCTGGCGCCCGAAGTGTTCGAGGCCCTCAAGGCCCAGACCCCCCTCGGCCGGGTGGCCGCCCCCTCCGAGATAGCCGGCGTGGCGGTGTTCCTGGCGAGCGACCACGCCTCGTACGTGAGCGGCGCCACCCTCAACGTGAGCGGCGGCTTCTTGATGTACTGAAGGCCGGCGGATCTCCAGACGAGCAGTTCCAAGGGACCGGGGGTTGTACACGTCCCTGTTAGAGCCGCATTCGATTCAACCGAGCTGAGCGGCGGATGAGGCGTGCGGCGGGAGGCGGTCATGAGTACCGCTTCCGAGTCTGACCTCCCGGATCGGGCCGACTCCGGGTAAGGCTGGAGGTTCCCAAGCGGTCGAGTCCGCGAAAGTTCTTCGAAAATACATACCCCTATACGGAAGCCCGAAAATTTGGTATACATAGTGGGCTGAAGCACAAACACCGCCGCGAGTTCTGGAGAGGGCGGCGGTCAGAAACGGATCCCGTTCGTTCCGGCCTCATCGGCCGGAGGCGGCCTCGTGCGGCTCGGCGGTTTTTCGTTCAAGGCGGTGAGCTCCTATGTCAAGTTGGGGGTGTTTTGGAGGTGTTTGTAGACCCGGTTGGAGATGTGGCGCTTGAGGCAGCGGATGGCTTCTTGGCGGGTTTTTCCCTGTTCGAGGCGGCGTTTGTAGTATCGGCGGCCTTCGCCGCCGCGTCCGGCGATCTGGGTGATGGCTATGTAGTGGAGGGCTCGGTTGAGTTGGCGGTTGCCTTCTCGGTTGAGCCGATGGCGGATCGTTCTCCCGGATGAGGCCTGGACGGGGGCGGTTCCGTTGGCTGGGGCGAACCGGGCTTTGGTGGAGAACCGCTGGGGGTTTCCGACCTCGGCCAGGATCTCAGCTGCGAGGACGTCTCCGATGCCGTAGATGCTGGTGAGGGTGGTGCCGGTGGCACGGACCGCCTGGCTGATTTGAGTATTCAGCCGGGTGATCTGGCGGTGGTGTTGTTTGATGCGCAGGGTTCGGTCCCGGGCGATCTGGGTTTGAACGCCCCCGCTGCTGCCGGCGAGGAGTCTTCTCATCCGTTCGAGGGCTTTGGGGGAAGCCAGCCCCGATGTTGTGAGTTTATGCTGGTAACCGGGCCGCAGCTGGGTGAGGTCGGCGTGGAGGCGGTTGATGTCCGCGGTTTTGGAAGCGACGAGTTCCCGCCGGTAGACGACCAGGGCGCGTAGGTCTTCGATCTGGCCTTGCGGCCGGGGCGGCGGCAGGTCGTCCTCGCGGAGAGCGACGCGGGCGATGACGAGAGCGTCGGTGTGGTCGGTTTTCTGGCGGGTGCGCTGCCGCTTCCGTCCTTGGGCGGTCATCTGGGGCGGGACTTCCACCACGTTGGTTCCGTTGTTCATCAACGCAACGGCCAGACGCCGCCCGTAGCTGCCTGCTCCTTCGATCCCGACCCGGGTGGTCTGGTGCTCGGCGAGCCAGGCAACAGCTTGGACGTGGCCGGCTTCGGTGTTGGGGAAGGTGCGGGAGGTGATCTGGCGGCCTGTTTGGTCGATTACGCAGGCGGTTAGGGTGTCCTTGTGGGAGTCGATCCCGGCCGTGCGGGGATTCGATGCGGGCATGGGTATCCTTTCGTTGCTGGATTTTCTGGCAGATCGGCTCGGTGGTGCGCATCCATGCGTAGAGACACATGGGGATCTGAAAGCTACACGCTCAAACGGGGCCTTCAGACTCCGGGCGGGCTTCCCGACTGGTTGCTCGAGATGACAGAAGAGGATATGATCCGCCCTGACGAAAAGGCCGCGAGGTTGCGCTGGGCGCGGAGAAGAGCGGCGCTTCTCCGTTGGCTGACCGGCCGATCCGCCCCTGTGGAGGGTCACGAGCCTTCGTAGAGGCGGGTTGGGTCGATCAGTTCGAGGCTTCGCGAAACTTGGGGGAGCAATGACACAGCAGTGGCGTGTTTCCCTTTCGTGTGGTATAATCTGGTGCATGCGCAAACCGTTCAGATACATTTTCCGATGGCTCCGCCGCCCTGACGTCCTCCGGAGTCCGATCCCTTTAGAGCAGGTGCTTGCCGAACCATACGAACCGGTCACAATAGGCATTCTGCTTGAAAAGTTGGAGCAGGAAAGGAAAGAGCATCTCGGGTGGGCCGATCGGCTTGACCGGAAACTCCTGGCTGTCATCACTGCTGACGGTGTATACGGAGCCATTCTCGCGTCGATCCGAGATACGATCTGGTTAGCGGTCGTTATAATAATGGGTTTGATCGTCGTCGCCAGTCTCGTTTTGGCCTACCTCGCGTGGCGCCCCCACCCCTACGGGGCGGTGTCTGTAGCCGAATTCGTATCGTCTATGGATATTTCCGCCGACGACCTGCACCGATTTCTCATCATGGCGCACGTCAGGGTCAACGACTATATGGGCATTATCAACGGATGGAAAGAACAGAAACTCACTTGGGCGGCGTGGCTCTTCGCGGCGGCGGCGTTGCCAACGTTATTGGTGTATGCTCTTGTGGGATGAAGCATCACACAGAACAAGGCGACGCACAGTGGTCCGAAGGTTCCGCAAGCGAAAGCACCGCCAAAAGCGGTCTCAGACCCCGGGCGGGCTTCTCAACCGGTTGGCAAAGATGACTATCGACGATCTGATTGAACCGGCGGTAATGCCGAAACGCTGTGCCTTGAGGAGGAGACAGGAGGGTCCTTCCGACGGCTGACTCTTCGATCCGCCCCCGTAGGGGTGGCGCGAGCCTTCGTAGAGGCGGGCCGGGCCGATCACTCCACGTTGGAGCGGTGCCGGTCAGCCGCCGACAGTTCCACGTCTACTCGCGGTTGCGTTGCTCGCTTTATTGGTGTATGCTCTTGTGGGATGACGCAACACACAGCACCCGCAGGTTCACCGCCCCCCGAGAGACCCGCGGGCGAAAGCACCGCCAAAAGCGGTCCTCAGACCCCGGGCGGACTTCCTGACCGGTTGGCAAAGATGACCATCGGCGATCTGATTCGACCAGGGTACGGAAGCAAGGGTTCTGCTGGACGCGGCGAAGAGCGGCGGCTCTCCAACGGCTGACCTGCCGATCTGACTCTGTGGAGGGTCACGAGCCTTCGTAGAGGCGGGTTGGGTCAATCAGCTCTACGTCGGGGCGGCGGCGGGCGGCGGCCGACAGTTCCGCGTCGAAGCCCTTCAGTGAGAACAGCAGGCGCTTCAGCCCCGGTGCGGTCGACACTCCCTTTCGGCTGTCCAGCAGCTCGGCGGTTCGGTCGAGCCGGGCCAGGTCGGAGGCGCCCATCCGGCCGGGTTTGGCCTCGCCGATCAGCTGGATGACCGTTTCCCGCCCGTCGGCGCTTCCCTTCCGGGCCGGGGCGGCCAGGTCCAGCTTGAAGGAACGGTGCCGGTCTCGGTCGTTGACCTGCAGCCGCCCGGCGGCGCCGATCGGGACGCCGACTGTCTCGGCCGAGGCGTAGCGGTCTACCCAGCGGCGGCACACCTCCTCGAAGTGCGGGCCTGCTATCCCGGAGCGGTAGACGGCCTCTGACTCCGTCCACACCTCCCGAAAATCACACCCCTCTCACATTGTGTCGCTGGATGGCCAACTCAAATAGTCGAGGTCAAGAGGCTGGCTGTCGATATACTGCCGGGCTGTCATCTTATCGAGCGGGTTCATCGCACCATCTACCGATTTGATTACACCTTGAGGTTCGACGAGCTTTAGCCATAGTTCTATGCATTTGTTCCATTCCTCATCGGACATCACATCATTGGCTACATCCTTAGTTTCCGGAGAAAACGAAATGAATACTTTGATTTTTTCTGCTTGCCAGGAGGGAACTCCGGTTATCCTTATTTCTTCCAAGGCTTCGAGAGCGCGGCCTTCGGATGAGTTGCGTGCGTGCTTCTTCTTGATACGGCCTGCCATTGTTCGAAGAGTATTGTGCAGGTCATCGGGAAACGCGAAACGTCCGAAAACTCTGGCCACACTGTTTCCGAATCTGTGTTGTGATTGGTCATCGGGCAGTCCTCGTTTAGGCTTCAATCCCAAGAGCACTGATTTCTCGGCAGTTATGACATTGTCCAGGTTAGCGAAGCATTCATCCCCAAGTCCAGGTATGGGAATGAATCGCGGTCTGTGGCCTCTTCTCGCCTCACCTGCGATTGGCTCAGTCAGTTTGACGACAGGTGCCAGCGAGAGGAAGGGAAGTTGGCGGCAGTCTCTCACAATATCACAGGTCTGTGATATTATAACCAATTGGTCCATGCGGGAGATGATGCTGCTCAATACCACACTGTCTGCCTTAGCGCTTTGTCTCGTAAGGGCATATCTTGGTATTGCGAGCCAAGTGATGGCACCTAGTTTCTACGGTATCACCTTGACGCCACATATTAGTGTGTTTGTTCACCTCCTCAACTAGATGGGGATCAGGAGAGTAAATCATTCCTCATTCCAAGTGAAAGGTATAGGGACAAAGCTGATCAATTCACCAACTTGAGCATGGCCGATGTCATACGGAGCATCATCCTGTACAGCTATCAGCCTTTCTAACGGTGGAATACCTTGCCGCTTCTTTCTTTCCTCGCGGGGCAGTGGTGGAGGCCAGCGTGTTATCGTAGTCTGTTCTTTAGATCTGCCGTTTGTCGTGGCCGGTTCAAACAGGATATGATAAGATGATAGGTGATCAAGCACTATTCGACTGTTGGTTCCATGGTTCACCCATCTAGACAAAATACAGTTTACTTGAAACTCCTTTTCTTGATGGGGGATTACCCGTTTACCGTTGGATGATCTTGCTGGTGTTGTTTGGGTGTCTAGCAAGTTCATATCGTTCCTCCATACCTTTGAAAAAACTCCGGTCTTACCGACCATCGGAAGAACCTGTATATCCTTTCAGCAAAGTCGCCAGCCGTTGATATTAGACGTTGTGTATCAAAATCTTCTACGTTGTCCTTGTACATATCGAGATCAAGGATCCAAGAAGGATATTCCACAGCAGGCTCATGCAAGGGATCAAGCAATACCCCTGGCGGTATCTGACCCCATCGTCCGTGAAAAATAGCGTCTCCTATACTGTAGTTGATGTCAGAGATACTATGCATAAGGTTGGCACTTCTTCCTGGATCAATAGTTGTGATGGCTAGTATTTCCTTTCGTATAAAATCAGCCAAGTGAGTATCAGACTCAAGCAGGATACGGTCAACGTAGCGTATTCCTATTCGATCGCATGTAGATGGTTCAATAGTATCACCTAAGGCATTGAGAACTAACCGGAGCCTTTCAAGAAAGTCTGTTCTGTTCTCATACTGCGATGTGTCGAGCGAGACGAATGAAGGTGCCAAAGATACCGTCCAAGCAGTTCTCTGCGGATGGTCGCAGAATTTCCAAATCGTGGTGGAGTTTTGTGTACTAACCCCGTCGGGAGTTAGCACGAAGTCCACGCCGCTTTCCTTGCGGAGAACAGGGTAGTCTTTTCTGATAAGCTCTTGGAAATTGCCGATGAATTTCTCGTGCGTGATGGACGTGATCTGAGGAAATCTGATTTGCGCGACAACGGCGATAAGCGGCGCGGAGGAGAGATGTATCTCTTCCACCGGCCCGCCGAAGGGGGTCGCGACCTCAGCCGTTGCCTGACGCATTGGCCGCATTATACAGCGCAGAGTGCCATATGGTGCAAATACCCAGGCTGGTCTGCCGTTCGAGGGGTCACGAGCCTTCGTAGAGGCGGGTTGGGTCGATCAGCTCTACGTCGGGGCGGAGGCGGGCGGCGGCCGACAGTTCTGGGTCGAAGCCCTTCAGTGAGAACAGAAGGCGCTTCAGCCCCGGTGCGGTCGACACTCCCTTGCGGCCGTCCAGCAGGCCGGCGGTTCGGTCGAGCCGGGCCAGGTCGGAGGCGCCCATCCGGCCGGGTTTGGCCTCGCCGATCAGCTGGATGACCGTTTGCCGCCCCCCGTTGCTTCCCTTCCGGGCCGGGGCGGCCAGGTCCAGCTCGAAGGAACGGCGGCGGTCTCGGTCGTTGACCTGCAGCCGCCGGGCGGCGCCGATCGGGCCGCCGACTGTCTCGGCCGAGGCATAGCGGTCTACCCAGCGGCGGCACACCTCCTCGAAGTGCGGGCCTGCTATCCCGGAGCGGTAGACGGCCTCCGACTCCGCCCACACCTCCTCGGCCCGCCGGTCCTCGAGCCGCGCCATATGCTGGCGGGTGATCAGATGGTGGAACCGCACGATCGGGTCGGCGATCCGGTAGGAGGGCCGCCGGGAGGTCAGCAGGTCGTCGTCCCGCACCACGAACCCGGCGTCGGTCATCACCCGGAGATGGTGAACGATGTCGCCCGATCCCCGGCCCACGGCGGCGGCGATCCGCCCTTGCTGCCTGTTCCCAGCGGCGATGGCCCCCAGCAGGGAGTAGTAGGGGGCCTCGGCGGTGATCCTGGGATCCTCCCGCAGCAGGTATTCGTCCTCTCGGAACAGGGCGTGCGACGGGTTCAGAACCGTTGCCGCCAGCCATTCGCCCACCTCTTCGGGCCGTTCGGGTGCCCCGGCGGCGGCGGACAAGTTCTTGTAACCGGCGGCCCCGCCCGCGATGGAATCCACCATGAAGGCCGTCTTCGGGTCGTCGATGCCCCAGAACCCCCGGGCCGTGCGGTAGTCGAACGAAGACAGGGGCATGTCCAGCGCCGCCCGCCCCCGCATGGGCGAAGCGCCGCTCAGGACGCCGGTCATCACCGACATGGCCGACCCGCACACGACGACCGACACCGTAGACCGCCATTCCGATCCCAGCCCTCCGGCGGCGGCCTCGTCGATGAGGGCCTGCACCGCCGAGTCCAGTTCGGGGGCGGCCCGATGCAGATACGGGTATTCGTCCAGCACCAGCACCTGCGGCCCGCCCCCGCGCCGGCCCAGCATCTCCGCCGCGTATCCCAGCGCCGCGCTCCAGTCGTCGAAGCGCAGCGGCGGCGCCCCCTCCAAGCTGCGGCTCAGGGCGGCGGCGAACCGGTCGAGGGCGGGCCGGCGCTCCTCCTGCAGGGCCAGGTGGTACACCCCGCCCGCCGATTCCACCAGCCGCCTCAGCAGGAAGCTCTTCCCGAAGCGGCGCCGCCCGTACACGATCCCCAGCCGCAGCCGGGGGCCGGGCGCGGCGACGAAGCCGGTCAGGTCGGCCCATTCGTGCTCCCTGTCGTACAGGCTCGGCGGTTTCTCCATCGTCTCCACATTAGCATAAATCAATTTATGAGAAATGGATTTCAGGAAACCTACACCGCTGTCCGCCGGTGGGCCCGGGGAATGTGTCACAGGCGTGATGTACGATTGCGGGTGAACGAAATGACTGTGAATCCTATGAGCTACAAGAAGAAGCTGATCGAGGTGGCGTTGCCGTTGCAGGCGATCAGCGCGGAGGGCGCGCGGGAGAAGACGGGCGGTCGGTTGGGTCATCCGTCCGGGGTGCATCTGTGGTGGTCGCGTAAGCCACTTACTACGGCACGCGCGGTGCTGTGGGCCTCGTTGGTAGACGATCCCTCGTCCCATCCGGACCGATTTCCGGCTGAGGAGGACCAGAAGCTGGAGCGCAAGCGCCTGTTCGACATCCTGGAGCGGTTGGTGATATGGGAGAACTCCAACGATCCTGAGGTGTTGGCTGAAGCCCGGGCCGAGATCAAGAAGTCGTGTGGGGAAGAGACCCCCAACATGTTGGACCCCTTCTGCGGTGGCGGGGCGATCCCGTTGGAGGCGCAGCGGCTGGGGTTGCCGTCATATGGGGGCGACCTCAACCCAGTGGCGGTGCTGATTTCCAAGGCGCTGGTGGAGATACCGCCCCGCTTCGCGGGCTTGCCCGCCGTGAATCCCGAAGTCCGGTCGGGCTCCGGACTCAAAACGTGGCAGCGGGCGCAGGGTCTGGCCGAGGATATCAGTTACTATGGCCGGTGGGTGCGGGACCGGGCCTTTGATCAGATCGGGCACTTGTACCCGAAAGCGACCCTGCCCGCCGATCAGGGCGGCGGTGAAGCGACAGTGATCGCTTGGCTCTGGGCCCGCACAGTCCGGTCCCCCGATCCGTCCTGGGACGGCCATGTACCGTTGGTAAGCTCCTGGATACTCCGCTCGAAAAACAACAAACCGGTTGTCTGGGCCGAACCAGTAGTAGATCGCTCCAATCGGACGGTAAGCTATCGAATTAGAGAGGGCGGAAATCCTCCACAGGGAACTGTGGAAAGGCGAGGAGCAACCTGTCTGGCTACCGGGACTCCGATCCGGTTCGACTATATCCGTGAGCAAGGCCGTCAAGGACTGCTAGACCAGCATCTGATTGCGATTGTGGTAGTGGCTGAAGGAAGGTTGGGCCGCACCTATATGGACCCGATTCCACAACCCCAAACACCCGATCCACAATGGTCTCCAAGGGTGCCGTTGCCCGAACGAACTCTCGGTTTTCGTGTTCAGCGATATGGGATGACTACTTGGGAAGATCTATTCACCGACCGTCAGCTTGTAGCGTTGTCCACCTTCTCGGAAAAATTGGGTGATGTCCATCGGTTAGTGGAGGAACACGCCCGAACAGCAAATTTGGCCGATGACGGTATGCGGCTACGGGACGGCGGGGCTGGCGCGGCGGCTTATGCGGATGCGTTGGTGACTTACCTTGCCTTTGTGATTGATCGTTGCGCCGACAAATGGGCCAGCCTGGTTCCTTGGCAATCGGGAGGAGAAAAGATAGGACAAGTATTTAGTCGGCAGGCTGTCCCAATGATTTGGGACTTTGCAGAAGCCAACCCGTTCTCGTCTTCGACAGCAAATTGGGGGGGAATCTTGAACCGGGTATCCAAAGCAGTAGCAGGTCTGCCCGCCACAGGACGAGGAATGGTTTGCCAACGAGATGCTAGAAAGGGGTTGGAGGAAGTCGTCTCGCCGATGATCTGTACCGACCCTCCCTACTACGACAACGTTCCTTACGCCGATATCTCTGACTTCTTCTATGTATGGCTGCGCCATAACCTCGCTGAGATTTGGCCCGAGGAAACGGTTACCATATTGACGCCCAAATCTGATGAGCTGGTCGCCAACCCATACAGGGCAGGTTCGAAGGAAGCGGCGCGAGAACATTTCGAAGAAGGAATGGCTGAGGTATTGGATCGTATTGCCGCCTGTCAGCATTCCGATTATCCGGCCACCATCTTCTACGCCTTCAAACAGCAAGAAACCAAAGCAGGCGGCACAGCTTCTACCGGCTGGGAGACCTTCCTCCAGGGATTGGTAAAAGCCGGATTACAAGTAACGGCCACTTGGCCGCTGCGCACCGAAAAGAAGAGTCGGAAGGTAGCTCAGGGAACCAATGCGTTGGCGTCGTCGGTGGTGATCGCCTGCCGCCCCCGCCCGGCGGACGCTCCTACGACCACCCTTCAAGAGTTCCGCATCGCCCTCCGCGCCGAGCTGTCTGAGTCGGTCCGTCTGCTACAGGAACAGGCCATCGCCCCGGTGGACATGGCCCAGTCCGCCATCGGGCCGGGCATGGAGGTGTTCTCTCGCTACGACCGGGTGCTGAGGGCCGACGGAACCGAGCTGGAGGTGCGGGACGCGCTGGTGCTCATCAACGAGGCCTTGGGTGAGGTGCTGTCGGAGGAAGAGGCCGAGCTGGGCGCCGACACCCGCTGGGCGCTCACCTGGTACGAGCAGTACGGCTTCGAGCCGGGGCCCTTCGGCGACGCGGAGACCTTGTCGAAGGCCAAGAACACCTCGGTGGAGGGAGCGGTCAAGGCCGGGATCGCCGGGTCGAAGGCCGGGAAGGTCTGGCTGCTGAATTGGGAGGTGTACGACCTCGACTGGATCCCGGCCCACGACGACACGCTCACAGACTGGGAGGTGGCCATGCATCTGATGGTCCGCCTCGATTATTCGGTGAGCGCCGCCGCCGACCTGCTGCGGCAGGTGAGCGGGGCGGCGGCCGACCGGGCCCGGCGGCTCGTCTATCTGCTCTACCAGGCGGCCGACCAGCGGGGCCGCACCGCCGACGCGGTGGCCTTCAACAGCCTGGTCCGCGCGTGGATCGACATCGCCCGCCAGGCCGCCTCCGACCATCGCGGGGCGGCGATGACTCTCGAAGGGACGTAAAGAAAATGGCCATGACCAACCACGAACGGGTGGGCAAGGGGTTGACTCTGGTTCGCGACGCCCTCCGCCCCGAAGCCGAGAGGGCGTGGCGGTCGAGGTACGGGCCCCGCTGGTTGCAGCAGGTGAGCCAGCGGATGACCCGCCGCGACCCTGCCTCCAGCCCTGACGACCTCTCCTTCTTGATCAGCGCGGTGGACGCCACCTGGAACGAGTTCTTCCGTTCCGTCTACTCCCGTTCCACCCGCAGCTATCTGCATCTGCTGCGGGACGCCCGCAACGCTTGGGCCCACAACGAGCGGTTCAGCTCCGACGACACATACCGCATCCTCGACCATTGCGAGATGATGCTGCAGGCCTTCCGGGCGGCGGAGGCGGCGGCGGAGGCGGCGGAGCTGAAGCGGGGTCTGCAGCGCCAGGTCTACGACCAGGACCGCCGGAACGTACGGCGCCAGGCGGCCCTCGAAGCCGCCAAGGGAGAGCCCCTGGCCGGTCTGAAACCATGGCGGGAGGTGGCCACCCCCCACGCCGACGTGCGGGAGGGCCGTTTCGCCAAAGCCGAGTTCGCCGCCGACCTCCGCCAGGTGGTCCTGGGCGAGGCCGCCGACGAGTACGGAGACCCGAGGAGCTTCTTCGAGCGCACCTTCATCACCGACGGGCTGCGGGACCTGCTCCGCACCGCCGCCCGGCGTCTGTCCGGGGAGGGCGGCGACCCAGTGGTGGAGATGCAGACCGGTTTCGGGGGCGGCAAGACCCACGGACTGATCGCCCTCTATCACCTCGCTTCGGGAGCGGCGAATCTCCCCGGCCTCGATGAAGCACTGGAGGAAGGCGGCTTGGCGGCGCCCGGCAGGGTCAACCGGGCGGTGTTCACCGGGCAGTGGGCCCGCCCCGCCGCGCCCAGGCAGGTTGATGGTTTGGAGATCAACACCATATGGGGCGACATCGCCTACCAGCTGGGCGGGGAGGAAGGGTACCGGCTGGTGGAGGAAGACGACCGCCGCGCCGCCAATCCGGGCGGCAAGCTGGTGGAGCTGCTCCGCCGGTTCAGCCCGGCGCTGATTCTCATCGACGAGTGGGTGGCCTACGCCCGCGAGCTGCCCATGAGCGGCGAAGAGCGGCGGCTTCCGGCGGGCGACTTCGACACCCAGTTCACCTTCGCCCAAGCCCTCACCGAGGCCGCCGCCGCGGTCGACAACGCCTTGCTGGTGGTGTCGGTACCTGACTCCAAGGACCCAGAGGGCGACAGTCCGGAGATCGACAGCCTGGAGGTGGGGGGCGAGAAGGGTCGGGCAGCGCTCGCCCGGCTCCGTCATGTGTTGGAGCGTCTGGCCGCGCAGTGGCGGCCCGCTTCGGCCGAGGAGTCGTTCGAGATCGTCCGCCGCCGCCTGTTCGAGCCGGTCGACCCGGACATGGTCCGCCACCGGGACGCGGTGGTGAAGGCCTACCACGAGCTCTACCGGAACAACGAGGGCGAGTTCCCTTCGGAGGTACGAGAACGCGACTACCTGCGCCGTATGGAGGCCGCCTATCCGATCCACCCCGAGCTGTTCGACCGCCTCTACCAGGACTGGTCGACCCTGGAGAGGTTCCAGCGCACCCGCGGGGTGCTGCGGCTGATGGCGAGCGTCATCTCGGAGCTGTGGGACCGGGACGACTCCTCGCTGATGATCATGCCCGGCTTCGTTCCCATGGACTCGGCCAAGGTGGTGCCGGAGCTGACCCGATACCTGGCCGACCGGTGGAAGCCGATCATCGACGCCGACGTGGACGGATCCGGCTCTCTTCCCCAGCGCATCGACCGGGCGAGGCCCAACCTGGGCCGGTACGGGGCCTGCCGGCGGTCGGCCCGCGCCGTCTATCTGGGGTCGGCGCCGCTCCCCGTCGAACGGCGCGGCCTCGACCGCACCCGCGTCGCGCTGGGCAGCACCCAGCCGGGGGAGCAACCCGGGGTGTTCCAGGACGCTCTGCGGCTGCTGGCCGACGAGGCCGCCTTTCTGTACAACCAGAGCACGCGCTACTGGTACGACACCAAACCGTCGCTGACCAGGATGGCGGCCGACCGGGCCCTCTCCATCGATGAGTTCGACGCCGACCTCGAGCTGGGCGGGCTGATCCAAGGGGAGCGGGGCCGGGGTGAGCTGGGCGGGGTCCACGTGTTCCCCGCTGGCCCGGACGACGTCCCCGACGGCGACGACGCCGTCCGGCTGGTGATCCTCTCCCCGGGCGATCACTACCACAGGGGCGAGGAGCCCCCGGCGGAGGCGGCGGCCAAGAGCATCCTCGACCACCGCTTGGGCGGGCCCAGGATCAACCGCAACATGCTGGTGTTCTTGGCCGCCGCCGAGGTCCGGGTGCCGGAGTTGCGCCAAGCGGTGCGCACCCTGCTGGCCTGGCGGTCGATCCTCGAAGACCGGGGCGAGGGCGCCCTGAACCTCACGCCCGCCGACGTCAGCCAGGCCGAGGCCAGGCGAGCCCAGGCCGAGAAGACCGTCAGGATGCGGATAGGGGAGGCTTTCTGCCACATCCTCTATCCGGTCCAGAAGCCGGGCGAGGCGGACATCGAGTGGTCGTCGGAGCGGGTCATCAGCGGCGGCGGCCTGGTGGAGCGGACGGTGCGGAAGCTGGAAGCGTCCGAACTCATGATCCCCAAGTATTCGGGCATCCGGGTCAGGGGCGACCTCGACCGGGTGCCCCTGTGGGGGGAGGACTCGCCGCAACAGCACGACCGCATCGGCGTCGCCGACCTGTGGTCCTACTACTGCCGCTATCTGTACATGCCCCGCCTGGCCGGTTTCGGGGTGCTGAGCGCCGCCGTCTCCACCGGGGCGGCCGACCTCAACTGGCAGAACGACACCTTCGCCTACGCCGAGGCCTACGACGCCGAAGCCGACCGCTACCGAGGCCTGAAAGCAGGCCAGCACGTAGAAGTGACCTTCAGCCGCGATGCGGTGCTGGTCCACCCCGACCGCGCCGCCGTCCAGCTCGACGCCGAAGCCCGGGCCGCCGATGTGGAGAAGGAAGAGGACGAAGGGGAGGTAAGTCGGAGGGGAAGGGTGCCTCCGGGCGGCGGCCGGCGCCCTGCGGCGGCCCCCAAACACACCCGCTTCTACGCGCGCAAGGAACTAGACCCGGTGCGGGCCGTCCGCGACCTGGATGAAATCCTCACAGAGGTGACCGACCACCTGAAATCCGCCGGCGGCGAGCTCACCCTCACCCTGGAGATCAACGCCCAATCAGAGGACGGCTTCGACGACCGCACCCGCCGGGTAGTAACGGAGAACGCCTCCCAACTCGGCTTCGACTCCCGCGTCTCCTTCGAGAAAGACTCGTAGACTCGCGGTCACCGGGAAAACCCAACGAAGGAAGAAGAAACGATAGCCCCGTTTTCAATGAAACCTCTCCCTCAAATATGGACTTACTGAACTGAACACGGGAAGGTTTCTGGGAACTGCACGAGCCCCCGTCTATGGTGGTTTCCCTATATATCTTCCATCGTGAGTCCCATCTCGCCTATATAGCGAGACTCTGAGACGGAATAAGACGCGCCGATACGCGTTTGCCGTTGTCTTGGTCTAGTAAATAGCAGAGCACGGGCCGCTCGGCTTGCGGCCACATAGACGATTCGGCGTTCCTCATCCAACTCATTTTGTGTGTTGGCAAGATAGTGAGGGAAGTTTCCTTCTCTCATTCCCAGTACGATAACCACTTTGAAACCAAGACCACGTGCTTTGTGCGGTGTGAGGGCCCGCACACCAGGTTTAGATGGTGGAGCTTGTTCTATCTCGTATATCATTCGAAGGAACCCGGCCATTGAACGGTTTGAAGGTGATACTTTTACTTCATATTCATCTAAGAGTAGAGAGATGAACTGCTGATCACAATGCCATGCTGCCTCTTCTTCTGCGTTGTCTAGTGTTAGTGCAACACGGCTTAGGCTTCTAACTCTTTCCAAGCTATTAGCCGGTGATCCGTCAGGAGAGATGATGATATCGACGAACTCTCTAGGTATATTTCCACAATCAACATACTCTCTGAGGTGGCTCCAGACCTTTTCGGGATCATTGAAATTTTCTGTTTGTGTTGAAGCAACGCCGCTCAATTCGCTGAAAACGAGACGTTGACTTGATATATCGTTGGTATTATCTGCTAGTTTGAGGAGATAATACCCTGTCCGGCCCAAAGTTGACTCGAAGAGAGATCCTTGTTCGCTGCTCAGGAGGACAGGTATGTCATGCTTGTTCAATTCGGTAGCTATATTTCTCAGAGCATATCCTGTTCGTCCTAGCAAGCAGATATCATCTGGGTGTACTTTGATCGACTCTCCTTTGTACACCCATTCAGGCCTGAGACCTTCCAACAAGAGTTTCTTCACCGAATTTGCTATGACCATTGCCTCCCTTTTTTCATCGGCATATGAGTAAGCTCCTACCCATCCCTTGGCAAGGTTTATAGACGCTGTATTAGATGGTTCGTATGGAGGTAAAGGTTTAGTTCCGATTTTTTCGCGTAAGGAGTTGAGGACATCAACAATAGACTTCGCACTACGGAAGTTGGTAGTGAGCGATTGTTCATTGGCGGCAAAATCCTGGATAAATTTTTCTAAGAATACCGGACCTCCACCTGCGTAGGCATTGATTGCTTGGTCGGTATCCGCAACAACGAAAAAGTTCTTGTTTGTATCACTTCTTAATGTCTTAAGTAACTCGTATTGACCTTGTGTAAGTTCCTGTCCTTCGTCCACTAGAATGTGTCGATATTGCCTACGAAGATGTGATACTACCCATGGGTCTATTCTGAGTAGATTAATCGTCTGATAGATCATTCCCTCATAATCAATGGACCCGGTATTGAGTAGAGCTATTTCATAGGCTTCGTATGCATCGTGCAAGGATATTTGACCGCCGAGCATTGTATCTCCATCAACCTGATCGGGTGGTTTTAGGTTGGTTTTTCTGAGAGCTATTTCGTTGAACAGTGATTTCCAATCATCACTATGGATTGATGCCACCGGGCCTACTATATCTTCTAAAAGTGGGGTGACAAGTAGTCGCTTGTCCTCCACATCGGAAATAACTGTAATCGGATTCCTTATTCCTACAGACTTGCCGTATCTTTGGAGTAGTTTCAGTCCAAAGGAATGAAAGGTGGTAGCGTTGATCCGCCAACGGTCTCGTTCTGAGACCATTTGGTGGACACGCCCTTCAAGTTCCTTGGCTGCCTTTCGAGTGTAGGTTAGGGCAAGGATGCGAAACAGCTCACGAGGCGTTTGCTCCAAGAGATGTATAGCTCTTCTGACCAATACTTCTGTCTTGCCAGAGCCCGGGGGGGCTGTGACAAGGTAGGCACCGTCTCGCAGTTGAACTGCGTCCTGCTGTTCTCTGGTGAGAGTGGTCAATTTCATGTCAATATGGTCGTTTCTAATGTGCGATCGGCGCGTTCCAATAATTCCTTAATCCGCTTAGGAATAAGAGAGTTTCCCTGGTTATCATGAGTTTTCGTAATTCCTTCTGCTAAAGGAACACTATATGTTCCTTTAGTATCATCAAGGAACACTTCTAGTATTTTGCTTTCATCAAGATCGGAATGCCTCTCTTGGTAATCTGACAAAGCTTCTTCGCCATAGAATTCTACTATCGCTCGTTTGATTGGTTCAATTAATTCTTTTTCAGAAGTCAGATATTCTTCATAGTCCATACCATTTGGCAGTAAGACTATTTCCTTTGAATCATTGGTCAATTCACGATCTAATTTCTTACCGATGGCTTTAAGAGCCCTATATCCTCCCCTATCACCATCAACTAAAGCTAGCCAAGGGACTCCGAAATCTTCAATGATTTTGATGAGTGGACCTGCCCCTCCTAAGCCGCTGGGGTCAACAAATATTACGCCTTTACCTGCAGGGTTAGTCTTCCAGTATGCTTGGGCAAAAATTGGTAGAGAACTGTGTTCAGTCAAACCATCTCCAAAGATTACTAGCCGAGCAAACAAGAAATCCTGGGCCTGGGAACGATTTATAATCCGTTGCGCCTTTATCATCTCCTCTTCTGTGAGAGAATCAGAACTTCGTATTTCAATACCTGAGCTAGAGTATCGGAATAGACGAGTTTGTCTCATGTCTATCTCTCCGATAATATGCGGTGAGTGGGTCGTTATGATACATTGTCCTTCCATCTCGGCTACAATGTTTATCACCGATCGTTGTGCTTGTGGATGTAGATGTGCTTCTGGTTCTTCAAAACAAGATAAACTGTGTGGAGAGTATGGTTCTTCAATGCCTGGCAGTTCAGCAGCAAAGGCAGTATACACCATTAGTTCGGCAAGGCTTCTGCTTCCGAGACCCTGCATTCGCAGAGGGAGTCTTGGGCCTCCTGATGAATTGATTAGAATGTCCGTTGCTCTGGTTAGATCATCTATTCTGCCGGGAAGAGGCTCCAGCTCAATTTGGTTGACCGTCGGCAGTGCATTATGGACTGTATCAAGACGGGTGCTTAGTCGTCCTAATACTTGACTCTCGCTCAATATTCGCTCTCCCATGCTTACAAGCTGGTTTTCTATCTCCTCAATTGTTTTTGGCTTGAGGTCGTGTTGAGACAATAAACGACCCCATCTGCTTGATCGTTTCCGCATTTCATCTACCAGGTCTCGATTAGCTTCAAGGAGAGCGAAAGATATAGGCGATAAATGCCTTGCAGTGACTGGCTCTCCAGTTATTTCCACTCCTTCAGTGCTGTATGATGTATAGCATCCTGTCCATTCTTCAATAAAGCACCGAGTGCGATTGATAGTACTGCGATCCTCACCTAATGATCCGGAGGTACGGATAGCTACATACTGGCAGTTGTCTACACTAAAGATGGCATTACCATAGAGAGAAGTTAGTTGGTCATCAAAATCCTTGCCACCGGTTGGTACCAAGAGTATATCTATGCTGAAATCCTTGCATGGCTTACCTCGAGCATTGATGTGCAGATCGTCCGGGACGGGTATCCGTTGGCCCATAGCAATGGATAGCGCCTCCAGAAAAGCGGATTTGCCTGTGTTGTTCTCTCCTACGAGAACAGTTATGCCGGGGTCGAGTGTTACACAAACGTCCTGCAAGGCGCGGAATCCGGAGACGCGCACCGCCTCTAAGCGCATCTTCACGGGGTGGGAACTTTCTGCCATTTATTTTTCCTGTCTGGTACTCGCGGAACCCGATTTGGGTAACACCATCGCATTCCGCGCGGCTTTCCGACGGCCTCCTGTAGGTTACTCTGTCTCTCAGCCTACACTGATTGCGGCCTTCCGGGTTCGATCATAACGGCTTACCAGATATTGTATAGGTTCGGTTGCTGGCTGATGGGCGGGTGTGGCGCCGACAGCGATGAGCAGGTTGTCGAGCGGCAGGGTTCCGATCCCTGACTGGTCGGGATGGAGGACGTCCGCTTGCGGGGCCGCCAGGTAGCAGGCACCCCGGAACCGCTCATGCCGTTCGATCAGGGCGCGGAGACCGGAGCGGCTGTGATCGGGGGACGAGGCGATCTCGAAGGCGAGCGGCCGGGTCGGGTGGTTGAAGATGAGGTCAACCTCGTGCTTCCCGTCGCGCCAGTGATGCAGGCGGACGTCGGTTTGAACGGCCAGCGTCTGCATTGCCGCCGCGGCCAGGTTTTCCATGAGCAGGCCCGTCTCCTCGGGGTTGCCCAGCAGGGCCAGGCCACGCTGCAGGGCGGCGTTCCGGACGGCCCCGTCGACGAAGTAGAGCTTTCGGCCCCTTTTCTGGACGGTCGCCTCCCGCCCGGAGTAGTTGGGGAGGGTGAACACCAGGAAAGTCCTCTCCAGGTAAGAGAGGTAGCGGTCGAAGGTGGGTTGTGAAATACCCAGCTCGCGGCAGATTTTGGAAGGCGAGAGGATACCGGTGATCTGCCCGGCCAGCGTGTACAGCAGACGCTCGAGCATGATCGGATTTTCTACCTCGAAGGATTGGGGTATGTCCTTGTAGATGGCCCGCTCGACCGCGTCTTTGCGCAGAGTATCCTGGGATTCGAGTATGTCGTTGTGTTCGATGTCCTCGTTGCTCTGGCCGTCGTATGGGTCTCGGCGTCGAAGAGGATCGTGCGTCTCGGGGAATCCTCCCACCAGCATGAACCGGCGGCGCTCGGCATCCAGATCGTGGGGAGCAGGCTGGCCTTGGGGGAGGGCGAGCAGGGTGTCGGCAAGGGTTTCTCCGACGGTGATCTCGTAGGAGCGTCCGATCAGGTCCAGATACTCGGTGAAGAGGTAGGGCATGAGGTATTGCTCGGACCAGCGTCCGACCCCGCTTTCGAGCCGGCGCTTCCGGAGCGCGGCCGTCGCGCTCGACGTGGCGGCCACCCGCACCGGCCATCCCTCGTCGTAGAAGGTCTTGAGCCAGAGGTCCCACTCATCGGCGTACACCAACTCGTCCAGCATCAGGTAGGCGGGATGTTCGGATGTCACATCGAGCACCGCCCGCACCCAATCGTCGAGGGGACGTCGGATCAGCAGAGGATGGTCCATCCGGAACCACCAGATCCGCTCCGGCGAGACCCCATATTCGAGTAGATGCCGTACTGTCTGGTAGAGCACGGTGGTCTTGCCGACTCGGCGCGGGCCGAGGATCAGATGGAAGCGCCGCGGCGCGTCGTCGAGGAGCAACCTCCACAAGGCCTTTGCCAGCGGCCGCTCGGTCGGACGGGCCAGAGACCGAGGCACGCGTCCGAGTTGCTTCCAGGGGTTCTGCTCGCGTAGAACCCGCTGGATGTCTTCGGGCGGTGGTGTCCAGGGTACCATCTGGCATCCCAACGCATTGACGAGTTGACGAGATTAGCATTCTAGCAGTGAATGTTAATCAGAGAATAGCATAAAAGATTCTGCCCGCGTGAGGGTTATCCGCGCCCGCCGTCCGGGGGGGGGGAGGGCGGCGGTCGATCCTCGGCGAGGAGGGGCGGACATGGACGGGGGCTACAGTGGAGGCCGACCAGACCCGAGCGGGGGAGCGCCCGATGGGTAAGAAGATGAAGATCGTGCGGATCAACGGTTTCCGCATCCCGGGCCTCGAGTACCCGAGCAAGCCGCTGGAGGATCTGCTGGAGCTGAAGAACGACGACACGGAGCTGGTGGTGCGCGACGCCCCCGACGCCTTCGTCCACTTCGTCGAGCAGAACTACGAGAACGAGCTGGTGGCCGTGCTCCACGCCCGGGAGGCATGGAAGGTGGAACAGGAAGGGGGCGCCGACGCCATCATCATCCGGTGCAACGGCGAGCCGGGCGTCAAGGCCGCCCGGGAGCTGTGCGAGAACACGCTGGTGATGGGCTCGGCCTGCGCCGTCCAGCACGTGGCCTCCATGCTCGGCCGCCGCTTCTCCTACGTGATCGCCGGTCGGGAGGAAGGTGACGACGGCATCGACATCGACCACACCAAGGACACGCTGCTCTCCGCCGCCCAGCACTACGGCCTCGACCACAAGCTCGCCTCGATCCGCAACGTCGAGGTCCCGCCCACCGGTTTCAACGAGCTGATCGCCACCGACGAAGAGCTGGCCCCGGTCTTCGAAGCCGCCTTGGAGGAGGCCCGCAAAGCCGTCTTCGAGGACGGTGCCGAAGTCATCATCGGCTACGGCGGCCCCCGCCTGCACGACTACCTGGTCGAGCATCTATCCCCACTGGGCGTCCCCGTACTGAGCACCGACCACACCCTCCTCAAAGCAGCCGAGATGCTGGTCCAGCTGGGCCTCACCCAGAGCAAACGCACCTACCCCAAACCCCGCCAGATCTACGACTTCACCGTGTCCGCCGCCGAGGTGGTCGACCCCGACCCGCTTACCTCCAGGTAAAGGCAGGCCCGGATCCGACCGGGAGGTGTTCGGTCAGCTTTCCAGGACGGCGGTCATCAGGACGTGGATGAGCATTCCGAAGCCCAGATCGACCAGGTAGGTGTTGCGGGCGGGGCGGTCGCCGTCGTCGGGGAACATCTTCAGCCATTCTTCGTTGACGAGAGGCCGCAGGGAGTCGTTCTTGATGTTGAAGATGACTTGGGCGATGTCGTCGGTCGAGCCTCCGGCGTTCTCCACGATGGTGCGCATGTGTTGGAAGACCAGCTCCACCTGGCGCTTCGGGTCGTCCGGGATGGCGCCGGTGTCCGGGTCCATGGCGTGGATGCCGCTGGAATACACCATGTTGCCGACTTTGGCGGCCATCGGGATCGGCATGTCACCGTGGCGGACGCCCGGAACTTCGATGTTCACCCGCCTCGGCACGGCTTCCCTCCCTTTCTGCTTCCGGCCCCGCGCCCTCAGATGGTGACCAGGTCCCGGTGGTAGTCGTTCAGGCACTCGGCGCCCCCCGGTCGGCACACGAACATGTCCTCCACCCGCACCCCCACATGGCCGGGCCAGAAGATCGAAGGCTCGATGGTGAAGGTCATGCCCTCCTCCAGGACCGTCGTGTCCTCTTCGGAGATGAAGGGCCGTTCGTGGGTGTCCAAGCCGATGCAGTGGCCGGTGCGGTGCCGGAACCAGTCGCCGTAGCCGGCGCCGTCGATCACCGCCCGGGTGGCGGTGTTGACATCCGCCGCGGTAACCCCGGGAACCGCCGCCCGCCGTCCGGCCTCCTGGGCCTCCACGACCAGGGCGTAGGCCTCTCGGTACCGTTCGTCCGGCTCGCCGATGTGGATGGTGCGCCCGAAGTCGGAGCAGTAGCCGTCCACCACCGTTCCGAAGTCGAACGACACCCCCAGCCCCTCCACCAGAGCGCTCCCCGTGAGGCGGGTGGAGGCGTCGCGCTCCCAGGCCGGCCCCATGGCGAACACCCCGGTGTCGAAGGACGGGCACCTCCCCCCATGCAGGCGCATCAGGTAGTCGACCCGGCTGGATATCTCGAACTCGGTGGCCCCCGCCGCCACCGCCGGGGTGATCTCCTCCATCACCTGGTCGCAGATCAGGGCCGAGCGCCGCATCGCCTCCAGCTCGTCCGGCGCCTTGATCCGCCGCAGGGCGTTGAGATCGTCGTCAAGATCCACCAGCTCCGCCCCGCCGGTCAGTTCCGCCGCCCGCACCGCCGTCCGGGAGAAGGTGCGGGCCGACAGCCCGAACCGCCGGATGGGGCCGAGGCGGGCCAGCACCGAGGCGAACACCTCCACGCCGTCGTCCAGGTTCCGCACCGTAACTACATCCCCCTCCACCCCGCCTGCCAGATTGAAGGCCGAATACCCCTGGGGCACCACGTAGACCGGCTCCCCTCGAGGGCGGAACAGCGCCCCGCAGGCCCACTGGTGGGCGTATTCGATGTTGCCGAACGAAGGGGCGCGCCGGGGAAACCCGGTCAGGTACTCCAGATCGCCCGAAGGCAGGACCATGGCCGCATCGACGGACAGCTCCGCCAGCCGCTCCTGGAACCTGGCCCGCCGGGCGGCGTGGTCGAACCCGCTCACTCCGAACCGCCGCCGCCCGCGCCTTCCCAGCGGGTGAATATCTGCTCGGCGTTGCGGTAGAAAACGGCCGCCTTCTGGTCTTCTGACAGGAAGTCGATGCTGTCGATCACCGGCCCCAGGTCGTCCATGTACCGGCCGGTCTTGCGGTCGATGCCGGAGCCGATGCCGGGGGTCTCCGTTCCGAACAGGCAGTGCTCCGGGCCGACGATCTTGAAGAGCAGCTCCAGGGACTCCTTGTTGTAGAGCACCGTGTCGAACCACAGCCTCCGCAGGCTGATCTCGAAGTCCTCCTTGCCCTTCTGGACGCGCTGCGCCTGCCACCGCCCGTACTGGTAGGGGACAGAGCCGCCCCCGTGGGAGATGATCAGCTTCAGGCCGGGGAAGTCCTCGAACACTCGGGAGTCCATCAGCGACATGACCGCGATGCCCTCCTCGGTGATGAAATGGTTGGAGTAGGACTCGCGGGGGTTGGAGCAGGAGGTGGCGTGGACCAGGCCCGGAACGTCGAGCTCCACCATCTTCTCCCACAGCGGATACCACCATTCGTCCCCCAGTCCGGGGCTGGCGTAGTCGCCCTCGCCCGGGTCGGGGTTCACCACGCAGCCCACGAAGCCCAGCTCGGTGACGCAGCGCTCCAGCTCCGCCACCGCGTTGGCCGGGGTAACTCCGGCGCTCTGGGGGAGGCCGGCCACGCCCACGAAGGCGTCGGGGTACTCGGCCACCTGGGCGGCGATGATGTCGTTGACGGTCTCGATGAACCAGTGGACGATGATCTCCGGCTTGCGGGAATGCATCATCGAGTAGGGCCGGGGCGAGATGAACTGCCGGTCGATCCCGTGGCTGCGGAGCCGTTCGACGTGGGGCAGCGCCGCCGCCAGCACCTCCTCTTCGGTGGCCCGGATCTTGCCTTTTCCGTGGAAGGCCCGGGCCGACATCAGCCCCGCCTGGTAGGCGTAGAGGGCCAAGGGGGCGGTCACATGACCGTGTACGTCTATGCGGGGGGCGCTTTGATCAGACATGTCCATCACGATACGCCGAATGCGGCGCAGGCGTCAAACGGAGGCCGCCGCCGGAACCCGCGCCGCCGGAAGCGCCGGGGCGCGCTGCGGGGCCGCCGCCCGGATGCGGGCTAAGATCGGGGCCGAGCACAGGACGCAAGCCCCACCGGCCTGCGGTTCCGCTGTTCCCGATCAGGAGACCACCAAACCATGATCCGCACCGGAGACCAGTACATCGCCGGCCTCGAAACCCCCAGGGAGGTCTACGTAGGCGGCGAGCGCATCGAAGACGTCACCAAATACCCGGCCTTCCGGCGTCCGCTCGAATCCTACGCCCAGCTCTACGACATGAAGCACACCCCGGAGTTCCAGGACGACATGACCTACGCAGAGGGGGGCGCCCGCTTCGACGCCAGCTTCCTGGTGCCCAAGACCCACGATCAGCTGCGCGCCAAGGGCCGAGCCTTCAAGACCTTCTCCGAAGCTTCTTACGGCTGCCTGGGCCGGGGGCCGGAATCGATGGCCGCCCTGGTGTCGGGGCTGGTGGTGAGCGCCGACTGGTTCGACCAGTTCGAGAAGAACGGCGCCCAGAAGGTCATCGACTACTACAACCACGTCAAGGACAACGACCTGTTCGTAACCCACGCCCTCGGCAACCCCCAGTCGGACCGGTCCAAGCCCTCCCACCAGCAGAAGAACCCCTATCTGCATCTGCGCATCAAGGAGGAGACCTCCGAGGGGCTGATCGTGCGGGGCGCCAAGCAGCTGGCCACTTCGGCCCCCTTCGCCGACGAGGTGCTGGTCTTCCCCAACGGGCGCCAGTTCGCCCCCGGCGACGAGGCCTACTGCCTGTGCTTCAGCATCCCCACCGCCAGCCCCGGCCTCAAGCTGCTGTGCCGGGAGCCGTTCATCAAGGACGACGGCCTCAACGTCTACGACCAGCCGCTCAGCTCCCGTTACGAGGAGATCGACGCCCTGCTGGTCTTCGACGACGTGCTGGTCCCCTGGGACCGGGTGTTCTTCCACAGCAGCAAGGAAGCCGCCAACAACATGCGCTTCATGACGGCGGTGGGGGCCTTCTCCGGCCATCTGTCGATCCACCGCGCCGTCGTCCGCTCCGGGTTGACGGTGGCGGCGGCCATGGCGCTGTGCGATTCGGTCAAGACCAACGTGTTCCCCAACGTGGGGGAGATGCTGGGCCGCATCGCCGCCATGCACAAGGCGGTGGAAGCCCTGCTCTTCAAAGCAGAGGAGGAACCCCGGGTGGACGAGGACGGCGTCTACTACCTGAACGCCGACGCCCTCACCTCCCACGGTCTGCTCTTCCCCGATTTCTACACGGCCATGCTGGAGACCATCAAGCGCACCGGGGCGGCCGGACTGATGCTCACCCCCACCGCCGGCGAGTTCCGCGGGGAGGTGTCCGACTTCGCCAACACCTACTTCGCCGGGGCGGAAGGCATGCCCGGCGAGGAGCGGGTGCAGATCGCCAAGCTGGCCTGGGATCTCGCCGGCGGCCCCATCGGAATGCGCCTCGCCCACTACGAGCGCTTCTACATCGGCGAGCCCATGTTCGTGGCCTCGTTCTTCTCCCGCTCCGTTCAGCTCGACGACGCCCGCCGGCTGCTGGCCCGCCTGCTCCAAGAAGGCCAAAAATACCTGGAAGAGGAGTTCATCGGCCTCTAGATGAGTAGTTCCAAGGGATTGAGGGTTGTGCACATCTCTGTTCGAGCCGCATACGCAGGCTCTTCCCCACAAACCCCGGCCCGCGCAGGCCAAGCCGTTCGGTTTGTCGCCCTCATCTCCAGCAAGATGAGCCTGTCGAACAATGCAAACCATCATCAACCGAGGTTCTTGTCAGGGTAACCTTGGAGCTACCCATCTAGATGGGCATCTCCAAGGCTGCCCCCGGCAAGACCCCCCTGTAATCCTGGCTCGAAGTTCGATTCCAACCCGAACGCCCCCAAGAACGCGAAAATCGGCCCCCGCCGCCGGCAAACCCGGGCCCATCCCCCGCCGCCGCCTCCTTGAACGAAAATCCGCCGGGCCGCACGAGGCCGCCCCCGGCCCGACGGGGCCGGACCGAACGGGATCCGTCTCTGACCGCCGCCCTCTCCAGAACTCGCGGCGGTGTTTGTGCTTCAGCCAAATAGGTATACCAAATTTCGGGGCTTCCGTATAGGGGTGTGTTCGGAAATCTTTCGCGGACTCGACCGCTTCGATTCTCCGGTCTCACCCGGAGGCGCCCAGATCCGGAGGGGGACTCGGAAGCGGTGTTCAGGACGGCCTCTCTCCGCCCGCCGCATCCAACCGCTCAGCTCGGTTGAGCTGTTTTCCAAGGGTGTATCGCTGCTCGATCCCGGGGCGCCGGCCCGGGGGTCCCGCGTCATGCGCTGGGGCCTGAGGGTCAACGTGCTGGTCGGATGAGGCCGCTCGAATCTACCGGATAAGATACCGGCGGCCCACCGGACGGCGAGGGAGAACGAGATGGCGGAGTTGGTGCTGGGGCTGGGGATGTCGCATACCCCGCAGATGAGTATGTCGAGCGAGCACTGGGCGGAGTACGCCTCCCGGGACGCCACCGCCTTCCCGCTGATCTGGAAGCGCAAGCGGTGGGACTACGAGGACCTGGTGGCCGCCCGCGCCGCCGAAGGGGTGGCCGAGCAGGTGAACGACGAGGTGTGGGCCGACAAGTACCGCCGCATCAACGACGGGGTGGCGCGGCTGTCCACCGCCTTGGCGGAGGCGGACCCCGACGCGGTGGTGATCGTGGGCGACGACCACCATGAGCTGTTCTCTGAGCAGAGCATGCCCACCTTCGCCGTCTACTGGGGGGAGACCATCGACGCCTTCCCGCCCGACTGGATCTTCCCGGCGGTGGAACCGGCCGCCTGGGCCCTGTTCGGCGAGAAACCGGAGACCTACCCGTGCGACGCCGAGCTGGGGGAGTTCCTCATCACCGACCTCAACCGGCGGGGGTTCGACGCAGCGCAGGTCAAGGCGGCGCCGGAAGGCCAGTCGGCCGGCCATCCCTTCATCGCCGTCCGCAACCGGCTGATGGACCGCGGCCGGGAACCCATCCCGATGGTGCCGGTGATCTTCAACACCTACTTCCCGCCCAACACGCCCACCCCCGCCCGCTGCTGGGAGTTCGGCAAGGCCCTGGCCGCATCCATCGCCGCCTGCCCGAAGGACATCCGGGTGGCTGTGATCGCCTCCGGCGGCCTGAGCCACTTCGTGATCGACGAGTCCATCGACCGCGCCATGCTCGAGGCGGCGGCCTCCGGCGACGACGCCCGGGTGGGCGCCCTGGAGGCCGAGGACTACGTGTCGGGGACCTCGGAGGGGCTGTGCTGGATCGCGGCGGGGGGCGCCTGCACCGAGGCCGGCCTCGGCATGGAGGTGATCGAGTACGTCCCCGGCTACCGCACCCCGGCCGGGACCGGTACCGCCATGTGCGCCGCCGTCTGGAGCTGATTCTTGCCCGGCCCCCGCTCGATGCTCGTGGTCAGCGCCCACGCCGCCGACTTCGTGTGGCGGGCCGCCGGCGCGGTCGCCCTCCACACCGCCGCCGGGGGGGAGGCGGCCGTGGTTTCCCTCTCCTACGGCGAGCGCGGGGAGTCGGGTTCCCTCTGGCGGCAGCCCGGCCAGACGGTGGAAGCGGTGCGCCGCATCCGGCGCGAGGAAGCCGCCGCCGCCGCTTCGGTGCTGGGCGCCCGCTTCGTCGCCCTCGACCTGGGGGACTTTCCGTTGGCGGTGGACGAGGCGGCCCTCGAGCGGCTGGTCGGCCTCTTCATCGAAACCGCCCCGGACATCGTTCTGGTGCACGCCCCCGAAGACCCCTTCAACCCCGACCATCCGACCGCTTCGGAAGCCGCCCGGCGCGCCCGGCTGCTGGCCTCGGGCGCGGGCGGAGCGCCGGCCGCCTTCCCCACCATCCCCCCTCCGATGATGTACGCCTTCGAACCCCACCAGCCCGACCTGTGCGATTTCAAACCCGACATCTTCCTCGACATAACCCCGGTGTGGGGGGCGAAGCGCAAGGCCATGCAGGCGATGGGCGCCCAGGCCTTCCTGCATGACCACTACGAGGAGCGGGCGCGGCAGCGGGCGTTCCAGTCCCGCTACGCCGGGGCGGGGCCGGAGGTGGAATACGCCGAGGCCTTCCAGCGGCTGACGCCGGAGCTGAGGGCGTCCCTGTGAGCGGGGGGCGGCCGGGACGGACGGACGGAGGCGTCCGGGCGGCGGTGGACATCGGCGGCACCTTCACCGATGCGGTGGCGGCCTGGCCGGACGGGAGGACCGAGACCGCCAAGACCCTGTCTATCGCCGGCCGCCAGGACCTGGGGGTGATGGAGGCCGTCCGCCGGATGGAGGTCTCCCTTCCCGAGGTGGCAGACTTCATCCACGGCACCACCGCCGCCCTCAACGCCCTCCTGGAGCGGGGGGGCGCCCGCCTGGCCATGGTGGTTACCCGCGGCTTCCGAGACGTGTACGAGATCGGGCGCGCCAGCCGCCCCGAGATGTACAACATCCACTACCGCCGGCCCGCCCGGTTGCTGAAGCGCCGCGACGTCTTCGAGGTGGACGAGCGCACCATGGCCGACGGAGCCGTGAGGGTGCCGCTCGACGACGGGGAGGTGCGCCGCCTGGCCGAGAAGCTGGCGGCGGGCCGGTACGAGGCGGTGGCCGTGTGCTTCCTCCATTCCTTCCGGTGGCCGGAGCACGAACGGCGGGCGGCCGAGGCGTTGCGGGAGGCCCTGCCGGGGGTGAGCGTGGCCGCCTCCCACGAGGTGACCGCCGAATGGCGGGAGTACGAACGCTGGTCCACCGCCTTGGTGTCCGCCTACGTAACCCCCAAGATAGAGGACTACCTGGCCGGGCTGGAGAGCCGCCTGCGGGAGGGAGGGCTGGCGCCGCCCCTCCACGTCATGCAGTCCAATGGGGGCGTCATGACCGCCCGCACCGGGCTGCGGAGGGCCGTCCGGACCCTCTTCTCCGGGCCGGTGGGGGGGACGGTGGCCTGCCGGGAGATCGGCAGGCAGATCGAGGCCGGCCGGCTGATATGCATCGACATGGGCGGGACTTCCTTCGACGTGTCGCTGGTGATCGACGGGGCGGCCGACATCGAGAGCGAGATCGAGATCGAAGGCCACCCGATCCTCACCCCTTCGGTGGCGGTCCATTCCCTCGGAGCGGGGGGCGGCTCGATCATCTGGGCGGAGGCGGGGGGGCTGCGGGTGGGGCCGGTGTCGGCGGGGGCGTCACCCGGGCCGGCCTGCTACGGGCGGGGCGGGGTGTCGGCCGCCGTAACCGACGCCAACGCCTTCCTGGGGCGCATCCCCGAACGCGCCCGCTTCGCCGGTTCCCTGGAGCTGGACCTCGAAGCCGCCGAAGCGGCCTTGGAGAAGGTCGGCGCCGACCTGGGCCTCGACGCCCGCACCCTGGCGGCGGGGGCGGTGGAGGTGGTCAACGCCATGATGGCCGACGGCATCCGGGAGATCACCGTGGACCGGGGGATCGACCCCCGCGGCTTCGACCTGCTGGCCTTCGGCGGGGCCGGTCCGCTGCACGCCGCCGCCCTGGCCGACGAGCTGGGAACGGCCCGGGTGATCGTCCCCCATTCCCCGGGGGTGCTGTCGGCGTGGGGGATGCTCTGGGCCGACGTGCGCCACGACCTGGCCAGGTCTCTGTACGGGCGGCTGGACGGCCTGGACCGCACCGCGGCGGCCGCGGTCTTCGACGAGCTGCGGGAGGAGGGCCGCCGCCTCCTGTCGGAAGACGGGGTGGCGGCCGCCGACATGGAGTTCCGCCCCTCCCTGGATCTTCGCTATTTCGGCCAGGAGTACACCCTCACCATCCCCGTCGGCGGCTTCCTGTCCGGCGGGGGAGGGGAGAGGGCGGCCGAAGACTTCCACGCCGCCTACCTGACCCGCTACGGGCACTCCAACCCGGGCGAGGCGGTGGAGGTGGTGAGCGTGCGGACGGCGGCGGTCGGTCGGCGCCGGCCCGCCGAGCTTCCCCTCCTCCCCGAAGGCCCGCCGCCCGCCCCGGTGGAAACCGCCCCCGCCTGGTTCGGAGACCGGCCCCTTCCGACCGGCGTGTACGAGCGGGGGGCGCTGGGGCGGGGGGCCGCCCTGTCCGGCCCCGCCGTGGTGCTGGAGGCGGGCTGCACCACCCTGATCCCGCCCGGCTGGCGGGCGGAGGCTTCGGAGCGCGGCCACCTGATCATGGAACGGACCGGATGAGGGGGCGGCGATGAGCTCCCTGCTGGGCGGACCGCCCCGCCCCGGCGCCGGCTCGGTGGATCCGGTGACGGTGGAGGTGATCCGCAACGCCTTCCTGTCGATAGCCCGCCAGATGAACAAGAACCTCTTCCGGTCGGCCTACACGCCCATCATCTACGAGATGAAGGACTGCTCGGTGGGCGTGTTCGACCGGGAAGGCCGCCTGCTGGGGCAGTCGCCCGGCCTGCCCATGTTCTTGGGCAACCTCGAGCTGGGCATCGCGGTGACCACCGAGGCCCTGGGGGGGCCGGACGCCTACCGGGAGGGGGACGTCTACATGGTCAACGACCCCTACCTGGTCGGAAGCCACACCTACGACGTGAACATCTTCTCGCCGATCTTCCTGGACGGCCGGCTGATCGGCTTCGGGGCCACCAAGGCGCATTGGCTGGACATCGGCGCCAAGGAGGCCGGGCGCCCGGTCGACACCACCGAGATCTACCAGGAGGGGTACCGGTTCGGCCCCACCGCCGTCTACCGGGGGGGCGAGCCGGTGCGGGAGGTGATCGACTACATCACCCGCAACAGCCGCCTGCCCCGCTCGGTCTGGGGCGACCTGCACGCCCAGATCGCCGCCTGCCGCACCGGCGAGCGCCGCCTCGCCGCCCTCCACGAACGCTTCGGGACCGAGGCGGTGGACCAGGCCGCCGAGCAGATCTTCGCCCAGTGCGAGCGCCTGGACCGAGAGGCGGTGCGGGCCGTCCCCGACGGGGTGTACCGGGCCGCCGCCCATATGGATTCGGGCGGACCGGGCCTGCCGCCGGTGGAGGTGTGCACGGCGGTGAAGATCGAAGGCGACCGCATGACCATCGACCTGGCCGGATCGAGCGGCCCCACCCGCGGGCCGGTCAACTCGCCCATGCCGGGCACCCTGGCCGGGGCGCGGCTGGCCTTCAAATGCCTGATCAACCCCGGCGTTCCGGTCACCGGCGGCACCTTCCGCAACCTGGAGGTGACCGCCCCGGAGAACACCGTCTTCAACGTGTCGGAACCCCACGGCACCATCTACTACTACCCGCCGCTGGGGCTGATGATCGACCTGGTGATCAAGGCTTTGTCCGGCGTCCTGCCCGACCAAACGGTGGCCGGCCAGACCGCCGACCCGATGAACGTGACCTTCGTGGGGCGGAGGGGGGACGGCTCCCAGTTCGTTACCGCCGACGCCACCGCGGTGGGGTGGGGCGCCTCATCTGCGGCCGACGGCGCCAACGGGATGATCAACTACGGCGCCGGCGACCTGAAGAACATCCCGGTGGAGGTGGTGGAGACCAAGTACCCCCTGATGGTGAGGCGCTACGGCCTCCGGGAGGGGTCGGGCGGGCGGGGCCGGCGGCGGGGCGGGCTGGGCATCGTTCGGGAATACGAGACGCTGGCCGACGGCATGGACCTGACCCTGTGGCTGGAGCGCTCCCAGGTTCCGGCCTGGGGCCTCCACGGGGGGCTGCCCGGCGCTCCGACCTGCGGAACCTTGACCGTGGACGGGGTGAGCGAGACCGTCCTCAAGACCCCGCCCCGGCGGCTGCCGGCCCACAGCGTGCTGGTGGTGGAGACCGGCGGGGGAGGGGGGTACGGCGACCCGCGGGAGCGGGATCCGGAGGCGGTGGCGGACGACTTGGCCGACGGGTACTGCGCCGTCTGGCCGGATATGGAACAATGACGGCCCAAAGGCAGGGCCGGGATCGCGAAGCGGGCGGCCTTTCGCCCCGCCGTTGTGCGGGCGGCGGCCTGCGGAAGAGACCGTCCGCCTGCCTGAACGACCAGAGGAGGAACAGATCATGAAAACAGGCATCCACCGGACCTGGCTGGTGAAGGCGCTGGCGGCGCTGGCCGTCTTGGCCTTGACGGCTTCGGCGTGCGCGGACGGAGACGGCGACGCGCCCGCCGAGACGGCCGCCGCGACCACCACCACCGCCGCCCCGGCGCCCACCGAGGCGGCCGCGCCCGAAGAAACCATGGCTGAACCCGACGATGAACCCATGGACCCCATGGACGAGGAAGAGATGGAAGAGGAGGCGCCCGCCACCCTGGCGACGGAGGGCACCACCACCACGCTTCCGCCGGACACCTTCACCAGGCCGCAGACGCTGGGGGACGTACCGTTCGTGTTCTCCAACATCGCCCAGACCGCCAGCCTGGACCCGGCGGTGGCCTGGTCGTCCGACGGGATGCTCTTCGTCCGCAGCGCCTACGACACGCTCCTCGAGTACCCGCCCGGCGCCGAGCCGGCCGTGGTCCAGCCGGCGCTGGCCAACGACTGGAGCCTGTCCGACGACGGACTCACCTACACCTTCACCCTCCGAGAGGACGTGGTGTTCCACGACGGGAACCCGTTCGACTCCACGGACGTGGTGAAGAGCCTGGAGCGGATCCAGGCAATCAACCAGGGCCCGGCCACGGTGCTGGGCGGCGTGGAGAGCTACGAGGCGGCCGGTCCCTACGAGGTGCGGATCACCCTCGAGGCCCCGAACGTGTTCTTCACGGGGTCGCTCCCCAAGGTCCCGATCGTTTCCGCCGAGGCCGTCGAGGCGAACGCCTCCGCCGACGACCCGTGGGCCGCCGAATGGTTCGCCGAGAACGAGGCCGGATCGGGGCCCTACGTGCTCGACTCGCTGGCGCCCGACGCGATCACCCTCGACGGCTTCGCCGACTACTGGCGCGAGTTCGAGCCGGGCACGCCGACCAGGATCACCCTGCGGACCGACCCGGACGCGACCACCGCCGTCCAGCTGATGTGCCAGGGCGAAGTGGACTCCATCGGCGGCATCGCCCCCGACCAGACCGACCAGGCGGTCGCCTGCAACGGCGTCGAGGGCCTCGTCCAGCAGCGGTTCGGGGTGGGCACCGTGGTGTTCAACATGCTGTCCGAGGGACCCATCTCCGACGTCAGGGTGCGGCAGGCCATCGCCAAGGCGGTGGATTACGGCGCCTGGCTCGACTACTTCAACGGTCGGGCGGATCCGACCACGGGTCCGCTGCCCAGCAACGCCGAGATCGGGCCGGTCCCCCCGGTTATAACCCAGGACCTCGAAGGCGCCCGCGCCCTGATGGCCGAGGCCGGGTACCCCGACGGCGGCCCCGACAACATCCACTTCAACATCAGCTACGCCGGCCTGCAGTTCCTCGCCTACGAGGCCTTCTTCGGCACCCTGCTGACGGAGAGCCTGAAGGAGATAGGGATCGGCGTCGACGTCAACCTGGTCGGATGGCCCGAGCTCGTGGAGCTGACCAAGAGCCCGGAAACGACCACCGACCTGGCGTACCTGATCCTCAACATGACGTCCACCGACCCCTCCACCGTGCTCAAATCGGCGTACATCACCTCGTCCTGGGCGGACGGGGGCGGCTACAACTGGGCCTACTACTCGAACGAGATGGTGGACGAGGAGACGGCCCGGGTGTCGAGCATCGCCGACCCGGAGGAACGGGGCCGGGTGCTGCGCCAGATCCAGGATCAGATCATCTCGGATCAGGTCGCCATCTGGCTTCCCCAGCCGGTCATCTACCAGCCGGTGCTGGAGAAGTGGGACCTCAAGTTCGAGCCGCTCGACTTCGTGGTGCAGACCAGGTTCTTCCATGCCCGCAACACTGAAATGGCCGGGTGACGCCGGCCGATAGTCCACAAACGGACGCACCGGCGCCGGGGGCGGTCCTCGGCGCCGGCCGGTTGGCGTGGTTCGCCAAGGCGGTCGTCTGGCTGCTGGTGGTGGTCTTGGCGCGGTTTGCCAAGGCGGTCGTCTGGCTGCTGGTGGTGGTCCTCGCGGCCGTCACCATCACCTTCGCGCTCAGCCGGATCGTGCCCGCCGACCCCGCCCGGCTGGCGGCCGGGCTCGAGGCGGGCCCCGAGCAGGTCGAGCAGGTGCGGCAGGACATGGGGCTCGACGATCCGATTCCGGTTCAGTACGTGCGTTACATCGGCGGCCTGCTGACCGGGGACTTCGGCGACTCGCTGCGCACCAGGGGCCCCATCCTCGACGACATCGTCGAGTCGTTGCCCGCCTCGATCGAGCTGATCGCGGTTTCCTTCACGATCTTCGCGTCGCTGGGCGTTCTCCTGGGGATCGTCTGGGCCTACTGGCCCCGGGGCGTCCACGCCGCGCTGCTGCGGATCGCGGCGGTGGCCGGTTCCGCCGTCCCGGTGTTCTGGGTGGGTCTGCTGCTGCAGATCCTCCTGGCCGGCCGGCTCGGATGGTTTCCGGTGGCCGGCAACCTCAACCACGACGCGGCCGGCATAGCCGAGGTCACCGGCGCGGGGCTGCTCGACGCCCTGATCGCCCGCAGCCCCTCCGCCCTGTGGGAGGCGGCCCGGGTGCTGTTCCTGCCGGTGATGACGATCGTGATCCACAACATCGCCCTCACCCTCGCCCTCATGCGCTCCTCCCTCAGCGACCAGCTCGACTTGGAATACGTGCGGGCGGCGCGGGCGAGGGGCCTCTCCGAATGGCGGGTGGTGATGGTGGACGCCCTGCGGAACGCCCTCAATCCGGTGGTCACCATGCTGGGTCTGCAGCTGGGCTGGCTGCTGGGCGGGGTGGTGATCGTCGAGGTGATCTTCTCCTGGCCGGGGATCGGGTTGTACGCCTTCAACTCTTTCCAGGCCTTCGACTACAACGCCATCATGGCTGTCACCGTGATCGCCACCGCCGGGTTCGTCATCATCAACGCCTTGGTCGGGCGGATCTACCCGTTGCTCGACCCGCGGATCGAAGAGGCGCGGTGAGCGCCGCGCCCGCCGCCGCTCCGAAGGCCGCGGCCGAAGCCCGCGAGGGGGGCGGGGGCGTGCTCTGGTGGTCGGCGGGCACCGCTTTGGTCATGCTGATCCTGGTCGCCGCGCCCGGACTCATAGCGCCCGGCGACCCCTACAGCCTGGAGGTCTCCAACCGGTTTGCCCCGCCGGGGGCCGCCAACCTGTTCGGCACCGACGACGCGGGCCGGGACATCCTGTCCCGGGTCATCCACGGCGCCCGGTATTCGATCGGCGCCGCCCTCCTGGTGGTGGGGGCGGCGGCGGCGGCGGGGACCGTTTACGGAGCGCTGGCGGCCTGGTACGGCGGGGTGCTCGACCGGCTGCTGATGAGGACGGTGGACGTCTTCCTGGCCTTCCCCTACCTGGTGTTCGCCATGGCGGTGTCGGCCTCGCTGGGCCGCGGGCTGGCATCGACCATCGCCGCCCTCACCCTGCTCTGGTGGCCCAGCTACGCCCGGATGATCCGGGGCCAGGTGAAGTCGATCCTGAACGACTATCACATCCGGGCGGCCCGGACCCTGGGGGCGGGCCGGGGCCAGATCCTGCGCTGGCACGTCATCCCCCACACCTACAACCAGCTCCTGGTGCGCTTCACCCTGGACATCGGGAACGCCCTGGTGGCCCTGACCGGCCTGGCCTTCCTCGGCTTGGGGGCGCCCCCGCCCTTGCCGGAGTGGGGGCGGCTGGTGGCCGACTCCAAGCAGTTCGCCCTCACCGCCTGGTGGTATGCGGTGTTTCCGGGGGTGGTCATCTTCCTGACGGTGCTGAACTTCGTGCTGCTGGGGGAGGCGCTCCGCAGGCGGGCCCAGCGGTGAGCCTGCTGGCGGTCGAGGACCTCACCGTTTCGTATCCGGGAGGGGCGAGGCCGGCCGTGTCCGGAGTGTCGTTCGAGATCGAGGCGGGCCGCACCCTGGCGGTGGTGGGGGAGTCGGGAAGCGGCAAGACCACCCTGGCGCTGGCCCTGGCCGGGCTGCTGGACCGCCGGGCGCGGCGGCGGGCGCGCCGCCTCGAGATCCGCGGAGAGGATCTGCTGGCCGCCGGGCGGAAGCGGTGGCGGCAGCTGCGGCGCACCGCCGTCTCCTTCGTCTTCCAGTCTCCGGTCAACTCCTGGAACCCCACCAGGACGATGAAGTCCCAGGTGAAGGACGGGATGGCCGCTTCCGGCCGCGCCGGGCGGATGCCGGAGCTGTACGAGCTGCTGGGCCGGGTGGGGTTCGAGGATCCGGAGCGGAGGCTGGAGGAACTGCCGCACCAGCTGAGCGGGGGGATGCTGCAGCGGGTGTCGATCGCGGTGGCGGTCATCCACCAGCCGGCCCTGTTGATCGCCGACGAGCCCACCAGCGCCCTCGACAGCACCGTCCAGTCCGAGATATTGGCCGTCCTCCGGGAGCTGCGGGACGAGGCGAAACTGGCCATGCTGGTGATCAGCCACGATCTGAGCGTGGTGTCGCGGGTGGCCGACGACGTGCTGGTCATGTACGGGGGGAAGGCGGTGGAGCGGGGGGCGCGCCGGGACGTGCTGGGCGGGGCGGTCCACCCCTACACCCGGGGGCTGCTGGATTCGGTGCCCCGCCTGGACGGGGAGCGCAAGACCCCCCTGCCGTCGATGCCGCCCGGACCCCTGCCGGCCGGCGGCTGCCCCTTCGCACCCCGGTGCGGGCTGGCGGTGGAGGAGTGCCGCCGCACCGAACCTCCCCTGGCGCCGGTCGGCGCCGTCCTGGCGGCCTGTCCGCCCGCCGCCGCCTCGGCTTCGACCGTTGCTTCAGGTTCGCCTTCGAGCAGAGGGTCGGGTTCGGACCGGGCTTCGGGGCCCGCCGGGGAAGGGGCGGCGCGGTGACCGAAGCCCCGCTGCTCGAGCTGGAGGAGGTGCACAAGACCTTCACCGCCGCCCGCGGCCCGGTGCATGCCGTCCGGGGGTTGTCGATGACCGTCGGAGAAGGGGAGGTGGTGGGGCTGGTGGGGGAATCGGGGTCGGGCAAGTCCACGGCGGCCAACCTGGTGCTGGGCCTGGAGCGGCCCGATGCGGGGCGGATCAGCTTCAGGGGCCGCCCGGTGGGAGACTGGCTGTCCGGCGGCGCCGGGGCCTACCGCCGGGCGGTGCAGGCGGTGTTCCAACACCCCTTCCAGGCTCTGGACAGCCGCAAGCGGGTGGGGTGGCTGGTGGCCGAACCCCTGGTGATCCACCGCCGGGGTACGGCCCGGCGGCGGGCCGGGCGGGTGGAGGAGCTGATGGCCGACGTGAACCTGGATCCGGCGCTGGCCGTCCGCTACCCCCGCCAGCTGTCGGGGGGCCAGGCGCAGCGGGTCAACATCGCCCGCGCCCTGGCCCTGGAACCCTCCCTGCTGGTGTGCGACGAGCCGGTGTCGGCGCTGGACGTATCGGTGCAGGCGCAGATACTCAACCTGTTGCTGGAGATCAGCCGGCGGCGGTCGATGGCCATGCTGTTCATCAGCCATTCCCTGCCGGTGGTGCGCCACCTGTCCGACCGGATCGTGGTCATGTACGCCGGGGCGGCGGTGGAGCAGGGGCCGGGCGGGGAGGTGTCCGACCGGCCCGCCCACCCCTACACCCAGCTGTTGATCTCCGCTGCTTCGATGACCGCCGACAGTCCGGGCGCCGCCGGGAAAGCCGTGCGGGAAGCCCTGCCCTCCCGGGGATGCCGCTTCGCCCCCCGCTGCCCGGCGGTGATCGACCGATGCACCTCCGAGGAGCCGGAACCGGAGCAGCTGCGCGAAGATCACTGGTCGCGCTGCTGGCGGGCGCAGGAGTTCTTGGACGGCTGATCCGAATGAAAGGCGCCCCGCCGGCCGGGGGTTAGCCGGGGCAGTAGCCGCGTAGGGTAGCTTGTCGGAGAAACGCAGGTCCAACCACCGGACAACACAGACGCTGCCGGCGGCGGACCGAACGAGAGGAGGCGGGCGTGTCCGAATCGTTGAAGGATCAGGGGCCGGCATGACCGGCGTGCGGCAGATAGCGCCGGAGGGGATCATCGACGCCCGCTCCCGCCCGCCCATCCCCGCCTTCATCGAAGACCGCACCTACACCAACCTCCCCCGCACCCTCCGCAACGTCGCCGCCCGGGGGTGGACCATCACCCCGGCCATGCGCCGGGCCGACTTGGACGGTTACCTGGCGGAGACGGCGGAGGCCGGAATCGTGCGGGCGGGGGTTCCGGCCCGGGCGCCCAACAAGTGGTGGGGGGGCAAGGGCAACGATCCGGTCTTCGCCGCGGCGGAGGAGCATCCCGGTCTTTTCTTCGTATATGCGGCGGTGGATCCGTTCCGGGCGGGCGCCGCCGAGTCCGTCCAAGGGCTGGTGGACCGGGGGGCGAGGGGCATAGTGCTGGAGCCGGGCATCTCCGACGTCCCCGCCTACGTGGACGACCCCGCCGTCGATCCGGTCTACGAGGCCTGCGCGGCCGCCGGAGTCCCCGCTCTGGTGATGGGGGGAGGCGAGACCGGCCCCGACCTGTCCTTCTCCGACCCAGAGAGGATCGACCGGGTGGCGGGGCGCTTCCCGGACCTGACGGTGGTGAACGTCCACGGCGGATGGCCCTACGCCCAGGCGGCCCTGGGGGTCGCTTTCCGCCGCGCCAACGTGTGGATGCTCCCCGACGTGTACTTTCCGGGGCTGCCGGGGGAGGCCGACTACGTGAAGGGGATCGCCACCTTCCTGCAGGACCGCTTTCTGTTCGCCACCGGATACCCCTTCTGCCCGATCCAGGAGACCATCGACCGCTATCTGGGGTTCGGGCTGTCTGAGGAGGTGCTGCGCAAGGTGATGCGAGGCAACGCCGTTCGGCTGTTCGGGTTGGAGGAGGAGGGGTCATGAAGGCCGCGATGGAGATGGCGTTCCCCGGCGGGGCGGTGGTGGTTACCGGAGCGGGCAGCGGGATCGGGCGGGCGGCCGCGGCCGCCTTCCACGAGCTGGGGGCGCAGGTGGCGGCGGTGGACGTCGATGCAGGCAGACTCGATGACCTGCGTTCGGAGCTGGGGGGCGCCGACCGGTGCATTACCGCGGCCGCCGACGTTTCATCCCCCTCCTCGGTTGCCCGGGCCTTCGAGGCGGCGGCCGGGCTGGGCGGGTGCCGGGTGCTGGTCAACGCGGCGGGGGTGGGCGTCAACAAGCCCTTGTTGGAGCACGGGGAGCGCGACTGGAACCGGGTGATCGACATCAACCTGCGGGGCAGCTTCCTGTGCCTGCAGGAGGCGGTCCGCCAGATGACCGAAGAGGGAGGCGCCGGGGAGGGGGAGGCCGCAGCGGGGGTTCCCGACCGGGGAAGGATCATCAACATAGCCTCGGTGGTCGGGTTCCGGCCGGGGCCGATCCCGGAGATCGCCTACGACACCAGCAAGGGGGCGGTGGTGCAGATGACCCGGTCGGCCGCCCTGGAGCTGGCCCCTCGAGGAGTGCGGGTCAACGCGGTAGCCCCGGGGCCGGTCCCCACCCGCCTGTTCGACACCCCTCCCGTCCAGCCGGAGGGGCCGATGCCGCTCGGCTTCGGCGAGGTGGACGACATCGTGGACGCCGTTCTGTTCTTGGCCTCGGACCGGGCCCGCTGGATCACCGGCCACATCCTGGTGGTGGACGGCGGGTGGTCGATCCGGCCGGGATGAGGGCGGCGGTCGTATCCGGGGGGGCGAGCGGGATCGGGGCGGCCGTATGCCGGCGGCTGGCGGCGTCGAAGGCCTTCCGGGCGGTGGGGGTGATCGACCTGGACGGGGCGGCGGCCGGGCGGACGGCGGCCGAGTTGCGGCGGGCGGGGGCGGAGGCGGCGTCGGCGGAGGCGGATGTAACCGATTTGGGGGCGGTGCAGGAGGCGGTGGATTCGCTGGCGTCGGAGTTCGGCGGCTTGGACGCAGTGGCGGCGGCGGCCGGGAACCTGGCCGGAGCGCCGGTGGAGGAGATGACCCCGGCGGTGTGGTCGTCGGTGATCGAAACCCACCTGACCGGATCGTATGCGCTGGTCAAGGCGGCGGTTCCCGCCCTGCGGAGGTCGTCGGCGGGAAGCGTGGTGCTGATCTCCTCGATCGCCTCGCGGGGGATACCCGGCAAGGCCAACTACGGGGCCGCCAAGGCGGGCGTCATCGGGCTGGCCCGCTCCCTGTCGATGGAGCTGGGGCCGGACGGCATCCGGGTGAACGCGGTCGCCCCCGGTTTCATCGACACCCCCATGACCCGCAACTACGCCGAACGCAGCCGGATCCCCTGGGAGGAGTTTGCCGGACGGTCGGCCGCCGCCTCGGCCCTGGGCAGGATCGGCGCCCCCGAAGAAGTGGCGGCGGCGGTGAACTTCCTGGCCGGCCCCGCCGCCGGCTACATCACCGGCCAGGTGCTCTTCGTAACAGGCGGCCCCTGATCATCACACCTTGATCACCGCGCGCCAAGGTGCACCTGTCGGGTTTGCCCTTCTTGCTGCATGCGCCTTCGGGGAGAACCGTATTACCCTGACCGGCCATGAGCACCGCAGCGGCGGCCGAGGAGGCCGTCAGGAAATGGCAGCCCATCACGGGGCTGGACCCCTCTGTGGCGACAAAAATAAGGGGCGACTTGGCCGCGGTAGACGCTCTGCAGCGTTCCTGGCAGCAATTCACCGATACCTTGGACGAGGCCGACCGCCGTACCCTGCGCCGCCGCACCCTCCGCAAGCACGCCATCGAGACCGGGATACTCGAGCGCCTGTACCAGATTGACTGGGGCGTAACCCAGACGCTGGTCGCCGAGGGCCTTACCCGAGAGGCAGCCGCCCGGGCGGGCGGGGAGGTGTCCCCCGGGGTGCTGGCCATGCTCGAAGCCCAGCTGGAAGGGCTGGATATGGCAACCGAATACGTCCGGGAGGACCGCCCCCTGACCTCCTCGTTCATCAAGCAGCTGCACGCGCTGATCACCCGGGCCCAACCCGACTACGAGGCAACCGACCAGTTCGGGCGCGTCGTCCGCACCGAGTTGAACCACGGGGCTTTCAAAACCTGGCCCAACAACGTGAAGCTCGCCGACGGCGTCCTCTTGGAGTTCGCCCCGCCCATGCAGGTGGACGGGGAGATCGAACGCCTGGTCGAGTGGTACAGGAACATGGACGGGGTCCATCCGGTCGTCTCGGCCGCCTGGTTGCATCACCGCTTCGTGCAGATACACCCTTTTCAAGACGGCAACGGCCGGGTGGCGAGGGTGCTGACCTTCCTCTCGCTGGAGCGCAGGCAGTACCCCCCGCTGGTCGTGGATCGGGACCGGCGCGACCGGTACCTCGACGCCTTGAACCAAGCCAACGACGGCGACCTGGCGCCGCTGGGCCGCCTCTTCGCCAAACTCGCCATGCGGTCGATCCGCCGGGAGCTGGAAGAACCGGTGTCCGAACCTCTGCCGAAGACGGCCAGAGAGTTAGCCAGGTTCCACGCCCGCAAGCTGAGGCGCCAGGAACAGGAAGAGACCGAACGCAAGGAACTCGCCGTCCACATCCGAGCCCGGCAGCTGCACGGTCGCATCGAAGACTGGTTGAGGGCCGCCGGGAAGGACTTGAAAGAGGTATACACCGAAGAGAACCGCAAAGTGAGCACCTGGAACAACAAGGCCTCGCCCGGCAGCCAGCGAGAGGGTTGGTGGCGCTATCAGATCATCCAATCCGCCAAACGGGCCGAGCACTGGGCCGACCTCCGGTCCAGCAAGTGGTGGGCGCAGTTGGCAATCAAGATCAACGGCGTCCGAACCAGGTTCACCGCCTCGATCCATCATGTGGGAAGCCCCCGCACCGGGGTAATGGCCGTCACCTCGTTCGGAGATATCCAGGACGGCGGGGAATCGTCTTCCTACGAGGACCATTTCATCGAAACCTCCAGCGACGCCTTCACCTTCACCCACGACGAGGAGGTGGAGGACCGCGCCGAGGAACTGTACGAGTGGCTCGACCAGTCGTTGGCCGCAGCCTTGATGGAACTCAGCCGCCGCACCCTCGGCCGCTGAACGAAGGAGGGCGGCCGTCCTTGCGGCGCCGGTCCGCGCCGGCGGCCGGTGGGAATGTTGGCTCTACGAGAGGGCGCGGTGGAAGAACGAAGCCATTTGTGCTCTGGTAACGGGTTGGTTGGGGCAGTAGCGGAGGGGTGAGGTCGAGCATCCTTGGGTGACTCCGGTTGTTCTGAGGGCTTCGGCGGCTCTGACGGTCAGGTCGGGTTGGCCTCCCATGTCGGTGAACACGCCCTGCGCCGCGGCGGGCGGGGCGAGGCGGTTGAAGGCGGCGGTCATCATCTCGGCCATGTCCGCCCGGGTTACCGCCCCGTCTGGGTTGAAGGCCCCGTTCGGTGCTGACATTACTCCGGTGTCTACCGCCCATTCTGCGTAGGGCCGGTACCAAGCGCCGCCTTCGACGTCGTTGAGGGTCACCTCGGCGCCGGCGGTTGGTTCATCACCGGATATATGTGTTACGGCTCGGTGGAGGAAGGCTGCCATTTGGCTTCGGGTGATTACGGCATCGGGGCAGAACTCGTTTGTTCGGCATCCGCGTGTTATTCCCCAGTCGGCGACGGCCTCGATGCTGTTCGAGTGTACGTTGTCTTCATCGTCGCAGAATTTCCCTTGGAAGTACCCTCCGCATCCTGATCCTACTGCTACTGTGAACCGGTCTCCCTGCCGTTTCTGCACCGCCGCCCATACTTCTCCCAGCTGGAAAACTTCGCCCACTCCTCGTACATGGTGGGCCGAGGCTCCGTTTTCTTTGACAATCTGGGGTGGATACGGCTGAGTCCTGCGGCACGGTGGTGCCTTTTTATCAAGCCATATGCCTTCACAGGTCGAGTAGCTTTGGTCTATCAGGTATATTTCCACCCCTTCTTTGGGTTGGTCGCGATTATGATCCTTGGCTGTCACGGGGCTCAGGCTGTAGAATACTCCTTGGCCTTCCTTGCTCGGAACTACCAGCATTTGGGTTCCTTTTACTCCTATCGGACTCAGTTCATAGGTAGTTGCTTCGCCTGAGTAGATGGCTACATCTTTCGGATCTATCCACCCGGCGGCGTAACGGTTGACGGCATGGGTGCTTGTCGATAGATCCTTGTCGTTGCCTCGGCTCATTATGTCTGTAGAGTTATCATATTCGTCAAATACTCCATCATAAGAGATAAGTCCGTTGTAGGAGTGCGGCCATCCAAGCACATGGCCTATCTCGTGCGCGACAGTCTTCAAGCGGGGCGTAAGATCATTGCCGGGTATTGCCGTTACAGTGCCGCCTCCCACTATAGCGTTAGTGTTATATCCGCCTATTCCACCGAGATTATCCCGTGTTTCGATTATAACTGCCTTGTTCAGTGTGTTGTGGAGTTCAGAGGTCATCATTTTGTTTTCGCAGGCGGCCATGCGGTCTACCCAATGTTCCTCCTCTAAAGCAACGAGTTCGCTGTGTGTGAGGGAAACGGTTCCGGTTGCCGAGAATCGGGGCATGAATCGTCCTTCAGACAACCATTCGAAATATGGAACCACTGTTTGATTCAGTAAGCGGGCCGTATTGCCGAGGTCTAGATCGAGAGGCCCGTCGGTGTCGCAAATCCAAACTTCCCATAGATTATTGACCAGAGATATCTTTCTGATTTCTTCGATATTTGCTACGAGGCCTAAATCCGCCTCAAATGGGTTGATCAATTCTAGGCGTTGGACGGTTTCGGTTGGTATGGATCCGGTGAGTTTATTCCCGCTCAAACGGAGGTGTGTCAGGTTGGTGAGTTGTCCGATTTCGGTTGGTATGGTTCCGGTGAGTTGGTTGTTGTCCAGATAGAGATGTACGAGTTTGGTGAGTTGTCCGATTTCGGTTGGTATAGGTCCGGTGAGTTCATTCCAGCTCAGACGAAGATGCGTCAGGTTGGTGAGTTGTCCGATTTCGGTTGGTATGGATCCGGTGAGTTCATTCCCGTCCAGGTAGAGGTGTGTGAGTTTGGTGAGTTGTCCGATTTCGGTTGGTATAGGTCCGGTGAGTTGGTTGTTGTCTAGGTAGAGGTGTGTGAGTTTGGTGAGTTGTCCGATTTCGGTTGGTATAGGTCCGGTGAGTTCATTCCCGCCCAGGGAAACGGAAGCGACGCGTTGGTCGTTGACGTTTATCCCCTGCCATGCGGTGATGTCTTTGGCACCGACGCGGCCCCAGGTCAGGAGGGCATGATCGGCGGGCGGCCCGGCGTTGCCGGGAGGCCGGGTCCAGTGATTGCGGACAGCCGCCAAAGCTCGGCAGTCGGCAACCAGGCCCGGGTTGCCGGAAGGACGGGCGACGAAGGTTCCGTTGGAGCAGTCAGCCGGATCCAGGTCGGCGGCGGGGCCGTCCTGCGCCGCAGCGGGCAAGGCCAAGGCGGCGGTCAGTCCAACTGCGGCCAGGATCGCAACAACCGGACCGGGGCTTCTCTCCATAGGAGGCGGTTCCTTCCTAGTCAGCTGGATGAGACGAAATGAGATGAGTAGTTCCAAGGGGCGGGGCGGATAAATACCCCAGTTCGACGGCGGGAGTGTCCATGATCCGGAGGTGACACCCACGGCCTTGGAGGCCTGGAAGGAACCCGGATCTGGACACCCCGCCGCCGCACTCTACACAACCATCGATGACCTGCCGGCGGAAAACCCCACCGGGCGCCCTGCGGCCCAAGGCGGGGGCGTCGCCCCGAAACTGTCCGACGCCGAGCCGGCCGCCCTGGCCCGCCCCCGCTCTCGTGAAACATCAGGGCTAGGCTCGGCCTCCGCATCGAGGAGGGAACCGCGGCGGCCCGCATTCTGTTCATCCACCCTATGGGCACGGACTTGTACAACCAGCTCACGCTCGACCTGCTCGCCCCCGTCGCCGCCCCCGGCGCCGAGCTCGAAGTGCGCCACCTGCCCGGTCTGCCGGAGACCCCCTTCGTGCCGCCGTCCGAGGTGTGGGGGAGCGCCTTCTTCCAAGCGGTGAGGGACGCCGAGCGGGACGGCTTCGACGCGGCGGTCTCGGCCTGCACTTCGGATCCGCTGGTCGAAGAAGCCAAACAGCTGGTGGGCATCCCGGTCATCGGACCGTTCGAGGCCTTGGCCCGCACCGCCCCTTCCCTGGGCGGCCTGACCATCGTGGCCAGCGGCTACAAGATCGAGACCTGGGCGCCCCGCGCCGCCGCCCACGGCTTGGAGGGCCTTCTCCTCAACGTCAGGAAGGCGGACTTCTCCCACCCGGACCCCGACACCGCCGCCCGCCTGTTCGCCTCCGACCCGGGCGCTCTGCGCGGCATGGTCCTGGAGGAGACGGCCCGGGCGCTGCGCGATGACGGCGTGGAGCAGACCCGCCTGGCCCGCGACGAGGACGGCGCCGCCTGCGTGTTCTACGCCTGCTCCCTGTGGTCGGGGATGCTGGGTCCCGTCTCCGAACAGGTTCCCGGGGTCGCGGTGCTCGACCCCCTGGTCATGCCCCTCCGGTACGCCGAGTACCTGACGGGCGTCCGCCGCTCGGCCTCCGAAGCGTCCGCCCAAACCGCGAAATCTTCCCCAACGACCCTATAGACGGACGACCGAAAATTCGGTATACATAAGAGGCCGAAGCACAAACACCGCCGCGAGGCTCCGGAGAGGGCGGCGGTCATCATCGAGGCGGCCCCGGACAGGCATCACAGAGCCGGGGGCAGAGTCGGCGTTTGCCCGGCGAAGATACGATGCTGGTGGCGGCGGCGGGGGAGGGCTCCCGGCGAAGCCGGGCCGGGGCGGCTGGGATTTTCGCGAGGTCGGGGCGGGTGTGCGGCTGCAATGGCTTCTACACCAGGGGTTTTGTAGATTCGGGGACGCCGCCGAAGCGCGGGATTTCGCGGGCTGACATCCGAGTTGGGGAAGTAGAAGTACAGGGGCGGAATCAGCGGTTGTCCGGTTCGGCTGGCGCCCTGTTCGGCGGTGCAGAATGGATGTGGACGAAGACGGAATCCAGGAAGCGCACCTCCCGCCGGAGCGCGGCCTTCACCCGCTCTCCCGCCGCATGGCCCTCGCCCACCGTCAGGGCCGGGTCGACTCCGACCGCCACGTCGGCGCGCAGGCGGTGGCCCATCCAGCGCACCCGGCAGTAGTTCACGGCCAGCACCCCCTCCACCCCGGCGGCGCACCGCTCGATCTCGTCCACCACCTCCGGATCCACGGCGTCCATCATCCGCCCGTATATCTCCTTGGCGGAGGTCCACAGCACCCGGAGGATGACGGCGCCCACGGCGATGCCTACGATCGGGTCGGCCTGCTCCACTCCGAACCAGGTGAACACGGCGCTCACCACCACCGCCAGGGAGGTGAGGCCGTCCACCCGGGCGTGCCGGCCGTCGGCCACCAAGGCGGCAGACCCTATCTCCCGGCCGATGCGGATGCGGTAGACCGCCACCAGCTCGTTGCCGATGAACCCGATCACCCCCGCCGCGAACAGCGCTCCGATGTACTCGATCCGCCGGGGGTCGAGCAGCCGCTCCACCGACTCCCGCAGGACCAGCGCCGCCGAGAGCAGGATCATCAGCACCACGAACAACCCGGCCAGGTCTTCCGCCCGGTGGTATCCGTAGGTGTAGCGGCGGTTGGCGGGGCGGCGGCCCAGCTTGAAGGCCACGAACAGGGGAACGGCGGTGAGGGCGTCGGAGAAGTTGTGGATGGTGTCGGCCATCAGGGAGACCGAACCGGTCAGGAACACGATCCCGGTCTGGGCGGCGGCGGTCACCGTCAACACGGCGAACGATATCTTCAGGGCCGTCATGCCCCGCTCGCTGCCCGTCAGCGCCTTGTCCACCGCCTCGGAGCGGCCGTGGGAATGCAGGCCCAAGAACCCGCTCAACCCGTGCTTGAACTGCTGCAGCTTCGTCCGCCGGGGAGAATCCTCTCCTCGAACATGAGGGAGATGGCGGCCGTGCGGACGATGCTGGTGCGGGTCGCTCTCTTCGCCGGGCTGAGATGATCCTTTCACGCCGCGCCTTCCCTCATGAGACTGGGCCCATCACGGGCTCAACTCTAGATGAGTAGTTCCAAGAGATCGGGGGTTGCGCCCATCCTTGTTCGAGCCGTATACACAGGCTCTTCGCCGGCGAGCCCGGCCCGTAAAAGGCCAAGGTGCCCGGTCTGTCACCCCACGCTTCCAAACGAGACGGGCAGTCGAACTATTCGATTCGACCGAGCCGAGCGGTTGATGAGGCGTGCGGCGGGAGGCCGCCGCGAACACCGCTTCCGACCCTGACCTCCCTGGATATGAGCGCCCCGGGTGAGGCCGGAGGATCGAAGCGGTCGAGTCCGCGAAAGTTCTCCGAACATACGTACCCCTTGCCGGAAGCCCCGAAATTTGGTATACCTATCGGGCTGATGCACAAACACCGCCGCGAGCTCCGGAGAGGGCGGCGGTCAGAAACGGATCCCGTTCGGTCCGGCCCTTCGGGCCGGAGGCGGCCTTGGGCGGCCCGGCGGATTTTCGTTCAAGGAGGCGGCGGCGGGGGATGGGCCCGGGTTTGCCGGCGGCGGGGGCCGATTTTCGCGGTCTCGAGGGCATTGGGTTGGGATCGGACTTCGAGACTTGGCAGCACGGTCTGGTCGGTGCGGCCCACATACCGGCGCCATCCAACGGGGCTGGGATCGGACTTCGAGACTTGGTTGTCACGGGGTGCTTGTCAGGGCAACCTTGGATCTGCCCATCTGGATGGAGCCCTCTGTCCGCCCTGCGCCGGGGCGTCCGGTGTTCACTTCGGCTGTCCGCGGGCGGGGCGCTTGCTGCGCGCTTTCCAGAGCAGCATGATCACCATCGAAACGGCGCTCATGAACACCAAACCCCACCAGGGTGCGCCGTATCCGTCCAGCGAGTCCACCGCCCATCCGAAAACGACCGGCCCGGCGGTGAGGCCCGCCCCGAAGCCGAGCATGACGGCGGCCGCGCTGAGACCGGTCTGCTTCGGCGCCGCCGACATGGCTGACACCATGCCCACCACTGTCCACGAACCCGATCCGATTCCCAGCAGCGCCGCCCCCGCCCAGGCGAACAGCGGCCCCCCGTCGGCCGCCGCCCACGTCAAGAGCATCGACCCGACGGACATGCCCCCGATCCACAGGAGGGGGAGGGCGGGGTCGCCAGCCCGTTCCGCGATGCGCCCCCACACTATCCGGCCGGCCGCCCCCACCAACCCGTACACCACTATCACCGCCCCGGCCGCCGCCGCGCTCATGCCGATCTTCTCCTGGAAGTAGAGGGGGGCGAAGCCGATGTAGGCGGAGTGGACGACCCCCATGGCCGCGCCGTAGACGGCCAGCCACCACACCACCTCCGGCAGCCGCGACCCGAAGAGGCCCGCCCTCCCGGCGGCGGGGGTTCCCCGGCCCTTGGGGACGACGTAGAGCGTGAAGGCTATGGCGGCCGCCGGCGCCAGGGCCGACAGCGCCAAGGCCCAGCGCCAGCCGATGTTCAGAGCGGTGACCGGAAGCGCCGCCCCCGCTGCGAATATCCCCAGATGCACCCCCGCCTGTTTGACCCCGGTGATCCACCCCCTGGAACCGGCCGGGACGTTCTCCACGATCAGGAGGTTGGTAGCGGAGTTGGCGCCGGCGGCGGGCATGGCGGCGACGCCCGCGAACAGCATCAGCGGCCACAGACCCCCCGAGGCGGCCATGCCCAGCAAGCCGAAGGAAAGGCACGCCAGCAGCAGCACCAGCATCCTCCGCCCGCCCAGCCGGTCGGCGAAGCCCCCCAGGGGGAGGCTCGAAATCGTCATCGCCAGGGCGTATCCGGTGATCAGCCCCCCCAGCTCGGTCCTGGTCATATCGAGGTCGTCGATGATGAAGCGGGACAGCACCCCGATCATGGTGGGCGGCGCCATCGACAGCGCCATCCCCGCCGACAGAACGGCGCCCAGGCCGATCAATCCGGCGCGCACGGGGGACGCGGCGCGGCGGGGGCCGGTCATCGGGACGACCACCGCGCCAAGGCGCTCAGGACCGACGGGTAGAAGCCGAAGGCAACCGCCGCCGCGACGAGGGCGCCCGCCGCCCGGAACGCCGTCCTCGCCGCCCGCCCCTCCAGCATCCGGTTCAGCGAAGGAGAGAAATCCGCCCCCGCCGCCAGCGCCAGCGTCGGCCACATCGCCCCCAGCAGGTACACCGCCAGCCCGCCCAGCCCCGGGCCCGGGTCGGAGACGGCCGAGGTCAGCACCCGCCCCAGCTCCGGGCCGACGCAGGGAAGCCACACCGCGCCGGCGAAGGCGCCCGCCAGGGCCGCTCCGGCCAGCCCGCCCGCATCCCGCAGCCCCCAACCTGCCCCTGCGGCCGCTCCCGCCCCTCTCCGGTCGACCAGGAACAGGCCGCCGGCTACGGCGGCGGCGCCGGCCCACCGTCCGTCCACCACCGGGTCTACCCCGGCGAAGGGGATCCAGGCGAAGACGACGGCGGATGTGTAGAAGACCGCCCAGGCGGGGAGGCGGGGCCGCACCCCCCACAGGGCGATCACCGCCAAGGCCATGATATGCAGCGAATAGGAGCAGGCCAGGAAGGCGGCGCGCGCCGCCTCGAACAGGAGGCTCACGGACCCTCGGCCAGCAGGCGGCCGACCGCCGTTTCCAGCTCTTCGTAGGCGCCCTCGCCGATGTGGTCGAAACGCACCCGCCCCCGGCGGTCGAGCACGTAGGTGCGGGGCCAGTAGGCGGGCCGCCCCTGCCAGGCGCGGAAGGTGCGCCGTTCGGTGTCCAGCGCCACCGGCCAGTCGACACCGAGCCGCTCCGCCGCCTCCTCGACCGCTTCCGGCGCCCGCTCGTAGTCGAACTCGGGCGAGTGGATCCCGACGATCTCCAAGCCCTGACCCCGGTATTCGGCGTACAGTTCCTGCGTGTGGGGGATGCGGTTCCGGCAGTTGTAACAGCCGAAGGTCCAGAACTCGACCACCACCACCGACCCCCGCAGCTCCTCCAGCGAGGAGACGTCCGACTGCAGCCATCCGTCTATGCCGACCAGCGGGGGAGTGTCCTCCCGCAGGACAGGCGGAGGGGGCGCCTCGGCGGCGGGGTTGTCAGGGCCGACCGCCGCCTCGTCCCCGGCGGCGGGAACGGCGGTTTCGGCCGGGGCGGGAGCAGAGGCCGGGGGAAGGGGTTCCCCGGCGGGGCCGGCGTCCGAGCGGCCGCAGCCGGACGCGGCCAGCAGGGCGGCCGTTATCAGCAGCGGCAGCCTTTTGCGGGATGCGGGGGCGGGCGGTGCGGCGGTTTCCACGAGGCCGTATTCTACGGGGCGCAATGTCTGCCGAACGCGCGGGAGGAAACATGCTCGACGAACTGACCCTGCGGCTGGCGCGCGGCCCCAACTTCGCTTCGCTGGCCACCCTCATGCCCGACGGAGCGCCCCAGGTGCACGTGATGTGGGTGGACACCGACGGCGGCCGCATCCTGGTCAACACCGAGGTGCACCGGCGCAAGTTCAAGAACATCACGGCCAACCCCCTCGCCACCGTGCTGATCGTCGACCGGGCGGACCCCTGGACCTACTCGGAGGTGCGCGGGGAAGTAGCCGAGGTGGTCACCGGCCCCGCAGCGAGGGACCACATCGACGCTTTGGCCTTCAAGTACCTGGGCCTGGACGGCTACCCCAACCCGATCACCTCGGAGCGGGCCATCCTCCAAATCGAGCCCCGGCGGGTGTTCACCTCCGCCGACCGCTGACCGCGGCGGGGGATACCCGGCGGCGGCGGGGGCGGCTTGCCGGGCAGCCGAAAACCCCGAAAACCTATGGGCTCGACCCGACAAGTGAATGATTTTCATTCAAAGCATGAATGATTATCATCCTCATGATGGTCCGTTCCGCCCTTCCCCGCCTGATCGAGAAAAGCCTCGAAGACCAGCTCGGGATAATGCCGGCGGTGGTGGTAACCGGCGCCCGTCAGAGCGGCAAGAGCACGCTGGCCCAAGAACTGTCGCCGGGCAGGAGGCTCTATCTGTCGTTGGACGACCTCGATGTGTTGGACGCGGCGCGGCGCGACCCCGAATCTCTGCTCGAAGGCGATGCGCCGGTGACGCTGGACGAGGTGCAGCGTGAACCGGACCTGCTGCATGCGGTGAAGCGGGCAATCGATCGGCGCCGCCGCCCCGGCAGGTTCCTGCTCACCGGTTCGGCGAACCTGCTCCTGATGCGCCGCATCTCCGAATCTTTGGCGGGCCGGGCCGGTTACCTGACCCTTTGGCCCATGACGCACCGTGAACAGAAAGGATCGGGGCGGGCGGGCGCCTGGGAGGAGCTGATGGGAACAGGGGAGGAGCATTGGCTCGACCTGCTGGCTGCCCGGCCGGGCGAACCGGAGGACTGGCGTACATCGGCCCGCCGGGGAGGGTTCCCTCTTCCGGCTGTTCACTTCGGGAGCGGCAGGGAGCGGTCGGTCTGGTTCGACGGCTACATCCGAACCTACCTGGAACGGGACCTGCAGGCGGTCTCTTCGATCACTGCGCTGCCTGATTTCCGCCGGCTGATGCGGGCGGCCGCCCTGCGCCTGGGCCAGGTCGTAAACCAGACGAAGCTGGGCAGCGACGCAGGCCTGCCGCAGTCGACGGTGCATCGCTACCTCAACCTGCTCGAAACGTCGTATCTTCTCGTGCGGGTTCCCGCCTACTCCGTCAACCGCACCAAACGGATACTCAAATCCCCGAAGCTCTACTGGGGAGATACGGGTTTGGCGCTGCATCTGGCCGGCGGCGCAGAGCCCGGCGGCGCCCACCTGGAGAACCTGGTCCTCCATGATCTGTTGGCCTGGCGCGACGCCCGGCTCGACCGGATCGAGGTGCTCCATTGGCGGACCTCCGCCGGCGAGGAAGTGGACTTCGTGATCGAGGCGGGCAACCGTTTGCTGCCCATCGAAGTGAAAGCGACCGACCGGCCCCGCCTCCGCGACGCCCGCCACCTGCGCACCTTCCGCAAGGAATACGACGATAAGGCCCGAGCAGGTCTGCTGATCCACACCGGCGCCGCAACCCAATGGCTCGGCCCCGGCGTGCTAGCCGCCCCCTGGTGGAAAGTGCTCTGAGGAAGCGCAACCCGGTTCCCTCCAACGCGTAGTAGCTACCAATCTACGGCCCGGCCCTGTCTTTGCCCAACGGCGGTCACAATGTCACCTCATTTGACCGTCCGGCTCAATAGAACTCTAGGAGAGGTGCAACAGGATTCTGGTTATAGGAGTCCGGCCTTTCGTAGAGCCTTCTCAGCTCTGTCCTCGGCAAGTTCGTCGGGTATTTCTGGGTCTGGATAAAATCTGTGCATGAGGTCGATTAGATCTTTGATGGTTTGCAGTTCCTTGGCGTAAGGAAGCAATACGGCGATGTCATTGATGTCCCTTTCCCTGCCTGCGATCATTTTCATAGCAATGAGCCGACGAGGAGCGGCCGCTCTGACGACGAGGTTCGGATGGTAGTATACAGTTGTCGAGCTAGAGTCTTCACCGCGCGGTATGTAATGGACGGGTTGTTCGTTCAACCAGGTAGTGGGCCAGCCGCGCTCCCGGGCGATATCGAGGATGGCCCGCTGTATTTCGCCATGAGCTGATTCGATCCGGGCGTCGATGTCTATAGAAGTTCTACTGTCATCATAGGCCATGGCCACGGCCGCTCCTCCGACGAGATAGATGGTGCCTTTGACGAACTTGAATCGAATGCGATTTGCTATGTCTTCGAAGCACTCGATCATGTCCTGGCGGGTGAGGGGTTCCATGTTGTTTCTCCTTCTCTTCCATGAGCTCACGGCGCCTTTGCCCTCGATGAGTTCCTGGGCCAGCACCAATTCACGGTCCCATACTATCACACCGTGTTCCTGAAGCCAAGGGGCGGGTGAAATGACCGCCCTCAGCATGCTGTACTTAGACGGATCTGTAGGAAACCAGAAATGGTCCAGGTATTTTTCGGGCTGGAAGACCCATCCGGGGGGGTCGATCTGATATCGGCAGCAGAGCTCCTGCGCGTAACCGGCGACGAAAGCGTCCCATCGTTTGCCCAGAGAAGGGGGTTCATCCGCCACCAGAGCGAACCGTTCTTCCATCGGGGTGTCCGCCCAGCGAAGCCAGAACGAGCGCAGGAGTATCCGATACCGCCACATGTCGGTGTCGCACGATCGGGTGGTTTCGACGTACTCCGCCAGTATCTTGGGGAATTTCCGCCTGGGCGCGGACCGCTTGGGGAATTTCCGCCTGGGCGCGGACCGGACGGCTGCCGCGCCGCCGGTGATTTGGGCCGCCATGCGCTGATTCTATCATGCCCTCCCGGCTCAGGGGCATCGGCCCGGAGGCTCTGCGCGGCGCGGCCGGGGGCGGTGCCGGGGCCCGGTTCGGAGGGCGCCCTCCCCGCATGGGTTTCGACAGGGCCGGCGGTCAGGTTAGGCTGGTGGGCATGCCGATCCGACCGGTTGCCCGATGTCGAATGTCACCCCAGGGATGACGGTGGGGGGTGGCTGACACCTGACAGGGGGGATCTGCGCGGTCGGAAAGGCATATGGACGCGAACATCGGGTCGGTGGAGACCCAATTCTTCACATTCGGGAGCAGGGCGGAGCCCTTCGAGTTCGACAGCGGCGAGGCCCTGCCCGAGATCACCCTGGCCTATGAGGTCTACGGCGAGCTCAACGAGGCCAAGGACAACGCCATCCTGCTGTTCCACGCCCTGACCGGCAGCCACCACGCCGCCGGTTACAACCCGCGCCTGCCGGGGGTGGGCGGCCGCTGGACCGAGGAGATGCACACCGGCTGGTGGGACGACTTCATCGGCCCGGGCCGATCCCTCAACACCGACAAGTTCGCGGTGATCTGCGCCAACTGGCTGGGCCACTGCTACGGATCCACCGGCCCCGCCAGCATCGACCCCCGCACCGGCGAGCCCTACGGGCCGTCCTTCCCCAGGGTGTCGGCGGCGGACACGGTGCGCGCCCACTTCCGGCTGCTGGACCACCTGGGGGTGGACCGGCTCCATGCGGTGGTGGGCGGGAGCGTGGGCGGCATGATGTGCCTGGAGGCCGCCACCTCCTACCCCGACCGGGTGCGCTTCGTGGTGCCCATCGCCGCCGGCCTCCGGGCCACCTCCCTCCAGATCATCCACGACTTCGAGCAGATCAACGCCATCTGCAACGACCCCAACTTCAACGGCGGCCGCTACTACGGCGGCGATCCGCCCGACGACGGGCTCGCCCTGGCCCGCATGATCGGGCACAAGACCTTCGTCTCCCTCGACCAGATGCGCGAACGCGCCCGGGACGAGGTGTCCGCCGGCGCCCCCGGCGTGGTGCGCCTCCCCCTGGAGAGCTACATGTGGCACCAGGGCCAAGAGTTCGTCAAGCGCTTCGACGCCAACGCCTATCTGCGCACCATGTGGGCGTGGCAGGATTTCGACCTGTACGCCAAGGCCGACCAACGCGGCGTCGACTTGCCGGATCTGCTGTGCCGAGGCGGCGACTGCCACGACTACCTGGTGTTCTCCATCGACTCCGACGTCTGCTACTACCGCTGCGAACAGGAGGAGCTGGTGGAGGAGCTCAAGCGGGCCGGCATCCGCTTCGAGTGGATCACCGTGCACTCCGAGAAGGGCCACGACGCCTTCCTGCTGGAACCCCGGCTGTTCGAACCCCATCTCCGCTTCCATCTAGAATCCCTGTGGAGCCCGCCCCTCGGCCGGTCCGAATGATGCGGATCGTTTCGGGGCCGCCAGCAGCATCCCCCACCAGATACAGGAGACCCCATGAGTGAGCACGAGTTCGGTTTCGACACCCGCTCGATCCACGCCGGCCAGCGCCCCGATCCCGAGACCGGGTCCCGCGCCATGCCCATCTACCAGACCACCTCCTACGTGTTCGAGGACACGCAGTACGCGGCCGACCTCTTCGCCCTGCAGAGCTTCGGCAACATCTACACCCGGATCGGCAACCCCACCAACGCCGCCTTCGAGGAGCGCATGGCGGCGCTGGAGGGCGGCCTGGGGGGCTTGGCCGCCGCTTCGGGGATGTCCGCCCAGCTGCTGGCGATCCTCACCCTCTGCGAGGCCGGCGACCGCATCATCTCCAACCGGGCCCTGTACGGGGGCACCTTCACCCAGTTCGACGTGACCCTGCGGCGCATGGGCGTCGAGACCGTCTTCGTGGACACCAACGACCTCGAAGCCATGGAGGCGGCCATCACCGACCGCACCCGGTTGATCTACGGCGAGACCATCGGCAATCCGGCCGGGGACGTGCTCGACATCGAGGCCGTATCCGGCCTGGCCCGCTCCTACGGCCTGCCGGTGGTGGTGGACAACACCTTCGCCTCCCCCTACCTGTGCCGCCCCATCGAGCACGGGGCGGACGTGGTGGTCCATTCGGCCACCAAGTTCATCGGCGGCCACGGAACGGTGATCGCCGGGGTCATCGTGGAAGGCGGCCGGTTCCCCTGGGACAACGGGCGCTTCCCCGCCATCACCGAACCCTCGCCCGCCTACCACGACCTCAAGTTCTGGGAGAACTTCCGCGAATACGCCTACCTGATGAAGGCCCGCACCGAGCTGTTGCGCGACGTGGGCGCCGCCCTCTCGCCGTTCAGCTCCTTCCTGCTGCTGCTCGGCCTCGAAACCCTCTCCCTGCGCATGGACCGCCACGTCGCCAACGCCCGGGCGGTGGCCGAGTTCTTGGAGGAAGACCCGAGGGTCTCCTGGGTGTCCTATCCGGGCCTGGCTTCCCACCCCAGCCATGAGCTGGCCTGCAAATACACCCCGGCCGGCCCCGGGTCGGTGTTCACCTTCGGGGTGGCGGGCGGCTACGACGCCGGGGTGGCTTTCATCGACGGGGTGGAGCTGTCCAGCCACCTGGCCAACGTGGGCGACGCCAAGACCCTGGTGATCCATCCGGCCAGCACCACCCACCAGCAGGTCCCCTCGGAGGAGCGGGCGGCGGCGGGGGTGGGCGACGACACGATCCGCATCTCGGTCGGCATCGAGAACGTCGAGGACATCATCTGGGATCTCGACCAGGCGCTGGGGAAGGGGGCGGCGGCGTGAACCGGGCGGCCCCGGCCGAAGCGAAGGTGCCCGACGCGGACTCGCGCGCCCGCCTCCGCATCATCCGCCGGGCGCGGTCGGCGGCGCTGGTGGGGGTGTCGGGCAACGAGCTGCGGGCCTCCAACTTCGTGGCGGCCTACCTGGTGCGCACCGACCTTCGCATCTATCCGGTCAACCCCATGTACGAGGAGATACTCGGCCTGAAGTGCTACCCCTCCCTGGCCGACCTGCCCGAAGCCCCCGACATCGTGTGCGTGTTCCGCCGCCCCGAGGCCATCCCGGCGGTGGTGGAGGAAGCCGCCGCGGTCGGTGCCGGGGTGGTGTGGATGCAGTTGGGGCTGCGCCACGAGGAGGCGGCGCGCCGGGCGGCGGAGGCCGGGATGGAAGTGGTGCAGGACCGCTGCCTGAAGATCGAGCACGCCCGCTTCTCGGGGCGGCTCAACCTGGCCGGTTTCGACACCGGCGTCGTCTCCAGCCGCCGCTTCCGGGAGATCTGACTCCTGCGGCCCTCCCCGAGCGGCCCGCTCCGCCGGGCGTCTTGCTCCGTTTCTCCGCTGGGCGCGGCGTGAAGCCCCCGCCAGCCTTGGGAATATGATATGGTATGACTCAGGTTATAGTAGGTATACGGACTGAGAAGAAGAAGGTTCCCTGAAGAGGGGCCGCCGGGGTCCGCAGCCGGGCGAACAGCCGGCTCATACGACGAAGCAACCGAGCTGACCAACGAAAGAACGAAGGAGACCAAGAAAATGGCCAAAGCGGTCGGAATCGATCTGGGCACCACCAACAGCGTGATCGCGGTGCTGGAGGGCGGCGACCCCGTGGTGGTCGCCAACGCCGAGGGGGCCCGCACCACCCCCTCGGTGGTGGCCTTCAAGGAAGGGGAGGTGATGGTGGGGGAGGTGGCCAAGCGGCAGGCCATCACCAACCCGGACAACACCATCCGGTCGGTCAAGCGGCACATGGGCACCGGCTGGTCCGCCGGCGCCGAAGGCAAGGACTACACCTCCCAGGAGGTGTCGGCCCGCATCCTGATGAAGCTGAAGCGGGACGCCGAGGCCTACCTGGGGTCGGAGGTCTCCGCGGCGGTGATCACCGTCCCGGCCTACTTCAACGACGCCCAGCGGCAGGCCACCAAGGAAGCCGGCCAGATCGCCGGCCTCGAGGTGCTGCGCATCGTCAACGAGCCCACCGCCGCCGCCCTCGCCTACGGCCTCGACAAGGAGGGCGCCGAGCAGACCATCCTGGTCTTCGACCTGGGGGGAGGCACCTTCGACGTCTCCATCTTGGAGATAGGGGAGGGCGTGTTCGAGGTGAAGTCCACCAGCGGGGACACCCAGCTGGGCGGGGACGACTGGGACGAGGCCGTCATCGACTGGCTGGTCGCCGAGTTCAAGAACGAGAACGGCGTGGATCTGTCCTCCGACAAGATGGCCGTCCAGCGCCTCAAGGAAGCCGCCGAGAAGGCCAAGATCGAGCTGTCCACCGTTCCCGAAACCGAAGTGAACCTGCCCTTCATCACCGCCACCGACGCCGGTCCGCTGCACCTGCAGAAGAAGCTGACCCGCGCCGAGTTCCAGAAGATGACCGAGCACCTGGCCGAGCGGACCAAGGGGCCGTTCGAGCGGGCGGTGGCGGACGCCGGGGTCACCACCTCCGGCATCGACCACGTGGTGCTGGTGGGCGGCTCCACCCGCATGCCCGCCGTCCAGGAGCTGGTCGAGGAGATGACCGGGAAGGAACCCCACCGGGGCGTCAACCCCGACGAGGTGGTGGCGGCCGGCGCCGCCCTGCAGGCCGGGGTGTTGACCGGAGACGTGAAGGACATCCTGCTGCTCGACGTGACCCCCCTCACCCTGGGCATCGAGACCAAGGGGGCCGTGATGACCAAGATGATCGAGCGCAACACCACCATCCCCACCAAGCGCACCGAGATCTTCACCACCGCCGCCAACAACCAGCCGGAGGTCGAGATCCACGTCCTCCAGGGCGAGCGGCCGATGTCCGGCGACAACAAGAGCCTGGGCAAGTTCAACCTGACCGGGATCCCGCCCGCGCCCATGGGCATGCCCCAGATCGAGGTGAGCTTCGACATTGACGCCAACGGGATCGTGTCGGTCAACGCCAAGGACCTCGGCACGGGGCGGGAGCAGGCCATGACCATCACCGGCGGCACCGCCCTCTCCTCGGACGAGATCGACCGGATGGTCGAGGACGCCGAGCGCTACGCCGAGGAGGACGCCCGGCGGCGTGCCTCGGCTGACGCCCGCAACCAGGCCGAACAGCTGGTCAACCAGACCGAGAAGCTGCTGGAGGAACACGGCGGCGCGCTCGAGGAGGACGAGCGGGCGGCGCTCGAGACGGCGCTGGCCGGCCTGCGGGCCGCATCGGGAGGCGAAGACGCCGACGCCGAGCAGATACAGGCCAAGATCGACGAAGTGATAAAGGCTTCCCAGCCGCTGGTGCAGAAGATGTACGCCTCCCAGGCGGCGGAAGGAGGGGAGGGGCCGGCGGCGGCCGCCGAACCGCTGGACGACGACGAGGAAATCGTGGAAGCCGAGGTCATCGAGGAAGAGGACGGTCGTTGATGTCTGAGCAGTCTCGGTTCGAGATCGTAGAGGAAGCGGCCGGCCCGCCGGCGGAGGCGGGGCAGGCCGAGGCAGAAGAGGCGGCGGACGCCCCTGTATACAACTCCGTCGTGGACGGCGATCTGATCATCGACCCCGGTCTGGGCCTCGAGCTGCCTTCCGGCGCCGAGCTGCCGGAAGATCCCATCGAGATGATCGCGCTGCTCTTCGAGGAGCTGGCCTCGGCCCGGGCGGCGGAGGCGGAGGCCCTGGACAAGTGGAAGCGGACGGCCGCCGAGTTCGACAACTACCGCCGGCGCGCCCAGCGCGACCAGGCGGATCTGATATCCCGGTCGTCCGAGCGGGTGGCGTCTCGGATGCTGCCCGTACTCGACAGCCTGGACGCGGCGCTGGCCAGCGAGGCGGTGGGGTCGGCGGAGGCGGGCATCCGGGAGGGCCTGTCGGGCACCCGGGATCTGCTCCTGTCCGTCCTGGCCGGCGAAGGGCTGGCGCCGATCGAGGCGGTGGGGGCGGCGTTCGACCCTGCCCTCCACGAGGCCGCCCAGATCGGCGAGGGGGAGGGGGCGATGGTGGTGGAGGCGGAGCTGCGGCGCGGCTACACCCTGGCGGACAGGGTGGTCAGGGCTTCCCTGGTGGTGGTCGGCTACCGGCCCGCCGAGGCGGACGAAGCCCCTGCAGAGACGCCGAGGGCAGCCGGGGAAGCCGAGGTGCCCGAAGCGGACGTGGACGTTGCTGCGGACGCCGGGGAGGCGGCGGAGGAAGCGGGATCGGCCTGAGGGGGATGGACGGCCCGGGATGAACCGCGACTGGCTCCGCAAGGACTTCTACCGGCTGCTGGAGGTGGACAAGGGCGCCGGCCAGTCCGAGATCAAGAAGTCGTACCGCCGCCTGGCCCAGAAGCTGCACCCCGACGCCAACCCCGAAGACCCCGGCGCCGCCGAACGCTTCAAGGAGGTTTCGGAGGCGTATTCGGTGCTGTCCGATCCCGACCGGCGCAAGGAATACGACCAGGTGCGGGAGATGGGGGCCGGCTTCGGAGGAGGTTTCGGCGGGGGAGGCGCGGCGGGCGGCTTCGGCGGCGGCAACGTGCGCTTCGAGGACATCATCGGGGGGTTCCGAGGCGGCCTGGGCGACCTGTTGGGGGGCTTCGGCGGCGGCCGGAGGGGGGGTCCTCGGCGGGGCGCCGATGTTCAGGCGGGGCTCGATCTGACCTTCGAGCAGGCCGTCGAGGGTGTTACCGCGCCGGTTACCTTGGAGGGAGCGGTCAGATGCAGCAAGTGCGGGGGCAGCGGGGCGGCGCCGGGCACCGAGGTGGATGTCTGCGGCGGCTGCGGCGGTACGGGGACGGTGGCCTCCAACCAGGGTGTCTTCTCTTTCACCAACCCCTGCCCCCAGTGCGGCGGTTCGGGGCGGAGGGTGGAGTCGCCCTGCGGCGGCTGCCGGGGCGGCGGCCAGGAGCGGCGGGTGCGCACCATCAAGGTGAAGATTCCGGCGGGGGTGAAGGACGGCAGCACCGTCCGCCTGCGCGGGCGGGGTTCGCCGGGGGCGGCGGGGGGGCCTCCGGGCGACCTGCTGGTCAAGCTGCGGGTGGGCGCCCACCCCCGCTTCAAGAGGCGGGGAGACGATCTGGTGCTGAAGCTGCCGGTCTCTTTCACCGAGGCGGCGCTGGGGGCCAAAGTAGCGGTTCCCACCCTCAACGGGACGGTGAGCCTGAAGATTCCGGCCGGCACGCCCTCGGGCAAGACCTTCCGGGTGCGCCGCAAGGGAGTGCAGCGGGAAAGAGGCGGCGCCGGCGATCTGTTGGTTACCGTATCGGTGACCGTGCCGCCCAAGTTGCCCAAGGACGCCAAGAAGATGCTGGAGGAGTTCCGCGACCGTTACGAGCAGGACGACCCGAGAAAGGGTTTCTGAGCCGAGTTCGGGCGGCCCGGAGCATCCGGGGTTCGAGAATGACGGGATTCCGGCGGGAGGAGGAGAGAACGATGGCCAAGAGGCGAGCCTCGAGAGAGATGGAGGCGGTCTACGTCATCTCGGTGGCGGCTTCCCTCTCTGGCATGCACCCCCAGACCCTGCGCGTCTACGAGCGCCGGGGCCTGATCGAACCCTTCCGCACGCCGGGCGGCACCCGCCGCTACTCCAACGCCGACCTGGAGCGCCTCTCCCTGATCCAAGAGCTAACCGAGCAAGGCATCAACATCAAAGGCGTAAAGCGGATCATGCACCTAGAAGCCGAGAACGAAGCCCTCCGCCTCCAGGTGAAGCGCCTGCGCAAGCGCCTAGACCTCACCGAGAAGGCCGCAGCCGCCGCCGTCCAAGAAGCCCAACGCCCCCGCCGCGAGATAATCGTCCGCCGAGACCTGATCGCCTTCCCCGACCTCCTCGAATAGCCCATGCCCACTGCTTCGGTCTTTGACTTAGACGCCATCAGGTTGAAGTTGCAAGAAAGGCCAGATGATTGAAATGCCTGGGAAGCTATGGGAAATGACGGCAGATGGCGGCCTTGTTTCTAACGTATTAGAAAGAGGGATCCCGGCTTGGCGTCCCGAGAGTTTTACACTTGCCGATAAGCGGCTCTTCGGATTTCAGGGGGGAGTGAGGGTGGGGAGCAGCTTCCAGTTGGGCTTCCCGGCGTAGAGGAGAGCCCGGATCCGGTAGTTGGCGAAGTTCCGGAACCCGAACCCGACGCGTTTGATCCGTTTGATGAGATTGTTGACAGCTTCGGCGGCTGCGTTGGTGTAGCCAGCGTAATGCCAGTTGGTGATCTGGGCAGCGCCAGCGGGCGAGGGTCCGGCCGAGCTGGTTGACCTCCGGCGGGCAGGACTCGTGCCGGAGGTCGGAAGCCAGCTGCCGGCAGTACCGGTCGGCAACGTCGGGTTCGTCGATGTCGTAGACACCGCGGACTGTTTCCTTGGCGTGCCAGGCCGTCCTAACCTCCCCGTGGGGGTCTCCGGCGTCGAGGAGGCCCCGCAGGCAGGCTTCGCCGCCGGTGTCGAGCCGTTCCGAAGCAAGGGTGAGCAGCCGCCGGATCTGATACAAGGGATCTCCTCTCCGCCCCCGGTGCCCCAGGGTTTCCTGTTGGGTGCGGCGGCGCACCTGGTCGAGGCGGTCGTTGGCCAACCGCACCACATGGAACGGATCAGCGATCTGGCGGGCGTGGGGCAGCACCTGGTTGTAGGCCGCCCGATACGGGCTGGAGAGACCCCGGCACCGCCCAGCGGATCTGTTCCAACCATTCTTTTGGTTGTTCCTGCAGCCACCCCGCGGCTGAACGGGCGTCTCTGCCTGGGACAACGTCGAGCAACTGCCCGCCTCCGACGTCTACCACCGACGTCGCCCAGACCCTTCCCAGACGGCGGCCCCGCCGCAGGAACAGGGTCTCGTCCAAGCCCAGAGCCTCCACCCGGCCTACCCGATCATGGTCGGCTTCCAACAAAGCAGCGCCCCAACGGGTTACCTCCTTGTTGACGGTATGCCAGTCACAACCCAACTCTCTGGCCACTTCCTCAACAGCGCGGCCGGCCTGGCCGACTTGCTTGGTCGCCCACCGAGCCGCCCGGGTGGTCAACAACGCCCGCTCAGGGGCTATCTCGGGGTTCTGTTCAGTGAACGAACCAACTTCGCAGGACTGGTTGGGGCACTCCCAGCGGTGTTTCCGCCAGCTCAGACGGGCGGGCCGCCCGAACGAGGGAAGATCAACCAACTCCACCACCCGGGTGCCTTTCGACCACAGACCGCCGCCGCAGCCGGGGCACCGCGGGCGGGGCGCCCGGCAGCGGACCTCGACCTCGACGCCCCCGCCGAGGGTTCACCCACCCCCGCGACGTCGACTTCTTCTAATCCGACCAACACCCCGGCGCATGCGCGTAGGATTACGTTCCACAGGGGTCCTCCTCACTCGGGGATACTTACAAGCGTCCGATTATGGAGGACCCCACCCCCGATCCCGTGGATTCCCTACCCCACCCGGCCCGGCCCCTGCACAGGCCACTCCCCCCTCATTTCCGAAGAGCCCGATAAGCTCGACAGAAGATTGGATAATGCTTTGGATGAAGCGACACGGTTGGTTAATAGTTTGAGCCATCCGGATATTCCCAAATCCTTCACGTCAGCTTGGGCGATAGGCAGGGCTCTCAGAGAAGCCAATGTTCAAGGTCATGATGCCCTTCGATATGAAGATCCCAAATTTATATGGCGCGTAATGTTCGACAAGGCAATAGTAGGGGCTCGTTCGGACGGTACTATAGAGGCTGATTGGAAAGGCCTGCGGCCAGATATCAAGCTAGGGAGGAAAACAAACCGACAAGGCGGTCGAAAGAGTGATGACTACTGGTCAATGTGTGTTTGGTTGGCTGAGCAGGATCACGCCGATGCCGCTAAGACCTTTGGAGGTTCAATTCGCAATGTTTGGCAAATGCTTGAGCGGCCTACTTTGAGACCACTTGTGTTGAGGAAAGCCCTTTGTTCCTGGTTGGAAGGCCTGTCTGACTCTATGGCCTCTCAGGTAACCAATACAAAGAATTTCCCTAAGCTAATGAAAGGCTTTAGACAAAGATGGCCAGCGCGTGGGAAACGACCAGCCCTTCAACCCATTCACTATTCGCAAAAGGATCTTGAAGGCGAGATCGATAGAATTGTTGATCTGCAGGAGCTTCTCGGTGATTGCCCTTCAGTTGGGCCGATTGGCAGTACGGGAATTGATAGGGAGTGGTAACCGCTGGCTTCGGTCCTTCACCCTCCCTCGGCAAGCATCACCTCTCGCCTAATCCCTCCATGTATTCATCCACCCGTTTGGCCCGGGAGTTACTTCCCGGGGATGATTTCGGGCCGGGGCTGGCCCATCTTGTCCGGCGTTGAGGTGGCTGACTCAGGGTGTATGACGGCCATGCCGATAATCTCCAGGGATGAACGGGTACCGCTCCTCTTTTCTAGCTCTGCCAACTTCGTCTGGGTTTCACCTTCGAGGTTGCGCCTCCAGCCTTGATACATCCTCATCAGTCTGAGGTCAAGGTTTTCTCTTGAAAGTTGCCGCTCGAGCCACATGAGCTTGTGATTGGCATGGGATCGTACAGCCCGCTTCGCCTTCTCGGTCAGAAGGTGATCGCGCGATGTGAAGGTATTGGTGATGTTCTTGAACTGGGACCACAGGGTGTCTTCAGCCTTGGTACTAAGTGATCCTATCTCTATACCCGCTTCTCGGCTTACGTCGGTGCTGGTCGATAGGGCTTGCATCAAGTCCTGCGCACGCGCAACTGGAATAGGTTCTGCTTCTGCTGTTGTGCAGTCGACAGTAGCACAAAGAAGCTCAGCCCTCTCGGTGTAGCCTTCCAGAGATCCGATTGCCCAAACTAGCATCATAGTCCGGTCTATCAAGCCCTGGGGTACCGAACCGGAACACCACGGCGGGTCAGAGAGCGGTTTCCCTTCAAGATGTCGTGCCAGCAACATCAGAGGATGCCGGACATGGGCGAACTCCATCCTTTCAGCGTGCCCTACGAATGAGACTCTAGTATTTCTTGATTGTTCTAACCGATTCAGAAAACGGGGGATTTCCGATCGTGCGTAGTGTGATTGAGGATATTCCCGTTGCAATTTCTTCAACGCGTTGCTGAGGTTACCGTCGCCTTTCAGCAATCTAAACTCACAAGGGGTGTTGGTTCGTTTCATGGTCCCAGGTAGATGGCGTTCAATGGAGGAGTATACGAACTCGGACAGGTCTTCGGGGGACAGGAATCTGGCTTCGGATTCCCTGATCTCCTGCTGGTCAGATTCGATCAGCTGACGGCCCTGTGTTGAGATCACACCCGACTGTGAGACGGCTTCCTGTTGTAGCCTCTGGTTTTCTACTACTTGGCTGATTTGATCAAGACGAGCCTCCTGCTGTTCGGGGGTCAGACCGCGGGCGAACACCTCCTTTCTGAAGGAGGTGATCTCCTCGCCTAGTATGACTTCCATATCACCGAGGGCTCTCTCGAATACTTTCAGCCGCTTGATCAACCGTTCTAGGATTCTCGATTCAATGGTACCGGTGCTGGCAAGGCTTCCTATGTAGACTTTGTCGGAGGCTTGGCCGAGCCGGTCGCAACGTCCGATTCGTTGTTCAACACGCATTGGGTTCCAGGGAAGGTCGTAGTTGATGACAACGTGGCAGTGTTCGAAGTCGAGGCCTTCCCCGGCTACTTCGCTGGCCAGCAGGATCTGGAACTTGCCCTGTCTGAACTCAGCCGAGATCCTCTCCCTGCTCCGTTCACCGCGACGGCAGTCCTCGTCTCTGGCGGGCGTGGGACCGTAGATCAGATCCAGCGAGTATCCTTGTTCCTGAAGCTTTTTCCTCAAATAGTTGAGAGTACCCCAGAAAGTAGAAAATATCATCACCCGATCTGCCTCGAGGTCCTTGAAAACATGCTCAAGCAACTCATAGAGGGCCTTGAGTTTCTGATCTTCTGATGTCAGCACGGCGATGGCGAACGGCGACAACTTCTCTGCTTCGTCCTTGCTAAACCGGGCTTGGTGTTCTTCGTCTTCGTTCTCTGACATGTACGCCAGAATTTCAGCCGCTACTGCAGGAACACAGCTGGCCGTTCTACGCTCTGGCATCTGCGTTACGAACCCGGGCGGATTTCCTTCTCTTTCAGCCCTCTCGTAACAGATCTTATATACCTGGTTGTAGAAGGCATTTTCCTCGGAAGTGAAATCTACGGGTTTGGTGATGGCTTCTCTGGTGGGTCTGTTCTCGTCCACATCCGCCCGATATGTCCTCGTCATGTAGGGGTTTAGAGCTTGCAGCTGGCGGGCCAAATCAATGACTAGGGTTTGATGCCTTCGTTCATCCAAATCGGATCCGGCTATGAGTTGTCGGAATGCACTCCAACCTGGGCGGTCCGGTCCGCCGCTGGTTTCTAGCTCAAGTATCAACTTGGCGGCTTCCTGTTCCCATCCTGGCGGCTGGTGTTTCATGATACGAATCCAGTCGTGCAGGCGCATGTCCCAATGCATCTGTTCTTCCAGCAACTCCGGGTCGGCGGCCACATCAACACCCAATGCGCTCATCAGGTTGACTATGTCTTCCAAGCTGGTCTGCAACGGGGTGGCGGTGAGGAAGGCGGCCGCCTTTGCTCGGTCGCACACGAACACTGCCAATGCATGTGAACGAGTGGAGGGATTGCGCAGGTGGTGAGCCTCGTCGAAAATAACGAAATCCCATGAAATTGGAGCCTCGCTCAATTTTTTTAAGTTATCTCGAGATCGAATCAACTCAAGATTGACGATAGATTTGGCGAATCTATAAGGAAGTATTCCGTCTCGTTTCAACGCAACCAAAGCTTGCCGCAACCCATCGGGTGTCAAAGGTTGGAGTTGAAAGTCGAATCTTCGCATCATTTCGTCCTGCCACTTACCCACGAGCGGTTTGGGACAAATGATCCATACGTTCTGAAGACCGTTGGCCGCTCTTGATTCCAATTCTGCCCAGATCAACCCAGCTTCTATAGTTTTCCCCGTACCTACTTCGTCCGCGATCAGGATGCGGTGGTCCGGCGACTCCAATATCTTCTTGACCGGCAGAAACTGGTGGTAGTAAAGGTCTGTTCTCGAAGCCTTGTAGGAATACAGCTGATCCGTAAGAGGATGCTCCAGCCTCCGCCACGTAAGGTAGTTCCTGAGATCGCGAGGGCTCATCTCCGTCAGAACAGGCACCGGTTCAAGCTCAACACGAGGCACCAGCTTGACCGACCCGCCAATGAAGACCCTGGCGTTGTCGCCTTCAATCTTGATAACCCACCCAACAATAGACGGATCAGCTCGGTATCGAACTCTTATATCAGCCTCAATATGCGACATTACTACTCCTACTACTCAAAACGCCTACAGAAATATTTCCAGTGAGGTTCACTGAAGCGGATAGTCTGGTCAATTGATTTAGCTTCAGCCTCCCATTGTTCATATACGTTATAGAACCTGATTGAAACGGCTCTGTAATTATTCTCGTTGTCGCTGTATTTGTTGTGAACATCATTTAGCAGATCATCCATAGCCCTTTCACTTGTGATTGGTTCTCTCGTCTCGGGATGAAGAAACTTCCAATCTCCATAGCTGATCAAAGCATGGTGCCACCCACATAAATCAAGTAAATTTCCAAAATGATTTGTACCCTTGTGTTTACTTGGTTTTATTATATGTGTAACGAAGGTATGAGGTGATCCACTTTCCCGAGTAAGGAAGGTGGTCCCACATATTTGACATCTGTAATTATAATCACCCTTTATCATATCATGAAATCGTTGGGCTAGATCGCTAGCAACTTTGATTGGCTCAAATACAGGCACTGATTTGGAGATATAACGACCTGATCTACCAATACGGTCGGATTCCTGTGTATCATTATCCACAGAGTCATCCGTCTTTGGGCCTGTGCTAGAAAGAATAACCGGGCTATCATGACTATCATGTGGAGTATTTGCTGTTAATTCAATAAGCATTCCTTTCATAGAGATTTCATTTTCTCCCTTGCTGATTTCAACGTCAGGTGTGACGGTATCTTCGTGTTGGAACCTTGTCGTTTGTTCTTCTTCGCCTTCTCCGCCTGTGTCCTCTCTTGCTTTGTTGTCCAGCGACCCGGAATTCTCATCACTATCCAGCTCTACTTCGGTTCCACCCCCCTTCGCAATATCTTTATTGTTGGTGCTGTCCCTGTCTTTATCCACTTTGCCGCTTTTGTTATCCGAGGATTCTGCCGTCGCGTCTGTTGATTCAGTCGCTTCCGCATCTTGAGTATCGGTTGTTGGTTCAGCACGCTCGGGTTGATCGCTCTTAACCGCACCCAGACGCGACTTGCGCTTCGTCAGTATTCGACAACCCCGTGTTAGTTCCTTTGGAATCCTCATATCCCCATCCTCGCTTTCCTGTGTAGTCTCTGTGTTGCATTCGGTGTGATCCGTCTCTCCGACGGCACCGTTGTCGGCCTGCGACGTTGCCTCTGTCGCTTTGCCGTTCACAACCTTACCTGCTCCATCACTGGCATCGGTGTCCTCTGTTGCATCTGCTTCGGCGGCGGGTTCTTCGGGGCCGCCGGATTCAGAGCCCTCGGATCCTTCTGCGGCCTCGGGCTCTTCGGCGGCCTGATCATCTTCCTGTTCGGACGCAGCCGCCGCCCCGGCCGCCTCCGGCACGCCCTCGTCGGATCCTTCGGCCTCTTCCTGGGCCAGCCGATGGCCTTCCAGGCAGGCGTCGGAAACGGCGTTGGCGATCAGCGACGCCGCCCGAATGGCGTCGTCGTTGCCCGGGATCACAAAATCGATGCCGTCGGGGTTGCAGTTGGTGTCCACCAACGCGATCACCGGAATCTCCAACCGCGCCGCCTCCCGCACCGCGATGTGCTCGGCGTTCAGATCGATCACGAACACCGCCGACGGGGGCTTCTCCATGTCTTCCACGCCCCCCAGGGTGCGGTGAAGATTGACGAACTCCCTCCGCAGCCGCAGCCGCTCCTTCTTGGGGAGCTGCTCGATGTCGCCCGAATCCTCCATCTCGGCCAGCTCCTTCATGTAGAAGATGCGCTGGTTGATGGTCTTGAAGTTGGTGAGCATCCCGCCCAGCCACCGGAAGTTGACATAGGGCATCCCCGCCCGGTCCGCCGCCTCCTGCACCGCCGCCTGGGCCTGTTTCTTGGTGCCCACGAACAGCACCACCCCCCCGCCTGCGGCCAGATCGCGCACGAAGGCCAGCGCCCGGTCGATCTCGTCCAGCGTCCGGCGGAGGTCGATGATGTGGATGCCGTTGCGCTCCCCGAAGATGTAAGGGGCCATCTTGGGGTTCCAGCGGCGGGTCTGATGACCGAAATGGACCCCGGCCTCGATCAGCTGCTTCATGCTTACGGTCGGCAAAGTTCGCGCCCCCCTAGGTTCTGATAGCCGTGGACGAATCTGACTCTGCTTGTAAGAGGTCATAAAAGTATTTAATATGGGGCTTACTGAATCTGATTTTTTGATCTTTCCTCTCCGGTTCGGAACTCCAGTTTAAGTACAGATTAGAAAACCTGATGGTGACCAGAACCTCTTCTCTTTCCATATCCTTTAGAAAGGTAAAAATATCTCGCAGTTCTTCCGTTAGACGGTTTGTGTCAATTTCTTTGTCGGTCACAGGATGCAGTAATTCCCATTGGCCATAACTGATCAGAGCAAAGTGCCACCCGCATAGGCTAAGAAGGTTACCAAAATGATTGGTGAGTAAATGTTCCATCGGCTTTACCGTATGAGAAGTGAATGTGTGTAGATTGTTACCTTTTTTGGTCCGAAAGGATGATCCACATATTTGACACCGCTTATTGTAATCTAATCTTAGCATTGATTCAAATTCTTTAGACATCTCTTTGGAAACTCTAGCATGTGTCATTGGATAGCTTACTTTCTTCCTGCGGCTTCCCAGCCTTCCTGACTCAGCTGCTCTCTTAGTATCTCGGTCTGCTGATATGGAGGTTTCAGATCCTTCCACAGATAGTTCAACCGGTTCGTTGGGGCCATCAGGTGGATCAAATGTCATAGCCTCGCCTATCTTATCTGCATAGCTAGATTCATTGTCAGGTTCTCTATGCTGATCACTGCTACGATTTGCTTGTTCCTGACGCAGGAAGTCCTCAGGTGTCTTGCCTTCTTTTTCTAACTGGCGTATTGCGGGAAGCCAATTATGTTTAACTCCCGCTTCTTGCATAGCTTGCTCTATTTCAGGGGTTTTAAACTTGATCATGGAAAGTAGAAACGAGTCCTTTTCCCAACTGAGATCATCAAAGCTAATATCACCAGGTGTTTTAAGGATACCATCATGTGGTACCCAAGCCCTTTGATTGAGTAGTTCTATGAACAGAGCTTCGGTTTCCTCTCTATAGCTGTCCCTATGGCGAGTCCAGGTATACTTTGCCGTAAATATGTTCGGATGTTCTCTTCTTATGTCTATTAGTTCTTCCCAAAGAAGTTTGGATAATTCTTTTCTTTGTTCATACTCAAGAGCGGGAGAGCGGAGGTTTGAGATTATATCCTTAAGATATCTTAAGTCATAATCAATAAATTTGGGATTGTTGGTTGCATAATGTTGTCCTTGTTTTTCTAAAGATTTCTGTCTTTGATCCTTCAATTGTTTGATCTTTTGTTGCGACATTTCTATTTCAAGGGGTTCTAGATGATTCCTAGCTCCGCACTTTTCAAGAATAATGTGCATTGTACTTTCTGATAATTTGCTGTAGGTGTTGTTATCAATAAACTTAACACTACCAACTTCGGCAAGTAGTTTGCCGAGTTGCCGTGTTTTGAAATATACATCCTTCGGTCTAGAAAAGGTTTTAGCCGTTGCCCCTGAGGATGCGACGAATTTAGTTTGTTTCAACTCTTTAATTAGCTTCTTCCTTTGCACCCAACTATTAGTTGTATTGTAGGCGCGAATAATTCTTTCTAGATCGTTTTCGTATTCTGATGTAATTATATTTTCAATCTTCAAGCAATCATTTTGGTACTCTGGCAAAATATTTTTAACAACATCATCTACAAGATCTGGTGGCTTAAGTCCTAGATATCTTAGAAATTCACGAGTTTTCTCATTCAGAACGTTACGATGAACGATTGGAAAATCCGTTCTGTCCTGTTCACTTGATGGTAGGAATATTTCCTCCTTGAAAGTTATATGCTTTCCATCTTGTCGCCTAATGATAGGCAAAGACTCAAACCTTAAACCCCTGCGTTCATTGAGAAATATATAAAAGTTAATTATCCAGCCGTCCGTTTGATTTTCTAGGAAGGTACGGTCAATTTGTCGAAGAAGCCCTTCTGGGGTTATATGTAACACTTTTAATTCATGTACTAAATATTCATATAAATCTCGGGTACGACGTCCTTGTGTTATATCGCTATCAAGCCATGCAGGTTTACTTATATCATAGAGTATGGAAATCTGTTCTATTGATAGTAAATCACGCACGCCTTGGGATCTGGTCAATAGCGCATCATCAGCCGATATGTATGTATTTCTAACTGTAGGCAATAATGACTCGGAGTGTAGGAGTTCTTTTATATAAGGGAATAGACATTTGAATCTGCTACCATCTATCTGGGCAAAGGGCAGACAATTGAGGATATTGATATCCAATTTCCCTTCATCTCGCATCCAGCAAAGCGCATCGCGAATCAATGAGAAAGTTTCGTCCACTAGATGTTTGTTCCATTTCGTAGATGGTGTTGATTCTCGATTTAGTATGGTTTGATAGGGGCCTTGGATAAGAAATTTTAGGCCCGTGCCTTCATTTGTGGCAAAGTATACTATCAAAGGCGATTGATCAATGGTTCTAATAGTATTTATATCGGGGTCAACCTTAAAGGCTATTTCTACATCACCAGCATGATCATGATTGTTATGGCTGAACACTGGACGAGAGAATACCAACCATTCTTCATTGTCTTGATAGCCATCGTCCCTTTCTTCTGATAGCTGTACGTGACGGGTAAAATCATTTAGTTTATCTGATTCTCGGCGGTAGAATCCGGAAAGCCAACCCTCAACAGTCCATTGAGCTGTGTTAATTTCGCGTAGAAAGAGTAAATTACGGAGGGCAAATTCACATAATCCATCAGCTATTTCATTATAACTTGTTTCTTCTTCATCAGATTTTAAAGGAAACAAGAAGACGGTTTCTTCTGTATCCCGTTTAATAGGTGATATTGTCTCGGGAGATATATAGTTGTTTATGGCGAAATCAAAAGTAACCTCTCCCGATCCAGAATGTATTGCAGGACGTTTGGTATATTTATAGACCGATTTGAAACCCATCCCAAAACGACCGATATCAGTTAGGTCATCCTTGGTGGACTCGCCTACGCTACATATTGCTTGGACGTCCTTTTCGTTGAAGGGAAGACCAAAATGGCTAATACGAAGTTGATCATCGGATAGGCAGAACTCAATTGTTCTTGATCCTTCCCAGTGTTGACTTCTATGTCTGATAGCATCTTCAGCATTTTGCAATAATTCAAATATAAAATGCGTTGAATCAGAATATATTAGTTCAGAAAGCATCTCTATTGCAGTCGTTAGATATTTATCTTTCTTGCCTTCATTTTCGTTGTTGATCTGTTGGAAAATAGACATCAATTGTTCCTTTCGGCTGTTTGGTGGTTAGGACGGAGGCTTGGAGCCAAATTGGTTGCTGCCGTGCTCTCATCTACACTGGAGGGCATGGCGAGCGAGTATATCACACTCAGTCGGGGGAGGCCCAGGGTGGTGCTGCCGGAGGTGGATCCGGGGGTGGCGGCGCGCATCGAGGGGGCGGCGGGGTTGGAGGGGCTGGCGGAGGCGGCGGCGGATCATCCGGATTCGATGGAGGTGTGGGCGGCGCTGGGGGGGCGGTATGAGGCGGAGGCGGACTCCATGGTGGGGGTGGTGGCGGCCTATGCGTGCTTCCGCATCGGGTATCACCGGGGGTTGGATGCTCTGCGGAGGAGCGGGTGGCGGGGGTCGGAGCTGGTTGGGTGGGCGGATGAGCCGAATCGGGGGTTCTTGCGGTGCTTGGACGGGCTGCGGCGGCTGGCGGGGCGGATCGGCGAGCATGACGAGGAGGCCCGGTGCGCCGACTTTCTGGCCCAGCTCGATCCGGACTGGCCTCCGGCCGGGTTGGCCTGAGCAGGGGCGGGGGGCCTTGCCGCCGAAATGTCACACCCTGTCTATACGATGGACGGGTAAGTCGGAGAGACCGCCGGGGAACGACCGGGGGGAGAGGAACGGATGCCGTCCGAGGCTGCGCTGGAAGAAGTGCTGAACACCCGCTTGGCCGACCTGCTGAGAACCCGCGGGTTGGACGCCGCGCCGGAGGTGAAGCTGGGCGGGGGCAAGCGCGTGGACGTCATGGTCACGGTCAACGGGCACAAGGTGGCGCTGGAGGCCAAGGTCGGCGCTCCCAGCCTGCGGGGCGAGGCAGCGAAGGACGACGCTGCAGGGCGTTTGGAGGAGGGCGCGGCGGAGGCGGCCCTGGCCGTCTGCTACCCAGACACCCTTTCCCGCATGGAGGACTTGCGCGGCAACACCATGGTATGGGTGGCGTCCCTGGGAGGCGACTGGGCCGAGTGCTCGGTTACTCACCTGGCCGCCGTCGTCAGGCACGCGGTCGAGGATGCAGGCGATGTAGACGCTATCGCGCTGAGGTTCCGCCAGGAGCTGGAATTCGCGGCCAGCCGCCTGACCGAGGATCAGCTGTACGAGATCGCCGAGGCGTCGGGCGGCCCGATGCGCGACTTGAACGCCGCCGGGGTGCGGGGGGCACTGCTGGTTGCTTCGGCGGCCATGTTCCACGCCCGGCTCGACCGGCATCGTAAAGGGTTGAGGCGACCAGAGTACGACGCCCGCTTGCCCGGTCAAACTTTGTTCACGGGCGACTGGCCGCCGGCCAAACTGGCCGACTGCCTGGCGGACCACGATCCGGTCGGCCGGTTGATGGACGCCTGGGATATCATCCTGGCTTTGGACTACAAACCGGTGTTCGAGACGGGGATAGCCGTGTTGCGGGCTCCAGCTCAGACTCCGACCTTGACTGCTTTCGCCAGGATCGCCTGCAAGAGCGCCGTAGAAGCATCGCGCACCATTGCCGGGATGCGGCACGACCTGCTGGGCCGGGTGTTCCACCGGATTCTGCCCGCCGCCAAGCACACCGGCGCTTTCTACACCAGCACCCCCGCGGCCGCTCTTCTGGCCGGTCTGGCGATCAGGCCCGCCGATGCCATGGACCCCCTTTATTACACAGTGGTAGACCCCGCATGCGGCACCGGCACCCTGCTGATGGCCGCCTCCGAGCGAATCAAGCAGGTAACCGGCGACCGGGGCAGAATAATGAGCAGGCACCTGATAGAGAAGGTGGTCCACGGCTACGACATCGAGTTGGCCGCCACGCACATGGCGTCGGTCACCCTCGGTCTGCTGGTGCCGACGGTTGCGTTCGACAAGATGAACATACACCGCCCATATCTGGGGGTAGCGGGCAATCATGTGCGGGCCGGATCGCTGGAGCTGTTCGACGAGAGCGGGCAGATGTCGCTGATGCCTTCACCTGCCTCTGAGCAGGTAGAAACCGGCGAGGAAACCTTGGAGGCCGTGCCCCACAGCCTGGTGATAATGAATCCGCCCTTCACCCGCGACTCACTGCGGTACGACCATTTGGGCAAGGAGGAGGAGAAAGCGGTGAAGGCCCGCGAGCAGGAGCTGTTTTCGGACACCGCCGTTCATCGGTCGGGCAGCTCGGGGATGTTCATGTTGCTGGCCGACCGGCTGACCGAAGAAGATCGGGGGACGGTGGCGGCCATCCTGCCTACGGTGTGGTTGGGCGGCCCGGCCGGAAGGCCGGTTTGGGAGCATCTGCTCCAGCGTTTCCATCTGGAGGCGGTGGCGGTCAGCCACGATCCCGAACGGATATGGTTCTCCGAGAACACCGGAATCAGCGAATCGCTCTTCGTGCTGCGGCGGTTCGATGAGTACAACCGGAGAGCGCCGACTCGGTTCATCCGGTTCACGGTCAATCCGAGTGAGGTGTCGGAGGCCTTGGCGGCGGTCGGCGCGTTGGAGGCTGGCTGGGTGCCCTCCAACGCCACGGTGGTCGAATGGCCGCGGGAGCGGGTGCTGGCCGGTGATTGGATGCCATCCCGCTTCGTGTCCGAGTACCTGATCGACCGCATCGGGCACTGGTTCACCGACCGGGGGGTCAATGTGGTTCCGCTGGGTGAGGTTGCCCATGTCGGCCCGGCGGGGAGGCGAATCAGGGATGCATACAAGCCGAGCCTCCACGCTGACGTACACGCCCGGCGCGCGCTGTGGAAGAACGACACTGAATCTACGCGTTCTCTGCGCGGTGAATTAGACACATATATAGTTGTTAAGCCAGGAGAAGAGAAGAAAGCAGACCGGTATTGGAACCAGCGGGGTAGGCTGCTGTTGCCAACAAACTATAGGTTGAACACTGCCCGGGTATTTGGGGTGTTCCTTGATGATCCATCATTGGGATCTCGGTGGGTTTCTTCTCGTCCTAAAGAGGGTATAGAGCACCCGCGTGAGTGGGAGAAGGCTATGTCCGTGTGGTTCAATTCCACAATGGGCGTGTTGGCGCAGATATCGGTCTCCACTCCGAAGGTGCTGTCCCGGCCGGATATGTCGTTGGAAGGGCAACGGAGCATCCCCGTCCCCGATCTCACCGAGGGCCAGACCCTTCGGCTGGCCGAGGTGTTCGACCGGCGCCGGGATGACGTCCAGGAACGGTTGACCTCGGTGGACGGGCCGCGCCGCATATTGGACGAGGCCGTGTCGGAAGTCTTGGGCTTGGACGAGGAGGAGGTCTCCACCGCCCGCCGGGAGCTGGCGGCGGAGCCTGCGGTCACCGCCCGCCGCTACGGCGAATAGCCGGGGAGCCTCCGATGGGCGGGGCGGAGCCGTCCGGCGGATTGGAGGCCGGGGGGTGTAACCTGTCGGGCATGGTTCCCGCCACGATCGAAGAGGTCGCCGACGCGCTCGCCGCGCAGCGTTACATCGCCGACCGGCCGCTGGCGGTCGTGGTCCATCTGGCGCTGCAGATGGGGCGGCCCCTGTTCCTGGAAGGGGAGGCGGGGGTCGGCAAGACCGAAGTGGCCAAGGTGCTGGCCGCCGCCCTGGGCCAGCCGCTGATCCGGCTCCAGTGCTACGAGGGCCTGGACGCGGGGCACGCCATCTACGAATGGGACTACGCCCGCCAGATGCTGGCCATCCGCCTGATAGAGGCGCGGGGCGAGGGGACCGGCGCCGGCGTATCCGACATCATGAGCCGCGAGTACCTGGTGGCCCGCCCGCTGCTGGAGGCGGTGGAGATGGCGGCCAACGGTTCCCGCCCGGTGCTCCTGATCGACGAGCTCGACCGGGCCGACGAGGAGTTCGAGGCCTACCTGCTGGAGTTGCTGTCCGACTTCCAGGTGACCATTCCCGAAGTGGGGACGGTGGCCGCCGAGACGCCGCCGGTGGTGGTCATCACCTCCAACCGCACGCGGGAGATACACGACGCCCTCAAACGCCGCTGCATCTACCACTGGATCGACTACCCAGGCTTCGACCGGGAGGTGGAGATCGTCATGAGCAAGTCGCCGGGGATCGGCAGGGAGCTGGCCGGGGCGCTGGCCAGGGCGATGGAGCGCCTGCGCCGCCTCGACCTCTTCAAGCCGCCCGGGGTGGCCGAGACCCTCGACTGGGCGTCGGCCCTCCAGGTGCTGGGGGCGGAGGTGCTCTCCCCCGAGGCCGCCAGCGACACCCTGGGGGTGATCCTCAAGTACGAAGACGACATCGAGCGGGTCCGGGCCGGGGGGGTCGGGCGCCTGACGGCGGCGGATTGAGCCGATGGACGGAGTCTTCGCCCGGAACGTGATCCACTTCGCCCGTTACCTACGGGCCAAGGGCCTCGACGCCACCCCGCCGGTGGGGATGGACCTGCTCGCCGCCGCCCGCCTGCTGGGCTTGGAGTCGCCGGGGGACGTCCGCAGCGCCTTCAGGTCGCTGACCGTGGTCCGGCCCGACCAGATACCGGTCTTCGACGAGGCCTTCGACCTGTTCTTCGGAAGGGGGGTCCGCCGCCCGCCCGCCGCCGGGGCCGAGGGCGGGGAGGCCGTCCAGCCCCGCCTGCCGGTGCTGGCGCCCGAAGACGGGCCGCCGGAGGAGGCGGAGGAGGCGGGCGAAAGCCATGAACAGCTGGGCGCCTCCCACATCGAGCGGCTCGGCGCCCGCGACTTCGGGGAGCTGACCCCCGGCGAGGCCGCCGAGGTGCGGAGGATGATCGCCGCCATGGTCTGGAAGCCGGCCGAGGCGCTGAGCCGCCGGTGGCTGCCGGACTCCAAGGGCCGCCGCCCCGACATGCGCCGCACCCTGCGCAACGCGGCCGGCCCCCGCGGCGAGCTGATCGAGATGGAGTTCCGCTCCCGCAAACCCCGCCGCCGCCCGCTGGTGATCCTCGCCGACGTGAGCGGCTCGATGGAGAAGTACGTGGAGATGCTGCTCTACTTCGCCCATGCGGCCCCCTCCCGGATGGGCCGGGTCGAGACCTTCGTGTTCTCCACCCGCCTGACCCGCATCACCCACGAGCTGCGCCGGCGCGACCCGGCCGCGGCCCTGCGGCTGGTGTCCGGGCGGGTGCATGACTGGTCCGGGGGCACCCGGATAGGGGAGGCGCTGGCGGCCTACAACCGGGAATGGAGCCGGCGGTCGGCGCGGGGCGGCCCCATCGGGATGATCATCAGCGACGGGTGGGACCGGGGCGACCCCGGCCTGCTGAGCCGGGAGATGTTCCGGTTCGCCCGTTCGGTGCACCGGACTGTCTGGCTGAACCCCCTGGCCGGCAGGGAAGGGTATTCGCCGGAGACCAGGGGGCTGAAGGCGGCGCTCCCGTATGTGGACGACTTCCTGCCCGCCGCCCGGCTGGCCGACCTGGCCGGGGTCGTGCGCCTGCTGGAGTCGATGCCCGCCCGGCCGCAGCCCGGATCGAGACGAGGGAGGCTGGCTTCATGAAGGAAGAATTGGCGGTTTACGACCGCTGGACCCGGGAAGGAAAGCAGACGGCGGCGGCCACGGTGGTGCAGGTGCAGGGATCCGCCCCCCGGCCGGAGGGGGCCAAGTTCCTGGTGTCCTCGGCCGGCGACATGGAAGGGTCGGTGAGCGGCGGCTGCGTGGAGAACGACGTCTTCCTCCACGCCCAGGCGGTGATCGAATCGGGGGCGCCGCGGCTGGTCACCTACGGCATCGCCGACGAGGACGCCTTCGAGGTGGGGCTCGCCTGCGGCGGGACGATCCAGGTGTTCATAGAGCGATGGTGACTGCGGTGACCCCGCTCGAAGCGGTCCGCAGCCTGATCGAGGCCGAGCGCCTGGGGGCGGCGGCGACCGTGGTGGAAGGCCCGGACGCCGGCGCCAAGGCGGTGTTCGACCGGGACGAGGGCCTGGTGGCGGGCGCCCTCCCCGAAGGCGTCGCCGAGGCGGCGGCCGCCGACGCCGCCGCCCTCATGGACCGGGAGCAGAACCGCACCCTCGCCTACGGGGAGCGCCGCGTCTACATCGAGACGGTGGCGCCCCAGCCCCTGCTGTTGATCTTCGGGGCGGTGCATATCGCCCAGGAGCTGTGCCGGATGGCCCACTGGCTGGGGTTTCGCGTAACCGTCAACGACGCCCGCCCGGCCTTCACCACCGAGGAGCGCTTCCCGGAGGCCGAGAGCGTGATAGTGGGGTGGCCCGATCAGGTGGCCGGCCGGCTGGTGCTCGACGCCCGCACCTACGTGGTGATGCTGAGCCACGACGCCCGCTTCGAGGATCCGGCGCTGCCGCTGGCGCTGGACAGCCCCGCCCGGTACATCGGGGTGATGGGCAGCCGCCGCACCCACCGGAAGCGGGTGGAGCGCCTGGCCGCCGCCGGGTGGAGCGGGGAGCAGATCGCCCGCATCCGCGGGCCGGTGGGCCTCGACATCGGCGCCGAACAGCCCGGCGAGGTGGCGGTCTCGATCCTGGCCGAGATGATCCAGGTCCGATACGGGTCGGGGACGGGGGAATCCCTGACGGGGCGGGCGGGGCGCATCCACCTCCAGCGCACGGAGGACGAGGGAGACCTATGACCCTCCCGGGCGGGGGCGGCCGGGGCGGGCCCCCCTCGGACTGCCCGCCGTGAAGACCGCCGCCCTGATCCTGGCCGCCGGGGAATCGAAGCGCTTCGGCGGCCCCAAGCAGCTGGCCGACTGGGGGGGCAGGCCCCTGCTCGAACACGTGGTGGACCGGGTGGGGGAGTGGCCGCAGGTGGACGAGATCTACGCGGTGCTGGGCGCCAACGCCGGGCGGATCATGGAGCAGGCGGACCTGTCGGCGGCCGCCGTCATCGTCGAGAACCACGAGTGGCGGGAGGGGATCGCCTCGTCCCTGCGGGCGGGCTTGGACGCTCTGATGGGGGACCGGGAAGCCGGAGCCGCATTGGTGGTGCTGGCGGACCAGCCGATGGTGCCGGCGGCGGCGGTGGAGCGGCTGTTCGAAGCCCGCCGCCGGTCGGGGCGGCCGGTGATCCTCCCTCTCTACCGGTTCCGGCGCGGCCATCCGGTGCTGCTGGACCGCTGGCTGTGGCCCCGGCTGATAGCCGGCCTGGAGGGCGACCAAGGCGCCCGCAACCTCTTCCTCTCCCGCCCCGAATGGGTGGAAGAAGTGTTCTTCGGAGAAGACGCCCCCCAAGACATAGACACCCCCGAAGACCTGGCCCGCCTGCGCCGCCTCCACCGCTTCGGCGCCTGAACCCCCGCCCGCTTCGCACCGGTTCTGCGAGGGCGGTCCGCAGGGCCCGGGGTCGAGGGCCGAGGCGAACCCCGCATCCTGCCCTTCCCGCCCTCGAAGCCGACGGCGCCGCAGACCCGGCTCCGGCGCTGCGTCCGCCTGAGCCTGAATCCGTCGTTTTGGTTTGGGGTGAGGGTGATTTGGGGTTGGTGAGTGGTTTCGGGGTGGTTTGGGGTGTTTTAAAGCTGGTTCGGATGGTTGAAAGATGATTCAAGCCAGCTGGGGCCGGTTTCGGGGAGTCATGGACGGCGGAGGCGGGCCGGGGCGTGTGCGATTCAGGGTCGGGTGTCTGAGAGCGCGAAGAACGGAGCAACCTTGCCGCTGCGCTATGAACACCCTGGGTCAGACTCCTCGATCCCAGGCCAGAAGCGCCGCTCCGCCAATCGGGTGGATCCGTCCAAGAACACCCTGGTCAGAACCCGTTGACCCTCAAACGCGCAGAAGATGCCGGCTGCTCCCCGCATCACGGTCGGATAGAACGCTGTTCGGAATCCGTTGAGACTCCAACGCGCAGAAGAAGCCGCACACCAAGCATGTGCCGTCCGTGAGCACCCTGGTCAGAACCCGTTGACCCCCCGCCGCCCCTCCCAGAGCGCGAAAAACCCCCTTCCTCCCGGCTTCGCCGGGAGCCCGCCCCCGCCTCCTCCACCAGCATCGGATCCTCTGCGGGGGCGCGGGCCCCCTGCCCCGGCCCTGTGATGCCCGGCCCGGGCAGATCTTCGATGATGACCGCCGCACACTCCAGAACCCCGGCGGCGGTGTTTGTGTTTCAGCCCCCTATATATACGGTATTTTCGGGCGTTCGTCAAGGGGTTTGTTTCGGGAATCTTTGCGGGGCGCGGGCGGGGCGGGGGCGGCGTGTTCGGCCGGCCGGGGGGCGGCGGGACCTCTGAACATCACAACTAGCCTTGCCCTCCCGGCGCGGAGGAGAGGCGGGCCGTCGGGGCCGAAGTTCAGAAAGGAGGGTTCCAGAGATGGCCGCTATCGGCGACTTGTACGGGGTCGGGTTTTCCGAGGCGCGCCGGTTCCGCCGGTCCGGGGTGAGGACCACCGGCGCATTGCTCCGCCGGGCGGCCACCGCCCGGGGGCGGCGGGATCTGGCCGCCGAGTCGTCCCTCGCCGAGCCGCGCATCCTGGAGCTGGCCCTGCGGAGCGACCTCATGCGGGTCAAGGGGGTGGGTTCCCGCTACAGCGGCCTGCTCAACCAGGCGGGGGTGTTCACCGCCGGGGATCTGGCCGATAGGAACCCCGAAACGCTGCGGGCGCTGATCAGCCAGATCAACGAGCGGGATCCGGTGGTGCGCCGCCTGCCTTCCCTCGACCACGTGGCCGGGTGGGTGGCCGAAGCCCGCGCCGTCCGCCCCGCCGTGGAACACTGACGGGCGGGCGGGCCGCCTGGCGTTTGGTACGCTTCCGCCGGGCGGGTCTATCCTCGGCGTCTGGGCAGCCGGGGTCTTGGAAGGGAAATCCATGATGATCATCGTCATGAAGCCGGGCGCCACCGAAGAACAGGTCGGCGGCGTGGTGCAGCGGTTGGCGGACATCGGTTCCGAAGCCCATGTCTCCAACGGCCAGCTGCGGACCGTGATCGGGGCGGTGGGCGACCGGGGGCTGATCCAACAGCTGCCCTGGGAGGCCATGTCCGGGGTGGAGCGCGCGGTGCCGGTGTTGAAGAACTACCAGTTCGTGTCCCGCGAGTTCCAGAGCGAGGATACGGTCATCGAGGTCGGGGGGGCCCGCATCGGCGGCGGGGTGTTCGCCCCCATCGCCGGCCCCTGCGCGGTCGAGAGCCGCGACCAGCTGTTCCGCACCGCCGAGGCGGTCAAGGAGGCGGGCGCCACCATCCTGCGGGGCGACGCTTTCAAGCCCCGCACCAGCCCTTTCTCCTTCCAGGGGCTGGCCGAGGATGGGCTGAAGCTCCTGGCCGAGGCCCGCGAGGTGTTCGGCCTGCCGTTCGTGGCCGAGGTGCTCGACCCCCGCGACGTCGAGATGATCGCCGGCTACGCCGACATGCTGCGGATCGGCACCCGCAACATGTCCAACTTCGCCCTGCTGTCCGAGGTCGGGAAGGTCCACAGGCCGGTCATGCTGAAGCGGGGTTTCACCGCCACCGTCGACGAGTGGCTCAACGCCGCCGAGTACATCTACAAGGAAGGCAACCACCAGGTGGTGCTGGTGGAGCGGGGGATACGCACCTTCGAGACCAGCACCCGCAACACCCTGGACATATCGGCCGCCCCGGTCGTCAAGGACATGGCCCACCTGCCCGTGATCATCGACCCCTCCCATTCGTCTGGCCGCCGCCATTTGGTGGTTCCGCTGGCGCGGGCGGCCATGGCGGCCGGCGCCGACGGCTTCATCATCGATGTCCACCCGTCCCCCGAAACCGCCCTCGTGGACGGCAGCCAGGCCATCCTCCCCGAGGAGTTCACCCGGCTCATGGATCAGATGCGGGGGATGGCGGCCGTCCTCGGCTTCACCATCTAGAACGGAGATGCCGGGAGCGGGGCCGCAGCGGGCCGCGGCCGTCCTCGGCACCGGGCTGATCGGCGCTTCGCTCGCCATGGCCCTCCGCCAGGCGGGCTGGACGGTGGCGGGGTGGGACCCCGACCGGGGGGCCCTGTCGGCGGCGGCCGAGCGGGGGGCCCTGGACCGCCCGTGCGGCGGCTGGGAGGAAGCGGTGGAAGGGGCGGGCCTGGTGGCGCTGGCCGGGCCGCTGGAGGCCGTTCTGGAAACCCTGCCCCTGCTGCGCACCGGCGCCCTGGTCACCGACGTGGCGGGGGTCAAGGTTCCGGTGGTGGAGGCCGCCCGCCCGCCCGGCCTGCGCCTGGTGGCCGGGCACCCGATGGCGGGGCGGGAGCACGCCGGCCCCTCCGCCGCCACCCCGGCCCTGTTCAGGGGGGCGGCTTGGATCGTCTGCCCCGACCGCGCCGCCCCGGAGGACGTCTCCCGGCTCGAGGAGATCGTCCGCTCCCTGGGCGCCTACCCCCGCGTCATGGCGGCGGCCGAACACGACCGGGCGGCGGCGCTCATCTCGCATCTGCCCCAGGTGCTGGCCGTCCTGTTGGTCAATCTGGCTTCGGAGGATCCGGAAGCCCTGGGGCTGGCGGCCGGTTCGTTCCGCGATCTGACCAGGGTGGCCGCCTCCGACCCCGGCTGGTGGCCGGGGCTGCTGGCCGCCAACCGGGGCAACGTGGGCGGGGCCATCGACCGCATGATCGGCGGCCTCGAAGCGGTGCGGGCCGAGATGCGGTCCGACCGGGGTTCACTGGCCGCCCGCATGTCATCGGCCCGCCGCCGCCGCCGGGAGCTGGCCCCCCCGGTGGTGCGGGTGGGGGTGGTGCTCCAGGACCGGCCGGGCGAGATAGCAGCGGTGGGCCGGGCCCTGGAACGGAGCGCGGTGGACGTGCGGGACCTCCAGCTCCGCCATGCGCTTCACGGCGGAGGCGGCGTCCTGACCCTGGCCGTCCACCCCGGAGAAGCCGAACCCCTGCGCGAGGCGCTGGACGCGGAGGGCTTCACCCTGGAGTAGCCGCCGCGCCCTTCATGGCCTGCGGTGCGACAGCAATGAATGTATAATGCAGACGATGACGATATCCATCACCATCAGGAATGTACCCCGCGAGGCTTGTGATGCGCTTGCTGCCCGGGCCGCCGGTAAAGGGCAGTCCCTGCAGGAGTATCTGCGGCGGAGGCTGATAGATATGGCTTCCAAGCCCGACCCAGACATGGTGCTGGACCGCATAGAGAGGCGCAAGCAGGCAACCGGGTCGTCTCTGCCGGTGAGTTCTATTCTCTCCTATCTGGATCAAGACCGCCGGTAATGGTCGTTTTCGACGCTTCGGTTGTCGCAGCCGCTCTGATCGATACTGGCGAAGTCGGGCTATGGGCGAGCCAACAATTGAGAGCAGAAGACATTTTTGCTCCGCACCTGATGCCCGCGGAGGTCGTCAACGTGCTGCGGAAGGCGGAAGCATCGGGCAAGGTGTCTTCAGACATAGTTGCTCTCGCTTGCGCCGACCTTTTTGATAATGCCTTTCAAGCTTTATCCATTCGAGCCTTTCGCCGATAGAGTTTGGCAACTGAGGGGCGCGGTAAGCGCATATGATGCTTGGTACGCGGCTCTCGCCGAAGCTTTGGATGTGAAATCGGCCACTCTCGATATGCGGCTCACACGGGCGCCCGGTCCGCGTTGCCGATTTGAGACGTTCGAAGCCTGACCACCCGGGCTTCTGCTACGCACGTACGGACGCTCTCCTAGATGAGTAGTTCCAAGGGATCGAGGGGGTTGTGCACATCCCCTGTTCAAGCCGTATAAGCAGGCTCTTCTCCAGCGAGCCCGGCCCGCAAGGCCAAGTGGCCATGGTTGTCACCTTCGTTGCTGAGCGGTTGGACGAGGCGTGCGGCGGAAGGCTGTCATGAACACCGCTTTCCGAGCCTGACCCCCGGATCTTGGCCGCCCCCGTGTGAGGCCGGAGGATCGAAGTGTCGAGTCCGCGAAAGATTTTCCGAACATACCCCTAGCCGGAAGCCCGAAAATTTGGTATCTATGGGGGGCTGATGCACAAACACCGCCGCGAGTTCTGGAGAGGCGGCGGTCAGAGACGGATTCCGTTCGTTCCGGCCCCTGGGGCCGGGGGCGGCCTCGTGCGGCCCGGCGGATTTTCGTTCAAGGAGGCGGCGGCGGGGGATGGGCCCGGGGTCGCCGGCGGCGGGGGCCGTTTTTCGCGGTCTTGGGGGCGTTTGGGTTGGAATGAACTTCGAGCCGCGACGGCGCGGGGGTTCTCGTCGGGGTTGACCTTGGAGCCGCCCATCTAGACTTCCGGGGCGATGAGGACGATCCGGGTCGCCGGCGCCCAGATAAACCTGCGGGTCGGGGATCTCGACTACAACGAGGGGCGCATCCTGGAGGCGATGGGTCGGGCGGAGCAGCAGGGCGCCGACGTGCTGTTGCTCCCCGAGCTGGCCGTCCCCGGCTACCCGCCCGAGGATCTGGTCATGAGGAGGGGGTTCGTGGACGCCAACCTCGAGGTGATCGAGCGGCTGGCCTCGGCGGCGGGGGAGGCGGTTTCGGTGGTCGGTTTCATCGACCGGGCGCCGGACGGCGCGCCCGGGCGGGCGGCCAACGCGGCGGCGCTCCTCCACAGGGGCCGGGTGCGGGGTGTGTACCGCAAGGTGCTGCTGCCCAACTACGGGGTGTTCGACGAGGAGCGCTACTTCGCCCCCGGCGCCGACCCGGGAGCGGTGTGGGGCGTGGGCGGGGCGGCCGCCGGGGTGTCGATCTGCGAGGACATCTGGTCGCCCCGCGGCCCCCCCTTCCGCCAGGCGGCCGCCGGGGCGCAGATACTCCTCAACATCAACGGCTCCCCCTACCAGGCCGGAAAAGAAGCGGACCGCTTCCGCCGCATCCGGCGGGCGGCGGCGGATTCGGGGGCGCCGGTCGTGTACCTCAACCTGGTGGGCGGCCAGGACGAGCTGGTGTTCGACGGCGGTTCGATGGTGCTGGACGGCGGCGGCGGCGTCCTGTACCGGGCTGCTTCCTTCGAGGAGGAGATATTCACGGTCGACGTAGAAATAGAGGAGGGCGGGCCGGCGGACTCCGCCCCCTTCACCGCGGTGCGTTCCCGGCCGCTTTCCCGGCCCTCCGAGCGGCTCGCCCCCGCTCCGCACCCTCCGCCGGAGAGCCCGGAGGCGGTCTACCGCGCCCTCGTCCTGGGCCTGCGCGACTACGTGTTCAAGAACGGCTTCTCGAAGGCGGTGGTGGGGCTGTCGGGCGGAATCGACTCGGCCCTGACCGCGGTGATCGCCGCCGACGCCCTCGGCCCCGAAGCGGTGCGGGGGGTCACCATGCCCTCCGGTTTCAGCTCCGAGGGCTCCGTCCGAGATTCCGAGGAGCTCGCCCGCCGCCTGGGGATACGCTTCGACCTGATGCCGATCTCCGGCCTGTTCGCCGAGCACCGCGCCGCTTTGCGGGGCCTGTTCGACGGAACGGAGTTCGGGTTGGCCGAAGAAAACCTGCAGCCCCGCATCCGGGGCGCGCTGCTGATGGCCCTCTCCAACAAGTTCGGGGAGATGGTGATCGCCACCGGCAACAAGTCCGAGGCGGCGGTGGGGTACGCCACCCTGTACGGGGACATGGCGGGCGGGTACGCGGTGCTCAAGGACGTGTTCAAGACCAAGGTCTACGAGCTGGCCGAATGGCGCAACCGCCGGAGCCCGGTGATACCCGAAGAGATCATCCGCAAGCCCCCCTCCGCCGAGCTGCGGCCCGGCCAGCTCGACACCGACAGCCTGCCGCCCTACGATCTGCTCGATCCCATCCTGGCGGCATATATAGAAGACGACCGTTCGGTGGACGACATCGTCGATTCCGGGTGGGACCGGGAGACGGTGATTAAAGTAGCCGCCATGGTCGACCGCAGCGAGTACAAACGCCGCCAGGCGCCTCCGGGGGTGAAGATAACCGCCAAGGCCTTCGGGCGGGACCGGCGCCTGCCCATCACCAACGGGTGGCGCCGTGGTTGAGGGGCGGCCCATCGTCTACCGCAACGGGAAGCCGGCGGCCCCTTCTATCTCCATCTTCGATCCGATCGTGGGGCGGGGCGACGGCTGCTTCGAGGCCTTCTGTTCATACCGGGGCCGTCCGTTCGGGCTGGCCGAACACCTGGAGCGCCTGACCCGCTCCGCAGAGGCGATGGGCATTCCGCTCCCGCCGGTCCTTCTGATAGGGGAGTGGGCGCGCCGGGCGGCCGCCGAACAGGGAGACGGGATCGTGCGCATCTACGCCTCGCCCGGCACCGAGGAGGACGGGCCGGGCCTGTATGTCATGGCGCTGCCGCTGCCGGAGTTTCCGGCGGATTACCGGCTGCTGCCGGTGGCCGCCCCGTGGCATCCGGGTGGCGCCGCCTGGGAGCTGGCCGGCGTCAAGAGCCTCTCCTACGCCCCCAACATGGCCGCCACCCGGGCGGCCGAGGCGGCCGGATTCGACGACGCCCTGCTCATCTCGAGGGAAGGCATGGTGCTGGAGGGCCCCACCTTGTCGGTGATGTGGGCGGTGGACGGAGTGATCGAAACCCCCTCCCTCGACCTGGGGATCCTCGCCTCGGTGACCCGCCGGGTCGCCCTCTCCCACGCCCGCGAACACAGCATCGAGGTGCGGGAGGGGCGGTTCCCGCTGGAGCGCCTGGCCGAGGCTTCCGAGGCGGCGGTGCTGTCCTCGGTGAGGGAGGTCAGGCCGGTGACGGCGGTGGGGGACATGGCCTTCGAACCCGGTCCGGTGACCGCATTCCTGGCCCAGTGCTATCAGACCGAGGTCGAGGAGCTCCTCCGCAGCTGACCCCCGGCCCGCTCGATGTGGGCAGCCGGCGTCAGAGGGTCTGGCGCACCTTCTCCGCCCCGTGGAACAGGATGTCCCGCACCGCGTCGGCCGCTTTCTCGTGGAAGGCGGCGGCGGCCGGGTCGAAGTCCCTGGCCGGCCGGGGGGTGTGGGTGAAGTGGCCGTATGCGTCCTCCCCGCGCACCAGGGCGGCGCTGTCCCAGTCCCCGACGATCTGGCGGGTAGTCGTCGGCATGTAATGCAGGGACAGTCCGATCCGGCGGTCGTCCGAGCGGTTGGGCGAGGAGGAATGCGCCAGCCGGCCGTTGTGGATGGACGCCTCCCCCGGCGCCAGGGGCATGGCCGCCGCCAGCGCCTCGTCGACCTCCACCGCGATCTCCTGGCCCCGGGTGAGCATGTTGTTGTCGCGGTACTCGTCCTTGTGGGGCATCATCTCCTGCTTGTGGCTTCCCGGCAGCACGCTCATGCAGCCGCTCTCCGGCGTGGCGGGCGACAGGGCCAGCCACACGGTGATCAGGTCGTCCGTGTCGAGGCCCCAGTAGTTCAGATCCTGGTGCCAGGACACGAAGGCCTCCGTCCGGGGTTCCTTGATCCAGAACAGGGTGTTCCAGCAGAGGATGTTCTCCCCGATCAGGTCCTCCACGGCGTCGAGGATCGTTTCGTTGCGCATGATCTCGTCCACCCACGTGAACAGCAGGTGCGATTTGTTGCGCAGAGCGCCCGTGACCGGACCCTTGGTCTCCTCGAAATGTTCGAGCCGCCGCCGGTATTCCACGGCGCGTGCTTCGTCCATCACCCGGACCGGAAAGCAGTACCCCTCTTCCCGGTAATGGGCGGTCTGCGCTTCTGTCAGGTGTTTCGGCATCGCATTCCCTCCTCGAGGCCGCGCCCTCCCTTCGGGTCGGGGCCGGCTGTCGCTCCATTGCGCCACTCTAGCCAGATGGGCAGTTCCAAGGGGATCGGGGGGGTGTGCACAATCTCTGTTCGAGCCGCATACGCAGGCTCTTCGCCGGCAAGCCCCGGCCCGCGAAGGCCAAGGGGCCCGGTTGTTGCCCCTTCCTCCAACGAGACGGGAAGTCGAACAGCTCACCCGAGCCGAGTGGTTGATGAGGCGTGCGGCGAGAAGCCGTGATGAACACCGCCGAGTCCGACCCTCCCCCGGTCTGGGCGCCCGGGTGAGGCCGAAGGATCGAAGCGGCGAGTTCGCGAAAGGTTTCCGAACATACCCCTAGCCGGAAGCCCGAAAATTTGGTATACCTATTGGGCTGATGCACAAACACCGCCGCGAGTTCTGGAGAGGGCGGCGGTCAGAGATGGATCCCGTTCGGTCCGGCCTCCTCGGGCCGGGGGCGGCCTCGTGCGGCCCGGCGGTTTTTCGTTCAAGGTGGCGGCGGCGGGGGCAGGGCCCGGCGAAGCCGGGGCGGGGGGCGGAGAGCGCGAAAATCCGGTATGCGGTTCTTGTTGTGTGTCTGAGCATGTAACGGCTGACCGGGGGCGGGGGTCGAGAGGGTGAGAACCACTGCCGCTGGGTATTCGGGGAGTTGTCTCGGTTGGGAGTCAGGCGGTGTCTTCCCATCCCCGGTTGGGGAGGACGGTGCGGACGCTTGTTTCAGTGCCCGCCCCGCTCTGAATGATCGGGTTCTTCATCCCGGTGCGGGGCGGCCGCCTACCATGGGTGCGGTGACAGGCGGGTGCGGGCAGTCGACCCCGGAAGGGCGTGAGTGATGATTCCGACGCCGGGCGCCGGCCCTCCGCTCCGGCGGCGGCTGCAGTTCGGGGCCGCCCCTGCGCCGGAGGGGGTGGTTGCGGTGGGCGGGGACCTCCGCCCCGGCACGCTCTTGGCCGCCTACCGGGCGGGCGTCTTCCCGATGCCGGTGGACGAGAAGCCGCCGATGGTGTGGTGGTCGCCCGACCCCAGGGGGGTGATTCCGCCCGACCGGTTCGCCCCGTCGCGGTCGTTGCGCCGGTCCATCCGCCGGTACCGGACCACGGTGGACCGGTGCTTTCGGGAAGTGGTGGAAGGATGCGCCGACCCGTCCCGGCCCCACGGCTGGATCACACCCGAGATCGCCGACGCCTACACCCGCCTCCATGAGCTGGGCGGCGCCCACTCGATAGAGGTCTGGGACGGGGAAGGCCGGTTGGCGGGCGGCCTGTACGGGGTGGCCGTCGGCGCCTTCTTCGCCGGCGAGTCGATGTTCCACCGTTCCCGCGACGCCTCCAAGACGGCGGTGGCGCGGGTGGTCGAGATGCTGGCGCCGTATCCGAACGCCCTCTTCGACGTGCAGTGGGCCACCCCGCATTTAGAGACGCTCGGAGCGGTGGAGATTCCCCGCCGCGAGTACCTGCGCCTGCTGGCCGCCGCCGTGGAGTCGCCGGGGCCCTTCCCGGCCTGACCGGGGGGGGGGGGGAGTGCCGCCGCCGCGAACGTGAACCCTCTTCCGCCTCACATGTAGTCGTAGGCGCGCTCTCCGTGGGTTGCTATGTCGAGGCCGACGGTTTCGTCTTCGTCGTCCGCCCGCATACCGTGCGTGAGCCGGGCGGTTGCCTTGATGATGAGGTAGGTGAAGCCGGCCGCCCAGGCCGCGGCCACCAGGATGCCGAGCTGCTGCAGACCGAATTGGACTCCGTTGTGGCTGGCTTCGATCCCCATGCCTCCTCTCCCGCTGACGGCCAGGAACGGAAGCAGCAGGGCGCCGAGCGCCCCTCCGACGCCGTGAATCGCGAACACCCCCAAGGTGTCGTCGATCTTCCATCTGTCCCTGACCACCCAGACCATCCTGAAGCAGACCACTGCCCCCAGGACGCCTGCGGCCATGCCGCTGACCGGGCCGATGAAGCCGGCGGCGGGGGTTGCCGCGACCAAGCCGACGACGGCGCCGGTGGCGGTTCCTTCCAGTGAGAACTTGCGGGTGCTGCGCCATTCGAGGTACGACCACATCACCGCGCCCGCCGAGGCCGCTATGTGGGTGACCAGGATGGTCATGGCGGTGCGGCTGCCCGCCGCGAGGTGGAAGCCTCCGCTGTAGGCGAGCCAACCCACCCACATGATCGCGGCCCCCGCCGCCGACAGGCCGGGGTTGTGGGCGGGCAGGACCTTCCCGGGGAACCCCTTACGGGATCCGATCATGGCGGCTGCGACCAGGGCCGATACCCCGGCGCTCACATGGACGGTGATCCCTCCGGCGTGGTCCATGACGCCGAGGGAGTTGAGCCATCCGCCTTCGTTCATGATCCAGTGGGTCAGGGGGGTGTAGACCAGGATGATCCAGGCGCCGCTGAAGATGAGCATCGCCGAGAACTTGATCCGTTCGACGTAGGCGCCGACGATGAGGGCGGCGGCGAACACGGCGACAGCCATCTGGAAGAGGGCGAAGATGGATTCGGGGACGTCTCCGTGCATGGGTTCGAGGTGCAAGCCGTCGAATATGACCGCGCCCATCCCGCCGATGATTCCGGCCCGGCTGCCGTCGAAGGCCAGGGTGTAGCCGATGATCATCCACAGCATGCCGGCCAGGGCGGCCACCGAGACGCATTGCATGACCACCGACAGCGCCGACTTGGCCCGGATTTTGCCGGAGTAGAACATCGCCAGGCCCGGTACGGTCATGAACAGGACCAGAGCCGCGGCGGCCATCAACAGAGCTGTTGAGCCGGTGTCCAACATTCATCCTCCTCGTTCATCGGTTGCCGGGCTTTTCCTGCGGCTGCTGTTCAGAACGGGCTCTTCGCTGTTCCTTTCGGGTTTGCGGGCGCTGAAGGCCCGGCCGGCGCGCCCCATGTTCGAATAGACTTCTGCGGCCTACATGTAGTCGTAGGCGCGTTCTCCGTGGGCTGCGATGTCCAAGCCGACGGTTTCGTCTTCAGGGTCGACCCTGATGCCCCCGGTGAGCCGGGCAACGCCTTTGGCGATGAGGTACGACAAACCCGCCGCCCAGGCGGCCGTCACCAAGACGCCGAGCAGCTGGACGCCGTACTGGACGCCGAAGTTGCGGGCCGTCAGGCCCGAGCCCCCTATCGCTTCGAAGCTCATCAGCGGCGCCAGGATCACCCCGAGCGCCGATCCCATGCCGAACACCGCGAAAACGGACAGGGAATCGTCGATCCCCCATTTGGTCTTGGCTATGTCCACCATGTAGAAGCACAGCACCGCTGCGGCCGCCCCCGCCGCCAGTCCGCCCAGCGGCCCCGTGAAACCGGCGGCCGGGGTGGCGGCGGCCAAGCCGGCCAACACGCCTGTTACCGCGCCGGCCAGCGAGAACTTGCGGTCTTGCCTCCACTCGAGATACGACCAGGTTACGACGGCGGCGGATGCGGCGATATGAGTAACGAGAATGGTCATCGCCGACCGGCTGTCGGCCGCCAGGTGGGCGCCGCCGACGTAGCCCAGCCATCCCACCCACATGATCCCGGCCCCGGCCGCGGCCAGCCCCGGGTTGTGCGGGGGAAGCACCTCGCCGGGGAAGGCCTTCCTCGGCCCCGCCAGGCGGGCCGCCGCCAAGGCCGACACTCCGGCGCTCACCAGCACCGGCAGACCCCCCGCGTGGTCCATGAGGCCGAGGGAGTTGAGCCAGCCGCCTTCGTCCATGATCCAGTGGGTGAGCGGAGCGTATACCAGGAGCAGCCAGGCGCCGCTGAAGAACAGCATCGAAGAGAACTTCATCCGTTCCGCGTAGGCGCCGACCATGAGAGAAGCGGCGAACACGGCGACGCCCATCTGGAAGACGGCGAAGAGGGATTCGGGAATGAATCCGTGGAGGGGTTCGAGGTGAAGCTCGTCGAAGATGATCGACCTCAAGCCGCCGACGAGACCGGCCCAGCTGTCGCTGAATGAGAGCGTGTAGCCGAAGATCATCCACAGGGCGCTGACCAGTGCGGCCACCGAGAAGCATTGCATGACCATGGACAGCGCCGATCGGGCGCGCACCAGACCGGAGTAGTACATGGCCAGGCCCGGCAGGGTCATGAACAGCACCAGAGCCGCCGCCGCCAGCATCCAGGCAGTCGCGCCGGTATCCAACATCTTCCCTCCCAGCATCGATGCTGCGGACTCGATTAACCCCGGTCCACACAGACCGTCAGCTCCGCTGATCACCGGGGCCCGCGCCGCGCCCGCCGTCCGTAGACCCGAGGCCTCCCTCCGAACCGATTCTAGCAGGTCCCTTCCTCCGAAACAGGCGATGCGGGCCGTTCGCTTCGGCGTCCGGCCCCCGGCGGCTGCCTGTCGGCGCCTCGACCCCGATGATTCACAAAGGGCAGGCAGACACTCTGACCTGGGATTGTATCCGCAAGGCGACCGGGCTCGTCGGATTCACGGGGGGGGGGGGGGCTTCGGGGTTGTGCTTGATTTTCCGGGGAGGGAGGGTAATATGTTGCTGTGACCGTTCTGCCCCTCGGGTGAGGGGCCGGCTTGATGGAGGAGGTGGCCTGATGCTGGGTTGGTCGTTGTTGCGGGGGGGGGGGGCAGGTGTTGAGGCCGCGGCGTTGGTTGGGTTTGGGGTTGGCGGTTGGTTTGGTGTTGGGGGTGCTGCCGGTTGGTCAGGTGGGAGTGGTGGGTCAGTCGGCGACGATTACGTTGTCGTTCGATGACGGAGAGTCGCCGCCGACGGCGTTGACGGGGGTGGCGGAGGATGGCGGCGCTCAGAGGGTGCGGGTGGTGGCGACGGCTTCGGCGGCGACGTCGGCGGAGGTGACGGTGAATGTGACGATCGCGGCGGGTACGGCGACCGCGACCTCGGATTATGCGATTTCGGCTACGCCGGCGACGGTGACGATCGCCAGCGGACAGACGGTGGGCTATTCGTTGGTGTTGACGGTGACGCCGAGCAATGACGCGTTGGCGGAGGGGGACGAGACGATTGTGTTTTCGGCGACTACGACCGCGACGGGTTACGCCGCGATTGCTGATGTGAATTTGAACATCGAGGATGATGACAATGTGATTACGTTGTCGTTAGATGACGGGCAAGCGACGCCGTCGGCGGTGACGGGGGTGGCGGAGGAGGGCGGCGGTCAGTCGGTGCGGGTGGTGGCGACGGCTTCGTCGGCGCAGCCGACGGCGGTGACGGTGAATGTGACGGCGGCGGCCGGCACCGCGACGGCGACGACGGATTATGCGATTTCCGCGACGTCGGCGACGGTGACGATCGCGGCGGGGGATACGGTGGGGCATTCGCCGGTGTTGACGGTTACGCCGGTGGATGATGCGGTGGTGGAGGGGGACGAGACGATTGTGTTTTCGGCGACTACGACCGCGTCGGCTTACGAGGCGATCGAGAGTGTGAGTTTGAATATCGAGGATGCTGATGTGATTACGTTGTCGTTCGATGACGGGGAGCCGACGCCGTCGGCGGTGACGGGGGTGTCGGAGGAGGGCGGCGGTCAGTCGGTGCGGGTGGTGGCGACGGCTTCGGCGGCGGCTTCGGCGAATGTGGATGTGACGGTGTCGATCGCGGCGGGTACGGCGACGGATGTTACGGACTTTGCGGTTTCGGCGACGTCGGCGACGGTGACGATCGCGAGCGGACAGACGGTGGGTTATTCGTCGGTGTTGACGGTGACGCCGGTGGATGATGCGTTGGCGGAGGGGGATGAGACGATTGTGTTTTCGGCTGCTGCGACCGCGGCGGGTTACGCAGCGATTGCTGATGTGAGTTTGAATATCGTGGATGATGACAATGTGATTATGTTGTCGTTCGATGACGGGGAGAGTACGCCGTCGGCTTTGACGGGGGTGTCGGAGGGGGGCAGTGGTCAGTCGGTGCGGGTGGTGGCGACTTCTTTGGGGGCGGCTTCGGCGAATGTGGATGTGACGGTGTCGATCGCGGCGGGTACGGCGACGGATACGACGGATTATGCGATTTCGGCTTCGTCGGCGACGGTGACGATCGCGAGCGGACAGACGGTGGGTTATTCGTCGGTGTTGACGGTGACGCCGGTGGATGACACGCTGGTGGAGGGGGATGAGACGATTGTGTTTTCGGCGACTACTACCGCGACAATTTACGAGGCGATTGCTGATGTGAGTTTGAATATCTTGGAGAATGATTTTTCGATTGCGTTGTCGTTCGACGACGGGGAGAGTACGCCGTCGGCTTTGACGGGGGTGTCGGAGGAGGGCGGCGCCCAGTCGGTGCGGGTGGTGGCGACGTCGGCTGCGGCGACGTCGGTGGATGTGTCGGTGTCGGTGTCGGCGGCGGCTGGTACAGCATCGGCTGGGGATTATGCGATTGACTCTTCGTCGGCGACGGTGACGATTCTTGGGGGGGAAACGGTGGGGTATTCGCCGGTGTTGACGGTGACTCCGGTGGACGACACGCGGGTGGAGGGTGATGAGACGGTTGTGTTTTCTGGTTCTTTGTCTGCGGGTTCCGTTGATATTACTGATGCGAGTTTGAATATCGAGGATGATGATGATGATATTACGTTGTCTTTAGACAAGTCGGCGGTGTTGGAGTGGGCGGCGGATCAGACGGTGACGGTTACGGCGGCGTTTACGGGGGCGACGGAGTCGGATTTGGGTTCGTCTTCGGATGTGGTGGTGTCGGTGGCGGGGGGCGGCGGGGCGGATGGAGCGACGGCGGGTGCGGAGGGTCCGCCGCCGTCGGGGGATTTTTGGACGGATCAGACGGGTGATTCGTTTACGGTGTCGATTGCGGCGGGGTCGGTGTCGGGTTCGGCCAGTTTCGATTTGCGGGCTCGGGCGGATGGGGTTGCGGAGGCTGGGGGAGAGAAGGTGGAGGTGTCGGGGGTGTTGTCGGGGTTTACGGTTACGGCGGCGGAGTTGACGATTCATGATCCGGTGGTGACGCTCGGTTTCACGGATGCGGGGGATCCGCCGGCTGTTGTTGAGGGTTTGGGGGAGGACGACAGGGAGCAGACGGTGCGGTTGGTTGCTTCGGTTCCGGCGGGGGCGCCGGCGGATGTGGATGTGTCGGTGACGGTGGATGATGATCCTGAGACTGCGACGGAGGGGGCGGGAGGGGATTATACGGCTTCTGGGATTCCTGCTTCGTTGACGGTTTCTATCAGTGCGGGTGCTACGAGTGGGTCTTCGAGTAATGATATGATGTTTACGACTTTGTCTGATCGGGTGTTCGAGGATCATGAAATCGTCAGGAGGTTTACGGGCACGGCTTCGGGGTATACGGTCGAGGCGGCGGATTTGCTGATCATAGACGCGGATCGTACGATTGTTTTTACTCCGGATGGTGGCGGTACTATCAAGGACGGTGGGTATGTTATGCGGGAGGACGGTGATCCTTACATTAACCAACCTGCAGGAAGATGCAATTGTAACGATCTGGGCCCGAGGCCGAGCTTCACCGGCCGGGTGGCTGGGGTTACTTCTTCTACCTACAGTCAGAACCTGAGGCTTAGAGTTCGGGGTATCAGCGGGACGGCAAAGTATGCCCATGATGGGGCGGGCATAAGCGGAAATTCTGATGTTTATTCCGAAGTGGATGATTGGTGGAGACCAGGTTTGCATGTTAATATGTCTGCGGGAAGTATTTACGCAACCGGCGGGTTCGGTAATAGAGATTATTTCGACCCTTGGATAGATCACACCGCGGAACCGGATGAGATTTTTTACATTGGAGCTAAGCCGATAGATGGGTTTACTATTGGCAATATTCCTGTGTTGATCATCGATGATGATGCGCAGATCGGTTATTCCAGCTCTGTTGCGTCGGTGGCCGAGGGTTCGTCGACTACGGACTTGAATGTCAGTGGAGGAATGCAAGTTGCGGGTAATTATGGGTCTCTGTTGACGTCCGATACGGTGGTGTCGTTTTCTGTGGTGACGGAGGAGGAGGTTCCAGGGCAGAGTTTGTTGAGCAGTTCCGAGTTTTCTTATACGTCGTTGACTGCGGCGACGATTGAAGCGGGTGATAAGCATACCAGCAATCCCGGGTCTTCTGCGGGGGTGTTGACGGGGTTGTCGGTTGTGGATGATGAGGTGGTGGAGGGCCGGGAGCGGCTGCGGATCGTGGGTATGCCGGCGTTGAGGTCTACCAAGCCTGATGGGTCGCCTACCGACCAGACGGTTACTTTCGAGAACCGGCATACGCATGTGACGGTGATGGATGATGATGCTGATATTACGTTGTCGGTGTCGCCGGGGTCGGTGGTGGAGAAGGCGGGCGGTCAGTCGGTGACGGTGGTGGCGGAGTTCGCGGGGTCGTCGTCGGAATTGACCTCTGATACGGATGTGGAGGTGCAGGTGGCCGGGGGTACGGCGACGTTGACGACTGATTTCACGGTTTCGGGTTTGGACGCCAACGATCGGTTGACGGTTACGATCCCGGCGGGTCTGACGAGCGGGTCGAAGACCTTTACGTTGACGGCGCTCGACGACGGTGTGACGGAGGCCGGCGGGGAGACGGTTACGTTCGCGGAGCATGGAACCACGCAGGTGAACGGGCAGACGGTTACGGTTACCCCCGGGGAATTGACTATTATGGATTCGGGTTCGGAGGTGGTGTTGTCTTTGACGGACATGGCTGACCCTCCGGCGGCGTTGTCGGAGGTGGAGGAGGACGGCGGGGCCAAGACGGTGCGGGTGACGGCTACGGTGGGCGCGGCTGTGACGGACAATCCTTTGGAGGTGGCGGTTGCGGTGGGCGCGGCGGGGGGCACGGCGGGTGCGCCGGGGGATTATACGGTCGATGCGTCTTCGGTTACGGTGACCATCGCGGTTGGGGCTACGTCGGGGACGGCGGATGTGGTGGTTACGCCTGTTCCGGATACGGTTACGGAGGATGACGAGACGATCCGGTTCACGGGGACGGCAACGGATCAGGTGGTGGCTCCGGTTTCGTTGGAGATCGCCGACGCGGATCGGACGATTACGTTGGAGATGAACAACGCGGTGTTTGTGGAGGGGACGGCTACTGTGAATACTATCTGGAGGAGTGTGACGGCGCGGTTGAGCGGTGAATCTTCTACCTATTCCGGCAGTATCGGGGGGCGGGTCATGACGGCGGACGGCGCTGCGCAGAATTCCCGGACGCATGGGACGGGTGATTATTTCACCAGCCTCGATCATTCCCAACAGAGTAATCACCGGTATATTACTATCGGGTCGGGTGCTTTATCGAACGTTCAGTGGTTCTGGACGTCGGTCTTGGCTGACTGGATTGCGGAACCGAAGGAGAAGTTCGATGTTACTTTGACGGGTTTGACTGATGGTTTTATGGTGGAGCCGGCTGAGGTGACGATGGTGGATCGGGTGGACACGGCGGTGGTGTTGACGCCGAGTAGTAGCACGGTGACCGAGGGCGGGGACGGTTCGGGTCTGTCGGTTACGGCGGGGTTTCCGTCTGGGGTTACGGTGAATGGGTTGGGTTCTGCTCTGGTGGTGACGTTGGGGGATCCGGAGGCGGGTACGGCGGGGGCGGATGATTTTTTGTGGACGCCGCCTGATCCTGCGGATACGTTGACGATCGCGACGGGGCAGACGGCTTCTCCGGGCGGGGATGCGGTGGCGCTGGGCGGGTTGTCGATCACCGATGATGAGGTGGTGGAAGAGCCGGAGACGCTGCAGTTGATCGGGTCATATACGCTGGACGGTGAAAGCCGGGAGGCGAAGAGGACGTTGACGATCTTGGACAACGACGCGAATGTGGTGTTGTCGGTGTCGCCGGGGACGGTGGTGGAGGGCAGCACCGGGGAGGTGCGGATCACGGCCCGGTTTACGGGGTCGTCTTCCGCGTTGACGTCGGATACGACGGTTACGGTAACCATCGGGTCGGGGGACGGAACCGGGGCGGCGACGTTGACGACTGATTTCACGACGGACGCGACGGGCAATCAGGTGTCGGTGGTGATTCCGGCGGGTTCTCTGTCGGGGTCGGCGACCGTCAACGTGACGGCCGTTTCAGGCGACAGTACGGAGGGGGTGGAGACAGCCAACTTGACGGGTTCGGGAACGATCGGGTCGCAGACCTTGATGGTGACGGGCACGACGTTGAACATCGCGGATGCGAACCGGGGGATCGTGTTGACGGTGGACGATGTGGACACCGAGACGTCGGGGACGCAGACTTCGTTGGGAGAGGAAGACACGGGCACCAAGACGGTGCAGGTGTCGGCGGCGTTGCCGTCGGGGGTGACGGCTCCGTCGGGTGGGGTGGTGGTGGGGTTGAACGTGGTGGGGGGCACGGCGGTGCGGGACGATGATGGGTCGTTCGGGGTGGGGGAGGATTTCCGGGTGTCGTATCCGTCTTCTCAGTCGCCTGCGCCTCCGGCTGGTCATGGGCTGGCGGTGGCGATTCCGGCTAACGGCAGTTCGGCGTCGGCGACGTTTACGGTGGTGTTGAACAACGACGACATAGTGGAGGGTTCGGCGGCGGAGACGGTGGTGATCGAGGGCGCCAAGGTTGATATCGGCGGTACGGAGTATGAGGTGGTGTCGACGAGTTTCGGGATCACCGACTCCTCCGACGATACGGTTACGACTATTGGTTTGACGCTGCTGGACACCGACGGGGAGGACTTGACGGAGGTCGGGGAACCGACGCCGCCTGACGGCAGTCCGGGGTCGGCGCCGTTTATACGCAACACGGTCCGGGTGCGGGTGAAGGCCGCCCTAGCGGGGGACAAGGTGCTGCCTCGGTCGGTGACTGTTCCGTTGTTGGTGGGCATCTCGGGTCGAGAACCCTGGGTGGGGTATGATTTCTCCCCGGTTACGTCGCTGGCGGTTGTTATTCCGGCTCATGAGGATGAGGGAACCGTTGATTTCGATCTGGAGTTGAGGGACGACGGGCATGCTGAGGGCCCTGAGGAGCTGACGATCCACGGCGGCACTCTGGGGGCTGCTCTGACCGGTTTGGGGTTCACCACGGTGGAGTCTGATTCTGTGACCATCGTGGACAACGATATGATCTTGGGTTTGTTGGACGCCGACGGGGACCCGCTGACCAGCGTGCTGGAGGGAAGCAACCCCCAGTTGCAGGTGCAACTGTCGTATTCGGGGACGTCCACGCTGACCACGCCCCGGGTGGTGCGGGTAACCGTGGAGGGCGGGACCGCTTCTGGGAGCGACTACCGCATCGCGTCTGCCCCCGGCGATGTGTGGGTGCCGCTCCGTCAGAACAGCGCGGCCGAGGCGTTCGGGTTGAACACGGTCGACGACAACGCCTTCGAGGGCGACGAGACGCTGCGGGTGTCCGCCGCGTCGGAGGGGTTCGACATCGCCCCGGTGGAGCTCATCATTCAGGACAACGAGATCCGGTTGTCGTTGAACCAGACGTCGGTGCGGGAAGACGCAGGCCGGATCACCCGCACGGTTACCGCCCAGGCGAGTTCCGCACCCCCCGAAGACCTGGTCGTGAACATAACGGTTGGCGGGGGCCGCTCGTCGGGGAACGGTTACACCAGCCTGAGTCCGGCCCGGTTCCCAATTACGATCCCGGCGGGGGAGCAGTCTGGGTCCCGGTCTTTCTCTCTGACCCTGGTCGACGACGCCACTCCCGGCAATACCAAGACGGTGTCGGTTACGGGCTCCGCGTCGGGGTTCGACATTTCGTCGGCTCGTTTGACCATCACCGACGACGGTGACACCGCTGCGCCCCCGCCCGCACCCGCGCCCCCGCCCGCACCCCCGCCCCCGTCCGGCGGCGGCGGCGGTGGTGGTGGTGGTGCGCCTCCTCCGTCCGGCGGCGGTGGTGCGCCTCCTCCATCCGGCGGCGGTGGTGGGGGAGGGGGAGGCGGCGGTGCTCCGCCCCCGGCCGGAGGAGGCGCGCAGCCCCCGGCCCAGCCGCCTGCGCCGGCGTGCGTGGGCCGGTTCTGCGACGACGACGGCAACGTCCACCAGGACAACATCGAACGCATCGCGGTGTGGCGGATCACCCTCGGCTGCGACGCCCAGGACGCCACCAAGTACTGCCCCGACGCGGAGATCACCCGCCGGCAGATGTCCGCCTTCTTGCACCGGGCCGTCTCGCAGCGGTGGACCATCCAAGCCCCCGAAGGGATCGAGATCACCGACGTCGAAGCCGACGAGTGGTTCCGCCCCTTCGCGGAGTGGGTCGTCTCCGTCGGGGCCTTCAGCGCCCCCGGGGGGGTGTTCAACCCGGGCGGGGTGGTCACCCGCGCGGACATGGCCATCATGATGATCGGCGCCTTCCCCCACCTCGACGCCGTCCCGACCGAAACCAGCCGGTTCGGCGACGTCGAGGGCCTCTCCTCCGAAGTGTTGGCCGCCCTCGAGGGGATGTATCAGACGGGGGTTACCCGAGGGTGTTCCGCCGAGCCGCTGAACTACTGCCCCAACCAGCCGGTTACCCGGGCGCAGATGGCGTCGTTCTTCGTCCGGGCCGTCAACCTCGCCCCCGCCGACACCCAACCCGCCCCCGCCGCCGCCGGTACATGACCGCAGTTGCTTCTTTATCCGGTCCGGCCTCCCCAGCCAACCCAGGAGGCCGGGCCGGAACCGCCCCCCGGAAAGACCTGCGCAACCCGGTCCAGGCCCTGCCCGTCCTTAGAGCCGCATTACATCAGTCGTCAGTCTGAATGGATTGAAGACGGCGGGAGGGGAACTGTTCCATTCCGATCCCCCCGGCCGAGCTGGTTCGGGCTAGAGGGTTTCTTGGTCGGAGGGGGGGAGCACGAAGCCTTCGTCGCTGTTCAGGAGGAGCAGCAGGTCGCCGGTCCACTGCGCTCCGGCGGCGTTGGGCTGGACCCAGTAGCCGTCGGGGTCTTGGTGGATCAGGAAGGCTTGTTCGGTTTCGGCCTCGAAGCGGTGTTCGTTGGTGTAGAGGCGGGGTTTGATCACCGCCGGGTCGCCCGCCTCGGGGCAGAACACCATGCAGTTGCCGCACTCGTTGCATAGCTCGGCCAGCACCAGGTACTGCTGAAGACCCGCTGCGTCGAGTTCGTCGGGGGTGGGTATCCGGAAGAAGGCGTCGTTGGGGCAGACCGTTACGCAGAAGTTGCAGGCCACGCACCCCCACATCTGGAGTTCGTGATCCACCGCCCGGGGCAGCTTCGAGTTGCCCGCCAGCGTGTACATCCGGTTGAGGGCGGGGTCATGCAGCCGGGCGATGTAGGCCGCCGTTGCCCCCTGTTCTCCGGCTTCTTTGGCCTGGTGGGCCTGCCATTCGGCCAAGGAGCCCGCCCCCGCGGCCGCCATGGCGCTCCACAGCGACTTCAGCATCGGCTTCAACCGCCCGTAACCCCCCGGCTTCAGCAGGTCGGAGCACACGGTCAGCGGCGCCAGCCCCAGCCCCGCCGCCGCCGCCAGGTTGTCTTTGGTGATGCCCGCCGAGAAGGACACCTGGGCCGGGGCCTCGTCTTGGCCGTCCACCCGCAGCATTCCCGGCAGGGCTTTGTGCAGCTCCCCCAGCAGCGTGGTGGACACCACATGCAATGGAGGGCCCGACAGGTACATGGTCTCGTCGGGCATGAAACCCTTGGTGTTCTCCACCACCAGCGTGTTGGTGAGCTTGATCCCGAAGCGGCGCCCATGTCGGGAGGCGAAACCCTGCAGCTCGCCGATCAGCTCCAGCGCCCGGGGGAACTGCAGGTCGTTGTCGAAGTCGGCCTTGCGCAGCACGGTCGACTCGTATCCCAGGGCGCCGTTCACGATCCCGCACACCCGCTCGAAGCCCAGCAGGGTGGGGTTGAGCTTGACGATGACGTCCAATCCGTGCCGGGTGATCAGGTGCTTGGTGATCGATTCGATCTCGTCGGGCGGGCACCCGTGGAAGGTGGAGAGGGTTACCGTGTCGGCGATCCGGGGGGCGAACTCCAAGCCCCGGTAAGGGGCGAACACCCCGCCGATCTCGGGCCGCAGGCGCTCGATCTCCTTCGAGGCGTCCATCATCGAATCGATGAACCAGGCCACCGGCTCGGACGATATTCCGGCCAGGTCGTAGCCGACCGACAGGTCGAAGATGTGCGGGCCGGGGTCGGGGCCGATGTATGGGGCCAGCTCCCCCCACTCCCGGAGGATGTCCAGGATCATCCAGGCCTTGACGTATTCCTCCAGCGACTGGGGGATCTTCAGCTCCTGGCTCCATTCGATGTTGTAGCCGATGGTCTCCATGTCGATGCAGGGGCGCCCGATCTCCAGCTCATCGAGGATCTGCACCGTCTTGAGCTCCATCAGCCGGGCACCCCCCAGCCAGGCCAGCACGATGTTCTGGGTCATCTGGCTGTGCGGTCCGGCGGCCGGCCCCACCGGGGTGGCGGCGCGCCTCCCCAGGAAATCGATGGAGATGTCGGGGCCTTCCGAAACGTCGAAGAAGCGGGCGATGGGCAGGTCGAAGATGCGGCGGCGGGTTTCCCACTCGTGGGCGATCCGGCCCAGCAGCACCGACAGCCCGAACGGGGTGAGCGGCTCGTGGACTTCGCCGTTCATCTGCCCGCCGGGCGCAGCCTGGGAATCCGGTTTCAGTTGGGTGTCTGCCATCTTGCTCTGCTCTTCTGTTCTGCTCGTTCTGCTCTGTTCTGCGGCCCTTTCCGCTTCCTCGGCCTCGGCTTCGACCTCGACCTTCTACTTCTGGTCGACCCTCGACCTCTGGTTCATCTCGAACCTCGTTCCCGGCCTCGAACGGTCACAGCCGGGCGTGGAGCCGGGCGGCCTGCTCGGCGGCTTTGGCCCTCACCTCGCCGGCGTCCACCCTGGTGGGGGCGCCGCCCCGGAACACTGCGCGTCCGTCCACCTCGATCTCCAGGGGCCTCACCCCGGGGGTGAAGGCCAGATACCAGGGATCCATCGGCTCGTAGCTCCACACCACCCGGTCATCCCGGCATTCCGGTATGAGATCCCAGCCGGCCTCCAGCCAGCTCCAGGCCGTGTCGGGGGAGGCGGTTACATCCGAGGACCGATGCATGGCGTAGGCCAGCCGGAACTCCTCGATCATGTTGGCGCCGATGCCGTCGGTGCCCAGGGCCACCGGATTGGCGAACCGCACCGGATCGGCGTAGCCGACCGAGTTGTTGAGGTTGGAGCGGGGGTTGTGGAGCACCGTTCCCCGCAGTCGGTGGCCGGTCTCCAGGTAGACGCCGTGGGCCAACAGCCAGCTGTCGTTGGTGAGGCGCTCGATCTTCCCCGGCGCTTCTTTGTCCTCCGGCCCTTCCGCCGCGTGTATGTGGACGCCCGCCCCCATTTCTTCCGCCAGGCCGGCGGCCGCTTCCAGGGTTTCGTCCCGGCAGGTGAAGGCGGCGTGGACGCCCACCATTCCCTCGCCCCCCTCGGACAGGAAACGGCGGTTCTCCTCCAGGCCCCGCCTGGCCCCGTCCGGACCGTGGCGGTCGGTTACGCCGTAGCAGGGGCGCACCCGCACCCCGACCTCGGCGCAGGCCTCGGCGATCACTGTCAAGCTCCCCTCGACGGCGTTGGGCGACTCGTGGTGGTCGACTATCCCCGTGCAGCCCGACTCCAGGGCTTCCAACGCCCCCAGCATGGCCGACCATCTGATCATCTCCAGGTCCAGGGCCGCGTCCAGCCGCCACCAGATCTGCTCCAGGATTCCCAGGAAGGACGCAGGGGTTTCGGGGGGGGCCGGCATCCCTCTGGCCAGGGCGGAATACAGGTGATGGTGGGCGCACACCAAGCCCGGAGTGGTGCGCGCCGCTCCGCCCGGGGCCGCGGCGGTCATGACCCGTTGACCGGCTCGTGGATCGACATGGGCAGCCGGGTGCGCCACCTGCCGTCCACCTCGCGGAGGGCGGCGGCCACGGCCCCGGCGGTGGGCACCAGCCCGATCTCGCCTACACCCTTGATGCCGTAGGGGGCGCGGGGCTGGGGCACCTCCACCAGGATCACCTCGACGTCCGGCATGTCCTTGGGGCGGATGATGCCCAGGCTGCGCAGGGTCATGTTGGTGGGGCGCGCCTGGTCGTCGGCGGGGAACTCCTCGGTGAGGGCGTACCCCAGACCCATGTGGACAGAGCCTTCGATCTGGCCTTCGCACAGCACCGGGTGGATGGCGCGGCCCACGTCGTGGGCGGCCACCACCTTCTCGATCTTTCCGGTGGCCTTGTCGGCGATCACCAGCTGGGCGGCGTATCCGAAGGCCGAATGGATGACCGGGTTCTCCACCCCCTCGTACAGGGAGTTGGTCCAGTCCACCCGGAACTCGCCGTGGTAGTCCACATCCGGCAGCCTCCCGCCCGCGTCGGCCGACCGGCAGGCGTCCTTCACCGCCCCCGCTGCCATCAGGGTGCCCCGCGACCCGGTGGTCTGTCCGGCCCCCAGCTCCCGGCTGGTGTCCACCAGCACCCGGATGGAGGAGGCGTCCACCCCCAGCTCCTCGGCCGCCACCTGCTGGGCCACCGTGTGAACGCCCTGGCCCATCTCGGTCCAGCAGTGCCGCACCTCCACCGCCCCCTCTCTGGTGAAGCGCACCACCGCCCCGGCGACCTCCTTAAGCCGTTGCCCAGCCCGGAGTTCTTCAGGCCCAGCCCCAGGCCGACCGCCTTGCCCGCGGCCTTGGCCGCGTCGTAGTGGGGCTTGACCGCTTCCAGGCAGTGGAGGGCGCCCCGGCAGCCGTCGTCCATGATCTGGCCGGGCCCCCACACCGCCCCCGGCTCGATGACGTTGCGGCGGCGCATCTCCCAACCGGATAGGCCCGCCTTCTCGGCCAAGCGGTCGACCGCCCCCTCCATGGCGAACTGCGCCTGGTTGGCGCCGAACCCCCGGAAGGCGCCGCACACCGGGTTGTTGGTGCGGGCGGCCACCGCTTTCACGTCGATGTTGGGCACCGTATAGGGGCCGCTGGCGTGGCCGGCCGCCCGTTCCAGCACCTTCATCCCCACCGAGGCGTAGGGGCCGGAATCGCCCAGCATGCGGGCTTTGAGGGCGGTGAGCTTTCCGTCTTCGCCGCAGGCGGCCCACAGCTCGATGCGGATGGGGTGGCGCTTGGAGTGGATGCGCAGCGATTCCTCGCGGGACAGGGTGCACTTGACGGGCTTGTCCAGCAGGTGGGCGGCGAGGGCGGTCTGCGCCTGGTTGGCCATGTCTTCCTTGCCGCCGAAGGCACCCGCCGTTGGAGACCACCTCCACGGTGACCCGCACCGTCTCGGGGTCCACCCCGAGCACCGCCGCGATCTGATCGCGGTCGTCCCACACCCCCTGGCCGCCCGAATACACGTCGAGGCGGCGGGCGCCGCGGTCGTCGTCGGTCACGGGCACGGCCAGGGTGGACTCGGGCTCCAGGAAGGCCTGCTCCACCCGCTGGGTGCGGAACGTCTCGTGTGATTCGGTGTGGGCCGAGCGGGCTCGTAGGCGCCTCGTCCACGTCGCCGCCCCGCCGGTAGGCTCGGACACCGACAAGACGTTGCCGTCGAGGTGGCCCACCGCGTCCTCGGCGCCGAGGAGGACGGCGGCCTCGGGGTCGGTGACGGGGGCCGAGCGGCCGGTAGTCGATGTCGATGAGGGCCGCAGCCCGCGGGCGGCTTCGCGGTCCTCGGCCACCACTAGGGCCATCACGTCGCCGTAGGTAGGCGGTGCGGCCCGCCGGCGCCGATCGAACACGGGCCAGTCCTTGTGGATGAGGCCCATCAGCAGCTCGCCGGACACGTCGGCCGCGGTGAACACGGCTTACGGACGCCGGGCACGGCCTCGGCGGGGGAGGTGTCGATGCCCAGGATCACGTCGGCCCGGGCGTGGTCGGCCAGCCGCACCGCCCCGTGCAGCAGGCCGTCCAGGACCTTCATGTCGTCGATGAATCCGCTTGTCGCCCAGGGCGAGGTCGAAGGACTCGTAGCGGGCCGACCGGGACCCGATCCCCTTCACCGGTTCCAGCCGGCGGCCTCCGGGGCCGGCCGTCGGCCCCGGAGGCCAGCAGGTCCACCGCGTCGAGGATCTTGAGGTAGCCGGTGCAGCGGCACAGGTGGGCGCCCAGGCGTCCGGCGGCCGTCCGGCGGGTGAGGGCGGATCCCTTCAGATCGAGCAGGGCCTTGGTCCTGACCAGGATGCCGGGGGTGCAGAAGCCGCACTGCAGGGCGCCGGCGGCGGCGAAGGCGGAGGCCAGGCGCTCCCGCTCGGCGGGGTCGAAGCCCTCGAGGGTGACGACTTCCTTGCCGGCCACCTTCTCGAGGGCCATCACGCACGCCACGAAGGCCCGTCCGCCCACCAGCACCGTGCAGCATCCGCACTGGCCGGAGGGGGCGCAGCCGTCCTTGGGGGAGGTGATGTCGAGCTCCTCGCGCAGGGCGGAGAGGAGGTGGGGGTGGTCGGCTCTGACCGAAACAGGCCGCCCGTTGAGGGTGAACTCGATGGTTCTCTGATCCAACAGCGTCATGGCCCCTCCTCCTGCCCGGGTGCGGTTTCCCTGAGCGTAGCCCGCGCCCCGCCCGTTGCTTTACATTTTGTCAAAATTTTACATTTTGTCAAAGCGAGGGGCGGGAACGGACCGGTCCTCGGCGGGGGAGCGGGCCGAGAACGGCGGGCAGCCCGGAGCGGTTACCCGTTCGCCCAGCGGCGCAGCTCGTCCAGCGCCGCCTCGCCGCCGCCCTTCGAGTAGGCGCTCAGCCAGTGCTTCACCAGCAGCTTCGCCTCCGACCTGCCCGCCTCCGCTCCTGCCGAGTACCCCTGCTCGTAGGAACCCGGCGGGTGCTGGCCTGTTTTTGTGTTTTCGCGAAGCCTCTTTTTTCTACGCCCGCTCTGACTGGTTGTCTCCGCCCGCTGTCTCGTTATATGCGCCCTCAGTCTCGCCGCGGCATCTTGAGCCGACTCGGGGCCTTCTTCCGCCTCTGCCCAAGCAACGCGTCCGGCTTCGGTCAACGACCACATCCAACTGCCCCTCGTGTAGTCCACAAAGCCCGCCATCTTCAAATCTTCCAAGACGTGTCCCATTCTCTTGCTGACCATCTTGCTGCCAGTGCGGGGAAAGGTTTGCTGCAGGTCGGATTCGGTCAGTTCCATCTTCTCTGACACGTCCGAAAAAATTTCTGCAAACGTTCCTGAGCCGCCCAATCTGGACAGAGCACCCAACACCGGCACCATGAGGTCCCTCTTATGGGGCACCGCCATCACCGCTCCTCTCGTGTTCTCAATGCCCATGCTAGATGTGATGTTCGGGGAGGTCGTTCCGTTGGGAAGGTGGGTTGCCGGTGCGGACGACGCGGGTTCTCCGATGGGCGGTCTAATCTGGCGGATGCGACCGAGGAGAAGGATTTGCCCGCCCGCGCCGAATTCACAGTCGAGCCGTTCGAGGAGGGGAACCCCGGTCCGCACGTTCAAGCGGCGATAGAGGCCTTGGCGCCGCTCGAGCCCGACATCGGCCCGTTCGGAACGGCGGTGGAAGGGGAGATCGACGAGGTCTTCTCCGCCATGGGCAACGCGGTGCGGGCGGCGATGGATGCCGGGGCGACGCGGGTGTCGGTCAACATGATCATGATCCAATGAGCGGCGGTGAGCATCCGCACCCCCTGATCGAGGCGGTGCGCCCCTTGGTGGAGGCGGTGGGGGCGGAGATCGTGGAAGCCGCCGACCTCGACGGCGCCGCCGTGCCGCTGGAGTGGGAGGGGGAGGTGGTGGCGGGCGTCCGCATCCTCTCCCTCCACGACGCTCTCCACCGCATGGTTTCGCAAGTGGAAGGCGAGCTGGGCGGCAAGCTGGCGGGCCTGGGGCGGGTGCAGAAACAGGTGGCGGTCCGCCTGCTGGACGAGCGGGGCGCCTTCCTGCTGCGCAAGTCCATCGACGAGGTGGCGGATCTGATGGATGTGAGCCGCATCACCATCTACAACTACCTCAACTCGATCCGGGGCGGCCGGGATCCCGGCCAGAAGCAGCCGGAGCAGCCGCCGGCGTGAGCAGACACACCCTGAAGAAGCTGGGCGCCCTGGCCGTCCTGGCGCTGGCCGCCTGGGCCTGCGGCGGCGGTTCGGTGCCGGACGACGCTTCGGGGGAGGATATCTACGTGCAGGTGTGCGCGGTCTGCCACGGCGCCGACCTGAGCGGCGGAACCGGACCCCGTTTGGCGGGGGAGGGCGCCCGCTCGGCCGACAAACCCGAGCCCTATTTCGTTCAGTCCATCGCCGCCGGCATCGGAAGAATGCCCGCCATGCGGGGCACCCTCACCGAAGACCAGATCATGCGCGTTGCCCGCTACGTCATGGAACAACAGGAACGCTGACCCGGGGCGCCTCGAGTAACCGTCCTCAACTGCTCCCAGACGGACAGCTCCACAGCTCCAAGGTGTACCCCCGGCAAGAACCCCGTGCAACCAAGGCTTGAAGTTCAGCCGGGTGTCGTGCTCCATCCCCACCAGCGCTCCGATTCCACCCAAACGCCCCCAACCCAAACTCCCCCCAAGTCCGCGAAAATCGGCCCTCACCGCCGGCAAACCCGGGCCCATCCCCCGCCGCCGCCTCCTTGAACGAAAATCCGCCGGGCCGCACGAGGCCGCCCCCGGCCCGAAGGGCCGGACCGAACGGGATCCGTTTCTGACCGCCGCCCTCTCCAGAACTCGCGGCGGTGTTTGTGCATCAGCCCAATAGGTATACCAAAATTCGGGGCTTCCGGCAAGGGGTACGTATGTTCGGAGAACTTTCGCGGACTCGACCGCTTCGATCCTCCGGACTCGCCCGGGGCGCCCAGATCCGGAGGGGTCAGACTCGGAAGCGGTGTTCGCGGCGGGCGCCCGCCGCACGCCTCGTCCAACCGCTCAGCTCGGTTGTATTCGACATGCCTGCCTCGTTGGGTGCGGGGCGGCCAACCGGGCGCCTTGGCCTTTGCGGGCCGGGGCTTGGCCGGGAAGGGCCTGCGGATGCGGCTCGAACGGGGATGGGCGCAACCCCCGATCCCTTGGAGCTCATCTGGGTTTGCCCTTGGGCTGCAGGTCGAGTTTTTCGATGGCGTCCACGGCGGCGGGGTTCTCCAGGCTGGAGAGGTCTCCGGCGTCTTCGCCCAAGGCTCTGGCTCTGACCACGCGGCGCATGATCTTGGCCGACCTGGTGCGGGGCAGGTCGTCCACCAGCTCGACCGCCGCCGGGCGGAAGGCCTTGCCGAGGTTCTGCACCACCGCCTCCGATATCTCCGCCGCCAGCGCGCCGCCCCCTTCCGCCGAGGGGGCGGGGACCGCATACAGGGCTATGACCTCGCCTTTCACCGAGTCGGGTATTCCGACGGCGGCCGCCATCACCACGCCGGGGTGGGCCACCGCCGCCGATTCGATCTCCGCCGGGCCGATCCGCTTCCCGGCGATGTTGAGGGTGTCGTCCGAGCGTCCATGCAAGTACCAGAAGCCGTCCTCGTCGATGGAGGCCCAGTCGCCGTGGACCCAGACATCCGGCCAGCGCGACCAATACGTCTCCAGGTAGCGGTCGTCCTCGCCCCCCCAGAACCCCCTGGTCGCCGCCGGCCACGGTTTGGTGCACACCAGCTCGCCCACCTCGCCCCGCACCGGGCGCCCGTCCTGTCCGTACACCTCCACCGCCATTCCCAGGGCCGGCCCCCCCAGCGACGTAGGCTTGATCCCCTGCAGGGTGCTCACCGAGAGCAGGCATGCGCCCACCTCGGTGCCGCCGGAGATGTTGATGATGGGGATGCGCCCGCCGCCCACATCCCGGAACAGCCACCACCAGGGGTCGGGGTTCCACGGCTCGCCGGTGGAGCCGAACCCCCGCAGGGAGGACAGGTCGGCGGAGGCGGCGTGATGGGCGCCGCGGGGCTGGAGGGCGCGGATGAGGGTGGGCGAGACGCCGAGGAAGGTGAGGCCCAGCGATTCGGCCAGCTGCCAGGTGCGGGCGGGGGTGGGGTAGTCGGGCGCTCCGTCGTAACAGCCGAGGGAGGCGCCGTTGGCCAGGCCCGCCCCCACCATCCAGGGGCCCATGATCCAGCCCATGTCGGTCATCCACATCACCCGGTCTCCGGGCTGGAAGTCGCACTGGAAGGCGCCCTCCTGGGCCAGCTTCACGGTCAGCCCGCCCTGGACGTGGACGACCCCCTTCGGCCTGCCGGTGGTGCCGGAGGTGTAGGCCAGCAGGACCGGATCCTCGGCGGCGGTCGGCGCGGCCGCCAGACGCTCGGCGGACGCCAGGGCCTCTTCCCAGGAGCGGTCCCGGCCGGGCGTCCAGGGCGCGTCGGTGCGGCCCAGATAGGAGACCACCAGGACGGACGGCGGGACCCCCGCCGCCTCGACGGCCTGGTCGGCCAGCTCCTTCATGGCCGCCGGCCGCCCCCGGCGGGTGTATCCGTCGGCGGTTACCAGCACCGCCGGGCGGCAGGCCTCCAGCCGGGCGGCGACCGCCTCTGCGCCGAAGCCGGAGAAGATGGGCACGTAGACGGCGCCGATCCGCGCCGCCGCCAGCATGGTGATGATCCCCTCCGGCCCCATCGGCAGGTAGGAGGCCACAGTTGCGCCCTTGCCGGCCCCTGCCTCGGCCAGGGCGCCGGCCGCCCGCTCCACCGCCTCCAGCAGCTCCCCGAAGGTGTAGACGGACTGCGAACCGTCCTCCCGCTCGGCCGCCAAGGCAACGCGGCCGGGGTCTTGGGCCGCCCAGCGGTCCACACAGGCTTCCGAGAAGTTGATTCCCCCCTCCGTGAACCAGCGGGCGAAGGCCGGGCCGTCGCGGTCGTCGAGCGTGGTCCGATAGGGGAGCGAGAACGGAATCCCCAGGTAGTCGACCGCCGCATCCCAGAACCACTCGATGTCGTCCACCGACCTCCGCATCAGCTCTTCGTAGCTCTCTATCCCGTGGAGGCCCATGAACTCCAGGGCGCGCGACCGGCCCAGGTACTCCTGGTCGGCCCGCCATACGATCTCGTTTCCGCCCATCCGGGGGAGCCTCTCCTCGGCGACTCCGACACTCTACCGTTGACCCGCCCCGCCCTCGGCGCCGAGACCGGTTTCTGTCACTGCTTCGGTATATATTGAGATCGTGTTCCGAATCTGCAGCCCCGCCCAGACCGGCCGCACGCCGTCCGTCCTTCCGGAGGGGCCGCGGTGACCGCCTCCGCCGCCGCGCTGTTCGAGGAACGGCCCGCCGCCCCCGAATACGGACGGTTTCCTGACCACGCCCGGCGGCGCGCCCTCTACGAGCGCTTCGCCGACCGGTTGGTGGTGCGGCCCGAGCTCACCCGCCGCCTGGTTTCCTACCAGGGCAACAAGCAGCAGCCCGGCTTCCGATGGTTTCGTTACAAGGAAGGATTTTCGGCGGAGCTGGTGGCGTCCAACCTGGGGAGGGCGGAGGGGGCGGTGCTCGACCCCTTCGCCGGGATGGGGACGACCGCCCTGGTGGCGGCGGGCGCCGGTCGGCGGGCCGTCGCGGTCGAGATCATGCCGGTGGGGGTGAGGGCGGCCCGCGCCATTTCGGCGGCGGCCAACGGCGTCGGGGCGTCCGAGATCGAAGCGGCGGGGGCCGATCTGCTCGGTTCGTTGAAGTCGGGAAGAACCCCGCCCGCCGCCCGCCGCTTCCCGCATGTCCCTATCACCGAGCACGCCTTCCCGCCCGAGACCGAACGCGCCATCGCCCGGGCCCGGGCTTTCCTGTCGGGGGCGACCGGCGGGGAGATGCGTCTGGTGTTGGACGTCGCCTGCATGAGCGTGCTGGAGGAGGTGAGCTACACCCGCAAGGACGGCCAGTACCTGCGGTGGGACAACCGCTCCCGGCGCACCCTGCGGGGCGGGATGCACAAAGGTCCGATTCCGAGCTTCGAGGAGGCGCTGCGGCGGCGGCTGGCCGAGATGGCGGCGGACGCCCCCGAGCTCCGCCGGCGCTATGAGGGCCGCCCGCCCCGGTTCGTTCGAGGGTCGGCGCTCACCGAACTGGCCGAGCTGCCGTCTTCCTCGATCGGCCTGACCGTTACGTCCCCTCCCTACGCGAACCGGTACGACTACACCCGCACCTACGCCTTGGAGCTGGCCTGGCTCGGATACGACCGGGCCGGATTCGGGGACCTGCGCCAATCTCTGATAAGCGCCACGGTCGAGAACCGTTCCAAAGAGGAACAGCTCGAAGACGGATATCCCCGCCGCGATGTCTGGGGCAAGGCCAAGGCCGCCTATCGTTCTCAGGAGGCCTTGGCGGAGGCGGTGGAGGCTCTGCAGCGGAGCAGGTCCGAACTGAGCAACCCGCACGTGATCCGGCTCGTAGCCAACTATTTCCTGGAGATGGCGGTGGTCGTCGCGGAGCTGTTCAGAGTCACCGAACCCGGCGGCCGCGTGGTGATGGTCAACGACAACGTCCAGTACCACGGCCAAGAGATACCGGTGGACCTGATCCTGTCCGACATCGCAGAAGCCTGCGGATTCCGCTGTGAAGAGATCAGCGTGCTGGCCCGCGGCAAGGGCAACGCCAGCCAACAAATGGGCCGGTTCGGCCGCCGCGAGCTGCGCAAATGCGTGTATCGATGGGTCAAACCGAAGAACCGGCCTATATTTCGGGTGAGGAGGCTCGATGGATAGCACAGCGCCCCGCCGGGACGGGATGCCGCCGTGGGTACCGAGGGTGATCGGGCTGGCGGTGGCGGCGGTGCTCGGCACCTATGTGCTGGTGTGGGCCTTCGGGCGGCTGCGCAGCCTGCTGATGAGCCTGTTGCTGTCGTTGTTCATTTCGTTCGCCCTGGAGCCGGGGGTCAACTTCCTGGCCAAGCGGGGGTGGCGGAGGGGGTTGGCCACCGGCTTGGTGTTCGCGGCTTCGTTGTTGGCGGCGGGGCTGTTCGTGGCGGTCACCCTTCCGCCCTTGGTGGGGGAGCTGGCGTCTCTGGCGGCCGGGGTGCCGGACTGGATACAGAGCGCCACCCGCTTCCTCAACGATCGGTTCGGGACGGACCTCAACCTGTCCAACCTGTCGTCGGGGGTGCTCGACATCCAAGGCACCCTCCAGACCTACGCCTCGTCGCTGGCGAGGGGGGCGCTCGGCGTGGGCAGCCGGGTGCTGGGGCTGGTGCTCCAGCTGTTCACGATGGCGCTCTTCACCTTCTATCTGCTGGCGGACGGCCCCCGCTTCCGCCGTCAGGTGTTCTCGTTCTTCCGGCCCGAGCGGCAGAAGGAGATAGCCCGCATCTGGGAGATCGCCGTCCAGAAGACCGGCGGATACGTCTACTCGCGGGCGCTGCTGGCCTTGGTGTCGGCGTTGTTCACCTACGCCTCCCTGCGCATCCTCGGGGTGCCTTACGCCCTCGCGCTGAGCATCTGGGTGGGGGTGGTGTCCCAGTTCGTCCCGGCGGTGGGCACCTACCTGGCGGCGGTGGTGCCCGTGCTGGTGGCCTTCACCGTCAACCTCACCACCGTGCTGCTCGTGCTCGTGCTGCTGGTCGTATACCAGCAGATCGAGAACCTGCTGCTGGCCCCCAGGATCACCGCCCGCACCATGTCCCTCCATCCGGCGGTGGCCTTCGGGTCGGTGCTGGTGGGGAGCGCCCTGCTGGGGGTGATAGGCGCGCTGGTGTCCCTGCCGGCGGCCGCCGTCATCCAGGCCTTCGTTTCGACCTACATCACGCGCCACCAGGTCGACGAGACCAACCTCGCCCCTGCGCAGCCGGAAGAACAAACCCCTCCCGAGGAGGCCTCCGGCTGATTTGGCCGAGCCCCTGCCCTTCCTTTATTATAGGAAAAATATTCTCTTTACCAAGGAATAACGGAAATGTTGTTTCAGACCCCCCCGCTTGACGCCCGGGAAGCCGAGGTGCTCGCAACGATCGAAGCAACTCGGCGCCGTCTCCGGCATCTGCTCTATGAGCCGCGACGCTGGCACGGCCTGCTGCGCAGGTCGGTGGCCACTGGAAATATCCAGGCATCCACCGCCATCGAAGGGCACCGGGTGAGCCGGGATGACGCCGCGGCCGCCGTAGATCAGGCGGAACCATTCGACGCAGACGGCGTGGACTGGAAGGCCGTGCGCGGTTACCGCGATGCGATGGACTACATCTGCCGGATCGCCGAGGACCCGCATATGCAGTACAGCACCGGACTGCTCAAAAGCATCCACTACATGATCATGAGACACGATCCGGCATGCCTCCCCGGTCTCTACCGACCCGGCGCGATATTCGTGAGCGGTGACGACGGGCCGCGGTATGAAGGCCCCGCCCCCGAAGCGGTGCCTGATCTGGTCGAGGAGCTGATCGAGGTGCTGAACCATTCCGATGACAGGGGTCCGGCGCTGGTGAGGGCGGGCATGGCGCACCTCGACCTGTTGATGATCCATCCATTCAAAGACGGGAACGGCCGGATGTCGCGAGCACTCCATACTCTTGTCATCGGGAGCGGCGGTGTACTCGATCCGCGCTTCTCGAGCATCGAGGAGTACCTGGGGTATGAAACCCCCGCCTACTACCGGGTGCTGGCCGAGGTGGGCGGCCGCACCTGGGATCCGGGGCGGGACGCCCGGCCCTGGGTGCGTTTCGTCCTGCGCGCCCATCACCACCAAGCCCGCCTGCTGGCTTGGAGGGTCGATCAGGCCGATCAGATATGGGAGCGGATAGCCGCGGCTGCGGCCGAGTCCGGCCTAGACGAAAGGAACATGGGGTCGTTGTACAACGCCGCTGCGGGCTTCCGAGTCAGAAGGCGCGACCACATCGAATATGCCGAGGTCGGAGAAAGAACGGCCACCTCGGACCTGAGAAGGATGGCGCAACTCGGGTTCCTCGTCCCGATAGGGGAACGGCGGGGCCGCTTTTACACCGCCTCCGAACGGCTCCTCGCGCTGGCCGCCGCCGGGGGCCGGCCCTCCATACCCGACCCCTTCGATCAGTGACCCCGATTGTTCATGCCCCCGCGGGGCGGGCCGCCGCCTGCGCCGGTTCATCAGCCTGTACATCCCAGACCCCGAAGCGGTTTCACCGGTTGGTGAACCCCCCCATATCATGATCAGATAGTCATCCTGTGTTGCCCCAGGTCAGAAGGGAGCGGGCGCTTATTTCGTCTGCCCGCCCCCCGCTCTCGTGAATTATCGGGGTCAAACGCTCTACTGTTGCAACTGCAGCGCAAGAAAGGAGGGGCGGTGGCTCGATTCGATGTCGACGCGATGCTCGAACGGTTCCGGGGCCGGGCCGAGGCGGTGCGGGAGCGGCCTCTGCCCCCGGTGGCGGGGGAGGGCCGCCGGGCCTTCATAGAGCAGGCGGAACTCGACTACACCGACTTCTCGCTGGTCGGCGGCGCCGCCTGGTCGGTCGAGGACGGCCACTTGGTGCTGCGCATCCCGCTGGCGGGCGCATAGGAGGGGCGGGCATGGAAACCGCCCGCTGGATCGAGGCGCTCCGCACCGAAGGCAGCCGCATGGCCGCCGCCGCCTCCCGCCCGGGCCTCGGCGCCCCCGTTCCGAGCTGCCCCGGCTGGCTGGTGCGGGACCTGCTGCAGCACACCGGACGGGTGCACCGCTGGGCCCGGCTGATCGTGGCCGAGGCCCGGCCCCGGCCGCCCCGCTTCGAGGAGGCCTTACCCGAAGGGCCGCCCTCCGACGAGCGTCTGATCGATTGGTTCCGGGAGGGGTGCGGCCGTCTGGCCGACGCCTTGGAAGGCGCTTCGCCGGACCTCCGCTGCTGGGCGTTCCGGGATGATTCCCCGGCGCGGGCGTTCTGGGCCAGGCGGCAGGCCCACGAGACCTCCATCCACCGGGTGGACGCCGAGCTGGCGGCGGGGATGGATCCGCGGGGGTTCGCCCCCGCCTTCGCCGCCGACGGGATCGACGAGCTGTTGACGATGTTCATCCTCCGTCCGGGGCGGAACCCCAGCGCCCCGCGGGTGATGACCCTGGCGGTGGAGGCGTCCGACGCCGGGCGGGGCTGGACCGTTGCCTTCGGACCGGACGAGGCGGTGGGCCGAAGAGGGGCGGGGGACGCCGAATGCACCGTGTCCGGTCCGGCCTCCGACCTCTACACCTTCCTCTGGAACCGCATTCCGGTGGGGGCGCTCGAGGTCGAGGGCGCCCCGGAAGTCCTCGCCCGGTGGGCTTCTTCGGCGTCGTTTTGAACGGCCGGCCCTCCGGACAAAGCCGGAGAACGGCGGCGCCTTTTTCTAGGCTGGCCGAATCCGGCCGTTCCGGCCGGCGCTGACGAAGACGAAGGGGCCATGCGGCAGTACTTGGACTTGCTCAGGGAGGTGCGGGAGCGCGGGGTGTGGAAGGACGACCGCACCGGGGTGGGTTGCTACAGCCTCTTCGGGCGGCAGCTGCGCTTCGACCTGGAGGAAGGGTTCCCCCTGCTCACCACCAAGAAGGTGCATTTCCATTCGGTGGTGCACGAGCTGCTCTGGTTCCTGCGGGGGGATTCCAACGTCGAGTACCTGAACCGCAACGGGGTAACCATCTGGGATGAGTGGGCCGACCCCGAAACCGGCGGCCTGGGGCCCATCTACGGGGTGCAGTGGCGCTCCTGGCCGGGGCCGGGGGGCGAAACCGTCGATCAGCTGACCGAGGTGGTGGAACAGATCGAGTCCGACCCCCACTCGAGGCGGCTGGTGGTGTCCGCCTGGAACGCGGCGGACCTGCCCGGCATGGCCCTGCCGCCCTGCCACGTGCTCTTCCAGTTCTACGCGGCGGGCGGGCGGCTCAGCCTCCAGCTCTACCAGCGCAGCGCCGACGTCTTCCTGGGGGCGCCGTTCAACATCGCCTCCTATGCGCTGCTGCTGTCGATGGCCGCCCGGGTGACCGGCCTGGCGCCGGGGGAGTTCATCCACACCTTCGGGGACGTCCACCTGTACGCGAACCACGTGGAGCAGGCCGATCGGCAGCTGAGCCGCACACCCAGGCCCCTGCCCCGCCTAGAGCTGGCCGCCGGGGCGGGCGGCGCCGCCGGCCTGTACTCGTTCAGATACGAGGACATCCGGTTGGCCGGTTACGACCCCCATCCGGCCATCCCGGCGCCGGTGGCCGTATAATCCCCCGCAGTCCCCGCCCGCCTAAGCCAGGGAGGCCGATAATGACGCCGGAACAGATACTCTCCCGCCCGCCCCGGGTGCTCACCCAGGAACAGCGGGAGTCCTATTTCGAGCGGGGCTACGCGTCTGTGGAGTCTTTGATATCCGACGAGTGGCTGGAGCGGCTGCGGGCGGTAACCGCCGAGTTCATCGAGAAGAGCCGGGGGGTGGGCGGCTCCGACGAAGACTACGACGTGGCCGAGGGCCACGGCCCGGACTCGCCCAAGATCCGCCGCCTCAAGACGCCCGACCGCCAGCATCCGGTCTACTGGGAGTTCGCCACCGGCGTCATCGCCGACGTAGCCGCCGATCTGGTCGGCCCGGACGTGGTGTTCCACCATTCCAAGCTCAACTTCAAGTGGGACACCGGGTCGGACGAGGTCAAGTGGCATCAGGACATCCAGTTCTATCCGCACACCAACTACAGCCCTCTGACCATCGGCGCCTACCTGGCGGATACGGGCATGGAGGACGGGCCGCTGATGGTGCTGCCGGGCAGCCACGACGGGCCTTTGTACGACCAGTACGACGGGGAGGGCAACTGGGTGGGGTGCCTGTCCTCCGAGGACTCCGCCGGGCTGGACGCGGACGGGGTCGAATACCTGACCGGCCCCGCCGGGTCGATCACCGTGCACAACTGCCGGACGGTGCACGGGTCGCCGTCCACCGGGAAGGCCGGCGGCAGGCCGCTTCTGCTCAACGGCTACGCCTCGGCGGACGCCTTCCCCTACACGGCCCATCCGCAGCCCACCGAGAACGCGGGCAAGGTGGTCAGGGGGCGCCCCGCCCGCTGGGCGCACCACGACCCCCGGCCCTGCCTCGTGCCCCCCGACTGGTCGAAGGGCTACGAGTCGATCTTCGCCTCCCAGGACAAGCAAAGCCGGATGTAGGAAACCGGGGCGGCCTTGGGGGGCGGCGGCCCCGGCCTAAGCTGGCGGGGTGCTCGTGTTCCTCAAGGTCCTGCGCGGGTTGCTGCTCCTGGCCGCCTTGGCCTTGGCGGCGGCGCCGCCCGCCGTGCTGATCGATCTGCTGACCGGAGACACCGGATACGGGCTCTGCGAAGGGGGGCTGGCCGGGTGCGACACCGGGTTCGCGGCGGGGCCGGCGCTGGCCCTGCGGGTCTTGGCCGGCCTGTTCCTGGTCACGGTGGGGGTGCGGCTGGTGTCCCGCCTCATCGCCCGGCTGGAAAAACGCCGCAGGTGGGATGCGGCGGCCGCCTACTACGATGACTACTCCGATCTGCAAGACCCCGCCGCCGGGGACCGGTCAGAGGTCTGATGCGGTATTCGGGGAGGTTGCCCCTGTTGGGGGAAGGCGGTGTGTGCACATCGCCCTGTTCGAGCCGCATGAGCAGGCTCTTCTCCGCAAGGCCGGAGCAGCGAAGCGGTTCGAGCCTGCGAAAGTTCTCCGAACATACGTACCCCTTGCCGGAAGCCCCGAAATTTGGTATACCTATCGGGCTGAAGCACAAACACCGCCGCGAGCTTCCGGAGAGGGCGGCGGTCAGAGACGGATCCCGTTCGGTCCGGCCCCGTCGGGCCGGGGGCGGCCTCGTGCGGCCCGGCGGATTTTCGTTCAAGGAGGCGGCGGCGGGGGATGGGCCCGGGTTTGCCGGCGGCGGGGGCCGATTTTCGCGGACTCGAGGGTCTTTGGTTGGAATCGGACTTCGAGCCGTGATTGCACGGGGTTCTTGTTTGGGCAACCTTGGAGCTGCCCGTCTAGCTAGCTGTGATGTTCCCCGGACGGCCGGGGCGGGACGCCGGGAGGGGCCAGCTCCTCGACAGTATGGCTCACCAGGTAGAGGCCGGAGGCGGACACGGCCGCCGCGCCGTCCTCCAGCAGCTCGCCGCTGATGGACAGCCGTCTGCCGCGGCGTTCGTCCACCCGGCCCTGCAGCTCGATGACGCCCCCCAGGCCGGTCACCGGCCGGCGGTAGCGCAGCTCCAGCTTGGCGGTAACCGTCAGCACCCCCTCCTAGATGATTCCCGCCCACACCAGTATCTCGTCCAGGGCGGCGGCCGATACGCCCCCGTGCAGGGTTCCGATGGTGCCCTGGTAGTCGGGCCGGGCGTTGAACCGGGCCGCGATGTCGCCGCCCCGCCGGGTGAATCCGTCTACATGCAGGCCGATCGGGTTGGCCAGACCGCAGGCGAAGCATCCGTTGCCGGTGTGCTCCCGCAGCCGGTCGGCGGTCTCGGCGATCGACAGGGTTTCTTCAGCCAAACCGGATGACCCCGCCCTCGACCGAGGCGATGTTGATCACCGACCACACCGGCCACCCCCGCTCCTCGAGCCGGGTCCGCCCGCCCGTCCAGGCTTTCTCCACCGCGAACACCGCCCCCAGCATCACGCACCCCAGCTCTTCGATGATCTCGCCCAGCGCCGCCGCTGTGCGCCCCTGCGCCAAGAAGTCGTCAACCACCAGCGCCCGCAGGCCCGGCTCGAGCACCCGCCTCCGTATCTCGATGGTGTACTCGAACCCCTTGGTGGCGGAAGACACCTCCCGGCTGACCGCCTGCCGGGGGCCTGCCAGCACGTACTTCTTGGCGTAGACCACCGGCAGCCCCAGTTTCGCGGCGGTCATCAGGGCGGGGGGGATGCCGCTCGCCTCGGCGGTGACGATCACGTCCGGGCGCAGGGGGGCGGCGATCTCGGCCGTGCGCCCGGCGATCTCGGCCATCACCTCCAGGTCCACCCGGTGGTTGATGAAGGTGTCCACGTTCACGATGTCGCCTGAGACCCCGGCCCGCTCGGCCAGGAAGCGCTCCAGGTCCAGAGTTTCGGCCGATCCAGGGGTCGTCATTGCTCGGCGCCGGCGGTTGGGGTCATGAGAGGGCGTCCTCCGGAGCGGGGGTCTTGGGGTAATAGGGGCAGAGGCCGCAGAGCTCGCACTCCCAGCATCGGGGGCGGCGGGCCCCGCACACGTCCCGCCCGAACTGGATGATACGCATCGACAGCTGCCGCCATTCGTGTTTCGGGAACAGCGCCTTGAGGTCCTGCTCGATCCGGGCCGGGTCGCCCTCCCTGGTCAGCTCCAGCCGGTTGGTGATCCGGCGTACGTGGGTGTCGACCGCGATGGCCGGCCGGCCGAAGGCTTCCGCCAACACCACCGAGGCGGTCTTGCGGCCCACCCCCTTCAGGGTCACGAGATCGTCCATGCGTTCGGGCACCTCCCCGCCGTAGCGCTCCACCAAGTCTTGGGCCAGGGCGATGATCGAGCGGGTCTTCTGGCGGTAGAAGCCGGTGGAGAAGATCACCTGCTCCACTTCTTCGGGGTCGGCGGCGGCCAGGTCTCCGGCGGCGGGCCAGCGGGCGAACAGTTCCGGCGCGGCGCGGTTTACGTTCTCGTCGGTGGTCTGGGCGGAGATCACCGTGCACACCAGCAGCTCGAACGGGTTGGCGTAGCGGAGGGCGGTGGATATCTCCGGATAGCGGACCGCCAAACGGTTCAGGATGCGCCGGGCGTACCCCCGCTCCTTGGGGGAGGGCGCGGCGCCGTCTGCTCGTCTCTCGCCGGCCGCCATACGGGGCGAGGTTAGATGCCCGCCCCGCCGCCGGAAACCCTCCGGCGGATATTCGGCAGGCGCCCGGCTGTGAAAAGGTTGCCGTCATCGGTCCGGTCCAACTCCGGCTCCAGCCCCGCAGCGATATTCGGGAAGCGCCGGCTGTGAAGCCCAAGCCCGCGAAATTCCAATCCCGAACCGCCTATAACACCTGGTAAACCCCCCAAGAGCGCGAAAATCCACCGCCCCGGTCCCGGCTCCGCCGGGCCCTGCCCCCGCCGCCGCCTCCTTGAACGAAAATCCGCCGGGCCGCACGAGGCCGCCCCCGGCCCGGAAGGGCTGGAACGAACGGGATCCGTCTCTGACCGCCGCCCTCTCCGGAAGCTCGCGGCGGTGTTTGTGCTTCAGCCCAATAGGTATACCAAAATTCGGAGCGTTCGTCTAGGGGGTTGTTCGGAGAACATTCGCGAACTTGGAAGGCCCCGCCGCGGCGCGCCCGCGGCGGGGCGAACCGGGAATATCCTTACCCGCCGCCGCAAGCCGCCGCCCCTTCCCGCTCCGAGCGGAGATCCCGAGAGCCGAATGAGACGACTGTTCAGCATCACCCAAGAGGACCGGCACATCTTCCGGTTGGCCGTCCCCGCCCTGGGGGCGCTGGCCGCCGAGCCGCTGGTGGCGTTGGTGGACACCGCCTTCGTAGGCCGGCTGGGCGAGGAACCCCTGGCGGCGCTCGGGGTGGTCACGGCGCTGCTGCAGCTGGCTTTCTTCGTGTTCATCGCCATCGCCAACGCCGGCACCCCCCTGATCGCTCGGGCAGTCGGCGCGGGCGACCGGGAGAAGGCGTCCGTCCTGGTGGGGCAGTGCCTGCTGCTGTCCGCCGCGGCGGCCGCCGCCGGCTTGCCGGTGGTGGAGGCGGCCGCTCCGCTGCTGGTGGAGCTGATGGGGGCGGCGCCGGAGGTGGCGGACGCGTCGGTGGACTATCTCCGCATCCGCGCCCTGGGGCTTCCGGCGCTGCTGGTGATCACCGCCGGCCACGCCGTGTACCGGGGGGTGGGGGACACCCGCACCCCCATGTACATCGCCTTCGGCCTGAGCCTCGTCAACCTGGTGCTCGACCCGGTGTTGATCTTCGGACTCGGCTGGGGGCTGGCGGGCGCCGGCATTGCCTCTGTGGCCGCGCAGACCGCCGGGGCGGCCGTGTTCCTGTATCTGCTGCTCACCGGCCACACCGGCCTGGCGCCGCGGTGGAAGGCGCCCCGGTGGAGGCACATGGCCGAGCTGGTGGGCGCCGGCTCGGCCCTGTTCGTGAGGACGCTGCTGCTGGTCGCCACCTTCACCGCCGCGGCGGGCGCGGCCGCCCGGCTGGGGGTGACCGAGGTGGCCGCCCACCAAGTGGCGGTGCAGGTGCTGCTGTTCCTGTCGCTGGTGATCGACTCGATCGCCGTCGCCGCCCAGAACCTGGTGGCTTCGCGGCTGGTGACCGACCGCCGGCAGGCCCGGCGCCTCGCCAACCGGATGCTCTGGTGGGGCTTCGTGTGGGGGATGATGCTGGCGGCGGTTTTCTGGCTGCTGCGGGGCGAGCTGCCGGGGTGGTTCACGAACGACCCGTCCGTCATCGCCGCCGCAACCGCTCTCATGCCCTTCGTGGCGGCCACCCAGCCGCTCAACAGCGTGGTGTTCGTGTTCGACGGGATCATGATCGGCGCCACGGAATTCACCTTCATGGCGGCCGCCATGGCCGGCGCGGCCGCCCTCACCTGCACGCTCATCGCCCTGGCCGGGTCCCTGACGGGCATCTGGTGGGCGCTGGCGGCGCTGATGGCGGCGCGCCTGGTTCCGCTCGCCCTGCGCTACATCCGGATCGTTACCTGACCCATCTCGTTCCCCAGCGTCTCGGGGATGGCCGCCTGGACGAGGACGGCCAGCAGCACGCCCGATCCGAGGGCGGTCACCGTCAGCGGAAGGCCCCAGAGGTCGACGACGGCCCCCGCCGCGTAGAGGCCCAGGATCGACCCCAGCACCGCAACCGCATGCAGCCACTGGGAGGCGGCGGCGCGTATCTCGGTGGGGAACAGCTCGGTGCGCTGGGCGGCGCTCACGGGGAAGGCCGCCGAGCTGCCGAAGGCCGACAGGAAGGCGGCGGCCAGCAGGAGGCCGGGGCTGGACAGCCAGTAGAAGGCCACCCCGCCCGCCAGGCCCGCCAGGAGCGACAGGATGATGGCCGGCTTGCGCCCCAGGGTGTCGGCCATCCGCCCTCCGAGGAAGAATCCGGCCCCCCCGGCGGTGCCTCCGGCCAGCATGATCCGGGCCGCTTCGGCGCTGGAAAAGCCGAGGTCGTTGATCAGCCGCTCGAGTGAGAAGGTAACGGCCACCGCCGAGAAGGCGCTGATCGACAGGCTGTAGAGGGCCGTCAGCCAGAACCGGCCCGCGTACCCGCCCACCAGGGGCAGCGCCGCGCTGATGCGCGCCCCCGTGTAGTGGAACAGGCCGCTCTCCGGGAGCTTCGACCACAGCAGCAGGTGGACGGGCAGGCCGAGCAGCGCCGCCCCGAACAGCCACCGCCACCCGCCGGCGTTCAGCTGCGCAACCGGCAGGGCGAGCAGGGCGGCCCCCGATCCGAGGCCGACCGCGGTGGTGTAGAAGCCGATCGCCCAGGCCCGGTTGTTCCAACGGACCTGCTCGGCCAGGAGCACGGTGGCCAGCATCGCCGCCCCCGCCGCCCCCAGCCGGGCGAACATCTGCAGGGCGGCGTACAGGGAGGGGGAGAAGGACAGGGCGGTGGCCCCGGTGGCCGACAGCAGCGCCGCATAGGCGAACAGGAAAGGGCCGCGCCGCCCCCAGCGGTCGCCGACCGCCGCGCACGCCACCGCCGCCAGGGCGCCGATCCGGGCGATCATGAACAGGCGGCTCATATCGGCTTCGGTCAGCCCGAACTCGATCCGCACGAAGGGGAGGGTGTTGACGGCCTGGGTCTGGGCGTACCCCTGGAAGAGGCCGGCCAGGTACATCAGCCCCAGCAGGCGGCGGTCCTCGGGCTGGTAACTGGAGGCGGGGCCGAACGCCCTCACCAGGCGGCGGATCATGGGGCGGCGGTCATGGCCGGGCGGCGGCCCCGGTCATGACCGCGGACAGCCGGGCGGCGGCGGGCCGGGCCGGCCGGATAGGGTCCGCAGGGGCGGGGCGGCGGGGCATCGGCTCAGGTTACCTGCGGCCGTGCCATCATCAGGAGGATGAAGACGCCCGCAGAGGACGGAGAGGCGTGGACCCCGCCGGCGCGTTGAGCGCGTTCGTGTTCGGGGCGCTGTCGTTCGCCTCGCCGTGCGTGCTTCCGCTGCTTCCCGGATACCTGGCGCTCATGTCCGGCTACTCCACCGCCGAGCTGCAGGCGGGGAAGGCGTCCGTCCTGCGGATGGTGCGGGTGACGGCGCTGTTCGTGGCGGGGTTCACCCTGGTGTTCGTGGCGCTGGGGGCGGGGGCCACTTCCGTGTCGGGCCTGCTGCTGCGCAACCGCATCCTGGTGTCGAGGGTTGCGGGTTCGCTCATCATCCTGTTCGGCCTTTTGATCCTCGTGATGGCGTTCAGCAGCTCGCCCCGCCTGGGGTTCCTCTACCGGGAGCGCCGGTTGGAGGTCAAGCCCTCCCGCCTGGGGGGGTGGGCGCCGCCCCTGATGGGGATGGCGTTCGGGTTCGGATGGACTCCGTGCATCGGCCCGGTGCTGGCCGCCATCCTCCAACTGGCCGCCGCCCAGGATACGGTGGGCAGGGGGATGATGCTGCTGTTCCTGTTCTCGATGGGTTTGGGCGTTCCGTTCATCGCCGCCGGGGTCGGCGTAACCAAGGTCTACTCGGGCGTCAGGTTCCTCCAGCGCCGCCTCAAGTGGATCAACGCGGCCTCCGGGCTGCTCATGGTGGGGTTCGGGGTGTTGTTCGTCACCGGGCGGATCAGCGACCTGTCGAGCCTGATCAGCAGCCTGATGATCCGCCTCGGCCTGGAATGGCTGGCCTCCATCTGATTCGGCCGCCGGCGCGGCCGGTATCGTTGGGGGCCATGGAGGTGCACCCCGGCCCCGCAGAGTTCCGCCGGCTGGCCGAAACGGTTCCGGTCGTTCCCGTGGCCATGACCATCTTGGCCGACCGCGAGACCCCGGTCAGCGCCTACAGCAAGCTGGTGGGCGGCGCCCCCGGCTTCTTGCTGGAGTCGCTGGAAGGGGGGGAGCGGTGGGCGCAGTGGTCGTTCCTGGGCTGGGATCCGGTGTTCACCCTCACCAGCCGGGGCGGGAAGGCCTCCGTCGACGACCCGCGGCTGGAACTCCCGGAGGGGGACCCCCTCGCCGTGCTGGAGCATCTGCTGGCCCGTTACGCCTCCGAGCCGCTCGACGGGCTGCCGCCCCTCCATTCGGGGGCGGTGGGCTACCTCGCCTACGACATGGTCCGCTACATCGAGCGCCTTCCCGGCCGCCCCGCCGACGACCGGGGCCTGCCGGAGATGATGTGGCAGTTCGCGGGGAGTTTGGCCGCCTTCGACCGGTTCGGGCAGACCCTGACCCTGGTGCGCAACGTGTTCACCGACCTGGAGGACGACCTCGGCGCCGCCTACCGGGATGCGGTGCGCCGCCTCCGGGCCGCCGCCGCCCGCCTGGGGTCGGCCCTCGAGTATCCGCCCGCCGGGGTGCTCGACTTCGCCGGGGCGGACAGCCCGCCCGTTACGTCCACCATGACGCAGGAGGCCTTCGAGCGCGCCGTGAACAAGGTCAAGGACTACATCAGGGCCGGCGACGCCTACCAGGTGGTGCTGAGCCAGCGTCTGGCCGCCCCGTTCGAGGGCGACCCGTTCGGCCTCTACCGGGCGCTCCGCCTCGTCAACCCTTCTCCGTTCCTCTTCTACCTCCGCCATCCGGAGGTGACGGTGGCGGGGTCGTCGCCGGAGCTGATGACCAGGGTGAGGGACGGGAAGGTCTACTCCCGGCCCATCGCCGGCACCCGCCGCCGGGGGGCCGACGAGGAGGAGGACCGGGCCTTGGAGGAGGAGATGCTGGCCGACCCGAAGGAACGCGCCGAGCATCTGATGCTGATCGACCTGGCCCGCAACGACCTGGGCCGGGTGTGCGAGTTCGGTACGGTGGAGGTGGACGACCTGATGGTGGTGGAGCGCTACTCCCATGTCATGCACATCGTCTCGGGGGTGTCGGGGCGGCTGCGGGAGGGGTACGGGCCGGTGGACGTGGTGCGGGCGGTGTTCCCGCACGGCACCGTGTCGGGCGCCCCGAAGGTGAGGGCCATGGAAATCATCGACGAGCTGGAGCCGGTGGCGCGGGGGCCTTACGCCGGAGCGGCCGGCTACCTGGATTTCAGCGGCAACGTGGACACCGCCATCTGCCTGCGGACGGTGGTGATCGCCGACGGTGCCGCCTGGGTGCAAGCCGGGGCGGGGCTGGTGGCCGACTCGGACCCCGCCTCCGAGTTCCGAGAGACGCAGGACAAGGCGGCGGCGGGCTTGGCCGCGGTGGCGGGGGCGCGGCTGGTATGACCCTGCAGTCAGCCCGGCCGCTGTGACCGGCGCGGAGCCTTGGCCGGAGGCTTTCGGGGATGCGGCCGCCGAATACGCTTCGGCCCGCCGGGGAGGCGGGTTCATCGGCGGGGTGAGCGGACTGCTCTGGGCGTCCGGCCCCGATGCGGTCTCCTACCTGCAGAGCGTGCTCAGCCAGGACATCGAAGGCATGGCGCCGGGGGAGGCCGCCCGGTCGTTCCTGCTGGCGCCGAGGGGCAAGCTGGAGTCGCTGCTGTGGGTGCTGCGCGCCGAAGACCGGGTGGGGATGGTCACCGACGCCGCCCAGATGGAAAGTACCCTCGCCTCCTTGGCCCGCTGGCGGCTGCGGGTGAGGGTGGATCTGGCCCCCGACCCCCGGGAGGTCTACGACGTTTGGGGCCCCGGCGGCTTGGACGCGGCGGACGGCTGGCGGGACGAGGGCGGGGTGCTGTCGGCCGAGCTCCGCCGCGCGCCGGTGCGGCGCTGCCTGGCGGCCGGCCTCGACCGGGGGGGCTTGGAGGAGCAGGGCCTGCGGCCCATAGGGCGGTCGGCGGCGGAGGCACTCCGGATCGAAGCCGGCGAGCCCCGCATGGGCGTCGACGTGGACTCCAAGACCATCCCCCAGGAAACCGGCCTGGTTCCGGAGGCGGTCTCTTTCACCAAGGGCTGCTACCTGGGCCAGGAGCTGGTGGCCCGCATCGACAGCCGGGGCCGGGTCAACCGGAACCTGCGGGGGGTGCGCATCTTGGAAGGGCCGGCCCCGCCGGCGGGGTCACAGGCCGTCCTCGGCGGCAAGACCGTAGGAACGCTCACCTCCGCAGCGAAGAGCCCGGAGCTGCAGGCCCCCGTTGCCCTGGCCCTGATCCGCCGCGAGGCCCCCCCGGGAACCCCGGTCACGGTGTCTTGGGAAGGCGGCGAAGCCCGGGCGGTCATCGAGCAGTTGCCGATGACCCGGAGATCAGTTTCCGACGACGCAGACTTGTCGCTGCAGTAGTTCTCTGCGATCCTTTGAGAAGCTGGTGTCTATCAACGTGGAATAGACCACCCCGCGCGGATTGTCGATCAGATCCTTATTGTCAAAATCTTTATGGAGATCTTTGTCTTTTGAATACAACAGTCGGGCTCTGCTTATCTGTGCCAATGCGATGATATGCTCATCGTCAGATACACATAAATTGTTCTTGCGAAGCTCGCTAGCTTGTTTCTCTAAAATAGAGTCCTCCACCTCAAAAATTATTCCTGCACTCCTTAGTTCACTTACTGCTTGTCTTTCCTTATAATCGCTGCGCCTATATATCGCCTCTCTTAATTCTTTTCCACCTACTACTAGAGTGCCCTGCTTTTTCAACCATTTGTAGAAACCTTTGGCGGCTTCGTGGGGCTGTTTCAGCAGTTCACCTACTGCATTACGGTCAACTATCGCACACATCTCAAGTCCTGAGAAACCATTCCGATTCGTCCAAGAAGAACTTTCTGTATCCTCGTGGAACACCCAGGAGATTGCCTTCATTGTCAACGCGAATAGAGTGCATCTCAACATCTTGGTTACCGCGCTCAAAATATACTATTGAGATGTCCTCCGGTAACAGTCCGGCCACCTTGTCACGAGCGGCCATACGGACGCGGTTGATGATAAAATCGCTGTGTGTTTCAACGATTATCTGCCGACCTTCGGCCTTGCCTTCACCAACAATTTCACAAAGTAGATTACCTAGAGCGGATTGGGCGCTGGGATGAAGATGTACTTCTGGTTGCTGAAATAGCACTATCTTGGGCCCATTGTCTCTCAGCAGTTCAGTTATCAAGGGAAGCACTTGGCTGATTCCATACCCAACATCTGCCAAATTGTATAAATCCTCCTTTTGGTTTTGGAAAGTGCCTATGTCTATTTGGAACGGTGCATTCGCTGTTTCTCCAAGACTTCTGAGGTTGATAGAATTGAACAAACCGGCATCTTTGCCGAATCTTTCGAGGCGTCTTTTGAGAGCCTTCCATACACTAGGTTTACGCTGGGACAATCGCGCCAAATAATGTGGTATATTTTTGCCTTCTGCATCGGGCAACACTTGATCAGGATCATAGGTTCGTTTAGGTTTAGATCGGACAGGCGCGCTCGCGAAAGGACGGGATTTGTTTATGTCAAATATTTGATCTAAACTGAATACATCTCTCAATCCATTGTCAATATATTCTAGGTCCTTTACAGAAATCTGAGGCGATGATTCTATTGGAGAAAATAACGACAAAGGTGCTTCTCTTTTCTGTTGATATATAGACCTGATCAACATTAAATCGTAGGCTATCGGCGGTATGACTATTTCCTCTTCATTAGAAGCACTGCCGTTCTGTTTATACTCAATTATCTGGTGTCGGCTCCAACTGCCGTTTGGGGTGCCGCACCGCACCATATACCCGTCTTCTTCCGCGCGTTGCTCGATCCAGCATCCGCCGTTCGATATGCGGCGGCGGCCGATTACCGGCGGCCCCCATTGGGGAACGAAGTCCACTTTGACTTTATAGATGTCAGCTTCTCCGTTGGCCGAATACTCGAAGTCGAAGCCGGCCTCGAAGCGCTGGGCCGGGCTGCCGCGGTGGAGCATCTCGTCGAAACTGCCCAGGTCGAAGGGGTGCTCCTTGAAGTCCGGCGCCCCCGGAAACGGTGTAAAGGTGCTGTCCCACAAGGCCCTGATCATGGCCAGCAGTGAGGTCTTTCCGCTGCTGTTCTCGCCTACCAACAGGGTGATGGGCGCCAGGCGGACGCTCTGCGAACCGCCGAAGCACCGGTAGTCCTTGACGGTGATGCGCTTCATCCGAATGCCCATGCCGATCCTCCCGCCTCCGCAAAGGGGCCTGCTCCGAGGATAACGAGGCCCGGCGGCAAGCGGCAAATTGTGAGGCTCCGCCGAAGAACAGGCCGAAGCAACGGGCGAGAACGCGAAAAACGCGCCGCGCCCGCCGCATCACGCCGGGCCCGCCCCCACCGCCACCACCGAGGTCTGGAATCCCGTCCGGGGCCGCGTTGGGCCCTTCCCCCGGTCGAGAAGAGCGGGGGCGGGATGCCGGAAGATGACCGCCGCGCTCTCCAGGAAACCGGCGGCGGTGTTTGTGCGTGTACGGCAACCTATATATATCATGCTTTTGCGGCGCCGCCAATACCCTTGTGGCCTGAATCGGTGGATTTTTTTAGCGTTCTTGGCGCCGGGGCGGAGATGAGCTTCCTCCGGGGCGCTCGCGGCGGGTAGCCTGCGGCGGATGCTCGACCGGATCATTTCCTCGGTGCGCCGCCGCCTGCCCGCCCTCGAGGCGCGCCGGGACGAGTTTCGGGAGGCGGCGGGGCGGATGCCCCCGGCGCGGGGGTTCACAGACGCTCTGTCGGGGCCCGGGCTGTCGGTGGTCGCCGAGTTCAAGCGGGCTTCGCCTTCCAGGGGGGTCATCGCCCCGGACCTGGATCCGGCGGAGCAGGCGGCGGCGTTCGAGCGGGGCGGGGCGGCGGCGGTGTCGGTGCTGACCGAGCCGGATCATTTCATGGGAGGCCCGGAAGACCTCGCGGCCGCCCGGGCGGCCATGCCGATGCCGGTGCTGCGCAAGGACTTCACCCTCCACCCCGTTCACGTCTGGGAGGCGCGGGCGATGGGCGCCGACGCGGTGCTGCTGATCGCCGCTGTGCTCGACGACGCCCTGCTCGCCCGCCTGCTGGAAACATCCGCCGAGGCCGGGCTGGCGGCGCTGGTGGAGGTGCACGACCGGGAAGAAGCTCTCAGGGCGGTCGCCGCGGGCGCCGAGGTGATCGGGGTCAACAACCGGGATCTGCGCACCTTTCGGGTGGATCTGTCCACCTCCGAGCGGATCGCGCCCCTCTTGGACGGGGCGGCGGTGCGGGTGGCCGAGAGCGGGGTCCGCGGCCCCGAAGACGCCGCCCGGCTGCGCAGGGCCGGATACGACGCCCTCCTGGTGGGCGAATACCTGTCGCGGGCGGAAGATCCGGCGGCGGCCGCCGCCGGCCTGCGGGGCGCCGGGTGACCTGGGTCAAGGTGTGCGGCATGCGCACCGAATCCGACTTGGAGGCGGCGGCGGCGGCCGGCGCCGATGCGGCCGGGCTGGTGCTGGTCGAAGGCACCCCCCGTTGTTTGGAGGTCGGCGAGGCCGCCCGGCTGGCTTCCCTGGCCCGGCTCCCCACCGTCATCCTCACCGCAGACGCCGGCCCCGAAGCCCTGGCGGAACTGCTGGACAGGGTGGGGGCCGCCGGGGTGCAGCCCTACGGAAAGCACGCCGCCGAAGCCGCCGAAGCCGCCGCCGCCGCCGGGGCCTTCGTCCTCCGCCCGGTCAGGGTGCGCGGCCCGGTCGACCTGGGCGGGATCCCCCCCGGCCACACCGCCCTGCTGGACGGATATTCCCCCGGCAGGCTGGGCGGCGCCGGCGCCAGGGCGCCCTATGAGTGGCTTCCGCCTCCGGGAAGCCGCTATGTGCTGGCGGGCGGCCTCGACCCCTCCAACGTGACGGAGGCGGTGCGCCGCTGCCGTCCGTGGGGGGTGGACGCATCCTCCGGTTTGGAATCGTCGCCGGGGGTGAAGGATCATGCCAAGATTCGGGCGTTCGTCGAGAACGCCAAACACGCCGGGCAGACGGAGGAGGACACATGAGGGTGCGGCTGGACCGCCCCGACGAGCGGGGCCGATTCGGGCGGTACGGGGGCATGTTCGCCCCCGAGACCCTGATGCCCGCCCTGGAGGAGCTGGCGGACGGGTTCGCCGCCGCTTGGGGCGACTCCGGTTTCCGGGGCCGTTTCAGCGGTCTGCTGGGCGCCTACGCCGGGCGCCCCACCCCCCTCCACGGCGCCGACCGCCTGTCGGAGGAAATCGGGGTGCGGGTGCTGCTGAAGCGGGAAGACCTGGCCCACACCGGCGCCCACAAGATCAACAACGCCCTCGGCCAGGCGCTGCTGGCCGCCCGCATGGGCAAGGCCCGCCTGATCGCCGAGACCGGCGCCGGCCAGCACGGGGTGGCCTCGGCCGCCGCCGCCGCCTACGTCGGCCTGCGGTGCTTCATCTACATGGGGGAGAAGGACATCGAGCGCCAAGCCCTGAACGTGATGCGGATGAAGATGCTGGGGGCGGAGGTGATCCCCGTCGACTCGGGGGCGGGCACCCTCAAGGACGCCGTCAACGAGGCCATGCGCGACTGGGTGCGCACCGTGGAGGACACCCATTACATCATCGGCTCGGTGGTGGGGCCGCACCCTTTCCCCTGGATGGTGCGGGAGTTCCAGAAGGTGATCGGGGAGGAGAGCATCGTCCAGCTGAACGGAGAACCGCCCGATGCGGTGGTGGCCTGCGTGGGGGGCGGATCCAACGCCATCGGGATGTTCTACCCGTTCGCCGGCCTTCCGGGCGTGGAGCTGATCGGGGTGGAGGCGGGCGGCGAGGGCATCGAAACCGGACGCCACGGCGCCTCGATCGGAGCCGGTTCGCCCGGAATCCTCCACGGCGCCCGCACCTACATGCTCCAGGACGATGAAGGCCAGGTGCTCGAAGCCCACTCCATATCGGCCGGGCTGGACTACCCGGGGGTGGGGCCCGAACACGCCTACTTCGCCGACGCCGGGCTGGCCCGCTACGTTTCCATCACCGACCGGGAGGCGCTGGAGGGGGTCGGCCTGCTGGCCCGCACCGAAGGCATCATCCCCGCCCTGGAGTCGGCCCACGCCGTGGCCTGGACGGCCAAAGAGGCGGCGGCGCTGGCCGGCCGCACCGTCCTGCTCAACCTCTCCGGGCGGGGGGACAAGGACATGGATGTGATCGCCGCCCGCCCCGGCGCCGGCGGGGGGTCCGCATGAGCCGCCGGAAGCTGGACCGGCTGTTCGAGCGGGTCAGGGAGGAAGGGCGCACCGCCTTCCTGCCCTTCATGACCGCCGGGCTGCCCTCTCCGGGGGCGGCGGTGGAGGTGTTCGAGGCCATGGCCGAGGCGGGGGCCGACGCCTTCGAAGTGGGCATCCCCTACAGCGATCCGCTCATGGACGGCCCCACCATCCAGGCGGCCAGCGCCAAAGCCATCGCGGCGGGCATGACCCTGAAAGGCGGGTTCGAGGTGCTCCGCCGGGCGGTGGAGGCGACCGGGCGCCCCGCCCTGGCCATGTCATACGCCAACCCGGTCTTCCGGCTGGGGCCTTACGAGTTCGCCCGCCGGGCGGCCGACTCGGGAGCGTCGGGCCTGATCGTGGCCGACCTGCCGCTCGAGGAGGCCCCGCCGGCGGCGGAGGCGGCCGACCGGGCCGGGATCGGCCTGGTGCTGTTCGCCGCCCCCACCACCCACGACGAACGGCTGGCCCGCATCGCCGCCCGCGATCCGGTGTTCATCTACGGGGTGGCCGAGCTGGGGGTGACCGGCGAGCGCGACCGGATGTCCGGCCGCCCGCAGGAGCTGGCCGCCCGCATCAGGGCCGTCACCCGCATCCCCCTGGTGATGGGGGTGGGGATCGGAACGCCCCGGCAGGCGGCCGCCCTGGCGCCCCACACCGACGGGGTGATAGTCGGGTCGGCCCTGGTGCGCCGCGCCCTCGAGTCGTCCGATCCGGTCCCGGAGATCGCGGCGGCGGCCCGCGCTCTGTCCGAGGCGCTTTCGCCCCAGAACGGACCCGGCGCCGGCGGCTGATGATCAGCGCCGAGGAGGCCGTCCGGCGGCTGCGGATGGGCGGGGGCAGCCGGTGGGAGTTCATCCGGGTCGAGTTCACGGGCGGCCGGCCCAAGAGCCCCGCCCGCGACGACCTGGCCGACGAGATGGCCGCCTTCTCCAACTCCGAGGGCGGCGTTCTGCTGTGCGGCGTAACCGACCGGGCGAAGTTCAAGGCATGTCCCGCCGGCAGATGGACGACTTGGAGCGGGTTCTGGTCGAGGCCTGCACCGATTCGATCGAACCCCGGATCCGACCGGTCATCTCCCGTTTGGAGACGGCGGACGAGAAAGCCTTCATGGCGGTGGAGGTGCCGCCCGGATACGCCCAACACGACAGTCCGGGGGGCAGCTACCACCGGGTCGGGTCGTCGAAGCGCAGGATGACCGGCGGTGAGCGGCTGCGCCTGGCGCAGCGGAGGGGGCGGTCGCCCTTTCTCTGGTTCGACGAACAGCCGGTTCCGGAAACCGGTTACCGGACGCTGGATGAGAACCTGTGGAAACCTCTGCTCAGCGCCGAAGGCGCCGCCGACCCCGAGTCGGCCCTGGAGAAGATGGGTTTGCTGACCGCTGCGGAGAACGGCGTGAAGCGGGCGACGGTCGCCGGGGTGCTTCTCTGCGCCCCCGCTCCCGAGGAATGGCTTCCGAACGCCTGCATCACCGCCGTCTGTTACCGGGGCAAAGACCGGACGTCGGGGCAGGCGGACACCCGCACCATCGGCGGGCCGCTCCAAAACCAGATCGCCGAGGCGGTTTCCTTCGTGGTGCGCAACATGCGCGCGGCGGCGAACAAAGGGCCCATGCGGGCCGAGCTCCCCCAGTACAGCGAGGCGGCGGTGTTCGAAGCGGTGGTGAACGCCGCCGCGCACCGCGACTATTCGATCCAGGGCAGCCGGATACGCCTCTCCATGTTCGAGGACCGGCTGGAGATCCAATCGCCGGGTTCGCTGCCGAACAACCTCACGGTGGAAGACATGGCCCACCGCCAGTCCACCCGCAACGAGCTGCTGGCCCTGCTGTTGGGCCGGGTTCCGGCCTCCGGTATCGAGGGAAGCGGCGGACGGCTGTTCATCATGGAACGGCGGGGAGACGGCGTTCCGATCATCCGCAGGGAAACGGAGGAGCTCAGCGGCCTTCCTCCCGAGTTCCGGCTGATATCCGACTCGGAACTGTGTGTTTCGATCCCCGCCGCTTCGCTGGAATCCAGCTCCGGACAGGCCGCGGTCACCGTCTATTGCGCAGGCAGGCCCGCGCCCGGGGCCGAGATACTCGTCATCCTTCCCAACAAGACCTGGACCCGGGCCGCCGCCGACCGCAACGGGGAGGCGAGGGTCGATCTGGCCGCCGCCCACCTGCCGATGACGGTCTTCGCCGCCGCGCCGGGCTGCGCGGCCCGGGTCCACCGCGCCTGGAAGCCGGCCCAAGGGGCGCTCGCCCTCGAGCTCGATCCGCTGCCCGGCGGCGGGGCGGCCATCTTCCCCGAAGGGGTGGGCGGCCTGCCCGGGTTGGAGGGAAGGTTGAATCCGGTGCGCGACGCCCGCGACCGCACCTACCTGTACGCCCCGAACATCACCGTCGACCAGGGCCGCCCCCAGCCCGTCCATTTCCTGTTGGGGGAGGACCTGCGCCTCGCGGACGCCGGCGGGCGGGAGATGCTGGCGCGCATCGTCGACATAACGGGCCGGTCGGCCTTGGTGGAGCACCGCCCGACGCCGCAGTGAGGCGCCGGCGGGGGTAATATCGGCCGCCCTCGCCGGGATGGCGGAATTGGTAGACGCGCCGGACTCAAAATCCGGTGTCCGCAAGGGCGTATGGGTTCGACTCCCATTCCCGGCACTCGGAACGCCCCGGCGGGGCCGCCGCCTCCCGCGTGGAACCGCCCTCCCTCGACCCCGCACCGATTCCGGCCCGGCGGCTTTGGCTACGATCAAGCCCACATGCCCACCCTGGCCCTGCTCGACGGCCACAGCCTGGCCTACCGCGCCTTCTACGCCCTCCCCCCCGACCTGGCCACCCGGTCGGGGCAGGTCACGAACGCCGTCTACGGGTTCACCTCCATGCTGATCAGGCTGCTGGGCGACCATTCTCCGGACGGGCTGGCGGTGGCCTGGGACGTAGGGAGATCCACCTTCCGCACCGAGGCCTTCCCCGCCTACAAGGCGCAGCGGGCCTCGGCCCCCGACGACTTCCGCAGCCAGCTTCCCCTGATCCGGGAGGTGCTGGAGGCCATGGAGATCGTCCAGGTGCAGCGGGAGGGCTACGAGGCGGACGACGTGATCGCCAGCCTGGTCCGCCGAATGGGGGAGGAGGACTGGAACGTGCTGGTGGTGTCCGGCGACCGGGACTGCTTCCAGCTGGTGGGCCCCCGGGTGAAGGTGGTCTACACCCGGCGGGGCATCACCGACACGGTGATGGTGGACGAGGGCTGGGTGGAGCAGAAATACGGCGTCCGCCCCGGCCAATACCTCGACTACGCCGCTCTGCGGGGCGACAAGTCGGACAACCTGGCGGGTGTTCCGGGGGTGGGCGACAAGACCGCTTCCCGCCTGATCTCTTCTTTCGGCGACCTGGACGGGGTGTTCGAACATCTGGGCGACCACCCGCCCCGCCTGCGCCAGAACCTGGCCGAACACCGGGAGCAGGTCTTCCGCAACCGCTCTCTCATGGCGCTGGTGGACGACCTGGAGCTGGGTCTGGACGGCGGGCGCCTCACGCGCACCGTCCCCGACCGGGCCGCCGCCCGCGAGATATTCGAGCGGCTGGAGTTCTCGACCCTCTGGACCCGCCTGATGGAGCTGGAAGACGGGGTGTCGGAGCCTTCCGAAGCTCCGATCGAGGTGGAGGTGCGGGTCGTCGAGACCCCGGAAGAAGCCGCCCGGATCGCCGATTTTTCAGCGTTGGTGATCGAACCGGTCTACGACGGGGGGGAGCTGGCCGGGCTGGCGGTGATGGACGAGGGCAGCGCCCGCAGCGATGGGGCGGTGGAAGCGGCGGCGGTCCCCGCCGAGCTGCTGGAGCACCTGGCGCCGGCCTTGGCCGACCCCGGCCTGCCCGTATCCGTCTACGAATCCAAGGAGCTGTTCCGCAGCCTCTACGAACGGGGGTTGAACCTGGAGGGCCTGGTGTTCGACCCGGTGCTGGCCGGCTACATCATCGACCCCGCCGCCCGCTCCGACTCCCTCGAAGACCTGGCTTCCCGCTACCTGGGGGTGAAGCTGGTGACCGCCGGGGGCGGGGGCGAAGAATCCGAACAGGGGATGCTGGACTTCGGCGGCGGCCCGGACATGGAGGCGGCCGCCTGCCGGGCGGCGGCGGTGGGGCGGCTGCGCCCGGTCATGGAAGCCCAGCTGGCGGAGCGCGACCAGGAGGAGCTGCTGAGAGATATGGAACTGCCGCTGGCGCCGGTGCTGGCCCGCATGGAGATGGCCGGCATACGCGTGGACCGCGCCTACCTGGAGGGCATGGGCGAGGATTTCCGCCGCGAGCTGGCGGAGCTCGAATCCGAGATCCACGAGCTGGCCGGGGAGGCCTTCAACATCAACTCCACCCTGCAGCTCCGCCGGGTGCTGTTCGACAAGCTCCGGCTCCAGGTGCTGAAGAAGACCCCGAAGGGGGCGCCCAGCACCGACGCCACGGTGCTGGCCAAGCTGGAGGACGCCCACCCGGTGGTGGCCCGGCTGCTCCGCTACCGCGAGATCGAGAAGCTGCGCAGCACCTACGTGGACGGCTACCTGCCGCTGGTGGGGCCGGACGGGCGCATACACGCCCGCTTCAACCAGACCGGGGCGGCGACCGGGCGGCTGTCCTCCGACCGCCCCAACCTTCAGAACATCCCGGTGCGCTCCGAGACCGGACGGATGATCCGCCGGGCTTTCGCGGCCCCCGAAGGCTCGGTGTTCATCGTGGCCGACTACTCCCAGATCGAGCTGCGGATACTGGCCCACCTGTCGAAGGACCCCGGCCTGCTGGAGGCTTTCGAAGCCGGAGGGGACATCCACGCCGCCACCGCCGCCCGGGTGTTCGGCGTCGACTCCGGCCTGGTCACCCCCGAGCTGCGCCGCCGGGCCAAGGCCATCAACTTCGGCCTCCTCTACGGAATGGAGGCCTTCGGGCTGGCCGACCGGTTGAAGATCAGCCGGAGCGAAGCCCGCGAGCACATGGAAACCTACTTCCAACAGTTCCCCCTCGTCCGCGACTACATGCGGTCGGTGGTGGCCGAGGCCCGCCGCACCGGCTACACCACCACCCTGTTCGGACGGCGCCGCTATCTGCCCGAGCTGGCCTCCGACAACGCCCGCATCCGCCAGATGGGGGAGCGGATGGCGCTCAACGCCCCCGTGCAGGGGTCGGCCGCCGATGTGATCAAGATGGCGATGATCGAGCTGGCCCCCCGCCTGGAGGAACGGCCCGCCCGGATGCTCCTGCAGGTGCATGACGAGCTGGTGATCGAGGCCCGCCGAGAGGAGTCGGAGGAGGTTTCCCGGTTGGTCAAGGAAGTGATGGAGGGTGTGGGCGGCCTCGACGTTCCGCTCACGGTCGACATCGCCGTCGGAGCGGATCTCGCCTCCGTCAAAGGTTGAATCTACACGGCGGCCGCCAAAGTGGTAACCTGTAGGCGCTCCGCCGCCGTTCGACGCGGCGGAGGCAACGCGATCCGGAGGTCTGCACCTGCTCATGTTCACTTCCCGAGCCGACGGCTCAGCGGATTCGGCGTCCGCCGTCTGCGCCCCCGACGCCGCCCCGGGGTGCTAGATGTCGGAACCGCAGACCGCACCCGAAGAGACCGCCGTCACAGACCCAGAAGACCGGGCCTCAGCCCCCGCCGATGCGGCGGCCCTTCCGGCCGAGGAAGCGCCGCTCGCCTCTGAGCAGGCGCCCGGCGGCGAAGCGGCGCCGTCCGGAGCTTCCGAAGAGCCTCCGTCCGCTGCGCCTGACGACACCCCGCCGGCGCCGCCGGAGGATCCCCCTCCCCCCCCTGCGCCGCCGCCGTCGGTCGCTCCGGCCACCGACCCCATCACCGGGGGGCCGCCCGCCATCAAGGCCCGCAGCGCCAGCTCCCTCCCCGACGACATAGGACCCGAGGACTTCGAGGCGGCCATCGCCGAGACGGTGCTCGAGTTCAAGGAGGGCGACATCATCGAAGGCGAGGTGGTGAACATCGAGCAGGACGAGGTGATGGTGGACATCGGCTACAAGTCGGAAGGTGTCATACCGCTCCGGGAGCTCTCGATCCGCAAGAACGCGTCGCCCGACCAGATAGTGTCGATAGGGGAACAGATCGAGGTGCTGGTGCTCGAGAAGGAAGACGAGCAGGGGCGCCTGATCCTTTCCAAGAAGCGGGCCCTCTACGAGCGGGTCTGGGGCCAGATCGAAGCGGTCAAGGACCAGGGCGGCACCGTGAGGGGGGCGGTGATCGAAGTGGTCAAGGGGGGTTTGATCGTGGATATCGGCCTGCGCGGGTTCCTGCCCGCCTCCTTGGTCGACCTGCGGCGGGTGCGCGACCTGGACCCCTTCATCGGCCAGGACATCGAGTCCAAGGTGATCGAGCTGGACCGCAACCGCAACAACGTGGTGCTGTCCCGCCGGGCCTATCTGGAAGAAGCCCAAGCCGAACAGCGCAGCGCCTTCCTCGATTCCCTGGTGGAAGGGGAAGAGAAGACCGGGGCGATCTCGTCGGTGGTCAACTTCGGGGCGTTCGTCGATCTGGGCGGCATGGACGGGCTGGTGCATGTGTCCGAGCTGAGCTGGCAGCACGTCAACCACCCGTCCGAGGTGGTGAAGGTCGGCCAGGAAGTAACAGTGAAGGTCTTGGAAGTGGACCGAGGGCGGGAACGCATCTCGCTTTCCATCAAGCAGACCACCCCCGACCCGTGGCAGTCCTTCGTGGAGGAGAACGAGGTGGGCGCCCTGCTGGACGGCACCGTGATCAAGACGGTTCCCTTCGGGGCTTTCGTGTCGGTCGGCGGCGGGGTAGAAGGCTTGGTCCACGTCTCCGAGATCGCCATGCATCGGGTGGAATCCCCCGAGCTGGAGCTCTCGATAGGCCAGAAGGTCAAGGTCAAGCTGACCGAGCTGGACGAGGGCCGCCGCCGGGTGAGCTTCTCCATCAAACAGGCCCGGCCTGATTTCAGCGACCGCAGGTTCGACAAGCAGGGGCCGCGCCGCCGCCGCCGGGCGCCGGCGGTTTCCGAGTTCGGACGGCCGGACAAAGAAGAAGACACCGACCGCAGCTTTGATGTGGACTCCTCGCTCGAGGCGATCCTCCAAGAGCTCAAGGAACGGGGGATCGGCCGCCGCTGAGCCGCATCCCCGCCTGCGCGGCGGCGGCCAAAACGGGGAGGTGCAGTGAAGCCGGTGCGCGTCGCAGTCGGCGGAGGCATCGGATCCGGTAAATCCGCGGTCGTCGAGCTGCTGGCCGAGCGCGGGTTCGAAGTGCTGGACGCCGACCGGGTGGGCCACGGGTTGCTGGCGCCCGGCCATCCGACGGCGGCTTTGGCAGCGGCGCGCTGGCCGGAGGCGCTGGCAGAGGGCCGGATCGACCGCTCCCTTCTGGGCCGGATCGTGTTCGGCGACCCCGCGCAACTGGCCGAACTAGAGGCCCTGACCCATCCTGTCATCCTGGCAGAGGTCGAACGCTGGGCCGCCGAAGCAGGGGAGCGCCCCGCCCGGTGGAAGTTTCGGTCCTGTCGGTTATGAAGCAACTGGCAGAGAAAGGCTGGAGGGCGGCGGCGGTGCACGCCTCCGCCGGGGTAAGGCGGGAGCGGCTCCGTCTGCGCGGCATGACGGAGGCCGACATCGAAACCCGCATGGCCGTCCAACCCGACCCCGAAGAATGGCTGGCGGCCGCCAGCCTGGTGGTGGACAACAACGCCGGGCGGGGCCGGCTCGCCTCAGAAGTTGACCGCTTGGCCGGCCTGCTGCTCACAGAGCACCGCGCCTGACCAGCCGCGGAGTTCTGCGGCCTTGTCCGGCTGCGGAGATCTCGGCGGTTGACCTACCCGCGGACCCTCGGTCACAAGAAGAACGAGGCTTCGCCAAAGAAATTTCCTCGATTTGGGCCGCGCCGGGCGTGAAGAGCGGCTAAGGTATCTTGAAGAGGAAGGAGTCTTCCGTGATTGGGGACAGGCTCTGGCGTTGGCGGCGGTGGGCGGCGCTGGTGTCTTTGCTGTGCGTCATGCAGGCTGTTCCGGCAGGCTTGGGGCCGGGCTCGCCCGCCGGAGGGCCGAAGCTGGCGGCGGCTGCCGCCGGGGACGCCACCCGCTCTGCTGCGAGCGCAACTTCGTATTCGTGTCCTTCGGCGCCGACGGGCTACAAATTGAGCAGCCGGAGCGGAAGCACCTGCCGCTACACAAAAAAACAAACCATCACCAATCCCGCCTCCAGCCGGACGACCTACTCGTGCCCCTCTACCTATAGAAACTATCGGTACAGCCGCCGTAGTGGAAGCACATGCCATTATTCCAAGACGTTTACCACCACGAAGGCTGCTAGCAGTCGGACGTCTTATTCGTGTTCTTCTACTTACGGGACTTATCGGTACAGCCGTCGGAGCGGTAGCACATGCCATTATTCCAAGACGCTCACTGCTACGAAGGCTGCTAGCAGTCGGACGTCTTATTCGTGTTCTTCTACTTACGGGACTTATCGGTACAGCCGTCGGAGCGGTAGCACATGCCATTATTCCAAGACGCTCACTGCTACGAAGGCTGCTAGTAGTCGGACGTCTTATTCGTGTTCTTCTACTTACGGGACTTATCGGTACAGCCGTCGGAGTGGTAGCACCTGTTATTATTCCAAGACCTTTACCACCACCCGTACCGTAAACTATAACCCGTTGTCCCGCAGGTTTTCTTGCCCCTCGGTGTCTGGTTACAGGTACAGTAGCCGCAGCGGACGTACGTGTTATTACTCCAAGACGCTTACTATCACCAAAGCCGCTAGCAGTCGTGTGATCTATTCGTGTTCTTCTACTTATGGGTCTTATAGGTACAGCCGTCGGAGTGGAAGTACGTGTCACTATTCGAAGACGCTCACTGCTACGAAGGCTGCTAGCAGTCGTGTGATCTATTCGTGTTCTTCTACTTATGGGTCTTATAGGTACAGCCGTCGGAGTGGAAGTACGTGTCACTATTCGAAGACGCTCACTGCTACGAAGGCTGCTAGCAGTCGTGTGATCTATTCGTGTTCTTCTACTTATGGTTCATACAGGTACAGCCGTCGGAGTGGAAGTACGTGTCACTACTCGAAGACGCTTACCATCACCAAAACTGCTACGAGCCAAACAACCTACTCATGTCCGTCTTATTCTAGACTGTATCAGTACAGTCATAGAACTGGAAGTCTCTGTTACTACACCCGCACCCTCACCACTACCCGGCCTGCTGTAATCAGCACCACCTATACGTGTCCTGCGGCTCCCGCCGGTCATCGGTACAGCCGCCGAAACGGTAGCACTTGCTACTATTCACCGACCACAACCACTACTACGACGACTACTACTACCACTACTACTACCACTACTATCACTACCACCACGGTTGCTTCGACCACTACTACTCAGGCTCCAACGACCACAGCCCCGACCACTACTGCTGTTGCTATGACTAGCACGGTTTCTTCTTCAGTTGCGGTGGCAACTACTTTGGCTCCAACGATTGACTCCACTACTACAACAACGTTGCCAAAGCGGAAGATTAATTCGAATATACCTGTCCCCTTTTTCTTGCAAGCCATCGGCCACAGCCCGGATTCAAGGGACAACCAAGGAAGGGCCATGATTTCTTGGATGGTGAATCATACTGATCAGAATATTTACAGATACTATGAACTGTCGTACAGCAAGGTGCGTTACACCTACCGGTTTCGTCATCATGGTCAACTTCGACTTCAAGCTCAACTACAAGATCCCGTGTGGCATACGCTTACTACCGGACAACTTAATTCTTCCAGCGGACAATACACTAAAGTATTGTCCGGCCTTAAGATGAATCAATATTATGAAGTTCGAGTTCGTACCCGGGTTGATGACGAGGCTTCGGAGTGGTCCGATGCGGTGTTTGTGTATACAACCCATGAACCCATTCCGAATAGACCCTATATGCTTGTAGGACCGGTTTGGGTTGATAGTTTTCTTGATTCCAATGATGGGAACGCAACGCATCCTAGTAGTGGTTTGGGTCAATATCATTTTGTGATCTGTGCTGAAGATTATCAACGGAACAGTAATAGAGGGCAGAAACTTTTGGATCAAATTGAATACGGCATAGAAACGTGGGGTTATAAAACTGGGGGAATTATAAGTGGAATTCATTATACAAATTCCAATGAGAGCTTGAGAAACTGTGATGATGATGACGGTGATCAATTACGCAACATAGTGAATCTCAGGGATAAATCTAATATAAGATTAGTTTGTCTTCCAGAATCAGATGATGATGAAGATGCAATCAATGTTGGATGTGTCAGAAAACATTTCAGGAGCCAGTATGGATTTATAAGCGCAAATATTTACATATATGATGATGCCAGTATTGAAAAAAATGGGAAAAATTGTTCAATAATGAGGCGTATTGCTATGCATGAGGCTGGTCACATCTTTGGTTTGGGTGATTTTGGATTAAGATCTGGAGAATCTGTTATGTATATGCCTGAAGATAATCTTTGCGAACCTACGGCTCATGACATAGCAGCAATCAAGGCGATATATCAATCTCGGCCACCAAATATATCCATATCTATGGCATCATCTAGCACTCCTGCTACAACTACCACAACCACCACTACGCTGTCTCTCACTACAGCAACACCCACCAATGCTCCGACCACAACCGCAACCGTCACTGCGACTACAGCACCTGCTCGAACAACTACCACCACAACGACGGTCTCAACTACAACAGCTCCCACTACGACTACTACCCTGACACCCACCACTGCAACGTCCACATCATCCATGACCACCACATCAACTACTACCACTACAACCACACCCAATCAGCCTGTAACTGTTTGGCAAATTGAAACCCGGCCTTCCCACTTCAACACCAAGAGTGGCGATATCAACTTTCAATTCACAAGTGGCAACACTTTTACCTATGCCGGACGGTCCTACACGATGGATATGATCAAGGTATACCGACGCGGCCCTCGTCTGCGAGCAACTCCCGACATTGAAGACTATGAACTTCCTGACAATACGCTGTTACGTTTCTGGCCGACCGATACCCCCACCAGCGTCCAGACCATCCGACTCTCCGACGCAAACAGAATGCCCGCCAGCAGTGCATGGGACCTGCTTTGGTCCAGATCCCGTTACCCTATCAAAATCGACCGGAACACAACCTGGCACATTGACCTCACCATCCCCGCTAGTACATCATCCACGAGCACCACAACTGCGTCATCTACTACAACGACTTCTACTTCAGCCAACTGAAGAGAGGATTATGAAGATGATCGGATATGAGATGATGCGCTTGGAAACGGACTATGAGACTTTCCGATTTCAGCCTCACAAGCGAACCTTCGGTCTGATAAAGGCTCGGGGTGGGCACAAAGGCGAGACGTCATACCGATCCGGCCTTACGGCGGGCATCAACAACGTGAGCTTCTATGTAAAACGATGGGCAGTTTCGGGTCAACTTGATAGACGTCTGGTTTCTTGGAAGGCTCTCTGCTCACATCTTGCGGCGGGGCTGGAATCCGATGGTATTGATCACGCGGCAAGGAGGAGATGATGAATAACAGGAGACCCTCTGTTTGGATAGTTCTGTTGGTGATGATTGGTCTTCTCCAACAGGCATGTGGTACAGGTGAGTATAACCTGCCTACGCCAACCGAGGTTGAGTCCGGCGTAGTGTCATCTACTATTCCAGATACGACGCCTGATCCACTTGAAGAAACGACTATGACAACGGCCCAGCCAGCAACAGTAATGGCTAGAAGGCCGTTGTCTTACTTGGAAGAGGTCATCCCTCCGTGTGTTCCTATTGATGGTTCAGATATTGATCCGTGTTTGTCTGTGAAGTTGCCTCCGGTTGAGGTTCCGTCCAACGTGACTACTACTGCTTTCACTAAGTTGGATTCTTTCCTTTATATGTTGATTGGAAAGGATTCTCCTCTCTTTACTCCTCATATAGTGATCAGAGGAACTGTTGTCCCTGATACCAATCGATGTGGATTATATCCAACAGAATTTTTTGATTATGTGGAAACTGATCAATATCGTCCCTCTATTCTTAATCCTATCCTTGATTCTTTTACTTATTTCTGTTTTATAGAAGTACGGGTAAATGAGTATATTGTTGGAGATGGTCCTCCTGAGTTGACCGTTAGGATGTATAGGTATTTCTTGTACAGTAGCTACCCAGAGGAATGGCCGAGCATTGAAGAACTATATACCGATGCATCTAATACGATATCTCATTATGAAGGAAAAGAAATGATCATATTTCTTGGACCAGCTGATACACAAGCCGTTGAGGCATGGAGCCGTCGTGCCTTCAAGCGGGGTTGGTGGTTCGTACAGCGAAAGAACGGCGAGCCACCGCGGGCGGTGGCTTGGTCGATCGACAGGGCTACCACCGATGAGTTGCGAAGTCAGCTGGATTTGCCCCTTGATGAGTTGGTGCGTCAGATCAAAGAAGCCGCCGAGGAGAGGCTCGTGTTGACCGGGGGGCGGATCGGTGTTGATGCGTCTTTGCCGATGCTGGTGACCGATGCTAACAAGCTTCAGGACTTCTACCAGCAGACCGGTGCCGTATATGAGGGAGATGGGGCAACGGTGTTGCCGCCGCCTGTTCCCGGGGCTGAAGACCCCGAGTTGCCCCCGACTCGGACTGGCGAGGGCCAGCCGGACCCGGATCCGCCTGTGCCGGGTGAGGAAGAGTCTTCGCCGCCGCCGACCGACGACGCCACCACGACTTCCACCAGCACCACCCAACCGCAGGCCGAGGATATCACTACGACAACCGTTTCCGCCGGGCCGGGGGAAGAGACGGCTACCACGATGTCCACCGGTACTACTCAGCCGCAGGTCGAGGACACGACAACGACGTCCACCCCGCCCGACGGCGGAACAACGACTACCGGCACGACCCGGCCGCAGGCTGAGGAGGCCACTACGACGACCAGCGCTCCACCCGGGGCGGACAACGGTGTGACTACTGTTCCTGCGGTTGATGTTGATGCCACTCAACCGCAGGCTGAAGAAGAAACTACTTTGACCGCGACCGGCACAACTCAGCCCCCGGATGAAGGAACCACGACCTTGCCGCAGGCCGAAGACACGATCCCGACTCCGACTGGCACCACACAGCCGTCGGCTGAAGGCGATGCTCCTTCGTCTGATGCTCCTGCTCAGGGATCGGCATAGGATCAGGAACTGGGCGGCGCGAATGATGAAACAGCCGAAAATCGCGATAGCGTTTGTTGGACTGATATTGTTGGGCCAGGCGTGTGGTGCAGGCGAGTATGACCTGGCGGCTTCTTCCGAGATTGAGTCGGATGTAGTGTCATCTTCTATTCCAGATACGACACTTGATCCACTTGAAGAAACAACTTTGACAACGGTCCAGTCAGCAACAGTAATGGCTAGAAGGCCGTTGTCTTACTTGGAAGAAGTCATCCTTCCATGTGTTCCTCTTGAAGGTTCAGTGCAGGACCCTTGCCCTCTTATCACGCCGACCCGCGTTGAAGCTCCGGTTGGTGCTACGACAACTTTATTGCGAGATTTACCTTCTTTTGCAACGATATTCTTGGGGTATGAAGTCAGCAGCATTGTACCTCATATGGTAGTTAGAGGCACTGTTCAATCGGACACTTTTAGATGTGATATTTACCCTATAGTGAGATTTGATCATGATCAGGACCATACTTCTTCATATATAATAGAGGAGCATGTTGATTATTACTGTTTTATGGAGGTCAGAATAAACGAATATTTAGTGGGAAACGGACCGCCAAACCTGACCATATCATTTTATCATAAGTTGATTGACCGGCCGATCTCAGGAGGGATGCCAATAGTTGAAGAGCAGATTGAACTCGATGCTTATTCTCGGGTTTCAGAATATGAGGGCAAGGAGTTGGTGATGTTTCTGGGGATTCCTCCGACAACTGCAGTGGAAGTATGGGAGGTATCCTCATTTTTCCGTAGCTTGTGGTTTGTGCAACGGCATGAGGATGAGGTGCGGACAGTGGCCCGTTACATACACAGGGTTACCACCGATGAGTTGCGCAGTCAGATGAACATGCCCCTTGATGAGTTGGTGCGTCAGATCAAAGAAGCCGCCGAGGGGAGGCTTGTGTTGACCGGGGGGCGGATCGGTGTTGATCCTGGGTTGCCGATGCTGGTGACCGACGCTAACAAGTTGCAGGACTTCTACCAGCAGACCGGCGCGGTGTACGAGGGGGAGGGGGCAACGGTGTTGCCGCCGCCTGTTCCCGGAGCTGAAGACTCCGATCAGACCCCTACCACCACCGGTGCCATCCAACCACAGATCGAGGAGACCACTACGACAGCCAGCACAACCGAGCCGGAGGACGAGTCAGCAACCGTCATGGCAAGGCGTCCGGTTTCTTATCTGGAAGAAAATATTCCTCCTTGTGTTCCTCTTGAAAACTCCAAAAAAGATACCTGCCCTAGAGAAATACCTGCCAGTATGCGAACCGCAGTTGGTGCTACTACAACCCTGTTGACCAAGCTACCAACCTTTTCTGAAGTTCTCTTGGGAAGCATAAGCGGTGGCATGGCAACTCCTCATATAATTGTCAGAGCAACGATCAGACCAGACACTACCCGATGTGATATATATCCATCAACCCCATTCGCTCATGACCCCGATCAGGGAGATACTTGGTTCTATGATGAATACGCTCTTTATATATGCTTCATGGAGGCCAGAGTTAACGAATACATCGTTGGTGAAGGCCCATCGGAATTGACCGTTGCGATGCAAGAGCGGGTGATATCCTGGTCAAAACTGGGAGAAACTTCTATAATACCCGAAGATGATGAACGTGAAGTACATTCTAAGATATCGGTTTATCCAGGAAAGGAACTGGTGATGTTTCTCGGTCCAGTCTGGACCACTTCTGTAGAAGCATGGTACATCCAGCCTCTGTTTCATAGTTTATGGTATGTGCAACGAAACGAGAGCGAAGTGCGAGCTGTATCTGATGATGTGAAGTTTACAAACAACCCAGATCTGTTAAGCCAGATGAATATGCCCCTCGATGAGCTGGTGCGTCAGATCAAAGAAGCCGCCGAAGAGAGGCTCGTGTTGACCGGGGGGCGAATCGGTGTTGATCCTGGGTTGCCGTTGCTGGTGACTGATGCCAACGAGTTGCAGGACTTCTACCGGCAGACCGGCGCCGTGTACGAGGGGGAGGGGGCGACGGTGCTGCCGCCGCCTGTTCCGCTCGGCTCAGCTCCCGGATGAAGCTCCGGCTTGCCGCAGGCCGAAGATGCGATCTCGGCCCTGGAGAGTGATTGGAGGTTGCCGGCTTGGCGGCGGACACCCAACGCCGGCGTGCCAGCTCGCCTCGAAGGTGGACCGCCTGGCCGGCCTGCTGCTCACGGAGCGCCGCGCCTGACCAATCGCGGAGTTCTTTGGCCTGTCTGGTTACGGGGTCAAACTACATATGTTGAGATAAGATATCATTGCTTTGTATTATATTACAATGGAAAGTATATTTGGTTTCCTGAACTCGCCTTGATGCGATCCGCCGCTATAATCCACTCTCAACAGGGGATGGTAAGGTCTGTATCCAACGATCAGCCATCATCCTCCGTCCAATCAACGCATTACTGGGAGTAAAAGGAGATGCAGACAATGGCAACTGAACTTATTTCTGATTGGACAGAGGAGGATGTTGAAATAAGGAGTATCCATGTCAGGATCTGATGCTTTCAATGCCGAATCTACTTCTGTGCAGACCCACTTGAAAATTTTGCAAGATGTGATCTTGAGGATGGCAGAAAACAGCAGAGCTTGTAAAGTCTGGTGTGTAACCATCCTGTCGGCCGGCCTGATCCTGTCTGTCAGAGTGGATCGTCCTGACTATGTCCTGGTATCGCTGGTGCCGTGGTTGCCCTTTCTGGTGCTCGACGCGTATTACCTTGCGCTGGAAAGGGCTTTTCGGGGTTCTTATGACTCCTTCGTCCAGAAGTTGGCGCGGGGTGAGTTGAAGACGGCTGATCTGTATGTCGTGAAGCCTGCCGGGTCTGTGCCTAGGACCTGTCTCCGCAGTCTTGGGTCGTTCTCTATCTACCCGTTTTACGGTGCTCTCGCCATAGCGGTTGTCATCTTGCGGTCTTTGATCTGATCTATGGCGGCGGGCAGCAACCTCGAAGACTCTCATATAGACTCGCCTGATGGCTGACTTCGTTGTTCATTCCGAGTTCGAACCGGCGGGGGATCAGCCCGCCGCGATCGCCGCCCTGGTGGAGGGGGTCGGGCGGGGGGACCCTTTCCAGACGCTGCTGGGCATCACCGGGTCGGGGAAGTCGGCCACCATCGCCTGGGCCATCGAGGGGTTCCAGCGACCGGCTCTGGTGCTCGCCCCCAACAAGGCGCTGGCCGCTCAGCTGGCTTCGGAGTTCCGCCAGTTCTTTCCGGACAACCGGGTGGAGTACTTCGTGTCCTATTACGACTATTACCAGCCCGAGGCGTACATCCCTCAGACCGACACCTACATCGAGAAGGACGCCACCGTCAACGACGAGATCGACCGGCTGCGCCACGCCGCCACCTCCTCCCTGCTGTTCCGCGAGGACGTGGTGATCGTGGCCAGCGTTTCCTGCATCTACGGTTTGGGCAGCCCCGAGGAGTACGCCGGGCAGGTGCTGCGGCTGGTCAAGGGGGTGGAGTATCCGCTGCATGAGGCCGTCCGGCGGCTGGTCGACATCCAGTACGAACGCAACGAGGTCAACTTGATCCGGGGGCGGTTCAGGGTGCGGGGCGACACCTTGGAGATCTTCCCGGCCTATGAGGAGACCGTGGCCCGGGTGGAGTACTTCGGGGAGGAAGTGGACCGGATCGTTCGCATGAACCCCTTGACGGGGGAGTTCCTGGAGGAGATGAAAGAGCTCTGGGTGTATCCGGCTTCTCATTACGCCGCCACCCGGGAGCGGATGGAGAGAGCCTTGGTCGGCATCGAAGCGGAGCTGGCGGAGCGGCTGGCCGAACTGGAGAAGGCCGGGAAGCTGCTGGAGGCCCAGCGCCTCCGCATGCGCACCGCATACGACATGGAGATGATCCGGGAGGTGGGTTTCTGTTCGGGGATCGAGAACTACAGCCGGCACATCGACGGGCGGGAACCGGGCGAACCCCCCTACACGCTGCTCGACTACTTCCCCGACGATTTCGTTACGGTCATCGACGAGAGTCATGTGGCCGTCCCGCAGCTGCACGGCCAGTACGAGGGCGACCGGAGCCGCAAGGACGTGCTGGTGGAACACGGCTTCCGGCTTCCCTCGGCGGTCGACAACCGCCCCCTCCGCTTCGACGAATGGCTGGAGAAGACCGGCCAGGTGATCTTCATGTCGGCCACCCCCGGCCCGTTCGAGCGCCGCCGCTCCGACAACATCGTCGAGCAGATAGTCCGGCCCACCGGCCTGGTGGACCCGGAGGTGGTGGTGCGCCCCGCCAAGGGCCAGATCGACGACCTGTTGGAAGAGATACGGGCGCAGACGGCCGCCGACGCCCGGGTGCTGGTCACCACCCTCACCAAGAAGATGTCGGAGGATCTGACCGACTATTTGCTGGAGCTGGGGGTCAGGGCCCGCTACCTTCATTCGGAGATCGACACCCTGGAGCGCATCCAGCTGCTCAGGGAGCTGCGTCTGGGGGAGTACGACGTGCTGGTGGGCATCAACCTGCTGCGGGAGGGCCTCGATTTGCCGGAGGTGTCGCTGGTGGCCATCCTCGACGCCGACAAGGAAGGTTTCCTCCGGTCGGAGACCAGCCTCATCCAGATCATCGGGCGGGCGGCCCGCAACGTGTCGGGGCGGGTGATCATGTACGCGGACGAGGTGACCCGCTCGATGCAGGCGGCCATCGGCGAGACCAACCGGCGGCGCAATCTGCAGATCGAATACAACGAGGAGCACGGCATCGACCCCCAGACCATCCGCAAGAAGGTGTCGGACATCCTCGAGCTGGTGTCTTCGGGGCCGGCGTCCAAGACCCGGCGGGGGAGGCGGCGCGAGGACATGGAGATCCGGGCGCCTATCGAGCTGGCGGGCGAAGACCTGGGCCGCCTCATCCAGAGCCTGGAGGACGAGATGCGGGAGGCCGCCCGCGATCTGCGTTTCGAGTACGCGGCGCGCCTGCGGGACGAGGTGGCCGAGCTGCGCCGGGAGATGCGGGAGCTGAGCGAGGTGACCGGCTGATGGGCGCCCCGCCGCCTCCGCCGCCCGCCCCCCGCCGGCTCCGGTTCGGAGTACTGATATCGCCCCCGCTGACCTACGGGACGGTGGTCGAGGCGGCCGAACGGGCCGAGGAGCTCGGATACGACGCCTTCTACATCCCCGACCACTTCAACGAGGTGATCTCCCCTGTGCCCGCCCTGGCGGCGGTTGCGTCCGCCACCTCGCTGCGGATCGGCGCCTACATGCTCGCCAACGACCTCCGCCACCCGGCCATGACGGCGCGGGACTTCGCCGCCCTCGACGAGCTCTCCAGCGGGCGGGCCGAGCTGGGGTTGGGGGCCGGATGGTGGCCGCCCGACTACCGCGCCCTGGGCCGGGAGATGGACCGGCCCTCCCGCCGCATCTCCCGGCTGCGGGAGGCGGTGGACCTGATCCGGGCGTGCTGGACCCAGGAGCAGGTGGACCACGAGGGAAGGTGGTACCGCACCCGCCTCACCCCGATGGTGCGCCCCGTCCAGAAACCCCATCCGCCCATCATCGTGGGGGGAGGCGGCCCCAAGCTGCTGGCGGCGGCCGCCGAGGCGGCCGATGTGGTCTCGATCACCGCCCCGCTGCGGTCCGGGCGGAGGGAAGACCTGCCCGCCGAGGCCGCCCGGGCCGAATACGAGGATTTGGCCCAAAAGGCGCGGTCGGTCCGAGAGGCGTCGAAGCAGAACGCCGCCCTCGACATGCTCTTCTTCCGAGTGGCGGTGGGGGAGCGGTCCGAGCAGGCGGTCGAAGAAGCCGCCGCCGCGCACGGGGTCGACCCCGAACGGGTTCGGCGGTCGCCCTTCTACCAGGTGGGGACGCCCGAGGAAGCGGCGGACGGCATCCAACGGCTGGCGGACTGCGGCTTCGGCTCCTTCGTGGTCAGGGCGGTCGACATGGAAGCAGCCGCCCAGGTCAAGGCGCTGCTGGAGGAACGCCGCCGGCCGTGAAGCCTCGAGTTCGGCGGCTCAGGAAGCAACCGTCCGGTCTAGCCCGATTGTTCCTGCCGCACGCGGGGCGGGACGCCGCCCGCGCCGGTTTATCAGATTGTGTAACCATGGTTTGGAGTTTGATTCCAACCCAACTCAAACGCCCCCAAGAACGCGAAAAATCGGCCCCCGCCGCCGCCAAACCCGGGCCCATCCCCCGCCGCCGCCTCCTTGAACGAAAATCCGCCGGGCCGCACGAGGCCGCCTCCGGCCCGACGGGGCCGGACCGAACGGGATCCGTTTCTGACCGCCGCCCTCTCCAGAACTCGCGGCGGTGTTTGTGCATCAGCCCAATAGGTATACCAAATTTTAGGGCCTTCGTATAGAGGTACGTATGTTCGAAGACATTTCGCGGGACTCGACCGCTTCGATTCTCCGGCTTCGGCCGGGGCGCGCTCGTTGGATGACGGGGGTGATAAACCGGGCGCCTCGGCCTCCTTGGACCTACTCACCCAGGAGGGCCAGGCCGGCGCCGATAACGCCCGCCCACCGGCCGGCGCGCCCGGCGGTGATGGGCGTCTGCCGGGCCCGGTCCGACCAGACGGCGGTGCGGGCTGTCCCGCCCACCTGTTCGACCAGGTTCGGGGCATTGGTCAGGCCGCCGCCGATGATCACGCAGCCGGGGTCGAGGATGTCGATCAGGATTGCGGTCATACGCCCCAGCAGGTCCACGGCCTGGCCGACCGCCAGCCGGGCGTCGGGGTCGCCGCCGTCCGCCCGCCCGAATACTTCCAGAGCGGGGACGTCCTCCCCGGTGAGGCGGCGGTAACGCTCGGATATACCCCGCCCGGAGGCGACGTCTTCCAGGCGGCAGTCCACCAGCCGGTTCGCCTCCTCGTCGAGCACGGTCAGCAGGGCCGAGCCGCACATCAGGGCCCGTCCGTGCTGCCCTTCGAACGGACGGCCGTCGAGCAGCAGGCAGTGGCTGATGCCGGTCCCCAGGTTGATGTAGAGGGAGACGGAGGGCAGATCGGCGGCCCCCAGCCGGGCCTCGGCGAGGGCGGCGGCGCGGACGTCCGCCTCGATCCGCACCGGCCCGTACCGGGCGAAGGCGGCGCGGACGTCGGCGTCCTCCCAGCCGACGACCGCCGCCGAGGTGATCCGGCCGTCCTCCACCAGCTCGGGCAGGCCGATTCCCACCCCGGCGGTGCGGAGGCCCAGCCCGGCGGCTTCGTCCGCAGCGGCGGCGGCCAGTTCGGCCGCCCTCTGCAGGGATTCCCGCCCGGGCGGGCCGGTGGGGGCGGTGCGGAGGGCGCGGACTCGGCCCCGGCGGTCGACCAGCCCCGCCGCGATCTTGGTCCCGCCGGCGTCGACCGCCAGCGCCGCCTCCCTGCCGCCGGGTTCGCGGCTCAATCCCTCAATCCCTCAATCCCCGCCCGGTTCCGGAAGGTAACGGGGCGCGGCGCCGAACAGGAACTCGGCCGTTTCCGAACCGGGGGCGAAGCACTGGTAGCGGGTTCCGGCCGGGGCGTAGAAACCGTCCCCGGCCTCCAGCTCGAACCAGGAGGGAGGCTGCCCGGCCTCCGGCAGGAACACCGCCAGCACGCCGGACAGGACGACCAGGGCGGCGTCCCCGCCGTGGCTGCGCACCCCGCTCCGGCAACCCGGAGGCAGCCAGGCGCGCCCGGCGGTCAGGTGTTCGGTGGAGGCGATCAGGCCGATCAGCAGGTCGTCGTCCGGGCGGTCCATCCTCCACAGCAGGCCGTCCTCGCCCACGACCCGGAACGAACGCCGCCGGTCGCGCTCCGCCTTGGCCGCCGGCCACCGCCCCAGCAGGCGGTCGTCCCCGTACCGAAGCTCCGACAGGTAGGGCCGGGTGCGGGCGTAGGCGGACGACGCCCCGGCGGCCGGGGGAGGGGCGAACAGCTCGAGCACCCGCAGGGGCCGGCCGGGGCTTCGGTTGACCGCATGGTGCCAGGTGTCGCGCCGGAAGAACACCGCCTCGCCCGGCCGGGCCCGGGCCGCCTCCCCGGTTTCGGGGTTCACCAGCAGCATCTCTCCCTCCGCCACGTACAGCACCTCGTCGGCGGCGAACACGGTGCGGTTGAGGTCGGAGTGGGTGAAACGGCCGCCCGGCGGGAGGGAGAACTCGATCAGGTGGATGAGATCCGATGAAACGTAGATGCGGTCGCCCACGTAGCCGGCCTCTTCGTCGCCCCACAGGTGCAGGGCGGCTTCGCGGCGGGGGACGGCCGCCGCCCGATCGAAGACGGGGCGGGGAGAAGGCCTCCTCCGGGCCGCGCCGGGCTGCTCGGCCGCCGCCATACCCACCTACTCCTCGGCGCGGAGGATGCGGTGGTCGTGGACGGGGTGTGAGCTCTCCAGCGCGATCGAGGCCGGGTCGTAGGGGATGGGGCCGAGGGTGCTGGAGACGGTCTGCGCCTTCCCGGTGCGGGCCGCTTCGTCCGTCTTGAGCATGACCTCCAGGACGTGGTAGGCGTGGCGGGGCGCCATGAGCTGCGGCGCTCCGTCGACAACCTCCACCAGATGGCGCAGGCCCGCCGTCCAGTCCCAGACCGGATCGGTCTCGGCATGCACCGACCAGGCGCCGAACCGGTTGGTCCACATCTCGTACCCGTCGGGGCCCCAGTCGTCGCCCATCATCTGGACCACCCCTTCGCTCCCGTACAGCTCCAGCGCCGGCGACCGGTAGCTCTGCATGGTGAAACCGGTGGTCACGACCGCGAAGCAGGCCGACCCGAAGTCGAGCATGATCTGGTAGTTGTCCCAGACGGCGGATTCCATCTCCTCGCCGTCCACCACCCGCCGGGGTTCGGCGGTGCCGGCGAAGGCGGCCACCCGCTCCACCGGGCCGAGCAGGCCGGTCAGCGACATCAGGTTGTACACGCCGAGGTCGAACACCGGGCCGCCGCCCGCCTGGTAGTACCACTTCCCCCAGGTCGGCCCGGACCATCCGTAGCGGCCCCGCGCCAGGTCCACCCGCCCGATCTCCCCGTTGTGCACCACCCGTTTCCATATCGCCTGGTAGGTGGGGCTGAGGATCACGCTCGGAGCGCATATCAGCACCGAATTCCCCCGGTCTGCCTCCTCGATGATCTTCCCGGCCGTTTCGAGGTCGACCGCCATGGGCTTCTCCACCAGGACGTGCTTGCCGGCCCGAAGGGCTTCGAGGGCGATGGGGCCGTGGTGCGGCATGGCGGTGAGGATCAGCACCGCCTCCACCGCCGGGTCGGCGATCACATCCCGGTAGTCGGCGCTGAACGGCGCCCCCTCGTACAGGAAGCGTTCCGCCTCCCCGGCCCGTTCGGGAACGATGTCGCAGGTGCGGGCCACCCGGAGCAGGCCCTCCGCCCGCAGCTCCCGGATCGCCGCCGCGTAGGGCTCGAACACGCTGCCCAGCCCGATCACCCCCAAGCCCAGAGCTCCGCTCATAGATCGCCTCCTCGATTCTCGCCTGTAAACAGCTGCATGCGGCCCGCCGCCCTCCTCACCCCTTGATCCCGAACATCTTCATACCCTGGACGAAGTACTTCTGCGCCACCGCGAACAGGAGCACCAGAGGGGCGGTCATCAAGGTAGCGGCCGCCATCATCAGGTGCCATTCGGTGAGGCGCCGCCCCCGGAAGGAGAACAGCCCGAGCGAGAGGGGGAACTGGTCCGGATCCGACAGGTAGATCAGCGGACGGAAGAAGTCGTGCCAGGTCCAGACGAAGGTGAAGACGGCCATCACCACCAGGGCCGGCTTGACCAGAGGGAGCATTATCTGCCAGAAGATGCGGAACTCGCCCGCGCCGTCCACCCGGGCGGCGTCGTCCAGATCCCGGGGCAGGCCGCGGAAGAACTGGCGCATCAGGAAGATGAAGAACGCCTCGGCGAAGAAGGCGGGCGCGATCAGCGGTATGTAGGTGCCCAGCACCCCGAGCCGCTTGAACAGCAGGAAGGTGGGGATGAAGGTAACCACATAGGGGACCATCATGGTGGACAGGGTGAGCGCGAACAGGACGTTTCGGCCCGGGAAGCGCAGGCGGGCGAACCCGTACCCCACCAGGGCGCAGGACAGCACCGTCCCTGCGGTCACGAGGCCGGCGTAGAACAGGCTGTTCGAGAAGAAGCGGAGGAAGGGGAACCCCGGATAGCTCAGGACCTCGGCGAAGTTCCCCCACCGCAGGGTTTCCGGCAGCCACTGGACGGGAACGGTGAATATCTCCCGGTTTTCCTTCAGGGCCGCGCTCAGCATCCAGAGCAGCGGGATGGCGAAGCAGACCGACAGGGCGCCGAGCACCAGGTGCCACCCCGTCTGCCGCAGCAGGCCCCCCTTCTTGGCGAAGGACGGGGCCCCGCCGACCGGGCCGCCGCCTTTCTCTTCCTCCCGCCGGAAGACGGCCGAAGGCCGGACCGCCCTCACGGAGCGGCCCTCCTCCCGGCGCGGCGGCGGCTCATCAGATGCCCTCGTACACCCAGCGCCGGGTGGTCCCGAAGATGGCGGCGGTGACCCCCAGGATGACCAGGAACAGCACCATCGCCTGGGCGGAGGCGTACCCCATGTCGAAGTACCTGAAGGCCGACCGGTAGATGAGCACCATGTACATGAGGGTGGATCCGTTGGGTTCGCCGGTCGGCCCCCCCACCACCATCGCCGCGTCGAAGACCTGGAAGGAGTAGATCACCCCTATCACCAGGTTGAAGAGGATCACCGGGGTGAGCAGGGGGAGCGTGACCCGGAAGAAGCGCTGCCAGGGGCCCGCCCCGTCGATGGAGGCCGCCTCGAGCAGTGACTGGGGGATCTCCTGCAGACCGGCCAGGAAGATCAGCGTCGCCGCCCCCACCCCCCACAGGCTCAGGAGGATCAGCCCCCACTTGGACCATCTGGGGTCCAGGAACCAGGCCGGCCCGTCGAGGCCGACCGCTTCGATCGCCGTGTTCAACAGCCCCGACTGGGGCTGCATCAGCAGGAGGAAGACGATCGTTCCGGCCACCGGAGGGACGACGGCGGGCATGTAGAAGAGGGTGCGGTGGACGCCGATTCCCCGCACGGGCCGGTTCAACAGCAGCGCCAGCACCAGCGAGGCGGCCAGGCCGATCGGCACCGACAGCAGGGCGTAGAACAGGCTGTTGCGGGCGGCCAGCCACACCGCGCGGTCGTTCCACATCTCCGTGTAGTTGGCCGCCCCCGCCCATTCGGGGGGGCTCAGGACGTCGTAATCGGTGAAAGACAGGTAGGCGGCGGCGCCGATCGGGTAGAGGTGGAAAACCGCCAAGGCGATCAGCCAGGGCGATATGAAGAGCAACCCGGCCAAAGCCTCGCGGCGGCCCAGCTTGGCGCCGGGCTGCCGCAGCCTGTTCATCCGCGACCCCCTCGGGGGCGGGTCAACCCGCCAGGAGTTTGTCGAGTTCGGCCTGGGTCTCTTCCTGGGCGGTCGTCAGCGCCTCCCTGGGGGTGGCCGTCTTGAGCATCACCGCATCGATCGCCTCGCTCATGCGGTCGTGCAGGAAGTCCTGCACCGGGCAGGTCCACATGGGGGCGGCCACTTCCAGCTGGGCGGTGAAGAAACGGGTTATGTCGGAGGCGAACTCGTCCCCCCGCTGGTCGGCTATCGCCTGGGGGAAGAGGTCGTCCGGGGCCTGGCGGTTGGTGGGGATGTCCGGCACCTGGCTGAACCATTCCCGCATGCCTTCGACCACCAGATAGTCCAGCCAGGCGAAGGCGGCCTCGGGGTTGGGCGTTCCGGCGGGGACGGCGCACCAGTTGGGCCAGAAGCCGGAAGCCGTCGAGCTCCCGCTGGGGCCGACCGGGAACTGCGCCACGTTCCACTGCTCCCAGCCGTCGAACTCCACCCCGTATATGTCGGAGGCGAACCAGAATCCGTTGACCAGGGCGGCGTGGTTGCCCGCATGGAAGGCCGGGGGCCGGCCCTGGTCGTCCACGTACCCGCCGCCGATGAAGTTGCCCGAGGCGGTGAGGGCCACCCAGTCGCCCTTGTACTGCTCGTTGAGCCACTGGAGCCCGTAGTCCAGCATCTCGATGTTCTGGTCCGAGGCGAGCGCGACCCGCTGGGAGTCGGCGTCGTAGAGCACGCCGCCGTTGGTCGCCGACCAGATGGCGCTCTCGATGGCGTCGTAGGGGGGGATGAACCCCGCCGAGACCAGGGTGTCCCCGTCCCACTCGACGAACTCCGCCGACATGGCCTTCAGGTCGTCCCAGGTCTGGGGGAAGTCTTCCCGGGCGGTCGGTATGCCTTTGCTCTCCAGCAGCTCCTCGTTGTAGAAGATGCCGTAGGAGCTGGCGGTGGCGGGGAGGCCGTAGATCTGGCCCTCCCAGCGGCAGGAGCTCAGCACGCCTTCCGGCCAGTTGGACTCCTGCGAGTAGGTGGAGGCGGCCATCAGGCCGTCCAACGCCATCCAGGCGCCGCGGGGGGCCAGCACCACCGGCGGGCTCCAGATGATGACCGCGTCCGGGGGGTCCCCGGCGGCCAGGCTGGCCAGGATGCGCTCGGAGTAGTTCTCGTCCTGGCCCACCCCGCACAGCACCTCCCTGATCGTGATGCCGGAACCCGAGGCGGCGAAGTTGTCCCCCACGGTGCGGAACGCCCCGCAGAACGGGTCCGATCCGCCCGGAAGCCAGAAGTCCAGCGAGACGGGCCGCGGAGCGGCGGTGGTCGTAGGCGCCTCCGTTCCGTCCGCGGCGGCCGCGGTTGCGGCCGGCCTCGTGGTGGTCGTTTCCGCCGAGCTGCCGCAGGAGGCGAGGAAAGCGGCGGCGCCGCCCGCTCCGATCAGCTGCAGGAACCTCCTCCGGTTCACCACCATCGGCTGCGGTTGTCCTGGCCGGTTGCCGGTCATGACGATTTTCTCCTCTCCATGTTTCGCGAATCCGCCCTCGCAGGCCGTCCATGCGCCGGGTCCGCGGACCTCGGCCCCAAGCCGCGCCCGGCCTGTGTTTCTCGGACCTGCGGCCGAGGATAGCCCCTCGCAGGCGGGCGCGGGGGGCCGGGGCCTCCGAAGCAGCCCGGCGCTCAGAATGAACGAATCGAGGGGGTCATTACAATCGTTCGGCCGCCCTGCTTCCCCCCGCAACAGACACCCCCGCAACAGACACGGGTTTGCGATGACGAGAGACAAGTTGGTCGTTCGCGGCGCCCGCGAGCACAACCTCCAGGACGTATCGATCGAGCTCCCCCGAGATCAGCTGATCGTGTTCACCGGGCTGTCCGGCTCCGGAAAATCGAGCCTGGCGTTCGACACCATCTACGCCGAGGGGCAGCGCCGCTACGTGGAGAGCCTGTCGGCCTACGCCCGGCAGTTCCTCGGCCAGATGGACAAGCCCGACGTGGACTTCATCGAGGGCCTGTCGCCGGCCATCTCCATCGACCAGAAGACCGCCAGCCGCAACCCCCGCTCCACGGTCGGCACCATCACCGAGATCCACGACTACCTGCGCCTGCTCTACGCCCGGATCGGACAGCCCCACTGCCCCGAATGCGGGCGGGAGGTGGCCCGCCAGACCCCCCAGCAGATCGTCGACCAGATCGCCGCCTTCGAGGAGGGCGCCCGCTTCCAGGTGCTGGCCCCGGTGGTGCAGGGCCGCAAGGGGGAATACGAGGAGCTGTTCCGCGACCTGTCCCGGCAGGGTTTCAGCCGGGCCCGGGTGGACGGCGAGATCATGGACCTGGGGGGGAGCATCCGCCTCGACCGCTACTACACCCACACCGTCGAGGTGGTGGTGGACCGGCTGATCGCCGGGCGCAGCGGGGTCAGGCGGCTGACCGAATCCCTCGAGACCGCCCTGGAGCTGGCCGGGGGGGTGGCGGTGGTGGACATCATCGACGGCCCGGAGCTGACCTTCAGCCAGCACCTGGCCTGCGGCGGCTGCAGCCTGTCGTTCGACGAGCTCCAGCCCCGATCCTTCTCCTTCAACAGCCCCTACGGCGCCTGCCCGGGGTGCTCGGGGATCGGAACCAGGTTCGAGGTCGATCCGCAGCTGGTGATCCCCGACGACGAGCTGTCGATAGCCGGCGGCGCCGTCGCCCCCTGGGCGGGCAACCGCAACCGCTACTTCCACCACCTGCTGGACGGGTTGGCCAACGAGCTCGGCTTCGACGTCGACGCCCCCTTCGCGTCCCTGGCGCCCGAGCATCGGCGGGCGGTGCTGTACGGGGCGGGCCGCACCCCCATCAAGGTGGCCTTCACCAACCGCTTCGGACGGCGGAGGCGCTACCGGGCCTCCTACGAGGGGGTGATCCCGGTGCTGCGCCGCCGCCACGAGCAGACCGAATCGGAGTCGGCCCGCTCCCACTACCAGGAATACATGCGGGAGGTGCCCTGCCCGGAGTGCGGGGGCGCCCGCCTCAACCCCATGTCGCGGGCCGTAACGGTGGGCGGCCTGGACATCTTCGAGCTGAGCAGCCGCTCCATCCGGGGGACGCTCGACGCCCTGGAAGGCCTGGAGCTGGGGGAGCGCGACGCCGCCATCGCCGGGCCGGTGCTCAAGGAGGTCCGCGCCCGCCTCCAGTTCCTGCTGGACGTGGGGCTGGAATACCTGAACCTGTACCGGGGGGCGGCCACCCTCTCCGGGGGGGAAGCCCAGCGCATCCGCCTGGCCACCCAGATCGGGTCGGGCCTGGTGGGGGTGCTCTACGTCCTCGACGAGCCCTCCATCGGCCTCCACCAACGGGACAACCGCCGCCTTCTGGAGACCCTGATGCGCCTGCGCGACCTGGGAAACACCCTGATCGTGGTGGAGCACGACGAGGAGACCATCCGCTCCGCCGACCACATCGTCGACCTGGGGCCGGGGGCGGGGGAGCGGGGCGGCCGCCTGGTGGCGGAGGGGGGGCTGTCCGACGTCGTCTCCGAGCCGTCCTCCCTGACCGGCGACTACCTGGCCGGCCGCCGCCGCATCCCCACCCCCGGGGAGCGCCGCCCGGGGGACGGGCGCACCCTCACCGTGGTGGGGGCGGCCGAGAACAACCTCCGCCGGATCGACGCGGAGTTCCCGCTGGGCATGCTGATCGCCGTAACCGGGGTGTCGGGGAGCGGCAAGTCGTCCCTGGTGCAGGAGATACTGTCCAAGGCCCTCCACCAGAAGCTGCACCGGGCCCGGGCGGTGCCGGGGCGCCACCGCCGGATCGAGGGGGCCGGCCATCTGGACAAGGTGATTGACATCGACCAGTCGCCCATCGGACGCACCCCCCGCTCCAACCCCGCCACCTACACCAAGCTGTTCGACCGCATCCGGGGGCTGTTCGCCTCCACGCCCGAGGCCAGGGCGCGGGGGTATATGCCGGGGCGGTTCTCGTTCAACGTGCGGGGCGGGCGCTGCGAGGCCTGCCGGGGCGACGGGAACATCAAGATCGAAATGCACTTCCTCCCCGACGTGTACGTGCCGTGCGAGGTGTGCGAGGGCCGCCGCTACAACCGGGACACCCTCGAGGTGCGGTGGAAGGGGTCGTCGATAGCCGACGTCCTGGACATGCCGGTGGAAGAGGCGCTCTCGTTCTTCGAGGCGCAGCCCCCCGCCGCCCGCATCCTGCAGACCATCTACGACGTCGGCCTCGGTTACATCCGCCTCGGACAGCCCGCCCCCACCCTCTCCGGCGGGGAGGCGCAGCGGGTGAAGCTCGCCTCCGAGCTGGGCAAGAGGGCCACCGGCAGCACCCTCTACATCCTCGACGAACCCACCACCGGCCTGCACTTCGAGGACACCCGCAAGCTCTTGGAGGTGCTGCACCGCCTAGTGGACGGGGGCAACACGGCGGTGGTGATCGAGCACAACCTGGACGTGGTGCGCTCGGCCGACTGGATCATCGACATGGGCCCGGAAGGAGGAGACGAAGGCGGCCGGGTGGTGGCCTGCGGAACCCCCGAACAGGTGGCCGAAGCCCCCGGCTCGTACACAGGCAAGTTCCTGCGTGAAGTGCTCTGACCCCCCGGCGGCGGGCAGCAGGCGCCCGGAAGATGTAGAATCGGGCCGGCGCAGACGGGAGACCCATTGCCGGACCAACCGAGCAGAGCGATCACGCGGATCAGGCTCAAGCGGTTCACCGCCTTCGAGGAACTCGACTTCGCCCCGTCGCCGGGCATCAACGTTCTGACCGGCGCCAACGGAACGGGCAAGACCCACTTGATGAAAGCGGCCTACGCCGCCTGCGATATAAGCAAGACGCAGGAAAACTTCGCCGACAAGCTCAACCGACTGTTTCTGCCTTCAGACAGGAGGATCGGTCGTCTCGCTCAACGGCGGCAGGGACAGCCTAAATGCGAGGTGGAAATCCATCGCGATCCGATAAAGATACGGATATCTTTTTCTGGCCGGACCGATGCTGCCGGGTCGATTCGTAATATCGGTGCTAAAGATTGGTGCAAGCACCCAATGGAAAGCACATATATACCTGCTGAAGAAATATTGGGCAGCGCACCTGTGTTTCGTTCATTATATGGACAAAAGAAGATCCATATCGAAGAGACATATGCCGATATAATCGACCGAGCTCACCTTCCGATTCTGAAAGGCCAGTCAGACATTACGCGTGAAAGACTCCTGGACTCGTTATCGAAAGCAATGGACGGCAAAATCGTAACGAAAGGAGAAGAGTTCTTTCTTCGAAAGAGGGGCGATCTCGAGTTTACATTGCTGGCAGAGGGAATACGCAAGCTAGGGCTACTGTATCTACTCATACAAAACGGGTCTTTATCCGAAGGATCGGTCCTTTTCTGGGATGAACCGGAGACAAACATAAATCCCAAACTATTCAAGTCAATTATCACTATACTTCTGGAGCTCCAAAGCATGGGTATCCAAATCTTCTTGGCTACCCATGACTATGTCATTCTCAAGGAATTGGATCTGCAGAGTAAGCCAACGGCTGATGTAGTATATCATTCTTTGTACCTGAAGGACTCAGAAATAAGCCTCCAAACCACCGATCACTATTTGGACCTCCACGAGAATGCCATCATGGATACATTCGACAGCCTGTATGACAGAGCAATTATGCTGTCCATACCAGCTTGATTCAACAGAGAATCTCTTCCACCGCAGCCCGCCGACAGCAAGACAGGATCGACTCAGCATATGGGCGACTGGAACGAATTGACCGAGTGGTGGACGGCGGAGGCGCAGGATCCGGCCTACGAGGAAGAGGTGATTCCGTTCTTCTTCGAGGTGCTGGGGGAGGTGCGGGGGCGGGTGCTGCTTGACCTGGGGTGCGGGGACGGGCGCATCGCGCGCTTGGCCGCCGGCCGGGGGGCGAAGGTGATCGGCGTGGACATCAACCTCGAGCTGGCCCGCCGGGCCGCCCGCGATCTTCCGGTCTTTCTCGACCGCCTGCCGGGCCTGGCCTGCGTGCGGGGCGGGGCGGCGGACGGCGCCTACGCCGTGCTGACCCTGGAGCACATCGAGGGTTCGGCCCGCTTCTTCGCCGAGGCCGCCCGGGCGGTGCGCCCCGGAGGGTCGCTGGCGCTGGTGATCAACCACCCTGTCTACACCGCGCCGGGGTCGGGGCCGGTGATCGACCCCGCCGACGGGGAGCTGTTCTGGAGGTTCGGCGGCTACCTGAGCGCCGGGCGCACCAGCGAACCGGCCGGGGAGGGCCTTGTGGAGTTCATCCACCGCCCCCTCGGGATGCTCCTCACCGAGGCGGCCGCCGCCGGCTGGCAGCTGGAGGAGGCGAGGGAGCGGGGAGTGGGCGCCGGATCCTCCGCCCGGGACCCCATCCTGGCCAAGCACCGGGATATCCCCCACCTGATGGCCCTCCGCTGGCGGCGTAGGTAGTATCCTGAAGCAGGCGGACAGCGCGAAAGTGAGTCGGCGGATGGAATATCGGTTGGAACACAAGGGGCATACGGCCCTCATTTCTGAAACGGCCGCCGGATACAGCGGGCATGCAACCGACTTGGCGGCGGGTGCTTGCATCGCTGCGGGCGATACCCTCGACGAGGTGGAGAACCTCTTGCGTGAAGGAATAGACATCCACATAGAAGGCCTTAGAGGACGAGCGGATAGGGCTGACCAGGTTGTTCGGATGCGTTGGCCTCACGGCGAACCCCCCGGCAGACAACCCGCCGACCAGCAACAATCTCTATCCCTCTGCCTGTCAGCCCGTCTTCTCGAACCGAACCAAGCCCTGAGCAGCGCATTCGTTTTTCGCGCTCTCCGCCCCCCGCCCCGGCTTCGCCGGGACCCCGCCCCCGCCGCCTCCGAACCATCGTTTTCGGGCGCCGGGGGCGTGTTGGGGCCCTCTGCGTCCGATCCGTCTCGGCACAGCCAGGTTGGCCGCTCCGCCCTTGGAGCCTCGGCCCTGGGCGGGGCGGCCTCTGTATGACCGCAGCATCCGGATCGGCTGCGGTGTGTGTACCTCCCCAAGGTATCAGGGGGGTGTGACAAGTTTCAGCAGCCGGACGGAAGGCGAGCTCTCCCGCTGACCCCGGTTGTTCATCTCAAGAGGGCGCGCGGATAGGGACTGACCAGGTTGTTCGTGTGCGTTGGCCTCACGGCGAACCCCCCGGCAGACAACCCGCCGACCAGCAACAATCTCTATCCCCCTGCCCCATCGGCTCGTCTTCTGAACCTGAAACCAAGCCCTGAGCAGCGCATTCGTTTTTCGCGCTCTCTGCCCCCCGCCCCGGCTTCGCCGGGACCCCGCCCCCGCCGCCTCCGAACCATCGTTTTCGGGCGCCGGGGGCGTGTTGGGGCCCTCTGCGTCCGATCCGTCTCGGCACAGCCAGGTTGGCCGCTCCGCCCTTGGAGCCTCGGCCCTGGGCGGGGCGGCCTCTGTATGACCGCAGCATCCGGATCGGCTGCGGTGTGTGTACCTCCCCAAGGTATCAGGGGGGTGTGACAAGTTTCAGCAGCCGGACGGAAGGCGAGCTCCCGCTGACCCCGGTTGTTCATCTCAAGAGGGCGCGCGGATAGGGACTGACCAGGTTGTTCGTGTGCGTTGCCTCCCGGCGAAACCCCCGGCAGGCAACCGCCGTCTACCAACAAACTTCTATCCTTCTCCGCCTATCGCACCTATCCACTCGTCTTCTTAACCAGGCCGAGCGGCATGCCCTCGAGACTGCTGATGGATGAACCACGGGTCCGAGGCGGCGGAGCCGGGGGCGGGCGCCGGGTGAGCGGCCCGGGATCCGATCCCGGCCGAGGATCGGGGAGCCTTCCGCCTGACGGCTCTCCGCCCTCGCCGATGCCGACCCACCCCGTAGACCGCATCAGCGGCATCCTCGAAGGCTCCTTCGCCCAAGAAGTCGACGAATACATAGAGGAGATACGCGGCGGGGTGACCGCCGGCCGTCAGTAGGCGCCGAACCACCGGTCGTGGAGCCGACCGTATACGCCGCTCTCGATCAGCTCCAAGAGGGCGAGGTTGAGCCGCTCCCGCAGCTCGGAGTTTTCTGAGCCTACGGCCAGCCCGTACTGCACCTTCTCGAACAGCGGCCCCACGGTCGACACCTCTCCGGCGCCTTGGCGGGAGGCGTGGAACCGGAGCACGGGGGCGTCGAACACCACCGCGTCCACGTCGCCCTCTTCCAACAGTTGGTAGGCCTCGTCGATCTCGTCCACCAGCACCGGCCCCACTCCGATGGTCGACAGGTACGCCTCCCCGGCCGACCCGGCGGGGGCGGCCACCCGGTGCCCCGGCAGGTCGGAGGGCCCGGTGATGCCGCTCCGCAGCTCGTTGACCGCCAGCGACGAGGCGATGGAGGCGGTGAAGCTGGCGAACACCAAGGTCCCCAGGGCGATCCAGATCAACGAGACCGCCCGCCCGGTGCCGCCCCGGGCCACCTTGTCGCCGTAGCCGACCGTGCTCATGGTTACCACCGACCAGTAGAAGGAATCCCATATCCCCCGGAGGTAGGGCGAGGCGAAGTCGGGGTTGTGGCGGCGCTCCAGCAGCCAGATCAGGTGGGCGGCGATCAGCACCGCCGCCCCGAACACCACCAGCAGCCACGGCAGGTCGGATGAGCCCACCGCCCGGGCGAAGCCGATGATCCGATCGCCCACGCTGCGGGAGGAGCGGTTGGGCACCAGGATGGTCAGGCCGGTGTCCAGCACCGGCAGGGTGAAGTCGACCGTCTGCTCGCGGGCGCCGGTTATGGCCACCCCCCCCAACGCCACCTGGGCCGCCCCCCGGTCCAGGTCGTCGATCTGTTTGGCCACCGTGTCCACCGCATACATCTCCGTCTGCATCCCCATCTGCGACGCCAGGAAGCGGACCAGCTCCACCTCGAAGCCGATGTAGGTGCGGTTCTCGTAGATGACGAAGGGCGGCAGCGTGCGCACCGCCACCCTCAGCACCCCGTCCAAGGCCGCCGCCTCCTCCGGCGGGGCCTCCAAGCCGGGGGCGTTGGGGTCGGCGTTCTGTATCCAGCGGTCGACCAAGGCCCGGTTGGCCGCGATCCACTCCTCGGCGTGCCTCCGGATGTCCGCCGGGTCTCCCTCGCCGGCCACCATCCGTGCGTTCTGGCCCGATATGTCCTCGAGGGGGATGACCACCTGCTCCAGGAGCCTGCGGATCGACGGGTTGGCCTCCAAGAAGCCGGAGTTGGCCACCGCCAGGATGTCGTTGGGCGGCCACCCGGTCTGGCAGGGGTCGTTGGCGCAACCCGGGATCCCGGGAATAGAGGTGCGGTCGAGCGACCCCGCCTGGTCGGGGGGGAGGGAGGGGAAGGGCGTCTCCAGCCACACCGCCTCGCGGCCGGGCGCCAGCACGCCCACCGTCCAGTTGGGGGTCCATGTGAAGTAGAGGACGGGCCGCCCGGCCTCGTAGAGGGCGATCGTCTCGGCTATCAGGGGCGAGTAGTCGCCGCTCACCTGTTCCACCGTGTCAGCCAAGCCGTAGGCTTCGAGGTGGTGGTCGATGGCGGCGGCGCACGACCATCCGGCGTTGCAGCCGATCAGGTCGGCCCGCCCGTCGCCGTCGCGGTCGAACAGGGCGGCGGTCTCCGGGTCGGCGAGGTCGCCGAGGTTGGTGATGCCGTATTCTTGGGCGGTGGCCGCGTCCACGAAATAGCCCTGGAGCGCCCCGTCGTCCACCTGCGCCCCGACCTTCTCCACCGGGCCGCCCTCTTCCAGGAACGAGTCATGCAGGGGAAACCAGCCGTTGGCCCACAGGTCCACCTCGCCCGCCGCCGCCGCGGCGTAGAACTCGTCGTTCTCCATCGTGGCCGGCCCCTCCACCCGGTAGCCGAGCATCTGGATGAGGAGCCGGTACACCTCGGCCTGGAACCAGCCGGTGTCCCAGGTGGGCCGGGCCATGCGCACCGCCGGTTCTTCGCCGGAGGTCTGGGCCTCCGCCCCCGCGGCCGGCGACAGGATCAGGGCGGCCGCCGTCACTCCGAAAGCGGCGGTGATGAATCGGCGCATAGGTCTGGGCATCCGGTAGGGGAACCCGGAGAATAGCGGGGCGCCGCCGGCCGCGCCCGAAAAGAGGGCGGTGCACCCCCCGGAAATCCCCTCGAGAAGGACGAGCGGATAAAGGCAGAAGGGATAGAAGCCCTTGCCGGCCGGCGGGTTGCCGCCGGGGTTTCACCCAGGCCGACGCCCCCAAAACAACCTGGTCAGCCCCTATCCGCCCGGCCCTCTCGAACCCAAACCGAAACCGGCTCTACGCGTTTGGAGGAGGGTGGTTAGGCAGGGCGGGTAGAGGGATGGAAACGCCGGGGGTGGGTCTGCGGCCTCGCGACACTGAGCAGTGAAATTGCCGGCTCGGAAGGAGGCCGCAGATGACTGCTGATGCTAGAAGGCCGGAAACTCGAACCCAAACCCAAGCCCGAGCAGCACACAGTTTTTCGCGTTCTCCGCCCCAACTCCGACTCCGGGGAGGGGCTTCCGACGGGGCCGGGCCGAGCAAACACCGTTTTTCGCGTTCTCCGCCCCCCGCCCCGGCTTCGCCGGGTTTCCCGCCCCCGCCGCCGCCGAACCACCGTTTTCGGACGCCGGGGGCGCGTTGCGGCCCTCTGCGCCCGATCCGCCTCGGCACAGCCAGGTCGGCCGCTCCGCCCTTGGAGCCCCGGCTCTGGGCGGGGCGGCCTCTGTATGACCGCAGCATCCGGATCGGCTGCGGTTTCTGTACCGCCCCAAGGTATCAGGGGGGTACGACAGATTTCGGGCAGCCGGATGGAAGGCGAGCTCTCTGCCGACCCCGGTTTTCCATCCTTGAATCAGGATGTTGGAGGGATGGAACCTCCCGCCCAATAATTGACAGAATCAATATTTGCGCAAGATTGCGAAAAACATCAGATTTTACCCCACATCGGGAAGTAAGGCGGGCTAGGGTAGACCGCGACCGCCCCGCGGCCGGTCTCCGGCTGCGAGCAGGGCCGGCGGAGCGCGCCGAGAGGAGGCAGCAAGTGACCGCACTATCGGCAAGGGCGGAGACGCCATGAGCGAAAAAGACCTGACGGAGGCAACCTCCGCGCATCAGGACTGGGAGAAGGAAGAGGAGGAGCGCCGCCGGTCGGCGATCCACAACCGGCAGCCGTTCGAGGGCCTGCAGATAGATCCCGACATCGAGTTCTATCCGGAAGCGGCCCACCGCAAGCCGGGGGACAAGAACATAGTCCGGGCCGGATTCGACATCCACCCGGAGGTGACCTTCTGGTCGGCGGGGATTCTGCTGGTGTTCATCGCGGCTTCGCTGCTGTTCACCGACGCAGCCGCCGGCGTGTTCAGCGCCATCCTCAACTTCATCAACAACAGCCTGGGCTGGTTCTACATCCTCGATTTCAACATCTTCGTGGTCGTGGCGGTCTACTTCGCCATGAGCAGGTACGGGAAGATACGACTGGGCGGCGCCTTGGCCCGCCCCGAGTTCTCCACCGGCGCCTGGTACGCGATGTTGATCTCGGCCGGCATCGGGATCGGGTTGATGTTCTGGGGGGTCGCCGAGCCGATCTTCCACCTCAGCTCGCCTCCTCCGGTGTTCGGAGCGGAGCCGGCTACGGGAGAAGCGGCCAAAGCGGCCCTGGCCACGTCCTACCTGCACTGGGGGATACACGGCTGGGCCCTCTACGGGCTGGTCGCCCTGGCGCTGGGGTTCTTCGCCTACAACCGGGGCCTGCCCCTCACCTTCCGTTCCATCTTCTACCCGATCCTCGGGCCGAAGATCTACGGCGGATGGGGCAACGCCATCGACACCCTGACCGTGGTGGCGACCCTCTTCGGGTTGGCCACATCGCTCGGGTTCGGCGCCACCCAGGCGGCCGCCGGATTGAACAAGCTGTTCGGGACGCCTCCGGGCACCGGATTCCAGATCATCCTGATCACCTGCATCACCGGGCTGGCCACCATCTCGGTGGTAGCCGGGCTGGACGCAGGGGTGAAGCGGCTCAGCCAGCTCAACATATATCTGGCGGGCGCGTTCCTGCTGTTCGTGATGCTGGTGGGCCCGACCCTGTTCGTGCTCTCGCTCTTCACCCAGAGCCTGGGCCACTACGTGAGCGTCCTGCCGGAGCTCTCCTTCTGGAACGAGGCGTTCTCGGGCACCTCCTGGCAGGCGAGCTGGACCATCTTCTACTGGGGATGGTGGATTTCATGGTCGCCGTTCGTAGGGATGTTCGTGGCCCGGATATCCAAGGGCCGGACGGTCAGGGAGCTGCTCTTCGGAGTGATCTTCCTTCCGACGTTGCTGTGCTTCCTCTGGTTCGCAGTCTTCGGCGGATCGGCCATCCACCTGCAGCTCAACGGGATCAGGGACGTGGCTACGGCCGTCAACGACAACGTGGCGACCGCCCTCTTCGACATGCTGGAGGCCTTCCCCCTCACCGGGGTGGTCTCGTTCGTGGGGGTGCTCCTGCTCATATCGTTCTTCGTTACCTCCTCGGACTCCGGTTCGCTGGTGGTCGACCATCTCACTTCGGGCGGCAAGCTCGACTCCCCCAAGCCCCAGCGCGTGTTCTGGGCGGTGATGGAAGGGTTGGTGGCCGTGGTGCTGCTGCTCGGCGGAGGGCTTTCGGCGCTCCAGACCGCGGCGGTGGCGACCGGGTTGCCGTTCGCCCTCATCCTCCTGCTGATGTGCTGGAGCATGAAGAAGGCGTTCGACGAGGAACTCGACCTGCTGGAGAGCCACTACGACGAGGCGCTGTTCCGCTCCCGCCACAAGGGGCTCCTGGCGAAGCTGGGAATGTCCGGCGGCGACGAGAAGAAGGAGGCGTGATGATGGCTAGGAAGCCCCGAACGGCGGAGCGCCGGCCCGTCTTCCGCGGGGCCGCGGTCCGGGCGGCCGCCCTCGCGGGGGCGCTGGCCCTGGCGCTGGCGGCCTGCGGGACGGGCGTGGACTCCGGCGAGGTGCAGATGGCCCGGGCCACCTGGGACAGCGGCCACATGCAGGCCGCCATCTACGCCCAGCTCATCGAGGAGCTCGGCTACGAGGTGACCGACCCGGCCGACCACACCCTGGATCCGAACGGGTTCTATCCGGCCCTGGCCAGCGGTCAGTACGACCTGTGGGCCAACGGCTGGTTCCCGCTCCACAACATCTACCTGGAGGGTGAGCTGGTCACCGGCCAGGCCACCGAACTGCCGATCGAACCGGTCGGCTGGCAGGTGGCTTCCGGAGCGCTTCAGGGGTACATGATCGACAAGAAGACGGCCGACGAGCTGAGCATCACTTCGATGGACGGAGTCGTGCGCAACGCTCAAAGGTTCGACAGCGACAACGACGGGCGCGCCGATCTGATCGGATGCAACAAGGGTTGGGGCTGCAACACGATCATCGACTCGCACATCGCCGAGTTCGACTGGGGTGCCAGCGTGGAACAGGTGGTAGGCGACTACGGCGATCTGATGCAAGCAGCCCAGGAAAGGATCGAGGCCGGTCAACCGACCTTGTTCTACGCTTGGACGCCCAACTGGACGATGTCCGCTCTGGTCCCCGACAGGGACGTCATCTGGCTCACCTCGCAGGCGCTTGCCGACGACGAGGGCTCCGACGAGGTGGCTTCCCTTCGGGGATGCGCGCAGCAACCGTGCAACCTCGGATGGACGGTGAGCAGCATCCAGGCGGTGGCCAACACCGACTTCTTGGACGACAACCCCCAGATCCGGCGCCTGCTGGAAGTGGTAGTGATCCGCTTGGGTGACATAGCCGACCAGAACGCCAAGATGGCCGCCGGCGGCTACACCGAGGAGCAGATACAAGACGACGCCGCGGCCTGGATCGCCGACAACCGGGAAATGGTAGACGACTGGCTTGAATCAGCCAGAAACGCTTCCTGACCCCAAGCGGTCAAGCCGTATTCCCACCGGCATGACCTGAACCGCCCCGGGCCTTCCCCCGGGGCGGTTCTCGTTTTCGCAGAATCGAGAAACGCCTGCTCAGCCCTTGTGGAGTCCATCCACCGGTCAGGGGGGAGCGAGCCCCCATGATCACCACCCGGCTTCGTAATACTATCATGTTATGAGTTTTGACAAGTAGACGAAGTAGTGTATACTCATCCGAGTGCTTGAAGGTACTGTATCAGAGCTGGCGGAGATTTCGCAGGGTTTGTCCAGGTCAGGGCGAGGCGCCGGCGCGCAAGCAGGAGATTGGATGCTTCGGATAGTAGAGAGCAAGGACGTATCGGATGACCGAATCGAGTTCGATGGTCTGCGGGAGATCGGCGTGGTGCAGAACACCCGCACCGAGCGGCATCTGCTCCGCCCGTTCGACGTGCTGATCACCGCCCGCTCCGAATCGTCCCAGGCGGCCTTGGTCCCGGCGGCGGTGTCGAGAACGGTGGCCGGGGTAACCCTGCTGGTGGTCCGCCCCCGCCGTCCCGAGACGGGTATGGGCCAGTTCATCTGGTTCTACCTCACATCCGCCTTCGGCCGGGCGCAGCTGGCCCGCAAGTCCCGGCCCGGCGCCACGTTCACGTCCCTGTCGGCCCGCGACCTGGGGGAGATGGTCATCCCGACGCCGCCCGCCCGCATCCTCGACCGGGTGGCCGCCCTGGTCGAATCGTCGGAAGCGGCCTATGCGGCGGCGGTGGATGCGGCCCGTCTGCGGCGGGAAACGCTGCGGGACTCCCTGGTCCGCGAAATCTGTCACAGCGGTATGGCATAGTAGGGGAGGAGGTGAAGATGCCCTTGACCACAAAGGAGTTGGAGTCGAAGCTCTGGCATGCAGCCGACATCCTGCGAGGCCAGATCGACGCGTCCGACTACAAGAACTACATCTTCTCCATCCTGTTCCTGAAGCGCCTGTCCGACCGCTTCGACGAGGAGGTGGAGGCGGCGGCCGCTTCGGGCGTGCCCCGCGAGGTCGCCCTGTCTGACCCCGACGAGCACGAGTTCTTCGTCCCCGAAGAGGCCCGCTGGCCCGCTTTGACCGGTCCTTCGATGCACCTGGGCGAAGTGTTGAACATCGCCGGTCACGAGATCGAGACCGAGAATGCCCCCCGCTTGGACGGCATTCTGACCGGCGTCAACTGGAACGACGAGTCCAAGCTGGGCAGCCCCGCCAGCCGCGAGAAGATCATCCGCGACCTGCTCAACCACTTCGACGATCTAGACCTGAGCAACCGCAACCTGGCAGTGGACGACACCGGCAGCACCGGCAACGTGCTGGGCGACGCCTACGAGTACCTGATCAACAAGTTCGCCGACGACGCCGGCAAGAAGGGCGGAGAGTTCTACACCCCCCGCGGGGTGGTCAACCTGATCATCGAGTTGCTGAAGCCTGAGGAAGGGATGAGCATCTGCGACCCCACCGCCGGATCGGGCGGCATGCTCATCTACACCGCCCAATACGTGGAGAAGCAGGGCGGCGACCCCCGGAACCTGGTGCTGCACGGCCAAGAGCGCAACCTGGGGACGCTGGCGCTCGGCAAGCTGAACCTGTTGCTGCACAACCTGCGCTCGGCCCGTCTGGAAGCGGGGGATGTGATCGCCGAGCCGCAGCTGTTGGACGAGAACGGATGGCTGCTCACCTACGACCGAGTGATCGCCAATCCCCCCTTCAGTCTGAAGAACTGGGGCCACGACACCGCCGCCGATGATGATTTCGTCCGCTTTGACCGTTATGGTGCGATTCCCCCCAAGACCAAGGGTGACTTGGCCTTCATGTTGCATATGCTGGCGGTTACCAAACCAACCGGAATGGTAGGCGTGGTCATGCCGCACGGCGTCCTCTTCCGGGGAGGAGCGGAGGGGAAGATACGCAGAGGGTTAGTAGAGGATGACCTGTTCGAGGCTATCATCGGGTTGACCTCCAACCTGTTCTACGGGGCGAGCATTCCGGTGGCGATCTGTGTGCTCAGCAAGAACAAGCCCCCGGAGCGACGCGGCAAGTTACTATTCATCGACGCTGACCAAGAGGGCTATTTCCGCAAAATAGGGCCTAAGAACAACCTTGACCAAGAGCACATCGATAAGATCGCGGTGGCTTACCACAGCTTTGAAGAGGTAGAGCGGTTTGCTCACATAGCCGACTTGGAAGAGATCAAATACAACGACTTCAACCTGAACATAAGCCGCTACGTTGACACCACCGAGCCAGTAGAGGTCATAAGTGTGGAGGAAGCGTTGGCCCAACTGCAGGAAGCCGAACAACACCGAGATGAAGCAGTAATCAAAATGAACAAACACCTGAAGAAATTAGGGTACTTGAATGTATAGTTCACTACCGCATAATGGATACAAGAAAACCCGCTTAGGCGAGTTATTCCGACTTGAATATGGTAGATCACTACCTGTCAAGAATCGCAAGAATGGACCCTATCCTGTCGTAGGTTCAGCGGGTATTATTGGCTATCATGATGAGGCATATGCTAAAAGTCCCTGCATTGTCGTAGGGCGTAAAGGCAGCATAGGAAATGTCATTTGGTTAGATATGGAATCTTTTCCAATTGATACAACCTATTATGTTGAAACCGATAACGACTCTGTAGATTATCAGTGGCTGTTTTACTTTTTATCTTACCTTAATTTGGCCCGTCTAAATAGAGCCACTGGTGTTCCTGGACTAAATCGAGATGACGTATACTCTCTAATAAAGACGGTCCCTTCGTTGGGAGATCAAAGAATTATTGCTGAGGTACTTGCTGATATTGATAGGACGATAAACTTAACTGAGATTGTTATGACCAAGACGGAGCAACTAAGAGATGCATTGCTACACGAGTTGTTTTCCTGGAGTTTCTTCAATCATCCCAGAAATAGAAACCTTCCTAGCTTGAAACATACCAAGCCTACTACCTGGCAAGCAGTCTTCCTTGAGGATGTGGCCGAGGTAAAAAAGGGTACGAGCTTTACAAGCAAAGGTCTAATATCAGGAGATGTACCTGTAATAGCAGGAGGAAAGCAACCTGCATATTATCACAAGTATTCAAATAGGCAAGGAGAAACTATCACGGTTAGCGCATCAGGAGCATACGCTGGGTTTGTTGCTTACCACTCAGATCCGATCTTTGCCACAGATTGTACCACTATCAGATCAAACGTTGATAATTTATTGACAAAATATATTTATTATTACCTAAAGTCTGAACAAGGCAAAATTTATAGACTGCGGAATGGTTCAGCACAACCTCACATATACCCAAGAGACTTGACTCGCTTCCCAACATTAGTACCTTCCTTGAAAGACCAGGAATATATTGTTGCCCTTCTTGATAGCATTGAAAATTCAATACGGAGTAAAGGAGTATACTTGAATAAGATTCGAGCTGTTCACCGAGCCCTGATGGACGATATGCTTTGTGAATCATCACCTACACATACAGGAAGGGATCACTAATGAGTAACGGGCCAATAGTCCATGTACTTGGGGCAGGTGTAGATAAACCTCACGGTATGCCCTTAGCTAATGATCTGCTTAGTGAAATAGCAAAGTTTGCTGAAAATGAAGGCAAACCAGTAGACCAAGCACTCAGGCGAAAGCTTCCACGCTTGCGATTCAATTTAGCAAAGTATGCAGGTGAGCAGGGCGAAACATTTGCAGAGCGGCTACTTACTGATGAACCTCAATCTTTAAACGTCGCCAAGAAAAAACTGTTTGAACATCTTGAAAGCAATGAAAATGCTACTAGTGTTAGAGCTTTCTTAAAGGTAATAGATTCTCTTGAAGCAATCCGTGATAATAATCAGTTACAGGACGATACACTTCTAACCTTAGCCCGGCTTGGTGGCGAGGAATTTCAAGCCAGTGGTGGTGATTACATCTTGGATCCTAAAAAGGTCCATTTTGTACCGATTGTGCGCCAGGCTTTTAGAAAAACCTTCCAAAAGGCTATACGTACAGAAAAAATGACTAGTAGCGAGAGGGACAAACTTATGGAACTAGCTCTGTACATGATGGATGTGGAGGATTTACTGGGCTCACTTTTTTCTGGGTTTTATACCAACCACCTACCAGGACAAAAGAACTATCTGTATATGTCGTGGCTCTTGTGGTCGTATCTCCGCGTCCAAATGAACCGATCCCACAATGACAGATCAACCTGGCCGTATAATGATCTTACTAAAAAATACAATTATATTACCTTGAACTATACTGCTGAGTTCTTTGATGAGCAGGTAAGAGATAAGGTAAAGTTTTTTCACGGAAATTGTTTGTCATACATACGTTTAGATCGTCGTCAACTAATTAACAACGATGCTAGAATAAGGAGCGCCAATTCACCTGATGCTCTGGCTGATTTTATCAGTAGTCTAGAAATGGACCTTGAAAGTAGGAAAATATTTCTACCTAGTATAATCCCACCGCTGCCATTTAAACCATTGATGTGCAATGAACATCTAGACACTTGGTATAATTGTGGAAAGCTATTCAATGAGGCCGCCGCGATTATAATAACAGGTTACTCTTTTGCTTTGGCGGATGAGCATTTTAATGATTTACTGCGCAAATATGGGAATGGGTATAATAGAAAGATACTAATAATTAATCCTAATATAGATATTGTTTCGGAGCGGGTATTGCAGGTATTAGGAAAAGATCCTATCTATCTCACTAACGTAAGTGTTGATCCATTCGATAATTGTAGGACTATAGATAATATCGTATTCATTGAAGCTGGTGTTGAGAGCCTTGAAGCCAGCATGTTTGATCAGTTATTGGCTTAATGAAATGGCGATAGATCAAGTTTCAACCGGAGAACAGAGAACGGTAGAGGAACCTGCGCGGATACTATTGGAAGGCTTAGGGTGGGCCTACCCATCTATATCAGACATAAGGCTGGAAAGACAGAGCGAACATGAAGTAATGCTCAAGGGGCGTTTGCGGGATGCCTTGATCAGACTCAACGATTGGATGACACATGAGCAGGCGGAGCGGGTCATTTACAAACTTGAGCACATGGACGAGATCGGGATGGCCCGCAACCAGAAGGTCCATGAGTATCTGACCTATGGGATGACTCTGGATACGGAGGGTCCCGGGGGACGGCACACCCGCACGGTGCGGTTCTTCGACTTCGAGCATCCGGAGAGCGGTCTCAACGAGTTCATCGTTACTACGCAGTTCCGGGTTTCGAGGGGGGAAACGATCATTCCCGACCTGGTGCTGTTCGTCAACGGCATCCCGCTGGTGGTGATGGAGGCCAAGAGCCCCGACCTGGGTTTGTGGCGCAACGAAGCTGTTCATCAGCTGGACCGTTATCAGGAGAACGGGCGGCAGTGGCGGGGGAGGGGCGCGCCCGATCTGTTCCACTACAACCTGCTGTGCGTGGCGCACTGCGGAGCCGAGGCTCTGTTCGGCGGGCTGTACGCACCCGAGAACGCCTACTTCGAGTGGAAGTCGATCCTTCCCTATACCGATGAGGAGGCGCAAGAACACTTCGGGGTGGAGCCGGGCGGCCAGGCCCGGCTGATCATCGGGCTGCTGCAACCCGCCGTGCTGCTGGACGTCCTGCGGGACTTCGTGGTCTACGAACATCAGGGCGGCAGGCTGGTCAAGAAGCTGCCCCGCTATCAGCAGTATCGGACGGTGCGGGCCGCCCTCGACCGCATTCGGAGCGGGCGCACACCCCAGGAGCGGGGCGGGGTGGTCTGGCACACCCAGGGCTCCGGCAAGTCGTTGACCATGCTGTGGCTGGCGGTCAAGCTGCGCCGGGAGGCCAGTTTGGGCGAGGTGGACAACCCGACCATCCTGGTGATCACCGACCGCATCCAGCTCGACCGCCAGATCACCTCCACCTTCGAGAACTGCGGCTTTCCCTCCCCCGAACGGGCCGGGAGCGCCGCCGAGCTGCGCTGGCTGCTCACCACCGGAACGGGGCGCACCGTGATGACCACCGTCCAGAAGTTTGAGGACGCGCTGGCAGACGACGGGGGGCCGGAGGCGCTGAACCCGAGTCCCAACGTGGTGGTGATGGTGGACGAGGCGCACCGCACCCAATACGGGGTGCTGGCCGCCCGAATGTCGCAGGCCCTTCCCCAGGCTGCCCTCATCGGCTTCACCGGCACTCCCATCGACAAGGGCTTCCGCCGCAGCACCATGGGCCGGTTCGGGCCGCTCATCGACTCCTACACCATCCCCGAATCCGTGGCCGACGGCACCACGGTGCCCATCCGGTACGAGCTGCGCAAGCCGGAGTTGGCGGTGGCCGACGGCAAGACCCTCGACCGATTGTTCGACGCCATCTTCGGCGGTCTGCCTGAAGCCGACCGGGCGCAGATAAGCCGCCGGTACGCCAACAAAGAGACACTGGCCCAAGCCGACCGCCGCATCGAGATGGTCGCCCTCGACATCGCCGAGCACTTCAAGGAGAAGATCCGGCCCAACAGGTTCAAGGCCCAGGTGGTCGCCCCCAGCCGGAAGGCCGCCCTCGCCTACGCCCGATATCTGCGGGACTTCGGGATCGAGGAGACCTATCCGATCATCACCATCACCCCCGACGACGGGAACGAGTTCAACGAGGCGCGGGAAATCGACGAGGCGCAGATAGTGAACGCCTTCGCCGCCGGGGCGGGCGGCCCGGAGATCCTGGTGGTGGTCGACAAACTGCTCACCGGCTTCGACGCCCCGATAGAGCAAGCCCTCTACCTCGACCGGAACTTGAAGGAGCACAGCCTGCTGCAGGCCATCGCCCGGGTCAACCGCCCCTTCGCCCACCAGGTGGACGGCGTGACCACCCACAAGTACGACGGCCTGGTGGTCGACTACCACGGCGTGTCCCGGAATCTGGAGGAGGCCTTGGCCGGGTTCGACTGGAAGGACGTGCAGGGTTCGATGGTCCGGTTGGAGAAAGGGCAGGACGCCGGGGGGTTGATCGAGGCGGCCGCGGCCAAGGCCGAATCCCATTTCCGGGCCTGCGGGCTGGACGACCTCTGGGCGTGCGTGGCGGTGTTCGCCCCCGGCCGGGGCACCGAGGGAAGCTTCAAGATAGACCTCTACCAGAGGTTCAACCAGCACTACCGGCAGTTCGCCGTGCTGATGGACCGGTTCCTGCCCGACCCGCAGGCGCTGCGCTTCCTGGACCGGCTGCGGCGGCTCACCGAGATCCGCTCCTACGTGCGGGCCCAGTATCTGCAGGAGGACGCCGGCCTGGACTGGACCGACCTCGGGGCCAAGGCCAAGAAGTTGATCGACGACCATGTGAGCGCCGAGGTGCGGAGCCTGATGAAGCCGCTCTCCATCCTCGACCGGGACTTCGACCAGAAGATTTCGGCGGTGGCCCACGACCGGGCGCGGGCCTCCCTCATGGAACATACGGTGGGGAGGGTCATCACCCGGCGGTGGGATGAAAACCCCGTCTTCTACCGAAGGATGTCGGAACAGCTGCAGGAGATCATCGAAGGGCTGCGGCAAGGGACTTTCGACGACCTGGAGGCCTGCCGCCGGATGGAGGAGCTGGGCGGACAGATACGGGACGAGGAAGACCGGGCCGTCTTGTTGGGGCACACCCCACGTTCGTTCGCCGTCTATGAGCTGCTGCGGGCCGAGCGGCGCGGAGCGGACAGCGGAGAAGTGGGCGAAGGACAGTTCGACGAGGAGGCCGACGCCCTGGCCAGGCGGATCGACGAGGCGGTGGCGGCCCGCACCGGCCTGGTCGACTGGAAGAACAACCAGGATGCGGTGCGGCTGATGCGCCGGGATGTCAAGAGGGCGCTGCGGACGGGAGGGTTCGAAGACCAGGCGCAGCTGGATAAGATCGGCGGCCAGATAGTGGAGATCGCCAAGCGGAGAACATGAACCCGACGGCTCAGAAGACGCGGGACCGGGTGCGGTACGGGGATTCGGTCATCGAATACGAGATCCGGCGCAGCCCCCGCCGCCGCAAGAGCATCCAGGTGGCGGTGGACGGGGGAGGGGTAACGGTCTCCTCCCCGGTGGACGTGACCGACGACTACCTGCGGGCGTTCGTGCGGCGTCGGGCCGGCTGGATCATCCGCAACGCTGCGGCCGAGGCGCTGGCCGCCCCGCCCAAGCGGTTCGTGAGCGGAGAAACCCTTCCCTACCTGGGCCGCAACGTGCGGATCATCGTCACCGAGGCGATGCCGGGGATACGGTCGCCGTATGTGCGCTTCGACCATTGGCGGTTCCGCTTCATCGCACCCCCCGGTCTGGAGGGCCAGGAACGGACCGAGCAGATGCGCAAGGCGGTGGTCGCCTGGTACCGGGGGAGGGCAGAGGCGCGGGTCCCGCCGATGGTGGAGCGCTGGGGCCCGGCGTTCGGCCGGGACCCGGAGGACAAGGTGCTGATCCGCAATCAGCGCAAACGCTGGGCCAGCTGCGCCCCCGACGGCACCCTCCGCTTCAACTGGCGGGTGGTGATGCTGCCCCCCGCCCTGCTGGAGTACGTAGTAGTGCACGAGCTGGCCCACCTGAAGGTCAAGAACCATTCCCCCGACTTCTGGAACCTGGTAGACCAAGCCCTCCCCGACGCCCAAACCCGCCGCCGCCGCCTCAGAGAAGCCGGCGCCCACCTGCCCTTCTAAGCTCGAAGTTCAATTCCAGCCCAAACACCCCTGATTCCCAACCCAAACACCCCCAAGACCGCGAAAATCGCCCCCCACCGCCGGCAAACCTGGGCCCATCCCCCGCCTCCATGCGTGTTTACTGTGTAGCCGGTAGATCCCTGGTGGGGATGGCCCAACGCCTCCTGTCCAGAGTTTTCCACAGCAGCAGCTGCTGTGGAAAACTTCTGTGACCTAGCGGTGATTGCCTCCCCACCAGGATCCCGGCTCGGTGCTGTCGCTTGATAGGAGCCTGATGGACCCACCATGTGTGTCTCTACGCATGGATGCGCACCACCGAGCCGATCTGCCAGAAAATCCAGCAACGAAAGGATACCCATGCCCGCCCCACTACCCCGCACGGCCGGGGTCGACTCCCACAAGGACACCCTAACCGCCTGCGTAATCGACCAAACAGGCCGCCAGATCGCTGCCCGCACCTTCCCCAACACCGAAGCAGGCCACGCCCAGGCCGCCGTCTGGCTCGCCGAGCACCAGACCACCCGGGTCGGGATCGAAGGAGCAGGCAGTTACGGGCGGCGCCTGGCCGTTGCTCTCCAGAACAGGGGAACCAGCGTGGTGGAAGTCCCACCCCAGATGACCGCCCAAGGCCGGAAACGGCAACGCACCCGCCAGAAAACCGACCACACCGACGCGCTCGTCATCGCCCGCGTCGCTCTCCGCGAGGACAACCTTCCCCCGCCCCGGCCGCAAGGCCCAATCGAGAACCTACGAGCCCTGGTGGTCTACCGGCGGGAACTCGTCGCTTCCAAAACCGCCGGCATCAACCGCCTCCACGCCGACCTCACCCAGCTGCGGCCCGGCTACCAGCACAAACTCACAACATCAGGGCTGGCTTCCCCCAAAGCCCTCGAACGGATGAAACGGCTCCTCGCCGGCAGCGGCGGCGTCCAAACCCAGATCGCCCAGGACCGAATCCGGCGCATCAAACAACACCACCGCCAGATCACCCGACTGAATACCCAAATCAGTCAAGCCGTCCGAGCCACCGGCACCACCCTCACCAGCATCTACGGCATCGGAGACGTCCTCGCCGCTGAGATCCTGGCCGAGGTCGGAGACCCCCAGCGGTTCTCCACCAAAGCCCGGTTCGCCATGGCCAACGGAACCGCCCCCGTCCAGGCCTCATCCGGGAGAACCATCCGCCATCGGCTCAACCGAGGCGGCAACCGCCAACTCAACCGAGCCCTCCACTACATAGCCATCACCCAGATCGCCGGACACGGCGGCGAAGGCCGCCGATACTACAAACGCCGCCTCGAACAGGGGAAAACCCGCCAAGAAGCCATCCGCTGCCTCAAGCGCCACATCTCCAACCGAGTCTACAAACACCTCCAAAACACCCCCAACTTGACATAGGAGCTCACCTCCTTGAACGAAAATCCGCCGAGTCGCACAAGGCCGACTCCGGCCCGAAGGGGCCGGACCGAACGGGATCCGTTTCTGACCGCCGCCCTCTCCAGAACTCGCGGCGGTGTTTGTGTTTCAGCCCACCAAGTATACCGAAATTCGGGGCTTCCGTCTAGGGGTACGTATGTTCGGATAAGATTTCGCGGACTCGACCGCTTCGTCCTCCGGCCTCACCCGGGAGCGCCAGACCGGAGGGTCAGACTCGAAAGTGGTGTTCAGGCGTGGGTGGGGCGGAATCGAACCGTCCCAAAGCACCTTGTACCCTAACGAGGTTGAATCATTTGACTGCCATCAGCTTTTAGCACACCGTCGTGAAACAGATACTCTCCGGAGAGGCCTCTCATAGATGACCATCCCTTCTGATGTTGAGAGTTCATAGACGGCGGAATTGCAGATTCGGTGTGACTCCCACTCGTCTGGTGTGAAAATATCCAAGTCGATCCTGGGAGTGCAACGATTGGGCTCATCTGGCAACAGGCCGTCCAAGGCGGTTACCAGATTCCATGCGTATTTCTTGTATCTGCCGAATCTGTCCAAGCCGGTGTCCACGATCACGATCAGGTCCACATCGCTTCCGGGATGAGCGTCTCCTCTGGCGTAGGATCCCCAGAGAATGGCCTGGTCAGCATCGATCTCCTGCAATCGAGGGGCGAACCGCTCCCGGATCTCCTCGGGTGTGATCATCGGGAAGGAAACCTGAATAGGCATAGCCTCATCATAACGGGTGAAGAGGCTTCCTCTGCAGAGACGCCCCGTATGAGCAGGGCGGCGGCCCGGCGCCGGGGAGGGCAGAGGATCGGGCACCGCAGATGGTGGGCGCTGGGGGAGCCGGCGGTCGGCCCGGAGCCGGGGGAAGGTGTTGAACCGTGACAGCCCTTCCAGACGTCCAGACCAGCCCGCCGCCGCTTGAGAGATACTGGTGCTAATCTGCCCTTCTAGCTGGGCATTCGGCCCGTTCGCTCGTTCTGTCGACGAGAGCGCGAAAGATTTCTCCGGGTTTCGGTTGCGAAGGCAGCGGAGGGGCGGCATAATTCGAGGACGCACCCGCTTCCCTGTCATCTGAAAGGCAGGCCCCACTTGACCGTAGCCGCCCAGATCGACCGAGATTTCCTGCTCCGGTTCAAGGAGTCGATCACTCCCGTGGGGGTGCTCACCATCGCCGATGCCCTCTGGTTCGCCGAAGGCGGCGGGGGAAGTGCGGTTCCGCCCGGCGGCGCGTCCGGGGAGTTCACGGCCGCTGCCTGTTTCCCCGAGGGCGCCGAGTGGCCGATGCACATCATCAGACGCAGCGGCCTGCGGTTCGGGAAGTTGCTCGAAGACCGTCTCTTGGAGAACATGTTCGAGGGGCTGTCGGGCTTTCGGAGGGTGCTGCGCCCGCGGAAGGGCGGATTGTCCGATCCGGGAGTGTTTCAGTTCCCCTATCCGAAGCTGTATGAGCTGGCCGGGATAGGCGGAAGGGGCGGAGTGTGGGTGATGACACCGATGGCATGGGGTAAATGCCGTCACCAGTATTACGACCTGATCGAGATAGGCCGACGCCGACACATACTCGACGACGGGATGCACACCTTGGACGGCGAGCCGGTCTTTGTCCGATGGTTGAACGGCGAATCCTTGGGTGTGCTCTACGGCGACTTTCGGCGGGGGCTCCGGGTCACAGTTGCGGAGGCCGAGCCGCAACCGTCGGATGAGGATGTGTACGCCAACCCGGAAACGGCGCGCCTGCATGTGAGGGTAAAGTGGTCGGTGATGGATGCCGACCGCTTCGTCTGCTGGGAATGAGCCTTGCGATTTTACCCTGATGGGGTGTCCGCACCATCGCGGATGTTGGACAAGAGGGGGTTGGCGGTCGGCCGACTGGGGGGGAGGGGGTGATCCCGGTTGCTCATCAGGCGGTTGTGGTCTAGAATCGGGGTATGACTGCTCCCGCCTACCTTCCCGAGCGCCCCACTCGCGAAGATTACGTTGCGCTCTTGGAAGGGCATGTTCCCTTCACGGAGGAGAGGACTGCCCTTTTCGAGGATCCACCGCTCGTCAGGACTTACATGATGGAAATGATTCACAATGGTATGGAAGGCCACTCCATTTGTGAGATCTTTCCTGAAGGGATATCTCTAGAGGACTTAGATGACAGCCTCTTCCGTGTAAGAGACAACAGAGAACATGGAGGCCAAGTAGTTGGTCTGCTAGAGCTTTTGAAAGGCCGCTATCCTGTTTTCTACACTACCATGCCAGCAAAGCACAGCGACCGCTGGGTGCGTGAAATAGTTGATGGCACACCTCGGTTGGATCGAGTATGGTTTTCGCCTCAAATCTTATCAGCAATATGGGAACATGCTCGTATTACAAACCATCCCAGCCGCTATGTTCATCTTGGATTCGAGCATGAAGCGAAGTTCGAAGAATCCGGTGAAGATTCCGAACACAGAAGATACAAAGCTTACCTGAGCGATCAAATTGGTATCCTTGATCAGGTTTGGCCTAATCTTAAAGAACTATATGATCCGTTTCATTCACTCGTCTTTCTGCAAATACCAGCGCGTAATGGAAGCTATTCTTTGAATTACAATGGGAAGGTAACTAATCATGGCAATTCATTTCTTGAGTATAGGGCGACTGTTGATTGGATCGCAGAGTTTTATAATAAGATCACAAGGAAGGCAGAGGAGATACTTTGGTTCCACACTACCCCAGTAGGGGATAGCGGGTATCAACTGAATGGCGCACCGCTAAGTGTATTATTTGATAAACGGCTTTCGGAGGATGAGTTTACGAAATTTGTGGCCAAGGGCCTCAAGGATAGGCAGAGCAAATTGCAAATCGGCGGCTTCATACACCCACGAGGCAGGACCAAAATACATATGTCGGCGATTGACCGTCACCTCTGGCAGCCATTTAATATGGAAGTCACCTCCCGCCATATAGTTGCTTTGCTGCCTAAAGAAACAAGCGGCAGTTTCGTTCACCGTTTGGCAACCAATATCCAGCGGTATGTAGTTCCCAAAGTACAGGTTTGGTTAGGTGAAACATCTTATGAAATAGTCATACAAAGAGCAATAGAAGAGCCTCGAAGCGGCGCTTGAAAGATCTGATCGGTGAAGCGGCCCGCCTCTGCTGAGATACCGGATGCGCCGGGGGCTTATCTGTTTCGGGATGTGCACGGGCAGGTCAACTATGTGGGCAAGGCCAAGTCGCTGCGGAAGCGGGTGGCTTCTTACTTCGTCAAGGATCAGGCGCCCCGCACCAGGGCGATGCTCGACGCTTCTGCGGGGGTGGAGTGGATCGTGGTGGATTCCGAGGTGGCCGCCCTGTTTCTCGAGTACTCGCTGATCAAGGAGCATCTGCCCCGCTTCAACATCCGCCTGCGGGACGACAAGAGCTATCCGTATCTGGCGATCACGGTCATCGACGAGTGGCCCCGGGCCAGGGTGGTGCGGGAGGCCAAGAAGCCGGGCACCCGGTACTTCGGGCCCTACGCCCACACCTACGCCATCCGCAACACCCTCGACCTGCTGCTCAAGTCGCTGCCGATCCGCACCTGCTCGGACACGGTGTTCCGCCGCCACCAGCTCAAAGACCGGCCCTGCATCGAATACGAGATCGAGCGGTGTTCGGCGCCCTGCGTCGGGTACATCGACCCCGACGCCTACACGGAGCACGTCAAGGGCCTGGCCCAGGTGCTGACCGGCGCCGCCGAGCCGCTCATAGCCCGGCTGGAGGAGCAGATGTTCGAGGCCTCCGACCGGCTGGAGTACGAGCGGGCGGCCCGCCTCCGCGACCAGATCCGAGACGTGCGCAAGGCGGTGGCCCGCCAGGAGGTGGTGAGCGAACGGGCCGAGGACTTCGACCTGATAGCCGCCGGCGGCGACGACCTGGAAACCTCGGTGCAGGTGTTCAAGGTGCGGAACGGGCGGGTGGTGGGCCGCCTCGGGTCGATCATCGACAAGGTGGAGGAGGCGGCGCCTGACCGGATAATGGCCGCCGTGCTCCGGGACCTCTACACCGAGAGCTCGCCGCCGCCCCCGCTGGTGCTGGTGGAGCATCCGCCCCCCGAGGGCGAACCCTGGGCGGACCTGCTGTCGCAGCGCCGGGGGGCGAAGGTGGTGATCCGAACCCCCGTGCGGGGCCCCAAGCGGCGGCTCATGGAGACCGCCAAGACCAACGCCGCCGAAGCCTTCATACGCCACCGCATGCGGCGGCGCTCCGACCACAACGCCAGGGCGAGGGACCTGCGCAGCCTGCAGACGGCGCTCGCCCTCCCCGAACCGCCCCTGCGGATCGAGGCCTACGACATCTCCACCATCCAGGGCCGCCACACGGTCGGGTCGATGGTGGTGCTCGAGGACGGCCTGCCCCGCCGGGGCCACTACCGGCGGTTCCGCATCCGGTGGGTGGACGGCCAGGACGACTTCTCGTCGATGGAGGAGGTGATCCGCCGCCGCTTCACCGCCTATCTGGCCGACCTCGGCAAACCGGCCTCGGAGCGGGGCAAGTTCGCCTACCCGCCCTCGCTGGTGCTGATCGACGGGGGGCCGGGCCAGATCGGGCGGGCGGTGGAGGTGCTCGACCGCCTCGACCTGGACATCCCGGTGGCGGGGCTGGCCAAGCGGATGGAGGAGGTCTACGTCCCCGGCCAGCCCGAACCGATCGTCATCCCCAGGGACCAGCCCGCCCTTCACCTGCTCCAGCGGGTGCGGGACGAGGCCCACCGCTTCGCGCTCATGTACCACCGCCAGATCCGCGGCAAGCGGATGATCGACTCCATCCTCGACGAGGTGGACGGGGTCGGCCCGGTGCGCAAGAAGGCCCTCATCAAGGAGTTCGGGTCGGTCAAGAAGCTGCGGGCGGCGGGGGTGGACCGCCTGGCCGGGGTGGTGCCGCTGAAGGTGGCCCAGACCCTCTACGATACGCTGCATGGCAGAGCCTGAAGCCCCGCCGGGGGAGTCGGCCGGGGCCGCCGGCCCCCGGCTGCTGGTGCTGACCGGCCTCTCCGGGGCGGGGCGTTCCACCGGGGCGAAAGTCCTGGAAGACCTCGGTTTCTATGTGATCGACAACCTGCCTCCCGAGCTGCTGCGCCGGGTGGTGGAGCTGAACGACCTGAGGGCGGGGCGGCGCCGGCTGGCGGTGGTGCTCGACAGCCGGGGCGGATTCCCCCTCGGCCGGCTGGAAACCCACATCGGGGCGCTGGAAGAGACCGGCATCGGCGTAACGCTGGTGTTCCTCGACGCCGACGACGACGTGCTGATCCGCCGCTACGAGGAGCACCGCCGGCCCCATCCGCTCGGCCTGGAGACCCTGGCGGAGTCCATCGCCGCCGAGCGGAGGCTGATGGCCGACCTGCGGGTGCGGGCCGACATGTACGTGAACACCAGCGGCACCAACGTCCACCAGCTGCGCAGCTGGTTCGCCCAGCACATGTCCGCCCTGGCGGGGGAGCAGGCCATGCACCTCACGGTCAAGTCGTTCGGATTCAAGAAGGGCTCCCCCCGGGACGTGGATCTGATGTTCGATGTGCGCTTCCTGCCCAACCCGCACTGGTCCGAGGAGCTGCGCCCCTTGACCGGCCGGGACGAGAAGGTGCGCCGCCATGTGTTCTCCGGCGGGGATGCGGATGATTTCCTGGACCGGGTGTACGGGATGCTGTCGTTTCTGGTGCCCCGCTACCGGGCGGCGGGCAAGCCCTATGTGAGCATCGGCGTGGGGTGCACCGGCGGGCGGCACCGGTCGGTGGCCGTGGCCGAGGAGGTGGGAGCCTGGCTGGCCTCGCAGGGGTACCGCGCCGCCGTCCGCCACCGGGACCTGGACGGGTGAGGATGGACCCGGGCGGCGGGAAGGGGGGGTTGCGGCGGCCCTTCCTGACCCTGGACGACCTGGAGGTGGAGGGCCGCCGGGTGCTGGTGCGGTCCGACCTGAACGTTCCGCTGCAGGGCGGGAAGGTGGCCGACGACTTCCGCCTCCGGGCGGCGGCGCCGGCGATAGCGCGCCTGAGAGAGGCGGGGGCGGCGGTGGCGGTGTGCAGCCACCTGGGGCGCCCGGGCGGCCGGGTCGACGAGGAACTGCGCCTGGCGCCGGTTGCCGAGGCGCTGGCCGAGGTCGGGGGATTTCCGGTGAGGGCGGTCGGGGCGGCCGGGGGGGCGCCGGATGGCGGCGGGGGGGTCCGGCCGGGCGAGGTGGTACTCCTGGAGAACACCCGCTTCCACCCGGGGGAGGCCGCCAACGACCCGGCCCGGGCGGCGGCGCTGGCCGAGGGGATGGACCTGTTCGTGCTGGACGCCTTCGGATCGGCCCACCGGGCGCACGCCTCCACCGCCGGGGTTGCCTCCCTTCTGAAGTCGGCCGCCGGGCCGCTGCTGGCGGCGGAGCTGGACGCCTTCCGGGTGCTGACGGACGATCCGCCCCGGCCCTACGTAGTGGTGCTGGGCGGCGCCAAGATCTCCGACAAGCTGCCCCTGATCGAGGCCCTCCTGCCCCGGGTGGACGCCTTGCTGGTGGGCGGGGGCATGTGCTTCAGCCTGCTGGCCGCCCGAGGCATCGATGTGGGGTCTTCTCTGGTGGAGGCCGCTGGCCTGGACTCGCTGCGGGAGCTGACGGCGGGGGAGGCGGGGGGCCGGATCGCGCTGCCGGTGGATGCGGCGGCCGCCGACCGGTTCGACCCCGGCGCCCGCTGCTCGGTGGTGGACGTCGAATCGATCGGGGAGGGGCGGATGGGGCTGGACATCGGCCCCCGCACCGCCGGGCGGTTCGCAGAGATCATCCGCGGGGCCGGATCGGTGTTCTGGAACGGGCCGATGGGCGTGTTCGAGTGGGAGGCCTTCCGGGCGGGCACGGCGGCGGTGGCGGAAGCGGTGGCGGACACGGACGCCTTCAGCGCCGCGGGCGGGGGCGACACGGCGGCGGCCCTGCGGATGCTGGGTTTGGAGGGCGGCCCGTCTCATCTGTCCACCGGGGGCGGCGCCGGCCTTCAGCTCCTGGAAGGAAGGCCGCTCCCCGGGGTGGAGGCTCTGGCAAGATGGGCGCCGTGAAACGCAAACCCCTGATCGTGGGCAACTGGAAGATGCACGGCGGGCATCTCGACGCCATCCAACGGGTGCAGAAGCTCAGCTACCTGCTCGACCCGGAGGACTACGACCGGGTGGACGTGGCGGTGGCGCCCCCCTTCACCTCGCTGCGGTCCGCCCAGACGGTGATCGAGATGGACAACCTGCCCATCCTGATCGCCGCCCAGAACATGCACTGGGAGGCGTCCGGCGCCTACACGGGGGAGGTGTCGGCGCCGATGCTGGCCAAGCTTTCGGTCAGCTTCGTGATCGTGGGCCATTCGGAGCGCCGCCTGCTCTTCGGCGAGGACGACCGGACGGTCAACCGCAAGGTCAAGGCGGCGCTGGCCGCCGGGCTGACGCCGATCGCGGCGGTGGGCGAGACCCTCGAACAGCGGGAGGCGGGGCAGGCGGAGGAGGCGGTGCGCCGCCAGGCGGCGGCGGCGCTGGCCCGGGTGCCGGCCGAGGAAACCGCCGGGGTGGTGGTGGCCTACGAACCGGTGTGGGCGGTCGGGACCGGGCGCCACGCCGACCCCTCCGACGCCCAGGACATGGCCTGCGCGGTCAGGGATCTCATCCGGGAGCGGCGGGGCGAAGCGGCCGAGCAGGTGCGCATCCTGTACGGCGGGTCGATCGATCCGGGGAACATCGCCGCCCTGATGGCCAAACGGGACATCGACGGGGGGCTGGTGGGGGGCGCCTCCTTGGACGCCCATACCTTCGCGATGTGCGTGAGATACTGGAGGTAGGGGGTGGAGGAGGGGAGGCCGTGAGCCATGGGTGACGGAAAGATCGGGCTGGTGCTGCTGCGCCACGGCGAGAGCACCTGGAACCTGGAGAACCGCTTCAGCGGCTGGACCGACGTGCCGCTGACCGAGCGGGGGCGGGCGGAGGCCGAGGCGGCGGGCAGGCTGATGGCCGAGGAAGGGTTCGCGTTCGACGCGGTTCACACCTCGGTGCTGAGGCGGGCGGTCGGCACCGCCAACATCGCCCTGGACCGCATGGACCTCCACTGGATACCGGTGCGGAGGAGCTGGCGGCTGAACGAGCGCCACTACGGGGCCCTGCAGGGCCTCGACAAGAAGGAGACGGCGGCGCAGCACGGGCGGGAGCAGGTGTTCCTCTGGCGCCGCAGCTTCGACGTGCCGCCCCCGCCCCTCGGCCCCGACGACCCCCGCCACCCCCGCTTCGACCGCCGCTACGCCTCGGTCCCCGCCGGGGAGATCCCCGCCGCCGAGTGTCTGGCCGACGTGGTGGACAGGGCGGTTCCCTACTGGCGGGGCGGCGTCGCCCCCGACCTGCGGGCCGGGCGGTCGGTGCTGGTGGCGGCGCACGGCAACAGCCTGCGGGCCCTGCTCAAATATCTGAAGGGCATCGGGGACGAGGAGATCACCCGGCTCAACATCCCCACCGGCATCCCGCTGGCCGTGGAGCTGGATTCCGAACTCCGCTATGTGTCCGACCGCTACCTGGGCGACCAGGCGGCGGCCGAGGCGGCGGCGGCGGCGGTGGCCGCCCAGGCCGGATAACCGCGCGGGGCGGGCCGTACAGGGTTTGATTTTGCGGGCCGGGGTGCCATAATCGGAGCGCGTTTGGGGGCAGAAGGCAGCACAGAAAGGGGCCTCGTGGCCGTCGCAACCGCCATCCTCATCATCATCCACCTCATCATGGCGGTGGCTCTGGTGTTCCTGATCCTGCTCCATTCGGGCAAGGGCGGCCTCGGCGACCTCTTCGGCGGCGGCATGCAGGGGGGGATGGGGGGCGCCACCCTGGCGGAGCGCAACCTAAACCGCCTCACCGTGTTCACGGCGGTGATCTTCGCCGCCACCACCGTTACCCTGGCGATCCTGCTCGGACGCTGACCGGGCCTCCCCGGCTGTAGAACCCAGCCCTCCGGGAGCGTTTCATTCCTGTTCGAGCCGCATACGCAGGCTCTTCTCCGGCAAGCCCCCGGCCCGCAACGGCCAAGGCGCCCGGTTGCCGCCCTCGTCCTCCAAGGCCTCCCGCCGCCCGCCTCATCCAACCGCTCAGCCCAGCTCGTTGGGTGAGTTGTTAGACGTCTGAACACCGCTTCCGCGTCTGACCCCCCGGATCTGGCCGCCTCTGATGCGGGGCCGGGGGATCGAAGCGGCCGAGCCCGCCGAATGTTCTCCGAACATACGTACCCCTAGACGGAAGCCCCGAATTTTGGTATACCTATTGGGCTGATGCACAAACACCGCCGCGAGTTCTGGAGAGGGCGGCGGTCAGAGAGACGGATTCCGTTCGTTCCGGCCCCGTCGGGCCGGGGGCGGCCTCGTGCGGCCCGGCGGATTTTCGTTCAAGGAGGCGGCGGCGGGGGATGGGCCCGGGTTTGCCGGCGGCGGGGGCCGATTTTCGCGTTCTTGGGGGAGTTCGGGTTGGAATCGAACTTCTGGGTTGGAATCGAACTTCAAGCCATTACATGGAGGTACTTGTCAGGTAACCTGGGAGTTGCCCGTCTAAACAGGGAGGAGAAATGACGCGCACGGTTCAGGGGGTGGTGTCGAGGGCGGTCGGCGAGCCGGTTGCTTTGGAGAACATCGTGATTCCCGATCCGGGGCCGGGGGAGGCCGTGGTCGGGATACAGGCCTGCGGGGTGTGCCACACGGACCTCCATTACCGCGAGGGGGGGATCAGCGACGACTTCCCCTTCTTCCTGGGCCACGAGGCGGCCGGGGTGGTGGAACAGGTCGGGCCGGGCGTAACCGAGGTGGCGCCGGGCGATTTCGTGATCCTGAACTGGCGGGCGGTGTGCGGGCAGTGCCGCTCCTGTTTCCGGGGCCGGCCCAACATCTGTTTCAGCACCCACAACGCCTCCCAGAAGATGACCCTGGAGGACGGCACGGAGCTGTCCGCCGCTCTGGGGATCGGGGCCTTCGCCGAGGCCACCCTGGTGGCGGCCGGCCAGTGCACCAAGGTGGATCCGGCGGCTTCGGCAACCGCGGCGGGCCTGCTGGGCTGCGGGGTGATGGCCGGGATCGGGGCGGCGGTCAACACCGGCGGCGTGGGCCGGGGCGACAGCGTGGCCGTGTTCGGCTGCGGCGGCGTGGGGGACGGGGCCGTGGCGGGCGCCAAACTGGCCGGTGCCACCACCATCATCGCGGTGGACATCGACGACCGAAAGCTGGAATGGGCCAAGGAATTCGGAGCCACCCACACCGTCAACTCCTCCGAGGAGAACCCGGTGCACCGGATCAAGGAGATCACCGGCGGCCACGGGGCGGACGTGACCATCGAGGCGATCGGCCTGCCGGAGGTCTACCGCCAGGCGTTCGAAGCCAGGGACCTGGCCGGCACGGTGGTGCTGGTGGGGGTGCCCACCCCGGACATGACCCTGGAGCTGCCCTTCCTGGAGGTGTTCGGGCGGGGCGGCGCCCTCAAGTCGAGCTGGTACGGCGACTGCCTGCCGTCCAGAGACTTTCCGATGCTGATCGACCTGTACCTGCAGGGCCGCCTCGACCTGGACCGCTTCGTATCCGAGGAGATCGGGATCGGGGACGTGGAGGAGGCCTTCCACAAGATGGAGCGGGGCGAGGTGCTCCGTTCGGTGGTCGTGGTTTGATCGATCTCGGTCTCCTTTTCGCGGCTTTGGACTGCAGGTGAAATCATGGCCATAGAGCTGGTGAACACCGACGGACTCTTCCAGCTGGACGGCTTCGAGCTGGAGGTGACCAACAACATCTGGCTGTTGGGCGACGACCGGGAGGTGCTGGTGTTCGACGCCTCCCACGACCATGCGCCCATCGCCGAGGCGGCGGCGGGCCGGAGGGTGGCGGCTATTGCGCTCACCCACGGCCACAGCGACCACATCAACCGGGCGGCGGCCCTGCGGGAGGCGGTGGACGCTCCGATCCTGCTCCATCCGGCCGACCGGATGCTGTGGGACAGGGTGTACGGGGGCGGGGGCGAGGTTCCCGACCGCGACCTGGAGGACGGCGGGGTCGTCGAGGCGGCCGGACACCGGCTGCGGGTGATCCACACGCCCGGCCATTCTCCCGGGTCGTGCTGCTTCTACGACGAGGCGTCCGAGAAGGTGATCTCCGGCGACACGCTGTTCAAGGGCGGGCCGGGGGCAACCGGCCCCAAGTTCACCTACAGCAGCGAGCGCGACCTCCTGCGCAGCATCCGGGATTTCCTGCTCGTCCTCCCCGGCGAGACCATCGTCCACACCGGCCACGGCGGCAGCACCACCATCGAAGCCGAACGCCGGACGGTGCTCGACCGCATCGCCGAGCTGGGCATCGCCTGACCCGGGCGGGAAGGGCCCCGATCCGGGGTATAATCACCCCCTCCGGTCGGAGTGGCGGAATTTGGTAGACGCGCTAGGTTGAGGGCCTAGTGCCCGACAAGGGCGTGGAGGTTCGAGTCCTCTCTCCGACACCTTACTTTTCCAGGCCGGCTGAACCCGAACAAACGCTCAGGGTCGATGCCGGCCGGTCTGCAGGACCCCCCGGACAGCGGGGCGGCGGCGGGCTACGATGACCCTATGTCGAGCGAAGTAGGCGGCCGGGGAGCGGGGGGCCGGCCAGCCGATGTGAGCAGGCCGGTGGTCGATCCGTCGGCTTTCATTGCGCCCGGTGCGCACATCTACGGCGATGTCTGCATCCGGGAGCGGGCGGTGGTCATGTTCGGGGCGGTGATCCGCGCCGAGTTCGACCGAATCGAGGTGGGGGCCGGGTCGAACATCCAGGACAACGCCGTGCTGCATATCGATGAGGGGTTTCCCTGCATCGTGGGGAACAGCGTCACTGTCGGCCACGGGGCCATTCTGCATGGCGCTTCGGTGGGTGATCATTGTCTGGTGGGGATTGGGTCCTTAGCCCTGAGCGGGTCGGTGCTGGGGGAGGGGGCTTGGCTGGCTTCGGGCGCGGTTCTTCCCGAGGGCCGGGAGATTCCGCCTTGGACGCTGGCGATGGGCATTCCGGCCAAGCCGGTGCGGGAGCTGACCGAGGCGGAAGTCGAGCGGCAGCGGCACGGGGTGGAGGCCTATCAGCAGCTCGCCGCCGCCTACCGGCCCTTGTTCTGAGGGGGGAGGGGTGCATCGGAATGAAGGTCCGATCCAAAGCCGGGCTTCGCGGCGGATGGGCGGTCTTGGCTTTGATGGTTGTTGCCTTGCAAGCCTGCACAGCAGAAACCGAAGAGCCGCAGCCCGGACAGCCGCCTACAACGGCGCCGGCCGTTGGTTCGGAAACCAGCCTTGCCGCCGCGCCGCCGCCCCCGGCCGCCGGGCCGGACGAGGTGCAGGCAGCCGCCCGCCCCAGCCCCATGGACAGGCCGCCGGTGTCCTATCTGGAAGAAGTAATCCCCCCATGCACCCCAATTGAAGGAAGCGAAGAAGAAACTTGTCAACTCGGTTTTCCGCCCGACAGTATAGGCCAGATTCGAGGTGCTACAAATACTGACACTATATCGGTGTCTTCAAACAGCTCTGGGGGAATCGACATCAAATTTGTTGAAGAAGCTCACGGGGATTACTTTTATGAGAGAGAGGAGTTGTCTCCGACCGTTTCCCAGATTGTAGTGGGGGAGAGTCGACTTGTTTCATACCCTCATTTAGTTATCAGAGGTACCATAAGACCACACACAACAAGATGCGAAAAATATCCAATGAGAATATATAAATGGTTAGATTATCTTTGCTTTGTCGATGTTAGGGTCAATGAATATATAATTGGCAAGGGACCTCCGGATTTGACTGTAGCGGTATACGAAGAGTCGGTAGGAATCCAACCTAAGAATAATTGGGAGCTGCTCCCAAACGAATGGCTGGATGAACGCTTTGATTATCCCGCTATTCGCACAGCCGAGGCTTATGAAGGGAGAGAAATGATCATTCTTCTCACTGTACCCTATGCAAGTTCGGTCGAAACATTCAGTGTAGCAGGGATATATTTTGTCATAAAACCTGACGATCGACCTATCTTCGTCAGCCCTCTATATGTTGACGGCCTTGATTTACACACGGTAGATCATGGTAGTGATCTTGATGATTTAGCTCAGCACTATAGGGAAGCAGCGAAGAGGCGGAAGAAGTTATCAGAGGAGCCTTATATTAAAGAGCTATACCTGCCGCCGATGTTGGTGGACGATGCAAATTATCTACAAGATATCTATCAGATATGGGTAGCCGAATACGAAGCGGATGGCAGTACGGTAATGGATTACCTCGTCCTGCCACCCCCGCCGCCGAGTGCAGTACTGCAACCATGAGATCTCAGGGGATGGAGGGAAGGTAGATGATACTTCGATCTAAAGCCGGGCTTCGCGGCGGATGGACAGTCTTGGCGTTGATGGTTGTTGCCTTGCAAGCCTGCACAGCAGAAACCGAAGAGCCGCAACCGGCTACAACAGCGCAGGTTACTTCAACGGTTACCACTACTGCTCCGCCTGCGCCCCCGGCATTGGCGAACTCGTCAACAACGGTTCGGTCTCCGTCGACAGTTGCCGCCTCTCCGCCGCCTGCGACGCCGACTCTGGCGAACTCGTCTACAACGGCGCAGGCAACCGCCCGCCCCAGTCCCTTGGACAGGCCTCCGGTGTCTTATCTGGAGGAAACGATTCCTCCATGCACTCCAATTGAAGGAACTGAAGAAGAAACTTGCAGATCCGGGTTTCCACTCAACAGTTTACGCCGGGGTCAAAGTTATCATAATACTGAAGTTATATCGGTATCTTTGAATAGCTCTGGAGAAGTTGACGTCAACTCTGTTAGTCTAATTCATGCAGATTATTTTTATGAAAGTGCGGAGCTTTATCCGACCATCTCCCAGATTGTAGCGGGAGAGAGTCGAGTTGTTTCATACCCTCAGCTAGTTATCCGAGGCACCACAAGACCGCATACAACAAGATGTGAGAAATATCCCTGGAGGATCGCTGATGCTAAGTGGGTTAACTATAAATGTTTTGTTGATGTTAGGGTCAATGAATATATCATTGGCAAGGGACCTCCTGATTTGACTATAGCAGTATATGAAGAGTCAATAGGAGTCGAACCTCGGGAAAATTGGGAACTGCTATCAAACGAATGGCTAGATGATAAATTCAATTATCCTGCTGTTCGTACAGCAACTGCCTATGAAGGACGGGAAATGATAATTCTCCTCACTATACCCTATTTAAGTTTGGTTGAAACGTTACAGATAGAGGGGATATACTTTGTTGTGAAACCTAAAGATGGACCTTTATCTGTCAGCCCCTTACACGCTGAGGGTCTCAATCTACACACCCTCCACCATGCTAGTATTCTTGCTGATCTAGTCCAGCAGTATAGAGATGCAGCGGAGAATCGACATGAGCCGTCAGATGACCCCTCTTCTGGAAGAAGATACTTACCGCCGGTGTTGATTGACGATGCGAATTATCTACAAGATATCTACCAGAGGGGGACCGCCGTATATAAAGCAGCAGGTGATACAGTAATTGACGACCTCGTCCTGCCGCCCCCGCCGCCGAGCGCCGTAAGGCAACCATGAGGTTCTGCACCGAATTAGCCTTTTTCGGTCCCGCCTCGGACTGTGCTCTATGAACTTCCTGTCCACAGGGCGGCGGCGGTCAAGAGGAGGGCGGCCAGGGCGGCCTGCTGGACGGCGCCCAGGATGTCGCCCGTTATTCCGCCCAGCCGTTTGACGGCCCAGAGGGCGGTCAGCGCCCCCGCCGCCCCGGAGGGCAGGATCATCCACGCATCCGCCCGCAGCAGGACCCCGGCTATGATGATGCCGGCGGTGAAACGGAGGGCTCGTTGCCATCGGCCGACTTGCTCTCCGTACCGGGCGGCCAGGCCGTCGGCGGCGGCGCGGGGAAGGGCGAAGGCCAGCGCCGCCCATGCCCGGCTGGAGGAGTGGGCGGCCGCGGCGGCTGTTACCACCGCCGCTCCGGGCAGAACGGCCAGGGCCGCCAGCGCCGAAACCTGCAGCAGGATCGAGACCACCAGGGCCGAGGTTCCGAAGGCGCCCAGCCTGGGGTCGGCCATGATCTCCAGCATCCGCTGCCCGGAGCGTCCGCTGCCCAGGCCGTCGAAGGTGTCGGCCAGGCCGTCCTCGTGGAGGGCGCCGGTGACCGCCAGCCCCGCCGCTGCGCCGACTCCGGCGGCGGCCAAGGGGGGCAAACCGGCCAGGACTCCTATCCGGACCAACCCGCCCACTGCCGCGCCGATTCCGGCGCCCACCACCGGAAACCAGGGAACCGCCGCCGGGATGAGGTTTGGGTCGTGCGCCCGCCTCGGCATCGGGATGCGGGTCAGGAAGGCGGCTGCGGCCAGGAAACCGTTCACCGCCGGAGGCCCCATTCCTCGAAGGTGGCCACTTCGACCACCGAGGCGGCGGCCAGCCGGATCAGCGGGACGGCCATCAGCGCTCCGCTTCCTTCCCCCAGCCGCAGGTCGAGGTCGAGCAGGGGGGTCTTGCCCAGCCATTCCAGCAGGCGGCGGTGCCCCGGCTCGGCAGAGACATGGGCGGCCAGGCAGTGATCGAGCGCGCCCGGAACGGCTGCTTCCAAGGGGGCGGCGGAGGCGGTGGCGATGAACCCGTCCAGCACCACCGGCAGAGAACGCCGGCGCGCCTCGGCCACTGCTCCGGCCAGCACAACCATCTCCCGCCCGCCCAGCTGCCTCAGCGCTTCCAGGGGAGGGACCGCCCCCGCCCGGCGCAGCCCGGCCTCCACGGTCCGCCGTTTGGCGGCCAGGGCGGCGCCGGACACCCCCGATCCGGGTCCTGCCCACTCCGCCGCGTCCGGGCCGCCGCCCACTGCAGCCGCCGCCGCCACCGCCGCCGCGGACGTGGAGTTGCCGATGCCCATCTCGCCGATGGCCAGCAGGTCGCAGTCGAGGTCCGCCGCCGCCGACCGGCCTTGGCCGAAGCTCTCCTCGAACTCTTGGGCGGTCATGGCCGGTTCCAGGGTGAAATCGGCGGTCGGGCGGCCCACGCCGGCGTCGATCACACACATCTCGGCGCCGACCATCCGCGCCATGACGCTGGAGGTGGCCGCTCCCGACCTGATCGCCGACAGCATGGCCGCCGTTACTTCCTGGGGGTAGGCGCTCACTCCGCGGGAAGCTATGCCGTGGTCGCCCGCCGCCAGCAGGAGGGCCGGTTTCTCGACCCTGGGGGAGGGGGTTCGCTGCCAGCCCGCCAGCCAGGCCGCCGCCGAGTCGAGGGCCGCCAGCGCTCCGAGCGGACGGAGCACGTTGCGGGCCCGCTCCGCGGTCTGGTCGCGGGCGCCTCGGTCGATTCCGGGGGCGGAGGACAGCAGGGCGGGGATGGATTCGGCGGCTTCGGTCACGCCGGCGGCGCCGAGATGGGGACCACGCCGCCCGCTGCGCAGAGGTAGGCGTCGGATGCGGCCCGGCGGAAAACGGCGTTCACCATCCCCAGCAGGTCGCGGTAGCGGCGGACGGCGGGGGCGGACGGAACGATCCCGCATCCGACCTCGTTGCTGACCGCGACGCTCGGCCCGGGGCGGTCTGCCAGGGCGGAGGCCAGGCCGGCGGCAGAGGCCAAGACATCCGGATCGTCCTCGTCGAAGATGTTGAAGGTCCAGAAGGTGAGGCAGTCGAGGACGACGAAGGCGGCCGGGTCGATCTTCCCAACGGCCTCGGCGGTGCGGCGGGGCGCTTCCACCGTGGTCCATTCGGAGGGGCGGTCGGCCTGGTGGCGGGCGATCCGTTCGGCGGTCTCTTCGTCGCCGGCCTCGGCCGTGGCCACGAACACGACCGGCAGACCGGAAGCGGCGCCCATCCGCACCGCCAAGCCCGATTTCCCGCTGCGGGCGCCGCCCACCAAGAAGGTCATGCTCATCCGAGCCGATGTTAACGAGGAGAGCCCAGGTGAGCAGTTCCAAGGGATCGGGGTTGTGCCCATCCCTGTTCAAGCCGCATACGCAGGCTCTTCTCTGGCAAGCCCCTACCTGCAAGGTTGGGATGGGCGTGCGGCGGGAGGCCGTCATGAACACCGTTTCCTGGTCTGTCCCCGGATCTGGGCCGCCTCCGGGTGAGGCCGGAGGATCGAAGCGTCGAGTCCGCGAAAGATTTCCGAACATACCCCTAGACGGAAGCCTCAAATTTTGGTATACCTATTGGGCTGAAACACAAACACCGCCGCGAGTTCTGGAGAGGGCGGCGGTCAGAGACGGATTCCGTTCGGTCCGGCCCCGTCGGGCCGGGGGCGGCCTCGTGCGGCCCGGCGGATTTTCGTTCAAGGTGGTGAGCTCCTATGTCAAGTTGGGGGTGTTTTGGAGGTGTTTGTAGACTCGGTTGGAGATGTGGCGTTTGAGGCAGCGGATGGCTTCTTGGCGGGTTTTCCCCTGTTCGAGGCGGCGTTTGTAGTATCGGCGGCCTTCGCCGCCGTGTCCGGCGATCTGGGTGATGGCTATGTAGTGGAGGGCTCGGTTGAGTTGGCGGTTGCCGCCTCGGTTGAGCCGATGGCGGATGGTTCTCCCGGATGAGGCCTGGACGGGGGCGGTTCCGTTGGCCATGGCGAACCGGGCTTTGGTGGAGAACCGCTGGGGGTCTCCGACCTCGGCCAGGATCTCAGCGGCGAGGACGTCTCCGATGCCGTAGATGCTGGTGAGGGTGGTGCCGGTGGCTCGGACGGCTTGACTGATTTGGGTATTCAGTCGGGTGATCTGGCGGTGGTGTTGTTTGATGCGCCGGATTCGGTCCTGGGCGATCTGGGTTTGGACGCCGCCGCTGCCGGCGAGGAGCCGTTTCATCCGTTCGAGGGCTTTGGGGGAAGCCAGCCCTGATGTTGTGAGTTTATGCTGGTAGCCGGGCCGCAGCTGGGTGAGGTCGGCGTGGAGGCGGTTGATGCCGGCGGTTTTGGAAGCGACGAGTTCCCGCCGGTAGACCACCAGGGCTCGTAGGTTCTCGATTGGGCCTTGCGGCCGGGGCGGGGGAAGGTTGTCCTCGCGGAGAGCGACGCGGGCGATGACGAGCGCGTCGGTGTGGTCGGTTTTCTGGCGGGTGCGTTGCCGTTTCCGGCCTTGGGCGGTCATCTGGGGTGGGACTTCCACCACGCTGGTTCCCCTGTTCTGGAGAGCAACGGCCAGGCGCCGCCCGTAACTGCCTGCTCCTTCGATCCCGACCCGGGTGGTCTGGTGCTCGGCGAGCCAGACGGCGGCCTGGGCGTGGCCTGCTTCGGTGTTGGGGAAGGTGCGGGCAGCGATCTGGCGGCCTGTTTGGTCGATTACGCAGGCGGTTAGGGTGTCCTTGTGGGAGTCGACCCCGGCCGTGCGGGGTAGTGGGGCGGGCATGGGTATCCTTTCGTTGCTGGATTTTCTGGCAGATCGGCTCGGTGGTGCGCATCCATGCGTAGAGACACACATGGTGGGTCCATCAGGCTCCTATCAAGCGACAGCACCGAGCCAGGATCCCGGTGGGGAGGCAATCACCGCTAGGTCACAGAAGTTTTCCACAGCAGCTGCTGCTGTGGAAAACTCTGGACAGGAGGCGTTGGGCCATCCCCACCAGGGATCTACCGGCTACACAGTAAACACGCATGGAGGCGGGGGATGGGCCCGGGTTTGCCGGCGGCGGGGGCCGATTTTCGCGGACTCGTCGAGGGCCTGGGGTTGGAAGCGGGCTTCGGGCCTATGGTTGGCACGGGGGTTCTTGCTGGGGCAATCCTTGGGGGTGCCCATCGGGGAAGATTCCCGCCTGCCCGCATCCTCCTGACTAACTTTACATAACGTGGATTATGGGACATTGAGAAATATTGCCGGGGTTGGCCTCCCGCCGCCCTACACTGGGGGCCGTCCCAACGGAAACCGCAATCAGGTGGAGGTCGCAGATGAGAAGCCACGAAGTCGACTACCAGATCGAGGGAGACGATCTCCAGTTCGTCGAGATCGAGCTCGACCCGGGAGAGTCGGTGGTCGCCGAGGCGGGCGCGATGATGTACATCGAGGAAGGCATCGGCTTCGAGACCAAGATGGGCGACGGCTCCGATCCGGGGAAAGGCGCCTGGGGCAGGCTCAAATCGGCCGGAAAGCGGGCCTTGGCGGGCGAGTCGCTGTTCCTCACCCACTTCACCAACCACGGCGGCGGCCGGAGGAAGGTCGCCTTCGCCGCCCCCTACCCCGGCAAGGTGATCGCGATGAACCTGGCCGAGGTCGGCGGCCGGGTGCTCGCCCAGAAGGAGTCCTTCCTCTGCGCGGCGATGGGCACCAAGCTGAGCATCGCCTTCAACCGCAAGCTGGGCACGGGCCTCTTCGGCGGCGAGGGGTTCATCCTCCAGGACATCTCGGGCGACGGGCTGGCCTTCCTCCACGCCGGAGGCACGGTGGTCGAGAAGCATCTGTCCGGGGAGACCCTCCGCATCGACACCGGCTGCATCGTCGCCTTCGAGCCGCAGATGGAGTACTCGATCGAGCGGGCCGGCAACATGAAGTCCATGATGTTCGGCGGCGAGGGCCTCTTCCTGGCCACCCTCAGCGGCGCCGGCCGGGTCTGGCTGCAGTCCCTCCCCTTCAACCGGGTGGTCGACCAGGTGATCAAGAACATCCCTCCCAGCATCTCGGAGAGCTGAGCCCACTCCCCCTCCGAATCTGTACAAGACGCCGCCCCATTCTTGCTGGTGGCCGCTTGAGGGATGACGGTGTTCGTCTATTCCCGATCAAAATCTAAGGCCCTGCCGATTTCAGTCAAGTCTAAGTTAGGTAATGCACCATATTTCCCTTTTCAGATACGAAATATACGTTACGTCGTCTTTCCGGGGACAGAACTCAGCCAAAGAGTACAGTTTTGTCGCTCCTTGAGAGTTCTTTTCTGTAAACCATATTTGATCCCTGCCCAAATTACTATGGTGTCTGTTGAGCATGGTCAGGCCACGTACATTGAAGATGATCTGTACACAATACGGATTGGTGATCGGATCTTGGAAAAGATTTATCAAAACGGCTACAAGATCAGGATGAAGGTTGGAATCGAATTCATCAATCAACAATAGAGCTCCGCTATGTAAAACATCAATAATAGGGCCTATTAAACTGATCCAAATCAGCGTGCCTGTTGATTCATAATCCGGCTCAAGATCAACAGAAATTGTGTTGCCACGATGCTCAAATCTAATATCATCTACCACTAGAATTGCACCATCCTCAGAGGGGTATTCGCCGCCTTCCAGAATGCGTATTGCTCTCGTTAAACGATCCACCATATCTGGATCTGGTTCTGTTCTTTTGATATCCGTTATGCCGAGATCGGCCAGCCGGATCAGTGATAATACCCTCTTTTGAATCCTTCATCCTTGAGCATAGAAGCGGTTCGTAATAAACGGGGGGCCAAGTCTTGAGACAACATATAGAGCAAGTTATTCTCGAACCAATCGAATAACGGAAGTAAATTACTATGTTCATCAGCTTCAGCCGCTGATAGCAATAGAGAATTTTTCCTTGACAGCTGTTTAAGCACCCGACCGTCACGAGATTGGAGGGGAGCACCGAAATTAAGGTGTTCTCTGTCACGACTAAAAACCAGAGCTTGACGGCCGTTTGGAAAGTAGAAGGCGTACTCTTTTAACACCCGGGTATCGTTGATCTCAAAGCCGTATTGCCAGCGCACACCGTTGAGTATCAGATCAACTGCATAAGATGAAGGTTTCTTGCGGGACCGGGGATCGAGAACAAAAGGTCGATAGAGGTTACTTATACTGTTGCGGTTGCGGAATGAGTCGAGTACGGCTAAGCGCATATCGGCCATTGCTTTGAGCATTGTCGACTTGCCGGAAGCGTTGGCGCCGAACAGGCCTGCCGCGGGGAGCACCCCCATCGGATCTTTGCGTCCGGCCAGGGCCAGGCCGCGGCGGGCTTTCTTCTCCGCCAGCCGGGTGGACTTCAACGAGAGCGCCGTCTCGTCTCGGTAGGAGTAGGCGTTCTCGACCGTGAATGACAGGAGGGCGCCGGCCCCCTCCAAGGGGCGTCCGGCCTCGATCACGGCTGTTTCCTGCCAATCAGCTCTGAGAGGCGCGTTCCAGGTTCACCGAGGCCGAGTTGATGCAGTAGCGGAGGCCGGTGGGCCGGGGGCCGTCGGGGAACAAGTGGCCCAGGTGGGACTCGCAGCGCCCGCACACCACCTCGGTGCGGCGCCGGCCCAGGCTGTGGTCGGGGCGTTCCTCGACGGGCGCCCCCTCCGCCTTGTCGTAGAAGCTCGGCCACCCGGTGCCGGAGTCGAACTTGGCGCCGCTGTCGAACAGCGGAACGCCGCATCCGATGCACCTGTAGACGCCGTCGTCCTTGCTGTTCCAGTATTCGCCCGTGAAAGGCCGCTCGGTGCCCGCCTCCCTGGCCACGTGGTACTGGAGGGGGGTCAGCTTCTCCCGCCACTCCTGTTCGGTGGAGGGGATGGTCGCCGTATCCTGCGCCGCCGCGCCCGTTTCGGTCATCGCCTGTTCCTTTCGCCGGCCGGGGTCGGGAAACCTCGGCCGTGTCAACCAATAGGCCGATCTCTATCCTATGCTAGACGGCATGGAACACGAAACCCCCGATCCCGCCCCCCCGACCGAGCAGGAAAACTCGGCCCCCGCGCCCGCCTCCCCCGCCTCCACTCCGGCTGCCGAGGCGCCCCGCCGCCATTATGCGCTGTTGGGGCTGCTGGCCGCCGGCGCGGCGCTGGCCGCCTCCGAGGTGGTCGCCGGCCTGTTCCTGTCCGCCCCCTCGCTGATCCTCACCATCGGGCAGCGCTTCATCGACATCACCCCCCCGGCCTTGAAAGACTGGGCCATCTCGGTGTTCGGCACCGCCGACAAGGCGGTGTTCATCGGCAGCATGGTGGTGGTCGTCCTCGTCCTGGGCGCCGTGCTGGGGATGCTCTCCAAGCGCCGCCCCTGGCCGGCCGCCGCCGGCTTTGCGGTGTTCGGAGCGCTGGGGTATGTGATCGGCCTCACCGACCCCCTCGCCGAAGCAGGCCCCACCCTTCTCGCCGCCGTCGCAGCCGCCGCGGCGGGCGCAGGCGCGATGTGGGCGCTGCGGTCGCTGCTGCCGGAGGCGGGCGCCGCCCCGTCCGGCCGAGCCGAAGCAGCCCCGGAAGCCCCGCCCTCTCCCCCTTCGGACTTCCGGTCGCGGCGGGCTTTCCTCACCTCCTCCGGCGCGGCCGCCGCCTTGGCCGTCGGCGCCGTCGCTTTTGGACGCTTTCTCACCAACCGGGCCCGGACGGCGGTGACCGGACGCGAGCAGGTAACGCTCCCCACTGCTTCCGCCTCCGCGGCTCCTGCGTCGTCCGCGGCGGACGCCTCTGCGGATCCGACCATTGCCGAGGCCGCCGCCGGAGATGCGGTTTCGAGTACGGCCACTGAGGCGAGCGCGGCCGCCCCCCCTCCGGTGTCCACCGTTCCCGACCCCGCCCCGTCGCAGATCGCGGACGTACCGGGCGTATCGCCGCTGGTTACCCCCAACGAAAGCTTCTACGTCATCGACACCGCCCTCAGCATCCCCCAGGTCGACCTCGACACCTGGACCTTGACCTTCGGAGGGCGGGCGGACAATCCCTTCAGCCTCACCTACGACGAGCTGTTGGCCATGCCCATGGTGGAGCGCTACGTAACGCTCTGCTGCGTCTCGAACGAGGTGGGGGGAAGTCTGGTGGGCAACGCCAAGTGGCTGGGGGTTCCCCTGCGGAATCTGGTAGAGCAGGCCGGGGCCAGGCCGGACGGCGACCAGGTGGTGGGCCGCTCGGTCGAGGGGTTCACGGTGGGCTTCCCCACCAGCGTGGTCTTCGACGGGCGGGAGGCCTTGGTGGCGGTGGGCATGAACGGCGAGCCCCTCCCCCTCAAGCACGGCTTCCCGGCCCGGCTGGTGGTCTCCGGCCTCTACGGATACGTGTCGGCCACCAAGTGGCTGTCGGAGGTCGAGTTCGCCGGCTGGGACGACTTCGACGCCTACTGGGTTCCGAGGGGCTGGTCGAAGGTGGGCCCCATCAAGACCCAATCCCGCATCGACACCCCCAGGTCGGGGAACATCCCGGTCGGAAACAACTTCATAGCCGGGGTGGCCTGGGCACAGAACCGGGGGGTGGAGGGGGTCGAGGTGCAGGTCGACGACGGCCCCTGGATGGAGGCGGCCCTGCCCGAGGAGCTGACGATAGACGCCTGGCGGCAGTGGCACCTCGAATACGACTTCCCGCCCGGCCCCCACACGGTGTCGGTGAGGGCCGCCGACGCCTCCGGCGAAACCCAGACCGCCGAGAGAACCGGCGCCCGCCCCGACGGCGCCACCGGCTACCACATGATAAGGGTCAACGCCGCCGCCTGAACCGCAGAAGCCCGGGGGGGGGGGGGTCTTGGGTTGCCGAGGTTCGAATTGAGATGATCAACCGGGGTCGGCGGAGCCTGCCTTCCGTCCGGTTTGCCGATTTGTGTCATACCCCCCTGATACCTTGGGGCGGTACAGAAACCGCAGCCGATCCGGATGCTGCGGTCATACAGAGGCCGCTCCTCCCAGAGCCGAGGCTCCAAGGGCGGGGCGGCCGACCTGGCTGTGCCGAGGCGGATCGGGCGCAGGGGGCCGCAGCGCGCCCTCTGTGTCCGAAAACGGATGGTTCGGCGGCGGCGGGGGCGGGAAACCCGGCGAAGCCGGGGCGGGGGTCGGAGAACGCGAAAAACGGTAGTGTGTCAGATAACGGTCCCGCCGGCAACCGCCCCGGTGAAGTGTTGCTCTGGCGTGGCGGCAGTTGAACCCCGATCGTTCATTGGCCCGCGCGGGGCGGGCCCGCCGCCGCCGGTTCATCAGCCCTTGCATCTCTGACCCTGAACGGCGGCTCTCACCGGTTGAGGAACGACCATATCTGATCAGAAAATCATTCCTGTGCTGCCCCGCGGCGCTTGTTTCATCTGCCCGCCCCCACTCTCGTGGATTATCGGGGTTAGGGGTTGGTTTTCAGCCTCGGGCGGCCAGGGATTCGAGGATGTGTTCGGGGATGTCGAAGTTGCCGTAGACCTCTTGGACGTCCATCAGCTCGTCCAGGTTGTCCACCAGGCGCAGCACCCGGGAGGCTTTGGAGGCGTCCAGCTCGACGGTGGCCGAAGGGAGCTGGGTCACCTCGGCGGACCGCACGGCCAAGCCGGACCCGGCGAGCGATTCCCTGACCGCGCCCATGTCGGAGGGGGCGGTTATCACCTCGAACTGGCCCCCGCTGGGCCGGACGTCCTCGGCCCCCCCCTCCAAGGCGGCCAGCATGACGTCGTCTTCTTCACCTTCGACCAGAAGGTAGCCCTTCTGGTCGAACAGGTAACCCACCGACCCCGGCTCTCCCAGGTTGCCCCCGTTCCTGGTGAAGGCCGACCGGACCTCGGAGGCGGCCCGGTTCCGGTTGTCGGTCATCACCTGCACCAGCAGCGCCACCCCTCCGGGGGCGTACCCCTCGTAGTAGAAGGTGTCGAGCCGATCCCCCGCCGGCCCGCCCGCGCCCCGCTGGACGGCCCTTTCGATGTTGCTCTTGGGCACCGAGGCCGACCGGGCCTTGTCGATGGCGTTGGCGAGTACCGCGTTGCCCGCCGGGTCGCTCCCCCCCTGGCGGGCGGCGGCTTCCACCGCCCGGCACAGCTTGGCGAACAGCTGCCCGCGGGCCGCGTCCTGGCGCCCTTTTCGGTGCTTGATGTTGGCCCATTTGGAGTGGCCCGCCATCAGCCGTCCTCCTCCGTCATGCCTATCAGCATACGATGCAGTCTGAGGTCGCCGGTCAGCTCCGGATGGAAGGCCGCCGCCAGCACCTTGCCGCTCCTCACCAGGACGGGCCGGCCTTCATGTTCAGCCAGAACCTCTACCTCAGGTCCAACCTCTTCCACCAGGGGCGCCCTTATGAATACAGCTTGCAGTTCCTCATCCCAACCTTCGACCTGCAGTTCACACTCGAACGACTCGTTCTGGCGGCCGAAGGCGTTCCGCTCCACCGTCATGTCCAGCGCCTCCAGCTGGGGCTGGGCGCCGTCGGCCACCCCCGAGGCCAGGAAGATCATCCCCGCACAGGTTCCCAGGACGGGAAGGCCGCCCTCGATGCGGCGGCGCAGCGGGTCGATCATCCCGTACAGGACGGCCAGGCGGCCGATGGCGGTGGACTCGCCGCCCGGGATGATCAGGGCGTCGATCTCCTCGAGGTCGGCCGGGAGCCGCACCTCCGCCGCCTCTCCCCCGGCGGCGGCCGCCATCCTGGAGTGCTCGCGCACGTCTCCCTGCAGGGCGAGGACACCGACGACCGGCGCCGGTGCGGCGGTCATGGCCTTACCAGCCCCGCTCCTGCATGCGCTGGGACGGCGGGAGGTCGTCGATCTCGATGCCCACCATGGCCTCCCCCAGATTCCGGGACACCTTGGCCACTATCTGGGGGTCGCTGTAGAAGGCGGTGGCCTCCACGATGGCCCGGGCGCGCACGGCCGGATCCCCGCTCTTGAAGATCCCCGACCCCACGAAGATGCCGTCGCAGCCCAGCTGCATCATCATCGAGGCGTCGGCCGGGGTGGCGATGCCTCCGGCGGCGAAGTTGACCACCGGCAGCCGCCCCAGCTCCGCAACCTCCCTCATCAGATCGATCGGCGCCTGCATGACCCTGGCCAGAGACATCAGCTGGTCGCCTCCGGCGCTCGCCGTCCGGCTGATTTCGTCGTTCATCCGGCGCATGTGGGCGACCGCCTCCACCACGTTCCCGGTGCCGGGCTCCCCCTTGGTGCGGATCATGGCGGCCCCTTCCCCGATGCGGCGCAGCGCCTCCCCCAGGTTGCGGGCCCCGCACACGAACGGGGTGGTGAAGGCCCATTTGTCGATGTGATGCTCCGGGTCGGCGGGGGTGAGCACCTCCGACTCGTCGATGTAGTCCACCCCCAGGCTCTGGAGGATCTGCGCCTCGGCGAAGTGGCCGATCCGGGCCTTGGCCATCACCGGGATGGTGACCGCCTCCATGATCTCCTCCACGCGGGCCGGGTCGGCCATCCGCGCCACCCCCCCTGCGGCCCGGATGTCGGCCGGGACCCGCTCCAGCGACATGACCGCCACCGCCCCCGCCTCCTCGGCGATCTTGGCCTGTTCGGCGGTGACGACGTCCATGATGACGCCGCCCTTGAGCATCTCGGCCAGCCCCCGCTTCACGCGTTCGGTGCCGGTCGTGCGTCCTTTGGTTTCCTGTCCTGCGGCTTTCACGGCCCCCTCCAAGATATCTTCACGGATCCTTACGGCGGGCGCTCCCGTTCTCTGTACGGTACTACCCGGCCCGAGGTCATACTACCGGCCCCGCCCGCCGGTAGAGGTTCAGGTAGCGGCCCGCCGTCTCCGCCCAGTCGAACATCTGCACCCGGGCGGCCCCCGCCTCCGCCAGCCTGCGCTGCAGCCCGCCGTCGGTCAGCGCCCGCACCAGGGCGCCGGCCAGCCCCGCCCGGTCGCCGTTGCGGAACAGCAGCCCCGACCCGGCCAGCACGTCGGCGAAGGCCTCCAGGTCGCTGGCCACCACCGCGCACCCGGCCGCCATGGCTTCGGCCACGGTGATGCCGAAGCTCTCTCCGCCCCGGTTGGGGGCGCAGAACACCCCGCTCCCCGCCAGAACGGCCCGCTTCTCCGCCTCGCCGACCCTGCCCAGGAACCGCACCCCGGGCGCCTCTCGGGCCGATCCGCCGCCCCCCATGACCGCCAGCGAGGCGCCGGGGGCCCGCGCCCGCACCTCCGGCCAGGCCGCCAGCAGCAGGTCGAGCCCCTTGCGGGGGTCGGGCCGGCCCACGAAGGCCGCCTGCCGGGGGTTCCGCTCGACCGGAACCCGGAAGGAGCCGACGTCGACCGCGTTGGGAATCACCTCGAGATCGACCCCCAGCGGCTCGACCGCCCGCCGGGCGGTGGGGCTCACCGCCGAGGCCGCCGCCCCCCCCAGGGCCCGCCTCAGCGGCCCCCTCCCCCGCCTGTACAGGGCCGCGACCGCCCCCGGCGGGTCGGCGTGGAAGGTGACCGCCACCGGCCGGGCGGCCCGCCTCGCCGCCCGCAGCGCCGCCCACCCGGCCAGCGGCGTGAACGGTTCGTGGATGTGGATCACGTCGGCGCCGGCCAGCGCCTGCACCGTCTTTGCGAACACCCGCGGCGACAGGGCCAGCGGGGCCTTCGAGCGGTTGGTGCGCACCTTCACCCACCCCCCCAAGTCCGCGGCGCCCTCCCGCCCCTCCGCCCCCGGCCCCGCCGCGTAGGCGTCCTCGCCGAGAAGCCGGAGGCGCTCGACCAGCCCGGTCACCTGATGCTGCACCCCGCCGGGGACGTCCAGCGCGTAGGGGGAGACGACCGCGATCCTCATCGGCCCTCTCGGCGGGCGGCCAGGAATTCCCGGTCGGAGGGCCAGTTGGGCTGCACCAGGTGCCACTGGGCGGGCGCCTCCCTGATCAGCTGCTCGAAGCGGCCGGCCAGCTCCTGGGTCATGACCGCCGCCCGGTCGGGGGCGCCCCGCTCCGGCGCTTCGATCGGAGGCAGCACCGCCATCCGGTGCCCGGCCCCCGGTTGGAAGTAGGAGGCGCCCGCCAGCAGCGCCGCCCCGGTTCTCAGGGCCATCACCGCCGGGCCGGCGGGCAGGGCGGTCTTTTCTCCGAAGAACTCCACTTCTATCCCCCTCCCCCCTATGTTCCGGTCCGCCACCAGCGCGATCGTATGCCCCTCGCGCAGAAGGGACAGCAGCGCCCTCATCGTTCCCGGGCCTTCGGCCAGCACCACCCCGATATTCAGCCGGGCCCGCATGCCGGTGAACCAGTCAGCCAGCCGGCGGTCGGCCAGCGCCTCGGCCACCGCGGTGATGCGCACCCCCTCCTCGTCGGCCAGGACGGCCGCCATCTCCCAGTTCCCGATGTGGGGCAGGGCGATGATCATGGGGCGCTGCTCGGCCTGCACCGCCCGTACATGCTCCAGGCCGGACGACGACATGCGCGACCGCACCTCCGCGAACCGGCGGGGCCGGAACCACAGGACCTCGGCCCAGTAGCGGCCGTAGGCGGCGAACAGCTCCTCGGCCGTCCGCTCGACTTCCTCCTCCCCCGCGTCGGGGAGCACCCGCCGCATGTGCCGCAGCGCCATTTCTCTGCGGTATCCGGGCCGCCCCGGCCGTCCGGCCCGCCGCCACGCCAGCCGCCCGGCCAACCGGCCCAGGCGCCGGACGGCGGGTTCGGGAAGGATGCTGAGCAGGCCCGACCCCGCCCGGTAGGCCAGATAGGCGCCGCTCACTCTTCGAGCCGGGCCGGGCGGCTTCCTTCCGCTTCCCGGGGGATCGCGTCGAGCTGGCGCCAGGTCTTGGCGAAGCGTTGGAAGACGGTGAACCAGGTGAGGACGGCCATCAGCCACAGCATCACGGTTACCTGGCCGGCCAAGAAACCGGCCGTGAACAGGATGACCCGTTCGGCGCGCCCCATGAGGCCTCCCCGCCCTTCGACTCCGCCGATGTCGGCCTTGGCCCGCAGATAGGAGATCACGAGGGAGGCGCCCAGGCTCAGCACGCACAGGAGCACCAAGGCCGGATCCCCCTCCTGGGGCGAGTCCCTGGAGGTCAGCCAGAAGCCGCAGGCGGCGAACATGACCGTCTCGCCCACCCGGTCGAACACCGAGTCGATGAGGGCGCCCCGGGCCGAAGCCGTGCCCGAAGCCCGGGCGACGGCGCCGTCCAGCCCGTCCAGCGCCGAGCCCCCCAGGATCACCAGCGCCCCCGCCCTCACGTTGCCGTTGGCCAGCAAGACGGAACCCGCCAGCGTCACCGCCAGGCCGGCCAGGGTGAGATGGGCGGGCCGCACCCGCATCCAGGCCAAGGTCCGCCCCACCGGCGCCACCGCCGCTTCGACGTAACGCCGGGCCCAAAGTTCGATCACGCCGACACCATCCTCCGACAAATTACCACAGCCGACCGGTGAATCGGGGTTGACCGCAGCCGATCTGCGCCGAACCGCCCCGTATATGCCCGGGCGCCGCCCGTCTACACTCAGGCGACCGAGAGAAGGCTGAGGCAGATGGGATCGGACACAATTCGCAATGTGGGCCTGTTCGGCCACGGCGGAGCGGGCAAGACCGCCGCGGCCGAAGCATTGCTCTACAACGCGGGCCTCACCACCCGGGTGGGGTCGGTGGAGGCCGGCAACACCGTCATGGACTTCGAACCCGAGGAGATCGACCGCGGCAGCTCCCTCGGGCTGGCGGTCGCTTCCTTCCAGCAGAGCGGGGTCAGGGTCAACCTGGTGGACACCCCCGGCTACGCCGACTTCGTGGGGGACGCCAAGGCGGCCCTGCGGGCGGTCGATCTGGCCGTGTTCGTGGTTTCCGCCGTGGACGGGGTCGAGGTGCAGACCGAGATCCTCTGGGAGGCCGCCGAGGAAGAAGGGCTCGCCCGGGCGGTCTTCATCAACAAGCTCGACCGCGACCGGGCTTCTTTCTCCCGCACCCTGGAGCAGCTGACCGAGGCCTTCGGAAAGCGGATCGCCCCGGTCCAGGCGCCGATCGGCGAAGAGAGCGGGCTGTCGGGGCTGGTGCGGATGGTGTCGGGCCAGGCCTTCGGCTACACCGAGGGAGAGACCAAGGGCGCCCCCATCGACACCCCCGCCGACCTGGCCGGCGCCGTCGACGAGATCAGGACCGCCCTGGTCGAGGCGGTGGTGGAGACCGACGACGGCCTGCTCGAAGCCTATTTCGAGGGCGAGGAGCCTTCCCGCGAGAAGATCATCGAGGTGGTCCGCACCGCCATGCTGGCCGGGGACATCTTCCCGGTGCTGGTCGGATCGGCCGGCGCCTTGGTGGGCATCGACACCCTGGCCGAGTTCATGGTCGACTTCGGCCCCTCCCCTCTGGAGCGCCCGGCGCCCCCCACCCTGGCGGGAACCCTGGACATCGACCCGGGCGGCCGGTTCGCCGCCTACATCTTCAAGACCTCGGGCGACCAGTACGTGGGGCGCATCAACACCTTCCGGGTCTTCTCGGGCTCCTACCACCCCGACCTCGCGCTGGAGACGCCGGACGGCGAGAAGTTCAGGATGACCAACCTCTTCGCCCTGCAGGGCAAGGAACACGTAGACCTGGACGAGATCACCGCGGGTTCCATCGCCTCGGTGGCCAAGCTGGACAACCTGCGGGTGGGCGGCACGATCCGGGAGCAGGGATGCGACGCCGTCATCGAGCCGGCGGCGGCGCCCCGCCCGGTCCACGAGGTAACGGTTTCGCCCCGCTCCACCCAGGACGAGGACAAGCTGTCCACCGCCCTGGCGCGCGCCAACGAAGAGGATCCGACCATCATGGTGGAGCGCCGGGCCGAGACCAAGGAGACGGTGCTGTCGGGGCTGGGGGAGGCGCATGTGAACGTCACCCTGGCCAAGGTGGCCCGCCGTTTCGGGGTGGAGATGGACACCGGGCTGCCGCGCATCCCCTACCGGGAGACCATCCGGGGCCGGGCCGACGCGGAAGGCAAGCACAAGAAACAGTCGGGCGGGCGCGGCCAGTTCGGGGTGGCCTACGTGAAGTTCGAGCCCAACGGGCGCGGGGAAGGGTACGAGTTCGTCGACCAGATCAAAGGCGGGTCCATCCCCCGCAACCTCATACCGGCGGTCGACCGGGGAATCAAGGAGGCCTTGGAGAGGGGGATATTGGCCGGCTACCCGGTGATAGACGTGCGGGCCACCCTGTACGACGGCAAGTACCACTCGGTCGACTCCGACGAGCTGAGCTTCCGCATGGCGGGCATCATGGCCGTGCGGGCCGCCGGGCCCGACCTGCGGGCCACCATCCTCGAACCCATCGCGGTGGTCGAGATCCGGGTTCCCGAGGCGTACATGGGCGATGTGATAGGCGACCTGAACTCCAAGCGGGGCCGGGTGCTGGGAATGGACGCCGACGGGCGCAACCGGGTGGTCAGCGCGGAGGCGCCCATGTCGGAGATGCAAAGGTATTCTGTCGATCTCCGGTCGATGACAGGAGGGCGGGGTTCGTTCGAGATCTCCTTCTCGCACTACGAGGCCGCACCCCCGCAGGAAGTCCAGAAGGTGGCGGCGGCGGCCAAGGCCGACTCCGATTAGAAGTCCGATCAGAAGGCAGTCAGAGGCGCACCCATGTCAGAAGCGACCCTCCGGGCGGACGGGAAGGACCTGGCCTCCCTCCCGATCGTCGAGTCGACCGAAGGCGGGAAGGCCGTGGACATCCGGCGTTTGCGCCGGGACGCCGGCCTGGTGACGCTCGACCCGGGGTACGGCAACACCGCCGAGGCGGTCAGCGGCGTTACCTACATCGACGGAGAGGAAGGCATCCTCCGCTACCGGGGTTATCCGATCGGCCAGCTGGCGGAGCGGTCATCCTTCCTCGAGACGGCCTGGCTGCTCGACCGGGGGGAGCTTCCTTCCCGGAGCGAGCTGGACGCATACCGGGAGGAGACCGCCCGCCTGGCGCAGCTGCCCGACGGCTTCGCCTCCGTCCTCGAGTCCTTTCCGGCGGGCGCCCACCCCATGCAGAAGCTGGCCGCCGCCGCCGCTCTGCTGGGGGCCTATTTCCCGGGGGCGGGCGAGCCGGCCGACCCCGAATCGGCCCGGCTGGGCGCGGTGCATCTCATCGCCAAGATGCCCGCCCTAGCCGCCTGGTCGCACCGGAGCGGCGGCGACCGCACCTACATCGACCCCCGCCCCGGCCTCGGCTACGCGGCCGATTTCCTCAACATGATGTTCCATCCGGGGGGCGGCGCCGGCCACCGGCCCGACCCATCCCACGCCGCGGCGATGGAGGCGCTGCTGATCCTGCATGCCGACCACGGCCAGAACCTCTCCACCTCGGCGGTGCGGGTGGTGGGTTCCAGCCTGGCCAATCTGTTCTCCGCCGTGGCGGCGGGGGTGCTGGGCCTGTCCGGGCCGCTCCACGGCGGGGCCAACCAGCGGGTGATCGAAATGCTGGAAGCGATCCTGGCCGGGGGCGGCGACCCCGGCCGCTGGCTGGAGCGGGCGAAGGACCGCAGCGATCCGTTCCGGCTGATGGGCTTCGGCCACCGCGTATACCGGAACTTCGACCCCCGGTCGGACCTGATCAAACACCACGCCCGCAAGCTGTTGGGCGAACAGGACGATCCTCTGCTGGAGCTGGCCCTGCGGCTCGAGCAGGAGGCGCTGGCCGACGACTTCTTCATCCAACGCCGCATCTACCCCAACGTGGACTTCTACTCCGGCATCCTCTACCGGGCGCTCGGCTTCCCCAGCGAGCAGTTCACCGTGCTGTTCGCGTTGGGCCGGCTCCCCGGCTGGCTGGCCCAGTGGAGGGAGATGATCGACGATCCGCAGGTCCGGATCAAACGCCCACGCCAGATCTACACCGGATACACGAGGCGCGACTACACCCCCATCGACCGGCGCTGATGGACGGCATCCGCATCCCCCGCGAGGTGGCCGAGGCGGAAGGGGTGCCCGAAGACCTCGATTCGGGGGTGCTCGGGGCCTACCGCTTCCCCTCCCCCGCCCGCCGGCGCATTTCCGCCCGCATCTACACCGCCGCCGCCGGCCTGGCCGCGCTGGCGGCCCTGGCCGAACTGTCGCCCGGGTTCTGGGCGGCGGCGCTGGGGCTGCTGGTGCTCGCCTTCCTCCACCGCAACGCCGCCTGGCCGCTCCGGATCGACCAGGAGGAGGCCTTCCGCCGGGCGGCGGCCGCCTCTCCGTTCCCGGTCGGCCACGCCTCGGCCTCCCTCGTGTTCGTAGGTTTCCGGTCCCGCCCGGTGTGGGCGGTGGTGCTCTATTCGGCCGAAGACCCCCCCGACCGCCGGGCGCTGGTGCGCCTGGAGGCGGTTACGGGAGATCCTCTGGGAGAGATCTACGTCGAGGAGCTGCCCCCGCCCGGTTGACCACCCCCCCCCCCCAGCCATCCTGCCCGCCCGCGCCCGCCGGGCCGGGCGGATGCGCTCAGCGCGGAGGGCGGGCGGCGGCGGCCAGCTCCTCCACCGCCTCGTCCAGGGGCACGCCGCGCCGGTCCCTTTTCTCCCCCAGCAGGCGCAGCCCCACCGTGCCGTCGGCCGCGTCCTGATCGCCGGTAACAAGCGCCGCCGGAATCTTTCGGATGATGGCCGACCTGACCTTCTCCCCCAGCCTGCCCGGTCCGCTTCCCAGCTCGACCCGCATTCCCCGGTCCGCCAGGGCGGCGGCCGCCCGGGCGGCGTAGGGCTGGTGGCGGTCGGCCACCGGGATCACCGCCGCCTGCACCGGCGCCAGCCACATGGGAAACGCTCCGGCGTAGTGCTCGATCAGCACCCCCAGGAACCGCTCCAGCGATCCGAACTTGGCGGAGTGGATCATCACCGGGCGTTCCCTGCCGTCGGCGGGGGTCACGTATTCAAGGCCGAAGCGTTCAGGGAGGGAGAAGTCCACCTGGATGGTGGACATCTGCCAGCGGCGCCCGATGGCGTCGCGGATGTGCACGTCGATCTTCGGTCCGTAGAAGGCCCCCTCCCCCTCCGCCGTCGTGTAGGGGACGCCCGCCTCCCTCAGGGAGTCCTCCAGGGCCTGTTCGGCCAGCTGCCAGAGGCCCAGCTCGCCCACCCATTTCTCCTCGGGCCGGGTGGCCAGCTCCGCCTCGAACTCGCCGAAGCCGAAGTCTCTGAGCAGGCCGAGCACGAAGTCGAGATGCATCAACAGCTCGGAGGGAAGCTGTTCCCGGGTGCAGAAGGTGTGGGAGTCGTCCTGGGTGAACCCCCTGGCCCGCATCAGGCCGTGCACCACGCCCGACCGTTCGTAGCGGTAGACCGCCCCCAGCTCCGACAGGCGCATGGGCAGCTCCCGGTAGGAGCGGGCCGCCGAGCGGTAGATCAGGACGTGAAAAGGGCAGTTCATGGGTTTGACCCGGTACTCGTCCTGCTCGTCCATCTCCATGCCCGGGTACATGTTCTCGGCGTAGAAGTCGAGGTGCCCCGACGCGCTCCACAGGCCGGCCCGCGCCAGGTGGGGGGAGTTGACGAAGTCGAAGCCGTAGGCCTCGTGGACGCGCCGGCTGTAGCCCTCCACCAGGCGGCGCAGCATCCCCCCTTTGGGGTGCCACACCGCCAAGCCCGGCCCCAGCTCGTCGGGGAAGGAGAACAGGTCGAGCTCCCGGCCCAGCTTGCGGTGGTCCCGCCGGGCGGCTTCCTCGATCCGCCGCAGGTAGTCGTCCAAGGCCCGGCGGCTCTCCCAGGCCGTTCCGTAGATGCGCTGGAGCTGGGGCCCGCGTTCGTCCCCCCGCCAGTAGGCGCCCGCCGTCCTGGTCAGCTTGACCGCTTTCAGCCGGCCGGTGGACGGCAGGTGCGGCCCCCGGCACAGGTCCACGAAGCCTTCGTTGCGGTAGACCGAGATTTCACCGCCCGACTCCACCTCCGAGGGGGCGGCCGAATGGATGATCTCCAGCTTGTAGGGGTGGCCGCCGAACAGTTCCAGTCCGGCGGCGCGGGTCATCTCCTCCCGCACGAAGGGCTGGTCGGCCTCGATGATCCGCTGCATCTCGGCTTCGATCCTCTCCAGGTCCTCGGTGGTGAAGGGCCGCCCGACGTCGAAGTCGTAGTAGAAGCCGTCGGCGATGGCCGGGCCGATGGCGAAGGTGGCCCCCTCGAACAGGTTCAGCACCGCCTGCGCCAGCACGTGGGCGGCCGAATGGCGCAGCACCGACCGGCCCTCCTCCGAGGATTCGGTGATCACCTCGAACCGCCCGCCCGCCTCTATGGGCCGGTCCAGGTCCAGCAGCACCCCGTCGACCGACACCGCCACCGCCGCCTTCGCCAGGCGCGGGCCGACCGCCTCGGCCGCCCGGCGTCCGGTGACACCGGGGTCATGGCGGAGGACAGTCCGGTCGGGAAGGGTCAGCTCGATGGTCACGGCGGCGCCCCCTCGGTCGGTTTCAGGCGGCTTCCATCGTAACCGCCGGCGGCGGCCCGGTCAGCGGCCGGCCGTCCATCGGTAGGCCCGGTCGGCATGCTCGGCTTCGAAACCCAGGTTCCGGTACAGGCCCAGGGCCGCCTCGTTGGACGAATCCACGTACAGGAAAGCCCGGTCCGCCCCTCGCTCGGCCCGCAGATGCCGCAGGCCTTCCGCCGCCGCCGCCCGCCCCAGCCCCCTCCCCCGCCGGCGGGGATCCACGCCGATGGCGTAGATCTCGCCCAGAGGCCGCCCCCCCGGCGCCGGGGCGGGATGCACCTTGGTCCAGTTGAAGGCGGCCATCCGCCCTTCGATCCAGATCGTGCGCACCCCGTCCGGCTCGAACCAGGGCAGGGCCGTCCGCCGGTCCAGGTCCCGGCGGGTCCATCCGCCCTGTTCCGGGTGTCCGGCGAACACCAGGTTGTTGAGCTCGAGCAGGGCCGCCTCGTCCCGGCCCGGACGCAGCCCCCTCAGCACCGCTCCTTCCGGCGGGGGCCCGCCGCCGCCCGCGGGCGGAAGGCCGACCCCCATTCGGAGCAGCTCTCTCTCCAGGGTGACCAGGCCGGACGGGGGTTCCAGGCCGGGGGCGTGAACCCAGAGGACCGCCTCCCCCGCCCCCTCCGCCGCCAACCTGTCCAGCATCTCGCCCAAGAACCATCCGTACACCTCGGCCGGGGCGGCGGCCTCCACGGTCCAGGCCCGCCCGTCCGGGTTGGGGGCGGCGAATCCGTAGGCGGCCGGTTCCCCGCCCTCGAAGGCGGCGGCGCCGATCCCTCCCCCCCCGCCCGGCTCGGCCATGGCCGCCAGCAGCGCCTCTCCGAACGGGGCCGCCCCCTGCTGCGCTTCGACCTCGGTTATGAGCCGCTCGAGGCGGCGCCCGAGTTCATCCGGCGGGGCGGGGCGGACCTGCATGATCGAGAGGGTAGGCGGCCCGGCCGCCCATATATACCCGTTTGGTGCGCTTTTCTCACTATTCTCATTGCCGATGCATAAATAGAAAACAACAAGAGGTTCGTTAGAGGAGACAACGAGGAGCGGGATTTGACCGGTTCAGACGAGACCCAACCGAGCGGGGACTCCGGCCGCTCCGGCTCTGACCCGCGGCGCGAATCCATCGCGAGGGCCGCTCCTCCGCCGGTGACCGAAGCCATGATCACACCCCGCACGGTCCCCTTGGACCCGGAGGAAGCCGCCGAGATGGAGGGCCGCGTCTGTCACGCCTGCGGGGAGCTGAACGAACCCGGCCGTTCGGTCTGCCGCTCCTGCGGGGCCCGGACGGCGGCGTACGAAACCGAAAGCCGGGAAGATCCCGCAACCAGGGAGATGACCGCCCCGGTTCGCCCCCGTACGGATTGGACTTTCGAGGTCGAGGCCGAAGAGGATCCGGGTTTCCTGTGGGATGAAGAGGACCTGTGGGACGAAGAGAGGGACGGACGAATCAGGGCCGGGCGCAGGAAGGCGCCTTCCCCGAAGCGGGGGGCCAGGATACTTTTGATCCTGGTTGCGGCGGCTGCGATTCTGTTCTTGGGCTTCGACGTGGTGACCAACCGGGGCGAGGCGCCGCCTGAGGCCGATCCCGCCCCCGCCCCGACCGCCCCCGTCGCCGAGGCGCCCGCCCCCGAAGAAGAGGACACGTTGGAGTCTTACGCCCTGCGTTTCTATGCGGACGAGATCGCCGATCTGGCGGGCGAGGTGGAGCAGCTGAGGACCGAAGGGCGGCGGATCAACGACCGGTGGGACGACCGCACCGCCGGCTACGAGGCCACCTTCCAGGATATGAGAGCCCTGGCCCCGCAGGGGAGAGACATGTTTCTGCGGTTGAGGGAGGTCAACCGGCCCGAAGCCGCCGACGCAGACCGCCACCGGCGGATGATCGAGGCGCTCTCGGCAATGGTCAGATCGGCGGACGGAATGGTAACCGGGCTGCAGTCTTCGGATTCGGGCGAAACCAGACAACGGCAGCTGGCGGATTTCGAGGCGGCCTCCGCCGATTTTCAGCGGCTGGCGGACCAGGTTGCGGCCGCGGCGGGCAGCGGCTGACCGATATCACCCCTCGGCTTTCTCATCCGTTGCCTTCGCCGACCCGGGACCTGATCCACGCCGCGGCGTCGTCGATCAGCCGGGCGCCGGCCGGTTCGTTGACCGTTCCGTGCCGGAGGCCCGGATAGACCCGCCGTTCCACGTTCGGCCGCCTGCCGAGCGGGGCGCTCACTTCCGGCGGGACGATGGTGTCGGCGCCCCCGTGCAGCACCAAGGTGGGCGCCCGGTACAGGTCCAAGGATCGGCCCGTCCGTTCCATGCAGCGGAACAGGAGGGCGCCGAGGCGGACGGTGGAGCGGGTTGTTACCAGTGGATCGGTCCGGTAGTCCTCGGCCATGGCCGGATCGGCGAACAGCTCCCGGGGGTCGATCGGATTGGCGAGGTTCAAGCGGGGCGCCGCCTTGGCCAGGAGCGGGGCCGCCCGCCTCTGCCAGAGCGGGACGGACGCATCCAGCGCCGGAGAGTTGAGCACCACCAGGTCCGGTTGGCGGTGGCGCGAGAGGGCGTAATCGACCGCCAGCAGTCCGCCCATCGAGTGGCCGAACAGCACGGCGGGCAGCCCGGAGGCGAAGAGCGGCGCCAGGTTGTCGAGTATCTGGCTGCGGTAGACGGCGAAGCTCTCGATGTCTGCCCGCCGCCCCGCCGAGGCGCCGAACCCCTGCAGGTCGAAGGCGTACACGTCGATGCCGGCCGCGGCCAGCCGGGCCGCGGTGCGCTCGTAACGGCCCGAATGCTCGGCGATTCCATGGACGATGAGCACCGCCGCCCAAGGCTCTGAAGCCGGCCACCGCCGCCGCAGCTCGGTGACCCCGGTGCGGGAGGGGCCGATCTCCATGATGCCCGCCGCACCGGCCATGTCAGTACCTCTTCGATTTCGGCGGCCGATTGAAGCCGGGCGCCGGCGGTCAGTTCGACGCCGATGCCGCCTGCGCCGGCGCCTCCTCCTCGTACCGGGCTTGGGGCGGGAACAGCTCCAAGATGTCCCCTTCCAAGTCCCGCTGCACCTGTCCGACGGCGATGCCGAAGACGCCTTGGCCCTGGCGCAGCAGATCGGTGAAGAGCGCCGCCGCCTCGTCTGCTTGGTCCTTGGCCCAGATGGTGTTTCCGTCCGAGATGAGGTTGAGTTCCGTCAGCGGGTGGTCGGTTTCCAACTTGGCGCGCAGCCAATCCACCGCCCTTCTGATCTTCTGGAGGCTGATGCCGGTGTCCAGCAAACGCCTGACGACCCGCAGCTGGAGCAGGTCGGTGAAGGAGTAGCGGCGCTGGGTTCCCGACCCGTTCGCCTCCTGGAGCGAGGGAGTGAGCAGGCCGGTGCGCGCCCAATGGTCCAGCTGGCGGTAGGTGATGCCCACCAGCTTGCATACCTGGGGGGCTCGGTAACCGGAGTCCGGTCCGGCGCCGGTGATGGCATTGTGCATGAAGCAGTTCCTTTCGCGGCCGGGAGTCCTGCGGCTGCCCAGCCCGCCGGATGCCGGAGCGCCCATCCTCCTCGATCATGCGGCTCCGCGTCTTGGCGGCGGGCCCCCTGCCGAGGGCGGCCGCGGTGATTACACCGCCGTAATCGAGTTAGAAGAAGCGTACTCTAGACGACCGGCCCTACCGTTTTCAAGGATTCTGCCGCAGAGCACTCCCCCAGCGCCTTGCAGACCGGCAGTTCCGGCACAGGCCGCCTGCGGTGGAGCAGACGCCGCGACGGGGGCGCGTCGCGGCGTCCTGCCCGCCTGCCCGGGACGCCTCGGCCTGCCACGACCTGCTTTCCAGCGGTGTCTGCCGGGCGACTGGTCACCGCTGCTGCGGGAAGGGCAGCTCAGTAACGAAGCCGACTCGAGTTCATGCGCCGGTCGTATGATTGCTTCACATCTGCCAGGTGCTCTTGACTATCGAAGATGCCTGCCTCGATCAGAACCTGAGCGTGGCGGGCAACCATTTCCCCAGGGAAATCATCGCGGTCCCTGCATCTCCACACCGCCCGCCCGACCGGCCCCCAACCTCCGCCCTCGTGCGCCGCATAAGAGAGTCCTATTAGGTATTCTATTTCGTCGAATAGATCTTGATACTTCTCATAATTCGGTGCCAAGTCAGAAACTCTGGGCCGCAGAACCTCGAGCAGGTGATCTGAGACAGGGGTTGCACGCCGATCCAGATCAGAAAAGGATTTTCTCAGGGCGTCATCGTTCAATGCCGTTGTTGCCTTAGCCACGCTTGCCGCACCAAGATACGAATGAAGCGGGTTCTGTATCTTGACTGAGCCTATCACCTGCGCGATCGGATCGATCCGGTCGGCGGCGGCGGCACCCAGCCCGACAGCATAAAGAGCCAACAGTGTGGGGTAATGCTGCATATCCAACAGCAAGGTATTTCCCGATACCTTGGTTTCTCTCGTTGCCAACCGGTCGAGGCATCTCACCCAAAGCCAATCATGGTCAGCCGTTCTAGAGTGGAAAACTCCGACCACGAGAATATCCAACAGCTGGGACATAGCCTCCTCATAGGCGACAACACGTTCTCTATAGTCTTCGTATCCAGTCAAATCATCTATAGGTAGGTCCCTAATATATTCGATCACCGTATCTATTTCGCTCATCATAAGGTCGTAAAGCTCAATGCGCCGAACTGGATCAGGAAGGTATGCTTTCAACCGTTCAATTGATCTGACTTTTTCGGTAAGCTTGGTTTCTGGGCTATTCGCTTGGGGAGACATCTATGGTTCCTTTCTGTTGATGGATGGCAACAAGGAGTTCTTGCGTGTATCGGGCCATAGTCGTAGCGACAACTGCTGGTTCTTCCACACCGGTCAGGGCTTGAACTGCTAGCTCGGTTCCTGGACTGGAAGCCGTAGCGAACAACTTACGAAGATATTCAAGGGATTGCCCCGCTGTATTCATAGACAAAGGATGGGTGAGTAATTTCCTGACGATGTGTACCATTTCTTCGACCGGGGTGGAGTCGAATATCCGGTATACATCTCCCGCATCCTTTGGTAAAAGGCGCTTTGGGTTGTTGAGACGTTCCCCGAGCTTGTGGGCTTTGGCGACCAAGAGAGCGCCCTTACCGGCGACCTTTAGGGTAACTTGACGTTCGTCAGCTTTGTCAAGAGCAGGAACGGTGAGAAGGTTGCGGTCGATGAGGGCACCCTCAACCCCGGCGATCTTACGAGCAGTGTCTTTTCCATGGTCTTTCGGAAGCCGGGCGCTGCGCCGCCCTCCCTTTGGTGCTATCTGTGATGGAACGATCAGATCTATCGGAACGGATAAGGTGTCTTCGGCATTCGGCAGTTTTATTGACCTATGCCATCTGCCGGGTTCACCTGTGTGTACGAATCCTGCAGCAGCCATCACTTTTTTCAAGGGCGGCTCATCGGCCAGATTATCGGGCTCGAGTACTAGATCCGCGTCAGTCGTGTAGGCTTGATAAGAGGGCAGGCGTTTCTCGGTTTGTAGATAGACAGCCTGAGCACCGACCAGAATCACGGCGTTGAGATGTGGTTCGAGCGCAGTAAGGGCATCAAGTAGCACCCTTCTAGCATAGATGTAGAGGTCGCTAGGTTGCGAGGCCGCGCTCATGGGGCGTCCGCTTTTATGTCAAGAGACGGTGCCTGCCAGAGCGGGGCGTTGTTTCGCATCCATTCCAGCAGGGCTTCGCCTTCGGAAGGCAGCCTGGCAGGTCCGGTCAGACAGTCCACCGCGACTTGGGCCAACGAAGCGTTGACAGCTTCACTCCCCTGCCAGGTGCGATCGAACACAATGCGGTCGTAGGGGCGGACCAGGGTCACGTTTCCTCCGGTGCGGACCCTCAGCAGACGGGCGGCGTTGGCTGTCCGTTCTGGGTCTTCGGTGTACACCACTGCGACCAGAGGCACGGTTATCCGCACTAGGTTCGAGGCGGCGAACGATCCGGTGAGCGCCCAGTTATCCTCTTCGCTGGATGCGATATCAAGGAGAAACTGTTCCGGCCCTCCGCTGGCCATCCAGCTGGTGGAGTCGTTGGAGCCGTACATGGAGTAGACGGCGGTCATCTGACGCAGGATGGACTCCCATTCGACATGCAGCACCGGCCCGCGCGGCTTCCTTTCGATCAGCAGCTCCTCTGCCAGGACGGACAGCAGGCGCGATATGTAGCCGGGGTCGGTACCCAGGGTGTTGGCGAGCTCGCCGACGCCGTACGGGGGGCGCACCTCGGCGAGGGTGCGAAGCAACGCCCATGCCCGGGCACCCCGGAGATTGGGCCGTTTGGCGGGCGCCGGCGACGGGTCGCGTGCTGCTCCCTGGTTGCGGAGGACCAACCCCGGCCGATCCATTGCCAGCCAGACATTGCCGGTTTCGTCGACGTAGCCGACCCCGCCCTTCTCGAGGATCTCCCTGGTGCGCGGGCTCAGCCAGGAGGCGGCGACGATTGCAGCTCCGTTCGATGAGGGCGGCAGGGCGGCCGCCTCTCGGGTGGAGAGCCGGTCCCGCGCCAGGACGGTGACCTCGCCCGCGCTGCCGTCGGGTGCGGTCACCCGCACGGCGCCGCCCATCTCCGAACGGCCGTCTGCTTCCACCGCCCAGGCATCCGGCAGGAAGGAGCCGAGCGCGGCGGCAGTCATGTCGAAAAGCCGGCGGATGGTTCCGGGGTTGGGGTTGGGCGGCATTCGTTTTCCCTCGTCAGACGGCCGATGCTTTTCTAATCTACTATAGCAGATTGCTTAGGTAAGGCAAATTATATAATTAGACAATTAAAGCCTTATTTCTAGGGAGTGCCTCCTGCTTGGAGAGTTATATCCCAGTATAAAGGCTAAATTGCCGATATACAGAACTTGCTTCTACTAAACAAGATAGTATCTAAGACCGAATAACAAACCCCGGGTTTGCTTGTTTGCCGAGAGAATCCTATAGTTCTGCGGTATGAAGAAGGTTGCGGCAGTGCGCCGCTTGGCGGCCGGCTTGACGGCGGTGATGGCTTTGGCCGGGCTTGCGGCGTGCGGGGGTGACCAGCCTGCTGAAACGGGGACGCGGGCGGTGGCTGTGATGAGAGGGGCGGACGGCGCGGCGATGGGTAAGGTCGATCTGACCCAGGGGCCCAACGGGGTGCTGGTCTCGGCCGATCTGCACGGGCTGTCCCCCGGCCCGCATGGATTCCACCTCCACGCCGTGGGGGCCTGCTCTCCGGATTTCTCGGCGGCGGGCGGCCACTTCGATCCGGACGGCATCGGACACGGCTTCATGAACCCCGACGGTATACACGCCGGCGACCTGCCGAACATCTACGCCGGGGCCGACGGCGCCGCCCGGGCAGACTATTTCACTTCGAAGGTGGCCTTGGGCGGGGACAGCAGCGCCTCGCTCTTCGATTCCGACGGATCAGCTGTAATCGTCCACGCCGGCCCCGATTCCTACGGAGCCGAGCCGGGCGCCGGCGACCGCGTCGCCTGCGGCGTCATAGAAAGGATCTGATCGAGAACCTCGGCCTCCTCCCCCCGGCGGCGGGCCAGACTTGAGGTCAGGTGCGGAAGTCCTCGGGGGTCAGGTCCTCGAGGAACTCCTTGAAGCGCTCCACCTCGGCCTCTTGGGCTTCCTGGTCGTTCTCGTCTCTTATCTGGATCCCGGCGCTGTCGAGCACCTCGGGGGTGGCGTAGAGCGGGGCGCTGGTCCGGGCCGCCAGGGCGATCGCGTCGGAGGGGCGCGAGCTGACGTGCAGCTCCTTGCCGTCCTGGCTCAGCACCAGGTCGGCGTAGTAGACGTTGTCCCGCAACTCCGTAACGGTGACTCGGGCGACCTGGCCCCCCAGCACCTCGGTGGTGATGCGGAGCAGGTCGTGGGTGAAGGGCCGCGGGGCGGTTACCCCCTCCAAGGCGTAGGCGATGGCGGTCGCTTCCGCCCTCCCGATCCAGATCGCCAGATAGCGCCCCCCTCGGGCCTCGCGGAGCAGGACGATGGGCTGCTGGGTCGGGTATTCGATCCGCACCCCGATCAGATCCATCGGAACCACGTCGCTCATGTCATTGAGCCTATCACGCCTGCGGAGTGCGCGGTCCTCATAGGAGCGGAAGTTTCATCCGAAGATCCAGTTCCAGTAGCGCCCGGCCCAAGCCAGCGCATCTCCCAGCCCGGGCAGGTCGGGCCTTCGCTCCAGCTCTCGCAGGATCACCGTTTCCGGCGGCGGAGGGGGCTCGGCCGGCTCTTCCGCCGCCTCCTCCGGTGCGGGCGGTTCCTCCACCGGGGCGGGCGCGGCGTCCGCCGGCGGCTCCGCCCCGCCGGGGGCGGGGGCCGGGAACAGCTCGAATCCGTCTTCCGGTTCCTCAGGCCCCGAGTCGAGCAGGCCCATCATCAGCGGTCTGCGCTCGGCGCCGCCGACCGGGGTCAGGGTGGAGGGGGTGAACTCCTCGAAACCGTAGTCCAGCAGGGCGGCCGCATCGGCGAAGTGGCCGGTGGAACCGAGCACCACCGCGTAGAGCCGCCTCCCGCCCCGTTCGGCACCGGCCACCAGCGTCAGGGCGGCGCCGTCGGTGTAGCCGGTCTTGACGCCGATCGCGCCCGGATAGTCGGCCAGCAACTGGTTGCTGTTCAACACCAACCTCGGTTCACCGCCGGGGGCGGCGGGAAGGGAGGCGCTGCGGGTCCTGACAATCCGGGCGAACCGCTCGTCCTCCATGCCCGCCAAGGCCATATCCAGCAGATCTCGCGCCGAGCTGTAGTGGTCGCGGTGGTCGAGGCCGTGGGGGTTGACGAAGTTCGTGTTGGGAAGGCCCATCTCCACCGCCTTCGAGTTCATCAGGAAGGCGAAGCTCTCCACCGATCCGGCCGTATGCTCGGCCAGCGCCACCGCCGCGTCGTTGGCGCTCCGCACCAGCAGGGCGGCCAGCATGTCCTCCACCGTCCAGCCCTCCTCGCCGGGCACCAGGTCCACCTCCGATTCACCGATCAGGGTGGCGTTCTCCGAGACGTTCACCGGGCTGCCGAGGTCGGCTTCTTCGAGCACCACCAGGGCGGTCATGATCTTGGTGGTGGAGGCCACGGACCGCCGCTGGTCGGCCTGATGTTCGGCCAGCACCCGCCGGTAGAAGTCGTCGTACAGGATCCAGGCCTCGGCGGTCAGTTCGGGCGGCGGCGGCGCGTCCAAGCCGTCGGCGGGGGGCAGAACGGCGTCGGCGGCGGGCGCGGCCAGCAGGGCGGCCGCCAGCAGGAGGGCCGCCCAAGCGCTCCCCCGGTCCCGCCGGACCGCCCCCGAGCATCCCTTGGGGCTACCCATCGAGGAGGGCTTCCACCTCCGCAGTGAACAGCAGCCTGGTCAACTGCATCATGGCTTCGGCGTTGCGGTTCAGGGCGTTGGCGGCCCGGCGGCGGACCTCCGGATGGCGGGTCCTGCGGATGTCGACGTTCAGGCCGCCCAGCAGCTCCACTTGGCGGATCACGGCCAGGCGGAGGGTGCGGAGGTGCCGGGGCTCCAGGCCCTGCCGCAGGAGAAGGCTGCATTGATGGGCGATGGCGGCGTCCCTGGTCCCGAATCTGGCCGCCCCGTCTACTTCGACCGGCTTGATCAGCCCGTGGTCGATGAGACCCCGCACCTGCTCCCTCGTGAGATCGGCCCGGCGCGCCAGCTCGTGGATCTCGAAGACCTCCTCGTATTCCTCTTCTTCTGAATCGGCGCCGCCGCCTTCCGCCCCCGGAGCCTGGGCCGAAGCGGCGGAGTTCGGCGCCGGAGGAGCGCCTTTGCCCGCCGCCCTGGGTCCGCTGTCGGGCGCTTCCCCCCGGTCCCAGCGCGCCAGCTGCGACTTGATCACCTTGAGGGGCAGGAAGTGGTCCCGCTGCTGGCGGAGGATGAATTGCAGGCGTTCGACGTCGTTGGAGAGGTACTGCCGGTATCCGGAGGACGACCGGGGCGGATCGATCAGGCCGCGGGCTTCGAGGAACCGCACCTTCGACATGGTTACATCGGGAAACTCATGCTTGAGCAGGTCGGTTACCTCGCCGATGCTCAGGGCCGAGGGGCCGGTCATCGCCCTTGGGTAACCAGCAGATGGAACTTTCCGATCATCAGCCGGTCTCCGGAGGTCAGTCTCGCCTGCTCCACCAGCGCTTCGTTCACGTAGCTGCCGTTGGTGGAACCCAAGTCTTCCAGGAACAGGCGCCCGTCGGAATCGAGCTGCATCCGGCAATGGCGCCGGGAGACGGTTATGTCGTCGAGGGTTATGTCGTTGGAAGGATGTCGACCGATCTGGGTGGCGCCGGGCGGGAGGCGCCACTTGTGGCCGGCGCGGATGCCCCGCTGCACGGTGAGGGTGTACCCCGGAAACTCATCAGCCTCGTCCTCCGGTTCGGTTCCGGGCCTCGACGGCCACCCCTCTTCGGAGGGGTCGAAGATCATAGTCGGTTCATGTTCATCTGAATGCCGAAGCCGGTCTCGACCCATCATGACCTCCCTGTCAGGCTTCCAAGTGTAGTTCAACCGCCGGCGGACGCGCCCTGTTTCTCGGGGGCGCCCCCGGATTTTCTGAGCGGCCGCTGCGCCGGATCGAGCCGGTCCGCGTCTTCAGCGCCCGCCCCGGCGTCAGCCGTGAAGGCGCAGGATGCGGCGTATGTCTCCCGCATACTGCCAGGTAACCGCCAGGTAGAGCAACAGGCCGGCCCCTCCCACCCAGGCGCCCAACCCCCGCCAGAGGCTCGGGTCGGCCCCCGCCCCCGCCAGGTAATAGAAGGGCACGGCGGCGAACACCAGCCCGGTGGCCAGCTTGCCGGTAAACCTCACCTTCACCTTGAAGTTCACCTTGAACAACAAGTACAAGGACGCCGCCCCCACCGCTGTCTCTCTGGCCAGCAGCGGCCACCCCAGCCACCCCGGCACCAATCCGGCCCAGAGGCCGCCCGCCACCGACGCAAACACCACCAGCCGGTCGGCGAGCGGATCGAGGAACTTCCCTATCTCCGAGACCTGGCCCATCCGGCGGGCCAGCACCCCGTCCAGGTAGTCGCTCGCGGCGGCGGCCCCCAGCATCCAGGCGGCCAGGACGGGGTTGTCCCTCCCCAGCAGCACCCACAAGAAGACCGGAACGGCGGCGATCCGCAGCACCGAGATCAGATTCGGCACCGTCCACAGCCCGGCGTCCCCCTCGGCGCGGGCGGAAGGATCGGGCTTCACCGCCGGGCCTCTTCCGCCCACTCCGGGTTCGCCGCCCAGATGACGAGGCGCAGCTCGCTGTCGTCGATCAGGGTGTATTCAGGCCGCCGCCCCGACAGTTCATAACTCTCTTCGAGGATGATCGGCACGCCGTCCCCCCGCCGCTCCATCATGAAGTTCCTGCCGATGGCCTCGTCGTCCACAGGGCAGCGGGCCAGAAGCGAGACGATCAGCTCGTTCCGGCAGTGCTGCCGATACTGCATGCCTTCCGTCGTGAGGGTGTTGGTGAGCCCGCCCGGAACATACAGCTCCAGCCGGTCCTTGAACATATGCAGTCTGATCCGCGCCCCCGCCATCGAGTAGTCTCGGTGGGCCACGGCGTTGACGAGCGCCTCGAACACCGCCCGCTCGCTGTATTGCGTAATCTCCCTCCGGCCCACTTCCTTCACAGCCCGGACAAACATATTCCTTCGCACAAAGCTCAGAGCCTCCATTACTTGGACGTCTAGAGGGCCCAAGATGTCAAGTGCGTCTAGCTGATAGTTGACGTCTGTCCTCTCTCCTGCATAACTTACTGCTTGAATATAAGCATGTTGCATCCAGGAGCCTGGTGATCGAGTGCACATCAAAACCCCGGCTACGGTAACACCCATGTGTCCTTGTTCGCTGTTATCTATGATTCGGATGTTGTGTTGATAATCCTCAGTTATTTCGGACTCTCCGCGTATAAATCTACTTACCAGCGCAGTATCCAATATTCCTAATGTCGTTCTAGGAACAATTGCTTCATCAAATCTTATAACCCTGCTCTGGCTGCGTTGTTGGAATAGTCTGGCAAGTACATCTGACGGTAATTTGCGATTGGAGCTACCTCTTCTAACAAAATATCCGCCAGGGCTTTGATGAATGAACAAGCTATTATATACTTCAATGCAGATAACCGAAACCAATACCCCTTCAAGATTAGGCAATCTAAGTTTTCTGATAGTCACCTCTAGCGGAGGTTCCACAGAATCATTGCATATTTCACTAGCCCATTCTTCAACCGTATTCAAATGTTCTATAGGGATTCCTAATATTTCCTGGGATTTGTCAGCAACTCCTAAAACAACTATTCCTCCGCTCCTGCTGTTGGCCATTCCTGCTAATACATTAGCTAGTTCGGTGCGTTTAGGCGCTATGACTCGAGTTCCCCTTAGAAATACCTGTTTGAGCTCCAGAGTTGAATCTTCACCAGACTCTATTCGCCTTGCCAATTCTTCACTATCTATCATTTTCTAGTACCTTGTGAAGGCATGATACGGCGGAATCTGCTTTTAAAGGCTTCCTCACCGCCTTCCATTACTCGGCAAATTTCTTCCCGCACTGAGCTTTCTTGAAGTCCTCCAATACAGGCGATCCTGCTTTGACCACTCTTGACTTTTAGCGAGATAACTAATTCAGCATCTCCATGGACAACAATGTTAGGATTATGTGTTACTATAATTATTTGGCGTTGCAACTTACTTGCTCTAAGCTGCTCTACCAGTAGATTGTAGATTATGGTGTTATCTAAATCGTCCTCCGGTTGATCAAAGATGATCGGCTCGGAACCCTGGCTGAGTACAAAGGCCAAGAGAGCGGCTGTTTGTTGTCCAGGCGATCCTTGCTCAAGGGGACGCCAATTATTGCGATCCATAAAGCTGACTTCTAGACTATCTTGTGGTAGATATAAAAAGAGGCGATCTATACTTTCAGGCGTCATCTTTTTGAGAGCATTCAAAAAGCGCCAGTCGCTCTCTTTCCATGGAAGCTTAGTTACTGAAGCACAAGTAAACTTTTCAATCTCATTTATTATCTGATCATATTTATTCCAATCCCAGACTGAATCGTTTTTAGGTATAATTAGTCCCGATATTTTATTACGATCACCTTCAAACCTATCTACAATGCCGAGATGCTCACTAAGGTAGTCAGAAAGATCCTCTATATCATTAAAATTCTTCAGGGTAAGTCGGAGAGTTTCACTGGTGTGTCTATCAAGAAAGGCTTCTCGTTTATGGCTCAATTCTTGGCGTGCCTTGCGGTATTCGGACAAAGTCTCTAGGGCTTGAGCATTCAGTTCTTTGGATTGTTCTAACTTCTCTTGCATGTCTAAAATGTGTCTCTCACGAGCTTCCGTATCTGTTATGAGTTTAGTATATTCACTGGGATCAGATATACCTATCAAAGCAAGTTCCGATTTAGCTTCAAGGAAACGTTGCTTAATATAAGCCAATTTATCATTCCATAGTTTTATTTCTGGGCCCGATTTTATCGCTTGTATATCTTGTTTAGCCTTTTCAATGTTCTCAAATAATTTTGATTGAAGATCATCCACTATATCAATTAGAGATTTATGAATACGAATAAGGAATTCTCCTCCGTTAACAGTTTCAATTTCAGATAAACCGTCATTGAAGCCAGCAACTGCAAGTTCGCTTACACTTTGTTCTACTTCTTTAATAGATTTTATAGAAAGGTCAAGTATTTGTTGCCAAGAGTTATTGTATTGACGCTGTTTTCTAAATTGATTGAGTATTTGCGGTTGTCCTCCTTCTTGTAAAGAACGAATCTTTCTCTTTGTGTCTTCCCAAATAGCCCTTTGGTTATGTATATCACTCGCCTGTAGTCTCTTAGAGCGTGCTTCAGCACGTAGAACTAGATACTGGTTCTTTAATTCTTCAATCCGGTACTTTAGTTTATCTCCCTCAACGTCCTGTGTGCTGTCCACTATATCAAGCAAGATATTTGGGTTCTGAGCAACCTCGAACAATTGTTTTTGACTATATATTCGTACAGGAAATCGCCTTTGCACATCACCTTCTTCTGAAACCCATACCGCATCTTCGTCGACGCGAATTATTGGATGTCCTTCGCCATTTTGATTCCAGGAAATTATAAAGCGAGTTTTATCCATCAAGTAGGTAATCTCAGCAGATGTATTGTGAGTTAAAAGCCCTTCATCTCTGCGATCCGAGGGAACTCGCATGCGGCGGCTGTATGTGTCTTTTATAGAACTGTCTGTGCGAATATTTTTATCGTCTAATTCCCTTTCTCTACGTAATGTCTTGCGGCAGAAGTCCACCACCGTGGATTTACCCGTTCCTCTTCCTCCGATTATTGTGTTCATCCAAGGATTGAGATCTATTGTCATTGGACTGCCATTACCCATGTACCTGCTACCTCTTATAATAATTTTTTCAATCAACCAATCAGAGTGTTCATTATTAGGATCAAATTGATTACTGCTAAGAGCGGGTATGAGAGAAGCTGATCCATCTACTAATGCTAAGCGCAAGCCATCCAGATCAGGTCGTGTCATTTTTATCCATGTGAAACGCCTTCCAATTTCACTAGGGCGGTGACTATCGGAAGCGTACACTTCCGATATTGGCCGTCCGATCTCTGGGCGGCTGCCATTGATCCAGCTTCTATCCTGGCTTCCTTCGCAAGGATTAAACTCAACCGCAACTAAATTTGGATGTTTTAATTCCGCGATTCGCTTTTGTCCACCATGTTCTAACAAACCTCTTTGCCTGTTTATATGGGCTCCTACAACAAGTACGTCTTTGTCGCATTTGTTTAATACTGTCTGAACATTGTAGAAGGAACGGGAGGTATCTTTGCCTTGTTCATCTACAGGGATTTCCATCTTTGCTAGCATGTGCTCAACATGGCTTTGGTTGCATTCCGGATCCATCAAAAGCAAGAGGTGTGTATCATCAGCGGTGAGCTCAACTCCCGGAAAAATAATCGGAGGGTTCTCTACTCTGGTAGCAGCTTCCTGTATATGCTGTATGCCTGCGGCTGTATTGTGATCCGTGATCGCGACAGCGTGGAGGCCTCTATCACGTGCGGCCTCAACCCACCCGGTCCAATCTTCCTGATCGCCTCTGTAGTCGTGTGATGATGCCGGAGTATGACAGTGTAGATCGACTCGCCACCATCTTGATCCAGGCCAATCCCATGACTGGCTCATCATTTTGCCTCTCTGTCTGGGCCGCCCTCGAATCTTAGCTGCATGTTGGGTACTTACGGCGACCCTCCGGCGGGCCGGACGCCAGCGCAACCCGTCTCTAGGCGCCGTCAGGTGTGCCGGTTCGCCGAATCAAGGTGGTATACTACACCGTTCTCGGGCTGTGGCGCAGCTTGGCAGCGCGCTTGACTGGGGGTCAAGAGGTCGCGGGTTCAAATCCCGCCAGCCCGACCGAGGCATCCGGCCCAGCCGGGGATGCGCATCGGGGTCAGGTGATCCATCGGACGAGGGCGGTCACTCCTTGGATCAACCTCCACCCCAGGTAGAGGGCGGCGAGCCCCACCATCAACTTGAAGCTGAAGGGGGTGCGGGGGGGATCCTGGTCTTCCGGGGGGGCGGGCCGGCTGTTCACCGCTTTTCCCTGCTCCGGGCGGAGCCGCGGCGCACCGCCAGGCGGACGGGGGTGCCAGTGAAGTCGTAGGCTTGGCGCGCTCGGCGCTCCAGGTAACGGAGATAGGTGCTGTCCAGCGGCCCCCCCTTCACGAACAGGGCCAGCGTGGGCGGGGCGGTCCTCGACTGGGCTGCATAGAGGATTCTGGGCCGGCGGCCTTTCCTGACCGGGGGCGGGTGTTCACCGGTCCACTCCGCCAGCAGACGGTTGAGGGCGGGGGTCGGTATCCGCCGCTCCCGGTTGGCGAGCACCATTTCCAGGGCCGGGCCCAGCCGGTGGAGGCGCGCCCCGGTCAGGGCCGAGATGCGCAGCACCGGCGCCCAGCCGGCGAACGCCAGCCTGTCCCCCATCTCCTCGGTGGTGCGCTCCCGCCGTTCGAGATCGGCGGCGTCCCACTTGTTGAGCAGGACGATCAGCGCCGCCCCCGACTTGACCGCTTCCTCCGCGATCCGCTGGTCCTGGTGGGTGACTCCTTCGAGGGCGTCGATTGCCAGCAGGGCGGCGTCGGCCCTCCTCAGCGACTCGCGGGCGCGGAGTATCGAGAAGTACTCCACGTCCTCCGATATCTTGGGTTTGCGGCGCATTCCGGCGGTGTCGATCAGCCGGTAGGGGGCGCCGTCGATCTCGATGTCGGCGTCGATCGGGTCGCGGGTGGTTCCCGGAACCGGCGACACCACCACCCGCTCCTCCCCGGTCAGCCGGTTCATCAGGGTCGACTTCCCGGCGTTGGGGCGCCCGATGATGGCCACTTCGGGAATCCGCTCCCCCCCGGCCTCCTCCGCCTCGGCCGGAAGGCGGGCGGCGGCGGCGTCGAGCAGCTCGGCCACCCCCTGTCCGTGGATGGCCGACACCGGCGCCGGGGCGCCCAGACCCAGCCTTGCGAACTCCCCCGCCGAACGGGCGGTTTCCTCGTTGTCGGCCTTGTTGGCCGCCACCAACACCCGCTCCCGCACCGGGCGCAGCAGGCGGGCCACCTCGGCGTCGTCGGCGGTGATGATCCCTTGGGCGTCCACCACGAACACGATCAGGTCGGCGGCGGCGGCGGCCAGCTCGGCCTGGGTGCTGATGTCCTCGGCCAACTCCTCGGCGTCCGGGCTGCGCTGCCACCCCCCGGTGTCGACCACGGTGAAGGCCCGCCCGTTCCACTCCGCATCGAAGCAACGGCGGTCCCTGGTGACGCCCGGTTTCTCCTGCACCACCGCCGCCCGCCGCCCCACTATGCGGTTCACCAGAGTCGACTTGCCCACGTTGGGCCGGCCTACGACGGCGATGAGGGGTTTGGTGCTGCTCATGGCCGCCCCTCCCAGATTCCTGCGCCTCCGCCCGCCAGTTTACGATGAAATAATCAGTCAGTGTCGGCGGAGCTCGCCTTCCGTCCGGCGGCTGAAATCTGTCTCACCCCCCTGATACCTTGGTGCGGTACAGAAACCGCAGCCGATCCGGATGCTGCGGTCATACAGAGGCCGCCCCGCCCAGAGGCGGAGGTTCCTTCCGGCGCCGCCGGCGGAAACCCGATTTTCTCCAAGGAACGGGCGGCCGACCTGGCTGTGCTGAGACGGATCAGGCGCAGGGGGCGGCAACACGCCCCCAGCGTCCGAAGACGGTGGTTCGGCGGCGGCGGGGGCGGGGCCCGGCGAAGCCGGGGCGGGGGGCGGAGAACGCGAAAAACGAATGTGCCGCCCGGTCGTGAACGGTGCGTTGCTCGGGCTTGGGTTCGGTTTGAAGTCAACCCCGATGATTCGGCCTGAAGCCGCGGGCGGGGTGAGGGGGTTGTGTCTTGAAATGCTGGGAAGCGCCTCCCTGACCTGGGATGATAGCTATAGTCATAAGGGGCTTCGGCCCTGGATGAGGAGGCAATTCCTGTGAAGAGAGAACCGCAGGACATCAACCGGTTGGAGCCGGTGTTCGACGACGAGTCGCTGGCAGTGGACGCGGGGCTGGCGGCGGCGGCAGCGCTGGCGGATCGTTTGGGGTTGGAGGACTTGGTGGATGAGACGCTGCAGATGAGCCGCCGCCCGGGCGGGGCCAACCCGGGCCGGAAGGTGTTGACGTTGGTGATGTCGATGCTGGCGGGTGGATCGCACATCGCCCGCGCCGATCGGCTGCGGTCGGAATCGACCGGGCGGGTGTTGGATTTCTGGGTGACGGCCCCGTCGGCGTTGGGTGCGTTTCTTCGGTCGTTCACCCGGGATCATGTCCGCCAGTTGGACGAGGTGTCGGGCGAGGCGCTGCGGCGGGCGTGGAAACTGGGGGGCGGACCAGGGCGCGAGCCGGTAACGGTGGATGTGACCTCGACGATTCGGGAGGTGTCGGGCGAAACCAAAGCGGGCGCCGCCTACGGGCACACCGGACAGTTTGGTTATCACCCGCTGCTGGCGGTCCGGGCCGGCACCGGCGAAGTCGTGGCCGCCCGCCTGCGGGGAGGGGCGTCGCGGCGGGGCAACGTTGATTTCATCGCCGAGGCCGTCGGCCGGGTGCGGCGGGCCGGAGCCGAAGGCCCGATTACGGTGCGGGCCGGCGCCGGGTTCTGGTCCTATCGGCTGATCGAAACGCTGGACCGCCTGGGGGCGGGCTGGTCGATCGCTGTTCCCATGCATGCGCAGGTGAGGGCAGCGGTCGAAGCGATCCCCGAAGAAGACTGGACGCCCATCGGCTATCCCAAAGGCGGACGAGCCCAAGCTGCCGAAACCGTCCTCCGCGCCTCGGAGCGGCCTCCGCTGCGGCTGGTCGTCCGCCGCGCCGGCCCCGCCGGACCCCAGGGAGAGCTGTGGACAGACTGGCGGCGGTACCGCCCTTTTGTTGCCGGCAGCAGCGTTTCCGCGGTCGAAGCCTGCAAATACCACCGACAGCATGCATCGGTGGAACTTGCTGTCCGGGAACTCAAAGACAACGGCCTTGCCCATCTTCCGTCCGGGGAGTTCGCCGCCAACGCCTGGCTGGGCTGCGCGGTGTTGGCTCACAACTTCTGCCGGTGGGCGCCGAACCCGAACGAGATGCGATGATGGCCGGCTTGCCGCAACCGCAGTTGGAGGCGGCCGCCGCCAGGTTGCTTGCCGACGGTTCCCGGATCGTCCGGGAGTTCGGCTGGCTTCAGAACGCCGCCGCCGACGCGGAGGGGCGGGTGTCGGCTGCAGGGGCGGCAGCCAACGCTGCGTCGAACTGGTATGCGGAGAACTACTACCCCGGCAGAGGGTCGATGGTGACACCGGTTCCGATCCCCGGCGAATACATCCACAACTACAGGATGAAGTCGATCTTGTGGCAGGCAAGATTGTATGGGGCGCAGGACGCTGCCGTCCACCGGTGGGAAGCCGCAGAGTTGGGGGAGTGGCTGCCGGAGGGCTGGTACGCGGCGGTCTGGGCGGCGATGAACCGGCTGGAGGGTTGGCTGGCAGCCAACAAGCGGTTGTCCGGCTGCCCTGCGGACGGCGGGTGGAAACCCCCGCCGGCCCCCCGTCGGGAGCCTTCCCGTATACGGTCGATGGGTGATACTCCGACTTGGCCGCGTGTGGACTGGTGGAACGACCGGCCGGAACGCACCGCCGGGGAGGTCGAGCGGGCGCTGCGGGAAGCAGCCCAGCCCCTGGGGGTGCCTCTGCCGTCAACCGGGCGGCGGCGCAGATGACCGCCGGCCTGTTTCATTCCTGCGATCCCAGCCAGGATCCGGTGGCTTCCAACGCCCCCTGCGAAGACCACCGGCGGGCAGGAACAGCCGCCTGCCGGTTCTCCCGCAGGTCGGCGGCGTTCTACCGGTGGACATACCGCATCCCCGGCCCTCCCGTCGGAGGACTGCCGGTGGACAGCGCACCACCGCGGCAGCCGGCAGGGCTGAGGTGATATTCGGGAGGTTGTACCTGTGTTGCCCCAGGTCAGAAGGGATGAGGGCGGTTGTTTCATCTGCCCGGCCGCTCTCTCGTGAAAGTGAATTGCGGATCGAAGAGAGGGGCGGGGCTGCGCAGGACGAAGCGGGGCGCGGGGTACGATTGGCCGATGCCTCCGAGCGCCCGCCCCGCCCCTCCCCCGCTGCCCCGCCGCCGGGAACCCCGGCCTTCCGCCTCCGGGCGGCCCGCCAAGGTGCTGCTGGCCGAGCCGCGCGGTTTCTGCGCCGGGGTGGACATGGCGATCAAGGCCCTGGCCTGGATGGTCAGGATATTCGACCCCCCGGTGTACTGCTATCACGAGATCGTCCACAACCGGTTCGTGGTGGAGGCCTTCGAGCGGGCGGGGGTGGTGTTCGTGGATTCGATCCGCCGGGTTCCCGAAGGGGCGCCGGTGATGCTGTCTGCCCACGGATCGGCCCCCGAGGTGGTGGACGAGGCGGCGGCGCGGGCCGGGGTGGTGATAGACGCGGTGTGCCCCTTGGTCACCAAAGTCCATCACGAGGTCAAGAAAGCCGCCGCCAAGGGCTTCGACATCCTGTTCGTGGGGCACGAGGGCCACGACGAAGCGGTGGGCACCCTGGCAGAAGCGCCTTCCTCCATCACGCTGGTGGAACCGGAGACCGGGCTGGCCGGTTTCACCCCCCGGAACCCCGAACGGGTGGCCCTCTTCGCCCAGACCACCCTGGGCTTCCATGAATGGGAGGCGGTCCACATGGAGGCGGCGGAACGCTACCCCGGGCTGGTCACCGCCCGCAAGAGCGACCTCTGCTACGCCACCACCAACCGCCAGGCGGCGGTGCGGGAGATGAGCGGGCGGTGCGACCTGATCCTCGTGGTGGGTTCCGACAACTCGTCCAACACCAGGGCGCTGGTGCGGACCGCCCGGGTGCTCGGCGCCGCCGCCCACCGGGTGGACTCGGCGGCCGCCGTCCGCGGCGAATGGCTGGACGGCGCCGAGGTGGTGGGCGTCACCGCCGGGGCCTCGGCGCCCGACCACCTGGTGCGGGAGGTGATGGAACGCCTCGACCCCACCGAAGGCTGGGAGCTGCTCCGCATCACCGAGGAGGACGAATACTTCCCCCTCCCCCGCCGCCTGCGCACCTTCCTCACCGCCCTCGGCGCCGCCCTCGCCCTCGGTTTCACCGCCCGCCGCTCCGCCCCCGGCCCCCTCTCCCAGGACCGCCAAGCCACCGCCGCCGACGCCCTGTCCGCCGTGGCCGCGCCCTGAACCCCGCTCCACCGCGCATACAGTGCCCGTCTACCCGGCCCGCACAGGCCAAGGAGCCCGGTTTGCCGCACCCGCCTCCAACAGGACAGTCAAGTCGAATTCAACAGAGATGAGCGGTTGATGAGGTGTGCGGCGGGAGGCCGTCATGAACACCCTTCCAAGCCTGACCTCCCTGGATATGGGCGCTCCCGGGTGGGTGGAAGTTCGAAGCGTCGAGTTCGCGAAAACTTTCTGAACATACCCCTAGCCGGAAGCCCCGAAATTTGGTATACCTATTGGGCTGATGCACAAACACCGCCGCGAGTTCTGGAGAGGGCGGCGGTCAGAGATGGATTCCGTTCGGTCCGGCCTCCTCGGGCCGGGGGCGGCCTCGTGCGGCCCGGCGGATTTTCGTTCAAGGTGGTGGAGGCGGTCGCAGGGCCCGGCGTAGCCGGGGGTGGGGGGCGATTTTCGCGGTCTTGGGGGCGTTTGGGTTGGAATCGAATGAACTTCGGGCCTTGGTTGCACGCGAGCCGCTTGATCCGGCCGTGGAAGTTGCCCCACACGTTGGAATCGAATGAAACTTCGAGCTTGGTTGCGCGAGTTTCTTGTCAGGGTAAACCGGCTCTACGCGTTGGAGGGGGGAGGGGGTTTGGTTAGGCAGAGCGGGTAAACCGGCTCTTCGGACTTCAGGGGTGCGGGGAAGGCGAATGAGTCTGGGCCGGGAGAGGCCGAGTTCGGGCCCGTCCGGGCCTGGGTCATCCGGTTGCGGGGAGGGCGCGCAACTGGGGCGGGGGGTGGTTCCGGCGGGTTGGCCGGGGCCGGATGAGTCTTCGCCGGTGTGGGGGTGATCGGGGGTCGAGTTGGAGTCCGTGTCGGTGGACAGCGACGTGGTGGTGGTACCAGCAGAGGGTTGCCAGGTTGTCGGCTTGGTGGGTTCCTCCTTGGGATTGGGGGGTGACGTGGTGGACTTCGAGGCGGTGGGTGTTGGTGCATCCGTCGATGACGCAGCCGTCGTCTCGGGCGAGGACGGCTCGTCTGAGGCTGGGGCGGATCTGTTGTTTGGTTCCCCGGGTGAGGATGCCGTGTTCGGTGATGGTGTGGTGTTCGGTTTTGCCGGTGCAGTGGATGAGGTCGATGGTGTCGGGTCCGACTCTGGGGCCGCCCAGGATGTTGACGCCTTGCTCGCAGCCTGATTGTTCGGCGAGTTGTTGGTCGGCGACGATCATGAGCAGGGGTTGGCGGCGGTTGCGGCCGGCGGCTCGGCGGGCGGTGTGGAGGATGTCGTCGATGTGTTCTTGGCGGATGGTGCGGTCGGTCTCGTCGGCGTGGTCAGCCTCCCCTTCGGACTGTTCTTCTTCGGTGTGGTCGGCTCGGTGTTGTTCCCAGGCGGCCAGGTCTTCCACTCGCGCTGTCAGGTCTTCGGCTGTGCCGGTCTGGCCGTTGTGGGGGTGGTCGGTGGTTTGGTCGAGTTCGTCTTGGCACATCGAAGTCAAGGCCAGCGCCCGCCGCAGCCCCGCGTCCGGCCGCACCTGGTCGTCTTCGTTGTTGCTGGCGGCGGGGGGTGTGATCCGCTCGGCGCGTTGTTGGAGGGCTTGACGGCAGATTTCGCCTTCGTAGCCGCCGAGTTGTCCGGCTACGCGGTAGTGGCTTTCGTCCAGTGACGGCTGGAAGCTGATGTATTGGCCGTTGAAGATGCGTTTCTCGTCGGTGCGGGTCATTTTCCGGAGTTTCGCCAGGAAGCGTTTCACCCGTCCGAGGTCGAGGCGGCGGGTTGCTTGGATTTGTTCGGGGGTGGCTCCGGCTTCGCGGAGGCGGGTTTCTTCCAGCACCCGCACATACGACAGCCGGCCTTTGCGGATTGCGTTGATGGTGCCTTCGTCTATGCGGTCGGCCAGGTAGACCAGGTTCTTGGCGGTGGTGCGGTGGACGTCCATCATCGCCGCCGTCAGGTCGATGCGGCTGGCGTATCCGGCTCGGGCGGCGCCGTTGAAGCGCAGCAGGGATTGCAGCCAGTAGAGCTGGTCGCCTCGGGCGCGGCTGATTCCGGCTTGGGCTCGGACGAGTCCGGCTTCGGCTTTGGCGGTTTCTTTCTCGCGGTGGTCGCCGAAGCTTTCGGTGAAGGGGTTCCCCCGGGCCAGCAGCCGCAGGGTGCGGTCGTATACGTCTTGGCGTTGTTTCTGGTATTCGCTCATGTGGGCTTGGAGCCACGCGGGGCGCTCCCCGCCCTCGGCGCCGTCCGCCGCTGGGGTGCGCTCACCGGCGGGGGCGTCGGTCTCGAGGGTGGGGTCGGCCTCGACGGTGAAGTCTTCGTCGGGGGCTCGGTCGGCCATGAAATCGAACATATCTACATTATACAACACCTCTGTGACTAGTGATATTCCCGGTTGTTCCAGATTCTTCCAAAATCTAAAGAAATCTGCTCCCCGGCGGACTGATCTTGGAAGCAGAGACCGCCCGCCGCCCCCTGCCCCGCTCTGCTCCCCCCTTCATTTTCGAATAGCCGGCACCCTTGGAGCTGCCCATCGGGAACGATCAGGCGGGGCGGTCAGGGCGGCCGGCCGGCGCGGGGCCGATCCCCCGTTCTGCGCACAGGCGCAGGATTTCGGACAGCACCTTCTCTGCCGAGGCGTCGCTGGTGTCGATCACCACCGCGTCCTCTGCTCTGGCCAGAGGCGACGCCCGCCGGGTCGAGTCGATGCGGTCGCGCCGTTCGAGCGCCTCCCTGACCGCCCCTTCCTCGGCCGCCTCCTCCCCCGCCCGCCGGGCGGCCCGCACCTCCGGCCTGGCGGTCAGGAACACTTTTAGGGCCGCGTCGGGGAACACCGCCGTCCCGATATCCCGGCCCTCCACCACCGCCCGGCCTCCGTGCGCCGCCACCCATTCGCGCTGCCGCCCGACCAGCACGGCCCGGAGGCCGGCCAGCGCCGAGACCCGGCTCACCTGCGCCGTTACCGCCTCGGTCCGCACCGCCGCGCTCAGGTCGACGCCCTCCACCAGCATCTTCCCGTCCCTGTAGTCGAGGCCGGCCGCGGCCGCCGCCGCCGTTACCTCGGCTTCGTTGGACAGGTCGAGGCGGCGCACCAAGGCGACCAGGGTGGCCGCCCGGTAGAAGGCACCGGTGTCGAGATGGGCGCAGCCCAGGGATTCGGCCGCCCCCCGGGCGGCGGTGGTCTTCCCGACCCCGGCGGGGCCGTCCACCGCCACCACCCACCCCCCTCTCACGGACGCCCCTTCGGGGCGGGCGGCCCCAGCGACTCCAGCATGCCGAAGAAACCGGGCCAGGTCTTGGCCGTGCACTCCGGATCCTCTATCAGGATTCCCGGCTGCACCAGGCCCGCCACCGCGAAGGACATGGCCATCCGGTGGTCGTCGTAGGTGCGGATGCGGGCCGGGCGCAGCGGGCCGGGGCGGACCTCGATCCAGTCTTCCCCGGTGGACGCCTGCGCCCCCATCCTGTTCAGCTCGGCCTCCAGCGCCGCCAGCCGGTCGGTCTCCTTGATCCGCAGGTTGGCGATGTTGGTGAAGCGGCTCGGCCCGGAGGCGAAGGCCGCCGTCGCCGCCAGCCCCAGCGAGGCGTCCGGGCAGCCGTTCAGGTCGGCCTCCACTCCTGCGAGCCGGGAGGGGCCGGCCACGGTGATGCCGCCCGCCCCCGCCCGGATGCGGCAGCCCATCTGCTCGAACACCCCCAAGGCGGCCATGTCGGCCTGGGTGCTGGCCGGGTCGATTCCCGTCACCGTCACCGAGGCGCCGGTCACGGCGGCCGCCGCCCACGGATACACGGCGGCGGAGGCGTCGGCTTCCACGGCGAAGGAGGCGGGCCGGTACCCGCCGGGCACCGCCTCGAGGGTGCGGCCGTCCAGCCACCGGGCGCGGGCGCCGAATGCCGCCATGACCTCCAGCGTGGTGTCCAGGTAGGGGCGGGATACGGGCGGCTTCTCCAGCTCGAGGGTCACCGTCCGTTCGGCCCGGGGGGCGGCCAGCAGCACCGCCGAGATGAACTGGCTGGACCGGGATCCGTCCACCGCCGCCCGCCCGCCGGCCAGGCCGCCCCCCGCCGTCCGCACCGGCGGATACCGGCCGCCCCGGTCGGCGTCCACCTCGGCGCCCAGGGCGCGGAGGGCGTCCACCAGCTCCCCGATCGGGCGTTCCCGCATGCGGGGCGTTCCGTCGATCACGCTGGGGCCGTCGGCCAGGGCGGCGGCGGCGGTGATGAACCGGGCGGTGGTGCCCGAAGCCCGGGCGTCGAGGGGCCCTCCCCCCCGGAGGCGGCCCGCCGACCGCACCGCCAGCCCGCCCTCCGGCGCCTCGTCGATGCGCGCCCCCATGCGGCGCAGGCATTCGGCCATCGCCTCGGTGTCGTCGCTGCGGAGCGCGCCCGAGATCAGCGATTCGCCTTCGGCCAGGGCGGCGGCCGCCAGCGCCCGGTTGGTGATGCTCTTCGACCCCGGCGGCCTCACCGACGCATCCCGTATCCGCCGGGGCCGCACCTCGTACCAGCTCACCCGCCCTCCGCCGCCCGGATCTCGTAGAAGGCCCGCACCTCGCCGATCTCCAGCCTGCGCCATGCCCCGATCTTCAGGCCGCCGGCCTGCAGCGGGCCGATCGAGGAGCGGTGGAGACAGACCACCGGAAAGCCCGCCGCCGCGCACATCCGCTTGACCTCTCGGTTGCGGCCCTCCCCCATGACTATCTCCAGGTGGGTCATGCCCCTTTCCGATCCGACCTTGCGGACCGACAGCGCCCGGGCGGGTCCGTCCTCCAGGTCCACGCCCCGCCGCAGGGCCGCCAGATGCCGCCGGGCGGGGGCGCCCTCCACCATCGCCTCGTAGGTCTTGGCAACCCCCCGGCTCGGATGGGCGACCTGGTTGGCGAAATCTCCGTCGTTGGTCAACACCAGCAGGCCGGTGGTGTCGACGTCGAGGCGGCCCGCCGGAAACACCCGGGGGTGCGCCGGGACCAGCTCCACCACTGTCGGACCGCCCCGGGGGTCATGGGCGGTGCTGATCACCCCGGCGGGCTTGTTCAGCAGGTAATGAACCAGGCCGGGGGCGGCCGGGAGCCGGATCCCGTCCACCAGGATCTCGGCCTCGGCCGGGTCGACGCGCAGACCGGGGGGAGCCGTCCGCCCGTCCACGGTCACCCGCCCCGCCCCGATCATCTGGTCGGCGGCGCGGCGCGAGGCCAGGCCGCTCCGGGCGATGACCTTCTGCAGCCGTACGGCTGTCGTCTCATTCATTTCTTGGAGAGGATTCCTGATCGAGAGATTCGGCCGCCTCGGGGGTGGGCATGTGGTCGGCGATGGGCGGCAGGTCGGACAGCGACCCCATGCCGAGCGCCTCCAGGAACAGGCCGGTGGTTCCGTACAGGGCGGGGTTGCCGGGGGCGGGCAGGCGCCCCGTTTCTTCCACCAGGCCCCGGCGGGCCAGGGTGCGGAGGGCGGAGCCGGAATCGACCCCCCGCAGCTCGGCGATCTGGCTGCGGGTGACCGGCTGCCGGTACGCCACCACTGCCAGCACTTCGAGGGCGGCCTTGGAGAGCCGCACCGCTCCGTCCGTCTGGGCGAACCGCTCCAGGTAGGGCAGGGCATCCGGCTTGGTGTACAGGCGCCACCCCCCCGCTGCATAACGGAGGGCGATTCCCCGGTCCGCCTCCTCCAGCCGCTCCGCCCAGGCGGACAAGGCGGCTTTCACCTCCGCCCTCGGCAGTTCCAGCACCTCGGCCAGCTCCTCCTCCGGCACGGGGGCTTCGGCAACGAAGAGGACCGCTTCGAGGGCCGCCTCCGGGTTCATAGACCGGGCCGCCCGTCGTATCCGCCGGACGGGGCTGTGGATGCGGGGGCGTCCTCCCGCCGCCGGACCTCGATCTCGGACGGGTGCTCCTGCGCCACCGACAGCACCCCCCATCGGGCCAGCTCCAGCACGGCCAGGAAGTAGGCCGCCACCTCCACCCGGCGGGTGCAGTGGGACACCAGCCGGCTGAAGGTCGATTCCAGCTCGGCGGTTATGCGCGCCCTGATCTCCTCCATGGCGTCGCCGACCGAAGGCAGGTCCAAGTCCAAGTGGTCGACTTCGAGTTCGAGTTCAACCTCAGTGCCAGCCTCGGCTTCGACCAGAGCTTCGAACACGGCGGCCAAGGCGTCGGGCGTAACCGCAGGCGGCAGGGCGGGGGCCGCCGTTTCCTGATCGATCCCGGCGGTCCGGCCCCGGCGCCGGGATGTTTCGGCCAGCCGCCGCCCGAACACGGCCGCCATGTCCTGGAAGGTGATGAAGGACAGCAGACGGGCCAGCAGGCGGTCCCGCTCGTCCAGCAGGGCCAGTTCCTCCTCCAGATCCAGAGGGTCGCGGTCGGCCAGCAGGAAACGGGATTTGATCTGGAGGAGCATGGCGGCCATCAGGAGGAACCCGGAGGCGGCGTCCAGGCCGGGGCGCTCCCCCGCTTCCATCTCCGCCAGGAAGTCGTTCACGATGCCGGCGATGCTCACCCTCGTTACGTCCACGTGGCGCTGGTTGACGAGCTGGAGGAGCAACTCGAAGGGTCCCTCGAACACCTCGGTCTTCACCTCGTAGGACATGTCACCGCCTCGTCTCCGCCCCGCTCCCCCGACGGCACCATCGTAGGCGGAGGAGGCGCCCGGGCAGGGTCTTTGGGCGGCGCCGGAACAGGGAGGGGCGCGCCCGGTCGGCCGCCTGCAGCACGGCCCAGTCTTCTTCGGATATCTCGTCTGGCCGCCGGCCGTGGTGGCTGCGGGCGTAGGCGGACACCAGCGGCTCGGCGCCCGCCGCGGCCAGCTCCTCCGCCCCCAGCCGACCGTGGTCCAGGTAGGCGGCGCCCCGCTCCGTGGGGGGAAGCCCCAGCCCGGCGCGGAGCTCCGTCCACACCCGGCCCGCCGCTCCCAGCCGGACGCGCCGCTTGCCCGCATCGTGGAGCAGGGCCGCCCGGATCAGGTCGGTTCGGCCGGGCCGGGCCTCGGCAACCGCGCGGGCGGCGGCCAGCCCGTGCCGCTGATCCGCCCTGGACTGGCCCCAGAACAACGTCCGTTCGGCGTCCGACGCCAGCAGGCGGGCGGCTTCGTCCTGCTCGGCCGGGGAGAGGCGGCGGGACAGGACCACGTCGGTGAAACGGGCCGCCAGATGAAGAAGCCGAAAGCTGCGTTTGCGCACGGGCCGGCGCCGGGGCGGACGGGGCCGCCGGTCGGGCTCCTACCTAGCCGACTTGCACTTCACGCACAGGCGGGACCTGGGGCGGGCCTCCATCCGCTCCGGCGAAATACTGTTGGAGCACCGGGCGCAGATGCCGTAGGTGTTGTCGTCGATCCGCCTCAGGGAGGAGTCCACTTCGTCGAGATGGGTTTTGAGCGAATCCACGATGCCCAGCACCTCGGTCCGCTCGGCGGTAACGGCGCCCGCGTCGGAGAACCCCTCCCCGAAGTCGAGGTCGCTGCGCAGGTCGCCGGATTCGTTGGCGCCCAGATCCTTCATCTGCTGCACCAGTTTCTCCCGTTCCTCCAGCAGAATCTCACGGGCCGCTGCATAGTCCGTCATGCGGATCCCCTCTCCGGTAGGAAGGTTGTTTCTGTTGACATCGGCATCACCGCAAGGCCCGCGGATGGGCCTCTACGTACACTTCGTGCAGGTGCCGGAGCGACATGCGCGTGTACACCTGCGTAGTGGAAACACTAGCGTGCCCCAGGATTTCCTGTACGGTGCGCAGATCGGCGCCCCCCTCCACCATGTGGGTGGCGGCCGAATGGCGGAGGACGTGGGGCGAGATGCGGGCGGCGGGGATGCCCGCCCTCAGGGCATGCTTCTTCACGATGCCGTAGATTCCCTGGCGGGTCAGCCGCCCCCCTCTGGCGTTGAGGAACACCGCCCCCGGGTCGTCTCCGGGGCGGCGCAACTCCAGCCGGCCGGGAAGATAGGCCTTGACCGCCTCCGCCGCCGGGCGGCCCAGGGGCACCAGCCGCTGTTTCATCCCCTTGCCGGTGACCAGGGCGCTGCGGGTGTCCAGATCCAGCTCCGCCAGGTCGAGGCCCACCAGCTCGCTCACCCGCACCCCCGTCCCGTACAGGGTCTCCAGCAAGGCACGGTCCCGCCTGCCGAGCACCGTGTCGAGGGGCGGCGATTCCACCAGGCCGATCGCCTCGTGCACGTCGAGCGCCTTGGGAAACCCCAACCGGCTGCGGGGCGTCTCGGCGAACCGGGTGGGGTCTTCCTCCGATTCACCTTCCGCCACCAAGAAGCGGTGGAACCCCCGAACCGCCGCCAGCTTCCGGGCGATGGTGGACGTCTGCATCCCCTGCTCGTACAGGAACGCCACGAACCCGTCCACCAGCTCCGGCGAGGCCGCCTCCCCCTCCAGGAACTCCAGATACCCCGCCAGATCCCGCCGGTACGCCTCCACCGTGTTGCGGCTCAACCCCCGCTCCACCGCCAACACCATCAGGTACCCCTCCACCTGAGGCTCCAACGGATGGGTTTTGATTTCTCGCGCCGCGCTCATCCCGCCTCTGCTCCCGTTGCCGTAGCTGCCCTCACTCCCCCATGCTACGGCTGGACACCCCTGCGTTCTGGGAATTGGTGCCCGCCTGCATCTCCTTCTCGTCCTCTGGGCTATTGCTCGATGTTGTACGATGCCAAGCAGACGTTGGGATCGGCCAGCATCGGAACCACAGAGGAGTGTCCAGAGATGGGGCAGATGTCCAAAGATCAGGAACAGGAAGCCATCATGGTTGTTGAGGAGATGCTCTCTGACCCGCGAATCGGACCGGTCGACTTCACCGACGAGGAGTGGGCCGGCTCAACAGAACGGGTACAGGCCCTTCTCACAAAGTGGCAAGCCGATCCCAGCGCCGCCGAACTCATAGACCGCAAGTATGCCGAGATCAGCCGTCGGGTGACAGTTTCTTATAAAGACTACGCAGGAGATTCTGAACAGTTGTAAGATGTCCAGTTTGCATCATCTCTGTTACTAGCGGAATACCACCCGCGGCATAACCTTCAGCTATATCTATAACCTTACGCGGTTCTTCCACAACAAAAGGATCGCCAGTATGTGATATAGCTAACAGTAGCAGGAATCTTATAGTTGCCATATCGCGTTGAAAAATATAGCCATCGATAAACCGATGCTTACTTGATGTATCAAGAGGAGTGAATATGTCAGAAGAGGCACCCATTGCTGCTGCTAGCAACCAAAAGTCAATGTAGCGATTGAAAGGGACCTCTTCTTTGTTGCCAGGATTACCTGTTGAAGAGTATAGCTCTAGATCCCCTCTGTAGACCTTTGGGATGTGTATGGCCTCTCTGGAAAACGGATTATAGTCCTGTGGAATGCTCATTATGCTTGGTCCTTTCTCTTGCAGAGAGTACAAACTGATTTGTAGTCACAATCACATAGCAGTGTTTCCTTTCTTCCGGTATTTGGATCATTGACTAGTTGCTTAGGATAGTCATTTGTAAATGTCATTGTGTAAGAGGTTCCTGTATATTTATCAAGAACTTTTTCAACGCCGTATATCTCGCTTTCGGTCAAAAACATCACGAGCTGAGGTGAATTTTCTATAGTGTATTGAAGCAACGCCTGTCTTACAAACGAACTGGTCATACCTAAAGGGGTATCCACAATACTAGGGGCCCTCACTCCACTCACCTTAACAAGAGCAAGAATAAAGGCTAATGTCAAGGCACGACGTTGTGCCCCACTCAAAGCTATATCTGGATCAATGAACTGGTCTTCTGAACTTATGATTTGAATGTCATGCTTATGCGTTAATTTAGCACACTTGATCAATCCTCCTGCTTCAGGGTCTGCTACAATCATCTTTAAGAAAATATCATTCATACGGGAACTCACTTCATCTATGGTTTCACTTTGTAACACATTGATTGTGTCCTTTATCACTGTCAAAATATCCATTGCAGTATTTTCTTCAGCAGTCAATCTGCGATACTTGCGCTCCTTTCTTTGAAGAGCCTGTCTTTCTTTAGCTACCTTCGTTAATTCAGATTCTATATTCTTTATACGTTCTCTGATTTGAGCTTCTTCAGAATTTAACCTGCGCACATCGGCGTCATTTTTATTTTTTTCTATTTGGAGTTGAGAAATATCCTTGTCAAGGATACTATCTATCTTAGTATCTAACTCTTTAGTTTCTCTCTCAAGTGTATCCAAGATCTTCTGATTCTGTACGAGATCATCCAGTGTATTCTTAGCTTGTATGGTCCAATCAAAATCATTGCCACCGGCTGAAAGCGTAATTGAATTGTTCAGGAACATCAGAATACCTTGGCTTTCCTGAAGATGTCCTGCATGTTGCACAATACTTTTGAGCATGGTATGTCCTTCTGTCCCTTCGGATATATCCCGTCCACATATGCAAGTACCACGATCAAGACGGTCCTGGACTACTTCTGGTAGAGTGTCAGGTATAACTCCCTCAGATTCTAATTGTACCAATAATTCTCCAGCTTGCCGGATATGGTTCATGGAAATCTTAGCAAGAAGATCAGATTGATTGATTAGTTCGCGTTGCCGTTCGGTTAGTTCTAGGGAGTGCTTACGAGCATCTTCTAGTTGACCTTCTTTACTAGTCAATGTCTCTTTAAGTTGCTGGTGATCAGCTCCACCCGCTGCTAAAGCTTCATGTAATGCTTCTTCTGCTTTCCGCTTACGAGTTTCTGTGGCGGCGATGTCGTCATTCAATTGGCTCAGTTGTTCCTTATAACTTTGTAATTCTGTATTCATTAGTTCTTCTCTTTCGGCAAGCGATTCCAAATTGGTACCCTGAGCTTGTTTTCGGACTTTACGAAGGGCTTCTCTCCGTGCTATAGCTACATGTTTTTCTGCTTGTTCAAGAATATCTAAACCAAGCAATTGCCTGACAGCCTTTTCTACTCGCTCCCGTCTTACAGAGCGTGTATCGGTAGTTTCAATAAAGACAAGAGCTCGATCACCGTCAATAAAGAATATGTCCTTTAAGCTCTTAGGTAGTATTCTATTTTCAATAAAAGCCCTAGGGTTATTCACAACAGTATCGCCTTGGGCTTTCTGTTCAAATAGTGTCAATGTTGTTGGCTGATTATCCATTTTGCCAGCCATACTTGTTAGTTCACTAGTGCTACGAATAAGTTTATAGTGACGTTCCACGCCGACTTCATCATCAATCGTACTAAAACCAATCTCTACACTAATGGGGCAATAAGTATGATTTTCAACATCCCAATCCAAAGGTTGAATTTGATATGCAGATCTACCTCTGGGAAGAGCATAGTTACCAAAGAGTCCCCAAGCCAGAGCTGTCAACAGGGTGGTCTTTCCTGTTCCATTCTCAGCTCTTATCACAGTCAGTGGTTTATTAGGTTCAAGAGCAAATTGCAATTGTATATTTCGTAGTTGGCGGAAATTTTGTATGCGGGCACTGATTAGTTTGATCATGTTATTTCTCCTTTCTCTCGGAGCACAAAGTGAGCTAATGCTTTGATTTGCTCCGTTACCCTTATCTGAATCTGTGTTCTTGCTTCCAAATGTTCTCGTTCCAGGCTAACGATTTGGACTAACTTTTGGAAAAGCTCATCCTTGTACCCAGGAACGGACTCGTCAACGCTATTAACTTGCTCCTTTATAACCTTGATTAGCTTCTGTGGACTGACCGCCATTTTGGATTCCTTTCTTGCCCAGTCAATAGTATAGGCGGGTATCTTGAATTACATCTCGAGGCCCGCCGCGAGCGGCGCGGTTACGCGCAAGTTCCGTGAACTCATCACACCGTTCTAACTCACTATTGATTATGTGTTTCGCATCCTTATCAAGGTACTCACTTGGAGGCGGCAGAACCAAGAAGTCATGGATGACAGCGTATTCTTTATTGATGGCTGAACACATCCGGAGTATTCTACCTCGTCGTTGGACCCATTGCCGTTTTACCGTTGTACTCGCCAGTATGATTGCTGTAGATATCTCAGGCACATCAAGACCTTCATCAAGTACTCGTTTGGCTGTCAGAACTTTAATCAACCCATTTCTAAAATTTTCTAATACACCCGCCACGAGTTTGTTATTGCTTGTCTCCTGGGCAGTAATTTGGTGAAAGCTTAGACCGGCTGAGCGAACGAGTTCATTTACCTCCTCAAGTTGATCTGGGTTCTTGTCAGTAGCATATATCAAGGTATGTTTGATGTTGTTTGACTGTAGAAGCATTTCTAAAGTGTTTAACTTGCCCCCAGCAGATTCCAAAATCAAACGGCGACGGTTTAGTAGTTTTTGGAGTAGCTCTTCTTTATCTTGGGTTATCTTATGATCCGGTATACGAGATATACTTCGGATTTTTTCACTTAGCTCTCGGTAACTGTCCAGTTCATCTTCATCAAGCTGTACCGTATGTAGATGATAATCATACGGTACAAGGCAAACCCCAATGGCTTCAGCAAGACCAAATTCGTAGGTCACTCCTCCAAAATATTCAACTAATTGGGCTGAACCTTCTGGGTCATATTGACGCTCGGGTGTAGCCGATAAGCCTAGGCGATAGTCAATCTTATTAGGTGGTGCAGTGGAGAAGAACGAACTCCCGCCAAGGTTGTGTACTTCATCTGCTATAAGCATAAGAGGTCCTTTATAACCATCAATTACCTTTTGGAACTCAATATCACCAAAGAAATTATTGGTAGTAATGACTGCTTCTATTTTGCTGGCTTTGTGTTCAACAAACAATAGACGCTTCTCAACCTCCTCAAGTCGTTTGGTTTTATTGTCGCTTCCAACGGCATAAGCGTCAACTCCAAAGTTAGACCATTCCTTCTTCCATTGATTCAATAAGGGAAGAGTGGGTGCAACTACTATTACAAACAGTTGACGAACTTCACGCCATAGTCTCCAAGCACATAGCAAAGCTGTTATAGTTTTCCCTGAACCGGTTGCCATGGATAATATCCCGCGTCTTCCTGCCCTTTCCCACCGTAACACGGCCTTGCCTTGATGAGCGTAATGACCCGTTTCCCATATGAGGCTAGTTGGTGGTGCGAACTGATCCTTCTCTGTATAGCATTTTATGTAATCATTCGCTTTGTGTTCGAGATTTCTTTCACATGCCAAGGCTTTGCGATAATCCGCATTTGTCGGAGGCAGTGATGTGTCATATGATTCAACTAATCCATTACGCAAAGCTATAGGTAAGTCAATGGTTTTAGAATGGGGTTTAACATCTGACCAATAAGCTTCGAATTCGTCCATAGCATTTTGGCAAGCCATTTTATTATCCGTGCCTCTCCAACTTCGATGAAGATCAAATCTTTCTACATTACCAACAAGGGCTTGACCAGTGAAGTTAGCAGATCCTGAAAGGACAGCTACGTCCGAGGCCGAACGGAATATCCATTCTTTGAGATGAAACTTTGCATTATGTACTGAAACAACCTTAATAACAAGGCGGTGAGTGGCCAGTAGATAAGCGAAGCATTGCTTAGTATGTTCAGCTAGAGCACTGGCTAACGCTATTTCGTCGTTAAAGGCTGCTTGCAAAGCACTACCAAGAATTTCTTCGGGAGTTGTTGAAGTTCCGAATTCTACAGATTCAATATCGGAGTCCGATAAAACAGGACTGACGAGCAGTCGAAGGGGCTGCTGACCTCGAATGATATAAGAGGCAAGACCATGTGAAAGCTCGCGCAGTGCTGCTCCTCCGAAGTAACCAACCATACAATCAAAATGATCCGTAACCTGTAGCGATGGTATGATCACCTCTTCCACAACCTCGTCGTCAGGACGCCTCCATATGGGTTTACGATCATCGAGCATCCTCAGCCGTGATCCATTCTGAGCGGTATAATTCTTCATAGCGCACACACCGTGCAGGGGTCGGTGTCGTCTTCTTCGTCTAGGGCTTCGGCTAGGGCCTCGACTAGGGGGACGTTGCTTCTGGTTCGGTTGGAGCGGGCCATCGCTTTTTCGTGGCGTTCTAGGATTTGGGTGCGGCGGGCGCGCAGCTGGAGCAGGGTTTCGCCGCCGGACCAGGTGTATTGGCGGCCTCGCATGGCTCGGTCGCCGAAGTCGGCGTCGCCGTCTACTCCGGCGTCGGTCAGCACCTTTTGTTCTATGGCCACTGCCCGCTCGAAGAGGTCGGGGTGGCGCTCGGAGAGGCCGATCCATTCGGCTTTGCGCTGGTAGAAGCAGAAGTAGCAGCCGGAACGAGTACGCCATTCGTAGTAGGCGGGGAGGCCGATGCCGGCGTCTTCGAGAATCCGCAGCACCTGGTCGTGGTCGATGCCGTCTTCGATGAAGGGGAATCTGGTTTCGATGTTGGATTTGGTGGAGATGTAGCCCTTGCGGTTGGACTCGTCGGCCCGGATCGCCACGTAGGAGACCGCCGGATCGTCGCCGACCCAGTTCTCGATGGGCTTGATCTTCATGTTCCTGGTGCACCACCGCATCTGCGGCGAGGGGAGCGCCCCCCGGAACACCTCGAACCAGTGGTCGAAGCCGCGCTCGGAGTTGAGGCGGGCGATGGGCTTGCCGAGGATGACCTCCAGCCGGGTCAGGTACTCGTAGGTTTCGGGAAGCTCGGCGCCGGTGTCGCAGAAGAAGTACTCCATGTCGGGGACCTTGCCGCGCATGTACACCGCCAAGGCGCTGGAGTCCTTGCCGCCCGAGATGCCGCAGATGTGGCGCACGGTTTCGGTTTCAGCAGTCATATCAGAATCAGTCATGTCATGCGACCTCCGCCCTGCCGAGTCCGGCCGCGGCCGGAGCGTCTTCGGACGGCCGGGCCGTCTGGTCCGGCTGGGCCGGGAGCAGCTTCTCCCCCATCAGCGCCAGTAGGGATTCGTGCGCCCGCTGGGGGGAGCCGGTGTGTTCCGCCAGCTCCTCGACGGCGGAGGCGAGGACGGCTTCGAGGCGGGGGCGCAGGCTGCGGTCGAACCCCACCAGGCGGGCGTCTTCACCGCCGTCGGGGCGGGTGAAGATGACTCGGAACGAATCGAAAGCCCCTCCCCCGCCGGCGCGCCGCCCGCTGTGGAGCGCCGTCAGCCGCCGGAAGGCCGCCACCCGCTGGGGAAGCTCCTGCTCGAAGCGGCGCAGGTCGCGGTCGGTCCATTCCGCCGGGGCTTTCTGCGCCACCACGGCGGCGATCGCCTCGATCCAGTCTCGGTCGGCCTCGAAGCCGTCGTTGGCGAGGGCGAGCACGAAGGCGCGCACGTCCGGGTCGAGGACTTCACCGGCGAGGGCGGCGGCCTGCCCGGCGACGGCGAGCCGGGAGGTCTCGGCGGCGGAGGCCAAGAGCAGCCCCAGCAGCCTGTCCAAGAGGCGGCGGTAGGCGGAGGCGAGGTCGTCCAGCGCCCCGCCCACCGCCTCGGCGTAGCGGCCGGCCCAGGGGCATGCGGCGTCGTCCACCGAGACGGCCGGAAAGCCGAACGCCTGCGGAAGGGCCTCGAACAGGAGGCCGTCGGGTTCCACGGCCGCCAGCAGCGCATCCCGGGCGGCGAGGGTCGAGGAGTCCAGGCCTGCCGTGCGGCGGGTGTAGTTGTTGAGCCGGTTGATCCGGGCGACCAGGCGCCCCACCACGGCCAGCACGTTGGCCACCCGGTGCTTGCGGAACCCGGGGCGGACGTCCAGCCGGGCGGCCAGCGCGTCTATGACGAGGCGGCGGGCCCCGGTGGTGTTGGCGAAGTGTTTGACGTCGAAGTGGGCGGGGTTGCGCACCATCCGTTCGGACAGTTCCGGGGTGAGCAGGGGCTTGAAGGTGCCGTGTTCGTAGATGGCGACCTCGCCGGAGAAGGCGATCAGGCCCGCCGTGATGAAAACAGGGACGGCGCCCTGCTTCATCCCGATGGGCGGCGAGAGCAGGGCGGCGTAGATGTGGCGCAGGTTGATGCGCCGGTTCTTGGACCGCTTGAACTCGCTTTCGAGCAGCTCCCAGGCCGGCTGCAGCGACTCGGCGGCGGGGCTGCGGAAGACCATCTCTTCGTTGCGGGCGTCGAGGCCGTGGACGCCAGTGCGCTTGAGGAGCGCCTGGTACATGGCCATTTCGGGTCCGTAGCCGGTGATGCCCAGGTCGGGTTCGCCGCCGCGTTCGATCATGGCTTCGAGGAGCGTCCGGCGGGCCTTGGAGCCCTGGGTGGTGAGGGCGGTGCGGTTGATCATCTCGTTGCGGATGGCCGGGGTGTGGGGGTACGCCCGGTCGGCGGCGTCGGAGAGCGGCGCCGAGCCGCGGCCCCCCGCCAACGGGGCGCCGTCTTCGGTCAGCACCCAGCGGCAGGCGTCCGCATCGAAGGCCGAGGCGAGCGCCTGTTCGAGCGCGGCCCGGGTCTGCGCCATCCTCTCCCCCAGCTCCCGGCGCGCCACCCAGTCGTCCGCCGCCGCCGGGTCTTTGAGGGCGAGGCCGACCGCCGCCGCTTCTCTGGCGGCCGCCTCCAGCTCGGCGAGGTCGTTGGGGAGGGCCGCCGCCACCGGTTTGGAGAAGCGGGACGGGGGGCGGGCCGCCTCCGGCGCTCCCCCCTCGGAGCCGACCATCAGCAGCAGCTCGCCGTCGTAGGGGGAGAAGGGGTCGGGGGGTTCGACGGCTTCGCCGGCGGCGGCGTACCGGCGTTTGAACACCCGGAGCACCTGGTGTTCGGCGCTGTGGCGGGCGGCGACGACCGGAGCGGGTTCGTGTATCTCCGACAGGACTTCGGCCAGAGGCCGCCGCCGGACCCTTCGGCGGGCCGCATCCAGGAGGCGGCGGACGTCGACGTCGGTGCCTGCCCAGATGCGGTATTCGTCGGCGAACTCCCGGTAGGTGATGATCCCGGCGGCTTCGAGTTCGGACAGGGCGCCGGCGGCGGCGCCGTCCAGCAGCTCGAGCACGGGCCGGGACGCCCTGACCGCGCCCGAGGTCGAGATGAGGTTGAGGAGCGCCACCGCCTTGGCCAGGCGTTCCTGCGGCTCGGTGAGGCCGTGCGCGTCGCGGATGCGGACGGAGATCTCGGCCCAGCGGCTCGACTGCAGGGCGCCGGGGGCGGCGTTGGAGACGAAGTAGTCGTACACGGCGCCGAGGCCCACCGAAGGCAACGGTTCGTCTGCGGCCGGGGCCTCTCGAGAAGCGAGGAAGGCGGCGGCGCCGGCCGGGTCGGGGCCCGCCAGGAACGAGAAGAGGGTCCGTTCGTTCTGGCCGTACCGGCTGCACAGCTCGGGCAGGACGAGGGCGGCCAGCGGATGGAGCGGGTAGCAGGACTCGACCGTCTTCGGGTCGGCGAGGTCGGGGGCGCCGAGCAGCCGCATCGAGTCGGCGTGTTCCCGGGCCCAGCGGCGGATGCGCTTCCGCAGGGCGGGGTCGGCGGCCTCGAAGACGGCGCCGATCAGGGCGCGGGTCTGGGCGGGCGATTCGACGTAGGGGATGTCCTCGAACCGGCCCTGCACCTTCGCCCATTCGCGGCGCTGGGCTTCGTTGGAATCCCCCAGGTAGTCCTCGAACGAAAGGTGCTGGAGCGTCAGGATGAAGATGGGAAGCCCGGCGCTGCTCTGGCCGGCCTCGGCGAGCTGCTGCAGCAGATAGGGGTCGGCGGCGGCGCCGTCGCGGAAGGCTTCCAGGTTCTTGCCGAACTCGTCGATCATCAACAGCAGCGGGGCGTCTTCGGCCAGGCAGCGGGCGATGTCCACCAGCGCCGCCGGGGACGGGCCGCGCCGCCGGGGGTCGTCGGCGGAGTCGTCGGCGAGGGCCCTCCGCAGGGCGGCGGCCTCGGCGAAGCGGCTGGGGGGCGGGATCTTTCCGTAGCTGCGGATCACTGCGTTGTGGAGCGACCGCAGCACCGTGCGGCTGAGGGGTTCCCGCCCGGCGGTGGCCGGGCCTAGATGGAAGCCGGTTTCTTCGGTTCTATGGCGCCGATGGGCCCGCCGGACCAGATTGCCCGTGTGCGCGGAGGCGCCGCCGATCAGTTCCAGCGCCGTCCGGCGGCTCTGCGAAGCGGCTCCGAAGGCGGCGTCGATCAGGAGGGCCAGAGACGACTTGCCCGATCCGTAGGGCCCCGTGATCGACCATGCCCCCCCGGCCTCCCCGGAGGCGGCGGCGGCCGCGATGCGCTCCACGACGTCGAGGGAGCGGGCGGTAACGATGTACCCGTCCAGGGGTTCTGCCCGGCCCAGGTCGCGTTCGAGGTTGGCCGAACGGGCGAACCGGCCCGACACCCTGATGCCGTCCGCCAGGGCGGCCATCACCGGCCCTCCGCCAGGATCGCAAGCTGGAGGTCGAGGAACTCCTCGGAAGGGTTGCGGCCTGCGCCGAGCTCCTCGAGCAGGTCGTCGTCGACCGGACGGTCGCCGTCAGGTCCTGCCCGTAACCCTTGATTGCGGGGGGGGGGGGGGGGTAGTAGCCGCTCAAGACGTCCACCGCCGCCTCCGCCGGGTCGTCCGACCAAGAAAGCTGAGACGCTCCGGCGGGCGTGACGATCTCCAGAGAATCGACCGACCGAACGGCGGGGGCCAACGTTTCGAGCAGGTCGGCTTCGGTGAGCCGGTAGGCCCGCCCGGGAGATCCCGGTTCATGGGCCAGCCGGCTGAGGGTGATCGTGTTGCCGCCGGCGCCGATGCGGGAGATGTAGTCGAGGGCCGCGTAGGCGGCTATATGCGGGGGGAGGCCCGGCTTCGGCCCCAGGGTGAAGCGGTAGCGGCCGCCGTCGGCCGAGCGGCCGATCAGGTTCAGCTCCCGGAGCGGGCAGTCGAGGATGTCGTCGATGCCGATGCGGGGCGAATGCGCGGTCGGCGCGTAGGTCCTCAGCAACGCTCTTACATCTTTCTTGCGGGACGATGGATGCGGAATGCTCCACTCGGCGGCGGATTCTAGCTGGGCGGCGGCGAACGCATCGATATCCGAGTCGTTGAACTCCACGGCGGTGAACTCGTTGAACGCCAACCACCAGACCGGCAGCCGCGAGGGCGGCGCCAGAAGCAGCCAGTGCAGCAGCCAAAGGGTGCCGGGATCCTCCATGTAGGGGTCCCAACCGGCTTCTCCGAAGAGGGCGTGGCCGATGCGGGTGGGGACCAGGCCGGGCGACCGCGGGTTCGCCGCCTTCGGGTCTTCCACTATGAGCTTGGCGGCCAGCCCCCAGAAGCGGATGGCCCGCACCATGTTCTTGCCCACCCCGATCACGACCGGGGCGTCCTTGCGGTTGAAGACGCCCGGGTCCAGCGCCGCCGCCCGGTACGCCTTGCGGAACCAGCCGTAACGGGGGTGGAAGGTCTCGTGGCGGGCGAACACCGGCGCGGCGGCCTCGGCCAGCCTCATGACGGACGCCCTTCTTGGGTCATGCTCCTAACATATCGGACGGCTGTGACACAACGCTCCACGGCCGCCTCGATGTCCTCTGCGGTGGTGAAACGGCCGAGGCTGAACCGGACCGATTCGGAGGCGGCGGCGCGGGTGAGCCCCATCGCCAGCAGCGCCTCGGACGGTTCGGGCGACCCCGAGCTGCAGGCGCTCCCCGCCGAGACGGCCACCGGGTCCAGGTTGGCGGCGACCGCCTCGGCGTCTGCGCCCGCGAAGCGGATGTTCGCCGTGTTCGGGAGGCGGCGGGACGCATCCCCGTTCTCATGGGTGTCCGGGATCTTCTTCTTGAGTTCCGCCGCCAGCCGGTCGCGGAGGCCCGACACCCGGGCCGATTCGGCTTCGCGCTCCTGCCTTGCGATGCGGGCGGCGGCGCCGAATCCAACCGCCCCGGCCGCGTTGGTAGACCCCGACCTCAACCCCCGCTCGTGGCCGCCGCCGTGGATGATCGGACGGAGCCGCCGCAGGGCCCGCCGGGTTCCGATCAACGCCCCCACTCCCCCCGGCCCGCACATCTTGTGCCCGCTCAGCGACATCAGGTCGGCGCCGGTCAGGTCGAGGCCGGCGGGCAGCCGCCCCATCATCTGAGTTGCGTCGCAGTGGAACAGGGCGCCGGCGGCGTGCACCCGCTCGGCGATCTCGGCCGCCGGATTCAGCACCCCGGTCTCGCTGTTGGCCGCCATCACCGAGACCATCAGCACATCCGGGCCCAGCATCGCCTCCAGCTCGTCGGGGTCGACGAAGCCGCCTGCGGTCACCGGGATGACCTCCACCTTCGCCCGGCCCTGCTCATCCAGCCATTCGGCGGTTCGGCGCACTGAGGCGTGCTCGACCGCGGACACGAGCAGCCGGGGCCGCCCGCCGCCCCCGCCTTCGACTGCCCCCCGCAGCGCCAGGTTGTTCGCCTCGGTCGCCCCGGCGGTGAATATCACGTTTCCGGGCCGGGCCCCCGCCAGGGCGGCCACTTCTTCCCGCGCCGCGTCGACGGAGGCGGCCAGCCTCCTCCCGAACCGATGCGCCGACGAGGCGTTGCCCACCCCCAGGGCGAGTACCAGCTTCATCTCGTTGAGCACCCGAGGGTCGATCGGCGACGACCCGTTGTAGTCGAGGTAGACCTCATGCATGCCCGCCAGCTTACGAGCAGGCCGGGCCGGAAACCGGCTTTGCGGCTGCGGCGCCCTGACTTCAGCCCTAGGACAAGCCGCCGCGGCGGAGGACTTTGGCGATAGAGTCAGAGGGGGCGCCGACACGGCAACCAGGAAGGAAGGCGCATGAGGTGCGCATCCGAAGAACAGGCGCAGGAAGCGATGCAGGCCTTCAAGGAGAAGATCGCGGATCCGGACCTCGCGCCGGGAGGCTTCACCGACGAAGACTGGATCACGGCAACAGAGCGGGTGAGGGCAATCCGTGAGAAGGTGTTGTCCAATCCCAAGATCGCCGAGCTCGAAGCTCGTAAATACGAAGAGATCAGCCGTCAGGTTCATACCCTCCAAGGCCGTCCGGCAGGCGCTCGGACTGTTCTGCCGTTCTGCCCTGATCGGTAAGAACCCCGGTCTATACCGAGTGGACCTCTGTCATGTCTTGACGCGCGAGGAGCGCCGCCGCCTTGCCAGGCTGGGCCTGCGGGGGGGCTTGACGAACAGGTTCCGGTAATGCCAGTCGATGTAGTCGGGGGCCGGCGGGTCGTATCCGGACCGAGGCTTGTGCATCTGAGCCCCTGCCAGCCTCATGACGTGTATCAGCCCTTTCCCCTTCCTGGTCAGGGTCATTTGCTGGCTCACGAGTATCCGATGGTCTGGGTTCAGACCCAAGGCGCCCCGGTCGAACAGACGGTGGTGGAACGCACAGAGCGCCAATCCGTTGGTGATGTGGTCGGGCCCGCAATGCGAAGGCATCTGCAGGTGGGCGGCTTCGACCGCCACCGGCCGGCCCCGCAGAGCGCCGTTGAATCCGCAGAAGGAACAGCAGAACCCATAGGCCGACAGCACGGTTTGTTCGAATACCGGATCTTTGAGCGGCGAGGCGGCGGCCGCCAGATGCGCGAGGTTGACTTCCGCCAGTATTTCCGAGTGCTGGGTTTCGGGGGGACACATATCCAAGAGGGCGTTGACCACCTGCGAGCGCACATACGGGTCGTGCAGTGCTTGCTCGAAGCGGGGCGCCAGGAAGCCGACAGCTTCTTCCAACAGGGGCCGTCTCATTTTTCTGGCCTGCGGCATCTGTGCTATGTCGTTGCCTTCGAGGTCTTCTACCCTCCACAGGTGGCGGTCGGTCCCGAGATAGACGAAGGGGTTCTCTACCCGAGCCCGAGTTGTCCCCATACGGTGTTCGTCCATCAATTCCAACAATTCATCTTCGGCTTCTCGGAAGGATACCGTGGTCGGCAGTCCGGCGGCCTGGCGTCCTATCAGCCACAGCAACAGCAACGGTTTGTAAGGGGCGCTTCTGTTCCCTTGCGTGTACCGCCTTATCGACCGGACTTTGTCGGCCCAGTATTCGGGGCTGTCCGGGGTCATACCGAGTCGGCGGGTATCTCCGGGCGGGCGAGGCGGCGGTCCTCCGATTCGGGGGCGGCGGCGGCCCGTCCGGCGGCGCGGCGGTAGCGGTCGGCGGCGGCGATGAAACCGGTGAAGAGGGGGTGGGGGTCGAGGGGGCGGGACTTGAGCTCGGGATGCGCCTGGGTGCCTACGAAGTAGGGGTGGCCGGGCAACTCTATGAACTCCACCAGCTGCTCGTCGGGGGAGATGCCCGACAGCACCATCCCGGCTTCCTCCAGCGTCCGCCGGTAGCGGTTGTTGACTTCGTAGCGGTGGCGGTGGCGCTCGTAGATCAGCTCTTTGCCGTAGAGGCGGCGGGTCAGCGTGCCGGGCGCCAGCTTGGCCGGGTACACCCCCAGCCGCATGGTGCCGCCCTTCTCGGACACCCCCTGCTGGCGCTCCATCAGGTCGATGACGGGATGGGGGGTAACCGGGTCGAACTCGGAGGAGTTGGCCCCCCGGAGGCCCGCCGCGTTGCGGGCGAACTCGATCACCGCCGTCTGGAGGCCCAGGCACAGCCCCAGGAAGGGGATGCGCCGCTGCCGGGCCCGGGTTATGGCCCTGATCTTGCCCTCCACTCCCCTCGCTCCGAAGCCGCCGGGCACCAGGATGCCGTGCAGCCCCTCGAAGTGGGCGGCCCCGAACAGGCCGTCCAGCTCCTCGGCGGGTATCCACCGCACCTCGGTGCGCACGCCGTTGGCCAGGCCGCCGTGGTGCAGGGCCTCCACCACCGACAGGTAGGCGTCGGGCAGCCCGGTGTATTTGCCCACCACCCCGATGGTTACCGTGTCGGTGGCCGAGAGCGCCTTGGCCACCATCCGCCGCCAGTCCCTCAGGTCGGGTTTGGGCGCCTCGATGTTCAGCAGATCGACTATCACGTCTCCGAGACCGTGGTCGTGGAGGAGGAGCGGCACCTCGTAGATGTCTTGGGCGTCGGGGGCCGGGATCACCGCCTTGCCGTCCACGTCGCAGAACAGCGAGATCTTGCTGCGCACCTCCTCGGTGACGGGCCGGTCGGAGCGGACCACGATGACGTCCGGGCGGATGCCCCTCGACCGCAGCTCGGCCACCGAGTGCTGGGTGGGTTTGGTCTTCAGCTCCTCCGACGGGCCGATGTAGGGCACCAGGGTCACGTGGACGTAGGCCGAGTTGCGGGGGCCGAGGTCGTGGCGGAACTGCCGCACCGCCTCCAGGAAGGGGAGTATCTCGATGTCGCCCACCGTTCCCCCGATCTCGGTGATCACCATGTCCACGTCGTCGCGGCCGCCGAGGCGGCGGATGCGGTCCTTGATCTCGTTGGTGATGTGGGGGATGACCTGCACGGTGTCCCCCAGGTAGTCCCCCCGCCGCTCCTTGTTGAGCACCGACAGGTAGACGGAGCCGGTGGTTACGTTGGAGTCCCGCCGCAGGCTCTGGCCGGTGAACCGCTCGTAATGCCCCAGGTCGAGGTCGGTTTCCCCGCCGTCGTTGGTGACGTAGACCTCCCCGTGCTGGAAGGGGTTCATGGTGCCGGGGTCGACGTTGATGTAGGGGTCGAGCTTCTGGTTGACCACCCGCAGGCCGCGGGCCTTCATCAACCGGCCGAGTGACGCAGCGGTGATCCCCTTCCCGAGGCTGGAGACCACTCCGCCCGTCACGAAGACATACTTCGTCACGGGCCTGCATCATACTGCGCCGGCGCCCGCCCGGGCGATATTTCGCGCTCTCGGCGGGGCCGGACCGCATCGTATGATGCCGGGCATGGCGGGGCGGCGTACATCCCGACGAAGAGATCAGGGCGGCCGTCCGTGAGCTCGAGGACCCTCGAGCGGCGCCCCCGCAAAGTATCATGGGGAGGACTCTGACATGCCGACCTTCACCTTCACGCTCATCGTGGACGGCCCCGATCTGCTGGCCGACGAGCGCCTCCGCGCCTTGGACGAGGCCGGCTGCGACGACGCGCTGACGGGACGGACCGAAGGGGTGCAGTACCTCGACTTCGATCGCGAGGCCTCCTCGCTCGAAGAGGCCGTCACGTCGGCGGTGGCCGACATCGAGGGGGCTGTCGAGGGCGCCAAGGTAGTCCGGCTCGTGGATTCCTGCCGCCCGCCCCTTCATAACAACTGACCGAAAGAGGGATTCGTATGACGACATGCCTTTTTACATTGATCGTCGAGGGAGTGGAACTGACCGACGAGCGCGTCGACGCCTTGTATGAGGCTGGTTGCCGCGACGCCTTGATAGGACGAACCAACGGAGTGCAATACATCTACTTGCACCGAGGTGCCCACTCTCGTGAAGAGGCCCTTCGATCGGCGGTCGCCACCATCGAAGGAGCTGTTGTAGGAGCCAAGGTAGTCCGGTGCTTTACAGATGATCAAGAAGCCGAACTAGACGACTTCCTGCAGAGGCAGTCTGTTTGAAAGTACCTCCGGCGAGGCATCGCCCGCCCTCAGGGTTATAAGCCTAATTACTATACAGATAGTAGTTAAAGTTGACTGCAGCGTTGCTCTTCTCTCCTTCCTTGTATAGATCTAAGTCTACTGTAAGTAGTGGGGTTTCCGGCTTTATAGCTTCCAGCAACGCTGCATCTGTCAGCCCGAGCCGCTTGAACTGGCTGTTCTGTGAAGCAGTTGCACTTGCTACTATTATTTCTTCGCTTTTCTGAATGAGCAATTTAAGATGCTCCAAGAGCAAAGACCGCTCGGGCTCCCCATGCTGTCCAAGAAGATTGGATGCCTCAGTAAGTGTGTTAGGTGTGACATATATACATTTGACCTGCCTCAGCAATTTAAGTAATGTAAAATAGTCTTTGGCTTGATATCGTTCGAGCCTCTTATGTTTGTCGATCAATTTCTTGTCCATATTGCCTGCGACCAACAGCGTTAAAAGGTTGGCGTCAACAAAGTATCCAGTGGGCATCATCAGTCAGCCTTCCAGATTAGGAAGGACTCGGTCTACTATGGACAATGTTTGTCCGTTTACACCATCAATACAGACAACCTTGTAGCTACGGGTTGGAGCCTGTGTGAGTATCGGACCTAAAGGCCCTTCCTCTCTATCCCATTGCCTGTCGAACCCGATAGTTATCAACCAGTTCTTCGAATCATAATCTAACTTTACTTCTTCCAGAGTTACATAGTTGATCCCTTCGCTTCCGAAGAGTTCTATGATGCGTTGCTTAGCTGCATCAACAGCTTCCCTTACTTCCATCAGAGACCTCCGTTGCCGTATTCGGCCGCCCATGTTACCTGCCGCGAGGCGCGGCGGCAAGACCGCGAAAAACGACCGGCGCCTGCTGCTCTGGGGGCCGGGGGTTGCTTCGGGTTCACTCCTCTTGGCGGCGGGCCCGGGCGAAGGCGCGGAGCTCGCCGGCGTGGCGGTGGCCGCGTTCGGAATCGGCCAAGCCCGACAGCATCCTCGACAGTTCCCGGAGGCGTTCTTCGCCGTCGAGCATCCGCACGGAGGCGGCGGGGCCGTCCCGTTCGACCGTGATGTGGGAGTCGGCGAAGGCGGCCACCTGCGGGAGGTGGCTGACGCACAGCGTCTGGCGGCCGCGGGAGAGGCGGGCGAGCTTGGCGCCCATCTCCAGGGCGGCGGCCCCGCCCACTCCGGCGTCGATCTCGTCGAAAGCCACCACCCGGGCGGCGCTCGCCCCGGCCGCCAGCCGGAGCGACAGCACCAGGCGGCTCAGCTCTCCGCCCGAAGCCACCCGCCCCACCGGCCCCGCCGCCAGCCGGGAATCCGAAGCGAACAGCAGCTCCACGGAGTCCGCCCCCGCCGGCCGGGGCGCCGCCTCCTCCACCTCGATGCGCACCACCGGATCGCTGAAGCCCAGCTCCAGCAGATGGGCGGCGGCCTCCTCCGCCAGGTGCGAGGCGGCCGTCCGCCGGGCTGCCTGCAGGGCGCGCCCGGCTCGTTCCAGCGTTCGGGAAGCTTCGGCCTGGTCGGCGTCGAGGGCGGCGGCCCGCTCCAGCAGCCTCCCCGCCTCGGCGCGGCGGGCGCGGGCGGCCTCCCCGAAGGCCAGTATCTCCTCGATCCCCGCTCCGTACTTGCGCCGCAGGTCCCCCAGCAGCGCCAAGCGTTCGTTCACCGAGGCCAGCACCTTGGGATCGTCCTCCACCCCCTCCCACGCCTCCCGCACCCCGGCGGCGGCCTCGGACAGCCCTGCGTCGAGGTCCTCCAGCATCGACCTCAGGGAGTCTTGGGACGGGTCGAGCCGGCTCGCCTCCCGGAGCATCGACACCGCCGGCCCCACCCGGTCTTGGGCCTCCGCCAGCTCCGTGCGGGCTTCCCCCAGCATCTCCCTGATCTGCCCGGCGTTGCCCAAGCGGTTGGCGCGCCGTTCCAGCTCTGCGTCCTCTCCGATCCGGAACCCGGCCTTCTCTATCTCTTCGATCTGGTAGCGGAGCAGGTCCATCTCCCTCTCCAGGGCGCTCAGGCCGCCCCCCAGCGCGGCGCGGTCGGATTTCAGTTGCCGGACCCGTTCCCAGGCGGCGCGATATTCCTCCAGGGGATCGGGTGATTCCAGGCGCTGGTCGATCAGGTTCCGGAGGGTGCGGGGCCGGGTCAGCGACAGCGGGTCGTGCTGCCCCACGATCTCCACCAGGCCGTCCAGGCGTTCGGCCAGCGCCTTGGCCGGAACCATCGCGCCGTCGAGGTAGGCACGGCTGCCGCGGGCGTGGATGCGCCGGGCGGCCGCCGTCTCCCCGCCGTCCAGGATGAACCTGCCCTCCACCACCGCCTCGTCGCCGCCGGGGCCGACGAGGCCGGCCCGGGCGGGGGCGCCGGTGAGCAGCCGCAGGGCGCCCAGCAGCAGGGTCTTGCCCGCCCCCGTCTCGCCGCTGACCACCACCATGCCGGGGCCGGGGGTTATCCGGGCCGAGGAGATGATGCCCAGATTGGTGACCGACAGCTCGTCAAGCACCGGTCATTCCAGGGAGAACTTGTGTTTGACCGCGGCGGGAAAGCTGCGGTCGAGGCCAGCGAATGCGACGTGTCCGGCGCCTTTCACGGTTACCCGTCCGCCCGGAGGGACGGTGGCGATCTCGATCCCGTCCACCCCCACCCCCACCGAGCGGTCCTCCATCACCTCGAAGCTGAGCGCCAGGCCGGGCGGGAACACCATGGACCGGGAGAAGAGGGAGTGGGGCGCGACCGGGGTGACCAGCAGCAGATCCAGGGCCGGATCCACCAGCGGGCCGCCCGCCGACAGGTTGTAGGCGGTGGAGCCGGTGGCGGTGGCGATCACCACCCCGTCCCCCCGGTAGTTGGTGAAGAGGTCTCCCTCCAGCGACAGGGCCAGGCGGATGATCCGCTGGTTCTCGACCTTCTCGATCACCACGTCGTTGAGCCCCACCGCGGGCGGCCCCCCGTTCACGGAGGCGGACAGCAGCATCCGCTCCGAGGCGTACCACTCCCCCGCCACCAGCCGGTCCAATATGTAGGGCAGTTCGCCGGGGGTTCCTTCGGCCAGGAAACCCAGCCGGCCGTCGTTGACCCCGAAGACGGGGGCGCCGCTCTCCCGGCTGATCCGCACCGCCCTCAGCACCGTTCCGTCCCCGCCCACGGCGATCACCAGATCCAGGCCGGGGCCGAAGCCGGTGGGTTCCACCCCCAGGGCGGCGGCGTTCTCCGGCGCGGCCAGCGCCTCCGCCCCGCGGCGGCGGATCTCGGCGGCCAGGCGGCGGGCCAGCGACAGAGTGCGCTCCCGGTTTTCGTGCGGCACCAGGGCGATCTTCATTCGGCCGCCTCCCGCACCTGTTCGGGGCCGACGGCGGAGGGGCCGCGCCGGAACCATCCGAACACCTCCTTGTTTCCCTTGGCGCCTTCGATCGGCGAGGGCGTGAGGGCCAGCGCGCCCAGCCCCGCCTCGGCCAGGCCGGACACCGCCCCGGCCACCGCCCGTACCCGGACCTCCGGGTCCTGAATCACCCCCCGGCGGTCGACCGCCCCCCGCCCGGCCTCGAACTGCGGCTTGATCAGCAGCAGGTAGTCGGCGCCGCCCCCGCCCAGCCCGGCCAATGCCGGGGCGATGGTGCGCAGGGAGATGAACGAGACATCGGCGGCCACCAGGCCGAACGGCGCCCCCAGGCGGGCCGGGTCGGCGTACCGGATGTTGGTGCGTTCCACGGCAGACACCCGCCGGTCGCGGCGCAGGGAAAAATGCAGCTGGCCGTACCCCACGTCCACCGCCGTTACATGGGCGGCGCCGTGTGCGAGCAGGCAGTGGGTGAACCCCCCGGTGGAGGCCCCCACGTCCACCGCCCGCCGCCCGGAGGCGGACACGCCGAACTCCCGCAGGGCCACCTCCAGCTTCAGGCCGCCCCGGCTCACGTAGCGGGGGCCGGGCGCCGTTATATGCACCGCATCCCCCGCGTCGATCATGGTGGCCGGTTTGGGGGCTGGGTGTCCCGCCGCCGCCACCCTGCCCTCGCGGATCAACCGGGCGGCGGCGGTGCGCGAATCGGCCAGGCGGCGGCGCACCAGCTCGGCGTCGAGGCGCCGCCTCAAGGGGAAGCCTCCTCCCCCAGTTCCTGGTCAGGGGCGGATTCGGGGGCGGCCCGGCCGGGAAAGGCCAGCGCATCCAGCACCCGCCGCGCCTCGGGATGGTCCCGGCCTTCCAGCCGGGCGGCCAGCAACTCGGCCAAGGCGGCGGCGGGTTCGGCCGCCTCTGCCGGATCGCAGCGCTCGACTGCTTCCAGATACGCCTCGAAGCCCTCGTCGAGGCCGCCGCCCGCCCCGCCGCCGGAGTCCGAGGCCGGCTCTGTACGCACCGATGGTTCCATACCGGCCCATACCCTAATTGTCGGCGAGGGGCAGAGGCGGAAAGACAAAGACCGTCGCGAAAATCGTATCTGGCAACCATCTGATCGGGCTGAGGCTTCACCGGCAGGTCGGGACGCTCCAGTATCCCGCAGCGGAGTAGCCGAACTGGTGAGCGGCTCGACTTGACGCTCCCGTCCGTGGAGGCAGCTTCTGTTGGTTAGGGAGCGGCGGCCGTGGTCGTGGTCGGCGCCGTCGTTGTGCTTGTAGTGGTAGTGGGAGCTGTTGTAGTGGATGACGTACTTGCACTGGCGGGGATGGTGAGATCGATGTGCCATGTGGTGTTTCGGTCAATGTTGATCGGGAATTGGTTTCTGGACCAGATCAGGTCCCATGGGTTGCTGGCGGGCATTTCATTGGCGTCGGAGAGTCGGACGGTTTGGACGCTGGCGGGGGTGTCGGTCGGCCAGAACCGTAGTAGCGTATTGTCAGGAATTTCGTGGTCCTCGATGGCGGGAGTTGCTCGCAGACGAGGACCGCGGCGGTATACCTTGATCTTATCCACTGTGTAGGACCGTCCGGCGTAGGTAAAGTTGTTGCCGCTAGTGAACTGAAAACCGATATGGACACCATTGGCATCGAAGTGGGAAGGCCGGGTTTCGATCTGCCAGAGGGTTACAGAGGTAGAGGACGGTGCCGTGGTAGTGGTCGTAGTGGGTGTAGTAATTGTTGTTGTGGTGGTCGTGGTCGGTGCCGTCGTTGTGGTTGTTGATGTGGTGGTGGTAGTGGCGGGAGCCGTCGTTGTGGTTGTAGTGGTCGTGGATGATGTGGAGGTTGTAGTGGTGGGGGCCGTGGTCGGTGCTGTGGTTGTCGTGGTAGTAGTAGTTGTAGATGTGGTAGTAGTGGGAGCTGTTGTAGTAGAGGCCGTTGTTGTCGTGGTAGTAATGGCGGGGATGGTGATGTCGATGTGCCATGTGGTGTTCCGGTTGAGGTCGATCGGGTGGCTGGCGCTGGGCCAGATCAGGTCCCATTGGTGGCTGTCTGCCATTTCGTTTCCATCGGCGAGGCGGATGGTCTGGACGCTGGCCGGGGTGTCTGTCGGCCAGAACCGGATCAGGGTTCGGTCGGGGAGCTCGTGGTCCTCGAGGTCGGGGGTGGCTTGGATGCGGGGGGCGCGGTTGTAGGTTTTGATAGAGCTGATGGTGTATGTTCGTCCGGCGTAGGTGAAGGTATTCCCACTGGTGAGCGCGAACTCGACTTCGCGGTGGGCGGTGTCGAACTTGGTTGGCCGGGTTTCAATCTGCCAGAGGGTTACAGGTGTGCTGGCCGATGCCGTGGTAGTAGTTGTAGTGGGTGTGGTGGTCGTAGTAGTGGTTGGGGCCGTCGTCGGTGAGGTGAAGGTCGTTTTGGAGGTCCAGGCGGACGCGCCGTGGTTGTTGCGCGCCCGGATCCTGACGAATACTTGTTCGCCGCCTACGCTGGGATCAAGGTCTAAGCCTGCCAGAGAAAGGGAACGGCCGGTACCGGTAGAAGCTATCCATTGTTCGCCGTCAACTACTCCGTATGCGATGTCATATCCTGATATGCCCCCGGTGCCAGACGACAGTGGTCTATTCCAAGTCAGGGTCTGCTGGGACGAGAGCCTCACGTTGCGGGGTACGCCGGGCGGGTCGCCGAGGGCCGCCGTTGCCCTGATATCTTGTAGAGTCAGAACAGCCTTCGCAAGCCATCCGGCCAGGACATCGCGTTTGATAGATTGGTTGGGGCAGAACAGCGTTGTCGGTCTGCGACAGCTCGCCGTCTTGGTGGCGGCCACAGAGATACCAAGCTCTTCAAGCCGCTCGATATATCCGTGCGCCCAATACCTGGGTCGGGATGGGATATCCGTATATGTCGAGTGTGTAGTGGAAAGTTCGGTTTCTCCGAGAGCGCGAACCAGGAAAGCGGCCATCTGCGCCCGGGTAACCCTTCTGTTGGCACAGAAGGACGATCTAGTACACCCGTTTGTAATGTTAAGGTCTGCCAACTTCTCCACGTATCCCCAAGCCCAGTGGCTTCTTGGTACATCGCTGAAGGTAGCGGACCTTCTATCGGCCTTCAGAATGGGTTTCTCCCCCAGAGCTCGGACCAGAAACATGGCCATCTGCGCCCGGGTGGTATATGAGGTGGGGCAGTATCTGCTACCGGTGCCGCATCCGTTGCTGATTCCCATTGTTTTCAGAAGCTCGATGGAATACTCATGTGAGCTGTTGCCGATGTCATTGAACATGACCGTTGACCCGTTGCCCGGGGAGACCCGCACCAGCCAACTGTCGCCGATCTTGTCGGCCACGGTGACAGTGAAGTCGGGTATCCTCGTCGACGACATGCTGTTGGTCCTGAAAGAACCGTTCTTCACATACATATGGCTTACCGCTACATTGCTTGTCGTGCTGGTTGTACCGCTCGGCCGGACCTGCTGTGTGCGCCGTAACAGCGCCATGCACACTCCATGATCCCCCCGTTCCGTCTCATTGCAGGCGCTGGTCCTCTGATCAATCAAGTATGCCTCCACACCCTTGAGCTCCACCGACTCGACGACCGAAGCCGAAGCGGTGAGCTCGGAATCGTAACCAGACGCCTCCCGGGCACCGAGCGCGATGAATACCCCCTGGGCCCCTGGCAACGCCAGCATTTCAGGCAGACTGCCCGCCGGTCTCAACGACCAATCCTGCGACGTGCCCGGAGGCCGCAACGCATAAACAGCCGTCCCTGACTCGTGCACCGTCACCCCGGAATTGCTGATCCACCCGGCCTGGTAACGGTTCACCGCGATCGTCCCCACCCTCTTCTTACCCCCATGCTTGAAGGCTTCGCTCATCACATCCGTCGGGTTATCGTACATGCTTCCGTCGTCCACCGCATAGGAATGCGGAAACCCGAGAACATGGCCTATTTCATGCGCTGGCAGCAAAGGCAACCCATCCCTGGCTTCATCGTACCGTCCGCCTGCTATATACGCCGCCCGATTGTTAGAAGGAAACTTGTTGCATCTAGTCCCAGGAGAAGCATCCAAACACACATCCCCCGATGACATACCTCTGCCAAATCCTAAGTAATAAGAACCTTCTTCTATCTCAGAATTGCCGACCGTGTTGGCGTTGACAGCGATTACCACCCCATCCGGGCGGGCAGGAACCGTACCGGCGATCAGACGCCCGGTAGCTGGCTCCACCGAGTTGGCCACCGCCCGGCGGCAACCCTCCATCACATCCCTGGTGCTCATCGAAGCAGGCGCAACCGATACCGGCTCGCCGCCCGCTACGAACACAGGATCATACAACCCGTTCGAGAGCCACCTGAAATACGGTCGAGTTTCCCGATTCAACTTACCAACGATATCCCCGGTGGAGACACTGATCGTACCCGTATCGAGCTCGCATACCCAAACCTGCCACAGATCCCGGCCCGTCGAATGACGCCGCAACCTGTCAAGATGAGCAATCAGACCATTCGGATCAGCCGAATACGGCGAACGAGACGCCGTTGCCGACACACTGTTCTGCGTCGCCAAGCTGATATCCTGCGCCTCCGAAGGAGACCCAACCCAACCGGCGGGTAACATTGAAGCACCCAAAACAACAGTAACCAACCCAACGGCCACAAGTCGCCGTTCCAAAACAACCGCCTCCTTCCAATCCGCCAGACCTGATCATACACCGCCCCAACCCCGCCGCAAGCAACACCCCAGACCACCTCGCCCCCATCGCTGGACAGGCAACACCCGTCAGAGCGGCCCGCAAGAATCCCAGCGGTGTGCTGCCCCGGCCCTGGTGTGCTACGCTCCCCCAGACCGCGGGGGCGGATTGAACCGTTCTGCACCGATGGGGAAAGGGCCGACATGTCGAACACGGCGAAACCCGCCAAGCCCTGGCAGAAATGGACCGCCGCCGCCGCGCTGGCTGGCCTCGCCGCTCTAGCAGTCGCCGCCCTCGCCGCCGGGAACCTCAACTCCCAGGCCGTAACCGACACCACTGCCCCCGCCTCCGACGCCGTGAGCGGAGCGAACTACATCAAGGTAACCGACACCACCCTAGCCCCTCCGCCCGAACCCGCCTCCGCCCTCGCCGCTGGCCAAGCCGAACCCACAACAACCACTACCACTACGGTTCCGTTTGTTGTTGTTACGAGACCGCCCGCGCCGCCTCGGGTCAGCCATCCGACCTGGGACAGCCGTTTGCCCAGCACCTGGGACGGAATCACAGCAACGGAATGCAACAATACCCTCAGATACCCCGTTATCGATGATCCGCCTGCGTGGGACTACTGGTATAATATCCATGGCGGGCACTTTGTGTTGCCGGAGGAGAGCTGGGTAATCGCTGAAGCCTTGAAGAACCCTTCCTTTGAACCCGCTTCCGGTACTGTGGAACATACTGCGATCACCAACCTTGGTTTGACCTCGGCTCAAGACATCCGCGGCATCGGCGAAGGCGCAGCCGATGTCCGCTGGTACGCTCTGTCGATCAAGAACACGATCATCAATCGCGAAGGGGATCTAGAACATCCGTCGTGTGCGTCGATCCTCGCCGGCGCCAACGCTGTTCTCAACGCCCCCTACACCACTACAACCACCAGGGCGGGGTCCTGACAGGCGGAGGAACAGGAAAATGGCAGACACACCAGCCCGCTCAAACCGTTGGAAGAAATGGGCTGCAGGCCTGCTGTTGGCGGCCCTGGCTGTGGTTTCGGGTTTGAGCGCCGGCAGCCAAACACCCCCCTTCAGCGACGTCGACCAATCGCATCCCCGCTACGCGGATATCTTCCATGCGGCTGAGCAGGGATGGTTCCAAGGCTACCCGGACGGCACCTTCCAACCCGACCGGCCCATCACCGCAGCTCAGACCGCCCGAATCATCGAACGGGCCCGTTCCGATTTGACCCGCAGCAGCGCCGCCGTGCTGCTGCGGGCGGGCGTCTACGCTGTTCAAGCGGGTGGTGTCGATGTAACCGACACCACCCTGCCTCCGCTGCCAGAATCCGAAACCGACCCGACGGAGGAGCCCTTCAGCGACGTGGACGAATCCCATGTCCTCTATCCTGAAATCGCTTATACCGCTTCTCAGGGATGGTTCCAGGGTTACCCGGACGGCACCTTCCAACCCGACCGGCCCATCACCCCAGACCAGACCGCCCGAATCATAGAACGAGCCCAACCAAACTTGACCCGCAGCGCCGCCGCAGTGTTCCTCCGAGCCGGAATCCACGCCCTCCGGCTGGCCGATATACTCGTAACCGACACCACCCTAGCCCCTCCGCCCGAACCCGCCTCCGCCCTCGCCGCTGGCCAAGCCGAACCCACAACAACCACTACCACTACGGTTCCGTTTGTTGTTGTTACGAGACCGCCCGCGCCGCCTCGGGTCAGCCATCCGACCTGGGACAGCCGTTTGCCCAGCACCTGGGACGGAATCACAGCAACGGAATGCAACAATACCCTCAGATACCCCGTTATCGATGATCCGCCTGCGTGGGACTACTGGTATAATATCCATGGCGGGCACTTTGTGTTGCCGGAGGAGAGCTGGGTAATCGCTGAAGCCTTGAAGAACCCTTCCTTTGAACCCGCTTCCGGTACTGTGGAACATACTGCGATCACCAACCTTGGTTTGACCTCGGCTCAAGACATCCGCGGCATCGGCGAAGGCGCAGCCGATGTCCGCTGGTACGCTCTGTCGATCAAGAACACGATCATCAATCGCGAAGGGGATCTAGAACATCCGTCGTGTGCGTCGATCCTCGCCGGCGCCAACGCTGTTCTCAACGCCCCCTACACCACTACAACCACCAGGGCGGGGTCCTGACAGGCGGAGGAACAGGAAAATGGCAGACACACCAGCCCGCTCAAACCGTTGGAAGAAATGGGCTGCAGGCCTGCTGTTGGCGGCCCTGGCCGCCGTTTCGGGTTTGAGCGCCGGCAGCCAAACACCCCCTTTCAGCGACGTCGACCAATCGCATCCCCGCTACCAAGATATCTTCCATGCGGCTGAGCAGGGATGGTTCCAAGGCTACCCGGACGGCACCTTCCAACCCGACCGGCCCATCACCCCAACCCAGCTCGCCCGAATCATCGAACGGGCCCGTTCCGATTTGACCCGCAGCGGCGCAGCTGTGTTTCTCCGGGCTGGCGTCCACGCCCTCCAGACGGGGGGCGTCGATGTAACCGACACCACCCTTCCCCCTTTGCCCGAAACAGAACCCGACTCGACGGAGGAACCTTTCAGCGACGTGGACGAATCCCATGTCCTCTATCCTGAAATCGCTTATACCGCTTCTCAGGGATGGTTCCAGGGTTACCCGGACGGCACCTTCCAACCCGACCGGCCCATCACCCCAGACCAGACCGCCCGAATCATAGAACGAGCCCAACCAAACTTGACCCGCAGCGCCGCCGCAGTGTTCCTCCGAGCCGGAATCCACGCCCTCCGGCTGGCCGATATACTCGTAACCGACACCACCCTAGCCCCTCCGCCCGAACCCGCCTCCGCCCTCGCCGCTGGCCAAGCCGAACCCACAACAACCACTACCACTACGGTTCCGTTTGTTGTTGTTACGAGACCGCCCGCGCCGCCTCGGGTCAGCCATCCGACCTGGGACAGCCGTTTGCCCAGCACCTGGGACGGAATCACAGCAACGGAATGCAACAATACCCTCAGATACCCCGTTATCGATGATCCGCCTGCGTGGGACTACTGGTATAATATCCATGGCGGGCACTTTGTGTTGCCGGAGGAGAGCTGGGTAATCGCTGAAGCCTTGAAGAACCCTTCCTTTGAACCCGCTTCCGGTACTGTGGAACATACTGCGATCACCAACCTTGGTTTGACCTCGGCTCAAGACATCCGCGGCATCGGCGAAGGCGCAGCCGATGTCCGCTGGTACGCTCTGTCGATCAAGAACACAATTATCAATCGCGAAGGGGATCTAGAACATCCGTCGTGTGCGTCGATCCTCGCCGGCGCCAACGCTGTTCTCAACGCCCCCTACACCACTACAACCACCAGGGCGGGGTCCTGACAGGCGGAGGAACAGGAAAATGGCAGACACACCAGCCCGCTCAAACCGTTGGAAGAAATGGGCTGCAGGCCTGCTGTTGGCGGCCCTGGCTGTGGTTTCGGGTTTGAGCGCCGGCAGCCAAACACCCCCCTTCAGCGACGTCGATCAAACGCATCCCCGCTACGCGGATATCTTCCATGCGGCTGAGCAGGGATGGTTCCAAGGCTACCCGGACGGCACCTTCCAACCCGACCGGCCCATCACCCCAACCCAGACCGCCCGAATCATCGGACGGGCCCGTTCTGATTTGACCCGCAGCGCCGCAGCTGTGCTGCTGCGGGCTGGCGTCCACGCCCTCCAAGCTGGAGGTGTTGATGTAACCGACACCACCCTTCCCCCTTGCCCGAAACAGAACCCGACCCAACCGGGGAACCCTTCAGCGACGTAGACGAAACCCACATCCTCTACCCAGATATCTTCTATGCCGCTTCCCAGGGATGGTTCCAAGGCTACCCGGACGGCACCTTCCGACCCGACCGGTCCATCACCGCAGACCAGCTCGCCCGGATCATCGGGCGGGCCCGTTCTGACTTGACCCGCAGCGGCGCGGCTGTGTTCCTCCGAGCCGGAATCCACGCCCTCCGGCTGTCCGACATACTCGTAACCGACACCACCCAAGCCCCGCCGCCCGAACCCACCACAACCACCGCCCCAACCACTACTACCACTACGGTTCCGTTCGTTTTTGTTCCGAGGCCGCCTGCGCCGGCTCGGGTCAGCCATCCCACCTGGGACAGCCGTCTGCCCAGCACCTGGGACGGAATCAAAGCAACCGAATGCCACAACACCTTCAGATCTCCAGTTATCACTGATCCGCCTGCGTGGGACTACTGGTGGGTCCTCGCCGGCGCGCATTTTGCTTTGCCGGAGGAGAGCTGGGTGATTGCCGAAGCCTTGAAGAACCCTTCCTTTGAACCAGCCCCGGGCACTTGGGAACACGAAGCGATCACCAATCTTGGTTTGGCCTCGGCTCAAGACATCCGCGGCATCGGCGAAGGCGCAGTTGATGTCCGCTGGTACGCGTTGCTTATCAAAAACGACATAACCCTCGGCGGAGACCCCAACCATCCGGACTGCGCGTCAATGTTCGCCGGCGCCAACGCTGTTCTCAACGCCCCCTACACCACTACAACCACCAGGGCGGGGTCCTGACAGGCGGAGGAACAGGAAAATGGCAGACACACCAGCCCGCTCAAACCGTTGGAAGAAATGGGCTGCAGGTCTGATGTTGGCGGCCCTGGCTGTGGTTTCGGGTTTGAGCGCCGGCAGCCAAACACCCCCCTTCAGCGACGTGGACCAGTCGCATCCCCGCTACGCGGATATCTTCCATGCGGCTGAGCAGGGATGGTTCCAAGGCTACCCGGACGGCACCTTCCAACCCGACCGGCCCATCACCCCAACCCAGCTCGCCCGAATCATCGAACGAGCCCGGCCAGACCTCACCCGCAGCAGCGCGGCTGTGTTCTCCGGGCCGGAATCCACGCCCTCCAAGCCGGGGGCGTCGACGTAACCGACACCACCCTTCCCCCTTTGCCAGAAACAGAACCCGACCCGACGGAGGAACCCTTCAGCGACGTAGACCAAACCCATGTCCTCTACCCAGACATCTTCTATGCCGCTTCCCAGGGATGGTTCCAAGGGTATCCGGACGGCACCTTCCAACCCGACCGGCCCATCACCGCAGACCAGCTTGCCCGGATCATCGGGCGGGCCCGTTCTGACTTGACCCGCAGCGGCGCGGCTGTGTTCCTCCGAGCCGGAATCCACGCCCTCAAACTTTCCGACATACTCGTAACCGACACCACCCAACCGCAACCAACCGAACCCACAACCACAACAACAACCACAACCACCACTGCTGTTCCGTTCGTCTTTGTTCCGAGGCCGCCTGCGCCGCCTCGGGTCAGTCATCCGACCTGGGACAGCCGTTTGCCCAGCACCTGGGACGGAATCACAGCAACCGAATGCAACAACACCCTCAGATACCCCGTTATCGATGATCCGCCTGCGTGGGACTACTGGTATAACATATTTGGCGGGCACTTTGTGTTGCCAGAGGAGAGCTGGGTAATCGCTGAAGCCTTGAAGAACCCTTCCTATGAACCCGCTTCCGGTACTGTGGAACATACTGCGATCACCAACCTGGGTCTGACCTCGGCTCAAGACATCCGCGGCATCGGCGAAGGCGCAGCTGATGTCCGCTGGTACGCTCTGTCGATCAAGAACACAATTATCAATCGCGAAGGAGATCTAGAAAACCCGTCCTGTGCCTCGATGCTCGCCGGCGCCAACGCCGTTCTCAACGCCCCCTACACCACCACAACCACCAGGGCGGGGTCCTGACCAACCGGAGGACAGGAGAATGGCAGACACACCGGCCCGTTCAATCTCAAACAGTTGGATGAAATGGACTGCAGGTTTGATGCTGGCGGCTCTGGCTGTGGTTTCGGGTTTGAGCGCCGGCAGCCAAACACCCCCCTTCAGCGACGTAGACCAAACGCATCCCCGCTACGCGGATATCTTCCATGCGGCCGAGCAGGGATGGTTCCAAGGCTACCCGGACGGCACCTTCCAACCCGACCGGGGTCGGAGCGTTGTGGAGGAGGAGGCGGCGAGGGCGGCCGTCTCGGCGTCGGACAGTTTCGGGGCGATGCCCGCCTCGGGCCGCGGGTCGGGTTGCGGAGTGTACGCCGGGGCACCGGAGATCTCTCCCGAACGAGTGTTGCTGCGGTAGCCTGTCGGGGCTGTTTGGATGCGAGTTGCTGATCTGCCGAAAGCGAGGTGCTCATGTGTGAGCAGTGCACGGCGCAGCCGGGGCTTCTAACGCGGCGCCGGTTTTTGGCCCTGGGCGGCTTGGGCGCCGCGGCCGGGTTGCTTGGTTCCAGGGTGTCCGCCGCTTCGAACGCCCCTGCCGCGGATGGTGTTCCGATCGGGGAGGGTCATGTCATACAGCCTCGGGACGTATGGGGGGCGGACCTTCCGCCGGTCGGGGCGCTGGCTGAAGAAGCGCCCGAAGATGTGCGGTTTCTCCTGGTGCATCACAGCGCTACTGCCAACGACTACTCCGCCGATCAAGCCATCCGGTATATCCAGAGTTTCTACCGTTACCACACCTCGGCCGAAAAGGGTTGGCCTGACATCGCCTACAACTTTCTCGTTGACAGGTACGGGCAGGTCTTCGAGGGGCGGCAGGGAAGCATCCGATCTCCGGTGCGGGGCGATGCCACCGGCGGGAGTCAGGGTTACGCCTTGTTGTGCAGTTTCATCGGCGATCATCGAGAGGAGGTGCCCACCGTCGAGGCCCGGTCGGCCATGGTTTCTCTGCTGGCGTGGCTGGCGGGCAAGTACAGCATCGACCCCGGCCCTGGGGCGACGGTGGAGTTCGTGTCGCGCGGTTCGAATCTGCATCCTGTGGGGAAATTGGTGGAGACCCCGACTATCACCGGCCACCGGACCATGTCGAGAACCACCTGTCCGGGTGACCGCGTCTTCGAGTTGGTGGAGAACTCCTTTCCGCAGAGGGTCAGCGGTTTGCTCGATGAGTTGGGGGCGTCTTCTGCCGCCTCCACGCCGCCCTCTGTTTCTACGGAGGCCGCGCCGTCTGCCGCCGACTTTCCCGCCGACGCGGCGGCTGCATCCACGGCAATCACCGCTGCCTCGTCTACATCCGCTGCATCGACTACATCGGCTGCCTCCACCGCACCTGTGACGGAAGGAACCACCCGGGACGGTGTTGCCGAGGATGATTCTTTCGTTCCTGTTGGAGGAACTGGAGAGTCGACCGCAACCGGCCGGAACGCTGATACCCTTCGTTCTGATCTGTCCTCATCACCGGTTTCGGTTTCGACTGAACCCGCCGCGTTGCCTGTCGAAGGCGGGGGTTCTGTTCCGGCAGAACCGTATCCTGAGACCGGAGCAGGTCTAGGCAGGGGGATTCTGCTGTCGCTGTCGGCCGGAATGTCGGCGGTGTTGGCGGCGGTGATCCTGCGGTTGCGGCGACGCCAAGACGCGGACGGCGGCTAGATTGAACAACTCCAACCATTGATGATTTGACCACACAAAGGTTCTTGTCAGGCGGCCTTGAAACCACCCGTCTCAGGACGAGCGGCGGCGCTTCTCCGAAGAGCCTCATGACCTTCGGGGACGGCTGGCAACCCACCTGAACAAGGCTCAGGGGCCGAGCAACGCGAGAGGTATGACAGCGATCCCGTCTGGGCGGCGGTAAGCGGAGGGGCCGGTGTTGAGGACCGCTCCGTCTATCCACCGGGACCCCAGACGGCTTCTCAGCCAGAGCAGGTGAGGGGCGGCGCGGCCGCCGACGCGGCGGGCCAGTCTCACTTCCAACGCCAGCACCCGCCCGTCCCGGCGTTCGACTATGAAATCGACCTCCTGCCGTCCTCCCTGTGTCCGCAGATGCCTCACCTGGGCCTCGGCCGCTTGGGCAAACACTCGAACGGTGAGAGCAGCGAGCGACTCCAGCATTTTTCCGAACAGGAACCCGTCTGTCATCAGGGCTGAAGGCCCGAGGCCGAGCAGGGAGAGAACCAGGGCGGGGTCGGCCAGATACCGCTTCGGAGCCTGGTTGAGGGCGGCGAAGCGGCTCGACGACGGCGTCCATCCATCCAAGTCGTCGACCACCCACAAGCGCCGGAGGGCGTTGTGGTAGCTCAGAACCGTTTGTTTGCTCGGCGCAGACCCGTCTCCGCGAATGGCCGCGTTGCGGATCTTCTCCAACGAGGTGGTGGTGGCAGCAGAGGCGGCGTAAGCCTCCAACCAGCGGCGCAGGGTCTCGGGTCGGCGCGCCTTGTGGCCGGCCTCTTCGATGTCCCGTTGAATGATGGATTCGATGTACCCGTCCAGCAGGGCGCGCCGGAACCTTTCGGGACGGGAACGCATCCCCGGAAACCCCGAGGCGGCGATCTCCTGTGCATAGTCGGCGAGACCGAACCCGCTGCGGCCGCCTACGGACGACGGCGCCGCGTCGTCCAACAACCCGGCGAGCGACACCTTCGGGGAGGCGACACCCCTTTCGGGCAGGGTCATGGGGCGCATACGGATGGTGACGATCCGCCCCGCTCCGGTGTGGGAGGCCGCGCCCTCCGGCCGGGCGGACCCGGTGAGCACGAACCGGCCAGGGCGGTGGTCGTCGTCCACCGCCCGGCGGACGGCGTCGAAAACCGGCCCGACCAAATGCCATTCGTCCACGAGGAGCGGATGCGCCCGGTCGGCCAGAGCTGCGGTCGGATCGGCCCGGACCGCCTCTTGGACAGCGGGGTCGTCCAGCAACAGCTCGTCCGCGCAGACCCGTCGTGCGGACACCGTCTTCCCGACCGCCTTCGGGCCTTCAACAAGCAGGGCGGGCAATCCGCTGAGCAGGTAGTTCAACTCGGCGTCCACCACCCGAGGCCGGTACTGCTTCATCTTGTCATACCATTCATCCCTGGCCTACCATACCATATATGCATACCATATCATACTATATATGTGAGATGAATGCTGAAACAACAGAAGGCTGTGCCCACTCCCTGGGACATGCGGATGATGCCGGCGAGTCCCGACAGGAGCCGCGGCCATGCCTGCGTCTATGAGCCCAGTTCGGTTTCCCGGCTTAGAGCAGAGCCCCGGATCCGGTAGTTGGCGAAGTTCCGTAACCCGAACGCGACGCGTTTGATTCGTTTGATGAGATTGTTGACGGCATCGGTGGCTGCGTTGGTGTAACGGGCGTGATGCCAGTTGGTGATCTGAGCGGCGCCGGCGGGCGAGGGTCCGGCCGAGCTGGTTGACCTCCGGCGGGCAGGACTCGTGCCGAAGGTCGGAAGCGAGCTGCCGGCAGTACCGGTCGGCAACGTCGGGTTCGTCGATGTCGTAGACACCGCGGACTGTTTCCTTGGCGTGCCAGGCCGTCCGGACTTCGCCGTGGGGGTCTCCGGCGTCGAGGAGGCCCCGCAGGCGGGCTTCGCCGCTGGTGTCGAGCCGTTCCGAAGCAAGGGTGAGCAGCCGCCGGATCTGATACAAGGGATCTCCTCTCCGTCCCCGATGTCGAAGAGCCTCAAAGGTCATGTCCTTGTTATTACCCAGGTCAGAAGGATGCGGGTGCTTATTCATCCGCCCGCCCCACTCCCGTGAATTATCGGGTTGTTCCGAGGAAGTGCTCAGCCCGGTTTGGGCGGGTAGACGATTTCGACGTCTCCGGGGTCTTGGGAGAGCCGCCGTCCGTAGCATAGGGCGCCGGTTCGTCTGTCCAGTTCCCAACAGGTGTTCTGTGCTTCTTCGGGAGTGTAGAACGGTCCTGCGTACACAACCCAGTATCCGGGTCGGAGGCTCTCGAAGTCGCTGCTGTAAAGTATACCGAATCTCCTGTAGCTCCTGCCGTGTAGTTGTTCGAGTTCGTCACGGTTCTGTTCGGCAGCGGCCTTGGTATCCACTGACACCAGCACCGAAACAAAGGTTCCTGCGATACCGATTTGTTCATCGGGTTCAAAGGGGCTTGTGAATTGTTCGGCCGGGGCGTCGGACGCACCGTGGAAGTTGTTGCCCCAGCAGGTTATAGTGTTGTCTGTTCGTATTCCACACGTGTGATCGGCTCCGGCGTTGACGGCGGTGAATTGTCCGAGTGGGGCGTTTGTCCGACCGTATTCGTTCCAGCCCCAGCAGGTTATGGTGTTGTCTATGCGTATTCCACACGAATGCCAGTCTCCGGCGGCGACGGCGGTGAATTGCCCAGGTGGGGCATCTGTCTGACCTTCGCTGTTCCAGCCCCAGCATTTTATGGTGTTGTCTGTTCGTATTCCACACGTATGATAGGCTCCGGCGGCGACGGCGGTGAATTGTCCGAGTGGGGCGTTTCCCTGACCTTCGCGGTTGTAGCCCCAGCATTTTATGGTGTTGTTTGTTCGTATTCCACACGTGTGATCGGCTCCGGCGTTGATGGCGGTGAATTGTCCGGGTGGGGCGTTTGTCCGACCTCGGTAGTCGAGGCCCCAGCAGGTTATGGTGTTGTCTGTTCTTATTCCACACGAATGCCAGTCTCCGGCGGTGACCGCAGTGAATTGCCCGGGCGGGGCGGCGTTTGTCGGACCGTATTCAAGCTCGCCCCAGCAGGTTATGGTGTGGTCTGTGCGTATTCCACACGAATATCTCCATCCGGCGTTGATGGCGATGAATTGCCCGGGCGGAGCGTCTATCTGACCGGAGAAGTTGCGGCCCCAGCAGGTTATGGTGTGGTCTGTGCGTATTCCACACGAATATTCCCATCCGGCGTTGATGGCGATGAATTGTCCAGGTGGGGCGTCTATCTGACCGTAGCGGTTGTCGCCCCAGCAGGTTATGGTGTTGTCTGTTCTTATTCCACACGAATGCCAGTCTCCGGCGGCGACGGCGGTAAATTGTCTGGTCGGGGTGTCTGTCTGACCGTAGCGGTTGTAGCCCCAGCAGGTTATGGTGTTGTCTGTTCTTATTCCACACGAATGTCTCCATCCGGCGTTGATGGCGATGAATTGTCCAGGTGGGGCATCTGTCTGACCGTAGTTGTTGTCGCCCCAGCAGGTTATGGTGTTGTCTGTTCTTATTCCACACGTGTGACCGGTTCCGGCGGTGACGGCGGTGAATTGTCCGGTCGGAAACTGAACGCCCCAGCAGGTTATAGTGTTGTCTGTCAGTATTCCACACGAATAGTTCCTTCCGGCAGCGATTTTCATTCGGGGAGGGGAGGTGTCTGTTGTTACATCATCCTGATTTATCCGCTCGGCTGTTGTCGAGCTGGGGATGCTGTTGTTGGGATGTGGGATTGCTGTTGTTGGTGGTGTTGTTGTTGCGGGTGGTTCTGGGGTTGCTGTTGTTGGCGAAGGTGTTGTTATGGGCGCAAGTTCATTACCAGCCCCTTCCACCGCCGGGACTGCTGCTGTTGTTGCTGGTGGGAGTTCGTAATCATTAGTCTCAGCAGTATTTGTTCTGTCATCATACGACGCGAGGGAACCATCGGCGGAGGCAACACCCGCCCCCGGAGAGGGAGGGGGGTCGTTCGACGCGAGGGAACCATCGGCGGAGGGGGCATCCGCCCCTTGAGAAGGAGAGAGGGCACCGCCGTCGCAGGCCGCGAGTACAAGCACGGCGGCCACCGCAGCCGCCGGCCAGGTGAGCGCTCTCATAAGTTGTCCTCCTGAAATCTGGGCTGAGACTACAGCAAAGCGACGCCGGCCGTCCTTCACCGGCCCTCTACCCGGGCGCTCCGGACGGTGCGCCCCGAACGCCCTCAGGAACAATCGGGGCTGGTCATATTCCCAGCTTCTCCAGCAGGCTGTACATGGTGGGGGTGAGCGGCAGGGAGCGCACCTCCTCGAAGGGGACGAAGGCGGCGGTCCTGGCGTCGCCGCCCGCCTTCAGCTGCCCGCCGGTCACCCGGCCGGAGAAGTCCACCAGCGCTATGTGGTATTCGGGGGGGTCGCCTTCTCCGACGGCCTCGCCCACCCACATCACCTCTCCGAGGGCGACTTCCAGGCCGGTTTCTTCTCGGATCTCACGCACCGCCGCTTCGGTCAGCCGCTCCCCCCAGCGGACCTTTCCGCCCGGCGCCGCCCAGTATCCGGGAAGGACCCCGCCCCCCCGTTCCACCAGCAGCAGGCGGCCTTGGTCGACGACCACCACCCCCACCCCTACCAGAGGCCGGGCGGGCCCGGTCATGGACGGATCATCCCGGGTAGGCCTTTCGTATGCGCCGGCCTCCGCCGGGCCGGTCGCTGTGGTGCATGACGATCGACCGGGCCGCGAAGCCGCCCGCCTCGAAGAAGTTCTTGGCCAAACGGTGGCCGGGCAGCACATGGGCGTCGAACAGGTGGTGGCCCAGGCGGCGGAACTCCTCCATCAGGGCGTCCCGCATGACCTCCCCCACCCCCACCCCCCTGGCTCCTTCCTCCACGAACACCAGCCGGATGGCCGCCACCCGGACTCCCTCCTCATGGGACAGGATCTGCTCGGAGCGCCCGTAGATGAAACCGAGCGGGGCGCTGTCCACCTCGCCGATGAAAATCCGGACGTCTTGGTCTCCGATCCCGTCTCGGAAGGACTGCTCCACCGGTTCGTCGAGGCCGTCGGCGCGGGGCCACATCGGATGGAGGGAGGTCATCTCCGCTTCCAGCCTGCGGTAGAGATCCTCTAGGACGGGGGCGTCCTCGGGGCGGGCGGGCCGGGCGGCGACGGAGATGTCCATACCCGGTCGAGGGTAGCCGCCGGCGGCCCGGGGCTCAGATGCAGTCGGTGCAGAGACTTCGCCGCCGGTCGGCCAACTGTCCTCGATTCTTCAGCAGGAAGCACCTTCGACACTGGAACTCGCCCCGAGGCGATTTGGTCCGGGTGCGGAAGAATCCCCGCCAAACGGTGCGCCGCTTTCCGGCTTTATGACGCCGAACACGGCAGCCGTGCACCGGCCACGGCTTTCCGAGTTCGTCGAACAACACCCGGGACCCATGTCGGCACTGCATGAAGAACACCCGCTGTTTGCACCGGCCGCAGGCGGACGGTCGGGTCTCGGCCCCGCACCGAGGCCCGTGAACCGGCCCGCGGTTCTTCCCCCAAAACCCCATCTGCTTCAGGCGCAGCCGACGCAGAGCGCCTTGTCGGGGTCGGCCAACTGGACGTTCTTCAGCAGCAGGAAACACGAGTTGCAGACGAACTCGTCCACCCGTTGGGGATCCGCGTCCAAGTCGATGGCCATCTCCTTCCGGCGGAGGGCCTTTATCTCCGAGGCTTCATCGACCAGGATGGTGGCGGGGTCGTTGGCCTCCACGTTTTCCAGCTCTTCCGCCTCCAAGGCGTCGAGGGTCACCGTTTCCTGATCGTCTTCGTCGTCTTCCTCGTCCTCGTCGTCGTCGATGTCGTCTTCGTCCCCGCGGTCGTCTTCGTCGTCCTCGCCGTCGATGTCCTCGTCGATGTCTTCGTCATCGTCGTCCAAGAGGTCGTCGTCCGCGGGGTCGAGGTCTTCGTCGTCGATTTCGGGGTCGTCGTCGAACTGATCCTGGATTGCTTTCGCCAAACCGCTCCCTTTTGCAACGGCGGCGGGAGTATAGGCCCCCGCCGGGCGGGGCGGTCAGATTTTCAGCACTATCCGCCCCGGCTGGACCCGCGCCAGCAGAGGCGAGCTGCCCAGGGGTTCCCCGTCCGCCTCCACCGGCCAGGGCGCATCGGTCTCGATCCTCACCTCGGCCGCCTGATACCGCCGGACGTTGGGGTCGGAGAGGTGGTTGCCGCCCCGCGCCTTGGCGATCAGCCGCCCCATCTGCCGGCGCGGCGCGGTTGCCACCTGCACGTCCAAGAGGCCGTCCACCATCGAGGCGCGGGGGGCGATGTTGTAGCCGGCCCCGAAGAACTGCCCGTTGGCGAGGATCACCGCCAGGGCCCTTCCCTCGAAGCTCCGCCCGTCCGCCTCCAGGCGGATCTCCCCGCCCCGGAACCGGGCCAGCGCCAGCGCCGCCGCCCCGGTGTAGCGGGCCCGGCCCCATCCGGCGGGCAGGCGCCGGGCGGCGGACGCGGCGGCCGCCGTCAAACCGGCCCCCGCCGCATTCAGGAAGTAGCGCCTCCCCCACTCCCCGACCGCCAGCCCGGCGTCCACCGGATACACGGACTCCCCCGCCAGACGGTCGGCGGCGGCTTCGAGGTCGGCGCCGATCCCGAAGGTGCGCAACAGGTCGCAGCCGGCGCCGGCGGGCAGCACCCCCAGCACGGGCGGCGCCTCCCATGGGTGGTCGAGAACGGCGTTGAGCACCGCGTTGACGGTTCCGTCGCCCCCCGCCGCCGCCAACCTGTTCCGGCCTTCGGCGGCCGCCCGCCCCACCGCCGCCTGCAGGGCGTCCAGACCGTCCGGCGCCACTATGTCGGCGGGTATCCCTCTTTCCCGCAGGACGGCCTCCACCCGGGGTTCGGCGCGGCGGCCTCGGCCGGCGCGGGGGTTGACCAGCACCAGCCAGGGTGCGGTCACACCGCCCCTCCCGCCGCCACCACCCCCCGGTCCACCGCCCTCAGCACCTGGGCGGCCGTTCGGTCCAGGCCGTCGATCCCCAGCGCCCGGGCGGCGTCCCGGAGCTGGCGCATCACGTCCAGCAGTTGGCGGGAGGTGCGCACGAAGTCCCCGGGAACCAGGGGGGATTCCTCCATCAGCTCCTCTAGGTCGCGGAGCTGCGCCCAGGCGTAGGCGGGCAGGGCGAAGCCGGGTTGGGGCGGGCGGGTGGCCGCCAGGCGGTGCGCCTTTTCGGCGGCGGTGTGGCGCTCCCAGAGGCCCTCCAGCAGGCTCCATCGCTCCTCCAGGGTCTGCGTGGGCCACTCCCCGCCGGTTTCCGCTTCCCGCCGCGGCTCGTAGACGAAGACCGAAACCATGGCGGCCAGCTCCGGGGGGGAGAGGTCTGAAAAAACCCCCGCCTGCACAGCTTCCACCAGCAGGAAGTCCATTTCGCTGTAGACGTTCCGCAGGGCTTGGCCGGGCGGCAGCAGGTTCCAGCCGTTCAGGTAGCCCCGCTCCTCCAGCAGGTTCCGGGCGCGGTGGAAGAGGGTCACCAGGCCGGCCGGCCGGTCGAGGCCCGGACTGCGCCGCACCACCCGCGCCCCCCGGCGCCGGAACTGGGCGAAGGAGGCTTCGAGCAGCCGCTCGGCCTGGCGGCGGGAGTAGTTGGCCACCAGGTTCACCGCCATGTTGTAGGTGGGGCGGAAGCTGGAGCGCAGCGGGTGGCTGCCCAGCTCCGCGATGGAAGCGGCCCGCTCGAAGGGCAGGTAGGGCGAGTGCAGCACCACGCCGTGGCCCACCTCGTCGATGCCCCGCCGTCCGGCCCGCCCGGTCAGCTGCGTGAACTCGCCGGGGAGCATCAGCTCGTGCCCCTCGCCGGTGAACTTGGTGAGGCGGTCGAGCACCACGGTGCGGGCCGGCATGTTGATGCCGAGGGACAGCGTCTCGGTGGCGAACACCAGCTTGACCAGCCCGTCGCAGAAGAGCTGCTCCACCACCTCCTTGAAGGCGGGGACCAGCCCGGCGTGGTGGGCGGCCACCCCTTTCTCCAGAGCTGCCAGCCACCGGTCGTAGCCGAGCACCCGCAGGTCGGGGTCCTCCAGGCGGGCGGCCCCCTGCTCGGCCCGGCGCCGTATCTCCTCCTGTTCTTCTCGGTCGGTCAGCCTGATCCCGGCCGCCGCCGCCCGCTCCGCCGACTCGTCGCACCCCGCCCGGGAGAACACGAAGTAGATGGCCGGCAGCATGCCGAGGGCAGCCAGGCGCTCCACCATCTCCAGCCTCCTGGGGGAGGCGAAGCGGCGCCGGCGGCCGCCCCGGCGGGCCAGCATCCTCGGAATCGACCTGTTCGGGCGGCTGACCCCGGCGGCCTCCGCGAACAGCGGAAGCATGTGCACCTCGCCCTCGAAGCGGTCCTTCACCGCCCACCACCGCTCCAGGGGGACGGGCCGGTGGTCTTCGACCACCAGCTCGACGCGGCCCCGGCGGGAACGCAGCCAATCGGTGAACTCGCCGGCGTTGGCCACGGTGGCCGACAGGCACACCAGCTTGATGTGCCGGGGGGCGTGGATGATCACCTCCTCCCAGACCGCCCCCCGGAAGCGGTCCTGGAGGTAGTGGACCTCGTCCAGCACCGCCGTCTCCACGGAGGAGAGGTCGCCGCCGGCGTAGATCATGTTCCGCAGCACCTCGGTGGTCATCACCACGATCGGCGCCTCTCCGCGGATGGTGTTGTCGCCGGTCAGCAGGCCTACCCGCTCCTCGCCGTAGACCGCCGTGAAGTCGCGGAACTTCTGGTTGGACAGGGCCTTGAGGGGGGTGGTGTAGAACGCCCGGCGGCCCTTTTCCAGGCTCAGGTGGACCGCCGCCTCGGCCACCAGGGTCTTGCCCGCTCCGGTGGGGGCCGCCACCACCACCGACGCCCCCCGCTCCACCGCCTCGGCCGCCATGGTCTGGAACGGGTCGGGCCGGTACGGCAGGGACTCGAAGAAGCGGTCGACCCTCATTTCTTGAGTATCCATCTCACCAACCAGATGGCGGCCTCGTAGAACATGTACAGGGGGACGGACAGCAGCAGCAGGGTCAGGGGGTCGCCGGTGGGGGTGAGCGCGGCGCCCACCGTAACGATGATCAGCACCGCCCAGCGCCGCCCGGAGGCCAGCTGGGCCGAAGACACCGCCCCCGCCGCCGCCGCCGCGAACAGGAAGACCGGAAACTGGAAGGAGACGCCGAACAGCAACAGGAACCTGACCGTGAACCTGGTGTAGTGCTCGACCGTAACGAAGGTCTCCAGGTCGTCGAAGATGGTGAGCAGGAACCCCAAGGCCCGCTCCATGCTCCAGTAGGCGAACCCCACCCCCAGCCCGAACAGGACCACCATGGCGGCCACCACCGGGAAGGCCCACTTGCGCTCCCGGGAGGTGAGGCCGGGGTTCACGAACGCCCAGATCTGGTAGGTGATCACCGGGCTGGCCAGCACCGCCCCGCCGAACAGGGACATCCGCATGGCGATGGAGAAGGGTTCGGTGGGGCCGGTGACGATCAGCGGCTTGTCGGAAACCAACAGATAAGGCCCCTGCAGGATGCCGAGCATCCAGTCCCGGAAGAAGAAAGCCGCCACCGCGCCCACCGCCAAGGCGGCCATGACCTTGATCAGCCTCGACCGCAGCTCCCTCAGATGCCCCAGGAGGGGCTGGTGGGACGAATCCGCCTGTTCGGTCACTGCCCCGCCGCCCGGCCGTCCGCCCCGGCTTCGTCTGGGGCGGCCCCCCGCCGGCCGGTCTTCTCCATGTCCCCTCCCTCGGCGGCGGCTGCTTCGTCTCGGCCGGAGTCCCGGGCGGTTGGGGTTTCTTCAGGCGGCGGGTGCACCACGGCGGGCATGGGATCCTCCATACCCTCCCGGGATTCGCTCGGGGAGACGCCTACGGAGGGTTCGGGGGCCGTCCATCGCGCCGGAGGGGGCTCTCCCCCGCTTCCCTCGTCATCGGCCGGGCCGGCCTCTTCGGCGTCCGCGCCGGTTTGCTGCGGCTGCCCCTCCGCCGCCGCCGGGGCCTCGCCGGCCCGTTCCAAGGCCTCTTCCTCGGCGTTCGGTTCGGGGGCTTCCTCGGCGCCGCCCTCCTCTTCGTCCGCCCCTGCTGCGGGCGCCGCACCGGCCGAGGGGGGCGCGGCGGGCGGATTCTTGGCGGCCCGGCGGATCTCCCGCCCGGCTTCCTTGGCGGTTTCGGCCGTCTCGGTGAAGGTGCGGCGGACGTCCGCCGCGGGCTGGGTGAGGTCCCGGCGTATCTCCTTTATCGGCTCGCGGATCGGCCCCACCTCCTGCTCGATGCCCCGCCGCAGGTCGGAGACCGCCTGCCGCAGCTCCCGCACGTACCGGCCGATGGAGCGGGCGATGTCGGGGAGGCGGTGGGGGCCGAACACCACCAACGCGATGACCGCGATGGTCAGGATTTCGGCTCCGCTCAGAGAATCGAACACCCTCTCATGGTACAGCCGGACGCGCCCCCTCCCGTTTCTCGGCGGGAATCAAACCTCCCCGTACCTGGAAAGGAGGGCGCGCCGCAGCCGTTCGGTTTCCTGCGCCGCTTCCTCTCCTTCCACCAGGCGCGCCCGGTCTCCGAGGCGGATGAGCAGCCGGGCCGCCGTCCTGGGGTCGGAGGAGGCGAAGCGCACCACCAGCTCCCGGCCGTCGTCGGAGAGGGTTTCGCCCCCGTAGTACTCGGCCACCCAACGGGCTTGTTCCCCCAGGGCCATGACCGTGTAGACGCTGTCGGCGGAGGGGGTGAAACCCACCGCCGGGGGGCCGCCGGGGGCTTGGTCGAAGGTTTCGTCGAGGAGGTCCAGCGACCTGATCCGGTCCACCCGGAAGGTGCGCCCCCCTCCGGCCAGGCGGCAGTAGGCCGGCAGGTACCACCAGCCCAAGGAGGCCTGCACCATCGAGGGCTCGACCACCCGGGTGGTGGTGCGGTTGGCGTACAACGACAGGTAGGTGATGCGCACCGCCCGGCGGTCCGCCGCCGCCCCCCGCAGGGCGTCCAGATGCTCGGGTTCGGGGGGCAGCTCCGCATCCAGGGCGCCGGGGGCTTCGGGGAAGAGCGCTCGGTTCAGCTTCTCGACCGCCCTGTCCAGGGCGGGGTTGGGCGGATCCAGGCCGGCCGCCGCCGTCCCGGCGCTCAGCAGGCCGAGGGCTTCGGGCGGGGTGAGCCGCAGGGGCCGGGAGAAGTAGTCGGCCATGTCGAGCACCACCAGGTCGTCTTCGATGAAGGCCACCATCAGGTCTTCGGGTCCGTATCCGGGCAGCCCGCACACGAACAGCAGGGCCAGGTCCTTGGCCAGCTGTTTCTTCTCCCGGTAGCCGAACCGCTCCATGACCTCGGAGACCCGCGGGTAGGGGTTGGCGATGACCCAGGGAACCATGGCCAGGATCCGGTTCAGGCGGCGGCGGGTGGACTCGGCGCTCACGCTCCGCTCCTCACCCGGTCGATCAGGGCCCGGCGCAGCTCGGGCGGGGCCAGCACCTCCGCCGCGTCGTCGAAGACGAGGATCTGGGGGATGAAGGCCTCCTCCGTCCAATAGGGGATGTCAAGCACCGTCCACCCCTCCGCATCCTGTTCGACCGCCCGGGCGCCGGGGAAGCGGAACTCTGCCCACCAGGCCGCGTCGGGGGCGCACCGCACCCGAGCCGTCAGCTCGTCCCCCGTCTCCCAGGGCAGGGAGGACAGGATGTCGCGGGCGGCGAAGCCGCGGGGCCGTTCGAAGGCGCCGGCGGGCCCGGACGCCGCCAGGCCGGCGGCCCGGTCCAGCCGGTAGGTGCGGGGTTCCTCCTCCGGCCGCCCCTCCTCGGCGCCGGCGAAATACCAGCGGCCCCGGAAGTGGCGCATCCCGTAGGGCTCGACCGTCCGCCGCCGCCCCCGGTAGGTGAACCGCAGCCGCCGCCGTTCGAACACCGCCTCGAACACGGCGCCGAGCTGCCCGCCCCCCGGGGCGAGGTCGGCGCCGACCGGGGCCGCCCCCTCGACGAAGCGCGCCCCTCCCAGCTTGAGCAGGGCGTCCGATCCGGACGGCCCGTCCCCCGTCTGCACCATGTGCACCGCCAGGCCCAGGGCGGTGCGTTCCTCCTCGGTCAGCTTCGGGTCGATGGTGCGGTAGGCCTCGTCGGGGATCACGTAGCCCTTCTCCACCTCCCAGACATCGGTGGCGCGCATCTCCAACGGCACCCCCAGCCGCCGCAGGGTGTCCTTGTCGCGCTCGAACATGCGCCGGAAGGCATGGTCGGAAGCCTGCCCGTATCCGTGCACGGTGCGGCGGACCTCCCGGGCGGTCACCGGCCGGCCGGAGTCGGCGAGGAAAGCCATCAGGTTGATCAGACGCTCTATGACTGCGCTCATGGACTGCCGCCCTCCCCCGCCTCACATCCTCTCGATCAGCCGTTCGACTCGGTCGTCCTGCGATGCGAACGGATCCTTGCAGTTTACGGTCTGATGGGCCCGGTCGTTGATCTTGAAGTGGACCCAGTCGGCCGTGAAAGGCAGGTTCTTGGCTTTGGCGGCGGCGATGAACTGCCCCCGCAGCCGGGCCCTGGTGTTCTGGGGGGCCTCGACGGCGGCGGAGGCCACCGCCGCGCCGGTGACCATCTGCTGCACCACGCCCCGCCGGGCCAGCAGGTTGTAGATGCCGCGCTCCTCGGAGATGTCGTGGTAGCTCAGATCCAGCAGCATCACCCGCGGATGCGACAGGCGGAGGCGGTAACGGCTGCGGTACTGTTCGATCAGGTGGTGCTTGGTCACCCAATCGACTTCCTGGGCGAGCGACAGCGGATCCTCCTGCAAGGCGGAGAGCAGGCGCTCCCACATGTCGACCGCCCGCTGGATCTCGGAGGGAAAGCCGGTGCGCCTCGCGTACTTGGCGACCTGCCCGCTGTATTCCCATTGGACGTCGAGGGCCGACACCTCCCACCCGTTGGCGGTGCGCACCTTGGCGCGGCAGGTGAGGTCCTGGCTGATCTCCCTGATGGCCCTGATCGGGTTCTCGAGGGTCATGTCCCGGAACAAGAACCCGTCTTCGATCATCTGGAGCAGGGCGGCGGTGACCCCCACCTTCACGTAGGTGGCGGCCTCGTTCATGTTGGAGTCCCCGGCTATCACATGGAGCCGCCGGTAGTGCTCGGCGTCGGCGTGGGGCTCGTCCCTGGTGTTGATGATCGGGCGCGATCTGGTGGTGGCCGAGGAGACGTCCTCCCAGATGTGCTCGGCCCGCTGCGAGATCGAGAACACGGGCCCACGGGCGGTCTGGAGCAGCTTCCCCGCCCCGGTGTATATCTGGCGTGTAACCAGGAAGGGGATCAGGACCTCGAGCATCTTGTTGAAGTCGGTAGTCCGGTCCACCAGGTAGTTCTCGTGGCAGCCGTAGGAGTTGCCGGCCGTGTCGGTGTTGTTCTTGTAGAGGAAGATGTCGCCCCGCACTCCCTCCTCCGCCAAGCGCCGCTCGGCCGCGCGCCGGAGGTTCTCCAGCAACCGGTCCCCGGCCTTGTCGTGGGCCACCAGGTCGCCGAGGCTGCGGCATTCGGGGGTGGCGTATTCGGGGTGGCTGCCCACGTCGAGGTACAGGCGGGCGCCGTTCTCGAGGAAGGTGTTGGAGGAACGGCTGCCCGAGGCCACCCCCCGGAACAGGTGCCGGGCCACCTCGTCCGGGCTGAGCCGGCGTTGGCCGCGCCAGGCGCAGGTGACGCCGTATTCGTTCTCGATCCCGTAGATGCGGTCTTTCACTGACGGTCCAGGTTAGACGGGTTCGGGGGCGGCCTTCCGGTCAGACGCCGGCCAGCTCCTTCCGCGTCAGGCGGCGGAAGCGGCGGTTGGCCCCCGGCGCGGGGGCGGCCCGCTCCAGCAGCGCCCCCTCCCAGCCGTCGATCTCGCGGTCTTCGACCACGCGGAAGGCTTCGGCCGCCAGCCGGAGGGCGTCCTCCAGGGCGGGGGTTTCGCCGTAGGACTCGCCCAGCTTGTCCGCCAGCGCGTCCGACGGGCCGCCGATGGCGGTGTATCCGGTCTTGTCGTAGAGGGTGCCGTCGTAGGTGACCTTGAAGAGGCGGTCGTCGGCGGTGGCGGCCCCCACCTCGGCGATCAGTATCTCCACTTCGAACGGTTTGGGGCCCTGGACGAAGATGGTGCCCAGGGTCTGGGAGAAGGCCGACGCCAGGCTCTTGGCGGTAACGTCCTCCCGCCCGTACTGGTAGCCCTTGACGTCGGCGTAGCGGATGCCGGCCACCCGCAGCGATTCGAACTCGTTGTACTTGCCGACGCCGGCGAAGGCGATGCGGTCGTATATCTCGGAGATCTTGGTGAGGGTGCGGCTGGGGTTCTCGGCCAGGATCACCACCCCCTCCCGGACCGCCAGCGCCGCGATCGAGCGGCCTCTGGCGATGCCCTTGCGGGCGTATTCGGCCCGGTCCTTGACCAGCTGCTCGGGCGGGACGTAGAAGGGAAGGGTCACGGCACCGCCTCGAAGGCCCGCTCGGCGGCGGCCGCCACCTCTTCTTCCGGCGCGTCCTCCAAGCCCTCCTCGGTCACGGTAACCACGTTCGGATAGATGCCGCGCCGGAGGTCGGGTCCGCCGGTGGCCAGATCCTGCCCGGCCGCCGCCACCAGAGCCTGTACGGCGTGGTCGACGGCTTGGCTCCGGCCCGAGTCGGCTCGGTAGACGGTGCGCAGGTAGGCCCGCGCCTCGCGGCTGCCCGACCCCGCCGCTCCGAAGTCGTGCTCTTCGTAGCGCCCGCCCACCGCATCGAAGGTGAAAACATGCCCGGTCCCGGACGGAGGGTCGTATCCGCAGAAGAGCGGCACCACCACGAACCCCCTCAGCGCCAGCGGAAGCTGCATGCGGACCATGCGGGCCAGGTAGTTGGCCTTCCCGTCGAGGCTGAGGCGCACCCCCTCCAGCTTCTCGTAGTGCTCCAGCTCGGTCTGGAACAGCCTGACCAGCTCCACCGCCAGGCCGGCCGTGCCGGAGATGGCCACCGCCGAATAGGCGTCGGCGGCGAACACCTTCTGAATGCGCCGGTGCGCCACGTCGTATCCGCTGGTGGCCTGGCGGTCTCCCACCATCACCACCCCCCGGTCGAAGCGCAGGGCCAGCACGGTGGTGGCTTCGGGGGCTTGGGCGCCTTCGGGGGCTCGGGCGGCCTCGGGCGGAAGGGTCCAACCGGGGGCCAGGTCCAGGGAGCGGGCCAGCTCGGTGAAGCTGGCGCCGGGGAGGGGGGCTTCCAGCGGAACCGGGTAGAGGTTCACTCCCCGCCCTTCTGCACGTAGTTCTTGACGAACTCCTCGGCGTTCTCCTCCAGCACCGAGTCGATCTCGTCCAGCAGATCGTCGATCTGGTTCACCGCCTCCGAGGCTTGGCCCGAGGGCCGGCTTGCATCGGCGGCCTCCCGCCCCCGCCGGCTTGCGGGTCTTTGGATGCGCTCCTGAGCCATTCATTTCCTCCTAGATGGGTAGCTCCAAGGTTACCCTGACAAGAACCTCGGTTGATGATGGTTTGCATTGTTCGACAGGCTCAGCTTGCTGGGGACGAGGGTAACAAACCGAACGGCTTGGCCTGCGCGGGCCAGGGCTTGTCGGGGAAGAGCCTGCGTATGCGGCTCGAACAGGGATGTGCACAACCCCCAATCCCTTGGAACTACTCATCTAGGGGCGGGACCGGGGGGCCGGCCGGCGGCCGGTGAATCGTAGGGGCCGTTCATGTTAGCCCTGATTCTCGACATCCACGCGGGGCGGCGTCAGCCGTCTCTCAGGGCTGCGAGCAGGTCGGCGGCTTCTTCGGTTGCGTCGAGCAGCTCTCCCACCAGTTCCTCGTTTCCCCGCAGGGGCTCCATCATCGGCACCCGCTTGAGCGCCGCCTCCCCCACATCGAACACCAGCGAGTCCCAGTTGGCCCCCACCAGGGAATCGGGGAACTGCCCCACGCAGCGCCCCCGGAAGTAGGCCCTGGTTCCGGCGGGCGGACGGAGGGCGGCGCGGTCCAGCTCCTCGTCGGTGAAGAGGCGGCGGAGCAGGCCCCCCTCCTGCAGGCGGTAGGCCAAGCCTCGGGCGGGGTGGACGTCGTGGTATTGGAGGGCGGCCAAGGCCAGCTTGGGGTGGCTCCATTCCAGATCGTCGCGGCGGCGGAACCCGTTCAGCATGCGGAGCTTCGCCGACCAGTCGAGCCGGTCGGAGGTGCGCATGAAGTCGACCTCCAAGTCGTGGAGCGCCGCCCCCCACTCGCGGACCACGTCGGCCCAGACCGGCTCGGGCAGGTTCTCTTCGGCGTACTTCGACAGCCATTCGCGGTACCGGAGCTGCAGCTCGAGGGCGGTCGCCGTTCCCCCGTCCGCCAGCCGCAGAGGCTCGGCCATGGTGAGGTCGCGGCTGGTGCGCCAGGTCGCCTCCACCGGGTCGGCCAGGGCCAAGTCGTCGGGGAGGGCCCCGTCCTCGACGGCGGCCAGCAGCAGGGCGGTGGCGCCCAGCTTGATGAAGGTCTGAACCTCCGACATGTTGGCGTCGCCGATGATCACGTGGAACCGTCGGTACTTGGAGGGGTCCCCGTGGGGTTCGTCGCGGGTGTTGACGATGGGCCGCCGCAGGGTGGTCTCGAGGCCCACCGCCTCTTCGAAGAAGTCGGCCCGCTGGGTGATCTGATATCCGGCGGCCGGCCGCCCGTTCTCGGCGCCGAGCTTCCCCGAACCGGTGAATATCTGGCGGGTTACCAGCCAGGTGGTGGCGTAGCGGATCAGGTCGGAGAAGGGCGCGTCCCGCGACACCAGATAGTTCTCGTGGTAGCCGTAGGAGTTGCCCTTGCCGTCGCTGTTGTTCTTGTGTATGTACAGCTGGTCGCCCGGGCGGAAGGACCGGTAGGCGCCGGCGGCGTCCGCCAGCACCCGCTCCCCCGCCTTGTCGTAGAGGGCGGCCTGCAGGGGGTCGGAGCATTCGGGGCTCGAATATTCGGGGTGGGCGTGGTCGACGTAGAAGCGGGCGCCGTTGGACAGGACCACGTTGACCATGTTGTTGTCCTCGGCCGGTGCGTGCGTTTCGTTCTCCACGCCGCGGGCGTCCCGGTCGGGGGTTTCCTCCTCGTGCGACCACTGGACGCGCACCCGGCCCCCCCGGTAGGAGCTGACCACCCAGGAGGAGGCCAGGGTGGGGTGGAGGTCGGGGTTGTTGCGGACCGTGATCCCGTATTCCGTTTCGGTCCCTATGACCGTGGGCGCCGCCATGCCTAGAGGTACTGCCCGGTTCCGACCGCCTCGATGGTCCTCGACTCGTCCTCGCCTTCGATCAGAGTGCGGACGTAGACGATCCGCTCCCCTTTCTTGCCCGAGATCTTCGCCCAATCGTCCGGGTTGGTGGTGTTGGGGAGGTCCTCGTGCTCCCGGAACTCCTGTTTGATGGCCGCCAGCAGATCGTTCTCGGTGATGTTGCCGGAGGCACCGCTGATCCGGCGCTTGATGGCGTCCTTCTTGGCCCGGCGCACGATGTTCTCGATCATGGCCCCCGACGAGAAGTCCCGGAAATACAGAACTTCCCGGTCCCCGTTCTGATAGGTGACCTCCAAGAAGCGGTTGGCGGGGCTTTCCTCGTACATGGCCTCCACCACCCGGCCGACCATCTGCTTCACCAGGGCCGGGCGGTCACCGCCCGCCTTCTCCAAGGCTTCTTCGTCGTAGGGCAGCTCCGGATCCAGGTAGATCTCGAAGATCTGCCCGGCGGCATCGGCGTTGGGGCGGGCGATCTTGATCTTCACGTCCAGCCGCCCCGGACGGAGGATGGCCGGATCGATCAGATCCTCGCGGTTGGAGGCGCCGATCACGATGACGTTCTTGAGCTGCTCCACCCCGTCCAGCTCGGAGAGGAGCTGGGGGACGATGGTCGACTCCACGTCGGAGGAGATGCCGGAGCCCCTGGTGCGGAACAAGGAGTCCATCTCGTCGAAGAAGACGATGACCGGAAACCCTTCGTCGGCCTTCTCCTTGGCCCGCTGGAAGATCAGCCTTATCTGGCGCTCGGTCTCCCCCACGTACTTGTTGAGCAGCTCGGGGCCTTTGATGTTGAGGAAGTAGGAGCGGGCGTCCCCGCCTATGGCCCGCTCGGCCACCGCCTCGGCCAGACTGTTGGCCACCGCCTTGGCGATGAGGGTCTTGCCGCACCCGGGCGGCCCGTAGAGCAGCACCCCCTTGGGGGCGACCAGCCCGTACTCTTCGAACAGATCCCGGTGCACGAAGGGGAGCTCCACCGCATCCCGGATCGCCTCTATCTGGTCCTGCAGACCGCCCACCTGGTGGTAGGTGACGTCGGGCACCTCTTCGAGCACCAGCTCCTCCACCTCGGGGCGGAACAGCTTCTCGTAGGCCAAGCCGGTGCGGTTGTCCAAGAGCACGTGGTCGCCCGCCCGCAGGCGGACGCCCGCCAGAGGGCCGGCCCGCTCCACCACCCTCTCCTCGTCGGTGTGGGCCAGCACCAGCAGGCGGTTGTCCTCCATCGCCTCCTTGATGGACACTACTTGGCCCTGGCGGATGAAGTCCCGCACCTCCACGATGGCCATGGAATCGTTGACCAGCACCTGCTGGCCCGGCTGGAGCTGCTTGATCTCGATGGAGGGAGAGGCGTTGACCCGCATCCGGCGGTCCCCGCTCATCACGTCCACGGTGCTGTCGCTGTTGACCCCCAGCACGGCGGCGAAGGGGTTGGGAGCGGCGGTGAGCTTGTCGACCTCGTCGCGCATCATGGCCAGCTGCTCTTTGGCCTCTTCGAGCAATTCGGCCAGCTTCTGGTTGCTGCGGAGGGCCTTGTCCAGCTTGGACTTGGTTTCGGTCAGACGGGATTCCATCATCCTGACGGAACGGGGTCCGGCCTGGAGCTGCCGGCGGAGCAGCGCTATCTCCTCCTGCATGGCGTCCACCTGGCGCTGGTAGTCGTATGCCGTCCGATGGTCTGGCATGGGATCCATCCGGTGCTCGTATTCGTACCTTCTGCGATGGTCGGGCATGGCGCCGCTCCGGCTTACTGGATTGCTGCGGGCCGGGCTGCTGTTTCCTGGACCAGGGCAGGCCCGGCAACATTGTAGGAGGGTAGTGAAGGCAGACGGCCTTCCTCGTTCAATCCGCGCCCCCAGGGTGCGCCGGCGCGGCTCACCAGCCCGCAACCAGGGTCGAGTGGGTGTTTCGTCCGGGCGGCCGCCGTTCCTCGGGCCGGCCCCGGCGCAGGCCGGGGTTCAGGCGGATTGGACGCACCGCGCGGCGGTGAGGAAGCCGGTGTGGCCCACCATTCCGTGGTCGGGGCGCACCGAGCGCCCGGTTACGTTCCAGGTGCGGAGCAGCACTTCGAAGGTCTCCACGTCGGCGAACCGGCCGCTTTCGCCGAGCGCCCGGTGGAGCTGTTCGAGCTGGGGCACCGTGGGCAGGTAACAGCACAGGACGCCGCCGGTGCGCAGGCCCCCGAGGGCGGAGGGGACGACCCGCCACGGCTCGGGGAGGTCCAGCACCAGGCGGTCGTGGCGGATCTCCGCCGCCGTTTCGGCCACGTCGCCCACCCGCAGCTCCAGCCACTCCGGCGCCGCCCCGAAGCGGCGGGCGACGGCGGCCCGGCCGTGGGCGGCGTGGTCCTCCCTGATCTCGCAGGAGACCACCCGCCCGGACGGCCCCACCGCCCGGGCGAGGGTCATGGCGAGGGCGCCGGATCCGGTGCCGCCCTCCACCACGGTCAGGCCGGGGTGGATGTCGGCGTACATGAGCACCGCCCCCAAGTCCTTGGGGTAGACGATCTGGGGGCCGCGCCGCATCTTGAGGATGTAGTCCCCCAGCCGGGGGCGGAGGGCGGTCAGAGGCGCCCCCTTGGAGGACTGCAGGCGGGCGCCGTCCGGGGCGCCGATCAGCTCGGAGTGGGCCAGGGCGCCCAGGTGGTACTGGAACATCCCGTCCGCCCGCAGGTGGAGCAGGTACTTGCGGCCCTTGCCGTCGAGCAGAAGGACGGGTTCACCCTCGGCGAAGGGGCGGCCGAGGGCGGCCCCCTCGGACGGTTCGGGCGCTCCGGCCGCATCGGCCGGGCCGGCGGGGGCGGCCACTGCTCAGTCCAGCCCGATGGAGATGACGCCCGCCAGGAGCGTGAGGATCATGCCGGCCACGGTGACCCACACCACGGTCTGCACCCATCTCGGAGTCCGCCTCATGGGCTGCACTCTATAGGCGCCCATACAGAGGCTTGCCGAAAGCCCCGCCGGTTACACTGGGCTCACACCGAACACGGAGAACGATGCCGCCGAAAACCAGCTCCCCGATTCCGTTGCTGTGCCGTCGGTGTTGGTCGAGGTCGAGGGGCTTCGCTCTGCTGCGCCGCGGGATGCAGGAAAGCAGGTCTTCTCTCATGACGGCGGGGGCCTTCCTGTTGCTGCTCCGCTGGGTGAGGCGCCGCCACCGCCGCCGCATAGCCGGCTTCGGCCTGAAACCGGGCCAGAAAGCCGGACTGGTGGTCGACCGGCCCGGCTTCGATCCGGTCAGCTTCCGCATAGACGGATAGCTCCAAGGGATCGAAGGGGGTAGACCCGCCGGGTTCGGGTGGAAGGCCGAGGCACCGGCCAAACTCCGTCCTGAAGCCCCGGGACCGACGGACCCGCGCCGCCGGCCGGGTGTCAGAGGCGGTGGATCTCGACCCTCGCCCCCCGGCGCCGCCCCCGCTTGCGCCCCGCCAGGAAGGCGGCGGCCAGAGCGGCGGCGACCCCCAGGCTCTTCTTCGCAGCGGCGTTGCGCACCGCCTCCCCCGCCCCGAGGACGGCCTCTTCCAGCTCCCTGGCCTTCGCCTCTATGTCGCTGCGTTCGATCACGGCGAGGCCTTCGATCGGGAGGCGGCCCACATCACGACGAAGGCGGCGGTTAGGGCGGCCACCCCGGCGATCAGGTAGGCCAAGGCGCTCCACAGCGGGGTGTCCGGCAGCAGGTCTTGGGCGAGGCGCAGACCCGCCACCGCCAGGAACACCCACCCCAAGGCCAGCAGCAGGCCCCCCAGCAGGGTCACGCCGGCGAAGCGGGCGGTGCGGCGCAGGGGCGCGACCGCCTCCTGCTCGAGGTAGCTCTTCGACATCTCGAACAGCTCGGACGCCAGCTTGGGTATCTCGGATGCGCTCATAGGGGAAAATAGGGTGTTCGGGGCTTCCCTTCCATTCTACCAGACGGGGCCGGCCGCCTTCGATTGCCCCTGATTCGACCGGTCCGGGCGCCGGGGTGGTTACCCTCCCGTTCGATGCCTCCGTCCTCCGGCCGCTCCGGCCGGGCCTACGTCTTCTCCACCTCCCCCGGCTCGCGGCTCGGGCCGTTCGGGGGGCTGGAATGGGCGCTGCTGAGCGGGGTGGCCCTGTTCTGGGGGTCGGCCTATTCGCTGATCGACGTAGGGCTGGAGGGTTTCGAACCTCCGGCCATCACCTGGGTGAGGATCGTGCTCGGCTTCGTGATCCTGCTGTCTTTCAAGGCCTCCCGCCGTCCGGTGGAGCGGTCCGACTGGGGCCGCATCGCGGTGCTGGGAGTTACCTGGTTCGCGGTGCCGTTCCTCCTGTTTCCCATCGCCCAGCAGCACATCGACTCGGCCCTGGCCGGGATGCTGACCTCCATGGTGCCCATCTACAGCACCGTCATCGCCTCGGTGCTGCTGTCCAAGCTCCCCGGGCCCCGCCAGACGCTGGGGATCGTCCTGGGGGCCGCGGGAGGGGCCGGCATCAGCCTGCCCGCCCTCGGAGGTTCGGCGTCCAGCGCTTGGGGGGTGACGCTGATCATCGCCGCCACCATCACCTACGGGCTCTCGATCGCCTTGGCGGTTCCGCTTCAGCAGCGCTACGGGGCGCCGGCCGCGATGATGCGGGCGATGGGGGTGGCCGCCGTCATCACCGCGCCCACCGGGGTGCTCGGGCTGGCCGGATCCGAATGGCAGGCCTCCTCGGCGGCGGCGGTGGCGGCGCTCGGGGTCTTCTGCACCGGAACGGCCTTCGTGCTCATGACCGCCCTGGTCGGAAGGGTGGGCCCCACCCGAGGCGCCGCCCCCATCTACATCCTCCCAGTGATCGCCATGGTGATCGGCATGACCTTCCGGGGCGACGTGATAGCCCCCCTCCAATGGGCCGGAACCGCCCTGGTCACCCTGGGCGCCTGGTTGACCAGCCGCCGCGAGGCCTGAGCTCAGGCGGGCTTCGGAAGGTGTTCAACGGTGTTCGGGCAGACAAGGGTCTAGACGACAACGATATTTTGTGATATATAGTATGCTATGATAAGCAACACTCCACACAGAAACAGAGCAAGTTCGGGAACGATCCGGTCCGTGCTGCGGGGCGGGGCCGCCGGAGAGGGGGCGGGGGCATGACCCGGATCGTTACCCAACAGGACTCCATCAGGTTCGGGGACGCCGACATCGCGTTCGAAGTCCGCCGCAGCCCCCGCCGGCGCAAAACCATCGAGATATCCGTGGACGGCGGCGGCGTGCGGGTGGCCGCCCCGATGTACGTCCCCGACCGCGAGGTGCGGGCCTTCGTCCGCAAGCGGGCGCCCTGGATCATCCAGCGCCGCGCCGAAGCCGAGGAGCGGGTGCGCAACCGGTTCGTGGACGGCGAGACCCTCCCCTATCTGGGCCGCCCCGTCCGCATGACCTTCGAGAAGGCCGATGTGAAAGAACCGGAGGTCTACTTCGAGGGCGGGGCCTTCAGGGTGGCCGAACCCCCCGGCCTGGAGGGGCCGGAACGCTGCCGGGCGGTCGAGGCGGCCCTTGCGGGCTGGTACTTCTACCGGGCCATGGAGCGGCTGCCCGGCGACGCGGACCGCTGGTGGCCGCTTCTCGCCCACGGAAACAAGCCGAACATCCTGGTGCGCAACCAGCGCAGCCGCTGGGGCAGCTGCGCCAGCGACGGGACCATCCGCCTCAACTGGCGGCTGATGATGCTCTCCCCCGACCTGATCGATTACGTGGTGGTCCACGAGCTGGCCCACCTACAAGTCAGGAACCACTCCCCCGATTTCTGGAACGTGGTGCGCGGGGTGATGCCCGACGTACAGGAGCGCCGCCGCCTCCTCAAAGAAGCCGGGCGGACCCTTCCCCTGTAGACCGGGCGGACTGCGAAGGCGGGGCGGGCCGCGATTGCCGCTGTTATGCGCCGCCGGGGGGATATCATCCCCGGCGGGCGCAGGACCTGAGCTGGTTCTGCGCACCGCCAAGCGTCTCAGGGAAGCGGTATGGAACTATTCGGCAGGCGGCCGCCGCGGAAGCCTCGGAGGAACATAGCCGCCCATGTGTTCCTCGGGCTGGCGGCGGCGGCGGTGATCGTGTTGATCTTCACCCGCGGCGGGTCTGACCAGCCCGACCCCGGCCCCGACCGGCAGCCGGCCGCCGCCGAGGCGGTAACCTCCTCCCCCGCTCCGAGCGCCCCCGCCGGGGACGCCGCCGACCCGCCCGCCGCGGCGGAGACTTCAGCAACGGCCGAGACCTCAGAAGCGACGGGGGAGGCGCCCCAGGAGGAACCCGTCCAAGAGGCGGAGGGGGGCGGCGCCGATGAAGAACCCGATGGCGCCGCCGACTCCGGTGCGGTTGCCGCGCCCCCGCCGGAAGAGGAAGAACCGGAAGCAACCTCGACGGGGTTGAGCGCGGAGGCGTCCCGGTACCTGCTCGCCCTGTCGGCGTTCGCGGAGGCGGCGGACGATCTGGTGTCCGACATCGGCGCGGTCAACCGCTCTTGGGACGAAGAGAAGGGGGACGCCCCGGACGAGGCGAGCTACCGGGCCCGGTACCGGGAAGCCGAATCCGCCTTGGAGGACATCCTCGACCGGGCGCGCGGCTTCCACGCCGGCGTGCGGAACCAACCCGTCCCCGCTGCGGTCGCCGTACAGGGCGGGGCGCTGGCGGACCAAGCCGCCCGGCTGCCCGGTTTGGCGGAGGACGTCTTGGCCGGGCTGCGCCGCCCCCGCCCGGACGACGGTTCGGCGCGCCGGTCCGCCCTGGCCGACTTCACCGCCGCCGCCGCCGGTTTCAGCCGCAGCGCCGCCGCCCTCGCCGCCCGCATCGAACAGGACGCTTCGGCCCTCGGTCTGACTGCAGGCGGAACCGCCTCCGCCGCCGCGCCGTCCGCCGCCCCCCCGCCGCCGGACGAGGCGGACGCCGCTTCCTACCTGGAAGGCTTGGCGGGCTTCAGGGACGAGCTGAACAGGCTGGCGGCGGACATCGGCGGGATACACCGGTCCTGGGACGAAGAGAAGGGGGACGCCCCGGACGAGCCGAGCTACCGGGCCCGGTACAACGAGGCCGAATCCGCCCTGGAGGACGCCCTGCGCCGGGTGCGCTCCTTCCACACCAGGGTGCAGGCGCTTCCGGTTCCCGCCTCTGTTCAGGCGCTCGGCGCCGGGCCGGAGTCGTTGACCCCCGGGCTGGTCGGCGCGGCGGAGGGCATGCTGGCCGGGCTGCGCCGCCCCCGCCCGGACGACGGGTCGGCGCGCCGGTCCGCCCTGGCCGACTTCAACGAGGGCGTCCGGGTCTTCGGCGTAATGGTGGACCGGCTGGCGGCGGCCGGCGGCTAGTTGTGATATTCGGAGAGGTTGTCCCTGACTGAACGGCTCTTGGTCATCGGCGGGGACGCGGCGGGGATGTCGGCGGCCAGCCAGGCGCGCCGCCGCCGCCCGGCGGACGACTTGGAGATCATCGCCGTGGAGCGCTCCGGCTGGGTCAGCTATTCGGCCTGCGGAGAGCCCTATTACATAGCCGGTTACGTCGAGCCGCTGGAGCGCCTGGTGGCCCGCACCCCCGAGCAGTTCGCCCGGATGGACATCGAGGTGCGCATCCGCTGCGAGGCCGAATCCATCGACCTCGACCGGCGGCGGGCGGCCGTCACCGACCTCGATTCCGGGGAACGGACGGAGCTGGATTTCGACCTGCTGATGATCGGAACCGGTGCCCGGCCGATCCGCCCCGCCATAGAGGGCGCCCGCCTGCCCGGTGTATACGGCCTCCACACCTTGGATGACGCCGCCGTGCTGAAGGAGGCCGCTGACCGCGGCCCCGGCAATGCGGTGGTGGTGGGCGGAGGGTATGTGGGGCTGGAGGCGGCCGAGGCCTTCCACAGCCGGGGCTGGAAGGTGACTGTCCTGACCTCCGGGCAGGCGGTGCTCGACCGCACCCTCGACCCCGACCTGGGGGCGCAGGTGGTGGAGGCGATGGAGGGGATGGGCATCCGGGTCGTTGCCGGGACCAGGGTTCGCTGCATCAACGGCGTCGAGCGGGTGGAGAGCGTGGGGTGCGAGGGCGAGACCCATCCGGCCGAGGTCGTGGTGCTCGGCCTGGGGTTCCGGCCCGAATCGAGCCTCGCCGCCCGAGCCGGGATCGGGCTGGGGCCGACCGGCGCCGTCGCGGTGGACGACCGCCAGCGGACCGACGCCGACGGGGTGTGGGCAGGCGGCGACTGCGCCGAGGCCAGGCACCGGCTGACCGGGCGTCCGGTCAACTTCCACCTGGGGACTATCGCCAACAAGGCGGGCCGGGTGGCGGGCATCGGCATCGGCGGCGGGGACGCCCGCTTCCCCGGCGTGCTGGGCACCGCCATCACCAAGGTGTGCGATCTGGAGATCGCCTCCACCGGACTGCGCCCCGCCGACGCCGCGGCGGCGGGGTTCGACGCGGTGACCGGAGATGCCCGGGGAACCACCGCCGCCGGGTACTGGCCGTCTGCCTCGCCCATGACCATCCGGGCAACGGCCGAGCGGAACGGCGGCCGGCTGCTCGGCGCCCAGATAGTGGGCGGGCCGGGCGCAGGCAAACGGATCGACGTGTTCGCCGCCGCCGTCTGGAACGGCATGACCGCCCATGAACTGGCCTGGGCCGACCTCGCCTACGCCCCTCCCTTCTCAGGCGTCTGGGATCTGATCCACATAGCCGCCCGCAGAGCCGCCGCCCAGACCTCCTGACCCATCGGGGGGGCTCAACTCGGCGGTCAACTCCGGGGTGATGTCCCACCCACCCTGTAGACGGCGGAAAGGCAGTTGCCCTCGCGGTCGGCGAAAGGGGCGGACTCCAAACCGGCAGACCGGATAACCGCTACGCTAGACTAACCCATTCGATAGACTTGGAACAATGGCAAACGCAGGAGATATCCAGAAAGCCGCCGTATTCGTAGAGCGGCTCATGATCCGGGACTTCAGAGGGATCCGGGAACTCGACCTGCGCCTGCAGCCGGGCCTCACCCTGCTCGTGGGCCGCAACAACGCCGGCAAGTCGCGCATTCTGCGCGCCCTGCATGTAGCCATGGGCGGAACTCGGGCGGATCGCGATGACCTGACGGTGGGAATGGACTCCGAAGCCGAGATCGATGTGGTCGTCGCACCATTGCCCTCGACTTCTCCGATAGAGGAGGATACGCCATCTTCCTCAAAAGGAACAGCGGTTGAAGAGGAGAAGTTCAGCAGGTCATTGTCCCAACTCTTCGGTCCTACGGTTTCTGTAATCTCTGAGCAGCCGATGCGTGAACGCCTGGCATGGCGGACAACCATCGCGAGGGCCAGCGAAGGCACCGGCGCACGCAGCCAAGCTAATATCATGAACTATTCAGAACACAGCGGAGAATTGAACGCGGCGGAATCCTCCGTCCACCTCAGCAGAGAACAACGAAGCTTCTTCGTGGCTGAGTTGGTAGACACACAACGCGACCTGGACAAAGAACTCCGAACCCCCGGGAGCTCGTTGCGCAAGATCATGAATGATCTGAACGTAGAAGAGGGTCGGGAAGAGCTTGAAAGCAGGCTCACCGCATTGGGGAATGATATCGTTGAGGGAAGTGAAACGCTCAAAGAACTTCGTACTGCCCTCGAAACCCTGGATAGATATCTGGACAGCCTGGGGAAGGTGCAGGTCAACGCCATACCCAACAGTCTAGAAGAACTTGCCCGAACAATCGGGGTGAGCTTCGGCGCAGGCCAAGAGCATTTGGCCGCGAGACTGCAAGGTTCGGGGGTTCGCAGCCTAGCCTCCCTGCAAGTGCAGGATCTGTTCTACCGTCTGCGGCTGGGGAGCGATGGACCTGATCTGCGCCCGCACACTATCATCCTTGTCGAAGAACCCGAAGCGCATCTTCACCCCCATGCCATCTTCGAGCTACCGAGCCTGCTGGAAAACCAGGGACATCAAGTTATAGCCACCACGCATTCGCCGCAACTGGCTTCGGGCATTGATCCGAAAGCCATACGGCTCGTTCGTGCAACATCCACGGGTGATCACACCGTTATCGATTTCGGTCCTGCGGAGGAAGAAGATAGCGAAACTCCCCGCACTAAACAGCGGGGCTTCTACGTATCGGAGATGGAGAAGCTCAAGCGAAAGGTGGAGCGGCCCTTTGGAGATCTGCTGTTCGCAAGGGCAATAATTATCGGCGACGGTGCCACTGAACGGGCCTTCTTGCCTCCGGTCTTACGCGACGCCTTGGGTCCACTGGCGCACGGTATCTCGGTCATAAACTCCGGTGGGATGATCCCGGACCTCATTGATCCGGTCATCAAGTTCAGCCAACACGTCGAGGTCCCTCTCCTGGTTCTGGCGGACAGCGACGACGCGGGGAAGGAGAGCGTTAAAAAACTCATAGATGATAAAAAGTTAGCCTGTGATCAGGTTATCTGGTCAGGTAGTCCAGAAAAGGGTGATGCCATAGAGCGGATGATGGTTGAATTCGATCTTGAACTATGCCAAAGGACATACTATCAATTCGACCCGTCGGCACATAAGCAGAATAAAAAGGAAATAATGTTGACAATGAAGGGCTGCAAAGGAAGCATAGGATCCCTTCTGGCCCAAGAATTCGTAGAGACCTATCCGTATAGAGAAACGAAACACCAGTGGCCAGCCCCCTTGAGAGAGCTGGTTGAAAAGCTGGGCAGCCTTCTCAAGAGTGAAGGTGAGGTGGCCTGACTGATGGTTGTGATCGACACCACCCACAGGCTCTCCCTGACCTCGGAGCAACAATGCATTGTGGCCTGCGACGCACCTGCGGTGCTCGTCAAAGCCGCCGCTGGCACCGGCAAGACTGAAATACTGGCAAGGCGGGCGGAACGTTTTATCAACGACCCCAGTAATGGATATGCCCATGTGATGGCGATCACCTACACCACTAGGGCGGCCGACGAACTCAAGCGCCGTCTACGAGATAGAATCGGCGACCTGCCGTTCAGGATAACGGCCCAGACGATACATAGCATCACCCACTCGATGCTCCTGCAGCATGGAACCCATGTGGGGTTGCCCTTGGACTTTCAAGTTCTCGCCAAAACCGAAGACCAAGTCGAATTATTTGAACGATACAATGACACCAATCTACACACCGATTACCGGGAATTAATTTGGGAACTGGATCTGGCAAGAGCAAAGGTTGAAGACCACGAGAACTTAGAGCTATGGCGGCATGCCTTAGACAATGCCGGTGCCGTGGACTTCGGCGAGATGCTCGCTAAGGGATATGAATTGCTACAAAAACCAGCCTTCGCCAGTTTATACGAAAGAGTATACGGTTTGGTCATCGTTGATGAAGCGCAAAACCTGACAGAGCAACAATACAGACTGCTCGTCGCTCTGGCAGGACCGCCTGCTGGCACCATCAGACCGCGGATTCCGATCATGTTGCTGGGCGATCCTAAACAGTCGATAATCCGGTTCGCCGGTGCAGACAACACGCTGATGGACCGCTTTGCCACTGAATTCAACGCCGTAGAATTCGTGCTGAAACAGAATTTCAGATCAGCTAGGAGACTATCTCTACTGGCCCGAGAAGTCGCAAAAAGCCTGGAAAAAGAAACCAATTCTGATAGCTCGTACCTTGAATATCCGGCACCCGGATACATTGAGATCCATAAGTTTCCTAGCGAAAGATCTGAAGGTAACTATATTGCCGACTGGGTAGAAGATTTGTTGGGTAACGGATTGCCCAGAAAGGCATTGACAGACGAGACCGGTCAGGTACGGCCCGATGAGATTGCCGTGCTGGCTCGGAGCTCATCAATGTTGTACCATGCCAACACAGCCCTACTGCAGAAAGGCCTTGAAGTAGCGCTCGTATACAGCGATAAAGAATTCATGTCGACCTGTCTAGGCCGGATTTCGATACTGTTGATGAGGAGGAAGAGTCCATCCTACAAGATGGCGGCCGAGTTGGGTCTACGTCGAGCTTTAGGACTGGACAACAACTCCCCTGATGACGGTGAGATCATCCAAGCCCTCCAAACCCACCCAAACGAACAACATCTCAATGTCCTTATACCATTGCTGGACGCCGCCTCCCCGTATGACATGGTATCGGCGGTAAAGAATAATATCCATTTGCCTGAAAACGGTACGCCGGATTCGTTGCTCGCTGGATGGCACGACGACCAAACATTCATATCAGAAACCTGGCAGCAATTCGCGAACATGACACCGGTGGCGGACAGATCATGGACCCGGTTTGCCCTTCACATGGACCGGTCCCAACGCAGTCGAGATCTGGGACCGGGCGTGCGGTTGCTGACCGTGCACAAGGCGCAGGGGCGGGAATTCAAGGCCGTGGCTATCATCGGGATGAACGACGGACAGTTCCCTGACTTTCGCGCAGTTTCAGAGGCGGACAGAACAGCTGAGCTGAACACCTTCTACGTGGCAGTCACTCGGTCCTCACGCGTCCTGCTGTTGACGAGATCGCTCGAGCGGGTGACCCGCTACGGACCTCGCCGCACCGAACCCTCCCCTTACCTGAAGCATGTTGAAGTTGCGGCAACAAACTGATCGTGTCAGGGCGGTGCAGGACGTTGCTAGCCCCATATATTCTTGCTCAAACTGAATTGCTGTATCTATATCGGATTGAGTAATTCCATAATCGGAATATATGTCCATTATCATGTCATAGGGATCACCGGCTAATGCCAGTTCGCTCAGAGTTTCGGCGCGAATTCCTTTGATGGTAGGGATGCCAAATGACTTTAGCGGATTCAAGACGACCGGCTCGGTTGCAGGCATCACGATATAAAGTCCTGCCGCCCCTGTGGGTCTATGGAACTCAACACGTTTTACGAAGGAGTCGGACTCTTTGCTGAGCACCAATTGGCCGCTTCCTACCACGATCCACAATTCCTCTGGTATATCCAACTGGCTTTGAAGCTTTCTGACCAGGGTGAGTCCGGCCCCTACGAAGGGCTGAATCGTAGCCAGGGGGTTCAGAACCTGGAACTCGTTGCGCAGTGCTGAAACTAGAGGGCGAAGCCGCCGGAGGGGAACTTGGCGGCGGTATTCGCTCAGCCATCCGGCTTCGATGAACTCGTACCAGGTGAGATCGGACGATCCGGTCGATTCTTCCCTGAGCACCGGCGGGTAGCTCTTGCCGCCCCTCTTGCCTCCTTCCAGCCACCATCGAAGGGTCGAGGGATTGACTCGGAGAAATCGGGCCGCCTCGCTCAAGGAGTAGCGAAGAATATCCTGGTGGGCACCGACCATGTTGCCTCCTCCGGCCGCCGACGCCGTGACACATCGACGTATCAGCTCATGCGGGATGATAGTGTGGGCGCCCTGCGGAAGTGAGGAACAACGATGAAACACACCATGGAGGATGTGCGCCGGTTTGCGGCGGCTGACCGGGGGTTGGCGGTGGTCTCGTTCGGGCGGCCGGACGGGTCGGTCCACTCCTCGGTGGTCAACGCCGGGGTGATGGCCCATCCTGTTGAAGGCGGGGAAGCAGTCGCCCTCGTGGTGCGGGGAGGGGCGGTGAAGCTGCGGCATTGGCGGCGCACGCCGCACGCCGCCGTCGTCTTCCGGTCGGGCTGGGCCTGGGTCGGGGTCGAAGGGAAGACCTCGATCATCGGGCCGGACGATCCGTCGCCGGATTTTCCTGCGAACGGGATCCCCGGCCTGCTGCGGGAGGTGTTCACCGCCGCTGGAGGAGTCCATGAGGACTGGGAGGAATACGACCGGGTCATGGCGGCGGAGCGGCGGGCGGCGGTCTTCATCCTGCCCGCCCGCATCACCGGAGTGGGCGCCCCCTGAGCCGGATCACTCCCCTCTGTAGGAAGAACCCCATCGCTGCGTGTAGCGGTCTCTCGCGACGGCGATCAGTTTCTCGAGCAGGCCGCGATGTTCATCGATGTCGTCCTCGCGAATGATGGCCCGGTAATTTCCGAACCATTTGTCGTATCGCAAAGTGTCGATGCTGGCTTCTTCGATCATGTCAGACAACTCTTGCGAACGAGGATGCCTGACCAACAGATTCACTTGTTGCTTACGCGGTTCTATGCTTATGTAATTCTTGGCCATTCCATTTTGGATGAGCCCGATGTAGTGCTTGGTATAGTTGAGCGAAACACCAGGGTCTTCTTCTTTGACTATGGAGAACAGTCTATCGACCAGTTCGAGTATCTCGGGAGATGTCCTGGACAACCAGTATTCACGGTCCGCAGGAGGACTTACATCTTCCTCGTCGGTTCCGAGCATGGTGTGGTCCATGACCTTGGTGAACACGAGGGACACCTGGTCGTTGTCGACTCGAAGTGCGGTCATCTGGATGGCCGCGATCGGGATGAAGCCGTTGAACAGGCTGATCACGTTGAAGAAGCGGCTGGTGATATCTTCGGCCACTATAACGGCAATGTGTTCGTACTGGGGGTAGCGGCGGCGTTCGATGTCCCAGTATTCGAGGGTTCGGATGATGTGTGTTTCGTCTGTAGAGCCTAACTGCAGCTCTACCTCGTATCTGGTTCGGTTGTCGCGGTCGATGAGCAACATGTCGAGACGACCGGCGTGAGGCTGCCGCCGCTCGGTTTCTATTACATCCAGATCGCCGAGGCCGAGCAACGCCGGGTTGTCCGCCAGCAGGTTCTGCACCCACCGCTCGCTCAGCCCGGGTTCTTTCGTCATCTGCAGTTTGGTGAACTCGATGTGCTCCATTGTTTCCTCCATTCCTGGCGGGTGGATTGGGCCTGATTCAATCGGCCTCGACGACTCCTTCGGCCCATTTGACTATCTTCTGGGCGAACTTTCGGCACTCCTCCACCCTGTCCAACGGCACCGGCCTGACCAAAACATAGGGAGCCAGATAATTCTTGGAGAAATCCCGCACGAACCCCTCAGAATAACCCTCGACCGCCTCCAACACCCCCCGGTCGGGGCACCCCCGAACGAGCTCCCCGATATCATGAACCCTCGGATAATAACTCTCATGCATTACATAAACGGCTTTGAGCGCCGTCTCCGCCGCCGAAGCAAAGTTCCGCACCGCCTCCTTGGTGTTTCCCCTTTGCTTCAGGACTTCGATGCCGGTTCGATAACGCCAGAGGGCCAGGTCCAACCACTCCAGGGCCAGTTCTCCATTGGTGTTCGCCAGCGCGCTCATATCCTCGCCCTGCTCGGTTCGTTGGGGCGTACAACTTCTTCGGCCCATTTGATTATCTTCTCGGCGAACTTTCGGCGCTCCTCTACCTTGTCCAAGGGGACCGGTCTGACCAAAACATACGGAGCCAGATAATTCTTGGAGAAATCCCGCACGAATCCCTCAGAATAACCCTCGACCGCCGCCGACACCCCCCGGTCGGGGCAACCTTGAACGAGCTCCCCTATGTCATGAAACCTCGGATAATAACTCTCATAACTTATGTAGACGGCCTTGAGCGCCGTCTCCGCCGCCGAAGCAAAGTTCCGCACCGCCTCCTTGGTGTCACCCTCCTCCAAGGACATGACGCCGTAGCGGCAACGCCGGGCGGCCCTCTCCATCCACTCCAGGGCGGCTTCTCCGTTGGTGTTCGCCAGAGCGCTCACGGCTTCTCCTCTGCCTGCTTGTCGTACACCAGCTCTCCGTCTTCCTGCGCCCACATGCAGGGGCTCACCACCAGGCGCCGCATGCGGGTCAGGTCCTCGACATCGGTCACGACCGGCTCGACCGGATACGGGCAATAGAACCGCCCGACTCTCCTTATCTCGCACTCCCAGTCGAACCACACTTCCACCGGCATCTCGTCGAATGCTATGAGCAGGTCTATGTCTGAATGGAGGGTGTCCGTTCCGTGCAGGGCCGACCCGTACAGGAAAACCTTGTCGGGGTCGAACAACAACGCCGCCTCCACCGCCCGGCGGGTCCAGTCTCTCGGCAATCCGGGGTAAGGCAGCGGCTGTCCGCCCTTCCTGACCGCCGCACTCTGGCGTTCCAGCATGTCTACAGCCGGGTGCTCCACCTGCGGGACGGCCCAATCCGTTCTTGCCGCCACGGCGCCCTCCCGGAAGTTTCAGAAACCCGCCAGCCGGTTGAAGTCGGTGATCAGCTCGTCGATCGGGCCGGCCAGCGCCTGGATACCGGTCCAGTAACCGTCATCGTACCATTGGGCCTGGATCTCCTCGTAGGTCTTGCCCTGCTGTTCCACCCAGGTGTAGTACTTCAGGTTGTGGATGCGCTTGCGGTCGTAGTACCCGAGCTCGTGCACGTGCTCGGTGGAAGCCCCCAGCAGATGGCGGTGGAAAGCTGCGGCCGCGTCGAGGGAGGTGAACGTCCCCCGGTCCTCGGTCAGTTCGTGGAGGCGGCTGCGGTACATGTCCATGGAGTCGGTGGCGATGGTCACCAGCACGTCCCGGCCGTCCATCTCGTAGTACTTGGCGAGCTTCACCGCCGACAACAGGTTGGCTGCGCCCGAGACGCCGAGCAGGGGCAGGCTTTCGATCACCTGCGGCGCCACCCCTTGGGCGGCCAGGTAATCCTGTCCGGCCGGTTCGTTGAACAGCCGGGTGAGCGAGACCGCCGCCTCGTCGTCCAGCCCGACGGCGAAGTCGGTGTTCCTGACGTTGTGTACCCAGGGAATGTGCTTGTCGCCGATGCCTTCGATGCGGTGCTCGCCGAAGCCCGCCAGCAGCATCGTGGGGCACTGCACCGCCTCCCCGGCGGCGATCACCGAACCGGGGAAACGCTGCTTCAGATAGTCCCCGGCGGCGATGGTGCCGGCCGATCCGGTGGTGACGGAAAAGCCCCGGAACCGGTCCCCCTCCCCCATCAACCCGCCCAGCGCCTCTTCCACCGCCGGCCCCGTTACCGAAACATGCCATAGGTAGTTCCCCATCTCGTCGAACTGGTTGAAGATGGCCAGGTCCTCGCCCGAAGCCGCCAGCTCGTTGCACTTGTCGAAGATCTCCTTGACGTTGGACTCCGAACCGGGGGTCTTGATGATCTCCCCCGCCACCGTCTCCAGCCACTCGAACCGCTCCCGGCTCATCCCCTCCGGCAGGATGGCCACCGATTCGCAACCCAGCAGGTTGGAGTCGTAGGCGCCGCCCCGGCAGTAGTTGCCGGTGGACGGCCACACCGCCTTCTGGACGGCCGGATCGAACTGGCCGGTCACCAGGCGGGGAACCAAACACCCGAAAGCCGCCCCCACCTTGTGGGCGCCGGTCGGGAACCACTTGCCGATCAAAGAGACGATGCGGGCGCCGGTCCCCGTCAGGGCGGGCGGCCATTCCACGCAGTTGACGCCCCCGAACCCGCCCCCGTGCGGCGTCGGCTCGTTGCGCCAGGTGATCCGGTACAGGTTCAAGGGGTGGAGGTCCCACAGCCCTATCCCCCTCAACCCGGCCCGCACCTCCGCCGGGATCAGGGACGGATCCCTCATCTGGGCCAGGGTGGGGATGCGCACATTGCGTTCCCTGGTGCGGGCGGCCACCCGCTCGAGGGCGGCCCGGTCGACGGTGAGATCGATCATGTCTGTTTCCTCAAGCTTTCGATCCAATGTTCCATTCTGGCGGAGATCTCGAGCGGATCCAGCCCGTCCGGCCCCGGGCGGACGGGCACCGGGGCGGCGCCGGTCCGATCGATCCCCCGCATCACCCCCCGGACGTCCTTCAGGCCCGATCCGGTGGAGATGACCACCACCCGGTCGGACTTTCCCACCCCCGGCCCGCCCTCCTGCGAACCCTCCGCAACCGCGGCCAGACCGGCGAAGGCGGCCGCGGCCGCCGGTTCCGGGAACACCCCGGTGTCGGCGGACACGGCGGGGATCATCTCCAGGATGGCCTCGTCCTCCACCACCGCCCAGGCTCCGCCCGTCTCCACCACCGCCGCCATGGCCTTCACCCGGTCGCGGGGAAGGTCGGCGCTGATCGAATCGGCGGCGGTGGCGGCGCGCACCGGCGGTTTCGCCGCAACGTCTTCCCCCTTCCGCCAGGCCTCGGCCAGATAAGAGCTGCCCGCCGCCTGGACCCCGTAGATGCGGGGCATGCGGTCGATCCACCCCAGCGCCAGGGCGTCCCGCAGCCCCTTGTGGACTCCGCCGATGATCGACCCGTCCCCCACGCTCACGAACACCGCGTCGGGCGCCTCCCACCCCAGCTGCTCGACGATCTCGAGGGCGGCCGTTTTCTTGCCCTCTCCCACGTAGGGGTTGATCCCGGTGTTGCGGTTGTACCAGCCGAAGCGGCCCACCGTTTCCTGGCACAGCCGGAAGGCGTCGCCGTAGGTGCCTTCCACCAGCATCACGAAGGCGCCGTAGGCCAGCAGCTGGGCCACCTTCGCCTCGGGGGCGGTCTCGGGAACGAAGATCACGGCGTTCTGGCCGGTGCTGGCGGCCAGGCCGGCCAAGGCGGCGGCGGCGTTCCCGGTGGAGGCGGTGGTTACGGTTTCGGCCCCCTCCATGGCGGCCCTGGCCAGCGCCACCGCCGAGGCCCGGTCCTTGAGGGAGGCGGTGGGCTGGCGGCCTTCGTCTTTGATCCACAGCCGCCCCACCCCCCAGCGCTGCGCCAGCCGCGGCGACTCGACCAGCGGCGTCCACCCCACCCCCAGCGGAGTAACCGGCGCGCCCTCTTCCAGGGGCAGCAGCGGCCGGTACCGCCACATGGAGCGGTCCGGGTCGGCGGCCAGGCTTTCGGGGGTCAACACCCGGGCGACCCCCTCGTAGTCGTACTGGGCGTCGAGGGTGCCCGCATCCCCGCAGCCGCCGCATACGTACCGGCCGGGGGCGGGCGCATACGACTCTGCGCAGATGGTGCAGCGCAGGGCAGTGAGGAACATTCCCCCGCCGGAGCCGCCTATTCGGGGGGCGGCTCGGCGCCCCGCCGCTCGGTGATCAGCCCGTAGGCCTCGGTCATCCGGTAGTAGCCGAAGTCGAACAGGGTCTTCTTGTAGGTGTCGCAGAAGTCGAGGTCGACGACGGCGGAGATCACCTCGTCTTCAAGGGTTACGGCCTGGGCGATGATCTGCCCGGACGGAGCGATGATGACGCTCTGGGACAGGCTCTCCACTCCCTCCTCGGCGCCTCCCTTGGCCACCCCGACCACGAACGCCCCGTTCTGGTAGGCGCCCGCCTGCATGACCAGATGGTTGTGGAAACCGGCCAGGGCGTTCTGGGTGGGGTCGGGCGAGTAGTAGAGGGGGGTGTTGTATCCGATCAGGATCAGCTCCGCCCCCTGCAGGCCGAGCACCCGGTAGGTCTCCGGCCATCTCCGGTCGTTGCAGATCGCCATCCCCACCACCCCTCCGAACGCCCGCCAGGCTCCGAAACCGCGGCCCGGCTCGAAGTAGTGGCGCTCGGCGTGCTGGAACTGCCTCCACGGCTCGTAGTCGGCGTGGCCGGGGATGTGCACCTTGCGGAACTTGCCCACCTCCTCGCCGTCCTGGTCGATCAGCAGGTAGGTGTTGTAGCGGTGCTCCGCGCCCTCTTCATCGGCGGCGATCTCGGCGTAACCGAGGGCGAAGCCGACCCCCAGGCGTTTGGCCTCCTCGAACAGGGGCTCGGTGTCGGCGTCCGGCATCTCCCGGTGGTAGTAATGGTCGAACTCGGAGACGTCTTCCACGAACCACCGGGGGAAGAAGGTGGTCATGGCCAGCTCGGGGTAGACCAAGAGGTCGACCTGCCGCTGCTCGGCCTCGCGGAGCAGGGCGATCAGGCGGTCGACCACCTCGCGCTTGGATTCGTCCTTGGCGATGGGCCCCATCTGGGCCGCCCCCACGGTGACGCGTCGCGGCATCGTTCTCCCTCCTGGCTCGCCGCCGGTTTCCGATGCACTTTACAGTTTGTAAACTCGAAGCGGATTCACGCCGAGGCAGCAGGAGGCAGGGCCGCCTGCGGGCAAGGAGGACAGGATGGCGAATGTGGTCAGGGCCGCGCTGGTCCAGAGCGAATGGACCGGCGACAAGGAATCGATGGTGGAGAAGAACATCGGCTACGCCCGGGAGGCCGCCGCCCAGGGGGCGCAGATACTCTGCTTCCAGGAGATCTTCAACGGGCCCTATTTCTGCACCCGTCAGGAGAACGAGCATTTCGCCTCCGCCGAGCCGATCCCCGGCGGCCCCACCGTTTCCCGCATGATCGAGCTGGCCGAGGAAACGGGCATGGTGCTGATCGTCCCCGTCTTCGAGGCGGAGGACGCCGGCCACTACTACAACGCGGCGGCGGTCATCGACGGCGACGGAACCTATCTGGGCAAGTACCGCAAGACCCACATCCCGCAGGTGGCCGGCTTCTGGGAGAAGTTCTACTTCCGCCCCGGCAACCTGGGGTATCCGGTGTTCGACACCGCGGTGGGGCGGATCGGCGTCTACATCTGCTACGACCGCCACTTCCCCGAAGGCTGGCGGGAGCTGGGGCTGGCGGGCGCCAAGATCGTGTTCAACCCCTCCGCCACCACCAGGGGCCATTCGAAGTACCTGTGGGAGCTGGAGCAGCCCGCCGCGGCGGTGGCCAACGAGTACTTCGTGGGGGCCATCAACCGGGTGGGGAGCGAGGACCTGGAGGACACCGACTACTACGGCAGCTCCTACTTCGCCTCGCCCCGGGGCCAGATCATCGGCGGCGCCGCCTCCGACACCTCCGACGAGGTGGTGGTGCGCGACCTGGACCTCGACCTGATCGAAGAGGTCCGCCACCACTGGGCCTTCTACCGGGACCGCCGCCCCGAGGTGTACCGGCGCATATCGGCCCCCTGACCCGGCCCCCTCTCCCGCCTCTGCTTCAAATCCATTCGGACAGGGCTTCCAGCACCTGCTCCGAGGGAGATGCGGCGGGTATCCGGGGCGGGCGGCGGAACCGGGCCGGATCCCGGATGAAATCTTGGATCACCGCCGGGTCGTACCTGCTCAGCACGGCGTTGGCCCCCAGGCCGTCGGGCCGGTCGGTGCGGCCCCTCCACAGCAGCGCAGGCGCCCCCAGCAGGGCGCATTCCTCCTGCACCGACCCGCCGTCGGTGATCACGAAAGGCGCCGCCGCCAGCATGCCCAGGAACTCGGCGTGTCCGGCCAGCCCGGTCATCTCCACCCCGGCCCGCCGCATCCTCTCCATCCGCTCCCGGCCCAGAGCCCCGGCGGTCGGCCCGTGGAGGAGCCACCGCACCCTGAAGCCGGCGGCCAGCTGCTCGGCCAAGTCGGCCAGGCCCTCCCGCCGGCGCCGGCGGTGGAGGTTCTCCACCCGGTGCATGGTGATGATCACCGGCCCCTCCCCTTCGCCCAACGGCCCGGCCGCCCGCAGGGCCTCGAGGCCGGTGTTGCCCGCCAGGGTGACGATCCGGCCCTTCACCCGCATGGCCTCCAGGTTGAGCGCCGCCCGGCGGTCGGGGGCGAACAGCAGGTCGGACCGCTTCGCCACCAGGAATCGGATTATCTCCTCCGGGAACGGATGCAGCCACCGTCCGGTGCGCAGACCCGCCTCCAGGTGGGCGGCGGCCAGCCCCGCCCTCCGCGCCATCCACGCCCCCAGCAGGGTCGAGGGGGTGTCCCCGTGCAGCAGGCACACGCCCCCCATGCCTCCGAACACCTCCCCGCGCAGCCGCCGCCCCGACAGCAGCCGCCTGCCCAGCCCGATCGTCCACCCCGCCGCCTGGGGGATGGAGCTCACATCAGCCCCGCCGCCCAGATGCACATCCGGCTCCCGGATACCCAGCTCCCGGCGGAAGGAAGCCGCCAGGCGGGCGTGCTGGCCGGAATCCACCAGCCGGTAGCCCACCCCCCTGCCGTCCATCAGCCTCAGCACCGGCGCCGTTTTGATGTACTGCGCCTTGGTTCCGATGAAAACGTGTATCACGGCGCGGCCGCCGGCTCGGCGGGCGCGGAGACGGCGGCCCTAATCCGCCGGGGCATGCGGAACCGCCCCGCCGAGGGAGGCCGGGGACGGCAGGGCGCGGGTGTACGCCTCGAGCACGTCGGCGGCCGGCCCCAAACCCTTCACCCGCCCCTTGTCCAGCCAAAGCACCCGGTCGCACATCTCTCCCATCATGACGAGCGAGTGGCTGGCCACCATCACCGTCCCTCCCCGGTCCAGCAGTTCTTTCATCGCCAGCCGGCTCTTTTCTCGGAACCCGGCGTCCCCCACCGCCAGCACCTCGTCCAGCAGCAGGATGTCCGGCAGCAGATGCATGGAGATCGAGAAGGCCAGCCGGGAGACCATCCCCGACGAATAGGATTTGAGCGGGCGGTCGATGGCCTCGGCCACCCCGGCGTAACCCACGATGTCGTCGAACTGGCGGGTTATCTCCGCCCTTCGCAGACCGTGAGCCAAGCCGCTCAGATACACGTTGCGCCGCCCCGACAGTTCCAGGTTGAATCCGGCCCCCAGCTGCAGCAGGGTGGAGGTCTTCCCCCGCACGGTGACGCTGCCCCCGTCGGGCCGCATGGTGCGGGCGATCACCCGCAGCAGGGTGCTCTTGCCGGCCCCGTTGTCGCCCACCAAGCCGAAGGTCTCTCCTCTCTCCACCTCGAAGGAGACCCCTTCGAGGGCCGTCACGGTGACGGTCTCCCTCAGCCTCCGCCGGGCCAGCGCCCGGCGCAGGGTGGGCGAGCGGTCCAGGAAGGCGCGGTACCGCACCTCCACCCCGCTGACCGAAATGGCCGCCGCGCTCACAGGTGCCTGACCATGTTGCCCTCGTTGCGCACGAAGCTGACGACGCCGCCCAGCCCGATCACCGCCGTCCACACCAGAGCCAGCGCGAACGCCCCGCCGTCGAGCGGGCGGCCCATCAGCGCCGTCCGATAGAAGGACAGCAGCCCGAACATCGGGTTGAAGGAGACCAGCTGCTCCATCCATCCCCCCCGGCTTTCGATCAGGCTGAGCGGCCAGATGATCGGCGAAAGGTAGAGCCACAGCCTGGTGATGTGCGGGAGGAGGTTGTTGATGTCCCGGAAGGGGACTGCCAGCCGGGCGGTCCATCCGGCCAGCCCCAGGTTGAACAGGGTGTGGAGGGCGAAGGCGGCGGGCAGCCAGGCCAGAGCCGCCCCCGGCCCCACCCCGTTGGCCGGCCAGGCGATCAGGTAGTAGACGCCCAGCGACAGGACGAACCCGAACCCGGTTTCGATGATCGCGGAGAGGGGCAGCACCAGCCGGGGGAATCGGATGTTCACCAGCAGCCTTCCGTTGGCCAGGATGCTGTTGGCCCCCGAGGTCATGGCGGTGGCCGTGTAGTTGAACACGAACACCCCCGACAGCAGCCAGGCCAGGAAGTCGGGATCGCCGCTCCGACCGTCGAAGATCACCCCGAACACCAAGAAGTAGATGGCCGCCATGATCAGGGGGTTCAGCACCCACCAGAACAGCCCGAAAGAGGTGGAGGCGTTGCGGGCCTTCAGGTTCCCCATCGCCAGGAACCAGCCGAACTCCCTCCAGCGCCACAGGTTGCGCAGGTAGATGCGCCAGCCGGACAGGCTGGGGGATTCGCCGGCGGTAACGGTAGACACGCCGCCCGATTCTATGACCGCCGCGCCGCCCCGCCGCCGAAATCGGCGGAACCCTCCGCCGCGTTCCCCAGACGAATACTCTGGTGCACCATGCAGCGCACGATCATCGAACTGCCGGATGCACTGGACGCCTTGCTCAGGGGCGAGGCCGAACGCCGCGGTATCACGGTCTCCCAGCTCACGCGTGAGGCCGTCGAGAGCTACCTGGGCAGAGAACGCCGCCGGCTGGACGCGGCCGCTGCGGGGCGAAGCGGGCGAACCGACATCTCGGTCAGGATCGAAGAGATGCTGGCCGCCGAGGTGTCTACATAGCCGCAGGGTGCGCCCGGTCAGACGCCGGCGAGCCAGGAGGACAGCCGTTCGGCCACCGCCGGGCCGGTGAAGCCCAGCTCCTCCGCGATCCGGCCCGCCGGGGCGGAAGCGCCGAAGCGGTCGATGCCGATGGTGAGGCCGTTCGGTCCGGCGAACCGGTGCCAGCCGTAGGTGGAGGCAGCCTCGAGGGTGGCCGTCGGCAGGCCCTCCCCCAGCACCTCCCGCCGGTATTCCTCGGTCTGCTCCATGAACAGCTCCACGCAGGGCATGCTCACCACCCGGATCGAATAGGCGTCCGACAACAGGCCGGCCGCCTCCAGCGCGGTGGACACCTCCGACCCGGTGGCGATCAACACCGCTCCGCCCCCCTCCCGGAGCACATAGCCGCCGCGGGCGGTCCCTCCTTCCCGTCCGGCGCGGTCCAGCACCGGCACCCCCTGGCGGGTGCCGAGGATGACGGCCGGGCGGCGCCGGTTGAGCACCGCCTCCCAGACCTCGACCATCTCCCCCGCGTCGGCCGGGCGGAACACCGCCATGTTGGGCATCGCCCGCATGGCCGCCAGATGCTCGATGGGCTGGTGGGTGGGGCCGTCCTCCCCCAGGAACACCGACTCGTGGGTGAACACCCAGATGGAGGGGATGTCCATGAGCGCCGACAGCCGCACCGCCGGGCGCATGTAGTCGCTGAACACGAAGAAGGTGGATCCGTAGGGGCGCAGGCCGCCGTGGAGGGCCATGCCGTTGACCGCCGCGCCCATGGCGTGTTCCCTCACCCCGAAGCACAGGTTGCGGCCGGAGCGGTCGCGGCGCGAGAAGGTACCCCCGTCTGACAGGTGGGTCTTGGTGGATTCGACCAGATCGGCGCCGCCCCCGATCAAACCGGGGACCTTCTCCCCTATCTCGTCGAACAGGGCGCCCATGGCGCTGCGGGTGGCCACCCCGGCGCCCGGCTCGAAACCGGGGCCGGACAGGCGCACGGGCGCGGGGTCGTGGTAGGCGGCCCAGCGGGCGGCCAATTCCGGGGATTCCTCGGCGGCGGCCTCGAACCGCTCCGTCCAGGCGGCCCTGGCCCGGCGCCCCCGCTCCATTCCGGCCCAGAAGTACTCCCGCACCTCTCCGGGGACATGGAAATCCTCGTCCGGCCACCCCGCCGCCCGCCGCCATCCGGCGATCTCCTCGGGGCCGAGGGGCGCTCCGTGGGCGGCCGGGGTGTCCTGCTTGCCGGGGGCGCCCTTGCCGATGCTGGTGCGGGCGATGATCAGAGAGGGCCGTCCAACCTCGGCGGCGGCCTCCCCCAGGGCGGCGTCGATGGCCGAGGGGTCGTGCCCGTCTATCCGCAGGGTGTGCCACCCCGCCGCTTCGAAGCGGGCGGCCGCGTCCTCGCTGAAGGTGAGGTCGGTGGGGCCGTCGATGGAGATGCGGTTGTCGTCGTAGACGTAGTTGAGCTTGCCCAGCCCCAGATGGCCGGCCAGGGATGCGGCCTCCGACGACACCCCCTCCATCAGGTCGCCGTCGGAGACGAACGCCCAGGTGCGGTGGTCCACCAGGTTCTCCCCGAACACCGCGCCCAGGTGCGCTTCGGCGATCGCCATCCCGACCGCCGTTCCGAAGCCCTGTCCGAGGGGTCCGGTGGTCATCTCGATCCCCAGCTCCGGTTCGTATTCGGGGTGGCCGGCGGTGGGCGAGCCCCACTGGCGGAAGTTCTTCAGATCCTCCATGGAGAGGGGGAAGCCGCACAGGTGGAGCACCGCGTACAGGAGCATGGATCCGTGGCCGTTGGACAGCACGAAGCGGTCGCGGTCGGGCCAGCGCGGGTCGCCGGGGTCCACCACCAGATGGCGGCGCCAGAGCACCGCCGCCAGGTCGGCCATCCCCATCGGCATCCCGGGATGACCGGAGTTGGCCCGCTGGACGGCGTCCATGGCCAACGCCCGGATGGCGTCGGCGGCCCTGGCGTGGCGGGCGGGGTCGAGGGCGGGGGGCGCCGGCAACCTCTAGCCCCCCGCCGCCAGCCGGTTCAACCAGCCGCCCACGAAGTCGGGGTTCTGCGCCCCGGCCAGGCGCATCACCACCTCGCCCGATCCGTCCACCAGCACGTAGTACGGGAAGGAGGTAAGGCCGAAGGCGTTGGCGATGCTGCCGGCGGAGTTGTCGACCACCACCGGAGGGGTCCAACCCTCCCGCCGCAGCCAGGCGTCGGGCGGATAGTTGGATCTGATCTCGCTGATCGAGGTGGCCACCGACACCAGGTCCACCCCTTCCGGGACGCCGTTCTGGTCGATCCAGGACTGCAGGGCCGGCACCTCCCGCTGGCAGTGGACGCACCAATGGGCCAGGAACAGAATCATCTTCGGCGTCCCGTCGTTCTCTATCGAAGCGGGGGTCCCGTCGAAATCGAGCGACGACACCTCAGGAATGGACATACCGAGCGCGGGGTCGTCCGCCGGGTTGCCGTCGAAGGGGGGCAGGCCGCCGCTGGAGATCGACACATCGGGAAAGGCGAAGCCGCCCCCTCCCGGATCGTCGGCCTCCTCGCCCGCCAGCGTGATGCCCAGCACCACCACCGCCGCCAACCCCACCAGAACGGCGCCGGCGATGATCACCTTCTTGCCGAGGCCGGAGGACTTCTCTTGCTCCGGCAGGGCCGCCGCCGCCGGGGGCGGGGCCGGTCTGGCCGCCGGCCTGGTCGTCGTCTTCGCCTTGGGCTGGCTGCGCTTGCCTTCCGTCCTTGCCATTTTCGGCGCTCCTATGGTCGGGGGTGTCGGGGGCGGTCTGCGAGCATCTTCAAACCCGACAGCAGGGCGACCGCCAAGAACCCTGTGAAGGCCATGAAGGGTATCGTCATGAAGCCGAACTGCTCAACCCAGATGAAGGTGCATGGCGCCGCCGCGTCGCAGAACTGTTCGGAACCGCCCACCCAGCCGCGCTGCTCCCCGTAGTGGTAGAGGGCAACCGCGGCGCCGGCGGCGGACAGCAGCAGGGAAACCGGCGCGGACCACTTCACAGGGCGGATCGAGACGGCGGTCAGAAGAACGGCGAGCGGATACATGAAGCCCCGCTGCACCCAGCACAGCAGGCAGGGGACGAAGCCCTCCGCCTCCGACAGATAGAGCGACCCCAGCGAGGCGGTGACCGCTACCGCGGCGGCGAATGCCAGGGCGTAGGAACCCAGCTCGCGCACCGCCTCCGCCCGGGAACGGGGGACGGCCAGCCCGACCGCCAAGGCCAGCGCGCCCGCCAGCGCCAAGAGGCTCAACAAGGAGAAGAACAGAATCACGGCAAGGCGGAATCATACCGCCGGCGCGGTCGAACACCGACCGCGAGGTTGCCGGCGGACAAAACGTCAGGCCGGGTCGGGCGGCGGCGCCCGGTGCTCTTCCAGCTCGGCCAGACTCGCCCATTCGAGGGTTCGGGCGTGGGTGGCCTCGAGCACCACATCCGGGGCCATGCCGGCCTGCTTGGCTTCCACCCACCGGGCGGCGCACAGGCACCAGCGGTCGCCGGGCTTCAGGCCGGGGAAACGCATGGCGGGCATGGGGGTGGAAAGATCGTTGCCCACGGAACGCGAGAACTCCAAGAACTCCTCGGTGACCTGCACGCACACCGTATGAACGCCGTAGTCCCCGGCGTCCGTGTTGCAGCATCCGTCCCGCAACCACCCGGTCAGAGGATCTCGTGAGCATTCCGCCAGCTCGCCGCCCAGAACGTTGCGCGCCATCGCCTGATTGAAACACATCCGCCTCCGAGAGGCAAACACTCCGGCGAACCGAAGGCGATGCGACGTCCTCAGAAGCTCTGGCCGAAGCTGGAGATGCCCCGGAGGCCCAGACCCATCATGAACAGGAGGGTCAGCCCCCAGTAGAGGGCGGGGCGGCGCCGGTACTGCTCCCGGTATATGTAGACGAAGGTCAGGGTCAGCAGGATCACGATGCCGTAGAACATGTGGATGCTGCCCGGCTCGAAGTCCCGCCCGAACAGCACCAAGCCCAGCCCCACCTGGACCACCATCACCGCCGTCGGCAGCCCCGCCGTTACCTTGAAGACCCAGCCGAGCGGAAGCCGCAGGAAGTGAAAGGCGAGGGCCGCCAACCCCGCAGCTCCGCACATCCAAACCGCCGCCCACCCCAGCCAGCTATGCACCGACGACAACACCGAGGCCTGCCCCGTCCGCTCCGCCGCTCTCTCAGGCTCGGTCTGCGAACAGGTCCGAGTAGCGGTCGCGGACCACCTTCTTGTCGAATTTGCCGGTGCCGGTCTTGGGCACCTCGTCCACCAGCAGGCAGCGGTCGGGCAGCCACCAGCGGGGGAACTCGCCCTCGAGGTGGGCGTTCAGCTCGTCATCGGTCACCTGCTCCCCCGCATGCGGCACCACCACCGCCAAGGGCCGTTCACCCCACTTGGGATGGGCGATTCCCACGACCGCCGCCTCCGCCACCTTCGGGTGGGCCATGATCGTGTTCTCCAGGTCGATGGAGGAGATCCACTCCCCGCCCGACTTGATCACGTCCTTGGAGCGGTCGGTGATGCGGATGTACCCCTCGGGGGTGATCTTGCAAACGTCCCCGGTGCGCAGCCAGCCGTCCGCCATCGTCTCGGCGGTGCGGTCGTCCCGCAGGTACTCGGCGGCGATCCACGGCCCCTGGATCAGCAGCTCCCCGAAGGCCTCCCCGTCATGGGGAAGGTCGCGCCCCTCGTCGTCCACGATCTTCACCCTCAGGCCGGGCAGGGGCAGGCCGGCGGTCTCCAAGAAGTCGAGCTGCCGCTCCCAGTCCCAGGACTCCATCTCGGGCCGGAGCACGGCGAACGCCGCCAGCGGGTTGGTCTCGGTCATCCCCCAGCCTTGGACGATCTTGATCCCCCGGTTGCGCCAGTACCAGTCGATCATCGCCCTCGGCACCGCAGAGCCGCCGCACATGAACGACCGGATCGTCGAGATGTCCCTCTCCGGGTGGGCGGCCAGGTGGTGCTGGATGCCCAGCCACACGGTGGGAACCCCCGCCGAAAAGGTAACCCCCTCCCCCTTGATCAGGCCGACCAGCGCCTCGGGCGAGAGGTCGCGGCCCGGATAGGTCAGCTTGGCGCCCGCGGCGGTGGCGGTGAACGGAAAGCCCCACCCGGCGGCGTGGAACATGGGAACCACCGGCATGAAGTTGTCGGCCGCCGCCAACGGTTCGAGGGCCATGCTGGACAGGGTGTGCATGTAGGTGGAACGCTGGGTGTAGGCGACCCCCTTGGGGTTTCCGGTGGTGCCGGAGGTGTAGCAGTACATGTGGGGCGAGCGCTCGTCCAGCTCCGGCCAGCCGCCCGCATGGGGCTCGGCCCCGGCGATCAGGTCTTCGTAGGAGAGGGCGCCGGGCAGGGCCGCGTCCGCCGGGCTGCCTTCCAGCAGGATCCAATGGCGCACTTTGGGCAGCCGGGGGGCGAGGGCGGCGGCGGTTTCGGCCATGTCGGCGGATATGAACATGGCCTGGTCCTCGGCGTGGCCGATGATGTAGCGGATCTGGTCGGCCGGCAGGCGGAGGTTGACCGTGTGGCAGATGCGCCCGGTGTTGGCGGTGGCCCAGTAGAGCTCGTGGTGGCGGTGGGTGTTCCAGGCCAGCGTCCCGACCGCGCCCCCCGGCTCGACGCCCAGCCGCTCGAAGGCGCCCGCCAGCCTCCGCACCCGCTCGTCGGTCTCCCCGTAGGTGGTGCGGTGGAGCGAACCGTCACCGTCCGCCGAGACGATCTCCCGATCCGGGTAGATGCGCACCGCCCGCTCGTACAGGGTGGAGAGCAGGAGCGGATAGTCCATCATGTGGGGCGCCACAGCCAACGCCTCTTTCATCGCCTACGGCGGTCTATGGTAGCCGAGGCCGCCGGCGGGCTCCTGAGGCTGAACGGGCCGACCAAGCCCTGAGCGCGGCGGCCGGCGGGCGGGTATCCTCACAGACGCCGTGGCCGACGTACACCGCACCGAGCTGACACCCCTGTCCTTCCTGGAGCGGTCCTCCATCGTCTACGCCCATAAGACCGCCGTAGTGGACGGCGGCCGCCGCCTCACCTACCGGGAGATGGCCCGCCAGACCACCCTGATGGCGAGCGCCTTGGAGAACTCCGGGGTGGGGGCGGGCGACCGGGCGGCCTTCCTCTGCTCCAACATCCCCGAGATGCTGATGGCGCATTTCGCCGCGCCCCTGATCGGAGCAGTGCTGGTGGCGGTCAACACCCGGCTCTCGCCCGAAGAGATCCGCTACATCCTCGACCACTCGGGATCGAAGATCCTGATCGGAGAATCCGACCTGCTGGCCAACCTGGCCGCCGCCGCGGGCGGCCTGGAGACCGTCTCCGAGGCGGTTTCCATCGACCGGGGAGGGGGAGGCCCCGGATTCCCCGCCGTTCCCTACGAGGAGTTCCTGGCCAGAGGGTCCGACGAGCCCCGCCCCTGGACGGTGGACGACGAGGACCGCATGCTGGCCATCAACTACACCTCCGGCACCACCGGCCGCCCGAAGGGGGTCATGTTCACCCACCGGGGCGCCTACCTCAACTCGCTGGGGGAGATCATCCATTCCCGCCACACCCCCCGATCCGTCTACCTCTGGACCCTCCCCATGTTCCACTGCAACGGCTGGTGCACCACCTGGGGGGTGACCGGGATCGGCGGAACCCACGTGTGCCTGCCCCGGGTCGACCCCGCCGAGGTGTGGCGGCTGATCGACGCGGAGGGGGTAACGCACTTCAACGCCGCCCCCACCGTCCTGATCAGCCTGGCCAACGCCCCCGAAGCCCACCCCTTCCCGCATCCGGTGACCGTCACCACCGCCGGCGCCCCGCCCAGCCCCGCCATCATCGAGGCCATGGAAGGGCTGGGGGCGTCGATCGTCCACGCCTACGGCCTGACCGAGACCTACGGACCGCACACCGTCTGTGAGCTGCAGGACGGCGTGGAGGACCTGGCGGTGGCCGAGCGGGCGCGGTTCCTGTCCCGCCAGGGCGTGTCGTTCATCATCGCCGATCCGGTGCGGGTGGTGGACGAGGACATGCAGGACGTCCCCCGGGACGCCGCCGCCATGGGAGAGGTGGTGATGCGGGGCAACAACGTGATGAAGGGCTACTTCGACGATCCCGAAGCCACCGAACAGGCATTCCGGGGCGGCTACTTCCACTCCGGCGACATCGCGGTCTGGCACCCCGACCACTACATCGACCTGCGCGACCGCTCCAAGGACATCATCATCTCCGGCGGCGAGAACATCTCCACCATCGAGGTGGAGAAAACCATCGCCGGGCATCCGGCGGTGATGGAGTGCGCGGTGGTGGCCGCCCCCCACGAGCACTGGGGCGAGCGGCCCAAGGCCTTCGTGGTGCCCAAAGCCGGCCAGACCGTCCAACCCCAGGAGATCATCGACCACGTCAAGGAACGCCTGGCCCGCTTCAAGGCCCCCGACGAAGTGGAGATGGTGGAGGCCCTGCCCAAGACCTCCACCGGAAAGATCCAGAAGTACGTCCTTCGCGACCGGGAATGGAGCGGGCGGGAACGCCGGATCAACTGACGACCCGGATCAACTGACGGAGCCTGAGGCGCACATCGATCGCTGAGGGCGGCGGACGGCTGCGGATCCGGCCCTTTCCCCTCCTCCGGCGCATCCCCGCTCTATAGTTACACCCATGTCGTTCATCGAGACCCCGGGTCAGCCCTCCGGCTCGGCTCCCGCATCGGCCCCGTCCTCGGCGCCGGTGACTCAGCCCAACGGGAAACACCCGCCCGTCCCCGCAACCCTCTCCCCCAGCCGGGCGGCCAACTTCAAGCAATGCCCCCGTCTCTTCCGGTACCGGTCCATCGAACGCCTCCCCGAACCGGTAACCGTCCATCAGGCGCGGGGCACCGCCGCCCACCTGGCCTTGGAGCGGCTGTTCGACCTCCCCGCCCCCCGGCGCACCGCCCACCGGCTCTACGACCTGTTCCGAGAGGCGTGGACGGAGATGCGGCGGCAACCCGACTATTCCGATCTGTTCGAAAGCCGAGAAGAAGAGCGGGACTGGGGCGTGGAGAGCCTGGGCGTAGTCGCCAACTACCTGGCCCTGGAAGACCCCGCATCGGCCGAGCCCCTCCAACGGGAGCTGGAGATGGCGGAGGACATGGGCGGGGTCGGCGTCCGCGGCATCTTGGACCGATTGGACGAACGCCCCGACGGGAAGCTGGTGATCATCGACTACAAAACCGGGGCCGCCCCGCCGGAACGCTACGCCCTTCCCGCCTTCTTCGCCCTCAAGATATACGCCCTGCTGGTGCGCAGCCGGTTCGGACAGACCCCCGCCGAATTGCGCCTCATGTATCTGGGAAGCTCCACCGTCTATTCCATCTCGGTGGACGACCGAACGCTGGACGGAATGGAACGCCAGATAACCGCTCTGGCCAAAGCGGTCAGGAGGGCGGTCGAGAACGACTACTTTCCGCCCCGCCCGTCGATGCTGTGCGGATGGTGCTCTTTCCAAGACATCTGCCCCGCCTTCCCCGGCCCGAACGGTGGCACCTCCGCCAACACCCAACCCTCTCTGACAACGGTCGGCTAACTGCACCCCGTTTTCCGAAAAATAGAGGGAATTAACCCCGCCGCCTGACGCTGGAGAGGTGTATAGTCGAATCATGGCGAAACGCCGAGGACCGGGAGCGCCCGGGGGCGGGGCGGGCGGACGCCGCTCGGGATGGGTGGAGCGGGCGGGCCGTTGGCTGGCGTTGGGAGTTGCGGCGGCGTGTCTGGCGGCGGCGGTCGCCGATTCGGATCCGGTCGGGTCGTTCGTTGCCGGCGTCGATGTTGCAGGAGGGGGTGGGTCTGGGGGATATCTTGCTCCGGTGTCGGCGAAGTTGGCTGGGTCGGGGGTGATAACGGCAGGCAATCATGTCCAGTCGGATGGTTCTTGTACGTATGGCCGGTGGAGTGACGGGAGCTGCCGGGGGTGTCCGTCCGGGCAGGTGTGGAGAACCGGCCGGGGGTGTGTGAGAGCTGAGAGCCGGACTTCGTGTTCTTCGGGCAATACATATTTTACTGGTTGGGGGTGCCGGGCGAGCAGCTGCCCGTATGGGCGTACGACTGCCGGTCATTGCCGGTCTGCCCCTACTACGACGGTTCGTGCTACCGCCGCGACCCGGCCTACCAACACAACAGCGGCCACCACCACAACAACAACCCGGCCCACTACGACAACGGCGGCCACCACAACGACCACGATCCGGCCTACCACGACAACGACTACTACTACTACTACTACTACCACCACCACCACCATTCCGGCTTCTTGCGGCAATAGGGGACAGCGGCCGGATGGGTCTTGTCGGGCTTGTGAGAAACGCGACGAGTATCATAATGGGACTATGTGTGTCAAGAAAATAGCCCCTGCGCCTGGCGATCTCGTCTGTCTGATCCCCGGGCTGGTGTACTATAGCAGTTACGGAGGATGTCGACCGCCCTCGTGTCCACATGGTCGTGACAGCTTTGGATTCTGCATCGATGTGCCTTCTATACCTAAGGGTGTGAAAGCAGATGGTGATAGTAGAGGTTTGTCGGGTGTTAGCGGCCAGGCTGTAGTGGAATGGGAAGCTGCGTCAAGGGCCACCAGTTATGAGGTACGGTATAGGCAACCTCGTTCGGCTTCTGATAACTGTGATACATCGGAGTGTACGGATTGGAGTAGCCGCCCTTCGGTGTCAGGACTTTCTGCCACAATACCTAACCTTGAAATAGAAGAGATATATCATATTCAAGTTCGGGCTGTTCATAGTTCGGGTGGAGCATCAGACTGGTCGGATACTGTTTATGCATATCCTACGCGTACACCGGCCACCAAAGGAGACACCGTTGAGACCTTTCCAATCATAGGGTATATCAATCCTGCTACGTACACTTACAGGATATGCACCCATACGCTAGCTGGTATGTCAACATCGGATCAGAATGACTGGATATCCGAGGTAGTGGAAGGTATTGACTTCTGGAAGGAAGCAACCGGAATGGTATATTCTAAACATGATACAGGTCTTATTTGTTCATCGGACACCAGTAGACCTGCTTATGAGATAAATACCTCCAATAATTTGGCTACTAACCTAGTAGAGCAAGTAAATGCAGTCACGATGAAAAGGAGATGCCCAAATACAGAACAAAAAGGTCCTCTAGCTGCGGGCTGTGCGGAACCTACTTACTTCAATGATGGTGACAGGCTAGCTAGTACACGAATCAGTATCCTGAAGGGGCTGGACCAGACTAATAGAACTGCCAGAGGAAGTACAGCTAAGCGGTGCACGATACTCTATTATGTAGCCATGCACGAAGCCGGTCATGCTTTTGGCTTGGGACATCCTACTAATGACGACAGCATATCTGTAATGAACAATAAACATTCAACCTGTGAGCCTGAAGAATATGATATCGTAGCTATAAAGGCAATATATCAGTCAAGAGCTAGTTCAAGTAGCGCTACAGCCGCCACTTCCACTACAACAACCGCACCCACAACAACAACACCCACTACCAGCACAACAACGACCGCACCTACCACCACCACGGTACCCACAACGACGACAACCACCGCACCTACCACCACCACAACAGCTACAGCCAATCAGAATATTACCCTCTGGCAAATAGAAATGCGGCCATCCAAGTTCGATATCGCCCACCGCGAAGTTGAGTTCGTGCTCACCAGCGGGAACACCTTCACCTACTCCGGAAGAACTTACACCATCAGCTCAATCAAAACCTATAACCGCGCGCCCCGTGTCCAAGTCTCCCCCGATCTTGAAGACCACGAACTACCCGGCGCGACGCTGATCCGGTTCTGGCCAGTTGATAACCCCGGCAGCGTACAGACTATCCGACTCTCCGACGGAAACGAAATGCCAGCCAGCCACCAATGGGACCTGATCTGGCCCAGCGCCCGCTACCCGATCGACCTCTACCGGAACACAACATGGCACATCGACCTGACCATCCCCGCCGGTTCCTCATGATAGTTCGCCATAGATGCTCACTATCCTTGGGAACGAACCCGTGGCTGAACCCGGCCGCCGAGGCCGATATTTAGGAGGGAAAGATGAGACAAAAGAGAATTAAACCGATGTTAGCTCTAGCGTTGATGTTCTTCGTGTGCGCGTGCGGCGTTGAGAGCCATGAACCGCCGATCCAAGCCGCGGCCGCGAAGGAAACGAAAGCTCTTGCCGCCCAAACGATGGAAGAATCGCCCGTTTCGACAATGGACTTATCCCCGTCATCGTCATCCTCAGATTACACACCTATAACTGAAGAAGAATCGTCCCTTTCGGCAATGGCCATACCATCTTTGTCATCCTCGGTGGCAGGCAGCGTAACCGTTGCAGTGCCAGAGCCGTATGACGAATCTATTGCTATGAAGGGGCCACTGATGTCCTATCTGGAAGAACCCATTCCTCCCTGCACACCAATCAACTCAGACGGACCGGACCCCTGTGAAACCGAACTCTTGCCTCACGCAAAAGAGTCTGGTTCAAACTCAAGCTATATTGCGTTGTTGCCTGATGTTCTACCTACTATATCTGAAGTTATCAACGAACTACACCCCATACTAACACCCCATATAGTCGTCAGAGCAACCGGCCTACCTGACACCACCCGATGCGATGGACTCTACCCCATAAGAATCGCTAATTTTGAACCCGAAGATCGGGGACTCTCAAACTTGTTCCATTATTATTGTTTTACTGATTTCAGAATCAATGAATATATAATAGGAGAAGGACCACCAATATTGACAATTGACATAGCTGCAGGAGCGGTAAGTTTGGCGGACCCGGACGAGGTGGAAACTGTAGACGAGCAATGGATGAAGCAAACATTTGATCTGCCAAATCCCGAAAGGTCATCAAAACATGAGGGCAAGGAATACATCATTATGCTTGGTGTTTATGAAAATTTCTCGATTGAAGTATTGTCACCACAAGGATACTATTATTCAATGTGGCAAATCATACGAGAAAACGATGAATTAAGAGCAATATCGGCAGCAATGGAAGATTGGGCCCGAACCCCCGAACATCGACAACAAATGAATCGCCCCCTCGACGAGCTGATACAAGAAATCAAACAGGCAATAGAAAACCGGGCAACACAAACCGGAGGCCGCATCGGCATGGACCCCTCCTTGCCCCTGCTGATCACCGACGCCAACGACCTCCAAGACTTCTACCAAACAGTCGGAGCAGTCTACGAAGGCGACGATGCCACCGTCCTGCCGCCCCCCGTCCCCGGCCAAGAAGATCCCGAACAAGACCCCACCCAAACCGGAGAAAACCAACCAACCACCTCAACCATACCCGCCCCCGGCGAAGAAGAAACCACCCCGCCCCCCACCGACGACGCCACAACAACCACCACCAGCACCACCCAACCCCAAACAGACGACACCACCACCACCACATCACCCACCGGCGCCACCCAACCCGAAACCCAAGACACCATACCCACACCAACCGCAACCACCCAACCCCCAGCCAACAACGACAACACAATCCCGGCAGCCGAAACGACGGAGCCGTCTCAAGCTGACAGAACCGGCCCGGAGTGAAGAACGGCGGCCTGGAGAGAAAAAAAATGAGACAAACCAGAAGTCCCACAACGATGTCCGCTCTGGCGTTGATACTCCTCGTGTGCGCGTGCGGTGTTGAAAGCCGCGAGTTGCCGATCCAAACGGCGGAGGCAGCAGAACCTTCGCCCGTCCTGCCGGTGGAAGAATCTGAACCTTCGGCGTCAACGATCAAAGAACCACCGCCGTCATCAACCTCGACGGCCGACATTACTACCACAACACTCAAACGGAATAACATACCTGCGGTCATGGAACGGCCACCAGTATCCTATTTGAAAGATACCGTCCCTCCCTGCACACCAATTGACCAAGACAGCCCGAACCCCTGTGAATTCGGCGGGTCCTCACCACGTACGAGAACTTCCGGTTCACACTCCAGCGAAAGGCTTCCTGATGTTCTACCTACAATATCGGAGATGATCAACGAACTGCCCCCCACAATGACGCCCCACATAGTCGTCAGAGCAACCGGCCTCCCTGATACCACCCGATGCGACGGACTCTACCCAGTACGAATCGCTAACTTCCTACCCGAAGACTCATGGCTCTCAAACATGTTCCGTTACTACTGCTTTACTGACTTCAAAATCAACGAATACATAATAGGAGATGGACCACCAAAACTGACTATAAAACATGCTACCGGAAGGGTAAGTTTGTTGGACCCAGACGATGTGGAAACAGTTGACGAGCAGTGGGTAAAAGAGACCTTTGACCTTCCAGAACCTGAACGGGGATCACGATTCCAGGGTAGAGAACTCGTTATGATACTCGGCATGTCCGGAAACATTTCAGTTGAAACTTGGTCGCCGCAAGGATACTATTATTCAATGTGGTACATCACACAAGAAAACAATGAGCTGAGAGCAATATCGACAGCAATGGACCGATGGGCCCGGACGCCCGAACACCGCCAACAAATGAACCGCCCCCTCGACGAGCTTATACAAGAAATCAAACAGGCAATAGAAACCCGGGCAACACAAACCGGAGGCCGCATCGGCCTAGACCCCACCCTGCCCATGCTGATCACCGACGCCAACAACCTCCAAGACTTCTACCAAACAGTCGGAGCAGTCTACGAAGGCGACAACGCCACCGTCCTGCCGCCCCCCCTCCCCAACCAAGAAGTAACCACCCCCACCCCCACTGACGACACCGAAACAACAACCACCAATGCTGCCCAACCCCAAACAGAAAACACCACCACCACATCACCCACCAGCACTACCCAACCCGCACCATCGCCCTCCTCGGCGGCAAGCAGCCCAACCGTGTCGGTGCCAGAACCGGATGACACATCTATTACTATGGAACGTCCACCGGTGTCCTATCTGGAAGAACCAATTCCTCCCTGCACACCAATCAACCCAGATGGACCAGACCCCTGTAAATCCGAACGATCGCCCCCTACAAGAGAGTCTAGTTCAAACTCAAGCTATATTGCATTGCTACCTGATGTTCTACCCACCATATCGGAGATGATCAACGAACTACATCCAATAATGACCCCCCATATAGTCGTCAGAGCAACCGGCCTCCCTGACACCACCCGATGCGACGGACTCTACCCTGTACAAACCGCTAACTTCGAACCAGAAGATCGGTCAAATGAATTCAGATTCCATTATTACTGCTTTACTGATTTCAGAATTAACGAATATATAATAGGAAGCGGACCACCAATATTGACCATTGAGATAGCTGCCGGAAATGTAAGTCTGGCAAACCCGAACGAGGTGGAAACCATAGACGAGCAATGGATGAAAGAAACCTTTGATCTACCGGATCCTGAGAGCGCATCAGAATGGGAGAGAAAAGAACTAGTTATGATGCTCGGTGTTTCAAGAATTTTCTCCGTTGAAACCTGGACACCTAGAGGGTACTATTATTCCATGTGGCAAATCACACGAGAAAACAATGAACTAAGAGCAATATCGACAGCAATGGAAGATTGGGCCCGAACGCCCGAACACCGCCAACAAATGAACCGCCCCCTCGACGAGCTTATACAAGAAATCAAACAGGCAATAGAAACCCGGGCAACACAAACCGGAGGCCGCATCGGCATGGACCTCTCCCTGCCCTTGCTGATCACCGATGCCAACAACCTCCAAGACTTCTACCAAGCAGTCGGAGCAGTCTACGAAGGCGACGACGCCACCGTCCTGCCGCCCCCCGTCCCCGGCCAAGAAGACCCCAAACAAGACCCACCAGCCGCAACTACCCAACCACCGGACAACAACGGCAACACAATCCCGGCGGCCGAAAGCTAGGGGCTTCCACCGAAGGCTAAGGGTATACGCCTCGGACCAGCTTGGCCTTGGTTACCCGGTCGATCCCTTTGATCAGGGCGGCGGTGCGCATGTCCACCTTGTGTTTGATGCTGATCTCGAGCACCTCCTCGAAGGCGCGGATCATTATCTCCCGCAGCCGGCTCACGATCTCGTTCTCCGACCAGAAGTAGTTCTGGAGGTCCTGCACCCATTCGAAGTAGGACACCGTGACCCCTCCGGCGTTGCATAGGACATCGGGGACGATGAACACCCCCTTGTCATGCAGCACCTGGTCGGCCTCCATCGTTACCGGGTTGTTGGCGCCCTCGAGGATCACCTTGGCCTCGACGTCCTCGGCGTTGGCGCCGGTGATCACCCCTCCGACCGCGGCGGGTATCAGCACCTCGCATTCGACGGCGAACAGATCTCCTGGATCGATGGCGTCGGCGTCGGCGAAACCCGCCACCCCGCCGGTTCGGTCCACGTGGCGGGCCAGCTTGCCCACCTCGATTCCTTTTCCGTTGTGGACGGCGCCGGTCACGTCGGCCACCGCCACGATGCTGCAGCCCAGCTCGGAGGCGGCCAGGGCGGCGTAGCGGCCCACGTTGCCGAAGCCCTGGATGACCGTGCGGGCGCCCTCCACCCTGAGGCCGCACCGGAGGGCCGCCGACGGCAGCAGGCTGACCGCCCCCCGCCCGGGCGACTCGCGGCGCGCCACCGAACCGCCCAGCTCGGGCGGCTTGCCGGTAACCACCGCCGGGACCGCATATCCCTGGTTCTGGCTGTAGGTGTCCATCATCCAGGCCATCACCTGCTCGTCGGTGCCCATGTCGGGGGCGGGGATGTCCTTCTGCGGGCCGATCATGTTGATGATCTCGGCGGTGTAACGCCGGGTGACCCGCTGCAGTTCGGGCCGGGACAGACCGCGGGGGTCGATCCGCACCCCGCCCTTAGCGCCGCCGAACGGCAGGCCCACGATGGCGCACTTCCAGGTCATCAGCATGGCCAGCGCCGCCACCTCCCCCATGTTGACGTCCATGGCGAACCGCACCCCGCCCTTGGTGGGGCCCATGGTGAGCACATGCTGCACCCGGTAACCCACCGCGTTCCGCACCTCCGAATAGTCGTCCATGCGGTACGGAAAGGTCACCATCAGCGAACGCTGGGGCATGGAGAGCCGCTCGCGGACGTTGTCGTCCACGTTCATGAACTCGGCCACCTTCTGGAACTGCCCCACCGCGTCCCGGTACATGGACGAATCCCACTCCGAGGAAGCCGTCTCCACCTCGCCCAAACGGGTTTCGGCGCTCATCTCACCCCTCCTCCGGCGGCGCCGGCCGCCGCGCCCCAGGGCGCCACCAGCAGACCCGACCGGGGTTTGGGGGTGAACCAGGTGGACTTGGGCGGCATGATCCGGCCTTGGTCGGCCACCGCCATCATCTGCTCCACCGGCGTGGGGTGCAGGGCGAAGCCCACCTCGCCGGGACAGGTTCTTTCTCTTGTTTCAAGGCGCATAACGGCCTCCTCTCCTGCTACGAACGACAGACGGGGATCCTCGTATGAGGAGACCCCGAACACCGGGCCCAATATCCGGTCATGCAAGAGGCTCACGTCGAGCCGTTCGACCGGATCGGGGGAAGGCACGCCGCGGAACCTCAGGCGGCGCCAGACGCCTTCCGACAACATCGAGATCTCACCCACCGCCCGGGGCCGGGCGTCCACCCCGCCCGACGGCCCTATCACGGTCATCTCCCAATCCCCCCCCAGCGACCGGGCGGCCTCGGCGGGCGGCGGGGGCCGCTCCAAGCGGATGGAGCGGTTGTATTCGAGCGCTCTGAGGCAGCTTGCCGGGTAGAGGATGGCCAAGAACCATCCGGGCGACGCCCCCGCCCGGCGGGAAGCGGCCACCCGGTGATGGCCGTCGGTGATGTACATAGAGCCGATCCGGGCTGCGGCGGCCTGCACCTCGGCAACGCCGCCAGGGTCGGCCACCGCCCAGAGGCGCTGGCGCACCCCGTCGGGGCCGGTGAAGTCCCGCAGCGGAGGCCGGGCGGCCAGGCGTTCGATGAGGTCGAGGTGGCCGCGGTCGGCCCGGAACCCCAGAGCGACGGGGCTGGAAGCCAGCCGGGCCGCCCGGAAGAACAGCGCCAGGTCGTCTACCCGTTCCTCGAGGACGCCTTCGTGGCCGAGGACCCGGCCTTCCTCGACGGCGGAGAGCGGAACACCCGCCACGATCCCCGCCTGGCGGTGGCGGCCGGTGTCCAGCTCGTAGAGGAAGAAAGCCTCACCGGGGAAAGCTTCGTAGAGCCCCCGCTCCATCATGCCTTCGAAGCAGCGGACGGCCCGCCGCACGACCTCTAGGCGGTCGGGCGGCGGGGCGGGGAAATCAGAGGCGGACAGGGTGATGTTCACGAAGTTGTCGGGCCGCTCGGCCGCATAGGCGTACCGGTCGCCGCCGGGGATGGAATCGTATTGGGGCGCTGTCATGCCGGAAACCCGGTCGGCCCGCGCCACCAGCGCCTCCAGCGGGACAACGGCGGTCATAGGGAAGACGCTCCGCCCGCGGCGGCGGACGGGGTGAGAGTAGGGTCAGGCGGGGCGCCGGAGCACATCAGAGAGGCCTCGACCCGAACTTGTCACACCCCCATGATACGTTGCCGGTATGGATAATCTCAGCATCTACGAACCAACCGTCGAAGAGGACGCTCTGGCGGCCGCCGAGCGGGTCCTCCGGGAGGCCGGGATCGAGTTCGAGGTGGAGGAGGAACAGTACTGGTTCCTCCCCGCCGAGACCCCCCTTGCCGCCTGAACAGGGCGGGACGGGCACCCCCCGGCCCGGCCCGCTTCGGCCGGAGGCGAAATCTCCGCCGGGCGGGGCGGAGGCCGGCGAGCGGCGGCTCGCGCCCGAGGACTGGGCGGATGCGGTCGCCGCAACCGAGGGGCCGCAGCTGGCGGTGGCCGGCCCGGGCGCAGGCAAGACCGAGTTCTTGGTGCGCCGCGCCGCCCATCTGATCGACGAGGCCGGAGTGCCCGGCCCGGAGATACTCGTCCTCACCTTCTCGAGGCGGGCCGCCGCCGACCTCCGCAACCGGATAGGGCGGGCGGTGTCCAACCCCGCCGGAGGGTTGAACGTCTCCACCTTCCACTCCTTCGCCTACCGGTTGCTGGAACAGTACGCCCCCGGCGCCCTCGGCTGGAAGGCCATGCCCTCCATCCTCACCGGCCCCGAACAGGTGGAGCTGGTCTCCCGGCTGCTGGCCTCCGACCCGCCGGACCGCTGGCCGCCCCCCTTCGACCGGCTGCTGGACACCCGCACCCTGGCCGCCGAGGCCACCGAGTTCATCCTGCGCTCCCGGGAGCGGCTGCTTGGGCCACGCCGGCTGGCGGCCCTGGGCGCCGAGCGGGAAGAGTGGAGGGCCCTGCCGGGGTTCGCGGCCCGCTACGACCGGGAACTGGCCCGGCTGGGCCGGATCGACTACGGCACCCTGTTGGGCAAGGCGGTGGAGGTTCTCGAAAACCGGCGCGTTGCCGAGGAAGCCGCCCGCGAGCACCGATATCTGCTGGTGGACGAATACCAGGACACCACCCTGGCGCAGGCCGCCCTCCTGCGGGGCCTGACGCGCCGGCGCGGCAACCTCACCGCCGCCGCCGACCCCTACCAGTCGATCTATGCGTTCCGGGGGGCGGACATCTCCAACGTGGCCGGGTTCGCCGCCGATTTCCGCCGCCCGGGCGGGCCCCCGGTGCGGCGCTGGGTGCTCGGCGCCTCCTTCCGGGTTCCGGCCGAAATCCTCCGGGCGGCCGAGCGGCTCACGGCCGGCGCCTCCCTGCCCGGGGCCGCCGGTCCGGTTCAGCCCGCCCCCCACCCCGGCCGGGTGGACCTCCATGTGTTCGACCAGGAATCGGAGGAGTCCGAGTGGATCGCCTCCGAAGCGGCCCGCCTCCATCTGGAGCAGGGGGTGCCCTATCACCGGATGGGCGTGCTGGTCCGCACCAAGCGCCGCCTGCTGCGGGAGCTGTCCCGCGCCCTCGAACGCCGCTCCATCCCCCACGACCGCCCGGACATGCGCCTGGCCGACCATCAGGCCGCCCGGATGATCTTCGACCTGGCGGGGGCCGCCGCCGCCCCCGACCGCGCGGCGGCCGCCGCCCCCCTCCGCCGGCTGCTGCTAGGACCGCTCTTCGACCTCGGCGTCGCCCGCCTCCGCCGGCTCGAGCGCATCTCGCTGTCGTCCGAGGCGCCTTGGAGCGGGGTCGTCCGGCGGGAGGTCGAGGGCGGCGGAGGGCTGGCCGGCCTGTTGGAAGACCCCTCCTGGACGGAGCTGCCCGCGGTCGAGGCCTTCTGGCGCGCCTGGACGGGGCTGCCCCAGTTCCGAAAGCTGGCGTTGGACCCCGGCCGGAGGGAGTTCAGGGCCGCCTGGACCAGCCTGGCTCAGACTCTGGCCAGACTGGGAGAGCGCGACCCGTCCGCCGCCCTGATCGACTACATGCGGCTGGCCGAGTCGGAGGACTTCGAGGCCAGCCCCCTGCTCAGCTACCGGAACCCGGCCGAGGACCGCATGGTGCTGACCACCCTGCATCAGGCGAAGGGCCTCGATTTCGACGCGGTGTTCATCGCCGACGCCGTGGAGGGGGTGCTGCCCGACCTGCGCCGGCGCCAGACCCTGCTCCAGACCGAAGAGGCGGGCGCCCCCGGACCCGCCGGCCCGGGCGCCGGACCGGGCGTCCAACGCCGCCTCCAGGAAGAAACCCGGCTCATGTACACGGCGATGACCCGCGCCCGCCTGCGGGTTTCGATCACCGCCACCAGCGCCGGATTCGGCGGAGAGCACCGGAGGCCCAGCCGCTTCATCAACGTGATCTCAGGCGGCGCCCCGGCCCCCTCCCCCGCCGATTCCAGGAAGAGGCCGCCCATCACCGTCCGGGAAGCCGAGGCCTGGCTGCGCACCATCCTGGCCGATCCGGCCCAGCCGGGGGGGAGGCGGTTGGCGGCGGCGCGGGTGCTGTCCTCCGGCGGGCGTATGGGCCTGCGCCCCCCGGGTGCATACGCCGCGGTGCGCCGCCCCGGCGCCGACGCCGGCCTGCTGGCGGAGGGGCGGCGCCTCTCCCCCACCGACGCCGCGGGCTACGACCGCTGCCCCCGGGAGTTCGTCCTGCAGCGGGTGCTGCGGGTGAGCCGGGCAGACGGCCCGCACCTGGCCTTCGGCAGCCTCGTCCACCACGTGCTGGAGCGGGCCGAGCGGCGGGCGATGGAGGAAGACCGCCCCTCGACCCTCGAAGAAGCCCTGGCCGTCCTCGAAGAAGAACTCCCCGGCCGCGATCTGGGCGGGGGAACCGTGGGCGAGGCTTGGGGCCGGAAGGGGGCGGAGCTGCTGACCCGGCTCTACGAGGGCCGGCCCCGCCCCGGCGCCGCCCCCGTGCTGCTGGAGCACGACGTGGAGATGGAGCTGGGCGGAGCGGTCTGGCGGGGGCGGATCGACCGCATCGAGCAGGACCCCGGCGGGGGGCTGCGCATCGTCGACTACAAGACCGGCCGGACGCCGCCGCCCAAGAAAGAAGGGGCCGGGTCGCTGCAGCTCGGTTTCTATGCGCTGGCCGCCGCCGAAGACGAATCGGTGGGGGCGTTCGGGCAGGTGAGGGAGGCCGAGTTCTGGCACCCGCTGGCCGCCGCCCCCGCCCGGCGGGTCACCCCGTACGATCCATCCCGGCTGGAGGAGACCCGCGCCCGGCTGGAGGAGATCGCCGGGGGCATCGCCGCCGAGGACTGGACCCCCAAGCCCGGCAAGGCCTGCGGCCGGTGCGGGGTCAGGCTGGTGTGCCCGGCCTGGCCCGAAGGGCAGGAGGCCTACCGGCGGTGACCTTCCGCCCCTCCCCCGAGCAGCAGGCGGTCATCGAATACGGCCTGGCGCCCCTGCGGGTGGCGGCCGGGGCCGGCACCGGCAAGACCTCCGCCTTGGCATACCGGACGGCGGGGCTCATGAACCGACATGGCGTCCTCCCCGAACAGGTGCTGGGGGTTACCTTCACCAACAAGGCCGCCGACGAGCTGGCGCGCCGCACCAGGCAGGCCGCCCGCCCGGGGGCGGCGGGCGGGGGGATGCGGGAGATCGACGTCTTCACCTACCACGGGTTCGCCGCCTACCTCCTCGGCGCCTACGGGGCGCTGGTGGGGATGGAGCACGACACCCGGCTGATCACCCCCTCCCAGACCCGCCAGCTCCTCCGAGAGAGTCTGGACGCAGTTCCTCTGGAAAAGGTGGACGCCTCCAACACCAACGCCGCGGTCGACAGTCTGATGCGGCTCTCGGGGGAGCTGTCCGACAACCTGATCCGCCCGGAGATGCTGGCGGAAGCGGAGGCGGAGGGCCGCCCCGGGGGGCCGGCGCCGGCGGAGGCGGACGAGACCGCCGCCAAGCGGGCCGAGCTGGCGGCGGCGCTGGCCGCGGTCGAGCAGGAAAAACGGCGGCTCGGAGTCCGCGACTACGGAGACCTGATCAGGCTGGCGGTGGAGCTGGTGAAGGGGCATCCGATCATCGCCGACCGGATCCGCGCCCGCTACCGGTGCGTGATGCTGGACGAGTACCAGGACACCAACCCGGCCCAGCGGGAGCTGTTCGCCGCCCTGTTCGGCCGGGGGTGGGCGGTAACGGCGGTGGGCGACCTCGACCAGACCATCTACGAATGGAGGGGCGCCAGCCCGGCCAACTTCGACAGTTTTCCCGCCCAGTTCCGGCGGGCGGACGGCTCGGCGGCCGAGACCCTGCGGCTGACGGTCAACCGCCGGTCGGGGCGGCGCATCCTCGACCTGGCCAACCTGATCCGCGCCCGCATCTCGGCCGGCGGCCCGGGCGGCGGCCTGACGGCCCTCGGCGGCGCCCCGCCCGGGGAGGTGCACGCCGCCTGGCGCGCCGACGCCCGCCAAGAAGCCGAGGAGATCGCCCGCGAGGCCCGCCGGCTGCGCGGCGCCGGGGTGGAATGGTCGGAGATGGCGGTGCTGTTCCGCCGCAACCAGGACATCGAGCTGGTGCGCCAGGCGCTGGAGGAACACGACGTGCCGCTGCAGGTGGCCGACCTCGGCGGGCTGCTGCAGGTGCCGGAGATCGTGGAGCTGACGGCCTGGATGCGGCTGCTGGACGACCCGGAGGACGGCCCGGCCCTGGTCCGCATCCTGGCGGGTTCCCGTTTCCGGCTGGGGCTGGGCGACCTGGCGCCCCTGTCCCGCTGGGCGTCCCGGCGGTCGCGCAGCCCCCACCCCGAGGAGCGGGTGCTCGACCACACCCTGCTGGAGGCGATAGAACATCTGGACGAGGCCGATGCTTCGGGGAGCGCCCGCCGGGCCTTGGAGGAGTTCCGCCGCCTTCACCGCACCCTGCTGGCCGAAACCCAGGGCGCCTCCCTGTCGGAGCTGGTGCGGATGGTCCTGTCCAGGACCGGCGCCTGGCAGGAGATCGACGCCATGCCCGCCCCCTTCGGCCTCTCGGCCCGGCTCAACGTCCACCGCTTCTTGGACTACACCGAGCACTGGCGGCCGCTCGAGGGGCGGTCGTCGCTGTCCTCCTTCCTGGCCCAGCTGGAAGAGATGCGGCACGATCCGGTCGACGACCTCGACGCCGCCCGGATCGGAGGCGGGGACGCGGTGACCCTCATCACCGTCCATCGGGCCAAAGGCCTGGAGTGGCGGGCGGTGTTCCTGCCGGCCCTCCGCCGGGGCAGCTTCCCGGCTTCGCCCCGCCGGCTGCTCGACCCTTCCAGCTGCGAGTACACCCTCCCCGCCCGGCTGCGGATCGACCCGGAGTTCCGGGCGCGCCTCGACCCCTCGCGGGAGGAGAAGGAGCGGAAGGACTGGCTGCGCGCCCGGCACTACGACCAGGAATGGCGGCTCGCCTACGTGGCGGCCACCCGCGCCCGGGAATATCTGTATCTGAGCGGAGCGCACTGGTACGGGGCGCCCCGCCCCCTCCAGAGGCCCTCCAAACCGAGCGAACTGCTGGAGCTGGCCAGAGGCTTGGAGGGGGCGGCGGTCGACGAGTGGGTGGAGGCGCCGCCCCCCCGCCCCGAGACGCTCCTGTTCCCTCCGCCCCGGCCGGGGCCCGACCATGTCTTGGGGGCGGCCTGGGAGGAAGCCCTCCATCTGGCCGAGGCCGACCCCCGCTGGACGGAGGACCGGGCCGCCGATCTGGGCGTCCGAGACATCTACGATGAGGCCGTGGAGGAGTTCGAACAAGCCCTGCTGGCCCTCCCCGACCCGGCGGCGCCGACCGAACCTGAACCCCGGGCCGCCGCGGTGAGCGTCACCGGGCTGGTCACCTACGCCGACTGCCCCAAACGGTATTTCTGGTCGGAGGTAGACCGGCTTCCCCGCCGGCCCAGCGCCGCCGCCCGCCGGGGGGTGGAGCTCCACCGCCGGATCGAGCTGCACAACCGGGGCGCGGTCCCCTTCGAGGAGCTCGCGGGCGACCTCTACGACCTCTCCCCCGGCGAAGGCGCAGACGCCCCGTCCGAAGGGGCGGGCGGGGGCTGGCGGGCCTTCGCCGAGTCGCCCTATGCCGACCGAACCCCGGTCTACGTCGAGGCGCCGTTCAAGGTGCGCCTCTCCCCCGACGCCTCGATCAGAGGCCGGGTGGACGCGGTGTACCCCTACCGGGACGGCGGATGGGAGATCGTCGACTTCAAGTCCGGACGCCGATCCCGCCGCCCGTCGACCGAAGTCCAGCTGCAGGCCTATGCGGTGGCTGCCTGCGAAGCCGGGCTGGGCGCCCCCGCCCCCGAGCCCCTGGCAGTGTCCTTCGTGTACCTGGGCGGCGGCTTGGAGGTGGCGGCCCAGGAGGTAGACGAAGCGTGGCTGGAACAGGCCCGGCGCCGCATCGAAGACCTGCTGGACGGCATCCGCTCCGAGCAGTTCGACCCCTCCCCCTCCCCCTCCTGCCGCAGCTGCGACTTCCAGCATTTCTGCGAAGAGGGCCGGCGGTTCCTCGCCTCCCAAGAGGAAGATCACCCCGGAGCCGCCTGACTGCTTCCCGCCTATTGACGGTTCGGCCGGGTGGCCTGTCTGTAGATTGAGGGTCGACACACCAGCACCGACCCTTGGAAGTAGAAAAAGAGAGCCGCATGCCGGCGCAACTGCCCGACCACATCAACGAGACCAACTACAACACCGTTCTCGGCGGGTTGTTGTCTGCCCGGATGCCGGGCTGGGATGTGAAGGCGCAGGCAGTGGCAACCGTCGCCACCGCAGGCGGAGAGGGAGTCAGAGAACCCGACGTGCTGGCGGTCGCCCCCGACCGAACGCCGGTGGCGGTGGAAGCCAAATACCAGAAAGGCAACCTCCAGCTGCTGGACGCACAGACCAGGGAGCAGGTGGGCCGAAGCTGGTCAGGAACAACCATCGACTCGGCGGCGGCGGTGTTGTACCCCGACCGGTTGGCGAGGGTGACAGGGGATTACACCTCGGCGTTGGAGTCGCGCCGGGACCTGAGGTTCGCCTCTTGGCGCACCGGCCCGGACGGCAAGGTGCGCTTCCCCGCCGAAGGGTGGCTGTCGGGCGGGGTGGACGCGCTGGCCGATTTCATCGAGACCGCCGCCGACTCCGAACACCGCGCCGACCTCTTGGTGGATCTGTTCTCCCGGGCAGTGACCGATGCCGCCGGGATCTTGGGAGAGCGGTTCCCGAAGATGGCGGAGGTCGTGAAGCAGGAGTCCTGCGAGCAAACCGACCAGATGGTGTCGGCTCTGATGCTGAACGCGCTCATCTTCCACTATCAAGTATCCGAACACCACCCCGAGATCCGCGACCCCACCCTTCTCCGGCCGCAAGGCGGGGCGGGCCGTCTGGGCGTACTCGAGGAGTGGAAAGCGATCCTGGACATCAACTACTGGCCGATCTTCGCCATCGCCTCCAAGCTGCTCGAAGCCGTCGACAGCGAGAAAACGGCCAACCAGCTTCTTTGGCGGCTGATAGAGACGGCCTCCCAGATGGCTTCGGCGAACGCCCACACCATCCAGAACCTGGCCGGACAATTTTTCGGCACCCTCCTGGCCGACCGCAAGTTCCTGGCCAGCTTCTACACGCTGCCCGCCCCGGCCGCCCTGCTGGCCGAGCTGGCGGTGTCCCGGCTGGACGTGGACTGGGGCGACGAGGAGGCGGTCACCGGGCTGCGGATAGCGGACTTCGCATGCGGAACCGGGGCGCTCTTGTCCGCCTCCTACCGGCGGATACAGTCCCGCGTCCGCCGCCGGGGAATCGACGACGCTTCCCTTCACCGGCGGATGCTGGAGGACGTGTTCGTGGGGTGCGACATCATGCCCGCCGCCGTGCACATCACCGCCGCCACCCTTTCCTCCGCCCACCCGTCTGTTGACTACACAAAGACGGAAACGCATGTGATGCCGTTCGGCCCCGATGAGAACGACCCGACCGACGTGAAGGCCGGATCGCTGGACCTGCTGGCCCTCGATACGGCCCCTACCTTGTTCGGCGACGGAACCGAGGCCATAACAGCCCGCGGCGAGAACGGCGGTCAACTCTTCGTCCCGCACCAATCTTGCGACCTGGTGATCATGAACCCGCCCTACACTTCCCCCACCAACCACACCTTGGAGAAGCGGCAAGCTACTGCCCTGCCGCAGTTCGCCCAGTTCGGAATGGACAAAGAAGCCCAGAGGTCTATAGGAAACAAGGTCAAAAAAATGGCCTCCGACCTAGAAGGTTCTGTACGCAACGGCAATGCGGGTTTAGGAACCGACTTCTTCGATCTGGCGCACCTCAAGGTGAAGCCAGGCGGGGTGATTGCCTTCGTCCTTCCGGCGTCCTTGGCCACCGGCGCTGGATGGAAGAAGCTGAGAGATATGCTTGCATCCGAATACGAGAAAGTGATGGTGATAACCTGCTCATCGGGTAAAGACGAACACCGCTGCTTCTCCTCCGACACGAAAATGGCAGAAGCTTTGTTGGTAGCCACCCGCCGCACTGGCCCGGCTAATGCTACAAGATCGGAGGAAAATTGGCAATGGGTGAACCTTGATCAGAGCCCTAAAACCGTAGCCGAGGCTCTGGCCATCGCCGCCGACCTCACACAGAAGGGCGCGAACGATATCCAGGGTGGAATCATTGGAAACACCTCATACGGGTTTTCCGTTCGTTGCAGACGATCAAAAGCCCCGGCGATGATTCGTAGCCCTGAAGTTGCAGAAGCACTGCTGTCCTTGACTAACCCCGAGCTACCAGGCATTATCTTGCCTCGTTCTAAGCGGTTTATTACGCTACCCCTCACTCCTTTAAACAACCTGGGAACAAAGGGTCCTGTGGACAGGTTATTGGTGAGAAATACCATTACCGAATTAGGCGGTCCATTCGATTTCTTTCCTCACCCAGAAGGTAAGACTAACTTCCCTGCGTTGTGGAATCACAACCACCTCAGAGAAACCCGCTTGACTGTTTACCCTGATCAACAGGGACATCCTGTCAAGGGCAGGGAATCACGCGCCGCCGAGCTGTGGAAAACAGCTACCCGTCTCCATTTCAACCGAGACTTCCGCTTCACATCTCAACCATTGGCAGCCTGCCTCACTCCGGAACCCGCCCTCGGCGGTACTGCCTGGCCTTCCTTTATCCTTCACTCTAACCCCCCCCCCCCGAGAACGAGCAGAATGGTTGTATCCTGTAGTGCTGTGGGCTAATTCCACCCTAGGACTGATGGGCTTCTACATCATAGGAACCCGCAACCAACAGGGCCGATCACGTCTCACAATCTCTCGTTTGCCCGAATTGCCGGTACTTGATGTCAGACAACTGAGCCCAGAGCAATTAAGTCTGGCTGAAACCATCTTTCATCGCTTCCAAGGCAGGGAATTCATGCCAGCCTACATGGCTTACCAGGATACAGCCCGACATGCTCTTGACCAGGCTGTTCTCATTGATCTGTTAGAACTTGATCTGGAGGTACTGAACCGGGTGGGAATCATCCGCGACCAGTGGTGCCGTGAACCCCATCTCACAGGCCGGGCATAATATATTCCAGCCTCATCCACCGGATATTCACCGTTTATATCACCAGCTTCTCAACGAGGAGGCTGACGGTTCTGCCTCCATCTGGTTGGCCAGGAAGATCACTCCCTTATTTGCTCGAGTAATTCGCGGTTTTCGCGGACGAACCGGCCTTCGTATTCCTGCCGGAGCTCTTCGATGGTGTCTCTTATGCTCTGGGAGCATTGGTGGTTGAGCACAGCCAGGTCCCGCTCCTCCTGCTGGAGGGCGGCCAGCGCCTCCTGATCTACGTTGGCACGGGCCTCGCTTTGAGCCTGCTCGAATATGTCCTCAATCTCTTCATCTGTTTTCTTGATGTAGAAGGTTTCTATCTCCTCTTCAGTCCAGCCCTCGAACGGATCTACCCATCCTCCATCTGCGCCTACTATCGCGTCGAGGCGGGCATCGAAGTCGTCGTATATCTCTTCGTACATCTGATCTATGTTGTCATACCGGTGGCCGCGGTCTGCCATGCAGGCCCTCCAATCCTCTTCGGCCTGCAAATAACGCGGATCAGCCTCGAATCCCTGCCACATCTCCTCCAAGTCGGGTAAGATCTGTTCCAAGGCTTGGTTCTGTTTGCCGTAGATCTCCCGGTAGGCCGCCCCGGTGCACCCGCCGCCGTAAGCATCGTTGACCACCGGCTCTCCTTCGGACCCGGCTTCGACCTCGACTGCGACGCCCACCGCCGTGCCCAGGCCGCCGGCATCGCTCCTTTCCGTAGGCGCGCCGTTGAGAACCGTGTAGTAGACGGCCTTTTCCGAATCAGACAAGGAGTCGACGATGGCCGTGTTGGGATTCACCCAGCTGTCGGATTCGGCGGCGAAAACGGACTCCCGGCCGTACCAGGTGGTGATCCCGAACCCTTCCTCCCTGACGTACTCCTCCACGTCGTATGCCTCATAGTTGGACGATGACACCGGGCGGATCGCCGGAACGTATTCGAACCCCTCCGCCGCCATGCACCGGGCGACCATCTCTTCGGCCCGGCGGCGGTATTCCGCATCCCGGGCGGCCGCGGCGCCGGGATCGTCGAAGTCATAACCGAGATATTCGTCCAGCGTCTCCGGTTGGTCCTCAGAGGCGGCGGCGGTCGTCTCCCCAAGAGCGCCGCCCGCTTCGCCAGCGGTCTGGGCGCCCCCTCCGCCGGCGGTGTCTTCGGCGGGGGCATCGGCCGCGCCTCCGCCGCCGCAGGCCGACGCAACCAACACCGCCGCCGCCAACAACGGCATCCGGACCACTGCCGCCCCCTTCAGTACCATGGGTTCGATCCTACCCCGACGGCGGCCCTATGGCCGCAGCCGCCCCTCCGGGCGCGCCGCGTCGGAAGGAACGAGAACCTATCGGCTTCTGGGGGAGGCCACCGACGGTTCCGCCGCCCACTGGCCGGCCAGGTATCGGGCGGTCTGTTCAGCGTTGCGGGCGTCTATACCCAGAAGAGCCGCGGCGGCGAGGTCCAGCTTGCGGCGGTTGGGGTCGGCATGGGCTTGGTTGGCGGGCTTCAATTCCAACTCGAACAGGGCGTTTCCGTGTTCTGCTTGGACCAGGCGGGCTCTTTCCAAGAGGGCCTGGTCGCGGAAGTCGGGGATGGTCAACCGGCAGATGTCGTGTATCTGGGCTTCGGAGCGGCCGCTCTTCTGCCGCTGACCCTGCATCCAGAACGACACGAAGCCGAAGATGGAGTTGGCCCACACGGCCGCCGCGTACCTGACCAAGCCCCAGTTGGACCGGATGCGGTCATCATCCGGGCGGGGGCGGATGCCCGCCCAGGCCGCCCCTCCCAGCATCTTGTTCTGCGAGACGACCGCCAGGGCGGTGTTGCTCGTCCAGCGCATGTTCTTCTTGTGGAACAGGTCGGTCTTGCGGTCCAGCTGCTTCCTGACCTTCGCATCATCGGCGTATTTGACGCCGTAGTGGGTGGGCACCGCCAGCACTGCGGTCTGCGACTCTGCCTCGGTGGCCCAGAGGGCGGTGTACGGGGAGTGTCGGTAGGGTTTCTCGGGGTCAATCGGGTGGAAGGTGAAGGCCCCTATCGGCTGGTTTCCCGCGTTGTGACCGATGGAATGGTGGGTGGGTCCGGCGTCGAACAGATCGGAGAGCCTCGCTACCGGAAACCGGACGGTCACCCGGTCGTCGACTGACATGACCGTCCCCTCGACCAGCAGTTCCGCCCTCGGGACCAGGCCCAGCAGCCCCGCCGCCCCCGCCCCTCCCCAGACGCGGGAGGGCGGCCCAACGTACCAGCTGCCCGCCCGGTCGCCCCCGACCTTCAGCACCCCCGTATCGCCCGGCTTCGCCCCGGACAGCGCCCGATGTACGCTGCGGGCTGCCTCCGACGCCTCCACGGCGGAACCGAAAAGGCCGTCCAAGCTGACATAGGCTATCCCTTCCCGCCCGGATTTCGACTTGCGGGCGGTAACCAGCACCTCTCCCATCGAAGTGTCCTCGGACAGGGAATGCCGTCCGCCCTCCACTCCCCTGGCGAAAGAAGTAACCGTCAGATCGGAATACCCCTCCGCCATCATGCTTCGGAACTTCCCCCAGCTTCCCGCCGCCGCGCACGTCAACGGGAGCACCAGACCCATGCGCATCTCGTCTTTGAGCTTGCGGTCGCCTATCGCCGCGAACACCGAAGCCAAACCGGCATTGCCGTCACCGCAGGTGCCTTGGGCCAGCTTCCAGACCCGCTTCTGCGCCGCCCGCCGGTCCGAGGGGGAAATGCCCGACAGGTCGAACAGCTTCTGCCCCCCGCCGGTCCGGGAGTAAGGGGGGTTCATCAACACCGCGTCGAAGGAGCCGTCTTCGGCTGCCAAGACGGAAACGCCCTGGCCGTTCTCAATCTCCGTCCCCTTCTGGGTGTCGTAGTTGTCGGTGAACAGCCGAGTTTCATGCTCCCCCAACAGCTCGACCGACCCGGTAAAGACCCCACCGTTCCCTCCGTCTGTTGCTCCGATCCTCGCCAGCCCGATGTTGGTCGGGTTGTAATCGACTTCCGGCCGCAGGCCCACGATCCCGGCGGCGGTGAGGTGGACAGCGATAGGGGCAACATCCACCCCGCACAACCCCTCCTCTATCATCGCTCGGTGGTAGGCGTCGAGCGGCGCCCCGCGGCCGGATGCGAACTGTTGCAGCCGCCGGTACCCCGCCCGCAGGAGGGTGCCTGTCCCGCAGGCGAAGTCGGCGATCCTCCAACTCCGCCAATCATCGGAAAGTTCCGCAACATCAGGAAGGGTAAGATAGGTCAGATATTCAGCCGCTTCGGGGCGGGTGTAGAAAGCAGCCGAGTTCTTCCGCTGCCCGTCGTCCATGACTCGGGCGAAGATTCCCCCCGCCAAGTCCGCAGTTTCTCCCAGCAAGTATTGTTCTGCCTCGTCGACCGCGTTCGCGAGGGTTGTAAAGGTGTCACAGAAGGAGGCCGGCGGCAAAACCTGAGGAAACGCATCGAAGGCAGGGCGGAACACCGAGTCATAGTTGACCGCGAGCACCTTTCCCCACTCTTCCTTTATCTTCTGAGCGAAGATTTTGCCGACCTCATCCCGGCAGGATGCGGTGCTGCCGAATCGCGGGTTTCTTCTCCCCAGTTCGTTCAAGATGAGCATCGAATCGAACCACACCAGACACGCCACCTGCAATCCGATTCTGATATCGTCCGGTGAACCCATCAGAGCGCTGATCCGTTCCTTCTCGGCGGGGTGGTTGCCCAGCACCGCATCGAGCGAAGCCGCCGCCGCCAAGATGCAGCTCGCGGCGCCCCCGGCGGCCAAATCAATTATCTCGGCGTCTGTCGCCGTTTTAGCGATACTGTCAGCAAAGTCGAATACAGAACCGGTCAACCAGCCCCGCTCGGGCCAGAGAGCGCAGTAGTCGGCGCCTCTTCCCGAGATGAACTTCCACCGCACTTGCTCGCCGCTGTCAACGAACCTGGCTACGACTTCCTGATCTCCCCATTGTCGGGCTCCCGGCGGGTAATACACCGCCGCCGCGGCGTGGATATTCCGTCCGGATGCGCCCGCCCCCGCCTGGGAAATGGTGAGCCCCAATTCTTTCTTGGCGTCTTCCACCGGGTCGCCCGACCCGTCATCGAACTTGCATTCGACCACTATCGGAGGTGAGTTGGGCAAGATCAGCAACACGTCAGGAGATCTGCGTTCCTCGACGAACAGCCCCACATCGGCGCTGTCCTTCACGATCCAGCTGTCATCCCAACCGGACGCGATCCGCAGGGCGTCCGCGAACCTCTCGTTGAAGGACACTTCTTTCACGGCCTCTCCTTTCCTGCGGCGCCCGGCAGGGACGATATCACCCGCGGCGGACACATCACCGACTTCGGCCCCAGCCTGGAAGCCGCCCCAGACTTGGAGGGCGGGGTCGTAGTTTCACCATGTTCAAGGTACGAGGGGGGTATGACAGATTCGACAGGTTGCACATATCAGAACGGGGAAGGCGGGCAAATCGGATGTGAAAGCCCAGGCTGCGGCAGGTTCATACAACCCGGCCGTCCACGGTCTCGACCATGAGGGTGAAGGGGCCGTTGTTGCGGAGGTCTACCTGCATCATGGCGCCGAACCGGCCCTCGGCCACCTCGACGCCTTCCGCCTCGACCGCCCGGGCGAACTCGTCCACCAGGCGTTCGGCCTGCTCCGGGCGGGCCGCCCCGGTGAAGCTGGGGCGGCGGCCCCGGCGCACGTCGGCGTACAGGGTGAACTGGCTGACCACCAGCACTGCGCCCCCAACGTCCCGCAGGGACAGGTTGAACCTTCCGCCGTCGTCGGGGAAGATGCGCAGCCCCGCCACCTTGGCGGCCAGAGCGCGGGCGTCGGTTTCGGTATCCGCCCGGCCCGCCCCCACCAGAACCAGCAGACCGTTCCCCACCCGGCCCGTCACCTCGCCGTCCACCGACACCGAAGCATGATCTACCCGCTGGATGAGCGCCCGCATGAGGTCAAACCTACCCTCGCCCGCCCGTAAGGCAAGGCATTGCCGCTCGCTGCCGAGATGAGCGGTTGGGGCGAGGCGTGCGGCAGAGGCCGTCATGAACGCCGCTTCCGAGCCTGCCCTCCCTGGATTTGGGGCACCTCCGAGCGAGGCCGGAGGATCGAAGCGGTCGAGTCCGCGAAATCTTCTCCGAACATACCTCTATACGGAAGCCCCGAATTTTGGTATACCTATTGGGCTGAAGCACAAACACCGCCGCGAGTTCTGGAGAGGGCGGCGGTCAGAAACGGCATTCCGTTCGTTCCGGCCCCGTCGGGCCGGAGGCGGCCTCGTACGGCCCGGCGGATTTTCGTTCAAGGAGGCGGCGGCGGGGGATGGGCCCGGGTTTGCCGGCGGGGAGGGGCCGATTTTCGCGGACTTGGGGGCGTTTGGGTTGGAATTGGAATCGAACTTCGAGCCATCATGATTGCACGAGGTTCTTGTCGGGGGTAAACCTTGGAGCCGCCAATCTAGGATTGCGGCCCGGTGACAGGGTCATGTTCGGATCGTCTTCGGCCGCAGGCCGGAAGGGGCGGAGCGTCCGCCCCCCGCCCCGCGCCCAACCCCGGCCCTCCGGCGGGCGTCCGCTGACGCCGATGGACGCCAAGCCGCCCCCGGCTGCGCGGAAGGCCGCCCGGCGGCGGGAATCCGGCGGCCCCCTGCGGAGGACGCCCCGGCCCGTCAGGGAGGACGTCCGGCGCCGCCCCGGCTTCCAGGAAGGCCTGGCCCGGCTGGCCGAAGAACTCGATCCGAGCCCCGGCGCCGCCGAGGTGAACCGGCGGGCCGACCGCTATCTGAAGGAGATCGCCGCAGCCCACTCCCCGATGGTCGTGAACGCAGTGGCCTGCGCGACGCGCATCCTCTACCGCCGGGGGTTCGACCAGATCCGCTACGACCCCGGCCGGCTGGAAGAACTGAAGCGCACGGCGGACGGCCGCCCCCTCGTCTTCCTGCCCTCCCACAAGTCCAACCTCGATCATCTGGTGCTGCGGCGGGTGCTCTGGGAGAACGGCCACCGCAACCACCAGACAGCCGGGGGGGTCAACATGAGTTTCTTCCCGATCGGCCCCCTCGCCCGCCGGTCGGGGCTGTTCTTCATCCGGCGCACCTTCGGCGACGACCCCCTCTACAAGTTCGTCCTCCGCTCCTACTTCGAATATCTGATCGAGCGGGGCGCCTCCCTGGAGTGGTACATGGAAGGGACCAGGAGCCGCACCGGCAAGCTCCTCACACCCCGCTACGGACTGCTGGGTTACGCCGCCGACGCCCTCGAAGCCTCCGGCCGCTCCGACGTCTGCCTGGTCCCCACCTCGATCAGCTACGACCACGTCCACGAGCTGGACTGCTACACCGCCGAGCAGGCGGGGTTGGACAAACAACCCGAGACCTTCGCCTGGCTGGTGGGAACGATCCGGGCGCTCCGCAGGCCCAACGGCAGCATCCACCTCCGCTTCGGGGAGCCGCTGCCGCTCCGGGAGGCGCTGGCGGACGGCCCCGCCGATGAAGAAAGGCGCACCGCCCTCCAGCGGACCGCCGCCGAGGTGTGCATCAGGATCAACCGGATCACCCCCCTGACCCCCTCCGCCCTGGCCGCCGCGCCCCTGCTGGCGGCCGGCGGGCGTCCGCTCACCCGCCCCGAGCTGGCCGCCGCCTTGTCCGGGCTGGCCGCCTGCGCCAAGGAGCGGGGCCTGCCCGCCACCGAACCGCTCGACGTCCTGGAAGACCCCGAAGGCCTGGATCGGATCATGCGCGGACTGGAGGAACACGGGGTGGTCGAGGTCGAGGCCCCGCCCGAAGCCGCCGGGCAGGAAGGAGCGCCCCCGGCCTACCGCATTCCGCCCGGCCGCCGCTTGGCCGCCGGCTACTACCGCAACACCATCATCCACTTCTTCGTAACCCCCGCCGCCGCCGAGGCGGGGCTAGCCGCGGCCGCGGGGGCGGGAGCGGCGGACGGCTCCCCGGCGCGCAGCCCCGTGCTCGCCTTCTGGAATCAGGTGTCTGATTTGAGGAACCTGCTGGGATCCGAGTTCTTCTTCCCCGCCCGCCGCGCCTTCTTCGACGAAATCCACCAGGAGATGAAACGGAGGGAACCCGTCTGGGAGGACCTGCTGGCGCAGGGGGCGGCGGATCGGCTGCTGGAGCGGCTCCGCCCCCACTGCGCCCCCTGGGTGCTCCGGCCCTACCTGGAGGCCTACCTGGTGGCCGCCGAGGAGCTGGCCGCCCGGCCCGCCCTCCGCACCGGGCAGGGGCAAGCAGCAGAAGAGCAAGAGCGAGAATTCCTGGAGGCCTGCCTGGAGCGGGGCGCCCGCCTCTTGGCCGAAGGCCGGATCACCGCCCCCGAAGCCGTTTCCCGGCACCTGTTCGCCAACGCGCTCCGGCAGGCCGGCCGCCGAAGCCGGCAAGGCGCAGCGGAGGGCCGACGCCCCTTCGGCGAAGAGGCGGCCGGGGCGCTTTCCCTGCTCGACGCCCTGTCCGACGACCCTGTTCCCCCCGCCTGCGGCCCCTGACCCCCGGCGGGCGCCGGAGCGGCGCGTAGAATCGGGGCATGGAACCCCTGCCGGACGAGCTGCGCCGCGAGCTTCATTACTGGATGCGGCTCACCCGCACCTTGGACGACCGGCTGGCCGCCCTCTGGAAACAGGGGCGGGGGGTGGGCGGCACCTTCAACCAGCGGGGCCACGAAGCGATCAGTGTGGGCACCGGCGCCGCCCTCGCCCCCGACGACGTGGCCGCCCCCCTCCACCGCGACCTCGGCTGTTACCTGATCCGGGGCATGACCCCCCGCCGCATCTTTGCCAACCAGCTGGGGCGGGCCGGGGGCGTGACCGGCGGGAGGGACGCCAACCTGCACGGATGCGGCGACCTCTCCCTCGGCATCGTGGGGTTCATCAGCCACATCCCCCAGTCGGTCTCCACCGCCCTGGGGGCGGCCATGTCCTTCACCTACCGGGGCCGGCCGAGGGCCGCCATGGCCTACCTGGGCGACGGGGGGACCGCCACCGGGCTGTTCCACGAGGTGCTGAACATGGCGGCCCTCTACCAGGCGCCCCTGGTGATCGTGGTGGAGAACAACCAGTACGCCTACTCCACCCCCGTCCACCGGCACCTGGCCGGACGCAACATCGTCCGCCGCAGCCGGGCGGCCGGTGTTCCCGCCGAGGAGGTGGACGGCAACGACGTGGAGGCCGTCTACCGGGCGGCGTCGGCGGCGCTGGAACGGGCCAGGCCGGGCGGCGGACCCTCTCTGATCGAGGCCAGGACGATGCGGATGCTGGGCCACGCCATCCACGACGGCGCCGAATACGTGCCGGAGGAGCTGCTGGAGAAGTGGAGGAAGCGGGACCCGATCGACCGGTACGAACGGAAGCTGCTTGAGGACGGAACGGTGGACCGGGCCTTCCTCGATGAAACCGCCCGCCGCTGCCGGGAGGCCGCCGACGACGCGGCGGCGTTCGCCGAGGCGAGCCCTTGGCCGGATCCGGCCTCCGTGGAGGAGGGGGTGTTCGCCCCGTGACGGCGGCGAGAACGGCCAGCGCCGGCGAGAACTTCGGCTTCTCCGACTCCCCCGCCTCCGGCGCCGGCTCAGCAGCGGCCGCCGCATCCGGAGACGCATCCCCGGACGGGCAGACCGCCGTCATGACCTACCTGGAAGCCGTCAGCGACGGCCTCCGCACCGAGATGCGCCGCGACCCGGACGTGCTGGTGATGGGCGAGGACATCGGCGGGAGCTTCGGGGGCGCTTTCAAGATCACCAAGGGCTTCGAGGAGGAGTTCGGCTCCCGGCGGGTGATCAGCACCCCCATGTGCGAGCTGGGGTTCATGGGCGCCGCCAACGGCATGGCCCTGATGGGCCTGCGCCCGGTGGTGGAGATGCAGTTCGCCGATTTCATCTCCACCGGCTTCGACGCCATCGTTCAGTACGCCGCCCCCAACCACTACCGCTGGGGGGCGCCGGTGCCCTGGGTGATCCGGGCGCCCTGCGACGGCGGCATCCGTTCCGGCCCCTTCCACAGCCAGAACCCGGAGGCCTGGTTCGTCCACACCCCCGGCCTGAAGGTGGTGGCCCCCTCCACCCCCGCCGACGCCAAGGGCCTGCTGGCCTCGGCCGTCCGCGACGACAACCCGGTGATCTACTTCGAATCCAAACCCCTCTACCGGAGCATCCGGGGCGAGGTGCCGCTGGGCGAACACACCGCCCCGATCGGAGAGGCGGCGGTCGCCCGGGAGGGAACGGATCTGACGGTGGTCACCTACGGCGCCGCCGTCCACCAGGCGCTGGCCGCCGCCGAAGAACTGGCCGCCGAGGTTTCGGTGGAGGTGGTCGACCTGCGCACCCTCAAACCCTTGGACAAGGAGGCGGTGCTGGCTTCGGTGCGCAAGACCGGGCGGGCGGTGGCGGTGCACGCCGCCAACCGGCTGGCGGGGGTGGGGGCCGAGATCGCCGCCCTGCTGGCCGAAGAGGCCTTCGAGTATCTGGACGCCCCCGTCGCCCGGCTGGGCGGCCTCGACACCCCGGTTCCGTTCAGCCCGCCGTTGGAGGACGCCTACCGCCCCGGCCAAGCCAAGATCGCCGAGGCCGTTCTCCGAACCGCCCGCTTCTGAACCGCCATGTCATCCGGCGGCCCCGCAGCCTCCTCCGCCGGCGGGGCGGCGGCGCACCCGGCGGAGGCGGCGGCCCTGAAGCGCTTCACGGTCGACTTGGACGGCCCGGTCCACGGCATCGACTACGGGGGGGAAGGGCGGCTGGTGCTGCTGGTGCACGGGCTGGGGGGCGCGGGCATCAACTGGATGGAAGTGGGGGCCGAGATGACCCGCTTCGGGAGGGTGCTCGCCCCCGACCTGCCCGGCTTCGGGCGCTCCCCCCTGGCGGGGCGCTCCTCTTCGATCCACGCCCAGGCCGAATTCCTGGCCGGGTTCATCGAGGCCCGCACCGACCGCCCGGCGGTGATCGTCGGCAACTCGATGGGGGCGCTGGCAGCCATGCTGCTGGCGGGCGGGCGGCCTGAGCTTATAGAGCGGCTGGTGCTGCTCGACCCGCCCGCCCCCTGCTGGGACATACGCTCCCTCCACCCCGTCTGGATCATGACGCTCCTGCTCTACATGACCCCCGGCCTCAACCGGGTCCTGATCGCCTGGGTGTACCGCAGCGGGGTGCCCGAGCGGCGGATCGACGATGCGCTGGCTCTGCTGACCGGCGGCGGATCGATCTCCCCGGCGGCCCGGCGCCTGCACCTCGCCTCGTCCAACGAGCGCTGCCGCATGCCCTGGCTGCCCAAGACCCAGTTCACCGCCTTCCGTTCCATCTTCGGCCTGATGACCCCGCCCCGGAAATACGACCGAATGGTGATGAAGATAGAGGCGCCCACGCTACTCATGCATGGAACGGCGGACTCCGTGGTTCCCCACAAAGCCGCCGAGGCGGTCGCCCGCATCCGCCCCGATTGGACCTTCACCCCCATCACCGGGGCCGGGCACATATCGATGCTGGAAACCCCCCGCCTGTTCCTAGACGTTGCCGCCGAGTTCCTCGGCCCCCGAAGGCGGCCCCCTCCGCCGACCGGCCCCGGACACCCCTGGTAGCCTGGGCGGAGACACCCACAGCCGGGGCGGGATATGGCCGGGCGGATGGCCGCAGAAGGAACTCTCGCAGAGATAGCCCACCGGGCCAACCTGCGTTACAGCACGGTGGAAGAAGCCGTAACGGCCGCTCTGCGCGAGGCGATCATCACCGGCGTCCTGAAACCGGGGCAAAGGCTGCGCCAAGCGGCCCTGGCCAAAGAGCTGAACACCTCGCGGGTGCCGGTGACCGCCGCCCTCCACACCCTCGCCGCGGAAGGCCTGGTGGATTACGCCCCCCACCGGGGGGCAACGGTCCGAATGCTCGAACCCGAGGAGCTGGAGGAGACCTACCAGCTCCGCATCTTGTTGGAGACCTTCGCCCTGCGGTTGGCGATCGAACGGATCACCCCCGCCGCCGTGGACGAGCTCACCGAACTGGCGAAGCAGATCGACGGCGAGGATAACCCCGCCCGGCGGCGGGAGCTCACCGACCGGTTCTACCAGCGCGTCTACACCGCCGCCCACTGCCCGCTGACCGCCGCCATCGTGGGCAGGCTCCGCACCGGACTGGGCCGCTACTGGATGAGCGTCGACGCAGCCCCGCACCGGCATTCGATGTACAAAGTCCTGACGGAAGCCATCCGAGCCAAGGACTCCGACCGGGCCGAGCAGTGGATCGCCGAGCACCTGACGGCAGTCTCTTCCGAAATACAACAACTGATATCAGCGCGCCGAAACAACGCCATGGCCTGACCGGTTTGCTGAGATTGTATACAATATGCAATCTTCCGGTTTTGCATATTGCACACAATTACAAAATAGGCGGTTTCAGCCTCCGGAACCCTATTCGATGTGATATCTTCGAAGAAGCAATAGGAAGCCGGATGACAGGAGGAATCTCATGATGATCCGCAGACGCAGAGCTCGGAGGCGCACGAAGGCGAGGGCGGGCATCCTGCTGTTGCTGGCGCTGGCGCTGGTCCTCCCCTTGGCCGTTCAGGCCGCTTCACCCCCCGGATCCGACGACGGCGGGTTCGGAACCCCCGGCCCCGGCGCCGGTGTACCAGCCAGCGGAGGGGGAGGCAACGAAGAGGCGCCGAGCAGCCCCAGTGACCCGGTTGCCCGGTTCGCGGCGGGAGAGATCTCCGAAGCCCTTCGCGAACAGCTGACCTGGCAGGCCGAACAGGAAGGCATCTCACTCGACAAAGCGATTGAGAAGTACGCATGGCAAGGCCCCCTCGCCTATCTGGTCAACGAGATCCGCCAAGATTATCCGAATGATTTCGCCGGAGCCCGGATCGAAGAAGATCTGACAGCCTGGGTGGCCTTCTCCGGAACGGCGCCCGCCGGTGCTGCGAGCTCCATCCGCGCCTTCCCGCGCGCCGTGCAAATCATCGAGAACCGGGGTTTCACCGAAGCTGGCCTCAATCGGCGCCTCACCGCCGTTCATGACAGCGTGATGGCAAACGACAAGGTCGAAGACGCTGTCTCGACCTACGACCTCGCTACCGGCCGGTTGGAGGTAACCGTCGCAATCGAGGATTCGGCTGACACCCCCGCACAGAAGAAAGCACTGTCGGATCTTCTACGCGCCGAACTCCCGATCGGAAGCGTTGCCAACGTTGGAACCAGCGACGTGACTCTGAATGTCGTAAGTGACATAGCGGGCGGAGCTGAATCCGACATACGAGGCGGGACACATCTCAGCCGGTGCACAGCAGGGTTTGTTCTTGAGAACTCAAACGGGGAGAGGAATATCTCCACTGCAGGCCACTGTTCCAACAATCAGACATTGAGGGACGGCAATATTAGGATAACATTGACTTTTGAAGACGAACATGAAGGACGATGGGGAGACCTTCAACGGCATTCCGTACCTTCAGGACACACTCTGACAAATAGTATTCGTTATAATAGCAGCGGGCGGCACTCTCGGCCGATCTTGTCAACCGGAGTCCCAGTGGAAGGTCAAGTATTATTAAATTATGGAATGTCCACAGGTTATAAATCAGATTGGGTCTACAGAGGTGTTGTTAATGCCGGTATAGCAGAACATCTAGTAGCAATGTTTAGTCATACAACTCAAGGAGGAGATTCTGGGGGTCCATGGTTCCGGGGAGACACCGCCTATGGTATTCATTTTGGCTACAAAAATGATATAGGGCGTCCAGCCAGTAAAAGGAGAAGCCTTTTTACTCCGGTCCATCATATTGAAGACGCCTTTCCTGGTTGGGATGTCGCTACTTCATAAACCATCGGCTATAAAGGTAATAGCAGGAGACGAGGAGGGCAAAAAGAAAATGGCAAGCATCATAAAGATCAACCAATCTGAATCAACGAGGCGCGTATTAGCTCGGTGCATCGATTGGACGATCTATGTTATTACAGGCATAACTCTTTTATTATCATCTCAAGATTGGATAGCACTCTTGACGGGAACAAAACGGAGTACTTATCAGGTTGAACCTGACCCTCCGCCGCCTCCGGTAACATGGATCGAAACCTATGCGATACCTGACCTCCAACCCTGGACATCTATCTTTGCTATACATCTGGCCGGTGTAATACTATTACTACTTCCATCTCTTCTATATGAACTACCGCTGATCGCCGCGAGAGGGCAAACAGCCGGGAAGATACTGATGGGAATCAAAGTAACCCACAACAATAAGGGCCACTTTCCAGGATGGACAAGATCCAGCATAAGATGGGCGATACTCTACCTTCCTCTTCTGATTCCAATAATCGGAATACTGATTTTCCTCCTGACAACCGCATCACCGCTGTTCAACTCTCAACGACACGGCTGGCACGACAAAATCGCTGGCACACTCGTCGCTCCAGTAAGTAAAGACAAAGAATCAAGAACATCACTTCTCTTTCCAACCGGTGCACACAAACGGTTGCTGGCCCGAACTATCGACTGGCTGCTATATTCAATAGCTGGAGTTACCTTTCTGATATGGTCAATTGGATTGCTAGAACTCGAAGGATCAACCTTCATAGACCTATACAATAGCAGGGTTGCCATAGAACCATTGAGCATCTCTTATCAGATTGAGGGTATAAGACGGATGATATATGAATCCGACTTCTGGTTGGCTGTATTTGGAATTCATAATTCCTTCACCATTGTCTTCATCTCGGTAGTTATCTACGAGTTGCCGCTGACTGCTCTTCGAGGAGAAACAATCGGAAAAATACTCACCAAGACCCAAGTAGTATGCATCGACAACGGCCAAGTTCCCGGATGGAAGAAAGCCAGCATAAGATGGATGGTGCTCTACCTTCCCCTCCTCGCACTACCCATCATCGGAATACTGGTCTTCCTTCTGACAGCCGCCTCCCCCCTCTTCGACCCCCAACGGCGCGGATGGCACGACAAAGCCGCAGGCACCATCGTCGTTCCAACCTCCGAAGGGCTTCAAGGCCGCCAACAGTCGAGGGGCAGCTCATGAAAACCCGAGCCCGCAGTTCATTGGCATGGCGGTTGCTGGGAATACTGACGGTTTCCCTGCTCGCAGCGCCGACCGCCGGCAACGCATGGACCTGTACAACCGTATCCGACACTCCAGACACCAATACTACCCTGACAAAGGCCGACCCAGTTGAACAGCTGGCCGCCGGAATAATCTCTGGATACCTTTGCCAAGACCTGGAATTGATAGCAGAACAGGAAGGCATCTCGCTCGAAGAATCCATTGAGAGGTACGCCTGGCAAGACGCGTTCTCCTATTTAGTCAACGAAATCAGGGAAAAATATCCCGAAGACTTTACAGGCTCTTGGATCAGGAACGACGTGAATGGTTTTGTATCCTTCACCGGAACAGCGCCCGCCGAGGCCGTTGAAGCCATCCGAGCCTTCCCACACCCCATCCGAATCATCGAAAACCGGGGATTCACCGAAGCAACCCTCAACAAACGCCACGGGATTGTTTCCGGAATCGCGTCCAGCTACGAAGAGGTGATAGATTACATATCGACTTACTCCATCACTACCGGACAGATCCAAGTTACTATCGTACTGCATGATTCAATCGATACCCCCGCCAAGAAAGCAACCATACTAAACCGCATCCGCGCTGAAATACCGGCGGGAAGAGACGGAACCATAGATGACATCGACCTGAAGGTTGTCGATCGCATCGAAGGCGGACCCGAGCTAGGTATGCCGGATGGTGAAAGCGAAGTCGGCCGCGGCGTTGACCCCCTGGTGCTGTTACTCCTCGTCTGCTTAGCCGCCGCCAGCCTGCTCCTGACGCTCTTCCTCCTACGAAACCCTGGCAGCCGCCGCCCTCGGACGAACAATCGGCAAACAGGAGGCGGCCGATGAGTACCCGGAGGCGAAGCTCACAGACATGGCGGTTGCTGGGAATGCTGGCGGTTTTCCTACTTGCAGCGTTGACCGCCGGCAACGCATGGGCCAGTACACTCGTATCCGATGCTCTGGCCGCCGCTGCCACCCTTACAAAGGGATCACTGTCTACGATGGTCAACGATATCCGGGAAGAATATCCAGAAGATTTTGCAGGAGCTCGGATCGAAGACGACCAGACGGTTTGGATCGCCTTCGCTGGAGAAGCCCCCGCCGGCGCCGTAGAAACAATTCTGGCGTTTCCCCGCGACATACAAATCATCGAGGACCGCGGCTACACCGAAGCACAACTCAAAGAACGACTCACCATCGTTCATGATATCGTATGGAACAACGAAAGCGTAATAGAAACTGGATCTACCTTCGATATAGCCACAGGACAATTCACGGTGAACTTCGTGCTCGACGATTCGGTCGACACTCCCGCCAAGAAAGCAACCATACTAGACCGCATCCGTGCTGAAATTCCAGCCGGAAGAGACGGAACCATAGATGACATTGACCTGATCGTTATGAATCCACTCCTGCACCGCCTCGAAATGTTGATGAACACCGGAGACGGAACTGAGCCAGATGTGCCGGGTGGTGAAAGCGATGCCGGCCGCGGCGTCGACCCCTTGGTGCTGTTGCTCCTCGTCTACCTGGCCGCCGCCGGCCTGTTCCTGGCACCCTTCCTTCTCTACGAAACCCTGGCAACCGCCGCCCTCGGACGAACGATCGGTAAACGCCTCACCCGAATCCAAACCATCCGCACCCCCGGCGGACAAACCCCAAGATGGACCCGCACAACCGCCAGATGGGCCGCCCTCCACCTCCCCCTGCTCATCCCCCTGGCCGGAATACCCATCTTCCTCCTCACCGCCGCCTCCCCCCTCTTCGACCCCCAACGACGCGGATGGCACGACAAAATCACCCGCACCGCCGTAACCCCAGACCCCCAACCAAGCCGAAACACCACCCGCCCGCCCGCCGCAGCCGGCAGAAGGCTCGCCGCCCGCCTGATCGACTGGACGATCTGCACCGCATCCGGCCTCGCCCTCACCATCCTCACCCTATGGCTGCTCGGCTTCGAAGGACACCTCTACTGAACGGAATCACCCCGGCGCATCGACCGGCGGAAGGAACACAGTCCGAACAGGAAGACTCTCCTTCGCTAGGATCGGCCCAGAAGGGAGGGGCTGTGGGTTTGTACATCGTCTTGCCCGTCTTGTTCGTCTTGGCGGCGACGGCGCCCGTCCTCATCCCTATGGCCGTGCGGATCAGCCGATTGAGCGCCGAGGTGACCCGCCTCCGGAAACGGGTAGAACAGCTGGAGGCCGGCCAAAAGCCCGAAGCCGAGGCGGCCGCACCGGCCCCGCCCGCGAAGGAGGCTCCGCCCGCCGCCCCCGCTCCGCCGCCCCCGGCCGCCGCACCCCGGGCGGCTCCCGCGCCGGTTGCCGCCGCCCGTCCGTCTCCGGCGGGGCCGCGCCCCGAACCGGTTGCCGCCGCCCCGGCTCGAATCGAAGAGGACCCTCCGCGGCAGGACCCTCTCGCCGCGCTGCTGAGCGCACCGGCGCGGGCCGTCAAGAACTGGTTCACCGCCGGCAACGCCCCGGTGAAAGCGGGGGTCCTGTTGTCGTTGATCGGGCTGGGATTCCTGATCCAGACCGCCTTGAACCGGGGCTGGATCACCCTCACCCTGGAAATGCGGCTGGCCGCGGCCGCCCTGTTCGGAGCGGCCATGACCGGGGTGGGGCTGTGGGTGCGGCGGCGCAATCTGATGTACGCGCTCAGCCTGCAGGGAGGAGGGTCGGCGGTCCTCTATCTGACCGTGTACGCCTCGCTCATCCGCTACGAGGTGCTGCCCGGCCCCGCCGCTATAGCCGCGGTGGTGGCGATCACCGTGTGGACCGGAGCGCTGTCAACGGTGCAGGACTCCCGCGCCCTGTCGGTGCTGGGCCTCATCGGCGGGTTCCTGGCGCCGGTGTTGATCTCGGTGGACGACGGGAACCATCTGCTCCTCTTCACCTACATGGCGGTGCTCGGCGCCGCGGTGCTGGCCCTCACCTGGTTCAAAGGCTGGCCGGAGCTGAGCCTCTTGGGCTTCATCTTCACATACGGGGTGAGCGCCCACTGGCTGCTGCTCCGCTACGACCCCGTCCAAATGGCCTCCGCCCAGATATTCCTGGCCCTGTTCGCGGTCATGTACATATCGGCGCCCCTGCTTCTGGAGATCCGGGGGCGGGAGCGCAGCCCGGCCGCCCGGTGGACGGTAGACGGGCCGCTGATCTTCGGAGCTCCGTTCACCGTTTTCCTGTTGCAGAACGAGCTGGTCGGCCACACCGAATACGGACCGGCCTTCAGCGCCTTGGGGCTGGCCGCCCTCCACGGCGGGCTGCTGGCCGCCCACTGGCGGGTCTTCCGGGAGCGGAGGCTGCTGAGCGACGCCCACTTGGGCTTGGGCCTGTTCTTCGCCTCGCTGGCCGTCCCGCTGGCCTTCGACGCCTTCTACATATCCCTGATATGGGCGGCGGAAGGAGCGGCGGTGGTGTGGATGGGCCTGCGCCGCCGTTTCCGTCTGCTGGCGGCGGGCGGCGCTTTTCTCCAAGGCTTGGCGGGGGTCAGCTTCATGTGGTTCCTGCTGGTCGAGCTGCCCTATCCGGCCGACGCCCTCCCGGTGGTCAACCCCTATCTGGCCGGGTCGGCCCTCCTGGCCGCGGCCGGGCTGTTCTCGGCCTGGCTGTACGACCGGGAGCGGCACCGAACCCCCTCCGGCCTGACGGCGGTTTGGATGGGGATGATATGGGGGGCGGCGTGGCTCCTGTGGGGCGGGTCGACGGAAATCGCCAACCAGCTCTCCTACGCCGAACTGGCCGCCGTGCTGGTGTGGACGACCGCCTGTCTGGGAGGGGCGGCGCTGGCGGCGCCTCATCTGCGCTGGCCGCGGCTGGCGGCGCTGGGAACGGCGGTCCTGCCGGCCATGGCGGCGGCGCTGCTCATAACAGTTGTCTGGGAGGATTCCGAGCGGCTCGGCCATCCGTTCGACGAATACGGATGGGCGGCCTGGCCGGCCGCGCTGGCGGTGTTCTACCTGTTCCTGCGGCTGCGGGAGGACCAGTTCCCGAAACTGGCGGCCGCCCTGCACGCAGGGGGCCTCTGGCTGGTTGCAGCGCTCGCCGCCTTGGAGGCGTCCGCGCTGGTCGATCGGGCGGCGGACGGGGTGTGGCCCGCGTCGGCGGGGGTCGCCGCCGCGCTGGCGGCCGCCTCCATCCCGCTGTGGAACGGGCGCCGCATCCCCTGGCCTCTCCGCCCGTATCGGCGCGTCTACCTCACCGCCGGGGCGGGGATGCTGCTGGCGGGGCTGACGGCGGCGTCGGCGGTGCTCCTGCTGACATCCGACGGCGATCCGCGTCCGCTGGTCTATCTGCCGCTGCTCAACCCGCTGGAGGCGGCCGTCGTCCTGACGGCTGCCGCGGCTTTCCTGTGGCGGCGCCGGACCGCCCCCTTCGAGGGCTGGGAACTGTCCGTCGTCCGGCGCAACTGGGTTGGATGGACGGCCGCTTTCGGGATGCTGCTGTTGACGATGAGTGCGGTGCGCACCGTCCACCATTGGTTCGATGTGCCGTTCCGATTCGGAGACATGTTCGACTCCACCCTGCTGCAGGCGTCCCTGTCGATCCTGTGGGGGCTGGCCGGGCTGGGCGCGATGGTGGCCGGCGGGCGGCTCGTCCGGCGTCCGGTATGGATCGCAGGCGCCGCCCTGATGGGAGTGGTGGTGGTGAAGCTGTTCCTGGTAGACCTCGGCAACACCGGAACCCTGGCCCGGGTGGTGTCCTTCCTGGGCGTGGGCGTCCTGCTGCTGATAGTGGGCTACTTCTCCCCCGTCCCTCCGGCCGACCCCGATCCGGAACCCTCCCCGACCGAAACCGAAGAAGCCGCCTGACCCCTGGAAACGGCCCGGCCGGCTGCCCGGGGGCCTCGAGCGAGCGGTCGGCCGCCCCTGCCGTCAGGCATAGACCGACTCGCGGGCACCCGTTGCGTTCCCGATGTCAATCAACGATGTAAACTACGATGATGCCAGTCGAGGTTGAAGGGGAATGCGGTGGTTAGGCTGGTCGGTGAACTCGGGGAACTGATGGTTCGGTGGCCGTGGATAACCTTGGGCGTGTTCGTCCTGCTGCAGATAGTGTTCTACATAGCGGGCTACTACTCCCACATTTCTCCGGCCGACCCCGATCCGGAACCCTCCCCGACCGAAACCGAAGACGACTGACCCTTGGAGAGCGGCCCAGCTGGCTGCCCGGGAGCCTCGAGCGAGCGGTCGGCCGCCCCTGCCGTCAGGCATAGACCGACTCGCCAGCGCCCGTTGCGCCTCAAACATGACATCTGCCGATATAGGCCATAGATACCCTCCTTTCGGCAAACCCGCTGAGGCAAACACGCCGCCGTCCGCTCCTTCAATCCAACCCAAATGCCCTCGAGAACGCGAAAATCGGCCCCTCCCCGCCGGCAAACCCGGGCCCATCCCCCGCCGCCGCCTCCTTGAACGAAAATCCGCCGGGCCGCACAAGGCCGCCCCCGGCCCGACGGGGCCGGACCGAACGGGATCCGTCTCTCTGACCGCCGCCCTCTCCAGAACTCGCGGCGGTGTTTGTGCTTCAGCCCAATAGGTATACCAAATTTTCGGGCTTCCGGCTAGGGGTACGTATGTTCGGAGAACTTTCGCAGGCTCGACCGCTTCGGTTCCTTGCTTCACCCGGGGGCGGCGCCCAGGTCGGGGGGGCCGAGCTCATCCAGGGAAGACCGCAGCTCCGGGGGGAGGGGGGCCTCCGCCTCGACGGGCGCCCCCGTGATCGGGTGGGTGAAGCTCAGAAGCCGGGAATGCAGCCACTGCCTCCCGGGATCGGGCGCCCCTCCGCCGCCCGGCTTGCCGTAGAGGGCGTCGCCCACCACCCGCCGCCCGATCGACTCCAGGTGGACCCTGATCTGGTGGGTGCGGCCCGTCTCCAGGGTGATCTCCAAAAGGCTGAGACCGGGCCGCCGCCACTCCGACAGACGACGGTAGCGGGTAACCGCCGGTTTCCCGTCCGGGCCGACGAAGCGGCGGCCCCGGCGGCGGTCGATGGGGGCGTCGATGGTCCCGGCGCCGGCGGTGAAGGCGCCGTGCACCAGCGCCAGGTAGCTCCTATTCACCCGGCGGGCCGCCAGCGCCGCCGACAGGCCGCGGTGCGCCTCCGGGCGGCGGGCGACCGCCATCGCCCCGGAGGTGTCCTTGTCGAGCCGGTGGACGATGCCCCACCGGGGGTGCTCCCCCACCCCTTCCACCTCCGGCCAGCAGTGAAGCAGGGCCGATACGAGGGTGCCGCCCCAGTTGCCCGCCCCGGGGTGGACGACCAGGCCGGCCGGTTTGTCGATCACCGCCAGGTGCGGATCCTCGTAGAGCACGGCGAGGGGGATGGGTTCGGGGCCGAGGACGGGTTCCTCCGGCGGCCGGAACCAGATACGGTCGCCCGCCGCCGCCCGCGTGTTCAGCCGGATGCGCCGGACGCCGGTCCGGCCGGGGGCGCCCGCCCCGCCCACCGGGGACAGGCCAGCCTCGCCCGACTCGATCAGCCGCCGCGCCCGGGAGCGGCTCACCCCCGCCAACCGGGCGAGGGCGGCGTCGAACCGTTCCCCCTCCATCGATTCGGGGACGGTCATCCGCCTCGTCTCGCCGCCCACAGCATCCCCGCCACGCCCAGGGTGATCGCCGAGTCGGCCAGGTTGAAGTTCGGCCAGAAGCTGAAGTCGATGAAATCTGTGACCGTCCCGGTCAACCAGGGGCCTTTCACCACCCGGTCGGCCAGGTTGCCGACCGCGCCGCCCAGGATCAAGGAAAGCCCGGCCACCTCCAGACGGGCGCCCGCCCGCTCGACTATCACCAGGATGAAAACGGAGGCGGCGGCGGCCGCCAGCCCCAGCAGCGGGCCCTGGCCCTGGAAGAGGGAGAAGGCCGAGCCGGCGTTCTCGCCCAGATGGAACCGCAGGAAACCCGGTATCACCTCGATGCCGCCGTCCGCCAGGGCGGTGCGGGCCCACAGCTTGGTGATCTGATCGGCCGTCAACACCACCGCCCCAACCAGCGCGGCCCGGCGCCGCCGGACGGTCAGCGCCTTTTCGAGGCGCAAGCCACGCATAGGCTGGTGTGGGGAAGGGCTCGGAGCCGCGCCACCCTGATGGGGCTCCGGCAAACCCGGCACACGCCGTAGACGCCGTCCTCCACCGCCGCCAAGGCCGAGCGGACCTGGGCCAGGATGTCTCGGGTGTTGCGGTCGACAGACAGCTCCTTCTCGAACTCGAAAGCCATGGACCCGCCGTCGGCCGAGTCGGGGTCGGGGCTGCGCTCGGCCGCCGTCTCGGCCATGCGCACCTCTTGGCGCTCCGCCTCGTGTTCGGCAATGACCGCCAACAGCTCCCGCTCCCGCTCTTGGAGGATCCTCTTGAAATAGGCGAGCGTTGAATCGGCCAGCTTCTTTCTTCGGCGCAGAACCGGCATCATCCACCTCCGGCGTTGCTGGACGCCGTGAAAGTAGCAGGGCCGCCCCGCCTGCGCATCATCTGCGGCCCCGCCGGGCAACGGCGGCGACGGCGGCGGTCACCGAGTCGGGGTCAGCGCCCCGCAGCAGCATGCGCTTGATGCGGCTCCTGGCGCCGGACAACAGATCCACCCGGCACCCGAAGGTGCTGGAAAGCAGGCGGACAACGGCCTGGTTGGCCCGCCCCCCCTCGGCGGGGGCCGCGACCCGCACCCGCAGATACGATCCATGCGGCCCCGCCACCTCGCTGCGCACCGCCCGAGGCGTCACCCAGACCGTGAGGATCACCCCATGGGGGTGGGCCCGCACCAACCGGTCCAGAGAACTTCCGCCCCGGCCGACGGCGTCCGCGCCCGTTCCCGTACCTTGCCCGTCCATGGACGGGAGCCTAACGCCGCCGCCGCCCGACACTCCGCAGAGACGTCCGGTCACCCCGGCAGACCTTCCGAACCCAGTCGAGAACCGCCCGGCTGTCCAGGTGTTGGCGATCCTGTCTCTTCCATCCTGCTCCGCTGCCTGCAGCCCACCCCCACTTTGACTGGTCTGGAGCACCGACTCGGCAGGCCTCGGTGAAGATGACGAAGCGGACACCGAGGCGGCATCTCGCCCGCCGCAGCACCTTTGACTGGGGCGTCAAAGCTGGTCGAGGTGGGAATTGATCCAATAGCGGCACCGATCAGCTCGCCAGCGAAGATAAACTGTATCAGTCGGACTCGAGCGGTGAGGCTAACCTGTTTTGCTGAGATTGTATACAATATGCAATCCTTTGGTTTTGCATATTGCACACAATTATGAAATATGCGGTTTCAGCCTCCGGAACCCTGTTAGATGTGATATCTTCGAAGAAGCAATAGAAGCAGGATGGCAGGAGGCATCTCATGATGATCCGCAGACGCAGAGTTCGGAGGCGCACGAAGGCGAGGGCGGGCATCCTGCTGTTGCTGGCGTTGGCGCTGGTCGTCCCCTCGACCGTTCAGGCCGTTTCACCCCCCGGATCCGACGACGGCGGGTTCGGAACCCCCAGCACCGGCGCACCCTCCGGCGGAGGGGGAACCGACGAAAAGGCACCGAGCAACCCGAGCGACCCGGTTTCCCGGTTCGCGGCGGGAGAAATATCCGAAGCGCTTCGCGAGCAGCTGACCTGGCAGGCCGAACAGGAAGGCATCTCACTCGACAAAGCGATCGAGAAGTACGCCTGGCAAGGCCCGCTCGCCTATTTGGTCAACGAAATCCGCCAAGATTATCCGGGTGATTTCGCCGGAGCCCGGATCGAAGAAGATCTGACAGCTTGGGTGGCCTTCTCCGGAACAGCGCCCGCCGGTGCTGCGAGTTCCATCCGGGCCTTCCCGCGTGCCGTGCAGATCATCGAGAACCGGGGCTTCACCGAAGCCGATCTTAGACAACGTCTCGATTCAGTTCATAATAGCGTGATAGGCAACGATAATATAGATACAGCCGCCTCAACCTACGATATCGGAACTGGACTACTAACCGTGGAAGTAGTACTAAAAAACTCAGAATCTACTCCTGAGGAGAAGACATCTATGCTTGATCTTCTCCAAGCTAACCTTCCAGTCGGGAGTGTTGCCAGTACTGGGACTAATAAAGACGTTCTTTTCAATATTGTAACCTCCACTCCTGGCGGGGGAGATGAGGATGTAACAGGAGGAATGCATCTCAGCACATGCACAGTGGGCTTTGTTCTTGAACATACGAGTGGAAGGAGACATATTTCTACTGCAGGACACTGTGGCAATAATCAAAGATTAATTGACGGCTCTATTTATCTTCGGCTAGGTTGGGGGATAGAACATCAAGGAGAATGGGGGGACCTTCAGAGACATTCTGTTCCTTCTGGCTATACCCTTGTGAACGAATTTCGTTACGACAGCGGACCAAACGATTATCAGTTTGTTGAATCTACTGGAGTACCAATGGAAGGCCAATGGTTGCGAAAATATGGGAAATCTAGCGGCTACACTGTAGACAGAGTATACAGGGGCAGCGTATACTATCCTGAAGGACGAAAGCTGGTTGCTATGCATAATAGAAAGGCCAGAGGAGGTGATTCTGGAGGCCCTTGGTTTCATGGAACCACTGCATACGGTATTCACAGTGGCAACTGGATATTTGGCTTAAAACGTCGGGATCTTTTTACACCGGTTCATCACATTGATGATGCCTTCCCAGGCTGGACAGTAGCTACTTCATAAACACAATTATGAAGCACAAAATAACACAAGGAAAGGAGTAACTAATGGCGAGCCTTATCGGTATCAATCAATCTGAATCGATAGGGCGCATATTAGCTCGATGTATTGATTGGTTACTATATGTTGTTATAGGCATCTGGCTTTGGATGTCCTCTCTGATCTGGGGGATGTCCTCTCTAATCTGGGTAACCGGCTTTACAAGAACTTATGTGGGCTTGGGAGGTGGAGATTCAGTTCCTTCACAATCCTATAGATTATGGTTTGAGACTTATGCTGTACCTGACTTTCAACCTTGGTTATCCATTTTTGCTATACACTTAGCCTGTGTAATCCTGTTACTGGTTCCATCGCTTCTATATGAACTTCCGATGACCGCCGCCAGGGGTCAGACTATCGGGAAGATAATGATGGGAATCAAAGTAACTCATAACAGTAACGGCCGCGTTCCGGGATGGAAGATGTCCAGCGTGCGATGGGCGATAATATATCTTCCTCTTCTGGTTCCTATAATCGGAATAATAATTTTCCTCTTGACAGTTATATCCCCCCTCTTCGACCCTCAAAGACGCGGATGGCATGACAAGATCGCGGGCACAATTGTTACCCAAGCATCTAAAACACCGGCCATCCAGGACAATGTTTCTCTTTCAGTTCCCACGCATAAGCGGTTCCTGTCCCGAACTATTGACTGGTTGCTATATTCAATAGCTGGGATCACTCTTGTGATATGGTCGATAGGATTGTTGGAACTTGAAGGATCTACTTTTATAGATATATACAAAGGTATTGCGTTTATAGAACCATTCCAGATTACTGTTCAGAGCCTGTTACCTGAATCCGACCTCTGGATAGCTATATCTATACTTCATATAGGTTTCGTTGCTGTCTTAGCCTCGGTGGTCATCTACGAGTTGCCGCTGATTGCTCTTCGAGGAGAAACGATCGGAAAAATTCTCACCCAGACCCGAGTGGTGTGCATCGGCAACGGCCGAGTTCCAGGATGGAAGAGAGCCAGCATCAGATGGATTGTGATCTACCTTCCCCTCCTGGCACTCCCCATCATCGGAATACTCATCTTCTTCCTGACAGCCGCCTCCCCCCTCTTCGACTCCCAACGGCGCGGATGGCACGACAAAGCCGCCGGCGCTATCGTCGTTCCAACCTCCGAAGCACACCGAGGCGGCCCATGACAACCCGAACGCGCAGCTCACTGGCAGGGTGGATGCTGGGAATGCTGGCGGTATCCCTGCTCACAATGCCGACTGCCGGCAACGCATGGACCTGTACACCCGTATACGGAACTCTGGTCACTACCACCACCCTGACCAAAGTGGACCCAATCGAACAGCTGGCCGCCGGAATAATTCCAGGAGAACGTTGCCGCGACCTGGAATTTCTGGCAGAACAGGAAGGCATCTCGCTCGAAGAAGCAATCGAGAATTACGCCTGGCAAAGCCCGTTCGGCTATTTGGTCAACCAAATCAGGGAAAAGTTTCCGGAAGACTTTACAGGTTCTTGGATCGAAGACGGCGTGAATGGGTTTGTATCCTTCACCGGAACAGCGCCCGCCGAGGCAGTTGAAGCCGTCCGAGCCTTCCCGCGTGACATCCGAATCATCGAAAACCGGGGATTCACCGAAGCAGGCCTCACCAAACGCCATCAGATCGTTCACGACATCATATCCGGCTACGAAGAGGTAACAGGTATAACGTCTTCCCCAGACATCACAACCGGACAGATCGAAGTTGCCGTCGCACTCCATGATGTGGTCGACACCCCCGCCAAGAAAGCGGACCTGCTGGACCGCATCCGCGCCGGCATCCCGGCGGGAAGAGACGGAACCACAAACGACGTGAGCATCACAGTCCTCAACCCGCTGCTGGAACAACTCCTGATGCGGACCGGCCTCGGCGGCAACGACGAAGACACCGGAAGCGATACGAACGGAGTCGACCTCTTGGCCTTCATCCTCCTCGCCTACCCGGCCGCAGCCGGTCTGTTCCTGGCGCCCTTCCTCCTCTACGAAACCCTGACAACCGCCGCCCTCGGACGAACGATCGGCAAACGCCTCACCCGAATCCAAACCATCCGCACCCCCGGCAGACAAACCCCCCGATGGACCCGCACAACCGCCAGATGGGCCGCCCTCCACCTCCCCCTCCTCATCCCCCTAGCCGGAATACCCATCTTCCTCCTCACCGCCGCCTCCCCCCTCTTCAACACCCAACGACGCGGCTGGCACGACCAAATCACCCGCACCGCCGTCACCCCAGACCACCCCCGCCAACCAAACCGCAACACCACCCGCCCGCCCGCCAAAACCGGCAGAAGACTCGCCGCCCGCCTGATCGACTGGACGATCTGCGCCGCAGCCGGCCTCGCCCTCACCATCCTCACCCTATGGCTGCTCGGCCTCGAAGGACACCTCTACTGACCTGACTGGATGGAATCATCCCCCTCGAACCTCCCGAACCCAGTCCAGAAACTGCTCGGCCGGCCAGGTGTTGGCGATTCTGTCTTTTTCCACCCATCCCCGCTGGGCCTGCAGCACACCCCATTTGGACTGGGCCAGCTCGCCGACCCGGTGGGCGTCGGTGGAGATGACGAAGCGGACGCCGGGGCGGCGCCTCGCCTGCCACAGCACCTCCACGGGGGCGTCGAGCCGGTCGAGGTGGGAATTGATCTCGATGGCCGTACCGGTCGCCTCGGCGGCGTCGAGCACCGCCTCCACGTCCACTTCGATGCCGGGCCTCCGCCCGATCCGCCGCCCCAGCAGATGGCCGACCGCATTCACCGCCGGATGCCTCACCGCCGCCGCCAGCCGTTCGGTCTGCTCGGCGGCTGCCAGGTCGAAGTGGCTGTGCACCGAGGCGACGCACCAGTCGTATCCCATCAGGAAATCGCGGTCGTAGTCGAGCGAGCCGTCCGGAGCGATGTTCAGCTCCACTCCATGCAGTATCCGCATCCCCGGATATTCCTCTTGGAGGGAAGCGATCCGCCGCCGCTGGGCCAGCATCTCCCCCCGGCTTGCTCCGTTGACGGCCAGGTTCTCGGCGTGGTCGGTAACGGCGATGTAATCCAAGCCCATCTCCGCCGCCGCCGCCAGCACCGCCTCCAGGGAATCGTCCCCGTCCCCCGACAGGTCGGTGTGGACGTGCAGATCGCCCCGCAGGTCCCCGTCCGTCACCAAGCCGGGCAGCCCGCCCCCCAGCCCCGCCTCGATCTCCCCCCGGTCCTCCCGGATGGCGGGCGGAATCCACGGCAGCCCCAGCGCCGCGTAGATCTCCTCCTCGGTCTGCGCCGCGATCTCCACCCCGGCGCCGGCGTCGGACAGGGCGTATTCGTTGAGCGTCCACCCCCGCTGGATGGCCAGACGGCGCAGCCGGATGTTGTGGGCCTGCGAACCGGTGAAATACAGGACCGCCGCCCCCCACCGGCGCATCGGCACCATCCGCACGTCCACCTGGAGGCCCGACTGGCTCACCACCGAGGTCTTGGTGCCCCCCGAGGCGATCACCCGGCGGATCCACCCCAGGTTCACCAGCCGCTCGGCCACCGCCCCCGAATCGGAGGTCCCCACCAGGATGTCGAGGTCGGCCACCGTGTCCCGGAAACGCCGCAGGCTCCCGCAGTAGGCGGCGGCCTCCACCCCCGGCAGCGCCCGCACCTCGGCCAACAGCCATTCCGCCTCGCGCATGGCGGTCAGGATCGGAGTGCGGCGCTCTTTGCCGGACATGCCCAGCCGCTGCATGGCCCGCCGCAGGTTGGCTTCCATCCGTTCGCCGAAGCCCGCCAGCTCCCGCACCGCCCCCGCTTCGAGGGCCGCCGCCAGTTCCTCGGCGGAGCCCACCCCCAGCTCGTTCCGCAGCTGCACCGCCCGCTTCGGACCGAGGCCGGGGACGTTCACCAGCGCCCGGAAGTCCGGCGGGAACTCCTCCCGCAGCTGTTCCAGCTTGGCGATCCGCCCCGAATCGGCGTACTCGCGGATCTTGGCGGCGGTGGCGCCGCCGATGCCCGGCAGTTTCTTCAGCTCGGCCGCAGACAGTTCCGCCGCCTTGGCGGACAGCCCCTCGATGGTCTTGGCGGCGGCCTCGTAGGCGCGCGCCCGGAAGGACTGGGCGCTGCCGTCGGCGATCTTGGTGAGCGCGGCCATCTCCCCGAACAGGGCGGCCAGCTCCAAGTTGCTCACCATCGGCGCTTCTCCCGCGCTCCTTCCCGATTGCCCGCCGCTCCGGTGCACCGGCAGCAGGGGCGTCGGAGCGCGAAGGGTGCAACCAGAGTATCGCAGGCTAACCTGCATGGCCGCCCGACTTCCTCTACGCAAGGAGAACCGCCATTCCCCTCGCCAGCGCCGGTTATTCGGTGACCCTGCGCATCTACATACGGCCCGACGACGCGGGGGCGGTCGGGCGCATCACCACCGCGGTCGGGGAGGTGGGCGGAACGGTTACGGCCCTCGACTTCGTGGAGCCGGAGTCCTCCCGCCTGGTCGTCGACATCACGGCCAACGCCCGCGACGTCGACCACGCCTCCGAGATCACCGAGGTGGTGGACGCCGAGGAGGGCGTAACCGTCCACCGCGTATCCGACCGCACCTTCCTCCTCCACCTGGGGGGGAAGCTGGAGGTGCGCAGCAAGGTGCAGCTCCGCAACCGAGATCAGCTGTCGATGGCCTACACGCCCGGGGTGGCGAGGGTGAGCATGGCCCTCACCGAACGCCCCGACGACGCCCGCAACCTCACCATGAAGGGCAGCACGGTGGCGATAGTGACCGACGGAAGCGCGGTGCTCGGGCTGGGGAACATCGGCCCGGTGGCGGCCCTGCCGGTGATGGAGGGCAAGGCCGTGCTGTTCAAGCGGTTCGCCAACGTCAACGCCTGGCCGATCTGCCTGGACTCGCAGGATACAGATGAGATAGTGCGGGCGGTGGAGATGCTGGCGCCCGGGTTCGGGGGGGTCAACCTCGAAGACATAGCCGCCCCCCGGTGCTTCGAGATAGAGGCCCGGCTGCGCCGGTCCCTGGACATTCCGGTGTTCCACGACGACCAGCACGGCACCGCCATCGTGGTATTGGCCGCCCTCACCAACGCCCTCAAGGTGGTGGGCAAGGAGATGGAAGACATCACGGTGGCGATGAGCGGCGCCGGAGCGGGCGGGGTGGCGACCGCCAAGCTGCTGCTGACGGCCGGGGTGGCCGACCTCGCGGCCCTGGACCGGGGCGGGGTCATCGGGCCGGACCGGTCGTTCACCGACAGTTCCAAGCTCTGGATGCAGGAGAACACCAACCGGGCCGGGAGGTCAGGGGGCATCCTGGAAGCCCTGGAAGGGGCCGACGTGTTCATCGGCCTGAGCACCGCCGGCCTGTTCGAGGCGGAGGACATACAGCGCATGGCGGCAGACCCCATCGTGTTCGCCCTCGCCAACCCCGATCCCGAGGTCGACCCCCAGGGGGCGCGGGACTACGCCCCGGTGGTGGCCACCGGCCGCTCGGACTACCCCAACCAGATCAACAACGTGCTGGCCTTCCCCGGCGTCTTCAAGGGCGCGCTGGATGCCCGCGCCGCCTCCATCACCCCAGAGATGAACGGCGCCGCCGCCCGTGCCATCGCCTCGGTGGTCAAACCCGAACAGCTGAGCACCGGCTACATCATCCCCTCCGTCTTCAACCCCGAGGTGGTCGACGAGGTAGCCCATGCGGTGCAGGCCGCCGCCGGCGGCTGAGGCAGTTGGTAGGGCCGCGCACCGCGGGTTTCTCACTCGGCGCGGTGCGTTCATGGTCCAGCGGAGAAGCTCGGGAATGGACGCTTCAGGCAGTGCGGACCGCGAGAAGCAACGAAGCGGCAACGGCGGTCGTCGCTTCCGGCTCCGCCGTGCGGGACGTGGAGTACAGCGACGACCTCGACCTCGTGATGGTGTACCGGAACCACCCGCCCGACTTGAGGAGGAGGCCGATCGATGTGGATCTGCGGTTGTACGAGCAGGCCGCAGTCTTACAGAAATTGGCGGCCGGAGACGACTACCTTTCCTGGACCGTGCGGTACGGTCACGCGCTGTTCGAGCGGGACGCCTGGTGGACGCGGCTGTGCGCCGACTGGAACGACCGCCTCACGCCGCCGTCCGCAGTCGAGGCGCGGGCCGGCGCAGACAGGACTCGAACCCTCTACGACGAAATGCTGTCCATCGGCGACCTCGACGCCGCCGCGGAGCTCCGGATCTCCATGTTGACGCATCTGGCCCGCGCCGCGCTCAGCAAGGCGGGTGTCTTCCCGAAGTCGCGGCCGGAGCTGTCGGAACAGCTGCGCAGCATCGGCGAGCAGGCCCTCGCCGACCGCCTTGCCGGCGCTTTGGCCCGCAGACCCGAGCGGCAGGCGGCGGAAAGGCCCGTCCGTCGACCGTAAGTCTTTATCTCAGCCGGCGGGGCCGGGCGGTATGACCGGCACGCAGATCCGGAAGGTGGAGCCTTCTCCCAGGCGGCTTTCCGCCTCCACCCGGCCTCGGTGCAGATCGGCTACATGTTTGACTATGGCCAGGCCCAGGCCGGTGCCGCCGGCGGCGCGGGAGCGGGCTTCGTCCACCCGGTAGAAGCGTTCGAAGATGCGGGGTAGGTCGGCGGCGGGGATGCCAGCGCCGTTGTCGGACACCTCCACCCGGGCCTCGCCGTTCTCCGAACCCACCGAGGCTCTCACCCAGCCGTTGCCGGGGGTGTTGCGGACGGCGTTCTCCAGCAGGTTCCTGAAAGCGAGGGCCATGTCGGAGGGGTTGCCCAGCATGGGGGTGGGGTCGGCCCCGAACTCGACCGCCGGGCTGGCGCCGCCGAAGCGCTGCGCCTCTTCGCCGAGCACGTCGGCCAGATCGAAAGGCTCTTCCTTCAGGGCGCCGGATTCGAGGCGGGACAGGTCCAGCAGGTCGTTGACGATCCGGGACATGCGGACCGCGTTGTCGAGGATGCGCCCTGCGAAGTCCAGCGCCACTTCCGGGTCGTCCTCCAAGGCCGTCAGCACCGTCTCGGCCGCCGCCCGGACGGCCGCCGCCGGGGTCTTGAGCTCGTGGGAGGCGGCCGCTGCGAAGTCCTGCCGTATCCGGTCGGTCTCCCGGCGCTCGGTTACGTCGACCAGGTGGATCATGATCAGGCCGGCGCCGCCTCCCCCCCCGTCCGGCGGATGGGCCGACACCTCGATGATGCGGCGGGGGAGGCCCTGAACGAACTGCCCCGAGGAGGCCCGGCCCCGGCGGGCCTCGGCGGTAACGGAACGGACCGCGGCCGGCAGCGGCGTCCCCGTTTCGGTCACCCGCCCCCCCAGGAAATCGACCGCCGTCCGGTTGGCGTACACCGGCCGTTCGGCGCCCACCGCCATCACCCCCACCGGCAGCGACTCCAGGAGGGCGGCGTGCAGCTTCTCTCCGTCCGCCAGCCGGGCGTTGACGGCGTTCAGCTCGCCGATGCGCCGCCCGGCCTCTGCCTCCGCCCGGCGTCCGAGGCGGCCGGCCCACAACCACGCCCCGGCGCCCGCCAGAGCCGCCGAACCGCCTATCCAGGGCCAGGGCGCCGGCCCCGAGAGAGCCGCCAGACCCGCCAGCAGCAAGGCGGGGGGGCAGATCCACCTGAGAACGTTCCGGCCCGCCGCTTCCCGGAACCTGTCAACCCTGATCATTCTGATGGGATTCGAGCTTGCTCCCGGCCGCCGTCGAAGAACTTGTAGCCGAGGCCTCTGACGGTGAGTATCCACTGCGGCGACCGCGGATCCGCCTCCACCTTCTCCCGCAGGCGCCGGATGTGGACGTCGAGCGTCTTGGGGTCACCGAAGAAGGGCATGCCCCACACTTCCTCCAGCAGGGTCTGGCGGATCACCAGCCGGCCCTTGCGGATCAACAGCGACTCCAGCAGCTCGAACTCCTTGGGGCGGAAGTCGACCAGCCCGCCGTCCACCCGCACCTCGTGGCGGTCGACGTCCATGACCACCGGCCCGCCCTCCAGCACCAGGGAATCCAGGCCTCGGGGCGGACGGCAGGACCGGCGCAGGGCGGCCCTCACCCGCGACACCAGCACCCGCATCGAGAAGGGCTTGGTGACGTAGTCGTCGGCGCCCAGCTCCAGTCCGGCCACCACGTCTGCTTCTGTGTCCTTGGCGGTGACCACCACCACCGGGGCCTCCGAAGAAACCCGTATCTGTTTCAGGACGTCGAGCCCGCCCAGGCCGGGCAGCATCAGATCGAGGACGACCAGATCGGCGCCGCGTCGGCGGTGGGCGTCGACCGCCGCCCGCCCATCCCCCACCACGGTTACCGCATAGCCTTCCCGGGCCAGGTTGTAGCGGATCGACTCGGCGAGGGTTTCCTCGTCCTCGACCACCAAGATGGAGGCCGCGGTCATCGCGGCTGCTGCATCGTCATCCAGCCCTCCGGAAACTCTCGGAACTCCCCGGTCAGCAGAAAGGCCACCTGCTCCCCGATGTCGACCGCCCGGTCCCCCACCCGTTCCAGCGCCCTCGCCGCCAGGATCATCTGCACCGCCCATTCGAGCAGGTCGGGGTCGGGGCCGCAGGCCGCCACCTCCTTCCAGATGTTGCGGTTGAGCCAATCGGCCGGGTCGTCCATCTCCGGGAGGCGCAGCGCCAGGTTCAGGTCCCGCTTGATCAGCGACTCCATGGCGGTCTGCAGCATCGGCACCACGACCGACCGCATCTCCCGGATATGCAGGAGGATGGTGGCGTTCTGCGGCAGGCCGTCGGTTACCTCCGTGATGTAGGCGATGTTGGAGGCCTGATCCCCCATCCGCTCCAGGCTGTGGCCGGCCTGGAGGATGAGCGACATGAGGCGGAGATCCGAAGCCACCGGCGTCTGGCGCGCCATGATCTCGTGCCAGCGCCGCTCCACCGCCACGTACATCTGGTCGATCTGACGGTCGCCGCTCCGCACCCGGCGGGCCGCCTCGGCGTCCCCCTTGAGGAGGGATTCCACCGCGTCCACGATCTGGCGCTCGGCCAGCTCGGCCATGTCGAGCAGCAGCACCTCCATCTCGTTGAGCTCGGCGTGGAACTGGCTGCGGAACTCGGTCATCCGAACCGCCCGGTGATGTAGTCCTCGGTCTCGGCCCTGGCGGGGTTGGTGAACAGCGTGTTGGTCGAACCGGACTCCACCACGTATCCGGCCCGGTCGCGGTCCATGTTGAGGAACACGGTGTAGTCGGAGGCGCGGGCGGCCTGCTGCATGTTGTGGGTGACGATGATGATCGTGTATTCGACCTTGAGCTCCTGGATGAGCTCTTCGATGCGCAGGGTGGCCACCGGGTCGAGCGCCGAGGTGGGCTCGTCCATGAGGATGATCTCCGGCTTGACGGCGATGGCGCGGGCGATGCACAACCGCTGCTGCTGGCCGCCCGACAGGGAGTACCCGCTCTCGTCCAGCTTGTCTTTCACCTCGTCCCACAGGGCCGCCTGGCGGAGGGAATGCTCGACCAGATCGCCGAGGCCGTCCTTCACCCCGTTGATCTTGGCCCCCCACGCCACGTTCTGGTAGATGCTCTTGGGAAACGGATTGGGCTTCTGGAACACCATCCCCACCCGGCGGCGCAGCTCCACCGGATCGACCGATTCATCGAAGATGTTCTGGCCGTGGAACCTGACCTCCCCCTCCATTCGGGCGGTGGGCACCAAGTCGTTCATGCGGTTGAGGGTTCTCAGCAGGGTGCTCTTGCCGCAGCCGGAAGGTCCGATCAGGGCGGTGATCTGACGGTCGCGGAAGGACAGCGTTACGTCCTTGAGCGCTCGGAACCGCTGGTAGTAGACGTCGAGGCGCTCGGTTTCCATGACGAAGGCGCCGGAGGCGGAATCCATTTCGGCGCCTCTGGGAAGGGTCTGTTCTGTCATCGCCCCGACCGCCGTCCGAGTCTCTTCCATCGTCATGCCGTCCTCCGAGAATAACGATTCCTGAGCAGCACCGCCGCCGCGTTCAGCGTCAACAGCAGAACCAGCAGGACGATTATCGCGGCGGCGGCGATGTTGCGGAACTCATCCTGGGGCCGGCTGGTCCACTGGTAGATCTGGATGGGCAGCGCCGTGAACTTCGAGAAGGGGCCGGCGGGGTCGGCAGTGATGAAGGTGGACGCCCCCACCACCACCAGCGGCGCCGTCTCGCCCAGCGCCCGGGCCACCGCCAGGATGGTGCCGGTGAGGATGCCGGGCAGGGCGTTGGGGAGCACATGCGCCCGCACCGTCTGCCATTTGGTGGAACCCAGCGCCATTCCGGCCTGCCGAAGGGAACCCGGAACCGCCCGGATCGCCTCTTGGGCGTTGATGATGATCAGCGGCAGGATCAGCAGGCCGAGGGTGAGGCCGGCCGAGACGATGGTGCGCCCGTTGGCGGTGGCGCCCCCTCCCCCGCCGAGGAAAGAGCCGCTGGTGAACACCTCCAGGGTCCGCACGAATATGGCCAGGCCCAGCATGCCGTAGATGATCGAGGGAACGCCCGCCAGATTGTTGATGTTGGTCTGGATGATCGAGTTGAGGCGGTTCTCCTTGGCGTACTCCTCCAGGTAGATGGCGGCGCCCACCCCGATCGGGAAGGAGAAGATCAGGGTTATCAGCACCACCCACAGGGAACCCAACAGGGCGGTGCGGATGCCGGCGGCGGCCGGATCAGGGGACTGCGGGCTGCTGATGAAGTCCCAGGAAATCCAGGACCGGAAGGCCAGCTCGGCTTCCGGGTGTTCGGCGGCGGCCTCGGCTTCGATTCCGCGCCGGTCGAACACCGAGTCGATGAGCGACCAGGCGCCGACGACGGCGGGCTCCACCACCCGCTCCACCACCAGCTCGTACACCTGCTCTCTGCTCCGGGCCGGAAGACTGCAGGCGGGGGGCGGCGCCTCCGACATGCACAGTTCGTTGAACGCATAGATGTCCTCGAAGACCAGCCGGTCGTCGAAGAAGCGCTGCTCCCGCTCGAAGCGCCGCCCCAGGTTGTTGGAGATCTCGGCTTCCAGGAGCGCCGTCAGGTCCTCTTTGCCGAGCGAGTCGAGCGCGGTCCCCTCCGGATGCCCCAGGCCGGCGGCCAGCTCGGAGGGGGACCGGGAGTTCTCCACCGCCGCCAGCCCGAACGAGCTGTTGACCACGGTGATGATGAGGGTGACCAATGCCGCCACCGCCGCCATGAGCGCCAGCAGCAGGACGAACTTGACGGCCGCGCCCTTCCGGCGGCGGCGCATCATCTGAGGAGAGGATGCGAACAGCTCCGGCGCGCCTTCCCGGGCGTCCGGGGGGCGGGGGGTCATTCGTACACCTCCCGGAAGCGGGCCACGAACCGGCGGCTGACCACGTTGAGGCCCAGGGTGATGACGAACAGGGCCAGCCCGATGGCGAAGATCGAGTTGTAGTCGATGGAGTCGTAGCTCAGGTCGCCGCCGCTGATGCGGACGATGTGGCCGGTCATGGTCTCCCCCGCCACGAACGGGTTGAGTACGTAGCCGAACAGGCTGTCCTCCCCGAAGGTGAAGTTCTTGGGTCCGGCCCCCGCCGCGATGGCCACCACCATGGTCTCGCCTACCGCCCGGGAGATCGACACCACGCAAGCGGCGGTGATGCCCGACAGGGCGGCCGGCAGCACCACCCGGAGGGAGGTCTCCAGCTTGGTGGCCCCCACCCCGTAGGAAGCCTCCCGCAGCGGCATCGGAACCGCATGCAGGGCGTCCTCGGACATGGAGCTGACCAGCGGGATGATGAGAATGCCGACCACGATCCCCGCCGAGGCGGTGTTGAATATCTCCACGACGCCCGCCCCCAGGACGGAGCGGAGCAGGGGGGTCATGAAGGTGAGGGCGAAGTAGCCGTACACCACGGTGGGGATGCCGGCGAGCACCTCGAGGATCGGTTTGATCACCCCCCGCACCCGGGGCGAGGCGTACTCGCTCAGATAGACGGCGGTGGCCAGCCCGCAGGGCAGCGCCACCACCATGGCCGTTGCGGAAGTGGTCAAGGTGGCCAGCACCAGCGGCCAGACGCCGAAGTCGAGGATGGCCGGCTGCCAGCGGGTGGAGGTGAGGAACTCCCCGACGGAGGCCTCCTCCGACCGGAAGAAAAGCAGGGCCTCCTTGCCCAGCTCGAAGACGATGCCCACCGTGGTGAGGATCGAAACGGCCGCCGCCGCGAACAGCAGCACCCGAATCGCCGCCTCGCCGGGGCGGCGCCTCCGGCGAAGGCTGAGCGCCCCGGCCCCGGCGGCGGCGCCCTCCGTTCCTGCAGCAGCGATTTCGGGCCTCCTTTCCCAGAATCCTAGACAGCGGGAGCGGGGGGCCCGGGAGGCGCCGGCCCCCCGCTCGCAGAAGCTTTCCCGACGGTTCCGCCCGCTCCCCGATCAGCCGCCGGCGGCGGCTTTGAGTTCGTCGGCGGCGGACTGCAGCACCGCATCAGGCGCCGGGAAGTAACCCACCTCCCCGATCTCCTCGTTCACGAACTGAAGCACGAAGCTCAAGAAGGCGCCCACCTGCGGCTTCTCCGCAATGATCGACGCCGTCGAATACATGAACAGCGGACGGGCCAACGGATACGTATTCGCATTCACCGACTCCGCAGTCGGCTCGACCCCCTCGATGCTCAACACCGACAACAGATCCCTGTTCTCCGCGTAGTACGCATACCCGAAGAAACCAACGGCGCACGTCGTCGAGGCGTCAGAAGGGTTGCAGCCGTCACCCGAGATCCCCTGCACCAACACGTTGTCGTCCTCCGACAGCTGCGTATTCCCCGCCGCCAGGATCGGACCCTCGTCCTCATCGAAGATCTCCTCCACGAAGTAATCGAACGTACCCGAATCCGTGCCCGGAATGAAGCGCTGGATCGGATTCGCAGGAAACCCGGCCCGGACATCGGACCAAACATCGGCCGTCGAGAACAACACCCCCAGCTCCTCCACCGTCAAATCCGCAGCAAAGGTATTGCCCGGCGACACCGTAACCGCCAACGCATCCGTCCCCACCCGGAACTCGATCGGCGTCCGGCCGATCGACTCGCACGACTCCACCTCGGTGTCCCTGATCGGACGAGAAGCATTCGAGACATCCGACTCGCCGGCCACGCAGAACCGCTCGAAGCCGGCCCCCGAACCAATCGAGTCGACGGTCACCAACCCCGAAAAACCCTCATCCTCGAACCGGGCCGCCATCGACTCCGCCAATGGAAACACCGTAGACGAACCCGCAACCGCGATATTCCCCGACGCCGACAACGGATCGACCGGCGCCAAACCGAACACCCCCCCATCCGACGCACCGGAAGAGGCCGCCGTCTCCGCCGCTTCCGCCCCGCCGCCGGACGCGGTGTCCGAGCCGCTGTCCGCCGCCGGGGCGGCCTCTGCCTCGGCCGGGGGGGCGGTAACGGCGATGGTGGTCACCCCGCCTCCGGTTCCCCCGCCTCCGCAGGCCGCGGCCGCCAGCGCAGCCGCAGCCAGGAAAGCGGCGGCGCGGGCGCGCCGCGTCTTTCGGTGTGTCATGGAATCCTCCTTCAATCGAGAGCCGCAGGGCAAGTTAGGGGGCCGGTGTTAAGCGCCGTCTCCCTCGGGGTGAACGGGGGGTAAATCTTGGAGAGCCTCCTCCCCGGCTTCGGGCGCCGCCCGGACCGCCGTCCGAGAAGGGCTGCATGTATGCTCGGCCGGGTGTCCGAGACGATCGACATCGACTCCTGAACGGCTGCCGCCCGGCATGGATGTTCTCAGCGGCGGAGGCCTCTCCGACCTGATCAAGATGGTCAAAAAAGCCAACTCCGTCGACGAACGCCCGGCGGCCGACGCCCTCATCGGGATCATGGGCAGCCTCTACTCCGCGCAGCACACGGGGCGGCCGACGGCAACCAGCCGGGCGGACCTCGAAGCGATCGACGAAATCCGGGCCATGTGCCGTTCGCTCAGCGGTGCGCTCGCCGGACGGTTCGACCTGCCGGCGGTGCACGTGACCTTGGCGGACCCGCCCCGCGGCAGGCGCCGCCTGCGGAGGCGAAAGGAACGAGAAGAGGTTCCGTCCGCATCCGGACAGGCGGGCGGGCTCTTCACATGGAGGCCCTTGTACAGGCTCTGGACGGCGCCGCTGGTCGAACCGGCCAGCGCCTGGGCCTTCTGGATGAAGGACTACACCAACCTCCCGTGGTCCCGCCAGCTCCGGTACGAGAGCCCGGCCCGGGCCTCGCGGGTGGTCGTCGACTCGCTGGCGGCCGCCGACGAGCTCGTCGGCCGGAGCACTTTCGAGGAAACCTCCCGCCGCCTGGAGGCCGCCGGGGTGGAACGGATCGACTTCTCCTGGCGGTGCGCGCTCGAAGCAGAATGCAGCATCCTGCTGGGAGAACGGAAAGCCGCCGACTACCCCTGCTCCCTCGGAACCGAAAGCTCCGTATGGCTCACATCACCGGCGCCGGCGGCCGGCATCGAGGCCGACGGCGCCCCGCCCGACAGACCGCAGGCGCCGGACGGCTGGTTCATCTATGACTGACCCGCCCCGCCGGCGGTTCCATGGGCCCGCCGAATCCAAGCGCCGATAGTCGATCGGCTGTCCCGTACGCTGCTGACTTGGCAGACCCGAGACGCCCACTGCCGCTCGACAGGAATTCAACCCGCTCGAAACCGAAACCAAGCCCGAGGAGCACGGAGAACACCGTTTTTCGCGTTCTCCGCCCCCCGCCCCGGCTTCCGCCGGGCCCCCTCCCCCGCCGCCGAACCACCGTCTTCGGACGCCGAGGGCGCGTTGCGGCCCTCTGCGCCCGATCCGCCTCGGCACAGCCAGGTCGACCGCCCCGCCCTTGGAGCCCCGGCCCCGGGCGGAGCGGCCTCTGTATGACCGCAGCATCCGGACCGGCTGCGGTTTCTGTACCGCCCCAAGATATCAGGAGGGTGTGACAAACTTTCAGCAGCCGGATGGAAAGGCGGGCTCCGCCGACCCTGGCTGTTCATCTTGAAAATCAGTGCGACGCCGCGTAGTAGGGGTTCTCGCCGCTCATGTGGTCGGTGACGTCGACGATCTCGACGATCTCGGGAATGGAATCGCGCAGGATCCGCTCGATCCCCTGCCGCAGGGTCATGGCGGCCATCCCGCACCCCTGGCAGCCGCCGCCCATCTCCAGGTAGATCACCCCGTTCTCCTCGCTCACCAGCCGGGCGTAGCCGCCGTGGGCGGCGATGGCGGGGTTGATCTGCTGTTCGATCACCTGGGTCGCCTGCTCGGCGATGGGGCCGGTGAGGTCGCCGGCGGGCGGACGCGGGGCGGGGGGCGCAGGGTTGTTGGGGTTGTCGATGGCCAGGCCCGGAGCGGCCGGGTTGGTCGACACGGCGAGGGTGGCGCCGGACATGTTTTCACAGTCGGCGGCCGGGATGACCACCGTCAGGCCGCCGTGGCGCTCCACGTGGTCGGCGGCGTCCACTTCGGCCAGCGAAATGAACGACAACGAGTAGCCGAACTGTATGCCCTGCATGCCGGTGATCTCGATGAGCAGGCCGTAGTCGTCGTCGCCCGGCTCCTGATCGCGTATCTCGATTATCCGCTCGACGGCCTCCTCGCTGAAGTTCATCAGCGCTTCGGCGGTCATTGTTTCGCTGGTCGTCATGCTCCATCCTCGCCGCTCGTGCAACGGTCCCATGTTACAGTCGAATCATGACGACCCGCGCGGCTCACGCCAGGCGCCCCGCATCGTCGGCCGCCGCCCTGCTCGCCGCCGGAATCCTCCTCACCGCCGCCTGCTCTTCATCCGGCAGCGAAGTGGTCTTCGAGGGCGCGCCGGAGACGGCCCTTCCCCCCGCATCCACCGCTCCGGCCGCCGCCGAAACCCGACCGTCCCCGACGGAGGCGGCAGAAGCGGACCCTTCCGGATCGGACGCCGCCGAAGCCGCCCCGGCCGCCGGCCAGACGACAACGGACGCCCCCGCCGAACCCGGACAGGACGCCCCCCGCCCGCCCGCCCCGCTGGACATCTCGCCGCGAGAACTCGACCTGGAAGCCATGCAGATGGCGGTGAACGGGCCCTCCGGCCGGTCGGTCACCGTCTTCGGCCCCAACACCGAACAGGTCGAGCTGTACGCGGCCGAGGGGGAGTTCGTGAGCCAACCCACCTGGTCGCCGGACGGGAGCCTGGTGGCCTGGGCGCGCATCTCCCCGGAGGGCGCCTCGGTGTCGGTGGGCCGGGCGGAGGGGGGTGCGGCGCGCTCCTACGAAACGCCGTTCGGGGTCTACTACATGCAGTGGCGCCCCGACGGGCGGGCGCTGGGGATGCTCGGTTCGCCCGATCCGGGCCGGGTGGCCCTGGCCATCCTCGACCTCGACCGCGAGGCCGTCGTCCCGATGAACTCGTCCACTTCCTATTACTTCCATTGGTCCCCGGAGGGGAACGAGCTGATCACCCGCCTGGGCAGGACCAGCCTGGCGTTGCTGGACCCGGACACGGGGGACTCCTCTCCCCTCGAGGCCCCCGTTCCCGCCAACTCCGATTTCCAAGCGGCGGCCTGGACCGACGAGGGCCGGTCGATCCTCTACGTCCGCCCCCCCGAACCGGGCGGCGCAGACCCGGACAGCCCGGAAGAACGGCGGGACGAGCTGGTCATCCACGACCTCGACACCGGAGAGATCGAGGTGTTGGGCAGGGGCGCCGGCTACTTCAACTTCTCCCTGTCGCCCGACGGGGAGTCGGTGGCCTACTCCATACAGAACCTCGGAACGACCACGGCCATGCGGGTGGTGGACCTCGCCGCCGGGCGCACGGAGGAGATCGACGCCCCCGGCGCCTTCGCCTGGCAGTGGAGCCCCGACAGCCGCAAGATCCTCCTGCTGGGCGCCGGCCTCAACGCCATGACGGTGAGCGTCTACGATTCGGGGGGCATCACCCGCTACCAGGACATCGTTCCTACCGACACCTTCCTGCGCAGCTACCTGCTCTTCTGGGGCCAGTACGACCTGAGCCACGACCTCTGGGCGCCCGACAGCTCCGGCTTCGTGTATGCAGCCTTCGACCGCAACGACGACTACGTGTTCTTCCAGCCCCTGGACGAAGAAAACCCCATCCTGGTGGGGCCCGGCTCCATGGCGGCCTTCTCTCCGGCCTCCCCGACGCCCTCTTCCTGATGCGCGCCGCGCTCTCCGTCCATATATTCACCGGAGGCGATCCGGTCTCGGCCGGGCGGCTGGCCGGCCTTCCCGCCCCCGGCCTGGTGCTGGCGGCGGACTCGGGCGCCCGTCTGGCGGCGGCCGCAGGGCGGACGGTGGACGTCCTGGTGGGCGACCTCGACTCGATCGGCAAAGAGGCGCTCGACGCGGTGTTCGACGAAGGAACCGAGATAGAGGCTCACCCGCCCGACAAGGACGCCACCGACCTGGAGCTGGCGCTGGCGGCGGCCCTCCGGCGGGGGGCGGACGAGATCACGGTGATCGGAGGGGGCGGGGGGCGGCTCGACCACCTGCTGGGGAACGCGGCGGTGATCGCCTCCCCGGCCCTGCGGAATACCCGGGTGCGCTGGGTGATGGAGCGGGAGACGGCCTATACGGTGCACGGCGGCCGGGGCCCGCTCACCCTCCCCGCCGCAGCCGGGGCCGTCTTCAGCGTGATTCCCCTCGGCGGAACCGCAGCCGGGGTAACCATCACCGGAGCGAAGTGGAACCTGCATGGCGAAGCCCTCGAAGCCGGCTCGTCCCTGGGAATCAGCAACCGGGCCCTCGGCCCCGAGACAACGGTCGAGGCGGACGCCGGCGTCCTGCTGGTGACGATCTCCGAGGCCGGCCCCGGCGGCCCATCCCCGGCGGCGCTCGAGGAGAGGCTCGATGAACTCACCCGGCGCGGCGCGCTCGTCCGCTCTGACGGCAAACGGACGCCGCTCGCTCCTACTGCCCGGCGAGAAGGGGCCCTCGAACGATTCCTGCAGGAACGGGCGTCAGGCTGAACCAACCCGCCGGGGGCCCTACATCCAAGCCGCGGCCAGCTTCCGCAGCAACCTGGTGAAGGATTGGCGCTCTCTTTTGGTCAGCGCCGACAGGTAACGCTCCCGCACCTCGGTGCGCCGGCGGACCGTCCTCTCCGCGCAGGCTATCCCCTCTGAGGTGATGCCCAGGTAGGCCGCCCTCCGGTCGAGCGGGTGGGGGTTCCGCCGGACGTAGCCGAGCGCCTCCAGCCGGTCGATCCGGTTGACCATGGTCGCCGCCGTCATCTCCAACCGCCGCGCCACTTCGATGGCGGTGATGGGTTCGCCCCTGTGCTCCGCCAACCGCACCGTCGACAGGACCTTGTAGTCGCCCTGGTTGATCAGGCCTTCCTCGTCCGCCACCCGATCCATCTCGTCCGACAAGACGCCGGCGAGCTGTTCCATCCGGGCCGCCGCCTCGATCCTGCGGTAGTCGTCCGGCACCACCTCCCCCCAGTTGCCGAGCCTCCAGTCGATCCCGTCGTCGATGATCCGGCCTGTCGATTCCGCCATTTCCGATTTTCCCCGTCCTGACCGCTGTCCGATCGCGGCGCCGCCTCGTACTTCGGCCTGATACTAGCGAACGATCTTGTTCTTGTTTATCAATCAACATACCACTGTCGGCCAGAAACCCAGGAATCAAGTCATCTCGATGACAACAGGAACCGCCGACAGCAGACGGAGGCCGGCGGCCGCCGCCATGCACGAAGCGGCGCCCAGCAGCAGACCGGCCCGGCGCCTCCCCTCGGCCCGCCAGGCCCACAGCGAGAACAAGGCAACGATGACAGCCGCCCAAAGAGCCGCAACCGGCAAGAACCACCCAATCAACACGGCGGCGAGGGCCGGACGCCACCCGAACCCGCTCCAATCACTCCGGCTCATCGTTTCACCCTAATCCGCCTCTTCAAAATGAGGGAGATGGGCACCACGAACGGCCCCCGCCTGTCCGGCGCTTCCATCACGTCGGGTAGGTCACGGGCGGCGCGAGGCTGGTATGTCCAGTCGGGAGAGGGGAATGCAATCACAGCCGGTAATGATAGCTGAGCTGAGTGTTGCCACTCTAAACCTGAATCTACCGGTGCGGGTGAGGCTGCCAGATGGTCCATGCCAGCGGCTTTCAACCAGATCCGCCCCTCTCGGGACGGACACCAGGACGCGGCACTCGCAAACAAAACCTGACCATGACACCTCCGCCCTGCCCCTACCTCTCTCGTTTCCGAAGAGCCCGTTTATCTCCAAACCATCCTGAAAGCTCATGGTATCGGCTGTCAATACGTCATAAGACGGAGAAATCGCCGCCGCCTCGGAAGCAGACGGAATGATTCGTGGGTCGTGAGGCTCGGGGATATATCTTGTGCCACCGAGCCGCACGCCGCCAAGAGTGCCGCCGACAGAACGAGCCAGTCTGGCCCAACAGCAAAGGATCATCTAGCATCAATGTCCGTCTGCCCAAAGCCAATCCAGCTCTGTGAAAGCAAGCTTCTCCTCGTAGTTCACAATGTTGTCCTTGACGTTGAGGATCAAGCACCTTTCATTGCCGCCGTTTTTTGGCCCGCGTAAACCTCGCCCGATCATCTGGAAATATAGATTGGGGCTATAGACAGGACGTGCTACCATGATCGCCCGCGTTTGCGGAGCATCAAACCCCTCAGTAAACACATTATAGTTCACTAGTGCCTCAATTTGACCAGCCCTAAAATCTTTGACAATTTTACGACGAACCACATGCGGGGTAGTTCCATCTACTGACCTTGCAGTTACTCCAGCTTCATTAAGCAGAGCAGCCAATGTTCTAGCATGGTCTACTGAAGTAGCAAAAATAAGTGTTGGCCAGCCTTGGCCGCGAATATGTTCATCGTACGCCCTAAGAATACGCCGTGTTCTATCACGGTCTAGTCCCATCGCAATTTCAAAGCTTGGCGGGAGCCAAGCAACTCCTTTTTCAAGCATTTCTTGTAATGCTTCTTTAGTGAGAGTAAAATCACCTCCTTCAATAGTTTCATGATCGGCGAACGCCAAGACTCTTGTATCTTGCAGTTGGTTAGTCATTTGATCTGCATAAGCACTTGAAAAATGATCTACATAAGCACTTGAAAAAGCCCCAGCATCTAGTCTGTTCTGCTCATAGCGTTTAGCTAGACGCTGTGTTTCCTCCTCATTGTGCCCGCGGTATGGTGTAGCAGTCAGTCCGATCAAGAAGGGTTCATCTTCTTTTCGCCTAAAGGTCAATCCAAGTTTAGCCATAACCTGTGTATAGCTAGGTGCAATTGAATGATGTGCTTCATCAAATACCACTAACTTGAAGGCCTCAAGAAATCTACTATCTTCAGATTGCCTGACCACCCGACTATTCAGTGTTTGTATAGATGCAACGATGACATGCTGAAAGCCCACTGGTGTAGGATTCTTATTACCCTGCCATAATCTGGAAATACGCAAAGGGGCCGCATCAACTCCTATGTTGGACCAAACTCGTCGCCATGCCTCTACTGCCTGCTCACAAAGCTCGTCTCGATCGGCGATCCAAAGCACGCCCCCCGTATATTCATCGTTGCGTATTGCTTCAACAATAGCTTGGACTGCTACGAGCGTCTTACCTGCCCCCGTTGGCAGACTTATGAGGCCGCGTCTTCTTTCAAGAATATCTCGTCGCAACATCGCTCTCAGATTGTTGGCTATCTTACGCTGATAATCATGAAGCTTAGGTAAATTAAATGGACCGTCAACTTCAATAAATGGCGGACGACCTCTTCTAGATTGTCCAGCCCATTCTTCGCTAAACCCGAGCGATCTAACGAATTCAACTGCTGGCCGGCTTCCTGCCCATCTACTTGGTGGACTTAAATCCTGGAGAAGGTCTCGATATTCCCATAGAGCTCCGACATCGTAAATAGCTATAGTTGCCTCAGCAGCCCTGATACCAGCTGCTTCTTGATCTTCTTCCTCTCTGTACCGCCTTAAAGCCGCGGGAAGTCCGTGTATCAATGCTCTTTCACCCACTGCGGCTAGTAACCGTTCGGCATCCGTTGACTTACTACGGATTTTGGCGCGAGCTGCTTTGATATCCTCAGCCGTCTGTCGAGAGATGATCTGTGTTATCTCGGATTCTGTAAGCGACAGCTTGATCTCTAGAACTATCGCTTGGAGTTCATCCCTTTCATCTCCACCTAAAGTATATATATTATCTCCCTTTACCCAACAGCTTAGCTCAAAACCGCTACTATCAAAGCCAATTTGATTACACCGTATCAATTCAAGGTCTGATAATCCAAGACGGTTTAAATGTTGTTTTAATCCCGGCCATTCATCAACTAAAAGAACCGGCGTGCTTTTGCCTAGCAACTCAATAGTTGGAACTATCTCTATATCAAAAGCTTTGCGAAAGAGGCTAGAATTACGGTGCTCAAGAAGCCAACGTCTCACATGTTCAGACTTTGGTTTAATGCCTAGTCCATCTGAGAGTTTAGAAATACCGTAATTACCTACTCTGATATGACCATCCTCTAACAGAGCTTTTATAGCTGGGGAGTCAAACTCCTTACTGGGGTACTCTGTAGATTTCCCTTTATACCTTAATATCCAAGGCTCAAATATGCTGTCATATTCAAGGATTGCCTCTGTGTATAATGCATTACCCTCTTCAGACAGGTATTCGAATAATTTAAGAGGACCTATCGCCATATGATCATCAAATTCCATCAAGTTTCTTCGTGGATGTGAATAAAGGAATTCTTCGTCAAGATATTGTCTATAACAAATATATTTATACCTATTGTACTCTCGAGATTCTATTTCTTTATAATCATAATTCTCTATCGGTCTATCGGGCATGCCGAGTTTTTGCACAAGGTCAAGGTCTTGATGATGATACTCTATATCAATAGCATTTATGGCATCTCGACTACCATCACTAGGCACAATATATCCCGGTAATAGTAACTCTGAAAAGCGATACCACTCACCAGACACACTACGGAGCCGAAGAACATTATACCAGCAAGGCTGATCCTGAATAATCTGTAACCACAATGCATTAGCATCTCGGGATATAGTCCAAAGTTTCTCCCATTCTCCCCTTTGGTACAGATCTTCAACCTTTCTTCGGAAGGCTAATTCTGAGCTCATTGAATCAAATCGAAAATATTCTTGCAAGATTCTCAGGGTTTCAGGATCGGATTCCAATTGAGGATGCACAAGGCTTGCTTTTGACATATCTGTATGTTCCTCCTCTCCGCCCAAAAAGAGACTATCTGCATCAAGAAGACACCAGTTATTACTAGCTGAAAGCAAGATATTACCAAATTCTGTGTCCTGCCATTTATCATCGTCAATCAATATAGCAGCAATCTGGACAGCAACTATTGAAGCGTGAACAGAATCTTCTTCCGAGCTAGCAGTATTTACCAATGCCTCCAACCATTCGGATAGGCTAGAAACCGGGACATGTCTGGAACTTCCAATTTGTAAATATGAATATAGCAAACTACTCCGACCATTTTTAGCAAATTCGAATATCCTTTCTATAACCGAGAATCTTGTACGAGTACGAGCCGTATGATGGAGCCATTCTGAAGGTCGAACCTTGCAATCGGACCACATATTTAGTGCCTCTACTGGCAGATTGATCGGCGGATATGAAATGTCTCGAATCTTCTGCAATTGGCCATCCTGATCTGGAACCACCTCATGCTCTACTAGACCAGAATATAGCTTGTCACGGAGTTGATTTGTGAGTGCACTATCACCGGATTCAAGTCGGCGCGGTAAGGCATCCAAATGTTGAGCTGGATCATCATCAGTGGAAAGCTGATCTAAATAGTCGATAATAAGATCAGCCGTGTCATCAATAAGTTCTTTATTATAAGCCCCTGATAGTAGGTTATGACGGTCTTCATGTGGCTTCCAGCGAGCATTGAGAATACCTGCTACAAGACTTGCTGTTTTCGTAGGGAAGAAAATCCAAAAATTCTTATAACTCGGAGCGTTCATCCGATCAATTGGTACAGCCCAGGTGATAAGGACACTGTCCTCTTCATAAACTGGTTTCGCGTCTTCTAAAGCCTCGTCAGATAGCTCATAGATGCACTCAAAAAGTTTCCAAAGACTGTGATCATCATCCTTATGGAGAAGATATAAGTCATCAACTCTTTCAAGAGTCACCTTAGAACAATATTCTTTCATTGAAAGCTTCATCTCCTTCACATGCTCAACGAATAACAGCAATTCAGATGGAAACGATCTTATCTGTTTGATAAGACCATCGCCCGCGCCTGGCTTCAAAGGAAGGCGAACAATATTCATCGCCCACGTACTAAGTCCTTTCAGGATTGGATCACTTTCGAACTCTGGCTCAGGTGCTAACGGAAATGGCAAATTCAAAACAGGATAGTATTGAGCATCGGGATAAAAGTCTTCAATTTTTTCTTTGGCACGTGATCTAGAAAAACCAAAGGACCCCGCACGGCAAAAGAATTCTGGACTGTCTGTAATCTCTAGCACCGATCTAAAACCTAATCCAAACCTGCCGATCTGGTTCACTCCTTGTTTGGTTGACAGATAGGAAAACATCAAAGCGGTTATACCGTCTTTGCCGATAGGATTGCCGTTGTCAGCACAATAGAGATAATTTTGATCCAGATGCACCTCTATACGTCCACCTTTGGTTCCTTCCAAAGCATCGGCGCTGTTCTGAACCAGCTCTAACAACTGACGGCCAGCGTAACCACCTTTTGCCTTGGATTCCTCAGCCTTGCCATCTCTATCAACATAGTTAGGTTGATTTCGATACGCTTCTAACGTATTATGAGTCTCCTTACGGATGTACTCGCCGAGCGGTCCATCAGGACCTTCCCATCTCTGGGAAACTGATCTACCTGGGTTGCCCATCAGCCCATGATAGTCAAGCCGAGTAGACCTCGGGGTTGATGCAGTGGGGCATCCGCTGTCCTTGGAGGGCGGATGTCAGGTTGGCCGCCGCCAGCTCGGCCATCTGGATGCGGGTGCGGACGGTGGCGCTTCCGATGTGGGGGACGATGAAGCAGTTGGGGAAGGAGGCGAGCGGGTGGCCGGGGGGAAGGGGTTCCGGGTCGGTCACGTCCAGTCCGGCCGCCGCTATCGACCCGGCGGCCAAGGCTTCGGCCAGGGCGTCGGTGTCGACCACCGGACCGCGGGAGGCGTTTACGAGGGTGGCGGAGGGCTTCATGGCGGCCAGCGCAGCCCGGTCGATCAGCCGATGGGTGCCGGGGTGGAGGCTGGTCAGCACCATCACGTGGTCGGACTCGGCCAGCAACTGTTCGAATGGGCGGTACTCCACACCCAGTTCTTTCTCGGCGGCGGGGTCGCGGCGGCGCTTGGTGTAGAGAATCCGCATCCCGAAGCCGGACGCCCGGCGGGCCGCCGCCCGGCCGATCCGGCCGAGGCCGACCACGCCGAGGGTGGAGCCGAAAATGTCCGATCCGACCATGTACATGGGGTCCCACTCCCCCCACCGGCCCCCCGCGACGTCCTCCATCCCTTCCCTGAAGCGGCGGGCGGCGGCTATCAACAGGCCGAAGGCGGCGTCGGCGGTGGCCTCGGTCAAAACGTCCGGGGTGTGGCCCACCGGAATCCCCCTCGCCGTGCACGCCGCCAAATCGATGTTGTCCACCCCCACCGCCATCTGGCTGACCGCAGCCAGCCGCGGGGCGGCGTCCAGCAGCTCCGAGTCGATCCGGTCGGTGAGCATGCAGTAGAGGCCGTCCGCCTCCCCCGCCCCGGCCAGCAGCTCACCCCTCGGAATAGGGCGGTTCTCCGGCCAGGTCCACACCTCGGCCGCCTCCGCCAGCATCGCCTCGGCGGCGCCGGGCGGGCGGCGTGTAACCACCGCCCTGGGAAGCCGGGAAGGGCCCATATCAGCCTGCCGAGGCGACCGGCCGGGAACGGCGCGGGTCAGTCGGCGTACATCTCCTCGATCTGGGCGGAGTAGTTCTCCAGCACCACCCGGCGCTTCAGCTTGAGGGAGGGGGTCAGCTCTCCGGTCTCCACCGTCCAGGGCTCGGAGGCGATGTACCACTTGCGGGCCTGCTCCACCCGGGCGACCTCGCCGTTGGCGGCCTCTACGATCCGCTCCACCTCCTCGGCCACCCGGGGGGTGCGGCTGAAGGCCTCGAAACTCTCGTACTCGACCCCGTTGCTCTCGGCCCATCCGGGGGCGTTGTCGGGGTCGAGAGCCACCAGCAGCGTCAGGTAGCGGCGCCCGTCCCCCACCAGGCAGGCCTGGGAGATGAGGGCGTGCTCGTTGATCATGTTCTCCAGCCGGGCCGGCGCCACGTTCTTGCCGGCGGCGGTGATGATGATCTCCTTCTTGCGCCCGACGATCGACAGGAAACCGTTGCCGTCGAGGCGGCCCAGGTCTCCGGTGTGCAGCCAGCCGTCGTCGTCGAAGGTCTGGGCGGTGCCCTCCGGATCCTTGTAGTACCCGGCGGTGACCAGCCCGCCCCGGATCAGCACCTCCCCGTCGTCCTCGGTGGCGATCTCCACCCCCGGCATGGCGGGGCCGACGCTGCCGATCCGGTCGCTGCCCGGACGGTTGGTGGCGCCGGGGCCGGTCGACTCGGTCATGCCGTACAGCTCGAAGACGGGGACGCCGATGCCGCGGAAGAACATCAGCAGTTCGGGCGAGACGGGGGCGGCGGCCGAGATGGCCAGCACCAGCTCGTCCAGCCCCAGCCCATGTCGGATCTTCGAGAAGACCAGACGGTCGAACAGGGCCAGCTTGATCCTGTCCCCCAGTCCGGGCTTGCCGCCCGAATGCTCGAGCTTCTGGACGGACCAGGCCAGATCCACCGCCTTGAGGGCCAAGGCGCGCTTGCGGGCGTTGGGGTTGGATTCCAGCTTGGCCATCAGCCCGGCGTGGAACTTCTCCCACACCCTCGGCACCGCGAAGAACACGTCGGGGCGGGTCTCCTGCACCGCCGGCAGCACCTGCGTCAGGTCGGGCACGTAGCGGGCGGAGCCGGCCCACCACATCGGCGCGTAGTGGCTGACCACCCGCTCCCCGATGTGGGCGAGCGGCAGATACGACACCAGCCGCAGATGGTCGGGGATGTCCAGGAAGGTGCGGGCCACGCACTCGAGGGTCCACAGCAGGTTGCGGTGGGTGACCATCACCGCCTTGGGGGTTCCGGTGGTGCCGGACGTGTAGATGAGGGTGGCCAGATCGCCCGGGGAGACCTCCCCCGCCGAACGGTCGACCAGATCGGGGGTCTCCTCCAAGGCGGCCTTGCCCTTGGCGAGCAGATCGCCCCAAGAGATCACCCCTTCGGTGCGGCGGTCCTCCGAGAGCTCCATGACCACGATGCAGCCGAGGTCCGGCAATTCGCCCTTTATCTCCTCCCAACGGTCGAGGTAGTCGGTGTTCTCCACGACCGCGACCGAGGCCGAGCAGTGGCCGGCGATGTATTTGATCTGGGAGGGGGCGAGGGTGTTGTAGACCGAGACCGGGGTGGCCCCGGCGTACACGACGCCCAGGTCCGCGATCACATGTTCGGGCCGGTTGGAGGCCTGCAGGGCCGTGAACGCCCCCCGCCCGACGCCCAAGGCCAGCAGACCGGCGGCCGCCTCCCGCACCTGCCGCCGGTAGGCGGCCCAGCTCAGGGTGCGCACCCCGTCGTCGGCTTCCCACCGGAGGGCCGCCAGGCTGCCGTGCTTCTCGGCGTTGCGGTCCATCAGGTCGACCAGCGTCATGTCCCCGATCGTCTGGTCGATCTCGAGGCGTTCCCGTTCGACATCTCTCATCATGTTGTAAACTCCTGGTGCGAAACCGGCCTGTGCGGAATGAATACTACCCCCGCCGGGCGCTTGAGTGATGAAAGCGCCGAGGCCGAGGGGAAACCGCCGTTCCCGCCCCCCGGCGCCGGCCCGGACCCAGCACGGAGAGCGAATATGCGACAGGTCTCTTTCACCAGGATGGAAGACGGCACCAAGGAGGACTACGAGCTCCTCGCCCGCCTGGAGGAGGGCCTCCACGCCGACTACGTGGACCGGCTGCTTGAGTGGGTGCAGTGGAACGAGGGGGACACCGGCTACCGGATCAGCCGGTTCGAACACGCCCTGCAGTCGGCCAGCCGCGCCCACCGGGACGGGCGGAGCGAGGAGTACGTGGTGTGCTGCCTGCTCCACGACATCGGCGACCTGATCTCCCCCTACAACCACAGCCAGGCGGCGGCGGACATCCTGCGGCCCTACGTCTCCGAGAAGAACTACTGGATCATCCGCCATCACGGCCTGTTCCAGGGCTACTACTACTTCCACCACTTCGGCGGGGACCGCAACGCCCGCGACGTCTTCGAGGACCACCCCTGGTACGGGGATGCGGTGGAGTTCTGCGCCCGCTACGACCAGAACTGCTTCGATCCGGACTACGAGCCGCTGCCGTTGGAGTTCTTCGAGCCGATGGTCCGCCGGGTGTTCGCCGCCCGCAAGCACTCCACTCCCTGACGGCCCTCCGCCCGCGGCAACGGACGCGAACCCGCCCCCCGAACGAGGGCGGACCCGAGAATGCTCGGTCAGTAGGAGGAAACCTGCGCCGCCGCCCGGGCCACCTCGGCCGCGATCGCCCCCTGGGAGGACCGGCCCGGAAAGCGGTAGGAAGGGCCGTGCACGTGGACGGCGGCCAGCACCCGCCCGCGGTCGTCGTAGACGGGGGAGGCGACCGAGTTGATGCCCTCCACGAACTCTTCGATGACCCACGCCCACCCCTCCTCGCGGATGCGTTTCAGGCGCTTGCGGATGAGCGCCGGATCCGTAACCGTGCGCCGGGTGTAGGGCTTGAGCTTCTCCCTCAGGTAGCGGTCCAGCTGGTCCGGCGGCCAGTGGGCCAGGATGACCAGGCCGGAAGGAACCACGTACATAGGGAGCAGCGTCCCCGTCCAGTCCCGCACCACCACGTTGTTGTCGGCGTCTTCTTGGGCGATGAAGTGGACCTGGTTGCCGTCCTGCACCGCCAGCCCGGCGTCCTCGCCCAGCACCCTGGCCAGCATCTCGAGGCGGGGGCGGGCCTTGTGCAGCAGCTCGGCCGACCGGCTCCGGGCGGCGGACAGCCCGTACACCTTGGGCCCGATCCGGTAGACGCCCTCCTGCGCCCTCTCCACCGCCCCCATCGTTTCCAGGGTTTTGAGGATCCGCGCCGCCGTGCTCTTGGGAATGCCCGCCCGTTCGGCCAGGCCGGTGACCCCCTGCTCGGAAACCGAGACGGCCTCGAGCAACGCGAAGGCCCGCTCGATGGACCGCACGCTGCTCATTCGGCCTCCCCGGGGCGGGTCTAGACTCGCGGGCAACCGTACCACATGGTGGAACGAAGACGGGGCCGGCCGAGGCGCCCGAGCCCGAGCCGCCCGCCGAGGAGAAGGAGGAATCTGTGGCCACCCCCCATATATCGGCCCCCGAAGGGGCGTTCGCAGAGTCGATCCTGCTGCCGGGCGACCCGCTGCGCGCCCGCTACATAGCCGAGGCCTTCCTCGAAGACGCGGCGGAGGTGACCTCGGTCCGCAACATGCTGGGGTTCACCGGCTCCTACCGGGGCGTTCCGGTGTCTGTGATGGGCACCGGCATGGGGGTGCCGTCGGCGTCCATCTACATCACCGAGCTGATCCGCACCTACGGGGTGAAGAACCTCATCCGGGTGGGCACCTGCGGCGGCATCTCCCCCGACGTGAAGATGAAGGATGCGATCCTGGCCATCGGCGCCTGCACCGACTCGACCGTCAACCGCCGGCGCTACAACGGATGGGACTACGCCCCCACCGCCGACTTCGGGCTGCTGCGGGCGGCCGCCGACGCCGCCGGCCGGCTGGGCATCGAGGCCCGCGTCGGCAACCTCCACACCTCCGACCTGTTCTACAACACCTACGACAACGCCCTCGAGATCTGGCAGCGGATGGGGGTGCTGGCGGTGGAGATGGAAGCGGCCGGGCTGTACGCCATCGCCGCCGAGGAGCGGGCGCGGGCGCTGGCCGTCGTTACCGTCTCCGACCACCTCGTCACCGGCGAAGCCTCCTCCCCCGACGAGCGGGAGCGCACCTTCGACGGCATGGTGAGGATCGCCCTCGAGACCATCCGCAGCCTTCCGCAATAAACTGGGCGTTCGGGCTGACATAGAGCCAATACGCCCCAAGGACAGGCTAAGCTGTTGTCGGAAGGAAGGGACATGGGCGCAACCAATCTCAGACTCGTGGTCGAGAATCTCGGCCCTATCGAACACGCCGACGTCGAGCTGAAGCCTCTCACTGTGCTGATAGGAAAGAACAATACGGGCAAGACCTACCTTGCCCAGGCTATCTATGCAACCCACAAAGCAGTAAAGCCCTATGGCTTGCTAGACGCCCTAGATGATGATGAAATAGAGCTCCTATTGCGAGCAGCACAGACTGCTTCCGAGTATCCATTTAAGTTTCCGTCTGAGCTAGAAGATAAAGCCAATTATTGGATCAATAACCTACTCAATAACTCCGGGGATGAGCTCCAGAATTATCTACTGGAATATTTTGGAGTACCAGACCTAGGAGATATAACAAGATGGGACCAACCAACAGAAATAAAGGTCGAACTCCATCAAGATCTAATAGATAAAGCGAGAACTTGTCTTTTCAAAAATGCTGAAACTGGATCCCTGCGTCCGCTTAAAGTGCCAGACAAATTTCTTACTTTGGACAAGTCAGGTAATTACATCCGATCCGAGTTCATGTTTTGGCAGAATATGAGTAAAAAGGAGGGAGACAAAGGGATACGTAATCGGGAGATATCTTTTCTTATAACAAGCACGGTCTGGAGTGAGTTTTTTCGCCGCATAGGCCTAAATGGTAAGGCACATTATCTGCCAGCCGGAAGATCAGGTTTGCTCAATGCGTGGACCGATGTGATAAAATTGCGCTTGGATCTCGACAAAAAGCGATTTGGCTTGTCCAAAATTCCTGACTCCTCACTCGGTGGAGTCGCCTTGGATTTCGTCTCGTCATTGGCGAATATAATAGGCTCGCGCCGACCACACTCCCAGACTAGATCCCGCAGAGATGACAAATCCGATACAACTGGCACACAAACTCTATTGAGAGAAGTCATGGGGGGCAGTATCCGGGCAGGATCAGCGGAGAATATGGTCCCTACCCTGGAATATCAACAAGATGGACACAGGATCGCGGTCCATCGCGCTTCTTCAATGGTAGCGGACCTTGCTCCCCTAGCCATGTGGATGGAACACCTCGTATCACCCAACGATCTGCTCATCATCGATGAACCAGAATCACATTTGCATCCCGAGGCCATTCGACTCGTTGCCCGAGTCTTGGTCGGCCTGGTCAACCAGGGCATAAAGGTGGTATGTGCAACACACAGTTCGATATTACTTCATGAGTTATCGAATTGTATCCTGCGGGGGCAATTGAAGAATAAACTAAATAAGAATACTGATACATATCCAGGTACTGAGCACATTGCTATTGATGATATAGCTGTATATAGGTTCCAACACTCCCAATCTGCTGGACCTGTTCGGGTCACTCAAGAAATAATTGAGCCTGACTGGGGTATATCCGAAGACGAGTACCTTGAGGTCGCCAACGAGCTGTCAGAAGACACAGCAGATCTATTAGATCTACTAGCGTGATAGAAGTAGAGCACCTACGTGCCATCCACTTTCAACACGGGTGCTTGATTTCCGGCAACCCTATAGATCATCAAGAATGTGTCCTTGACTTCCAGGGATTCCTGATGGCTATAGATTGTGATAAATGCCAGTCATTTCTTGAAAAAGGAACGAAGAAACCAGACCTTCTTGTACTAAGAAAATATAACAACAGATACGAGTGGTTTGTAATAGAGATAAAGAGACAACTGCGTAAGAAGGCTTGGGAACAAGTACAATCGGGTTTGAATATTATAGCTGAAAATTCCGAGCAGTTCGGCGAACTTGGATCATACAGACCACAGGTTTTGTTGGCCTACAAGTATAGAAGAAGAGTAGACACAAGGCGGTATGGACCACTGCGGCAGGCCAACGGCACAGCCCTTTTACCGAGGGTGCGGAAGTGCGGCGGAAAAACTATCTGACCGGCCGCTTCGATCAGGCCTTGAGCATGACGAACCTCAGGCGCCCCAGTGGAGCACCATGACCAGGGTGGCGAAGGCGACCAATGCGGTGTCGAACCATCCGACCACGCTCGAGCGGCGGGCCACTGTTTCGGCGAGCTGGCGGTCGCCCTGCTCGTAGGCGGAGGCGATCCGCTCTCCGTTGGGGCCCAGCACGGCCATGCCGAGCACCGCCCCCACCACGACCACGATGATGCCGACCACCACGAAGGGGTCGGTCATCTCGAAGCGGCCTTCCGACATCCCGATCAGGCCGAACCCCGTGATGAACACCACTACGGCGGCCGGGGTGTGGATCAACCGCCCGACGGTGATGGTGGTCCGGTGCCAGGAGGCGGCGGCGGCGTCTTCTCCCTTCGCAAAGGCCCGGCCGGCCAAGGCCCGCACCAGGTTGGCGCCCAACCAGGCCGCCGCCCCGAGGATGTGCAAGAACAACAGGGCTTCGAGCATTCGATTCCTTTCCGCGATACCGAGCGCGCGCCCATGCTAACCGCCCCGCCCTCCCCTTCGGGATCACCGCCTCTTCAGGCCCGCCGGGGGGAGGCGCTCAGGTTCCGAACTCGTAGACGATGTTGGCCTTGGAGGCGGCCAGGCCGCCGGAGTCGATGTGCTCGATGACGACCAGCTTCCCCACCCCGCAGTCGCCGAACTCGTCGCAGGTGATCGACCCGATGATCCCCCCGTACTCCGAAATCCCGTTCAGATGCTCCCGCACTGCGGACCGGTCCACCACCAGCGTCCCGCCGTCCACGAAGGAGGCGGCCTCGATCGCGTCGAGCAGCAGCACGGCGGCGTCGTAGGTGTGGGCCCAGAAGGGGGTCTCAGGATCATGGCCGTACTCCGCCCGGTACTCGGCGAGGATGTCGGCTGCGTGCTGTCCGGTGCTCTGGTTCTCGGCGCCGCGGAAGCGGTTGTCGGGCCCCGAGAAGAACACCCCCTCGGTTTCTTCCCGCTCCATGAAGATGTCCTCCAGCAAAGCGTCGGAGGTGAGCAGCAGGACGTCTTCCATACCGGCCGTCTCCGCCGCGCCCTGCACCAATCCAAAGGCGTTCTCCCTGCTGACGGGGAAGTACAGCGCCTGGGGCGAGCCGGCCGCCATCTCGGCGAGCACCGCCGACATGTCCTCCCGGGATTCGTCCACCGCGCCGAACCAGACGATCTCACCCCCCATTCCCCGGAACGAGCCGGCGAAGGCCCGGGCCAGGCTCTCGGTGTACACGTCGCCGTTGTGGACCGCCGCCGCCCTGGTGACGCCCTTCTCCAGGTGCAGGAACCGCGCCACCGAGGCGCCCTGGAGCAGGTCGTTGTCCGAAGTCCGGTAATACCCTTCGCGGCGGTACTCGCCGGGGTTGCCCGCCAGGTCGGAGGTGAGCCTCGGGGAGGTGTTGGTCGACGAGATCATCACCAACCCTTCCCCGGTCAGCAGGGGCGACGCCTCGGCCGCCGCCGCCGAACAGGTGGTGCCGATCACTCCTATCACCCGCCCCTCGTCGATGATCGTCTGCGCGGCGGACCGCCCGCCCTCGGGGGTGCAGTCGTCGTCGACGTTGCCGCCGCCGAGGCTCACCTCGAAACCGCGGACCGGTCCGTAGTGCTCCAAGGCGATCGGTACGATCCGCTGGTTGGTGATGCCCGACCCCCCCTCGTCGGGGGACAGGAACATCCGCACCTGGATCTTCTCCCCCGGCCCCACCTCCACCGCCCCCAGAGGCCCCGGTGTGTAATCCGGGGCGCAGGCCGCCGCCAAGAGCATCGACGCCCCGCACACCGCCAGCTGCCTGCGCAGCCCCCCTTCTGGCCGCGCCTTCCCCGACCGCATGTCTCTCCTCCCGAGTTCTCGAATCGACGGCCCGCCCGCCGGCGGGCAGGGCCCCGGGCCGATGATACAATTTCTCCGGTTGTTGAACGCCTGCGGGCGGGGCCTCGGCCTGGACTCGGAGCAGAAGGTTGCCTGCGGAGACAACCCCCAGGTCAGAGGGGAGCTTTGCCGGTGTCCTCGGCCTCGCCCGGCCCCTGTGAACGATCGAAGGCGGGGCCGCCCGCAAGCCGGAACCGCCGGGCCGCCCCGCCCGGCGCGGCCCGGCGGCCGACCGGGGCAGACGGGGAGGTGTTACACTCCAACCTGTTAGACTGCCGGCCAGAGGCGCCGCGCGGCCTCCGGGTGCACACGGACTCCGAGGGAAAGGACTGGCCAAGTGAATATCAACACGGAAAGAGAAGGCGGGAAGCTGGTCGTAAAGACCGACGGCCGCATCGACGGCTCCAACGCTTCCGAATTCCAGAACTCGGTGGAAGCTGTGATCACCTCCGAGGACGGCACTGTGATCCTGGACTTCGAGAACCTCGACTACATCAGCAGCGCCGGCCTCAGGGTCATCTTGTTGATCGCCAAGGACCTCAAGCAAAAGGACAAGAAGTTCGCGATCTGCTCTCTGTCCGACATGGTTCGCGAGATCTTCATGATCAGCGGCTTCGACCAGATCATAGATGTTCACGATGACCTTGCCGCGGCGTCTTCAGCCTTGCAGGGCTAGTCGAGCCGGTCGACTCCTGATCAATCCTGTGCCGAGCAGGAACACCAGCCCTCGATACCGAAGTGTGAGCTAGAAAGTGGAACTAAAGGACAAATACAAGATACTGGTCGTGGACGATGAGCCAGATGTAGAGCCCCTCATCCTGCAGCGTATGAGGCGCTCCATCAGAAGGGGCAAGTATGAGTTCGTCTTTGCCCACAACGGCATCGATGCCCTGGAAAAGCTGAACTACTACCAAGACATAGATATGGTTCTCTCCGACATAAACATGCCGCAGATGGACGGTTTGACCTTGCTCGAACAGATACCTAAGGTCGACCCCAACATCCGCTCGGTAATAATCTCGGCCTACGGCGACATGGAGAACATCAGAACCGCCATGAACCGAGGTGCCTTCGATTTCGTCACCAAACCTTTGGATTTTGATGACCTTCGGCACACCATCGACCGCACCTTGAAGCACATGATCGAATGGCGTGAAGCCCTCGCTTCCAGGGACAAATTGATCACTCTCCAAAACGAGTTGAATGTCGCCAACAAGATGCAGCAGTCGATCCTGCCCACCCGCTTTCCAAAGGACATCAACTATGAAATATGGGCCAACATGGAGCCCGCCCGAGATGTGGGGGGTGACTTCTATGATTTTTTCAAGCTGGAGGACGGCCGCGTTGGTATAGCTATAGCTGATGTCTCCGACAAGGGAGTGCCGGCTGCCCTCTTCATGATGTCCAGCCGAACCTTGCTGAAGGGAACAGCCATCGGACTCGAAGAACCCGGCAAGGTCATGGAGGATGTCAACAATCTGCTCCACGAAGACAATGAAGCCGGCCTGTTCGTGACCGTCATATACGCGGTCTATTCTCCAGATGACGGCGTGTTGACATACGCCAACGGCGGACACAACCCGCCCCTCATCGTCCACAGCGACGGCAGCTCCACTTTGCTCCCTTACATCGGCGGGGTGGCGCTGGGCATAGCTCCCGGCCTCTCCTATCCCCAGAGCACGATAAGCCTCTCGCCGGGAGACACTTTGATACTCTACACCGACGGTGTAACCGAGGCGATGAACGCCGATCAGGAAGAGTTTGGAATGAACCGTTTCCAAGATGTATTCAAGGGATCACCCCCCAAGAATTCCAAGGAGGCGAACCGAGCGATCTTCGAAGCGGTGCATGCCTTCGCCGGCGATACCGTGCAGTCGGACGACATCACCTGCCTGACTTTGTTCTACAGCGAGGACGGCAATTGAAGGGTTCGCTCTCTCTGAAGATCGATCTCAAGGCGGAAGACACCAACTCCGCCTTGCTGGATCACGTGTACTCCGAGATAGTCATGCTCGGCGAAAAGGAAGGCTGGCCCCCCAAGCTGGTATACACGGTCAATCTGGTCCTCGAAGAGCTGGAGGTCAATGCTCTTACACATGGGAGGGCAAACGGATTGGAGGAGTATGAGATAACGATCGATTCTCAACCGGAATCGGTAGTTGTGGAGCTGTCGGACGACGGCCCTGCTTTCAACCCGTTGACCGACGCTCCCCTGCCTGATCTGAACTCCCCGCTGGAGTCCCGGCCGATCGGAGGGCTGGGCATCTACCTGATCAAGACGATGGTGGACGAGATCAGCTACCGAAGAGAAACCGACCGGAACTACTTGACCCTGGAGATCGGGAGGGACAAATAAAGCCCCGCCGCCGGACAGGTGCTCTGCCCTTCGCCCTCGGATTGGGGGCCGTTGCCTTGTTAGCAGTTGGATGCGGTTCCGGCAACGGCGGGCCGTCCAGCAGCGCCCCCGCCGTCACCGCCGCCGCCGGCGCGGCGGACACGACCGCCTCCACCCGCCCCAGGCCGGCGAACACGCCGGGGGTGTTCGAAGACCGGGTGGTGTTCGGTCAGTCGGCCGCCTTCAGCGGCCCCGCCCAAGAACTCGGCATAGGCATGCGGCTGGGCATCGAGGCCGCCTTCCACGAAGCCAACCAGTCGGGCGGAGTCCACGGCCGGCGCCTCGAGCTGGTGACCCTGGACGACGGCTACGAACCGGAGGCGGCCATCGCCAACACCCAGCAGCTGATCAACGAGGAACGGGTATTCGCCCTGATCGGCGAGGTGGGGACGCCTACCTCCCGCTCGGCCACGCCCGTGGCGGCCGAGGCGGACACACCCTTCGTGGCGCCTTTCACCGGCGCCGCCTTCCTGCGCGACGACAGCTGGACGAACATCGTCAACCTGCGGGCCTCCTACGCCCAGGAAACCGAGGAGATGGTCGCCCGCATGACCGAGGACCTGGGCATCGAGCGCATCGCCATCATGTACCAGGACGATTCCTTCGGTCGCGCCGGCTACGGGGGGGCGCTGGCCGCCCTGACCCGGCGCAGCATGAGGCCTACGGCCATCGGGTTGTACCCCCGCAACACCACCGCGGTGAAGACCGGGCTGATAGACCTCATGGCGGGTGAACCCGAGGGGGTGATCATCGTGGGCGCCTACCGCCCGGTGGCGGAGCTGATCGCCTGGGCGCGCCACTCCGGTTTCGACCCGGTGTTCATAACGATCTCGTTCGTGGGCAGCAACGCCTTGGCCCAGTCACTGGAAGAGCTGGGAGGCTACGGCGAGGGGGTGTACGTAACCCAAGTAGTGCCCTTCCCCACCGACGATTCGCTGCCGGTGGTGGACTCGTACCTGCGGGCGCTGTCCGACTACGACCCCGATGCGGAGCCCGGGTTCGTGTCTCTGGAGGGCTATCTGTCGGGCAGGCTGGCGGTGGCCGGACTGGAGGGGTGCGGGGCCGGCCTCACCCGCGCCTGCTTCCTCGACGCTCTGTTGACGGCCCAAGAACTCGCCTTGGACGAATTCCCGCTCAGCTACGGTGAGGGCGACAACCAAGGATCGGACCGGGTGTTCCTGACCGTCATAGGCCCCGACGGGCGCTACCAGCCCACCGACCGGATGAGGGAGAGATAGCCGTGCTCGACCGGGTGAAGCGGATTTTGGCTCTCCGCAACCGCATCTCTACTCAGATGTACATGGGCATCGGCGCCGCCCTGATGCTGACCATCGCCGCCAGCGTGGTGGGCTGGATCTCGTTCAACCGGGTGGACTCCGCCCAGACCCAGGTGTCCGAGGTGAGCCTGCCCGAGATGACCTCGGCGCTCCGCATCGCCGAGTACACCAGCACCTTGGCGGCGGCCGCCCCCCGCCTGACCAGCACCGGCACACCCGCCGAGCTGACCTCCGTCTCGCTGGAGATAGCCCGGGCGAGGCAGGGTTTCGAAGAACAGATCGAGATCATGGAGGGCGGCATGGGCCAGTTGGCCGACCCCGAAGGCGGCTTCAGCGACTGGCTGATCAGAGAACGCTTCGAGAGCATCCGCAGCAACTCCCAGACGCTGTTCGCCAACCTGGACACCATCGAGGAGGCCATGCCCCAGATATTCGATCTGAACGCCAGGAGAGAAGCCCTGCGGCTGGAACTGATCGACCTGCGCAGCCGCCTCGAAAACATCGTGGTCCCGGCCATCGACGATCAGCTCTTCTACCAGATAACCGGCTACCGGGAGCTGGGGGCGGCGCCGGCGCCGCGCGAGCTGCATATGTCCCCGCCCGAGTTCAACCGCTACCGCCACCTGTCGGCGCTGCTGTCCGAGGCGACCGTGGCCGCCCAGCAGATGTCCAGCGCCTTCAACGTATCGGACCCGGCCTTCATCGAGCCCCTGCAGGAGGGCTTCGAATCCGCCGCCGGCCACCTCGCCATCAGCATGGGGACCCTCGGCGAATCGGAGCTTACGGCCGATATCCAACCCATCTTCAACCGGCTGTTCGAGATGGGTTCTCAGGAGGGGGACGGCTTCGACCTGCTGATTCAGCGGCTGGAGCTGGGCAACCAGCAGCAGGCTCTGATGGCGCAGAACCAGGGTTTGGCGCTCAACCTGATCGGCCAGGTGGACCGGCTGGTCACCGCCGCCGAAGTCGACGCCAACACCGCCAACGCCGCCTCCACCCAGGCCATCGGCACCGGACGCACCCTGCTGCTGGTGATCAGCGCGGTCGGCATCGCCGGGGCCCTGCTGATCAGCTGGGGGTTCGTGGGCCGCATCCTGGTGCGCCGGATCGGCAAGCTGTCGGCCCGGATGCGCCGCATGGCCGAGGGCGATCTGGAAGAAGAGGTGGACGTGAAAGGGCAGGACGAGGTGGCCGAGATGGCTCAAGCTTTGGAGGTGTTCCGCCGCCACGCCTTGGAGGTGCAGCGGCTCAACCTGGTAGAGCAGCTGGCCGAGGAGCTGGGCGAGAAGAACAGCCAGCTGGAGGTGGTGCTCGAGGATCTGCAGCGCGCCCAGGATCAGATCGTCATGCGCGAGAAGCTGGCCGCTCTGGGCCAGGTGACCGCCGGAGTGGCGCACGAGATACGCAACCCGCTGAACTTCATCAAGAACTTCTCGGAGGTGTCCGAGGAGCTGATCGAAGAGCTGATCGAAGAGCTGGAAGACCTGGACCAGAACGGCGGGTCGGGCGGCGGTGACGGGGATGACGAAGACCCCAAGGAGTTCATCCTCGAGATCACCCAGGACCTGACCGACAACCTGAAGCGGATCCGCAACCACAGCGAGCGCGCCAACCGCATCGTGCACGACATGCTCATGATGGGCCGGGGCGGAGGCGAGTGGCGGAGGGTAGACCTCAACGAGCTGCTCAACGAGCACGCCCTGCTCGCCTACCACAGCGCCCGGGCGACCGACCCGAACTTCAACCTCACCATCGAACGGGACCTCGACCCGGAGATGGGAGAAATAGACGCCATCACCCAGGACCTGGGGAGAACCTTCCTCAACCTGGTGGGCAACGCCTGCTATGCGACCGACAAGAAACGGGCGGAGATGGAGAAAGCCCCGCAGGAAGATGGGCCGTACATGCCGAAGGTGCTGCTCAAGACCCGCCGCGAGGAGGACAAAGCCGTGGTCGTGGTGCGGGACAACGGCACCGGCATCCCCCAAGAAGTGATCGACAAGGTCTTCAACCCCTTCTTCACCACCAAACCCACCGACGAGGGGACCGGCCTCGGTCTGGCCCTCACCAGCGACATAGTCCGCGAGCACGGCGGAAATATCAGGGTAGAGTCGGAAGAGGGGGAGTTCACCGCCATGATCATCGAACTTCCTCTGTCCAAACCGCAGCACGAAGTTGCGGAGGACGAACAAACAGTGGAGGTGTGAGATGTCCATAGTATCCGAGCGCCGTGAAGGCGCGTTGATCCTCAGGGCTTCGGGGCGCTTGGACAGCGCCCGCGCCGAGGGTTTCGAGGAGCAACTCGAAGAGGCCGTCGGCCAAAACGACCAAAATGTGATCCTCGATTTGGAGGATGTGGAGTTCATGAACAGCGCCGGGCTGCGGATTGCTCTGCTGACCGCCAAGGAACTGGACAGGGCCGGACGGAGATTTGCGGTCTGTGCGTTGTCCGAACAGGTCAGCGCCGTCTTCAAGATAAGCGGCTTCGACAAGATAATCGCGGTCTACGACTCGACGCAGGACGCCATCGACAGTTTTTCGTGATTCGAATACCCTGAGGGCGGAAGCCCCCCGATCGGCAAAGATTCTTTCGGGCTGCGCCTGCCTGCTGTGCGGTCTCAGTGATCCATTCCCCGAAGTACGCCGAGGAACCCGCCGCCGAACACCCCCAACAGCACTCCCGGCAGGAGGGCGATGACGATCGAATCCACCGCGCTCTGGTCGGTTATGAGCCAGACGGCGATGCTGAGGAACACCAGCATCACAGGTATGCCCGCCAAGGCGCCCTTAGCCACGGCCATGCCGAAGACGAGGTCGGGGTTCGCTTCTGCGCGCCCGCCGCCTGGTCCGGGCTGGGCCTGTTCGGACATCGAGCCTCCTGTGAAAACTGCGCCCCGCCGGATTCGGCGCGGCGCCCGCCGGCGATGCTGCCATCTTATCACCGCCGTTGACCCGTTGTTCATACCCGCGTCAAATCGTATCGCGGCCAGGGCGCGCAAGGGCGCCGGCCGGCGCCCGCGAAGTCAGCGGTAGCCGCCGCCGCGGCGGATGCTGTCCAGCGCTACGGCGAGGATCAGGATGACGCCCCGGGCGACGTCCTGCCAGTAGATCTGGAGGCCGATGAGGATGAACCCGTTGGTGATGACGCCGACGATGAACAGGCCGAGCAGGGTGCCGAAGAGGCTGCCCCGCCCGCCGGTCAGGGCCACCCCGCCCAGCAGCACGGAAGTGAAGATGTCGAGCTCGGCGCCGTTCAGGGCCGCGGGCTGCGCGGTGCCTCCCTGGGACATGAGGATGATGCCGGCGAGTCCCGACAGGAGCGCGGTGGCCATGTAGGTGCCGAAGCGGATGCGGTCGACCTTCATCCCCACGTTGCGGCAGGCCTCGGAGTTGCCGCCGATCGCATACAGGTAGTTTCCGAGAACCGAGTAGCGCATGAAGAGGATGCCGGCGGCCATGATGCCCAGCATGACCAGCAGGGCGACGGGCACTCCCAGGAAGGTCCCCCGCCCGAGATACGACCAGGTGTTCACCCCGATGACGACGTTGTCGCCGCCGCTCACCACGTAGGCCATCCCCCGGAAGAGCAGCAGGGTGGCGAGGGTGGCGATGATCGGGTTGATGCGGAGCCTGACGATGACCGAACCGTTGACGGCGCCCAGAACCATGGCGGCGGCCAAGGCGATCAGCCCCGCCGGGATTCCGTTCATGCCTGTGTCTATGAGCATGGCGGCCACCATGCCCGCCACGGCCGCCACGGCCGCGATCGACAGGTCGAGCCCGCCGCTTATCAGCACGATGGTCAGCCCGATGGCGATGATGCCCCTGATGGATATCGACCGCCCGATGTTCAGGAAGTTGCTGACCGACCAGAAGAACTCCGACTGGGCGCCGAAGTAGACCATCAGCGCAACCAGCGTCAGGATCAGGCCGGGGATGGTCCAGTCCCGGCCGCTGAACAGCTTCTTCAACAAGGGGAGCGGCTCTCTGAGATAGGCGGTTCTGGTGCTCATGCCGCCGCCTCCTCGGCCTTGGAGAACTGGGAAGGCAGGGCGCCGGTTATCCAGCCGATTATATGGTTGAGGTCGGTGTCGGCGGCCCGGACGTCGGCCCAGAGTCGGCCCTGGCGCAGCACCGCGATCCGGTCGGCCACCTTCAGCACGTCGCTCAGGTCGTGGGTGATGAGGATGATCGATTTGCCCTGGTCCCGCATGCTCCCCACCAGCTGATGGACCTGCTCGGTCTGTTCGACGCCCAGCGCGGCGGTGGGTTCGTCGAGCAGCAGGATGTCCCCGCCCTGGGCAAGGGCCCGCGAGATGGCCACCGCCTGCCGCTGCCCGCCGGACAGAATCTCCACATCCACCTTGACGGACGGCAGGTTTATGTTGAGGTTCGTCAGGAGTTCTTGGGCGTCCTTTTCCATCTTGCGTCGGCTGAGCATCCCCCATCGGCGCGGCTCGCGCCCCAGGTAGATGTTGTGGGCCACCGCCCGCGTCTCCACCAGCGCCAAGTCCTGGTAGACGGTGGCGATGCCCAGGGCTTGGGCGTCGCTCGGACTGGCTATGTGTGCGGCGGCGCCGTCGCGGGTGAACCACCCCTCGTCGGCGCGGTAGACGCCGGAGAGTATCTTGATGAGAGTGGACTTGCCGGCCCCGTTGTCGCCCAGCAGGCCCATCACCTCGCCGGGCTCTACATCGAGGTCGACGTCGACCAACGCCTGGACGTGGCCGAACGCCTTGGACACACCCCTCATGGTGAGCAACGGCTGCTTGGTGTCTGTCATAACCCTTCGACCGGGATTTCGGGCATATTACACCCGCGCGCCTTCGGGGCCCGGAATCGAACAGGCGGTTCCGGGCCTCCGAAGGCGTGATCAGGACCGGCCTATCAGCCGGGGTAGAGCTCCATGACGTTGTTGCGCGTAACCGGCGACACCGCCGGGATGATCCTGTCCGGAACATCGCCCTCCCGGCCTTCGAGCATGTCGACCACTATCGGAACGAGGTATTCGCCGTAGCGCTCGGGGAAGTACGAGATGGTGGCCTTGAAGATCGACTCCTCGTCGGTCCGGGTGCGGAGATCGACCAGCGCCTCGTCGGAGGCGCCCAGGCTGGCCGACGCCGCCCGGCCCAGGAACCCCCCCGCCTCCAACGCCACGGCGCAGTCCACGCCCGGCTGGTCGCTGTGGCCGAAGCAGAGCACGTTCTTGGCTTCGGGATTGGCGGTGACCCAAGAGGTGACGTTGGCCTGGACGTCCTCGAACGTCTCGTGCGGGATGTCGGTGTGGATGTTCTCATCCGGAATGTCGAAGATCTCCTTCACCCCGGCGATGGAGCCGTCCCGGCGGTCCGCCATCACCTGCACGCCCGGCGTCCAGAGAACGATCAGCTCGGTCTCGGCCGGGTCCCAACCGTGGTTCACGGCGTACCGGCCCAAGAAGCGGCCCGCCTCTGCGGAAGCCTCGTAGTTGTCGGGGCCGAACGCCTTGCAACCCTCATGGGGGCCGTCGTAAGCCACGCAGACAAGGCCCGCGTCGAGGAATATCCCCGTGATCAGCTCCTCGGTGCCCGCGATCCAGTTGGCGAAGATCACCCCGTCGGCGCCCTGGGACACGATCAGCTCGGAGCACTGGACCGTCTTCTCCTGGTCGTATGCGTTGTCGCAGTAGACGATGTCGACGCCCATCGCCTCGGCCACCTCGTTGATGCTGTCGGTAACCGAGTCGGTGAACGGAATGCCCGACAAGCCGTCGCCGTATCCGATCGTCCACCGCTGCGACGCGGGGCGGGCCACCGCTTTGTAGCCCTCGAGCGATTCAGCGGTTGGGTAGTCCATGTCCACTTCGTCCATGTCCCCCGCCGTATCGCCGCCGTCGGCCATATCGCCGTCCATATCGCTGCCGTCGGCCATGTCGCTGTCCATGTCGTCGGCCATGGCCTCGGTGGTGGTCGTCGCGGCGGTCGTGGTCGTCGCGGCGGTGGTCGTGGTGGTGGGCGCGGCGGCGGTGGTCGTCGTCTCGTCGCTCGAATCGCCGCCGCAGGCGGCGAACACCAGCGAAGCGAACACGACCAAGCACGACAGGCGCAACCATCGGTATTTCATCATCTTCGATATCCTCCTCATGGCTGATACATCCGTTCCACGCGGAGCGAACCGGCTCTATGAAGCCGCAGAGGCCGCAACGCGCACAAGAATCACCGCGGACTCTACCGATCTGCGCAGGCATCCGCAATACACCGGCGGTTCGGACATCCAGCGGGCACCTCCAAGGCCGCCCGGACAAGAACCTCAGGCAATCATGTTTCGAAGTTCGATTTCCAACCCAATGCCCAAGAACGCGAAAATCGCCCACCTCCCCCGGCTTCGCCGGGCCCATCCCCCGCCGCCGCCTCCTTGAACGAAAATCCGCCGGGCCGCATGAGGCCGCCCCCGGCCCGAGAGGGGCCGGAACGAACGGAATCCGTCTCTGACCGCCGCCCTCTCCAGAACTCGCGGCGGTGTTTGTGCTTCAGCCCCCTATAGATACCAAATTCTGGGGCTTCCGGATAGGGGTATGTTCAGAAAGATTTCGCGGACCCGACGCTTCGAACCTTCGGCCTCACCCAGAAGCGGCCCAGATCCGGGGAGGCGAACTCGGAAGCGGTGCTCATGACGGCCTCCGGCCGCCCGCCTCATCCAACCGCTCAGCTCGGCCGAATCGAATCGTTCGGCATGCCGCCTCGTTGGAAGCGGGTGAAACCGGGTGCCCTGGCCTCCGCAGGCCGGGGTTCGCCGGCGAAGAACCTGCGTATACGGCTCGAACCAGGGATTGGCGCAACCCCCGATCCCTGGGAACTACTCGTCTAGACTGGCCCCATGAACAGGGTGCGAACCGCCCAAGACGCCGCCGGGAGGCTGCCTCCGGGGATCGGCGCGCACCGCACCGATCTGGCGGCCGAGTTCCGGGCGAAGCCGTTCGGCAACCACTCCCCCGACCTGCAGGCTCTGCTCGACCACATGCGGGGGGGGCCGATCCACGGCAAGTACTTCCTCTGGCTTGCGGACGACCACTCGCATTGGAAGCTGGCCCGGTTTTCGGACGAGCCCCCCCTGACCCCGCGCGCCTTGCCCGACGGGCCGGTCTTCGACGACATCGAAGATGCCGAGCGTTACGTCTTCGACAAGCGGTGGGCAGAACTGTTCGGCGCCGAACCGGAGGACTCCTGAGATGTGGAGCCTGCACGGCGGCGAAAGCTTCGTCATGGCTTACGCCAACCGCCAGAGCGTGCGGCCCGGCGGCGCGGTCGCCTTCAAGGTCTCCTGCGCGGGCGCCGAAACCTACCGGGCCGACATCGTCAGGCTGCATAGCCCGGCGGTGGGTCCCGGTCCTCACGCGCCCCCCTTCCGCGAGGTGGAGCAGGCCACTCCGGTGTGCGGTGAGCGCCGCGCCGTTCACCAGCCGATCTACCCCGGTTCCTATGTGCTGATACCGGGCCGGGGGCGGACAGAACTGCCCGACGGGTTCACCCTCTGCCTCAACGTATGCCCGACCTTCCTGGAAGCGGGCCGCCAGGTCGTCTTCAGCGCCCTCGACCACCGGACGCAGGCCGGATTTTCCCTGTTCATCGACCCGGACGGGCGGATCGGGGCGGTGATGGGAGGCGGAACCGGCGACCCCGCCGACAACCAGACCTTCCTCGGCCGGGCGGCTGCGGCCGAGAACCGCTGGACTTCGGTGACCCTGAGCTGCAGCGCCGCCGGGGAGGTGCGCATCCGCGCCGCGGCGGCGGCCTCCCACCTGCTCGAAGCAACGGGCTGTGAAGAGGACGGCGGGGCGGCAGGGCGCGCCCCGGAGCTCGGACCCGGACCCGTCTCGATCGGCGCCCAGATCGTGATGGACGAGGCGGGACGCGCCCATCCGTCCGCCTGTTTCAACGGACGCATCGAGCGCCCCCGCCTGTTCGACCGGGTGCTCGGCGGGGGCGAAGCGGCGGCGCTGGCCGAACGGGGCCCGGCCGCCCCGGCGGAAGGCGCCCTGGCCGACTGGGACTTCTCGGCCGGCATCGACAGCGAGCGGGCGGCGGACGCATCCGGCAACGGCTGGGACGGGGCTACCAAGAACCTGCCCACCCGCGGGGTGGCGGGCTCCAACTGGTCGGGCAGAACCAAGGACTGGCGGGAGCGGCCCGAAGAGTACGGCGCCGTCCACTTCCACGACGACGACCTGTCCGACGCCCGCTGGGAAACCAGCTTCACCCTGGAGGTGCCGGAAGACTGGCCGAGCGGCTGCTACGCCGGGCGGTTCCGGGCCGGCGGGGCCGAGTTCTACGTTCCGTTCGCGGTGCTGCCCCCCGCCGGCGGGCCGACCGCAGAGGCGGTGTTCCTGCTCCCCACCGCCACCTACTGCGCCTACGCCAACCTGCGGATCCGCCTCACCAGCCAATGGAACGAGCTGATCCACGGGCGGTTGACCGTCTTGGACGACACCGACCTGCTGATGCTCCGCTTCCCCGAGATCGGACGCTCCACCTACGACAGCCACACCGACGGCAGCACCGTGGTCTACTCCTCCATGCACCGCCCGGTGACCAACTTCCGCCCCAAGGGCCGCATCTACAAGTTCTGCCAGGACCTGTTGACCACGGCCTGGCTGGAGCACGAAGGAGTTCCGTTCGACGTGGTCACCGACGATGACCTCGACCGTGAGGGGGCGGAGCTAATCGCCCCCTACCGGACGGTCATCACCTCCTCCCACCCCGAATACATCAGCACCAACATCTTCGATGCGGTGGAGTCCTACCTGCGGGGAGGGGGGCGGCTCATGTATCTGGGCGGAAACGGGTTCTGGCACCGCTTCGCCTACCACCTCGACCGCCCCGGCGTGGGCGAGGTGCGGCGCACCGACCTGCCGCGGCTGTGGGCGTCCGATGTCAGCCAGGGCAACCACAGCTTCACCGGCGAGGCGGGCGGGACCTGGATCGGCCTGGGCCGCGCCCCGCAGCTGATCACCGGGGTGGGGTTCATCACCCAGGGGTTCGACGAGTGCTCCTACTACCGGAGGACCGAAGCCGGCCGGGATCCGCGGGCGCGTTTCATCTTCGAGGGGGTCGACGGCGAGATCATCGGGGACTTCGGGCTGCTGCAGGGCGGGGCGGCCGGATACGAGATCGACCGGGCCGACGCCGGCCTCGGCACTCCGGCCCATGCGCTGGTGGTGGCTTCTTCCGAGAACCATTCCAACCTCTACGACCTGATGGTGGCGGCGCTGGAGGACACCCTGCCGGTGACCGACCCCGGCCAGCCCGACCGCATCCGGGCCGACATGGTGTTCTTCGAGACGCCGGGCGGAGGGGCGGTGTTCTCGGCGGGGTCGATCGCCTGGTCGGGAAGCCTCAGCTGCAACGGCTACGACAACAACGCGGCGGCCGTCAGCCGCAACGTGCTCCGCCGCTTCCTCGACCCCGCCCCCTTCGAGATGCCCGGCGGCGCGGCGTGAACGGCGTGAACGGGGCGCCGGAGGCGGGCGGCGGGCCTTGGGCGATGACCGTACGGGGGCCGGTTCCGGCGTCGGATCTCGGCCCGACCCACGTCCACGAGCATCTGTACGTGGACTGCCGGCCCATCCTCAGCATCCACGGCTATCCGGTGGTCTCCGATGCGCCGCTCACCATCCAAACCGCCGCCGAGGCCAGATGGAATCCGGGCGGCTTCCCCGACAACTACCACCAAACCGACGTGGAACAGGTGCTGGACGAGCTGGCGCCCTTCCGGTCCGCCGGAGGCCGGACCATCGTGGAGGTCACCCCCAGCCACATGTCGCGCAACCCCCTGATCCTGCGGGACATCTCGGAGCGGAGCGGAGTCAACGTGATCATGGGCGGGGGCTATTACCTGGCGTCCAGCCATCCGGCGGGAACCGCCGAACGGTCCACCGACGACATCGCCCAGGAGCTGGTGGACGAGTGGCGGAGCGGGGTGGACGGCACCGGAATCAGGCCGGGCGTGTACGGGGAGATCGGCACCTACGACCCCGTGCATCCCGAGGAGCTGCGGATGCTCCGGGCGACGGCCAGGGCGCATCTGGAAACCGGCGTCCCCATCAGCGTCCACCTCCATCCGTGGGGTTTCGAGGGGGTGAAGGTGCTCGACGCCTTGGAAGAAGAGGGGGTCGATCCGGGCCGGGTGATCCTGGGGCACATGAACACGGCCATCTACGACGAGGCGTACCAGCTGGAGCTGCTGAACCGGGGGACCAACCTGGCCTACGACCTGATGGGCTTCGACCATTCGCTGATCGGGCTGGGCAAGTACCCGCCCAGCGACTACGACATCGCCGGCGCCGTAGCGGGGTTGGCCGAGCAGGGCTGGATCGACCGGCTGCTGGTCTCCCAGGACATGGGAGGTGTGAAGACCCGCCTGCTGGCCTACGGGGGCTGGGGGTACGCCCACACCCTCACCCACGTGATCCCGCTTTTCCGGGACCGGGGGTGGGGGGACGCCGAGGTGGAGGCGCTGATGGTGGGCAACCCGGCCCGCATCCTCCAGATCCCCGGCGAACCGCCCGGAAGCCCTTGATGCCCCGGCCGGAGGCGGACTGGCGCCTGGGCGCAGGGCTGGAGGACCGGGCGGTGATAGTGACCGGCGCCGCCAGCGGGGTGGGGAGGGCGGCGGTCCATGCGATGGCGGCGGCGGGGGCGCGGGTGGCGGCGGTGGACAAGGACGCCGCCGGCTTGGAGAAGACCATGACGGAGCTGGAAGACTGCAGCCGCCATTGGGCCGTCCGGTTCGACCTGGCCGACACCGCCGCCCTGCCGGACCTGGTGTCGGAGGCGGAGGACCGGCTGGGCGGCCTGTGGGCGCTCGCCAACCCGGCGGCGGTGCTGCGCAGGCGGGCGCTCGACGAGGTAACCGAAGACGACTGGGACGCCCAGCTGGACGTGAACCTGAAGGCCGGATTCTTCCTCAACCGGGCGGCGGGCAACGCCATGAAGGCGGGCGGCGGGGGCGGGCGGATAATCAACTTCACCTCGACGGCCTGGCTGGTGGGCCCGCTCCTGGGCAGCGACGCCTACGTGGCCGCCAAGGCGGGTGTGGTGTCGATGACCTACGGGTTCGCCAAGGCCTTCGGACCGCACGGCATCCTGGTCAACACCATCGCACCGGGCCAGATCGACACCCCGATGCAGCACATCGACAACACCCCGGAGGTGGTGCAGAAGGGGATCGACATGTGCCCGCTGGGCCGGATGGGGCAACCGGAGGAGCTGGCCGCCGTCGCCGTTTTCCTGGCTTCCAAGCACGCCAGCTTCATCAACGGCGCCACGATCAACGTGAGCGGCGGCTCAATCACGTACTGAGCCTCATGTCGGCGGGAAGCGGGGGCAGAACGAGCGGCGGCGGATCGGGGGGAGCGTTGCGGGCGCTGGCGCCGGATGCGGTCTGGGACGGCGGGCGGATGCGGCAGGGTTGCGCGGTGCTCGTGGAGGGGGAACGGATCGCCGGCGTCTCGGCGGCGGACGGGATACCGGAAGGGGCGGCGGTGGAGCGCCTAGAGGGCTGCACGCTGCTGCCGGGCCTGATCGACTGCCATGTGCATCTGGCCGACTGGATGATGCCGGGGTTCTTGGCGGCGGGCGTAACCACCGTCCGGGACACGGGCAACCGGCTCGACTGGATACTGGAGCGCCGGGCGCGCACCGCTTCCGACCCGGCCTCGGGGCCCCGGATCCTGTGCTGCGGGCCGGTGCTGGACGGGGCGAAGGTCAACTGGCCGATCATCGGGCGGGGGCACCGCGGCGCCCGTGAAGCGGCCGCATCGGTGGAGGAGCTGGCGGGCGCCGGGGTGGATGCGGTGAAGCTGTACGTGAACCTGACCGGCGGCCAGATCGAGGCGGCGGTGCGGCGGGCCGGAGAGCTGGGCCTGCCGGTGCTCGCCCACCTGGGGTCGGTCGACGCCGAGGCCGCGGCGGCGGCCGGGGTCGGGGAGATCGAGCATCTCTCCGGCTGCGTCCATCACGTGGAGGGCGGCGGCCGCCCGGACGACGGACGCGCCTCGCGGTGGGCGGCGGCGTTCTTGGAGGCCGGAGTCGTCCTCTGCCCGACCCTGGTGGTGTGGGACCGGCTGAGCCGGGTCAACGACGCGGTCTTCGCCAACGACCGCCGGGCCCGCTGGGTGCACCCCGGCGTCCGGGCCGCCTGGCGGCGGTTCCCGCACCGGATCTCAGACCCCGCCGAGCGGCTGGCGCGCCAGGCCTCCGCCGTGACCATGAAGCAGACGCTGGGGCGGCTGTACGAGGAGGGGTGCCGGATCATCGCCGGGTCGGACACCCCCTGGCCGGGCCTGGTCCCCGGATTCTCCCTCCACGACGAGCTGGCCCTGATGGTGGACGCCGGGATGCCGGCCGAGGCGGCTCTGGCGGCGGCCACCTCCGGAGCGGCGGACGCGCTGGGCCTGGGCGGCGCAACAGGCCGGATCCGGACGGGGATGGCCGCCGACCTGCTGGCGGTGGAGGGCGACCCGACCGCCGACATCACCGTCCTGTCGGAGGTGCGCACCGTGTTCAGGATGGGCGCCCCCCTCGACCCGCGCACCCTGGCCGAAGCCGCCCGGGCGGCCTTCGAGCGGTCGGCTTCCTCCCCCATATCCCGGCTGATCGACGAGTACGCCTCTCCCTGACGCCGGCCCCCCTCCGCTCTGGAGGTCGTCCCCGTTCGGCGGCGGCGAGCCCGGACAGCGTCCGTTCACAGACGCCCTCTGCGCAAATCCGACCCTCCAAGGTTTTCACCCCTGACAAGAACTCGGACAACCATGGCTCGAAGTCCAATTCCAACCCAAAACGCCCACAAGAACCCAATACCCGCGAGTCCGCGAAAATCGGCCTCCACCGCCGGCAAACCCGGGCCCATCCCCCGCCTCCGCCTCCTTGAACGAAAAACCGCCGGGCCGCACGAGGCCGCCCCCGGCCCCAAGGGGCCGGACCGAACGGGATCCGTCTCTGACCGCCGCCCTCTCCGGAACTCGCGGCGGTGTATGTGCATCAGCCCAACAGTTATACCAAAATTCGGGGCTTCCGTATAGGGGTACGTATGTTCGGAGAACTTTCGCGGACTCGACCGCTTCGATCCTCCGGCCTTCACCGGGGGAGGTCCCAGATCCGGGGTCAGACTCGGAAGAATGGAGAATCGGAAGAGGTGTTCATGGCGGCCTCTCGCCGCACGCCTCGTCCAACCGCTCAGCTCGGCTGAAATCGAATTGTTCGGCATGCCCGTCTTGTTGGAGGCGGGGGCCGGCAAATCGGGCACCTTGGCCTGCGCGGGCCGGGCTTGCCGGAGAAGAGCCTGCTTACGCGACTCGAACAGGGATGGGCGCAACCCTCAATTCCTTGGAGCTGCTCATCTGGGGCGGAACACAAACGACGGGCCCCCGATCGGATTCATGTCTCCGGTCGGGAGCCCCGCCGTCATCGGGTTCAGGGCCGGCTCAACCGCCTGTTCACCGCTGTCGGCGGCGGCGCTCCCAGTCTTCTTCGGCTTCTTTGGTGCCTTCGAAGAAGTCGGTCGTGCGGCTGGACCTTTCACGGCGGGCGGCGGTCCGGAAGGTGGACACCGAGCGGGAGACCGACCTGAAGCTCGCCTCTGCGCCTCGGGCGTCCGGCTCGAAGTTCTGGATGCTGCCCCGCTCGAAGCCGAGCCGCCCGGCTTCGAGGTAGCTGTCCTGGTTGGCGCCCATGAACACGAACGTCCATCCCGCTGCCTTGCGCTCCTCCACCGCCGCGTACAGCGCGGAGCGCGACCAGCGGCGGCTGGCGTTCTCATACCCGTCGGTGAAGACGACCACCACCTGGTCCTCGGCGCCGTCCAGCCCCGCCAAGCGCCGGTCGGCCGATTCGATCAGATCGCCGAGCGCATCGAGGAGCGGTGTCCCGCCGCGGGGCTGATACCGGTCGCGGGTCAGATCGTCCACCTCGGCCAGGGGCGCGGCGTCGTAGATCACCTCGAAGGGATCTCCGCTGTCGAACTGCACCAGGGTCAGCCGGCATCCGCCCGCCTGCTTGCGCTGCTCGGCAACGAACCCGTTGAAGCCGCCGACCACGTCGGACGCGAGGCCTCTCATCGACCCCGACCGGTCGATCAGGAACGAAACGTGCACCGGCGCGGGATACTCCCCCGCCGCCGCTTTCGGGGCGGGGAGGGCGGGCTGGGCGGGACGGCGGCTGAGCTGGTCAGCCACCCGCACCGCCTCGTCGAGGCCGCGGATGCGGGTGAGCCGGGCGGGCCAGGCCTTCTCTCCATGACGGGCGCCGAGGAAGGCCCCGGTCATGGCGGCGATGGTGTCGGCGTCTCCGCCCGCGTTGACGGCGGTCAGCACTCCGTCTTCGGGGGTGCGGGCGTTGGCTGCGCACCAGAAGGCGGCGGGCACGGCCTCGGTGGCGAGCGGTCCGTTCTGTTCCGGCGGCGGGGCTGCCTGCATCTGCCGCAGACGGATGTCCAGCCTCACGCCCCTGACGGCGCGCTGGGCGAACCGGGAGCTGATGTCGGCCGCCTCCTCCAGCCAGGCGCCGTCGAGCGGACCGTTCCCTCCTGCGGCCAGCGCCACCCCCGCCGCGACGGCGGCCGCGGCGGACACAGCGGCCGGATGGCTGTGGGTGACCGCCGCCGACAGCGCCGCTTCGTAGGCGGCCCGGCGGGGGTCGCCCGCCCAGCGCAGCCCGAAGGAGACGCAGCGGGCCGCGGCCGCGGTGCCGGCCGAACCGGCGGCGGCGGACCACCAGGGATCCCCCTTGAGCAGGTTCCGCCGGGTTGCACCGGTGGCCCGGCTTTCGAAGCGGCGGCGCGTTCCGATCAACCGCCTGGCGAAGCCCTCCGGATGATTCGACGGGCCGGCCAGAACGCTGTCGGCGGTGATCAGGGTGAGCAGGGTGTCCTCTCCCATCACCGCCGGGTCGGCATGACCGGTGATGCGCCCGAAGCGGGCGGCGATCTCCTCCCGGCTGCGCCCCTCGACAGGCGCCCCCAGGGTCTCGCCGACCGCCGCTCCGATCAGCGCCCCGCGGGCCCGGTCCCGGTCGGCGGGCGCGGCCGCCTCGTCTCCGATGGGCGGCGATCCGATCTGGTTCGACACGGCCCGCGCCGCTTCGGCGCCGAACCGCGTCTCGATGTTTCTCGTGGACATGTGTCCTCCTTTCTTAGGTTATTGTCCTAATGAGTATAACGCATCCGGGGTTATAGTTATTCCAACAAAATCCGGTCCCTCCACCCGAGTGATCTGCGCGTACTGCTGATCCAGCGGGGAAATACTCCCTCTACCTGGGCAAATGGGATTGGTCCAGCCAGGATCGTCGGCGGGGAAAAAGTTTGAGGTGACCGCAGGAGAACCCGCCGCCGCCCGGCCGTCGGCAGGGAGGCGGAAAGCCCGGAGCTAGGTGAACTCGGCTTCGATCACGCCTCGTTCGGCTCCGGCGGGGCTGTAGAGCCAGAACAGCCGCACCGGGCCGGCGCCCGTGTTGAAAAACTGGTGGGGGGCGCCGGGCGGCGTGTACACCACGGAGCCGGGGCCGGTGATGAACTCTTCGCCCCCGACCGTTGCCCGGCCTTCGCCTTCGTAGAACATCCACACTTCGACGGTGCCCGGGTGGGTGTGAAGGCTTCCCTTCTGGCCGGGCGGCACCTCGCACGTTCCGACCGAGAAGTCGCCCAACCCTTCCTGGAGCAGGGGCGACAACAGCACCTTGACGCGCCGGACGTAGGGTTCGGGCGTGGTCAGCCCCACTCCGTCGGCGTCGGTCACCGCCAGCGGCGGGCAGGGGGCGGCGGACATGGGGTTCAGTTCATCCTCGGATCGGCCACGTCGGTGAACGTGAAGTCGGGCCCCTTCGAGGTGCTGGCACCGTAGCCGGTGCCCCAATCGAACGGAGGGCCGCCGTGCCGCTCCTCCGCCCACCGCCGGAGCGGTACGGTTTCCCAGTTCTGGGTGAACCAATACTGGCATTCGGGGTTGTTCTTGGGATCCGACCCCATGGGGTGGGAGAGGTCGCCCATCGCCCCCAGCAGCTGGCGGCGGATCGGGCTGCTCCGGGCCAGCAGCTCCGGGTCGTGGTCGATGTGTCCGGTGGGCCTGACCCAGCGCGGCGTGTAGCTGATGTAGATCGCCTTGCGCTGGGTGGAGGACAAGTTCGGGGTAACGGCGTGCAGAAGGGTGGGCCGCCACAGCATGGCGCTCCCGGCCGGAACCCGCAGCTCAAAGATGTCGTCGGGGTCGATCTCGTTCTGCCAGTCGGCTCGGCGGGCGTCGTCCCAGCGGTGGCTGCCCGGCACCAGCAGGATGGTGGCGTGGCCCGGCTCCCGGAGGTCGGACAGATACCAGCCCACCTTGAAGTCGAGCCACGGCATCAAGCCGCCCCCCGTGGCGCCGGCGAACTCCTCCTCGTAGTCGAAGTGCCAGCCCAGCGAGAGCTCCGCCGGGTCGCCGCCGGGGTTGGCGTCGGTGGCCAGCAGCACGCTGTCGCGGTTCTGGATGTTCCACCCGAACACGTCCACGATGTAGCTCAAGATGTCCGGGCGGTCGAGCAGGTCGAGGATGGCGGGATGTTCGACCAAGCCGTTCCGCATGCCGAAGTTCTGCCCCGGAGGGATGTTCCGCTCCCGGCGGACTCTGGCCTCCACCTCGTCCATGGCGGCGGCCACCACCGCCACCTCCTCGGGCGGCAGCAGGCTCTCGATGACGAAGAAACCCCGCTCGTTGAGCTGTTCCTTCTGTTCCGGAGTCGCAATCAGCGCCAAGACACCCTCCTCCTCGAACCGGTTGCCTAATCGTAGGCCGCCCAGCCCCTCTCGTCAAACACCTTGAAGCCGACAACGATACAGCAAGATAAACCCTGATTGTTGATATCCACGGGGGCGGGGCGTCGAACCTGCGCAGCTCGTCAACTTGTCATCAAGTTCATCTGACCAGTCTCTTCACCAACCTTTTCGCCTCCTCAGCACCAATAATCTTCATGCGAACTATGCGATTACGAGAGCGGTGCTTCCCCAATAAAGACAGATGCGGCATACGGTTCAAAGTTTCCATAAAATGGTTTGAGTTAAGCCTTCCATAGTCATTTGCCGCATCTCTTATATGATTGGTATGGGTGTCGCGTCCAAGAGCCGTCCGGGCACCGGTAATCAACAGGGCAATTTCGCGGGTGCCTTGAGCCTTGTCTTGGGACAATACGCTACTGCTGAACCGCAAACAAGGGTCCGCATCCGACAGGTCAAATAAGTCAGACACCTGTTCATAACCAATACCAAAATAACTGGCAACCTCATCGATGCGCTGTTGCTCAGTGGCTAAGGAACTGTCAGCGGCTGCCTCGTCGCTTGGTAGAGAGTCCTTCGCGCCGGTGCCCGCCGCCGATCCTAAATCAGCCGTCTTGAGCATATGATCCAGCACCCGCTCGAAGGCGACGCGCTTCATCTCTTCGTCTTCAACGACCGAGATGGCCTCCTCCACCGACTTCAGCAGCTTCTGAAGGTTCGCGGCGACGGACATGTGTACTCTTCCCTCCGATCGGCGGATGTTGCCCGTCAACATCATACATAGGCAGATAGTTATCGGACAGTGTTCGACGCAGCATATTCCCTGGTCAGGCCACTACGGTCAGGAGACCCGGCCCCCTCTGGCTTCGGCTCCCGCGGGACCGAGGGTCTGCCTCGAGCCTGACCCTGGCTTCCCCTTCGGACTGCCGTCAGCTGGGCGGTTCGGAGGCTTCTTCCGCCGCTTCGCCGGAGTCGTCGGGGAGGGGCGCCCGGCGGCGGCGCAGTGCGTTCAGCGGCCCTGTCAGCATGGCGGCCCCCAGCACCAGGAGGAACACCGGCCACGCCCAGTCCAAGATGCCCTGTCTGTCCAGCCACCATGGATCCGAGGAAAAGGCTGCGGCGGCCGCCGCAGCCATCAACAACACCCCCAGCCCGAATGAGAAAGCACTGAAATTATGCCGTTTCACCGTCCTGCCTCCATCACGTCATCGAGCGTAACCATCGCGGGGTTCGTAAGGGTCGTAGATCCAATAGTCCAGACCTGCGTACCCCCGGCCCCTGTATACCTCGAGGGAACCGATGCCTACCTCTGCGTCCAAGAACAATCGGCCGCCGGCGCCTTCCAAACGGCGGACGGCTTCGAGGTTCACCCCCTCGAGAACGTAATCCTCCACCCGCAGGGAACCGGCCGCCACCTCTCCGGTCACGTCCGCCGCCGCCCCGCCGGGCAGCAATACGATCAGCTCGCCGAGCTCCAGATCGGCCGTGACCTCCAGCGTCCGGCCCCCAAAGTCCACCTCTCTCAGGTCGATCACCATCATTCCGGCGCCGAGCCGGTAGACCGCTTCCGCCTCCTCGGCCGTGACGGGCCGATAGTAAGTGCGTTCGTATTCGAACGATCCGAGGCCGCCGATCCGTCCGAAGTCCACCTTCTCCACCACCGGGGTCAACAGCATCACCGGCGCCAGTGCGATGCCCAGGGCCGCCAAGCCGTAGGAGCGGCCAAACCAGGCGCCGACCACCAGACCCGCTCCTATCACGGCCACCAGCAGCGCCATGTAGTGGCGGGGATAGGCGTCGAAGCCGGCAACCACCGCGTCGAGCAACCCCAACAGCCCCACCGCCATCAGCGCGGCGGCCAGCGTTATCCGCCCCAGAAAAGAGCGGCGCCGAGGCGGCCGAGGCGCGGCGGAGGGGGCCGCACCGGCCGCCGCGGTCTGGGTCGATTGCCGGGGCGGCGCCCGGCCGGCGGCCGCCTCCTTCGCATCTCCGGGCGGCGCCGGGTCCCTGGGCGCCTCCGCCGGAGGCGGCGAAGCGGAGCCTTCCCCAAGACCGAGGCCGCCCCGATACAGCAGCACCCCGACCGCCACCAGCACCAGAGCGAACAGCAGATCCCCCCTTATGAGTCCGGTCCGTCCGACCAGCAGGAGGACGGCGAAGGCTACGAGCGCGGCGCCGGCCCACCGCCGCACCGAGGGGGCGGCCAACGATTCCTGGGCTATGGAACGGTCTCGGCCTTCTCCCGGGATCAACAGCCAACCCGCCAGATACAGAAACAGGCCCAGCCCGAACAGGAAGCAGAGCAGCACGAAAGCCGCCCGCAGCATCCAGACCGGCCATTCGAGCCAACGGGCCGCCCCAGCCGCCACCCCGGCCAGCCAACGGCCCCGGTCGGGGCGGTCGAGCGGCGCCCTTTCCAAAGAGGTCATGCCTCTACTATCCCCCATATCGGGCTCTTCGTCTATCAGGAATCACCCTGCCGCATCCCCTACGGCTGGGGGCTGCAACAGGAGAATCCCCGATTGCCGAAACAGGCAGGGCGGCAGACAATGCAACCGGCAACCTCGAAAGGAGCCGCCGGTGATGAGGAGGCGGCAGGAAGACAGATTGATCGCGGGGGTGGCGGGCGGCGCCGCCGACCGGCTCGGCCTCGACGACGTCTACGTGCGGGCGGGGTTCTTGGTATTGGCTCTGGTCTGGGGGGCGGGGATCGTCCTCTACCTGGCGTTGTGGGGGGTGAACTTCAACCGCTCCGGCCCGCCGACGCAGGCCCGGACCCGGCAGGCGGGGCGCAACCAACGGATTGCGTATGCGCTGATGTTCGGAGGTTCGCTGCTGGTGTTCCGGGCGGCGGGCGTATGGCCCGGCGATCGGTGGGTATGGCCGGGGGCGGCTTTGATATTCAGCGCGGCCTTCTTGATGGACCGGCGCGACATCGACCCCCGCTCGGCGATCATAGGGCTGTTCGACCCCGAGAACGGACGGGTGCGCAGCCGCACCGTGATCGGCATCGTTCTGCTGCTGATAGGGACCGCGATGCTGATCGACACCGCCGTCCCCTACGTGCAGGAGGTGCTGGTGGCGGCGGTGGTGACCGGGGTGGGGATGGCGGTGTTGTTCGGGCCCTGGGTGTGGCGGCTGGCGTCCGACCTGTCCGCCGAGCGGAGCAAGCGTATCCGCCAGGAAGAACGGGACAGGTTGGCGGCCCATCTCCATGACTCGGTGCTCCAGACCCTCGCTTTGATCCAGCGGACCGACGACCCGCGGCGGGTGGCGACGCTCGCCCGCTCCCAGGAAAGAGATCTGCGGCGGTGGCTGTACGGCCCTCCGCCCTCCGAAGGCCCCGAGCTGCTCTCCAACGCCCTGCAGAAGGAAGCCGACCGCATCGAAGACACCTTCGGCTTCAAGGTCGAGCTGGTAACGGTGGGCGACCGTCCGGTCGACGACCGCACCAGGGCGTTGGTGGCCGCCTCGGGCGAAGCGCTGACCAACGCCGCCCTGCATTCGGACGCCGAACAGGCCTTCGTCTACTCCGAGGTCACCGAGGAGGCGGCCGATGTCTGGATCTCCGACCTCGGAAAGGGGTTCGACGCCGGACAGGTGGGCGAGGACCGCCGCGGCATCGCCGAGTCGATAAAAGGGCGGCTGGCCAACCAGGGCGGGAAGGCCGCCGTAACATCGGAGCCGGGCGAAGGAACCGAAGTGCATCTCCATCTGGACTGGGAGCAGCCGTGATCCGAGTGTTCATCGTCGACGACCACCGGCTTTTCCTGTCCGGGGTGACTGCAGAGCTGAAGGACAGGCCGGACATAGACCTGCTCGGCGCCGCCGCGGACGTGGACGAGGCCATCGACCGCCTGCGGCGGGAAGCCCCCGACGTGGCGCTGGTGGATGTCCACATGCCCGGAGGCGGCGGGCTGGCCATCCTGGAGAACGTGCGGGAAACCCGCCCCGAGGTGCGGTTCCTCGCCCTCTCCGTGTCGGACGCGGCCGAGGACGTGATCGCCATGATCAGGGCGGGGGCCCGGGGGTATGTCACGAAGTCGATCAAGCCGGACGAACTGGCCGACTCGATTCGGCGGGTGCATGCCGGGGATGCGGTCTTCTCCCCCCGGCTGGCCGGCTTCGTGCTCGACGCTTTCGCCGACCACGTTCCGGCGGCGGCCGATCCGGAGCTCGACCAGCTGACCCCCCGCGAGAAGGAGGTGCTCCGCCAGATCGCAAGGGGATACCCCTACAAGCAGGTGGCCAGGCGGCTCCACATCAGCGTGAAGACCGTGGAATCCCACGTCTCGGCGGTGCTGCGCAAACTCCAGCTGTCGAACCGTTACGAGCTGGCCAACTGGGCCTCCCACCGCCGCATCGTCTAGATGGGTAGCTCCAAGGTTACCCTGACAAGAACCTCGGTTGATGATGGTTTGCATTGTTCGACATGCTCATCTCGCTGGGGACGAGGGTGACAAACCGGGCGGCTTGGCCTGCGCGGGCCGGGGCTTGCCGGGGAAGAGCCTGCGTATGCGGCTCGAACAGGGATGTGCACAACCCTCAATCCCTTGGAACTACTCATCTAGCCCCGATTATCCATGTCCCCGCAGGGCGGGCCGCCGTCCGCGCCGGTTCAACAGCTTGTACATCCCAGACCCCGAAGCAGCGGCCCTCACCGGTTGGTGAATGCCCCTATCTGATCAGAAAGTATTTCCCTGTGTCGTCCCAGGTCGGAAGGGATGCGAGCGCTTTCATCTGCCCGCCCCACTCTCGTGAAAGTGAATTATCGGGGCTAGATGGGCAGCTCCAGGGTTGCCCAGGAACAACCTCGGGCAATCATGTCCGCCCAAGGACGGAAGCGGCAACGCACCCGCCAGAAAACCGACCACACCGACGCTCTCGTCGTCGCCCGCGTTGCTCTCCGCGAGGACAACCTTCCCCCGCCCCGGCCGCAAGGCCAGATCGAAGACCTACGAGCCCTCGTCGTCTACCGGCGGGAACTCGTCGCTTCCAAAACCGCCGACATCAACCGCCTCCACGCCGACCTCACCCAACTGCGGCCCAGCCTGCCAGCACAAACTCACACAATCGGGCCTCGCTTCCCCCAAAGCCCTCGAACGGATGAGAAGACTCCTCGCCGGCAGCAGCGGCGTTCAAACCCAGATCGCCCAGGACCGAATCCTGCGCATCCTCCCCGGGCGGGGAAGAGGCCCGGCGGGCGAGTCGCTCCACACCCGCACCAGGTGTTGCAAGCAACCGCATCCGCCGCGGGGACGCCTTCGCCGGAAGGTCAACCCTCATGAGCCGGGGGGTCGGCTGTCAGAAAGTCAGCTTGGCGGATTTGGTGCTGTCGGTCAGGGAGTCGTCTAGGGCGCCTGCCCAAGCCCAGATGGTGGTTCCGACCGAACGGGGGACGTTGACCCTGGCGTCACCGGTGGGGCCGGTGGCCGGGTCGCTGCGGTCGATGGTGCAGGCTTGGGCGCCGGGGCCGGCTTTGGTTACCCGGGCGGCGGCGCAGGTTCCGTCGTCGGCGAAGGCGGCGTTCTGGTCGGCGGCGGTGAACAGGTCCACCTTGGCCGATTCCACCGGGCTGAAGGAGTCGGTCCGGATCGACACCACCGCGTCCACCCGGCCGCCCGCGATGGTGGACGGGTCGATCTGGATGGTTATGCCCTTGGGGCGGGCGATGGTGTGGTCCAAGGTGCGGGCGATGAACTGGGCCATCTGCGCCCTGGTGACGTCGTTGGCGGGTTTGAAGGCGGTGGTGGAAGCGCCCCGGGTCACGCCCATCTCGAATATGCGCCTGATCGCCAGCTGCTGCCGGTCGGAGAGGCCGTCGATATCGGTGAACAGGGTGGGGTCGGGGTTGACGCTGTCCCTGTCGACGCCGCCTTCGCCCACTGTTACCAGACCCAGGAAGGTGTCCAGCATGAGGGCCATGTCGGCCCGCGAGATGGCGCCGTGCGGGTCGAACTCGTCGCCCTGGCCGGGCATGATCCCCAGCTGGGCCACCATGTTGATCGCCTCGCGGTCGCGTTCGGAGCGGTCGGAAATGTCGGTGAAACCCTGATCCTGCGGGTCGGGCAGGTCGATGCCCGCCGGGACGGCCGCCCGGTACAGGAACAGGGCCATCTGCCAGCGGGCGACGACCTCGTCGGGCGAGTAACGGGTCGGGGTGCGGCCCAGGGTGATGCCGTAGTGGCCGATGCAGTTGATGTCCTGCTCGGAGAACCAACCCTCGACGTCCTTGAAGCCGTACCGATGCAGGGCGGGGCCCATGCAGGCCGTCATGGTGGACAGCCGGTCGGCGAAGCCGGCCCCGGTGCCCCTCCCCACCGCTATCCGGTAGGTGCGGGTGGTAATGCCGTCCTGGGCGGTAACCAGCACCGATATCGTCGCGTCGCCGGTCCCGATCGTGGTGTTGTGGCTGCCGGACGCGACCTTCCCGTCGATCCTGACGACCGCGTTCGGGTCGTTGGGCACCGCCCGCACCCGCATGGTCCACAAGTTGGTGGAGACCTCGGTGGTGTAGGAGAGGCCGTTCGAGGTGAAGGCGGGGCTGAGCACGCCGGGGGCGACGGCCAGGCTCTTCAGGCCGGCGTCTGAAGACAGGGCGCTGACAGGTCCGCCGGGACCGCCCGGTCCGCCCGGACCACCGGGTCCAGGACCGCCCGGATCGCCCGGCCCAGGACCGCCCGGACCACCGGGTCCAGGACCGCCCGGATCGCCGGGTCCAGGACCGCCCGGATCACTCGGTCCAGGACCGCCCGGGCCGCCAGGTCCAGGACCGCCCGGATCACTCGGTCCAGGACCGCCCGGGCCGCCAGGTCCAGGACCGCCCGGATCACTCGGTCCAGGACCGCCCGGGCCGCCAGGTCCAGGACCGCCCGGATCATCGGGTCCTGGCCCGATCGGTTGCTCTTGGCCGGGCGACTTGGGCTCAGGAGGCAGAGTCACACGCGGGGGAGGCGGGGGATTGATCACTATCGGCGGAGAGGACACCGAGGCGTCCACTATCCGCACGCTGGCGGCGCCGACGCTGAACTTGCCGCCCACGTCTTCGCCGGTGATGCGGACCGACTCCTGGCCTTCTCCGGTCACCTCGTCTTGGCTGGCGGTCAACCGGAAGGCGCCGCTGGCCTGCTGGGTTTCCTTGTTGATGGTCACCGTGAAGCTCGGCTTGTCCACGGTGAAATCGTCCGCTTCGGCGGTGCCGCCGGCCACCTGTATCTTCACCATCGTGTTGTCCGCCCACTTGGCGCCGTTGAAGGCGGCGGTAACCGTTACCGTTCGGGCGTCCCCCTCGTTCACGGAGCTGCGGTCGGTGCTCAGCAGGATGCTGTCCGGGTCGGGGTCGGTGTCCCCGATGTTGACCAGCAGCGGGTCGTTGAAAGTGAAACCCGCGGCGGTCCCGGTTACTTCGACCCGGTCGTTCTCTCCGGCGATGTCGTCGTCTTTGGCGGTCAGCGTGAAGGACCCCTGGGCGGAGTTCTGGCCCGCCGGGATGACGATGTTGAAACCGGTCGGGGAGGCCGTGTAGTCGGAGGCCTGGGTGGAACCGTCGGCGGTGACCGCAACCGCCACCGTTGCCTGGGTCGACAGCACCAAGTTGTCGGGGAAGGCGGCGGTGATCGTGATCTCCTCGCTTTCGCCTTCGGAGACCTCCGAATCGTCGAGGCTCAGATTGATCTTCGAGGGGGGGGAGTCTCCGTCGGTGATCGACAGGGATGCGGAGTTCACCGTTACCCCCGCCGCCGTGACGGAACCCGTGATTGCCAGCGCCTCGGTCTCGCCCGACGCGTCGTCGTCCGTGGTGGACAGGGTGAAAGTTCCCGAACCCGACGAACCTCCCGCGGCGATCTCGATGCCGAAGGTCTCCTCGCCGTCCGGGATCGAATAATCACCGGCCTGCGCCGTGCCCGCCCCCACCGACACCGACACCGTGGTGTCCCCCTCGACGACGCCGCCGGGGGCGGCCGCCGTCACCGTCACCGTCCGGGCAGATACACCCTCACCGATCGAGTCCTGGTCTCCGTTCGCGTCGGGGTCGGCGTCGACCGACAAGGCGATGGTTCCGTTGCCGGTGATGGTCAGAGACGCCGAGCCGACCGTGAAACCGGACGCCGAACCGGTGATCGACAACGCGTCCTCCTCGGCCACCACATTGTCGGTATGGGTCGTCAACGTGAAGGCGCCCGACGCCGACGACGCACCCGCGGCGATCACCGCGTCGAACGATTCTTCGCCGTCCGGAATCACATAATCAGATCCTTCCGCGGTGCCCGCCGCCACCGTCACCGAAACCGTTGTTTCGGCCTCGACCGTTCCGCCTCCGGGCACCTTCGCGGTCACCTTCACGGACCGGTCGGTTACCCCTTCGCCGAGCGAGTTCTGATCCCCTTCCGCGTTGCTGTCGACGTCCACGGACAGCTCGACGGTCGAGTCGGAATCGGTGATCTCGAGCGACGCCGAATTGACGGTGAGACCGTCCGCGGCGGCGGAACCGCCGATCGACAGCTCATCGTCCGTTTCGCCCGCCGCATCATCGTCCTCCGTCGTCAGCGTGAAGGTTCCCGACTTCGACCCCGTATTCGCCGCGATCACCACATCGAAGGTCTCCCCGCCGGAAGGAATCGTGTAGTCGGACGCTTCCGCGTCGCCGGCCGTCACGCTGACCGAAATGGTGGTGTCGGACTCCACGGTTCCCCCGCCCGACACCGAGGCGGTAACCGTCACCTGCCGGGCTGACACGCCCTCGCCGATCGAGGTCTGCGCCCCGTTCGCGTCGGGGTCGGCGTCTACCGACAGGTCGATCGTTCCGGAGTCGGTGATCGTCAACGACGCTCCGTTGACCGTGAACCCCGGCGCCGCGCCGCCGACCGCCAGCGCGTCGGTTTCGGCCACTACGGAGTCGGTGTTGGTGGTGAGCGGGAACGCGCCCGACTTCGATCCTGTTCCGGCCGCGATCACCACGTCGAAGGAATCTTGATTGGACGGGATCGAATAATCACCGGCCTCCGCGGTGCCCGCCCCTACCGACACCCTGACCGTGGTATCGGCCTCGACGGTCAGAGAGGCGGCCACCTCGGCGGTTACGGTCACCGTCCGGTTGGTTACACCTTCGCCTATGGAGGTCTGAACCCCCGCCGCGCTGTCCGCGTCCACGGACAGGTCGATGGACGCCGTATCGGAATCGGTGATCTCCAGCGAGGCCGAGGTGATCGTCAGCCCCGCCGCCGCGGCCGAGCCGCTGATCGACAGGGCGTCCGCCTCGCCCACCACGCTGTCGTCGGTCGTGGACAGCGTGAAGGTCCCCGACGCCGAGGATCCGCCCGCCGCGATGACCACATCGAAGTCCTCTTCGCCCTGTGGGATCGAATAGTCCGACGCCTCGGCCGTATCGGCGCCCACGGTGACCGATATGGTCGTGCTGCCCTCCACCGTCTCGCCGCCCGCCACCGCCGCGGTAACCGTCACCGTCCGGGCAGACACCCCCTCTCCGACCGAGGTTTGAGCGCCCGAAGTTCCGCCGTCGGCGTCCACCGACAGATTCACCTGACCCGAATCGACGATGGTCAACTTCGCCTCTTCGACGGTGAAACCAGAGGCCGAGCCCGTGATCGACAACACATCCGTCTCGGCCGCCACGCTGTCCGTATTGGTGGTCAAGGTGAACGTCCCCGACCCCGAAGAAGAGCCCGCCGCAATCGTTACATCGAACGACTCCTCGCCCGAAGGAATCGAATAGTCGGAGGACTCCGCACTGCCGGAGCTCACCGACACCGAAACGGTGGTGTTGGATTCCACCGTTCCTCCGCCCGGCACCGCCGCGGTAACCGTTACGGTGCGGTCGGTTATCCCTTCGCCGAGCGAGTTCTGATCCCCGTTCACGCCGGGGTCGGCGTCGACCGACAGAGCGACCGTGTTCGAATCGACGATCGTCAACGAGGCGCCGTTGACGGTGAATCCCGAGGCCGTACCGCTGATCGACAGGGCATCCGTCTCGGCCTTCACCGTGTCGGCGGCCGTGGAAAGCGTGAAGGCGCCCGATCCTGAAGCCGACCCCGCCGTGATCGTTACAACGAACGACTCCTCACCCGGAGGAATCGAAAAATCAGCCGCCTCGGCAGTACCGGCTTCCACCGACACCGAAACTGCGGCCGCCGCCTCGACGGTCAACGAGCCGGCCACCGTCGCGGTGACCTTCACCGTCCGGTTCGATATACCCTCGGCCATCCTGTTCTGATCGCCTGGGTCGCTTGCGTCCACATCGACCGACAGGTCGATCACCGCCGCGTCGTCATCGCCGATCGTGAGCGACGCCGAGTTGACCGCCAGCCCGGCCGCGGCGGTGCTGCCTGTGATCGAGAGGGCGTCGGTCTCGGCCGTCACGTTGTCGTTCACCGTATTCAGGGTGAACGTCCCCGACCCCGAAGACGCCCCCGCCGCAATCGTTATATCGAACGACTCTTGGCCGGAAGGAATCGAATAATCAGACGCCTCGGCCGCGCCGGCGGCCACGGTTACCGAGATGGTCGTGTTCGCTTCCACCGTTGCCCCGCCGGCCACCGCCGCCGCAACCGTCACCGTCCGGTTGGAAATCCCCTCCCCGATCGAAGTCTGATCCCCGATCGTTCCGCCGTCGGCGTCCACCGACAGATCCACCGTACCCGAGTCGCCGATCGTCAACGACGCCGAATCGACCGTGAAGCCCGAGGACGCGCCCGTTACCGCCAGCGCATCAGCCTCGGCCGTCACGCTGTCCGTATTGGTGGTCAAGGTGAACGTCCCCGACCCCGAAGACGCCCCCGCCGCAATCGTTATGTCGAACGACTCTTGGCCGGAAGGAATCGAATAATCAGACGCCTCCGCCGTACCCCGCGCCACCGACACCGACACCGTCGTCTCCGACTCCGCCGTTCCGCCGCCGGGGACAGAAGCGGCAACGGTCACCGTCCGGCCCGTTACACCCTCTCCGATCGAAGTCTGGGCGCCTTGGGTTCCGCCGTCGGCGTCCACCGACAGGGCTATCACCGTGTCCGCGTCTTCGATCTCCAGCGGTGCCGAGTTGATCGCAAGGCCCGAGAAGGAGCTCGAACCGCTGATCGACAGGGCGTCTGTTTCGGCCAACACCTTGTCGTCCACCGTGGACAGCGGGAACGTACCGGATCCCGACGAACCGCCCGCCGAGATCGTTACATCGAAGGTCTCTTGGCCGGCCGGGATCGAATAATCACCGGCCTCCGCCGTGCCGGCGCCCACCGACACCGAAATCGTCGTATCTCCCTCCACCGTTGCCCCGCTCACCGCCGCCGTTACCGTCACAGACCGGTTCGACACCCCTTCCCCTATCGAAGTCTGGGCGCCTTGGGTTCCGCCGTCGGCGTCCACCGACAGGGCCACCGTACCCGAGTCGCCGATCGTCAACGACGCCGAATTGATCGTGAAGCCCGACGCGGAGGTCGTACCGGTGATCGACAGGGCGTCCGCCTCCGCCGTCACACTGTCGGTGTTGGTGGTTATCGTGAACGTCCCCGAACCGCTGGACGAACCGTCCGCAATCGTTATATCGAACGACTCCTCGCCGGCCGGGATCGAATAATCAGACGCCTCCGCCGTACCGGCCCCCACCGACACCGAGATGACCGCATCAGCATCGAGTTGACCGCCGCCGTTGACCGCCGCCGTTACCGTTACCTCCCGGCTCGTTACCCCCTCGGCCAGCGAGGTCTGACGGCCCGCCGCCGGGTCGGCGTCCACAGTCAGGTTGACCGTAACCGGAGACCCCAGAGACAGGACATGCGTCGACGCGTCCGTGATCGACACCGCCGCCGAATTGATCGTGTAGCCCGCCAGAGACCCGCCAGCCACCAAGACTGCTTCGTTCTCTCCCGGCGCGGTGTCCAGCGATGCAGCCAGTGTGAACGAACCGGAACCGCTTCTCTGCCCGGCGGCTATCACCGCATCGAAGCTCGAAGGCAACGCTGAAAAATCATCGGATCCGTTGGTGGAACCGTCCTCGACGACCACCGGCACCGTCAAAGCCGCGCCTTCCAACACCAGCGAGCCGCCCAGGGTCGCGGTAACCGCAATCGTCTCGCTCGTTCCCTCTTGCACGCTGCCTTTGTCCACGCTCAAATCGACCGTGTCCGCTGTATCCCCGTCGTCGATCGTCAGTGAAGCCCCGTTCACCGTCAACGAACCCGACGCACCGCTGACCGCCAGGACATCGGTTTCTCCCGCCGTGTTGTCGTCCACCGTGGTGAGCGAGAACGCACCCGACCTCGAACCGGCGCCCGCCCCGATAGTCACATCAAACGTCTCTTCGCCGTCGGGGATCGAATAATCAGACGCCTCCGCCGTGCCGGCCCCCACCGACACCGAAACCGTTGCGGCGGACTCCAGGGTCAACGAACCCGCAACCGCGGCCGTTACCTTCACCGACCTGGCTGACACGCCTTCGGCGATCGACGTCTGGTCGCCCTGAGCGCCGCCGTCGGCGTCCACCGACAGATCTATCACCGTCGCGTCGTCGTCGGAGATCGTCAACGACGCCGGGTTGACCGTTGTCCCCGCCCCGGACGAACCGGTGATCGACAGGGCGTCCGTCTCGGACGCCAAACTGTCGTCCGCCGTGGTGAGCGTGAATGTCCCCGACCCCGACGACGCCCCCGCCGCGATCGTTGCATCGAAGGTCTCTTGGCCGGAAGGAATCGAATAATCAGACGCCTCCGCCGTACCCCGCGCCACCGACACCGACACCGTCGTTTCGGTCTCCGCCGTCCCCCCGCCCGACACCGCCGCCGCAACCGTAACCGTCCGGTTGGAAATCCCCTCCCCGATCGACGTCTGGCCGCCCTGAGCGCCGCCGTCGGCGTCCACCGACAAATCGACGGCCCCGGCGCCGGTGATCGTCAAAGACGCCCCGTTCACCGTGAACCCCGAAGCAGAGCCGCCCACGGACAGAACGTCGGCCTCCGATATCACACTGTCGGTATTGGCGGTGAACGTGAACGTCCCCGACCCCGACGAAGCCCCCGCCGCGATCGTTGCATCGAAGGTCTCCTGGCCGGAAGGAATCGAATAATCAGACGCCTCCGCCGTGCCGGCCCCCACCGTGACCCTCACCGCGGTGGCCGACTCCATGGTCGTCGCACCGGACACCGCCGCCGTTACCTTCACCGACCGAGCAGACACGCCTTCGGAGATCGAAGTCTGATCCCCGGTCGCCCCGCTGTCGGCGTCCACCGACAGATCGATCGCCGGAAGGCTGTCCCCGTCGGTGATCGTCAACGACGCCGGGTTGACGGTGATCCCCGCCCCGGACGAACCGGTGATCGACAGGGCATCCGACTCGCCCGCCAAATCATCGTCCGTCGTAGACAGAGAGAACGTCCCCGACACCGACGACCCGCCCGCCGCGATCGTTACATCGAACGACTCCTCACCCACCGGAATCGAATAATCAGACGCCTCCGCCGTGCCCCGCGCCACCGACACCGACACCACCGTCTCGGCCTCCACCGTCCCCCCGCCCGACACCGCCGCCGAAACCGTAACCGTCCGGTTGGAAATCCCCTCCCCGATCGACGTCTGGCTGCCCTGCGCACCGCTGTCGGCGTCCACCGACAGATCGATGGCCCCGGCGTCGGCGATCGTCAACGAGGCCGCGTTGACCGTGAACCCCGAAGCCGTACCCGAGACCGCCAACACATCCACCTCGGAAATCACGGCGTCGGTGTTGGTGGTCAACGTGAAAGTCCCCGACCCCGACGACGCGCCCGCTGCGATCGTTACATCGAAGGACTCCTGACCGGAAGGAATCAAATAATCACCGGACTCCGCAGTACCCGCCGCCACCGACACCGACACCGTGGTCTCGGCCTCCACCGCGGCGCCGCCCGACACCGCCGCCGAAACCGTAACCGTCCGGTTGGAAATCCCCTCCCCGATCGACGTCTGGCTGCCCTGCGCACCGCTGTCGGCGTCCACCGACAGATCGATGGTCCCGACGTCGGTGATCGCCAAAGACGCCCCGTTCACCGTGAACCCCGAAGCAGTGCCCGAGACGGCCAACACATCCTGCTCGCCCGCCAGGCTGTCGGTGTTGGTGGTCAGAGGGAACGTCCCCGACGTCGACCCGGTACCCGCCGCAATAACTACGTCGAAGGACTCTTCACCGGCCGGGATCGAATAATCAGACGCCTCCGCCGTGCCCCGCGCCACCGACACCGACACCGTTACGGCGGACTCCACGGTCAACGAGCCCGCAACCGCCGCCGTTACCTTCACCGACCGGCTCGACACACCTTCGACGATAGAAGTCTGGCCGCCCTGAGCGCCGCTGTCGGCGTCCACCGACAGATCGATCACCGCCGCGTCGTCATCGGAAACCGTCAACGATGCCGAGTTGACGGTGATCCCCGCCCCGGACGAACCGGTGATCGACAAGGCGTCAGACTCCGACACCACACTGTCGTCCGTTGTGGTGAGCGTGAACGTCCCCGACCCCGACGACGAACCCGCCGCGATCGTTACATCGAAGGTCTCCTGGCCGGCCGGGATCGAATAATCAGACGCCTCCGCCGTGCCCCGCGCCACCGACACCGACACCCTCGTTTCGGACTCCGCCGTCCCCCCGCCCGACACCGCCGCCGCAACCGTAACCGTCCGGTTGGAAACCCCCTCGCCGATCGAAGACTGGGCGCCCTGAGCGCCGCTGTCGGCGTCCACCGACAAAACGACCGTACCGGTATCGGCGATCGTCAACGACGCCCCGTTCACCGTGAACCCCGAAGCAGAACCGCCCACAGCCAGAGCATCCACCTCAGATATCACACTGTCGGTATTGGTGGTGAGCGTGAACGCTGCCGACCCCGACGAGGAACCCGCCGCAATCGTTACATCGAAGGACGCCTCACCCACCGGAATCGAATAATCGGACGCCTCCGCGGTGCCGGCCCCCACCGTTACGCCCACTGTGGTGGCCGACTCCATGGTCGTCGAACCCGCCAACGTTGCCGTAATCTTCACCGACCTGGCAGACACGCCCTCACCGATCGAAGTCTGGACGCCGGAAGCGCTGTCGGCGTCCACCGACAGATCGATCGCCGGAACGCTGTCGCCGTCGGTGATCGTCAACGACGTCCGGGTGACCGAAACCGCCGCCGAGACGGAACCCGTGATGTCCAACGCGTCCGACTCGCCCGCCGCGCTGTCGTCCGCCGTGGTGAGCGTGAACGTCGCCGACCCAGACGACGCGCCCGCCGCAATCGTCACATCGAAGGTCTCCTGGCCGGCCGGAATCGAATAATCAGACGCCTCCGCCGTACCCGCCGCCACCGACACCGACACCACCGTCTCGGCCTCCACCGTCCCCCCGCCCGACACCGCCGCCGCAACCGTAACCGTCCGGTTGGAAACCCCCTCCCCGATCGACGTCTGATTCCCGTTTGTTCCGCCGTCGGCGTCCACCGACAAAACGACCGTACCGGTATCGGCGATCGTCAACGACGCCCCGTTCACTGTGAAACCCGAAGCAGAACCGCCCACGGACAGAACATCGGCCTCCGATATCACGCTGTCGGTGTTGGTGGTGAGCGTGAACGTCGCCGACCCAGACGAAGCGCCCGCCGCAATCGTTATATCGAAGGTCTCCTGGCCGGCCGGGATCGAATAATCAGACGCCTCCGCCGTGCCCCGCGCCACCGACACCGACACCACCGTCTCGGCCTCCGCCGTCCCCCCGCCCGACACCGCCGCCGCAACCGTAACCGTCCGGTTGGAAACCCCCTCCCCGATCGAAGTCTGGGCGCCCTGCGCACCGCCGTCGGCGTCCACCGACAGATCGATGGTCCCACCGTCGGTGATCCTCAAAGACGCCCCGTTCACCGTGAACCCCGAAGCAGTCCCCGAGACCGCCAACACATCCTGCTCGCCCGCCAGGCTGTCCGTGTTGGCGGTCAGCGCAAACGTCCCCGACTTCGACCCCGTACCCGCCGCGATCACCACATCGAAGGTCTCCTGGCCGGCCGGGATCGAATAATCGGACACCTCCGCCGTACCGGCCCCCACCGACACCGACACCGTTACGGCCGCCTCCACCGTCAACGAGCCCGCAACCGCCGCCGCAACCGTCACCGACCGAGAAGACACCCCTTCGGCGATAGAAGTCTGGCTGCCCTGAGCGCCGCTGTCGGTGTCTATCGACAGATCGATCACCGCCGCGTCGTCATCGGAAACCGTCAACGACGCCGAGTTGACCGTTGCCCCCGCCCCGGACGAACCGGTGATCGACAGGGCGTCCGTCTCATTGACCACGCTGTCGTCCGCGGTGGTGAGCGTGAACGTCGCCGACCCCGACGAGGAGCCCGCCGCGATCGTTACATCGAAGGTCTCCTGACCGGCCGGGATCGAATAATCAGACACCTCCGCCGTACCCGCCCCCACCGACACCGACACCACCGTCTCGGCCTCCGCCGTCCCCCCGCCCGACACCGCCGCCGAAACCGTCACCGACCGGGCGGCCACACCCTCGCCGATAGAAGACTGATCCCCGGTCGTTCCGCCGTCGGCGTCCACCGACAAATCGACGGCCCCGGCGCCGGTGATCGTCAAAGACGCCCCGTTCACCGTGAACCCCGAAGCAGTACCGCCCACGGCCAGAGCATCGGCCTCCGATATCACACTGTCGGTGTTGGCAGTGAGCGTAAACGTCCCCGACCCCGACGAGGAGCCCGCCGCGATCGTTACATCGAAGGTCTCCTGACCGGCCGGGATCGAATAATCAGACACCTCCGCCGTACCCGCCCCCACCGACACCGACACCACCGTCTCGGCCTCCGCCGTCCCCCCGCCCGACACCGCCGCCGAAACCGTCACCGACCGGTTGGAAACCCCCTCCCCGATCGACGTCTGATTCCCGTTTGTTCCGCCGTCGGCGTCCACCGACAGATCGATCACCGCCGCGTCGCCATCGGTGATCGTCAACGACGTCGCGTTGACCGTTATCCCCGCCCTAGACGATCCCGTGATCGACAGGGCGTCTGACTCACCCGCCGCGCTGTCATCCGCCGTGGTGAGCGTGAAAGTCCCCGACCCCGACGACGCGCCGGCCGCAATCGTTACATCGAAGGTCTCCTGACCGGAAGGAATCGAATAATCAGACGCCTCCGCCGAACCCCGCGCCACCGACACCGACACCACCGTCTCGGCCTCCGCCGTCCCCCCGCCCGACACCGCCGCCGAAACCGTCACCGTCCGGTTGGAAACCCCCTCCCCGATCGACGTCTGATTCCCGTTGGTTCCGCCGTCGGCGTCCACCGACAAAACGACCGTACCGGTATCGGTGATCGTCAAAGACGCCCCGTTCACCGTGAACCCCGAAGCCGTACCCGAGACCGCCAACACATCCGCCTCGGATATCACGGCGTCGGTGTTGGCGGTCAGCGTGAACGTCCCCGACCCCGACGAGGCGCCCGCCGCAATCGTTACATCGAACGACTCCTCACCAACCGGAATCGAATAATCACCGGACTCCGCAGTACCCCGCGCCACCGACACAGAAACCGTCGTCTCGGCTTCCACCGCCGCCCCGCCGGCCACCGCCGCAGTTACCGTAACCGTCCGGGAAGACACCCCCTCGGCGACCGACGTCTGATTCCCGTTGGTTCCGCCGTCGGCGTCCACCGACAGATCGACGGTCCCGGTTTCGGCGATCGTCAAAGACGCCCCGTTCACCGTGAACCCCGAAGCCGTACCCGAGACCGCCAACACATCCTGCTCGCCCACCAGGCTGTCGGTGTTGGTGGTCAGCGGGAACGTCCCCGACTTCGACCCCGTACCCGCCGCGATCACCACATCGAAGGTCTCCTCGCCCGCCGGGATCGAATAATCAGACGCCTCCGCCGTACCGGCCCCCACCGACACCGACACCGTGACGTCTTCCTCCACCGTCAACGAACCCGCAACCGCCGCCGTAACCTCCACCGACCGGGAAGACACCCCTTCGCCGATAGAAGTCTGGGCGCCCTGCGCGCCGCTGTCGGCGTCTACCGACAGATCAATCACCGCCGCGTCGTCGTCGGTGATCGTCAACGACGCTTCGGTCACCGACACGCCGGCCGCCGTAACAGTGCCCGTGATCGACAGGGCGTCCGTCTCGGCCGCCGCGCTGTCGTCCGCCGTGGTGAGCGTGAAAGTCCCCGACCCCGACGACGCGCCGGCCGCGATCGTCACATCGAAGGTCTCCTCGCCGGAAGGAATCGAATAATCAGACGCCTCCGCCGAACCCCGCGCCACCGACACCGACACCACCGTCTCGGCCTCCACCGTCCCCCCGCCCGACACCGACGCCGCAACCGTCACCGTCCGGTTGGAAACCCCCTCCCCGATCGAAGTCTGGCCGCCCTGAGTCCCGCCGTCGGCGTCCACGGACAAATCGACGGCCCCGGTTTCGGTGACCGCCAACGACGCCCCGTTCACCGTGAAGCCCGAAGCCGTACCCGAAACGGCCAAAGCATCGACCTCGGAAACAACACTGTCCGTGTTGGCGGTCAAAGTGAAGGCCCCCGACTTCGACCCCGTACCCGCCGCGATCACCACATCGAAGGTCTCCTCACCCGCCGGAATCGAATAATCAGACGCCTCCGCCGTGCCCGCCCCCACCGACACCGACACCGTTACATCGGACTCCACCGTCAACGAACCCGCCACCGCCGCCGTAACCTCCACCGACCGAGAAGACACCCCCTCGGCGATCGACGTCTGGGCGCCCAAGACGCCGCTGTCGGCGTCCACCGACAGATCGATCGCGGCGGTGTCGGAATCGCTGATCGTGAGCGGGGTCGAGCCGCTCAACGTCGACCCCGCCAAGGTGACCGTACCGCCCACAGACAAGGCATCGGCCTCGCCCACCACGCTGTCGTCCGTCGTGGTGAGGGTGAAGGTCTTGGTGTTGGACTTGGTCCCGCCGGCGGGGATGGTGAGGTCGAAGGCACCGCCGCTGACCGAGTAATCCGTACTTTCGGCGGTTCCCGGCCCGACCGTGACCGGTATCGTCAGATCGCGGGCCAAGACGTTGGAACCGGACGGCAGCGAGGCCGTCACCTCCACCGACCGGCCGGACACCCCCTCGGCGACGCTGGTCTGCGCTCCGTTGGCGCTGGTGTCGGCGTCCACCTCGAACACCAGACCGGAGGGCGGGGACGTCAGGTCGGCGATGGAAACCGCCGCGTCGGTGAAGGTGTAGCCGGTCAGGGTTCCGGCAACGCTCAAGGTCTCCGATCCTTCCAGGGCTATGTTGTCGGAGGCGGTGGTCAGATCGAACGTCGCGGAGGCGGACACGGCGCCGGCCGGGATCGTGATGGTGAAATCGGACACCGCGGTGTAGTCGCCCGCCGAGGCGGGGTTGGCGCCTCCGCCCGACACGGACACCGCCGCCGTCGTGGGCCCGGTCAGCACCGAGGAATCGGCGTCGAAGGCGGCGGTTACGGTAACCGTCTGGTCGGTTGCCCCCTCGTCCACCGAGGTCTGAGCGCCTTCGGTGCTCCCGTCGGTGTCCACGCTCAAATCTATGGAGGTTTCGTTGTCGACGATGGTGATCATGGCCGGGTTGACCGTGAACCCGCTGAGCGACCCGCCCACGTCCAGGGTTTCGCTGCCCTCCACGATCTTGTCGTCGACCAGGGCGAGGGTGAACTCGGCCGAACCCGAGGCCGCCAGGGCGGGGATGATCACGTTGAACGAGCTGACCGCCAGGTGGTCGCGGGAGGTGGCGGTGTTGTCCATCAAAGACACCGCCACCGCGGTGGGAGTGGGCAGCACCGCGGAGCCGTCCGGAAAGGAGGCGGTCACCTTCACCGTCCCGGCGGCCGCCCCTTCCATCAGGGAGGTCTCTTTGGTGTTCGCGGTGGAGGTGTCGGTGTCCACCGTCAGGTCGATGACGGTGGGCGCGGTGTCGTTGTCCTTCAGGGTCAGGGATATGGAGTTGCTGACCCCGATGCTGCTGTGGCCGGTGAAGGTAATGATCTCGTCGCCTTCGGCGATGTTGTCGTCGTATACGAAGATGGCCTGGGTCGGAGCTACCACGCTGTGACCGGTGTTGTAGGCCGACTGCCCCCGACCGAATCGAAATACCGGGCTGACCGGTGAGAAAAGGTGGCTGATGGTGCCTTGGGGATAGGTCGTCCACAACAGGTCGTAGTCGCGGGAGGTGTCGGTGTTGGCTCCTTCGACCGCCGTCCCGGATGTTCTCACCGTTATGTCGAGGAACTGCTGCCCTACCGGCGTACTCAGGGTCAGGTATATGTTGAAAGGCAGGGTCGGCGGAGGGAACCCCATAAAGCCGGGAACCGTGGTGTCTTCATGAACTCCTTCCCTCAGATACTCGTAGTCTGGGAACGGACTGTCGGCAGGCCGGCGGTTGCCTCTGTCGTTGCTGAAGAACAGGCTGATACCAGAAACCTCGTTGTCGGATATGGTGATCTTGGGGGCGGTGTTGAAGGTGAACCCGGAGGCGGCGCCGGTTACCTCGAAGGTCTCCGGCCCTTCGTGTGCGGTGTCGTCGGCCACGGTCAGGGTGAAGGTACCGGTCTGGCTGGTTTGCCCGGCGGGGATGGTGATCGTGAACGTATCGTTGGTCTTGTCGGTGGAGTAGTCGTATCCGTTGCTGTGAATCACCTTCCCTCTGGCCAGCCCGAAGACCAACTCATCCTCATCGGTAAAGCAGTCATCCTCATCCTCATCCTCATCCTCATCCTCATCGTCAGGACATACTCGGGGCAGGGGGAGCGCTTCGCCGACCAACTTCACCGTAACGGCGGTGGCCGAGGCCAAGCCGGGGGAACCGTCCGGGAAAGCGGCTTTGACCGATACGGCGGCTGCGCTGTCTCCCTCGGTGACGCCCGCCTGGTCGCCGTCGGTCGCGCCGTCGGTGTCCACCGTGAGGACGATGTTGGCCGGCGCCGCGTCGTTGTCGGCGATGGACAGGACGGCGTTGGTGAAGGTGTAGCCGGCCGCCGACCCGGACACGGCAATCGTCTCCTTCCCCTCCCCCGCCACCGCGTCGTCCGCGGGCGTGAGGGTGAATGTGCCCATCCCGCTGGCCGACCCCGCCGCGATGGTAACCGTGAACGAGGGCACCGCCGTGAAATCGGAGCCCGAGGAGGCGGTGCCGCCGGCCACGGTTACCGCCACCGAGACGGCGGTCTCCAAAACCGGCGAACCGGACGGGAAGGCGGCCGTGACGTCCACCATCGTGGCCCCGGCGCCCTCGCTCACGGTGGACGGATTGAGGGTGAGGACGATGCTGGTCGGAGGGGAGTCGTCGTCGACGATGGTCACCGAGGCGCTGTTCACCGTGCTGAAACCGGCCGCGGCGGTGACCCCGGATACGGTCAGTGTCTCGTTGCCCTCGACGGTGTCGTCGTCGGTCAAGGTAAGCGTGAACGTCCCGGTCCCGCTGGCCTGCCCCGCCGGGATGGTTACGTCGAACTTGGCGACCGCGGTGAAGTCGGCCGGCGCCGCCTTGCCGGTCGTTCCTTCCCCGGTGACCGACACCTTCACCACCGTGTCCGAGAGCAGCACCGAGGACCCGGCCAACGACGCCTTCACCGTCACCGTCGCCGCCGAACCTCCTTCCGTAACCTCGGTCTGGTCACCCGTGGTTTCCGAATCCACATCCACGCTCAGATCGATGGCGGTCGGCGCCGCGTCGTTGTCGGTGATGGTCACGGTTGCCCCGTTGACCGTGAACCCCGCCGCGGTTCCGCCGAGGGTGAGGGTCTCCGCCGATTCCACCAGGTTGTCGTCGACGGCGGTCAGCTGGAAACTGCTTGCATCGGACGCGCTCAGCCGCCCCGACGGGATGGTCAACACCAAAGAGGGATCGGAGGGGTCGGCGGAGGCGAAGCTGAAATCGGCGGCGGCGGCGGTGCCTGCCGCGGCCGACAAGGTGATGCCGGTTTCGGCTTCGTAGGCCTTGGAACCGTCGGGGAAGGCGGCCGACACCGTTATCGGATGCGCAGCCGCAGCTTCGGTGACCGAGGTCTGCGTCCCCGAGTCGGCGGAGGTGTCCACCCCCAGGCTGATGGTGTCGGGGCCGGCGTCGTTGTCCGAGTCGATGGTGATGTAGTCGGATGAAACCGCCAGGCCGGTGCGGTCGGCGGCGCCGGACACCGTGATCTTCTCGGACACCGCGTCCACCAGATCGTCGTCGGTGATCGTCAGGGTGAAGGAGGCCGACCCCTCCGTCCCTCCGGCGGGGATGGTCAGATCGAACCGGTCGTTGGTCTTGTCGGTGGAGAAATCGGAGGATTCGGCCTTGCCGGCCGTTCCCTCGCCCGACACCGACACCGTTATCACCGTCTTGGACTCGAACGTCTTGGCGCCGTTCGGCAGCTCGGCGGTGACCGTAACCGTTGCCGCCGCGTCTCCTTCCCCGATCGTGTCCTGTTCCCCCTGGGTATTGCCGTCCAGATCCACGCTCAGGGCCGCCGCGGACGGAGCGGCGTCGTTGTCGGTGATCTCCACCTCGGCTCCTGTGACGCTCAACCCGGCTCGGTCGGCCGACCCGGATATGGTGATGTCCTCGGCGCCTTCCGCATAGTCGTCCTCGGTCGGATCCAAACTGAAGGTGGCCGACCCGCTCGACGCCCCCGCCGCTATCTCCACCTTGAAATCGCTCACCGCCGCGAAGTCGGCCGCCTCGGCCTGCCCCGCCCCGCCGGCGCCCGTCACCGACACGGTGATCACCGTCTTGGACTCGAAGGTCTTGGCGCCGTCGGGCAGCGAGGCGGTTACCCGCACCGTCTTGGCGGACGACCCCTCCCCCACGCTCGACTGGGTTCCGACTGTGCCGTCGTCCGCGTCCACGCCGAGGATGATCGACGCCGGGGCGGCGTCGTCGTCGGCGATGGTCACCGAGGCGCTGTTGACCGTGAAGCCGGAAACGGCGCCCGACACCGTGACCGCCTCGTTTCCTTCCGCATATTCGTCCTGGACGGAGGCCAGACTGAAGGCGGCCGAACCGCTCGACGCCCCGGCCGCTATCTCCACATCGAAACTGTTCACCGCCGTGAAGTCGGCCGCCTCCGCCTGCCCGGTCCCCCCGGCGCCCGACACCGACACCCGAACCGTGGTCTTGGCTGTCAGCACCGCGGATCCGTCCGAGAAGGAGGCGGTAACCCGGACAGTGGAAGCCGCCCCCCCCTCGGTAACCGAGGACTGCACGCCGTCGGCGCCGTCGTCGGCGTCCACGCTCAGGTTTATGACGGTGGGGGCCTGGTCCCCGTCGGTGATGCTGATTTCGGCGCCGTTCACGGTCACCCCTGAATAGGGGGCGGTTCCGGTGACGGAGATCGTCTCGGCGCCTTCCCCGGCTACGTTGTCGTCGGTGCCTGCCAAATCGAAGGCGGCCGACCCGGTGAGGCCGGTTTTGGAAACAGTGAGCGTAAAGTCGGCCACTGCGTCGAAGTCTTCCGGCCCCGCCTGCCCGGCGCCCCCGGCGCCCGACACCGACACCGTCAAGTTCATGTTTTCTTCCAACGCCGACCCGCCGGAGGCCGCGGCGGATACGGTCACCCTGGGGTCTTCTCCTTCGGCCGCGGTGTTCTGATTGCCGGGGGTGTTGCTGTCTATGTCGACGCTCAGGTCGACGGCGGGGAAGGAGTCGTTGTCTCGGTCGATGCCGATGTAGTCGCTGCGCACCGTGTACCCGGATGCGTTACCGTTTACGGTCAGCAATTCCGGCAGCACATCCGCCACGTTGTCGTCGACTATCTGCAGGCTGAAGCTCCCCGATCCGGAGACTGCGCCGCTCCCTATGGTCACGTCGAACGGGGTGATCGAGACGAAGTCGGTGGCTTCCGCCATCCCGGCGCCGCCCATTCCGTGCAGCGAAACCGAAACCGACCGGCTCGCCGCCAGGCCCCAGCTCCCTGCCGGCAGGGAGGCGGTCACCGCCGCCTCGGCGGTCGCTCCCTCCGCAACCGTTTTCTGATCGCCGGACTGCTCGGAGTCCAGATCCACCCGCAGATAGATGACGGTCGGGTTGTCGTTGTCGTCGATGGTCACCGCAACCGGGGAGGCCCAGTAGGTAAGGCCGTTGCTGTCTGCGAACCCGGTCACATACCCGGTTATGTTGAAGGTCTCCTGCCCCTCAGTGATGGCGTCTTCGCCTGTGGTCAACAGCAGGTATCCAGAACCCTGGTTCGATCCCTGGGGAATGGTGAAGGACAACGAACCGTCTTCCAATGGGGTGATGCTGTAATCCGCGGAGGTGAAGCCGATGATGTTGACCGTCATATCGGACTCCCGCTCGGCCGAGCCGTCCGCCAACGAGGCGGTTATCTTCACCTTTCGGTTTTCTACCCCTTCGGGCATGTAGTTCTGGTCGCCCAGGACGCCTAGGTCGGTGTCCACGGCCAGGCTTACGGAAGGCCGGGCCTCGTTGTCGATGATGTTGATGACCGAGTTGGCGGCGCCCTCTGCGACCGTTGCCCCGGGGACCGCGGTGGCACCGGATGCGATGAGCGTCTCCGTCCCCTCGTAGAAGGCATCGTCGACCACCGTCAACGTGAAGGTCGCGTCACCTTGCCGGCTGCCCGCCGGGATGGTGATGCCGAAGGTGTTGTTGGTCTGGTCGGTGGAGAAATCGCCTGCCTCCGCCGTGGCCGCCCCGCCGGCGGTGATCTGCACCGTGAAGGCGGCGTCCGACTCGAACAGAACCTGCGGGTCGCTGGGTTCCGGAGGCGGTTTTATGAGGGCCCGGACCCGCACTCCGGTATAGGGGCCGCCTCCCTCGTTCACGTTCCGATCGCTTTCGCGGGTGGATGTGTCTATATCGACATGGAGAGCCACCATGACATCGTCCGCGTCGGCGATGTCGAAGGAGGTCGACGGGATGGCGCCGAACCCGGACGCGGCGGTGGCGCCGGATACGGTCACCGTCTCCGCGCCTTCGCCGCCCAGATCGTCGTCGGCCGCGGTCAGGGTGAAGGTTGCCGACCCGGAGCGGGCGCCGGCGGGAATTGTTACCTCGAAGGTGTCGTTGGTCTGGTCGGTGGAGAAATCGTTTGCCTCCGCGGTGGCCGCCCCGCCGGCGCTCAAAGAGACCGACACCGCGGTGTCGGTCTCCAGCGTATCGGCGGAGGCTGGAAAGGCGGCGGTCACCCTCACCGTCTTGACATCGCCCTCGTCCACGCCGGTCTCCACCGTCTGGGTCGAGGAGTCCATGTCCAGGCTCAGGACGATCGAGTCGGGGCGGGCGGTTTCGTTGTCGGCGTTGATGGTGATGCCGCCGGAGGTAACCGCCAAGCCGGAGCGGTCGGAAACGCCGGACACGGTGATGGTTTCCGGGGTAACGTCTGCCACCTCGTCATCGGTGATGGTGAGGGTGAAGGCCGCCGACCCGGAGCGGGCGCCGGCAGGGATCGTTATATCGAAGGTGTTGTTGGTTTGGTCGGTGGAGAAATCAGATGTTTCCGCCTTGCCGACTGTTCCTTCCCCTGATACTGTAACCGTAATGGTCGTGGCCGACTCGAAGGTCTTGGCGCCGTCCGGCAGCTTGGCGGTGACCGTTGCCGAAGCCGCCGCGTCCCCTTCTCCGATCGTGTCCTGGTCCCCCGGGGTGTTGCCGTCCAGATCCACGCTCAGCCCGACCGCGGCCGGCGGATCGTCGTTGTCGGTTATCTCCACCGAGGTGCTCGTTACCCTTACCCCGCCGATATCGGCGGCGCCGGAAATAGTTATTTTCTCCGCGCCTTCGGCGTAGTCGTCCTCGGTCGGATCCAGGCTGAAGGTGGCCGAACCGCTCGACGCCCCGGCCGCGATGGTCAACGTGAAGTCCGCAACCGCCGCGAAGTCGGCCGCCTCCGCCCCGTCCGCCCCTCCGGCGCCGGCCACCGACACCGTGATCGACACCGCCGACTCGAAGGTCTTGCCGCCCGGCACGGAAGCGGTTACCCGCGCCGTCTTGGCGGCCGACCCCTCCCCTGCGCTCGACTGGGCGCCGACGACGGCATCGTCCGCGTCGACGCTCAAGGCTATGGCGGGAGGAGCGTCGTCGTCTTCGATGGTAACCACCGCCCCGTTGACGGTGAAACCGGAGGCTGCGCCGGACACCGCCAGGTCCTCGGCGCCCTCCACCCGCTCGTCGGAGGCGGTGGTCAGGTTGAAGCTCCCGGAACCGAAGGTATTGTTCGCCGGGATGGTCACGGTGAAGTCGGACACCGGGGTGAAGTCATTGGCTTCGGCGCCGCGGGTTCCTCCTGCCGCGGCCACCGAAACGGTTACCGTGGTGGCCGTAGGGCGGGCAACGCTGACCGCGTAGTAGGCGAAGACGGTAACCGCCCGGCTGCTCGCCCCTTCTTCGAGGCTGGGCTGGGCGCCGTCCAACGAGCTGTCGGCGTCCACCGAGAGGTTGATGCTGTTGGGAGAGCCGTCGTTGTCGAAGAGCAGGACGGCAACGGGGCGGACCGTGTAACCGTCGGCCCGGCCCTCGATCACTATCGTCTCGATCCCTTCGTCCATGGAGGTGTCGTCCACCGCCATGATGTCCACCCGGGCGGCGGTGACCGGGGTGGGGTTTCCTCTGTCCAGGACGACCGAGTTCCTGCCGGTAACCGGAAAAGCAGTGGTGAAATCGGTTCCGTGAGCGGCGGTGCCGCCGGTGAAGGTCAGATCTCGCACCGTTACGGGGCGGGCCGGGAACACGTCGGCGGGGAAGGCGCCGGACACCTCGAAGCAAACCATGGAGTCCCCTTCGCTCAGACGGTTCGAGTTGGGAGAGGAGTCGGTCGGTCGGCATTTGACGGCCCGGGCTGACAGGTTGACGACCGCCGGTTCGTCGTCCTCGATCGTGAGCAGCGCCGGGTTGACCGTGTAAGTGGAGGTTCCTCGAAGGCTGACTTCGACCGTTTCCGGCCCTTCGATCTCATTGTCGTCGGTTGGGCGGATCCGGAAAGTATTCGTTCCCCGCACCTGCCCCTTGGGGATCGTCACCGAGTAATCCGCTGAATGACCCACCAGGTTGTAGTCCCCGGGACTGAAACCAATAGGTATGGAGGCTGTTTTACCCAGGATCGACAACTTCACCTTGGTGTCGGAGTCGACCGCAATCCCGGAGGCGAACGCGGCGGTTACCGTTACCGTGGTCGCGCCGCCGTCCTCGGCGATGGAGGTCTGCAACCCGGGATCGGCGCCGGCGTCCAACGTCAGGTCGATGACGGTGGGCGCCGGGTCGTTGTCGTTGATGGTGACCCCGGCTTGGGCGGTTTGACCGAACACCGAAGCCGTGAACCGGGCCTGTTCGACGGAGGCCTCGTGTATCGAGTCGTCGATGGGGGTGAGGGTGACTGTCTTGGATCCCCGCACAGCGCCTGCTGCCACCGGCACGGTGAAGTCGGCGATGTTCTCGAAATCAACTCCGGCGGAGGCGCCGTCTCCGGCAACTGTGACCGCCACCTGGGTTTCGGAAGTGAGTTCGGAGCTCACCGCGTTGGGAAACTCAACAGCAAGGGTGACGGGAGCAGCGCCGCCGCCTTCCGACACGGCAGTTGTGCTCAGGCCCAACCGGAACTGAGAGTCCTGGTCGCGAATGGTGATCGAGCCGGGGTTGACGATGTATCCGTTCAGATAAGAAGTCAAGGACACCGTTTCTGGCCCTTCGAGCACCGTGTCGGAGGCGGCGCTGAAAGTGATCGTGGTCGAGCCGCTTTTCTGGTTGGCCGGGATGGTCACATTCACTGCGTCCGGGGCGGTGAAATCGGCGGCTTCGGCCGAGGCGGCCGCGATGACAACCCTGAAAAGAGTTGTTAGAGGCAACGCTACCGCTCCGTAAGGCACGGAGGCTTTGACCGTAACCGTCCGGGATGTTCCTTCGTCCATATAATCCTGATCGCCGGACGCGGTTTGCGTATCCACGCTCAAGTTGACGGTCGGGACGGTGTCGTCGTCGTCTATGATGACAACCGCCCCGTTGACGGTGAAACCGGTGGCGGTACCGGTAACAGCCAGATCTTCGGGCCCTTCTACCAGAGTGTCGGAGACGGTGGTCAGGTCGAAGGTTGCGGAACCGCTGGACTGGCCGGCGGGGATGGTTACGGTGAAGTCGCTCACCGCGGTGAAGTCCTCCGCTTCGGCCCCGTAGGCGCCGGCGGCCCCCGCCACCGACACGGTGACCTCGGCGGCCGAGGTACGGGAGGCCCCGTTCGAGTAGGCGGCGGTTACCGTCACCCGTTGGCCGGCGGACCCTTCGATGACGCTGGGCTGGATGCCGTCTATACCGGACGCGTCCACCATCAGATCGATGCCGCCGGCCGAATGGTCGTTGTCGTAGAGGCGAATAGCGAAAGGACGCACCCTGAACCCTGCGTTGGCCCGTCCGCCGATCACGATCGTCTCGACGCCCTCGGCCGCCGCGTCTTCGACCGTTGTGATGTCCAACAGCGCCGCTGTGTGCTGGGTGTTGGCTGATCTTATGAAGGTTATTTCGTTCCGGGGTCCCCTCGATTCTCTGCGGAAGAGCGCGGTGTAGTCGATCGAGGGAGAGGCGGTGCCGGTGAACGTCAGGTCGCTGACCGTGACCGGCCCGGCGGTGTAGGTTCCGGCGGGCAGGGATCCGAGGATGCCGAAGCAAACGGAATGTTCGGCGTTGTCCCTCTCGCCTAGGCCGTTCGGATCGTTGCCCTGACCCAGGCACCTGATGGGGCGCAGGTTGATCACCGCTTCTTCGTCGTCTTCGATGGTGAAGGCCGCTTGGTTGACCGTGTAGGAGGAGCTTCCTTGGAGGCTGACCGAGACGGTCTGCGGCGCTTCGCCCGCGATGTTGTTGTCGACGGGGGTGACGGTCACGGAGGCGGTTCCCCGCACCTGGTTCTTGGGGATGGTCAGGGTGAAGGCACCGGTGCTCGAATGCGACGTCTGCAGGCTCAGGACGGTGTCCGTCTCGACCGCGGTGCCGGAGGAGAACTCGGCGGCAACCGTTACCGCCGAAGCGCCGGCGTCTTCGGACAGCGAGGTCTGTTCCCCGGGGTCGGCGCTGGTGTCCACCGACAGGTCGATGACCGCAGGGGCGGCGTCGTCGTCGGTGATGGCGACCAGGGCTTCGGCAGTGTGTCCGAACAGCGCGCCGGTGAACTTAACCCGCTCCGCGCCCGCCTCGTGGATCACGTCGTCGACGGGGGTCAGGGTTGCCGACCCGGAACCGCTCAACGCGTTGGCCGCCACCGACACCGTGAAGTCGGATATGTTCGCGAAGTCGGTTCCGGCTTCGGCGCCGTCGCCGGAGACGGTTACGGAAACTTGCGTTGCCGAAGCCAGTTCCGAGGTCGTTGCGTTGGGAAAGGCAACGGTCAGGTTGACGGCGGCGGCGCCGGCGCCTTCGCCCACCGAAGACACGCCCGCCGCCAGCGAGAGCTGTGCGTCTTCATCGGTGATGGTCAGGGAGGCCGGGCTGACCGTATAACCGTTCAACGAGGAGCTCAGCGACACCGTTTCGGGCCCTTCCAATATCGCGTCGGAGGCGGCGGTGAAGCTGAAGGAGGCCGTACCGCTGGTCTGCCCGGAGGCGATGGTCACGTCTACAGAGGCGGGCGCGGTGAAATCGGTGCTCTCGGCCGTGTCGGCGGCGATGGAAACCGTGAAGGCGGCGGCGGAGGTCAGCGCGGCCGCCCCGTCCGGCACCGCCGCTTTGACCGTAACCGTCCGGGTGCTGCCCTCGTCCACGTGATCCTGTTCTCCCGAGTCGGTCTGCGTGTCCACGCTCAGGTTCACGGCGGTTGCCGAGCCTTGCTGCCGGGCGGAGACGATCGGATCGCCGGGCGGAGCGGGCGGTGTGAAGACGACTATTTCGGGGGCCGGCAGGTCGACGATGGTCAAAGCGGCGCCGGTCACCTCGGCGATCCCGGCGGCGGTCGATCCGGTTACCTCCACCGTCTCGGGTCCTTCCTCGATCCCGTCGGCGGCGGCCTCGAAGGTGAACTCGGCCCGGCCGCTGGTTTGCCCGGCCGGGATGGTTACCTCGAAGCTGTCGACGGGGGTGAAGTCCCCGGCCTCGGCCTCCCCCCCGCCGCCCCCGCCGGCGACCGACACCGTTACCACTGCGTCGGCGCCTAAAGCTTCGGCGCTTTCCGGGAAGGCGGCGGTTACGGTTACCTGAGCGGCCAAGCCTTCTATCACATCGGTCTGGGCGCCCTCGGCCTCGGGATCGGTGTCCACGCTCAGGATGATGGAAACCGGGCCGGCCGTCCCCTCGCCCTCGTCATCCCCTTCACCCTCATCCCCATCGCTTTCTTCTTCGTCCGCGTCCTCTTCGTCATCACTGCCCTGTTCACCGCCTGCCGCGGGCGCGCCGCCCTCTCCTGAGCCCCCTTCACCCCCGCCTCCATCGCTGCCTTCACCGCCGCGGCCGCCCCCGCCGCCGTCACCGCCGTCACCATCGCCGCCGCCGTGATCCTCATCCCCGTCTTCACCGTCATCCTCATCGCCCTCATCGCGGTCATCATCCCCGGCGTTCTGATCGTCTCCGCCGCCGGAACCGCCGCCTCCGCTGGTTTCATCTTCACCTCGGCCGCCCTGGCCGCCGCCCGCCTGATCACCGTCGCCCCCGGCGCCCTCATCACCGCCGCTTTCCTCTGCTCCGCCGCCGGCCTGGTCATCACCGCCGGGGTCACCGCTCTCCTGTCCGCCGCCGCTCTGGCCGGCATCCGGCTGTTCGCCGGCGGGAACGGAGAGGGGCGGAGCGAGCACCTCTGACTGCGCCCCGACCGAGGCAACCATCAGAAATGCGGTGACCAGAGAAACCGCAGCAGTGACCCGAAGGGGGCGGCCCGTCCTGATCACCGTGTGCTCCTGAGCTCGAACAAACTCTCGAGACCAGAAAAGGAGTCTGGGCGGCCCTCCGCCGGCGGCGATCCGGCTGCGTCCGCTCCGCGAACTGCCCCGGTGCGGCAACAGACCGGGCGCCGCCCCCGGCGGCTAGGGTCGTTCATACCGTCCCATCCCATCGGTCCGGCCTGGCAGGGCGCGAAAAACGACCGAGAAGATGCCTTCGGACAACAACCCGGCCGCTCGAACACAGCACACATCCGACACGCGTGAAAGTTCCTCCTCGTCCTTGGCCGATACTGCCCTTGCCTTCGCAAGATCCCGCCCGTGCAAGATTCCGACCTCGAGTCGACTCCAGTCTACACCCAAACGGCCGTTTGTCAAGCCGGGGGGGGGGGGGGGGGTAACATGGCTCTGAACTGGGGGTTTGCATCGTTCCTTCGTTGGATGCGACATTCTGTCGCAAAAAGTTCAGGCTTCTGCGGCGCCGCCTTGCGGAACGGTGCCGCATAGTGAAACCAGGAACGGCAGGCGGCCGGCTCAGACCGCCCCGGGCGCCAACCGCCCCATCCGCCGGCCCGATGGACAGAACCTATGCTTTGACCTGGTAGTTCGACCTGTCACCCTTCGTGTATGCGACAGTATGTCGTCAAAGAAGGCGGGCGCCCGCCGCCGCCTCGAGCCGGCAGGAGATCCAGACGGGCCGGGCGGAGGTTTCACCGCGCCGAGAAGCCGCCGCGCGAGGTATATCATGAGGACCCCGCAGGCCTGCGGGCATCGGGGCGGAGGGGCCAACCGCCTCATGATCGATGAGCGGCGCGAAAGGATCGGCCGATGGCGAATTACGACTATGACATGGCGGTGATCGGATCAGGTCCGGCCGGACAGGGGGCGGCCCTCCAGGCCGCCGAGCTCGACAAGCGGGTGCTCATGATCGAGAAGTACCCGGAGATCGGCGGGGTCAACGTCAGCAGCGGCGGGGTGAGCAAGACCCTGCGCGAGGCCGTGATGCATCTCACCGGCTACCGGGAACGGGCCATCTACGGCGAGTCGTATGCGGTGAAGCAGAACATCACCCTGGGCGATCTGATGGTGCGCAACCAATACGTCTCCCAGCAGCACATCCACATCCTGCGCAGCCAGCTCGTGCGCAACCGGGTGGAGCTGATAACGGCGGAGGCTTCCTTCATCGACCGCCACACCATCAACCTCGCCTCCGACGGCGGCAAGACCAACCGCACGGTCACCGCCGACAAGGTGGTCATCGGGGTGGGGACCGACGCCACCCACCCTCCGGTGGTGCATGCCGACGGGCGGCTGATCCTGGTGGGTTATCAGGTCATGGACATGTCCGACCTGCCCCGCACGCTGGTGGTGGTGGGCGCCGGGGCGGTGGGGCTGGAATACTGCGGCACGTTCGCGGCGCTGGGGGTGCGGGTGACGCTGGTGGACCGCAAGAACCGCCTGCTGCCGTTCATGGACGAAGAAGTCACAGACGTGCTCGCCTATCACCTGCGCCAGAACGGCGTGACCCTGCGGCTCAACGAGGCGGTGTTCGACATCGAGTACTACGTGGACGAACGGGGCAACCGGGTGCGGGTCATGCTGGAGAGCAACAAGCAGATACTGACCGATGCGGTGCTCTACTGCGTGGGGCGGACCGGCGCCACCGAGTCGCTGAACCTGGAGGCGGCGGGGCTGGAACCCGACGACCGGGGGCGGCTGGCCGTGGACGAGAACTACCAGACCGCGGTGGAGGGCGTATACGCGGCGGGGGGGGTGATAGGTTTCCCCGACCTGGCTTCGACCTCCCGCATGCAGGGCCGGGCCGCCGCCCGCCACATGTTCGGGATTCCCACCGACTACTACCAGGAGTTCATGCCCTACATGATCAAGACCATCCCCGAAGTGGCGGTGGTCGGAAAAACCGAGGCCGAGCTGACCGATGCGGGCATCCCCTACGAAGTGGGCAAGGCCAACTACCGGGAGAACGTCAACAGCATCGTCAAGGGAGAGGACGCCGGATTCCTCAAGCTGCTGTTCAACTACGACACGCGGGAGCTGCTCGGAGTGCATATCGTGGGGGAAGGCGCCGCCGAGATGGTCCACATCGGGCAGGCGGTGATGGCCTACGGAGGCAAGATCGACTACTTCGTGGACGCGGTCATCAGCCACCCCACGATGGCCGAATCCTATGTGACCGCCGCCTTGGACGGCATCAACCGCCTCGGCCTGTAGTACTTTTCCTCAGATCAGGTCATTCTCGCCTCAAGCCCCCCGCCCCGGCGGAGAGGCTTTAGAGGACGAGCGGATAGGGCTGACCAGGTTGTTTGGATGCTTTGGCCTCACGGCGAAGCCTGGCAGAAAAACCCGCCGACCAGCAACGACCTCTATCTCCTATGCCTATCGGCTCTTCTCAAACTGGCGCCAAACCAGAACAGCACACCGTTTTTCGCGTTCTCCACCCCCCGCCCCGGCTTCGCCGGGTTTCCCGCCCCCGCCGCCTCCGAACCACCGTCTTCGAACACAGAGGACGCGCTGCCGCCCCCTGGCACCCGATCCGCCTCGGCACAGCCAGGTCGACCGCCCCTCCCTTGGAACCCTCGGCTCTGGACGGAGCGGCCTCTGTATGACCGCAGCATCCGGACCGGCTGCGGTTTCTGTACCGCCCCAAGGTATCAGGGGGGTGTGACACAAATCGGCAACCGGATGGAAGCCGAAGCTCCGCCGGCCCCGGTTGTTCATCTCAGAGGCGCGCGGATGAGCTTCGGCCAGGGTGTTCAGGTCCGCCGGGCGGCCAGAGAAACCCCGGCGGGCAACCCGCCGTCCGCCGACAACTTCTATCCTCCTCCGCCTATCCGCTCGCCTTCTTGGGCGTCAGGAGATGGAGGCCGCGTAGATCTCGGCTATCGACCGGTCGAGGGTGCGGTCGAACTCCTCCCGGCTCTGCCCGGCGGAGAGGCCCTCGGTGAGCGCCCGGCTGAAGCTGGCGGTCATCCCGCGCTGGCGGGCGAGGCGGCGGCAGGCCTCCTCCCGGTCGTAGCCGCCGGAGAGGGCAACCACCCGCACCACCCGGGGATGCTCCACCAGGTCCAGGTAGAGATCGTCCTCCTCCGGGAGGGTCAGCTTGAACATGAAATCAAAGGACGGGTCGGCGCGGTCGAGGCTGCGGAGAAGGGCCTCCTTGAGCAGGGCTTCGGCTTCGGCCTTCTGCGGACTGTGGATGTCGACCTCCGGCTCCAGGATCGGCAGCAGCCCGGCCGCCCGGATCCGCTCCCCCAGCTCGAACTGCTGGGCGGCGTTGGCCGCAATCCCGCCGGGGTCGGCCGTCTTGATCACCGAACGCATCTTGGCGCCGAACACGCCGCGCTGCTTGGCCCGGTCCAGCAGCTCGTCGAGGCCGGGGATGGGCTTCATCAGCTGAACGCCGTCCGATTCCGCCTCCAAGCCCTTGTCCACCTTCAGGAACGGAACCACCTCCTCGACCTCCCACAGGTAGGCCGCCGAGCCGCGCCCTTCGATCTGCCTTTCCATGGTGTCCTCGAAGAGGATCGCCCCCATCACCCGGTCACCGCCGAAGCTGGGGCTGGCAACGATGCGGGTTCTCATCTCGTGGATGAGGTCGAACATCCCGTCTTCGTCGGCGTAGGCGCCGTCGGCCACCCCGTAGGCCCGGAGCGCCTTGGGGGTGCTGCCGCCGCTCTGGTCGAGGGCGGCGATGAAGCCGGGCCCCTTCACCTTCTGGTATTGCTTCGAGTTCATTGCGACATCCATGTGTCTCGGCTGCAGTGCCGCACGCCGCCGAAGTTCCACCGTCTGCGGCGCGCTGGGCGCTACCTTACCCTTGACCCTGATGATTCACGAAGAGAACGGGGCGCAGGCAATGGGAATCGATGCGGGCGGCTTTTCGACCCGGAGCAGCGGGGGGCGGCGGCAACCGCCTGTTCCGAGTGCGGGAGATCATCCAAGAGCGGGCGCGCCGGCGCGGAAGCCGGGATTTCAGGCCGGGAAGCTCACGCGGTCGGCGCCCCGCCTGCGGGAACATGAAAACAAGGGGTGATCCGGGCCGATGAGCGATCTACCGCCGCCGCGCAACGGCCCCCCTCCGGCCGGCGCCTCCGGCCTCTATCCGGCGCCCCATCCGCCGCCTCCGCCCCAACCCGCCGACCGGGCGGAAGCGGGCAAGCCCCCTTCCAAGATGGTCGAAGCCGCCAAGGCGGTGGGGAGGAAAATCGACGGGGCTTTCTCGGTGCATGGCCGGGCGTTCCGCCGCTTGGCCGTCTCCCACGCCGTCAACGTAGCGGGCGACGCGCTGGTGGCCCTGGCCCTCGCCGACACGCTCTTCTTTTCGGTGCCCACCCTGGAAGCGAGGACGAACGTGGTGGCCTTCCTCTTGCTGACCCTGGCGCCTTTCGCGGTGATCGGGCCGCTGCTCGGAATGGTCTTCCACCGGTTTCCCCGCAGCTACCGGGGCGGCCTGGTGTTCGGAGCGCTGGCGCGGACGGCGCTGGCGGCGGCCATGATCTGGGCCGAAGGCCAGTTCACGCTGCTGGCGCTGGTGTTCGGGCTGCTGGTGATGTCCCGCTTGTACGGCATCAGCCGCAGCGCGGTCCTGCCGGCGGCGCTGCCCCGGACGGCCGCCCTGGTGTCGGCCAACGCCCGGCTGGCGCGGCTGGGGATCATCGCCGGAGGGCTAGCCCTGCCAATCGGGTTCGGCCTGCTGCAGCTGGGCGCGGAATACAACCTGGGGCTGGCGGCCGCCGCCTTTGCCTGGTCGGGGGTGGCCGCCTTCAGGCTGCGGGTCGACATGCGGGAGGCCCTCCCGCCGCAGGATGCGGACGAATCGGCCCCCGCCCGCTCCCCCGCCCCCCGCCGGGCGGTGCGGCACGTCCGGATCGCCGCCGCCATCGTCCGCCTGCTCAACGGCTACCTGCTGCTGCTGGTGGCCTTCGCTTTTCGTGAAACCGACCAGACGCCGGCGGGGTTCGGCGCGCTGCTGCTGGCCGCCGGCCTTGGTTTCGGACTGTCCTCCTACTCGGCCCAGTTCCTGGCTCGGCGCCTCCGGGAGGAACCCATGGTGGTGGCGGCCCTGGCGTTGGAGGCGGCGGCGGCCTTCATCAGCTCCCACATCTTCGGGGTGTGGGCGGCGGCGGCGCTGGCGCTGTTCGCCGGCCTGGCGTGGGGCACCGCCAAGTTCGGCTACGACGGCCTGCTTCACGCCAGCGTCCCCTCCGCCGAACGGGGCCGCGCCTTCACCTACTCCGAGACCGTCTTCCAGCTGGCCTGGGTGCTGGGGGCAGTGATCCCGTCGCTGCTGTCCATCCCCGCCACCCTCGGCCTGCTGCTCGCGGGGTGCGCAGCTCTGACCGCCCAGGTGATCGCGGTGAGCGCCCTGCTGCTGTCGACGAACGATCCGCCGGACCAGCACCCCGCCCCGCCTGAAAGCGCCGGCCAGACCGAGGGCATCCCCCCGGCTTGACGGACCGGTCCTCCGAGAGCGCGAAAACTTTCCGGACCCAGCCCCGATCGTTCATCTGATCAGACAGTATCTCACTGTTGTTACCCCAGTTCAGAAGGGATGCAGGCGCACCTTTCATCTGCCCGCCCCCACTCTTGTGAATTTCAGGGCTAGATGGGCAGCCACAAGATTGCCCCAACAAGAACCCCCGCGCAACCATGGCCCGAAGTTCATTCCATCCCAGACGCCCTCGAGTCCGCGAAAATCGGCCCCCTCCCCCGGCGCCCGCCGGGCCCATCCCCCGCCGCCGCCTCCTTGAACGAAAATCCGCCGGGCCGCACGAGGCCGCCCCCGGCCCGACGGGGCCGGACCGAACGAGATCCGTCTCTGACCGCCGCCCTCTCCAGAACTCGCGGCGGTGTTTGTGCTTCAGCCCAATAGGTATACCAAATTTTCGGGCTTCCGGATAGGGGTGTGTTCAGAAATCTTTCGCGGACTCGATGCTTCGATCCTCGGCCTCACCTGAAGCGCCCGGATCGGGGGTGGGCAGACTCGGAAAAGATGTTCATGACGGCCTCCCGCCGCCCGCCTCGTCCAGCGCTCAGCTCTGGTGAATCGAATTGTTCGATACGCCCTTCTCGTTGAAGGACGAGAGCGGCAACCGGGCGCCTCGGCCGGGCGGCGCAAGCGCGAAGCGCAACCCTGAGCAGGGCGCCGTTCTCGTTGCCGCCGGGCATCCGACGCCGGCCCGACGGGTCAGGCGCGGCCTTCCAGGATTTCTCGTATCTGCTGAATGGTGTCGGCCCGGTCGGGGGTCTTGTCGGGGCGGAAGCGCTTGACCCGGGCGAAGCGCAGGGCCGCTCCTCCTTCGTAGACGGGGCTGGGAAGCACCCCGTCGAAGGCCACCTCCACCACCGTCTCGGGGCGGAGGAAGACGACGTTGCGGCGGCGTCCGGTCTGCAGGCGGAGGAAGCGTTCGGTCTGTCGGGCCAGCATCTCGTCGGTCAGCCCTTTGAAGGTCTTGCCCACCATCGCGAAACCGCCCGCTTCGGCGTCGCGGGCGCCCAGATGCAGGTTGGAGAGCCATCCGGTGCGGCGGCCGTGGCCCCATTCGGCGGCCAGCACGACCAGGTCCAGGTGATGGGCGGGTTTTACCTTCAGCCAGGCCGAACCCCGCCTGCCCGCCTCGTAGGTCGAATCGACCGCCTTGACCATGACCCCCTCGTGGCGGTTGCGGCGGGCTTCGGCGAAGGCGGCGGCGGCTTCCGACGGACGGTCGGTGACCACCCGGGGGACCCGGTGTTCGGCGGGCGCCGTCCGCTCCAGGATCTCGATGCGCTCCGAGAGGGGGAGATCGATCAGGTCTCGTCCGTCGAGGTGGAGGATGTCGAAGAAGAACGGGAGCAGGGGGGCGCCCCCGGCGGGGGTGCGGGAACCGAACCGGCTCATCGTCTGCTCGAAGGGCCGGGGCAGGCCGCCCTCGTCGAGGGTGAGGGCTTCACCGTCCAGCACGACCGAGGAAACCGGCAGGCGGAGGACGGCCTGCGCAACCAGGGGCATGCGGTCGGTTACCTCGTTGAGGCTGCGGGTGAACACCGCCGCCCGGCCGCCTCTCCGATGCGCCTGGATGCGGGCGCCGTCCATCTTCCACTCCACGGAGGCCCTGCCCGCCGCCTCGACCGCCGCTTCGGCGGAAGGGGACGAGGAGGCCAGCATGGGCCGCACCGGCCGCATCGGCTCGATCCGCATCTCCAAAAGGGCGGCCTCCCCCTCGATCAGGGCGGGCAGAGCTATCGAACCGAGGCTTCCGCCCAGCATGGCCGCCCGCCTGACGACCGCGGCGCCGACGCCCGAGGCGGCCGCCACCGCCTCCATCATCAGCCCCTCGAGGGCGCCGTGCCGGAGCTCACCGGTGAGCAGCCGGCGTATGAACTGCTGTTCGCCGGCGGTGGCCCGGCCCAGCAGCCCGGCCAGCAGATCGAGCCTCCGGGCGCGGGACCCCCGGCCGGTGATGCCCGGGATCCGGCCGACGGCATCGTCTACTTCGAGCACCTCGAGGGAAGGGGAAGCGGCGGGGGCGGCCTCGACCGACCACAGCAAAGCCGCGCCGACCCCCACCCGCCCCTGGCGGGGTGCGCCCGACAGGAAACCGACCACCGCCTCGATCTCGTCCGGCGCCGCCCTCGACAGAACCTCCGACAACCCGGCGATCTTGGCGCGGCGGGAGCGGGTGGAGGCTGCGGCGCGGGAAGCGGCGGCCACCTCGGCCAGCTTCATCCCGCTCCTCCGGCGGACGCGGCGTCGGTCATGGGATGCAACCGTACACATGGACGGGCTTTCGGCGGCCCGCCCCGGTAACCGCAGCCGCCTGTTTCAGGTCATAGAATAGGGAAAGGGTCTGCGGGCATTCAGCCCCGAGGACACAGGGAGCGCGTCTATGGGCATCGACAGCATCATCATCGTCAGCGGGCTGGCGGCTTTCTTGGCGGCCTACTCTGCGGTGCGAGACTCCGAAGAAGGATGCGGAGGCAGGGTCGGCCCGCTGCTCTGGAGCTTTTCGGACAGCTGGGCCTCGACCAGCGCGGTGATCATCGCCTTGGTGTTCTCGGTGTCCGATATCCCGGCGATGATGATGAAAGAGGACTACTACACCCGCTTCGACGCCCCGGCGATGCTGGGGTTGGGGTTGCTGATGCTGGCCTCCCCCCTCATCTACAAGGGCTTCTCCAGCGGGGGCAGCGCCTCGAAGCGGGTCTTCCTCATCTTCTCGACCATCATGACCTGGGCCACTTTCGCCATCCTCTGTCTGGCGGCCTTGGCGGTGCCCGGCCTGTTGAGCCCGCTCCCCATTCTGGCGTCCCTCGCCGTGTACGCCGCCTTGGCGCTGGCGCTGGCCGGGGCGTTCATCAACGCCTGCCGCTCCCTGTCGAAGGCAGCCGCCGGAGATCCCTCAGAGGCTTGGACCCTCCCCTGATCCGGCCCCATGTGATCAGCCGGACGGCCCGGGCGGCCCGCCAAAGGGCGGCGGCCCCGACCCTAGGACGGTAACCCGGCGGCGGCGTTCCACCACCGGGCCGGGTATCAGGAGCGCCGGGGCCCGGAAGGCGTCGGGGACCTCCAAGTCGACCGGCATGGTCTTGCCGTCCAGGGCGCCGCCCGCCCAGACCGCCATCACCCCTCCCCAAGAGTGCCCCGGGTGCTCGATGGGGCCCAGCGCCGCCTCCGCCACGTCCAAGATGTTCCCTTGGGCGTCGATCACGCGTACATAACCTCGATAGCTCAAGCCGCTCCTTCAGGCCGCAGCGCGCGCAATGCTAACCAACCCCGATAAGAAGAAGCGCGGATAGGCGGGCGAAGGGTAGAAGTTGTCGGCGTCCGGCGGGTTGCCTGCCAGGGGTTCTCTGGCCGCCTGCGGACTGAACACCCTATTCAACGCCTATCCACGCGCCTCTGAGACGAACAACCGAAATCAGCGGAGCCTCGCCTTCCATCCGGCTGCCGACTTCTGTCACACTCCCCTGATACCTTGGGGCGGTACAGAAACCGCAGCCGGTCCGGATGCTGCGGTCATACAGAGGCCGCTCTTCCCAGAGCCGAGGTTCCAAGGGCGGGGCGGCCGACCTGGCTGTGCCGAGGCGGATCGGGCGCAGAGGGCCGCAACGCGCCCTCGGCGTCCGAAGACGGTGGTTCGGCGGCGGGGGCGGGAATCCCGGCGAAGCCGGGGCGGGGGGCGGAGAACGCGAGAAACGGCGTGCTGCCGGGCTTGGTTTCGGTTGGGTTCGAGAGGGCAGGCGGACATGGGCTGACCAGGTTGTTTTGGTGCGTTGGCCTGGTGCGAAACCCCGGCTGCAACCCGCTGACCATCTGCAACTTCTATTCCCTCTGCCTATCCGCTCGTCTTCAATTCACGAGAGCAGGGGCGGGCAGATGAAACAAGCGCCCGCATCCCTTCTTACCTGGGGCAATACCAGGGGAATAACTCCACCAACCGGTGATTGCCTCTTCGTGGTCTGGGGTGGTGAGGGCCGATGAAACCGGCGCGGACGGGGCCCGCCGCGGGTGACATGGAATCGGGGTCAACCGGCCCGGAGGCCCCCTTGCTCCCCCGCGTCAGGCCGCCCCCGCCCGGAGAGACTCCACCGGCTCCATCAGCGACGCCCGCACGGCCGGATACAGCCCGGCCAGGAGGCCGGTGACCCCTCCCAGCAGCGGCGCCGCCCAAAGGATCCTGGGGTCCATCACCGGCGTCCAGGTGCGCATGGCAGACACTCCCACCACCACCAGGGTGCCGAGGCTGGCGCCGATCACCCCCCCGAACAGGCCCACTCCGGTCGACTCCAGCAGGAACTGGTAGGCGATGTGGCGCCGGCCCGCCCCCAACGCCCGCCGCAGCCCGATCTCGCCGACCCGCTCCAGCACCGACACCAGGGTCACGTTGGCGATGCCGATCGCCCCCACCAGGAGGGACACCCCGCCCAAAATCAGGAACAGCGCGTTCACGTCCTCCTGCACCCCCGCCCGCACGTCTTCCGGTTCGGGCGGGGCCTGGATGCGGACCGCGCTCGGATCGTCCGGGGAAACGGCGATGGGCGCCTGGGCGGCGATGAGCGGGGCCGCCCCCACCTCGGTGTCGATCTGGATGGAGGCGGGCGACTCCAGATCGTAGAGTTCCCGCGCTGTGCCCTCCGGAACGATCAATGCGTTCAGCAGCTCCGGCTGGCGCCGCACGTCGGCCAGGATGCCGAGCACCACGAAGTTGTCGTCTTCCACGAACACCACCGGCTGCTGGTCCACCCGGGTGATGTTGAGGCGCTGGGCGGCGCCCGTCCCCAGCACCGCAACCCGGTCGGCCCGCTCCGAATGCCCCCAATCGAACCAGCGCCCGGTCGACAGGGCGCCCCGCGCCGCCGGGTACAGGCCGGGCGAGGCGGCGATCATCGAAATCTGGAACTCGGTCTGCCCCAAAGGGTCCTTGATGGGCACCGAACGGGTCAGGGCTGAGCCGATCGGCACATCGGCCATGGTGCCCGCCGCCGTCACTCCGTTCAACCGGCTGAGCCGTTTCTCGGAATCCCAGGGGAGCTTCACCTGGGGGGCGTTGCCGCCGAACAGGCCCCGGTCGGCGCTGACCACTACCGAGGTGGCAGACAGCTCGTCGAAGGCGGTAACGATCTGGTTGCCGGCGGTCCGGGCTATCCCGAGGGTGGCCACCAGCGATCCGATCCCCAGCACCGCGCCCAGCGCGGTCAGGAAAGACCGTCCGGGGCGGGTGAAAAGCCCCGCCAGGGACTCCAACAGCAGATCCTTGGTGCGGAACCGGGCGCGCAGCCGTCCGGTCACAGCCCAACCTCGCCGTTCGGCGGGCCTTCGGTGAGCAGTCCGTCGTGCATGGTTACCGTCCGGTCGGCGTGGGCGCTCACCTTCTGGTCATGGGTAACCACCAGCAGGGTCTGGCCGTCGGCCCTCAGCTCGTCGAACAGCCCGAGGATGGATTCGGTGCTGGCGCTGTCCAGGTTGCCGGTCGGCTCGTCGCATATCAGGATGGCCGGGCCGGTGGCGACCGCCCGGGCGATCGCCACCCGCTGGCGTTCCCCGCCTGAGAGCCGCAGCGGCAGGAAATCGGCCCGGTGGCTCAACCCGACCCGTTCCAAGGCCGCCGCGGCGCGGGCTTTGCGCTCCTTGCGCGGCGCGCTGTTGTACAGCATGGACATGACGACGTTCTCGGTGACCGTCCGGTGGGCCAGCAGGTGGAAAGACTGGAACACGAACCCGATCCGGTGGGCGCGCAGGCCGGTCCGGGCGCCTTCGGAGAGCTCGGTGACGTCGGTTCCCTCGAACCGGTAGGCGCCGGCCGTTTGGCGGTCCAGCAGGGCGATCACGTTGAGCAGGGTCGATTTCCCGCTGCCCGACGGCCCCACGATCGATATGTAGTCACCTCGTTCGATCCGCAGGTCGGCCCGCCGCAGGGCGTGCACCTCGATCTCGCCGGAGCGGAAGGTGCGCCCCACCCCCTCCAGCTGAATCAGGGGCTTACGGCCCGGGTCAGCCACCCGACGCCGTCCCGACCACCACCAGATCCCCCTCCTGCAACTCTCCGTCGAGAGGGGTGATCTCCACCAGCCCCGAGGCGGCCAGCCCCGGTTCCACCGCCACGAACCTGGTGGACCCGTCCGGCTGCTCGACCTCCACCCGGGCGGCGCCGTCCGCCGTGGCCGACAGGGCGGCGGCCGGGACCGCCAGCACCTCGCCGTCGGTCCCCCCCACCGGGATGACCACCTTCACGTTGCTGCCGACCAGCTCGTCGGGGATGCCTTCGGCTACGATCTCGAGATAATGGCGGTCGGACGCTACGTTGCGGGTGCCGGGGCGGTCCGCCACCAGCCGAATCTCCCCTGCCAGCGGGTCGGCCAGCAGCGGATCATCGATCCGGGCCTCCCCTCCCTCCTTCACCAGCGATACGTCCCGCACCAGCACCGAACCCCGCACCGCCAGCTCGGAGCCGGTCACGGTCATGAAGGACCCGGACACGGTGCTGCCCCGCTCGGCGGTGATCCGGTCCACCCGCACCGGCAGCCGCTCCAAGAAGATCAGCTCCCCGGCCGGGATCCATACGCCGGTTTCGGATTCGAGCTCGGCCAGGTCGGCGCGGGCCTCCGCCAGGTCCTCCTGGGCGTCGACCAGGCCGCCTTGGGTCTTCGCCAGGTCCTTTTGGGCGTCGACCACACCATCTTGAGCCTTCGCCAGGTCCTCCTGGGCGTCGACCACACCGTCTTGGGCCTTCTCGAGGGACAACTGGGCGTCGTCGATGCCGGTCCGGGCGTTCTCCACGGCGGTGCGGGCCGCCTCCACGACGTCCCTCTGCTGATCGACGTCGGGCGGCGACAACAGGTCATCCAGGGCTTTCCGGGCGGCGGCCAGGTTGTCGCCCGCCGTGCGGAGGGCGGCGGCGTTCTCCACCCGCTTGCGGTCTAGGGCGGCGCCCGCTTCGGTGATTCCCCGTTCGGCCGTTTCCAGGGCCAGGCCCGCATTCTCGAAGGCCGTCCGCAGAACTTCCATCTGGGGCGGGGTCGGGAGCGTCCCGCCGTCGGGATGAACCCCGGCTTGGGCGCTCTCCCACCGAGACATTGCAATCGAGTATTGGTTGGCGGCCTCGTTCCGTTCCGCTTGGGCGGACAACACCGCCCGCTCCGCCTCGGCCAAGGCCTTCGCGGTGTCGGCCTCGGTAAAACCGAGTTGCTCCTCCGCCGACGCCAGCGCCGAACGCGCCTGCCGTATCTCCAGATCGTCCGGCCCCCGCCGGGCCTTGACCAGATCCCGTTCGGCATCCGCTAGGTCGCCCCGCGCCTTGGCCAGCGCATCGTCGGCCCTCTTTTGGCTGCGGACAGCGGAATCGACCCCCTCCTGGGCGGTTTCCACCCCGTCCTCGGCGGTCTCTACTCCATTCCGGGCGGTTTCCACCCCGTCCTCGGCGGTCTCGATCCGGTCTTGGGCGGCCTCCACCCCGTCCTCGGCGGTCTCGACCTGATTGCGGGCGGCCTCCAGCCGGTCCTTCTCCTCGTCGCTCACCCCGTTGGGGGTGTATCCGGCCGCCTCGTACCAAGCGGCCACCGATTCACCGGTGTCCGGGGTCCATTCCTCGTCAGGCTCCCCGGTAAAAAATCCGAGCCGGGCGAGCGCCTGCTCGACCTGCAGGACGTCTGGGCCTTTCGTCTGGGGCCGCAGATCGCGGAACACCGGTATCTCCCCGGCCAGCAGGAAGACCGGGCGCCCGGATATCTCGATCGCCGCCGAACCCTCCGCCAGGTCGTCCCCCCGCTCAGGCGCAGAGGTCACCAGCAGCACCGGCGGCCGGCCGCCCAGCGAACCGTTCAGGCTCAGAGACGCCGGATCGTCGTAACCTACATCGGCCCTGGTTATGACGTCGGCCGCCAGCTCGGTGAGCTCGACCTCCACGGTGATGAGGGACGGGGCGGGCGGTTCGGCGCTGAGGGCTATCTGGGCGGGGGAACTGATCCTCTGCCCCGCCGCCCATCCCAGCGCGGCCGCGGCCGCCGCCGCCGCCAACACCAAGGAAACCGCCAAACCTCGTCTCACGGCGCCCCGCTGCTCAGGCTTCCCGCAGCTCGTCGAGCAGGCCTCGGTTCTTCCCGATGAACTCGGACTCGTACTCCTGCTGGAGTTCGGCAACGGTCTCCTGGAAGCTCTCAGAGCACTCGAAGTTGGCCACCGCCAAGTCGATCTCCTCCTGCTGGAGGGCGGCCAGCGCCTCTTGGTCGACGGCTTCCCGGGCGTCTATCCGGGCCTGCTGGAAGAAGTCCTCGATCTCCTCGTCGGAGTTCTCCTCGTAGAAGGCTTCCCTCTGTTCTTGGGTCCAATCCTCGAAGGGGTCGGAGGAACCGACCAGCGCGTCCAAACGGCGTCCGAAGTCGGTGTACACCGAATCGTACATTTGTTCGACATCGTCATAGATGTAGCCGCGGTCGGACATGCAACCCGACCATTCCCCGGTGGCTTCCTGGTAACGGGGGTCTGCCAAGAAGCGCTGATACATCTCATCCAACATCGGACCCAGCTCTTCGAACATTCTCTCCATCTGCCCGTAGACCTCCTCGAAGGCCTTGCCTTGGCATCCGGGTCGGTCGGCGCCTTCCGACGATTCCGTCTGATATCCGTACAGCGCTTCGTAATAGGCGCTGCTCTCCGATTCGGACATGGCTTCGACTATGGCCTCGTTCGGATCCACCCAGGCCGCCCCCGACGCCTGGCCGGTTTCCTCCCGGCCGTACCAGGTGGTGATTCCGAACCCCTGCTCCCGGACGTACTCCTCTTGATCGAAGGCAGTGCCGGAGACGGTAAAAGCGGAAGAACCGGGGTCGACGGCCGGTATGTATTCGAAGCCCTCCTGCGCCATGCATCGGGCGATCGACTCCTGCACCCGGCGTTCCATCTCGTCGGCCTGGGCGGCCATGGCGTCGGGGTCGTCTAGGTCGAAACCCAGGTATTCGGCGAGGGTTTCGGGTTGTTCTCCCCCTCCGTCGTCTTCCGGTTCGCCCGCTTCGTCTTGTCCGCCTGTTGCGGCGGCGGCCTCTTCAACCGCGGAGGAGGTTGTTTCCGCGGCTTGGGCGGGGGCAGAATCGGACGGCTCGGGCGCCTCGCCGCCGCCGGTCGATCCTCCTCCGCAGGCCGCCAGCGCCAGACCCAGAGCCGCGGCGGCCGCCAGTATCTCAACAGGCGGCCGCCGCAACCCGCCCCTCGAACTCTTCTCGGAAGGCGCCGTCCGCCCTCTGCTTTTCTTCACAGACCTAACCTGCATCGCTCCTCCTGTCTTCAGTCATCCCAGATAACAGTGATCTCGGCGGACAGCTCGGCCGGGCTGTCATGCACACCATTCTCGTTCCGGTCCCAAAACACCATCACGGTCTCGGCCAGTTCTTCGTTGTCAACGGCGGATGAAGGGTCGCGCCGAGGTCGGTGAAGGATAGGGTTGGAGCGTGGGCGGCTTCGAGAGTACGGGAGAGGAAGAGGACCATCCGGCGGCGGAGCACCGGGGCCTGAGGGTCGAAGGTTCCCGAACCGGCGCCCCGGGTGATGCCTAGACGCCAGAGCCGGTTGACGGCTAGGCGGCCGTCCTCGTCCAAGTCGTTGAGGTCGCCGAAGGGGGGGTCGGCGCCGCCGGAGGCCTCCACTCCGACCGCAGCGGCGGTCCTGGTCAGAAAACGGGCCATCCGGGAGCGGGTGACGGACGACTCCTCGGGGGAAACGGACGACTCGGGGAATAAGAGGCGGGGGTGGTTCCGGTGGTGACCCCAAAAAGTACACGATGCAGGAAATGGCGGCGGTGGCCGGTCGGGGGAGATGGACGATATCGGTGAACGATGCGGGCAGCGGCGGAACCGGACGAACTGCTGCACCTCCGTCGTCCTCTTGGGCGGACAGTCCGTTGCGAGGCTGACGATGAGCACCGAGACCAAGACCAATGGCGTCCGTCTCACTTTCATGCTCCTATCGTACCCGATGGCCTGGATTATCAACCCTGATAGGTTCATATCCATACTGAGGGGCGTCAAACCACACGGCTTATGATCCTTCGATGTCGCTCCGGAACACAGGCTGTCAGCCCGATCATACGGTCTTCTATCGATAAAATCCCAGGTCAGAGTGATTCGATCCTCATCGGCGCCAGCCGTTCCCTCCCTAAACAGGGACACCTCCCGAATATCACAGCAGTGAAAGGCGGGCAGATGAAATCGGAAGGGCCCAATCAGTTTCGCGACATGAAGACCCCGCTTGAAAAGGCAGACGGCGGCGCCGTCCGCTCCCCTCTGAGCCCATCACCGTTAACCCCGATTCATATCCACGCGGGGCGGGCCGCCGTCCGCGCCTGTTCACCAGCCTGTACATCCCAGACCCAGAACCGGCGGCGTTCACCCGGCAGGTGAACCTCGAGTTTCTGATCAGACAGTATCTCACTGTTGTTACCCCAGGTCTGAAGGATGCAGGCGCGCATTTCATCTGCCCGCCCCACTCTCGTGAACAATCAGGGTCAGGAGATCGAAAGAGGCGCCCGGTTCAGGGCAAGCTCCTCACAACGTTCGGACGCGCGGTAGTGTTCACTCGACGGCGAAGAAGGAGAGACGAGATGTTCCACCGCACCGCCCAGGGCCGGATGCCCTCTGCGGAGGAGGCGCTTCCGGGCAGGCCGGAGGCTGCGGCCTCTCCTCCTCCCCATTTCGTTCACGGACGACCTCTCACCCCTCCGTTTCCAGAGGGGATGGAGTCCGCCTACTTCGGCATGGGGTGCTTCTGGGGGGTGGAGCGCCTCTACTGGCAGATCCCCGGCGTGTACACCACTGCCGCCGGATATCAGGGAGGTTTCACACCCCATCCAACCTACCGCGAGGTCTGCTCCGGCCTCACCGGCCATACCGAGGCGGTGCTGGTTGTCTACGACCCAGAGGAGGTTCCCTACCGCCGTCTGCTGAAAACCTTCTGGGAAGAACACGACCCAACCCAGGGGATGCGGCAGGGCAACGACTACGGCGCCCAGTACCGCTCGGCGGTCTACTGGACTTCCGAGGAGCAGCGGGCAGCGGCGGAGGCCGGCCGGCGGGCCTACGGGGAAAGTCTGGCGGCGGCGGGCTTGGGCCCCGTGACTACCGAGATCCGGGAGGCCCCCGCCTTCTACTACGCCGAGGACGGCCACCAGCAATATCTGGCCAAGAACCCCAACGGTTACTGCGGGCTGAGGGGCACCGGAGTCTCGTGCGCGACGATTCCCGCCGGGGTTCCCGCCGGATAGTGGGCGGGCCGGGCGGCCTGCATCCCAACCTGGACGGGTTGGCGTTCCTCATCGGCGCCTGGAAGGGCCGGGGGCGGGGCTGCTATCCGACCATCCAACCGTTCGAGTACTGGGAAGAGGCTGTCTACACCCCCGGCCCCGGCAAGCCGTTCATCGCCTATCGGCAACGCACCCGGCGGTTGGGCGGCGGGGGTGAACCCCTGCATGCGGAAGCCGGATACCTGCGGCCCGGAGGACAGGGAGGGGCGGAAGCGGTCTTCGCCCAACCCACCGGGATCGTCGAAGTTCACACCGGAGAGGTGGACGGCGGGCGGGTCAGCTTCCGCTCAGCGGCGGTGCATCTCTCCCCCACCGCGGTCGAAGTAACGGCTGTGGCGAGGAAGCTGAGGGTCGACGACGGGGTCATGCGTTACCGGTTGGAGATGGCGGCGGCGGGCCAACCCATGCAGGTCCATTTGGAAGCCGAACTGGTACGGATGGATTAGACCGGCGCTGACCTCGGCCTTGACCGCCTTCCTACCGGCACTGCGGCCTGCTTGGCCTTCGTCGGCTGGTGCCCCCCCCCCCGGCTGATCGTTCACAAGGCGGGGGCGGACGGCTGAAGACGCGCCTGCAGTCTCCTGACCTGGGGCAACCGCAATAGGCATGCCTGATCAGAGACAGGAGGTTCACCAACGAGGCAACGACGGTCGAGCGGCTTGAACAATCTGGATAGTATCGAAATTTAGTGTTCTCCAATCAAAGGGGTTGTCGATGTCATAGATATGCTGTATAATGTAAGTATGTATCGAGAAGAACACGCCGCAGGCCCGGAGGCGGGCGGGGAACACGAGCCGCCGGACCGGTCCGGGGGCGGTGCGGAACGGTGGCTCGCCTCGGCGCTCGACGCAATGGAGATGGCGCAGGCCGAGGAAGTGCCCCGGTCAGAGATCGATGCAACGGTAAGGATGTTGGGCCGGATTCAGGCCCGCACCGCGTCGATGCTGTGCACCCTGGCCCGGGAGGTGGCGGTGTCCGATCCCGACTCCTACCCCCCGGAGGTGCTGCGGCAGGGCGCCCGGATGTCGGGGCGTCAGGCCAAACAGATGGCGCGGTTGGCCGGACAACTGCCGGATCTGCCGGCGGTGGAGGGGCTGCTCGCCTCGGGGGACATCCCATTCGACAACGCCAGGATGCTGGGGAACGCCGCCGAGAAGTGCGGCCCCGAAGCGGTGGAAGCCGACGACGAGCTGCTGAGGCAGTCGGCGCAGTTGCCTGCGGACACGTTCGGGCGGCGGGTGCGTGACTGGATCAACCAGAAGTTGGTCGAATCGGGCTTAGACCCGATAGAGCGGCAGCGGCGTGTGCGGGAGGCGAAGCTCTGGGTGGAGGATTCCACGGGCCTGGGGGTGTTGATGGCAAAGCTGCCTTCCCCCCAGTTCAACCACGTACAGCAGGCCGTCGACGCCCGTTACCTGCGTCTTCTGCGACGGGACGCGGAGGGGGGCGGGGATCCGGAAATGGTGCGCACGCCGCATCAGAGGAAGGCCGATGTGGTGTATGAGCTGCTCACCGGCCTCGATGCGGTCAACGGCGAACCCCTGGAGGAGGGGGCTGGGGGCGCGGCCAGGCGGCGGCCCCAGCTGGTGATAACCGCCGATATCGGCGTCATAGACGGAACCGACCCGAAGGGGCACTGCGAGATCATCGGCGCCGGCCCGGCGCCCCGCAACGTCCTGCGCTCCCTCTCGCCGGACACCGAGTTGTGCGGCATGATCTTCAACCGGCCGGGCCGGGTGCTGTGGATGGGGAGGCGGCAGCGGCTCGGCAACGCCGCGCAGCGGCTCGCCGTCGCAGTTCGGGACGGAGGCTGTTTCGAATGCGGTGCTCCGATGCATCTGTGCGAGCTGCACCATGTGCGGGAATGGCATCGAAGAGGGGGGTCCACCGACGTGGACAACCTGGTGGCGGTATGCCGCAGGCATCACAGATGGCTGGAAACGGAAAACCTCGCCGTCCGATGGACCGGCGGACGTTGGGAAGCCCGGCCGCGGGACGGCCCTCCGTGAGGGGCCGTACCCTCTGAACCCCGCGCCGGGCCGGGTAGAACAGACCCAACACCAGCTCGCCGTTGTTTGCGGACTCCAGGCAGAGGCGGCCGATCGTCGGGCCGCCCCTTCAAGCTGAGGGGCGGACAAACGCTCATGCCGGAACACCGGATGGAGGCCCGCCGAGGCCGGCCCGCGTCCGCGCCTTCCCTGGATCGTACCTAGACCCGATTGTTCACAGAGTGGGGCGGGCAGATGAAATACGCTCCCACACCCCTTCTGACCAGGGCTTATAACAGTGAGACGACTGAACGTGATTTCACCCGACAGGTGAACGCCGCCGGTTCCAGGTTTGGGATGTACAGGCTGATGAACCGGCGCGGACGGGCGGCCCGCCCCGCGGAGAATGAATAATCAGGGCTAAGGCTGTATCCTGGTCTTCCGCCCCAGGAGATCCGGAGCTATGGGTTTCAGAACCGATCAGATACACGCCGGCGCCGCCCCCGACCCGGTCACCGGCGCCATCCTCACCCCTATCCACCAAACCACCACGTTCGTGCAGCTGTCCGTGGAGGACTACATGGCCACCGGCTATTCCTACTCCCGGTCGGCCAACCCCACCGTGTCGGCGCTGCAGGAGCGTCTGGCGGTGTTGGAGGGCGGCTCTTCGGCCTGGGCGTTCGCAACCGGCATGGCGGCCACCGCCGGGCTCTTCACGGCTCTCTTGAATGCGGGTGACCACGCCGTGGTGAGCAACGTCGCCTACGGAGGCACCTACCGCCTGGCCACCAAGGTGTTCGCCCGATTCGGGGTGGATTTCACCTTTGCCGACACCTCCGACCTCGAGGCGGTGGCCGCGGCCGTGAAAGAGCGCACCCGCCTGATCTTCACAGAGACGCCCGCCAACCCAACCCTCAAGTACACAGACATCGCCGGGGTGTCTGAGATAGCCGCTGCGCGCGGCATACCCCATGCGGTCGACAACACCTTTCTCACCCCCTACTTCCAGCGGCCGTTGGAGCTGGGCGCCGACCTGGTGCTCCACTCCACCACCAAGTACTTCGACGGCCACAACGCCACGGTGGGCGGCGCGGTGATATGCCGCGACGAAGCCCATGCGGAGGCGGTGGGGTTCGTCCAGAACGCCACCGGGACGATCATGTCGCCGATGGTGGCTTGGCTGACCCTGCAGGGCAGCAAGACCCTGAGCGAGCGCATGGAACGGCAGACGTCCAACGCCTCGGCCGTGGCCGAGTTCCTGGAAGGGCATCCCGGGGTGTCGTCGGTCACCTACCCCGGCTTGGACTCCTTCCCCCAGCGCGAGCTGGCCGCCCGCCAAGCCTCCGGCTTCGGGGCCATGGCCTGGTTCGAGGTCGAGGGAGGAGCCGAGGCCGGCAAGCGCTTGATGAAATCGCTGCGGGTCTGGACCCTGGCCGAGAATCTGGGTTCGGTGGAGTCGTTGATAACCCATCCGGTGACGATGACACACGCCGACGTCGATGAAGAGGAGCGCCTGCGGGCGGGCATCACCGACGGCCTGGTGCGCATCTCGGTGGGGTTGGAAGACGTCGAGGACCTGATCGAGGACCTCGACCGCGGTCTGAGCCTTCGGGGTTAGCCGCAGATATGGCCGGCCTGTCGGATTACACCGCCCCCCTCGGAGACATCCGTTTCACGCTGGAACACATCGCCGGGCTGGAGCGGCTGATGACTCTCGAACGCTACCGCGGGGCGGAGCGGGATCTGGTGTGGGCGGTGCTCGACGAGGGCGCCCGTTTCGTCCAGGACCTGGTGGCGCCCCTCAACCGGGCGGGGGACCTGGAGGGCTGTTCACTGGCGGAGGGGGCGGTGCGCACCCCGGCGGGATTCAGGAAGGCCTACGAATCATTCGTGAAGGCCGGCTGGGGAGGGGTCGACGCTTCGTCCGAATGGGGGGGGCACCAGATGCCCAAGCCGGTGAGCCTGGCAGTGGAGGAGATGTTCACATCCGCCTGCCTGTCCTTCAGCATCTGCCCGTTGCTGACGGCCGCCGCCGCCGCCGCCGTCTCGGCCCACGGCGACGAGGAGCAGAAGTCCCTTTACCTGCCCAGGCTGGTCAGCGGCGAGTGGACCGCCACGATGAACCTCACCGAGCCTCAGGCCGGCTCCGACGTAGGCGCCCTCAAGATGAGCGCCGTACCGGCCGGGGACGGAACCTACCTCCTTCGAGGCGCCAAGATCTTCATCACCTACGGCGACCACGACCTGGCTGAGAACGTGATCCATCTGGTGCTGGCCCGGATAGCGGGATCGCCGCCCGGCTCCGAGGGCATCTCCATGTTCATCGTTCCCAAGCGCCTGCCGGACGAAGACGGCGGGGCGGGGCGGCCCAACGACCTGAAGCCGGTGTCGCTCGAGCACAAGCTGGGCATCCACGCCTCCCCCACCTGTGTGATGTCCTACGGAGAAAACGCCGGGGGCGCGGTGGGGTATCTGCTGGGAGGTCCCGGCCAGGGGATGCGCAACATGTTCACGATGATGAACACCGCCCGCATCTCGGTGGGAATCCAGGGCATGGCGGTGGCCGAGCGGGCCTACCAGCAGGCGGCGGCCTTCGCACGGGAACGCCGCCAGGGCCGGGCGGCGGGGGCGGACCGGGACTCGCTCATCATCGAGCATCCCGACGTGAGGAGAATGCTGCTGACCATGAGGTCCAATGTGGAAGCGATGCGGGCGCTTCTGTACCGCACCGGAATGCACCAGGATCTCGCCAGGCACTCCTCAGACGAGTCGGAACGCCGCTGGCACGCCCGGTGCCTGGCACTGCTGATCCCGGTGGTCAAGGCTTGGTGCACCGATCTGGGGGTGGAAACGGCGTCGACCGGCGTTCAGGTGCACGGGGGGATGGGGTACGTAGAGGAGACCGGCGCCGCTCAGCATCTCCGCGACGCCCGCATAACCCCTATCTACGAGGGCACCAACGGCATCCAGGCCATCGATCTGGTCATGCGGAAGCTGGCAATGGACGGAGGGAGTTTCACCGGCGGATACATCGACTCCCTGCGCTCTTCCGTCCGGAGCTGCGAGTACCTCGGGTGGGGGGAGGCGGCCAAGTCGCTGTCGGCGGCCCTGGACGCCTTGACAGAAGCCACCCGCTTCCTCCTCGAACAGGCTGACGACACCGAAGGGGTGAACCGGAGGTTGGCGGGGGCCTCCCCATACTGTTCCATGTTCGGAATCACCGCAGGCGGGGCGGTGATGGCCGAGGCGGGTTCGGCGGCGGCCGCCGCCGGAAACGGGCGCAAGCAGACAACCGCCCGCTTCTATCTGGAGCAGATCCTGCCGCAGGCGGCGGCGCTGCTGCCGGCGGTGCAGGCCGGGGCAGACGATCTGTTCGCCATCGAAGCCGCCTCTTTCTGACGGCTTCTCACCCTTCCTCATACCTTGGTTTGCTTCTCCGGGTCGAACAGGGCGCCCTGAGGATCGGGCCTGACGTATCGAGGAACCCCGGTCCATGGGAGGCGGTCCATGAATACCCAGCTGCGCCTATGAATGGATGAAGGCCCCCAAGCGAAGAGGGCGGCCTTGTGCCGGGGGCAGGGGTAGCCCTTGTTGTCCTCGAAGCAGTAGTTGGGGTAGGAGGGGGCGAGGCCGCGCATGATTCGGTCGCGTACGACTTTGGCGAGGATGGAAGCGGCGGAGATGGAGAGCGAGGTGGCGTCCCCCTTCACCAGACGAATAGAGCCGTTGCCGCCCACGAAGTCCCACCGCCCGTCGATCAGGATCCGGTCGGGCGCCGCCCCCAGGGCGGCCAAGGCCCGGCGGGCGGCCAAGCGCTGCGCGTCTGACATGCCGAGCTGGTCGCATTCCTGGTGGCTGGCGTGCCCGACCGCCCATCGGGTGCACCAGGCGGCCACTCGGTCGAAGATGGCCTCCCGCTCGGCTTCGGTCAGCATCTTCGAATCCCTCAGCTTGTAGATGCGCCGGTCTTTGGGCACCACTGCCGCGCCTACCGTCAGCGGCCCCGCCCAAGCGCCCCGGCCCACCTCGTCCACTCCCGCCACCACCTCGAAGCCCGTCTCCCACAGGCGCCGTTCCACCGCCAGGTTGGGAGCGCGGTTCTTGAGGGCGGAGCGGAGTTTGGGGACCGCGGCAACCATGTCTACAGCATACCGGGCCGACCCGGCCCCGGTCCGGCTGCGGGGGGCGGCAGACCTCGGTCAGGCCGGTTCCAGAGGGATGAACTCCTCCGCGTACAGCCGGTCGATCTCCTCGTTGTAGATCAGCAGCTCCAGACGGTCCTGCACCTCCGGGGGGGGGTAGACGCTCGGATTGGCCGCCAGCTCCGGCAGCACGTACTGAAGGGCCGCCAGGTTGGGGGTGGCCACCTTGGAGTAGTTGGCCGCCTCGGCCCCGTTCCTCGGCTCGAGGATGAAATCGATGAAGGAATGGGCGCTGCATGGGCGGCGGGAGGTGACGGGAACCGCCATGCGGTCCACCCAGGCTACGGCGCCCTCGCCGGGTATCGCGTACCGAAAATCGGCGGTTGCCGCGGGGAGCACCTCCAAGAATTGATCGGATTTGCCGTGGGCAACGTCGAATACGCCTTCGACCAGCCTCGATGCGTATTCTTCGGAGTCGAACCCTCCCAGATGAGTTTGAGCCGCCGCCACCAGATCGGCGGCCATCCTGACCTGAACCCGGTCGGTAGAATTGGGTGAATATCCGAGATAGAGCATGGCAGCCGCCAGCACCTGCCGCCCGTCTGCCAGCAGGGAGACCCGCCCTGCGTATATCCAGGTCTGGTAAGTATCGAAAACCATGCCCCAAGTAGGCAGGACATCGGCGCCCACCGCGTTGACGTTCATGCCGATCCCCACCGTCCCCCACACCATGGGAACCGAGTAGAAAACCCCACCACCGTTCGTTCCGCCGGCGAACTTGGGATCCAGATTGGCCCTCCCCGGGAGGGCGATGGGATCGAGCGGCAGCAGGTTCTTCCCACGCCGCAGGATGTCCGCCGCGTAGTCGGTCAGCAGCACCACGTCGAAATCGTCGGCGCCGGCCGTGACCCGGGAGAACAGGTCGTCCTCCGCTTCGTAGGTGAGCTCGACCACGTCCACCCCGTACCGCCGCTCGAACCGGTCGACCACCAGAGGGGACAACTGTTCCGGTCTGGACAGCAGAATCACATCTCCGTCGATCTGGCCCGCCGCGCAGACGGGCGGCGCGGGATCCCCATCGGGGCGGGGCTGCACCGCCCCGCAGGCGCCCGATATGAGGGCCAGCCCCACCAAGACGGCCGCCCGGCGCCGCCTGCGGACCAGAGATCCGGCGGACTGCAGAAGCCTGGGCTGTGCATGAGCGGGCGAAGGTCTTCCGCCGCCGCCCGTCTGGGCCGCCGCCTGCCGCGGGGGTTTCTGCCCCGGCTTTGGAACGGCGGCGGCTCGGCGCTCTCCCGACGCGGCGCCGCCAACCATGTAAGACATCAACCCTGACAGTTCATATCCACGCGGCCGGGCGCCCGCTCGAATGCCCGCCGCCCCTGCACACAGCCCGCCGCGCCGATTCGCCTCATCCCCCGGGTGAAACTCCCAACTCGGGCCAGGATGCGGGGCCCATGTAGTTCCATTACCTCCGCCTTGTCCTCGTGAACAAGAGCCGCACCGCCGTCATCGGAGCCGATGCCTCCGCGCCCCGATTATCACGGCCGGCGGCTTCTATGTGAAACCCTCAGGGGAACTGCACCTTCGGCATGTCCTCTACGCAGGCGGTGTCGGGCTCGGCGCTCGGATCGGCGAGGAAATCCAGCATTATCGAACGGGGGCATCCTTCCACGGTGGTTACCCCGTGAGCCAGGGTGGGAAATTCCACGAACCAGGCGTTGTCGAGGTGTTCGGAAGCCCGGCGGCCGAAGTCCGGCGGAGTAACCGGGTCGAAGCGGCCCGCCATCACCAAGGCGGGGATGCTGCTCTCCACCGGTTGGTTCTCGATCGGGTCGGCCGCCCCGGCGCCCCAGGCGGCGCAGAATTCGGAGGCGTGCTCCGACTGAATCAGCGAGCCCTCCACCAGGGACACCAGCCGGGGATGAGCCTCCCGCTCGGAGCGCACCAGTTCCAGATCTGAGAAGGGGGCTTCCTCGCGGCAGCCGACCGAGAGGAACTGACCTATCGAGAAGAAGGCATCGTTGGCCAGGAAAAACGACATGAGCTCCTCGGCGCTCGTGTAACGGCCGTCTCGGATCTCGGCCAGCGCCTTGGGTATCCGGGGGAAGGTCCACTCGGCGTACAGGGCCTGGAACACCAGCCCCAGCAGGGCGTCGCCGTCGAGCAGCGCCGGATAGGTGAGCAAAGAGAAATAGTCGATGACCTCGATCTCCGCCGGCGAGTCGTTGAGCCGGTCCACCGTCGAGAACATGAGCGATTCCAGGTCTCCGTAGGTGGAGCTGCAGTAGCGGTCGGCGGCGCAGGCCGAGAAGAGCTCGTCCAAGGCGCCGGACGCCCCTCTCAGGATGAGGGCGATCTCATCGACTTGGGGCGGATAGGCGGAGTCCAGGACGGCGCTGCGCACCCCCTCCGGGTGATCCCGCATCACGGTCAAGGCCAAGCGGGTTCCGTAGGAGATGCCGTACAGGTCCCATTCGGGGTATCCGAGCGCCGCCCGCAGGTCGGCCGCGTCCGCTGCCGAGGCGGCGCTGTTGAAGTTCGAGAGATCGATTCCGTCGCTCAACCACGTCTCCCGGCACTCGTAGAGGACCGCCGTAAAGCGGGCCAGCCACTCTTCAGTCGGGAGATCTTCGGCCAACAGATCGAACACCAGCCGGCGGGTTTGCGGGCAGGCAAGGGAAGGTTCTGAGTAACCCACCCCCCTCTGGTCGAACAAGATCACCGTCCGCTCTGCGTCGAGAGGTTCAACCAGGGTTTCGTAGGTGAAGGGCAGGGTTTCGAGGGCTTCACCGCCCGGACCGCCCTCCAGGTAGACCACCGGCGGATGTTTTTCCTCCAACCGCGCCGGAAAGACCGCCGCCGCCAACCGGATGCGGCCTTCTTCAGGGCGGCTGCGGTCGGCGGGGACCGACAGATAACCGCACCGGGGTTCGGCCCCGGGCGGAGGCTGGAAGGGGCACTCCTCGGGCTCGAACGAAACTTCGTAATCCCCCGCCGCTGCGGGAAGGTTCTGGGGTCCCGTCGAGGGAGGCTCCGGGGCCGGAACAGAAACCGGATCATCGGCCGGGACGGAAACCGGTGTCTCACCGGCGCCGTTCTGCGGTTCGGCAACGGTAGTGCCGGCAGTAGTTTCCACGGGAGTGCCGGCGGTGGTCTCCGCGGTCGCGTCCGCCGCTGTGGAGGCCGCCTGGGTCGATGCCCTCGAAGTTGACGTTTCATCAACGGAGGAGGCGGCAGCAGCCTCGGTCGCGGTCGAAGCAGTCGGGCCGGACGGAGCTTCCCCGCCGCTGCAGGCCGCCAACGCCAGCCCTATCAATGCGGCGGCGGCCGACTTCCAAAAACCCGGCCGGCGAAGACCGCCGGTCAACCCGGCGGCCATTTCAAGGGCCGTCCGCCCAGCACGTGGAAGTGAAGATGATCGACCGACTGGCCGCCGTCGGACCCGATGTTGGTCACCACTCGGTACCCAGACTCGGCGACCCCTTCTTGGACGGCTACCAACGCGCACACTTCCAGCAGGCGCCCCAGCAGGGCCTGATGTTCGGCGGAGGCGTGGGCCAGGCTCCGGACGGGTTCCCTGGGTATGACCAGTACGTGAACGTCGGCCTGCGGAGAGATGTCTCGAAAGGCAATCGACAGCTCGTCCTCGTACACGATGTCAGCCGGAATCTCCCCCCGCAGGATCATCCCGAAAACGGTGCCGCCCCCCTGGGTCAACGGTTCTGCGGCGCTTGGGTCCTCATCTGCCACGGCTCATCACCGCCTTCCAATCTGCTTCAGACATCTGTTCGGCTTCCTCCACCAGCATCACCGGAACGCCCCCATCGATCCGGTAGCGCATCCTGACGGCGGGGTCGGTGGTAACCAGGGCCCCGTCGACCTCCCGTAAGGGGGCCTTGCTGGCCGGACACACCAGTATGTCGAGCAGGGCGGCGTCGATCGGCATATCCGGAATCGTACACTGGACGCCCGTACAGTCGGAATCGATGAGGTCCAAGGCTCCTGGGTAGACTGGCCGGCCGTGGAACAAACAGCCAAACCGGCATGACCGGCGCCGACGCAGCAGACCCCGCCCTGCGCGTGCAGGAAGCGCTCTCCTGCCTGAACGCCAAGTTCAGGGTGATGGAAATCGATCCCGCCTTCACCCACACCGCCGCCTTCTGCAGCCGTTACGGATACCCTCTCGAACAGTCGGCCAACGCCATTCTGGTGGCGTCCAAGCGTCCGGCCGGACGCTTCGCGGTGTGCGTGGCGCTGGCCGTGACCCGCCTCGACGTGAACCGCCGGGTCAGGTCGCTCTTGGGGGTGAGGAAGCTGTCCTTCGCCTCGGCCGAAGCGGCCTGGGATCTGACCGGCATGAAGACGGGCGGGGTTACGCCCTTCGGGCTTCCCGACGGACTGGCGGTCTTCGTGGACTCCCGGGTCATGGACCTCGACGAAATACTGGTCGGCGGCGGAAACCGGTCTTCCAAGATATTCGTGGACCCCGAGATCTTCGCCCGGATGCCGCAGGTCACGGTGGTCGAGGATCTGGCGCTTTCTGCTGACGGCGGCCCAGCCTGATCTCCCTGCGCATCAGAGCCAGATAAACCGCCAGCGCCGTCGCTCCGAACGAGAACCACTGCACCGCGTAGGACAGGTGGGAACCTTCGTCGAGGGGCGGAACCGATGCCGGGATTGGAAGCCGATCCGGGTCGTCCGGCTCGACGAGATGAATCCAGAAGGGCAGGAGCGGCAGGCTCACCTGCTCCTGAATGCGGCCCACGTCGATCCGAGCCGCCGTCTCCAGAAGACCGTCTGGTTCCCGCCGCCCGAAAGCAGGGCGCCCCTGGCCTGCGCGCAGCAGCCCGACCATCTCCATCCGCCCGGACGGAGGGTAGATCTCCGCTGCAGGAGGCGGTTCCATACCCAAGGGGAACCAACCCGCGTTCACCAGCACCGCGCGGCCGTCTCCCAGGTCGAGCGGAAAGACGGCGTGGACGCCAGCCCGGCTGTTCACCACCTGGGAACGGATGAGCACACGGCCTTCGTCCAACAACTTTCCCTCGGCGGCAACGCGGGTGAACTCGTAGTGGGAAGGATCGGTTGCTGCGCCCTCCCGAGGCGCCAGCGCCTCCTCGATCTCCTCCAGATCGACCGGCGCCCGGTCGAGGCGGCTTCCCACCACCGCGTTGAAAGCCCGGCGTTCCTCCAGCCGCCCCAGCTGCCAAAACCCCAATACGACGCACGTTACGGTGAACACCGTCACGAAGATCGACAACACGATCCACCGGGGCTTCACCGTAGCTTTCACCGCCCCATTATCCCGCCTTCCGGACCGGGTCCGGCCGCCGGGCGATGCAGACCGCCTGCGCCGCTCCGCCGGACCGGACCCTGAGCACTCCGCCGGTCAGCCGGCGGCGGGCGCTTCGCCCAGCTCAACAGCGGAGGCGACCACCTCCACTCGGCTGTGGCGGCCTTCGGAGTCGGTCCAAAACCGCCGATGCACCTGTCCGACGATCTCGACGGGGGTTCCCCGCACCGCCTTCACCAGAGAGGGGGCGGGTTCCCAAACGGTGACCGGCAGCACGTCGGTCCGGCTCGGTGAAGACAGCCGGACGGTAACGAGCAACCGGGCCAGCGAGGCGCCGGATCCGAAGGTCCGATGCTCGGGAGCCGCGGCGAGCTTTCCGCTCAAGAAAACCTCGTTGCGGTAGACGGCCCCGGTTCCGCCGGAGTTTCCGTTGTTGCTTTCAACAGTCATTATTTGCTCCTTCGACAAGGGAATACTGTGTAGATACCAATGTACGATATGGGTGTGACAGATATTGTTCTATAGCGGTATCAATCAAGCCCGATTGTTCATACCCCGCGCGGGGCGGGCCGCCGGCCTGCGACGGTTCATCAGCCTGTACACCTCAGACCCCGAAGCTGCGGCTTTCACCAGTTGGTGAACGCCCCCCATACCCGATCAGAAGGTCATTCCCTGTTATTACCCCAGGTCATAAGGGATGCAGGCGCGTGTTCATCTGCCCGCCCGCCCCTCGTGAGCAATCAGGGTCAAAGCCACCGACCAGCGCCGCTCACGGGCGGTCGACAGAATCGATCAGAGACATCAGCTCGTCGAGGCCCTCTATGCGGGGTTCCGCCCGGTGGACGGCGCGGGCGAGCTTCCCCGCCGCCTCGGCGTCGCCTATCTCCAGAGCGGCCCGGGCTGCTATGAACCACCGCCGCAGCTCGTAGAGGGGGGCGTTGGCGGGAAGACGGGAAGTGCGGGTCACTGCCCACGCCTCAGCCGGGCGGCCCCGGTCGAGCAGGAACGCGCCGTAGACCACCCTGGCTTCGGCTTCGGCTGGGCGGCTGCCGCCCAGCTCGCCGAACCTTTTCCAGGTCTTCTCGACATCTGCGTCACGGCCTAGGGCGCGCAGGGAATCCATCTCCGCCGGCATGTAAGAAGTGTCTCCGGCTATCCGCCGGTAGGCGCGCAGCTCGGCCAAAGCCTCGCCCCACCTCTCCAGCCGGTAGGCGCTGAGGCCCAACAGCTCCCGCACCGACGGTGACCTGGGGCTCAGCTGTTTGGCCTTGGCCAACTTGCGGAAGGCCGCTTCGAAATTCTCGTCTCCGTACTCGTCTATCCCTTCGGCGATGACCTTGAGCGCAAAGGTCTGGCGGTCCTTGCGGGTCGTCAGGCGGATCTCCTCCCGCATCCAGCGGGGAAGGTTGTCAGGCCCCGCCCCTGCGGGCAACGGCTTGCGGTCGGGTTTTCCGCCGGATCGGCCAGCCGGCCGGCGGCCGCCCGATCGTCCGCCCTTGCTCTCATGCCTGCCACGGGAAGGCGCCGAGTCAGACCGCCGAGAACCGAACGGCTTCCCGCCCGGCCCGCGGGCGGGCCGGCGGCGCGGACCGGCGCCTTTGCCGCCCTTGGGCTTGCCTTCGCCCTCGGCGCCGCCGCCCGAACGCCGCGGGCCGGAAGCTCTCTTCCTAGACCGAGAAGACCCCGTCTCCTGACCGCGGCGTCTTCGGGATCTCGTCTCCAGCCGGTCTTCGGACCGGCCCTGAGGCTTGGGCTTCCGCCGAGGCCGCCCCTCGGGCCCGGGATTTCCCCGGCCCGATCTCTGCCGGCTCGGCTGCCCTCTGCCCTTGTTCTTGGAACTTAATTTCTTGTGATGCGGGGCGGCCACGGCCAAACTCCCATGCTCGTCGTTGTAAACAGCCAACATCGTCGGCCCTGATTGTTCATTTCTCGGCGGGCGGGTCGTCTAGACACCCGGCTCACCGGCCCGTTTGCCCCGCCGCAGAACACGGCCTCTTCGCCCTGCGGGTGAGGCCCTCAGCCGGTGGAGATGACCCAGACCGGCGGGCCCGCCGAGTTCGCTGTCCGCCCTTGCCCTTCGTGAACAGTCAGGTCCAGAGGATAATCGGACAAGCAAGCGGGCAACGGCCTCTCACAACCCGCGAGCGAAGGCGCCGGCTTGGACGGGCAACGCGGCGGTGCTCTATCGGCGGCGCCGGATCACCAGACGGCGCAGCCTGCCCGATCACCCCCTCAGTTAGCCCCAGGCCCCTGGCTGGACAATCCCGATAGGAGACCTGCACGCACACGCCTGAAAGCCGATATCCACCGCGCGGGCGGACCCGCACCTCTCACCAGCCTGTTCACCCCCTCTGGGAAACTGACTGCCTTCACCCCCACCCCCCGGTAAACCTATTCGAATCGGGATTGCCGCAACCCCGCTCTCACATCCCAGGCCGGCGGCGCGGCGCCGTAAACCAGCTCTGCCCGCCCCTGCCTTTCTCGAACAATCCCCTCATGGCCGCGAGGTCCAGCTCTGCCTCGGCGTTCCCCGCCCGCCTGCCCCCCACCCCTCCTCCCTCGACGCGTAGAAGCCGGCGCAGGCCGTAGACCGGCGGCTCCGAGCCTTCGTTGATGATGGGGGGAGGCGGCGGAGCCGAGGCGAAAGGCCCCGCCGCCTCGGACAGGCCTACTTTTTGGAAGGCGCAGGGGCCTCGGCCGCCGCCTGTTCAGAGTCGTCGGACTGGGCGATCCCCACCGCCGCCAGCACTTGAGCCTGAAGCTGCATCGCTACCTCGGGGTTGCCCCGCAGGTACCCCTTGGCCCGCTCGCGGCCTTGGCCGAGCTGGTCGCCCCCGTACGTGTACCAGGCGCCGCTCTTCTTGACGATGCCGTTGTTGACCGCCGCGTCGAGCAGACTTCCTTCCCAGGAGATGCCCTGCCCGAACATGATGTCGAACTCGGCCATGCGGAAGGGGGGGGCCAGCTTGTTCTTGACGACCTTGACCCGGACCCGGTTGCCGATCTGGTCGCGCCCGTCCTTGATCGACTCGATGCGCCGGATGTCGAGGCGCACACTGGAGTAGAACTTCAGGGCCCGCCCGCCCGGCGTCACCTCCGGAGAACCGAACATCACCCCGATCTTCTCCCGGAGCTGGTTGATGAAGACGGCGGTGGTCTTCGAGCGGTTGATGCCGGCGGTCAGCTTGCGCAGGGCCTGGGACATCAACCGGGCTTGGAGGCCGACATGGGAGGCGCCCATTTCGCCTTCGATCTCGGCGCGGGGAACCAGGGCGGCCACCGAGTCGACCACCACCACATCGAGGGCGCCCGACCGGATCAGCATGTCGGCGATCTCCAATGCCTGTTCTCCGGTGTCGGGCTGGGAGATCAAGAGCTCGTCGATGTCCACCCCCACCGCCTTGGCGTATACCGGGTCCAAGGCGTGCTCTGCGTCCACGAAGGCGGCGATCCCCCCGTTGCGCTGGGCCTCGGCCACTATGTGCAGAGCCAGGGTGGTCTTGCCGCTCGACTCCGGTCCGTACACCTCGACGATGCGCCCTCTCGGCACCCCGCCGATGCCCAGCGCCAGGTCCAGCGCCAGCGCCCCGGTCGAGATGTGTTCGATCTTGCGGTTGGCGTCGGCGCCCATCTTCATGATGGAGCCCCTGCCGAACTGCCGCTCGATCTGGGTCATGGCCGTGTCCAGGGCCTGCTGTCGTTCCTTTTTCATCGTTTGCTCCTTGGTCTCGCCGAGCCTGGGGCTCGTCCTTGCAGTTGCTGTACCCACAAGGTACGAACCGGGTGTGACAGAAACGGCCCGGCTCCTCCTCATCAGGCGATATTTCTTTCGAAAGCCTCGTTTCTCGATGATCTTCCGGACTTGGCCAACGCCGGGCCCCGCCCTCATGCTGAATTACATCCATGTTATCCACAGACGCCTTCTTCCCTAGGATAATCGAACGAATGTTCGTAGTCAAGTATTGCCCGCGCCTGCCCCCCCCCCCCCCCCCCGGAACGCCGTCCTGAAAAGCCGGATCATCCGTCGAGGGGAAACCGCTCCAGCACTTCGTAGACCGCCGGCCCGCCGCCGGTGCGGCTGAAGTAGAAAACCGCCTCGGCCGCCCGGACCGCGATCCGGGCGGGAGAACGGGCGGCCAGCGGGCTGAGATTGCGCGGAGGCCGTATCCTGGCCAGAGTCAAGTGGCCCCGAAAGGGCCGGTCCTCGACGCCGAACCCCGCCGCCGCAACCGCCCGGTCCGCCGCCGACGCCAACCGCTGCGCCCTTCCCCCGTCGTTCTCCAGCGCCGCCCATGCCACCGCCGCCTTGCCCAGCTTCGGAAAGCCGCCCACCCCTCCCACCCGGAAGGAAAACGGTCCGCCCAGATCTGCCTGATCGAGCTCGGCGGCGATCCGATCGCGGCCCGTCGGATCCGCCTTCCCCACGAACCTGAGGGTCACGTGCAGATTCTCGGGTGGAACGAGCCGCCCTGGAAGGTCCAAACCGGCCCGCCATCGGTCAACGGCCATCCTCGCCTCCGCCGGCAGCGGGAGAGCGATGAAGCAGTTGCCGGAGGAGGAGGAGGAGGAGGAGGAGGAGGTCATTCCCCCCACCGCTCCCCGATCACCGCCAGCCGGGTCAGCTGGAGGGCCGAGGCTACGGTGAAGGCGCGCACCCGCTCTCGGTCGCCCGGCATCCTGAGGAACTTGGCCTGCGTCCGTTCCGGCGTGTGTACGGCCACCGCAACCGAGCCGGCCGGATGCTCCAGAACGTCCGGCCCCGCCGCCCCCGTCAGGGCGAGGGCTGCGTCCACCCCCAGCACCCGCGCCGCTCCGTCGGCCATGGCTGCCGCGGTCTCCCGGCTGACCACCCCGCAGGCTTCGATCACCTCCGGCGGCACCCCCAGCAGGCTCGACTTCAGATCCGTCGAGTAGGCCACCACGGCTCCTCGGAAAACGTCCGACGACCCGGGGAGAAGGGTGAGGCGCGCCGCCGCCATCCCGGCGGTCAGCGACTCGGCTGCGCCGATGGTCCACCCCCTGGCGCGGAGCTCGTCCAAAAGGATTCCCTCCAGAGTCTGGCCGTCGGCGGCGAACACCAGGGATCCGAGCCGCCGCCGCACTTCTTGTTCCACCGGGTCGATCAACCTCCGGGCGGCCTCTTCCGACGCCGACTTGGCCGAGAGCCGCACCTTCACCTCTCCTTCCGAAGCGAGAAAGGCCATCGACGGATTGGCGGAGGCGTGATAGAGGTCGTCCAGCATCGAGGCCGCCGCCGACTCCCCCAGGCCCCAGATCTTCAATACCCGGCTGACCAGCACCCCGCCGGACCCGCTTCCCTTCCGCAGCCGGGGAGCTGCGTGTTCCTCAAACATGCGGCGCAGCTCGGCCGGCACCCCCGGCAAGGCGAAGATCGATGTTCCCCGGTGTTCCAGGAACAGGCCGGGGGCGGTGCCCCACCGGTTGGCCAGCTGTTCGGCGCCCTCCGGATATTCGGCCTGGCACAGATTCGATTCGGGGAACTCCCGCCCCAGCTGTTCCCAGAAGGAACGCAGCTCGGCGGCCCGCTCCTCGCTGAAGAGCAGCCTCTTCCCCGTAGCGGCGCTGATCGCCTCCCTGGTGATGTCGTCCTGGGTGGGGCCGAGGCCCCCGCTGATCACCACCGCATCGGAGCGGCCGACCGCCGTATGCAGGGAGGCGACCATGCGGTCGAGGTTGTCGCCCACCACCACCTGATAATGGGCGTCGATCCCCATCTCCGCCAGCCGCCGCCCCAGGTAGGCGGCGTTGGTGTTGGCGATCTGGCCGAGCAGCAGCTCGGTGCCCACCGCCATCACCTCGACGATCACGCCCGCGCCGCCGCGTCCTGGACCGCTGCGGAGCCGTCCGGCGGAGAAGGGCGGCCGCAGGAAGAGCGGCGCACCTCGGCCGCCAGGTCGGTTTCGTAGCTTCCGGTGATCTCGGCTTCCACCCATTCCCCCGGAACGCCTCGGTCCAGGCAGATGAGGCCGTCGATATCCGGCGCCTCGCGGTAGGACCTGCCCACCGGTATCCCCTCCTCCACTTGGTCCACCAGGACGCGCAGGGTCCTGCCGACCTGCGCGGCGTTGCGGCGGGCGGTCGTCTCGTCTTGGATGCGGGACAGCTCGCGCACCCGCGCCGCCGCCTCGGCTGCGCCTATCCGTCCGGGCATACCGAACGCCCGGGTTCCCTCCTCGGGCGAATAAGGGAAGAAGCCCGCCCAGTCCAGCTCGGCGGCCGCCAGAAAATCGGCCAGCTCCTCCACGTCGCCCTCGGTCTCGCCCGGGTATCCGACTATGAAAGAGGACCGCAGGGCGGCTTCCGGCTCGGCGGCGCGGATGCGGGCGATCAGATCCAGATGTCTCGCCGTGCTTCCGGGTCTGCGCATAGAGCGGAGCAACGTCCGGGAGGCGTGCTGGAGGCTCAGGTCGAAATAGGGCGCCACCACCGGATTGGAAGCCATTTCCTCGATCAGAGCGGGGCGGATCTCGGTCGGGTACAGGTACAGGAGCCGCAGCCTGGCCAAGCCCTCCACCTCCGAGACGAACCGCAGCAGATCCACGATCGCGGAGCGGCCCGGCCCGGAGGACCGGACCCCGGCGTCCCGTCCGTAGGCGGCCAGATCCTGGGCCACCAGCACGACCTCGGACACGCCGTCTGCGCAGAGCAGCTCGATTTCCTCCCGGATGTCGGCGGGGCGGCGCGACCGCTGCGGCCCCCGGATCAGGGGGATGGCGCAGAACGAGCAGGTCTTGTCACATCCCTCCGCCGTCTTGACATAGGCGTAGGGGAAGGACGGAGCGGGGCGGCGGACCAGGTCGAGGATGTCCATTGCCGGGCGCCGCCTCCCGATCCGCACCGGCGTCCAGCCCGCCGCCCGGTCGACTATCTCCACCAGCTCCCCGTACCGGTCGAGGCCCGCCACCGCGTCCGCCGCCCCGTCCAAGGCGTCCTCCAGCTCGGCGCCGTAACGCTGCGCCATGCAGCCCATCACCACCAAGCGGGCGCCCTCCGCCTTGGCTCTCTCCAGCTCGAGGATGGTCTCCACCGATTCCCGGCGGGCGGCCTCGATGAAGGCGCAGGTGTTCACCATCACCACATCCGCCTGCTCGGCCGAAACGGACGGGCGGTAACCGGCCTCGTACAGCAAGGCGGCCGCCTTCTCGGAGTCGACCTGGTTCTTCGAGCACCCCAGGGTGGTCATGTGGATGGACGGAGCGGCGCGAACCTCCATGTCGATCCCCCTCACTCGAGGAAGCGCGGGCTGATGACCGGCGCCGGCGGCCCGGCCCCGCGTGGATATGAACAGCCGGGGTCAACCCTCTGTGGGTTCATCGGCTTCAGGTGGCTGACAGGTTTCGGTCAGCGCGCAGGGGTGGACTTCGATGATTTCGCGGCGGGGCAGATAACGGACGTCCCATTTCTGGACGGTCTTGCGCCCGTCTTGGTCGATGGTGCGGGTCACCTGCACGCTCCACCCGGTGCGGGCGGATTGTTTCCGTTTTTCCTCCCCCGCCTCCAGTGCCGGGTTGGCGCGCACCGTCGGCTCCGGCGGCGCGGTCCACCGGTAACGGTCCGAAACCTCGGCCGTTACCTTCCGAGCCTGCGCCCCCCCTTCGGCGACCACCTCTAGGACGTTCTGCTTGTTCTTCCATTCCCCCACCAGTATCCGCCCGTCGTTGTCGCCGAAGAAATCCACCGTGATGGAAGCGCCTGTGTACCGGGTGGCTATCAACACGGGGTGGGCGGTGTCGTTACGGAAGACCAGATCGACATCCGGCCAGTTGATGGTGGCCTCGATGCCTTCGGGGTAACGGGAGAAATAGAAGCTGTGAACCTTGTGGGCCACGTCCTGGTAGCCCCCCCAGAACACGGCGTTGTAGAAGGTGGTGGCAAACTGGCTGACCCCCCCTCCCACCGTGTTGACCAGCTCCCCTCTGACCAGAGTGCCGGCGGGAAGGAACCCCCGGGCGCTGGTCCGCTTCCCCACATGCCGGTTGAGGCTGAACCGTTCGCCGGGCAGCACCACCGCGCCGTCGACGATGTCGGCGAAACGCTGGATGTTGTCCACCCGCGAGGCGCAGCAGGGATGGTAGGTGGTGTAACTGGACACCAGATGGCCGATGCCCAGGCTCGCCGCCAGATCGGCATGCTCGGCGGGGGGGACGAGACCGAGGGCCCGGGCCAGCAAGGCCGCCATCTCCGACCGGGAAACCGGCGCGTCGGGGCAGAACCGGGCCGGAGAGGCACTGCACCCCTCCAAGATCCCGGCGGCGGCGGCGGCGTCGATGCTGCGGGCGTGGCTTCGACCCGACAGGTCGGTGAAGCCGGCCTGCTCCGACGCCGGCTCGAGATCGAAAGCCCGGGCCAACAAGGCAGCCGCCTGCGCCCTGGTAACCGTATCGTCCGGGCAGAACCGGGCGGGCCGGGCGGCGCATCCATTGGATACCTCCAGCTCGGTGAGCCGCTTCACATGGCCTGCCCACCACGCCCCTCTCACCACGTCGGCGTAACCCCCCGAAGAAGCGGCGGGATTCAAATCCTCCCCGCCGCCGGGATCCACCCGGGCGGGGTCCTCGCCGTCCAACGCCCGCACCAGCCACACCGCTGTCACCCAACGCTGCATCGGGATGCTCGGGCACAACCGCCCGGGGGCGCATTCGGTGCCTTGGAAAACGCCCAAGGATTCGAGCGCTTTCACCGCCGGAGCGTGAACCCCGGCCCCGGCGGCGTCGGTGAGGCGGCCGAGTTCTTCGGCGGCCGAGGCCGGGGCGGCCGGCGCCGCCGCCAAAACCGACAAGGCTGCGGCCGATGCCAGCGCCGCCCGCACGAGGTGGGCCGGCCGCCTAACGATGACCATCCTCCGAGTCAGATCTCGGGGAAGAAATAGCGCCGGATGACATCGAGTCTTCCATCGAACCCCTCCGGATGCAGGTACCACAAGGTGGCGGCCACCGTGGACAGCATGGGGTTGCCGTCCTGAGGGGTGAAGCAGAAACCGACGATCCGGTTGCCGCCCCTGACCGTCAAGGTCTCGACCGGGACCACCGTCTGGCTCAGGATCCGGCCGTAGTAACCGTGGTCCCGCCCGAAAGAGAATATCTGCCCGGCCGAACGTTTGTAGGTGATAGCCACGTGGGGGTTGGCTTCCAACCGCTCACGGGCTTCCTCGACCGTCGTCTCACGGTCCAAGACGATCTCGAAGTGAAGGGCATGCATGTACTGGCTGTTGACCTTGATGGCCGAGGAAAACAGATCGAGATCGCAGCCGATGGTCTTGAACAGGTGATGGGCGTCCCGGGCATGGTGGGTTCCGAAGCCTTCCAGCGGGTGGGTTCCCACCTGGGGGGCGGGGATGAAACCCTTGTCCTGGCTGATGTCGTTGGCGCGCCGGATGCAGAGAAAGGTTCCCTCCACCAGACGGTTGGCGCCGTCCGCATCGAAACCGAGGGTCTTCAGCAGCACCGAGATGTTGTGGGTATTGCAGGAAACGATGTGGAGGTAACGGTCGGCGCCCCAGACCAAGGCGTCGTCGTTGATTCCCCGGGCGTACATCTTGCCGAAGCCGAACTCCGAACCCTGGGCGAGGAAACCGGAGACGGCGGACGCGCCCCGGTAGTACTTCTCCTTGTTCTCGTTTCCGGCCGGGGTGCAGTCGATCACCACGGTGGCTCTCTCGATGGCCTCCCGCGCCTCCAGCTCGGGGGCATGGCCCAGTTCCTCGAACCCGGCCCGGCGGTCGGCGTCGACCGAGAGGAGGGCGCCCCGCCGCACCAGGTCGTTCACCTTGCCCCGCTCGTGCAGCAGAGGGGTCCGTTTGTGGAAGGTGACCTCGTCGAGGCCGAAGGCCTCCTTGTTGTCGGCCATCAGGCCGATCAGGGGCTCGCCTATGGTCCCCGTTCCCACGATGTGCACGATGTTGGCCATTTACGCCTTCCGCCTTCCCGATGCCGCAGGGCTTGCGACCGGCACGATAGTAAGACCCGGCGGCGAAAATCAGGCAATCGGATCGACCCACCGCAGACCTGCGAACCGGGCAAAATCCCGATCGCAGGAATACAGGTCGGCGCCGTGCTCGACGGCCAGTGCGGCCAAATGGGCGTCGGAGGTCAGCCTCCCCGCCGCCCGCAGGGGAACCAACAATCCCCGCATGACCTCCAGATGCCGAGGCGTCGGGTGCACGACCGTCGTGCAGGGCTGCGCCAGCCAGGCGCTCACCTCCTCGAAGGCCTCAGCCGCGCTCAACGGTTCTCGAAAGACCCGCGGTGAGGTGGACAAACGCAGAAAGGCCAGAAGCACCGTCCAGCTCAGGGCCACCGTTTCAACCCCCGACAACGCCTCCTCCACCCAGTTGGACGCCGCCGGATGGAAAGGGGAAACAGCGTCGTACGCATAGAGGAACAGGTTGGCGTCCGGGAGTTTCACTTCCCGAGTTCGAGCTTGTGCCCGAGCGACTCGTCTTCGAGTTCATCCGCCAACCGCAGCGCTCGGCTCAGGTCGACGCCCGGCCGGGCGCCCATCGGCCTCGCTCGAACGGTGAAGGGCTTCGCATCAGGCGTCTCCACAGCCAGACCGGCCCGGAGCGTCGAGTTCAATATCTCCTTGAAGGTTACCGACCGCTCGCCGGCCAATTCCTTCAATCGCGCCCAGACATCGGGGTCGACGGTCAAAGTAGTACGCATTTGAGCGTCATCATAGCATCAATACCTCGAGCATCAAATCATCAACTCGGCGCTCCTGTGCTTCGTCGGAGCGCCTTTGCGCTCCGGCCTTCACCGGGGGCCGGTCGAGGGCGCCCCGCCCGGCGGGGGTTCCACCCGCATGAACCGGGCGGACAGCACCCCGTACCGCTGCTGCGGGTCGGCGTGGTCGAACAGGACGCCCTGCTCGATGCTCTGGTACATGCCGCCCCCCCGCTTCTCGTAACACCTGATCGACTGCGGCGCGAGCTCCGGAGCGAACAGGGACAACACGTCCCAGCCGAAGCAGACCGGTTCCTGCGGAGTCGGTTCGTCGTGCACGTCGGTGAGCAGCAGCACCAGCCCCCCGACCGCCGCCACCCGTTTGATCTCCCCGACCGCGGCGCGGAGGTCGTCGACATGATCCAGCGAGTTGAACGAACAGACTACGTCGAAGTAGCCGTCGGCGTACGGAATGGACTCGGCCCGGGCCGCCGCATAGGTCATTCCATGCCTGTCCGCGCCCAGGTTCGAGTATTCGTCGGCGAGGGGGTCGACCCCCACCCGTTCCGATGCGGCCTCCGCCCATTCCAGCGACCCCCTGGGTCCGCATCCGATGTCGAGCACCCGCTTCCCGGCGTAGTCGGCGGCGCCCAAGCCGAAGTGGTCGGTGTAGAAACGCTCGTACCATCCGTTCGCCAACCGGCCTTCTTCCCGCTTACGGGACGCCCAGTAGGACATCTCGCCCCGCCGCTTCCGTTCTACATCCACCGCTTCCATCGTCCTCCTCCTCGCTCGGGCAAAATCTCGGGCGGGTCAATCCGCCAAGAACAGAGCGGGCTCCTCCAGGTTCTCGATCAGCATCCTCAGGAAACGCTGGCCCAGGCCGCCGTCGATCACCCGGTGGTCGAAAGCCAGCGAGAGGGGCATCATCAGATCGACCGCCACCGCCCCGTCCCTGACCACGGGGGCTTCGGCCGCCCGGCCCAGGGCGAGGACGGCGGTGGTGCCCGAAGGGATGATCGGAGTGCCGTGGCTCCCGCCCAAGGCGCCGAAGTTGGAGAAGGTGAAGGTGGCGCCGGTCAGCTCCCCCGGCCCCAGGGTGCGGGCCTTTCCCCGGGCGGCGATGTCGTCCACCGCCTGAGCCAGTTCCAGCAACCCCTTCTCCCCCGCCCGGCGGACCACCGGCACCAGCAAACCTTCTTCTGTGTCCACCGCGATCCCCGCATCCAGATCTCGGTGGAGGATCAGCTCGTCCCCCTCGAGGGTGGCGTTGAACTCTCGGTGCCGGCGCAGCGCCGGCGCCGCGGCCATGATCACCAGCGCCTCCAAGGGAATGTTCCGTCCGTGGCGGACGGCCAAGGCCTTGCGGGCGGCCAGCAGCCGGCCGGCGGCGGCCCGGTCGAAAACGGTCACGTGGGGTATCTCCCGCCACGAGGCGCTCATGTGCCCGGCGATGGTGCGGCGCAGCATCGAGAGCCGCCGCCGCTTTCCCGGCCTTTCCGCCGCCGGCGCCGCCGCCGCGGCCATCACATCCCCCCTGGTGATCCGGCCCCCCGGACCGGCGCCGGAAACGGCGGCCAGATCGACGCCCAGCTCGCGAGCCAGCCGGCGCACCACCGGCAACGCCTTCACCCGCGGGCCCGCCCCGGCCTCATCGGATGCGGCGGCCGCAGAATCGGACAGGCCGCCCCCGGCGGCCGCCGCATCCGGCGCCTGATCTTGCCAGGCCTCCCCCGGCTCTCCGATCACCGCCAGCACCGCCCCCACCGGCAAGGTGGCCCCCTCCCCCGCCCCATGGTGCAGGACGGTTCCGGCCGCGGGCGAAGGTATGTCCACCACCGCCTTGGCGGTCTCCACCTCCACCAGCACCTCGTCCGCGCCGACGGCGGCGCCCACCGGGGCGTGCCAGCGGACGATGTCGGCCTCGGTGAGGCCGTCGCCTATGTCGGGGAGCCGGAAGATGTAAGCCATCGGCCCCATTGTACGCGGCGGGCGGCCCCTGGAACTACCCGTCCAGCTCCTCGGCCGAAATCAGCACCTCGCGGGCCTTCGACCCCTCCGACGGCCCCACCACCCCTCTTTGCTCCAGAATGTCCATTATGCGCCCCGCCCGGGCGAAGCCCACCCGCAACTTGCGCTGGAGCATGGAGGTGGAACCCAGCTGCGACCTCACCACCAGCTCCTCGGCCCGGCGGACGAGGTCGGCGTCCTCGTCGTCTTCTTCCTCGGCGGCCTCGGCCCGCTTCACGGCCGCCTCCTCGGCGATCTCCCGGTATTCGGCCGGCTTCTGGGCTTTCACCCACTCCACCACCTCCGACACCTCCGCCTCGCTCACCCAGGCCCCCTGCACCCGCCGCGCCTGCGGCTCGCGGGCGGTTACGACCAGCATGTCGCCCATGCCGATCAGCTTCTCGGCGCCCACCGCGTCGATGATCACCCGTGAATCGGTCTGGGAGGCCACTGCGAACGCCAGCCGGCTGGGAACGTTGGCCTTGATCACGCCGGTGATCACGTTGACCGAGGGCCGCTGGGTGGCGATCACCAGGTGGATGCCCACCGCCCTGGCCATCTGGGCGAGGCGGACGACCGCGCTCTCCACATCGCGCCCGGCCACCATCATGAGGTCGTTCAGCTCGTCGATCAGGACCACCAGATAGGGGAATCGGTCGAAGGCGTCCTGGTCCAGCCGCCCGGAGTCGTGTTTGGCTCGGTAACCGGCGATGTCCCTCACCCCGCTCTCGGCCAGCAGCTCGTAGCGCCGGTCCATCTCCGCCACCGCCCACTGCAGCGCCTCCACCGCCTTCTTGGGGTTGGTGATCACCCGGGTCAGCAGGTGGGGGACGCCGTTGTATTGGCCCAGCTCCACCCGCTTGGGATCCACCATGATCAGCCGCACGTCCTCAGGCCGGGCGCGCATCAGGAGGGAGGTAACGATGGAGTTGATGCAGGAGGATTTCCCGGCCCCCGTAGCGCCGGCGATCAACACATGCGGCAGCTGTTCGAGGTCGAGCATCTCCGGACGGCCGGAGATGTCCTCCCCGAGGCCGACCGCCAAGGGAGCTCGATTGCTGGAAGCTTCACGGGAGGAGAGCACGTCGCCGAGGGTTACCAAGCGCCGGTCACGGTTGGGAACCTCCACCCCGATGGCCGACCTGCCGGGGATCGGCGCCAGCAGGCGTATATCCGGAGTGGCCAGCGCGTAGGCGATATCCCCCGCCAGGCTGGTCACCCGCGACACCTTCACGCCGGGCGACAGCTCGATCTCGTAGCGGGTGACCGTGGGGCCGGGAACCACGTTGGTGATTTCGGCGTCCACGTCGTGGTGGTGGAGGGTCGACTCCAGCCGGCGGGCGGTTTCTTGGAGCGTCCGCCGGCTCTCGCCCCCGCCCTCTCCGGTCTTCAGCAGCCCGAGCGGAGGAAGGGCGTACCCTTCGCCGGCGGGCGCAGGCGCCGGGTCGTCCGCCCGTTTCTCGGCGGACCGTTTCTTGGGGGGCGCCGCTTTCTTCTTCGCTTTGGGCGGCGCCTTGGTTCTTGCCGCCTCGGGCGCCCCTTCCGGGAGGGCCGGCCCGGTCCGGGGGGCTTCGGGCAGGCGGTCGGGCCGGATCCCAGGGGCCGGCGGCCGCTTCATACCCGGCGGCGGGCTGCGGCCGGGCTCCGGGGCGGGGGCGGGGGCGGTCAACACCGACACCCCGGACTTCGCCCGGCGGAAGACGTATGAAACCGCCTCCCCCGCTGCTTCTATCACTTCCCGCAGCGAAGCGCCCACCGCCGCCATCACCCCGACGGCGGCAACGGCGGCCAGCAGCAGGAAGGTCCCCCAGAATCCGAGCAGACGCTCGAGCGGGAAGGCGATCAGCGCGCCCACCGCCCCGCCGGTTTCCCTGACCCTCACCGCGTCCCCCGCCAAGGGGGTGTTGCCGCTGATCAGATGGAACAGGCTCAGCGCGCCGACGAACCCCAGGAACGCCCCGAACAGGAGCCGCCGGTATTCGTTGCGCCCGCGGCCCAACAGGAGGGCGCCGCCCAGCATCAGCATCAGCACCGGGGCGACATACACCGACAACCCCACCATGGACCGGATGTTGTCCAGCGCCCAGCTTCCCAACGGACCCGAGCTCTCGAAGAACGCCAAGGCCACCAGCAGCCCCGCTCCGACCAACAGCAAACCGATCAGTTCCGGGGTCTGGGGCCCCACCCCGAACCGGATCCGCTCCAACAACCTGGTCAAAAAGCCGGTTTCCGGCGCCGGGGGGGCGGACTGCGGGGAGCGCGGCCCCCGGCCTGCCCGGGTCTTGGACGCCGCCGCCTTGGGGGGAGCGGCCCGCTTGGAGGCAGGCGGGTTCTTCGAAGCGCGGCCGCGCGCGGGCGCTTTGCCGCCCCGCTGGGCATTCCGCCTTCCTCCGGCCCCGCCTTTGGAGCCTTTGGACCGGGTGGAACCCGATTTCTTCACATGTGCCTGGGACACCCGCCTCCGCCCCGCGCCCCCGCGGGTGGATGTCTTGTTGGCCATTGGGACAGCGGACTCTACACGAAATACCCCGGCCGTCCAACGACCTTGCCCGCATCCGGGGCGGCGGGAGCCTCGTTCCAAGCGTTTACCGGCGGCGGCGGGGGGCGGCGGGAGTGAATTCGGTGACCACCGGGAGGATCACCGGACGGCGCCCGGTCTTGGCCTTGAGCACCCGCCGGACCGTCTGCATCGCCGCCTTGGCGGGGTCCTGCACGAATCGATCGGGGCGGTTTGCTGCTGCGGACTCCACCGCCGCCCCCGCCGCCTCCAGCACCTCAGAGTCGTCGTTCATGAACCCAAAGCTGACCAGGCGGGGGGCTTCCATCAGGCGGCCGCTCTCCGGATCGACCAGCAGCGACACCGCCACCGCGCCGGCGCCGCCCAGCTTGGCGCGCTCCCGCAGCAGGGTTTCGCGGACGAAGCCCGCCCCGGACCTGTCCACATACACGTAGCCGGCCTCCACCGCCCCCCGCTCCACCGCGGCCGCCCCCCCGCTCAGCACCACCGCGTCCCCGTCCTCGAGCACCAGCACCTCGGGCACCCCCATCTCCTCCGCCAGATCGGCGTGGGCGCGGAGATGGCGGTGCTCCCCGTGGACGGGCACGAGGGCCTCGGGGCGCACCAGGCCGAGGAATATCTTCAGCTCCTCGGCCGAGGCGTGGCCGGACACGTGGACGGCGGCGTTGCGGCCGTGGAACACCTTGGCCCCGATGCGGGTCATGTCCGAAATCACCCTCGACACCGCGGTCTCGTTTCCGGGGACCGGGGTGGCCGAGATGAGCACCGTGTCGTCGGCTTCCAGCTCCACCCAACGGTGGCGGCGGGCGGCCATGAGGGAGAGGGCCGAGAACGGCTCGCCCTGCGATCCGGTGGTAACGACCATGGTCTGTTCGGGCGGCAGGTGGACCGCCTCCCCGATGTCGATCACCCGGTCGGCGGGCAGGTGAAGCACGTCCAGCTCCTGTCCGATCCGGACGTTGCGCTCCATGGACCGGCCCATGAACACCAAGAAGCGGCCGGCGGCCAACCCGGCGTCGGCCAGCTGCTGAACCCGGTGGAGATGGCTGGAGAAACAGGTGCTGATCACCCTCCCTGAGGCCTGCTGGACGATGGACCGGATGGAGGGGCCGAGGGATTTCTCGGATGGGATCATCCCGGACCTCTCGGCGTTGGTGGAATCAGAGAGGAGCAGGCGGACCCCCCGGCGTCCGAAGCGGGCGAAGGCGGGAAGGTCGGTGCGGCGCCCGTCGACCGGGGTGGGGTCCAGCTTGAAATCGCCGGTGTGGACGATCAGGCCTTCGGGGGTGTCGAACACCACCCCGCTTCCTTCCGGCACCGAATGGGACACCGGCGTCAGCTGGAACCGGAACGGGCCTTCGGTTATCCAGCGTCCGTCCGGCGCCGGGCGGAAGTCCTTCTCCAAACCGATCTCCTCCACCCGCCCGGCGGCGATGGCCAGAGACAGCCGGGTTCCGTAGACGGGAACCGGGATCTCCTCCAAGAAATACCCCAACCCGCCCACGTGGTCCTCATGGCCGTGCGTGATCACCACGCACTGGACGTCGTCCCGCCGCGCCTCCAGCCATCTCCAGTCCGGCAGCACCAGGTCCACCCCCCACATGTCGTCCCTGGGGAACATGAGGCCGCAGTCCACCAGCGCAATCCGGCGGTCGATCTCGACGGCGGCGCAGTTGCGTCCGATCTCGCCGAGGCCGCCGAGAAAAGTAACCCGGACGCTCACAACTCCTGGGCCCGCCCCACTGCGGCCGCCACCGCCTCGCGGACAGCGGGTGAAGCCGGCACCAACGGCAGCCTCGGGTCGCCGACCGGTTCCCACAAGGCGTCGAGGCCGGCCTTCACGGGCATCGGGTTGGGTTCGAGGAAACAAGCTTCGAAGAGCGGGGTCAGGCCCTCGTGGAGCCGCCGGGCCTCGGCCGAGTCGCCGGCCCGGTGCGCCTCGATCATCCGCTTGATCTGCCGCCCCGCCAGATGCCCGGCCACCGAGATCACCCCCGCCCCCCCCAGCTCCAGCATGGGCAGGGTGGCCGAGTCGTCGCCCGCGTACAGGGCGAAGCCCTCTGGGAACAGAGCCAGGCTGGCCTTGGTGTATTCGAGGTCCCCCACCGCGTCCTTGGTGGCGGCGATGTTGGGATGCCGGGCCATCTCCGCCAAGGTCTCCGCTTCGATCAGCCGGGCGGTGCGGCCGGGGATGTTGTAGACGATCACCGGCAGATCGGTGCAGTCGGCAATGGCCAGGAAATGGGCCAGCAAGCCCGCCTGGGGGGGCCTCGAGTAGTAGGGGGTGACCGCCATCAGGCCGTCCACCCCGATCTTGGCGGCTTCGACAGAAAGCTCCACGGAGTGGCGGGTGTCGTAGGTGCCGGTGCCGGCCACCACCGCCGCCCGGCCGCCCACCGCTTCCACGACCGTCGCGTACAGGGCCAGCTTTTCTGTGTCGGTGAGGGTGGGGGACTCGCCGGTGGTTCCGGTGACCAGCAACCCGTCGTGCCCGCAGTCGACCAGATGGACGGCCAAATGCGACATCCGTTGGTAATCCACCGAACCGTCGTCCGCGAACGGGGTGATCATGGCAGTGAGCAAGGCGCCGAACGGCCCCATGATTTCCCTTCCTCCGGCCTCGGACGGCCCGGCGCGGCCCCGCCGGCTCTGGGAGGCGCGCCCGGGAGCGGTCCCGCGTCGTCCTGATACTCCATGCTCAAGCTTACTCTCAACCCCGATGATTCACGGGAGTGGGGGCGGGCAGATGAAATGCGCGCCTGCATCCCTTCTGACCTGGGGTGACAACAGTGAGATACCGTCTGATCAGAAACTCGGGGTTCAAAGGCCCAACAGGGAGTCGAGGCCCACCGTAACCGGCGAGGGCAGCCCGGCCACCGACCGCACAGCCAGCAGGATGCCCGGGGCGAAGGCGGCCCGGTCGGTGGTGTCGTGGCGGATGGTCAGGCACTCGCCGGCCCCTCCGAGGATCACTTCCTGGTGGGCGACCAGCCCTCTGGCGCGCACCGAATGGACCGCCACCCCCCCGACATCCGCCCCCAGCGCTCCGGCGGCCAGCTCCCGGCCCCTGGGGTGCGGCGCCGCTCCGGCCGCTTCCCTGGCCCTGCCCATGCGGGCGGCGGTTTGGAGGGCGGTGCCCGACGGGGCGTCGGCTTTGTCCGCGTGATGCAGCTCCACGATCTCCGCCGAGGCGAAGTGGGGGGCGGCCGCCTCGGCGAAACGCATCATCAGCACCGCCCCCACCGAGAAGTTGGGCGCCACCAAACACCGCCGGCGGCTTCCGGCCCACTCTTCCTCCAGGGCGGCCAGCTTTGCGTCGTCGTACCCGGAAGCCCCGATCACCACGTGCGCCCCGTATTCCTTCCAGCGGCGCACGTTCCGGGGGGCGGCCTCGGGATTGGTGAGCTCGACGATCACCTCGCATCCTTTCAGGGCCTCGGGGCGGCCCGAACAGGTGAGTCCCGACAGCTCCTCACCGTCATGGCCCGGGGCGTAGAGGCCGCCCACCTCCAGACCGCCGGCCTCGAGCACCGCGCCCAAGGCCAAGCGGCCCATCCGCCCCGGGGCGCCCGAAATGCCCACCGAGGTCATGGCAGGTACCCCTGAAGCTCTTCGGCCTCGAGTGGGCCGACCGCCCCCAGCACCCGCGGGCCGTCCAGGATGCGGGCGGCCGTGTCCGCCACCTCGGAACGGGTGACCGCCTCGATGCGCGCCAGCCGTTCGTCGAGCGAAAGGTGGGGCAGGCCGAAGAGCTGGGTGCGGCCCAAACGGACCATGCGGGTGTTGGTGTCCTCCATGGAGAGCGCCACCGCGCCCTTCAGGTGCCCCTTGGCCCGCTCCAGCTCTTCTTCGGTTATCCCCTCTGACATCAGGCTTGCGGTCTCCTCGACCAGTATCTCCATGACCGCGCCGGCGGTGGCGGGGGTGGTTCCCGCGTAGACGCCCCAGATGCCGGTCTCGGCGAACCGCAGGGCGAAGCTCTGCACGGCGTAGGCCAGCCCCCGCTCTTCCCGCACTTTCTGAAACAGCCGGGAAGACATCCCTCCGCCGAGGACATGCTGCAGCAGCGCGTCGGCGAATCGGCCCTCATCGGTCCGGTCGATCGACTCCCCCCCGTACACCAGATGGATCTGTTCGGTGTCCCGTCCGATCACCTCCGCCCGCGTCTCGACCCGAGGGGGCGTCCAGTCGTGGCTGTCGTCTTCGGCCTCCCAAGAACCGAACATCTCCTCCGCCAGGCCGGCTATCAGGCTGTGCTCGACGTTGCCCGCCGCCGCCACCGACACCGTCCCGGCGCCGTAGCGCCGCCGCCAGTAACCCCTGATGTCTTCGGGGGTCATGGCGCCGATGGAGCGGCGGCTGCCCAGCACCGGCAGGCCCAGCGGATGCCCCCGGAACACCGAGCGCATGAAAGCCTCCATCGCCGAGTCCGACGGGTCGTCTTCGGTCATGTTGATCTCTTCGATCACCACCTGGCGTTCGGAGTCGATCTCATGCGGGCGGAAGGCGGGGCGCTGCAGCATCTCGGCCAGCAGCTCGAAGCCGGTGCGGAGCTCGGCGTCGAGCATCCTCGCCCAGAAGCAGGTGTATTCCTTGGAGGTGAAGGCGTTGCTCTGGGCGCCGATGGCGTCGAAGGTCTCCGAGAGCTCCCGAGCCGAAATCTGATCGGTCCCCTTGAACAGCAGGTGCTCGAGGAAGTGGGCGGCGCCGGCCTCGCGGCTGCGTTCGTCCCGGCTGCCGGTGTCCACCCAGCACCCCACCGCCGCCGACCGCACCCCGGGGAAGGCCTCTGTGGACACCGTCATCCCGGTGGAAGTTTCAGAGACCGTTACCGCCATAGGCCCCGATGGTACAACCTCCCAGCATTTATCCCGGCGCTGCGCCCCGGAACCTCCATTGGAGCCGACCGAGCTATCCGGCTATGTTTTCCCAGGTCAGAGCATCTTTACGGTTCCGCCGCCCGGCAAACCCCCGCAGGCGCGCCATCGACGCCGTCCCAACATCGGAGAAAAGCGGAACCGGCGGGAACCTGTAGCCTTGCGGGGGCGTCCAACTCTGAAAGGCTTCGGAGGGAAATGAGACGAGCTGGGGCTGTGGCGGACTGCGGAGACAGGGCACCGGGGAGCACCGCCCGGAGCGGCGGGCATTCCGGAATGAGCGGCCCGGCCGGCGGAAGAAAGCGCCGGGGCGCAGGCAACGCAGTCCTCGGGGCCTGCGCGGTGCTGGCAGCGCTGGCGGCGGCCGCGGCGGCGGTTTTCCTGGCGCCGGCATCCAAGGCGGCGCCGACGGCCGCCTTGGCGGCATCTGGGTGGGAACCCTCCTGCGAGATTCACCCCTACCAGGCTTCCTGCTGGTGGAGCGGCGGTGCGGACGGGCCGATGGACGAGCTCGGCGCCGGGTTCACCGCCCTCGCCCTCGGCGGCTACCACACATGCAGCCTCGACCCTGACGGCGCGGCCGACTGCCGGGGCAACAACGAGGTCGGACAGTCGGACGCGCCGGCGGGCGAATTCACCGCGATCACCGCAGGCGGGGTTCATACATGCGGCCTCCGCCCCGAAGGAGGGGCGGTCTGCTGGGGAAGCAACGATTCTGGGCAGACGGACGCACCGGCAGGCCCCTTTACATCGGTGGCCGCCGGAGGCTGGCATACATGCGGCCTCCGCCCCGGAGGAGAAGCGGTCTGCTGGGGATGGAATGCGGCCGGGCAGACGGATGCTCCGACCGGCGGTTTCGTCTCCGTAACTGCCGGCAATTCTCATTCATGCGGCCTCCGCCCTGACGGAGAGGCGGTCTGCTGGGGCCGCAACGACGACGGAAAGACGGACGCACCGGCAGGCGAATTCACCGCGATCACCGCGGGCGGGCAGCATACCTGCGGCCTCCGCCCCGGAGGAGAGGCAATCTGCTGGGGATGGAACACGGCCGGGCAGACGGACGCACCGGCAGGCGGGTTCACCGCGATCACCGCGGGCGAGCTGCACACGTGCGGCCTCCGCCCTGACGGAGAGGCGGTCTGCTGGGGATACAACCACTTCGGACAGTCGGAAGCGCCGACAGAGAAACTCACCGTCATAGGGGCCGGATGGAACCATACATGCGGGGTTGGCGCTGATTCAACGCTGACCTGCTGGGGTCGCGTCATATCATGGAACCCGAGCAGAGAGGGCGATTTCGACTCCCTCGAACCCGGGGAGGTCGTGATATTCGCCGCCGTGAGCGCCGGATGGGGCCATTCATGCGGGGTGCTGCCGGACGGCAGAATCGTCTGCTGGGGAAGCAACGACAACGATCAGTCGAAACCGCCGGCGGGAACATTCAGGGCGGCGGCGGCCGGCGCCGGGCATACCTGCGGAATTCGCACCGACCGCACCGTCTTCTGCTGGGGCTACGGCGCCGACGGACAAACCAACCCCCCCGAAGGCGAATTCACCGACATAACCGCCGGCTGGGGACACAATTGCGGCATCCGCACCGACCGCACCGCCGTCTGCTGGGGAAACAACGAAAACGGACAAACCAACCCCCCCGAAGGCGAATTCACCGGCATAACCGCCGGCAATCTCCACACCTGCGGCCTGCGTCCAAACGGGAAAGCCGTCTGCTGGGGAAACAACGAAAACGGCGAGTTGGATGCGGCAACAGACGAGTTGACCGCGGCCGCGGCCGGCGCATACCACACCTGCGGAATCCGCACCGACCGCACCGTCGTCTGCTGGGGCTACAACTCATACGGACAAACCAACCCCCCCGAAGGCGAATTCATCGACATAACCGCCGGCAATCTCCACACCTGCGGCCTGCGTCCAGACGGGAAAGCCGTCTGCTGGGGCTACAACGAAAACGGCTATTGGGATACGCCCGACGGCTGGAATACGCCGGACGGCGAATTCACGAACTTGTCGGCGGGCGGATACCACGTCTGCGGCCTCTACACGGACGGCTCGCTGATATGTTGGGCCGACAACACCTATGGACAGCTGGATGTCCCGGGCGGGGCGTCCCCGCCGCGCCCTTCCGAACCGACGGTGAAACTGGCCGCCCTGTCGTCAGGCCCGTATCACACGTGCGGCCTCGATCTCGAAAGCAGGGCGGTCTGCTGGGGCGGCGACAGGCATGGACAGGTGGGCTCGCCTGCGGGCGGTTTCTCCTCGGTTGCGGCAGGCCGCCGTCATTCGTGCGGGATCCGCCCCGGCGGGGAGGTGACCTGCTGGGGAAACAACGAATCCGGCCAGGCCGACCCCCCGGACGGAAGGTTCACCGCCGTACACGCCGGTAATGATCATACGTGCGGACTGCGCTTCGACGGAACCGCCTTCTGCTGGGGAAACAACGAATTCGGCCAGTTGGAGGCGCCGAACGAAAAGCTCGCCTCCCTCACGGTCGGAGGAGATCATTCGTGCGGCTTGGACGCAGACGGAAACGCCCTCTGCTGGGGCGACGGCCAGTACGGACAATCGGGCGCGCCGGAGGGGAAGTTCACCGCCTTGGCAGCCGGCGGATCTCACACTTGCGGTCAACGCCCCGGCGGCGTAACGATCTGCTGGGGCTTGGACGAATCCGGACTGCTGGAGCCGCTCATTACCGGTGAGATCATTTCGATGTCGGCGGGCGTCGGCCATACGTGCGGTATCCGCCTCCGCGGCACGGCGGTCTGCTGGGGCAACGGCCAATACGGACAGTTGAACGCCCCGGCCGGTGTGTTCGAGGATGTAACAGCAGGATCGGGCTATTCGTGCGGGGTCCGCCCCGGCGGGGAGGTGACCTGCTGGGGCAGCGGCGACTACGGCCTGCTGGACATACCGGTCCCCTACAGAGAAACGGCGGTCGGGGGCGGACATTCCTGCTGGTTGGACATCCATGGAGCCGCCGTCTGTTTCGGGGGCAACGAGTTCGGCCAAACGAACGCGCCCGAAGGCGAGTTCACGCACCTGGCAGCCGGATGGAGCCACACCTGCGGGCTGCGCCCCGGCGGCGGAGCGGTCTGCTGGGGCGACAACCGGGCCGGCGAGTCGGAGGCCCCGGGAGGAACATTCACCGCCGTAACGGCCGGATGGGCTCATGCGTGCGGCCTCCGCCCCGGCGGCAGCGCCGTCTGCTGGGGCAGCAACGCCTTGGGGCAGTCGGACGCCCCCGGCGGGCGCTTCACCGCCGTATCCGCCGGCCTGGGGCACACCTGCGGGGTCAGAGAAGGGGGCGCCGCCGTCTGCTGGGGGTACAACAGACAGGGGCAGTCGGATGCGCCCCCGGGCCGATTCACGGCGGTGTCCGCCGGGGAGTGGCATTCCTGCGGCCTGCGGTCCGACGGCTCGGTTTCCTGCTGGGGTGCCAACGAGGACGGCCAGACGGAAGCCCCGGACGGTGTTTTCACCGCCGCGGCCGCCGGAAGGTTCTCGTGTGCGGTAACCGCCGAGAGCGGAGAGCTGGTGTGCTGGGGCGGGCGCTCCTCCGGCCTGTCCGCGCCGGCCGGCGTCTTCACCTCGGTTTCCGCCGGGCTGCAGTATGCGTGCGGAGTGCGCACCAACGGCGCGGCCGCCTGCTGGGACGAATACGGCGGGGGTATCCGTCTTCGCAGCGGGCGATAGTTACCAGCCGGGCGCGGCCGCAGGCTGGACGAAGAATACGGTGCTTACCGAGCTGCGGTTGGCGGCCTGCCCTCGGTCCGCGACGGTCGGCCAGACTCGATCCATCCTAGAATGGCGGCGATGGATTCAGAAGGCCAAGGCGAAGCCGCCTACGGCCAGACTCGGTGCTATCGGCATCCCGACCGGGCCACCTCGCTGCGGTGCTCTCGGTGCGACCGGGCCATCTGCCCCTTCTGCTCGCACGACTCCCCCGTGGGTCAGCGCTGCCCGGAATGCAGCCGGGGCGGGGGCGCCGCCCAGTCGGTCACCGCCCGCCCCCTCTCCCGCCGGGCCACCCCCGCCGTCATCGCCATCATCGCGCTTTCGGCAGTCGTCTACCTGTTCCAGCGTCAGAACGCCCTATTCAACATCGACTACGCCCACTACACCGCGGCGGTCGAACAGGGAGAGTGGTGGCGGATCATCACCGCCGCCTTCCTGCACTCCCGCTCGTTTTTCCACATCCTGTTCAACATGTACGCCCTCTACCTGTTCGGGCCCGGCCTGGAACGGCAAATCGGAGCGGTCTCCTTCACGGGCCTGTATCTGACTTCGGCCGCCGCCGGAGGCGCCCTCTTCCAGTTCCTGTCCGAAGGGGGGGCGGTGGGGGCGTCCGGCGCCATCTTCGGCCTGTTCGGGGCGGTGCTGGTCGGCGTCCTCCCCCTGCGGAACACCCCCCAGGGCGCCGCCCACCTGCGCCGGCTGCTCATACTGCTGGCCGTCAACCTGGCCCTGCCCCTCATCGCCCCCAACATCGCCTGGGAAGCCCACCTCGGCGGCCTGGCGGCGGGGATGGCGGTCATGGCCCTCTGGCAGCGCCTCCCCCAAGGCCCAAACGCCAGATACCTGCGGGCGCTGACGGTGTACGGCTTGGGGTCTCTGATCTTGCTGGCGGTCATCGCCGCCGCCTGACCGGCGCCGCGCACTCCTCCCCGGGAGCCGGGGCCGGCGCAGAGTTAGGATGGAAGGTCGTGGCAAGACAGGACCAGTCCGTCCTCGCCGAGATCTTGGCCCCTGAAGAACGGGCGATCGAGTCGGTGGTGGCCCGCTATCAGCGGGTGGCCGGGGCCGTGACCAGGGTGGCGCGCACCCTGTCGGGGCGCGAGGAGCTGCGGGTGGTGCTGGGCTCCTCCAGCCGCGCCTCCCGCAGCGAGGTGGTGATCGACCCCGGCCTCTTCCAGGCCGCCTACGGACGCCGGGCCCCGGTGACGCCCGAAGAAACCGCCCTGGCTTCCGCCCTGCATGAAGTGGTGCATCTGGTCTCTTCCGATTTCGACCAGCCCCGCCCCTTCCCCCGCGCCTGGCTGTCCGACCCGGCCTTGGACGAAGAAGACCCCCTCCCAAACGGCCCGAACGAGGGCCGTGGAGAAGAGGAAGGGGAGACGACTCTTCTAGAGGCCCTGGCGGCGGCCGGAGGCCCCCCCGCCGAGGCGCTGTTCTTCGCCCTCGAGGACGCCCGCCAGGAGCGCCGGGGCCTAGCCGCCTATCCGGGCGCCCGCTCGGTGCTCGAGGACCTGTACAAAGCCGCCCTCCCCGGCGCCCTCCGCCGGAGCGGCCCCCTCGCCCGGTTCGCGGTCATGTGCTTCATGGCGGTGGGCGGCTATCTGGAACCGAACGCCGTCCGCCCGCCGGACGCCCGCGCCGCCGCCGCCTGGCGCGACGCGGCGGGCATCCTCGAGGAGGCGGCCGCCGCCGACGGACCCTGGGAGACCGCCGGGTTGGCGGTGAAGCTGCTGGCAGTGGCTCGATTCCACGGACTGATGTCGGAGGGAAGGGAAGCCGAGCACGGCGACCGCCAAGCCAGGGAGGAAGCCGAGAAGGAAGCCGTGGAGGCGGGTCTGGACCGGGTGCGGCTCTTCTCCCCCATCGTCTCCGACGCCGAGCGCTACCGCGAGGTCCGCCGCAGCCTGCAGCAGGCGTCGGGGCAGGCCGGCGGCCCGGGCGGGGGCGAGGCCGCGAGCGAAGGCGCCGACCAGCTGCTGCGGATCAGCCAGGCCCCGGTCGTCTACCTGCCCACCGGCCAGAGCGGCAAGCTGGCGGTGGGCCGGGCCCCCGAAGCCTTCCGGCGGTTCGCCCCGCCGGGCCGGGCCGCCCTGCTGAAGACCGCCGCCGAGTGGAAGGTCGACCAGCGGCTCGTCTCCGGCGAGCTCTACCCCCTGTTCGCCGCCAACCAGCGGAGGGGCCTGCAGTCCGGCTTCGACGCCGGGGACTTCTCCCCCCACGCCGCCCTCCTGCTGGGGGCGGGCCTCTACGAGCGGATGTACGAGCGCCGTTCCATCTCCACCCGCCGCTCCTATGCGGTCAGCGTCTTGGTGGACGGGTCGGCCTCGATGCTGCAGCCCCGCCGGCTGGCCGCCCCCGGCGACCGCCGCCCGTGGGGCCTGGCGGCGGCCATGTTGGGGGCATGGACCTTGGCCGCCCTGTGCAGCGAGCTGCGGGTGGACTTCGAGCTGGCGCTCTTCAACCGGGGGTTCGCCGCCCGGGCGGGCGACACCGAATGGACCTACACCCGACGCCGCGCCGCCGCCGTCAGCGAGCTGCGGAGGGCGCGGGGGGAGGCGGCCGACCGGCTCACCTCCACCGTCAACCACTATCTGCTGTCGGGTTTCGGGGAACCGTGGCGCCGCTCCGACGACATCCTGGCCGGTTTGTTCTGGGCCGCCGCCGAGGCCGCCGTCGCCGGGCGGGAAGCGCGCCGCGCCCCCCGTGAAGCCCCGCCGGTGTCGATGTTCGAGAAGGCCGCCAACGTGGACGAGTTCAACCTGATCTATGCCGCCGAGCGCATGGCCGCCCACGGCGCCCAGGTGCGGGTGATGGTGGTGTTGGCCGACGGAATGACCCGGGGGTCGATGGAAGCCCTGGTCAGGTCGGTGGAGGAAGTAGACGGGCGGGGCGTCACGGTGCTGGGGATCGGGGTGGGGGACGACACGGTGGTATCGGCCTACCGCCGCCATCAGGTGGTTGCCCGGCCCGACGAGCTGGCCCGGTCGATGGTGGCGGGGGTGGGGATGGCCCTCCGCCGCGGCCTGGCCATGTACGGGCTGGACACGTGGTGGGGCCGGGCCGGGCGGCAGACGAAGGGCCGGAGCGCCCGCCCGCCTCACCCGGCGCGCCCGGGCCGGGCGGCCGAACATCTGGAGCGGCGCAGTGCCTGACCGTCCGGCGGCCGTTGCCTTCACCGATCCGTCCGGGGAGGGGAAACCGATCACTCTGGAGACCTTCACCATGCCCGCCGCCGGTGTGGCCGACCGGGGGCAGCGGGCCGCCAAGGTGCCGACCCCCGACCCCTATTACGTAGATGTGGGCATGCTGTACCGGTTCGCCCAGGTGGAGAAGATCCGCCGGGAGCAGCCCGAGGGCGCCGCGCCCCTGCATCTGGCGGTGCGGGGGCACATGGGCACCGGCAAGGACCACGACATCGAGCAGTTCGCCTCCCTGCTCCGCCTCCCCTACTACCGGATTCCCCTCACCGGCGAGGTGCGCGACATCACCCTGATCGGCTCGGTGAAGCTGTACGGAGACGGAAAGGGCGGCACCGAGAGCCGCTGGGAGGACGGCGACATCACCAGGGCCCTGCGGGGGCCGGCCCTGGTCAACCTCTCCGAGCTGAACGCGGCGGGCGCCGAGACCCTCTTCGCCCTGCACGGCCTGCTCGACCGGTACTCGACCCTCGACCTGCCCACCGGGGAGTCGGTGCCCCTGCGGGGCGACGTGCGCCTGTTCGGAACGATGAACCCCACCGACCTGCGCGACTACGCCGGCACCCAGACCCTCAACAAGGCCTTCGCCGACCGGTGGGTCATCTGGGAGAAGGACTTCCCCACCGACCCGGAGATCAGGGCGATGCTCGACCGCCGCTACCCCTCCATGAGGGAGTCCTACGCCGCCCACATCAGCCGGCTGGCCACCGAGATGAACCGGTCGTTCCTCTCCACCGAGCCGGGCAGCCGGGTGGAAACGCCGATGAGCCTGCGCACGGTGCTGGACCGCCTCCCCGCCGGCCTGATCATGTTCGCCGACCGCCGCGACCCGCTCCGGTCCGCCTGGGAGACGATGGTGCTTCCCCACATCGACTCCTACGACGTCGACCACTACGAGACGGTGTGGGCCGCCTGCGTCCGCCGGGGCCCGTCCGAGCGGCCCTTCCGATCCTGAAGCCGCGCCTCCCCGGCCTCTTCGGCGGACTGCCATGAAACTGGCGGCGGCGGTGGACATCGGCACCAACTCCACCCGGCTGCTGATCGCCGGACTAGCCGGCGGCGCCCTCGCCGAGGTCGAACGGAGGGCGCAGGTAACCGCCCTGGGCCGGGGAGTGGACCGGACGGGCCGCCTGTCGGCCGCCGCCGTCGAGCGGACCGTCCTAGTGCTGGAGTCCTACGGACGCCTGATCGAGGGGGCGGGCGCGGAAGCGAGGCGCGCCGCCGCTACTTCCGCCGCCCGGGACGCCGCCGACGGGGAGGAGTTCTTGGACGCCGCGGCCGCCGCCCTCGGGTTCCGCCCCGAGATGATCGGCGGAGAAGAGGAAGCGGCGCTGGTGTTCAGGGGCGCGGCGGGCCGGTTGGCCGACCCCGGCGAAGCGGTGGTGATCGACATCGGCGGAGGCAGCACCGAGATCGTCTCCGAAGGCGGAGGCGTGTCCGTGGACATCGGCTCGGTGCGGCTTTCGGAGCGGCGGCTCCCCCGCCACCCCGCCTCGGACAGCGATCTGGCCGCCGCCCGCCGGGAAGCCGCCCGGCTGCTCGCAACCCCCGGGGCGCCCCGCCGGAGCAAGGCGGTCGGCGCCGCCGGAACCTGGACCAGCCTGGCCGCCCTCCACCTGCAGCTGAAAGAATACGACCCCGGACGGGTGGAGGGCGCCGTCCTCACCCCCGCCGCCCTGGCGGCCCTGGTGGAACGCCTGGCCGCCCTGACCCTGGAAGAAAAGAAAGCCCTCCCCTCCCTCGACCCGGCGCGCGCCCCCGTGATCCTGGGCGGCGCCGTAGTAGCCGAAACCTGCCTGCGCATCCTCGGCCTCGACCAGATCACGATCACCGAACACGACCTCCTCGACGGCATATGCTGGTCTCTGCTCGACCCCCGAACACCCCCCCGGAGCTCCTCGATGAACCAGTATCCCCGATCATTCACCAGAGCGGGGCGGGCAGACGAAATACGCGCCCGCATCCTTTCTGACCCGGGGCAGCACGACGAACCGGCGCGGACGGCGGCCCGCCCCGCGCGGACATGAAAAATCGGGGTCTCTCCGCACCCGGGTTTCAAACGAGGAAACGGCCGGGAGGCCCAAATCCATCGCCGCCGGGAGGCATCGGAGCGGCGGCCTCCGTTTCCCCGGCGGCCCCGGACGAATACCGCTACCGGGGCCACTGGACAGACCACCGTCTTTCTCTCCGCCGGAAGCCGACCTCGACATCCGCCGCCGCGCCCGCATCGAGAACCACATCGCCCGCATCAAAGACTCCGGCGGCCAGCGGTTCCCGTTCCAACCGTTCAGAGGCAACCAAGCCTGGCTGCTCACCGTCGTCCTCGCCGACACCCTGGTACTCTGGTTCCAGACCATCTGCCTCGGAGGCGCCGGCCTGCGGCGGGCCAGGCCCAAAACCATGCGCTGGGCCTACCGGCGCCGCCCCCGCCCGGATCACCCGCCGCGCCCGGCGGCTCCTCCTGCGAATACCCCGACGCCGGCCCGCCGCCTCCCTCATCGCCTCCGCCCGCCGCCTCATCCTCCAGCTCTAACCAGCCCCTCCCCCGAGCGGGTCCGAACTTCCCCGGCCCTGGCCAAACACGCCCCAAACCACCCAACCAGCCCCACAACGGCCTCCAACCCCTCCAAACCGGCCCTCACAACCGCAAAACAACCCCCCGTCCTTCCCCAAATCACCCAACTACCCCTCAACCGGCCCAACCACCCCCATCCATCCCCGCAAACCGGCTCTACACCCCCAAACCAGAACACCATGAAGAATCGGAGCTAGCTGCGCGAGGATACGATCAAGGCTACGCATCCTTCTCTGGCAGAGGTGGCCACTGGGATCACACAGGGCAGCTTCTTTTGGTCGCGGTTGAAGCTGTCTACCGGGGAACCAAGTCGACGGCGTCTTTCCGTCAGATGGGCCGCCGGATGGCTTCCGACCAGCATTACGGCAACGATTGCGTACGGGGTGAAGAACACATAACACCTGACCATCTCGAAAACGTTGCTTCCAATCTCAGGCCGGGCGCTCCGGTACAAGGTTTGTTGTGCCGGAGAATCAACATCGGGGACGACCCGCATGCAATGCATATCTGGGATATAACGGGTAACCCCACAAGGCCCGGCGTGGTACTCCTTGTGGTAGCTGGGCGTTGACCGCCGGAGGGCCACCACCCCGCCGGCGGCCGCCAAGAAGCGGAGGGATAGGAAGGATTGGGATGATTTGAGAGGGTGAACACCGGCCTCCAACCGGAACCGCTGGACCAACTGACCAAGCCGGGCGGGGGTTGCAACCTCGGTCAGCTTCTTACGGACCCCGTCCCTCAGCGGCTCAATCCTCCTTTTCATCTTGGAGCGCTGTGAGCGCACCCCTTCGGGGATCAGCGACCGGCTCGGGGGTAGTTTTCTCCCGTGTGGATGGACGCATGACCGCCGAAGCCGGTCCCTCAACCGGCTCAACCCGCCCTAGATGGGTAGCTCCAAGGTTACCCTGACAAGAACCTCGGTTGATGATGGTTTGCATTGTTCGACAGGCTCATCTTGCTGGGGGACGAAGGTGACAAACCGAGCGGCTTGGCCTACGCGGGCCGGGGCTTGTCGGGGAAGAGCCTGCGTATGCGGCTCGAACAGGGATGTGCACAACCCTCAATCCCTTGGAACTATTCATCTAGAACCCCTTCCAGGGAGCATCCAACCAACCAGCCAACAACCCCCACAACCCAACAAAAACTGTGGTGTCAGGCTGAAGGGTTGGCCGAACCATCGGGGGATTCCGTCTTAGCGGCGCCGCTGTCCGGCCCCGGGCCATGAAAACCCGCCATCGGGCCCTCCGGAGGCGGCCCGGCCTTTTCGGGCGGGAGATCGCCGGCCATGTACCCGCGATTTTGAGTTCTGGATGTCCGAACGGTCCGCTTCCTTCGGGCTGCCGACCGGCCTGAACGTCTGATCATTTCAGATTCTCCTCTCTGCTCAGTTCAGAGCTTCCTATCTTCACTTTCTTTGAATTCAAGATATACTACCTCATCCCATCGAAAAGCAAACCGGAGTTCAGCAATTTTGGTTTGTTATCATGGTCTACAACAAGATCGCCGGTGTCAGAGCGAACCTCCGCAAGATTGCTCAAATATATATCTTGTTGTTCAGGATATCCGGCAACATATGATCCAGGACCATAATATCCACCTATAAATATGTCTTCCTTGGTTATCAAACGAACCCATCCTGTTAAAGCATCTCGACCAAAAAGGAAATCCCATGCCTGAGGATTCTGAGTGCGGCCAGCAAGAAATCTAGTCCAACTATACCACCTGTTAGAGTTTCTCCCTGCGATTAGTGTAGCCTTTCCAGATAAAAGGCCCACCCCAACAGGTAAAATCAAATATGGCATCAAGGCCGCCCATAACCACAGACTTACTCTTTCACCTTGACTAATCTTATCCCAATATGTGGACCAAGATTATAAGTAAAAGGAGCGAACAGAAAATGAAAGATAGCTGAATACCCAATAGACATCAAGAGATAGCGGCCGCCTTCCTTCCTCGTTGTCCACCTCCCTGCTATCATCCCGTAAGACCATATGAATAAAGCCCCTGGCAGAAGGCTGAACCAGAGGACAAATAGCCAGGTTATCGTAGCTTCCATTTCCTGCCCTTAACCGATTATTTAGACTTAGTGTATTTACTATAGCAGCATGGCTGAGCGGACACCAAGTTCCCGCACGGACCGGGCCTCTTCGCGAAACGGGCCGCCGCATCCCCGGCGGCCGGACTGTACCTTCCTCTACCGCGCGGTGATCTGCCCACATCGGACAACAAAGCCGTTCTGCTCAGACCAGGTGCAGTCCGGCGGGCGAACCCTTGGCCTTCACCACGCTGGAGAGCACCGACAGCAGGGTGAAGACCCCGCTCACCCCCTTCATCGGGCTTACCCGCCTGATGGTGATCTCGGCGGCCGGACTGCGGGCGGTGATCTCGATGTCGGATACACCGCCCCGGTCGGCGGCGATGAACACCGACCGGGTGCGGTCGAAGCCGATCCCTCCCAGCGCCAGGGCGGCGTGGGCGTTGACGTTGCGGGGAAACAGGCTGCATATCCCCCGGGTGGGACCGTCGTAGAGCACCGTTTCGGACCGGATGTCCTCGGCGGACAGCTCCGGGTGGGCGCTGAAGTCGATGTTGGCGGGGCTCTTTCGCATCACCATCTTCACCTCCTCCCACTGATCGCGGCCTTCCCCGATCGCTTCGAGGCCCGCCGCCGCCCCGTGGGGCACGTACAGGCGCCTGCCGTGCTCCCGGGCCGTTTCCAGCAGGGTGCGCTCCACCTCGGCGTCGGCGAAGGCGGTGACCGACAAGGGCAGGTAGTCGGCGCTCCGAAGAAACATGGCCCCGCGGGCGGCGGTGACCGAAGGGTGGGCGAACTCGCACACCATGTCCGGCGACCGCTCGGCGAACCCATCCAAGTCGTCGAGCACCACCTCCGGGGGCAGGCCGGCCACCCGCTCGGGCAGCAGGTCGTGGACGAAGGCGGCCTCCAGCCCCAGCTCCGGGCGGGAGGTGATCTGCTCGTACACGTGGGATCCGATCAGCCCGTGGCCGACTATCCCGATCCGGGGGCGCGGGCTGCTCATATTTACTTTCCCCGCCCCCGCCCGGCGTCGGCCGCCCCGCCGCTCCGGACGCCCGGGCGGGCCGGGGTCATCCGCCGCCCCCGGCCAGTATCTGATCCAGCACCGCCGGCTGGATGTTTCCGCCCGAGGTGACTGCCACCGTCACCAGGCCGGGGTCCGTCTTGGCAGACAGGTAGGCGGCGGCGGCCACCGCCCCGCCCGGCTCGGCCAGGGTCTTGGTGCGGAACAGGATCGTCCTCACCGCCTCGGCGATGTCCTCCTCGGAGACCAGCACGATGTCGTCCAGGTAGCGCTGCAGATACCGGAAGGGAAGCTCGCCCGGGCGGCGGGCGGAGAGGGCGTCGGCCATGGAGTTCCAGTCGTCGATCGTCTGCACCTCCCCCGCCTGCCAGGACCGGTAGGCGGCGCAGCCCTGCTCCGGCTGGACGCCCAGCACGGTTATATCGGGGCGGGCCTCCTTCACCGCCATGGCAATGCCGGCGGCCAAGCCCCCGCTGGAAACCGGGATGAGTACCGCCTCCGCCTCCGGCATCTGCTCGACTATCTCCAGCCCGATGGTGCCGTGGCCGACCGCCGCCTCCGGGTCCTCGAAGGTGTGGAGCACCACCATGCCCCGCTCCTCCCCCACCCGCTCCACGGTCGGATCGCGGTCGGCGAAGGTCTCGCAGAGCACCACCTCGGCCCCGTACCGGCGGGTGCCTTCGACCTTCACCTCGGCGGTGTAGCCGGGCATGACGATGGCCACCGGCGAGTCCAGCACCCTCCCGGCGAAGGCGAAGGCCTGGGCGAAGTTGCCCGAAGACGACAGCACGATCCCCCGCCGGCGGCGCTCTTCGTCGAAGGAGCGAAGGATGTTGAAGGCGGAGCGGGCCTTGTAGGAGCCGGTGGTCTGGAGGTGCTCGCACTTCAGGAACAACCGTTCCCGCCCGACCTCATCGGCCGAGGGCGCCAGCGGCAACATCCCGGTGACCCGCACCGGGGGCGCCATCCGCTCCTTCGCCGCTGCGATCCTGCTGTAGGTGAGCTCGCCTCCGATCATGATGCTCCTTTCGGTTCCTTTCGTTCATCACGCGTGTCCGACCGCCGCCGCGCCGCGTTGCGCGGCGAGGGTCAGGGTATCTGCGCCCAGCGGGGGGTCAGCCGCTCCACCTCTTCCCGCAGCGCCGCCGCCCCCTGTTCCAGCTCCGCCTCCCCGATGGTCAGGGCGGGGTAGAACACCGTGCAGTCCCCGACCAGGGCGCTCGAGTTGCCGATCGTGTTGAGCATCACCCCCCGCTCGAAGAGAGCCTTCGACAGGGAGGCGGACGCCTCCGCCTCGGCGGGGAGCTTCTCCCCGGCCCCCCCCGGGCGCACGTACTCGACCGCCTGCATGAGGCCTATCCCCCGGATCTCCCCCACCGCCTCCAGACCGCCCAGTTCCTCCTCCAGCAGGCGGCGCAGGAAGTCGCCCCGCTTGGCGGCCTGCTCCACCAGGCCCTCCCCCTCGATCACGTCGAGCACCGCCAGCCCCGCCGCGCAGGAGACGGGGGCGCCGCTGAAGGTGTGCACCTCCGCCATGTTGCGGCTCTGGACGGCGACGGCGTCCACGATGCCGTCGGAGACCAAGGTGGCGCCCAGCGGGGCGTACCCGCCGCCGAGGCCTTTGGCCAGGTTGCAGATGTCGGGCGCCGCCCCGAAGTGGTCCATGGCCAGGAACTCGCCGGTGCGCCCCGCCCCGGTGACGATCTCGTCGGTGATGAACAGGGCGCCGCTCCGGTCGCAGGCCGCCCGGATGCGTTCCCAGTAGGAGGCGGGCGGCACCGGCATGCCCGCCGCCGCCGAGACCGGCTCGGCCATGAACGCCGCCACCGTGTGGGGCCCGGCCGCCTCGACCGCGTCCTCCACCGCGCCGGCCGCCCGCTCCGCCAGGGCCTCCCCCTCCAGGCCGGCGAACGGCCCCCGGAAGTCGATCGGAGCGGTCACCTTGACGGTGTGCATCAGGTTGGGGGTGTAGGAGCGGTTCACGTCCCAGCGTCCGGTCATCGACAGGGCCCCCACCGTGGCGCCGTGGTAGCTGGGCGCCAACGACACCACCTTGGTGCGTTCCCATTCCCCCCTGGCCAGGTGGTACTGGCGGGCGATCCGTATGGAGAGCTCGTTGGCCTCCGAACCTCCGGAAGTGAACATGACCTTGCCCAGCCCGTCCGGCGCCAGGGCGGCCAGCCGGGCGGCCAGCTCCTCTTGGCGGTCGTTGGTGACCTTGGAATTGTGGACGAAGGACAGCTTCCGGATCTGGGCGGCCACCGCCTCGGCGATCTCGGGCCGGCCCTGTCCGATTCCGGCCGTGGCGGATATGCCGCTGGACAGGTCGAGGTACTTCCTGCCGGAGGAGTCCCACAGGTGAAATCCGGAGGCGCGCACCATCATCGGGTACTCGTCGCCGGGGCTGCGGTAAAAGACCGCCGAGGGGGCGGGGCGCTGTGCGTCCATCGGGGAACTATACCCCTGCGCCCGCCCGCCGGCCCGCCCGGCGCCCTCTTATAATCAGCCGCAGGGCAAGACCGGAGGAGGTTCGACGTGTCCGAATTCGATCAGATATTCGCCGTTTGGGAGGCGCAGGGAATCAAGCGGGTGCGTTTCGAGCTGCCCGACCTGCACGGAACGTCCCGCACCAAGATCGTGCCGCTCGCCGCCGCCCCCGGCTTCGCCCGCGACGGCCTCAACATGTACGGGGGCGCCGCCGTGCTCGACACCCGCTCCGATGTGGTGCCCGGCAGCCTCTACAACGAGGAGATCGGCTATGGCGACCAGCTGCTGTTCCCGGACCCCTCCACCGCCGCCGTGGTGCCCTGGGCGCCCGGCACCGCCCGATTCATCTGCGACGCCCGGTGGTACGACGGGTCCGCGCCCGAAGCCACCCCCAGGACGGTGTACCGGCGGGTGCTGGAAAAGGCCGCCGGCATGGGGTACGAGCCGGTCATGGGCTGCGAGTTCGAGTTCTACCTCCTCGACGGCGAGACGAACGAGCGGCTGTTCGAGGGACACCACATCTTCAACGCGGTCCGCAACGAGTGGGTGCCCACCATCAACCGGATCGTGGACCTGATGCCCGGCGCCGGGGTGGACATCATCACCGCCAACTGCGAGTACGCCGGGTCGCAGTGGGAAATCAACTTCACCCCCGGCCGGGGGCTGGCCGGCCCCGACAAGGCCTTCACCTTCAAGAACGGCGTCAAGCAGATCGCCTTCCAGGACGGCTACACGGCTTCCTTCATGACCAAGCCCTTCGCCGGACTTTCCGGGAACGGATGCCACATCCACATGTCGCTGGTGGACAAGGAAACCGGGCAGAACGTGATGGGCGACCCCTCCCATGACCAGAAGCTCAGCGAGACGGGTCTCGGGTTCGTGGCCGGGGTGCTCGAGCACGCCAACGCCATCGACGCCCTGCTCTGCCCCACCGTCAACTGCCGGCGGCGGCGGCGGGTGCACACCTTCAGCCCCACCAACATCTCCTGGGGTTTGGAGGACCGCTCGGCTCTGCTCAGGATCAAGGCCCCCGGCCCGTCCTCGACCCGGGTGGAGACCCGCTCCCCCAGCGCCCTCATGAACCCCTACCTGGCCAACGCCGCCATCCTGGCCGCCGGCCTGGACGGAATCGAGCGGGGCCTCACCCCCCCGCCGCCTTCCCGGCCCGGAGTGCCCGCCGAGGAAGACGAGTCGCTCGAGAAGCTGCCCGCCGCCCTCGGGGAGGCGCTGGACCACTTCGAGGCCAGCGAGGCCTCTGCCCGCTTCTTCGGCCAAGAGTTCAAGGATGCGCTGCTGGCGGTGCGCCGCTACGAGCTGGGCCGTTACGCCGACGAGGAGAACCCCGACCCGGATTCGCAGAAGACCGACGAGATAAGCGCCTGGGAGACCAACGAGTACCTGGAACTGTTCTGAGAATCTGAACGGGGGGGGCGCCCGCCGGGCCGCTCAGCGCGACTCGAGAGGGCGCTCGAGTCGGCGCCGGTCGATAAGATGCCGGGCGGATGATACGCATAGAGGCCGATCTCCTGATTCCAGGGCGCGGGGCGCCGGTGGCCGACGGATGCGTAGTGATGGACGGCGGGGTGATCGCCTACGCCGGCCCGCGGGCGGGGGCGCCGGACACCCCGGAAGCCGAGACCCGCCGGGCGCCGGCGGTGATGCCCGGCATGTGGGACTGCCATTCGCATTTCTTCGGCATCGAGACCCCCGACCTGACCGGGCTGGCCACATCCCCCCTGCCGATGCGGGCGGTGAGGGCGGCCCGCGACGCCCGCGACCTGCTGATGGCCGGCTTCACCAGCACCCGCGAGCTGGGGGGCCTCGGCGTGTATCTGGGCCGGCTGGTGGAAGAGGGAACCCTGGACGGCCCGAACATCTACGGGGCGGGGGCGGCCCTGGGTCCGACCGGAGGGCACAGCGACATCCACTGGATGCCCGAATCCTGGCGGGACGACCTAGCCGCTTCGGGAACCGGCTGGGTGGCGGTGTGCGACGGAGTGGATGAATGTGTGAAGGCGGTGCGCCGCCAGATCAGGGCGGGGGCCAAGGTGATCAAGGTCAACGCCACCGGCGGCACGATGAGCCGCTTCGACCACCCCGGCCACCGGCAGTTCAACGACGAGGAGCTGCGGGCCGTGGTGGAGGAGGCTTCCATGGCCGAGCTGGCGGTGGCCGCCCACTGCCACGGGCTGGCGGGAACGGCGGCGGCGGCCAAGGCGGGGGTGACCACCGTCGAGCACTGCAGCGAACTCGACCCGCCCACCGCCGAGCTGCTGCTGGAGAAGGGGGTCATGGTGGTGCCCACCCGCTTCGCGGTCGAGTATCTGGCTTCCCTCCGGGGCCGCATCCCCGACTGGGCCTGGGAAGCGCAGGACAAGGTGGCCCGCACCCACAAAGCCGCCATGGAGCTGGCGGTGTCGTCCGGCATTCCCATCGCCGCCGGCGCCGACATCATGGTCAGCGGCGATCTGTGGGGAACCAACGGGCTGGAGCTGGCCGCCTTGGTCGAGGCGGGCATGACCCCCCTGCAGGCGATAGAAGCCGCCACCGCCAACGGCCCCCTCACCCTGGGAGGCCGCGCCCCCCGCTCCGGCCTGCTGGCCGAGGGCTACGACGCCGATGTGATAACGGCGGCCTCCGACCCGCTGGCCGACATAAGAGTGCTGGGCGGCCCCAACCAGATAACGGCGGTGTGGAAAGCAGGCCGGCTGGTAAAAGACCAGGGAGAGGGGTAGGACGGCGAGCGGATAGGCGGAGGAGGATAGAAGTTGTCGGCAGACGGCGGTTGCCCGCCGGGGTTTCACCGCCAGGACACGCACCCGAACAACCTGGTCGGTCCATATCCGCTCGTCCCCTAACCAGGGCTGGCGGAGGCCGATCTTCCATCCGGCCGCCGAAACCTGTCACACCCCCCTGATACCTTGGGGCGGTACATAAACCGCAGCCGATCCGGATGCTGCGGTCATACAGAGGCCGCCCCGCCCAGAGCCGAGGCTCCAAGGGCAAGGCGGCCGACCTGGCTGTGCTGAGACGGATCGGGCGCAGAGGGCCCCCAACACGCCCTCTGGGTCTGAAAACGGTGGTTCGGAGGCGGCGGGGGCGGGGCCCGGCGAAGCCGGGGCGGGGGGCGGAGAACGCGAAAAACGAATGTGTTGCGCGGGCTTGGTTTCAATTCGAGAGACGAGCTGATAGGCAGAGGGGGATATAGAGTTTGCTGGTCGGCGGGTTTTCTGCCAAGGGTTTCGCCGTGAGGCCAACGCATCCAAACAACCTGGTCAGCCCTATCCGCTGGTCTTCTAAGCCGAAATCCGCGCCGATGCTGCCCCTCTGCCGTCCAACTGTCTACAACGTCCAGGGGAAGTACATCAGCCGTTGGAGATGGCGGCGGCCGGGGTGCTGGGGGTGCGCTCCCTCACTACCCGCCCCGGCAGTTCCACCCTTCCCAGCACCTTCCCTTCTACCGGACCGCCGGGCCGCAGCTCGGTTACTTTCAACGGCTTGGAGACCACATGGCTATACAACGCCCAGGTCAGCGCCGGGGTGTAGACCTGTTCGGAGTGGTCGGATGGGTAGGCGAGCTCGAGTGTCTGACCGATGAACTCTATCCGGTAGGTCACCGGCGGCGCGCAGGGGGTGATAGGAAAACGGAACTGAAACTCACCGCTGCTGGGCAGGGGGAGCATTGGTTCGGCCGCGCCGAGGGGCCAGCCGCACAAAGCCGCGTCCACCGCCGGCGCCCTCTCCGATGCGGTTTCCTGGTCTGTTCCCGCCGGCGGCCGGCCGCCGGAGTCGGCGGTCAGTCCGGGGACGCCTGCGTATAGAACCTGCGCCCACTCCGCCCGCGTCCAAACGTCGTACCGGTCGTACAGGCGTTCCGCCACTTCGATGAACTGCCCTTCTGACAGCTCTTCGTCTGGAGCGAACCGTCCGTCGGGGAACCCCTGGAACAGCCCTTCCGCTCGGGCGTATCGGATGGCGGCAACGCGCCGGTGGTCGTCGGAGACGTCGGTGAACCACCCTCCTGCGGCTCCCACTCCCGCTGTGGTCAGCAGGCCGGCGGCCAAGACGGCGATGCTTGTGTTGTGTTTCATTGACCTGTCCTTCCGGTTGACGGATGCGCACTCGAGCTGTCGACCCCCGCCCCGCCCGCCGCCGTCTGAGTTCCGGTCGCGCCCGGTCATACCCCTGCCGGGCCGCCTTCTGAAAGTGACTCCCGCCTCGGTCTGCGGCGCCGCCGGATCCGGAGGTGTTGGCAGCCCTGTCAGTATCCGATATCGGTGCGGCCTGGGTAAGGCCTGTGCAGGGGGGTGACAAAAAATCCAGGGACATACTCGGCAGCGGGGCGGACGGCCTCCCCTCCGGAGTCGAAAGGGAGTCAGACGGCTCTGGGGGCAACGGTCACGTTCCCAGTCGCTGACGCTCCGCTGTCAGGCCTTCAGCTTCCAGGCCCTCGACGCGGCGCAGTACTCGCTGAACTCGGCGCCCAAAGCTTCTTGAAGGGCGGCGCCCCGGCGCGGAAGGCAGCCAAGGCAGGGGGTTTGACCATCATCGAGCACAGCAGCGAGATCGACCCGCCCACCGCCGAGCTGCTGCTGAGTTCCGGGCGCGCCCGATCTACAGGCCCGATGTTCATCTTTGCGCATCGTTCTGAGCAGTGTCAGTATCCCACCCTTCATGTAAGGCTTTATAGCCTCAAATTTATGAAGAGAGAGCGTGTTTAATGATATCTCTCAAGTAATCTGTATGGTTGAAGAAATACACACCATCCCGATTCCATTCTCTCGCGGAACGGATACCGTTATCAATTTCAGATGCATCAGTTACGGAAACAATGTAGGCATGTAATCTTAGACTTGGATCAATATTTCGTATCCGATCTTCGGTCACAGATATTTCTTGATGTAATTTTATTTTACTGCGCGCCCTGCTGTCTAGTATGCCCAATCCTTTGGGGTCTAAGAACAGAATATGTTGCAGATCATCATCCTTCAGCCATATGGCAAAGTCCGGGAAGTAAGAAAAATCATTGAAAAAGGAAATTCCGCCATGACCTGCCGTATTACGAATGAGAAACAATTCTAAGTTGTTCAACAAAGGATCGCCCTTGTCTGCCAACCGTTCAACCGCCTCGACCAATGATTTCTCATAGCGGTCCAGTGGCAGTGGGCGAACGGTTACAATTGAATCACCTCTAGCGTACAACAATGGTTGATAGACATGATATTTAACCGAAATGACACCGATTTTTAGTTTACCAAACCACGTTCTCATATCATCAAATCGGCCTTCTTCTATAGCCGTTGCCAACTCAGCAGCTTCTCGGATGAGTTCATCTTTGATAGCTTCAACATGTATCTCATAAACGGAAGGCTTGTTGAGATCATCCTCGCCCAGCTCGATCACTTCCATCTGATCGTGCTCCCATTTCCGCCTTTGCCTGCGCCAATACTTTCCAGCATATCCGGCTATAAGGTCAACAAGGATCCCCTCCAAATCTAGGACTTGTTGGAAACTGGTTACATCTTTACGGTCTGGAGGTAAGTACAATTCATACCAATCATCTCTGCTGATCAGATGCCTTATTGTTGACGGCTTAACCTGTAAATTGTGCCAACCGTTTTGTCGTTTACAATTCAATACTTGATGATAAATACGCGCGGTGCTGAAAAACGGAACATATTTCTTGAGCGAAAAAGTCTCTATATAAGAATCACTGTCACTCGTATTACTTTTAGATTCCAACGATTGCAAAATTGAATACAAATTCATAACTACAATTGGACGTTCATGATCTTCAGGATCTGGAAGTTCCGGACGCTCTGCTGACATCTCGAACTTTTGATTGTCTTTTATACGAATTGTCTTGAGATTGGTATCCTGGGGTATATTCCAAGTAACAGGCAAATGAAATACCTCCTGCTCTGAAATCACTCCTTCTTTTTCTAGTAATTCGCGGAATGTCTGAATATAACTGGAACGCAACCCAAATATATATAGTTTTTCTAATTCAACCAATTTATCACTGTCAGGAGGTGCGTCAACGCCGATTGCTCGATGACGTTTTAGGCTCATATTCCAGCCTTTCAATCTTACGCCGCGCCCAAACATCTGAACAATCTCTGGGCCCTCTCCGACGCCTACATGCATCAACCCCATCGTGCTTACACGCCAAGAGTTCCAACCGGCTATAAATCTACGAGCGCCGATCACGACATTCACGGTAGAGTCCGGGCGGTCTACATCTGCAAATAACTTGGGTACAAATCCCATTTCTCTCTCGATATCAATATGGGGGCTGCCGCTTTCGGACAGCAATTTATACAGCTTGGCGGAATCACCAATGTTGATGACGCCAAATGGTTCGCCGTCGGCAACCTTTAGGTGAAGCTCTCCCTCACCAGTAGTCAGATAGGAAACCTTCAACCTTCCTGAACCGTAAAAGACGGAACTACACATATCATCGTAGATATCTTCACTGGCGCCTTCCGACAGGTAAGCAAAGCGTTCTGCGAAAAAATCATTTCCAACCTGATTGAGCAAACCTGACTCTCCGTTTATCAGAAGACGGATCATCGATTGCACTCCCACCCGATCTGATAGAATCCAGCCGAGAAACCTTATGATCTGTGTAACATCAGATTGGGTAGCCTTGTCGGCCTTGCTGGAGCCCGCTGTTACTGTCTTACCAAGCAACACCCAGAGAGGCTTGGCTGGATGGAACTCACTCCACAGATGACGCAGATCCCGCCATATTCGGTGTTGCTGATAAAAGGACAATAGGCAACCCAGTAAGTAAATATCACTATTTTCGTCTTGGGCTCCACCCGGAAGATTGAGGATAGTAAAGTCCTTACCATATCCATCTTCGTAAAAACGACGATACGCATAGTCAAAGATCAAAGATTTGCTGTAAGCGTTGCGCAGGGACCTGTCTTTCTTGTGTTTGTTGACAACCTGATTGAAGGTTGCTGAGTACTCAAAAGTGAATCCTCCGCTTGATAATTCCTGACGGCGCTCCCGCCATATTTTACCTGATGCCCCTAGATGTCCTTCATCCACTAAAACCAAATTGTCATCGCCGAAATCTGAAACGGCCACCCGTTTTATACCCTTTTTCTTTGCCAGCTTGTTGAGGTCGAGAATCTCAACAGTCAACAGCAAACTCGACGGCGCTTCACTATTGAAAACCCTTGCCTCCAGATTATTATCCTGTAAGTCGCGCAAGTGCTGGGCCGACATTTGTTCGTTGGGTGTCAACAGGATAATGTTATTGAGGGTCCCACCGGCCCGTTTCATGTAGTGCAGGTATTGTAAAATATTTGCATGCATCAGAAGAGTCTTTCCCGATCCTGTCGCGCTCTGGAAAGCAATGGTATGTAAATGTTCCCTTTCATAGTCCGGCAAAGTGAAAAACCATTGCTTGCTTCGCTTCGTTCGATTGAGATCATCACACAGCTGGTCGATATCATCAAAGTAACGGTACAAGTAGCGCTCGGTGAACAGCAAGGCCAGATACTGATGGGGCTTCCAGGTTCTTCCGTGAGCGCCTGTCATACGCAACCTGCTGCTGTGCTCGACTATATTGGAATCGTACTCAGAGAATTGGATGCGGCCATCCGGGAACAATGCCCTGGCGTACCCGCTCTCACCGCCGTTCGGATTCATCTCAGAGGAATGACCATCACTGCGCAACCGATCCAGCATCTTATCAATGCTCTCATAGCCAAACTCTCGACACATGAAGTGTTGCAAGACTAGGCGGTTTTGCAGAACTGCCATTCTATACCTCACTGCCATCGAACATCAAGTCCTTGAAGATAGGCTCGATGCTCTCTGCCCTCCAAGATTCACCCGGTCCCCGAATAGCATTCAGTGTATGATCTCCGTTGACATATATCACATCTATATCTTTAGCCAAGTCATTTCTATTGGAATCGAACCAATTTTCTAACTCCGAGTAACCAATATCATTGAGGTTGCGCCAGAGGACAAGGCACCTTTCACCTGTAGATCTGGTACCTGCAATGACCAGTATATCGTCAACTCGTTGATAAGATTCAACATTGAGGCCGATTAGAAAATTGAAGGTTTCCGGTAGATCGACAAATGACTTACTACGTTCTCCATTCTCAACAACATCAATACTATATTGATATGGATCCAAAAATTCTTCCACCTTTAAAAGGGTGCCGTTTGATATCTCTGAACTCAATAAATACTTCAACGTATAATCTTCGTTCATCTTTGCATTTTCCCTCAATAGAGTTCTCATATCTTTAGAAGGCGAACCGACTTCAAGGCTATCAAGAGTGTCTTCGTAAGACTCTAATCTCACACGCTTGAAGACTGTCGTCATACCTTGTCGTGAAACTGGCTTACCGTTTTTCCAATTCGATGAGTATATTATCTTTTTGATTCTTGGCAAAAGGACCTTAGAAAAATGATCTCCTACTTCAACCAATATATATTTCAACCTTGTATTAGTCGCCCGATTTATATCAACAACGGCGTGGCCTGTAGTACCCGATCCACCAAAGAAATCCATTATCAACGCCTCGGGGTCGCCTGCTGATGAAGTAACAATGCAATCTTTGACCAAATCAACAGATTTGGGAAAGTCAAAAACCTTACTTCCAAACATTGCAGTCAACCTCTTAGTCCCATTTCCTGAATCGTACTTAGAATTACCCCACCAAGTAACCGGTGGAGATTCTTCATCCATGCGTGCCTTGAATTGAATTCTTATCTCGCCCTTCCTAGTCCTATGAACACGGTATTCTTCGGGAGCATCAACAATCTTAGTATGCCCACGATGCCAGTTACCTTCTATAATATCATCCCCGTTCGATCTAGTAGGATATACTTCATATTCATCTGGATATTTCTCCTCAAGAATATCCCAAACTCTCGTTGATTCATTCCATTCCATTTCAGGAATACGCATCTCGTCGGTTTCGCTAACGAAGATAGGATAGTAGAGCTTAGGTCTATCTTGCCTCAAGGAATTGGTACCGGTACGTACAAGGCTCATCCATGTAAAAAAGCCTTTTCTATCTTCATATGGATAGCTGCTATTGCGGCCTTTATCTGTTTTAGGAAGTGCCGCAAGCACAGCGTCTTCATCTTTAGAGTAGAACAAGGCATACTCATGTGCTGGAGCCAAGCGGCCGCGGGTCTTCCTGCCCCGTGGATTTGAGCAAACGACGGCAACACCCATCTCGGTCGAATATATTCCGGCCATGATAGATCTTAAAACTGATATTTCTGTATCGTCAATAGCAACACAAATAATGCCGCTTTGTTGCAACAGGAACTGCACAAGCGAGAGTCGGTTTTTCATCAACGACATCCACGAGGAATCCTTATAGCCATTCTTGTACAAGATTGCGGAGGCATTGGTATTGAATGGGGGATCAATATAGACTGCCTTGATCTGTGAGTTGTATTGTGCTTTCAATAGGTTAATAGCCTGAAAATTTTCTCCGTGTATCAGCAGCCCATCCATCTGGCAGTGCAGCGAGCCCCGTTCTGACAGTGCTGCTAACAATCGCTGTTTAAAATGGCCGTCAAAGAATCCTGTATCTACAATGAGGTAGGGGTTGGCCTTTAAGAACTCTATACTTGGCGGATCACTCCAGGTTGTGTTACCGTTTGTTGTATCACCCTCTATCTCGTCCACAGCAAATAGCCTTATCCATTCCTCACATTGCGCTTCATTGGCAACGATCTCCGGAAGCAGCCGTTCTGGAACTCTATCCAAAGTAACACACCACTGAGTGTCTAGGACAAACTTTTTCTTGAGCCACAGTTGTTTCTGGAAGTCCTCGAGTTGTGCCAAGAAATCAATTATCTTGCTTCCGATGAACCGAACGGCTCTCACCCGCGCCAAAGCTCGATCTAATCGGGAAGAGTCTCCCATCTCCAAGTCAAAGGGCTTCAAGACTTCGGTGTTCAAAAACACATCCATCTCGCGGCTTAAGAATCCCTTCAAATCCTTATGGATAAAGTAATCGAAGCTGTTCTTGGATGTATAGCGATCAATATGCTTTCCCAATAATGTTCGCTCCCCGTTGGCACCGGTAGGATCTAGTGTGGTCAAAGGAATATGCCAATTTGAATCTACCTTATCCAATATTCGCTTTTCCGTATCTTGATTTATTCTAAGCTGTTGTTTAGTGCTTGCCGGCCAGCGCCTTTTTTCACTGGCTGTAATAGGACGATGCTCAAAGCGAACAAAGATCTGGTCACTGCTGACGTCAATAGCTCCTCTATCGTCGCTAAGCACAAAACGTCGTTGCTTGTTGTTTGCTTCTTTGATGTTGTCCTTTTCATTATCGGCCTTCACAATCTCAAAGGAAATCCGTCTAACATCTGTCTGGGAACCAACCGTAAAAGAATAAGAAGCATAATTTTCCGTTGTTTTAATATAGTATTGATCTGCATTGGCCCAATGTAGTTTTACCTCTTCTCCATCATAAGGGATAAGGTAAGAAGAACGGCCGCCGCTCGAGTAGCGGCGTTGTGAAATAAAATCACCCTCAACATAGTAGCGGGAAAAGAAGTTTGTGAGAAGGTTATAGACATCGGCTTCGGCGTCAGCATCCTTTGACGCTTCGCGGTATCGATGTCTCAATTTGCTGTACTCGCCGCTGTCCTCAGGATTGAACCCCATGCCTTTAGCTGTCTTCTCGAATTTTCGTATCTGCTCCTTCAAGCTTATACGGTCCTCTTCGCTGGTCAGCCGCAGTGTTTCTTTCACACCAGGTAAAAGGTCTTCGTCGAGGAACTTGGTGATTACCTCCGACTTGAGATTCATTATCCGATACAGGCCGAAGTCGAGGTCGCCTCGGTCGAGCTGAAACATCTCCCGCAACAGCGACCTGAGCCGATCGAACTTCTGGCCGGCCTCCGGAGCAAGCCGTGCATCAGAAGTCATGGAATCGCGCGGGGCGGGAATCCGGGCGTCATGGGGTGATCATAGCAACCGGCCGGCCATCCGGCCATGGACCGGGAACCGAAGGGGTCAAACGGCTCTGGTGTAGCGGTCGCGTTCCCAGTCGCTGACGCTCCGCTGCCAGGCTTTCAGCTCCCAGGCCCTCGACACGGCGTAGTACTCGCTGAACTCGGCGCCCAGGGCTTCTTGGAGGGCGGCGTCGGCGCGGAAGGCGGCCAAGGCGCTCTCCAGGGAGTTGGGCAGGGGCGGCAGGTCGGCCCGCTCGGATACGTCTCCGGTTTCGGGCGGGGGCGGGGCCGCGCCTTCCTTGACGCCCAGCGCGGCCGAGGCGGCCAGGGCGGCCAGGGCCAGGTAGGGGTTGGCGTCGGCACCGGGTCGGCGGCATTCCAGACGGGAGCGGGACGGGCGCCCTCCCCGGATGGCCCGCACCGAGGCGGAGCGGTTCTCATACCCCCAGCTCACGTTCACGGGGGCGAAGTAACCCGGCACCAGGCGCTTGTAGGAATTGACGGTCGGGTTGACCAGGAGGGACGCCGCCGGCAGGTGCTCCAGCAGGCCGCCCAACGCCGCCATGCATACTTCGGGGAAGTCCCCGTCGGGTCCGGCGGCGAAGGCGTTCTCGCTCTCCCCGTTCTCCCCGGCCCGCCAGAACGACAGGTGGACGTGGCCGCTGGAACCCTCCTCCAGGGGCTCGGTCTTGGCCAGGAAGCTGGCGGTGAGGCCGAGGGAAGCCGCCGCCTCCTTGACCGCGAACTTGAGGAGGGCGGCGTCGTCGGCGGCCTGCAGCCCGCGCCGGGCGGCGATGTTCAGCTCCAACAGCCCCGGCCCCGCCTCGGTATGCACCGCCTCCAGCTCCACCCCCAGGCCCTCGAAGGCCGGGACCAGGGCCTCCAGCAGGCGGTCGAAGCGGCCGATCTCGCCCAGGCTGTAGCTGACGCCCGACGAGAGCGGGCGGCCTTCCCCGTCCCGGATGCGCACCTCGTACTCGAACCCGGCCAGCACCTCGTAGCCGAGGCCGGCCAGGTCCGACAAGACGCTCCGCAGCACCTCGCGGGAAGCCAGGCGGCAGCGGGACCCGTCCGGCCAGCTCGGATCGGCCAGGCAGACGCCCCAGCCGGGCCGCCAGGACAGCGGGCGGAGGGTGCCGGGATCGGGCGCCAGGAGCAGATCGGGGGCGCCGGTGTTGATCCCGTATTCCCGGTAGTCGGTGATCGGCATGTCCACCGGGTCGAGGCCCAGCCACAGGTCGGTCATCACCGACCCCTTCTCCACCGCGTCGGCGAAGGCGCCGGGCCGCAGGGCCTTGCCCCTGATCGAGCCGTGCACGTCGGGCATGCCCAGCAGCACGAAGCCGTGTCCGGGCGGGGTCCAGGTCATGTCGTCGCTCCATTCGCCAGGCGGTCTTTCACGATGCGCTCCACCTCTTCCGCCGTCCGGGCGAACCGCTCGATCATCTCGTCCAGCTCCTCGTCGGTGCTGGTGAAGGCCGGGGCCAGCAGGGTCTGCGCGCCCGCCCAGCGGCGGGCGTCGGGCGGGGTGGACCGGACCAGCAGGCCGTTCTCGAGCGCCCGGGCGTCAATCAGATCGGCGATGCCGAAGGAGGCCGGCAGGATCGAGGCCCCGTCCCTCGGATCGGCGTACTCCACCCCCAGCAGGAAACCCCGGCCCCGCACCCGGCTCACCATGTGCAAGCCCCCCGCCGCCGCCTCCAACCGGCCGAGCAGGGCGGGGCCGCGCTCCGACACCCGTTCCACCAGGCCGCGGCGGTCTATGCAGTCGATCACCGCCAAGCCCGTTGCGCACGCCAGCGGCGCCCCGTCCCAGGTGTGGCCCAGGTCGAACTCCTTCGAACCGTCGGCCAAGGCGTCGTAGACCGAAGCCCGGCACATGGTTGCCGAGAGGGGGAAGTAACCCGCCCCCAGGGTCTTGCCCAGGGTCACGATGTCCGGGGTGAAGGGCAGATCCTCGTAGGCGAACCAGCGCCCGGTGCGCCCCAGGCCGGTAACCACCTCGTCCAGGCAGATCAGGAAGCCGTGCTGCTCCCGCCGCTCCGCCAGCCCCTCCCAGAACCGGGCGGGCGGCGAGTAGCCCGGAAGGGAGAGGGCGCTGACCGGCTCGCAGAAGAAAGCCGCCGCCCCCTCGGGGCCGGCCTGTTCCAAGGCCTCGTCCAAGGCCCGAAGGGCGGCCTCGCCGGTGGGGTCGAAGCGCTCGGTGCAGGGGGGGATGTGCAAGTGCCCGGCCATATAAGGGACGTAGGGTTCCTGCAGGTCGGCCCGCCCGCTCAGGGCCAGGGTGCCCATGGTGGCGCCGTGGTAGGCCTGGGCCGCCGAGATCACCATCCACCGGCCGCCGTCGCCCCGGTCTACGTGGTACTGGCGGGCCAGCCGCAGGGCGGTCTCGTTGGCTTCCGAACCGCCGCTCTGGAAGCGCACCCGGGCCATTCCCGGCGCCAGCTCCGTCAGGCGCCGGGCCAGCTGCTCTTGGGGCAGGTTGGTGAAGTGGTGAACGTAGTAGTACTGGACGCCCCCCACCCGCGAGGCGGCGTCGTCCACGATCTCGTCCATCCCGTGCCCCAGGCCGGCCGCCATCGCTCCGCCGGAGCAGGCGTCGAGGATCATCCTCCCGTCGACGGTGTAGAGGCGCACCCCCCGCGCGCGCTCCACGCTGGGGTAACTCGAGCCGGGATGCTTCGGAAATACGCTGGTGGATGCTTGGTCGATGGTCACGCTGCGGCTCCTTCGGTCAGATCGGCCCCGGCCCCTCCTGCCGGCGCAGGGGCAGGGCCAGCCCGGCGATTTCCTCGGCGAAGCGTTCCAGCAGCTGCCGCGCCGCGGCCTCCGAGGCGGCCGCCCGCCTCCGGGTCTCCTCCAGCAGGCTGCCCGGGTCCACCCCGTCCTCGTCGAGCTCGTGGCGGTAGACTTCGACCCATCCTTCCATGATCTGGTTGGTTACTTCCGGATGGAACTGGACGCCGAGGCTGCGGCCGGCCGAGAAAGCCTGCGGGCCGGCCTTGCTGTCGGCCAGCAACTCGGCGCCCGGAGGGAGGGAGAAGGTGTCGAAGTGCCACTGGAACCAGGGCCCCTCGGGCACCAGGTCCGGGTTGCGGCTCCTGACCTTCAACCAGCCCACCTCCGACTGCTCGCCCCGGAAGGAGCGGCCGCCCAGCACCCGGGCCAGCAGCTGGCCGCCGAAACAGACCCCCAGGATCGGGACGTCGGCCCCGAACGCCTCGATCAGCAGATCTTTCTCCCGGTCGATCCAGGGTATTGAATCGTCGAAGGCGGCGAACTCGGATCCGAGCGACACGATCAGGTCGTAGCGGGCCGGGTCCGGGCGGCGGTCGTTCAGATCGATGCGCAGCACCTCCACCTCCGCTCCGCGCTCTTCCAGCCAGTCGACCACCAGCCCGCCCGGGGTGGGGTCCTCGTGCTGCAGCACCAGCGCCCGCAGGCCGCCCCCGCCGGGGCCGCCGCCTCGGACCAGGCCCGACCGCAGCTCGTCTTTCACCTCGGCCGACACCTCCCCCACCGCCGCCGCCATGCGCTCCACCATCTCCGCCAAATCGTCTTCCGGCGTCACGAAGGGGGGCGCGAACAGGTGCTGGTCGCCGGCGAAGCCGTCCCGGGTGGGCTGGGTGCCCAGGATCAGCAGGCCCCGGCGGGCGGCGGCCCGCTCGATCCGCCCCGCCGCCCCCAGCTCCGGGGGCAGGAAGGAAACGCCGTCCCGCGGGTCGGCGTAGTCCACGCCGAGCAGATAGCCCCGGCCCCGCACCTCCGCCGTCATCTCGTCGTCTTCCAGGGCGGCCTCCAGTTCCCGGCGCAGCGAGGGCCCTCTGGCCGCCACGTGATCCACCCAACCTTCGCTCTTCAGGACCTCGAGCACCGCCAGGCCCACCGCGCACAGCAGGGGCGCCCCGTCCCAGGTGTGGCCGATGGAGTAGGGAACCCCGCCCGAGGCGACGGCTTCGTACACATGCCCGGCGTAGAGGACCGCCCCGATGGCCGTATACCCCGCCCCCAGCCCCTTGGCCAGGGAGATCATGTCAGGGAGGCAGGGCAGCCCCTCGGCTGCGAACCAGCTGCCGGTCCGGCCCACCCCGGTCACCACCTCGTCGAAGCAGACCAGGAATCCGTGCCGCTCCCGGCGCTCGGCGAGCCCCTCCCAGAACCGGTCGGGCGGCGAGTAGGCGGGCAGAGCGGCGGCGCTGACCGGCTCGCAGAAGAAAGCCGAGACGTTCTCCGGGCCGGCCTGCTCCAAGGCTTCGTCGAGGGCGGCGAGCGCCTCCCCGCCGGTGGGGTCGAAACGCCGGGTGGAAGGGGGGATGTGGGCGTGGCGGCTGAGGTAAGGGCCGAAGGCGCCATGCAGTCCGGGCCTTCCGGTCAGGGCCAGGGTGGCCATGGTGGAGCCGTGGTAGGCCTGGGCCGGGGAGATGATCTGCCACCGCTGCGGCTCTCCCCGGGCGGTGTGGTAGGCGCGGGCGGCCCGGATCATGGTTTCGTTGGCCTCCGAACCCCCGGTTACGAACCGCACCCGAGAAAGGCCGGGCGGGGCCAGCGCAACCAGCTCGGCGGCCAGGGCTTCCTGCCAGGGGGTGGTGAGCCGTTTGTTGTCCAGGCAGGCGATGCGGCGGGACTGCTCCAAGGCGGCCTCGATCAGGTCGCGGCGGCCGTGGCCCAAGCCGGCGGGCATCGAACCGCCGCTCATGGCGTCCAGGTAGCGCTTGCCGGTGGAGTCCTCCACCCAGGCGCCCTCGCCGGAGGTGATGACCCGATAGGGCCGGGTCAGCTCGAGTTGGAACACGGATGTTTCGCCGGGGGCGACGAACGGCGCCTTCACCTGCTTTCGACCTCCCTCGATATGAACCTGAATCAGCGGCCGGGGCGGCTCGGCAACCTGCACCCTAACTAATGGGCGCCATTCGACGAGGGCACACCGCCCGAAGCCGCGCCTGCGGGGGGAGGATACCAACTCGCGGACGGCCGTTCAGATTCAGGACGGAGGGCCGCAGCGACCGAGGCCGCAGCTCGGTCCATGGACATCGCGGCCCTGGCCGCCGGCTCTATCTGGGGATTTGGAAGACGGTCAGCAGGCGGCCGCCGCCGGGTGCGCCGGGGTAGTCCGGTTCGGAGCGGTGGGCCGAGTACAGGGCGCCGGTGGTCTTGTCGAACACGGTCTGCCAACCCAGGTGCCCGTTGACCGCCGCGCCGAGGAACTCTTCGTCCGCCGCGCCGTCGTCCGCCCAACCGCCTGACGGCCGGCCGAAGAGCACCACCGAACCCCGGAAGTCGCCCTCCTGGCGGTAATGCCGCCCGGCGGCCGCCTCGGTGCCTGCGTTGTTCATCGCCACGTACTGGCCGAACACATCCGCGGCCCGACCCCGTTCGGCGGACAACACCGCCGGGGAGGCGCTGTCCGCCCATCCGCCGGCGGGTCTGGTGAACACATACATCTCTCCGGGCTGCCCCTCGCGGGCGGTGAAGTGCCCGGAGGCCGCCACCGCGCCGCCGTCGCCGGAGACCGCTACGTACTTGCCCATCCACTGCTGCTCCCTCGGTTGGGGGGCGGCCAGCACCGCAGTCTGGGCAACGGGGCGGCCGACCGGGGTGTTGCCGGTGTTCCATTCCGGCCCGCTGCGGACGAACACATAGGCCGAACCGGCCCTGTTCTGCAGGCTGCTGGGGTTGGCGGGGTCGGCTTGGACGGGCCGCAGGCCCATACCGACCGCGATCACGCCGCCGTCGTTGGACACCGAAACCGACCGTTCCCGTCCGAACTCCTCGGAATTGACGTCGGTCCGGTCGATGGTCGTGCTGGGCCACAGCACCGTCCGGCCCCGCCCGTTGTCGTTCTCCCAGCCGGGGGTGCCGTTGTCGTTCTTCTCGAACACATAGGCCAAGCCGTCCCCCCTCGACGAGGCGCCGGCGCAGTCGGGCACGGGGGCGCGCGGGTCGCGCGAGGTGACCGCCACCGTGCTCTCGTCCCGGGACACCGCCACTCCGTAACCGAACCTGTGGTTGAAGCGTGCGCTGTCGGTGCAAGCCGGATAGTCCGCGCCGTTCACCGAAGCGGCGAGGGTGAAGCGGCCCGAGGCGCCCAGCCCCGAGTTGGTCAATACGGCGGCGGGGCTCTGGCCGGTCCGCCAGCCGCCCGCGGGCCGGACATACACGAACACCCGCCCGTTGTCGGCCGCGGCGGCGTCGCTCACATGATCGTTCCTGGGAGCGCCGACCACGATCGTGCTGCCCGAAATATCCACGTCGTATCCGTAATGGTCGTTCGCCCTGGGGTCGGGCGCCGTCAGCACCGCCGGGGAGGCGTCCCCTAAGCCGTCGTATACGTACACCCTGCCCGCCCGCTCGGCGCCGCCGACGTCCTCGTAGCCGGCGCCCACCACCAGCACCCCGTTGTCGGCCGCGAACGACTGTCCGAACCGGGCGTCCGCGCCGGCCTCCGGACCGTCGGGATGATCCAAGGCGGGCCATTCGGGGAGGAGTTCCAGCCGGCTGGCGCCTCCCGGGTTGTAGGCGGCGACCCGCAGATGGGCCGCGTCGGGGAAACCGTCCTCGAACGCGGACAACGACCTGGCTCCGTTGAGAAGGTCGCCGCGGTCGTATTCGACCAGCATCACCCGTTCCTGGGCGGAGATCACCAACCGGTCGTTGGCCGGATCTTCGTGCAGGATCCGGCCGGTGACCGGCGCCCGGGCCCTCTCCGTCCAGTAGTGGTACAAACGGTTGGAGGTGAAGGTGTCCGCCCCCACGGTGACGACGGCCCAAATCGTCTCGACCGCCCCCTCCGCGGAAGCGCGGCTGTAGGTCACAGAAGCCGCACCGCCCGAAGCGGCCTGTTGGTTGGCCGGCTTGGCGTCGCCCCCGAGCACCCTCTTGCCGTCGGCTTCTGCGGAAGAGAACGTCGACCCCTCCGCCCAGAGGCCGCTTTCGTCGTCCGACAGGAACGAGACCGCATCGGTTGCCGCCGCAACTGTAACGCCGTACTTGTCGACGATCCGGGCGTCGACCGTGTTCTGCGCCCCGCCGGCGGCGGCGGCCGTGTAGGGAAGTCTGTTTCGGGGAAGGCTGATCACCAGGCCGGCGGCCGCCCCGGCCCCGTCGTCGGCGCCCTGCACCCGGTACTTGCCCCGGTCGTCGGCCACCGGGTCGTCGGCCGGAACTGCGGCGCCCTTCGAAACGGCGCCCACCACGGGCAAAGACGCGCCGGACTTGGCGGCGGCGCTCACCGTGAACACCACTTTGGCCGTCTCGCCCCCGGCCGAAGTTCCGGCCTGCGTGAACGAGAACTCCGCCCTGCCCTCGTCGTCGGTGGTTACCGTCCGGGTCCGTTGAGCTCCCGCCGAACCCCCCACCGGGGTCTCGGTGTAGGTTACGGTTGCCTGCCAGCCCGGCTCGGCGATCGGGTCCCCGGTCGAATCGGCAACCTGCAGGGTGAAGGCAACCGTCCGGGGCATATCCAACTTCAAATGGGTCTGGCCGGGCTCCAAATCATCCAACAGCAGCACCTGCACGGCCCGATCGGGGGCATCCACCGCCGATCCGCCCAAGAGCGTGATGTTGCTCACCCCCGAAGGCCGAGAGGCGTAGGCGCTCACCCGCACCCTGGCAACCACTTCTTTGGGAACGGGCCGCTCCATGCCCGTATGACCCAGATGAGCCTCGAAGCTAGCCAAGGTAGCCGGCCCGTCCAGGTTGTTCAGCTGATCGTTGCCGTCGTACTCGATCAGATGCACCTTGCCGCCGGAAGACACCACCAACCGGTTGGCGGCGGTGTCCTTGTCCAGCAGCGGACCGGTCACCGGCCCGTCCGCCTCCTCCGCCCAATAATGCGTGATCGGCTCGGACCGCACGAGGATGTCATCGGCCGCGCCCGCGCCGCCGGGGTCGGTGAACACCGCCCATATCCTCTCCGCCCCGCTTTCGTCCGAATCCCGGCTGTAGGTGAGGGCGGCCCGGCCCGACCGGTTGGTGGTCCGCCTCAGCCGGGAGCTCCCGTCGGCGGCGGCGCCGATGCCCTCTGGATCGTCGGAGAAGAAGCTCACGGTGCGGCGGGACAGCGCATCTCCGTACTGGTCCACCAAAACCGCAGCAACCGTGTTGATGGCGCCTCGGTCGCTGTCCGACGCCTCATGGTAGGAAATCTGCTGCGAAAGGATCAAGGAATAAGACGGGGCCGCCCCCGCCTCATCCGACCACACCGCCGCCGGGCGGTCGCCGGCGCCGCCCCCGGCCATCCCCAGGGCGGTCATGTCATCCAGAGTCAGGCCCGAGCCGGACGGCAGGAACACATCGAGGTCGAGCTCGGCCCGGTCGCCGGCGTCGCGGCTCGAAGGCCTGGGGTCGACCTGCCGGAAGGACAAGGTGAACCGGCCGGCCTCATTCGTCTGGTAGGTTCGCGTGGACGATGAAAGCCGGGAAGCGGCTGCGACTCCGTCCCTGAAGACGGACTCCTCCACCGCTATCGTCATCCGCCGGTTCTTCTCCCGCACCGGGGCGCCGTCCTCGTCCACCAGCTGAAAGGTGAACGTCACCCGCCGGCCGAACCGGACGTACCGCGAGTTGTCGGGCATGTCGTCGGTCACCCGCAGCCTGTCGGCCGCTTTGGTCGCCTCGACCCGCAGAGAAGCCCCCCGGTCGGAATCTCGGTCGTCGTCGTAGACGTCGCCCGCCCGGCCCGACCACGCCCACACCGTTGCGTCCTCGTCGGGGGCGAAAACAACCTCCAGATCCCCGGACGCATCGGTGATGTCGTCGCCGTATACGATCTCACAGGGAACCGACCCCTGAACCGCCCGGACCTCGTCGACGTCGCAGGTTCCGTCGCGCTCGAAGGCATCCCCCGCATCGGCCGCGTAGAAGATATCCACCAGCGCATCGGTGACCGGATTATGACTGCGGTCGCGGATCGACACCACCATCTCGACCGACCCGCCCACGGTAACGGACCCTTCCTCGGCCTGGAACGTCAACCCCTCCGGCCGGGCCTGGGTGTGGGCCAACGTTCTGGTGATGAACACCGCCATCTGGGCGCGGGTAACCAGGCCGTCCGGTGAAAAACGGTTGCGGGAGGTGCCCATGGCAACCCCGGTCTCGAACATCTTCCTGATGGCCGTGTACTCGTTGCGGGTCACCCGATCCAGGTCGTCGAACACCTCGTCGTCCGGCTGCACCTCGGATATGTCTTGGCCGCCGGCGCCCAACTGAGCCTCCTCCAGGAAAGCCTCCAAGATAAGCGCCATCTCCGCTCGGTCCACCGCCGTATACGGATCGAAGCGGCCGCGGCTCCTGCCCGGCATTATCTCCAGCTCGGCCATCTGATCGATGGCGCGGCGGCCCTCCGTGAACATCCCCTCTACATCGAAGAACCCCTGGTTCGAGGCCGCCGGCAGCACGATCCCGGCGGGGCCCGCCGCCCTCGCCATGAACAAAGCCATCTGCCAACGCAGCACCGCCGCATCCGGGTCGAACGAATCGGCGGTCCGGCCCTTGGTGATCCGGTAATGAGCCAGGCAGTTGACGGCGTCCTCGGCGAACGACCGCGTGATGTCTTCGAAGCCCGCCGACTCCAACGCCGGGCCCAAACACGCCGAAAACCGGGCCGTTGCGTCCGCCTCCCCGTCCACCGCCCCCCCGGGAGGCGCCCCCGCCGCCAGCAGCGATGCGGTCAAAGCCAACACCGCCAAGGGCAGCACCAGCCGCCGTCTGACGCCGATCGATCCTTCGCTGCGATTCATGGTTCCTCCAAACCGCCGGCGTGCACCGGATATTGAAGCAACTCCGCCCAGTCCGGGCCACGATAACACACCCGCCCCCGTAACACCTCTTTATGGCTGCAAGCCTCTGGACCGCCGCTTCGAATCGGGCGGGTCAGGCCCGCGGATCCGGCTCGGTTCGGCGCCGGCGGCGGAGTTGCTCTGTGGCCGCCCGGTCGAGGCGGTAGTGCTCGGGGAGGCGCACCAACCGGCCGCTCCCGCCCAGGTATTCGATCACCGCCCCGTAGTCCCGGCGGGCGCCCTCCAGGGATACGTACCCCTCGACGACATCCCAGAGAACGGCCTCGGGGTCGCGGGTGAAGGGGTCTCCGAAACCGCCGCCGCCCGGCGGGTTCAGATGGACCCGGTTGTCCGGGTCGAGCACCAGCAGCCGCTTGGGCTGGGCCTCCCGGCCGCCGTCTACGGCCAGCTCCCCCGCCGCGCCGGGCTCTCCCCCCAGCAAGCCGCCGGCGGGGTGGGAGATCCGGTCGACCATGGCCGACAGGGTCCACGGCTGGTCGGTGCGGCAGCTCATTTCGGTCAGCTGGCCGAGGCCCCCCCGGAACCGGCCCGGCCCCCCCGAGTCGGTGCGCAGCTCCCGGCGGCGCTGGACCATCGGGGTGAGGGTTTCGACCGACTCGGCGGGCACCCCGGCCACCCCGCTCGGGAATCCGGTGGCCGAGAGGCCGTCCTTGGAAGCCCTCGCCCCCGCCCCTCCGCATTGGAACAGGCTGAACGTGAACGGATCGCCCCCCGCCCGCTCCCTCCCCCTCCAGACGGTGATCCAGATCGGATCGGCGCCGGGGGCCATCAAACGGCCGGGCATGGCCTCGGCCAGCGCCCCGAACACCACCCCCGGCAGGAAATGGCCGATGATGTGCCGGGACGCCACCGGCGCCGGGTCGATGCAGTTGAGGATCGACCCCGGCGGAGCGGAGACGTGCACCGGGCGGAAGGCCCCTTCGTTGTGGGGCACGTCGGGGCAGACCGCCGCCTTCATGGCGAAGGAGGCGTAGGCGTGGGTGTAGTTGAACACCACGTTGACGCCGCGTGCGCTCTGGGGAGAAGAGCCGGCGAAGTCGATGTATATGTCTTCGTCCTCGACGGTAACGGCGGCCCTGACCACGATCGGTTCCTCGAAGCCGTCGCTCCAGGTCTCGTGATGGTGGACCCCGTTGGGGATCTCGCGGACGGCGCTGCGCATCGCCTCTTCGGAGCGGCCGATGATCTCGCGGGAGAGCGGATCGACGGCGTCGAGGCCGAACTCGTCCATGAACCCGAGCAGGGCGCGGGCGCCCACGTCGTTGCAGGAGGTCTGGGCGTAGAGGTCTCCCACCGTCTCGTCGGGGGTGCGGACGTTGGCCCGCACGATCGAGATCAGGTCCTGGTTGATCTCGCCCCGGTCGTAGAGCTTCATGATCGGGATGCGCAGCCCCTCCTCGTACACCTCCCGCGCCTGGGCGGACAGTATCCGCCCGCCGATGTCGGCGGCGTGGCAGGTGTTGGCGAAATAGGCCACCTCCTTTCCGTTCTTGAAGACCGGTGTAACCACCGTTATGTCGTTGATCTGCCCGGCGGTCATCCACGGGTCGTTGGTCAGGAGCACGTCGCCCGGCTGCAGGGACCCCGGCGGGTAGGCGTCCAGGAAGTGGCGCACCCCGGTGGCCATGGCGTTGATGTGGCCCGGAGTTCCGGTAACCGACTGGGCCATCATCCGCGCCTTCGTGTCGAAGACGCCGCAGGCGAGGTCCTGGGTCTCGCGCACGATGGTGCTGAAGGCGGTGCGCTGCAGGGCCGCCTGCTGCTCGTTGACCACCGCCAGCACCCGGCTCCACAGCACCTCCACCTGCACCGGATCCAGCCCGGCCGCCCGGCCGGTCATCTCCCCGCCCCTCCTCCGCCCGCCTGCGCTCCGCCCACCGCCGCGACGAGGTTGAGCCGGCCGTCCACCCGCACCCGGCCCCCCGGTCCGATGACGGCGGTGGATTCCCTCTCCTCGATGATGGCCGGCCCCGCCAGCGACGCCCCGGCGCCCAGCCGGCGGCGGTCGTAGACGGGGGTGGGCGCAAACCCGCCCAGGGAGGGGAAATAGGCGGGGCGCTCCCCTTTGAGGGCCGCCTCGGCCCCGCCCGCCGAATCCTGGGGAGGGGCGCCGACCGGGGCGGGAAGCGGACCCCGGCTGACCACCCTCCAGGCGAGGGCCTCCAGCTCCACCGGCGGGCCCTCCCGTCCGTAGAGGGTGCGGTACACCCGGTCGAACTCGGCGCGGACGGCCGGGAGGCGGTCCTCCGACAGGGCGCCGTCTGGGATCGGGACGCTTATCTCGTGGCCCTGCCCCGCGTAGCGGATGTCGGCGGTGCGGGTGTGGGTGATCTCGCCGGGGCCGGCGCCCGAGCCGCCCAGCAGCTCGGCGCCGTCCCGCTCCATCTCCTCGAAGAGGGCGCTCACCTCCTCCCAGTCGAGCTCGCCCAGCCTCCCGTAGTGGGAGCGGACGAAATCGAAGGCCAGCGGCGCCGCCAGCAGCCCCATGGCGCTGGTTACACCCGCTCCGTAGGGAAGCACCAGCTCGGCGCTCCCGAGCAGCTCGGCCACCTGGTATCCATGCACCGGACCGGCTCCCCCGAAGGCCGCCACCGGCAGGGTGCGGGGGTTCTTCCCCCGCTCCACCATGTGAACGCGGGCGGCGTTGGCCATGGCCTCGTTGACCACTTGGTGGACCCCCCAGGCCGCCTCCGCCGCCGAGAGGCCCAGCGGCCGGCCGATGCGCTCCTCCAGGGCGGCTTCGGCGGCCGCCGCGTCCAGCTGCATGGCGCCCCCCAGGAAGTAGCCGGGGTCGAGGTATCCGAGCACCAGGTCGGCGTCGGTAACGGTCGGCGCACGCCCGCCCCGCCCGTAACAGACCGGCCCCGGATCGGCGGCCGCCGAGTCCGGCCCCACCTTGAGGAGGCCCATGTCGTCGATGCGGGCGATGGAGCCGCCCCCCGCCCCGATCTCGATCATCTCGATCACCGGCGTCCGCACCGGCAGGCCCGAACCCTTCTTGAACCGGTAGCGGCGGTCCACCTCGAAGCCGCGGGTAACCAGCGGCGCGCCCCCGTCCACCACGCTCAGCTTGGCGGTGGTGCCCCCCATGTCGAAGGACAGCAGCGAATCCCGCCCCATGGCGGACCCCACCGAGGCCGCCGCCAAGGCCCCCGCCGCCGGGCCGGACTCGAGCAGCCGGATCGGGAACTTCAGGCAGGTGTCCAGGGTGGCCGCCCCCCCGCTGGACAGCATCAAGAACAGCCGGCCCTCGAACCCCATGCTATCCAGCCGGCGGCGGAGCCCGATCAGGTAGCGCTCCACCAGGGGCTGGACGTACACGTTGGCGATGGTGGTGGACGCCCGCTCGAACTCGCCGATCTCGGGCGCCGTTTCGGAGGACAGCGACACCCGCAGGCCGGGCGCGGCCCGCTCCAGGACGGCCCGGGCCCGCCGTTCGGATTCGGGGTTGGTGAAGGAATGGAGGAAGCAGACCGCCGCCGCTTCCACCCCCGCCTCGGCCAGCTCGGCGGCCAGCCGGGCGAGGTATTCCTCGTCGAGCTCGATGAGCCGGGCCCCGTCGGCCAGGGTGCGCTCCGGAACGTCGAAGCGCAGATGCCGGGGCACCAGGGGCTTGGGAAGTTCCAGGTCGAGGTCGTACAGCTCGTAACGGTGTTCCCGCCCTATCTCGATGGAGTCGCGGAAACCGGCGCTGGTGATCAGGGCGGTTCGGGCGCCCTTCCGCTCGATGACGGCGTTGGTGACCAGAGTGGTGCCGTGGACCAGCCGGTGCACCGCGGCGGCGGAGATCCCGGCGCGCTCCAGGGTTTGGGCCAGCACCTCTTCCACGCCCTGGGACGGGTCGGGGGTGGTGAGCACCTTGCCGATCTCGACCTCCCCCGACCCGCCGACCAGCATGAGGTCGGTGAAGGTTCCGCCGATGTCTACTCCCACCCGCACCGGGGCGTCGGTTGTGATGTTCATACTTTCCAGGGGCGGCTCGGCGTCCGGGCGGCTCGGCCGGGTTCGATCAAAGCGGCGGGCCGCCGAACAGGATAGACGCCGGCGGGAACGCCGCCCGGCATTCTAGGATGACGGCGTGCGGATACTGCTGCTCAACGGACCGAACCTGAATCTGCTGGGAACCAGGGCGCCGGAGGTGTACGGGGAGGCCGGCCTAGAAGAGGTGGAGGACCGCTGCCGGGCGTGGGCGGCCGGGTACGGGCACCGGTTGGAGGCCTTCCAGTCCAACCACGAGGGAGCTTTGATCGACGCCCTGCACGCGGCGCGGGGCGCAGCCGACGCCGTCGTCTTCAACCCGGGGGCCTACACCCACACCAGCTACGCCCTGCGGGACGCCGTCGAGGCGGTCGAGCTGCCGGTGGTGGAGGTCCACATCTCCAACGTGGAGGAGCGCGAAGCCTGGCGGCGGGTCTCGTTGATCGAACCGGTGTGCGCCTACCGCATCTTCGGACGGGGCTTGGACGGCTACCGGGCGGCCATCGCCCGCCTCCACTACCGGGCGGCGCACCCCCCCATCACCCTCCCCTACGGCGGCCGCCCCGACCAAGAGGGGGACCTGCGGCTCCCCGAAGGGCCGGGGCCCCATCCGGCGGCTGTGCTGTTCCACGGCGGCGGATGGACCGGCCCCTACACCCGGGACACCCTGGACGGCGCGGCGGTCGACCTCGCCGCCCGCGGGGCTGCATCCTGGAACGTCGAGTACCGGCGCCCCCCGCCGGCGGGGCGGTGGCGGGAGATGCTCGAGGACGCCGCCTCGGCGGTGGACGCCCTCGACCGCTTGGCGGAAGAACATCCGATCGACCCCGGCAACATAACGGTGTTCGGGCATTCGGCCGGCGGGCACCTGGCCTTCTTCGCCGCCAAGAACGCCCGGCGGCGGCCCGCCCGGTTGGTAACGGCGGGCGGAATGCTCGACCTGCGCCGCCTCGGCCCCGGTTGCCGCGGCCTGCTGGCCGGTTTGATGGGCGGTGAGCTCGAAACCCATCTGGACCGGGTGGATCCCATCCAATCACTCCCCGTCGGAGCGCCGGCGGTTGCGGTGCACGGCGGGCGGGACGAAGACATCCCCCCCGGCCAGAGCCGCCGCTTCGTAGAAGCCGCCCTCGCCGCCGGGGGCGGTGCGCAGCTGGTGGAGCTGCCCGAAGCCGGCCGCCTCGACCTGGTCGACCCTCGGTCGCCTTTCTGGGAGGCGTCGGCGGCGGCCTGCCTCGGGGAGGCCTGACCCCCGGATCCGGCGCCGAGGGCGCGGCGGTCATGAACCTCACGTTTCTGATCAGACAGTTGTCTCACTGTTATCACCCCAGGTCCGAAAGGGGTCAGGCCGGCTGACCGCCCCGCTCTGACCCTCGAAGGCCGAGTCGGGATTTTCGCGTTCTTGGCGGCGGATTGGTCGAGGTAGCGGCTCGACCGGGGTGTTCGCGGCAGACAGGGGAAAGTCCGGGCGGGAGATTCGCGTTCTCGGCATCCAAGGCTGCTCGGGTCGAGCGCCGGCGGCCGGGGTTCATCCGTTCAGCCGGAGAAGGCCGCCTCTCAGACCAGAGCCTTCTCCCCGAACAGGCGGCGTATCTCGGCGTACAGGGTCGAGGAGGACGAATCCACCCGGAACCGGTCGTCGAGGCGGAGGAGCTTGCGCCCGTTGCCGGCGGTCATGTCGACCAAGACCGGCGCCTCCCCCGGATTGGTGACGAGGATGTGCTTGAGCTGGTCCACGTTGGGCCGCGACAGGTCGGCGGCGGCCACCCGCAGCCGCAGCTCCGCAGGCGGCGCCAGGTTGGGCAGGCTGATGTCGTGCGCCCGCAGCTTCACGTCGTCCCCGGAATGGCTGACCCGGCCCTCCACCAGCAGAATGGCGTCCTCTTCGATCAGCTCCCCCGACCGGGCGGCGGTCTTGGGGAAGGCCAGCACTTCGACCGACCCCTCCAGATCCTCGAGACCGAAGAACACCATCGGATCCCCCGACCGGGTGTACCGCCGGGTGATGCCGCCCGTGATCCCGCAGATCGAGGCCCGGGCCCCGTCGGGCTGGTCCGCCAGCTCCCCGATCGAGCAGGTGGTCAGGCGCCGAATCGCCCCCCCGAAGCCCAGCAGCGGATGGTCGGAGACGTAGAGCCCCAGCATCTCCTTCTCGAAGGAGAGCATCTGTTTCTTGCCCCACTCCAAGTCGGGTATCTCCGCGGGCGCCTCGACCGCCTGCGCTTCTTCCTCTCCCCCCTCGAACAGGCTGTACTGGCCGCGGTCTTCGTTGCGCCTCCGCTCCAGGGTCAGGTCCAACAGCTTCTCGTAGGCCAGGAACAACCCCTGGCGGGGGTGCCCCGTCTGATCGAAGGCGCCGGCCTTGATCAGCGAAGGCACCACTTTCTTGTTCAGCACGGAGGCGTCCACCCGGTCGGCGAAGTCCTGGAAATCGGTGAACGGCCCCCCTTCGCTGCGGGCTTCCACGATCTTCGCCACCATCCCCTCCCCCAGGTTGCGGACGGCGGACAGCCCGAACACGATCTTGCCGCCCCGGACGGTGAAGTCGCTCTCCGACATGTTGACCGACGGGGGGAACACTTCTATCCCCTTGGCGCGGCACTCGTTCAGGTAGACGGCGGTCTTGTCGCTGTCCACCCGCACCGAGGTGAGCAGGGCGGCCATGTATTCGGCCGGATAGTGCGCCTTCAGGTAGGCGGTCTGGTAGGCCAGCAGCCCGTAGGCGGCGCTGTGGGATTTGTTGAACCCGTACCCGGCGAACCCCTCGATCGAATCGAACAGCCCCTCCCCGAATGCGGCGGTGCCGCCGCCCGCCGCCGCCCCCGACACGAACTTCTCGCGCTCTTTTTTCATGATGGCCGGGATCTTCTTGCCCATCGCCTTCCGCAGGGAGTCGGCGTCGGACATCGAATAACCGGCGATGTCCCTGGCGATCTGCATGACCTGCTCCTGGTAGATCATGAGGCCGTAGGTTTCGCGGAGCACCTCCTCGGTGGCCGGATGCGGGTAGCTGACCTGCTCCCGGCCGTTCTTGCGGTTGGCGTAGGCGTTGTGCCAGTCGTTGGACATCGGGCCGGGCCGGTACAGGGCCACGAGGGCGATCAGGTCCTCGAAGCGGTCGGGGCGCAGACTGCGGATCAGGGAGCGCATGGCCGTCCCTTCCAGCTGGAATACCCCGATGGAGTCCCCCCGGCAGAGCATCTCGTAGGTGGCCGGATCGTCCAACGGCGCCCGGTCGATGTCGAGGCGCTTCCCTTCGGACGCCTCGATCAGCTCCAGGCACCGGTCGATGGTGGACAGCGTCCGCAGCCCCAGGATGTCCATCTTGAGCAGGCCCAGCTCCTCGACGGCATGCATGTCGAACTGGGTGACCACCTCCTTGTCCTCGCCTTTGCGCTGGAGGGGGACCAGATCGGCGAGGGGCCGCGGGGAGATGACCACCGCGGCGGCGTGGATGGAGTCTTGGCGGCGCAGGCCTTCCAGGCCGCGGGCGGTGTCCAGCACCCGCTTCGCGTCCTCCTCGCTGCGGTAGGCCTCCCGCAGGCCGGCGGCGTGGGTGTACCAGTCCTTGGACGTCTGATCGGCCTCTTCGGAGGGCTGCTCGAAGCAGACCTCGAGGGGCGCCTCCTTGCCCAGCACGGCGGGCGGCATGTGCTTGGCCATCCGGTCGCCCAGGCTGAAGGGCAGCCCCAGCACCCGGGTGGAGTCGCGGATGGCCTGCTTGCCCTTGATGGTGGCGAAGGTAACGATCTGGGCCACATGGTCGGATCCGTACTTCTCCGCCGCGTAGCGGATCACGTCGGCCCGGTAGCGCTCGTCGAAGTCCATGTCGATGTCGGGCATCTCGCGCCGGCCGGGATTGAGGAACCGCTCGAATATCAGGCCGTACCGCAGCGGGTCGAGGTCGGTGATGCCCAGGCAGTAGGACACGATGGAGCCGGCCGCCGACCCCCTCCCCGGACCGGTGCGGATGCGGCGCTCATTGGCGTAGCGGATCAGATCCCACACGATCAGGAAGTAGTCGGGGAAGCCCATGTCCTCGATGATCTTCAGTTCGTATTCGATCCGCTCCCCCGCCTCCCCGCCCGCTTCGCCTCCGTAGCGCTCCCTGGCGCCCTCCATCACCAGCTCCCGCAGGTAGGAGGGGCCGGTGTGCCCCGGGGGCACCGGGAAATGGGGCAGTAACACCCGGTCGAAGTCGAACTCCACCTCGGACCGCTCGGCGACCGCCAGCGTGTTGCTGCAGGCGCCGGGGAACCCGTCTTCGGGGAAGAGCTCCCGCATCTCCCGGGCGGTCTTCAGGTAGTACTGGTCGCCGTGGAACCTGAGCCGGTCGGGGTCGTCCACCACCGAATTGGTCTGTATGCACAGCAGCACGTCGTGGGCGTCGGACTCCTCGCGCCGGGTGTAGTGGACGTCGTTGGTGGCCAGGAGGGGGGCGTCTATGCGCCGGGCGGCCTCCACCAGGTCGGGGAGGATGCGCCCCTGCGCCTCTATCCCGTGCTGGTGGAGCTCCACGAAGAAGTTCTCCCGCCCGAAGATGTCCTGATAGGCGGCGGCCGCCTCGACCGCCCCGTCGAAGTCCCGCCTGCCCCCCACGTTGCCCTCCTCCCGGGAGGCGTCGGGGGCGAGCAGCTGGGGAACCTGGCCGCCCAGGCACCCGGAGGCGGCGATGATGCCTTCGGCGTGTTCGGCCAGCAGCTCCATGTCCATGCGGGGCTTGTAGTAATAGCCCTCCAGGTAGGCGCGGCTGACCAGCTTGACCAGGTTGGCGTATCCGGTTTGGTTCTCGGCCAACAATGTCAGGTGGTAACGCACGTTGTCGGGCGGCGCCGGGCGGTCGAAGCGCGAGCCCGGCGTCAGGTAGGCCTCCACGCCCAAGACGGGGGTCAGCCCGGCGGCGGCGGCGGTCCGATGGAAATCGACCGCCCCGTACAGGACCCCGTGGTCGGTCAGCCCGATGGCCGGCTGTCCGTCGGCGGCGGCCGCAGCCACCGCATCGCCGATGCGCGCCGCCCCGTCGAGCATGGAGAACTCGCTGTGGAGATGGAGGTGTACGAAGCTGTCGCCCGGCATTCCCTTGCCCTTCCCGGACCGGCGCCGGAGCGAACTCTCTGGACGTTAGGGGAAGGAGGCAACCTGACCTTAGCCGGATCCCGAGGCGGCCGCCGCCCCTCCGAGAACGCGAAAATCGGCCCCCCGCCGCCGGCAAACCCGGGCCCATCCCCCGCCGCCGCCTCCTTGAACGAAAAACCGCCGGGCCGCACGAGGCCGCCCCCGGCCCGACGGGGCCGGAACGAACGGAATCCGTCTCTCTGACCGCCGCCCTCTCCAGAACTCGCGGCGGTGTTTGTGCTTCAGCCCAATAGGTATACCAAATTTTCGGGCTTCCGTATAGGGGTATGTATGTTCGTATGTTCGGAGAACTGTCGCAGACCCGACCGCTTCGATCCCAACAACATCTCGGCCGATTCCGATGCAGCGGCAACTGTCGTCTGCCGCCTCCTCTTGCCTCACCGTCCCCTCGGGTGAGGCATGATCCAGTATCTTCCAGCCCGTCCTCGGTCAGGCGGCGGCGGCCAGGCCGGAGGGGCATGCCTCAGCCGGCCCCCGCTGGAGATGGCGCCGCCAAGAGGTGATGCCGTCGACCTGTTCCTGGGTCAGCACGCCGTCTCTGACCATCGCCGCCAGGATGTTCAGGGGGGTCGCCCATTCCCGGACGGCGGCGGCGTCCTCGGAGCTGATGATCCCTTCCCACTCCTGCCCGCCGTCCAAGCCGGAGCAGCCCCGGCGGGCGAAGGCCGCCCCCGCCGCCAGCGCCAGCCCGGCCGCCCCCGCCGCCGCCAACAGTGCTTTCTTCCAAACCACAGCCTCTCCCTTCTCTTCGCGCCTTCGATGTCCCGCTCAGCATCCCGCGCCGGCCTCTGCAAACCATGAGAGAACGATGAAAACGAGATGAGAATCGAGCCGCAGGCCAAAGGCCCCGGGGGGCGGGGCTTCCCAACGGGCCGTACTACGATTTCGCTCACCCGCCCGAACGATGCGAGGGAGCGCATGACAGAATCCGATCGAAGCCCCCGGCCCGGCGATTTCCGAAGGGTGCCCCCCGACCTGGACCTCCCCGCCCTCGACGCCCGCATCCTGAAACGGTGGGACGAGGCCGACGCCTTCCGCGCCTCGGTGGAGATGCGCCCCCCCGGCAAGGAGTACACCTTCTACGACGGCCCGCCCTTCGCCTCCGGCAGCCCCCATTACGGGCACATCCTGGCGGGGGTCATCAAGGACATCGTGCCCCGCTACTGGACGATGAGGGGCTATCGGGTGGAGCGCCGGTTCGGTTGGGACACGCACGGCCTCCCCGTGGAGATGGAGGCGGAGCGGCAGCTGGGCATCTCCGGCCCCCGCCAGATCGAGGAGCTGGGCGTGGCGGAGTTCAACGAGGCCTGCCGCCGGATGGTGGAGGTGACCACCGAGGAATGGGAGGAGATCACCCGCCGGATCGGGCGGTGGGTGGACTTCGAAAACGACTACAAGACCATGGACCCCGATTTCATGGAATCCGTGTGGTGGGTGTTCCGCGCCTTGTGGGACAAAGGGCTCATCTACCGGGATTTCAAGGTGCTCCCTTACTCGTGGGCGGCGGGCACCACCCTCTCCAACTTCGAGGTGAGCCTGGGCGGGTACCGGGAGGTGGAGGACCCCGCCGTAACGGTCCGGTTGGAGGTGCTCGACGTTCCGGACGCCTCGCATCCGGCCCGGCCGGGGGACTATCTGACCGTCTGGACCACCACGCCGTGGACGCTTCCGGGCAACCTGGCGGTGGCGGTGGGTCCCGATTTGGATTACGCGGCGGTCGAGCGGGGCGGCGCCCGTTACTGGACGGCGGCCTCGCAGGCGCAGGCGGTCTTCGGGGAATGCCGGACGGCGGCGGCGGCCAAAGGGCGGGATCTGCTCGGCGCCTCCTACCGGCCTCCCTTCGGCTACTTCGAGGACCAGCGGCGGCGGGGCGCTTTCAGGGTGCTGTCCAGCCCGCACGTTGCGGCCGGCGAGGGAACCGGACTGGTGCACATGGCGCCCGCCTACGGCGAGGAGGACCTGTTCACCCTGGCGGACAACGGGGTCGACGCCCTGGTCGACCCGGTGGACGCCGAAGCGCGGTTCACCGCCCAGACGCCCGACCTGGCCGGCATGCACGTGCACGAAGCCGAAGAGACGGTCGTCGAGATGCTCCGCCGCTCGGGGGCGCTGGTCCGCAGCGAACGCATCGTCCACGCCTATCCGTACTGCTACCGCACCGACCAACCCCTGATCTACAAGGCCATCCCCACCTGGTTCGTCAGGGTGGAGAATATCCGCGACCGGATGGTGGAGCTCAACCGCAAGATCCACTGGGTGCCCCGGAAGGTGGGCGCCAACCGCTTCGGCAACTGGCTGGAGGACGCCCGGGACTGGGCGGTGTCGCGCAACCGGTTCTGGGGGAGCTGCATCCCGGTGTGGGAATGCGGATCGTGCGGGCGCCAGGAGTGCTTCGGCAGCCGGGAGTCCCTCCGGGAGCGGTCGGGGGTTTGGCTGGAAGACCTGCACAAGCACGTGGTGGACGAAGTCACCTTCCCCTGCCCTTCCTGCCCCCCGGACGGAGAGGGGGGCGGGCCGGCGGTCATGCGCCGGGTGCCCGAAGTCTTGGACTGCTGGTTCGAGTCCGGCTCGATGCCCTACGCCCAGGTCCATTATCCGTTCGAGAACCGGGAACGGTTCCCCCGCATCTTCCCCGCCGACTTCATCGCCGAAGGCCTCGACCAGACCCGCGGCTGGTTCTACACGCTCCACGTACTGGCCGCCGCCCTCTTCGACGACGCCGCCTTCCGCAACTGCGTGGTCAACGGGCTGATCCTGGCGGAGGACGGGCGCAAGATGTCCAAACGCCTGAAGAACTACCCGGAACCGTCGAAGGTGCTGGACCGGTTCGGCGGCGACGCGGTGCGCGCCTACCTGATCGACTCGCCCGTGCTGAGGGCCGAGCCGCTGCGCTTCTCCGAGGCGGGGGTGCAAGAAGTGGTGCGCACCGTGATCCTCCCCCTCTGGAACACCTACTCCTTCTTCACCACCTACGCCGAAGCAGACGGGATCACCTACGGCGACCTGCGGGCCGCGCCCCCGCCCGCCGAACGGCCCGAGATCGACCGCTGGATACTGAGCGTGCTCCAATCCCTGATCGACCGGACCAACCAACTGATGGAAGGCAGCTACCTGTACGCGGTGATCAACCCCGCCCTCGGGTTCGTCAACGACCTCACCAACTGGTACGTGCGCAGGTCCCGGCGCCGGTTCTGGAGAAGCCGGGAAGGCCACGAACAGGACAAGCGGGCCGCCTTCGCCACCCTCTACGAGGTGCTGGTCACCTTCACCCGCCTATTGGCGCCGGTCCTCCCGTTCATCACCGAGGAAATCCACAGCGGCCTGGCGCCGGAGCAGACGAGCGTGCATCACACCGACTACCCGGCGGCGGACCGCGAGTTGATCGACGAAGAGCTGGAACGGTCGATGGCGGCCGCCCGCCGGGTGGTGACGCTGGGCCGCTCCCTCCGGGCGGGCCGCGGCGTGGGGGTGCGGCAGCCCCTCGCCTCCCTGACCGTGGTCAGCCGCGACCCGGCGGCGGCCGAAGCGGTCGACCGCCACCGGCGGATGATCTCCGAGGAGCTGAACGTCAGAACCGTTTCCACCTCGGAGGACGAGCAGTCGGTGGTCGAGCTGGAGGCGAAGGCGAACTTCAGGAGGCTGGGGCCCCGGCTCGGCCGGGCGGTCGGGGAGGCGGCGGCGGCGCTCGCTTCGCTCTCCGGCGCCGAGGTGGCTTCTTTCGTCGAAACCGGGCGGATCACCGCCGCCGGCCATCACCTGACCGTCGACGACGCCGTGATAACCCGGCGGCCCCGCCCCGGCCTGGCGGTGGCGTCGGACGGTTCGCTCTCGGCGGCGCTGGACTTCACCCTCACCGACGAGCTGCGGGCGGAAGGCCAAGCCCGGGAGGTCGTCTCCCGGATCCAGAGAATCCGGCGCGATCTGGGGCTGGCGGTAACCGACCGGATCCGGGTCGGCTACCACACCGACGACGAAACCCTTCGCGCCGCCGTCGAGCGCCGCGCCGGGTTCATAGCGGGCGAGGTGCTGGCGGCTTCGCTGACCTTCGACCCGGCGGCGGAGGCCGAACACCGCATCGGCGGGGCGGTGCTGCGGATGACGATCCAGAAAACCCCCGGCCCGTAACTCTGATCATCCATCTCCGCGCCGCGGGAGCGCCCGCCCGCACGGGCTGATTCTGCCTGTAAGCCGCGTGGAACGCCCCCTGCGGGGTTGCCTCACGCTCACCGAATCGAAGGCGCGGAAATCCACACCGCCGTCTCCAGCCGGGTAAAAGGGCGAAAGGCCGGATTCGAGGAGGTCCGGCCCGGTCCTCCTGGTTGGGGCAGGAGGTCGGGCCGGTCGAAGAAGGAGTTTGGTCAGGCGCCGGCGGCGGGGGTTTGCGCGCCGGCGGGGGCGAGGTTGACCGCCCGGACGAAGAACGACGCCATCTGCGCCCGGGTAACCGGCTGGTTGGGGCAATAGTTCAGCGGCTCGGCGGAACACCCGCGGGTAACCCCCGTCTGATACATCCCCTCCAGCGCGGCGAGGACCTCGGGGGAGAGGCCCTCGACGTCACCGAACCGGCTCGCTTCGGTCAGGACGGCGTCGAGATGCGGGAAGGCGCCGATCATCATGATCGCCATATCCGCCCGGGTAACCACCCCGCCCGGGTCGAACACCCCCTCAGGGGCGCTGAAAGCCCCAACGGAGACGACCCACTCCGCGAACGGGCGGAACCACTCGTCGGCCTCGACGTCGGACAGCTCGATCCCCTGGGGGGCTTGGATGGTCCACCGTTGGGAAACGGCCCGGTGCAGGAAGGCGGACATCTGCCGGCGGGTGATCTCCGCGTCGGGGCAGTACTTGGTGGCGTCCTGGGCGTCGCAGCCGAGGGTGATCTGCCACACCGCGATCCGTTCGATGTTGTCCTGGTGGACGTTGCCGTCGTCGTCGCAGAACCGGCCGACGCACACCGGCGCAGGCGGCTGGGCCGGGGGCGGCGCGCTCCCTCCGGACGGAGGCGGAGCACCACCACCACCGCCTGATGGGGGCGGAACACCACCACCGCCGCTTCCGCCGCCCCCACCACCGCCGCCCCCTCCGGACGGAGGAGGAGAACCACCACCACCGCCCCCTCCGGACGGAGGAGGAGAACCACCGCCTCCGCCGCCTGATGGAGGAGTAGCACCACCGCCTCCGCCGCCGCCGCCTCCGTCAGACTGAGGCGCAGGGTCGTCGTCGGTGATGGTCAAACTAGCCGGCGAAATGCTGAACCCCGCCGCGGAGCCCGTAACCGGCACCGACTTGGAATTGTCCGGGATGGTGTCGTTGGTCACGGTCATAGAAAACGACCCGGACCCCGACAGCTCCCCGGCGGGAATCGTGATCGGGAACCGGGCCGGGCTCAAACCGGTGTAACCGTTCCCCGACGCACTCCCCCCGCCGACCGCAACGTTCACCACCAGATCCTCGGGCGGCGCAGAACGGGCGGCGGCGGTTGCCGTTAGGGTGATCCGTCCTGCATCTTCCTGCACCGACGCTTGGTTCAACGACAGCTGTATCTCGTTGTCCTGGATAGTGAGCTCGACCGGGGCGATATCGAACTCCTCCGCCGCGGCGGACACCCGCAGCGTCTCGTCGCCCTCGAAAGCAGCGTCGTCGACCGTGTTCAACCCGAACGTCTCATCCGCGCTGTTCTCGAGGATCGGCAGGAACACATCGCCGGGGGCGGCCGCGATGCTGTAGTCGTTCCCGGCGGCGGCGGTTCCTCCCCCGACGGTTACCTGCACCACCCGGGGGGTAGTAGATGTGGATGCCCCTGGGTACGACAGCTGCACCCGGACCTGGGGGCTGGTTCCTTCCAGAACGCTGGTCAACGGCTTCCCGTCGTCGTCCAACAGAGTCAAGATCATATCGTTGTCCGCGATGGTCAGGGCATCGGACTCGAAGGTGTTGAACCCCAAGGCGGTCAGATCATTCCACAGTTTTGCCCACAATATTATCCAGGGGGAGGGTCTCACAAGGCCGACATGGACCGTTACTTCCTCGGCGCCCTCTATCGCGTCATCGTCGATCAACTCCAGATCGAACTCGGTGGTCACCCCGGTCGAATAGGCCGGAATCGTAACCGCCGGCTGCCCATCGGTCTCATGGTCATCGTCATGATCGTCATCGTCGTGGTCATGGTCGTCATCATCATCGTCTTCGTGGTCATGGTCATCATCGTCATGGTCATCATCATCGTGGTCATCGTGGTCATCGTCCGGCCCGTGGGAGTGGGTGATCGACGTAACATTTTCGTAGTCCGTTCCCGGCTCGGCTTCGTCCGACCCGGCCCCGCCCACCACCATCGGAACCGTCACCGACCGAGGCAGAACCTTGCCCCCGACCAGAGAGACCCTCACCCGCACCGGAACCGTGCCGTCGCCCTCCCCAACCTCCGTCAAATCCTCCCCGCCGCTGTCCAGCAAGGTAAAACGGACAGCGGTGGGCGCCGCGTCGTCCGAAGAGTCGGTGATCCCGAAACTCGTTGACACCACCTCATACGAGGTACCGTCGATGGTAACCGCCGCGCCTTCGATCACCACCGTCTCCGCCGCGGCGCCCTCAGCAACGTCGTCGTCGTTCAACACCACCGTGAACGTCGCCGACCCCGTACTGCCGTTCGCCGGGATCACGACCGCCAGCCCATGACCTTCAGGAGGCGCCGGCGACTGACCCGGTGGATACGTCACCCGGAAATCCTCCCCCGCCTCGAACGACGAACCATCGTCCAACACCGCCGCGCCGCCCACCGCGTTCAAACCCACCACCACCTCCGAAGACGAAGTCACCCCCGACGGCAGCGCCGCCGACACCCGCACCGTCTTGGTCCCTCCGTCCTCACCCAACGAAGACTGCGCTCCTGCCATGACGGTGTCCGCGTCGTCCACCGTCAGCACGATCCCCCGGTTCGCATCCGCGATGTTCACCGTCGCACCCGCTACCCATATACCCGTCACCGGCCCGCCGGTGCTCACCGACCCCGACAAGATGGCCGTCTCCACCCCCTCCGTATCGTCTGAGTCTGAAACCGCCGTCAAATTGAAAGTCGCCGACCCAGACAAAGACCCCGATGGAATCACCACCGACACCTTATTGCCCGCCGCGTCCGTAGTGAAATCAGTATTCAACACCGCCGCCCCCGTAAAAACACCCGACCCCACCGTAACCGTAACCGTCGTATCCGACGTCAACACCGAAGACGACCCCGCAAAGCGGGCCGTAACCCGCACCTCCTGAGGTCCGGAGCCTTCCAGCACCGTCCCCGGCGACACCGACAATGCAATATTCGCGTCGTTGTCCAACACCGTCAACACCCCCTGCGCTTCCCGGCTTTCGCCGTCCAGCATGTAAGATCCGGTCAAATACAACACCTCGGGGCCCTCCACCACATCATCATCTGTAATCGCCAGCCCCGGCAAAGACACCGTATCACCGGCCGGACTCGCCGTCTGCTCCGTCGCAATCGTCAATGTATCCGCAGTCTCAGGCGGCGTCCACGAAAAATCATCCGCCGTCGCTGTACTCGCCTCCGGAGCGCCCAACGTCACCACCAGACCAGGACTCACAGTATTCCACGTAACACCAAACGGAAATTTGGCCCTGACCGACAGACTCGAACCGTCCCCGCCCTCCAACACCGTACCCCCCGGCGTCAACTCCACCGCCGTGTCCACCCGATCCACAATCGTCGCCCTAACCCGCTCCACCGTGAACCCAGCAGTCAAACCCGACAACGTAAGATAAAAATCCTCCTCCGGTTCTGCCACCGGGTCCGCCTTGATGCTCGACAAGAACGAGGTATTGCCTGCAATGTTACCGGGATTGATGGAAATATACCGATGATAAAGCCAAGAATAGGTAAGTCTGTTTATATTACTGGAATAATCACCCGGATCACCTGCAGTTCCGGTCTCCGAAATCAACCGTCCTGCAATACTGCCGGAATAAGTAGAAGACTCACCGCTCAGCCGGGCTGTAACGGTCCTATTGATGCTGCCCAGGCCATTACCCTCCGCATACACCGAGTCGTTCATCTGCAACGTAATCATCCTGTCGGCGTCGGTGATCTCCAACGAAGCGGGCACAACTACATGACCCGCCGCAGTCCCCGTGAACCGGATCGTCTCATGGTCCTCCGTCACCGTATCCGAAACAGGCGTAACCGTCACCTCCGCCGTCCCGGTCGCGGCCCCATCCGCGATAGTAACCGTAACCGAAGACTCATCGACCGTGTAATCATCCCCTGCATCCGCCGTGCTCCCCAGCGCGCCCACCGTAACCGCCACCTCCAAATCACTGCCCGACAGGGCCGCCGCCACCGCGGCCGTCACCCGCACCGTCTGCGCCCCGTCGTCCTCGCCCACCGCCGACAACGCCGCCGGAGAAGCTCCTGCGTCCGTCAAAGACAACACCACCTCCGAACCCGGATCCACAATCGTCAACACGCCGCCTGTAACCGTTACATCCGAGCCGCCCACCCGCGTGGTTCCATGCCCCGCGAACGTAACCGTCTCCCCGCCGGACTCAACCGCGCCGTCGTCAGGCGCCGTCAACGTAAACGTCTTCGACCCGCTCGTCCGGCCCGCCGGAATCCGAACCCTCAAGCGATTGTCAGAATCCAAACCCGAAACCGTGAAATCAGTCCCCAAATCCGCCGTACCCCCGGCCACCTGCACCACCACCTCCGTATCAGACGTCAAAACCGACGAAGACCCCGCGAACTCAGCCACCACCGTCACCGACTGACCGCCCGCCTTCTCCCCCACCGACCCCGGCGACACCGCCAATGTAATATCAGCATCATCATCTGTCACCGTCACATGCGTCAACGCGTCCCGGAAAGTAACCACCTGATTATCTGTTAAAGTAACCGTCTGCCCATCTGGATTACTATCCGACAACGCTGGCTTGCCCACGATCCGCAGCCGCTCCGGGCCCTCCACCACCGTATCATCCGCAACCGACAACCTCGCCAACGTTTTCTGCCAACCGCCGTCATTTACATCACCCGCCGGAACAGTTATCGACCTTCTCGCCCAATCGAAAGAAAACTCGTCTGCGCTCAAGAAACCCGGCCCCGGATCATCCTCTTCCATCACCGACAAAGACACCACCGTATCAGCCGTCAACTGAGAAGACGAAGCAGACATACTCGCACCGATATTCACATCCGTCCCCGACGAACCCTCCGCCACCGACGCAACATCTCTGTCCAAATCGATCTGCACATCATCATCGATCACCAAAGCCTCCAATCGATTCACCGTAAACCCCTCCGGGGGAACCGCACCCGGCGTCACCCCTATCACCTCCACCCCGTACGTGAAGATCTCATCCGCCTCCGCCACATTATCTTGCCAAGCATGCCAATAATCCCTGTAGTTTCTACTCGTGAACAACGAACCAACAGGAATAGACGTAACATCGAACCCGAGGGACTGGTGATCCCCCCCGTCCCCTGCATTGTAATTCACACTGCGGTGGAGCTCGGTATATACATCTCGATTCCCAACGAGGCCCCCAAGATTAGCAGTCCAGTCCCACACCCGAAACCGCAACCGCAACTTCTCGCTGTAAGTTGAAGAAGTAACCTCATCCACCTTGATGGTAAGACCGGGCCTCCCGTAACGCCTATGAGCAGGGGCCTGCGCTCCTCCTTGTATATCTGGGGTGGATGGATCCCCTGGCTCGTGCATAATAAAGGGCTCACCCGCCGCAATCTTAGCGCCAATACGGGTACCGGCTAACCAACCCGGATTCACAGAAACAACCAAAGTACGATCCGCATCCAAAATCAACAAATCAGCATCTTCGACCGTATACCCCGAAGCCGCGCCCGTAAACTCGATCACCTCATGATCCTCGAACACTCGATCCGGCAAAGGACTGAACACCAAATCACCAGAAGACCCGCTCATCTCACCCGACCTGATCGAAACCGTCATCGAAGCAGGAACCCCGGTCGCCGTATAATCCCCGCCCGCCCCCGCCGCCGCAGTCGAACCAGTATCAGCTACTGTCACCGCCACATCGATACCCTCCGGCACCGCCGCCGGAACCGAAGCCGCCACCCGCACCGTCTGCGCCCCCCCGTCCTCCCCCAACCCCGTGACTGCAGCAGGCGGATCCCCCGCGTCCGTGAAACCCAACGACACCACCGGATCATGAATCGTCAACTCCGCCCCCGCAACCGAAAACCCCGAAGACACCCCCGACACCACCACCTTCTCCCCCCCAACCTCCACAACCGAATCCACATGAGCCGCCAAATTGAAACTGGCCGAACCCGACACCTCCCCCGCCCCGATCGACACCGTAAACGAACCACCCGCCTGATCCGTCGAGAAATCACCAGTCCGCGGCGGCCCCGCCGAACCCGCCTCCGCCCCATCACCCCCGGCGCCCCCCGCCACCGACACCACCACCTCCGACGCCGCGCCCAAATCCGACTCTGCCGCCCCCGCAAACGCCGCCGTAACCACCACCGTCTGATCCCCATCCCACTCCAACACCGCCGACTTGTCCAACGACAACACAACCGCATCGTCATCATCCACGATATTCAAACTCACATCAGCAACCGCCGCATACCCAACCTCCGACGTCGACCCCGAAAACACAATCGTCTCATCACCCTCCACCCGCGTATCATCCACCGGCGTCACCGTCAACACCGGCGAATACCCCACCTCCTGCCCCGCAGAAATCTTCACCACCACCGTCGTGCGGTCAACCGCATAATCCGCAGCCGCCGCAGTCGAACCGGTATCAGCCGCCGTCACCGTCACATCCACGTCCGCAGGCGCCGGCGCCGGAACCGAAGCCGCCACCCGCACCGTCTGCGCCCCGCCCTCCTCTCCCAACCCCGTGACAGCAACAGGCGGATCGCCCGCGTCCGTGAAACCCAACGACACCACCGGATCATGAATCGTCAACTCCGCCCCCGCAACCGAAAACCCCGAAGACACCCCCGACACCACCACCTTCTCCCCCCCAACCTCCACAACCGAATCCACATGAGCCCGCAAAACAAAACTCCCCGAACCCGACACCTCCCCCGCCCCGATCGACACCGTAAACGAACCACCCGCCGGATCCGTCGAGAAATCACCAGTCCGCGGCGGCCCCGCCGAACCCGCCTCCGCCCCATCACCCCCGGCGCCCCCCGCCACCGACACCACCACCTCCGACGCCGCGCCCAAATCCGACTCCGCCGCCCCCGCAAACGCCGCCGTAACCACCACCGTCTGATCCCCATCCCACTCCAACACCGCCGGCTTATCCAACGACAACACAATCGCATCATCGTCATCATCCACGATATTCAAACTCACACTCGCATCAGCAATCGGTGAATAGTGATACCCAACCGCCGACGTCGACCCCGAAAACACGATCGTCTCATCACCCTCCACCCGCGTATCATCCACCGGCGTCACCGTCAACACCGGCGACTGCCCTTCCGTCTGCCCCGCCGCGATCGTCACCGACATCATCGTGTTGTCAACCGCATGAGCGCCGGCTGTCGTATAATCCCCGCCTGCCGCCGCGGTCGAACCGGCATCGGCCACCGTTACGGCCACATTGAATTTCGCAGGCGCCGCCGCTGGAACCGAAGCAACCACCTGCACCGTCTGCGCCCCGCCGTCCTCCCCCAACCCCGACAACACAGCAGGCGGATCCCCGGCGTCGGTCAAACGCAGCGACACCACCGGATCATGAATCGTCAACTCCGCCCCCGCAACCGTAAACCCCGAAGACACCCCCGACACCACCACCTTCTCCCCCCCAACCTCCACAACCGAATCCACATGAGCCCGCAAAACAAAACTCCCCGAACCCGACACCTCCCCCGCCCCGATCGACACCGTAAAGGAACCACCCGCCTGATCCGTCGAGAAATCACCCGTCACCCATCTCAACCGCCCCTCATGCCGGGGCCCTGCCAAACCAGCCTCCGCCCCATCCTCCCCGGCGCCCCCTGCTACAGACACCACCACCTCCGACGCCGCGCCCAAATCCGACTCCGCCGCCCCCGCAAACGCCGCCGTAACCACCACCGTCTGATCCCCGCCCCACTCCAACACCGCCGACTTGTCCAACGACAACACAACCGCATCGTCATCATCCACGATATTCAAACTCACATCAGCAATTGCCGCATACCCCGCCGCCGACGTCGACCCCGAAAACACAATCGTCTCATCACCCTCCACCCGCGTATCATCCACCGGCGTCACCGTCAACACCGGCGAATAACCCACCTCCTGCCCCGCAGGAATCTTCACCGACAACGTCGTACGGTCAACCGCATAATCCGCAGCCGAAGCAGTGCCGGCCGCCACCGTCACAGACACATCCACCGCCGCCCCCGTCACCGCCGCCCCAACCCTCGCCGCCACCCGCACCGTCTGCGCCCCGCCCTCCTCCGACACCCCCGTCACCGCCGACGGCGCCGACGGCGCCGACCCCCCGTCGACGAACTCCAGCTTGATCCTCTCCGCAGGCTGACCCACCGGCGCAACCGGATCATCGATCGTCAACGAGCCGCCCGTCACCGTTACATCCGAGCCGCCCACCCGCGTGGTTCCATGCCCCGCGAACGTAACCGTCTCCCCGCCGGACTCAACCGCGCCGTCGTCAGGCGCCGTCAACGTAAACGTCTTCGACCCGCTCGTCCGACCCGCCGGAATCCGAACCTTCAATCGATTGTTGGAATCCAAACCCGAAACCGTGAAATCAGTCCCCAAATCCGCCGTACCCTCGGCCACCTGCACCACCACCTCCGTATCAGATGCCAAAACCGACGAAGACCCCGCGAACTCGGCCTCCACCGTCACCGACTGACCGCCCGCCTTCTCCCTCACCGACTCCGGTGATACCGACAACGCAATATCAGCATCATCATCCACGATATTCAAACTCACATCAGCAATCGCCGCATACCCCGCCGCCGACGTCGACCCCGAAAACACAATCGTCTCATCACCCTCCACCCGCGTATCATCCACCGGCGTCACCGTCAACACCGGCGAATAACCCACCTCCTGCCCCGCAGGAATCTTCACCGACAACGTCGTACGGTCGACCGCATAATCCGCAGCCGAAGCAGTGCCGGCCGCCACCGTCACAGACACATCCACCGCCGCCCCCGGCGCCTTCGCCCTAGCCGCCACCCGCACCGTCTGCGCCCCGCCCTCCTCCGACACCCCCGTCACCGCCGACGGCGCCGACCCCCCGTCGACGAGATCCAGCTTGATCCTCTCCGCAGGCTGACCCGCCGCCCCGACCGGCGCAACCGGCAACACCCCCAACACCAAACCAACCACCAGCCCCACACCAATGCAACGCCTCGACACGTGACACCTCCACCCCCCCGGCACCAGGGGGATCAAAAATGGGAACGATTCTCATTCTCAATGATATCCACTCCCCGAAAAAACACAAAAGAACGCGAACCAGGAGGTCAGACGACCGCCGACGGGCGTCTCTGGAGGGACGGAGCTCGGGCCTGGCTACTCGGCGGTGGGCGGAGGTGCAGCGTTCCCGGCGGCGGCCCGGATGCGGGCGATGAGATGCTCCCCTGCTTCCAGCGCCTCTTCGACCATTCGCTCCGAGGCGCGGGCGGCCTCCTCCAGCAGGCTGCGCAGCCGGGCTTCGGCCTCCTCATAGGAGGCGCCTGGAGCAGCGCTTGCTTCGATCTGGGCTTCCCGGCAGGCGTCCAAGGCCGCCCGAAGCCGCTCGACCTCGCTTCTCCCCTCGGCGTCGCGGCGCTCGTACTCTCTGATGGTCTCGACGACCCGGTCCAGGAAGGCGTCCACCTCGTCCTCGGCGTAACCGCGTATGGTTACCGGGAACTTGACTTCTTCGACTTCGTATGATCTGACGCGCACCGCCGCCGCCTTTCCTGCCCGTCTAACCGGCTCGTCTGCCTATCTGCATATGATCCTGCTCAGCAGATACACCCCGAAGAGCAGGATCATAGGAGAGAGATCCAGCCGCACCGAACCCAGGGGGATGCCCGGCACCACCCGGCGGATCGACCGGAGCGGCGGCTCGACCACCCTCGACAACCCGGCGGTTATCCGCCCCACCGGGTGGCTGCTCGGCGCCTCCACGTAGCTCATGACCACCATGGCGATGATCGAGATCATATAGAGCTGCAGCAGCATGCAGATCAACCTGAAGAATCCCATCTGGAATATGTCAGTCCAGGTCGTACAGTCCGAGCTCAGCCAGCCGGCTGATCTCCCGTTCCAATATCTTGATCCGGGGCGGGCTCACCAGCAGCACCCCCTCGGCGGTTTTACGCATCGAGCCGTCGAGGGCGTACACCAGGCCGCTAGAAAAGTCCACCAGCCTGCGCACCAGCACCGGATCGGTGTCTCTCAGGTCGAGGATCACCGGGATGCGCTCCCGCAGCATGTCGGCGACCCTCTTGGCGTCCTCGAAGCCGCGGGCTTCTATCGTCTCCGTGTAGCCGACCATCGACCCCGACTGCTCGCCGGGCCGCACCACCACGCCCATACCGCCGGGGGCGGGGCCGGGCCGGTAGCCGGGGGAACCCCCCACCAGGCGCGGGCCGCCCCCCTTGGGAAGCGCTCCGCCCGCCATGGGGCGCACCTGCGGACGCGGGGCGGGGCGGGGCGGGCCGGCGGGGCCGCGGGCGCCCTGTTGTTCCTGGCGCCATCGGGGTTGGCCGGGGGCGGGTTCCTGTTCTTCCACCAAACCCAGCCAGGCCATGAACTTGTTCATCGAGCTCATCTCTGCCCTGCTTTCGGTCGCGGGCCAAAGATAGCCCTTCCTATCCGAACCATGGTCGATCCTTCCTCTATCGCAACCTCGAAATCGTCTGTCATGCCCATGCTCAGGGTGAGCGGCCGCCCGGACCGCACCGACAGCCGATCTCCTAACTCCCGCATCCTCGCGAAGTAAGGCCGGCCCGCCTCGGGGCGGCGGCTCAGGGGCGGCACGGCCATTATCCCCTGCAGGCGGACTCCCGACCGTTCCCACCGGTCGAAGGCTTCGGCGGCGCGGTCGGGCGGCACACCCTGCTTCTGCGGCTCCGCCCCGATGTTTATCTGCAGCAGGGCGGGCGGGGCCTCTCCGCCGCCTTTCAGCCACGCCGCCGCGAGCCGGTCCCGGTCGAGGGATTGGAGCAGGGCCACCCGGGGCCGCACGATCTTCACCTTGTTGGTCTGCAGAGGGCCCACGAAGTGCCACTCCACACCCTCCGGACACTGCCCGAACTTGGCCTCCAGCTCCTGGCCCCGGCTCTCCCCGAACACCCGCTGCCCGGCCTCGAAAGCTTCCCGGAGCACCGCCGCCGGATGGCCCTTGCCCACCGCCACTATCTCCACTTCCTCCGCTTTCCGCCCGGCCCGGCGGGCGGCGGCCGCCGCCCGTTCCCGCACCTCCCTCAACCCAGAGGCCGCGCTCACGGCATCCATCCTATCGCCGCCAGGCGGTCGGGGCGCCCGTCCCGCCGGTGGGAGAACCAGCCCGGCCTGCACCGGGTGCAGGCCCCGGCCGACCACCAAGAAGCCCTGGGCGCCTGCGCCCGAAGGGCCGCGCCCAGGTCCACGGATTCGGTGTTCCAAGAGGTGCGGGAACGGCGCCCGGGAAAAAGCCCGGCGACTTCGGGGCCCACCTCGAAGCAGCACGGTCCGATGGCGGGGCCCGCCGCCGCCCGCAAGACTTCACCTTCTAGTTCAAGCTCGAGGTAGGCAACGGCTTCGGCCACCGCTCCGGCCGCCGCCCCGCGCCAACCGGCGTGCACCACGGCCACCGCCTCGGCGGTCTCAAGCACCACCCCGGCGCAGTCGGCGGTGAAAACCGCCAACGGCAGCCCCCGGCGGGCGGTGGCCAGGGCGTCGCCCTCCCCGGACCGGCCGGGCCGGTCGACCTCGACCACCCGGGTTCCGTGCACCTGGCGGAGGGAGGCCCATGCGGACGGTATCCCGAGCTCCTCCGAAACGGCGGAGCGGTCTCCGCGCCTCATATCGCCGGCCGCGGCGGCGGTGAAGGCGGCGCCCCGAAAACCGGGGGGGCGGATGATCACGGCGCCCGCTTCCCGGAGGAGGTCATCCCTCGACGAAGTCCGGGATGTCGAAGGGGTCGTCTTCGGGGATGGGCAGCACCCTCTCCGAGGCCCGGCGGGGCCCCGAAGGGCGGGAGGAGGGACCGGCGGGCCGGTCGGCGGCGCGGCGGGACCGGTCGACCCCCGCCGCGATGACGGTCACCCGCACCTCCTCCCCCAAGGCCTCTTCCACCGCGGTTCCGAATATGATCTGGGCGTCCGGCTCGCAATGCTCCTGCACGTTCCCCATCGCCTCGTTCACCTCGTGCAGGGTCAGGTTCTGGGGGCCGCTGACGGCCAGCAGCACCCTGGTCGCCCCCTCTACCGAGGTCTCGATGAGCGGGCTGTTCATGGCCCGCTCCGCCGCCTGCACCGCCCGGTTGTCGCCTGACGCCCGCCCGATGCCCATCACCGCGGTGCCCGCATCCCCCAGCACGGTCTTGACGTCGGCGAAGTCCACGTTGATGGCGCCGGGGCGGGTGATGATCTCGCTGATCCCCGTAACCCCGGCCCTCAACACCTCGTCGGCCATCGAGAAGGCCTCCACCATCGACATGGAGTGGTCGGCCACGGCCAACAGGTTGTCGTTGGGAATCACGATCAGGGCGTCCACCATCTTCCGCAGTTCCGAAATCCCCTGCTCCGCCTGCGCCGACCGCCTCTGGCCTTCGAAACCGAAGGGGCGGGTAACCACCCCGACCGTCAGGGCGCCGAGGCTGCGGGCCGTCTCGGCCACTATCGGGGCGCCCCCCGTTCCGGTGCCCCCCCCTTCCCCCACCGTCACGAAAACCAGGTCGGAACCGGCGAGAACGTCTTCCAACTCCTCCCGGTGCGCCTGGGCGGCCGCCTTGCCCACCTCGGGGTTGGCGCCCGCCCCCAGACCGCGCGTTACCTCGCGGCCGATGTCCAACTTGATGTCGGCGTCCGACATGAGCAATGCTTGAGCGTCGGTGTTGACGGCTATGAACTCAACGCCGGTGATGCCCGCCTCGACCATGCGGTTCACCGCGTTGGTGCCGCCTCCGCCCACCCCTACCACCTTGATGATCGCCAGGTGCGGAATAACCTCACCGGCATCGCTTAGGGCCATGCGCTTTCGTCCTTCCCTGCGGCCTGCTGACGGCTCGAATCCCTCTCTGCGGGGCGGCTCTTCTGCCGGGCCGCCCTCCCTCGAAGGTTCGAGTTCCGAACAAGCTTAGGCCGTCATGAAGGCTGAACCTAAAGATTAATCTAAGGTTCTAGTTGAAGCTTAATGTTCAGGTCGGTTCTTTCCAAGGGGCCGATCCTGTCCCAAGGCATGACCGCCGGCCGGCCGGGGGCGGTTACGTCGATCACCCCTTCCGGGGCGGCGCCGATCACCGCCCGCAGCGATTCGGCCTTGGAAGCCATATCTACCGGGGACCCCAGGCGGACCGCGCGGCTCTCCACCCTCGCCCAGAGCTCCCCCTCTATCACCCGCACGGCGCTCTGGCCGGCCATTTCGCTGGGAAGCCCTTCCAGAAAGCGCAGCGCCCCGTACACGTAATCGTCCTCCACCTCTCCCCCCAGCCCCGGGTCCTCGGACTCGATGCGGATCCCCGACCGAGCCGAATCGGAGGAATCCGCGTAGTAGACGACCACCCCGTCTTCGGCCAGCAAAGCCCAGCTGTCCTCCAGAGGCATCCAGGCCAGGGGGGACCGCTCCTTCACATAGACCTCTATCCGGGTCGGGAACACCAGCTTCACAGAGGCTGAAACCACCCATGGATCGGCCCTCAGGCTCTCCTCGACCGCCCCCGCCCGGACCGACGCCAGCGGCCTGCCCTCCACCACCTGGTGGCGGACCAGTATCTCGTCCACCGCCGAGTTCGACGCCCCCGTCACCGCCACCTCGTCGATGCTCAGATACGGAGAGTTCAACAGCCACGCTATCCCGCCCGCGGCGCCCAACGCGGCCAGGACCATCAGGGACCTGCGCAGGAGCGACCGGGCCTGCTGTTCGGCGACCTGGCTGCGCCGCCGGGCGATGTCCGGATCCACCGCCGGGGCCGGGCGGCGCCTGCTCCGCCGCCGCCCGAACAGGCCGGGTTTGCGGGCGGGGGCGGCCCCCGCCCGGCTGCGGTCGGCGGGGTCTCCGGGCAGACCCTCCTTCGTCTGCCGCCCGCCCCCCTCCGCCGCTCTCCGCACCCTCGTCAGATCAACCTGCACCGCCGCTCCCTTCTTCCGGCCTTCCGCCCCCGGCGGGTTCTTGCCCGGGCGCCGCGCGGAAGCGGCCGGCGAAGCGCACTTCCGTTTCCAGCGATATCCCCGCCCTTTCCTGCACCAGCCGCCGAACTTCGTGGACCAGGTCGTAGACGTCTTGGGCGGCGGCGCCCCGGTCGGCCACGAAGAAGTTGGCGTGCCGGGCCGATACGCGGGCGCCGCCCCTCCGCAGGCCTTTCAGGCCCAGGGAGTCGATGATCTTCCCGGCGGCGCCGTCCGGGGGGTTGCGGAATACGCTTCCGGCGTTGAGGGCGCCGCCGGGCTGGTTCTCCCTTCTCCACCGCGTGGCTTCGCGCATCCGGGCCGATATCCGGCCCGCCTCGCCGGGCGCGGCCGCGAAGGAGGCCTCGAGCACCAGGTCACCCCCTCTCACGGCGCTGCGGCGGTAACCGAACTCCAGATCCTCCGCTTTCCGCTCCGCGGCTTCCCCGGTTTTCAGGTCGAGGATCGAAGCGGCGGCCAGGACATCGGCCGTCTCGGCGCCGTAGAACCCGGCGTTCATGGCCACCGCCCCCCCCACCGAGCCGGGGATGCCTACGTAGAACTCGAGGCCGGCCAGCCCCGCCTCCCCCGCCCGGCGGGCCAGCACCGGCAGGGCCGCCGCCGACCCGGCGCAGACCAGCCCCGCCCCCCGGTCGATCCGCACCTCCCGCAGACGCCCCGCCGGCCGGAGGACCAAGCCGTCGAAGCCCTCGTCCGAAACCACCAGGTTGCTTCCCCTCCCCAGCACCAGGATGTCCAGCCCCCGCCGGGAAGCCGCCCGCGCCGCCTCCGCCGCCCGTTCCGCCGAGGGCGCCTCGCAGAACCAGCGGGCGGGGCCCCCCAGTTTGTAGGTGGTGAGAGGTCCGATCTTCACCCCGGCGGACACCCGCCCCGAGGCCAGGAGCTCCTCCCAGGAGGTCACGGCCTGCGCTCCAGCCCGGCGGCCAGCAGGTCTGCCAGCTTCGTTATGTCGCCGGCGCCCAGGGTCAGCACCACGTCCCCCGGCTCGGCCCGGGCCGCCACGCAGGCAGCCGCCTCCTCCAGGCTCGGCGCGTACTCCACCTCCCGGCAGTAGGAGCGGGCGGCGGCGGCCACCAGCTCGCCGCTAACCCCGGGGATCGGCGCCTCGCGCGCCCCGTACACGTCGGTGACCACCACCCGGTCGGCTGCGCCGAGGGCCGCCCCGAACTCCTCCGCCAGGGCGGCGGTCCTGGAATAGAGGTGCGGCTGGAAAACGGCCCACAACCGGTTCCGGTCGAGGGGTTCCAACGCCTCCAGGTCGGCGGCCACCTCCGTCGGATGGTGGGCGTAACTGTCGATGACGGTCACCCCCGCCGCCTCGGCCCGCCGTTCCAGCCGGCGCTTCACCCCCCCGAAGCCCGCCAGCCCCCGCGCCGCTTCGGCCGGGTCATGGCCGAGCTCGGCGAAAAGGGCCAGCACCCCGCAGGCGTTGCGGGCGTAGTGCAGTCCGGGCCGCCCCACCGTGACCTCGAGGGAAGGGAACCGCCCCCCCAGGCGGAACGAGACCGAATGAGGGCCGGGCGCCGCGTCGGTGATCCTCCACTCGGCGTCCTCCGAGGTTCCGTAGCCGGGCCGTCCGGTGCGGGCGGCCAGCCGCCGGCCTCCCGGGTCGTCCACCCCCACCACGACCGGGCCGTCCACCCGCTCCGCCGCGTCGGCGAAGGCCCGCTCCAGTTCGGCGAGGCCCCCGTAATGGTCGAGGTGGTCGGAATCCACGTTGGTGACCATCAGGCCGCAGAACCGGAGGCGGGTGAAGGTGGCGAAGGCCTCGTCCGCCTCGAGTATCAACAGATCGTCGCCGCCCAGGCGGGCGTTGCCGCCCGACCCCATGATCTCACCGCCCGCGATGAAAGACGGATCCATGCCCAAGGACCGGGCGGCGGCCACCGCCATCGCCGTGGAGGTGGTCTTGCCGTGGGTGCCGGCCGCCCCCAAGGTGGGGAACCGGGCGGTCAGCTCGGCCAGCAGCCGGGGCCGCATCCACACCGCCGCCCCCGCGGCGCGGGCGGCCGCCAGCTCGGGATCTTCGGGGGGGACCGCCGAGGAAGCCGCAACCAGGCCGCACTCGGACATCCGGCCGGGCCGGCTTCCCGTCCACGTCTCGACCCCGCACTGCTCCAGACCGGCCAGCTCGGAGCCGGCGTGCAGGTCGGATCCGGAGACCCGGTGCCCCATCGCCGCCAGCAGCTTGGCCAGCGGGCCCATGCCCGCGCCCCCCGCCCCGATCACGTGGATGCGGCCCGGCTCACCCAGGTCGAACACGGCGCCTTCCCAACATGACGGCAGCGATGGCGGCCGCGGCGTCAGGGCGGGAGCACCGCACCGCCGCCCGGGCCATCTGTTCCCGCCGGGGCTCGTCTGCCAGCAGGCCGGCGAGCACTTCCCCCAGCGACCCCAGGCCGGACTCCGGGAGGATCACGGCCGCCCCCGCCCCGGCCAAGGCCTCGGCGTTGCCGAGCTGGTGGCGCCCGGCGAAAGAGCCGGGCACCAGCACGGCCGGGGTGCCGGTGGCCGCCGCCTCCATGAGGCCGCCCCCGGCCCTGGCCACCACCAGATCGGACGCGGCGTAGAAGAGGTCCATACGCTCCTCGAACCCCGCCGCCGTCCGTTTGACGCCGGGGGCGTCGGCGGCGGTCGACGCCTGGTCCAGGCGGGCGGCGCCGGCCAGGTGGATGATCTGGACGGGGGGGCCGTCCCATTCGGCCGCCGCCCTGTTCACCGCCCGGTTGAGGGCCTCCGCCCCCAGGCTGCCCCCCACCGCGCCCACCGTGGGCAGGTCCGGGGAGAAGCCGTAGCGTTCGAGCGCCGCCGGGCGCGCCGCCGTCTTGTCCAAGTCGGCCAGGGAGGCCCGGAGGGGGTAGCCGACCGCCTCGCCCGCCAGGCCGCGGGCGCCGGGGAACGACGTGAATGAGCGGTCGGCCCACCGCCCCGCCACCCGGTTGGCCAGCCCCGCCTCGGCGTTCTGTTCGTGCAGGTAGAGGGGGACCTTCCGGCGCCGGGCTGCGATCGCCGCCGGGACCGTGACGTAGCCCCCCATGCACAGCGCCGCCGCCGCCCGGCGCTCCTCCATCTCCCGCCCGGCCCGCCGCGCCGCCCGCCAAACCGTCTTCGGCAGCCGGAGGTTGCGCCTCGACAGCCCCCGCACCAGACCCTGGATCTCCAGCTGCACGAACGGATATCCGGCCCGGGGGATGAGATCCGCCTCCATCCGGCCGCCGCCCAGGAAAACGATCCGGCGCCGCTCCACCCCGGCCGCCTCCAGCTGCTCGGCCACGGCCAGGCCCGGATAGATGTGCCCGCCCGTTCCGGCGGCGGCGATGAAGAAGCTGCTCACCCGCCGGCCCTCTGCTCCCCCGGCCCGGCGGCCTCCGGCGCTGTCCGGACGATGTTGAGGAGGATCCCCACTCCGGCCATGGCGGCCACCATGGCGCTGCCGCCCACCGATACGAAGGGGAGCGCCAGGCCGGTCACCGGCACCACCCCCACCACCCCTCCCACGTTGATCACCGCCTGCACGCTCAGCCAGGAGGTGATGCCGCAGGCCAGCAGGCGGGCGAACATGTCGCCGGTGCGGTAGGCGATCACCACCCCGATCACCGACAGCCCCGCCAGCACCATGATCAGGATCACCGCCCCCAGGAAGCCGGTCTCCTCGGCGATGATCGCGAAGATGAAGTCCGTGTGGGCGTTGGGAAGATAGGCCCACCTCGCCCTCGACGCCCCCAAACCCACCCCCAGCAAACCTCCGCTTCCCAGCGCCATCAGGCTCTGGGCCAGCTGGTAGCAGCTGCCGAGCGTATCGGCGAGGGGGTCGAAGAAGCAGGCGAACCGCTCCCGCCGGTAGGGGTATACGATCGTGGAGAGGGCGGCCAGGGCGGCGGCCAGACCCCCTCCGGCGGCCAGGAACCGCGTCGGGATCCCCGAAGCCAGCGCCAGCCCTCCGGCCGCCCCGGCGATGATCAACGCCGTGCCCAGGTCGGGCTGCAGCACCACCAAGGCGCAGGTAACCCCCACCGCCAGCACGAAAGGACCCAGCACCTGCTGCAGCTCCCCCAGCCGGTCCCGGCGGTCGGTCAGCACCGCCGCCAGGAAGATCACCACCGCCAGCTTGGAGAACTCGGAGGGTTGGATGGTGATCGCCCCCAACTCGATCCAGCGCTCCGCCCCCCCTCTGGTGGATCCGAACATGGGAACCAGGAGCAGTCCGAAGATCGAGACCCCCAGGATGGGGGTGGCGGCGCGGCGGTACCAGGTGTACGGGATCCGCACGGCGGCGGTCGAGACCAGGACGCCGACCGCCACCCAGCGCAGCTGGCGGCGGAAGACGGCCAGGCGGTCGGACTGGCCGAGGATCCCTTCTACGGACGAGGCCGACATGGTGGCGCCGAGGCCCACCACCAGCAGCATCCCCACCAACGCCAGCATGATGACGACCAGCCGGGAATTCGTGAGGGCCAGCCGGCTCTGGCGGCGCGCTCTGGCCCGCAGTTCGGCGATGGCGCCGGGGCGGCCCCTCACGCCGGGGCCTGCGCTTCCGCCCCGCCGCCCCCGGCCCCGCCCAGGCGCGCCTGCACCAGCCGGGTGAACTCCGCCCCCCGCTCTTGGTACGAACCGAACATGTCGAAGCTGGCGCAGCCCGGCGAGAGCAGCACCGCGTCCCCCGGCCGGGCGAACCCGGCGGCCAGGGCCACCGCCTGCTCCAGCGATTCGGCCGCGGCCGCCGGGCGCCCGGCGGCCAAACGCAGCAACTCGGGCCCCGATTCCCCCACCGCGATCAGGTGCCTCACGTTGGGAAGGGAAGCGAGGGGCGACAGATCGAGGCCTTTGTTGCGCCCCCCGGCGATCAGCACCACCGAGGAGTGGCAGCGCACCGCGGCCGCCGCCGCATGGGGGTTGGTGGCCTTGGAGTCGTTTATCCAGACAACGCCGCCCCGCCGCCCCACCACCTGGCGGCGGTGAGGCCGATGGCGGAAGCGGCGCACCACCCTGGCCACCGATTCCAGGTCGGCGCCCATCTCCATGGCGGCGGCCCCCGCCGCCGCCATGTTGGCCCGGTAGGCCGGATCGGCCGCCGGGACGCCCCGCAGGGGGATGCCTCCGCCGGGCAGCTCCAGGCGGTCCGCCCCCGCCCCGAACCCCCCGTCCGGCAGGGGGCCGGAACCGTAGATCGGCGCCTTGCGGACGGAAGCGCCGGCCGCCAGCGCCGCCGCCCCCGGGTCGTCGGCGCCGTAGACCAGCAGCCCGCCGGGGGCCAGGCGGCGGAAGATCCTGGCCTTGGCCGCCCGGTACTCGTCCGCCGACCCGTGCCAGTCGAGGTGGTCGACCGCCGCGTTGAGCAGCACCGCCGCCCGGGGCGCCAGGGAATAGCAGTACGCCAGCTGGAAGCTCGACGCCTCCAGCACCGACGCCTCCCGGTCTTCGAGGGCGGCTTCGGAGGCGGCCCGGCCGATGTTGCCGGCCGCATCTGCGTCTATGCCCGCCTCCTGCAGCATCTCGGCGGCGAGCTCCACCACGGTGGTCTTGCCGTTGGTGCCGGTCACGGCCGCCACCGGGCGCCTGATGTGGCGGACGGCCAGCTCCAGCTCGCTCCATACGGGGACGCCCGCCTCCTCCGCCGCCCTGATAGGCGCCGAACGGGGGCTGAACCCCGGACTGGCCACCACCAGCTCCGCCCCGGCCAGGGCGGCGGGGTTCCATTCCCCGGCGAAGGCTTCCACGCCGGACCAGGCGGAGGATTCGAGGGCGGACGGGTTCCGGTCGTAGACCGCATGCTCGACGCCCAGGCGCGCCAGCAGCTTCGAGGCCCCCCGGCCGGAAACGGCCGCGCCCAGCACCAGCGCCCTCATCAGCCCGCCGTCCGCCCGGCGGCCAGGAAGTCCCCGTAGAAGAGGCCCAACCCCACGGCCGCGCCGATGGCGGCCAGTATCCAGAACCGGGTGATCACGGTGGTCTCCGGCCAGCCCTTCAGCTCGAAGTGGTGGTGGATCGGCGCCATGCGGAACACCCGCCTCCCGCCGAACCAACGGAATCCGACCACTTGGATGATCACCGAGAAGGTCTCCACCACGTAGAGGCCGCCGACGACGGCCAGCAGGAGGTGGGTGTTGGTGAGCAGAGCCAGGGCGGCCATCCCGCCGCCCAGCGCCTGGGAGCCGACGTCGCCCATGATGATCCGGGCGGGGGCGGCGTTCCACCACAGAAACCCCAGCAGCGCCCCCATCATGGCGGCGGCCACCGCGGCCAGCTCGAGGCTTCCCTCCACCTGATAGACCTCCGGATGCCGGAATATCCAGAAGGCGACGATCACGTAGGCCCCGGCCGCCAGGGCGCCGGACCCGGAGGCCAGCCCGTCCAGCCCGTCGGTTATGTTGACCGCGTTGGCGAATCCGGTGATCACCAGCAGCGCCCAGACCGCGAACAGCCATACCCCCAGATCGGCCGTGATGGGGCGGATGAACCCGATCGAGGTGGCCGTCCCCGAAGCCACCGCCCCCCAGGCGAAGAACCCAGCGATGGCCAGCTGCCCTACCAGCTTGGCGGCGATGCTCAAGCCCTGGTTGCGGTAGCGGGACAGCTTCTGGTAGTCGTCGATGAAGCCGATGACCGCCATCCCCGCCACCGCGCCGAGCGCCAGCAGGCCGGGGGCCTCGAACTCCCTGAAGGACCACCCCGCGCCGCCGCCTTCCCGCACCTGGAGGTGGAAATGAGAGGCCGTGTATCCGGCCGCCACCGCCAAGACGATGACTATCCCCCCCATGGTGGGGGTGCCCCGCTTGTGCATGTGGCCTTCGAGCTCTTCCTGGATGAACTGGCCGATGTTCCAGGCGCGGAACAGGCGGATGGCGTAGGCGGTGCCGAAAATGGCCACTGCGAAGGCCGTGGCCGCCGAAGTGAGCAGGGCGATCACGGGCGGGCGCCTCCGTTCGCCAGAAAGGAGGCGGCCACCGCCCGGTCGTCGAACGGGGCCGCCCCGCCGCCGAGATACTGAAACTGCTCGTGGCCCTTTCCCAGGATGAGCACCGCATCGCCGGGGCGCGCCCGGCCCAGCGCCAGCCCGATGGCGGCTCTCCGATCCACCTCCTCCACCACCTCGGCCCGGCCCGCCGCCGCCCCGGCCGCCACTTCCGCCACCAGCGCCTCGGGATCCTCGAACCGGGGGTTGTCGGAGGTGATGACCGCCAGGTCGGCCCGGGCGGCGGCCGCCCCCAGCAGCGGGCGCTTGGACGGGTCGCGGCCCCCGGCGCCGCCCACCACCACGATCACCGAGCCCCGGCAGTGCTCCAGAGCGGCCTCCACCACCGACTCCACCGCGGCCGGGGTGTGGGCGTAGTCCACCAGCACCGTGAAGGGCTGCCCCTCCTCCACCGGGTCGAGCCGGCCCGGTATCCGCTCGACCGCCTCCAACCCCGCCGCTATCTCGGCCATCCCGATCCCCGTCTGCCGGGCGCAGGCGGCCGCCGCCGCCGCGTTGCGCACGTTGTGGAGGCCTCCGAGCCTCAATCTGATCTCCGCCTCCCCGCCGCCCGCCCGGCAGACGAACCGGGCGCCCGTCAGATCCGCCTCGGCGGCGGTTATCGCGACATCCCGGCCGGCGCCGAAACCCACCGTGACCACGGGGCCCGGCGCTTGCTCGGCCAGACGGCGGCCGGGCGGATCGGTGACGTCGATCACGTGGACGGCGGCCCTTCCGTCGAAGAGGAGGCTCTTGGCCGCGAAATAGTCTTCCATGGTCCCGTGGAAGTCCAGATGGTCCTGGGACAGATTGGTGAAGGCGGCCACCGCGAACGAGGTTCCCTCGACCCGGTCGAGGGCCAAGGCGTGCGACGACACCTCCACCGCCGCCAGCGCGGCGCCCCCTTCCACCATCTCGGCGAAGAGGCGCTGGAGGTCGGGGCTCTCCGGCGTGGTGAGGGGCAGAGGCCCGCCTCCGCCGGGCAGGCTGGCGCCCAGGGTGCCCGCCCGGCCGAAGGGCCGGCCCGCGGCGCGGGCGATGGATTCGAGCATCAGGGTCACGGTGGTCTTGCCGTTGGTGCCGGTTACCCCGATCACGTCGAGCCGGCGGGTCGGATCGCCGTGCACCAGGGAGGCCGCCCTCCCCAGCGCCCGGCGGGCGTTCGGCGCGCTGATCTGGGGAAGCGCCAGCGGAAGGAACTCCCCTTCCACCAGCGCCGCCGCCGCCCCGCGGGCGGCCGCATCCCCGGCGAAGGCGCGGCCGTCGGCCTCGAGGCCGCGCAGGGCGGCGAACAGAAAACCCGGGCCCGCCCGGCGGCTGTCGTGGGTGGCGTCGCTGATCAGGGGGTCGCCCGCCCCGTTCAGGGCGCCGCCGATCCGTTCGGCGACGGCGGACAGCCTCACCGGCTCAACGGGCATCCGGCCTCACCCCCATCTGATGCAGGGACGACTCCATGACCTCCGAGAACAGGGGGGCGGCCACCAACCCGCCGGTGCGGTCCAACTCTCTGTCCGCCTGGGGCGAATCGACCACCACCGCAACCACCAGCCGGGGTTCGTCGACGGGGGCCATCCCCACGAAGCTGGCCACGAAGTCGTCGGTGTAGACGCCGAGCTGGCGGTCGAACTTGCGGGTGGTGCCGGTCTTGCCGCCCACGGTGTAGCCCCGCACCGCCGCCTCGACCCCGGTGCCGTCGTCCACCACCGTCTCGAGGAGCAGGCGCACCTTGCGGGCGGCGTTCTCGGAGAGGACCCGCACCGAGGGGACCTGCGGGAGCTGGTTCACGCCGTTGCCGTCCACGATCCCGGTCACCAGCCGGGGCGCCATCCGCAGGCCTCCGTTGGCGATGGTGGCGTACACCGACGCCATCTGAAGAGGGGAAACGGACAGGGAATAGCCGATCGAGGCGGAGGACGGGCAGGTCGGGCATCCGTGGGGAAGGTTGACGGTCCCCCGCGACTCGCCGGGGAAGTCGATGCCGGTGGCGCGCCCGTATCCGAAGGCGTCCAGATAGGAGGCCAGGTATTTGGCCCCCAGATCCTGGCCGATCTTGACGGTGCAGACATTGGAGGAGACCCGGATGCAGTCCTTGACGGTCATCAGGGCGGGCTCATGGGGGGTGAAGTCCCGGTAGCACCCGATGACGCCCTCGTCGAGGCAGGCCCCTTCCACCACCTCGATGGTGTCCGGCACCAGATACTGGGTGTCCCATTCGACCACCGCTTCTTCCACCGCGGCGGAGAGGGTCACCGCCTTCTGGGTGGAACCGGGCTCGTACACGGAGCGCACCGCGGAGTTGGACAGGATTCCGCTGGAAGGATCCAGGCCGGTTCGGTCCGACGGGTCGAAGGAAGGCACCACCGCCATGGCCAGCACCTCAAAGGTGGAGGGATCGAGCACCACCACCGTGCACCGCTCCGCCCTGGTGCGCTCCAGGGTCGACAGGCATCCTTGGTAGGCGGAGAACTGCACCTCGCGGTCGAGGGAGGTGATCAGATCGGCGCCGGGGACGGCCGGCTGCACTTCGTAGCGGCCGTGCGGGATCAGCTGCCCCCCCGGCGCCCGCTCGGCCAGCACGCTCCCCGGAACACCGGTGAGCAGCTCGTCGTACTGCGCTTCGAGGCCTTCGATCCCTTTGGAGTCGACGTCGACGAAGCCCACCGTGTGGGCGGCCATCACGCCTGTCGTGTACACCCGCTTGGGCTCGGTGAGAAAATGGATGCCCGCCAGCTCCAGCTCCTCCACCGCCGCCGCCTGTTCCTCCTCCACCTGGCGGGCCACGAACACGAAGGTCGAGGAGGAGTCGAGTTTCTCCCGCAGATGGTGGACGTTCAGTTCGAGTATCTCGCCGAGCAGGAAGGCGGCCTCTCCTATGTCATCGATCTGGCGGGGATTGGCGTAGACCGTCTTCGATTCGATGCTGACCGCCAGCTCCCGGCCCTGGCGGTCGTAGATCGTCCCCCGGGCGGCGGAGGTCTCCTCCACCCGCAGCCGCTGCCCTTCCGCCGCTTCCCTGTATCCGGCGGCGTCGACCACCTGCACCTGGAACAACCGGTATCCGATGGACACCCAGATTGCTGTGAACACCAGCACCGTGATGAGCAGGCGGACGTCGACGGAGCGCCTCGGCCGCTGCTCCTTCGCTCCGATGCCCGGACTCTTCTCCGCATTCACAGCATCTCACCCCACCGCTTCTCATGCCGCCCGGCCCGGCCCGCCGCGTCCGGCCCGGGAGCCCTCCCCGGGCGCTCTCCCCGAGCAGGCGCGCCGGGTCATGAACCCCCGCCTGCCCGGCCGGCCGGAACAACGGTGACCGGTATCACATCGTCGGGCAGCACCATGCCCAACATCCTCTCGGCGATCTCGCTGATCTTCCCGGGCTCCTCCAGGCGGGTCTTCTCGAGCTGCAGCAGGTGGCGGCGGTCCAGCTCGATCTCGATCTGCTGCTCCACCCGGCGGATCTCGAAGGCCGACTCGTCGGCCGCGCCCCGCAGGAGGAAGAGAGACAGGAAGGCCCCCACTATCACCGCGGTGTACAGCACCCAGCCGAGGGCGGAGAACATGGACAGCCGGCGGCTGCTCACCAGCCTGAGCGGCGCCCGGACGGCGCCGATGGAGCGCAGGGACGACCGTACGGTCATGCCGCCTTCTCCGCCGCCCGCAGGCGGGCGCTCCGGGACCGGGGGTTGCTGCCGACCTCCCCGGGCCGGGGGCGGAGCGGCTTGGGGGTGAGCACCGTCAGCTCCACCGGCGGAGGGACCGGGAGGACGGGCCCCGGGCCGCGGCCCTCTCCCCGGCGGAAGCGCTGCTTGACCAGCCGGTCTTCCAGCGAGTGGTAGGAGATGGCCACGCACCGGCCGCCGGGGCGGAGGGCGCGGATCCCATGGTCCAGCCCCGACGACAGCGCGCCCAGCTCGTCGTTGACCGCCATCCGCACGGCCTGGAAGGTGCGCCGGGCGGGATGGCCTCCGGAACGGCGGGCCGCCGCCGGGACGGCCGCGCGCACCACCTCGGCCAGCCGTCCGGTGGAAGCGATGGGGCGGGCTTCGGAGATGGCGCGGGCGATCCGCCGGGCGAAGCGTTCCTCACCGAGGGTGCGGAGGATGCGGGCCAGCTCCGGGACGGGCGTGCGGTTCACCACCTCGCGGGCGGACTCGGCGGCGTCGGGCCCCATGCGCATGTCGAGCGGCCCGTCCCGCCGGTAGGAAAAGCCGCGCCGGGCCTCATCCAGCTGGCGGCTCGACACGCCCAGGTCGAACAGCACCCCGGCGGCTTCATCCACCCCCCTTTTCCTCAGGACGGCGTCCAGCTCGCCGAAGTTGCCGACCGCCAGCTCGAGCCGCTCCCGGGCCGCCGCCCGGGAGACGGCCTCCGGATCGCGGTCGATGCCGAGCACGCGCACCCCCCGGTCCAGCCGGTCCAGCAGGGCCGAGGCGTGGCCGCCGCCGCCGTAGGTGGCGTCGACGATCACCCCTTCCTCCAGCGGCGCGAACAGGTCGACCACTTCCTCCAGCATCACCGGAATGTGGTAGGGCCTGCGGTCTGCGGTATATTGGGTGTCCGATGCCTGGCTCATTGCCAGCCCCCCGGTTGCATACCAAACAGAGTGCGGGCGGAGTAGGGGCATTCCATTGGTATCCGGAGGGCTGGCGATGAGCAGGCCGTCGTTGCGCCGGGGCAGGGGTTGGGTTTGGTGGTCAGACGCCGTAATCCGATAACGCCTCCTCGATGCTCGAATAGAACTCGTCGGCCTGTTCGTCGTATTGCTCCCAGGCCTCCGTGTTCCATATCTCGGCGCGGTCCTCCACGCCGATGACCGTGACCTGCTTTCCCAGGTCCGCGTATTCCCGCAGCCGGGAGGGGAGCTGCACCCGGCCGGCGGCGTCGAGCTGCTGGCGGATGGCGCCGGCGAAGAAGGCGCGGGCGAGGCGGCGGGCGCGGGCGTCGGTCCGGGACAGATTCCGGTACTTCGCCACCTCCTCTTCCCATCTGTCCATGGGAAACACGTACAGGCACCTTTCCTGGCCCTTGGTTACCACGCAGCCGTTGACCAGCCGGTCGCGGTACCGGGCGGGGAGCACCAGCCGGCCCTTCCCGTCCACCGTGTGCTGGTATTGACCCAGAAACACCTGGTTCCTTCCTATCCTCTCGCCCCGAGGCGCTCTGAGGGGCGCCGTTGCTTGCGCCCCTCTCGGTTGTTCCACCCCCCACTATAGCCCACTTTGAACCACTTTCTACCACTTTTTACCATTTTCTGAAAATTCTTCCCCGGGCCGCCGAGGCGGACAGCCTTCTCCGCCGGGCGCCGGGCGGGCGGGGGCCGTTCGATTCCCAATTGCATTGCTATAATGGGAAGAGGAATGGAAAAGGAAGAGGGAGGAAGACGCGCCGCGTCCGCCCCCGCCGCAACTCAGCCCGCCCCCAGCCGCTCATCGAAAGGTTCCCATGTCCAGCCGGCAGATCGGCCAACAGATAGCGGCGCGCCTCGCCGCCTCCGGCCTCCGCTACACGAAAGGGCGGCGCAGGGTGATGAAGTGCCTGGCCGCCGCCGACGGGCCCCGGTCGGCTTCGGAACTGCACGGCGATCTGGGGGGGGAAATGCCCGTCTCCTCCCTGTACCGCTCCCTTTCGGTGCTGACCGAAGCGGGTGTGCTCGCCCCCCACCACGGGAGCGGGGGGAACATCCGCTACGAGCCGGCCGAATGGTTGGTGGGCCATCATCATCACCTGGTGTGCAGGCGGTGCGGCGCGGTCGGCGACGTGGAGCTGCCGGAAGCCTGGGAAACGGCCCTCGCCGACTTGGCGTCGGATGCGGCCGGGCTGCAGGGCTTCACCGCCGCCGGGCACACGCTCGAAATCGAAGGGCTCTGCGCCGGCTGCTCCTGACCCCGAGGGCGGAGAGAGGCGCCGCCCCGGCCCTTCACCGGACGACCGGTTACATGTCCGACCGCTCTCTTGGTATCTTGGGGCCGAACCCTGCTTTCACTGGACGGAGATGATGGCCGAGCGGGCCCTGGTCCTCAACGCAACCTACGAACCGCTGTCCGTCGTGAGCGCCCGGCGGGCGGTGGTGCTGGTGCTGCGCGCCAAGGCGGAGACCGTGGCGGCGGCCGACCGCACCTGGCGCAGCGCCGAGAACGCGTTCGAGGTGCCTTCGGTGGTGCGCCTCCGCAACTACGTGAAGGTCCCCTACCACCGCCGGGTTCCGCTCACCCGCACCGCGGTGTTCGCCCGCGACGGCAACCGCTGCCAGTACTGCACCGCCCCGGCGGAGAGTCTGGACCACGTCGTACCGAGGTCGACCGGCGGCAAGCACTCCTGGGAGAACGTGGTGGCCTGCTGCCGCCGCTGCAACATCCGCAAGGGCAACCGCCTCCCCGGCCAGGCCGGCCTCAAGTTGACCAGGACCCCCACCACCCCCAGCTACCAGGGGTGGCTGTACGCGGCGCTCGGGAAGGGGCGCGACCCCCGCTGGGTTCCGTACCTGCAGACCGCCACCGCCTGAGCGGAGGCGCTCGGCCCGGGCCGCCGCCGGGCGTGTATCCTGGCCGGAACCGATCCCCTACCGACGGAGCCCCAGCCATGGCCGTAGTTTCTTCCAAGATGCTTGCGCTCGGCACCCCCGCCCCCGCCTTCGACCTGCCGGATACGGTGAGCGGGGGCCGGGTCAGCCTCGCCGGCCTGGCCGCCGGCCCGGCCCTGGTGGTGATCTTCATGTGCAACCACTGCCCCTATGTGGTGCATATCCAGGACGGGCTGGCCGCCTTCAGCCGCGACTACCGCGGCTCGGGGGCGTCCATCGTGGGGATCAGCGCCAACGACGCCGAGAACTACCCCGACGACTCGCCCGAACAGCTCGGCGAGGTGGCCCGCCGGCGGGGGTACGGCTTCCCGGTCCTGTACGACGAGACCCAGGAAACGGCCAAGGCGTACACGGCGGTCTGCACCCCCGACTTCTTCCTGTTCGGGAAGGACCGCACCCTCGCCTACCGGGGCAGGTTCGACGGCTCGCGGCCCAACTCGGGCAAGCCGGTGACCGGAGAGGACCTGCGGGCGGCCTTGGATGCGGTGCTGGACGGCCGTCCGGCCCCCGAACCGCAGCACCCCTCGATGGGCTGCTCGATCAAGTGGAAGCCCGGCAACGAGCCGGCCTGACCGTTCACCCCGATTGCTCATGCCCCTGCGGGGGGCGGCGTTGTTTGCTCAGAAAGTCATTTCCCTGTGTTGCCCCGAGTCATACGGGGTGCAGGCGCTTATTATCTGTCCGCCCCACTCTCGTGAATCGAGGACGAGCGGATAGGGACCGACCAGGTTGTTGGATGCGGCGAAACCCCTGGCAGAAAACCCGCTGACCAGCAACAACTTCTATCCCCCTCTGCCTGTCAGCTCGTCTTCTCAACTCGAACTTGAAACCCAAGCCCGAGCAGCGCATTCGTTTTTCGCGGTCTCCGCCCCCCGCCCCGGCTTCGCCGGGAACCCCGCCCCCGCCGCCGCCGAACCACCGTCTTCGGACACCGAGGACGCGTCGGCCCTCTGCGCCCGATCCGCCTCAGCGCAGCCAGGTCGGCCGCCCCGCCCTTGGAACCCTCGGCTCTGGGAGGAGCGGCCTCTGTATGACCGCAGCATCCGGATCGGCTGCGGTTTCTGTACCACACCAAGGTATCAGGAGGGTATGACAACTTTCAACAGCCGGATGGAAGGGCAAGCTTCCTCTAACCCTGGTTAGGACAAGCGGATAGGGGTTGACCAAGCTGTTTGGGTGCGTTGGCCGGCGGCGAAGCCCCGGCGGGCAACCGCCGTCTGCCAACACTTCTATCCTCCTCCGCCTATCCGCTCGTCTTCTCATCGGGGGTTATCGGCTGCGCTTCGGCGGGCGGCCCCTACGCCTTCCGCATACTCCGCCGCCAGCTGAGGAACTCCGCCGTCTCCTCCGGCGTCGGGTCGGCGTCGGGCCGGCCGTAGGCGGTGGTCATGCGCCAATCCAGATAGGAAGGCGCCGGGCGGGGCAGGAAGGGAAACCGGAGCGCCCACCCCGGCGCAGCAACCGCCAGCGCCGTCCGCACCGCTTCGAGGCCGAGGCCGGGCCGGCGGACCGCCGCCCGGAGGACCGCCCCCGCCGCGCCGCCGAACGCCCGCCCGTCCGCCGCGTCGGGCATCAAAATCCCTCCGCCCGGGCGGCCTGGCTGCGCACCTCTTCCGCGCTGCCCCGCAGGATGGCGAGGAAGCGCTCCCGGTCCAGCTCGAATTTGCTCACATCGTCTTCAACGGTGCTGGTGATCTTGCCCAGCTCGACGAACATCGCCAGCTGTCCCTCGCGGAGGGCGTCGAGCATCTCGTCGCTGTCGGGCGTGATCCCGTAGATCGAAACCCCGTCGGTGACGAACTTGACCCTGGCCGGATCTACCCCCTGCCGAATCAGATACCCCCATGCCCGTCTGATCCGCTGCAGCGACATCCCGTTGTCCTTCATGCTCCTCACCACCCGGAGCCGCACCAGATCTTGGAACGAATACAGGCGCGGGACGCCGGGGCGCCCCCCGGTCTGCTGGATGGACGGCTTGATCAGCCCTACGCTGTCCCAGTACCGGAGCTGAGCCGGCGTACATCCGGTCAACCTCAGCGCCTGCCCCGCGGTGAATCCTTTTTGCAAAGCACCTCCCTCGCATCTAAGGGCCGCCCCGCGAGGCGGCCCCGAAGCTCCATGCGCACCGCGCAGAAGTGAGCGCACATTGACACGAGCGGATCGAACCACGGTCTGGTCAGAGCCCATTTTCCGCCCTGGTGACTGCAATTCTACTTGGGGCGGGGCGTCAGCGCCGGAAACGACGGCGGGTTTTTTTAGCAGTCTGCAGAAAGTTCCGAGGGAAGCCTGCGCCGCCGGCGCCGCGGCGCATCTGAACCAGGGCGCTCACCGAAAGCACCATCAGGCCGAACCCCGCCAGAGCCGCCGCCGTGTTGAACGAGAAGGTAACGAGCAGCGTCAGCAGACCGACGGCCGCTCCGGCGGCCGGAAGCCTGAGCTGCCGTTGCTTCAGCCGGGACAGCGAGGACGCCTTCCGCGTGAACTCGGGATCCTCGACCAGCTGCCGTTCGATCTCGTCGAGTATCTGCTGCTCCCGCTCGTTCAGTGGCATAGAAGCTGCTCCGCTCCGCTCCAAATTGCGTCTGCCTTCCAGTATAGACCTCCCCCGGCGCTGATGACCAAGAGCGGAGGGGCGGGGCGCAGGGGCCGGGCCGCTCACCCTTCGGGAATCGGCCTCTCCCCCGCCGGACGCCCCCCGTCCGGGGTGCACAACCGGGCCGGCCCCACCGCCCGCCGCCCGAACTTGGCCCTCACCGCATCCACCGCATCGGCCGCATCGTCCCAACGGGCGCCGTCGACGGCCAGCCGGCGCTGCCCGCCCCCCGGCGCCAAGCCCCCCGCCGCCGCCCCGAGCAGCCGCACCGGGCGGCCCGCCGCCCCCGCCCGGTCGAGCAGCCGGCAGCAGGCCTGGTAGATGTTCCGGGCGGCGTCGGTGGGGGCGGCCAGCGTCTCGGAGCGGGTTATCGTCTCGAAGTCGGAGAAACGCACCTTGATGGATATCGTTCGAGCGGTCATCCCCGCCCGGCGCAGCCGCCACGCCACTTGTTCGGCGCGGCGCAGCAGCTCGGCGCGCAGAACCTCCTCCCCCGTCAGGTCCTCCCCGTAGGTCTGCTCGGCGGAGACCGACTTGGCGGCCCGGCGCGGGGTCACGGCGCGTTCGTCCACCCCGTTGGCCAAGCGGTGCAGATGCGCCCCCGCCGCCTTCCCGAAGCGGCGCTGGAGCAGGGACGCGGAGATGCAGGACAGCTCCTCGACCGTCTCGACCCCCATCTCGCCCAGCCGCCTCCGGGTGGCCGACCCCACCCCCCACAGTTCCTTCACATCCAGCCCGTGCAGAAAGGCGATCTCGCTGCCGGCCTTCACGATGTACACGCCGTCGGGCTTGGCTCTGCCCGAGGCCAGCTTGGCCAGATAGAGGGAGGACGCCGCCCCCACCGAAGCGGGCAGGTCCAGCTCGGCCCTGATGCGGGACCGTATGTCCTCCGCCGCCGTCCGGCTGTCCGGATACCGCCGCCGCAGCCCCCCGATGTCCAGGAAAGCCTCGTCGAGGGAGAGCCCCTCCACCAGCGGGGTGAAGCTGTGGAAGACGGCGAAGACCGCCTCCGACGCCTCGCCGTAGCGTTCGTGGCGGGCGGGGATCACCGCCAGGCCGGGGCAGCGCCGGCGGGCCTCGCTCATCGGCATGGCGGAGCGCACCCCGAAGGCCCTCGCCTCGTAGGAAGCCGAGGCCACCACCCCCCGGCGGCCGCCTCCCCCCACCGCCGCCGGCCGCCCGCGCAGCCCCGGGTCGTCCAAGCGCTCCACCTCCACGAAGAAGGCGTCCATGTCGACATGGAGAATCGGTTCGGAGATGCGGGGCTCTGCCATCCCGCCAACATAGCGCTCGACCCTGATTTCCATGCCCCCGCGGGGCGGCCGCAGGAGTTGTTTCCCGGTGTTGCCCCAGGTCAGAAGGCCGCTTTGCGGGCCGCGAAAAATACTCGAACACACCCCTATGCGAACGCCCCAAAATTTGGTATACCTATTGGGCTGAAACACAAACACCGCCGCGAGGCTCCGGAGAGGGCGGCGGTCATCATGGGACTTCAAGCCCGGGCCGGGCATCACAGGGCCGGGCGGGGCGGCGGCCGCCCCGATGAGTATCCGATGCTGGTGGCGGAGGCGGGGGAGGGCACCCGGCGAAGCCGGGGCGGGGGGCCGGGTTTTTCGCGCTTTTGCCGGCGGGGCGAGGCGCTCGGCAGCATCTCGGACAGGTGCGGCGGCGGTGGAGCGGCGAGGCGGGGAGGGGTGCACCGTCCTTGCCCTGATCGTCATGTCCGCGCGGGTGGGCCGCCCGCCCGCGCCGGTTCATCAGCTTGTACACCCCAAACCCAAAGCGGCGGCTTTCACCTGCCTACCTGCAACCTTCCTCCAAGCCCGGGGCGGCCTCCGGGTTCATCAGCTTGGGCGGCGGTGTTCATCTGCCCGCTCCTGCTCTCGTGAATCATCGGGGTTACCCTGGCGTCATGGCCTCGGCAGTTCATCTGATTCGACACGGCGAGGTCGACAACCCCGGCCGCGTGGTCTACGCCGATCTGGCGGGCTTTCACCTGAGCGGACGGGGCAGACGCGAAGCGGCCTGGGCGGCCGACCGACTGGCCCGCCGTCCGATCGCAGCCGTGTATTCCTCGCCCCTGGACCGGGCGGCGGAGACGGCGGCGGAGATCGCCGGACGGCATGGATTGGAAGCCCAAATCGACCCCGGCCTGACCGAGTGGGCGCTCCTGGGGCGGTGGCGGGGCCTGCGGTGGCCGGAGCTGGACGAACTCCGCCCCGGCGAGCTGGATGCGTACCTCACCCGCCCGCTCGAGCTGGACTTCACCCCGGAGCCGCTGGAGGAGCTGGCCGCCCGGGTGGGAAACACCGTTTCGGCCCTGGCCGGCCGCCGCCCCGCCGGTGAGATCGCGGCGGTCTCCCACCAAGACGCCATCCAGGCGGCCCGCCTCCTCCTCACCGGAGGAGACCTCCGCCGGCTCCACGAAGACAAACCCCGCCACTGCGAGATCATCACCCTGGCCCCGGGAGACCCCTGGACGGAGACCGCCCGCCGCTCCCCCGGCCTCTGAACTGCGGAGGCCTCCGCCTCTACAGAACAGTGACCTCGGTTTCTATCTCGGAGGTCGATGCGGGGGGCGGAGGGGGCGGCGCACCGGCCAGGGAATCGAGCAGGGCCTCGGCCTGGCTCTCGAGGCGCCGCATGGTCAGTTCCAGGGAGGATGCGGCGGCGCCGGCCGCTCTTTGCCAGTCTGGGTCGTCGGGGGAAAGGTAGATGTCGGCCCCGACCTGAGCGGCCAAGGGGGCGAAGGGAAACCTCTCGGCCTGGACCATCGCCTGCACCGTATCCGATGTCATCGGGAGCAGCCCGCCTTCGGAGAGGGAGCTGTTCCGGGCGAGCCAGACATAGGCGGCCTTGGCCAGGATATGCCGCCCCTTCTCCCGCAGGGCCGAAGCCCGCTCCTCCCGGCGGCGGCGCACCGCCTTCCCTTCTCTGGTCCGCCCGTTTTCCAGGGCCGACAGGAAGGCTCCTCTCGCGTCGGCGGAGAGGCCGGGATTCCCGCCGCGGCGGTCGAACGCCTTCCTGAGCGACGCCAGCGATTCGACGGCCTCCAGACTGTCTCCCGCATCCCGGTACCAGGCCGCCCGCGGCGGGGCCCGGCCGACCGTCGCCGCCCGGGCGATCCCGAACCGAGACGGCGCCGGGGCCGGGAACTCGGCCAGCAGAGCAGAGAACAACGAGTCGCCGAAGGTCAACAACCGCAGCGTCTCGGGATGTTGGTCGGCGGCGTCCGAGCGGAACGTAACCGCCTCGCCGTGTACGAGGTAGGCGCCTTCCACCTCGCCGTGAGGGCGGAACTTGCGGCCGAGCGCGGCCGAACCGACGAAGAAGCGCTCCAGCTCGGCAGACGAAACCGGCGGCGGCCCGGCGGGCGGAGGCGCGTCCGGCGCGAGATGTTCTTCGAAGTCGAGGCCCGCCTGCTCGGCTCGGTCGATCTCGGATTCGAGCCGGCCCATCTTCTCGGCCATCGCCGCCCGCCGCTGCGCCGCCGGCGTCAAGGCCAGATCCTGCATGGTCCGGCCTACCTGGTGGAGGATCGGCTGGAGGGGCCCCACCACCCCCTTGAACCAGTCGATGCGGGCCGCCAGCCGCCGGTAGACCTCGGCCTCGATCGTCCCTTCCAGGAAGTAACTCCATATCCAGACCTCGTCGAATCTCTGGCCGATGCGGTCCACCCGCCCGATCCGCTGCTCGAGGCGCATCGGGTTCCACGGCGCGTCGTAGTTGATCTCGACGCCGCAGTTCTGGAGGTTGAGCCCCTCGGCCATGGCGTCGGTGCCGAGCAGTATCTGCACCCCGCCCGCCAGAAAGGCCTGCTTGATCTCCTCCTTGCCCGCCGCCTCCCACCCGCCGCCGTTCCACCGCTCCCCGCCCCGGCCCGAGTAACAGGCGATGCGGCGCCCGTACACACCGGCGAGCTGTTCCCGCAGGTAGTCCATCGTGTCGGTGTACTGGGTGAAGACGACTGCGTTGTTCCGCCGCGAGAGCGCCTCCCGCAGGTCCTCCGCCAGCCGGGCGAACTTGGTGTCGGTGCCCAGGTTGCGCAGGGCGGCCAGGAAGTCTTCTATGTAGGCGACCTCTTCCGCGTAGAACGACCGAAGCGCGGCCCCGCCCTCCTCGATGTCCTCTTCGACGTCGAGCGAGAGCGCATCCTCCTCCAGGTCCTCGTCGGTGAGCCAGTCCTCTCCTCCCCGCCGCCGCAGGAACTCGAGCCGCCGCTCCAGGCTCTTTTCCAGGGCGCGGAAGGAGCTGGTGAGCCGCCTCCGGTACACGGTCATCACGAAGCCGAGCCCCTTCCGCTCCCCCTCGTACTTTCGATAGAACTCGGAGATGTATTCCTCCACCCGGTCGTACAGCGCCCGCTCGTCGGGGGCCATCTCCACCCAGCGGGGTTCCGGGCGGCGCTTCGCCAACTTGTCAGGCAGCAGGCCCTTCTGCTGATAGCCCCGGAGGGTGGTGCGGGTGTACCGGCGCATCCGGCGGCGCAGCGGGGTGAGATGCCGGAACAACGAGAGCAGGGCCGCCCTTTCTCGTCGATCCTCGACCCGCCGGACGGCGGCGCCGGGGTTCGCCTCGTCCAGGAGATCCGCAAGCCGGCCCCACTTGGCCCAACCGAGCTGCTCTTTGAACGGCCCCGCCGCTTCCGGATGCGCCCCGCCGCCGTGGTCGCGTTCGTCCCGGGCCATCGCCGCGGCCAGCTCCCAATCGGCGGCCCGCCAGTCTTCGCGGGCCGTGCGCAGCGCCTCGAAGTAGCGCAGGAAGTAGGCGCCCGACGCGCCCCATCGGCCGGGAAGGTCGAGCTGGATGAGCAGGTCCCATACTTCCAGGGGGTGGACCTGCATCGGCGTGGCGGTCAGCAGCAGCAACCCCTTGGTCTTCGCGGCCAGACCGCGCCCGCCGTCCACCCCTTCCAACAATTCGAGCAGGCGGTTGGGCCGGCGGTTCTGATCCTGGAAACCCTTGCGCCGGGCGTGGTGGGCTTCATCGACGACCACCAGATCCCAGTCCGGCCCGTTCAAGAACTCGCCCCGGCGTTCCTTCCGCTTGGCGAGCTGGCTGGAGACCAACAGCAGCGGTTCTTCCGTCAGCGACTCCGGGCCGCCGTAGACCGCGGCTCGGAGGCGGAACTTCTCGTATAGCTCGCCGCGCCATTGTTGGAGGACCGACTTGGGGACGAGGATCAGGCAGCGTTCCACCGTTCCGGCGAGGATCAGATCGCGCAGAGCGAGCCCGGCCTCGATGGTCTTGCCCAGCCCCACCTCGTCGGCGAGCAGAAAGCGGTCGGGAAAACTCGCCACGATGTCGTCGGCCGCCCGGCGCTGATGAGGCCAAGGCCGGACGGCGGCGGTGGCCCGGCCCAGACCCTTTCCGACGCCCAACAGGCGGGGAAGGTCGCGCAGCCAGGCCGCAATCACCGCCTCGATTCCCGGGCCCTCCTGCGGCGCCTCCTCCGGCTCGACTGAGGGCGCCCGCTCAGGGGTGTATTCGAGCAGACAACGACGGGCCGCCTCGGGAATCGGCAGGGTGATCCAGTCTTCGTGCCGATTGTCCCAGAGGCGTTGAAAGTTGGCCTCGATCGCAGAAGCCTGTGATTCCGACCAAGGCCCCTCCCAGGTCGGACTGACCGAGAACTGCTCGTAGTTGGTAAGCCAGGCGGCGATGGTTTCGTTGTTGCTGCCCGTCCACGCGATCTTGTCGCCGTGTGCATCGGCGGCCACGCCGTTCTTGAGATGAAAGTACCCGTCCGCCTCAGACGCAGCCAGCGGCAGGCCGGTCCGTGGATCTTTGGGAAGACCCACCTTGATTTCCAGAGTTTTGGTGGAGACCATCCACGCCAGGGCCTCGAGCCGACGGGTTTGAACCTCGTCTTGCGGCCCCTCGAAGAGGCGAACGAGACAATCGCGGGTGATCTCCAACAGATCGGCCCCGGCGGATACCGCCTCCACATCTCCCTCTTCGAGCTTGGCGCCGACCAACAGACGCATCCTGCCGCCGTTCGCAATGAAACGGGAAAGCCCTTGGGCCATCAGCGCAAGACCGTGGGCGGTGAAGTATCCGGCGCTGCGGTCGAGGTGTTTGGCCCGCGACAGGACAGGGATATAGAAGGCATGGAGCGGGTCGTCGGCTGTGGAATAGGTACCCTGAAGGTCCGCCAGATCGCGGAACCGGCCCGCCACTCAGCCCTCGTCGGAGGGAAGGTCGAGCTCGCCCTGCACTTCTTCGGGGCCGGACCGGGGTTCCTCGGGCATCCGCAGATCGGGGAACAGAAAGGCCAAGTCGTCGAGGGCGGCCGCCTCGGGGCGGATGAAGCACCCGCCCTTCTTCTTGGTGCGGGGGACGGCGTTCACCAGCGCCTGCACCGCATCTCGAAATTCGGGTTTCACGCCGAATCCGGTGCGCTTCAGGAAGGCCTCGGCGCCCTTTACGCCGTCCTCCAGATGGGCGTTCATCATGGCGTGGACGGCGTCGATCAAACGCTCGAAATCATCCCCCTCAGGATCGGCCAGCCCGGGGCGCCGCCGGTCTTTGGGCTCTTGGAGGACGACCGCGCTCGCCTTCTTGGCAACGATCTTGATCTTGCGCAGCTCCCCGTCGAGGTCGAGCCCCAGCGAGAACGCCAGCTTGCGGGCTTCGTCGTATGGGAACGAGACCGCCCGGAAGGCGTCCCAGGCCAGCAGGTACCACTCGGTAACCGGGTCGAACCGCACCGGACGGCCCAACGCAATGCCGCGCAGGCGCAGACCGGCCACCTCTTTGCGGGCCAGATCAAGGGCTTCCTCCGGGCGCAGGGGAACGGGCTCGCCGGTGGCAGGGTCGGCCTCCGAGGTGTGAACCGGCCACCGGCGGGAGACCACCGAGAGCACCGGCCCGAAGGTGGACACGTACAGGTCGACTCCCTCGATCCCGTCGGCGGCGTACTCCTCGGCTTTCCGGCGGGCGGTCTGCTGCACCTCGCTTCGGAGGTCGTCCCACCACACGGGGTCGGGCGCGGCGGCCCGCTTCCGGCAGGTCAGCAGGATGGTGGAAGCCGAAGCCGCCTTCTTCGCCTGATTTAGGGACGCCGGCTCGGTGTGGACCGGCCACGAGGTGAGTATCTCAAACCCGCCCTCGATGAGAGACCGCCCGAGCGCGTCCCAAGCCTCCACCTTCTTGTGGTTGAACATCACGGTGAGCACGCCGTCGCCGCGCAGCACCCGATGCGCCTCGGCGAAGAAGTTGGTCATCTTGGACTCGTAGTCCCGGCGGGCGAGATTCTTGGAGTTCTTCTTGTCGAAGTCCATGAACCGAGCGGAGTTGGCCACTGCTTCGGACGCCTTGTCGGTCAGTTCCGTCTCGAAGAACTGCGGGTAGAGGTGTGAGGCGGTGCGCTTCAGCCAGACGTAGAAGAAATCGGACAGCTCGGCGTATTGAACGTTGTCGTAGTAGGGCGGATCGATCACTACTGTGTGAATACTGCCATCCTCGAGTGGTAGATCGGCGGCGTCGCCTCTTTGAACATCTATCATATCGGCCGCCCGCTCGGGCTGGGCAGGAAACAGAATCATTCGGGACGAATCTATTAGCTTAGCGATACCGTGATAGGCATCAACCACCTGATCAATCACCCAAGGTAATAGATTGTGTGCTCCATCAAACTCCGTAAACGACCACTTGAAAGCAAAATCATGACGATCAAATACACTTCGAACCATAGCGCGCGGAGCATTCCAGCTAGACAGAACAGAGTTATAGTTCAGTGCCTTGTTTAAGGCCACAGAAAAATACATCTCAAGGGCTGATGCCCTTCTACTACCTACTTGTCGAAGCATTTCAGCTTTCAATATACCAAGTTCTTCTATTGTAATACCTAGAAAAAGAAGCTGCCGGTGAGAGAAAAACTTAGACCATTCTGACATCCCATAATAATGCGGGCGCATATCAGAGGCAACCTGTGGATAATTCTCCGTAGGAATAATATTGTCGGCGCGCCATCGTAACTTCGAATCTTCCAATGCTAACTCCGCGTCCCTTAAAGCAGAAGTATCCACTCCGCCAGGTATCCGGAAGGCAAGTCCTTGTGTTGACTTATAGGCTATAGCATATAAATAGTATCCCATCCGTCCAGCCTGAGCTTCCCCCTTTATGTAGTCACTGTTGATAACACCCCCTGTCCAGGGCGATCTCCCTTTGCCTCGGCTGACTGTTCCCACTCCTGGATCAAACTCCTCGAGATCCTTGCCTTTGACGACCTCGAAGCGACACTCATCCATGTGCGGTTCGGCAATGATCCTGGCCGCCGCGGGGTCATCCCCCTTGAGCAACCACCAGTTGGGGCTGAGCGGCACCGGCTTGCCGGTCTCTGGACAGGCAACGGTCCGAGCGAACAGGTAGGCATGGATCGATTCCCCCGGCCGCCGGGGAAAGAAACGCTTCAGACGCTTCTCCACCCGGCCTGCCCATACTCTTCCCCACTCTTCTATTTCTTCGGCGAGCTCCGGTCCAAACCGGGCAGGCAGGGTGAGGGTGGCTTCGAGAATGAAAGACGCCACCGGATTGAGCTCGTTGGCTTTGGCGGGCAACCCGAACCGCACCGACTCGAAGGGGATAGACCCGCCGCCGGCGGTCGGGTCGAGCACGGTCGGTGTCTCGGTCCCCCAACGATAGGTCAACAAACGCCGCAGAGTCTCGACTTGTTCGGCGTCGGGGCCGACGGTGAAGGCCCGCGGGCCTTCATAAGCCTGTTTGAGCTTGATCCCTTCCACTTTTGCTGCCAGTATTCGCTTGTACGCCGCCACCGGGTCACCCGTTACACCGAGCAAGCTGATGAACCACTCTCGATAGTCCTCCTCCTCGGGGAAGAGAGCGTGCAAATCGTCGGGCCAGCCATTCGACCAGGCAGGCAGCACAGACCCCAGGACAGCAGCGCGCGACGCGATCAAGGGCCGCCGCGCCCACCAGACATGAAGGAAGTAAAGGGGAGGCAACGCCGAGGAGGCGCCTCTTTCCCGCTGGCTTTCCACACTGACTACCCGGATAGGGAGCCAGTCTTCGATCAGAGCCCTTGGGCGGGTCACCGGTCGCTCACCAGGTCGCGGAAGGCCCGCTGGGCGCGCCGCCCGCGACGGGTGTCGGTGGCCTTGGCGAACCAGTAGAAGGCTTCGTCGTCGGCGAGGTCCCGCACCGCCGTCGACACGTCCTCGATCCGCCGCAGCTTCCTCAGCGGTTTGACCGCCAACAGCGCCAGCCCCAGGCGCACCCCCGACACTTCGGAGAGGGCGAAGGGCTTGCGCCGGGTGCGCTTCAGGTCGGAAGGCCGGTACCCCGAAGCCTTGAGCGCCTCCAGCAGATGGTCGTTGACCGCCGCCAGGTTGTCCCCCCAGGAACGCACCACCCGACCGTCGGCGCCCTGCAGCAGCTCGACTCCGAAACCGGAGTTCCCCTCCGGAAACACCTGCAGCTCGAAGGCGCCCCGGTCCTTCACGGTGATTCCGGCGGCGGGACGGCGGTCACCGACACCTGGCCCGGATCGATGCGGGTGAAGGTGTCCCGGATGCTTCCGATCTCCGGGCCGACCGGGTCGACCGGATTCGGAAAATCGAGGCGGACCGTTATCCGGCCCGATCCGACGGAGGCGTCTTTGGCCGTCTTCAAGAGGGCGTCGTTGATCTGCCGGTAGCGCTTCCACGCGCCCTCGAACTCGAGGCTGAGGCGGTCCCCGCCGGGCAGGTCGAAGTCGCCCTTCACCGCCACCCGAATGTCGGCCCTGGGAAGTTGGGGAACGGCGAGCGCCATCGCCTGCAGGTCGCGTCCGAACTCCCTGCCGGCGCCGCCGGCGCTGACTTCGAGCCCCGCGAGGCGGTCGATATCCCGGTCTTGAGCGAGGTCGGCTACCCGCTGGAACGCCCGGGCGGGCGACCCCGAACCCTCTATTCGGCCCCGGGCGGCAACCGCCTTCTCGGCGCAGGTGCAGGCGTCCCGGGGGTTGCCGCACACCGGGCAGGCCGCCGGGGCCGCCGTTTCTTCCTCGGGCGCCGCCTTGCCGCAGACCGGCACCCCCTCGGCCGCTTCGGGGAGGATCAGCTCGATCTCATCGGTTATCTCGACCAGCGGAGAGGTGGGTGATTCGGCGCTGTAGGCGCACTGCTTCTGCGGATCGAAGTAGAGCCATTGCCCCGCTTTGATCCCGAGCCTGATCGTCTCTTTGAGGAGGTTGACGTCGAGGAGGATGGGCAGCCCCACCCTGGAGGAGAACTCCTTCCGCAGCCGGCGGGGGGTGATCCGGTCGGCGTTGGCGGGCCACGCCTTCTGACGCGCATAGGCCGGCGCCACCCCGCTGTCGTCGGCGGTGCGGACCTTTCCGAGCTCGCGCAGGGCGCGCAGGACGACCTGGGTCTGATCTCGGTCTACATCCCCCTGGTCCTGGGCGGGGAGAGAGAAGCGGCTTAGGCGGTGGTCCTGGGCGGAAGCGGCGGCGTCTGGATAGAAGAGGCGCCGGTAGAGGCGGGTGATGGCGACCCGCAGGGTGAGCTCGGCCTGCTTCGCCAGCTCCTTGAGGCGTTTCTGCTGTTCCTTCGAGTATTGGCTGAGGCGCTGGACATCGCCGATGATCCGGCTGACGGCGAGATAGCGTCTGGCTTCACCGACCGCATGCTCGACCCCCGACGCGTCGGCGGCCAGGAACACCAGGTTGTTGCGGTAGGAGCGGAAGCCGTCCGCCGTGCCCGCCCGCTCGAATAGGCGCCCGATAAGCTGGGGGGGGGGGGGGGGGTAAGTGACTCTTTTTTATCGTTTACAACGACCGCGTCGTAGTGGAGAATGACCAGCCGGGGCTGGTCGAGGGCGTCGTCCACATCGGACGGTTCCGCCGGAAAGAACACCGGCGCGAAGGCGCCTTTCTTCCATATGGTGCGTATCCGCCGGTCGAGCTCGCCTTTGGCGGCGGCCCGGCCCACCAGATCCCGCTCCTGGTTGATCACCGCGTTCAGGGAGGGCTCGGGGGAGAACAGATAACGGGCACCGTCGAAGTGGAGGAAGAAAGCCCGTTCGAGTAGCGCTTCGGTCTGCTTTTCGATCAAACCGAGATCATCGCCGGGGGTGTAGACGGCCAGCTTGGCCTCGGTGGGCCTGATCCCGGCGGCCACCCCTTGAACGAGGGAATGGAGGAAGACGGTGGACGCCGTACGGACGGCGAGGGCGGGTTTGCCAGCGGCGGTCAGATGGCCGTCCACCAACGCGGCGTGGGCCTTGGCGCCCGCCATCGGGTTGGCGATGTCGGCTTCGATCACCTGCTTGAAAACCGCCCGGGCGAGGCGGCTGGTGAGGTCGTTCGCCGTGTCCTCGTCGGACAGGTCGATGTGGTGCGGGTGGATCATCCAGGTATTCGCCGGGCGCTCCGCCCAGAGGCCGCGCACCACCCGGGCGAGCAGCCGCAGCGCGCCTCGGGTCTTCTGGAAATTGGGAATGGTGGACACTTTTTCGTTCAGGCCCAGCAGCAGCTCGGGGTGGAAGGGGTAGGACTCTTCGAGGTCTTTGGCGTAACCGGCCTCCCCCGCATGGGCAGGAAGGTCTGCGCCGGCTTCGATCTGCTCTCGGACAGCCCGGTGGTATGCGCCGGCCGTCTCCTCGGCGGCTTGGGGGTCGACCCGCTCGAACAGGCGGTGGCGGACGATGGCGGCGATCTCGTTCTCCCCGGTGGGGCTGATGACATGCTCAACCCGCGCCGACACCGCCGCCGACTCCTTGATCGCCCTGACCTGCTCCAAGACCCCTTCGGTCTGGGCGGCGAAGGCGTCGGCGCTGCTGGCCAAGGAGTAGGCCGCGACCACATGGTTGACCCCGGCGGCGTACTCGAACAGGGCCATCAGGAAGGCGGTGGTCTGATCGGCAAGCGTGCTGGCGCCGACCGGGACCGCGTTCGCCACCTCCAGATAGCGGGCCATCTCGTCGAGCAGCACGATGACCGGGCCGCCTGCGAACACCTCGGCGAGGGCGGCGGTTCCCGGAGCGGTGCGCTCGGCGTCGGCCCGGGCGACGTGCTCGTAGGCGCCGAGCTGATATGCGATATCCCCCCAGACCGTGCGGGTGATGACGCCCCCGCGGTCGACGCCCGCCGCCAAGTCGGGTGAGGTGCCCACCACGACCGGAACCCGAACCGGAAGGTCGGGGAGCAGGGCCGGGTCAACGTATTTCTCGACCCCGATCGGGCGGGCCCGGCCCGCCGCCAAGTGGTAGAGGGCGATGAGGGAATGGGTCTTGCCGCCGCCGAACGCCGTCTCCAAGCGGATGACCGGCGCGGCCGCCCGGCCGGCGAGCCGTCCAAAGGCCTCGGTGAGCAGGGACTTCAGCCCGGCGGTGGGGAAAGTGTTGGCGAAGAAGGCCGTCGCGTCCTGGTAGACATGCTCGGCCGCCCCCCCGGCCACCGCCTCGAGACTGGCCGCGAAGACCTCATCCCGAAGCTCACCGGACAGCACATCGGCCCTCGGCCTCGCTCCTTCGAAAACGCTGCGCACGCCCCTGTCTCTCCGCCACGCGAATGAGGTATCCTAGCGCGGATGGTAATACCAGCGGCGCGCTACCCTGCGCTCAAAGCACGCGAGGTGTTGCGGTTGCTCAGCAAGATCGGCTATGAGACGGAGCGGCAGAGGGGTTCTCACCGCAAGCTCACCGCGCCCGGCCGGGCGCCGATCGGGTTCGCTTTCCATGACCGCGCCGATGTGCCGCCGCGTGCTCTTCGCCATATGCTGACCGACCGAGCCGGGTTGAGCGATGAAGAGGTGACGAAGCTATTGTGGGGCGGCCGCCCGACAGGAGGAGGAACCTGATGCACACAGTACGCGTGTACGTGAACCACCAGGAAGGAACGAGGTGGTGGGCCGAAGACGATCTGGGGTTCACCGGCGGCGCCGACAGTCTGTCCGACCTGTTGGACAAAGTCCGCGAGTGGATGGAGAGCGAGGACGTGTTGGACACCCTGTCGATCCGGTGGGTCGAAGACACCTCTGAGGGCCGATCGGATGGGAACTGGTCTGAACACATTGATGTAACCGGTCTAAAAATACCTCAATCGGGTACCGCACATGGTGCCGCACATGGTGTGGCTCGTGTAGGACGACCTGTGCTAGTCACGACTTAATCAAAGGGTTGACCATGGAAATACGCGTCGCAACACTCTGCGATTTCGCCCAGGTGCGGGAAGGTTTGCTGTCAATACTCTCAGCAGGCATCACCCGGGTGTGGCACAATCAGTACCCGGCACCCCTAGGGGTTATGCTGGCCTTGATCTTAGAGATAAACCCGAGCGAGACGCTGACGAACGAAGTTCGCTTCCGGATCGAAGATGCGGACGGAGCTCGGTTGGCTGAAGCATCTGGGATGGTTAATGTAAGCCTCAGCCCCGACCACGACAAGGGAGAAATGTTGACCATGCCGCTCGTAGTTGATTTTCGTGAAGTGCCGTTGCCGGTTGCCGGGCGCTATCAGATCGTAATCGAACCGATGAACGAAAGGGCAGACCCGACCAAGCTCGCCTTCCGCGCCGGGTTCCCCAGCGAAGCAGTCGGACGCTTACAACAGCCATAAGAGCGCAGGCACCCTCTGCGGAGAAAAGTCATCAATCCGGCGCGCTCTTCAAGAATGGATGAAATCATCGGACCGACGCTCGGACAAGCCTCATCTATCGAAGCCCTGCGGGTCATAACCCGGGCAGCCCCGCCGCATCTGGTCGATCAGGGCGGCGTCGGTCTCGAAGGCGAGGTCGGGGAGGTCGTCGGGGTCGAACCATCCGACCTCTACGGCGTCTGATCCGGGGGCTTGTTCGCCGCCGACTACTTCGCCGGTGAACCAGATGCATACGCTGAGCTTGAGCGGGTCTTGGAAGTTGGTGGCGGCGAACACCGGGCGGGAGAGCTTCACCACCAGGCCGGTCTCCTCCCGCACTTCGCGCTCCCCCGCCTCCCGCACGTCCTCCCCGTAGTCCATGTAGCCGGCCGGGAACGACCACAGGCCGGGGCGGGAGGACTCCGGCCCGCGCTTGACCATGAGTATCCGCCCCCCGCCGTCGCGCAGCACCGCACCCGCCGCCACCGAGGGAGTGCGAAAATCGATCCGCCCGCAACTCGGGCACACCCCGCGCTCCCGCCCGTACCGCCGGGCTCGTTCCAGGCGCGCCCCGCAATCCGAGCAGAACACGGCCTCTCCCGGCCACGGACCGTCTCTCGATGGAACCACCCCGTCTATCGTACCGTCCGCCCCGGCGGGGCTTCCGCCGGGCCCGCCGATGCGCAAGAATGGAGTCATGCCGCTCAAGGTCTCTGTCTCGGCTGCCTGCATCTTCCTCGGAGGGCTGCTCTGGGCGGGGCGGCTGCTGTTCGGGCCGTCCCCTTGGAGCGCCTCCGCCGCCTCGCTCACGGCGGCCGGACTCATCCTGATCTCCTCGGTCACCGCAACGGCGGCGCTCCTTTCCCCCGGACGCTGGGTGCGCAATTCGGCGGCGGCGGCCACCGCGGTGTGGGCCTCGATCGCGGCGGCTTCTCCGGTCGATCCGCTGTGGATCGCCGCCGCCGCAGCCGGGGGAACCGGCGCCGTCCTGGCCTGGAGCCGCCCCCTGGACGAATGGTTCCACCGGGTCGCGCCCGACCGGGTACCCCCCAAGGCGGCGGCCCTCGCGCTGGGCCTGATATGGCTGCCCTGCGCGGTGGGCGGCTTGGGCCTGCCGGATGTGACACTCGGCGGTTGGGCGCTGGCCACCTTCGGAGCCGCGGTCGGCTGGGCCTATGCGCGGGCCATCCCCGGCGCCCTCTGGACGGTGAGGTTGGCGCTCCCCGCCGTCGGCGCCGCCGCAGCCGTCGGGCTGAGCCTCCCCGCCGCCGCCGGACTGCTGGCCGCCGCCGGCGCCCTCACCTATCTGGCCTGGACCGCAGACGCCCGTCTGGCCGCCGCGCCGCCCGCCCCGCGCCGGGTGAAGTCGATGTCCATCCCCCCCGAAGCCGCCCCGCCCGGCCTCCTGGAATCGGCCGGATACGACCGGCGGGGCCGGCCCCTTCGGAGGCGGGGCTGAAATGGCCCGGCTCCGTTGGTCGTTCGCCCTCCCGGTGGCGGCGGCGGGCGCAGCCGGGGGGTTCATCGGCTGGGCGGTGGCCCGGGTGGGATGCATGGACGGCTCGTGCGGCGGCGCTTCCATCCTGGCGGCCGGCCTGATCGCAGGTTTGGCGGCGGCGGGGGGGGTGGGGATCGTGGTGGTGCTGGCCGACCGCTCCCTGCGGGAATGGCGGGAGTGGCAGGCCGGCCGCCCGCAGGAAAGAAAAGAGCCGGGCGGGGACTCCGGCAACGGCGGATCAGAACAACGATGAGCGGCCCCGGCGGCGGCCGCAGCCTGGCGGCCGACTTCGGCCTGACCGCCTTGGTGTTGGGCGGAGGGGCCGCCTTCCTGCTCGGCTTGATCACGGTCGGCGCGGGCGCCCTGCTGGGAAGGATCCCCCTCCTCCTGGGCATCCTCTTGGCCTTGGCTTCCCTGACGGCGCTCTCCGGCCTGGCGGCGACGGTCATCGCCGCCCGTTCCCGGCCCGAAACCCCGGAAGCGGACGAAGCCCCTCGGCGCCGGGAAACAGACACAGGGAAACCGCAGTAACTCCCCCAGCAGCCCCGGCCCCCGACAAACCGCCTCGACCCCGCCGGCGAAGCCCCGAAGCCGCCTCACGCTCGAGCATCCCTTCTTCCGAAAGAGACCCGCCGGATATTTCTTTGAATTTTAGAAGAATCTGTAACAACCGGGAATATCACTAGTCATAGAGATGTTGTATAATGTAGATATGTTCGATTTCATGGCCGACCGAGCCCCCGACGAAGACTTCACCGTCGAGGCCGACCCCGCCCTCGAAGCAGACACCCCCACCCTCGAGGGGGACGGCACCGAGGAGGGGGAGCGCCCCGCGTGGCTCCAAGCCCACATGAGCGAATACCAGAAACAACGCCAAGACGTATACGACCGCACCCTGCGGCTCCTGCGCCGGGGGAACTCCTTCACCCGAAGCTTCGACGACCACCGGGAGAAAGAAACCGCCAAAGCCGAAGCCGGCCTCGTCCGGGCCCAAGCTGGTATCAGCCGCGCCCGGGGCGACCAGCTCTACTGGCTGCAGGGCCTGTTCCTCTTCGACGGGGCCCGCCGGGCCGGATACGCCAGCCGCATCGACCTGGCAGCGGCGATGATGGATGTGCACCGCACCACGGCCAAGAACCTGGTGTACCTGGCGGACCGCATAGATGAAGGCACGGTCAACGCTATCCGCAAGGGGCGGCTGTCGTATGTGCGGGTGCTGGAAGAAACCCGCCTCCGCGAAGCAGGCGCCACCCCCGAACAAGTCCAAGCAACCCGCCGCTTGGACTTGGGGCGGGTGAAGCGGTTCTTGGCGAAACTCCGGAAGATGACCCGCACCGACGAGAAACGCATCTTCAACGGCCAATACATCAGCTTCCAGCCGTCTCTGGACGAAAGCCACTACCGCGTAGCCGGACAGCTCGGCGGCTACGAAGGAGAAATCTGCCGCCAAGCCCTCCAACAACGCGCCGACCGCATCACACCCCCCGCCAACAACAACGAAGACGATCAGGTGCGGCCGGACGCCGGGCTGAGGCGGGCGCTGGCCCTGACGTCGATGTGCCAAGACGAACTCGACCAAACCACCGACCACCCCCACAACGGCCAGACCGGCACCGCCGAAGACCTCACCGACCGGGTGGAAGAACTGGCCGCCTGGGAACAACACCGGGCCGACCGCGGCGAAGAGGCCGAAGGGGAGGCTGACCACGCCGACGAGACCGACCGCACCATCCGCCGAGAACACATCGACGACATCCTCCGCACCGCCCGCCGAGCCGCCAGCCGCAACCGCCGCCAACCCCTGCTCATGATCGTCGCCGACCAACAACTCGCCGAACAATCAGGCTGCGAGCAAGGCGTCAACATCCTGGGCGGCCCCAGAATCGGACCCGACACCATCGACCTCATCCACTGCACCGGCCGCGCCGAACACCACACCATCACCGAAGATGACATCCTCACCCGAGGAACCAAACAACAAATCCGCCCCAGCCTCCGACGAGCCGTCCTCGCCCGAGACGACGGATGCGTCATCGACGGATGCACCAACACCCACCGCCTCGAAGTCCACCACGTCCTACCCCGCTCCCAGGGCGGAACCCACCAAGCAGAAAACCTCGCCACCCTCTGCTGGTATCACCACCACGTCGCCGTCCACCGCCACGGACTCCAACTCGACCCCCGCTCACCCCCACACCGGCGAAGACTCATCCGGCCCCGGCCAACCCGCCGGAAACACCCCCCGCCCCCGCTGCGCGCCCTCCTCCGCAAAGCCGGATAACCCGAGTCGAGCACCTCTCTTGATCGGTGCAAGGGAACGGTTAGGGTTGGAGATCGACTCCGCTGGTCTGGCCAGGCACAGGGATGAGTTGATCGGCTAACCGAACAAGGCTATTACCAAGACGCTGGAAGCCAGATACCATGCCATCACCGAGCAGGCACCGATGGCTATGCGCCGATTGAAGGCGGCGTCCTGCCTCTCGATAGCGGTGCTCGGCCTCTCGATAGCGGCGTTCAGCCGCTCGATGGTTTCATTCTGCCGCTCGATGGCCATGAGAACTTCCGAGACCGCTTGGGCTATGTCCAGCCGAAGCTCAGCCTTCACGGATTCGTCCTTGGCGTCCACCAGATCCACTGTTGCTGCTGTCATGAGGCTCCTTCCCACTGCCCAGCTGCCATGCGGAAGCAACGAACACCGCCGCTCCAGGCCAGCTGCAGGACAGTATACCCAGTTTCGATCCGGTGGCCTGGCCTGGGCCGATTCGGCTAATCAACCAAAGCTATCACTACGCTGATGGTAGCCGCATGCCCTGCCACCATCACTCCGAACAACCAGTAGGCAACGATGGCCAAGCGCCGATCGATAATGGCGGTCTGCCGCTCAATGGCGGAGGCCAATTCTCTTCCCCGTTTCTCAAGGGCGACGCGAACATCCGAGACGGTTGCTACTGCCACGAGGCTCCCTCCCAACTGCCAGCTGCCATGCGGAGGCAACGAACACCGCCGCTCCAGGCCAGCTGCAGGACAGTATACCCAGTTTCGATCCGGTGGCCTGGCCTGGGCCGATTCGGCTAATCAGCCAAGGAGATCACTATGCTGATGGTGGCCGCATGCCCTGCCGCCGTCACTCCGAACAACCAGTAGGTGGCGATGGCCAGACGCCGCTCGAGATTGGTGCTCCGCCGTTCGATGGCCATGACAACTTCTGAGACCGCTTGGGCTATGTCCAGCCGAAGCTCAGCCTTCACGGCTTCGTCCTTGGCGTCCACCAGATCCACTGTTGCTGTTGCTGCTGCTGTCATGAGGCTCCTTCCCACTGCCCGGCTGCCATGCGGAGGCAACGGCCGCCGCTCCAGATCGACTGCAGACAATATACCTGATCCAGACCGCTCCCACCGCCGAATCGAGGGGATTTTTTTAGCACACCGAGGATTTTTTTAGCGTTCTGGGCAGGCTAGGAGCCCGGGCCGAAGACGAGCGAGACGTTGTGGCCGCCGAAGCCGAAGGAGTTGGTCATGGCGTACTCGACCTCGGCGGGGCGGGCTTCGTTGGGGGTGTAGTCGAGGTCGCATTCCGGGTCCGGGGTGGTGTAGTTGATGGTGGGCGGGATGACGCCGCGGTCGATCGCCAGCAGGCAGAAGACCGATTCGACCGCCCCTGCTCCGCCCATCAGGTGCCCGGTCATCGATTTGGTGGACGAGATCGGAATCGCCCGCGCCGCCTTCTCGCCGAAGGCCTGCTTGATGGCCAGCGTCTCGGTCACGTCGTTGGCTTTGGTCGAGGTGCCGTGGGCGTTTATGTAGTCGATCTGTTCGGGCCGCAGCCCGGCGTCGTCCAAAGCGGCCTGCATGGCCCGCGCCGCCCCCTCGCCCCCCGGCCGCGGCAGGGTCACGTGGTAGGCGTCGGAGCTCATCCCGTAACCGGCCACCTCGCCGTAGATGCGGGCGCCCCGCGCCTCCGCCCGCCCCCGTTCCTCGAGGATGAGGCAGACCCCTCCTTCCGACAGCACGAACCCGTCCCGGTGGAGGTCGAAGGGCCGGGACGCCCCCACCGGGTCGTCGTTGCGGGTGCTGAGGGCCTTGCTCTTGTTGAAGGATCCGATGCCGAACTCGCACACCGTCGCCTCGCACCCCCCGGCCAGCATCACGTCGGCCGCCCCCCGGCGGATGATCTCGGCGGCGTCACCGATGGCGTTGGCCGAGGCCGCGCAGGCGGTCACCACGCAGGTGACCGGCCCCCGCATGTTGAATCGGATCGACGCCACCCCGGCCGCCTCGTTGGGGATGATCATGGTTACGGCCAGCGGGCTGATCCGGTCGGCGCCCCGGCTCACCATCACCTTGACCTGGTCGTCGAAGGACATCATCCCCCCCAGCCCCGACCCGACCACCACCCCCGCCCGGGCGGCGCCCTCCGCGTCCTCGGTGAAGTCGATCCCGGCGTCGTCCACCGCCTGCTGGGCGGCGCCGATGAACAGCTGGGCGGATCGGTCGAGGCGGCGCGCCTCGCGCTTGACGATCACCGACTCCGGATCCCATCCGTCGACCTCTCCGGCGAAGGTGGTCTGCACCCCGGAAGGGTCGAACTGGGTGATGGGGCCGATGCCCGATTCCCCGGCCAGGGCCGCCCGCCAGGTCTCCTCCACCGTGTGTCCGAGGGGGGTGATGGCGCCCATTCCGGTCACCGCCACCCGCCTGTCACCGCCGCCGCGCATAGAACCTTCCTGCCTTCCCCGCCGTCGAACCCGCCGTCAGGACAGTTTGGCGAGCACCAGGTCGACCGCCTCGCCGACCGAGGTGATCTCCTCGGCCTCCTCGTCGGGGATCCTCACCCCGAACTCGTCCTCGAGCGCCATCAGGAGCTCTACCACCCCCAAGGAATCGACCTCCAGGTCTTCCTCGAAAGTCGCTGCGTCGGTGATCTTGGCGGCGTCGAGGCCGAGCTCCTCCACGAGCAGATCCCGCATCTTGGCCTGAACTTGCGAACGGTCCATGTCTTAGTCTCCCTTTCGGTTGTGTTTGCGCTGCGGTCTCAGAGAACGAGCCCGCCGTCGACGGCCAGCACCTGCCCCGTTATGTAAGAGGCCTCTTCGGAGGCCAGGAAGCCGATCGCCGAGGCGACCTCTTCGGGTTGGCCGAGCCGGCGGAGGCTGGTGTTGGAGCGTACCTTCTCCACCACTTTCGGCCCCAGCCGGGCGGTGAGGTCGGTCTCGATGAATCCGGGGGCCACCACGTTCACGGTGATCCCCCTCGGGCCGACCTCCTTGGAGAGCGATTTGGAGAAGGCGGCGATGCCCGCCTTGGAAGCGGCGTAGTTGGTCTGCCCCGGATTGCCGGACACGCCCGCCACCGAACCCAGCGATACGATCCTCCCCCAGCGCGCCCGCAGCATCCCCCTGAGGGCGGCCTTGCTGCACAGGTAGACCGACTTGAGGTTGACCGCCATGATCCGGTCCCAAGAGTCCTCGTCGAGGCGGGCCAGCAGCGCGTCCTCGGTGGCGCCGGCGTTGTTGATCAGGATCTCCGGCCGGCCGAGCTGCTCTTCCACCCGGGCGAACAGATCCGCCGCCTCCTCCGAACGGCTCACATCGGCCCGGAAGGCGCAGGCCTTCCCCCCGCCGGCGAGGACCGCCTCGACCGCCTCGGCGGCCGCGTCGTCCCGCTTGGCGTAGTTGACCGCCACCGTATGACCGCGGGCGGCCAGCTCCATCGATACGGCCCGGCCGATCCCCCGGGATCCGCCGGTTACCAGGGCCACCCTGCTCATACGCGCTCCAACCGCCCGAAGAAGTCGAAGTTGGGCTGAAGCAGCTCCCAAACCGTGCGGTCCGTCTTGGGCAGTTCCTCCTCGACCGCCCCCAGCGGAGACACCCGCTCTCCGAACCGCACCGCCGCCGCCGCCCAGGTGAGACCCCCTCCGAAGGCGGCGAACACCAGGTTGGCGCGGGGAGGCACCCGGCCGGCCTCCAAGGCTTCGGTGAGGGCGATGGGGATCGAAGCGGAGCTGGTGTTCCCGTAGGCGTGGATGTTGTGGAACACCTTGGACGGCGCCAGCTTGAGGCGGCGGGCGGTGGCGTCGATGATGCGCTGGTTGGCCTGATGCGGCACCAGCAGGTCGATGTCGTCGAGCGCCCACCCGGCCTGGCGCACCACCGACTCCGAGGCGTCGGCCATGGCGGCCACCGCCCGGCGGAACACGTCCGAGCCGTTCATGATGATCCTGGTATCGGGGCCGGCCGATCCGGGCTCGATGGTGCCGTCGTTCGGCGCGCACAGGATGTCGGCCATGGTCCCGTCCACCCCCAGCACCGACCCGCGCACCCCGGCCTCCCGGTCGGTCGCCCTCATCACGACCGCCCCGGCGCCGTCGCCGAAGAGGATGCAGGTGCTCCGGTCCGTGAAGTCCACCAAGCGGCTGAGGCGCTCCACGCCCACCAGCAGCACGGTGCCGGCCGCCCCCGAGCGGATCATGGCGTCGACCGTTACGTACCCGTAAACGAACCCCGAGCAGTTGGCGTTCAGATCCATCGCCCCGGCGTTGGCCGCCCCGAGCTTGGCCTGGACGTAGGAGGCGGAGGCGGGGATGATCGACTCGGGGGTGCAGGTGGCGTTGACGATCAGATCCACCTCTTCGGGGCCGACCCCCGCCGCCGCCATCGCCCGGCGGGCGGCCAGCTCGGCCATGTCCGACGCCGGCGCATGCGATATCCGGCGCTCTTTTATACCGCTGCGGGAGGTGATCCAGTCGTCGCTGGTCTCGACGATCGACTCCAGGTCGGAGTTGCTGAGCACGACCGGCGGCAGGGCCTTGCCCCAGCCGGTGATCTCGGCGTAACGCGCCACTCCCCGCTCCCCTTCCTTCGCGTCGGATGCGGACCGCAGGCCATTGTAGATAGGACGGCCGCCCCGCCCTGTGATCTACCCCGGCCGCCGACTCGCCGCCGCGGGCGGGTCAGGGCCGAAGCCGGGCGGCGGCCTCCTCCGCCCCGGCGATGGAGGACACCGTCATCACCACACACCCCTTCACGGCCCGGCGGGCCATGCCGGCGGTTACCTCCCCCGGCCCGACGTGGACGAACACCTCCACCCCGGAAACGGCTATCGACTGCAGGGAAAGGCTGAAGAGCACCGGCGACCAGACCTGGCGGGCGAGCAGCTCGGGCAGGCGGGCGGCGTCCGCCGGAGCGCCGGTCGCGTTGGCCCAGACCGGGAAGCGGGGTTCCGCGAGCCGCACCTCGGAAAGCGCCTCCTCGACCGCCGCCGCCGCCGGGCGCATCAGGGGGGAGTGGAAGGCGCCCGCCACGTTGAGCTTCACCGCCCGGCGGAACCCGGCCCGGCGGGCGTTGGCGGCCAGCCAGTCGATGTCCTCGGCGGCGCCCGCCATCACCACCTGGCCGGGGGCGTTGAAGTTGGCGACCCACAGCCGGCCGCCTTCCGCCCGGCGGGCGGCCGCCGCCTCTTCGGCCTGCACGTCGCCGGCGCCCAACAGGGCGGCCATCCCCGAGGGCTCCGCCGCCACCGCCTCGGCCATCGCCTCCGCCCGGGCCTTCACCAGCCTCAGGCCGTCCTCGAAGCCGAACACGCCCGCCGCCCCCAGGGCCGTGTACTCGCCGAGGGAGTGGCCGGCGGCCGCCGCCGGGGGGCGGCCCAGGCGGGCGGCCAGCTCGGTCCACAGAACGAAAGCCAGGGCGTACAGGGCGGGCTGGGCCCGGTCGGTGCGGGTCAGCAGCTCATCGGGGCCGTCCAGGCACACCTCCCGCAGCGGCCAGCCGAGGATCCGGTCGGCCGCCTCCACCAGCAGGTCGGGGCGGGCCTCGAACAGCTCGGCGCCCATGCCGACCCGCTGGCTTCCCTGCCCGGGGAACAGCACCGCGTAGGGGGCGCTCATGCCGAAACCTGGCGGCGGCGGGCGGCGGCCGCCCGGTAGAAGGCCGCGGCCGCCAGCACCGCAACCGCCGACGCGACCGCCCCGTACAGGTTGGCCCAGACCGCCCCCGCGGCGTCGCCTATCACCCCGGTGAGCGGCCCGCCCAGCGGCCTCGACCCGAGGAACACCACCGTGGACAGGGCCAGCAGCCGGCTGCGGAGGCGGGGGTCGGTGCGCTGCTGAAGCACCACGGTGGAGGAGGTAACGAGGGCGGCTATGGCCATGCCCAAGGGCACCGAGAAAACCAGGGCCGCCGCCGCGCCGGGCGAGAGGGCCACCGCGGCCAGGGCAACCGCCGAAGCCGCGGCCGAGCCGAACACCCACGAGTGGGGCACGAAGGTCAGCCGGGCAATGAGCAGCGCCCCCAGCACATTGCCGAAGCTCATGGCCGACAGCATCCACCCGAACACCGCATCGTCCTCCATGAACCGATGATCGACCAGCAACGGAAACCCCACCAAGTGGTTGAGGGCGACGATGGAGACGACCGTGAACAGGCACAGCACGATCCGCAGCTTCGGGTCGGCCCAGACCGCCCGGAGAGAGTCGCGGACCGGCGCGGCGGAGGAACGCCCGGGCGGGATCGGGTAGAACCGGTCCGCATCCATCTTCACCACGGTGAAAAGGAACACGAGCTGGCAGGCGGAAGCGCCCAGGAACACCCAGCCGGTCCCGAACAGGGGCGCCGCCGCGGCGGCGAGGGCGGGGCCGATGATGCGGCCCCCGGTGATCACCGAGGTGCCGAGCGACACCACGTTGGCCAGGTGCCGTTCGGGCACCAGCTCGGTGGAGAGGGTGCGCCGGGCCGGATTGCCGAAGGCGAAGAGCACTCCGGAGACCAGCGTCAGGAAGTAGAGGAGCGGAATCGTCTCGAGACCCGCCAGGTCGACCAGCCCCAGCACCGCCGATTCGATGCACATGAGCACCTGGACGACGATGGTCAGGCGGCGCCGGTCCGTCCGGTCGGCGACCGCCCCGGCGTACATTCCCATCACCAGCAGCGGGAGGAACGCGCAGGCGGCGACGATCCCCAGCTCCAGGCCCTCCCCGCCCAGCCCGTGGACGAGCAGCACCACCGCCGTGGTCTGCGCCCAAATGCCGACCCCGGAGATGATCAGGCCCGCAAAGAAGAGCCGGACGTTCGGCTCCCGGAACGACCGGAGCGGATGGGTGTCCGAGAACCTCATGGGGCGCCGGCCGGCAAAGCGCCGCCCGCCGGGACCTGAACTCCCATCAGGACCGGCGGTGCAGCAAGCGGTCGAGCGCCGTCCGCAGGGGCTTGGGCGCCAGCGCCGCCGCCCCCCATTCGATGACCCCCATCACCGCGGCCAGCTGGCGGTCGGTTCCGTCCCAGTGCTCCCGCACCACTTCGGGGCCGGCCGCCCCGGTGATGCGCTCCAAGGCCAGCACCACCGCCAAGAGGTCGTCGACCTGGCCGAGGACTGGTATGAAGCCTGGCACCAGATCGACGGGGCTCAACGCATAGGCCAAGGCCCCCAGCGCGAACAAACGGGACCGGACCGGGACGCGGCAGTCCACGGCCAGGCGGGCCAGCAGCTTGACCAGGTTGGGGAACAGCATCATCAGCCCTCTGAGCTTCCGGCGCAGCTCCTCGTCCTCCCTCACCCGCTCGATCTGCGCCCGGACCGCCGCGGCCGCTCTCGCCGCTCCGCCGGAAAGGGCCGCCGGCCGGCCGCCGGCCGCGCCGCCCCCCTCTGCGGTCTGGCCGCCGCCCTTCCGAGTAATCATCGAGTGCATCTCCGTCCTGCCTGTATCTCCGGCACCCGGCCGCCGCCGGGACCGGCACCGATGGTAATAGCGGCCCGGCGCGCATCGGAAAGAGGCGCGGCGGAACCCCGGCGGCGCGCCTCCGGGCCGGGCGCATCGGCCCGCCCCCCGTAGTCAGGCTCAGACAGAATATCGACGAGAATCCGCTGGAATAAATCTAAGTCGCTATAGTTTATATAATATGAAAGAAACATCGGAGGCACCGCCGGCGGCGGGCCTCCCAGAGAGAAAGGCAGACAATGGATCTCGTACGCACCAGACCGTTCAGGCTCCCGGCCGAGGCGGAGGCCCTCCTCGGGGTGCTCCCCCGCTCGGCGGGCCACCTCTTCGGCTTCCGGGAAAGCCGCCCCGCCGACGAGGCGCGGCGCCCCTCGGTCGACATCCTGGAGTCGGATGCGGCCCTGACCCTCCGCTTCTCGTTGGCGGGCTTCGCCATCGAGGACATCGATGCAACGCTGGAAAACGGCCTGCTGACCGTCGAGGGCGCCCGCTCTGCGGAGGCCCCGGAGGGAAGCGTGTACCGGCGGCGGGAACTGCCCGACGGCGAATTCTCCCGCTCGATCCGGGTGGGCGGCCGCTTCGACCCCGAGCGAGTGCAGGCGAAGCTGGCCGACGGCATCCTCGAGGTGGTGCTCGAGAAGCGCCCGGAGGTGCTTCCCCGAACCATCCCCGTCCAGCCGGGCTGACCAGGCGGGCCGGACGCGGGCGGGCGCCTGAACCCTCCTCCCCGCCCGCCCCGTCCGGCAAAGCGGGGGGTCCGGACGCCCCGGACCCCCCGCCTCCCCTCCCGCTTCGGTTTCCGAGGTGAACAGCTCCAAGATCGCGCAGGGCCGTCGTCCGCGTGTGGCGGGGAGAGCCTCCCGGCTTCGGTTTCCGAGGTGAACAGTTCCAAGGGATCGGAGGTTGTGCACATCCTGTTCGAACCGCATACGCAGGCTCTTCGCAGGCAAGCCCCGGCCCGCAAAGGCCAAGCGCCCGGTTTGTCACCCTCGTCCTCCAACGAGGCGGGCTGCCGCTGAACTGAGCTGAGCGGTCGATAAGGTGTGCGGCGAAAAGCCGTCATGAACACCCTTCCGAGTCTTACCCCCCGATTCGGGTGCACCCCTGAGTGAGGTCGGAGGTTGAAGCAGCCGAGCCCGCGAAAGTTCTCCGAACATACGTACCCCTAGACGGAAGCCCCAAATTTTGGTATACCTATTGGGCTGAAGCACAAACACCGCCGCGAGTTCTGGAGAGGGCGGCGGTCAGAAACGGATCCCGTTCGGTCCGGCCCTTCGGGCCGGGGGCGGCCTCGTGCGGCCCGGCGGATTTTCGTTCAAGGAGGCGGCGGCGGGGGATGGGCCCGGGTTTGCCGGCGGCGGGGGCCGATTTTCGCGTTCTTGGGGCGTTTGCGTTGGAATCGAACTTCTGGGTTGGGAATTGCTTCGAGCCGTGATTAGAGGTGAGTGGATAGGTGTTGACCTGGGACTCCATCGGTCGCGACGGTCGATGAGTTGGCTGTGATGAGCAGGACGGCAGCGAGGGAGGGCTGGGCTTGCCGGTGGTGGACGCGGCGGTCGGTGTTGCGGCGGAGTTGCCCGTAGTTCGACAGCCAGGACGGGTTCGCTCAACGGTCCAGCGCATCCCGAGGGGTGTTTTCAGGCGTTTGGGTCTGGCTCGGCCGGGCGGCCGTTTCTTGGCGCAGACCACATCGGTGATCCCGCAGCGGGGGCACAGGCCGACAACAGCGCGGTGCCGCAGGCCCGGTCCAGGTGAAGGGTCTCCACATCAGACAACAGCTCACCGGCGGGCGGCCGGCAGGGCAGGGGCCGGCAGTACGGTGTCGGGCGGTTGGCGCCGCCGGCGGCGGAAGCGACCGGGATGCCGTTGCGGTCTACCAGGAGCGACCACTCGGCAGGAAAGCCGAAACAACATCCCAACTGATGGAAACCCCAGGACATCACCTATCCGCGCGCCTTCTTACACTGGGGGCCTGTCGGGGCAATCCGGCTCTTCGGACTTCAGGGGGAGTGCGGGGAAGGCGAATGAGTCCCGCCGAGCCGGGCCCGTCCGGGCCTGGGTCATCCGGTTGCGGAGAGGGCGCGCAACTGGGGCGGGGGGTGGTTCCGGCGGGTGGGCCGGGGCCGGATGAGTCTTCGCCGGTGTGGGGGTGAGCGGGGGTCGAGTTGGAGCCCGTGTCGGTGGACAGCGACGTGGTGGTGATACCAACAGAGCGCCGCCAGGTTGTCCGCCCGATGGGTTCCGCCCTGAGACAGGGGGACGACGTGGTGGACTTCGAGCCGGTGGGTGTTGGTGCATCCGTCGATGACGCATCCGTCGTCTCGGGCGAGGACAGCTCGTCTGAGGCTGGGCCGGATCTGTTGTTTGGTTCCCCGGGTGAGGATGCCGCCTTGGGTGATGGTGTGGTGTTCGGTCTTGCCCATGCAGTGGATGAGGTCGATGGTGTCGGGTCCCACTCGGGGGCCTCCCAGGATGTTGACTCCTTGTTCGCAGCCTGATTGTTCGGCCAGCAGTTGGTCGGCTACGACCATGAGCAGGGGTTGGCGGCGGTTCCGGCCGGCGGCTCGGCGGGCGGTGCGGAGGATGTCGTCGATGTGTTCTCGGCGGATGGTGCGGTCGGTCTCGTCGGCGTGGTCAGCCTCGCCTTCAGGTTGTTGTTCATCGAGGTTGGTTTGGTCGGCCCGGTGTTGTTCCCAGGCGGCCAGGTCTTCCACCCGGTCGGTGAGGTCTTCGGCTGTGCCGGTCTGGCCGTTGTTGTGGGGGTGGTCGGTGGTTTGGTCGAGTTCGTCCTGGCACATCGAAGTCAGAGCCAGCGCCCGCCGCAACCCGGCGTCCGGCCGCACCTGGTCGTCGTCGTTGTCGTTGGCGGGGGGAATGATCCGCTCCGCCCGCTGCTGGAGAGCTTGACGGCAGATCTCTCCTTCGTAACCGCCGAGCTGTCCGGCTACCCGGTAGTGGCTTTCGTCCAAAGACGGCTGAAACGAAATGTACTGGCCGTCAAAGATGCGCTTCTCATCGGTGCGGGTCAACTTCCGGAGCTTCGCCAAGAACCGCTTCACCCGCCCCAAGTCGAGGCGGCGGGTTGCTTCGATCTGTTCAGGCGCGGCGCCGGCTTCGCGGAGGCGGGTCTCTTCCAACACCCGCACATACGACAGCCGCCCCTTGCGGATAGCGCTGACCGTGCCCTCATCTATGCGGTCCGCCAGGTACACCAGGTTCCTGGCCGTGGTGCGGTGGACGTCCATCATCGCCACCGCCAGGTCCACCCGACTGGCGTACCCGGCCCGGCGGGCGCCGTCGAAAAGGAACAGGCCCTGTATCCAGTAGAGCTGGTCGCCCCGGGCGCGGCTGATACCAGCTTGGGCCCGGACGAGTCCGGCTTCGGCTTTGGCGGTTTCGGCTTCTCGGTGGTCGTCGAAGCTTTCGGTGAAGGAGTTCCCCCGCCGCAGCAACCGCAGGGTGCGGTCGTAGACGTTCTGGCGTTGTTTCTGGTATTCGCTCATGTGGGCTTGGAGCCACGCCGGGCGCTCCCCGCCCTCGGCGCCGTCCCCATCGAGGGCAGGGGCGTCCGCCGCCAAGGCGGGGTCCGCCTCGAGAGCGGGGTCGGCCTCGACGGTGAAGTCCTCGTCGGGGGCTCGGTCGGCCATGAAATCGAACATATCTACATTATACAACATCCCTGTGACTAGTAATATTCCAGATTGTTCCAAATTCTTCCAAAACCCAAAGAAATATCTCGACGCGGGTCGGTTTCGGAGCAGAAACCCGGCCCCTCCGCCCCTACCTCCCCCTCATTTTCCGAAGAGCCGGCAATCCTTGGAGCTACCCGTCTAGGTGGTCTTCCACCAGCTCGAGCAGCTCCTCCCCGTAGTCGTCCAGTTTCTTGGGGCCTATGCCGCTTATCTCCAGCAGCTCGAGCTCGGTGCGGGGGCGGGCGGCGGCCGCCGCCTCGAGGGTGCGGTCGTGGAACACCACATAGGGGGGAACCTTGCGTTCTCTGGCCTTTTCGAGCCGCCAGGCTTTCAGCTTCTCGAACAGTTCCTGATCCACCGGCCGGGTTTCGCCGTCTGCCGGAGCGGCCGCCGCCGGGCGGGGGGCGGCCGGGGAGGGCGGGGCCGACGGAGGGCGGGGCCGCTCGCCCCTCAGCTCGGCCAGGAAAGGAGAAGGGCGGGCGGAGTCGGCCGCCAACACCACCCGGCGGCGGCCCCTGGTCATAGCCACATGCAGCACCCGGCGTTCCTCCTCCAGGCCGGCGTCGGCGGACAAGGCGTGGGGCATCAGCCCGTCGTCCACCCCGAACACCAACACCCGCTCCCATTCCATGCCCTTCACGCGGTGGATGGTGGAGAGGGTCACCCCCTCCGCCTCGGCGGACGGCGCATCCTCCGGTCCGTCCGCCGGGCGGGCGGCGGCCTCCAAGAGGATGCGCAGCCGCTCCTCGAACGATTCCAGCTCCGGATAGACGTCGGCGGTGCGGCGGAGGGCCGTCAGATCGTCGGAGTGGGACGCTCTGTCCACCCTGGTCCGCCCCCGGTCGAGGCGTCCGGCGGCCCGCCCCAGCCCGATGCCGTCGATGAGCGCCTCCAGCAGCCCCCTCGACCGTCCGGGCTTCGCCGCCTCCGCCGCCCGGTCGATGTCGGCGATCCAACGGAACCAGGACTTGTGCTTCCGATCCTCCAGCTTCCGCCCCAGCCAGGCCAGATCGGCGGTCGAGAGCGTCCGGGAACGGCCGGACAGCAGGTCGGCGGACAGGCGGTTGATCCCCCGCGAAGGGCGGCGGGCCGCCTCCAGCAGATCCTGGACCGTCATCCGGCTCGGATGCCGGGCGAGCCGCATCCAGGCCAGGGCCGCCCGCATGACGGTCCGGCTCAGCAAACCGGACGCCATCCGCGACCGCACCGGCGCCCCCGCTTCGACCAGCCCGGCCAGCATCGGCAGCAGGGCCGAATTGACCCTGGCCAGCACCGCCGCGCCGCCGGGGGAGGCGCCCTCCTCCAGCCACCCCATCACCTCCTCCACCGCGCGGAAGGTGATCCGCTCGTCCGGCGCCTCGAGGATGCGGAATCCATCCGGATCGGGCGCCGCCGCCGCCCGGAATGTCTTGTCCACCCGCCGCTGGTTCCGGTCCAACAGCAAGGAAGCCGCCTCCACCACCCGGGCCGGGCTGCGGTAGTTCACCTCGAGGGCGCGCCCGCCCGCACCCGGGAAGTAGCGGTCGTAATCCAGGAGGAAGGCGGGGTCGGCCCCCGCGTATCCGTAGATGGTCTGGTCGTCGTCCCCCACCCCGAACACCGTCAGGGAAGGAGAGGCCAGCAACCGGATCAGCAGCAGATAGGCCGGGGTCAGGTCTTGGAACTCGTCCACCAGCATGCGCCGGCAGCGCCCTTGCCACCGGCGGCGCAGTTCCGGATCCGCCAGCAGCAGCTCGACCGCGCCGTACACCTGCTCGTCGTGGTCCACCTCGTTGCGGGCGGCCAGCACCGAGCGGTAGTTGCCGAAGATCCGGGGCAGGTCGGGAACGTCCTCGCGTTCCTGCTCCACCGCCTCCGGATCCTGGAACCCGATCCTTATGTCCGCCATCGCTTCCATGTAGGGGCCGATCACGTCGGTGTTGAGCTGGGGCCGGCGCCAGACCAGGCCGCTGAGCCGCTTCCTCACCTCCCGCTCCTCGAGCAGCTCCGCCTCGGGCCGCACCTCGCGGATGATCCGCCAGCCGAGCGAGTGGATGGTGCTGACGCGGACGCCCCGCCGCCCCAACCGGCTGCGCATCTCCGCCGCCGCCCGGGCGTTGTAGGCGACCGCCGTGATCAGGGCGGGCTCCACCCCCTCCCGGTCGATCAGATGCCGCAATCGGGCGATGAGGGTCCGGGTCTTGCCCGACCCGGCGGGGGCGATGATCCGGGCCGGACCGCTGCGGTGGAGCACCGCCGCCTGTTGGTCGGCCGCCAAGCCCCCGCCCGCGCCGCCGGCCCCAGGCGCCGGCCGCCGCCTCACCCGCAGGCGGCCCAGCTCCACCGATTCGCAGTGGATCACCGCCGGCAGATCGAGCGCCGCGCGGGGGCCGCCGTCCACCCAGGCATGGGTTCCGTCGGCCAGCACCGCGTCCGCCCGGCCTCCTTCCTCCGCCCCCAGGCGGGCCGCCTTGCGCCCCCACCACCAGACCGGCCGCCCGCTCCGGCAGTCCCAGTTGTTGGCCCACACCAGGAAGTGAAGGCGCTCCGCCAGGAAGGTGAAACCCGGACCGAGCACCCACGGCGGGCGCTCCTCGACCGACGGACGGCGAAGCTCGTCCTGGCCGACGCCCAGCTCCACCGTCACCCGCCTCCGGGCGGCCCAGGCCCGGTGGAGGCGGTCGACCGCGTCCGCCAGCCGGGCCTCGTCGGCCATGACCGCCGCATCCACCGTTATCCGCTCCTCCCCGCCCCCGAAAGGAGAGGCCCCGCCGGGCGCCACCACCGCCCCCCGGCCCAGCTCCTCAGGCCCCGGAAACCCCATCTAGATCCTATCAATCAATCTCTTGGCAACCGGAATCATATCCGATCTCCTTCTCCAAAATACTGCTTCAAGAAGCTAAACACTCGTCGCTTGTCTTTTTCGGACGATGCCTGAATGATCGCCATAACATTGAGCCAACCAGTTTCGTCATCCCAATAGTTTTTCTTCATCACCTGGTGTCTCCCACATAATGGTTGCCATTTAGATGGATCATTGGGATCCGTATCAGCATACAATGAATGCGGGTTCTTATGATCAGGTGTAAGCCTTACAGTACCACCTCCAACGGGATCAACGTCTCCTTGTTGCAAACCACATACAACACCACCTTCTTTCCAAACACACATGTTTTCAGCATATTCTAACACCAATCTCCATGTATTGGCTCTAGGACGAACCCTTCTGGCAACGGTCCTACGTCTTTCGGCGTTGGGCATCATATATTCACTTTGTCTAAGATCTCCTTTATTTCTCCAAGATAGTATAGTATAACCATAGTCCACCCTCAATTCTGATAGCCGCTGATGCCAGTTTTCTGGAACCCGTCCGGTCTTGGGGTCAGTAGCAACTTTTATGATCTGTTCGCGGGTAGCGACTTTGCCAAGGTTGTCTAAAAAGAAGGCTTCTATCCTTGCCCGTACTGACCTTTGAGTATAAGGGCCTTTGATGACAGCATCTCTATCCGGCATAGTTTACTCCTGGTATGCGGCCAGCCGCGATTTTGTAATGGACAAATACTCTTCCGAGTAATCACAAAGTATCGCCTGGCGGTTCAATTTTAGGCAAACTTCACCTGTCGTACCGGAGCCACACATCGGATCAAGTACCACATCTCCTTCTCTAGTGGACATCAGGACCAAAGGCTCAATAACTGCTAGCGGCTTTTGAGCAGGATGCCCGGTCTGCTCCCGCTGGCCGACGAACCCTATGTTCAGCGGAGCTTCAATAACCGATGGAGGACCTGGTATGAAGCGCATCCTTCCGTTGCGCCACCTGCTGAGTTGGTCATCATTCAAAAAATTCTCCGGATATGTCTCTGCATCTTCTGAAGCAATGTGAAGGCAAGTATTTTGCGCCGAACGCCAACCTCGGATGACAGAGGGACAGTTCTTATAGTACCAAGTAAGCCACGATACTAATGAGAATCCTTTCGGAATAGAAGGCAACTGATAGGCTAATATCTCAGGAAACCCCCAGACGAAGACATGTTGCGAGATTTTACATGCCTTCTCAATAACCTGTGAAAGCCAGTCATGATAGTCATCTCTCTGGCCTCCTACCCCTTTATTATACCAAGGATCAAGGACAGTTGCATGCACTTCCGAAGTGCTTGCTAGAGTATCCATGACATCAGCCGGGGGCAGTATATCTACGGAGTAATAATGACCGATATCCCCTGCTGTGAGTAGTTTTTCTTGTCGTAACAATGAACTATAGGTCATCGTCGGCTCCTTATCGCGATCTCTTGGCTTGCTGCGCTGTTCGGCACCCGTTGCTCGGACAGTCGGCATACTACACAGGGGGTGTGACAGCCCTGTGGTCCGGTTCGGGGGCGGCGGAGGCCGGGGGGTGGACCACCGCCCGGGCGGTGGCGCGGAAATAACCGACGTTGCGGCAGAGGGTCCCGCCCACCCTCCAGGTGCGGGCCTGGGGTTGGTGGATGTCCCCGAAGTAGTGGTAGCGGGGCCGATAGGCCGTCAGGTAGTCGAGCACCGCCTGCGAGGAGCGCTCCCGCCGGCCGGTGATGACGTCCCGATGCAGAGGGCCGACCGAAGGCGCGGCGTGGGTGCACAGGATGTCCACTTCGCCCAAGGCTTCGAGCTTGGTGGCCATCTCCTCGTGCGAGATCTCGCCGCGGGCGTTGGCAGGGGTGGGGACGCCGCCGCCCGCGAACCCCACGGAGTACCCTTCGATCTCCACCGCCTCGCCGTCCACCAACCGGGCCGCCCCCGCCAGTCCGGCCGCCATCTCCTCCGGCCAGTCGACGTTCCCGAAGATGACGTAGGCCTCGGCCCCGGCCAGCGCCTCCCGCGCCGCTGCGTACTGCCCCAGAACCTCCCGGCGGACGCGCTCCGCCAGCTCCTCCTCCCGCCCGGCCGCTGCCCGGCGCCACAGGCGGCGGTTGGCCTCCCAATCCCCGCTCCGGCGGTTGTCGATGAACTCGAAGGCGTGCTCCCGCCCGTACACGTCGGCGGCGATCCCCTGCCCGGTCCGGTAGTCGACGAAGTTCAGCAGATCGCCCAGCACCAGCAGGGGCTGGCCGAGGGCGGCCACTGCGGCCAGCTCGGCGAAGGCCGCGTGGACATCGCTGACGATCAGCATCCCCGCCAGGGTAACCGCCCGGCGGACGGGCCCGCCCTCCGAATCCGGCAGGCGCCCGCCGGCGATCTATGATTGGCCCCATGCCGGAACCCATCAACCTCGTCAGCCGACGCATCACCCAGGAACGGTCGCAGGGCGGATCGCAGGCCATGCTCTACGCGGCGGGCCTCGCCCACGAAGACATGACCAAGGCCCAAGTCGGTATCGCCTCCATGTGGTACGAGGGCAACAGCTGCAACATGCACCTCGACCGCCTGGCCGCCGAGGCCAAGCAAGGGGTGGACCGGGCCGGAATGGTGGGGATGCGCTTCAACACCATCGGGGTGTCGGACGGGATGTCGATGGGAACCGAGGGCATGTCCTACTCCCTCCAGTCCCGGGATCTGATCGCCGATTCGATCGAGACCGTCATGAGCGCCCAGTGGTACGACGCCAACATCTCGATCCCCGGCTGCGACAAGAACATGCCCGGCTCGCTGATGGCCATGGCCCGCCTCGACCGGCCCGCCCTGATGATCTACGGAGGGACCATCCAGCCGGGGGCCGACCGAGAGGGGCGGCCCATCGACATCGTCTCGGCCTTCCAGTCCTACGGGGAGTTCATCGCCGGGCGGATAGACGAGGAAGCCCGCCTCGACATCGTGCGCAACGCCTGCCCCGGAGCGGGCGCCTGCGGGGGGATGTATACGGCCAACACCATGGCGGCCGCCGCCGAGGCGCTGGGGATGTCGCTCCCCTACAGCTCCTCCACCCCGGCCCTCGACCCCCGCAAGGCCGCCGAATGCCGGGCGGCGGGGGAAGCCGTCCGCCGGCTCATGGAAGAGAACATCCGGCCCCGCGACATCATGACCAGGGCGGCCTTCGAGAACGCCATGGTCCTCACCATGGTGCTGGGCGGATCCACCAACGCGGTGCTCCACCTCCTGGCCGTCGCCCACACGGCCGGGGTGGATCTGTCCATCGACGACTTCCAGGCGGTGAGCAGCCGCACCCCCTACCTGGCCGACCTCAAGCCCTCCGGCCGTTACGTGATGGCCGACCTCGACGCGGTCGGCGGAACCCCCGCCGTGCTGAAGATGCTCTTGGAGAAGGGCGCCGTCGACGGCGGCTGCCTGACCGTTACCGGACGCACCATGGCGGAGAACCTGGCCGAACTGCCCGGCCTGGCGGAGGGCCAGCAGGTTATCGCCCCCTGGGGCGGCCCCATCAAGGAGAGCGGCCACATCCAGATCCTGCGGGGGAACCTGGCGCCCGAAGGGGCGGTGGCCAAGATCACCGGCAAGGAAGGTCTGGCCTTCACCGGCAAGGCCCTCCCCTACGACAGCGAGGAGGACATGCTGAAGGCGCTGGAGCGGGGGGAGATCGGACCGGGTTCGGTGATCGTCATCCGCTACGAGGGACCCAAGGGCGGGCCGGGCATGCCCGAGATGCTCACCCCCACCTCGGCCGTCATGGGGGCCGGCCTGGGCCAAGACGCGGCCTTGATAACCGACGGGCGGTTCTCGGGCGGTTCCCACGGCTTCATCATGGGCCACGTCTGCCCGGAGGCGCAGGAGGGCGGCCCCATCGCCCTGGTGGAGCCGGGCGACGAGATATCGATCGACGCCGAGGCCCGCACCATCACCCTCGCCGTCTCCGACGAGGAGCTGGCGCGGCGGCGGGCGGCCTGGACGGCGCCCCCGCTGAAAGCCGCCCGCGGCGCGCTGGCCAAATACATCCGCACCGTGTCGCCCGCCAGCCTGGGGTGCGTGACCGACGCCCCGCTGTAACCGGCGGCGCTTCACCGGCGGGCGGGCTGTGCGTCAGGCGGGAAACCTGCTGATCATCGGGGGCGCGGCCGCCGTAGCCGCCGGGCTGGCCGTCCGGTTCGGCCTGTTCTCGTGGTTCGGAAACCTGCCGGGCGACATCCGCCGCACCGGAGAAGGATCGACGCTGTTCATACCGATCACATCGGCGGCGGCGGTGAGCGTGATCCTGACCGTGCTGGTCAACCTGGCGGGCCGCATCTTCCGCGGATAGCCCCTCCCGCCCGGCGCAGGGGGTCACCGGCCGAGGATCCACCCCGCCAATGATTCGCTGAACAGCACGAGAGCGCCCGCATCCCCGGCCCCCTTCTGGACTTCCTTGTCGCTCGACACCACCACCGTCGACGCCTTCTGTTCGGCGGCTATGGACACCAGCTCGTCGTCGGCGGTGCGCCCCGCGTTGGTGAACATCACCTCGATCTCGCCCCCCAGGTAGTCGACGGTGGTGTCGCCGGAATAGCACGAGTCGTACACCACCGTTACTCGGGGCCATCCTTGGGCCAGGTTCTTGAAGAGGGTGAGGTAAGTTTCCAGCCGGTTGCGGATCACCGGGGTATGGAACCGGTCGTTGTCGACGTGGAAACCGACGTTGTAACCGTCCACCAGCAGGGAGAACGACCGGTCCAGGGCCAGCAGCCATTCGACCGCCGCCGGATCGCTGGGGTTCACCCCCAAGGGCAGGGCGAGGGGCGCCGCCTGCGGTTTCGGCTTGACCTCCCTGAACGCGGCGGCCGGGAAATGAGCCTCCACCACTTCGTCCAGGAAGCGGGCGGATTCGAGCGGTTCCCGGGCGGCCCAGGCGTTCGGTCCGGGATCCGGGGGCGGCGGAGGCTGGATCCTGCGCACCCGGTCCAAGGCTTCGCGGGTGAAGGAGAGCTGCTCCCGCTGCCGGCCCAGCTCCGCCGCCGCCTCCGCCAGCTCCTCGGTCAACCGGCGGTTCTCCCGTTTCTGTTCGGCCAGATCGCCGCCGAATTGCCGGCGGGCCTCCTCCACAGCCTCGGTCTTGGCCTTCGCAACCAGGCGCCCGGCCTCTTTCTTGGCCTCCTCCATCATCCGCCGGTGGCGCTTGGCCTTGTTCCGCCAGTCCTCCAGATCCGACTCCAGCTTCTCGATATGGCGGGCCATCTGCTCGATCTGGTCGGCCCGGCGGGCTTCCTCGACCGCGCGGGCCGCCTCCGCCAACCCCTCCTCCCAGCCCTCCGGCCGGAACAGGAACAGCGCCGCCGCCGCCTCCTCGATGTCGGACTCCGCCGCCGACGCTTCGAACTGCTCGGCCGTCTGCTCCCGGAACCACTCGTTGTCCTCTATCTCCTTGAGCAGCCGGCGCTCGAAGGGCAGGGGCAGCGAGGGCCGGTTCTGCTCCTTCACCCTCCTCAGCGGGACGGGCACCTCCCTCGGCTCCAGGGCGGCCAGGGCCCGGCGGGCGGCCTCCACCGTCGGGGAGGACCCCACCGCCCTCAGGAGCTCCTCCGGCCTGCGGTCGCGCTCGTTCATACCGCCATCGTATATGCCGCCGCCGGTTACCGCGTCCCAGGGGTTGACATCGGGCCGCTCATCATCCATAATTGGGGGCCATGACGAACGCCAACCCCGTCCTGGTACTTATGTAGCGCACGGCTGCTCCGGCGGCGCGTGCGCAAGAAACCCTCCATACGGAGGGTTTTTGTATTGACGGACACCCCCGAAGGACTGCCCCCGAACCGGCAAGGAACAGAAGATGAGCACCATCACAGGAGCGCAAGCCCTCATCAAAGCCCTCGAACACCAGGGAGTCGAGGTGGCCTTCGGCGTACCGGGCGGCGCCATCCTCCCCGCCTACGACCCCATGCTCGACGCCGGGTTCCGCCACATCCTGGCCCGCCACGAACAGGGCGCCGGGCACATGGCCGAAGGCTACGCCTGGGCCACCGGCAAGGTGGGGGTGGCCGTAGCCACCTCCGGCCCGGGCGCCACCAACCTGGTGACCCCCCTGGCAGACGCCCTCATGGACTCGGTGCCTCTGGTGGCCGTTACCGGACAGGTCCCCACCCATGCGGTCGGCAACGACGCCTTCCAGGAGGCCTACACCACCGGCATCACGATGCCGGCCACCAAGCACAACTACTTCGTTACCGAACCCGAGGAGATAGGCCCCACCGTGGCCGAGGCCTTCCACCTGGCCATCACGGGGCGGCCCGGCCCGGTGCTGGTCGATCTGCCCAAGGACGTCCTCAACGCCCGCCTGGAGTGGCGCGACCCGGGCGCCATCTCGATGCCGGGCTACCGCCCCACCGTCGACCCCCACCCCCGGCGGATCGCCGAGGCGATCAGGCTCATCGAGGAATCCGAGCGCCCCGTCCTCTACGCGGGGGGCGGGATCATCAAGGCGGAGGCCTCCGAGGCCCTCACCCGCTTCGCCGAGGCCGCCAACATCCCGGTCACCACCACCCTGATGGGCAGGGGGGCGATCTCCGACCGCCACCCCAACGCCCTCGGGATGCCGGGCATGCACGGCCTCTACGCCGCCACCACCGCCATGCAGAAGGCGGACCTGCTGATCGCGGTCGGCGTCCGGTTCGACGACCGGGTAACCGGCGACCCCGACAGCTTCGCCCCCTTCGCCAAGGTGATCCACGCCGACGTCGACCCGGCCGAGATCGGAAAGGTGCGGCCGCCGGAGGTCCCGATCGTGGGCGACGCCCGGCGCACGCTGGAGGAGATGCTCACGGCCTGGGGCGGCAGGCCCGCCCTCGAGCTCGAAAAGTGGTGGAACACCATCGAGGAGTGGCAGAAGCGGCACCCCCTCACCTTCGATCAGACCGCCGACGGCCCCCTCAAGCCCCAATATGTGCTCACCCGGCTGCGGGAAATGGCGGACCCCGACGCCATCGTGGTGTCGGGCGTGGGCCAGCATCAGATGTGGGCCTCCCAATACTGGGAGTTCGAGCAGCCCCGCCGCTGGATCAACTCGGGCGGCCTCGGAACCATGGGGTTCGCGGTGCCGGCCGCCGTCGGCGCCAAGGCGGGCATGCCCGACCGCCAGGTGGTGGCGGTCGACGGAGACGGATGCTTCCAGATGACCTGCCAGGAGCTGATCACCGCCGCGGTGGAGAACATCCCGATCAAGGTGGCGGTGTTCAACAACGGCGCCCACGGCATGGTCCGCCAGTGGCAGCGTCTCTTCTACAACGAGCGCTACTCCTCCTCCGATCTGGGCATGGACCTCCCCGACTACGTGAAGCTGGCCGAGGCCATGGGGTGCGCCGGGGTGCGCGCCTCCCGGGCCGACGAGGTAGACGACGCGATCGCCCGCATGCTGGAGGTGGACGACCGGCCGGCGGTGGCCGAGTTCGCCGTGGACCGCGACGAGATGGTGTTCCCCATGGTCCCCGCCGGGGGCTCCAACGACGTGGTGCTCACCGGACCGGAGGACCTGTGAACGAGCAGCTGGTTCTGAGCGTCCTGGTCGAAGACAAGCCGGGCGTCCTGGCCCGGGTGTCCCTGTTGCTGGCCCGGCGGGGGTTCAACATCACCTCGCTGGCGGTCGGCCCCACCGCCGAGCAGGGCCTGTCGAAGATGACCATCGTGGTGAACGCCCCCGAGCTGGAACAGGTGAAGAAACAGCTCCACAAGCTGGTCAACGTGGTGAGGATCAGCGAGCTCGACCCGGCCTCGTCCATCGAGCGGGAGATCATGCTGGTCAGGGTGAAGGCCATCTCGGGCCGCCGGAGCGGGGTGCTGGAGCTGGCCGGCATCTTCAGCGCCACCGCGGTCGACGTGTCGACCAGCTCGATCACCTTCCTGGTGACCGGCGCCCCCTCCAAGCTCAACGACTTCCTGGATCTGATGCGGCCGTTCGGGGTGATGGATCTGGTCAAGTCGGGGCGCATCGCCATGAGCCGCGAGCCCAAGCTCCGCAAACTCAGGGCGGCGGGGTGATGCGCGCGGAGGGAATTTCCGGCGTAACCTCCCGCCCGGCCCCCAAGTGTTCGACAGCCCGGGAGGGATAGGCATGGCCTCCATCTACTACGACCAGGACGCCGACTCGGCCCTCATCTCGCAGCGCCGGGTGGGGGTGATCGGCTACGGGAGCCAGGGCCACGCCCATGCCCTCAACCTGCGGGAATCGGGCGTGGAGGTCATGGTGGGCCTGCGCCGCTCCTCCCGGAGCCGCCTCGAGGCGGAGGGCGAGGGGCTGGCGGTGGGCGAGGTCTCCGAAGTTGCGGCCTGGGCCGACGCGGTCATGATCCTGGTCCCCGACCAGCACGCCGCCGACCTGTACGCCGCCGAGATAGCCCCGCATCTGGCGGACGGCGACGCCCTGATGTTCGCCCACGGTTTCAACATCCACTTCGGAGAGATCGCCCCCGACCCCGGCTTGGACGTGCTGATGGTGGCCCCCAAAGGGCCCGGCCACCTGGTGCGGCGCACCTACATCGAAGGGTCGGGCGTCCCCTGCCTGCTGGCCGTCCACCAAGACGCCACCGGCGGCGCCCGCCAGCTGGGCCTCTCCTACGCCTGGGGCATCGGCGGCACCCGGGCCGGGGTGCTGGAAACCACCTTCCGAGAGGAGACCGAGACCGACCTGTTCGGCGAGCAGGTCATCCTGTGCGGCGGGTTGTCGGCGCTGATCAAAGCCGCCTACGAGACCCTGGTGGAGGCCGGCTACCAGCCCGAATCGGCCTACTTCGAGACCCTCCACGAGCTCAAGCTGATCGTCGACCTGCTCTACGAGGGCGGGCTGACCTGGATGCGCTATTCGATATCCGACACCGCCGAATGGGGCGACTACAACACCGGGCCCCGCATCGTAACCGACCAGACCCGCCGGGTCATGAAGGACGTGCTCGACGACATCCGGTCCGGCCGGTTCGCCCGCGGCTGGATGGCCGAGGCCCGGGCGGGCGCCCCGAACCTGCTGTCGGCCCGGGAAAGCGACCGCAGCCACGAGGTCGAACAGGTGGGCGCCCGGCTGCGCGAGCTGATGCCCTTCCTGACCCCCCGCACTCCGGACCGATGAACCCCGCCCGCCCGCACCCGAGCAGCCTCCGGGAGCTTCTGCGCCTAGGCGGCCTCCGCGGCCCCGCATAGGGCTGCGGAGGCGCTTCCGCAGCAACTCGACACCCCGTCCGACGCCTGAAACCCGGAGACACCCATGCCCCAAGACAAACTGATCATCTTCGACACCACCCTGCGGGACGGCGAGCAGGCCCCCGGCATCGCCCTCACCCCCGACGAGAAGCTGGCCATCGCCCGCCAGCTGGCCAAACTCCGGGTCGACGTCATCGAGGCCGGGTTCGCGGCCGCCTCCGACGGAGACTTCTACGGGGTCGAGCAGATCGCCAAGCTGGTGGAGGGCCCGGTGATCGCCTCGCTGGCCCGCTGCATCCCCGACGACATCGACCGCGCCTACGACGCGGTGCGGAACGCCGCCCGGCACCGCATCCACGTCTTCCAGAGCACCTCCCCCATCCACATGGAGCGGATGCTGCGCATGACCCCCGGCGAGGTCAGGCAGTCGATCGTGGAGTCGGTGCGGAGGGCGCGCCGCTACACGGACGACGTGGAGTTCTCCCCCCAGGACGCCACCCGCTCCGACCCCGACTTCATGATCGACTGCTGCCGGGCGGCGGTGCAGGAGGGCGCAACCACCATCAACATCCCCGACACGGTGGGCTTCGCCACCCCCGAGGACTACGTGGAGCTGCTCCGCCGGGTGTACGACGAGGTGCTGGGCGGGCGGAGCGACGTGGTGATCTCCACCCACTGCCACAACGACCTGGGCCTGGCGGTGGCCAACTCCCTGTCGGCCATCCACGCCGGCGCCCGCCAGATCGAGGGGGCGGTCAACGGGATCGGCGAGCGGGCCGGGAACACCTCCACCGAGGAGATCATCATGGCCGTCAAGACCCGCCAAGATCATTTCGGGGTGGAGATCGGCGCCAACACCGAGGAGATCGTGCCCACCAGCCGGCTGGTGTCGCGCCTCACCGGCTACCCCATCCAGTTCAACAAGGCGGTGGTGGGGCGCAACGCCTTCGTCCACGAGTCGGGCATCCACCAGCACGGCGTGCTGCGGGACCGGGAGACCTACGAGATCATGGACCCGGCCTCGGTGGGGGCCGCCAGCCAGATCGTGCTCGGAAAGCATTCGGGGCGGGCCGGGTTCGCCGACGCCCTGGCCAAACTGGACATCGTCTTGGAGGACGACCAGTTCTCCGAGGCCTTCCGGCGCTTCAAGGACATGGCCGACCGCAAGGTGGAGATCAACGAGCGGGAGCTGCGGGCCATCGTCCGCCGCGAGCAGGACCGGCCGGTCGAGACGATCCGGCTGGTGTCGCTGCGGGTGAGCGGCGGCAGCGACGTGAAGCCCGCCGCCTCGGTCGGAATCTCGCGGGGCGGCAACGGCCGGACCGAGAAATTCGACGGCCGGGGCGGCGGAATGGTCGACGCCACCTTCGACGCCCTGAAGAAGGCCTTCGGCATCGACGCCGAGCTGCTGGACTACCGTGTGGTGCCGGTAACGGCCGGGGCCGACGCGATGGCGGAGGTGAACGTGGTGATAAGGGTGGGCGGTTTCTCCCACAACGGGCGGGGGGTCTCCACCGATGTGGTGGAGGGGTCGGGGCACGCCTTCGTGGAAGCTCTCAACCGGGCGCTGAGCACCGCCGATGGCTGATCGGCACTACCGGATCGCGGTCATCGCCGGGGACGGAATCGGCCCGGAGGTAACCGCCCAGGCCCTGAAGGCGGTGCGGTCGGCCGCAGCCCGGTTCGGTTTCACCTTCGAGGCCGACCACTACGACCTGGGCAGCGACCGGTATCTGGCCACGGGCGAGGTGCTGCCCGACTCCGTGGAAGAGGAGCTGGCCGGCCACGACGCCATCCTGATGGGGGCGGTCGGGCGGCCCGACGTTCCGCCCGGGGTGCTGGAGCGGGGTCTGCTGCTGCGCCTGCGCTTCGACTTCGACCTGTACGTGAACCTCCGCCCGGTGAAGCTGTACGAGGGGGTGCCCACGCCGGTGGCCGGCCTGACGCCGGACCGCTGCGACATACTCGTGGCCCGCGAGAACACCGAAGGCCCCTATTCGGGCACCGGGGGGTTCCTGCGCAAGGGCACGCCCGCCGAGATCGCCTGCCAGGATTCCATCAACACCCGCTTCGGCGTGGAACGGATCGTCCGCTTCGGGTTCGACCAGGCCATGGCCCGCCGCCGCCGACTATCCCTGGGGCACAAGACCAACGTGCTCACCTACTCGGGAGACCTCTGGCAGCGCACCGTCGACGAGGCGTCCGAGGACTACCCGGAGGTGGAGGCGGACTACTACCACGTCGACGCCATGTGCCTGCATCTGGTCAACTCCCCCGAACGGTTCGACGTGATCGTGACCGACAACCTCTTCGGCGACATCGTCACCGACATCGGCGCCGCCGTCCAAGGCGGCATGGGCCTGGCCGCCAGCGGCAACCTGAACCCCGAACGGACCTATCCCTCCCTCTTCGAGCCGGTGCACGGATCGGCGCCCGACATCATGGGCCGCGGCTGGGCCAATCCGGCGGCGGCGGTGCTGTCGGCGGCCATGTGCCTGGACCACCTCGGCGAGCGCGATGCGGCCCGGGCGGTCGAGGACGCCGCCGCTTCGGTGCTGTCGGAGATGAAGGCCATGGCCGGACCGGAGATGGGGGGGTCCACCGAGGAGCTGGGAGACCGGATGGCGGCGGCGGCGGGGGCCTGAACGCCGGTTCGTCTATATTCTTGCTTCTAAAGCGGACACCTTGGCAGCCTGTGAGCGTCGGAGCGACCAAACCTTGAACATCTCGACACCCCGCCCCCATCCGCCGGAGCGCCGGGTGGGCATAACGCCCCACACGGCCCGGCTCTACATCGAAGCCGGCCACCGGGTCTCCATCGAACACGGCGCGGGCGGGGCGGCGGGTTTCATCGACGACCGGTACCTGCGGTCCGGCTGCGAGCTGGTCGACTCCGCCTGGGAGGCCGACGCGGTGATCACCGCCGCCCCGCCCCGACCGGACGAGCGGACCCGGTTGAAGCCGGGGGCCTGGCTGCTCGGACTGCTGCGCCCCCTCGACGACCCGGATTCCATGCGGGAGCTGGCCGCAACCGGGGTAACCGCCCTCGCCTTCGAGACCCTGCCGAGGACCACCCGGGCCCAGTCGATGGACGTCCTGTCGTCGCAGGCCACCCTGGCCGGTTACATGATGGCGCTGGAGGCCGCCCTCCAGGTCAGGAGGATCTTCCCGATGATGGTCACCGCGGCGGGGACCATCCGCCCCGCCACGGTGGTGGTGCTGGGCTGCGGGGTGGCGGGGCTCCAGGCCATCGCCACCGCCCGGCGCCTGGGCGCCCGGGTCAAGGGGTTCGACGTGCGGGCCGCCGCCGCCGAGCAGGTGCGCAGCCTGGGCGCGGACTTCATAGAGCTGGACCTCGACCCGCAGGACTCCGCCGCCGCCGGAGGCTACGCCCGCGGCCTGGAGGAGGACGAGCAGACCCGCATGCTGAAAGGCCTGGAGGAACATCTGGCCGGGGCCGACGCGGTGATCACCGCCGCCGCCGTCCCCGGAAGGCCCGCCCCCACCCTGGTCACCGCCGAGGCGGTCGCCCGGATGCGGCCCGGCTCGGTGGTGGTCGACGGCGCGGCCGACCGGGGGGGCAACTGCGTCCTGACGAGGCCCGACGAGGTGGTAGAAGTCGGCGAGGTGACGGTGGTGGGGCCCACCGATCTGGAATCGAGCCCGGCCGCCGACGCCTCGAGGATGTTCGCCCGCAACGCCTGCGAGCTGATCAGCTACCTGGCGGCCGACCCGGCGCCCGGGGAAGACGACGAGATCCGGGCCGGGGTGACCATCACCCGCGGCGGCGGGGTGGTCCACCCCGAGGTGCTGGCCCGGCTCGACGGAGATTCATCAGGAGGAGAAGCATGATCCTGGTCGCCGGGGTAACGGTGTTCGTCCTCGCCGCCTTCGTGGGCTTCGAGGTGATAACCAAGGTCCCCCCGCAGCTGCACACCCCGCTCATGTCGGGTTCCAACGCCATATCCGGGATCACCCTGGTCGGCGCGATACTGGTGGCGGGCCAAGGCGGGGCGCTCGCCTGGGTGCTCGGCTTCTTGGCTGTCGTCTTCGCCGCGGTCAACGTCGTGGGCGGGTTCCTGGTGACCGACCGGATGCTGGAGATGTTCCGCAGGAGCCGCCGGTGAACGAAGCCTTGGCCGCGGTCCTCTACCTGACGGCGGCCTGCCTGTTCATCTTCGGGCTGAAGCGCCTCAGCTCGCCCGCGACCGCCCGTTCCGGAAACACCACCGCCTCGGTCGGAATGCTGCTGGCGGTGATCGTCACGCTGCTCGACTCGGGCATCGTCGACTACACCGCCGTCATCGCCGGCCTGCTGGTGGGCGGCGCGGCGGGGGCGGTGCTGGCCCGCCGGGTGGCCATGACCGGGATGCCGCAGCTGGTGGCGGCCTTCAACGGGTTCGGCGGCGCCGCCTCCGGCATGGTGGCCGCGGCGGCCTTCCTCTCCGATTCCCCCCTGACGGTCGAAACCGGAGTAACGGTCGCCCTCTCCACCGTGGTGGGCGCGGCCACCTTCACGGGCAGCTTCGTGGCGTTCGGGAAGCTCCAGGGGCTGCTCCCGGGCCGCCCCCTGATGCTGAAATACCAGGCGCTGCCGGACGCGCTGCTGGCGGCCGCGCTGGTCGGGGCGGCGGTGTGGATGACCGCGTCCGGCCGCCCGGCCGCCCTCTGGACAGCGGTCGGCCTGGCCGCCCTGTTCGGCGTGACCCGCACCCTGCCGGTCGGAGGCGCCGACATGCCGGTGATCGTCGCCTTCCTCAACTCGATGTCCGGCGTGGCCGCGGCCGCCACCGGATTCGTGATCGAGTCGAGCGCCCTCATCATCTCCGGCGCCCTGGTAGGAGCTTCCGGTCTGGTGCTCACCAGCATCATGTCCAGGGCCATGAACCGCTCGCTGGCCAACGTCCTGTTCTCCGGCTTCGGCGGCGGTGACGGCGGGGCCGGGGGCGGCGGGGCCGGAGAAGGCCGCCCGGTGCGGAGGGCGACCGTACGCGACGCCGCCGTTACCCTCGCCTACGCCCGTTCGGTGATCGTGGTTCCGGGCTACGGGCTGGCGGTGGCCCAAGCCCAGTACGGGGCGCGGGAGCTGGCCGACCGGCTCGAGGAGCGGGGCGTGGAGGTGCGCTACGCCATCCACCCGGTCGCCGGCCGGATGCCCGGCCACATGAACGTGCTCCTCGCCGAGGCGGACGTCCCCTACGACCAGCTGCTCGACCTCGACGAGATCAACGACGACTTCCCCCGCACCGACGTGGCCCTGGTGGTGGGCGCCAACGACGTGGTGAACCCGGTGGCCCGGGACGACCCGTCGTCTCCCATCTACGGCATGCCGATCCTCGACGTCGACCGGGCCGCCACCACCATCGTCGTCAAGCGGAGCCTCTCCCCCGGCTTCGCCGGCATCGACAACCCCCTGTTCTACATGGACTCCACGCTGATGCTGTTCGCCGACGCCAAGGCCGCCGTAGACAGCCTGGCCAAAGCGGTGGCCGAGGCCTAGACGGCCGCGGTAGGCGCCGCCGTTCGCGCAATGGAGTTCAGCGAGGCGGTCGCCGGGCGGCGGATGGTGCGCAGCTACACGGGGGAGCCGGTGGATCCGGCGGCGGTGGAACGGATCGCCGAAGCAGGGCGGCGGGCGCCCAGCGCCGGCTTCGCCCAGGGCCAGACCCTGGTGGTGGTAACCGACCGCCGGACGCGCGCCGAGATCGCCGCCCTGGCTTCGGAACCCGATTACGTGAGCCGGGGGTACGAGCCGTGGCTGAGCCGGGCGCCGGTCCACATCGCGGTCTGCACCTCCCCCCGGGCCTACCTCGACCGCTACGCGGCCCCGGACAAGGCCGGATCCGGCCTGGCGGCCGGCGGAGAGTGGCCGGTCCCCTACTGGTGGGTGGACGCGGGGGCGGTGCTCCAGAACCTGCTGCTGGCCGCGGTCGACGAGGGCCTGGCGGCCGGTTTCCTGGGCGCCCACGCCCTCCCCGGCCTGGCCGGCCTGCTGGGCATTCCCGATACCCACCTGCCGGTCGGGGTGGTAACCGTGGGCCGCCCCGCCCCCGGGCCCTCCCCCCGTTCCGCCCGGCGCGGCCGCCCGCCCCGCCGATCCGCCGCCGACGCCGTCCGCCGGGAGCGGTGGTGACGGCCCCCGCCATCACTTCTGCGGCCAATCCGGCGGTGAAGCGCCTGGTGAAGCTGCGCAGCCGCCGCCGGCGCGACCAAGAGGGCGTCTTCATCATCGAGGGTTACCGCGAGCTGGCCAAAGCGGCGGCTGCGAATCTGGCGGTCGACGAGCTGTACGTGTGCGAGGAGCTCTTCCTGGGCGCCAACGAGCCGGCCCTCGCCGCCCGGATCGAGGCGTCGGGGGCGCGCCTCCGCCGCCTGGCGCCGGCGCCGTTCCGCAAGGCGGCCTACCGCGACCGCCCTGAGGGTCTGCTGGCGGTGGCGCCCCAGTTCGACACCGGCCTGCCGCGCCTGGAGCTGCCCGCCGACCCGCTGCTGCTGGTGGCCGAGGCCATCGAAAAACCCGGCAACCTGGGGAACATGCTGCGCACCGCCGACGCGGCCGGGGCGGCGGCGGTGGTGGCGGCCGACCCCAACACCGACCCGTTCAACCCCAACGCGGTGCGGGCCTCGCTCGGCTCCCTGTTCACCGTCCCCCTGGCCGTCTGCACCTCCGCCGAGGCGCTGGCCTGGCTGGAAAGCCGGGGCGTCCGCCCCGTGGCCGCCTCCCCCGCGGCCGCCTCCCCCCTCTGGGAGATCGACCTGACCGGCCCGGCGGCGGTGGCGGTGGGTTCGGAACAGTACGGCCTGAGCGAACCCTGGCTGGACGGGCGCTGCCAAACCGCCCGCATTCCCATGGCCGGCGCCGCCGACTCCCTCAACGCGGCCGCGGCGGCGGCGGTGCTGCTGTTCGAGGCGGTGCGCCAGCGTTCGGGCGCACCGTCCGGAGGAAAGCCTCGAACCGGGCTATCATCAGGGCCATGATCGAAGAACCGGCCTGGACGCTGGGCGTCGAAGAAGAATATCTGCTGGTGGAGATCGAAACCGGAGACTTGGTGCGCTCCCAGCCCGAGGGGTTGATGAAAAAGGTCAAGGACCTCCGCTACGGCTTGGTGAGCCCCGAGTTCTTCGCCTCGCAGATCGAGATCGGCACCACCGTCTGCGAGAACATCCAAGATCTGCGCGCCGAGATCGGCCTGCTGCGGCTGGCGGTGGCCGAAGCCGCCAAAGAGTACGGGCTGGCGCCCATCGCCGTCTCCACCCACCCCTACGCCCGCTGGGAGAAGCAGCAGGTCACCGCCGCCCCGCGCTACCAGGCCATCGCCCGGGACCTGCAGGGGGTGATCAGGCGGCTGGTCATCTCCGGCCTGCACGTCCACGTCGGGATCGAGGACCCGGACCTGCGCATCGACCTCATGGGCCAGGTCACCTACTTCCTGCCCCACCTGCTGGCCCTGTCCGCCTCCTCCCCGTTCTGGGAAGGGAAGGACACCGGCCTCAAGAGCTACCGGCCCTCGGTGATGACCACCCTGCCCCGCACCGGACTGCCCGAACCGTTCAGCTCATGGACGGAATACGAGCGGCATGTGAACGTGCTGGTGTCGGCGGGTCTGATCGAGGACTCCTCCAAGATCTGGTGGGACATCCGGCCTTCGGGCCGTTACCCCACCCTGGAGATGCGGGCCACCGACCTGCCCACCAGGATGGACGACGTAGCGGCCCTCGCCGCCGCGTACGTCTGCCTGCTGCGGATGCTGTGGCGGCTGCGCTCCGACAACCAGAGGTGGCGCACCTACTCCAATTTCTTGGTGTCCGAGAACGCCTGGCGGGCGCAGCGCTACGGGGTGAAGGGAGAGCTGGTCGACTTCGGCAAAGGCGTTCTGGTTCCGTTCGAAGATCTGGCCGAAGAGCTGATCGAGCTGGTCGCGCCCGACGCCGAGGCGCTGGGCTGCACGACGGAGATCCAACACCTCCGCACCATCTGCCGGGAGGGCACCTCCGCCGACCGTCAGCTGGCCGTGTACAACCAGGCGATCGAGTCCGGCGCCTCCCCCGAGGAAGCCCTCCGGGCGGTGGTGAACGCCCTGATCGAAGATACCCTCACCGGCCGCATCGAATAGCGCCTCTTCCGCCGAGCGCACCCTGCCCCGCGCCTTCGTCGGTTCTTCGGACGCCAATCCAGAATAGGCAGGCGGGCGGGCCCTCTTTTCTTCTTCTGAAGAACCTGATTTGACTTGACATATGGGGGGGGGGGGGGGTAAAGTGCCTCCTGCCGAGGGGCTTTGCCGGTGCGGCCGGGGCCGGATAGGGAGGCAATGATGCGGAGGATTATAGCACTGGGGGCGCTGGTGCTGACGTCGGTGCTTTTGGCGGTTCCTGAGCCGGTGGAGGGCCAGGGCCCTGCGATAACGTTGAGCTATCGCGATCATCTCGGGGCGGCGGTTACTAGTATAGGTGAGGACGATGGTCAGTTGATAGGGACTGTAAGGGCTTCGGTTGCTTCAGCGCCGAGCTCGAATGTTACGGTGGAGGTAACCGTGGCTGCTTCGGCTGGTGCTACAATGGGGAGTAGTTGTGCCTGGACGGGGATCTTGGTGTTGGGAAACTGCGGCGGGGATTTTGGTATTTCCAGTGTGGATGGTCTAAACGATGCCGTTTTCAATGTGACTATCAACTCGGGTCAGACGAGCGGGCAGGCTTCTTTGGTTATCCTCCCTACTCCTGATAGGATTACGGAGAATAATGAGGTTATCCGGATTTCGGGTACGACGTCGACTGTTGGGTTTTCGGTCAGCTCCGTTGATATGACTATCAACGACGCGGATCGTACTATTCTTCTGAGGATGCCTACTCCGCCGCTAGTGGAAGGCTTAGCGCGGTCTAATTTTTATGACGATCAGGTCTTTGGTGATTTGGGCAGCGGGACAACCAGGGACAATTTTGTTGCTTCTACCTCTTCTACCTACAGCAGTATTATGAAGATGCGGATTTTAGCGAGCAATGGAACTGCCAGAAATGGCTACCAATATCAGTACACTGCTCAATGGAGTTTTAAGAGGTTCGTTAGAATTCCTGCGAATTCTATTATGAGTTCCCAAGTCGGCGAGCAAAATCGGAGCGGAGCATTTGGAAGAATTAACGTCTCTGGGCACAGTTATAACGACACCGTTGCGAACGGGGATTGGACTTTTTCGCTGTATCTTGCCAGCCCTCCGGCTGGGTTTACGGTATTGTCTAAGCCCTTGTTTGTCAAGGATGACGATGATACTATTACTTTGACTGTGGATACGGACGCCGGTACGGACGGCAATCAGGCGACTTTGAGGGAGGGGGCGGCCGGGTCGGGAGTGACGGTTTCGGCGGCTTTCCCGGGGACGACTACCAGTTCTTCTATTGCGTCGGCGACGGTGGTTACGTTGTCGGCGGCGGGGGCGGCGTCTCCGAGGGCGGGGCAGGCGGGGGCCGGTGATTTGTCTTATTCTCCGTCGACGCCGAATACGATTACTTTCCCGGCTACGAGTTTGACGCCGGCGGGTACGGCTTCGTTGTCTGGTTTGACGGTTACGGACGACGATGTAGTGGAGGGGCCGGAGACACTCACGATTGAGGGTACATTGTCTTCGACGATGGTGGGGCCGGTGAACGGGGCTGCGGTAACGATCGCGGATGACGACACCGATATCGGGTTGTCGGTGGATACAGCGGTGGTGGAAGAAGGCGAGGCGGTGGATGTGGTGGTTACCGCCGAGTTCGCAGGTTCGTCGTCGGTGTTGACGTCGGCGACGGACGTGACGGTGACAGCGGCGGGAGCGGCTTCGGGCGGGGTCGGGGCTTCTGATTTCAGTTTGTCGGGGTCGGGGGTGTCGAGCAATGAGTTCACGGTGAGCATCCCGGCGGGCGCTGTGTCGGGAAGCAGCACCGTCCGGTTGACGGCGGCGGCGGATGCAGATACGGAGGGGGAAGAGACGCTGGTGTTTTCGGGGTCGGCGACGGTGGGAACAGCGGTGGATGTGTCTTCGGCCGAGGTTGCGGTTTCCGACCCGAGGGTCGTGTTGAGTTTGGCAGAGGCTGACAGCGGCGAGGCGGCTTTGTCTGGCATCAGCGAGTCCGGCGGTGAGAAGACAGTGCGGGTGAAGGCCGCCGCAACATCGGCGGGTGCGGCCAACGCGAGGGTGACGGTTACGGCGGGCGGGGCGGGGGGGAGCGCGGTTTTGGGTTCGTCCGGCGACTACACCCGCAGTGCGGCGACAGCGGTGATCGACCTTCAGAACGGCAGCGGGTCGGCCGACGTGACGATCACACCCCGGGACGACGGAGTGGCGGAGGGGGCGGAGACGATCCGGTTCAGCGGGTCGGGGTCGGGGGTGTTCGTGGAGGATGCCGATCTGGAGATAACCGAGACCATTGCCTTGACGTTGAGTGCGGGTTCGGCGGCCGAAGGGGCGGCCAACGCGGGGGCGGTGTCGGCAACCGCCGAATTCGCGGGAGCCGGGTCTTCGGACTTGACGGAAGCAGTGGAGGTAACGTTGTCGTTCGCGGCGGGCGATGATACGGAGACGGCGGATTTCACCGCGCCGGGGACGGCGGTGGTGTTGACCATCCCGGCGGGGTCGACTGCCAGTTCGGCGGCGGCGTTGTCGGGGTTGGGGATCACCGGAGACACGATCGCGGAAGGGGTGGAGTCTGTTCTGGTGGAAGGCTCGGCGGCGGGGTTCTCGGTCGAGGGGGCGGTGTTGGAGATCACCGACGACGATCTGGGTGTTTCGTTGACGGCGGACACCGACGGCGGAACCAACGGCGAGCAGAAGACCTTGCCGGAAGGCGAAACGGCGGCGGTGCAGGTCCGGGCGGCGCTGGGGTCGGGGGTAACGAACGACTTGTCCGAGGATTTGGTGGTGCAGGTGTCGGCGGGGGTGGATTCGCCGTCGTCGGCGCAGGCCGGCGGGGTGGACTTCTCTGCCCCGGCTTCGCCGGTGCCGGTCGTCATCCAGCCCGGTTCCGCGACGACCGGTCCATGGAAGACGCTGACAGGCCTGTCGATAACCGACGACGCGATTGCGGAGGGGGCGGAGACTTTTCGGGTCACCGGGACGGTTCCCGGCGGAACAGTGACTCACGATACTTTGACGATTCCGGCGTCGGACGACCGTTTGGAGGTGTCGGCGTCGCCCGCGACGGTGGTGGAACAGGCGGCGGCTCATACGATAACGGTCACCGCCGGGTTCAAGGACGCGACGGGGTCGGAGCTGACGTCGGCGACGACGGTGAACATGGCCGTAGCAACCGGCGACACCAACGGAGCCGCCCTGGCTTCGTCGTGCCCCCCGACCACCGAGGATGCCTGCGTGAACACAGCAACGTTCGATGTGAGCATCCCGGCCGGACAAGTCAGCGCCTCGGGTACGTTCGATTTGACCGCCCGGGACGACAGCACCAACGAGGCAGGCGGGGAGACGCTGAAGGTTACGGGAACGGTGTCGGGGGACTCTTCGAATTCGGAGTCGGCCGCGGTGCGCATCGTGGACGACGGCATCCGGTTGGAGTTCCGGGACGCGGCGGACAACACGGCGCTGTCGTCGCTGGGTGAGGATGCCGGGTCGAAGTCGGTGCGGGTGCGGGCCACCGCCCCTGCTTCAACAAACACCCGGAGGGTGGTCGGCGTCAACATCACGGGAGGAACCGCCTCCGCCGACGCCGGCAACTCCTGGGACGAGGGAGAAGACTTCCGAGTGTCCGATTTGACGGCGCCGTCGGGAACGCCTTCCGGACACGCGCTGGGAATCGTCATAGCCGCCAACGCAACGATGGGGCAGGAGGATTTCACCATCGCGGTGAACGACGACAACGCCGACGAAGCAGCAACCGAGACCATCCTGATCTCCGGCGGAGACGTGGGAAGCCTGCCTGTCGTGGGCAACAGCCTCGACATCACCGACAACGACGACCCCCCGACCAACATCGATCTGACGTTGGAAACCCCCGCCGGCGACCCCCTGACCAGCGTCCGCGAAGACGGAGGAACCACCCAGGTGCAGGTGAAAGCCGCCTACCAAGGAAACACCGTGCTGTCCCGGGCGCTGACCGTGCCCATCACAGTCGGCGCCTCCGGGACAGCCGCCTCCGGAACCGACTACCAGGCAGTAACCGGCGTGGAAGTAGCCATACCCGCCTACCAGTCCTCCGCGACGGCCTCCTTCAACCTGGTCATCGGCTCTGCCGAAGACGACACCACTGGGGAAGGCCCCGAAACTGTAACCATCTCCGCCGGAACCGTAACCGAGTTCACCATCGGGACGGCTTCTCTCACCATTCTCGACGATGACGCCGCCGTTACCCTCACCTTGTTGGACTCCGCAACGCCTCCCCAGCCGCTGGCTTCCCTGGAGGAAGGGACCGCCTCGACGGCGGTTACGGTGCGGGCCGCCTACCCCGGTGCGAACACCCTCACTTCTGCTCGAACGATTACGGTCAGCGTGGGCGGGGGAACCGCCGCCGCCGGCGACTACCAGGCGGCTTTCCCTGCCGATCCGTTCGAGATCACCATCCCATCCGGGGCCAACAGCGCAACCGAGTCGTTCACCCTGGCGTTGGACGCCGCCCGGGACGACCGCATATCCGAGGGAGACGAAACCCTGACCGTAACCGGCGCCCTGGCCGGGTTCATCATCAACCCGGCGGTATTGACCATCACCGACAACGACGACCCCCCGACCGGGATCGACCTCGCCCTCAGCCCCGCGTCGGTGCGGGAAGACCGGGGAACCTCCCCCCTCACGGTCAACGCCACCGCCCGCCTAATCGGGAACCCCCGCTCCCAGCCCACCGAAGTCGCCGTCCGCGCCGGCGGCGCCGGAACCACCGCTTCCAGCGGAAGCGACTTCCGCAGTCTCAGCCCGTCCAGGTTCACCATCACCATCCCCGCCGGGCAGCAGTCAGCCCGGGCGTCTTTCCGGGTTGTGATCCTCGCCGACACCGTCACCGAAGGAACCGAACGCATTGCCGTAACCGGAACCGCCGCCGACGTGGGCAACGCCTCCGACACCGTCTACCTCAACATCACCAACGCAGCTCCGGCCGCCCCGCCCCCGGCCCCGCCCCCCAGCGGAGGCGGAGGCGGAGGAGGCGGCGCGCCTCCCCCATCAGGAGGAGGCGGAGGAGGCGCGCCCCCGCCATCAGGCGGCGGCGGCGGTGGAGGTGATGGCGGTGCACCTCCCCCCGCGCAGGCTCCCGCCCAGCCGCCCGCTCCGGTATGCGTCGGCCGCTTCTGCGACGACGACGGCAACGTCCACCAAGACAACATCGAACGCATCGCCAACTGGCGGATCACCCTCGGCTGCGACGCCCAAGACACCACCAAATACTGCCCCGACGCCCAGATCACCCGCCGGCAGATGTCCGCCTTCTTACACCGGGCCGTCTCGCAGCGCTGGACCATCCAAGCCCCCGAAGCAATCCAACTCACCGACGTCGGCGCCGACGAATGGTTCCGCCCCTTCGCGGAATGGGTCGTCTCCGTCGGAGCCTTCAACGCCCCCAACGGACAGTTCGACCCCGGCGGAGTGGTCACCCGCGCCGACATGGCCATCATGATGATCGGCGCCTTCCCCCACCTCGACGCCGTCCCAACCACAGAAAGCCGATTCGGCGACGCCGCAGGCCTCACCCCCGAAGTCCTCGCCGCCCTCGAAGGCATGTACCAAACAGGAGTAACCCGAGGATGCTCCACCGAACCCCTCAACTACTGCCCCAACCAACCCGTAACCCGCGCCCAGATGGCGTCGTTCTTCGTCCGAGCCGTCAACCTCGCCCCCGCCGACACCCAACCAACCCCCGCCGCCGCCCAACCCTAAGGACGACGAAGAGGACGAGCGGACAGGGACCGACCAGATTGTTTGGATGCTTGGCCTCACGGCGAAACCCCCGGCAACAACCCGCCCACCAGCAACAACCTCTATGGTGGAACCGTCGGAACACTCGGTGCGGCCCTGCACCCAGCAGACAACCGCCGACCAGCAACAACCTCTATCCCCCGCCCATCAGCTCGTCTTCTCAAACCGACGCCACGCCCGATCAGCACACCGTTCTTCTGAAACCGACACCAAGCCCGATCAGCACGCCGTTTTTCGCGTTCTCCGCCCCCCGCCCCGGCTTCGCCGGGTTTCCCGCCCCCGCCGCCGCCGAACCACCGTCTTCGGACACCGAGGACGCGCTGCGGCCCCCTGCGCCCGATCCGCCTCGGCACAGCCAGGTCCGGCCGCCCCGCCCTTGGAACCCTCGGCTCTGGGCCGGACGGCCTCTGTATGACCGCAGCATCCGGACCGGCTGCGGTTTCTGTACCACACCAAGGTACCAGGGGAGTGTGACACAAGCCGGCAACCGGACGGAAGGACCCGGTTTGACTTGACATATGGGGGGGGGGGGGGGGTAAAGTGCCTCCTCGCCGAAGGGCTTGGCCGGTGCAGCGGGCCGGATAAGGAGGCAGTGATGCGGAGGTTGCAGGCGTTGGGGGTGCTGGTGTTGGCGGCGGCGCTTTTGTCGGTTCCTGATCCGGTGGAGGGGCAGACCAACACGCCGATTACGCTGAGCGTGATCAGAGTCGATGACAACAACGTAGAGGAAACGGTTGCCAGTATTGGTGAGGATGCCCCTCAGCTTACCGGCTCCGTCAAGGCTTCGGTTGCTTCGGCTCCGAGTTCTGATGTTACGGTGTCGGTTACTGTAGGGGCGTCGGGGAGCACCGCTACGCTGGGGACTAGTTGTACCGCTATGGGTGCTACGGCAATTGAAAACTGCGGCGGGGATTATGGTGTTAGCAGTACGGCTATAAACACGGCGACTTTTAATGTAACTATCACGGCAGGTGATACGAGCGGGACGAGTGATTTGTGGGTCAAGCCTACTCCTGATAGGGTTACGGAAGAGCATGAGATTATCCGGATTTCAGGTACGACGTCGGCTTCGGGGTATTCGGTCAGCTCGGTTGATTTGACTATCAATGACGCTGATCGGACTGTTTTTCTGAGAATGCCCACTCCGAATTTGCCAGAGGGAACCCCAAGGGCAAATAATTATGATGATGTGTTCTTTGGCGATTTGGGCAGCGGGACAACCAGGGACAACTTTGTTGCTTCTACCTCTTCTACCTATGGCACTCTTCTGAAGATGCGAATTTACGCGCGCGATGGGACTGCTTTAATTGGCGTTACCAACCATTATACATACAGTGGTCAATGGACATATCCTACTTATATTAGGATTCCTGCTAATTCTATTACAAGTTCTCAAGTCGATGACCAAGATCGGACTGGAACAAATGCCAGGATATCCATCAATTCGACGATCGAGAATGACACTATAGCAGGAGATAAGACTTTCGAAATGTATATTGCTGCGCCATCTGGATTTACGAACTTACCTAGACAGCTGGTTGTTAAAGATGACCACGATGATGATATTACACTGACTGCGGATACGGACACCGCGGCGGGTGTGCAGTCGGTGTTGGCGGAGGGGGCGGTCGGGTCGGGGGTGACGGTTTCGGCGGCTTTCCCGACGACGACTACCGGTTCGGTTATTTTGTCGGATACGGTGATTACGTTGTCGGCGGCGGCGCCGGCTTCTCCGGCGGCGGGGCAGGCGGGGGCGGGTGATTTTTCTTATGCTCCGTCGTCGCCGAATACGCTTACTATCCCGGCTAGGTTGACGGCGCCGTCGGGTACGGCTTCGTTGTCTGGGTTGACCGTTACGGATGACGATGTAGTGGAGGGGCCGGAGACGTTCACGGTGGCGGGTTCGCCTTCGACGGTGGTGGGGCCGGTGACGGGGGCTGTGGTAACGATCGCGGATGATGACGCTGATATTGCGTTGTCGGTGGATACAGCAGAGGTGGAAGAAGGGCAGACAGTGAATGTGGTGGTTACCGCGGCGTTCGCGGGTTTGTCGTCGGTGTTGACGTCGGCGACGGACGTAACGGTTACGGCGGCGGGGGCTGCCTTCAGGGGGGTCGCGAATTCTGATTTCACGTTGTCGGGGACCGGGGTATCGAACAACGAGTTCACGGTGAGCATCCCGGCGGGGAACACGACGGCGACCAAGACCGTTCAGTTGGAGGCTGCTACGGACGCTGATTCGGAGGGGGCAGAGACACTGGTGTTTTCAGGGTCGGCAACGGTGGGTGAGGCGGTGGAGGTGTCTTCGGCCGAGGTTGTGGTTACTGAGCAGAATGTTGTTACGTTGACTTTGGCGGAGGCCGACAGCGGTGAGGCGGCTTTGGAGGCTGTCAACGAGTCCGGGGGGGCGCGGACGGTGCGGGTGAAGGCCGCCGGTTACGGGACGGCGGCGGAAAGCGCGACGGTGACGGTTACGGTGGGCGCGGCGGGGGGCACCGCGGTTCTGGGTTCGTCGGGTGATTACACGCGCAGTGCGGCGACGGCGGTGATCAACCTTCAGAACGGCAGCGGGTCGGCCGACGTAACGATCACTCCCCGGGACGACGGGACGGTGGAGGGGGCGGAGACGATCCGGTTCAGCGGGTCGGCGGCGGAGACGGGGGTGTCCGTTGTCGGCGCCGACCTGGAGATAACCGAAACCATTGCCCTTACCCTCAGCGCCGGTTCGGTGGCGGAGGGGGCGGGGGACGCGGGGGGTGTGACGGCAACCGCGAGTTTCGCGGGGGCCGGGTCTTCTGGGTTGACGGGAGCGGTGGATGTGACGTTGTCGTTCACGGCGGGCGCCGAGGCGGAGACGGGGGATTTCACGGCGCCGGGGACGGCGGTCGTGTTGAGCATCCCGGCGGGGTCGACTGCCAGTTCGGCGGCGGCGTTGTCGGGTTTGGGGATCACCGATGACATGATCGCGGAAGGGGCGGAGTCGGTGGCGGTGGACGGCTCGGCGGCGGGGTTTTCGGTCGAGGGGGCGTCGTTGGAGATCACCGACGATGATTTGGATGTTTCGTTGACGGCGGACACCGACAGCGGAACGCCCGGGGTGCAGAAGGAGTTGCCGGAGGGCGGAACAGGGGCGGTGCGGGTGCGGGCGGAGTTGGGGTCGGGGGTAACGAACGGTTTGTCCGAGAGTTTGGTGGTGCAGGTGTCGGCGGGGGAAGCTTCGCCGTCGTCGGCGGACGGCGGCGGGGTGGATTTCTCTGCTCCGGCCTCTCCGGTGTCGGTCGTCATCCCGACCGGCGCCGTGACGACCAGTTCATGGACGACTCTGTCGGGCCTGTCGGTAAACGACGACACGATTGCGGAAGGGGCGGAGACTTTTCTGATCACCGGGACGGTTACCGGCGGAACGGTGACTTCCGATACGTTGACGATTCCGGCGTCTGATAACAGGTTGGAGGTGTCGGTGTCGCCTGCGGAGGTGGTGGAGCAGGCGGCGGCGCATACGATAACGGTCACCGCCGGGTTCGCAGGCGCGTCGGGGTCCGAGCTGACAGCGGCGACGACGGTGAACGTGGCCGTTGCCTCCGGGGACACCGACGGGGCCGCCCTGGCTGCCGCGTGCCCCCCGACTACCGAGGACGCCTGCGTGAGCACGGCCGCGTTCGATGTGAGCATCCCGGCCGGACAAGTCAGCGCTTCGGGTACGTTCGATTTGACGGCCCGGGACGACACCGACGCGGAAGGCCCCGAAACTGTAACCATCTCCGGGGCGGCAACCGGGTTCACCAGCGGGACGGCTTCTCTCACCATTCTCGACGATGACGCCGCCGTTACCCTCACCTTGTTGGACTCCGCAACGCCTCCCCAGCCGCTGGCTTCCCTGGAGGAAGGGACCGCCTCGACGGCGGTTACGGTGCGGGCCGCCTACCCCGGTGCGAACACCCTCACTTCTGCTCGAACGATTACGGTCAGCGTGGGCGGGGGAACCGCCGCCGCCGGTGACTACCTGGCCACCCCTGACTCGTTCGATATCACCATCCCATCCGGGGGCAACAGCGCAACCGAGTCGTTCACCCTGGCGTTGGACAGCGCCCGGGACGACCGCATATCAGAGGGAGACGAAACCCTGACCGTAACCGGCGCCCTGGCCGGGTTCATCGTCAACCCGGCGGTGTTGACCATCACCGACAACGACGACCCCCCGACCGGGATCGACCTCGCCCTCAGCCCCGCGTCGGTGCGGGAAGACCGGGGAACCTCCCCCCTCACGGTCAACGCCACCGCCCGCCTAATCGGGAACCTCCGCTCCCAGCCCACCGAAGTCGCCGTCCGCGCCGGCGGCGCCGGGACCACCGCTTCCAGCGGAAGCGACTTCCGCAGTCTCAGCCCGTCCAGGTTCACCATCACCATCCCCGCCGGGCAGCAGTCCGCCCGGGCGTCCTTCCGGGTTGTCATCCTCGCCGACACCGTCACCGAAGGAACCGAACGCATCGCCGTAACCGGAACCGCCGCCGACCTGAACAACGCCTCCGACACCGCCTACCTCAGCATCACCAACGCAGCTCCGGCCGCACCGCCCCCGGCCCCGCCCCCCAGCGGCGGCGGAGGCGGAGGCGGAGGCGGCGCCCCTCCCCCATCCGGCGGAGGAGGCGGAGGCGGAGGCGGAGGGGGAGGCGCGCCTCCCCCCGCGCAGCCGACTGCCCAGCCCCCTGCGCCGGTGTGCGTCGGCCGCTTCTGCGACGACGACGGCAACGTCCACCAGGACAACATCGAACGCATCGCCAACTGGCGGATCACCCTCGGCTGCGACGCCCAAGACAACACCAAATACTGCCCCGACGCCCAGATCACCCGCCGGCAGATGTCCGCCTTCTTACACCGGGCCGTCTCCCAGCGCTGGACCATCCAAGCCCCCGAAGGAATCGAACTCACCGACGTCGAAGCCGACGAATGGTTCCGCCCCTTCGCGGAATGGGTCGTCTCCGTAGGAGCCTTCACCGCCCCCAACGGGGCGTTCAACCCGGGCGGAGTAGTCACCCGCGCCGACATGGCCATCATGATGATCGGCGCCTTCCCCCACCTCGACGCCGTCCCCACCGAAACCAGCCGATTCGGCGACGTAGAGGGCCTCTCCCCCGAAGTCCTCGCCGCCCTCGAAGGCATGTACCAAACAGGAGTAACCCGAGGGTGCTCCGCCGAACCCCTCAACTACTGCCCCAACCAACCCGTAACCAGAGCCCAGATGGCGTCGTTCTTCGTCCGGGCCGTCAACCTCGCCCCCGCCGACACCCAACCAACCCCCGCCGCCGCCCAACCCTAAGGACGACGAAGAGGACGAGCGGACAAGGACCGACCAGATTGTTTGGATGCTTTGGCCTCACGGCGAAACCCCCGGCAACAACCCGCCCACCAGCAACGGCTTCTATCCCCCTATGCTTATCCGCCCGCCTTCTCGAACTGAAACCCACGCCCGAGCAGCACACCGTTCTTCTGAAACCGAAACCAAGCCCGAAGCAGCACACCGTTTTTCGCGTTCTCCGCCCCCCGCCCCGGCTTCGCCGGGCCCCACCCCCGCCGCCTCCGAACCACCCGTCTTCGGACACAGAGGACGCGCTGCGGCCCTCTGCGCCCGATCCGCCTCGGCACAGCCAGGTCGGCCGCCCCGCCCTTGGAACCCTCGGCTCTGGGCCGGGCGGCCTCTGTATGACCGCAGCATCCGGATCGGCTGCGGTTTCTGTACCACCCAAGGTACCAGGGGAGTGTGACAGGTTTCGGCAGCCGGATGAAGGCGGGCTCCGCCGGCCTTGGTCAGAGGACGAGCAGACAGAGACTGACCAGGTTGTTCGGGTGCGCCGGCCCGGCGGCGAAACTCCTGGCAGGCAACCCGCCGTCTGCCGGCAACTCCTATCCTCCTCTGCGCTCGTCTTCTGAACCCGACCCCCCGCCGGAACAGCGCAACACCCGCGCCGGCATCCCCGCATTTGACATAGTGTAATAGTACGCTAGCATGCTAGGCAAGGCTTCGACCGCAGACCGCCAGAAGGACACCCCCGATGACCGCCCGCGCCGGCGAATGGAAAACCGACGATCTCGAGTCGCTCTGCCGCGCCCTGCTCACGCTGAAGTCGGTGGACGAGGCGGCCTTGTTCCTGCGCGACCTGTGCACCCGCACCGAGATCGAGGATCTGTCCAGCCGATGGGCGGCGGCCCTGCTGCTGGAGGCCGGCCTCACCTACCGGGAGATACACGAACGCATCGGCGCCTCCACCGCCACCATCGGCCGGGTCAACGAATGGCGCCGGCACGGAACGGGGGGATACCGCCTCGCCCTCGACCGCGCCGAGGAGAACCTCGATGGCTGACCGAACCCTGCGCCTGGCCGTCCCCAACAAGGGCCGGCTGCGGGAACCCTCCCTGCGGCTGTTGCGCGACGCCGGCCTGTCCTTCGAGCAGAACGAGCGCGCCCTCTCGGTCAAGGTCCGCAACGCCGGTGTGGAGCTGCTGTTCGCCCGCGCCGAAGACATCGGATACATGGTCGCGGACGGGGTGGCCGACCTGGGCATCACCGGCCGGGACCTCCTGCGGGAGATGGGCCGCAGCGGGCCGAAGCCCGCCGAACTGAAGCCGCTCGGTTTCGGACGCTGCACGCTGACGGCCGCGGTCCCCGTCCAATCGGAACTGGAGCAGGTCCAGGACTTCGCCGGGCTGCGCATCGCCACCTCCCACCCCATCCTCACCCACCGGTACTTCGACGAACGAGGCGTGCCGGTGAAGATCGTCGAGATGCGGGGGTCGGTGGAGGTGGCCCCCAAAATGGGGGTGGCCGACGCCGTGGCCGACCTGGTGTCCACCGGCAGCACCCTGATGGTGAACGGCCTCCGCCCGGTGCTCACCATCCTCGAAAGCGAGGCTGTCCTGGCGGGGGGAAGCGGCCCGCCCGCCGCCTCCGGAAACCCGGCGGAAGCCTTGGCGGTGCGGACCGCCCTCGAGTCGGTGGTGGAAGGGCGCCGGCGCCGCTATCTGTTGCTCAACGCCCCCCGGGAATCCTTGGACAGGATCACCGGCCTGATTCCCGGCCTCGAAGCCCCCACCGTCGTCCCGCTGGCCGAGGAGGGGATGGTGGCCGTCCACTCGGTGGTGGAGCGGGACGAGGTATGGAACCTGCTGCCCCGCCTCAAGGAAGCGGGCGGGCGGGACATCTTGGTGCTCCCCGTCGGGCAGCTGGTCCCGTGAGCCTGCTGCGCACCCGCCGGCTGGCCGGCCTCAGCCCGCAGGACCGCCGCCGCCTGACCGTCCGCTCTGCGGCGCCCGACCGTGAAATCAGGAGAGGGGCCGCCGAGATCTGCCGCAGGATCGAAGAGGGAGGCGACCGGGCCTTGCAGGAAGCCGGCCTTGCCTACGGAGGGGGGCGGGCCGATCCGCGGGTCTCCCGCCGGGAGATGGCCGCCGCCGCCGAAGACGCCGGAAGCAACCTCATCGGCGCCTTGCAGGAAGCCATAGCGGCGGTGCGGCGCCACCACGAGGCCCAGGTCCCGTCCGACCGCTCCCATGAGACCCGCCCCGGCGTGCGGATCGACCGCCGCTGGTCTCCCCTGCGCCGGGTGGGGGCCTACATACCCGGCGGCAAGGCCTCCTACCCGTCCAGCCTGGTGATGACGGCGGTGCCCGCCCAGGCCGCCGGCGTGGAAGAAATCGCCGCCGCCTCCCCCTGCGGCCCGGACGGGCGCCTCGACCCCGCCCTGCTGGCCGCCGCCCACCTGCTCGGCGTCGACGAGATGTACGCCATGGGCGGCGCCGGGGCGGTGGCCGCCTTCGCCTACGGAACCGAATCCATCCCCCGGGTGGACAAAATCGTCGGCCCGGGCAACGCCTGGGTGACCGCCGCCAAGCTGGAGGTGTTCGGCGTGTGCGCGGTCGACCTGCCCGCCGGGCCGAGCGAGGTGCTGGTGCTGGCCGACCGCACCACCGACCCCCGCCTGGCGGCCGCCGACCTGCTGTGCCAGGCCGAACACGGCCCCGACTCCCCGGCGGTGCTGGTAACCACCGATCCGGCCTTGGCGGCCGAGGTCGAGGCCGAGATCGCCTCCTTCCTGCCCCGGCTTCCCCGCCGGTCGATCCTGGCGGAGGCTCTGGGCAACTACGGCGAGATCCTGATCGCCGGCGGCCTCGACGAGGCGATCGCCTTCACCAACGAATACGCCCCCGAGCACGTTACGGTGCTGACCGCCGACCCCGAAGCAACCGCGGAGCGGGTGGTCAACGCCGGGTCGGTGTACGTCGGCCGCTGGTCGCCCGAATCGGCCGGCGACTACGCCACCGGCGCCAACCACGTGCTTCCCACCGGAGGCATGGCCCGCTCCTACGGCCCCCTCGGAGTAGAAGACTTCGGCTCCTGGCGGCAGGTCCAGACCCTGACCCGCCGCGGCCTGGCCTCGATCCGCCCGGTCATCGAAGAGCTGGCCGCCGCCGAAGGGCTGGACGCTCATAAGATGGCCGCCGCGGTGCGCTTCGAGGAACCCCCTCCCCCGCGCCCGATTCCGCACCAGCCAGCGATTCCCCCAACCCGTCCGGAGGTCTGAATGCCCCGCCGAGGCAGCTGCCGGCGCAGCACCGAAGAAACCCGAGTATCGGTCGAGACCGAACCTCAGGCCGCCGGCCTACAGTTGTCTTCACTGACCTGATCGGAGATGGGATCAAGAATGCGGATAGAAGGTCTTACGTTGAAGAACTGGCGCAACTTCAAGTTGGTCGAGGTTGCGGTGGGCGACCGTCTTCTGGTGGTGGGCCCGAACGCCTCTGGAAAATCGAACCTGCTGGACGCCCTGCGGTTCCTGAGGGACATAGCGGACATCGGCGGCGGACTGCAGCATGCCCTGAATTTACGCGGCGGGCTCAAACACGTGCGGTGTCTGGCCGCCCGCAACTACAACCATGGCTGGGTAGGAATCGAGATCCACCTACAAGACGCTGACGACGGCCCTTCCTGGGTGTATGAGCTCCACTTCACGGCCGAGCAGCGGGGTCGTCATCGTCCTATTGTTCGACGGGAAAAAGTTAGCAAGGACAACCAAACCATAATTGAGCGGCCGGATCGCAACGACGGAGAAGACCGAGAACGCCTGACCCAGACCGCGTTGGAACAGGTGAACATGAATCGTGAATTTCGGCCGATCGCGGAGTTCCTCAAAAGCGTAAGGTATCTTCACTTGGTGCCCCAGATAATCCGGGACCCCGAACTCAGCCAAGGGAGAGAAAAGGACCCGTTCGGCGGTGATTTCCTAGTTAGTCTGGCCCAAACCAATAAACGCACCAGGGAGTCCCGTCTGCGCCGAATCAACACCGCCCTGCGCATCGCCGTACCCCAACTCGACGAGTTGTCCCTGGAGCGCGACGAAGCTGGCAAACCGCACCTCGCAGCTAGGTACAAACACTGGCGGGAGGGACCGGGTGCCAAACAGAGTGAACGAGATCTTTCAGACGGCACTTTGCGGCTGATCGGGTTGCTATGGATGATCCAAGAAGGCTCAGGTAAAAAGGGCCTAGTAGTTCTCCTGGAGGAACCTGAGCTGTCGTTGCACTCCGACATCGTAATGCAGCTTCCCACTATTCTATACAGGGCGGCAAGAGGCAAACGTTCGCAGTTCATCCTGTCTACCCACTCTACCGAGATGCTGAAAGACCCCGGGCTGGGTCTGGACGAGATAATCATACTAAACCCTGGTGATGAAGGAACAACTGCTACACTGGCACGCGAGATCCCTAATATAGAAAATCTCATAAATGAGGGTGGTTTGAATCTAGCTGAGATACTCCCCTCAAAAACAGCGCCTGCAGATGTAGACCGCCTCACTCGTGCCCTCTGATGTTGTATGTCACATACGTAGTCGAAGGGAGAACCGACCAACCTATAGCCGAGAAACTTCTCCGAGCCTCAGGGCTGAACCCGGATATACCAATCATAACGGGCGGAAAGGCGAACCTCGACAAGAAACTGCCCGATTTCAACCAATCCGCCCGAGAACTGGCGTGGCTGGTCATCAGGGACTTGGATAGGGATGACCGAAATATATGTGTTCCTGACCTCCGAACAAACCTTCTCAACGGCCCGGCCAACTCGGGAATGTGCTTCCGCCTGGCTGTACGGTCGAGCGAAGCTTGGCTGATGGCCGACTCCGAATCCTTTATCGATTTCTTCGCAGTACGCCGTCGGGTTCCGGCCGATGTCGACCAACTCGACGATCCCAAGCAGGTCTTGATCACCCTCTGCCGGAAATCCCAAAATAGGAGAATCAGAGAAGGGGTGCCGCCCCGCCAGGGAAGCGGGCGGCGGGTAGGCCCAGAATACGTTGCGATAATGCAAGATTTCGTACAGCGGGCATGGCGTCCTGACCGGGCCCGTCAGCGCTCCCCCAGCCTCGAAAGGGCTCTTACATCTCTCGACCGGCTGAAAAACTGGGTCGAGAACTGAACAACATCGACTGCAGGATGATCAAGGCCGCCCGGTGCACGCCATGGCGGTGCCTAGATGGGCACCTCCAAGGGTTTACCCTGACAAGAATCTCGTGCAATCACGGCTCGAAGTTCAATTCCAACCAAACGCCCCCAAGTCCGCGAAAATCGGCCCCCTCCGCCGGCGAACCCGGGCCCATCCCCCGCCTCCACCTCCTTGAACGAAAATCCGCCGGGCCGCACGAGGCCGCCCCCGGCCCGAGGGCCGGATAGAACGGAATCCGTCTCTGACCGCCGCCCTCTCCAGAAACTCGCGGCGGTGTTTGTGTTTCAGCCCACTCTTTATACCAAATTTTTGGGCTTCCGTCTAGGGGTATGTTTCGAAGATCCTTTCGGTGGACCCGACCTCTTCGACCCTCCGGCCTCACCCGGGGCCGCCCAGATCGGAGGGTCAGACACGAAGCGGTGTTCATGCCGCCGCGAAAAGCCTTGGACGTTATAGGATGGCAACCGCAGTGCGTTTCGAGGAACCCTCCTCCCCGGCGCCCGCACCAGCCATAGATTCCCCAACAGCCCGGAGGTCTGAATGCCCCGCCAAGGCAGCTGCCGGCGCAGCACCAAGGAAACCCGCGTGTCGGTCGAGATCGACCTCGACGGCAGCGGCAAGGCCCAAGTGTCCACAGGGATCGGGTTCTTCGATCACCTGCTCGCCTCCCTCGCCCACCACGCCCTGTTCGACCTGGCGGTCGACACGGCCGGCGACCTGGAGGTGGACGACCACCACACGGTGGAGGACACCGCCCTCTGCCTGGGGGAGGCGCTGGCCGCCGCCCTCGGCGACCGGACGGGCATCCACCGCTTCGGGGAGGCGCGGGTACCGATGGACGAGGCGGCCGCCTCGGCGGCGGTGGACGCCGGAGGCCGGCCCTACTGCGTCGTCGATCTGGAGCTGACGACCGAGCGCATCGGCACCCTCACCACCCAGAACATCCCCCACGCCTTGGAGGCTTTCGCCCGCACCGCCGGCATCACCCTGCACCTGGCGGCTTCGGGGCGCAACGACCACCACACCGCAGAGGCCGCGTTCAAGGCCCTGGCCAGGGCGCTGCGGGCGGCGGTGGCGCCCGACCCGAGGCGCACCGGAGTTCCCTCCACCAAGGGCGCTGTGTGAAACCAGACCCTCCGCCCGGCCGCCCGGCCGCCCCCGTCCGGATCGGGTTGATCGACCATGGGGCGGGCAACCTGGTGTCGATCCGGCAGGGTCTGGAGCGGGCCGGGGCCGAGGTGTCCATCGCGGCAGATCCGGCCGGGATGGAGGGGGTGGACGGGCTGGTGCTGCCGGGGGTGGGCGCCGCCGGCGCCGCCATGCGCCGCCTCTCCGAAGCCGGGCTGGTGGAACCGCTGCGCTCCTGGACGGGTCCGCTCCTCGGGATCTGCGTCGGGCTGCAGCTGTTCTTCACCTTCAGCGAAGAGGACGGCAGCCGCTGCCTCGGCCTGGACCGAGGGGCGGTCAGACGGCTGTCCGGAGCGCCCCTGCTCCCCCACATCGGCTGGAACGACCTGCGCTTCGACGCCGACCCGCTGTTCGCGGGCATCCCGCCGGGGGCGCCCTTCTACTTCGTCCACAGCTACGCCCCGGCGCCCGACGACCCGTCGATCGTCATCGCCCAAGCCGACTATCCGGATCCTTTCACGGCCGCCGTCCGCAACGGCCCCCGGACCGGAGTGCAGTTCCACCCGGAGCGGAGCGGCGGGGCCGGGCTGCGGCTGCTGGCCAATTTCACAGCCGAGGCGGCGCAGGCGGCCGGACGGCGGGAGGGCTGACGGTGCTGCGCACCAGGGTGATCGCCTGCCTCGACGTCCGGGAAGGCCGGGTGGTGAAGGGGGTCAACTTCGTGAACCTGACCGACGAGGGCGACCCGGTGGAGCTGGCCGCCCGTTACGCCGCCGAAGGGGTCGACGAGATCGTCTACCTGGACATCGCCGCCTCCCCGCAGGGGCGGGGGGCGCTGCTCGACGTGGTGCGGCGCACGGCCGAGAACGTGTTCGTGCCATTGACGGTGGGGGGCGGGGTGCGCAGCGCCGGCGGTATGCGGGCGGTGCTGCGGGCCGGAGCCGACAAGGTGTCCTTCAACACCGCGGCCGTGCTCCGCCCCGGCCTGATCGACGAATGCGCGGCCGCCTTCGGCAGCCAATGCGTGGTGCTGGCGGTCGACGGCAAGGCGGCGCCGGGGGGAGGCTGGAACGTATTCATCAACGGCGGGCGGCGCGACGCCGGGCGGGACGCGGTGGAATGGGCGGCGGAAGGCGCCCGCCGGGGCGCAGGCGAGATACTCCTCACCTCCATGGACCGGGACGGCACCCACCTCGGCTTCGACATCCCGTTCACCAAGGCGGTGACCGAGGCGGTGGACGTGCCCGTGATCGCCTCCGGCGGGGCGGGCCGGCCCTCCCATTTCGCTGAAGCGGTCACCGAAGCAAACGCCTCGGCGGTGCTGGCCGCCGGCGTCTTCCACCGCGGCCAGGTGCCGATCTCCGCCGTCAAGCAGGAGATGGAAAGGGCCGGAATAGCGGTGCGCCATGCCTGAACGCGCCCTCTATAGTAGATCCTCGTGACTGCCTTGCCCGCTTCCAGCTGGACATACCGTCTGCTGTCCGCTCGCGACCTTCCCGCCGAGATGGAAGTTCCGGACATCCGCGGGCCGTTTTCGGTTCCTCTCTCACAGTTCGTCATGGACTGGAACTGGTCGGACCGCCCCGCCGATCTTATTCATGAGGATCCGGTCTACAAAGGCGGCAACCAACTGCTGCTGCCTTCAATAGCTGCAGTGACGCACGCTCTGGCCGACCGCGACGGCGTCGCCCTGCCCCGCTGGGTACGTAAGCATCGGGCGCCCGAAGATGTACTGCTGTTCGGCGGCAACATGTACTCTCTGCTGGGTGAATGGATAACAAAACATGCTCCACCAGCCTGCGAATATCACCGGGTTTGGTTCGATGCATATCTGCTCGACAAAGGAACTCCCCGCCAATGGCTCGACCTCTGAAATATCTAGATACTCGAATTGAGCCAATGGCCGAAGCGGGCCATGAGTTAGGTGGACATCGATGTGAAAGTTCAGTATGTGATTGCCGAAGCAGTCCAAAGCTGCGGGAACCCAGAGGGAACATGACAGATCAGCCCGACATACTGCTGCTGATGGCGGATCAGCTGGCGCCGCATTTCCTGCCGGTGTACGGGCATCCGGTGGTCTTGGCGCCCAACCTCTCGGAGTTGGCCCGGGGAGGGGCGGTGTTCGACGCGGCCTACTGCAACCCGCCGCTCTGCGCGCCGTCCCGCTTCTCGATGATGACCGGGCGGATGCCTTCGGACATCGGCGCCTGCGGCAACGCCTCCCCGCTCTCCCCGGCGCTTCCCACCTTCGCCCACGGTCGACGATCCAACCACCCCGGCGCCGGACGGCGGCCCCGCCGACGAACCCTTCTGCCGGCTGTGGGAGGCCGTCGGCTTCGACGGCCTGGAACTGACCCCCATCCAGGTGCGGGCGGCCCGGCCGCCCGTACTGGAGGCCGCCGCCGCCGCACTGGAAGCCGGGGTAACCGAACCTGCAGTGTTCGAGACAGCCGCAGCGTCGTGAAGAACGCCGTCCTTCTATGTCGAGGCGCACCACACAGCCAGGGAGCAGCCTGGTCGAACCCCAGACGGTATAATGGTCCTAGACGATCCCCAGGAGGAACGTGGCAGTCGCCGCCATCGACCATGCCCTCAGAACCGGCGCGAGAGTCCAACGGCTCATAGATACCTTCGTTGAAGGCGGGCCTCTCCGCAGCGTCGTCGTTCAAGTACATGAACCGGTCGCAGATGTCTGGGCAGCCAATCCCCATACCGAACACCCGGCGGCCTCCCTGCTAAAGATTCCCCTGGTGGCAGGGGTGCTAATGTCCATCGAACGACACGAGATATCACCGAATCATCGAGTACGGCCCGACCAAATCGGCAGAACTGCCTACCCGACTGTACGGGCAGCCTTCTCCACTTCTACAATCACCCTTTTAGAATTATCTGCCTTAGCCATCCTGACGAGTGACAATGCGGCCGCAACCTATATCTTGGATCTGCTCGGCGTAGATCCTTATCTACGATTCATGAGCGAGGCAGGATGCGATCACACCGGTATTCCTCCCGGCTTCAGTGATGAGCACTTCGCCTTGTTGAGAGAAGTAAAGACTACCGCTGCCGACCAGAATCGCATCCTTTCATATGTATGGAACAACGATCAGCTGAAGCCTCTTAGAAGATGGATGGCCAACAATGTCCTCAATACAAGGCTATCTGCCCGCACGGAGCCTCCATCGGTATTTGCACACAAGACCGGCACCCTAGAAGGAACATTACATGACGTAGGAATGCTTACATACCCAGGTTTCCGAGCGTCTTTGATTGTGCTTACATCCAATGAGAGTAACCACATAGCAACCACTGCGCAGATGGCTGACCTCGGCGACCGCCTCGCCAATGAACTTAAATCACTAACTATTCACAAATCATGAAAGGGCTTAGGGACAGAGAGAAATATCTCACTATAAGGACCGCATATATTTGGTCATTATTGGTGGGAGTCATTGGAATAACTCTCTTCGTAGTATTTGACGGAAATACAAGCTCAATTGCACGCCCACTATCTCTTATAGGTCAAGCCTTGTTCTCGGCGGCCGTAGTTGCGATCACCTTTGGTTGGATTTCTTCTGAGGAGAACGAGATTAGGATAGAAAGGATAGTAGAACGCAATCTAAAATCTGCTCTTCGCCCTGTGGTTTCTCGTACCTTTGAACATAGTCTCAAGGATCGCAGCTGGAAATGTCATCTGGAAGCACCTAAACCTGATGACCAACTTTCTGATTACCTATACCAATTCATAACAATCTCATACCGAATTCCGGCATGCCCCTCCAATCTTCGTTTTATTGGCATCGCCTGCAAGTCGCCTGACTGGTCTAGTTATTCAGATTCAGACTACCAACTCAGATGGGAGTTCGATGAGGGTTTAGACCTGACAGATCCTAACGTTTTTAGAATTGACCAAGTACGGCTTGACGGTCAGTTAATTGAAGCCAATAACACCAAACAAGTGGACAACCTCTCCGAACACCGGTACACGGTGCCGCGTGAAAAGCAAAGCCAACAGGTGTTTCTATCCTTCGCAGTATTGGTGCGCAAGTATGTGGGTACAGAAACTCGTATAGCTGTAGCGACCAAAGTCTTCAGCGATGTAGACGGAGCGGATTTTATGTTGTCTATTGGTTCAAGTATAGGAGCTGAAAGTATCAGCTCAAGCTGTGATGGAGTCACTTCTCTGCTAGGCGGCCCAGTGGGATACGAGAACAATTACATCAAGGATATATCGGATAGACCTATTTCTCTCACAGTCCGACTGCTAGGACCGATCCAACGGGACAGCCAAGTAATGTTCGAAGTCATACGCGCCAACCCTCGCCGCCGCTCCAGATAGCAACACCAACCGGCTTCTTATAAAGGCAGGAGGAGATTGTGACCAAGCAGCCCGACATACTGCTGCTGATGGCGGATCAGCTGGCGCCGCATTTCCTGCCGGTGTACGGGCATCCGGTGGTCTTGGCGCCCAACCTCTCGGAGTTGGCCCGGGGAGGGGCGGTGTTCGACGCGGCCTACTGCAACTCGCCGCTCTGCGCGCCGTCCCGCTTCTCGATGATGACCGGGCGGATGCCTTCGGACATCGGCGCCTACGACAACGCCTCCCCTCTCTCCCCGGCGCTTCCCACCTTCGCCCACCATCTCCGGCGCGGCGGATACCGGACGGCGCTGGCCGGCAAGATGCATTTCGTCGGCCCCGACCAGCTGCACGGGTTCGAGGAGCGGCTGACCACCGACATCTATCCGGCGGACTTCGGTTGGACGCCGGACTGGGACGACCCCGGCAACGACCCGGTGCGCGCCTACCTCCGCCAAGCCGCCCGCGACATCGCCGAGGCCGGGCCGGCGCCCCGGCCCACCCTCCAGATGCGGTACGACGACGAGACCACCCACCGCGCCGTCCGGTGGCTGCAGGCGGAAGACGGAGGCGGCCGGCCCTTCCTGTTGACCGTCTCCTACACCCACCCCCATGACCCGTTCACGATCACCCGCGAATACTGGGACCGTTACGAGGGGCGGGCGGTCGACGATCCAACCTCCCCGGCGCCGGACGGCGGCCCCGCCGACGAACCGTCGCGCCGGCTGTGGGAGGCCTTCGGCTTCGACGGCCTGGAACTGACCCCCGGCCAGGTGCGGACGGCCCGGCGCGCCTACTACGGAGGGATCAGCTACCTCGACGACGGCATCGGGCGGGTGCTGTCCGCCTTCCGGGAACGGATCGGCGGCCGTCCGGCCCTGATCGTCTTCGCGGCCGACCACGGAGAGATGCTCGGCGAGCGGGGAATGTGGTTCAAGATGGGTTTCTTCGAGCGCTCCGCCCGGATACCCCTGATCGCCGCCGGCGCCGGCGCCCCGGCCGGCCGGGTCCGCACCCCCGTTTCCCTGATCGACCTGCTCCCGACCCTGGTCGAAGCGGCCGGACTCGGCCCGGACGGCGCCGAGTCCCCCGGGCGCAGCCTGCTGCCCGCGGCCCGGCGGGAACCCGAACCGGCCCGGCCGCCCGTGCTGGGCGAGTTCCTCGGCGAGGGCGTGACCGATCCGGTGGTGATGATCCGGGAGGGCTCGTACAAGTACATCTCGATGCTCGGGTCGCCCGCCCAGCTGTTCGACCTCGCGTCCGACCCAGAAGAGCAGACCGACCTGATCGGCGCCGGAGCAGGCGGCTCGGCGGCCGCGGCGGCGGAAAGGCTGTCGGCCCTGGCGGAGGAGCGCTGGGACCTGGCGGCCCTGCGGGCGGAGATCGCCGCCGACCAGAAGCAGCGGCGGATGGTCCACCAGGCGCTCACCGCAGGCCGGCGCACCCCCTGGGACTACTCGCCGCCGGACGAATCGGCCTCCTCATACATCCGCAACATCTGACCGCCGCCACGGGGTGAGCAGGCCCTGCAGGCCGGCCCGGTCGATCAGCTCCTCGGCCCGGGCCTGCGCCTCCGCCATGACCTCCTCCTCGTCCACCTTGGTGCACACGCCGTTCTCCAGCACCAGCTCCCCGTCGATGATCGAATGGACCACGTCCGACCCCCGGGCGCAGTAGACGAGGGTGGAGACGGTGCGGTGGCGGGGGGTGAGGTGGGGGCGGCGCATGTCCACCACGATGATGTCCGCCAGCTTGCCCGGGGCCAGCACCCCGGCGTCCACGCCGGCGTAGCGGGCGCCTTCCCGCGCGGCCATCTCCAACGCTTCTTCCCCGTTGCTGGCGGTGGGGTCGAGGGTGTGGACCCGCTGCAGCAGGACGGCCTGCTTCATCACCTCGAACAGGTCCTGGCGGTGGTTGCAGCAGGGGCCGTCGGTGCCGAGGCCGACCGGCGCGCCCGAGGCCCGCAGGTCGGCCAGCCTCATCACCCCCAGGGCGATGTACTGGTGGGAGATCGGACAGTAGGCGATCCCCGTGTCCGTCTCCCCCACATGTTCTATCTCGGCGTCGTCCAGATAGATGCCGTGGGCGATGGTCCCCTCCGGCCCCAGCAGGCCCTCCCGGTAGAGCCACTCGACCGGACGGACGCCGTATTCCTCCAGGTAGGTGGGCGGGTCTTCGAGCCGTTCCGAGCAGTGGGTGTGCCATCCGACCCCCGCCTCCCGGGCCAACGCCACGCTGCGGCGCACCAGGTCCTGGTCGTTGTAGATGATGTTCAGGGGGGCGGGCCACACCTGCACCCGCCCGCCGGCCGGATAGGCCTCGATGGCCGCCCTCGTGATCTCGATCTCCTCGTCGTTGGTGTAGCGGAACAGCTCTCCGGCCAGGCCGTAGCGCCGGGCGATGGCGGTGGCCTCCCCGGTGATGCCCCGCGCCACCGCGCCCCGCAGCCCCACTTCGCCGATGGCCCCGGCCACCGCCAGGGTCGTTTCAAGGTCGGTGGGGGCGTAGTGGTTGTCGATCACGGTGGTGGTTCCCGCCTTGAGGGCCTCCACCGCCCCCAGCCGGGCCCCGGCCCGCCCCTCGGCGCGGTCGATGGAGATCGAGAACGGCCACATGAAGTCGGTCAACCAGGTCCACAGCGGCATACCCTCGCCCAGCCCGCGGGCCAGCCCCTGGAACAGGTGGTTGTGGGTGTCGATCAAACCCGGCAGGACCGCATGGCCGGTGCAGTCGATGGTGCGGTCCGCCCGGTAACGGGCCAAGTCTTCGGCGGCCCCCACCGCCGCGATCCGGTTGCCCGAAACCGCCACCGCCCCCGGTTCGATCACCCGCCGCTCGTCGTCGATGGTCACCACAGATCCTCCGGTGAGCAGCAAGTCGCACTGCGGCGCCCGGGCGCGTTCCCGGCTCGGACTGCTCATCGAAGAACCTGCCATCTGTTCCGTAAAGAAATCATCCGGCCGCCGGCGCCCCCGGCACCCCGGACGGGGGCCGGGCGGGGATCTTCAGCAGTCCGGCGGCGGTCCCCCCCATGATGGATTCCAGCTCGGCGGGGGTGAGGCCGGGTCCGCCCGCCTGCTCAGCCGCCCGGTTGACACCGCGAAAGATCTCGGCGGCCGCCCCGCCCGGGCCCGCCTTGTGCTTGTCGTTGTTGTCCGACCCGTACACCGCCCGGTCGAGGGCGCCCAGACTCCTCAGCTTCTGGATCACCCGGTACAGGCCGCCCGGCGTCCCGCCCGCGTAGTAGGAGAGGTCGGCGTAGAAGTTGGGATGGCGGGCCACCACCGCCGCCCCTTCGTCCTCGTAGGGAAAGGCCAGATAGACCAACACTTTCAGCTCCCGGTAGCGGATCCCCAGCTCGTCCAGCAGCACGGGCCGGGCGTGACGGATCGGGGCGTTGATGATCGGGGTGAAGCCGGTGTGGGCGTGGACGGGCAGGTCGAGCTCGAGGCATTTCTCATAGACCGGGTCCAGCCGCCGGTCGCCCGGATCATGGTGGTGGTAGGCGGGGAGGAGCTTCATCATGCGGAACCCGTGCTCGCGGACGCACCTGTCGATCTCCTCGACCGCCCACTGCACGTCCCGCAGCGGATCGATGCACACCACCCCGTAGAGGCGCCCGGGGTGGGCGGCGCACTGGGCCGCCGTGTAGTCGTTGGGCACGTAGACCTCGTGTTCGGACGGAAAGCCGGGGTGGTGGGTGGTGCGGCGGATGTCGGAGCCGTGCGCCAGGCCGACGTCGACGCCCGCCGCGTCCAACAGCCGCACCAGGGCCGCCCCGTCCGTCCAGGCGTACTCCCCGCCGTAGGGCCGGTACAGCTCCTCCATCCACCAGACGGGGGCGTGGCGGGCCGCCTCGGTCAGATAGAGGAGCACGTCGACGGTCGTCATGGTCGATCCAGCCGGTACAGGCGGCGGGCGTTGCCGCCCGAAACACCTTCGATGTCCGCCTCGGTGAAAGGCTCCCGGCCCAGCCGCCCGGCAACCTCGTTCAGCTCCGCCAAGAGGCGGGGGCCGAGCCGCTGGGCGCCCCCGGTGCGGTCCTTGTCGTTGTTGTCCGACCCGTACACCGCCCGGTCGAGGGCCCCCAGGCTGCGCAGCTTGTCCAGCGCCCAGAACAGGGGCTCCGGCCCGGCGCCGATGAAATAGGCCAGGTCGGCGTAGAAGTTGGGGTGGCGGGCTACCACCGCGATCCCCTCGTCGACGTAGGGGAAGTTGATGTAGACCAGCACCCGCAGGCTGCGGTAGCGGACGCCGACCGCATCCAGCCGCTCGGGGTGCCCGTACTTGAGGCCGGCGGTGATGATCGGCGAGTAGCCGGTGTTGACGTGGGCAACGATGCCGAGATCCAGACACCCTTCCAGCATGGGGGCGATCTCCGGATCGTCGATGAAGTAGTTCTGATAGGTGGGCAGGAACTTCGACGAGCGGAACCCGTACTCCTCCGCGCAGCGCCGCTGCTCGATCACCCCGGCCCGCACGTCCCGCAGCGGGTCGATGTTGGCCACCCCGATCAGCCGGTCGGGAAAAAGGGCCACCTGGCGGGCGGTGTACTCGTTGGGGACGTACACGTTGCGCCGGCCGGGAAAGCCGGGGTGGTGGGTGGTGCGCCGGAGGTCGGCGCCCTGCACCATCCCGACGTCCACCCCGGCCCGGTCGAGTATCGCCGCGATCGCCGCCCCGTCGGTCCATATGTACTGCCCGCCGTAGGGGCGGTACAGCTCCTCCATCCACCAGACGGGCGCCTGGTCGGACGATTCGGTCAGGTGGAGGTGGCAGTCGACCGTGGTCATCGGCCCGGCCTCCCCGCTCTGGCCGGCGGCATCGGCATGGGCAGCACTCCTTGGACGCTCTCGGCTCGAAGTCAATATATCTCTTCGATGAAGGTCTGGTCGGTGATCGGCGGGCGGACGTAACCCCCGCCCGACTGCCGTTCGGGTATGTCGACCTCCTCCCACGGGACCTCCTCGTAGGGGATCTGCTGTAAGAGGTGGGAGATGCAGTTCAGCCGCGCCCTCTTCTTGTCGTCGGCGTTGACCACGTACCAGGGCGCCTGCTTGATGTCGGTGTGGGCGAACAGGGTGTCCTTCGCCTTGGAGAACTCCACCCACTTGGACCGGCCCTCGATGTCGACCGGCGACAGCTTCCAGCGCTTGGCTGGGTTGCTGAGGCGGGCTTGGAAACGGCGCTCCTGCTCGGCGTCGCTCACCGAGAACCAGTACTTGATGAGGATGATCCCCGAGCGGACCAGCATGCGTTCGAACTCGGGGCAGGAGCGCAGGAACTCCCGGTACTCCTCCGGGGTGCAGAACCCCATGACCGGCTCCACCACCCCCCGGTTGTACCAGCTGCGGTCGAACAGCACCATCTCGCCCGCCGCCGGAAGCGCCGCCGCGTACCGCTGGAACCACCACTGGGTCTTCTCCCGGTCGCTGGGCGTCCCCAGCGCCACCACCCGGACGATGCGCGGGTTCAGCCGCTCGATGATCCGCTTGATCACCCCGCCCTTGCCCGCCGCGTCCCGGCCCTCGAAGATGACCACCACCTTCAAGCCCCGGTGGCGGATCCAGCGCTGGAGCCGCACCAGCTCCTCCTGCAGGCGGACCAGCTCCTCCTCATACATCTTGCGCTTCAGCTTGGGCCGCTCCGGCGGCCGGAAGTCGGCCGCGAACGACCCGCCCGTGAAATCGACGCTCATACCCGCCGAGGATACACCAGAACCAGAGACCCTGCGAGCCGCAGCCCCGCAGGACCTCGGTGTCTCCTTGAATTGAGACCCGGTATATTCACGAGATATCCAGGACAAGTTAGTAATTTTTATCAAAGCTTGGACAAATGAAAAGAGGGCATGACCATAATCATCCTCCTTCAGAGGCAGTATCAGTTCTCCGTCACGATCCTCTACATGAAACATCGACAAAGCCTCTGTTATGATCTTATACCGGGTCCCCTTATATAGGTCGGCTTCATCTATGTCATAGGTCAGGCGCATGAAAGTGTGAGCTTCGTCAGATAGAATCCAGCTGTCCTTGTCCTTTTTGAGAACAATGGCTAGATGATCGCCGCCGTCCAAGAGAAAGGGAGTAAAGACACGATAACGATCCACTCCTTCTTGCAGGAGCCGAACCTGTTGAGATACTGTGTCTCGAAAATCCCTTTCGATATCCACTATCGACATCAAAACCTCCTTCTCGATGGATGCTCGACCGGGGCGCGGGACGGTCGGGTGAAGGCGGAGAGGACGGCGGGGACCGCGGCTTCCAGGACGCCTCGGCTGTAGCCGCCTTCCTGGATGAGGACGGTGGGGAGTCCGGTCCGCAGCATCCGGCCCAGGGGGAGATAGTCGGCGTCTTCGAGGGCCAGCACCCCGTCGGCGGCGTGGGTGTCTACGCCCAAGGCCGCCACCAGGGCGTCGGCGCCGAACGCGTCCACCGCTTCCAGGGCCCGGCCGAGGGCGGGGGCGTAGCCGGACCAGGCGGCTGCGGTCGGCAGCGGCAGGTTGAGGTTGGCGCCCGACCCGGCCCCCTCCCCGGTTTCCTCCGGGTAGCCGCCGAAGAAGGGGTAGTGGACTTCGGGGTCGCCGTGTATGGAAACCGTCAGCACGTCGCCCCGCTCCCAGAACACGGCCTGGGTGCCGTTGCCGTGGTGGGCGTCCACGTCCACGACCGCCGTCTTCGCGCCCCGGGAGGCCAGCCAGGCCGCCGCCAGGGCGGTGTTGTTCAGGTAGCAGTAACCGCCGAAGGCAGCGGGGGCGGCGTGGTGGCCGGGCGGGCGGCACAACGCATACACCGCCTCTTCCCCGCCGTGCACCGCCCGGGCCGCCGCCAGGGCGCAGGCCGCCGCCGACTTCGCCGCCCGCCAGGTCCCTTCCAGGATCGGGTCGACGTCGTTGGAGTAGAAGCCGAGCTGGGCGTTCACATGGGAGGGCCGCCGCCCAACCCTCCCCGGAAGGGGTCGGATGTACGCGACCGCCCCGGCCTCGGCCGGAGCTCCGGCGGCCGCCCGCCAGCGGGCGTGGGCGGAGCGCAGGAACTCCAGGTAATGATCCTCGTGGACGAGCAGCAGGTCTCTCTCCTCCAGCTCATCGGGGCGCCGCACCTCGAACCCGCCGCGGCCGGACAGGGCGCCCAGTATCCGGTCGGCGCGGGAGGCGGTCTCGGCGGGCGGAAGCAACGCGCCGCCGAAACGGTGCGGCTCCACCGGATCGTGGAGGCGGTGGTCGGGATGGGAATAGACGATCAATGTTGCCCCGGCATCGACGAGAGGCCCGTCCTGAGGGCGCAGAATACCCCTTGCTATCATCGGGCCGCGCCGCAGGAAGCCGGTGCTCATACGAAGGCCGTAGAGAAGAGGCGGTTCGCTTGGATCCGGTCATCTCCTTCAACGAGGTATCGAAGTCCTTCGGCTCGACCCATGCCTTGGACCGCGTCCGCCTGGCCGTCCGCAAGGGAGAGTTCGTGGCCTTGGTGGGGCCGTCCGGCTGCGGGAAGTCCACCGTCCTCCAGATCAGCTCCGGCCTGATCGAGGCCAGCTCCGGCCTGGTCGAACGCTCGTCCAACAGCATCGGCTACATCTTCCAGGAACCCACCCTGATGCCTTGGCGGACGGTCGAGCAGAACGTCAGGTTCCTGGGTGAACTGGACGGAATGAACCGCCGGGAGAGCCGCAGCCGCACCGCCGAAGTGCTGGCGCTGGTGGGGCTGGAGGAATTCAACCGGCACTACCCGCTGGAGCTGTCGGGCGGGATGAAGATGCGCACCAGCATCGCCCGTTCGCTGCTGCTCGATCCGGACCTGTTCCTGTTCGACGAGCCGTTCGGCGCCCTCGACCAGATCAGCAGGGCCAGGCTCAACGAGGAGCTGACGTCCCTGTTCGCCGACCGGCGCTTCGCCGCCCTGTTCGTAACCCACTCCGTGGACGAAGCGGTGTTTCTGTCCTCCCGGCTGCTGGTGATGAGCAAGCGTCCGGGGCGCATCGAGGCCGAGTTCGAGATCCCCTACGAGTTTCCCAGAGACCCGTCGATACGCTACGAACCCGAGTTCGCGGTGCTGGCCGGCCGGGTGGCCAAAGCGCTGGCAGAGGCGTCATGAGCAGCGACTCCAACGACCGCCCCGCCGCCGAACCGCAGCAGACCGGAGGCGGAGCGGGGCGCTTGGTCAGGGCCGCCGCCCCGCCCACCCTGGTCGCCCTGCTGATCGTCCTCATCTGGTACGGGGTAACCTACTTCGTCCTCGAACCCGACCGCCGGTTCCTCCTTCCCCCCCCTCACGGCGTTGTTCTAGAAGGAATCCTCGACGGCGAGGTCCTGCTGGAAATACTGGGCGGCCTCTACCAGACCGCGGTCGTCTCCGTACTGGGGCTGGCCATCGCCTTCGCGCTCGGGTTTTCGATGGCGCTGGTCATGAGCCAGGCCAAATGGATCGAGCGCTCCCTCTACCCGTGGGCGGTGGTCTCCCAGACGGTGCCGATCCTGGCGCTGGTGCCGCTGCTCGGGTTCTGGTTCGGCTTCGGCCTGATGTCGCGGGTAACGGTGTGCGTGATCATCGCCCTCTTCCCCATCGTCATCAACACGCTGACCGGCCTCCAAGGGGTGGAACCGAAACTGCACGCCCTGCTCACCCTCCACAACGCCGGCCGGTGGACCAGGGCCTTCCGGCTGCAGATCCCCGCCGCCCGCCCGCTGATATTCACCGGCCTCAGGACTTCGGCGGGGCTGTCGGTGATCGGCGCCATCGTGGGGGACTTCTTCTTCGGCCGGGGCCGGCCGGGCCTGGGAATCCTGCTCGACCGTTACAGCCGCCGGCTGCGGAGCGAGGAGCTGCTGGCCGCCGTGTTCGCCGCCTGCCTGCTGGGGGTGGCGGCCTTCTGGCTGTTCGGGGTGCTGGGCCGCCGCGCCGTCGGCCACTGGGATCCCTCGTGGGCAGACGAACGAAAGGAATAACCGGAGGGAAGACCGCTGACGTAGGATTACGAAAAGAAAGCATGAGGACACCTGCCCGGTCGAGGCAAAAGGAGTTGTGATGTACAGGAGACGCTCGAAACGACTGACCGTTTGGATCGGATTGGCGGCTGTGACGGCGCTGGCAGCGGCGGCCTGCGGAGGCGATGAGCCGGCGGAGACGACCGCCCCAACCCAGGCGCCGGCGCCCGCCGAAACCACCGCCGAGGCCCCAGCCGACACCGTCGCCGAAGCGCCTGCCGAAACCGCCGCGGCGGCGGACGACGGAGCAGCGGAGGCTGGGTCTTTGGCTGGTCTCTGTCCTGATCCGTTGGTCGTTCAGCTGGACTGGGAACCCGAGTCGGAACACGGCGGCGTGTACGAGCTGGTAGGCGGCGGCTACACCATCGACAACGACAAGAAAGCCGTCACCGGGCCGCTCACCGCGGGCGGGGTCGACACCGGCATCGACATCGAGGTCCGCATCGGCGGGTTCGCAGTCGGCTTCCAACCGGTGCAGTCCCTGCTCTACCAGGACCAAGACATCTTCATGGGCTTCGTCCGCCTGACCGAAGCAATGGCCACCTGGGAAGACCTGAAAGTAGTCAGCGTGATGGCCACCTTCGACAAGAGCGCCTTCGCCGTCTACTGGGACCCCGAGACCTACCCCAACGTCTCCGAGATCGCCGACCTCAAAGACGAAGAGGCAACCATCCTGTTGGGCCGCCCCGACGTGTTCCATGACTGGTGGATCGCCGAAGGCATCATGGACGAATCCCAGATGGACCTCACCGACCAACCCAAACCGGCCGCCTTCATCGGCGCCGGAGGATCGGTGGCCGAAGCCGGATTCGCCACCGCCGAGCCGTACATCTACCAGTACGACGTTCCCGAATGGGGCAAACCGGTCCGCACCCAGCTCATCCACGACACCGGCTTCCGCGAGTACTTCCAGGCCATGGGCCTGCGCGCCGGCGACATAGACGAGTACTCCGAATGCCTGAGCAAGGTCGTGCCCATCCTCCAGCAGGCCCACGTGGACTTCCTGGCCGACCCGGCGGAGACCATCGGCCTCATCCTGGAACTGGTCGACACCTACGACACCGGATGGGTCTACACCCAGGGCGTAGCCGAGTTCGCCGTGGAAACCATGCTCGACCTGGGAATCATGGGCAACGGCCCCAACAACACCATCGGCGACTTCGAGATGTCCCGAGTGCAAGAACTCCTCAACATCATCGACGAAGTAACCGACGCCAACGTAAGCGGCCTGGCGCCCGACGAGCTCGCCACCAACCGATTCATCGACCCCGCCATCGGAGTGGACGAGGGCATGACGGCGGATGCCGTGTCTTTGGCTGGGTCTTTGGCTGGTCTCTGTCCTGATCCGTTGGTCGTTCAGCTGGACTGGGAACCCGAGTCGGAACACGGCGGCGTGTACGAGCTGGTAGGCGGCGGCTACACCATCGACAACGACAAGAAAGCCGTCACCGGGCCGCTCACCGCGGGCGGGGTCGACACCGGCATCGACATCGAGGTCCGCATCGGCGGGTTCGCAGTCGGCTTCCAACCGGTGCAGTCCCTGCTCTACCAGGACCAAGACATCTTCATGGGCTTCGTCCGCCTGACCGAAGCAATGGCCACCTGGGAAGACCTGAAAGTAGTCAGCGTGATGGCCACCTTCGACAAGAGCGCCTTCGCCGTCTACTGGGACCCCGAGACCTACCCCAACGTCTCCGAGATCGCCGACCTCAAAGACGAAGAGGCAACCATCCTGTTGGGCCGCCCCGACGTGTTCCATGACTGGTGGATCGCCGAAGGCATCATGGACGAATCCCAGATGGACCTCACCGACCAACCCAAACCGGCCGCCTTCATCGGCGCCGGAGGATCGGTGGCCGAAGCCGGATTCGCCACCGCCGAGCCGTACATCTACCAGTACGACGTTCCCGAATGGGGCAAACCGGTCCGCACCCAGCTCATCCACGACACCGGCTTCCGCGAGTACTTCCAGGCCATGGGCCTGCGCGCCGGCGACATAGACGAGTACTCCGAATGCCTGAGCAAGGTCGTGCCCATCCTCCAGCAGGCCCACGTGGACTTCCTGGCCGACCCGGCGGAGACCATCGACCTCATCCTGGAACTGGTCGACACCTACGACACCGGATGGGTCTACACCCAGGGCGTAGCCGAGTTCGCCGTGGAAACCATGCTCGACCTGGGAATCATGGGCAACGGCCCCAACAACACCATCGGCGACTTCGAGATGTCCCGAGTGCAAGAACTCCTGAACATCATCGACGAAGTAACCGACGCCAACGTAAGCGGCCTGGCGCCCGACGAGCTCGCCACCAACCGATTCATCGACCCCGCCATCGGGCTGTAGGAGGGAGGATGGCGGCGGCTTCCCTCCGTCTGGCGGTCGCGCAGCCGCGCACGCTGGAGGGGCCCGACGCCGAGGCGAACGTCGCCCGGGCGGCCGAGCTGGTCGCCCGGGCGGCGGGCCTAGGGGCGGAACTGCTCCTCTTTCCCGAGGGATACCCCGGCCCGGTGCTGACCAGGCCCAAGGACACCTACGACGCCGAGCAGGCCATGTCCGCCGCCGCCCGCCGCAGCGGAACGGCGGTGTGCTGGAGCCGCATGGAGCGGTGCCGGGACGGCAACTACCGGTTGGTGGTGTACACCGTGGACTCGCAGGGGCGCCGGCTGATCCGCTCCAAGCGGGCGCATCCGGCTGCTTTGCCCCCCGATGAAACCCGGGTGTGGGTGGCGCCCGGCGAGTCGCTGGGGCTGTTCGAGCTGGGGGGCGTGAAGTTCGGGATCGCGGTGTGTTCAGAGCTTTGGATACCCGAGCCGGCCAGGGTGCTGGCCCTCAGGGGCGCCCAGGTGATCCTTTCGCCCGCCGGAGGCCGGTTCACCTCCCTCACGGAGAACTGGCAGACCATCGTTCGGGCCAGGGCCATAGAGAACCTGTGCTGCGTCGCCATGACCAACAACATCTGGGGCGGAGAAACCGGCGCGGCGATGATCGCCGGCCCCGAAGGGGTGCTCGCCGGCTCGGGAACAGAGGAGCTGCTGACGGCGGACGTAGACCTCGACCGGGTGGAATGGCTGCGGTCGCACGACGACTCGATGGCGGAGCCGAAGGGTTTCTCCTCCATCCCCGGCCTGCTGCGGGCCCGGCGGCCGGAGCTGTACGAGGACTTGGTGAAGCCGGGCGGCGGCCTCTACGACTTCCACACCCCGCCCGATGCGAATCAGCAGGGGCGGCAATGAGCGGAATCTTGGTGCGCGGGCGTTACATCCTGACCTCGGCGGACCCGGACGTCGTGGAGAACGGCGCGGTGCGGGCGGCGGGCGGGGTGATCGACTCCGTGGGTCCGTGGGCGGAGCTGCGCGCCCGCCACCCCGGCGACAAGGTGTACGGAGACGCCGACGCCGTCGTCACCCCCGGCTTCGTCAACACCCACGGCCACTTCTCGGAAGGGCTGACCACCGGCATCGGCGAGGAGTTCACCCTCTGGGAGTGGATCGAGCGGATCGTCAGCCCCATGGCCGGCCACATCACCAGGGAGATGGGGTATGCGGGCACCATGTTGGCGGGCATGCAGATGCTGCTGACCGGCGTCACCACCGCCAACGAGATGTTCGTGTCCGATCCGGGCGACCCTCCGGTCACGCCGGGGTGCATAGAGGCCCTCGACGAGCTGGGCCTGCGGGGGGTGGTGTCGTTCGGCGCCTCGGACGTGATGAGGCAGGCGGCGCTGGGGGCGATCCTCGAGGAACACGCCGCCCTGCGCGAAGCGGCCGAGGCCAGCCGCCTGAGCCGGTTCCGCACGGGGATCGCCCTGCTGGGGGCGCAGTCGCCTCCGCTGCTGGAGGCGTCGCTGGAGCTGGCCGCCGTCCACGGCAGCCACATCCACCTCCACGAGGTGCGGGAGGAGGTAACCGCGATCCGGTCGGCCACCGGACGCTCCCCCATCGCCCAGTGCGCTCATCTGGGGCTGTTCGAGGCGCCGACGCTGGCGGCCCACTGCATCTGGGTGGACGGCGACGACCGGGAACTGCTGGCCGAACACGGCGTGGGGGTGGCCCACAACCCGGTCTCCAACATGATCTTGGCGTCGGGCGTGTGTCCGGTGCCGGAGCTGCGCCGCCTGGGGGTGAACGTGGGCATCGGGGTGGACGGCCCGGCCAGCAACGACCGCCAAGACATGCTGGAAGCCATGAAGCTGGCGCCCCTGCTGCAGCGGGTCGACCGGCTCCAGGCCACCGTCATGTCGGCCCGCGACGCCTTGGCGATGGCCACCATCGAAGGCGCCCGCGCCGTCGGCGTGGACGGCGAGGTGGGGTCGATCGAGCCCTCCAAACAGGCCGATCTGGTGGTTTTCGACGGCAACTCTCCGGCGCTGGCCAACATCCACGACCCTTTCCAGGCGGTGGTCTACTGCGCGGGGCCGAGAGACATCACCGACGTTTGGGTGGCGGGCGAGCGGTCGGTGGCCGGCGGGGAGCTGGTCCATGTGGACCCGGCCGAAGCGGTGGAACGCTCCCGCCCCCTCGCCCGCGAGCTGGTCCGCCGCGCCGGGCTGGGTGAATACTCGGTCCTCGCCCGGAACTGACGGGAGATTTCCGGGCCGTCTATATTTCTGGTCCTCCGCCGCCGTCCTCCTCGCGCCGCACGATCAACGTCCGGTGCGGGAACGGTATCCCGATGCCGGCGGCCTGCAGCGCCTCTTTGATCCGCAGGCGCAGCTCGCGTTCGGTCCTCCACTGCACGGAGGGCTTGGTCTTGGCCCTCACCCTTATGCTGACGCCGGACTCCCCGAATTCTTGAACGCCTTTGACCTCGGGCGGCTCGCTCAGTTCGTCCCCTCCCCATTCGGGGTCTCCCCACATTTCTTCACCGGCCTTGCGGATCACTTCTATCGCCTCCCGCAGGTCGCATCCGTACGGCACCTGTACGTCTATCTGCGCCCGCGCCCACAGCTGGGAGTAGTTGGCTATGAACTCTATCCGGCCGTTGGGGACGTTCCAGACCACGCCCGTGCGGGTGCGGATAGAAGTGGACCTCAACGTCACCTTCTCCACCGTCCCCCGGCCTCTTCCAAAATCTATGTCGTCGCCGACGCTGTAGATGTCCTCTATCATCATGAACACACCGCTCAAGAAGTCCCTCACTACGGCTTGCGCCCCGAAACCGATGGCGATGCCGACGATTCCGGCGCCTGCGATGAGCGGCCCCAGGTTGATGTCGAGCTGTCCGAGGGCCAGCAGCGCCGTGAAGACCCATATGAAGATCAGCGCCACGCTGCGGAACACCCCGGCGAGCGTCTCGGCCCTGGCTTTGGCCCGCAGCTTGTCCACTTCCACCGAAACCGTCGGGTCGCGTCCAACATCCCGCAGCGAAGGCCGGTCGATGCGCTGGGTAAAATGGGCGATAGCCCGCTTGACGATGCGGGACACGATCCAGCCGCCCAGCAGTATCAAAAGCACCGCCAACCCGCGCTCTACGAACCATGACGCCAGTTGGGCCAGCAGCCGGCTGTTGGACCATTCGTAGACGCTCTCGCACACCAGGCTCCCCTGCGGGCCGCACACCGCCGACAGATCAGCGGTTTGCTGGGCTGGAATGATCATGCGGACGCACCTTTCGAAGCCGGGTCATGCACCGCTGCCTTTGAAGTACGGGGGCTTGCAGCGGGAGGCCGATGATAGCCGGAGAGCGGACGCCCGGCCTACTCGCCGCTGCCGCTGCCGCCTGCGGTCGGAGGCCCCCTTCTGGTCATGCCTCCCAGAGAGCGGCGAGGGGCAGGGCGGTGATGCGGTCTCCGAGGGGCAGGGCCGAGGCGCCGGTGTAGAGCACGACGCCGGCGGTGAAACGGCCGCCGAGTCTGTCTCTCAGCCAGGCGATGTGGGCGGCGTGTTCCGGGCGGGCAGAGGCGGCGGCTTTCACCTCGACGGCGGCGGCCCGCCCGTCGGGGGCCTCGCAGATGAGGTCGATCTCCCGGCCGTTCCGGTCCCGGTAATGGAAGAAGTCGACGCGGAAGTCCGACCAACCCGCCTGGCGGCGCAGCTCGTTGACAGCAAAGGTCTCGAACAACTGGCCGCGGGCCCGGTCGGCGGGCCATGCCAGAGCGGCCTGATCTTTCCCGAGCAGGGCGGCGGCGAGTCCGGTGTCGGTGATGTAGACCTTGGGGCGGCGCCGCACGCGGGCGCCCAGGTTGGCGGACCAGGCGGGTAGCAGGGCGATGAGGCGAATCATCTCGAGGTGAGCCAGGTAGTCGGACGTGGTGTTGATGCTGCCGAAGCCGATCTCACGGTGGACGCTGCTCACCACCAGCTCTCCGGCGGTGCGGGCGGCCAACAGCCGGAGCAGGCGGGGCATCTCCCGGGTTCGGCGCGCACCTGTGAGCTCGGCCGCGTCGCGGGATGTGCTGGTGCTCGCGTAGGCGTCGAACCACCGCCGCCGGTCGAGATCATCCATTTCGAACGGCTCGGGATACCCGCCCGCGCAGATCCGGCGGGCGTACTCCGAGGAGGGCAGCCCGGCGCCCGAAGCGGACCGGAGTGAATCGGGAGCTTGGAACAACCGGCGCAGGAACCCTTCTTCGCGGCCCTCGGCCTCACCCTGAGAGAAGGGGTGCAGCTCGAAGATCACCATCCGCCCGGCCAGGGACTCGCTGATGCCGGGAACAGTCAGGAAGTCCGCCGATCCGGTGAGCAAAAACCCCCCTGGGGAAGGGTCTCTGTCCACAGCCATCTTGACGGCCCTCACCAACGGGTCGCCCGCCCGCTGCACTTCATCGATCACCACCGGCCTGGGATGCTCGGCGATGAAGCCCTTCGGATCGCGGCGCGCCGCCCTCAGCAGATCGTCGTCATCGAGGCTGAGGAAAGTCCCGGACGCGCCCACCCGCCGGGCCAGGGTGGTCTTGCCCGTCTGGCGGGCGCCCTGGATCATCACCACCCGAAATGAACCCAGAGCGCGGCGGATCACCCGCTCCAGATGACGCTCCCGCATGAAGCCGCACCTCCCAGCCAGGCCTATCGCGCGTTCTGCGAGCATCCTACCGCGCGTTCTGACAATTGGTTGCTGCCGGTTGTGCTGCCCGCACCGATAGGATTCCCCAACTTGGCCGCGTGCCGCTTGTCCCGCTCGGCTCGTCCCCGCCAACTTCTTCCGCGGACTTGTCACACCCGGCCGCTATCATGCTGGTATCATCACGCTGGTGAGGAATGGAAAGTTTAACGGGTGAAGTTGCATGCCCTTCACCCAGACACTTGGAGTCCACAATGTACCAAGAAACACTAAAGTTGGCTTCACCAGCATCTGCTCTAAAATCTCGGCAGACTACAAACGGAACTGGTGATGGTATATTTGGCTGGTATCATTACATCCAAGATTTTACCGGCCAATTCGCCCTTGAGTGGTTAAAACAGCTATGCAAACCTGGTGATAAGATTTGGGAACCCTTCTCTGGATCAGGGACAACCCTTGTAGCAGCAAAGCTACTCGGCTGCAACAGTATAGGTTATGATATAAGTCCTTTTATGGTTGATGTCGCACGGGTCAAAACAGACTGGTCTCTTGACACTTCAGATATTGAGCAAGAGCTCTATTCCGTTTTAAATCAACTATCCACGTCCAAGGCCTCCGAACCCGAGATCGGATTACGGATCCAATGGGATGAATATGATCATCAAATCAATGCCAACAAATCTTTATATTTGTCAGACAAAAAATTGTCCAAGTGGATCGCTCCTAGAGTAGCGGTACGAGTTCATGAGCTTCTCAAAGCAGTTGAAGAAATAAAAAACTCACAAGTAAGGAGGTTTCTTCGTTTGGCAGCGGCCAGTATTCTGATACCTGCCTCTAATATGACATTTAGGCCCAATATATGTTATGAAACGCGGCCACACATTGACTACCCTGTTGTGCAATCCTTCAAGGAGCGTGCTCTAGGTATGATTAGTGATTATCGATCACTAACAGCTGATGAATACTCTGCGTCCGCCAAAGTTTCCATAGGAGATGCGCGTTATGTTGGACCACAAACAGCAGATCTCATCTTCACTTCACCACCCTATCCAAACGATATGGAATACGTTCATCAGACCCGTCTAGAACTTTTACTGTTGGAATATATAAACAGCACTAAAGAACTCACAAACCTCAAGAAAAAAATGATTTCTTCTAGCGTCAAACTTGTGTATAGATCAAACGAATGGCAAAGAAAATATGGCCTAGAAATACCAGGAGTCAAAGATATATATGTTCCTATCAAAGAAACATTAAAAGGCCGAAACTGGGGTTGGGATGCTGCTGAAATGATAGCCCAATACTTTGGTGGAATGCGTATCGTTTTCAAAAACTGGGCCACCATACTAGCCCCCGGAGGAACCGTTGCGATTGTGATAGGAGATTCCGCCTTTAACGGTGTAAAAGTTCCATCAGACAAGTTGCTAGCTGATGCGGCCTCAATGGAAGGTTTATCGTTGGATTCTATTGATGTATTTAGAACACGCTGGAATACCAAGCATGGCATCGAGCTTCGTGAGAGTGTTGTCCTTCTCCACAAGCCTAGCTACATGTCTTTAGCATTATGACTGCCGAGCACCGCATAGCAGAGTCGTTCGGCCGGTCAACTCTTGATGACTCAGTGAACTGGAAGAGAATTGTAAATTCACAACAATGCCCTTTCACATCCACTACTTGCTATAAGATACGTAAGAGTGATCCACAAACTTCTATCGGAACATGCATAGTAAGATTTAAACGAGAAGCAATTCCCTTAATCATATGCCCAAACCGCTTCCTGGCGAACGGACAGGTGTTTACCGATTGTCAACATCTACTAATGGACCCCCAGCCTGGTGATGAAGTTCATCTCATTTCTGAAATACCAGTTCCGGGTGGAACTGTAGATTATTTTCATAATACTGGTTCGACAAACAAGGCTGATTGACTTTGTAGGAATTGAAATACAGGCCCTTGATACTACAGGCACAGTCTGGCCACATAGACAAAGATTTTTGGAAGGAGTTAACGCTATTAGTGATCCTGTTGAACTTGAGGATAAGCCTATGGGAATCAACTGGAAGATGACAGCTAAAACCATCCTCATGCAACTTCACCATAAAATTGGGATATTTGAATCCCTCGGCCGTAAGCTTGTCCTAGTATTACAACAGGATCTAATGAACTATATGGCGAATCAATTTGTCTTTGATCATTTCAAGAGTGCCGATAAAGGCGATGCTTTGCACCTTCATTCCTATCAGCTTACCATCTCTAGCTCCGGTGAATTAACCCTAGCCATTGAAGAACAGAAAAGTACCAACTCAGTAGGTTTATCACATGCTCTTAGTCTCGCCAAAGATGGAACTACTACAGAAAGAGAGCTCTTTGAAAAAATCCAAAGCAAGATGCATAAAGATACTCTCTTTTATTCTTATTAGTTAGTTAGCTAGAGGGACAACCTCCCCGAATATCACAGTGCATGGTCCTTGAGCGACTACACCGGCGCCTTGCGGCTGGCGGCCCGGCTGTCCAGAAACTTCCGGATATCGTCGGCGGCCCATATGCGGGTGAAGGGCGTCGTTCCGAAAGGCGGCGGGAAGCCTTCGCGTCTGGTGAGGTCATCGGCGCGGGCTTCGGACACCCCCAGGTGATCGGCGATGTCGCTGGTGCGCCACATCTCGGGCAGGGATCCATCGGCGAGGACCAAAGCCAGGTCCTCGTCCTCGTGCACCGCTTCCACCTGCCGCAGAGGCCAATCGGGCATGCCGGCCTCCGCGGCGGCGGTTCTGAAGACTTCGACCGCAGCCTCCACCGCCTCGGTGATCGAGGAAGCAGTCACATAGAAGCGCGCCGTGTACCGATCGTTGCCTCCTCCGGTGGAGCGCCCCGGCAACGGAATGCGCTCATGGAAATCTTGCAACAGACCTTCGGAGACGGCTCCGCTGCCCGCAGGGCCGACCGCCAGCAGGTACATGTTCCAATCATTCATCGTCTACTCCTGCTTCGGTCATTGGGGGATGGATCAACGGGATCGGGGGGGTGCGGATACTGGCGTATCGGGCAACGATATCAAACCGGCATTGATCATACACAGGCTAACCCGAACCCGGCGTCTGATGCCTGGATTTCAACCCGAAACACACCGTTAGTGTTGTTGTTAGCGATGATATCTTCAAACTCACCCGAGAATCCCGCTAACCGCTCCCAATAGCAAGACCCCTCCAGCCGATACAATCCCGGTTCTATGTCGATACCAACCTCATATACTCCGGAGGGGATCACCGTCGTGTCAGGAGACAAACGCTGGCCACCGGGAGTATCGGCATAGCTATCAACCAATTGGACAGCACCAGTACAATTCAACCCAAATCCGGCATCCCTGGGTAGCACTTCAACGATAAAATATCCCGTTACATTATTGTTAGTGATGATATCTCCGAACTCACCCGAGAACCCTGCCAATCTCTCCCAATAACACAAGCCTGGTGTGTAGAACCGATATAGGCCGGGATTAATATCGTATCCAACCTCGTATATTCCGGACGATATCAAGTTGGTTGAAATCGTGGTGGTCGTAACCCTGGTCGGCAATGGGCTATCAACTGTGGTCGCGGTGTTCATCGTGCATTCGGTAGGCAAATTGTTAGCCAGGTCTATGATCTCCTGCCGATCAAAGTCGTTTATCTCGTCAAGTAGATCGTCAATCACGTACTCGCTCATGTCAAACGGAGCGGAGAGCACCCCAGCCTGCACAAAGATGTTCACATAGGTATTCCAACCGTCCGCATTCAGGAAACCGAACCGGTAATCGCCGTTCTGTTGCGGAGGGGTGGTAATCTCAATGACGGCCGCCAACCCTCGGCGCCCCGCCTGCTCGTTGGTGAACTCATCGGGAATGTATCTCTTCAGAATACACACCGCTCCATCGAAGTTGGTATAGGCCATCAGTTGACCCTTGGCCGTTGCCCGGCCCAGGCCGATCAAAAGATCCCGGTCATTCTTCGTTTCGTTGGTGGCCAGCAACCCTTCGGCGGGAAGCGTATCTAACGAGGCAGGGGCGATAGACATGGTGTCCAAACCGACCTCGTTCATCATAGCGATATCGGACTTAGCCGATGAATAGGCCTGGATATCACCCCTATCAATAGCCGCCTTTACGCTAGGAGCGTCGGTACCCACCTCGATGATGTTCACGTCGGTATCCGGATCAAGCCTGGCCTCAACCAAGAGCGCCCGTACCAGGGGCACTTCGCCGCCAGCTAGCTCGGATATACCTATCACTTTTCCGGCCAGACCTGCGATGTCAGAGATACTCGAACCCGCCGGCACCACCACGTCAAAGACCTCGCCATAGGCGTAGGTAAAGAACGGATACAAACCGACACCATCCTCAATAGCGAAGAGCGCAGCAGCCGACACGCCCATGCCCGCCTCGGCGTTGTTCGCCGCCAGGATAAAGGCTACGTCGGACGACCCGCCGGTGCCCTGCAAGGTCACGTTCAGACCCTCATCCTCATAGAAACCCTGGTCAAGAGCGATCCAGTATCCGTAACCGAAGCCGCTGACGGTCGAAAGCGCCAGATCTACGGACCGGAGGCCCGTGTTAGTAGTGGATGGTTCAACCGCCGCTGTTCCGGCGGGCGCGGCCCGAGTAACCTCATTGTCTGTGTTGATTCTCACGCGTCTATCAGTACCCAAACTCATAAACGAATCAGCCACTTCTATAGAAATGATCTGCTCCCTTTGCGATAGCGAACTAGGAACATCGCATAACACTGCTGCCCCTGCCAGTGATAGCTTGGGATTAATGGTTTCACCCCTTGGTCTATACCAGTCACAATCATACTCTGCCCCATCCCAGGAAAAATCCACACTGCCATCCCAGTCCCTAGGTTCATCACCAATATTTTCAATATCAAAAGACAGCACCATCCAAATACCTTTAGCATCCCCAATATAACTAGGCCATAGTTCCCCTTCCATCCTACCTCGTTCATCTATGGTCTCCATAAACTGGACAGTGAAGTTACTGAACTCAAACTTCCCATCCCGGATGGTAACTGATTCTAACAGGGGTGAGATAGTGGTTGTGGTGGCACCTTCTGTTGTGGGCGCTGTGGTGGAACGATCGGCACTAAAGCCCCCACAAGCCACCATGAAGATAGCCCAAAGTACAATAATACCGGTGGTTATTGATCGGTTCAATTTTCCCGCTCCTCGCTACTTTATTTGCTTGATTCTTCTTTCAACATGAATTGATTGTAGACAACTTGCCCTGTGCTGTCAATTCCGAGGCTTCTGGTCCATGCTGTTTCGATAACTGCACAAATTGGGGGTCAGTGTGCATCTGCTGTCGCGTCGAGCGAAGAAGCGAGAACGGCCAGGAAGCGGTCTATTTCGGTGCGCTCTATCACCAGCGGGGGAGCTACTCGGATGGTTCCCGCCGAATTGAGCATGGAGCCGGCCACTACACCCCGGTGCAGCATTTCTTCTACGAGGGGTTGGGCCAGTTCGGGCGGGGTGACGTCGAAGGCGCACCACAGGCCGACGCCCCTGACTTCGGCCACCGCTCCGGGATGGCGCTGCGCCGCCTCGCGGAGGCCGGCCCGCAGGTACCGGCCCAGCTCGCGGGAGCGCTCCACCAGGCCTTCGCTCTGGATCACGTCGAAGGCGGCGGCGGCGGCGGCGCACGAGACGGGGTTGCCGCCGAAGGTGGTGAGGTGGGACAGGGGCGGGTCGAGGAAGGTGGCAAATATCTCCTCGGTGGAGATGAACGCCCCCAGCGGCAGGCCGCCGCCGAAAGCCTTGGCCACCGTGATGATGTCCGGCGTTACACCCCAGTTCTGGCAGGAGAACCACCGGCCGGAGCGGCCCATCCCGCCCTGCACCTCGTCGCAGATCAGCAAAGCGCCCCGCTCGGTGCAGAGCTCGCGCAGACCGGGCAGGAAATCCTCCGACGGCACCCGCACCCCGCCCTCGCCTTGGATCGGCTCCACTATGACCGCCGCCGTGTCTTCGCCGACCGCCGCCGCTGCCGCATCCAGGTCGTCGAAGGGAGCGAAGCGCACCGGCCCCAGCAGGGGCTCGAAGGGTTTGCGCCATTCCTCCTTCCAGGTAACGGAGAGCGCCCCGAAGGTACGCCCGTGGAACGACTGCTCGAAGGCCGTGAACCCCGGACGGCCCGTGTACTTGCGGGCCAGCTTCAAGGCCCCTTCGGTGGCTTCGGTTCCGGTGCTGGTCAGGAAGGCCTTGTCCAGGCCGTCCGGAGTTACAGACGCCAGGCGGCGGGCGATCTCCACCTGCGGCGGCAGGGTGAAACGCCCGTACACGTCCACGTGGGCGAAGCGGCCCGCCTGCCGCCGGACGGCCTCCACCACCGCCGGGTGGCAGTGCCCGACGTTGGAGACCGCGATCCCCGAGATCATGTCCAACAGGATGCGCCCCTCGGCGGTCTTGAGCGAACAGCCGGCGGCGTCGACTATCACCGTCTCCTTGATGCCCGGGACGGTCTGGCACAGGTGCTCGACGAAGCCGGCCCGGAAGCCGTCCGCCTCCTCTCCGGTCATCGCCGGCCGGTTGTCGAGCTGCTCGGCCCCGGCGGCCGCCGCCCCCCGCCCCCCGGCGGGCCCGGTTCGGGGGCTTCCGTAGGCGCTGAGGAACCAGGCCTTGGCTCTGACCAGCTCGGCGTCCGAATCCTCCAGCCGCCGGAGCCAGGCGGAGGCGCTCTCCCCGGGGGCGATCCCGGCCCGGCGGGCCTGCACCGCTATCCGGGCCCGCTCCTCGAGGAACCACAGGCGGACGGCCGCTTCGAGGAGGTCCCCGCCCACCGTCAGGCATCCGTTGGCCCGCAGCAGGAGCGACCAGCCGCCCCCCAGCGCGCCGGCCGCCGCCTCCGCCTGCTCCGGGGTCTTGATCAGCTCGATATCGGGGTGAACCGGCGCCGCCGCCCCGCTCATCCCCCCCAGGCCGTGCAGCAGGGGAAGAGCCTCGGCCCCCGCCCCCCACACCGCCGCATAGGGAGGATGCCCCCGGCAGACGGCCTCCGCATCGGGGCGGGCGCCGTAGACGGCGGCATGCAACGGGGCCTCCATGGGAAGGGCTTCGGCCGGACCCGACACCGGGCGCCCGCCCCGCACCTCGATCACGTCTTCGGCCCGGGCTTCCACCATGGGCCGGGTGCTGGTGATCAGAAACCCGCCCGTAATCCTCGCCGAGACGTGGCCGAAGGCTTCCACCAGACCGGCGGCGGCCAGCATCCGGGCGGCGGCGGCCACCTCCTCCCGCCGCCCCTCCAGCGCTGCGCTCATATATCTGCCAGCCAGGCGGTCAGATGGTTCAGGCTCTCCGGCAGCCCGAGGGGGGTGTCGTTGCCGTCCCCCCTGGCGTACACGGCGCGCACGGCGCCCGGCGAGGCGTTGCGCCCTTCCGACCGGAGCCGCTCGGCCAGGCGGCGGCGGGCGTCCTCGAGCTGTTCCCGGGTGGGCATGACGGTTACCAGCCCCGGCGGCGCGCCGTCCAGCACCCCCACCAGCTCGACCGGGCCCTCAAGGCCCGCCCGCGACAGGGGCAGGCCGTCGGCCTTGCGGAAGGCGCGGTCGGCCAGGAAGCTGCGGTGGGTGAGGCCCGGCGACACCCAGGCGCCGATGGCCGCATAGAAGGGCGACAGCCGCACCAGCGCCCGCCGGATGACGCCCGCCAGGATGTTGTGGGTCTCGGCGTAGGCCTGCCGCTCGCCCGGCCCCCACCGCCACCGCCCGTTCGCCAGCCGAACGGCGGTGCAGTCGGGGCGCTCGGGCGACACCGAGGTGCCCCTCGACTCGAACAGCCCCGGATCGTCGTAGGTGGCCGCCGGGCTCTGCCGCTTCCGCCAGAAGCAGATGTGCTCGTAAGGGACCAGGCCGAGCGGCTCCGACATGACGAAGCGGTCGAGGTAGACGCCGCCCCGCCGCAGCGGGCCGTCATGCAGCACCTCGGGGGCTTCGCCTTCGTCCAAGACCCCGCGGAGGGCGCGGGGGGCGGTCGAGACGCCTTCCGGCTTCCAACCCGCCTCCAGCAGCGCCCCGTTGACGGCGCGGTGCTCCCGGCTGGTGGAGTAGGGCTTGTACTTGGTGCAGGGGATCAGCAGCGCAACCCGCCGGGCGCCCTCCTCGGCGGCGGCCGGCGGCGTCCACTGCTCGGCGGCGAACTCCTGAAATGCCGCCACCGCAGGGTGCTTCATCCCCTCCAGGTTTTCCTGCGGCGAGTAGAAGCGCAGCGAGAGGTCCAGCACGAACGGAGAGCGGATCTTGCGGGCCGAATCCGTCAGGCGCGCTGCCTTGGGGTGTGCTCCGGCCTCGGTCATTTTCTGACTCCTTCGTTCGGCGGCGGCGTTTCGGGTTGCCCGCCCCGCACCCTCAGCAACATGGATGTGGGGTTGAAATCGTTGCAGGGGGTGAGATCCTGGGGGCAGGCGGACAGCAGCACCACCAGGTCATCGTGGGCGCGCAGGGTGATGGTCGCCCCGGCCTCGTGGACGGCGGGATCGGTTACGACCTCCCCGTCGGCGGTCACCCGGTTGTGCATGAAGACGTTCCAGGCCGTCTCGCCCGCCGGCTTCCGGTTCTCGCCCAGCAGGTCGCGGGCCTGTTCGAGGGCGCCCAGGCAGTGGGGGTGGTCTTCCAATCCGTAGTCGCGCGCATAGCGTTCATGGTCGCAGCAGGGAACGATGATGTCGTGTTTGCCGACGTCGTCGCGCACGATGGTGAACACCGGGTTGCGCCGGTTGGAGAAGAGCTGGGAACCCACCCCCAACCGGATCGAGGCGTTGCAGGAAACGGTGTGGGTCGGGGACATGTATTCGGAGGGGTCGCGGCGGAACCAGGCGATCAGATCTCCCACCTGGCGGCCTTCGAGGTCGACGACGTCGAGCAGCTGCCCCCGGTCGACGTAGACGCCCCTCCCCTCGCGGGCCGGGACCACGACTTCGGTGGAACGGTTCATCGGAGGCCTTCCCTCGTCCTGCCGTGATGATATACCGGCGCGGCCGGGCATACAGTGGGAATAAGCCGGCCGCCGGGCCGGTTGTATGTAGAACCCTCGAACGGAGGATGCATGAAAGCCGCATCGAACAGGCCGCAAAGAAGACGGCGCAGTAGGAACCCGGCGGCGGGGGTCATCGCGTCCGCCGTCATGGCGGGCCTGCTGCTGGCCGGGTGCCGCGACGCCGGCACCGAGGACCCGCCCCCGCCCTCGACCGAAGCCGCCGCCGCCGAAACCGACCCCGGCGGCGCAACCCCCGGCCCGGACGGCCCAACCCCGACCTCGTCCTCATCCTCATCCTCGACCGCAGCCGCCGCCGAAACCGACCCCGGCGGCGCAGCCCCCGGCCCGGACGGCCCTCCCTTGGCCTCATACGTAGAAAGGGGCGGGTACGCAGTCGGCGTGCGGGAGGTCTACTTCCACGATCCGGCCCGCCCCTTCGACGGCTGGAACGCCGCCCACTCCTCCGACGGCTACCAGGCAACCCTGCAGGAGATAAACGACGCGGGCGAAACCCAGATCGTGCCGGCGCACATGTGGTACCCGGTGGACGACCCGGGTTCGGCGCGCAAGGCGGCCCTCGACGATTTCGCCGCCAGCATCAGCCGGACGTTCAGCAGCCAGTACGAGTTCGGCGCCCTGGGGTTCCTTGCCAACCTGGTCGACGCCGAAGGGCGGAGCGCCTTCACGAACCAGGGGGCGATGCAGTCGATCATGGCCGGGGCGAGGGAGCGGATCATCGATTCGCACTACCGGGCGCCCGTCGCCGAGGGCCGGTTTCCGGTGATCATCGCCGCGCACGGACTGGGCGGCACCTCGTTCGGATGGACGGGCTTCGCCGAGTACATGGCCAGCCACGGCTACGTGGTGGTCGCCCCCAGCTTCATCTCCGACAGCTCGCTGCCCAACGCGCTGGACAGCCCCGACTCCAAGTACGCGCAGGCGTCGGACGCGGCGGCGGTCGACCGGGCCTACCAGACCATCATCGGGGAGTTCAAGGTCATCCCCGGCTTCTACAAGTACCTGTTCGGAACCGAACCGTCCGGACTCGGAGGACCGCCGGACCCGTCCGGGCTGAACGCCGCGCCGGGCGGGCCCGAGCAGGTGGGCGAGATGATGGGCGGGTTCTTCACCCAGCGGGTGGCCGACGTGGAAACCATCATCGACGGCCTCTACAGCCTCGACCAGGACGGAGATGCGTGCGCCTCCGAATATGCGGCCCGGGGCCAGCCCAACCACGGCGCCGATGTGTGCGGCCTCTTCGCCGGCGCCCTCGACCTGGAGAACATCGGGGTTGCGGGGCACTCGCTCGGTTCCATGACCGCCCAGTTCGCCGTGGCGAGCCTGGACAGGGTGGACGCCGCCGTCGGATACAACAACGGCCCTCCCCGCTACTGGGAGCCGGAGGGCGTCTTCGGAGGCGGCGCCGCCGAGGACGGCCAGCCCGCCGGGAACCCCGGCCCGGTGATGCAGATCCACGGCTCGGAGGACGCCTTCGTCCAAGACGTGTTCCGCGGCCTGATGTGGAACACATACCTCGCCGCCGGGGGCGACCCGGAGGACATCTGGCAGCTCGAACAGGAAAGAGTGCCGCCCACCGATGAGAACCCCCAGCCCATAGCCAGGAACGCATACAACCGGGCCACCGGCGACAAGGTGATCATCTCGGTCACGGACGTGAACCACGACCTGCTGGTCGACGACTTCTCGGCCCTGTTCTCCGAACAGAACCCCTTGGAGGCCGACGGCGAGGCGTACCGGAGCGCGCCGGCGGCGGCGGCGAGAAAAGCGGTGGGCCAAGACGTTCTCGACCCCCGGTTCCAGGGTGAGCTCTATACCCCCTTGGGGTGGGGCGAGGCGGGCGGCGCCGATGTGTACCTGCCGGTCTTCATCCGCAACTACTTCACGAAGAACTGGTTCGACTACTACCTCAAAGGAGACGAGAGCGCCGTCCGGTTCACCGAGGACCCGATCGAAGACCAAGGCCTGCTCGACATCCGCAGCTCCCTGCCGAGCAGACCGGCCGCGGGCGAAACGACCGGGTGACCGAATAGACGGCTCGGCTCAACGGTTTGCCGCCCTCGTCCTCCAACGAGGCGGGCGTGTCAACCGAGCCGAGCGGTCGATGAGGTGTGCGGCGGGAGGCCGTCATGAACACCGCTTCCGAGCCCGACCCTCCGATCCGGGCGCACCCCGGTGAGGCCGGAAGATCGAAGCGGTCGAGTCCGCGAAGTTTCTCCGAACATACGTACCCCTAGCCGGAAGCCCCGAAATTTGGTATACCTATTGGGCTGAAGCACAAACACCGCCGCGAGTTCTGGAGAGGGCGGCGGTCAGAGACGGATCCCGTTCGTTCCGGCCCCTCGGGGCCGGAGGCGGCCTCGTGCGGCCCGGCGGATTTTCGTTCAAGGAGGCGGCGGCGGGGGATGGGCCCGGGTTTGCCGGCGGCGGGGGCCGATTTTCGCGTTCTTGGGGCGCTTGGGTTGGAATGAACTTCTGGTTGGAATTGCTGAGGCTTCGCGAAAACGTGGGGGGAGGGCGGGGTGGGGTTGGGTCCTTGAAAGTTGGTCGGGGCCCGACTGTAATCGGTGATGCAAACACAAGTCGACTGCAGGAAGGGCCCCGATGGGCAATGATGATATAACGGTACGGTTGTGGCTGCGGCGGATCCTGACGGGCCGGGTGTTGGTGGAATTGCTTCAGCCGTGATCAAGACGAGCGGATAGGCAGAAGGAATGAAGTTACAGCGGGTCAGCGGGCGCCGCCCGGGTTTCGCACCAGGCCAACGCACCCAAAACAACCTGGTCAGCCCCTACCGCCCGCCCTCTCGAACCCAAACCAAACCGCAAACCCAAGCCCGAAGCAACATACTGTTTTTCGCGTTCTCCGCCCCCCGCCCCGGCTTCGCCGGGCCCCCTCCCCCGCCGCCTCCGAACCACCGTCTTCGGGCGCCGAGGGCGCGTTGCCTCCCTCTGCGCCCGATCTGCCTCGGCACAGCCAGGTCGACCGCCCCGCCCTTGGAACCTCGGCTCTGGGCGGAGCGGCCTCTGTATGACCGCAGCATCCGGATCGGCTGCGGTTTATGTACCGCTCCAAGGTATCAGGGGGGTGTGACACAAATCAGCAGCCGGACGGAAGCCGAAGCTCCGCCGACCCCCCGGTTGTTCATCTCAGAGACGCGCGGATGAGCGTCGACCGGGGTGTTCAGGTCTGCCGGGCGGCCGGAGAACCCCCGGCAGGCAACCCGCCGGCCGCCGGCGGCTTCTGCCCTCCGCCCGCCTGTCCGCGCTTTTTCTTACACGAGGTTCTTGCCGGGGCAGCCCTTGGAGCCGCCCGGCTCAGACGTGGGCCGATCCCGGGAGCTCGCCGATCTCGGGCGTTACCGTTGCCCGGCGCGCGGCGGCGGGGGTGTTGCGGCTGCGGAGGGCCCTGATCCGCCCGTCGATGATCACCGCGCTGATGCCGGGGATGTCCCCGCGGGCCAGGGCCCCCAGCGCATCGCCCCCGTAGGAACCCCAGGGGGCGTCGGCTATCACCAGATCGGCCGGGCGGCCCGCCTCGATCTTCCCGGCCTCCAGCTCGTAGACGTCGGCCGTCGCCCCCGAAGCCCAGGCCCACACCACCGCCGGGTCGGCGCCGGTGAGCGATGACAGCTCGGCCATGGTCTTCAACACCCCCAGCGGCATGACCCCGGTGCCGGTCGGGGTGTCGGAACCGAGGATCACCCGGCCCTCGGCGCCGTGCTCGAGGACGAGGCCGACGATGCGGAGGGCGCTGCGCAGGTTGCCGGCCTGAACGATCTGCAGCACCAGATCGGTGGAGGCGATGATCTCCTCCAGCCCTTCGTCGTCGAGGGAGGTGGGGCCGCCGTTGATGTGGCCGCACACGTCGGGGCGGAGCAGCATGAGGTGCTCGGAGGTGATGGGCTTCGAGCCGGGGATGGAGGCGCCGCCCGAGTGGCACATGACCTTGATGCCGATCTCCTGGGCGGCCCGGACCTGGGGCAGGCCGTCGGCCGGGTCGCCGTAGAGGCCGAACCCGAACTTGGCGAGGCGGATCCCCTGGTCGGCCATGTACTGGAAGTGGCCCTCCTCCAGGGTCGGCTCCAGCACCACCGCGCCCCCGTGCACCTTCATGCCGTTGGGCCGGTAGTTGCTCCACGACCGCTGGGCGAGAACGGCCAGCGCCACCACCCCGTGGGCGTCGTGCGGCCGTCCGGGGGCGTGGATCTCGCCGGGCGAAATCGCCTGGGTGATCCCCCCGTGCACGTAGGAACTCAAGAACCCCACCGTCTGCTGGCGGGGGGTGTAGTCCCCTATCACCACATGGCAGTGGGAGTCGATCAGGCCCGGCCCCACGGTGGCGCCGTTGGCGTCCACCACCTGGTCGGCGCCCTCCGCCCCCAAGCCCGCCCCGACCGCCGCGATCCGCCCGTCTTCGATGAGCAGGCTGTCGGCTTCGGCCGTCGGCCGGGACAGGTCGCCGGTGACCAGCGCCCCTATGTTCACCACCGCGGTGCGCTGCGGCCCCGCCACCCCGTCAACCCCGGCGGTTCATGTCAGCGCAGACCGTCCTTGCCGACCGCGTCTTCGGGGGCCAGGCCGCCCAGCCGGGCGTTGAGGCGGCCCCGGTTGGCGACGGCCACCGCCACCACCACCTCGTCGGGGCGGGGCGCGTCGCCCGGGTAGAGGGTGACGGCGTCGTAGTGGTCGCGTACGTAGAGGGCGTCCTTGTGGGCGAGCGGGATGGTGAGCGGCGCCCCCGCCGAGGCGGTGACGGTGGCCGACGAAATCCAAGCCGCCCCGCCCCCGACGAACTCGCGGAAGGGGTCGGCGAAGGCGGTGGAAAGGAACATCACCGCGTGCTCCTGCGAGCCGTCCAGGCCGGCGATCCCGCCCTTGCCGTAGGAGGCGACCGGCGCGCCGAGGGCCTGCAGGACCATGTCCCCCAGCAACGGGCCGAGGCCGGCGGAGAACTCGACCGCCTCCGACAGGTCCTCGTGATAGGCGCCGGCGTAGGGGTTGCGGATCACGGCCGCCGCCACCGCCTTGCAGAGGGGCGGGTCGGCGGCGACGCCTTCCCGGCTGTGCTCGACCTCGGCTTGGACGATGAACTTGCGGATCGGGAAATCGAGGCCCATCAGGACTCCTTCCGGGCGGCCCGGGCGGCTTGGGCGGCGGGCGGATAGGTGCGGTCGAAGAGACCGGCGGGCAGACCTTCCAGGTAGGCGAGGACATCGGCGAGATCGGTGACGTCCACGTACTTCATGTGCAGGTCGAAGAGGGCGATCTTGTGGGACGCCCCGCCCCGGTCGAACACAGCCTCGTGGGGAATGGTCACCCTGAAGTCGTAGGACAGGGCGTCCACCGCGCTGGCGCGCACGCAGCCGCTGGTGGTGGTCCCGGTGAGTATGAGCGAATCGGCCCCCATCATGTTGAGGTGGCTGACCAAAGGGGTGCCGAAGAAGGCGGAGGGCTTGCGCTTCTCGATGAACAGATCGCCCTCCCGGGGCGCCACCTCGGCCACGATCTCGTTGCCCTTGTGCCCCATGACGTCCACCTCGTCCTCGGCGCGGGTGCTCTTCAGCGTCCACACCCCCAGGTCGAAGCCGTCGGCCCGGCGGGGGTTGGTGGTGTAGACGACCGGAAGGCGCTTGCGGCGGGCCGCCTCCAGTATCTTCCGGATGGCGGGGATCCCCCGTTCCCAGGCGGCCGGCCCGCAGGAATACCGCCATCTCTTGATCGAATCGAGGATCGGCTCGGCGCGGTCGCCGCAGAAGTTGTAGTTGACGTCGATCACCATGACCGCCGGGCGCTCTCCGTATCCGGCCCGGCGGCCCCAGCCGGCCTCCTCGAAAACCGCCCGGTCGGTCTCGGTTATAACGTCGTCCCAGACCGCCACGGCTCAGCCTCCCTCTCTGACGCCCTGGTACTTGGCGGTCTCGGGGGAGAAACCGGGGCGGAGGAAATCGTCGGCCAACCAGCGGTCGGCGGGGGCCGCCCGCACCGGGCTGGTGTCGATCACCCCCCGCTTGGGGCGCAGGGAACGGGGCAGGTACTCGCCGCGCGGCGCCCCCACCGGGCGCATCCCCGGCGAGTCGTCGGCCCACTCGGCGCTCACCTCGCCCCGCAGGATGGTCATGACCGGCCAGCCGGTGAAGGTGTGGCCTTCCATGATCGACCAGCCGGAGCGGGTGTTGATGTGCTCCTTGCCGACCTTCACCTCCCGCCCCAGGTCGATGATCACGAAGTCGGCGTCGAACCCCGGCAGCAGCGACCCTTTCCTGCCCCACAGCCCGGAGGTCTTGGCCGGGTTCTCGCTGCTGACCTGCACCGCCCGCTCCAGGCTGATGCGCCCCTTGTTGACGCCCTCGGAGAGCAACACCGGCAGGAACAGCTCCACCCGGGAGAATCCGGTGCGGCAGTCCCAGATGACCGGGTTGTACATCTGCTCGTAGGAGGCCGGCTCCCACCCGACCACGTGGTCGGAGCCGACCACGTCCACGATCCCCTCGGCGAGGGCCACCCACAGCGCCTCGATGTTGTCGCGGCGGCGGAGGGGGACGTTGATGCGCCAGCCGTATTCGGGTTCGGCCCACAGCCAGGGCGGACCGGTCTGGGCGTAGAGCTCCAGCCCCTCGGCGCGGGCCTTGGCCACTTCCTCGAAGGAGAGCCGGGTGGTGCAGTGCTGCAGGTAGAGGGGCACGCGTCCGGGGGTCTGCATGGCCAGGTAGGCGTAGGAGCGGATATGGTGCGCCTCCATGAGGTCGGGCGAGCGGTCCGTCCACGCCCCGAAGTCGGTGCGCCCGCCGGCCCGCAGCCGCTCTTCGAATATCCGCCCGATCTCCCAGTTCTCCGGGTGGATGTGGACGATCCCCGGATAGCCGAGGTGGGCGGTCTCCTCCATGACCAGGAACACGGTGCCGTCGTCGATGCCGGTGCCGAGTCCGGCGCGGCGGGACGGCCAGTTGGTGTCGTCGTCGTCGGACATGCCCTTCATGGAGCGGGTCTGCAGGTAGAGCTTGAAGGAGGTGACCCCGTGCTCCTCGGCGTACTGGGGTATCTCGCGGGCGTGCTCGTCGGTTTCGAGCATGTAGGTCAGGTAGGCGTCGACGTGGCTGTGCTCGTTTATCACATCCCGCCCCGAGGGGAACGACTCGTTGAACGACACCACATCCGCCTTGGCGACGACCTCCTTGAAGGGTTTGGTGCCGAGCCGGGTGGTGGGCGCCTGGATCCCCCAGGTGGTGATGCCGGCGGCGGCGGCCGCCCTCGACTCGGTCTTCATGTCGTAGTCGAAGGGCACGTAGCAGCCGGGGTGCGCCTCGGAGTCCACCACCCCCGGCAGCACGTAGTTGCCCTTGGCGTCGATGGTGCGGGCGGCGGCGGGAAGCATCTCCTCGGGCGCCAGCACCGCCACCTTGCCGTCCTTGACCCCCACCCCCACCCGATGGCGCCCGCTCCCCAGCACCACCGTCCCGTTCACCACCGCCAGATCGAGGGGTGCCCCCGCCATCCGCGCCTCCCTGTTGCTTCGCCTGTACGACCGCCGCCAAGCCTAACCCAGGACGGCCGGAGGCGCACCCGGCGAAGCCGGGGCTTACAGCCGAACAATTGTTCGGCCCGCGAAAGATATTACAATCTTTCGGCAATAAAGGCCCAAACAGGCGTATTCTCCGGAAAGATTGTAATATCTTTCCCGAGGAAGACATGACATCCATCACCGACATCCCCGACGAGATGACCGCCGACGAGTTCTGGGAGCGGTTCGGCCGGCGCGAGCACGCCGAACTGGATTTCAAGCGTGGGGTGTCCAGGGGGATGCTCGACGCCATCCCGGCGATGGCGATGACAGACGGAGGGCTGATCATCCACGGCGTGGACGACGACCGCACCATCGTCGGGTGCCCCCTCAGCCAGAGAACCCAGGACCGCATCCACCGATTCGCGGCCGAATGCGATGTCGAGGTTCAGGTCGGATCGGTCCGCGTCGAAGGCGTGGAGCTGACCATCACCTCGGTGCCCGAGGTCCGGAAACGGATCGTCACCACCCCCGACGGCAGGCTCCTGCGGCGCGTCGGGGGCGATTCGCAGCCGCTGCGGGGCGACGCCTTCGGACGGTTCGTCGCGGCCCGCTCCGAGCACCCCGGCGAGGAGGAACACCTCGAATACTTCGACCCGGGGGACTTCGACCTGGGCGTCGTGAACCGGGCGCTGAAGGCCGACGGCAGAAAGGCCGCAAAGCGGTCGAGCCTGGCGCGGGCCCTCGTCGACCTCGGGGTCGCAGAACCGTCCGCAGGAGCGGCGGATGTGCAGGTGTTGACGGCGGGGGCCGTCCTGTTCGCCAAAGACCCCACCGCCTACACATCCGCCGCCAGAGTGCAGTTCGTGCGCCGCACCGGGGTCGGCCCCGGTCCCGGGCCGACCAGCGAACGGGCGGAGATCAAAGGCCCCCTGCCCCTCGTCGTGGACAAGTGCCTGCAGATGATCGCCCATCACACCATGCAGTTCGAAGCCGTGATCGGCGTGAGGCGGGAAACCATCCCGGAGTACCCGCAGGAAGTGCTCCGAGAGGCCGTAACCAACGCGCTCGCCCACCGGGACTACAGCCTGGCGGGCGCCACCATCGACATCACGGTCTGGGACGACCGCGTGGAGATAACCAGTCCGGGGCCGCTGCCCGCCCACATAACGGTGGACAACATCCGGACCGAGCACTACAGCCGCAACCCCCGGATCATGGGCGTGCTGAAAACCATGGGTCTCGTGGAGGAATACGGGGACGGGGTGGAACTCATGTTCCGAGAGATGGAGGCCAGGCTTCTGGAGCCCCCCTATTTCGATCCCACCCCTTCCTCCGTGACCGTCACGCTTCGCAACCGCGCCCTGGTCGGCGTGGAGGACCAGATCTGGCTCCAGCTCTTTGCCGACCACCCCATGACCGTCGAGGAGCGCCGGGCGCTGGTGACCGCCCGCACGGAGGGATCGGTCACCCCCAGGCGCCTGCGGGAGCTGATGCCCGGCAACGACGCAAGCGAAATCCTGGCAGGCGCCGCCGCGAAGGGCATGCTCAAACGGGTGGGCGTTCGGGGCGGCGCCCGCTACGTGCTCTCCGACGAGGTCGTGATGCGAACCGGCGCCGCCGGCATCCAGGCCCGCAGCCGCCGGCGGCAGACCCTTCTCGACGAGATCGTCCGCCGTGGAAGCATCTCCACCGTGGAAGGCGGCCAGCTGTTGGGCGAACAAACGGGAGTGGTCCGAGATCTGCTGAACGATCTTGTAAGGGCCGGCCTCGCCCGCGCTAAAGGGCAAACCAGAGCCCGGCGCTACTACCCTGCCGGCAACCCCCCGGCCCGCCCGCTGGAAAGATATTAATATCTTTCCGAAATAAAGGCCGAAAATGCCTTTATTGGGAAAAGATTGTAATATCTTTCACCGCAGACCCGAGCCCTCGAGGCCCGCCTCCGCCAGCGGCGGGAAGCATCTCCTCGGGCGCCGGCGCCGCCGCCTTGCCGTCCTTGACCCCCACTCCACCCGATGGCGTCCGCTCCCCAGCACCACCATCCCGTTCACCACCGCCAGATCGAGGGTTCCCCGCCGTCCGCGCCTCCCTGTTGCTCGCCTGTACGACCACCGCGGCGGTAGAACAATCGTTCGGCGCCCGCGAAAGATATGACAATCTTTCTGTAATAAAGCCCAGAAAGGCATATTTTTCGGAAAGATTGTACAATCTTTCGGCTATGAGCAGAAGCGCGGACAGGCGGGCGGAGGGTAGAAGCCGCCGGCGGCCGGCGGGGTGCCTGCCAGGGGTTCTTTGGCCGCCCGGCGGACCTGAACACCCTGGTCGACGCTCATCCGCGCGTCTCTGAGATGGATAACCGGGGCCGGCGGAGCCCGCCTTCCGTCCGGTTGCCGATTTGTGTCATACCCCCCTGATACCTTGTTTCGGTACAGAAACCGCGGCCGATCCGGATGCTGCGGTCATACAGAGGCCGCTCCGCCCAGGGCCGAGGCTCCAAGGGAGAGGCGGCCGACCTGGCTGTGCCGAGGCGGATCGGGCGCAGGGGGCCGCAACGCGCCCCCGGCGTCCGAAAACGATGGTTTGGCGGCGGCGGGGGCGGGGCCCGGCGAAGCCGGGGCGGGGGTCGGAGAACGCGAAAAACGGTGTGCTGGCTTCGGGCTTGGGTTTTCGGTTTGGTTTGGGTTCGAGAGGGCGGGCGGTAAGGCTGGTCAGGTTGTTTTTGGGTGTGTTGGCCTGGTCGAAGCCCAGACGGTACCTGCGCACAGGGCTTCATGCAGCGGCCTCCGAAAGATTCTACAATCTTTCGGCAATAAAGGCCGAAATCGGCCTATTCTCGAGAAAGATATTCGAATCTTTCGGAAACCCGGGCAGGCCAGGGGCGCTCTCGGGCCTGCTGAGCAACTAGCTAGCCTTGCCGACAGCCGTTCCTGAATCGACGGGCGGACCTGGACTCGGGAGGATGCGATGGACGGAGCCGAAGCGGTACCCGCCGAGGTGCGGAACGCTCTTCTGGGCCTGCTCAACGAGGCAGAAGCGTTGCCCGACGAGCGGCCGGACGACCATCACTCCCGCCTCACGGTGGCGGACGCGGTCGAGACCGGGCTGGAGGGGAACGCCTCCATCGGGGCGCTGATCGCCGATCCGGACGGCCGGGTGGTGCTGAGGGAACGAAACCGGATGTTCTTCCCCCGGTTCCGCAGCGACCTCCACGCCGAGATGACCCTGCTGACCAGGTATGAGAACGAACACGCCCCGCAGGCCGACCTGCGCGGACACACCCTGGTCACCTCGCTCGAGCCGTGCGAGATGTGCACGATCCGCATCATCAACTCGGGCGTAACCAACATCCGCTACGTTGCCTCCGACCTGGGCAAGGGGGGCGTAACCGGCCCCAACCGGCTCGCCCCGCACTGGGCGCGCCTGGCCGAGCGCCAGAACTTCGCCGCCGCCGACTGCTCCCCCCGCCTGGCGGAGATCAGCCTGGCGGCCTTCGAGGCCACCATCGGCGGCGTGACCCAAAAGCTCATGGCCCGCCGCCTTCCCGAAGAGCCTTGAGGGAACCATGGAATCGGCCCTTCCCGCCGCCGAGGCCGCCTTCCGGCTGATACCCCTCGTCCTGCTGCTGGGAACCGCGGTCACTGCGGCCGTCGCAGCCCTCAACAACCTCACCGCCCCCGGAGCGAACCTCGACTTCGTCCGCCACATCATGACGATGGACACCACCAACCGGGACCGCGGCGTCCGATGGCGGGAAGTGCGGTCGCCGGCCCTGCACCGGGCGGCCTTCGCAGCCATCCTGGTGTGCGAGCTGGCCGTAGCCGCGCTGGGCCTGGCGGGCAGCATCTTCCTGGCCGTCAACCTCACCGCCGCGGCCGAGGCCTGGGAATCGGCCAAGCTGTTCGGCTACCTCGCCTTCCTGGCGGCCTTGGCCGTGTGGTTCCTGATCATCCAGGTCGTCGGGGCCGAGTGGTACGTCAGCTGGCAGTCCGAGAAATGGAACGCCATCCGCGACTCCATCCGCATCAACCTGATCACCGTCGCCGGAATCATCATCCTCCGCCTCTCCTGACAACTCCGGGCGGGCATCGGGGGTAACCTGGCGCCGGAACGAACCCAAGCGATCACAGAGGTGATGAAATGGCCGAAGCCCCCCATTGGACGGCGGCGGACCTGGCCGAGGAGATCCAGCGGGCCCTGGCCGAAGGAGGCGCCGGGGACGGGAACCTGGTGGAGGGGCGGGCGGTGGCGGTGAAGGCCTCGCCGGCCCGGGGCAACTCCTCCAAGCTGGTGATGGGAACGTCGTGCCTGCCGCCCAACTTCTCCACCGCAACCCACGCCCACGAGGCGGAGGAGGTAACGGTGGTGATGTCCGGCGGGGGGCGGGTGGACATCGACGGCGACGAACATCCCTTGGAGAAGGGAACGGTGCTCATCGCCCCTTCCAACGTCCCGCACCAGACCCATTCGGGGCCGGACGGCCTCACCGTGCTCTGGTTCTACGCCCCGCCCGGCTCCGAGGCGCGCTGGACGGCGCCCTCCGGGGGCGGGGGCCCGCAGGAATAGGCCGCCGTGGCCGCAGGCGCGCCGGCGGGGGCGGCCATCGTCACCGGCTCGGCGGGCGGCATCGGCTCGGCGGTGGTGGAAGCCCTGCTCGCCGAAGACCCGCCCTACCGGGTGGCGGCGGTGGATCTGCATCCCGGCCACGCCGCCGCCCTCACCGAGGAATACGGAGCGGACCGGGTGCTGGAGGCGGTCTGCGACGCGGCGGACCCCGATTCGGTGGCCGCCGCCGCCCGCCGGATCGAAGAGTGGGGGCCGCCGGTGCGGGCCCTGGTCAACTGCGCCGGCATCCAGCGGGCCGCGCCCAGCGCCGAGTTCGACCCGGCGGTCTGGCAGCAGGTGCTGGCCGTCAACCTGTCGGGCACCTTCTACTGGTGCCAGGCGGCCGCCCGGCTCATGATCCCCGGCGGGGGCGGCGCCGTCGTCAACTTCTCCTCGGTGGCCGAGTTCTTCGGATGGCCGCTCCGCGCCCCCTACGCCGCTTCCAAGGCGGGGGTCAGCTCCCTGACCCGCACCCTGGCCGCCGAATGGGCCCACCTGGGCGTCCGGGTCAACGCGGTGGCGCCCGGATACATCGACACCCCCTTCTCGCGCGAGGCGGTCGAGAGCGGCCGCCTGTCCAAACCCGACGCCGACGCCCTCCACGCCCAACAGCGTTTCGCCGACCCCTCCGAAGTTACGGCGGCGGTCTGCTTCCTGCTCTCCCCCAAGGCCGGGTTCATCACCGGCGAGACGCTCAAGGTGGACGGGGGCTTGACCGCCAAGAAGCTCGATTGGCCGCCGGGGTGAGCGGCTTCTGCACCGGTACTCTTGCCGCCGGACGACCGGAGGAGCTTCCATGAGGGCAGGGGCGGGCCGCGGGAACATAACCCCGCCGATCGGCATCGAGCACGCCGGATGGGGGGCGCAGACCCACGACCGGGCCGAGGGGGTCCATCTCGACCTGTGGGTGACCGCTCTGGTGGTGGAGGGGGAAACCGAGAGCTTCGCCGTCCTCGATTACGACCTGATGGTGGTGACCGTCGAGGACTCCGACCGCATCCGGGCCGACGCCGCCGCCGTGCTGGGCATCGACCCGGCCAACGTCCGGGTCTCCTTCACCCACACCCACGCCGGGCCGGTGTGGTCGAACTTCCTGGGCGACCGGTCGGGGCGGGCAGGCAGCGAGCTGGCCCCCGGCTACCGGGAAACGGTCTGGTCGCAGACGCTGGGCGCCGTCCATCAGGCCAAGGCCGCCCTCCGCCCCGCCCGGACGGCGGCGGGCTGGGGCGAGAGCCGCATCGCCGTCAACCGGAGGCTGCGGGCCCCCGGCGGGAGGATGGTGGTGGGGCAGAACCCGGACGGCTTCAGCGACCCGGCGGTGATGGTGGTCCGCTTCGACGACCTCGACGAGCGCCCGCTGGCCGCCCTGGTCTGCTACGCCGCCCACCCCATCGTCCTCGCCTATCAGAACCGGCTGATCAGCCCCGACTTTCCGGGGGTCGCCAAGCGGGTGGTGGAACAGCTCACCGGCGCCTCCTGCCTGTATCTGCAGGGCTGCGCCGGGGACATCATGACCGTCGAGGCGCTCACCGGGAACACCGCCGCCGCCGAGCGGATGGGCACCCGGCTGGGGGCGGAGGCGTCCAAGGTGTTCACCCGCCTGCGCACCCTCCCCGTCCGCCGCCGCTTCGACCGCATCGTCGAGTCGGGCGCCCCCCTGGGGATCTGGGCCGACGAGCCCTTGGCGGAGCAGGAACCGCCGGTGAAGGTCATAGAACGCCCCATCGAGATGCCGCTGCGGGAAACGGCGCCCCCCGAGCAGGCGGAGGCCGAAGCCGCCGCCCTGTCCCGGCGGTTCTTGGAGCTGCGCGCCTCGGGAGCGGGCGAAGCGGAGGTGCTCGAGGCCCGCTACCGGGCGCGCCGGGCCCTGATCAGCGCCGCCTGGGCCAAAATGAGCCGGGGCCGGACGTCTCTGCCCGCCGCCCTGCACGGCATCCGGATCGGAGACGCGGCGCTGGTGGGTTTCCCGGGCGAACCCTTCGCCGAGACGGGGGTGCGGGTCAGGGAGGCGTCGCCCTTCGAGTTCACCCACATGGCGGGCTACACCAACGGCGCAACCGGCTACGTCCCCACCGCCGAGGAGTTCGCCCGGGGCGGCTATGAGCCGGAGTGGGCCACCGCCTTCACCGCCGAGGCGGCCGGCGTGCTGGAAAGAGAAGCCTGCGCCCTCCTCTCCGACCTGGCCGAAGGCGCCTGAGCGCGGCCCGGCGTTGTCCAGGAACTCCGCCGCCGGCCTCGACCCGCCCGGCCGCCCCGGCCCGGAGGAAGCCGCCCCCCTGCTGGAGGTGCGCGGCCTCTCGGTCTCCTTCCGCACCCCGGCCGGCGTTCTCTCCGCGGTCGAGGACGCGGCCTTCTCCCTCTATCCGGGGGACATCCTGGGGCTGGTGGGCGAATCCGGCTCGGGCAAGACGGTAACCGTCTCCTCGCTGGCGGGGCTGCTGCCCGGCAACGCCGAAATCACCGCCGGGGAGGTCGTCTACCGGGGAAGGGACCTGCTGGAGCTGTCGGACAAGGAGCTGGAAGGGGTGCGGGGAAGGGAGATCGCCATGGTCTTCCAGGACCCGATGACCTCGCTCAACCCGGTGATGCGGGTGGGGCATCAGATAAGGGAGGCGCTGACCATCCACGGCGCCGGCCGGGCCGAAGCCAAGAAGCGGGCGGTGGAGCTGCTCGACCTGGTGGGCATCCCCGAACCGCGCCGGCGCTACAGCCAGTTCCCCCACGAGCTGTCGGGGGGCATGCGCCAGCGGGCGGTGATCGCCGCCGCCGTCGCCAACCGCCCTTCGGTCCTGATCGCCGACGAACCGACCACCGCCCTGGACGTCACCATCCAAGCCCAGGTGCTGGAGGTGCTGGCGGCCGGATGCCGGGCGGCGGAGGCTTCGATGATCCTGGTGACCCACGATCTGGGGGTGATCGCCGAAACCGCCGACCGGGTGGCGGTCATGTACGCCGGCCGGATCGTGGAAACCGGAACGGTCGATGACATCTTCCACCGCCCCCGCCACCCCTACACGATCGGTCTGTTCACCAGCCTCCCCCGCCTGGACGGAGACCTCGAACAGCTGGCGCCCATCCCCGGAAGCCCCCCCACCCTGGCGGCCCGCCCCTCCGGGTGCGCCTTCCACCCCCGGTGTTTCCTGTCCAAGGGGCGGGAACAGTGCCGCAGCCAAACCGCTTTCCTGACCGCAGTGGGGCCGGGCCAGTCCGCCGCCTGCCACTTCGCCGCCGAAACCGCCTGACGCGCCTTCATTTCATTCATCTCAACTATATCAACATCGCATTCATCTCAACTATATCAACATCGTAAGTTGAACGTTGCCGCCATTGAAGTGCTATAGCTGCCCCGCCGGCCGCGACTATAGATATAGAATCAGCGCAGCCTGCAAGTTCTTGATCCACTTCAGCGAGTAGATCGCGTAACTCGATATTGTTCAGCGCCCGCGCCATTGCCGGTCGGTTCCTTTGTCCAGTAGAGAAGCATCGAACCATACCCGATGGTAGGCGCAAGCTGACGGCGCATGTTGTCTGACCCAGCCGCCCAGAGGGGTGTCCAGATGACCGCCGAACAGAATCACATCTTCAGGAGCCCGATATTCGAGAACCCAGTCGGGCAGACGGATGCTGTCACGGTCAGCCAGAGCATGCACGACAGCCGCGATCGAAGGCAGCAGCAGAGGGTCGCTGCCTTCGTACACAGGCGGATCGTGAATAAGGCGGGCAGGGCGGTCACACCAGTTCCAGTCCACAACGAACTGTGAGATGGGCACCACGAACGGCCCCCGCCTGTCCGGCGCTTCCATCACGTCGGGAAGGTCACAGGCGGAACGAGGCTGGTATGTCCAGTCGGGGGAGGGCAAGGCAATCACAGCCGGTAATGATAGCCGAGTGTTGCCGCTCAATTCTTCAACCCCGATAATTCACTTCATCTGCCCGCCCCCCCCCCCTCTCGTGAACGATCAGGATCAGAAGACGAGCAGACAGGCAGAGGGATAGAAGTTGTCGGCAGACGGCGGGTTGCCCGCCGGGGGTTTCGCCGCCGGGCAACGCACCCGAACAACCTGGTCGGTTCCTGCCGCTCGTCCTCTGACCAGGGCCGGCGGCGCCGCCTTCCAGCCGGCTGCCGAAATCTGTCACACCCCCCTGGTACCTTGGGACGGTACAGAAACCGCAGCCGATCCGGATGCTGCGGTCATACAGAGGCCGTTCTACCCAGAGCCGAGGCTCCAAGGGCGGGGCGGCCGACCTGGCTGTGCCGAGGCGGATCGGGCGCAGGGGGCGGCAACGCGTCCTCGGTGTCCGAAGACGGTGGTTCGGCGGCGGCGGCGGGAAACCCGGCGAAGCCGGGGCGGGGGGCGGAGAACGCGAAAAACGAATGCGCTCCCCCCCCCCCCGGCTTGGTTTCGGTTTGAGTCGAGAAGACGAGCTGACAGGCAGAGGGGGATAGATGTCGTTGCCGGGCCGGCGGGTTGTCTGCCGGGGTTTCACCGTGAGGCCGACGCATCCAACAACCTGGTCAGCCCTGTCCGCTCGTCCTCTTATCGGGTTAGGGTTTACTTGGAGTTCGACCTACAGGCCCAACCGCCGGAATACCGATGAAGAAAATCCGCTGTCCCGCTGCCCCGATCCTGGGCGCCGCCGGACTGACCGCCGCCTTGGTGCTGTCCGCCGGTGCGCAGAGCAACCCCATCCCCGACCTCAGCGCTCTCGGTTGCTACGACGGGACCTTCGTCGACGACCCCTCCCCTCAGGGGCTGGTCGATGACTGCCGGGCATTGGTCGCCGTCCGCAATGTCTGGACCCGCCACCCTGACAACGCCGGCCTTGAGGCCGACCATTACCTGCGGCAATGGGGCAGAGGCGACAACGCACCGATCACCTCGTGGATCGGCGTTGAGATGAAGAACCAACGGGTCTCCGAACTCAGAGTGAGCGACGTTGCCGGCCCCATCCCGCCCCAAATCGGAGACCTGACCCACCTCGAAGTGCTGCACCTGCGCGGAAACCACTCGGGCGCTATCCCAGCCGAACTCGGACGGCTCACCAACCTGGAATTGCTTTACCTTCGCAAGAACGACCTGACCGGCCCCATCCCGCCTCAGCTCGGAAACCTCACCAAACTGCATACGATGAATCTAGGCCTGAATGAGCTGACCGGTCCTATCCCCAGTGAGTTCGGAAACCTGACCAATCTGACCGCCATGCATCTGTTCGCAAACAAACTATCGGGGCCTGTCCCAGCCCAATTGGGCCAACTAACCAAGCTGACAGCCTCTAACATGTCCGGCAACCGTCTGAGCGGACCTATACCCGTCGAGCTATCTCAAATGACCAACTTAGTAATGCTGATATTGCAAGGCAACCGATTGACCGGGCCTATACCCAAAGAACTGTCCCAGCTCGCCAATCTGTCAATCCTCGATCTAGGCGACAATCAATTAGTCGGTTCTATACCGCCAGAGCTCTCACAACTCACCAACCTGGGTATTCTCTATCTGTACAACAACAACCTGACCGGCTCCATACCACCTCAACTTGGCCGAATGACCGACCTATCAGCAATCGCACTGGGGGGAAACAATTTGACCGGACCGCTGCCCAAACAACTCTCTCAGCTTACGAACCTCAGTGCTCTATGGCTGGGAGACAACCGGCTAACCGGACCCATACCAGCCGAGCTCGCCCGACTAACCAACCTTGAAGATCTGGGGCTGGATAGAAATAGATTGACCGGACCTATACCGACCCAACTCTCACAACTGACCAATCTACGAACCCTCAATCTGTACCACAATGAGTTGACAGGCAGTATACCACCAGAATTATCGAAACTAACCAATCTGGGTTGGTTGCATCTGGGCTGCAATCAGCTGACCGGCGCTGTCCCCCGCGAACTCAGCCAAATCCCAGGCCTGATATTCCTGAATCTGCATCCCAATCAGTTGAGCAGCGCCATCCCAGTAGAGCTCCACGACCTGCTTTTGGACTCCGAAGGCCGCTTGAAACCTGCCGGACAGTTCTCGGATGACGACTGCCATGAACACGAACCATATATAGAACATATAGTTTCCGACAGGATAGCCCAAGAATGCGGCGGCGGCAGATTCTGCCCGGATGATACTATCACCCGAAAGCAGATGGCGGCCTTCCTGTATAGGGCGGCGGCAATTTTGGAGTCATTTCCGCGGGAAGTAAGCTGGATAATGCCCAACGAGATAGAAGGCGTAGACTACGAAGAAAATTACCAACATTATATGGAGTGGGCGGTTGAGCAGCAAATAATGAGGGAAGTAATGCGGCCGCCGGGCGGTGAGTTCAATCCGGACGGGATAGTAACCAGAGCAGAAATAGCCGAAATGATCGCCTCCATCTTCGACCTCATCACTCCTTCCGTAAGGGTGCAAGGGTTGTTCGCCGACATGTCGGATCAACCCGACCGAGTTGTCCGAGCCGCAGAAGCCCTGAAAGCGGCGGGTATCGGTGACGGGTGTGCAACCGCCCCGCTCCGCTATTGCCCCGACCAACCCATCACCAGAGGGCAGATGGCAGCCTTGCTCTCGCGAGCCCTTTTGCTGTCCTTAGCGGCGTGATGTCGGCCATCAGGCTTAGAAGATGAGCGGATAGGCAGAGAAGGATAGAAGTTTGCCGGCAGACGGCGGGGTTGCCTGCCAGGAATTTCGCCGCCGGGCCAACGCACCCGAACAACCTGGTCAGCCCATATCCGCTCGTCCTCCAACCAGGGCCGGCGGAGCCCGCCTTCCATCCGGCTGCCGAAAGTTGTCACACCCCCCTGATACCTTGAGGCGGACACAAACCGCAGCCGATCCGGATGCTGCGGTCATACAGAGGCCGCCCCGCCCAGAGCCAAAACTCCAAGGGCAAGGCGGCCAACCTGGCTGTGCCGAGGCGAATCGAGCGCAGAGGGCCCCAACACGCCCCCAGCGCCCGAAAACAATGGATCGGAGGCGGCGGGGGCGGGAGACCCGGCGAAGCCGGGGCCGGGGGGCAGAGAACGCGAAAAACAGTGTGTGTGTGCTCAGGCCCGGTTCCGTTCATTTCATCATCTTCCATCCGGCTGCCGAAAGTTGTCACAGCCCCCTGATACCTTGGGGCGGTACAGAAACCGCAGCCGATCCGGATGCTGCGGTCATACAGAGGCCGCTCCGCCCAGAGCCAAAACTCCAAGGGCAAGGCGGCCAACCTGGCTGTGCCGAGGCGGATCGAGCGCAGAGGGCCCCAACACGCCCCCAGCGCCCGAAAACAATGGATCGGCGGCGGCGGGGGCGGGAGACCCGGCGAAGCCGGGGCGGGGGGCGGAGAACGCGAAAATCGGGGTGCTGCTCGGGTTGGGTTCAGTTTGCTGCTCGGATTGGTTCAGTTCGAGAAGACGAGCTGATGGCAGAGGGGGATAGAGGTCGTTGCTGGTCAGCGGGTTTTCTGCCGGGGGTTTCGCCGTGAGGCCAACGCATCCAAATCACCTGGTCGGCTCTGTCTGCTCGTCCCTCTTGAGGGGGCATCGGATTTTTAGGGGTCTCTAGCCCGATTATTCATATCCACGCGGGGCGGGCCGCTGGCCGCGCCTGTTCACCGGCCTGTACATCCCAGACCCCCGAAGCGGCGGCGTTCACCCGGCAGGTGAACCTCAAGTTCTGATCAGACAGTATCTCATTGTGATCACCCCAGGTCAGAAGGGATGCAGGCGTGCATTTCATCTGCCCGTTATCGGCCTCTACATCCACACCCGCCGCTTCACCGGAGGCTTCTGACCCGGCCGCCTCGATCCGGGGGGCTGGGACCGGGTTGCGCAGGTCCGGGGGGCGGTTCCGGCCCGGCCTCCTGGGTTGGCTGGGGAGGCCGGGCCGGATAAAGAAGCAGCTGCGGTCAGGTGCCGGCGGTGGGTTGGGTGTCGGCGGGGGCGAGGTTGACGGCTCGGACGAAGAACGACGCCATCTGCGCCCGGGTAACCGGCTGGGCAGGGCAGTAGTTGAGGGGTTCGGCGGAACATCCTCGGGTAACGCCCGTCTGGTACATCCCTTCGAGGGCGGCCAACACTTCGGGGGAGAGGCCCTCGACGTCGCCGAACCGGCTCGCTTCGGTGGGGACGGCGTCGAGGTGGGGGAACGCGCCGATCATCATGATCGCCATATCCGCCCGGGTGACCACCCCGCCGGGGTTGAACACGCCCTCGGGGGCGCTGAAGGCTCCGACGGAGACGACCCATTCCGCGAAGGGGCGGAACCATTCGTCGGCTTCGACGTCGGTGAGTTCGATCCCTTCGGGGGCTTGGATGGTCCACCGTTGGGAAACGGCCCGATGCAGGAAGGCGGACATCTGCCTGCGGGTGATCTGGGCGTCGGGGCAGTATTTGGTGGCGTCTTGGGCGTCGCAACCGAGGGTGATCTGCCACACGGCGATGCGTTCGATGTTGTCTTGGTGGACGTTGCCGTCGTCGTCGCAGAACCGGCCGACGCAGGCCGGTGCGGGCGGCTGGGCCGGGGGCTGGGCGCCTCCTCCGGCCGGGGGCGGAGCACCACCGCCCCCTCCTCCGCCGCCGCCTCCGCCGCCTCCGGCCGGGGGTGGAGCACCGCCGCCCCCGCCGCCTCCGCCTGATGGGGGTGGAGCACCGCCGCCGCCTCCTCCGCCGCCGCCGCCTGATGGGGGCGGGGACGGGGGTGCGGCGGTGTCGCCGTCGTCGGTGATGGTCAAACGAGCCGCCGAAATGTCGAACCCCGACGCGGAGCCCGTAACCGCCACCGTCTTGGAATTGCCGGGGGTGGAGTCGTCGGTCACGGTCATGGAGAACGATCTGGATCCCGACGTCTCCCCGGCGGGGATCGTGACCGAGAACCGGGCCGGACTCAAACGGGTGTAACCATTCCCCGACGAACGGCCCCCACCGACCACAATGTTGACAACCAGGTCCTCGGGGGGTGCGGAACCCGCCTGGGCGGTGACCGTGCGGGTGATCCGCCCTGCGTCCTCCCGCACCGACGCCTGGTTCAACGACAACCGGATCTCGTTGTCCTGAATGATGAGCTCCACCGGGGCGATGTCGAACCCCTCCGCCGAGGCGGACACCCGCAACGTCTTGTCACCATCAAAATCGCGGTTGTCGGTCAAGCTCAAACCCGGAATAGGCCAACTGTCGCTGTTCCGGTTCCGAGGTACGAGAACCGGGTCCACCCGGGCAACGGTGTAATCACTCCCGGCCGCGGCGGTGCCGTCTTCAACGGATATCTCCACCACCCGAGGAGAGGATGACGTAGAAGTCCCTGAATACGACACCTGCACCCGCACCTGGGGGCTGGTGCCTTCCAGAACCTTGGTCAGCGGGTCCCCGTCAGCGTCCAACAAACCCAGGATGATGTCGTTGTCCACGATGGTCAACGAATCGGACTCGACCGCGGTGAACCCCAAATCGGTCAGAGCAACCCCCAGAGTGCCGCCGTGGATCGTCAATTCCTCGGTGCCCTCCAACCTCGTATCGTCTATCAGCTCCAGATCGAACTCAACGGTTCCCTCATCCTCATGAGGCGGAATCGTCACCGCCAGCGACGAGACCGACTTGAAATCCGTCCCCGCCGCGGCTCCGCCCGACTGACCCACCACCAGCGGAACCGTCACCGACCGGGGCAGCACCTTGTCCCCCGCCAAGGCGGCCTTCACCCGCACCCGAACCGTACCGCCGCCTTCGCCGGCCTCCGTCAAGTCCTCCCCGCCGCTGTCCAGCAAGGACAAACCAATAGTGGTGGGCGACGCGTCGTCGTCGGTGATCCCAAAACTGGTCGACACCACCTCATACGTACCACCGCCGTAGGTGACAGCGGCGCCTTCGATCACCACCGTCTCCGCCGCAGAACCCTCAGCAACATCGTCGTCGTTCAACACCACCGTAAACGTCGCCGACCCCGTCGTAGCACCATCAGCAACCTCAACCGCCAAACTATGACCCGTCGGCGGCGGCGGTGACTGCGGCGACGGATACGTCACCCGGAAGTCCTCCCCCACCCCGAACTCCGAATCCCCGTCCAACACCGCCGTGCCGCCCACCACATTCAACCCCACCACCTCGGCGCTCCCCGAAGGCGCCGTCGGCAACGTAACCGTAACCTCCACCATCTTGGTGCCCCCCTCCTCCCCCACCGACGATTGATTATTCGTCGTATCCGCATCCGCATCCACCGCCAACGTAATACCCGAATCGACGATGTTCACCGCAGCGCCCGTAACCCTCAACGTCTGCGACCCGATCGTCCCCGCCCCCGACAAGGTGACCGTCTCCTTCCCCTCCATGGTGCTGTCTGTTTCCGCTGTCAGGTTGAACGTCGCGGAGCCCGACAGAGACCCGGCCGGGATCACCACCGACACCTGATTGCCCGTCGCGTCCGTAGTGAAATCAGTCGTCAACGTCGCCGTACCCGCCGCGATGGTAACCGTAACCGTCGTATCCGACGTCAACTCTGTAGCCGACCCCGCGAACCGGGCGGTAACCCGCACCTCCTCCGTGTCGCCCTCCACCACCGTCCCCGGCGACACCGACAACACCACATTCGCGTCGTCGTCCTCGATAGTCAACGTCGCCTCCGTCTTCCGGGTTTCGCCGTCCAGCGTGTAGCTGCCGGTCAGCTGCAGCGTCTCCGGGTTCTCCACCACCGAATCATCGGTGATCGACACCCCCGCCGGCGACACCGCCGGACTCGCCGTCTGCCCCGCCTCGATCGTCAAAGTGTCGGCAGTCCCGGGCGGCGTCCACGAAAAATCATCCGCCCCCGCCGTACCCGCCTCCGGAGCGTCCAACGTCACCACCAGATCAGAACCAATCGTGCTCGAAGTAACACCAGACGGAAAACCGGCCGTGACCGACAGACCCGAAAGGTCCCCGTCCTCCGACACCGCAGCCCCCGTACCCCCCAGCGTCAACACCACCGCCGTGTCCAACCGATCCACCAATGTCGCCCTCACCCGCTCCACCGTAAAACCATCAGTCAAATCCGACAACGTATAGTACAAATCCTCCACCGGCTCCGCCGCGTCATCCGCCAGGACACGCGAAACGAACCAAACACCCGCCGACGTATTACCCGCACCGATATCGACATACTTGTGCTCACTCGTGTCAGTAGCATGCTCGAGTGAATTGTAGAGATCCCCGCTGGTCGACGGGCCGGTGGAAACCACCGTTGCCGTACCGGCCTCTGGCCTGACCCGCCCCCTGATACTGCCGGAATAAGTAGAAGACACACCCTCCACACGGGCGGTAACCTTCCTCCACTCATCACTATAACGCCCCTCCCGAAACTCCAACGGATGCGGCGCCGTAACAGCGAACTCCAACGTGATAGTCCGGTCGGCGTCGGTGATTCCCAACGAAACCGGCGCAACCACATAACTCGCCAATTCCCCCGTGAAACGGATCGTCTCATCATCCTCCGTAACCGTATCCGAAACAGGCGTAATCACCACATCCGCCGTCCCCGACATAGCCCCATCCGCGATGGTCACCGTAACCGAAGACGCATCAACCGTATAATCATCCCCCTCATCCGCTGTACTCCCCGCCGCGCCCACCGTAACCGTTATTGTCTGACTCCCCGTCACAGCCGCCCCCGCCGCAGCCGTCACCCGCACCGTCTTCGCTCCGCCGTCCTCATCCACCGCCGACAACGCCTCCGGAGAAATCCCCGTGTCCGTCAAAGACAACACCACCTCCATACCCGGATCCATGATCGTCAGCGAGGCGCCCGTAACCGTCACGGCTGCCCCGCGCACCCGCGTGGTTCCATGCCCCTCGAACGTAACCGTCTCCCCGCTGGACTCCGTCACGCTGTCGACGAGCGCCGTCAGCGTAAACGTCTTCGACCCCGACGTCCGGCCCGCCGGGATCGTAACCGTCAACCGATCGTTGGCATCCAAACCCGAAACCGTGAAATCAGTCGTCAACGTTGCCGTACCCCCGGCTATCTGCACCTCCACATCCGTATCAGACGTCAAAACCGACGACGACCCCGCGAACTCCGCCACCACCGTCACCGTCTGACCGCCTGCCTTCTCCACCACCGACCCCGGCGACACCAACAAACTGATATCAGCATCATCATCCTCAATCGTTACGTGCGTCTCCAGCCTGTCGAAGGTAACCTCCTGATCAGTTTCATCCCCATTCGGCTTCGCCGCCGCCAAAGCCGGGGAGCTCATGATCTTCACCTGCTCCGGGCCCTCCACCACCGTATCATCCACAACCGCCAGTCCAGACAACACCCCCGGAGAAGATCCAGTGTGTATCTGCCCCGCCGCCACAGTCCCGTCAGTCAAACCCGAGTAAGAGAAATCATCAACACCCGCTACCCCTACCTCAGGATCATCTTCCCTCAACACCGACAGCGACAGCTCCGTATCAGACGTCAATTGAGAAGAATTAGCATGCATACGCGCACTGATATTGACAGCCGCCGTCGTTGAACCCTCCGTCACCGACGTAACACTCCTCCCCAAAGGATTGAACTGAACATCATCATCGATGATCACCAAAGGAATATTGACCAACGTAAACCCCTCCAAAGTATGAACACCCGACGGACGAGCCCCAAGGTAACCAATCTCATCCGGCTCCGCTACATGATCCTTCCATGAATCAAAGTTCTCGCCCGAATTGAACCAGCTAATTGCGTAAATACTTCCCGCAGGCAACTCCAACCACCTGCTCCTCCCGCTTTCGTCTGCTAGGGAATAAAAATCATTAAATCCACCCAGACCCTCTGGATTATAGAACGGGTATTTCGCCGTCCCGCTGATACCGCCAAAACGCATCCTCAAGTTCTGACTGTAAGTAGAAGACGTAACCCCGTCTATCCGGACAGTGAACCCAGGCCTCGGGCCCACCCGATTGCAGTCACATTCATTAGTGCCAACCGGATCGCCCCGCTCACGCATGTACAACGACCCGCTCCTAATAATATTACCACGATCATCATCTACATGAAAAACAATCGTACGATCGGCGTCCATGATCAGCAAATCAGCGTCCTCGACCGTATACCCCGAAGCCGTACCCGTAAACCTCCTCACGATCTCGTGATCCTCGAACACCCGATCCGACAAAGCAGTAAACACCAAATCACCCGAAGACCCGCTCACTGTCCCACCCGAAGCGATAGAAAGCGTCAGCGAAGCAGGAATCCCAGAAGCCGTATAATCCCCGCCCGCCCCCGGCGTCGCCGTCTCAGGAGCATCATCCACCGTCACCGACACATCCACATCCGCCGGCACCTGCACCCCCGCCGGAACCGAAGCAACCAACCGCACCGCCTGCGCCCCGTCGTCCTCCCCCAACCCCCCAACAGGCTCACCCGCCTCATCCACAAACGACAACGTAATCACATTGTCATCATCCCCAATAACCAAACTCACATCAGCAATCGCCGCATGACCCGGCACGGTCGTAGACCCCGAAAACACAATCGTCTCATCCCCCTCCACCAACAAGTCATCCACCGGCGTCACCATCAACACCTCCGAATAACCCACCGTATCCCCCGCCGCGATCGTCACCGACGCCGACGAAGCCGAAACCGCATAATCCGTCGCCGCAGTCGCCGTACCCGCCGCCGCCGACACATCCACCGTCACCGCCGCCGACGACGCCGCCGAAGCCGTCGCCACCACCCGCACCGACCGACCGCCGCCCCCCTCCGACACCCCCGTCACAGCCGACGGCGTACTCTCCCCGTCATCGAACGACAACGTAATCACATTGTCATCATCCCCAATAATCAAACTCACATCAGCAATCGCCGCATAACCCGTCGCCGTCGTAGACCCCGAAAACACAATCGTCTCATCCCCCTCCACCAACGCGTCGGAGGCCGGAGTCACCGTCAACGCCGACGACTGCCCCACCGTATCCCCGTTGGCGATCGTCACCGTCGTCGACGAAGCCGAAACCGCATAATCCGTCGTCGCAGTCGCCGTACCCGCCGCGATCGACACCGACACCGTAACCGCCGCCGACGTCGCCGCCGAAGCCGTCGCCACCACCCGCACCGACTGACCGCCGCCCTCCTCCGACACCCCCGTCACCGCCGACGGCGTGCCCGCCCCGTCATCGAACGACAACGTAATCACATCAGCATCCTCGATGTTCAAACTCACATCAGCAATCGCCGAATAACCCGTCGCCGACGTAGTCGCCGAAAACACAATCGTCTCATCCCCCTCCACCAACGCATCATCCACCGGCGTCACCGTCAACGCCGCCGAATACCCCACCGTATCCCCGTTGGCGATCGTCACCGTCGCCGACGCCGCCGAAACCGCATAATCCGTCGCCGCGGTCGCCGTACCCGCCGCGATCGACACATTCACCGTAACCGCCGCCGACGTAGCCGCCGAAGCCGTCGCCACCACCCGCACCGACTGACCGCCGCCCTCCTCCGCCACCCCCGTCAACGCCGACGGCGTACTCTCCCCGTCGTCGAACGACAACGTAATCGTCGCCGACTGACCCACCACCCCCGGCGGACCAACCGGCAGCACCCCCAACACCAAACCAACCGCCAACCCCAAACCCAACCAACGCCGCCGACTCAACACCTGCCCCCCCCCCCCGCAGCAACGACCAACCCAGCATCAGACCACCTCCTCCACGAGACGACCCCTCAAGGGGACTGCAAACCAGTCTAGCAACAAGATACTACCCCCCCCCCCCCGAATAGTCAAGCACAACCGAGGGGCCGCCAAACAAGCCGCCGCGCCGGCGCGGGCAGCCTCCCAGACCCCCCTCTAAGCATTGGAGGGGGGAGGCCCTGGACCGGACTGCGCAGGTTCCCCCGGGGGGCGGTTCCGGCCCGGCCTCCTGGGTTGGCTGGGGAGGCCGGGCCGGATAAAGAAGCAGCTGCGGTCAGGTACCGGCGGCGGGTTGGGTGTCGGCGGGGGCGAGGTTGACGGCCCGGACGAAGAACGACGCCATCTGCGCCCGGGTAACCGGCTGGGCAGGGCAGTAATTCAGCGGCTCGGCGGAGCATCCACGGGTTACGCCCGTCTGATACATGCCCTCGAGGGCGGCCAACACTTCGGGGGAGAGGCCCTCTACGTCGCCGAACCGGCTCGCTTCGGTGGGGACGGCGTCGAGGTGGGGGAACGCGCCGATCATCATGATCGCCATATCCGCCCGGGTAACCACCCCGCCCGGGTCGAACACCCCGCCGGGGGCGCTGAACGCTCCCACGGAGACGACCCACTCCGCGAAGGGGCGGAACCACTCATCCGCGCCGACGTCGGTGAGCACGATTCCTTCGGGGGCTTCGATGGTCCACCGCTGCGAGACGGCCCGGTGCAAGAAGGCGGACATCTGCCGGCGGGTGATCTCCGCATTGGGGCAGTACTTGGTGGCGTCCTGGGCGTCACAGCCGAGAGTGATCCGCCACACCGCGATGCGCTCGATGTTGTCCTGGTGGACGTTGCCGTCGTCGTCGCAGAACCGGCCCACGCACACCGGCGCGGGCGGCTGGGCCGGGGGCTGCGCGCCTCCACCGGCCGGGGGCGGGGCGCCACCACCGCCTCCCCCTCCTCCGCCGGCTGGGGGTGGAGCGCCGCCGCCGCCACCTCCTCCGCCTCCCCCGCCGCCGCCTGATGGGGGCGGAGCACCACCGCCCCCTCCCCCGCCGCCGCCGCCGGATGGGGGCGGGGGGGCAGCGACGTCGCCGTCGTCGGTGATGGTCAAACGAGCCGACGAAACGTCGAACCCCGACGCGGAACCCGTAACCGACACCGACTTGGAATTGCCCGGGGTGGAGTCGTCGGTCACGGTCATGGAGAACGATCTGGACCCCGACGTCTCCCCGGCGGGAATAGTGATCGAGAACGACCTCGGACTCAGGCTGGTGTAACCGCTCCCCGCGACCCTAACATTCACCACCAGATCCTCGGGGGGTGCGGAACTCGCCGTAGCGGTAACCGTCCGGGTGATCCGGCCTGCGTCCTCCCGCACCGACGCCTGGTTCAACGACAACCGGATCTCGTTGTCCTGAATGACGAGCTCCACCGGAGCGATGTCGAACCCCTCCGCCGCGGCGGACACCCGCAGCGTTTCGTCGCCCTCGAACGCGCGGTCGTTGACCGCGTTCAACCCGAACGCCTTGGTTGCGCTGTTCACACGGATCGGAAAGAACACGGCGCCGGGGGCCGACGCGATGCGGAAGTCGCTTCCAGAGGCGGTTCCGCCCCCCACGGTTACCTGCACCCACCGAGGGGACGACCAGTGTATTCCTGGATACGACAGCTGCACCTGCACCTGGGGGTTGCTGCCCTCCAGAACCTTGGTCAGCGGGTCCCCGTCGGCGTCCAACAAACCCAGGATGATGTCGTTGTCTACGATGGTCAACGAATCGGACTCCACCGCCGTGAAGCCCAAACCGGTCAGAGCAGCCCCCAGCGCGCCGGCGTGGACCGTCAATTCCTCGGCGCCCTCCGGCCTCGTATCGTCGTTCAGCTCCAGATCGAACTCAACGGTTCCCTCATCCTCATGAGGCGGAATCGTCACCGCCAGCGACGAAACCCGCTTGAAATCATGCACCGCTAAGGCGCCGCCCGACATGCCCACCGTGAGCGGAACCGTCACCGACCGGGGCAGCACCTTGTCCCCCGCCAAGGCGGCCTTCACCCGCACCCGAACCGTACCGTCGTCCTCCCGGACCTCTGTCAAGTCCTCCCCGTCTGCGTCCAGCAGGGTCAAACCAATAGTCGTAGGCGACGCGTCGTCGGTGGAGTCGGTGATGCCGAAACTGGTTGACACCACCTCATACGACGTGGTGTTGACGGTGACCGCCGCGCCTTCGATCACCACCGTCTCCGCCGCAGAACCCTCAGCAACGTTGTCGTCGTTCAACACCACCTCGAACGTCGCCGTCCCCGTCGTGTCACCCTCAGCAACCTCAACCGAGACGTTGGTCTGCCCCGACGGATACGTCACCCGGAAGTCCTCCCCCACCCCGAACTCCGAATCCCCGTCCGAGTTGTCGTCCAACACCGCCGTGCCGCCCACCACATTCAACCCAACCGTCACAGCGCCGTTGCCCGAAGAAGACGCCGCCGGCAACGTAACCTCCACCTCCACCGTCTTGGTCACCGCGTCCTCACCCACCGACGACTGATCACCCGTCGTACCCGTATCCGCATCCACCGCCAACGTAATACCCGAATCAACGATGTTCACCGCAGCGCCCGTCACCATCAACGTCTGCGACCCGATCGTCCCCGCCCCCGACAAGGCAACCGTCTCCCCCGCCGACTCCGTAACTGAGTCTGTAACCGCCATCAAATTGAACGTCGCCGACCCCGACAAAGAACCCGCCGGGATCACCACCGACACCTGACTGCCCGTCGCGTCCGTAGTGAAATCAGTCGTCAACGTCGCCGTACCCGCCGCGATGGTAACCGTAACCGTCGTATCCGACGTCAACACCGAAGACGACCCCGCAAAGCGGGCCGTAACCCGCACCTCCTCCGTGCTGCCCTCCACCACCGTTCCCGGCGACACCGACAACACCACCTCCGTGTCATTGTCCAACACCGTCAACGTCCCCTCCGCCTCCCGGGTTTCGCCGTCCAGCATGTAAGACCCGGTCAGCTGCAGCGTCTCCGGGTCTTCCACCACCGAATCATCGGTGATAGACAACCCCGCCAGCGCCACCGCATCCCCGGCTGGACTCTCCGTCTGCCCCATCGCGATCGTCACCGTATCCGCAGGATCAGGCGGCGTCCACAAAAAATCATCCGACCCCGCCGTACCCGCCTCCGGAGCGCCCAAAGTAACCACCAGGCCAGAACCAATCGTGCTCGACGTAACCCCAGACGGAAACCCCGCCGTAACCGACAGACCCGAACCCGTCCCGCCTTCGGTCACCGTACCCCCCGGCGACAACACCACCGCCGTGTCCACCAGATCCACCACCGCCCCCTTGACCGGCACTACCGTGAAACCATCAGTCAAACCCGTCAACGTAAAATCGAAATACTCCGTCTGCTCCGCTGCGTCGTCCGCCGGGACATGCAACGTGAACCAAGCAGGCCCCGACGACGTATTACCCGCACCGATATCAACATACCTATGATGACTCGTGGTCGAATGGGTAAGCCAATTATAGATATCCCCCGAACCAGGACCCGTAGAAGACACCGACGCCCCCGCCGCACCTGTACCGGACTCTGTTATGACCCGCCCCCTGATATTGCCGGAATAAGTAGAAGACACACCCTCCACGCGGGCGGTAACACTCCTCCATTGAGCACCGCCGTCCCCCGAGTACTCCGGAAACAGCACCGACGGATAATCCCGCGGATTGAACCCCAGCTCCAACATAATCGACCGATCCGCGTCGGTGATCTCCAACGAAACCGGCGCAACCACATACCCTGTTGCCGTTCCCGCGAACCGGATCGTCTCCTGATCCTCCGTAACCGCATCCGGAACAGGCGTAACCGTCACATCCGCCGACCCAGTCGTTTGCCCACCCTGGATGGTCACCGTAACCGAAGACTCATCAACCGTGTAATCAACCCCCGCGTCCGCCGTGCTCCCCAACGCGCCCACCGTCACCGCCACATCCAGATCGCTCGCCGGGGCCGTACCCACCGCAGCCGTTATCCGCACCGTCTCCGCCCCGCCGTCCTCGCCCACCGCCGACAACGCCTCCGGCGTAGCCTGCGTGTCCGTCAAAGACAACACCACCTCCGAACCCGGATCCATAATCGTCAACTCACCGGGGGTAACCGTAACCGTCTGCCCGCCCACCCGCGTGGTCCCATGCCCCGCGAACGTAACCGTCTCCCCGCCGGCCTCCGTCACACCGTCGTCAGACGCCGTCAACGTGAACGACTTCGACCAGCTCGTCAGACCCGCCGGAATCCGAACCGTCAACCGGTCATTCGTGACATCCGTAGTGAAATCAGTCGTCAACGTTGCCGTACCCCCGGCTATCTGCACCTCCACATCCGTATGCGAAGTCAATTCCGACGACGACCCCGCGAACTCCGCCACCACCGTCACCGTCTGACCGCCCGCCTTCTCCAACACTACCCCCGGCGACACCGACAACGTGATATCAGCATCATCATCCGTCACAGTCAAAACATCCAACTGCACGTTGTTGAAAGTAACCACCTGATCAGTAGGCGACCCATCCGGCTTGGCAGCCGCCAACGCCGGCGCACCCACGATCCGCAGCTTCTTTGGGCCCTCCACCACCGTATTATCCGCAACCGACAGATTCTCCAACGTTGTCTCCCAACCGCCATCATTCGCAGCACCCGCCGGAATAGTAATCGACCTCCTCTTCCAATCGAAAGAAGAAAAATCGTCGGCGCTCAACAACCCCGGCCCCTCCGCCACCGACAACGACACCACCGTATCAGACGTTATATCGGAACGTTGATTATTCTTCCGACGCTCAGGGTTCCAGTATGACAGGATATTTTCAAGATCAGTATGGTTAGCGTTCATACCTGCACCAATAACCAAATCCCTCGACGAACCCTCCGCCACCGTCGGAGTACCTTGAACAGCCATATGGACCTGTACATCATCATCGATTACCACACCATCAACATTGACAATCTCAAAACCATCTATCGGCTCAACCCCAATCGTGAAAGTCTCATCAGGCTCCGCGACATAATCGTAGTAGCTGTCGATTTCATTCTGAGCACCGCTCGGACGAAGCCGGACAAATAAGCTGCCCGCATTCAACGTCGCCCTATGATTCTGGCTGTCACGGTTATTTTCTCTGATACCCAAACTTGTTACATCGGGCTGTCCAGGGAGGTTTGAAGGGAGATTATTAATTTTGGCAGTCCCGTCGAAAGCATTGAAGACCAAGGTCAGGTTCTCACTGTAGGTCGAAGAAGTAACCCCATCCACCGTGAAAGTAAACCACGGGATAGGGCCGTCATGACAAGAACAAAATTGCGGACCGTTCCAAGGACCTGTAGGATCACCAGTTTCCCGTAAAACGAAAGTACCGTCATCACGAGTAAACCAAATATGGGTCGTAGGCCTTCTCAGATTATCCATCCTAACAACAATCGTACGATCCGCATCCAAAATCAACAAATCAGCGCCCTCGACCGTATACCCCGAAGCCGTACCCGTAAACCTCCTCACGATCTCATGATCCTCGAACACCCGATCAGACAAAGCAGTAAACACCATATCACCCGAAGACCCGCTCGTTCCACCCGAAGCGATAGAAACCGTCAACGAAGAAGGAATCCCAGAAGCCGTATAATCCCCGCCCGCCCCCGGCGTCGCCGTCTCAAGAGCATCATCCACCGTCACCGACACATCCACATCCGCAGGCACCTGCACCCCCGCCGGAACCGAAGCAACCAACCGCACCCTCTGAACCCCGTCGTCCTCCCCCAACCCCCCAACAGGCTGACCCGCCGCATCCACAAACGACAACGTAATCACATTGTCATCATCCACGATATTCAAACTCACATCAGCAATCGCCGCGTAACCAGTCGCCGTCGTAGTCGCCGAAAACACAATCGTCTCATCCCCCTCCACCGACGAATCATCCACCGGCGTCACCGTCAACGCCGCCGCCGCCCGCCCCACCGTCTCCCCGCTCGCAATCGTCACCGACTCCGATGTCGCCGAAATCGCATAATCCGTCGCCGCGGTCGCGGTGCCCGCCGCCGCCGTCACATTCACCGTCACCGCCGCCGACGTCGCCGCCGAAGCCGTCGCCACCACCCGCACCGACTGACCACCGCCCCCCTCCGCCACCCCCGTCAACGCCGACGGCGTGCTCTCCCCGTCATCGAACGACAACGTAATCGAATAAAAATCATCATCCACGATATTCAAACTCACATCAGAAATCGCCGCGTAACCAGTCGCGGTCGTAGTAGCAGAAAACACAATCGTCTCATCCCCCTCCACCGACGAATCATCCACCGGCGTCACCGTCAACGCCGCCGCCGCCCGCCCCACCGTCTGCCCGCTGGCGATCTGCACCGTCGCCGACGTCGCCGAAATCCCATAATCCGTAGTAGCAGTCGCCGTACCAGCCGCGATCGACACCGTCACATCCACATTCGCCGACGTCGCCGCCGAAGCCGTCGCCACCACCCGCACCGACTGCGCGCCGCCCCCCTCCGACACCCCCGTCACCGCCGACGGCGTACCCGCCCCGTCATCGAACGACAACGTAATCGTCGCCGACTGACCCACCACCCCCGGCGGACCAACCGGCAACACCCCCAACACCAAACCAACCGCCAACCCCAAACCCAACCAACGCCGCCGACTCAACACCAGCCCCCCCCCCCCCCCGCAGCAACGACCGACCCCGCATCATCAGGCCACCTCCTCCATCAAGCCAGCCCCTCACCGAGCGAGGGGACAACGATCACAACAACATACTACCCCCCCCCCCCCCGAATAGTCAAGCACACCGAAGAAGCCGCCAGGCAGGGCTACACAGACTCCAGGGGCGGTTCCGGCCCGGCCTCCTGGGTTGGCTGGGGAGGCCGAGCCGGATAAAGAAGCAGCTGCGGTCAGGTGCCGGCGGCGGGTTGGGTGTCGGCGGGGGCGAGGTTGACGGCCCGGACGAAGAACGAAGCCATCTGCGCCCGGGTAACCGGCTGGGCAGGGCAGTAATTCAGCGGCTCGGCGGAGCATCCACGGGTTACGCCCGTCTGATACATGCCCTCGAGGGCGGCCAACACTTCGGGGGAGAGGCCCTCTACGTCGCCGAACCGGCTCGCTTCGGTCGGGACGGCGTCGAGGTGGGGGAAGGCGCCGATCATCATGATCGCCATATCCGCCCGGGTAACCACCCCGCCCGGGTCGAACACCCCTCCGGGGGCGCTGAACGCTCCCACGGAGACGACCCACTCCGCGAAGGGGCGGAACCACTCATCCGCGCCGACGTCGGACAGCTCGATCCCTTCGGGGGCTTCGATGGTCCACCGCTGCGAAACGGCCCGATGCAAGAAGGCGGACATCTGCCGGCGGGTGATCTCCGCGTCGGGGCAGTACTTGGTGGCGTCCTGGGCGTCACAGCCGAGAGTGATCCGCCACACCGCGATCCGTTCGATGTTGTCCTGGTGGACGTTGCCGTCGTCGTCGCAGAACCGGCCCACGCACGCCGGAGCGGGCGGCTGAGCCGGGGGCTGCGCGCCTCCACCGGCCGGAGGCGGAGCACCGCCGCCCCCGCCTCCCCCTCCTCCTGCTGGGGGCGGAGCACCACCTCCCCCTCCGCCGCCGCCTGATGGGGGCGGAGCGCCTCCGCCGCCTCCCCCTCCGCCGCCGCCTCCGGCCGGGGGCGGGGGAGGCGGCGGGGCGGTGTCGCCGTCGTCGGTGATGGTCAAACGAGCCGACGAAACGTCGAACCCAGACGCGGAACCCGTAACCGACACCGACTTGGAATTGCCCGGGGTGGAGTCGTCGGTCACGGTCATGGAGAACGATCTGGACCCCGACGTCTCCCCGGCGGGAATAGTGATCGAGAACGACCTCGGACTCAGGCTGGTGTAACCGCTCCCCGCGACCCTAACATTCACCACCAGATCCTCGGGGGGTGCGGAACTCGCTGCGGCGGTAACCGTCCGGGTGATCCGGCCTGCGTCTTCCCGCACCGACGCCTGGTTCAACGACAACCGGATCTCGTTGTCCTGAATGATGAGCTCCACCGGAGCGATGTCGAACCCCTCCGCCGCGGCGGACACCCGCAACGTTTCGTCGCCCTCGACCGAGCGGTCGTTGACCGTGTTCAACCCGATCGTCTTGGTTGCGCTGTTCTGACCGGGCGGGAAGAACACGTCGCCGGGGGCAACCGGGATGCGGTAGTCGCTGCCGGCGGCGGTTCCGGCCTCGACGGTTACCCGCACGAACCGGGGGCTGCTCCAGTGTATTCCTGGATATGACAGCTGCACCTGCACCTGGGGGCTGGCCCCTTCCAGAACCCTGGTCAGCGGCTCTCCCTCGGCGTCCAACAACCCCAGGATCATGTCGTTGTCCACGATGGTCAACGAATCGGACTCCACCGCGGTGAACCCCAAACCGGTCAAGCCGGCCCCCAGAGTGCCGGCGTGGACCGTCAGCTCCTCGGCGCCCTCCGGCCTCGTATCGTCGATCAGTTCCAGATCGAACTCAACGGTGCCTTCATCCTCATAAGGCGGAATCGTCACCGCCAGCGACGAAACCCGCTTGAAATCATGCACCGCTAAGGCGCCGCCCGACATGCCCACCGTGAGCGGAACCGTCACCGACCGGGGCAGCACCTTTTCCCCCGCCAGGGCGGCCTTCACCCTCACCCGCACCGTGCCGCCGTCCTCCCGGACCTCTGTCAAGTCCTCCCCTTCGCTGTCCAGCAAGGACAAACCAATAGTGGTGGGCGACGCGTCGTCGTCGGTGATCCCAAAACTGGTCGACACCACCTCATACGTACCACCGCCGTAGGTGACAGCGGCGCCTTCGATCACCACCGTCTCCGCCGCAGAACCCTCCGCAACATCGTCGTCGTCCAACACCACCGTAAACGTCGCCGACCCCGTCGTAGCACCATCAGCAACCTCAACCGCCAAACTATGACCCGCCGGCGGCGCCGGCGACTGCGGCGACGGATACGTCACCCGGAAGTCCTCCCCCACCCCGAACTCCGAATCGTCGTCCAACACCGCCGTGCCGCCCACCACATTCAACCCCACCACCTCGGCGCTCCCCGAAGGCGCCGTCGGCAACGTAACCGTAACCTCCACCATCTTGGTGCCCCCCTCCTCACCCACCGACGACTGAACACCCGACGCACCCGACGGACCCGCATCCGCATCCACCGCCAACGTGATCCCCGAATCGACGATGTTCACCGCAGCGCCCGTCACCATCAACGTCTGCGACCCGATCGTCCCCGCCCCCGACAAGGCAACCGTCTCGTTCCCCTCCATGGTGCTGTCTGTTTCCGCTGTCAAATTGAACGTCGCCGACCCCGACAAAGAACCCGCCGGGATCACCACCGACACCTGACTGCCCGTCGCGTCCGTAGTGAAATCAGTCGTCAACGTCGCCGTACCCGCCGCGATGGTAACCGTAACCGTCGTATCCGAAGTCAACTCCGTAGCCGACCCCGCAAACCGGGCCGTAACCCGCACCTCCTCCGTGTCGCCCTCCGCCACCGTCCCCGGCGACACCGACAACACCACATTCGCGTCGTCGTCCTCGATCGTCAACTCCGCCGACGTTTCCCGGGTTTCACCGTCCAGCGTGTAGCTGCCGGTCAGCTGCAGCGTCTCCGGGTTCTCCACCACCGAATCATCGGTGATCGACACCCCCGCAGGCGACACCGCATCCGCGTCCGGACTCACCGTCGCCGTCGTTGGAATCGTCAACGTATCCGCAGGATCGGGCGGCGTCCACGAAAAATCATCCGCCCCCGCCGTACCCGCCTCCGGAGCGCCCAACGTCACCACCAGATCAGAACCCAACGCATTCGACGTAACACCAGACGGAAACCCCGCCGTAACCGACAGACCCGAAAGGTCCCCGCCCTCCGACACCGTACCCCCCGTACCCCCCAACGTCAACACCACCGCCGTGTCCAACGGATCCACCAACGTCACCCTCACCCGCTCCACCGTGAAACCATCAGTCAAATCCGACAACGTATAGAACAAATCCTCCACCGGCTCCGCCGCGTCATCCGCCCGGACACGCGAATTGAACCAAGCAGGCCCCGACGACGTAGCACCCGCACCGATACTGACATGCTTGTGATCACCCGTGTTAGAAGACTCGAGCCAATTGTAGAGATCCCCGCTCGACTGGCCGGTAGCGTCCACCACAGCCGTACCCGACTCTGGCCGGACCCGCCCCTCGATACTACCGGAATACGTAGAAGACACACCCTCCACATGGGCGGTGATACTCCTCCACTCATTACCATAACGCCCCTCCCGAAACTCCAACGGATAAGACCCCGAAACAGCGAACTCCAACGTGACCGTCCGGTCGGCGTCGGTGATCTCCAACGAAACCGGCGCAACCACATAACCTGTTGCTGTCCCCGTGAACCAGATCGTCTCATGATCCTCCGTAACCGTATCAGGAACAGGCGTAACCGTCACATCCGCCGACCCAGATGTGGCCCCATCCGCGATGGTCACCGTAACCGAAGACCCAGAAAGCGTATAATCATCCCCCGCGTCCGCCGTGCTCCCCAACGCGCCCACCGTCACCGCCACATCCAGATCACTGCCCGACGGGGCCGTACCCACCGTAGCCGTCACCCGCACCATCTCCGCCCCGCCGTCCTCCCCCACCGCCGACAACACCGCCGGAGAAGCCCCGGTGTCCGTCAAAGACAACACCACCTCCGAACCCGGATCCATAATCGTCAACTCACCGCCCGTAACCGTAACCGTCTGCCCGCCCACCCGCGTAGTCCCATGCCCCGCGAACGTAACCGTCTCCCCGCTAGGCTCCTGTGTGCTGTCGTCGATCGCCGTCAACGTAAACGACTTCGACCCCCTCGTCTCCCCCGCCGGGATCGTAACCGTCAACCGATCATTCGCCAGACCCGTAGTGAAATCAGACGTCAACGTTGCCGTACCCCCGGCTATCTGCACCGCCACATCCGTATCAGACGTCAAAACCGATGACGACCCCGCGAACTCCGCCGACACCGTCACCGGCTGACCGGCCGCCGTCTCCGACACCGTCCCCGGCGACACCGACAACGTGATATCAGCATTGGCATCCGTCACCGTAATAATATTCGCTGACAGGTCCTTGAAAGTAACCACCTGATCAGTAGGCGACCCATCAGACTTGGTCGCCGCCAACGCCGCCGTACCCACGATCCGCAGCCGCTCCAGACCCTCCACCACACCATCATCCGCAACCGACAGATTCGTCAACGTTGTCTCCCAACCGCCGTCACCCGCAGCACCCGCCGCAATAGTTATCGACCTCCTCGTCCAAGTGGCAGAATACTCGTCGGCGCTCAGCAACCCCGGCCCCTCCACCACCGACAACGACACCACCGTATCAGACGTCAACTCGGAACGTTGAGCATTGTTCCGACCCTCACGGTTCTGGTCAGACGGGACACTGCCATAATCAGTCAAACTAGCATTAAAACCCGTACCAATTTTCACATCCGTCGGCGAACCTTCCGCCACCGACGTAACATCCACCCAAAACCTCTCAAGCTGTACATCATCATCGATCACCACCCCCTGCACCGGAACAATCTCGAACCCATCCGGCGGTTCAAAGCCGTTCCAGGTTTTAGCAAATCCAATCGTGAAAGTCTCATCAGGCTCCGCGATAAAATTGTAACCGCTAAAAAAATCAGCCTGAGAACCGCCCGGCCTAAACCTGAAAAAAGTGTTGCCCGCATTCAACGTCGCCCGGACGTTGTGTGTACGGGACCTACGAAACCAATCATCCAAAATTAAACCAGTGATATCCACAGTTCCGGGAATTTCACCGCCGCTAACAACTTCAGCAGTCCCGCTGAAAAGCTTGAAATACATGGTCAGGTTCTGACTGTAGGTAGAAGAAGTAACCCCATCCACCCGGCCGGTGAACCACGGCTGAGGGCCGTCATGACAAGAACAAAATATCGGCCCGCTCCTAGGATCACCAGTCTCCCGTAAAACGAAAGTACCGTCATCACGAGTAAAAAAATGATGGGTCGTAGGTTGTCTCAGATTATCCATAGTAACAACAATAGTACGATCCGCATCCAAAATCAACAAATCAGCATCCTTGACCGTATACCCCGAAGCCGTACCCGTAAACCTCCTCACGATCTCATGATCCTCTAACACCCGATCAGACAAAGCAGTAAACACCAAATCGCCCGACGACCCGCTCACCGTTCCACCCGAACTGATAGAAACCGTCAACGAAGCAGGAATCCCAGAAGCCGTATAATCCCCGCCCGCCCCCGGCGTCGCCGTCTCAGGAGCATCATCCACCGTCACCGACACATCCACATCCGCCGGCACCAGCACCCCCGCCGGAACCGAAGCAACCAACCGCACCGACTGACGCCCGCCGTCCTCCCCCAACCCATCAACAGGCTGACCCGCCGCATCCGCAAACGACAACGTAATCACATTGTCATCATCCACGATATTCAAACTCACATCAGCAATCGCCGCATGACCCGGCACGGTCGTAGACCCCGAAAACACAATCGTCTCATCCCCCTCCACCGACAAGTCATCCACCGGAGTCACCGTCAACACCTCCGAATACCCCACCGTATCCCCCGAAGCAATCGTCACCGACGTCGACGAAGCCGAAATCCCATAATCCTCCGGATCCGCCGCCGTGCCCGCCGCCGCCGACACATTCACCGTCAACTCCACCCCCGACGCCGCCGAAGCCGTCGCCACCACCCGCACCGACCGACCGCCGCCCCCCTCCGGCACCCCCGTCAACGCCGACGGCGTACCCTGCCCGTCATCGAACGACAACGTAATCACATTGTCATCATCCCCAATACTCAAATTCACACTCCCGATCGCCGCGTAACCCGTCGCCGTCGTAGTCGCCGAAAACACAATCGTCTCATCCCCCTCCACCAACATGTCGGAGGCCGGAGTCACCGTCAACGCCGCCGACCGCCCCACCGTAGCCCCGCTCGCGATCGTCACCGTCCACGACGCCGCCGAAATCGCATAATCCGTAGTAGCAGTCGCCGTACCCGCCGCCGCAGTCACATTCACCGTCACCGCCGCCGACGTCGCCGCCGAAGCCGTCGCCACCACCCGCACCGACTGACCGCCGCCCTCCTCCGACACCCCCGTCACCGCCGACGGCGTCGACTGCCCGTCATCGAACGACAACGTAATCACATCAGCATCCTCGATATTCAAACTCACATCAGCAATCGCCGAATAACCAGTCGCGGTCGTAGTCGCCGAAAACACAATCGTCTCATCCCCCTCCACCAACGCATCGGCGACCGGAGTCACCGTCAACGCCGCCGACCGCCCCACCGTAGCCCCGCTCGCGATCGTCACCGTCCACGACGCCGCCGAAATCGCATAATCCGTAGTAGCAGTCGCCGTGCCCGCCGCCGCCGTCACGTTCACCGCCACCACCGCCGACGTCGCCGCCGAAGCCGTCGCCACCACCCGCACCGACTGACCGCCGCCCTCCTCCGCCACCCCCGTCACCGCCGACGGCGTACCCTGCCCGTCATCGAACGACAACGTAATCGTCGCCGACTGACCCACCACCCCCGGCGGACCAACCGGCAACACCCCCAACACCAAACCAACCGCCAACGCCAAACCCAACCAACGCCGCGGCCTCAACACCTGGCCCCCCCCCCCCCGCAGCAACGACCAACCCCGCATCATCAGGCCACCTCCTCCATCAAGCCAGCCCCTCACCGAGCGAGGGGACAACGATCACAACAACAATACTACCCCCCCCCCCCCCAATAGTCAAGCATAACCGAGGGGCCGCCAAACAAGCCGCCGCGCCGGCGCGGGCAGCCGCCCAGAACCCGCCCAGCCCTTTACCGGGCGGACCGCCGAGGGTGAAACCAGGGTTGCCCAGCGAGAGCAAAGCGGCTCTACGAATTGGAGGGGAGGTCATGGGCCGAGCGGCGCAGGTTCCCGGCCTCCTGGGTTGGCTGGGGAGGCCGAGCCGGATAAAGAAGCAGCTGCGGTCAGGTGCCGGCGGTGGGTTGGGTGTCGGCGGGGGCGAGGTTGACGGCCCGGACGAAGAAGGATGCCATCTGCGCCCGGGTAACCGGCTGGCTAGGGCAGTAGTTCAGCGGCTCGGCGGAACACCCTCGGGTTACCCCTGTCTGATACATGCCTTCGAGGGCGGCGAGGACTTCGGGGGAGAGGCCCTCTACGTCGCCGAACCGGCTGGTTTCGGTGGGGACGGCGTCGAGGTGGGGGAAGGCGCCGATCATCATGATCGCCATGTCCGCCCGGGTAACCACCCCGCCCGGGTCGAACACGCCGTTGGGGGCGCTGAACGCTCCGACGGAGACGACCCATTCCGCGAAGGGGCGGAACCACTCATCCGCGCCAACGTCGGACAGCTCGATCCCTTCGGGGGCTTGGATGGTCCACCGCTGCGAGACGGCCCGGTGCAGAAAGGCGGACATCTGCCGGCGGGTGATCTCCGCGTCGGGGCAGTACTTGGTGGCGTCCTGGGCGTCGCAGCCGAGGGTGATCCTCCACACCGCGATGCGTTCGATGTTGTCCTGATGGACGTTGCCGTCGTCGTCGCAGAACCGGCCGACGCACACCGGCGCAGGCGGCTGGGCCGGGGGCTGCGCGCCTCCACCGGCCGGGGGCGGAGCACCGCCGCCTCCACCGCCCCCGCCTCCGCCGCCGCCTGATGGGGGTGGAGCACCACCTCCCCCTCCGCCTCCGCCCCCGCCGCCTGATGGGGGCGGGGACGGGGGTGCGGCGGTGTCGCCGTCGTCGGTGATGGTCAAACGAGCCGACGCAACCGAGAACCCAGAAGCGGAACCCGCAACCGACAACGTCTTGGAATTGCCGGGGGTGGAGTCGTCGGTCACGGTCATGGAGAACGATCTGGACCCCGACGTCTCCCCGGCGGGAATCGTGACCGAGAACCGGGCCGGACTCAAACGGGTGTAACCATTCCCCGACGAACGGCCCCCGCCGACCGTTATGTTCACCACCAAGTCTTCAGGCGGCGCGGAACCAGCCCGGGCGGTAACCCTTCGGGTGATCCGCCCTGCGTCCTCCCGCACCGACGCCTGGTTCAACGACAACCGGATCTCGTTGTCCTGAATGATGAGCTCCACCGGGGCGATGTCGAACCCCTCCGCCGAGGCGGACACCCGCAACGTCTTGTCACCATCGAAATCGCGGTTGTCGGTCAAGCTCAAACCCGGAATAGGCCAACTGTCGCTGTTCCGGTTCCGAGGTACGAGAACCGGGTCCACCCGGACAGCGGTGTAATCACTCCCGGCCGCGGCGGTGCCGTCTTCAACGGATATCTCCACCACCCGAGGAGAAGACGACGTCGAAGTCCCCGAATACGACACCTGCACCCGCACCTGGGGGCTGGTTCCTTCCAGAACCTTGGTCAGCAGGTCTCCCTCGGCGTCCAACAAACCCAGGATGATGTCGTTGTCCACGATGGTCAACGAATCGGACTCCACCGCCGTGAACCCCAAACCGGTCAGAGCAGCCCCCAGCGTGCCGCCGTGGACCGTCAATTCCTCGGCGCCCTCCGGCCTCGTATCGTCGATCAGCTCCAGATCAAACTCGACGGTGCCTTCATCCTCATAAGGCGGAATCGTCACCGCCAACGACGAAACCGACTTGAAATCATGCGGCGCTGCGGCGCCGCCCGACATGCCCACCGTGAGCGGAACCGTCACCGACCGGGGCAGCACCTTGTCCCCCGCCAAGGCGGCCTTCACCCGCACCCGCACCGTGCCGCCGTCCTCCCGGACCTCTGTCAAGTCCTCCCCGTCTGCGTCCAGCAAGGTCAAACCAATAGTGGTGGGCGACGCGTCGTCGTCGGTGATCCCGAAACTCGTTGACACCACCTCATACGACGTACTGTTGACGGTGACCGCCGCGCCTTCGATCACCACCGTCTCCGCCGCAGAACCCTCAGCAACGTTGTCGTTGTTCAACACCACATCGAACGTCGCCGTCCCCGTCGTGTCACCCTCAGCAACCTCAACCGAAACATTGGTCTGCCCCGACGGATACGTCACCCGGAAGTCCTCCCCCACCCCGAACTCCGAATCCCCGTCCGAGTTGTCGTCCAACACCGCCGTGCCGCCCACCACATTCAACCCAACCGTCACAGCGCCGTTGCCCGAAGAAGACGCCGCCGGCAACGTAACCTCCACCTCCACCGTCTTGGTACCCCCCTCCTCACCCACCGACGACTGATCACCCGACGTACCCGTATCCGCATCCACCGCCAACGTGATCCCCGAATCGACGATGTTCACCGCAGCGCCCGTCACCATCAACGTCTGCGACCCGATCGTCCCCGCCCCCGACAAGGCAACCGTCTCGTTCCCCTCCATGGTGCTGTCTGTTTCCGCTGTCAGGTTGAACGTCGCCGACCCCGACAGAGACCCGGCCGGGATCACCACCGACACCTGACTGCCCGTCGCGTCCGTAGTGAAATCAGTCGTCAACACCGCGGTACCCGCCGCGATGGTAACCGTAACCGTCGTATCCGACGTCAACTCCGTAGCCGACCCCGCGAACCGGGCCGTAACCCGCACCTCCTCCGTGCTGCCCTCCGCCACCGTCCCCGGCGACACCGACAACACCACATTCGCGTCGTCGTCCTCGATCGTCAACTCCGCCGACGTTTCCCGGGTTTCACCGTCCAGCGTGTAGCTGCCGGTCAGCTGCAGCGTCTCCGGGTTCTCCACCACCGAATCATCGGTGATCGACACCCCCGCAGGCGACACCGCATCCGCGTCCGGACTCACCGTCGCCGTCGTTGGAATCGTCAACGTATCCGCAGGATCGGGCGGCGTCCACGAAAAATCATCCGCCCCCGCCGTACCCGCCTCCGGAGCGCCCAACGTCACCACCAGATCAGAACCCAACGCATTCGACGTAACACCAGACGGAAACCCCGCCGTAACCGACAGACCCGAAAGGTCCCCGCCCTCCGACACCGTACCCCCCGTACCCCCCAACGTCAACACCACCGCCGTATCCACCCGATCCACCACCGTCGCCTTCACCCGCTCCACCGTGAAACCATCAGTCAAACCCGACAACATAACATACAAATCCTCCACCGGCTCCGCTGCGTCATCCGCCCGGACACGCGAACGGAACCAAGCAGTCGACTCCGTATTACCCGCACCGATATCAACATACCTGTGCTCACTCATATCAGTAGCATGCTCAAGCCAATTGTAGAGGTCCCCGCTGGTCGACGAGCCGGTAGAAACCACCGTTGCCGTACCGGACTCTGTCTCGACCCGCCCCCTGATACTGCCGGAATAAGTAGAAGACACACCCTCCACACGGGCGGTAACATACCTCCACTGTGGATTACTGAGAGCCGCCTGCTCCTGATACGCCACCTCATGCCCCCGGTTAGCACCGTACACCAACGTAATCGCCCGGTCGGCGTCGGTAACCGCCAACGAAGCCGGCGCAACCGCATACCCCGCCGCTTCCCCCGTGAACAGGATCGTCTCATGATCCTCCGTAACCATATCCGAAACAGGCGTAACCACCACATCCGCCGACCCAGAAGTGGCCCCATCCGCGATGGTCACCGTAACCGAAGACTCATCAACCGTGTAATCATCCCCCTCATCCGCCGAACTCCCCAACGCGCCCACCGTAACCGCCACATCCAGATCACTGCCCGACAGGGCCGTACCCACCGTAGCCGTCACCCGCACCGTCTTCGCCCCGCCGTCCTCCCCCACCGCCGACAACTCCATCGGAGAAGCCCCGGTGTCCGTCAAAGACAACACCACCTCCATACCCGGATCCATGATCGTCAACGACGCGCCTGTAACCGTCACATCTGCCCCGCGCACCCGCGTGGTTCCATGCCCCTCGAACGTAACTGTCTCCCCGCTAGGCTCCTGTGTGCTGTCGTCGATCGCCGTCAACGTAAACGTCTTCGACCCCGACGTCCGGCCCGCCGGGATCGTAACCGTCAACCGGTCATTCGCCAGACCCGTAGTGAAATCAGTCGTCAACGTTGCCGTACCCCCGGCTATCTGCACCGCCACACTCGTAGCAGAAGTCAAAACCGACGACGACCCCGCAAACTCCGCCACCACCGTCACCGGCTGACCGGCCGCCATCTCCGCCACCGTCCCCGGCGACACCGACAACGTAATATCAGCATCATCATCCTCGATCGTCACATGCGTCTCCAGCCTGTCGAACGTAACTTCCTGATCAGTTTCATCCCCATTCGGCTTCGCCGCCGCCAAAGCCGGGGAGCTCATGATCTTCACCAGCTCCGGGCCCTCCACCACCGTATCATCCACAACCATCAATCCAGACAACACCCCCGGAGAAGACCCAGTCTGTATCTGCCCCGCCGCCACCGTCGCGTCGGTCAACCCCGAGTAAGAGAAATCATCAACACCCGCTACCCCCACCTCAGGATCATCCTCCCTCAACACCGACAACGGCAGCTCCGTATCAGACGTCAATTGAGAAGAATTAGCATTCATACTCGCACTGATATTGACAGCCGCAGTCGTCGAACCCTCCGTCACCGACGTAACATCCCTATCCAAAGGATTGAACTGAACATCATCATCGATGATCACCAAAGGAATATTGACCAACGTAAACCCCTCTAAAGTATAAACACCCGACGGACGAGCCCCAATATAACCAATCTCATCCGGCTCCGCTACATGATCCCTCCATGAATCAAAATTTTGGCCCGTATCGAACCAGCTAATCGTGTAAATACTTCCCGCGGGCAAGTCCAACCACTTGCCCCCTCCAACGTCCACTTCAGAATAAAAATCATTTATTCCACCTAGACCCTCTGGATCATAGCTAGCGTATTTCGCCGTCCCGGTGATACCACCAAAACGCATCCTCAAGTTCTGACTGTAGGTAGAAGATGTAACCCCGTCTATCCGGACAGTGAACCCAGGCCTCGGGCCGTTACGATTGCATCCACATTGATGAATACCAAACGTAGGATCGCCGTCCTCACGCATGTAAAACGAACCGTTCCTAATAGTACCACCATCATCTGGATAAAAAGCAATCGTACGATCTGCGTCGATGATCTGCAAATCACCATCCTCAACTTCATATCCCGCAGCTGTACCCGTAAACTTGATAACCTCATGATCCTCGAACACCCGATCCGACAAAGGCGTAAACACCAAATCACCCGACGACCCGCTCGTCTCACCCGAACTGATCGCAACCGAAGTCGAAGCAGGCGCCGTAGTCGTATAATCCCCGCCCGACCCCTCCGCCGCAGTCGAATTATCATCGTCCACCGACACCGACACATCCACATCCGCAGGCGCCCCCGCCGGAACCGAAGCCGCCACCCGCACCGTCTGCGCTCCGTCGTCCTCCCCCAACCCCGTAACAGGCTGATCCGCCGCATCAGTAAAACTTAGCGTCACCACCGCATCATGAATCGTCAACTCCGCATCTGTTATCGTAAACCCCGACAACGCCCCCGACACCGCCACCTTCTCCCCCCCAGCCTCCGCAACCCCATCCGCCCGAGCCCGCAAATCGAAACTGGCCGAACCCGACACCGCCCCCGCCGCAATCGACACCGTAAACGAATCACCCGTCTGATCCGTCCAAAAATCCCCCGACGGCGGCGGACCCTCCGCACCCAGCGTTGCTCCATCCGCCCCGGCGCCCCCCGCTACAGACACCACCACATCCGAAGACGAACCCAAATCCGACGCCGTTGCCCCCTCGAACTCCGCCGTCACCGTAACCGTCTGATCCGCCGCCCACTCCAACACCGCCGACTTGTCCAAAGACAACACAATATCATCATCGTCATCCTCGATATTCAAACTCACATCAGCAATCGCCGAATACCCCGTCGCGGCCGTAGTCGCCGAAAACACAATCGTCTCATCCCCCTCCACCCGCGTGTCATTGACCGGTGTCACCGTCAACGCCGCCGAATGCCCCACCGTATCCCCGCTGGCGATCGTCACCGTCCACGACGAAGCCGAAATCGCATAATCCGTCGTCGCAGTCGCCGTGCCCGCCGCCGCCGACACGTTCACCGTCACCGCCGACGACGTCGCCGCCGAAGCCGTCGCCACCACCCGCACCGTCTGACCGCCGCCCTCCTCCGCCACCCCCGTCAACGCCGACGGCGTGCTCTCCCCGTCATCGAACGACAACGTAATCAAAAAAGACGACTGACCCACCACCCCAACCGGCGCAGTCGGCAGCACCCCCAACACCAAAGCAACCGCCAACCCCAAACCCAACCAACGCCGCGGCCTCAACACCAGCCCCCCCCCCCCCGCAACAACGACCAACCCAACAACATCAGGCCACCTCCTCCATCAAGCCAACCCCTCACCGAAGCAAGGGGACAACGGTCAACAACCACAATACTACCCCCCCCCCCCGAGAAAATCAAGCACAACCGAAAAGCCGCCAGACAAGCCCGCCGCGCCGGCGCGGGCAACCTCCCAGCCTTACCGGGCGGGCCGCCGAGGGGTGAAACCGGGGTTGTCCGGCGAGAGCAAGGCTGATTCCAACCGGGCCCCGGGTTGGTGTTTCTCGAGCAATCGGATCAAGTCGTCGAGGGCCGAGGCGGTCTCTGCTTCGGCGTCTGGGTGGTGGCCTTCCACCGTGTACAGGGCAACGGCGGTGTCAGGCCCGGCCGCGCTCTGGGCGCTCTGCCGCCAGCACCAGCGGCGGGCGCTCACCACCCCGGCCTCGTCCGCGAAGATCACCTCGCCGGGCGGCGGCGCCGCTGTCCGGCGGCTCCCCAGGCCGGTGAACTGCTCGCCTCCCTCGGCGAAGCGCACCGTCGTCGATCCGTCCACCGACGCCTGATCCATGGCCGCAACCGGAAGCCGCCGTCGGATCGACACCAGGTTGGCGATGTCCACCGCCGAGTTGATGGACGGGATATCCCCGTGTTTGGACAGCCGCCGGAGGAGCGCCTCGGCCGCCGAACGGTACTGCGTGGGTTTCACTCCGAAGCTGGAGAACACCCTCCGCCAAGCCCCGAGAGAAGGAATATCCGCCAACGACCTCCCCGCCAGCTCGGCCGCGGACGCACGCTGCTGAGCACGGTATTCCTCCAACAACCCCTCCGGGCTGGGGCCGTTCACCAACCCCGCCGCATACACCACCCCCGCCCGGATGGTCGGATACCGCTCGATGATCTGCGGGTGATATGAAAATATCATGCCGTCATCACCCAGAAGACAGCCGCGCTGTCCAAGCAGGATGCGAACGCGGAGCAGCCGGAGCTCATCGGAGGCCGCGGATGAAGGGGTGGGCCAGGGCGGCAGGTTGGCGGAAGGGTTTGGTGATGAAGTACATGACGGCGATGGTCAGGACATAGGGGAGGGCGGCCAGGAGTTGGGCGTTGAGCTGGTAGCCGAGCACCGGCACCGCCAGGCGGAAGGCGTCGGCCAGGCCGAACAGGAGCGCCCCCAGCAGGGCGCCCCGGAGAGTCCAGCCGCCGAAGTAGACGGCGGCGATGGCGATGAAGCCCCGGCCGCCCACCGCTCCGGTGTCGAAGCTCCCCACCTGGCCGAGCACCAGGAACGCCCCCCCCAGCCCCGCCAGCACCCCGCCGTAGTAGACGGCCTGGCGGCGGCGTTTGTTCACGTCGATGCCGGAAACGTCGCTGGCCTGGGGGTTTTCGCCCACCGAGCGCACCTCCAAGCCCCAACGGGTGCGGTGCAGCAGCCACCAGGTGAGAGGGAACAGCGGATACAGCAGGTAGGTGGGCCAGGTCTGGCCGAACAGGGCCGGGCCGATGAGCGGAATGTCCGAGAGCAGCGGTATCTCGATGACCGCCGCCCGCTTGGAGATCGGATCGATGAGGGCGTCCAGGTATCCGGCCAGGCCCAGGACCAGCACGTTGGCGGTGAGGCCCACCACGAACTGGTCGGCGGTCAGGCGGTGGCTCATGTTGGCCTGGATCAGGGCGACCGCAACCCCGGCGGCCGCCCCAGCCGCCAGCCCCGCCCAGGTGGACCCGGTCAGATGGTAGGCGACCGCCCCCCCGAAGGCCCCCGCCAAGAGCGACCCCTCCACCGATATGTTGATGGTTCCCGCCTTCTCCGCCACCAGCTCGCCCAGCGCCGCGAAGGCCAGGAAGCCGCCCAGGCGCACCGCGCTCCCGTACATGGTGGGGCTGCTGAAGATGTCCGCCAGCGCGGACAGCACGCCGCCCATCAGCCCGCCTTCGGCTCGGCGCCGGCGCCTGCCATGGCCTTGCGCCGGTCGCGGATGAACTGCACCGCCGGGGGAATCAGCAGCGCCAGCACCAGCAGCGCCTGGATCACGTCCACGATCTTGCGGTCCACGCCGGTGGCGGCCAGGAAACCCGACCCGGTGCGGAGGCCGGCGAACACGACCGCCATGGGAATGCATAGCAACGGGCGGCTCTGGGCCAGCAGCGCCACCAGCAGCCCCTGCCATCCGAAGTTGGCGGCGAACCCGCTGGTCAGACGGGAACTAGAAGCGCCCCCCGCCAACATCACCGCCCCGGCGAAGCCGGCCATCGCCCCCGAGGCGAACAGCGCCGCGCTCCCCCATCGGGTCACCGCCACCCCCGCGTTCTGGGCTGCTTGGGGGCTGCTGCCCAGCAGGCGCAGCTTGAAGCCGATCGAGGTGCGCGCCATCAGGAACGCCGCCGCCACCGCCGCGGCCAAGGCGAACACCAGCCCGAGATGGAACTCGTTGCCGAACAGGGTGATCACCGGCAGATGGACGGCGTCCGGCAGCTGGGCGCTGGTTACCGCCCGGCTGGGCCGGTTGGGGTCGAGGTCGCGCAGCAACCAGTCGGTGGTGATGGCGAAACCGTTGATCTGGAAGGCGATGAACACCAGCAGCAGGGTGGAGATCACCTCAGGCACCCCCCGGCGGAACCGCATCACCGCCGCCAGGGCGGCGAACAGCCCCCCGGCCAGGGTTCCGAGGATCAGCCCCCCCGCCAGCAGCAGCGGCCCCGGCCCGGCCAGCTTGGTGCCCGCATACGCCATCGCCATCGCCCCCATCAGCAGCTGGCCTTCCTGGCCGATGTTGAATATTCCGGACTTGACCCCGATCACCATTCCCAGCGCCACCAGCAGCATGGGCGCCGCCACCGCCAGGGTGTTCCCCCACCGTCCCGGGGCGAGGAAGGCGCCGTTCAGCAGAGCGCCCAACACCTGCGTCCAAGAGTTGCCGGTAACGGCCACCAGGCCGCCCGATATCAGCAGCGTCCCCCCGATGCTGAGCAGGTACAGCAGGGCCGTCTCGGCCCGTCCGCGCCAACCCCCCGCCGAACCGCCGGGCGGCGGGGGGGCGCCGGGGATCACGCCGCCTCCTCCTCGGCGCCGGCCCCTCCCATCAACAGCCCCAGGCGTTCCAGGTCGAGTTGGGAGCGGGGCATCTCGCCGGCGATGCGCCCCCGGTAGATGACGGCGATGCGGTCTGCCAAGGCGAAGATCTCCCCCAGGTCGGAGGAGATGAGCAACACCCCCAGCCCGGCGTCGGCGGCGCGGCGCAGCCGGTCGCCCACGTATTCGATGGCGCCCACGTCGAGGCCCCGGGTGGGCTGATGCGCCACCAGGACCTTGGGGCCGGCGGAGAGGGCGCGCGCCAGCACCACCCGCTGCTGGTTGCCGCCCGACAGGTTGGCCAGCGGCGCATCCGGGCCGGGCGTGAGGATGCCGTACTCCTCCACCAATTCCAGGGCGTTGCGGCGGATGGCGCCCCGCCGCAGCAGCCCCCGGCTTTGCATGCGGTCCATCAGGGAGAGCATCAGGTTCTCGGCCACCGTCATGCCCAGCACACACCCCGACGAATGGCGGTCGGCGGGGATGACCGACACCCCGGCTTTGGCCATGGCGCCCGCCGCGCCGGCGGGGACCGGCCGGCCTTCCACCTCCACCCGGCCCTCGTCCAGTTCCCGCAGGCTGGACATCACGTCGGCCAAGGCGGTCTGGCCGTTGCCCTCCACCCCCACCATCCCCACGATCTCCCCCGCCCGCACCTCCAGCGACAGGCCGTCCAACAGCATGGCGCCGTCCCCCGCCTTCACCGACGCCCCCTCGATCCGCAGCACCGGCGGGGCGCCCTCGAAATCCGGCCCCGCGCCGCCGTCCGCCCGGCCGGGGGCGGCGTCCAGGCCGGCGGTTACCGCCCGCAGCGCCACCGGGCGGCCCACCATCGCCCGGGCCAGGGAAGGAGCGTCGGCGCGGGCGGTCGGATACCGCGCCGCCACCCGCCCCCGCCGCATGACCGTGATCCGGTCGGTGGCCCGCAGGATCTCGTCGAGCTTGTGGCTCACCAGCGCCACCGCCCACTGCTCGCTCTTCACCCCTTCGGCGAGCACGTCGAACAGTTGCTCCGACTCGGAGGGGGTCAGCACCGAGGTCGGCTCGTCGAGGATGATGATGCGCGGCTCGCGGCGCAGGCATTTGATTATCTCCACCCGCTGGCGGATGCCGGCCGGCAGGTCGCGCACCCGGGCGCCGGGGTCCACCTCTAGGCCGTACTTCTCCGATATCTCGGCGATGCGCCGGCGGGTGGCGGCCGGATCGAGGCGGCCCTGCTCCCCCAGCGCCGCGTTCTCCCACACGGTGAGCGCGTCCACCAGGCTGTAGTGCTGATGCACCATGCCGATGCCGAGCCGCCCCGCCTCCAGGGGGTCGAGGATGCGGACGGGCTGTCCGTCGAGCTTCAGCAGGCCCTCGTCTGCCAGGGTCAAGCCGAAGATCACCCGCATCAGGGTGGACTTGCCGGCGCCGTTCTCGCCGAGGACGCCGTGTATCTCGCCCCGGCGAAGCGTGAAGTCCACCTCGTCGCAGGCCGTTACCTGCCCGAAGCGCTTGGTCATCCCGACTACTTCGAGCGCCGGTGCGCCCGCCCCGCCGCCGGCCGTCATCTGTTGCTCCTCGATGGGCCCCGCCCCGAGACGGCATCCGCGGATTCCACCCGCCCAGAACGGCGGCGCCCGGCGCGAGGCCGGCCGAGGCGGGGGCGGGGCGGGCCGCTCCCAACCAAGAACCCGGCCTCAGAAGACGAGCGGACAGAGCCGGCCAGGTTGTTCGGATGCCTTGGCCTCACGGCGAAGCCCCCGGCAGACAACCCGCCGACCAGCACCAACCGCTATCCCCTCTGCCTGTCAGCTCGTCTTCTCAAACCGAACCAAGCCCCAACAGCACACCGCTTTTCGGTTTTTCGCGTTCTCCGCCCCCCGCCCCGGCTTCGCCGGGCCCCGCCCCCGCCGCCACCGAACCACCGTCTTCGGACACAGAGGGCGTGCTGCGGCCCCCTGCGCCCGATCCGTCTCAGCACAGCCAGGTCGGCCGCCCCGCCCTTGGAGCCTCGGCCCTGGGCGGAGCGGCCTCTGTATGACCGCAGCATCCGGACCGGCTGCGGTTTCTGTACCGCCCCAAGGTATCAGGGGGGTGTGACAGATTTCGGCGGCCGGATGGAAGTGCGGCCTCCGCCGGCCCTGGCCGGAGGACGAGCGGACAGGGGCCGGCCGGGTTGTTCGGGTGCGTTGGCTCACAGCGAAACCCCCGGCGGGCGACCCGCCGTCTGCCGGCAACTTCTATCCTCTCCGCCTATCCGCTCGTCTTCTTTAGAAGCCGTAAGCAGTGGACAAGATCTCGTAGGTCTTCTCGGCGAACTCGTCGGCGCCGATGCGGGCGTTCAGATCGGCCAGCATCTGCACCTGCTCGTCGGATGCGCCGCAGAACTCGGCGCCCACCTCGGGGTCGACCCCCACCTTGAAATAGCGGATGCCGCCCGCCAACTCACCATCCACCATCACCGCCTCCTCGGCAGTACCGTTGAGTATCTCGGTGAAGATCGGCTCCAGGTAGTCGCCGGCGTCGAACTTGATCTCGAGGTCGTAGTCCAGGTCGGTGCGCTCGCAGCCGTTGGACGGCCCGGCGGTCATGACGATCAAACCGTCCTCGTTGGCGAGGGCGACGATCGGCTCGTGGGCGCCGCCCAGGAACGGATACACCGCCGATGCGCCCTCGGCCACCGCGTTGTTGTAGGCCTCGGTGGCGCCGGCCGTGTTGTTGAAGTCGAACGGGAAGTTCCCGGTGGGCACGTAGGTGGCCTCGAACGACTCGTCCACCAGCTTGAGGCCGTACTCGAAGGCCAGGAAGGACTCGACCTCGAAGTTGAGCTCGCAACATCCGATGAACACGGCGCTGGTGCCGCCCCGTTCCTGCATCAGCAGGCCGGTGGCGTAACCGCCGGAGATGTTCAGCTCCACCCCGCTGTCGGCGCTGCGGAGCAGGCCCTCGGTGTCCTGATAGCCGGAGCCGCAGTTGCAGTACCAGAATATCTCCTCGTGTTCCAAGAAGAGGTCGTGGTTGCCGTCGGCCAGCGAGCTCGACCCGATGGCCACTACGTCCACGCTCTGGGCAACCAGGTTCTCCAGCTCGCTGCGGGATTCGGCCGGGTCGACCTGGTCGACCACCAGCGGGTCTTCGTAACCTCCGTCCCGGGAGATCTCCTCCACCTGCTCCACGAGAGCCTGGTAGTAGGCGCCGTCGTCGCGGGGGCCGTCCATGATGACCGCCAGCCGCACCGCGCCGTCGCCGTTGAAGTCGGCCGCCCCCCAGTCGGGCGGAGCAGCCTCGGTGGTTGCCGGAGCAGCCTCGGTAGTGGCCGGGGCAGCCTCCGTAGTTGCCGGCGCAGCGGCGGTAGTGGCCGGGGCAGCCTCGGTAGTGGTGGGCGCAGCGGCGGTAGTGGTCGGCGCGGCCGCCGCGGTGGTATCCGGTTCGGAGCCGCCGCCGCAGGCGGCCGCAGCCAGAGCAAGCGCCGCCAACGCGGCCAGGAACTTCATGGGCTTGTGTCTCATCGGTCCTTACCTCCCGTCGAAGCCCGCACCGGGGCTTCTCTCCTGATGTCTACGTTCCCCCCGCCGGCCCTGTTCGGGGCCCGCCGCCGGGCCGAAATACCCTTTCCGAGGCTAGCTTTCCTCCCTGTTCCGTGCTTTTTCCGGTCGTCTGTGTGCTTTCTGTTGGTGCTTCGGTCAGTTGCCGCGGGGGCGGCCATGCACCGCTTCGTAGAGGCGGCGCACCATCTCGGCGGGGTCGGCGGCGCTCCAGGTGTTGCGTCCGAAGGCGATCCCCGAAGCCCCCATCTCCACCACCCGGCGGGCGTATTCGACCGCTTCGTCCTCGCTGTCCCGCTTGGGGCCGCCCAGCACGAAGATGGGGGCCTCGCAGTTGGCCGCCGCTTCGGGGAGGTCGTCGAGGTCGGGCGGGGCCATGGTCTTTATGGCGTCGGCGCCCAGCTCCACGCAAACTCGAGCCCCCCGGCTGATGTTCTCGGCGTCCCAGGGCACGTCTCGGCCCCAGCCGCCGGGGATGGACTCGGCGATCACCGGCATCCCGATCTTCTCGCATTCGCCGACCAGCGCCGTCAGGCGCCGCAGCGAGGGCCCCTCGTCGTCGAAGCCGGGGTAGACCATCAGCACCACCGCATCGGCGCCGATGATGGCCGCCTGCTCCGCCCCGTACAGGAGGGCGAAGGTGTCGCCCGCGCCGTAGCTGCCCATCTGGGTGACCCCGCCGTCCACCCGCAGCACCAGGCCGCAGCGGGCGAAAGCCTCCGGGTAGCGGCGGGCGATCTGCCAGGTGGAGAGGATGCCGTCCGGCCCTCCGTCTGCCACCCGCTCCACCACGTCGAGGTCCGGACCGGCGCCCGAGGAGGACTGCATGTCGATGGCGACCAGGAAAGCCCGCCCGTCCTTGCCCATGAACCGGGAGGCGCGCCGGGTCTTGGCCGCCCCCACTGCCGAGGAAATCTGTTTCATTCTGTACGGTCTCCTTGCCGGTTTCGTCCGCCGCGGCGGTCTTCAGCCCGCCCGGCTGCGCCTGTTCGTTCGCACCCCTCTGCTATTTCTTCCTCTGTTATTTCTTTCCCAGCCGCCGGCGAATCGTACCCGTCTCCAGACGCGCCTCTGCTTCGTCTCCCAGGGCGATGAACATCTCCGCCTGGTCCAGGTAGAAGGCGTACAGGTCGGGGTCGGGTTCGCAGGCGGTTACCGGCGGCGAGGGCCATCCGCCCTTCCCCCCCTCCCCCGGCCGGGGCCACCATCCGACCGCGGCGCCGGCCGCCAGCGCCGCTCCGTAGGCCGCCATCTCCCGGCAGGCGGGCACGTCGAAAGGCACCCCCAGGGCCGAAGCCTTGATGGAAGTCCACAGGGAGCTGCGGGAGGGGCCGCCGCAGCAGACCACCCGGTGCAGCTCGACGCCTTGGGCGGCCAGGCCGCGGGCGATGTGGGCCAGCCCGTAGGCGGCGGCTTCGAGGATCGCCCGGGTTACGGCCCCGGCGCCCGCATCCAACCCCAGCCCCAAGATCTCCGCCCGCAGGCTCTGATTCCATCTGGGCGCCCGCTCACCCTCCAGGAAGGGCAGCACCATCACCCCGCCCGCCCCCGGCTCGACCGATGCGGCTTCTTCGATCAGGTCGGGGATGGACCGGCCGGTTACCCCCGCCCACCAGTCCAGGATCGCGCCGTGGGAAGCCGCCGGCCCCCCCACGATGTAGACGCCGGGGACGTGGCAGGCCAATCCGTATTCGGGGGGCTCTCCGTCTTCGCCCGCCCCCACCGCCACCCCCAGGCCTCCGGTCCTGCCCCCCGGATCGAAACCCTTGCCCGGCGCATCGATGGCGGCCGCCCAGGCGGTCATGGAGGCGTCGTTGTCTCCGGGGGCCAGGGTGATTCCGGGCGGGATGCCGTATTCCCCCGAGGTCACTCCCGCATAGGAGCCGGCCTGGATCGGGTCTCCGAACCCGTCGAGCAGCGCCGACTCCGGCCACACGCTCTGGAAGAAGGGGTAGCCGCCCAGACTCGATATCAGGAAGTCCCACATCAGCCGGGGCCGCACCCTGGCGCCGTACCGCTCCCGCAGCAGGGAGGCGTGCGCCTGGTGCTGCCCGGGCGGGCCCTCGGCGGCGCCGGCGGGGTGGCGGAAGGTCAGGGCCCGCCGCCCGGTCGAGGCCACGGTGGTGGGGCTCTGTCCGCCGATTCCCAGGGCGGCGGGGGTTCGGCATCGGAGGCGGCGGAAGGCCCCGCTCAACCCCTCCAGCCAGACGGCCGGATCGGCTTCGCCCGCCGGCAGGCCGACCGGGCGGTAGCCGGCCCGGGCGGTGGAGACCACCCGGCCGCTGCGGTCGACGGCGACGGCGCGGGCGGCGCTGCTGCCGATGTCCACCCCGGCTACCACCTCCATGTCCGCCTCCATCAGACCTCCTTCGCCGCCTCCGCCCGGGCCTTGGTCAGACGCCGGCCCTGTCAAGGGGCGCCGTTCTCCACGAACACCCGGTAGGTCGGCTCGGAGGTGACCAGGGACAGGGCCTCCCCCGCCCGACCGAAGGGGTAGCGGGCGGTGATGAGCCGGTCGAGTTCGTCGGCGATGACCCCCGAACGGATGAGGGACGCGCCCCGGCGCCAGTCCTCTATGTCCTGATTGAAGGATCCCACGATGTCCACCTCTTCCCGGTGGCAGTAGTCGGCGCCGATCGACGCCGTCACCTCCTCCCCGAAGGCGCTGTAGAGCACCACCGCACCCCCCCGGTCGGCCGTCTCCAGAGCCAGATCGACCCCTCCCATGGCGGTTACGAACACCGCGTCCGCCTTGCCGCCCACCGCGGCGGCGTCTTCGGGGGGGGCCGTCCAGTCGGCCCCGGCTTCTTCGGCTTCGCGGCGGCGCTGCTCGGATATGTCGACTACGCCGATGCTGGAAGCGCCGCCCACCCTGGTGAGGGCCATGTGGATGCGCCCCATGAGGCCGCCGCCGATTATGGCCACCCGGTCGCCGGGGCGGAACCGGCCCCGGCGCAGAGAATGCAGGCAGCAGGCGATGGGCTCGCCCATGGCGGCGTGCTGGATGGGGGCGTCCCCCACCTGATGGACCGACCGGGCGTCGACGGCGATGATAGAGGTGAACCCCCCGAAAGCGACGGTGCCGTCGGACAGCCTGCGCCCCTGCCGGTTGATGCACAGCCCGGTCTGCCCCCGCCGGCAGGGCCCGCAGGTCATGCACCGGGTGAGCAGATCGACGGTTACCCGGTCCCCCGCCTGCGGCGACCCCCGCAGCCCGTCCACCCCCGCCCCCGCCGCCGCCACCACCCCGGCGCACTCATGCCCCGGCGAAACCGGATACCAGGGCTTCACCCCGGCGAAGAGCCTCCTCTCGAAGGTGCAGATCCCGCAGGATGCGACCTCGACCAGCACCTGCTCCTCGCCGGGGGACGGATCGGGTTCTTGGCGAACCTCCACCTCCCCGGGCCCCGTAACGACCAGTGCTTTCACGATCCCTCCAGTTGTGTGCTCTCGGCGCAGCGCCCGCCGCCCCGCCGGGCCGACGATGCCGGAGCGTACCACCCTGCTGCCGAGGGTCCCGGCGCAGCCAACCTCCGTTGTCTGAGAACCGACCGAACCTTGCTCAAGTCAGAACTGAGAAAAGGAGCGCTTGATATTTGGGCGGCGAGCTCATCTATTCGAGCATCTATATGAGCAAACTCCTTCCCAATCCTTACATCCCTTTGAGAGGAAGAAGGGGATATAATCGCCAATTTGGAAGCGGCCTCACCCGCCTGTTGGATTCGATGAGGCCGCGCCCGCGCCGTCAGGGTGATTCTTCTCCGCCTTTGCGGTAGAAGGCCACCCATTTGATGATCTCGTCCGCGTCCGCCGACAGCTCCATGAGCCCGACGTGTTCTTCGTACAGGTCTTCGTCCATCTGGGCCTTGATCTCAGGCTCCAGGATGTGATATACAGGGAGCCCCAACGGGACTCCGGCCAATGGACCCGCCCAGGTCGGATCGCCCTTCGTTACCGTCTCCGCGAAGAGACCGGCGCTGTTGGCGTCCGGCTGGCCCAGCAGAACGACCATTGCGTCCGCGCCGGATTCTTCGGCCAGGCGGTTGACGTTCGCCTGGTCGTCCAGGTCCATTGCGCCCCCCGCCGTTCAGACGAAACACTGGGTAACGCTGAACACCACGTCGGCGCCGGCCGACTCGGCGAGCAGCTTGAGGCTGGGCCCGTTGACCCCCTCGCGCTCACCGATGGCCGCGACCTGTTTGCCTTTCAGCTCCATGCGGACCTCCTCTCTTTCGATTGTCATCGCTTTCTACGACCCTGCGCCGAAGATCACAGCATCCAGGAATGATACACGGCCCCGATCCTCGGCGCATCATCAGGAGGCAACCGTCCCGAAGCCGAACATAATAGCACCCCAGATGCTGTCCGCCTCCCAAAGCAATTCGCAGATCGGCCCCTTCAACAGCCCTTCCGGAGGAAACCCGCAAAATCCCCGAGGGTATCCTCCGTACCCTACCGCCAAGAACAAGACTACCAGCACACACAGGCTGTTGATTATCATCCCTATAAGCGATATGGTTCTGCCTCTATCATAAGAATAAATGTACTTTCCCTTCTGGTCGACCGAGAACGATCGGCGGTTGCCGACGACGGACAGCATCAGCACCCCGGCCGCCGCCAGAAGCTGCAAAAGAAGGGCAACGGCGGGCTGCTCCAAGAAGATGGACAGAAACACGCCCCATCCGACGGTCCAGACAGCCATCCCCAAAGCCAGTCCGGAAACCGCCCAACCGTTGATCCGAGGGGCTGTCTTCATATAATCAACCCCTTGATCGTACCGCCCCGCTCCACTACGAAGGACACCCCGTCGACCAGCTGGGTCATGCGGCCCAGGAACAGGCTGCCCTTGGCGACGATCATCGCCCGGTCGATCTCCCCGCGGCGCATGGCCTGCTGGGCGTGGCCCAGGTAGGGGACGCCGGCCGGGATGTGGCCCTGGGTGGGGGCGAAGCCCGGCATGCCCCGCTCCTCGGTGAACCGGTCGATGTCCGCCTTTTGTATTTCGCCCCGCAGCACCGCCATGGCCGCCAGGGTGCGGTAGTTGGTCCGGGGCACGTCGCCGCTGCCGCCCGGTTCGGTGATCTCCGGATTGTGCAGCTCGACCGCGTAACGGTCGATGTCGGTCATGCCGAGGCCGGCCCGCGCCAGCGGCTCGGCCACCAGCGCCTCGTACACGGCCCGCGCCGACGAGCCGGCCCCGATCGGATGCTTGCCGGCCAGGTCGAGCCGGATCCGCATCGCATCCCCCCCGCCGGCGGGCCCGACCAGAAAGGCCATCGAGGCCAGGCAGTCCTCCATGATCGGAACCCCGCTGCGGAGGTGCGCCCCGAACTTCATCCCCAGCTTGGCCAGCGAGCCGCCCCCCACCACCAGCACGTATTCGTGGAGGCCCGCCGCCGTCATCGCCGCCGCCGCCAGGAGGGCGTGAACCGGGGCGGCGCAGAAGGCTTTGACGTCCGACCCGGTGGCGTTGACGCAGCCGACCACCTCGCCCACCGCCTTGGAAAGGCTGCCCCCGCCCCGCTGGTAGCGGTCGCCCACCGCCTCCTCTCCGCAGTTGAGCAGGTAGCCGACCCGTTCCGCCGCCAGGCCGCTCCGCCTCAGCAGGTCCGAGGCGGCCAGCGCGGCGGTGGCCTTGGCCGCCAGGTTCTCCAGCAGCACATGGGCCGCCAGCGCCGCGTCCCGGCGGTGGGCGGTGCGGATGAAAGCTGCGGTCCGCCCCTCGTGGCGGAGGGCCAGGCCGCCGCCTTCGCCGGCCAGGGCCTCCAGCCGGGCGGGCGGGGCGCCCTCGATCCGGTCGAGCCGGTGGGCGAAGCCGGTCAGCTCCGCCGCCGCCTGGTCGGCCAGCCGCTCGTCAAGGGTCAGCAGGTCGAAGTCGTCGCACAGCTTCATCAGCCCGTAGAGGGCGGCTTGGGTGATCATGCACCCGAACGGGCCGCCGGGGCGGGCGCCGTCGATCGGGTTCTCGTACCAGGGCCGGGGAACGGCGGCGAGGTCCCGAGGGGCGAGGTTGCCGATGAACACCTGGTTGGGCGGGTAGGCCAGCACCTCCCCCCAGGGGCGGAGACCGGCCTCCAGCCGCGCCGCCAGGGAGGGGTCGGTTTCGATCTCCCGCACCGGCTTCGACCCGCAGCGGACCAGGCCGGGGGCGTGCGCCAGCGCATAGGAGGTGTGGAGAACGGCTGGTTCGGGCATCTGCGAAGCGGTCTTCCGGTCGGTTTGCGGTCGGATGGGGGGCGGATTCCGGGAGGCCGGCCCTCGGGCTCACCGCCGCCGGGCCTCACCAGTCGGTGAATATCCGGGCCTCTTCTATGGTAGCGGCCGCCGCCTCCAGGGCCTTGCGCACCTGGGACCGGCGCCAGGCGGCCTCCTCGTCCGGGGCGCGGGAAGGGTCGCCCGCCGGATGGGGGATCATGCCCGAGGCGCGGATGCGGTTGGCGCCCGCCGCCAGCGCCATCGAGGTCATGGCGGTGAGCAGCACCGCCGGGATACCCTGCTGTTCGATCATCTTGCAAAGCGTTGCCCCGCAACGCGTACCCGTCCCTCAGGTGCTGGTGGCGATCACCGCCTGAACGCCGTCGGCTGTGAGTTGGCGGGCCATCTCGCCGCCCATCCGTTCGGCTTCGGAGACGGCGGCGCCGGTGCCGCAGGTCACGTATACGTATTCATGGAGCTCGCCGATGACGCCTTCCGCTTCCAGGGCGCGCAGGGCGTCGACCGGGGCCAGCCGGTTGGGGTCGGCGTCCACCCACTGGGCGTCGTAGCCGGCGTGGATGGAGCGGAACCTGACCTCCCCGCCCTCGAGCATGGAGACCGGGTATCTGGCCCAGCGGGTGGCGCCCGACGACTGGATCCGGTCGGGGTTGCCCTCCGGCACCAGCCCGCCTTCGGTGACGAGGGCGACGGAGGCGGAGGACAGGTCGGCCGCGGCCGGAGCGGGGGGAACCGGCTCGAGGCGGGGCGGCAGGCCGACCTCGCTCCGGTAGGGCCGCCCGTCCAGCTTGGCGGCCAGCATGTCGAGCGCCCTGACCGCCGCCGGTGTTCTCACGGGCCGGCCGGCCCGGTACCCCATGGGGATGCGCCCGTCCTCCTCGGCCGGGAGCAGGCCGCCGCCCCGGGCGAGGCGCAGCCCGATCCGCACCATCGCTTCGAGGGCGGGGCGCATCCCGGCGGCCGAGCCGGCGGTCGCGGCCATGACCGCCCGGCTGCGGTAGACGTCCACCGCCGGCGCTTCGGGGTGGAGGCCTGTAACCGCCGGAACCCCCAGCCGGTCTCCGACCGCCGCGCACACCGCCCCGCACGCCAGGCCGTAGCGCCCGGCGGCGAAGGCCGGTCCGGCCAGCACCAGGTCCGGCTCGGCAACGGCTGCGGCGTCCAGGGCGGCTTCCAGGTTCCCTTCCGGGTCGGCGTGGAAGGCGTTGTCGCCGCACACCAGCGTCCTCACCACCTCGGCCCGGCCGCCGAGCAGGGGCGCCAGGGCCCGCCCCGAACCGACCGCCCCCTCATAGGTGTGCAGGGGGGTTCCGGCCTCGTCCTCCCCGCCTATCCCGCCGAAGAACTGGTTGAGGTAGTGGACGATGCGGACGGGGGCCGCCTCGGCCGCTTCGGTCTTCTCGGCCATCTCAGAAGGCCTTCCCCGCCAGCAGGTTGCCGCCCACCTGGCTGAGCGCGCAGTATTGGTAGTACATCCGCAGGTCGAAGGGGCCGCGGGACGGGGTCTCGCCGTCGGCCAGCCGGGCGCCGCCGATCACCCGCCCCATCTCGGGCATGGACACGGTTTCGTCCTCGGAGCCGACGCTGACGACGGCGTCCGCTTCCGGCGCCGTGTAGAAGAGGGGAAAGCCGTAGCCGTCGGCGCCCGGCCCCTCCCCCGACAGGACCACCGTCTTTATCCCGGCCTGTTCCATGTACCGGCAGGCCAGCATCAGGTCGATGGCCGAGTTGCCGCCCCCTTCGGCGGTGAGCACCGCCCCGTCGGCGTCGAGCATGCGGGCGAGCTTGGCCGCCCATTGGGAGGAGCGCTCCTTGTCCTCCTGGGTGTAGTTGTGGCCGCGGTTGATGATCACCCCGGCGAAGTTCAGGGTGCGTCCGTGGCGCGCCCGCAGCTCCCAGATGACCGGGTTGTTCTGATGCATGTAGGTGGGGTTCTTGTAGAGGGCGTACACGTGGACGCCGCTCACCACGGCGCCGTCCATGACCTCGTTGGGGTGGATGAGGGTGGGCACCAGGTTGTGGACGGGCCGCCCGTACAGGTAGGTGTCGGCCATGGGCCCCTGGCCCTGGAGCTGATAGAAGTAGACCACGTTGGGGAGGGCGGGGTCGGAGCGGGAGAAGTCGAAGACGGCGGCGGCGAGGCTGCTGCCGTCTTCGGCCAGGGAACGGACCGCCCGCTCGGCGATGAAACGGGCGGCGCGGAGGGTGGCCCGGCGGACGGCGTCGTCGTAGTCCTCGTTGTCGACGCCGGGGTCGGGGGAATAGACCAGCACCGCGTTGTTCACCCGTGAGAAGGGGCTGTAGACGGAGGCGGGGCCGGACATGTCCACCACCGCCTCTCGGGCTTGGAGCAGCCCCGAGAAGGGGCGGGGGTAGCGGCTCGAGGCCAGCACGCTCACGCCTTCCAAACGGAAGGTGCGGCCGCTGCCCGCCGTTTCCATGCCGCCCAGGAAGCCGGGGAAGACGGCGCCCTCCCCCGCCGGCTTGGTGCGGGGTTCCACCGCGTCGAGGCAGTGGACGATCCGCACGTCTTCGCCGGGGGAGGCGGCGGATACTTTGACATCGGCGATGCGGGGGTCCTCGAGCACCAGCCCGGCTATCTCCCTGGGCGAGACGGTGAGGGCGCGGCCCGACACCCCGGTGGTCTGTCCGAGCCGCAGCTCCTCGACGGGGATGGACAGCATCTCCAGGCGCAATGGCTGCCTCATCCCCGGATCATCCTCCCCCGGCGCCTTCGGGTGCGGTCTGCCGCCGCCCGCCGCGGATGCGGTCGAGGTCGGTTACCACCACCCCCAGCAGCACCAGGAGGCCCCCGACCACGATCCCCGGCTGCAGCCGCTCGTCCAGCACGGCCACGCCGGTGAACACTGCCACGACCGGGATGATGTAGCCGATGATGGTGGAATAGGTGACGGTCACATAGCGGATGAGCAGGTAATAGAGCGCCAACGGGGCGAGGCTCCCCGGCAGGCCGACGTAGATCAGGCTCAGCACCCCGGCGGTCGTGCAGCAGACGGGCGGCCCTTCCACGGCCAGCGCCGCCGCCGCCAGGGCCGCCGACCCGACCGCAAGCTGCACCCCGGTTACCCCGAGCACCGAATACTGCCCGGCCCAGCGCTTGGCGTAGACGGCGGCGGCGGACACCGACGACACGCTCAACAGCCCGAACAACCCGGCGACGGGCGGATTGCCGCCCTCGGCGATGCCCGAATCGCCCCCCAGCAGCAGCACCGCCACCCCGCCCAGACCCATGAGCAGCCCGGCGAAGGCGGCGGGCTTGAGGCGCTCCGCCAGGGCGAAATGGGCGATGCCGGCGGTTGTCAGCGGGATCAGGGCGCTGATCAGGGTCACGAAGCCTGCGGAAGCGTTGTCGAGGGCCGTGTTGCGGGCGTAGAAGGGAAGGAGCACGCTGACGACCGACAGCACCAGCCCGATCCGCAGTTCGATCCGCCCGATCAGCGCCCACTTGCGGGCCGCCGCTATGAAGGCGAACACCCCCGCCCCGGCGATCAACGAAGCGGCGGCGGATACGGTGATCGGCCCGAACCCCTCGCCGAGGGCGATCCGCACCGCCACCGGCGAAGTCCCCCACCCCAGGCTGATCACCAGCAGCACCGCCCAGACCGCCCGGTTCGAGAACGCGAGGCCCGGCGCCGCCGACCCCCGCCCGTCACCGGTCACCGCCGCCCCCGTCAGCCGGCCGGGGCCTGCTGCTCGAGAAGGCGCCGGATCTCGAACTTGGAGATGTCGCAGGGGGGTTTCTGTCCGGTCACCAGGTCGGCAATCAGCTCTCCTATTGCGGGGGAGAACTTGAAGCCGTGGCCGGAGCAGGCGTTGCTGATGACCACGTTGGGGCGGCCGGGGTGGGCGTCGAGCAGGAAGTGCATGTCCGGGGTGTTGGTGTACAGGCAGACGGCGGAGCGGAGGACGCCGCCCAACCCGGGGAGGATGGCGGACACCGCCGCCCGCAGCTCGGCCTCGTCGGAGGGGCGCACCTCCCGGTCCACGTCCTCGGGGCGGCGGTGGGTCTTTCCGCCGTGGTGGATGCCGACCTTCACCCCCTCCCCGAAGTCGGGCTGGCCGTACAGATGCCGCCCGGGAGCCCACTCCCAGGAATGGTTGGGGCACCGGCCGGGGCCGAACAGCCCTTCCCCGTCCGCCGGCTCGAACCAGACCATCACCTGGCGCTCCACCCGCAGCGGCAGGTCCAGCTCGGACACCCAACGACGGTTCCACGCCCCGGTTGCCAGCACCAGCGACCCCGCCGAATATTCGCCGGCGTCGGTGAAGACCTTCACCCCGCTCCCGTCGGGCCGCCACCGGCGGATCGGCTCGTCGAAGTGCAGCCGGGCGCCCAGCCGGGCCGCCTCTTCCAGCTGCGCCCGCACGCACTTCTCCACGAACAACACCCCGCCGCCTGCGTCGTGAGCCCCCACCCATTCCCCCTTCGGCCGGAACTGCGGCCACCGCGCCCGTATCTGGCCGGCGTCCAAGATGTCCGCCGCCAGACCGTGCACCTGCGCCGAGCGGCGGATGCCCCGGATGGAGGGGCTGTCGGGCATGCCGATGGTGACCCCGCCCGTGATCCGCAGCAAACCGCCCGGCCCGCCGCCGGACTCTTCTTCCAGCCGCCGCCACAGCCGGTAGGCGAGCTGGACGATCGGCACATACACAGGGTGCTCGGCGTAGACCTCCCGGATGATCCGGGTGCCGCCGTGGCTGGACCCCGAGGTGTGCGGAGGGGCGCCTGCATCGAACCCCGCCGCCGACAGCCCCCGCCGAGCCAGCGCAGCCGCCGCCGCGCCCCCGTGCGCGCCCAACCCCGCCACGATCACATCGACTGCCGATCCGCCCGCCATCCGCCGGTCATGGTACTTCTCCGCGGGCTTCGGATCGAAGCGGTCTTCTTCGGATCGAAGGGGCCGGGCCTCGATGAACAGTTCCAAGGGATCGGGGGTCGTGCCCATCCCTGTTCGAGCCGCATAAGAAGACGAGCGGATGGACGGCTGGGCTGCGCTCCCGCCAACTTCTGCGGTCGGGTCGACGCCTGTAGAGGCAGAGAGGGCGGCGCCCGGCCCGGCCCGTGCTTCGCCGCCCTGCCCCCCGCCCCCGGTGAACATCTAGGTTCAAGGCGGCCCTCTCGCCCAGCGCCGGTCCGCATGACATCCAGCCCTGGCCTGCATCCCTCTAACCTGGGGTAATAACAGTGAGATAACTGTCTGATCAGCCCGCGTGAATATGAATGATCAGAGCTGAAGTACTGAAAATATCCTCGAAGTGCTAAAAAAATCCCTGCGATCCGGCGGTGAAAGCGGGCTGTATCCGGTATACTGGGTGTAATCGATCAGAAGCGGCAGCGGCGGGGGCGCCGCCCTCCGCAAGACAGACGAGCAGTCGGGAAGGAGCCTCGTGACAACAGTGACAGCGGAGCTGGTGGACACCAAGGCCGAAGCCGTGAAGGCCGAGTTTCGGCTGGACATGGCCGAAGCAGTGTCTGGGTTGAACGCAACTATCGAAAAACAAAACGCCGCCATTGAAAAACAGAACGCCGCCATCGAGAAACAAAACGCAACCATCGAAAAACAAGGAGCAGAATTCACCGCCGCCCTCAAGGAACTGGGCGCGGAAGTCCGCATCGCCATCGAAAAACAAAACGCCGCCATCGAGAAACAAAACGCAACCATCGAAAAACAAGGAGCAGAATTCACCGCCGCCCTCAAGGAACTGGGCGCGGAAGTCCGCATCGCCATCGAAAAACAGAACGCCGCCATCGAGAAACAGAACGCAACCATCGAAAAACAAGGAGCAGAGCACACCGCCGCCCTCGCGAAGCACAGCTCGGCCCTCGATCAGCGCTTGACCACCCGCACCTACTGGATGTTCGGAGCGGTAACGGCAGGATACCTGACCCTCTTCGGCGCAGTGATGGCCTTCATCGGTCGAGTGATATCCGCTTGAGAAGACGAACGGATAGGCAGAAGGGGAATAGAAGCTGCAGCGGTAACCGGTTCGCCGCCTGGGTTTCGCACCAGGCCAACGCGCCCAACAACCTGGTCAGCCTTATCCTCTCGCCCTCTTGAACCTCGAACTGAAACCAAGCAGGCTCTTCGCCGGCAACCCCCGGCCCGCGAGCCGCGGCGTCCGGTCTGCCGCTTCCGCCCCGAGCCGAGCAGTTGGAAGGCAGGCGGCGAAAAACCGACATGAACACCGCATCCGGGCCTGCCCCCCCGGATCTGGGCCGCCCCCGGATGAAGGCTGGAGGATCGACGCGCCGAGTCCGCGAAATGTTCTACAACACACCCCTAGCCGGAAGCCCCAAAATTTGGTATACCTATTGGGCTGAAGCACAAACACCGCCGCGAGTTCTGGAGAGGGCGGCGGTCAGAAACGGATCCCGTTCGGTCCGGCCCTCGGGGCCGGAGGCGGCCTCGTGCGGCCCGGCGGATTTTCGTTCAAGGAGGCGGCGGCGGGGGCTGGGCCCGGCGGTGTGGGCCGATTTTCGCGGACTTGGGGGCATTTGGGTTGGAATCGAAGGAGAGGACGAGCGGATATGGACCGACCAGGTTGTTCGGATGCGTTGGCCTCACGGCGAAACCCCCGGCAGACAACCCGCCGACCAGCAACAACCTCTATCCCCCTCTGCCTATCGGCTCGTCTTCCCAAACCGGCGCCAAGCCTGTAGCAGCGCATTCGTTTTTCGCGTTCTCCGCCCCCCGCCCCGGCTTCGCCGGGCCCCGCCCCCGCCGCCTCCGAACCACCGTCTTCAGACGCCGAGGGCGTGTTGGGGCCCTCTGCGCCCGATCCGTCTCAGCACAGCCAGGTCGGCCGCTCCCCCCTTGGAACCCCTCGGCTCTGGGCGGGGCGGCCTCTGTATGACCGCAGCATCCGGATCGGCTGCGGTTTATGTACCACCCCAAGGTACCAGGGGGGTATGACAGATTTCGGCAGCCGGATGTAAGGCGAGCACCCGCCGGCCCTGGTTAGGGGACGAGCGGATATGGACCCACCAGGTTGTTCGGATGCGCTGTCTGGCGGCGAACCCCTGGCAGGCACCCCGCCGTCTGCCGACAAACTTCTATCCTCCTCCGCCTATCCGCTCGTCTTCTGAACTTCGAGCCGTGATTTCACGAGGTTCCCGCCAGGGCATACCGACAGCGGCGGGCGGCCCCGAAGAGTCTGAAGAGTCGGCGATACCGAAACTCGTTGATGCCGCCTCGGGCAATCTCGAAGCTGCCCATTCCGACCTGCCTGGCTTCTCTGCGGTCGGATTCACCCCGCCCGGGCGCTTCTCCGGCGGGAGTCCCGGATGCGCAGCAGGTCGGTCGCCACCACCCCCAGCAACACCAGGGCGCCCCCGGCCAGGATCCCCGGCTGCAGCTGTTCGTCCAGCACCACCACGCCGGTGACCGCCGCCACGAACGGCATGATGTAACCGACGACCGTGGAATAGGTGACGGTTACGTGGCGGATCAGCAGGTAGTAGAGCAGCATCGGCAGGATGGTCCCCACCGTACCGGCGTAGAACAGGCCGATCACCCCGGTCGCCGAGGGGGCGTCGGGGAGCTCCTCTGCGGCCCGCGCCAGGAGGGTCAGAACGGCCGCGCCCAAGACGAGCTGGACGCCGGTGACCGCCAGCACCGAATACTGCCCGGCGTAGCGCTTGGCGTAGACGGCGGCGGCGGACATCGCCAGCACGCTGAACATCGCGAACAGCCCGGCCGTGAGCGGGCTGCCGCCCTCGGCGATGCCGGAATCGCCTCCCAGCAGGAGCACCGCCACCCCGGCGAGGCCCAACAGCAGGCCGAAGACGACCGGAAGCTTCAGGCGTTCGTCGGCCAGGGCGAAATGGGCCATTCCGGCTGTAACCAGGGGCACCAGCGCGCTGACGAGCGTCACGAACCCGGCCGAGGCGTTGTCCAGCGCCGCATTGCGGGCGTAGAACGGCACCAGCACGCTGATGAACGACAACACCAGGCCCATGCGCCACTCGAGCCGCCGGATCCCCTTGCGGCGCGCCGCCATGATGATGAAAACCGCCGCCCCGGAGATGATCGCGGAGGAGGCGGCGATGGTGAGCGGCCCGAACCCCTCGCGCAGGGCGATCCGCACCCCCGTCGGCGAGGTGCCCCAGGCCAGGCTGATGATCAGCATGACCGTCCAGATCATCCGGTTGGAGAAACGGGCCTTCGGCGCCCCCACCCCTTCGGTCTTCGGATAGTTCATTTCATGTCCGCCTGTCTCGCGTCATCAGCACCTCCGCAACCGAGACCCCCTCCGCCGTGACAGGCTACAGCACAAACCGCATTCCAACTGTGACCGAGTCGCGTCCAAGTGAAAGCAACCGCTGTCTCAGCATCTTCTATACCGGATATCTAAGCCAGAACCGAAGCAAGTCTTACGAGCAAATCACGGTAAAGAGGCAGGGTACAGGATATTCAGAATCGTAGGCAACAGTAAAGACAATACATCTCTCAATATTCGAGTCCAATACGCTGTGCCTCCTCGGTGAGCTTCAAGGCTATCTTGCGGCGATTAGCGTAGACGCGCCGCTTGTAATCCAACAGATCGAGCAAAGGTATCATATGGAGGTTGCCAACCATTCGATACGGAATCTTGCCCTCTTCCAACAATCCGATCAGGTAAGGGCGTCTGACATTTAGGATATCAGCAGCCTGTTGTGTGGTCAGCTCCGCCCGCACGGGCACCACGGTAACCGCGTTGCCCTTGGCCAGCTCTGCCAGCACATCGACGATAATCCCAACCGCCTTCTCAGGCAGGTCGACCGCAACGGGGTCCTGTTTTCCGTTGCCCCCGATCAACCTGACCGGCGCAGACCCGGACGAATACCCTCTCAACAGGCCGCTCAGATGATGGACGGCGTCCTCCGCCTGCCTGACGGTTTGCTCATCGGGCAGTTCGATCTCAAGAGCCGCCGAGACAGCCACGGTTGCTTCCTTTCTCCGCCGACAGTTCGCACGGCCAGGATACCGCTGTCCGCACTATCTGCAGCAGGGCGGTGGAATCATTACGGCTCTGCACAGCAGCCCCTGATAACTCAGCTGCCCGCCGCGTCTTCTCCCTCGCCGTCTTCTGGGAGAACGAGATAGAGGCGCCGCACCGCCAGCACCTGCCGCAGCCGGGCGGCTATGTCGGCGAAGAACTGGTCTCGGTAGGCGGCGTCGATCAGGGACGCCACCGCCAGCTGCAGGCCGGAGAAGGCGGCGATGAAACCGGCCACCATCAACAGCGGCCTGGTCAGAACGATCTCCGACCCCAGCAGGTGAAAGGCGGCCAGCTCGTCGACCTGACCGGCGGTCAGCCACTGTTCGATCGTGGCGCGCCGCACCGAGAGCAGGCCGAAGACCACGAAGAACAGGCCGGTTACGGCGCCGGCCAGAGCGACCCGCACCGTCTGCCCGACGAATATCAGCAGCCCGATATTGAAGACAGCCCGGCGGCTGAGCGGCGCGGCGGTGAACTCCCCGGCCCCGATCGGCGCGGCCTCCGACAGGGGGGAACCGGCGCCGGCCGCCAGCTCCTGCACCTGCCCCCAGGACGAGAACCGCTCCAGCGAGGACACCTCCCCGGGTATCTGGGCGATCAGGAACACTCCGCCTCCCAGCAGGATCAACCCGATGACGGCGGCGTAGAGAGGCGGAGTGAAATCGGCCGCCACCTGCCACATCTCGGTGTTGAGGAAGAAGAAGGCGGCGAACAGGAGCAGCAAGGGCAAGGAGCGGGCCATCAGCCGGAAGACCTGGCGGATCTGGTCCGTCATGAACTCCAGCGACCAGCGCAGCATGGGGGCCAGGCCGTAGCTGGTCATCAGGTATCCGCCCCCCAGCAGGAAGAGGTTGAAAGTAACCACCGCCAGGAAGTCGTTCAGCACCCTGCCCGTGGCGGACAGCATGGTGAGCAGCGCCGGCACCAGCACGAACACCGCCAGCTCCAAAGCGCCCACCCGGTCGGGCAGCTGGAAGGCCCGCCGGCCCCGGAAACGGTTCACCCCCGCCGCCGTCGACAGGAACACCCCCAGGAACAGCAGCGCCATCCCCGCCTGCGCCCAGCCGCGGAAGCGGTCGCCGTAGGCCAGCAGCATCTCCGCGAAGAACACCAGCGCCAGGAAGGGAACCATCCGCGTGAACACATCGGTCCTGGCCGAGTAGTCCTCGATCAGATGCGGCAGGCCCTGGCGCCTCAGCCACCGCTCGGCGTCCCGGCGAAGACCGCCGCCGCTGTTCTCCAATCCCGGCCTCCCGTCCGCCGAACCGCAGGGCGGCCCCGCCTGTTGTCATCAGCTCGATTATCGCAGAGCGGACCTGCGCCTGGAACACCTCGGCGCCGGCCCGGCCCGGCGAACCCCGCCGCCGACCCGACACCCGGGCCTTGGCGAGTACTCGTTGAGGCATCACGGCGTTCCAAGCTAGATGAGTAGTTCCAAGGGATTGAGGGTTGTGCACATCCCTGTTCGAGCCGCATACGCAGGCTCTTCTCCGGCAAGCCCCGGCCCGCGCAGGCCAAGTCGCTCGGTTTATCACCCTCAACCTCCAGCAAGATGAGCCTGTCGAACTATGCAAACCATCATCAACCGAGGTTTTGTCAGGGTAACCTTGGAGCTACCCATCTAGGGTTGTTCTACCCGCTAGAGTGGCCCAATGGACGGGAACCCGCAACTCTCCCGGCCGCATGAAGGCCGCTGGCTAGCCGGGGTGTCAGCAGGCCTGTCCCGCCGCCTCCGCCTTCCGGTGTGGACGGTAAGGTCATTGTTCATCCTGTTGGCCCTTCCTCTTAATAGCATGCTGAGCTATGAGTGGTTTGACCACTGGCTGGCATTGCTGATCATTTTCTTCTCAATAGGGCCTTTTGAGTATTTGCAGCTTCCGGTTGGCTGGGGAGTAGTTTTGTACCTGATAGGCTGGATGATCATTCCATCTAAAGACGCGGTGATCCCCGGATATAACGAGCGAACATCCAATCTAAGATATCTGCAAAGAGCTATTATATATCTGGCGATTCCGCTGATTATTCCATACATCACTGCTCTATATGTTTTTGGGATAGATTATACAAATAGTAATACGAACTGGTCAAGAATAGCTAACTATTTTGCATTCACTGCTATCATCTTCTGGCCGTCTATGCTGTTATTAGCAACGGCCCGATTCCGCATCCGAGGTACGCTTATAAGCTCAATCATCTGTTCTGGGTTATTTGTCGTGCTTTGGGTAATAATCCATTCAGACGACAGCCCTCTAGTCTTATTAATTTTAGCGCCGTATAACACGGTTGCTGTGCCTGTCATCCTGTTGGTTATCGGCCTATCAGAATGGTATCACAGGAGAAGGTGCAAAGATCAGCCCAAGGCGGAACAGCAGCCCGTCTGAGTCATTCCTCCTCCAGAAGACGGGGAAGCAGAAGTTGTTCTTGCGGGCAGGCGCCCGCCGCATCGCGCGGTTGACCGCGCGGACTCCGGTCGGTGCTGTACGGCTGGGGGAGTGCATCTGCATACTGTTTCGATGCTCTATGATGCCATACTGACTCCATCGAATGTGAAACCGAGCAGGTGACAGTTGGGATGACCCCCCGCAGGAAGCTCGTCGAGACGGCGTTGCCGTTGGATGTGATCAGCCGGACGGCGGTCAGATCGGGCGGGAGGAGGGGGTATCCGTTCGCCCTGCATCGGTGGTGGGCGCGGCAGCCGTTGGCGGCGGCGAGGGCGGTGTTGTGGGCTTCGCTGGTGGACGACCCCGCCGCCCACCCCGACCGGTTCCCTTCCAGGGAAGACCGTATCTTGGAGCGCAAGCGGCTGTTTGGAATCCTGGAGCGGCTGATCGGGTGGGAGGACTCCGGCGATCCCGCCGCGTTGGCGGAGGCGAAGGCCGAGATCGAGAGGTCATGCGGCGGGGCGGACCTTCCCGTCGTCGCGGATCCGTTCTGCGGGGGCGGGACCATCCCGCTGGAGGGGCAGAGGCTCGGCCTGCGGGTCTACGGGGGCGACCTCAATCCGATAGCGGTGCTGGTCACCAAGGCGCTGGTGGAGATACCGCCCCGCTTCTGGATGTCGAAGGCGGTGAACCCCGGCGGACCGGCCGCCGCCGGCACCGGGCCGCGGCACGGCGCCCAGGGGCTGTCGGACGACATCGGCTTCTACGGTGATTGGATGCTCCGGCAGGCCCGAAAGAAGATCGGCCGTCTGTATCCGAAGGCGCCCCTTCCCGCCGAATCCGGAGGCGGCGAAGCGAACGTCGAGGCCTGGATATGGGTGCGCACCATCATGTCGCCCGACCCGTCCTGGAACGGGCATGTGCCGCTGGTCCGCTCCTGGCTGCTGCGCAAGGAGAAACGGAACAAACCGGCGGTGTGGATAGAACCCGCGCCCGACCGAGAATCCCGGACGTTCTCCTATCTGATCCGGGAGGGCGGCGCGCCGCAGCCGAGGACGATCCGGCAGGGAGTTGGAACCTGCGCCGCAACCGGGGCGGTGATCACTCGGAAATACATCAGGTCCGAAAGCCGGGCGGGGAACATCGGCCGGCAGCTGATGGCCGTAGCGGTCGAGGGGCGCCGGGGCCGCATCTACCTCCCCGCCTCGAGCCGACAGGCGGCCGCGGCCGAATGCGGAAAGCCGAGATGGTATCCGAGCGGACCCATCGACTCGAGTGCGGTCAGCCCGCCGTCATACGGATTGGACGACTGGTACAAGCTGTTCACCGACCGCCAACTCACCGCCCTCTCCACCTTCGGAGGCCTGCTGGCGGAGGTGCGTCCGGTGATAGAAGAGGACGCCCGGCGGGCGGGGATGGCCGACGGCGGAATCCGCCTGCGGGACGGCGGGGCGGGGGCGGCGGCGTACGCGGATGCGGTGGTCACCTATCTGGCGTTCGCGGTGAATCGATGCGCCAACCGGTGGGCCGGCATAACCAGATGGGATCCCCAAGGGGAGAAAGCCGCCGCCGTGTTCATCCAGCAGGGCATCTCGATGTCGTGGGACTTTGCGGAAGCCAACCCGTTCTCCGAGTCGGCGGCCGGTTGGTCGAGTCAGTTGACGGTGCTGCGGAGAGCGGTAACCGCCGCGCCGGGAGGGGTGAGCGGCGAAATCCGGCAGGAGGATGCTTCCGCCCGGCTCGGCGGGCTGCCGCCTTCGGTGGTGTGCACCTCCCCGCCCTGTTACGGCAACATCCAATACGCCGACATCTCGGATTTCTTCTACGTATGGCTGCGCCGCCACCTCTCCGACGTGTGGCCGGAGGAATGCGCCACCCTGTCGACCCCCAAGGCAGCCGAGATGGTGTTCAACCCCCGCCGGGCGGGTTCCAAGGAGGCGGCCCGGCGGCATTTCGAGTCGGGCATGGCCGAGGTTCTCGAGCGGATCGCCGAAGTCCAGCATTCCGGCTACCCCGCCGTCGTCTCCTACACCTACCGGCAGCAGGAGATCGAACGCAACAACGGCGCGCTCACCCCCTGGGAGACCTTCCTCCAAACATTGACAGACGCCGGAATGCAGATAACCGCCGCTTGGCCGATCCGCACCCAGAACCCCCGCAGGCTGCGCGCCTACAAGTCGGCGGCGCTGTCGTCTTCGATGTTGGTCGCCTGCCGCCCGCGCCCCGAAAACGCACCCGTTTCGACCCGGCGCGAGTTCCTCGACGCCCTCGGCGCCGAGATGCCCGAGGCAGTCGGTCGGTTGTTGGAGCTGGCGGTGGCGCCGGTGGACCTGGCGCAGTCCGCCGTCGGCCCCGGTATGGAGATCTTCACCCGCTGCTCCAAGGTGCTCGAAGCCGACGGCGCCCGGATGTCCATACGCACCGCCCTCGAGTTCATCCACGAAGCCCTCGAAAGGGCCCTGACGGCGGAGGAGACCGAGCTCGACGCCGAAACCCGCTGGGCCGTCGTCTGGTACCGCCAATACGGTTACGGCCCCGGCCCCTACGGAGACGCCGAGGTAGCGGCCGCGGCCACTTTCACCTCGGTGGACGGGATCGCCCGGGCAGGCATCGCCGAATCGCGGGAAGGCCTGGTCAGACTGCTGAAACGGGAAGAGCTGGACCTGGATTGGAACCCCGCCGCCGACGAACGCCTCACCGTGTGGAAGGCAACCCAGCACCTGACGGCCCTCCTCGACCACTCCGAATCCCAGGCCGCCCGCCTCCTCCGGCAGCTGGGCGGCAACACCGGCGGCCAGGCGCGCCAACTCGCCTACCTCCTCCACCAGATAGCCCGCCGCCGAGCCCGCCGCGAAGAAGCCTTCGCCTACAACGCCCTGGTACAAGCCTGGCTGACCCTCTCCCGCCCCCAAACTTCCTGACAACTTTGTCTATGCAATAAATCCCACGAATACTCATTGATATCTTACCGTTATCCATCGTGGTGAGCTGTGTTCATTCTACTGAGTTGCCCACTAACGGGCCTTGATAATACTCTCAATAAAGTCAGGTAATTGCTCAATAGGTTGTAGACCGTCCTGCTTCTTAGTCAGCTTGAACGTGACGCTCTGTCCTTCCGCCATCCGTACCAGACTCCCCGCGCCGCCTTCGGCCACCACTCCCTTGCGCCAAATACCGAACCATATGCTTGATGGGGCGATACCTAAACATAGTAGATAATCATACTGGCGGTCAAGTCGAACGTGATTGAACTGAAAGCTCCCGTTTACATCTTCCGACGCTGTCTTTACTTCGAATCTTTGACCCGAGATCATAAGATCGGTCAGGGTGACACGTGAACCATTTCCTACGGTAATTCCATTAGCGGCCAGATATCGACGAATAAAACCCTCACCTATCTGGCCTCGGTTAGTATTGGCTACAGAGCGAAAGCTCTCCAGCGGGGCACCAGTCCACTTCGACGCTTGTGAATGATCACTGATGACTTCAATGAGCAACTGAATGGGGTTCATAGCGGGGGTTTCCAAACTGTTCCGTGATCCCCCCGCTTCCAGAAGACGAGAAAGTAGGAGTGGTTCTTGCGGGCGTGGACCTGCCGCACCGCGCGGCTGACGCCGGGGCGGTTGTTCCTTACGACCACGAAAAGGTCCTCTGCAGTGAACCCCATGTCCTCGTAGTCCGACATGATCTCCACGTGTGTGAAGCGCTGCCGGTTCGAGCACACTTCATCCTGACACTTCACGATGAGAACCCCGCGCTCGCGGAGAACTCGGTGAGCCTCTTTGCCGGCATCCCGGTACAGCTCGAGCACCGCCTCGTGGTATTTGCTCTTGGTCCGGTTGCCCGAACCGTTGTTCCGGTAGTAGTCCTCGAAGGGCGTATGGGTCTGATGGGCGGTGCCGCCCGGAGAGTGCATGTAAGGCGGATCCAGCACCACGCAGTCGATCTCACCGTCTCGGTAGGGCAGATCCCGGCAGTCGACGCCGTCCTGAATGTCCGTAGCCCGCAGGTCGTAACTGCCCGGAGGAACGCGGCGCCAGAACACGCCCTTGCCGTAGGTGACATCCGCCACGACGCTCCCCGGCTCGACGTAGAGACCGAGTATCTGCGGGAAGGCGCGGTCGTTCCCTTCTGTGAAAACGCTCAGAACCAGGTCGTTCGTGGGCAAGCCGTTGGGCGAACCCCGCCTTCTGCGTGCGGAGATTAGTTCTGTCGGCTCAAAGAGCCCGGCGTCGTTCGTCACAGCTCGCCGCCTCCTTCATCCTCCGAGCGCCTGCCGCGACCTGCTTACAAGGCACCCCGGCAAACCATTTTCAGCAGGCGATTCATCTTCCGAGTATTGCCTGTGGGTGCTGCTGGTCCGAACCCATGTTCGTATCATACTATGAGAGTACACCCCGGCTGTGACATATCCGTTCGCTGTAACCTCACATTCGAGGCGCGCCGGGGGAAGGCCGCCCCGAGGCAGCGGAGCAGTGAGAGCAGGCGGGGTGCGGCTCATGCCCCCGCCGCCCAACTGTCAACAACGTCCATGGGAAGTACACCTAGCGGGCGCCGAAACCGCTGAGCACGGTCCAGCAGCTCCGCCCGAGTATCTCCAGGTCGAGCCAGGGGCTCATGTGCTTGAGGTAGTAGAGGTCGTAGGTGAGCTTCTCGATGGTGTCGGCGTCGCCGTCGGCGTATCCGTAGTTGACCTGCGCCCAGCCCGTGATGCCGGGGCGGATCAGGTGGCGGTTCGGGTAGAAGGGGATCCGGCGGTCGAAGCGGCGCACGAAGTCCACCTGCTCGGGGCGGGGGCCCACCAGGCTCAGGTCGCCTTTCAGCACGTTCCACAGCTGCGGGAGTTCGTCGAGGCGGAAGCGCCGCATCAGCCGTCCGAACGGCACCACCCGCTCGTCCCGCTCCCGGGTGAAGGACGGGCCCTGCCGCTCCGACCCCTCCCGCATGGACCGGAACTTGTACTGGGTGAAGACCTCCCCTCCCCGGCCCACCCGGATCTGGCGGAAGATGACCGGCCCCGGCGAGCTGAGCCGAATCACCGCCGCCAGCGCCGCCGTCAGCAGCAGGGTCAGGGGCGCGGTCACCAGCACCGCCGCCGCGTCGAACAGCCGCTTGCCGGGCAGATAGGGGGCGGTGCGCAGCACGGGGGCCGACAGCTCCCACCCTTCCGCCAAGGACACCACCGGCATCCGCCCGGTGTGCATCTCGTAGACCTCGGACATGGGCCGCACGTCGTAACCGGCCAGCGTGCATGACGAGACGTACTGCGCCATCCGGTCGGACAGCACCGACTTCAGGTCGACGCCCAGCACCACCCCCTCCCCCAGCGGCTCGATGCGGCCCTCGGTCGAAGGATCCATCACCGAGACCACATCGGCGTGGGGGGCGTTGCGCAAGTCGTCCACCAGACCCTTCTCCTCGGTAACCAGCACCATCGGCTCCACCCAGGGCCGCCGCCTGCGCACCGCCCGATGCGCCAGCGCCCCCGCCAGGAACAGGATCATCGACCATCCGATCAGCGAACGCGAGAAGTAGACCCTGCTGGCCGTCAGCGCCAGCGAGGTGGTTCCCAAGGTCATCAGGACCACCGCCACCGCCCGCCCGTAGCTGGGGCGGGGGGCGCCTCCCGCCGACAGCCGGGCGCCTGTCCACTCGGCCAGGGCGAGGCTTCCGAACATGATGGCCAACAGCGGCAGCACCTGCGGCTCGAACCGCCACGGAAACGGGGTGCCGAAGTTGACCGCGGACGCCAAGCCGACCGACGCCGACAAGGCGGCCGCATCGAGAAAGAACTGGGTCCACAAGAACCTGCGCCGCATGAATCACCCCATCGAACGCCGCCGGAGCAGCTCTACGCCACCCGGCCGGGGTGAGCTCCGTGTTCGGCCAGGTCTTCGGCCAGCGCCAACAGGGTGCGCACTCCGTAGCCCGACCCCCCCTTCGTGTGGTAGTGCTCGTCTTTGGGCCAGCGGGCCGGGCCGGCTATGTCCAGATGCGCCCAGGGAACCCCGCCGGTGAACTCCTTCAAGATCAGGGCTGCGGTCAGAGCCCCGGCCCACCGCCCGCCGATGTTCTTCATGTCGGCCACGGGGGAATCCACCATGGAGCGGTAATCGTCGGGGAGCGGAAGGGGCCACATCCGCTCCCCCGCCCCGCGCCCCAGCTCTGTGATCCGGCGGACCAGATCCTCGTCGCTGCCCATGATTCCGGCGATCTTCTCCCCCAGGGCCACCTTGCAGGCCCCGGTGAGCGTGGCCAGGTCCACCATCAGATCGGGCCGGTGCTCGGCCCCGTAGGCCAAGGCGTCGGCCAGCACCAGCCGGCCCTCGGCGTCGGTGTTCAACACCTCGATGGTCTTGCCGTTGCGGGTCTTCAGCACGTCCCCCGGCTTGACGGCCAGCGGCCCCAGCATGTTGTCGGTGAGAGGGGCCAGCCCCAACACCTTCACCGGCAGGCGCATCCGGGCGGCGGCCTGACAGGCGCCCAACACCGCCGCCGCCCCCGCCATGTCGGTCTTCATGGTCTCCATGGCGGAAGCCGGTTTGATGCTCAACCCGCCCGAATCGAAGGTGATCCCCTTGCCGACGAACACCGCGAAGGCGCGCGGCGCCTCCGCCGCCGGCTCGTACCAGACCTCCAGCAGGCGGGGGGGCCGGTCAGACCCCGCCGCCACGCCCAGCACCCCGCCGAAGCCTCCCTCGGCCAGCGCCTCGCGGCCGTGGACCATCACCCGCAGGCCGAGGGCGGCCCCCCGTTCTTCCATCTCGCGGGCGACGGCGGCGGGCGGCTTGTCGCAGGCAGGCGTGTTGACCAGATCGCGGGCCCAGAGCACCGCCTCGGCCGTGATGCGCCCGGCTTCGCACTCGACAGGATCGTCCTCCCCCACCAAGATCAAGGACTCGGTGCGGGGGGGGTCGGGTTCGCTCAAGTACCGGTCGAAGGAGTACTGGGCCATCAGGAACCCCTCCACCGCCGCCCGGGTGCGGCCGCTCCACGCCAGGGTGGTGGCCGCCGCCTCGTCCTTGCGCGCGATCCGCCCCAGCACCCCGGCCGCCTGCCGGACCGCATCGGCGGACGGCTCGTCCCCCAACCCCAGGGCGGCCGCAGTGTGCGGACGGGCCTTTCCGGTCCCGAAGACGACGCTCTGGCCGGGCTTGCCTTCGAACTTGGCCCTCTCCAGGGCTTTCTGGAACCCTTCGCCGAGGGAGTCGGCATATTCGCCGGCGCCTCCCAGCCATTCGGGGCCGGGCAGGGCGGCCAGCCCCACCACCCCGGCCGAGGGGGCGGCGAAAGAAAGAGACGGAACGAACGATATATCCACGGGGTCTCCTAGCTAGCTGTATCTTCCGGTTGCGCACCGGCCGGAAGCGGCCTGAGGAAGCCGAAGCCTAATCCGACCCCCATCCGTTCACGAAGGCGAAGGCGGCAGCCGGGGCTTCGAACTCGGGGTCAACCGAGGGGCGCCCACCCGCCGGCGGCGGCGGCCCGGCCCAAGGCCGCCGACCCCAGTGAGGTCAGAACCGCCAGATAACTCAGGCCGGTGGCCGCCATCACCCCCGAATAGGAGGGATGGCCCAGCGAGAACCACACCCCGGTCATCAGCAGCACGCTCATCCCGCCCAGCGCCAGCAGCGCCAGAGCGGCCGCCCCCTCCGGAGAGGCGCCGATCGTGAAAGCGGCGGCGGTGTCCAGCGCCGCCCCGATCCCGCCCGCCGCCGCCAGCCGCCGGAGAGCCCAGCGGGGCATCTGAGGACTCACCAGGTACCAGTGGCCCAGCAGCATCTCCCCGGTGATCCCGCCCAGCGCGGCGGCGCCGGTGACCGCCGCCAGGGTGAACCCAGGACCAGAGTCCCCCAAGAGGAAAATCAGCCCTGAAGCCCCCAACAGCCCGGCGGCCGCCGACGGACTGCGGGCGGCCAGCCCCCCGCCCGCCGCCGCCAGTACGCCCAAGGCCGACACCGGACCGGAATCGAAGAACCAGGCCGCCCCCCCCAGCAGGACCACCGTCCCCGAAACCAGCCAGATGAATCCGGGGCCGACGATGCGCCAGCGGGCCGCCGCCGCGCCCGCGCCGGCCGTTCCCGCCGCCCACATCGCCATCAGCACCGCCGGGTCGAACGCTGTCTCCTGGGAGAAAATGTCCAAGGGTGACCTCCAAGGGAAGAGACGCGCCGAGAAGATCCGGCGGGTGCTGCCCTAACGGCGGCGCCGTCTGTCAGCTGGAAGCCGCACGGGCGCCGCCCCGACGGCGGGAACGCGCACGATCTCCCCAGATTCGGCCCGGAGATCGACGAAATCAGGCAGATTCGAGTCCAACCGCCGCAACCGGGCGTCCGGCCCCGGTGTGCAGCCCTCCGGCAGCATCTCCGCCAACTTGGGCAACATCACGGCCAGCGCCTGGCCGCGGACTTCTCCAATATACGAGCTGTCTTCATAGCAAGCGCGTTCGATCATCCCGTTTTAACATAGCAGAGCCTTGCGCAGCCATTCGAACAACCCCGGAAAAGAAGCGAGGCGCCCCCTGTCCAAATACCCCGCCGTGTCGGTGGTGATGGCGGTGCGCAACGAGGCCGCCCACCTCGACGCCGCCCTCGACGCCGTCTTCGCCCAAGACTACCCCGGGCCGCTGGAGGTGGTGGTGGCAGAAGGCGGCAGCACCGACCGGACGCCGGCCATCCTGCGGGAGCGCCGGGCGGCCGAGCCGCGCCTGCGGGTGGTGGAGAACCCCGACCGGGAAGCGGCGCCCGGGTTGAACCGGGCGGTCGAGGCCTCCCGCGGCGAGGTGTTGGTCCGCTGCGACGGCCACTCCGAGCCAGCCCCCGGCTACGTGCGGACGGCGGTGGACATCCTCCGGGAAACCGGCGCCGCCAACGTGGGCGGCCGCCAGAAAGCGGTGGGAACCACCCCGGTCCAGCGGGCGGCCGCCGCCGCCATGACCTCGCCTTTCGGGATGGGGAACTCCCGCTTCCGCTATTCCTCCGCCGCCGGGCCGGCCGACACCGTGTATCTGGGGGCCTTCACCAGGGAGGCGCTGGTGGAGGCGGGGGGGTTCGATCCGTCCCTGCGGCGCAACCAGGACTACGAGCTGAACTACCGCCTGCGGAGGGCGGGCAAGGTGGTCTGGTACGACCCCCGCCTGGAGGTGGTCTACCGGCCCCGGTCGTCGCTCCGCCTCCTCTGGCGGCAGTTCTTCGACTACGGGCGCTGGAAGCGGTACATGCTGATGCGCCGCCCCCGGTCGCTGGTCTGGCGGCAGACCGCCCCGCCGCTGCTGGTGCTCGGCCTGGCTTTCTCGGCGGCGGCCGGGGCGGCCCGCCTGTCGTTCTGGTGGGTGATCCCGCTCTGCTACCTGGCTTTCCTGGCGGCGGGAACGGCGGTCGAGCTGACGCGCCGCGGGGGAAGGGCGGCCTGGCTGCTGCCCGCCGCGCTGGCGGTCATGCATCTGGCCTGGGGAACCGGCTTCCTGCTAGGCCCCGTCCGAGGGAGGTGAGGGCCCTCTCCAGATGAAAGCCCGGGCCAGGAAGGTGGCGATGTGCCCCCTGGTCAGCGTCGCGTCCGGGCAGAACAGGGTTCCGTCCCCGCAGCCGACGGTTACGCCTTCGGCGGCGATGGCGTAGACGGCGCCTTCATGGGCATGGCCCGGGGGCACGTCCTCGAAGGTCATCCCGTCCAGCGACTGCAGGGGTTCGAGGCCCATCGACCTCATCAGGAAGGAAGCCATCTGCCCTCTGGTCAAGGTGCCGCGGGGGCAGAAGTTCGAGCCGTCGCCGCATCCCATGGTGATCTCCGACCCGGCCAGCGCATAGATGGCCAAGGCGTACGGATGCTGCTCCGGTACGTCCCCGAACCTGTCCATCTCTCTGGGGAGGGGCGGCCCCCTCGGCCACAGCGCCCTGGACAGGTAGGCGGCCATGGTGGCCCGGTCGACGTCGTCGTCGGGGCAGTAGGAGATGCTGTCGTTGCTGCATCCGTGGGTGTACCCCCGGTCGTAGATCGCCTCGATCCCCTCTTCATGGACCGAACCTGCGATGTCGTCGAACCCGGGCAGCTCGTCGTAGATGTCTTCGTCGTCCGGGGTCTGGCCCGGCGTCGCGGCGCCGTCATCCTCGGCCTCCTCAGGCTCCTCGGGCTCTTCCGCCGAGGGGGGCTCTTCAGGCTCTTCAGGCTCCTCGGATTCTTCCGGTTCTTCCGGCGGAACGGTCTCCTCGGTGGGCGGCGCCTCCTGCCCGTCGACGGCGGTTACATGAGACGACTTGAGCCCCAGCCGGTACCGCAGCCAGGCCCCGCCGGCCGAGGTGGAGGCCGGTTGGCCTTCGTCCGAACCTTCGAAACGCACCCTGGCCACCGAAGTGAGGGAGGGGCTGACGTCGAGCGAGGCGGAGGTCACCTCGTCCCATCCCAACAGCCCGGCTATGCGGGAGGCCGGGATCGACCTGCTCCACGAGGCGTGGGGGTTGTTCCACTCCGGATCGACGGCCCACGGGTCCGGGGTCGGAGCCAGGTAGGGCCAGAGTTTGTTGCGGGGGGTGGCGCCGTCCCAGCCGGTGAAGAAGCCGAACTGGTTGCTGGTGGTGATGCCGCCCGAGGAGGCGGAGAAGAAGGCCTGGATCACCCCGCCCTTGGTGTAACGCTCCCAATCCGGCCCTTGGTAGGCGAGCACCCGGCCTTCGGTGTCCGCCACCGCCTTCACCCAGACCGAATGGGTGGGCTCGGTCTTCCTCCAATTGCCCAGGTACACCTGATCGCGGGTGTTGTCGTACAGGTGGCACCAGCAGGCGTCCATCCGGGAAGGGGTGATGCCCGGATCCAGGTTCGGGTCGTCTTCCGAACGCGGCCCCACCTCGTGGGCCAGGAACTTGTAGACGGCGTAGGTGCGGGACGCCACCGCCTGGGCCTCGTTGACGCCGGGCAGACTCCAGGCGGCGGATATCTCGCCGATGCCCCGCACGTAGTCCTCCAATCCGATGGTCAGCACCACGTGGAAACCCACCTCCACCGGATCGTCGCGCAGCTTCAGCTCGCCGTGCCGGTATTCGCATTCCGAGGAGGACAAGGAACACGGCCTGAGCCGATCCGGTCCGTAGCGGAGCCGCACCCCGTCCGCCTCCGGCCACGAGATCGAAGCCCGGCAATCCCCCGGCGTTCCCTGCAGCTCTCCGCCCAAGAAGAAACCGCATTCGCCGACGTCGATGCGGCGGAACTCCCACCGCTCCCCTGCCTGCGGCTGCACGGATTTGGGGCAATCGCCCTCGCCGTCCCCCGCCAGGCACAGGTCGACCGGACCCCCCACCGGAGTGAACTCCAAGATGCTGATCTGGGAAGCGATGTTGATCCACAGGGGCGCCTCCAGCTCGTCCAACAGATCGTTGGGAAGTCTCAGATCAGACAGGGAGGCCGGCTGCGAGCCGGGGTAATAGTGGGCGGCGATGTCCTCCCCCTTCTTAGAGGGGTCTTCCCGGGCCTGGTTGTAGGCCCCCCACTGGCTCATGCCCACGCCGTGGCCCCACCCGGCGCCTTCGAAGGTGAAAGAGGGGCCGTCGTCGGCCGAGGCCGGCAAGGCCGCCGGCGCGGCGAGCGCCGCCGCAGCCAGGGCCGCGGCCGCCGCCGGCCAAACACTCCTGACCTTCCTGAACATCCAGGGCAGTCTATAAACCGCCGCCCGATCTCCCGCGCCTTGACCCTGAATTGCTCACGAGAGATGGGGCAGGGCAGCTGAAATACCCTCTGTCATCCCATCTGACCTGGGACAACAACGGGAGATGACTGTCTGATCAGAAACGCGAGTTCACCATTGGGCAAGCGCTGCCGGTTCAGAAATCCGGATGCATCGGCTCATGACCGGCGCGGGCGGCGGCCCGCCCGCGGGGATGTGAACAATCAGGGTCATCCGAGCAGCTGCGGGGCGGACGGCGGCGCGCTCTCCCGCGGAGGGCGCTGTCAAACCGGATCCGGCCTCCGCAGCGCCTCGGGGAACACCGCCCCCGGGTCGAGTCCGGCGAAGCCGGGATCCCAGCCTTCGCTCACCGACTCGGCCTGCCGGAGGAAATAGCCGTCTTCCGACTCCCACGTGTGGCCGGAGCCGTGCCGCACCAGCACATAGCCGAAACCGTGGGTGCGGTAGACCGACCCGCCCGCCCGCCTCACGTCCTCGATCAGCGCCGTATCCACCCCCCTCGGCGCCCTTCTCCATCCTCCGGCCGCCTCCAGATCGCGGCGGGATATCAGCAGCGTCCCCCCGGCGACCGAAACCACCTTCGGCGCCGCTTCTCCCTTCCCGCAGAAACGGTGGAGGGTCAGGTCCGAGCCGGCCAGATACACGAACTCGGCCCCCTTGGCCGCCAGCTCGGCCTTCGAATACTGGCGGGCCAGAACGAGGTCCCAGACGTGCTCGGGACTGTACAGGTCGTCGTCGTCCAGCTTGGTGAGCAGGGTTCCCTCCGCCGCCTCCGACGCCAGTTCGAGCACCTCGCCGAGGTTCAGCTCCTCCCCCGCCGCAAGGATGCGGACCGGAAACGGCAGGTCCCCCGCCCGGGCCTCGATGTCGGCCCGCGCCCCGCGGTCGAAGCCGGCCCCATGCAGCGCCAGCACCAGCTCCAGCCGCGGGTAGGTCTGGGAGGCGGCGGCGGCCAGCACCTGGGGGACCATGCGGGGGCGTTTGGTGGGGGCCAGGATCGAGACATCCGCCAAGAGCGGCAGGCCGGGGAGTCCGGCCGAGATGATCTGCCGGGCGCGGGCGGGGAGGGAATGGCTGCGGAGCGCCTCCCGGCGCATAGCGATGCTGAGGGCCTCCCGGCGGTCGAGGCCGGCGTCCAGGATCGCGGAATCAGCCATCGCCCCGTACAGTTCGGCGCCGAGCAGGGATTCCAGCTCCGGATCCGGATTCTGGTCGGCCAGATGCACCACCACCCCCATACCGGCCAGAGCCGCCAGCGCGCCCGCCCGCTCGACGGGGCCGGAATGGAAGCCGGCCGCGTCCTCGAGATGGTGGATCTGGCTCAGGGCGCGGCGGTCGCTGCGGTCCACCCTCCGCCGGGCGGAGGAGGAGGGCGGAAGCATTGCGGGCGAACCCAGCGCCGCCGCCCCGTGCTTCGGTTCCCGCACCCATCTGATCGGGTTGACCGTCAACAGATCGAAGGCGGGGACCGAAAACGAGGGGGGCGACTCCGAAAGCACCACGGAGGGGACCGCAGCCTCCCCGGCCTCCTCGGCCGCCCCGGGGTCGTCGGCCAACACCAGATCGACGTGCCGCCCGTCGAAGAAGCGGCGCACCCTGGTAGAAGCGGCGAAGACCCGCCCGGCTTTCGGCCCCAGGGCGATCATCTCGGCGCCCAAGGGGTAGGCCGCCCCCGAACCGCCCAACCGTCCGGCCCGCCTCGCCGGCAGGAAGCCGCCGGGGCGGAATCCGCGGCGGAGCTGCATCATCCGGTAGCGGCGCGCCCCTTCCAGCCGCCGCCCCGCCGCCGCCGCGAACCACCTCAGAAACCCCCAGACCTGGCGGAAGCTGCGCACCCGCCGCAGCTCGTACAGCACCCGGGCGGCCTTCGACCTGACCTTCCGCACCCGGCGGGACGCCCGCTTGGAGCGGAGCACCGCCCTGGCGGTAGACCGGGCCTCCCCCGCCGGGGCTGTTTTCCGGGTGCCCCAGCGGTCTATGCTCCCCGCCGAACGCCGCGACCGATGCAGCGCCCACGTCCTGGTGATCGACGCCCGGGCCCCGTCTTCCAGCACCAACACCGCCGACGCCGCCTCCCCCAGCTCGGTGCGAAGCTCGAGAACCAGGTTCTCCACCAGCTCCACTCCGGCCGGGGCGTACACGTGGAAGGCGGAGACGGGGAAGTCGTCCAAGGCGGAGGCAGGGGAACCGAAGCCGACCCTAGGATCGGGGTCCAGCTGGCGGCGCAGCCATTCGAAGTCGGGGTCGTCGGGCCGGTCCTCGATCCGCACCACCAGATCATGCACCGCCCCGCTCAGGATCCGCTCGGCCGCCAAGAAGACGTCCTCCGCCGACGCGTTGCCGGACTCCAGGGTGACCGCATACTGCGGAACCGTGAAGCTCCGCCCGCGGGCGTCGCCGCGAAATCCGTAATGGGCGATCAGGTGGGCGATCTTGGCCCGCTGCAGCTCGCGGCTCTTCATCTCGGCCTCGCTGGGGGAGGCGCCCGTCCCCTGGTGCCAACAGAAGGCCGCCCGCTCGGGCGCCAGCAGGCCGCCCCGGGTATAGGCCCGGTATCCGAACTCGGTGTCCTCCGCCCCCCACTGGGTGAACGACTCGTCGAAGCCGCCGACGGCCTCGAAGAACTCCTTGGAGACACCCAGGTTCCCTCCGGTCACCACCCGGAAGATATCGTCAGCGGCGGAGGTGAGGCCGTCGGTCCTCTCCATGTGGAACTCGATCCACTCCGGGCGCTCCGTCGGCCGGCCCGCGAACAGCTCCGCCAGGGAACCCGCCCGGCCCGACACCGCCGCGGCGTTCACCCCGTCCACCTCCACATGCGCCCGGAACCCCAGCGTCAGCACGTCGGACAGGACGTGGTGCCACCGGGCGTGGGCGGCCAGCCACCCCGCCTCGGGCATCATGTCGCAGTCGAGGAACACCAGGATGCCGCGCCGGGCGGCCCCCGCTCCGGTGTTGCGCGCCCTGGCCAGGCCGAACCCCAGATCCTCCTGGCGGACCACCTTCAGGTCCAGGCCCGTGCCTTCGGGGCGCGGCAGCGGGGTCTTCGAGCCGTCGTCCACCACGATCACCTCGAACAGATCACGCGGATAGGTCTGCCCCGCCAGCGCCGCCAAGGTCAGCTCCAAGGCCTCCGGCGCCTCGTAGTAGGGGACCACCACCGACACCCCCAGGACGGGCGTGAACTCCTCGATCGGCGGGATTTCGACCTCGCGCCAGTCGTTGCCCCGCACCGCCGCCGGCCGCGGGCCGTCCGCCGCCCCTCGGAGCAGGGGTTCGGAGGCGGCGGCGCCTTCGCCGTACGGCCGCGGAACGGCGGAGGGCGGCAGCCCGCAGAAAGCCGGGTCCCATCCGCCCCGCACTTCCTCGGCTTGGGCCAGCAGGTAGCCGTCGTCCAGCCGGGCCGGCCGGTCCCGCCCGGCGGCCGCCAACGCCATTCCGGCCCCGTGGGTCCGGTAGACCCGCCCGCCCGCCGAAACGACGTCGTGGGCGAGGCTTTCCTCTAAACCGTCTTCTGTCCTCTTCCATCCTCCGGCCTCTTCCAGGCGGCGGTGGGAGAGGAGCAGCGCTCCGTCCGCCAGGGCGGCGGCGTCCAGATAGTCCTCGCCGGGGCCGGTCGAACGGCGCAGCGTCCGGTCGGTCGCGGCCAGGTACACGAACTCGGTCTCTTTGACCACCAGCTCGGCCGCCGAGTACTCGCGGGCCAGCACCAGATCCCAGATGTGCTCGGGGCCGTAGAGGTGACGGTCGTCCATCACGGTGATCAGGACGCCGCGCGAGGCCCGCGCCGCCTGGTTCAGAACGGCGCCGAGCGGAAGGTCGTCACCAGCCCTGACCACCCTGACCGGACAGGGCATTTCCTCGGCCGCCTGCTCCGCCTCCGGACCGAACCCCCCGCCGTAGAGGGTCAGCACCAGCTCCAACCTCGGGTAGGTCTGGGAGGAGACCGCCGCCAGCAGGCCGGGAAGCAGGCCGGGGCGGCGGGCGGGCGCCAGCACCGACACCTTCGTGAGCGGCGGCGGTTCCAAGGAGGCCGCCGCCGCGATCTGACGGACGCGGCTGCGGAGGGAATGGCCTCTCAGAGCGGCGCGGCGCATGGCGGCGCTGATCAGCTCCCGCTCCCCCGGATCGGCGCCCCGGATGCGGGGGGAGGCCATCGACCCGTAGAGTTCCGGGCCCAACAGGGGTTCCAGCCCCCGGTCCCGGTCGGCCAGATGGACCACCACCCCCCGGGCGGCCAGAGCGGCCAGGGCGGCGGCCCGCTCGACGGGGCCGGAGTGGAAGGCGGCGGTGTCTTCCAGATGGTGGAGCAGGCGGAGTGTTTCCCGGTCCGAGCCTTCCACGGTGCGCTCGGCGGCCCCGGACGGAAGCAACTCGACGGGACCCAACGCCCCGGCCCCGTACTTCGGCGCCCGCGCCCATCCGATCGGGTTGACGGCCTGCGGGTCGAAGGCGGGAACCGAAACCTGCGGGGGGGCTTCGGTGAGCACCGCCGCCGGGATTCCGGCGGTCGGCGGCCGGGCCGCCGCCTCCGGGCGGTCGGCCAGCACCAGGTCGATGCGGCGCTTGGCCCGGCGCCGGATGCGCGGCGCCCGCCAGACCCGGGCGGAGGCCGCCAGCACCGCCGCCGACCGCTCTCCCCTCACCGCTATCTCCATTCCGAGGGGGTAATCGGCGGCGGGCGAATCGGGTGTGCGCCGCAGCGCGAACCGGAACACCGCCTGCGCCCGGCCCCGCACCGCCTCCGCCGCCCATTGGGCGACCTGCCAGGCCTGCCGGGGGCTGCGGATCCCTATCAGGGCCCGGTACAGCCGCCGCACCGCCCATCGCTGCGTCCAGATCGGCCCCCACACCCGCAGCGTCATGCGCCGGAGCCGCCGCAGCACCCCTTTGACGGTGAGGGGGGGCCGCCAGGGTTTCATGTCGAGCACCATCTTCTCGGCCTTCACCGAGACCGCCGCGCCCAGCTCGGCGAGGGGCCTGCCGGAACGGCGCGACCGGTGCAACGCCCAGGAACGGCTGATCGTCACCCGGGCGCCGTCCTCCAACACCAGCGCCGCCGACACCGCGCCGCCCAGCTCGCTGCGGAGCGTGTAGATCATGTTCTCCGGCGGCGCCGCCCCCGGCGGACAGGTGATGTGGAACGGGGAAGCCGGAAATTCGTCCAAGGCGGCGCCGGGCGGGCCGAACCGGACGCGCGGGTCGGGCCCCAGCTGGCGCCGCAGCCACTCCCAGCCGGGGTCGTCCGTCCGGTCCTCGATCAGCACCGCCAAGTCGTGCATCCGGTCTCCGAGGATGCGCACCGCGGCGGCGAAGACGTCCTCGGCCGGGGTTTCCCCGCTTTCGAGGGTCACCGCATGCTGGGGGACGGTGAAGGTGCGTCCGGGCGAGGCGCGGCGGAACCCGTTGTGGGCGATCAGGTGGGCCGACTTGGCCCGCTGGAGGTCGAGGCTCCGCATCTCGGCCTCGCTGGGGGAGGCGCCGGGCCCCTGGTGCCAACAGAAGGCGGCCCGCTCGGGCGCCAGCAGCGCTCCCTTCGTGAAAGCCCGGTATCCGAACTCGGTGTCCTCGGCCCCCCATTGGGTGAACGATTCGTCGAACCCTCCGGCGGCCTCGAAGAAGCTCCGGCCCACCCCCAGGTTGCCGGAGGTAACCACCCGGAAGATGTCGTCGGCGGTGGAGGTGAGCTCGTTGGTGCGGGCCATGTGGAACTCGATCCACTCGGGCCGCTGCGCCGGGCGGTCCGAGAACAGCTCCGCCAGGGAACCCGCCCGGCCCGCCACCGCCGCCGCGTCCACCCCGTCCACTTCCACATGCGCCCGGAACCCCAGCGTCAGCACGTCGGACAGGACGTGGTGCCACCGGGCGTGGGCGGCCAGCCACCCCGCCTCCGGCATCATGTCGCAGTCGAGGAACACCAGGAAATCGCCGGAAGCGGCCCCGGCGCCCTTGTTGCGGGCTCTGGGCGCCCCGAACCCCCGGTGTTCCTGGTGCAGTATCCTCAGGTCCAGGCCGGTCCCTTCGGGTTTGCGGAGGGGGGTCTTCGACCCGTCGTCCACCGCGATCACCTCGAACAGGCGGCGCGGATAGGTCTGGCCGGCCAGGGCCGCCAAGGTGAGGGCCAGCGCCTCCGGGGCCTCGTAGAAGGGGATCACCACCGACGCCCTCAGGGAGGGGGTGAACCCGTCGAGCGGAGCGACCTCGACCCGGCGCCAGTCGTTGCCCCGCACCGCCGCCGGCTGCGGGCCTTCCGCCGCCGGGCCGCTCGGATCGGGGGCTTCGGCGCGCTTCATCGGACCAGCGCCCCACCGGGTATCAGGCGGTAGCGGCCTTCGGAGATCAGCGCCTCGTCCATGGATTCTTCGGGGATGAAGGCGGGGATGCGGTCGGTGCGCACCAGCACCATGTCTTCGGCCTCCAGCCCGCCGAGCGAGCCGGCGTCCAGCGTCCAGACCGGCTCGTCCAGGTAGTAGGAGACCCACCGGGGGGTGCCGATGCCGGGCGTCACCCACATCAGCCCCGGCGTCCGCGCCTGCGCCGCCTGTTCCATCACCAGCCCGGCGTCGGCCGGGGCGGCCAGGTAGAGCTCGCGCGCCGGCCCGGCCGCCGCCCCGTACAGCGAGAAGACCAGGGCGCCGGCCCACAACACCCCCGCCGCCCAGACCGCCCAGCTGTCGACCAGCACCCGCCGCACCGCTTCGATCAGCGCCGCCGCCCCGATGGTTACCGGCGCCAGCCAGGGAAAGTTCCAGAGCAGATGGATCCAGGCGCCCTGCTGCAGGCCGAAGGTCCAGGCGGCCGCCACCCCCAGGGTGACGGCGACGGGAACCCTGGTGCGGCGGTCGGCCAGTCCGGCCAGCAGGGCGAAGGGCGCCATCGCCCGGAACCAAACCGGCGTGAACATGGAGGCGAACCGCCACTGGCGGGCCAGGAACTCCCCGAACGTCCCCCGGGTGGTGTCGATCCGGAAGGCCGCCCTTTGGCCCAGCTCGCCCAGGTCGGTGGAGTTGAGCAGCCAGGCGGCGGTGACCAGCGCCCCGGCCAGCGCCCCCGCCGCCGTCCACCGGGTGATCGGCGCCCAGCGCTTGGCGGCCGCCAGCCACAGGATCAGCAGCCCGGCGGCCGCCATGGCGATCCACGACTGCATGGCGGTCAGCCCGGCCAGCACCGCGGCGGCTGCGGAGGCGGCGGGGGTCGGATCGGCGGCCTCCCGCAGATAGGCGACCGCCGCCGCCAAAGCAACGATCAGCGAGAACCCCACCCCGATCCTCCCGTACACGAAGTAGAAACCGGTGGCGGCCATAGAGCCCACCGCCAAGAGGACCGGCCCCCATCCGATCCCCCTGATGCGCAGCAGGGCGGTCATGAAGAGCACCGCGGCCGCCCCCGTCAGGAACCCCGCCGCCCGCAGCCCCAACAGGTTGTCGCCGAACAGCCCGACCGAGAGGATGGTGGCGAAGGTCTGGAGGGGCGGATGATGGGCGTAGGTGACCGCCGCCCGCGGGGGCGCCTCCCCCGGCGGAACCCCGTACTCGGCCCTGATGTACGGATCGATCAACGCTCCGTAACCCGACTCCGCCGCCCCCAGCTCCCAGAAATTGCGGGCCTGGAGGCCGAAGCGGGCCAGGATGCGGCCGTCGTCGCTGTCACCCAGCGGAAGGCCGAGATCGGGCAACCACACCGCCAGCACCGCCAGCGCGATCAGCACCGCGGCGGTCCAACCCGACCAGAGGCGCCCCGCCCCCCCGGAGCGTAGAAGTTTCATGGGGCGGCATTGTATGTACGGCGGGCGGCCTCCCGGCCTGCCCCGCGCCGGGGCCGTTCCAACCGAGGGCCTCGGACCTCCGTGTTTCATATTGCGAGAAACCTCGACCCATGATTGCCGCGAAGGCCGGGGGTCGGGTCAGCTCATCTGCCCCCTGCTCTCGTGAATCATCGGGGTCAACCGGCCCCCGCTCGGAGGGCGCCGCCGGTCACCAAGGCGTAACGGCCCCTCTGGGCGAAGGGCTCGGGAACCGGATGCATCCAGCGGGGCAGCCGGTCGAGGCGGACCAGCACCAGGTCGCCCGCCCCCACGGATCCGGCTTCGACCGCAGCGGCGGAGGCCTCCGACACGGGGAGGTCCCAGTAGTAGCTGACCCATCGGGGCACCGGATCCACCCCCTCCGCCACCCAGGCGGTCAGCTGGCCGGCGGCCGGGCCGCCCGCATCCCGGAGGAGGGCCCCGGCCTCGGAGGGGGCCCGGAAATAGGCGTCTCGGTAGTCCGGCAGGCGGGCGAAGCCGAACACCGAGGCCAGCACCAGGAAGGCCGCACCCGCCAAGACCGCCGCCCTCCGCCCCGCCAGGCGCTCCGCCGCCCTGCCCAGCGCCGCCGTCCAGCCCAGGAACACCGGAACCAGCAGCGGATAGGTCCAATAGTCGTGGATGAGGGCGGCGGCGGGGGCGGCCAGGGTCCAGATCCCCAGAGCGGCCAGGAAGGCGGCGGCCGGCCTTCTGGTGCGGCGGTCGGCCAGCGCAGCCGCCAAAGCCGGGGCGAACAGCCACCGGAACCACCAGGGAAACAGAGAACCGTAGAACCACCGGTAGTTCTCCGCCAGGGCGGACCATTCCGGCCACTGCAGCCGGGAGGCGGCGTGGGCGGCCAGTTCGGACGACTCTCCCGCCGCCAACGCCCAGGCCAGGGCGGCGGCCGCACCCGCCAGGCCGGCCGCCCCCGCCAAGGCAGCCGCCCTCCGGCCGCCGGCGGCCCGCATCCCCAGCCCCGCCGCCAGCACCGCCAGCGCCGCCCCCATCCAGGACGAAAAAGCGGCCGCCGCGGCCGCGGCCGGCAGCAGCCCGCCCCCCTTTCCGGTCCGTTCCCAACGGGCCCAGAGCGCCGCCAGCGCCAACATGATCGACACTCCCAGCCCCAGCCGGGCGTATATCCAGAACATCGGCGTGGAAGCCGTCAGGGCCAGCGACAGGACGGAGGCCCCCGCCCCCAGGCCGAGCTCCCGCGCCAGCCACAGCATCCCCGCGGCAGTGGCCAGCCCGGCCAGATAACCCGTCAGGTGGAGCTGCCACTCCCCCTGGCCGAAGACCCAGCCGACCGCCGCCTGCAGGGAGTTCAGAAGCGGGGGGTGATGGTTGTAGGTTCCGGCGGAGTAGGGCGCCAGGGAAGACAGCCAGTCTGAACCCGACCACCCGTGCTCGAGGAAGTTGCGCACATGCAGGCCGAAGCGCCCGTTGATGCGCCCGTCGTGGCTGGCGCCGAGCGGAAGGAACAGCATCTCCCACCAGCCGGCCGCCAGCACCGCCCCGACCGCCGCCCCGCCCGCCGCCCTGACCGGAAGGCCCCGGCCCTCCGGGGCTGGGATTCCGCCGCCTCTCACCGGCCTGAGCCTAGATGAGTAGTTCCCAAGGGATCGAGGGTTGTGCGCATCCCTGTTCGAGCTGCATACGCAGGCTCTTCCCCGACAAGCCCCGACCCGCTCAGGGCTGGAAAGGCAGGCCCCGGCGGGCCTCCGGGCGGGTACTGGACAGGGCCGGGCGGCGCCGCACTTGCCGCCGGGCGCTCCAGCTATCAAACTTGCGGTGTGGCGCACTGCGAACCAACCGAGGCGCCGGCGGCTCCGCCGGTGGACGTGAGCATCGTGCTGCCGGTCTTCAACGAGGCCGGCCACCTGGCCGAGGAAATCCGGCGGATCGGCGAGGCGATGGAAGCCTCGCCCTACCGCTACGAGATCGTGGTGGTGGACGACGGCTCCACCGACGGCGGGGTGTCCGGGCTGGCGGGCGAGGCGGACGCAGGGAAGGTGCGCTGCGTCCGATTCGAGCAGAACCGGGGGTCGGGGGCCGCCCGCCGAGCCGGAACATCTCTGGCGCGGGGAGAAACGGTGGTCTGGACCGACGCCGACATGACCTACCCCAACGACCGGATACCCCAGCTGGTGGACCGCCTGGCCGGATGGGACATGGTGGTGGGCGCCCGGCGGAGCGAAGGCGGCAGGCGCAAGCTGTTCCGCGTCCCCGCCAAATGGGCGATCCGCATGCTGGCTTCCTTCCTGACCATGACCAGGATCCCCGACCTCAACTCCGGCTACCGGGCCTTCCGCCGGACGGTCGCCGGCCAGTTCCTGCACCTGCTGCCCTCCGGATTCAGCTGCGTCACCACCCTCACCATGAGCTTCCTCTCCAACGGATACTCGGTGCGCTACACCCCCATCGACTACGCCCCCAGGGCCGGGGAATCCAAGTTCCACTGGTGGAAGGACACCGCCCTCTACATCAAACAGGTGATCAGGATGGTGCTCCTGTGGAACCCCCTGCGCTTCTTCGCCCCCATCGGAGGGGTGCTGACGGGCGCCGGGCTGATCAAGCTGGTGTACGACCTGGCCACCAAGGACCTGCGGGTGGCGACCAACACCGTGGTGCTGCTCATGTCGGCGGCGGCGGTGATCCTGGTGGCCCTGGTGGCCGACATGCTGGTGCAGATCAACCGCCCCCGGGACATGGCGCTCCCGGCCTCCTCGCCTCTGGATCCGCCGGAACCGCCGGAACCGGCCTCCGCAGGCCGTCCGTCCGGCTGATCCGGCGGGCGGGGCGCAGGACCGGGCGCAGGAAGGCAGGGCAAGGGCCGATGACCCTCCGCATCGCCGTCGCCGGCTGGATAGGTTCGGACAACCTGGGCGACGAGCTGATCCTGCGTTCGCTCATCCGGTCGCTGCGGGCCCGCGGGGCGGAACCGGCGGCGGTCTCGATCGACCCGGCGGGCACCCGCCGCCTCCACGGCGTCGAAGCGCTGCGCCACCGGTCCCCCCTCGACACCCCCGGCCTGCGGCGGGCGGTGCGCCGGATGGACGGGATGGCCGCCGCGGGGGGGCTGATCCAGACCGAGACCTCGGTTTGGAACATCCCCTTCCACGCCGCCCGGTGGCGGGCCGCCCGGAAGATTCCGTGTGCGGCGGTCGGCCTGGGGGCGGGGCGGGTGGACGGCGCCCTTCCGGCCCGGGCCGCCCGCCGCGCCCTGCACCGGATGCAGTCGATAGTGGTGAGAGACCAAGCCTCCGCCGAGCTGCTCGAAGGTTGGGGGCTGCAGGGCGTGAGGGTGGGGAGCGACCCCGTCATCGGGGAGGAACCGGCCCCGGTGGACCCCTGCGATGCGGTGTGCGTGATCCTGAGGCCGGCCAACCGGGGCGGGGTGCGCACCGCGTCGGCGGCGGCCAAGGCGGGCCCTCCGTCCGCTCTCCGGGCCGGCCGGCTGGCCGCCGCCCTGGACGCGGCGGCCGGCGCCGTCGGACTGCCGATCCGAATGGTGGCCTTCCAGAAAAGCCGGGACCTGCCGGTGCTGCGGGCGGCGGCCGACCGGCTCCGCTCCGATGCGTCGGTCTCCGCCCCCGGCCTGGACGACGTGCTGGAAGAGGTGGGAAAGAGCCGCCTGGTGATCACCATGCGCTACCACGGCGCGGTCGCCGCCCTGCTCCACGGCCGCCCGGCGGTGCTGCTCGACTACTCCCCCAAGATGGCGTCCCTGGCGGCCGAGGGGGGTGGATGGGCGCCGCTGGCCTCCCCCCTCCTCTCCGAACCCGCCGCCCTGGCGGAAGCGGCCGAGCGCGCCCTGGCCGGCGGAGGACGCCCCGCCGAGGCGAGGGGCATACTGCGGGAACGCCTGGCCGAGAACGACCGGGCGTTGGATAGGTTGACGGAGCAGCGGCATGGACGGAAATAACCGCCGGGCGGGTCTGAAACGGCTGCTGAAAGGGGTGCGGATCGCCTATTTGGCGGGGTTGGCGGCCGCCGCGGCCTGGGTGGTGCAGTCCAGGTGGACGGAGGTGGTCGAGCTGCTGCGCGGCGCCCGTCCGCTGCTCATAGCGGCCTCGCTGGTGTCCAGCTTCGGGATGATCTGGATCGGCGCCTGGTTCTGGACGGTGAGCCTCCGCATCCAGGGCGTCCGGGCGGCCTCGCCGGAGGTGTTCGGCAAGGCGCTGTCGGCCGCTTCCCGCTCCCTGCTCGCCCGGTACATCCCCGGCTCGGTGTGGTTCGCGGTGGGGCGGGTCGGCCTGCTGCGGCGCGCCGGACTGCCGCTGGGCCCGCTGAGCGCCACCGCCGCGCTGGAGATGGCCACCAGCCTGACCGTGGTGATCATCAGCGGCCTGGCGGTGCTGGGCGCGTCCGGGGCCCTGCCCGGCGGGGCGGCCTGGATGACCGCCTTGGCGCTCCTCCTGCTGGCCGCCGCCTCCCCCGCCCTGTCCGGGCGGCTCGCGTCCTGGTGGGCGGCGCGGCGGGGGGTAGAGTTCTCCCTCACCTGGCGCGGGTACCTGCAGCTGATCGCCGTCAACGCCGTCTTCTGGGGGTGGTCGGCCCTGACCTTCCTCCTCTACCTGCGGGCTTTCCCTTCCGCCGACCCCTACCGCACGGTCCTGGTGATAGGCGGCTTCCTCCTCACCTGGGGCGCAGGGTTCCTGGCGCCCTTCGCCCCCCAGGGGATAGGCGTGTTCGAAGTGTCGATGGCCGCCGTCCTGTCGGCGGAAGAGGCGGCCGGCACCGCCGTGGTCCTGGGCGGATACCGCCTGGTCCTCCTGGCCCGAGATCTGATCGCCGCCCCCGCCGCCGAGCTGGCCGACGTCCGCCGCGCCCTGCGCCGCCGACGCCCGGACTCCGAAACCCCCGGCTGACCCGTCCTCTGCCCGCCGCCGGGGGCCGGGGCGGCTATTCCTCCGCCGGGCGGTCGGTGCGGTTGGCCCAAGAGACCAACACCACCACCAGCACCGCCGAGCCGGCCGCCAAGAGGGCGGGCGCCGCCCATCCGTCGCCGGGAGCGCCCAAGCCGGCGTCGCCGCCGAGGCCGTCCGGCCACGGCCACAGGATGCGGAACGATCCGAGCATGAGGCCGACCATCCCCGCCACCACCGCGTCGTGCCAGCGGTCGAGGAGCCATTCGAGGAAACGCGAGAACACCGCCAGCCCGAACGCCCATCCGCCGTAGTAGACGGCCAGGGTGGGCAGGTGTATCGCGTCGATGGCGGCCAGTACGTTCTGGTACATGCCGACCGCCAGCAGCAGGAACGACCCGCTGATGCCCGGCAGGATGAAGGCGCAGACGGCCATGACGCCGGCGCCCAGGAAGACGAACCAGGCGGGGTCGTCCACCACCGCCGTCGACCGGAAGCCGAACAGGTAGAAGGCCGCCGCGCCCAACGCAACGGCGGAGGCGGCGTGGACGGCGGAGGGGGCGCGCATGATCCGCCAGGCCGCCGCCACCGACCCGGCGATCAGGCCGAAGAACACGGCGGCGGTGCCGATCGGGTAGTTGCGCAGCAGGCTCCCCACCACCCCGGCCAGGGACAGCAGCGCCAACGCCGCCGAACCCACCACCGTTGCCAGGAACCACCAGTCGGTCTGCCGAGCGGCCTCGACCGACCCGCGGAAGTTGCCCCTGAGCAACCGGGAAAACGCCGCCGAAGCGCCCCCGATGGCGGCCAGCAGGCGGAGGTAGATGCCGGACACCAGCGCCACCGTGCCGCCCGACACCCCCGGTATCAGAATGGCGGAGCCGATGGCGAAGCCGCGCAGGGCGGTCAGGAACAGCCCGACGGGCGTGGGCCGGGCCGGACGGCCGCCGGCGGGCGGAGCCCCCGCGCCGTTCACACCGAGAACCTGATCAGGAGGACGTCTCCGTCCTGCACCTGATAGTCCTTGCCCTCCACCCTGACGGCGCCCCCGGCGGCCCGGGCGGCCGCCCACCCGCCGAGGCGGACGACTTCGCCGACGGGGGCGGCCTCGGCCCGGATGAACCCCCTCTCCAAGTCGGAGTGAACCTTGCCGGCGGCTCTGCGGGCGGTGGCGCCGCCGGGAACGGCCCACGCCCGGCTCTCCTTGGAGTTGAGGGTGTAGAAGGTGATCAACCCCAACGACCGGTAGACGGCCTTGATCAGAGCGGCGGCCGCCCCGCCCCCCAAACCCAGCCCTTCGCGCATCTCTTCCCGCTCGGCGGGGGCGAGGCGCGACAGCTCCTCCTCCAAGAGAGCGGGGGCGGCCAGCACCGGATCGCCCGGATGGACCGTTTCCCGCAGGCGGGAGGCCGGGGCGGCGGGGCCGGCTTCGTCCTCGGCGGTGTTGACCGCCCAGATGCAGGGCAGCAGGGTGAGGGGGTCCATGTCCCGGAAAACACTGAGCTCCGGCTCGGACCAGGAACGGGCGCGCAGGGGGGTTCCCTCCGCCAGCAGGCCGGCGGCCCGGGCGACCGCTTCGGCGGCGGGGCGCAGAGCCGGGTCGGCGGAGGCTTCCTTGACGATCCGCTCCCGCCGCCGGTCGAACACCTCGAAGTCGGCCAGGGCCGCCTCCATCTGCAGATCCTCGGCCTGGGATGCGAAGTCGGCCGGGTCGCCGTTCGAGGCGGCGGGCGCCAGCTCGGAGCGGTGGCCCCGCAGCACCATCACCATCGCATCCATGCCCTTGCCCCAGCCCGCCCCCCGGCCCGATCCGGGCCTGACCGCCGGATGGTCGACCAGCTCGACCGCGGCCGGGGTGACCTTGCGCGACCGTTCCAGCGCCGCCGCCTGCTCGAGCATGGGATCGGGGACTTCGAGAACGCCCAGGTTGGGGGAGGCGGTGGTGTAGGGGTGGGGGGCGGCGGGGGCGTTCAAGCCGGTCAGGGCGTTGAAAAAGGTGGTCTTCCCGGAGTTTGGGAAACCGTGGAGGCCGACTCGTACCATGGGGGCTGCCAGGATAGCCGAAGGGCGCCTTTCCCCCGCCGGCCGGCCGCCGCCGGAAGGCCCCAACCGATGAAGCACCCCGCCGGCCGCGCCCAATCCGCCGACACCGCCGAACGCCCCGGCCGCCTGACCGCCCCTCCCCTGAACCCCTCCTGTTCGAAGGTCTTCGGCTCCCCGCCGCCGCACCCGAAATCGCGAAAACTGCGCCCCCGCCCCGGCTTCGCCGGGTTGCCCTCCCCCGACGCCGCCGGCGTCTTTTCGCGGTCCCGCAGCGCCGGCGGACGTGATGTCCTACGATCCTCCTATGCGGGCGGCGGTGATCGGCGCGGGTTCTTGGGGTACGGCCATCGCGTGCCTGGCTTCGGCCGGGGCCGAGGTGTCGCTGTGGGCGCGGCGGGCGGAGTTGGCCGGGATGATCAACGCCGGCCGCGAGAACCCTGACTACCTGCCGGGTTTCACCCTGCCGGAGGGGATTACGGCCTCATCCCGGCTGGAGGAGGCGCTGGAGGGCGCGGGCCTGGTGATGGTGGCCGTGCCCTCCCACGGATACCGAGCGGTCTTGGAGCAGGCGCAGGGGCTGATCAGCCCGTCGACGCCGGTCATCAGCCTGGCCAAAGGCATCGAGGAGGGCACCGGCCTGCGCATGTCGCAGGTGACCCTGGAGGTGCTGGGGGGGCACGACCCGGGCGCGGCGGGCGCGCTGTCCGGCCCCAACCTGGCGGTCGAGATCATGGAGGGGCAGCCGGCCGCCGCCGTGATAGCCGTCGGGGATCGGGAGGCCGCCCGCCGGATCCAGCGCCTGTTCGCTTCTCCGAGGCTGAGGGTCTACACCAACCCGGACGTGATCGGGGTGGAGGCGGCGGGCGCCGCCAAGAACGTCATGGCCATCGCGGCGGGGGCCGCCGCCGGGCTGGGTTTCGGGATGAACACCCTGGCCGCCCTGATAACGAGGGGGCTGGCCGAGATCACCCGCCTGGGCATCGCCATGGGCGGGCAGGCCCTGACGTTCGGAGGGCTGGCGGGGGTGGGCGACCTGATCGCCACCTGCGGCAGCCCCCGCAGCCGCAACAACCGGGTGGGGCGCCGCCTCGGCGAGGGGGGGCGGATCGACGAGATCCTGGCGGAGACCAACATGGTGGCGGAGGGGGTGAAAACGACCAGAGCGGTGCTCGACCTGGCCTCCCGGCTCGGCGTGGAGATGCCCATCGCCGAGGCGGTGGGGCGCATCCTCTACGAGGGGGAAACGGTGCCGACGGCGCTGGCCGAGCTGATGGGCCGGTCGGCCAAAGCGGAGGGCCACGGGATCGCCCCCCGGCCGCAGCCCGGCCCGTAGAATGTCACACCCTCGGTTTACATTGAGGCGGTACGTGAAACATTCGCCGGGCAAGGAGACGCGATGACCAGCCAGTTCGACTCCCCGCACCCCCTCAACCGCCGCATGGTGATCGCCGACAACCTGGAGATGCTCCGGGCCATGGACAACGAAACGGTGGATCTGATCGTGACCGACCCGCCGTTCGCCAAGAACTACGCCTTCACCGGCGCGCTGAAGCCTCCTCTGAGCGCCGAAGAGCTGGCCTTGGAGAAACAGACCCTGGCCGGCTGGGGAATCCACAACCGCGCCGCCGCCGCCGAAGCGAACATCGATTGGCCGGACAACGGAGAAGCTATCGCCCGGTTCCACGACGTCTGGGCCTGGGAAAAAGACATCCACGAGGAGTGGCTGGTCAAGATCGAGGGCCGGTACGAGGCGGTGGCAAAGGTCATAGACGCCGCCCGTTACTCTCATTCGGATGGGCACGCTGCCTACCTGGCCTACATGGCGATCCGCATCATTGAAATGCACCGGGTGCTGAAACAAACCGGTTCGGTTTTTTTGCACTGTGACCCCACTGCCAACTCCTATCTGCGTCTTGTGCTGGACGCGGTGTTGGGACAGAAGAACTTCCGCAACGAAATAGTTTGGTCGTATAGAACAGGCGGGGCATCGCGCACTCGATTCTCCAAGAAACACGACACTATCTTTTTTTATTCAAAAACCAGCAAATGGACCTATAACAAACCGAAAGAGAAGTCATATACGAAATCCAAATCGCGTAGACCAGGTGTGGTCAACTACGGAGGAGGACAGGCCGAATTTTTCCAGGACAGACACGGAGTGTACAACCTAGTGAACATGCGCGATGTGTGGAACATTCCCTATATCGGAAGCACTGATCCGGAACGGACCGGCTATCCCACCCAGAAACCCGTAGCTCTCGCCGAACGCATCATCCGGTCTGCTTCCAACCCCGGCGACGTGGTGTTGGATCCGTTCGCCGGGTGCGCCTATGTTCCGGTGGCCGCGGAACGGCTGGGCAGGCAGTGGATCGCCTGCGACATAAACCCGCGCGCCATGACCGTGGTCAGGCGGCAGTTCAACAAGTTCCATTACGCGGTGGACGGCCAGAACCCCGAGCTGGAGATGAGGGAGGGCAGGCAAACCGCCTGGATCGCCGACGCCGATATCCGGATGATCCGCCCCGACGGCATCCCCGAACGGGTTACCCAAGACCCGAAACCCGCCCCCGCCATGAAGCCCCGCGAACGCAGGTACAAGGTTCCGGCGTCCGATATACCGGCTCGGGAGATGCTGGTCATGCTGCTGGAGCTGTCCGGCTATAAAGCCTGGTGCTGCGGCTTCGCCAACCGGAGGCCGGACGGGGAGGTCATCCGCAAGCCCATCAACTTCCATCTGGACCACATCGACCCGAGGTCGGCGGAGGGGTCCAACCGGCTGCCCAACCGGGCGCCCCTGTGCCCGTATCACAACCAGCGGAAGAAGGACCGCCGCATCCCGCTGGACGAGTTCCGCCGCGAGATCATCTCCGCCGGGGAGCTCCAGATCCCGAAAAAAGACCTGATCGATCTGGTGTGGGCGAGGGAGAAAACGCTGGACCTGTACCTCGAGCGGGCCGGAAGGCGTTCGAAGGCCCCGGTGAAGAAACCCGAAGGAGGCCGTGTACCATGAGAGCCATGCCCGCTCAACTCCGCATCTACGACCTGAAGCCCGGAACGCTGGAGGAGTTCGCCGCCAAGGTGGACGAGGAGCTCCTGCCGATCCGCCTCGACCACGGCTTCCGGCGGGAGGGCCCCTGGCTGGTCGAGGCGGCCTATCAGTACGTGTGGATCGTCCACTACGACGGGGACGGTACCTTCGAGGAGGCCGAGCAGCGCTACTACGCCGACCCCCGCCGCGGTGAGATGTCCTTCGACCCCATGGACTACATCACCAATGTAGACGCCCGGATGCTCACGGAGTTCTGATGGCGGCGGCGCCGGTGCGGGCCGCCGCGGAACGGGCGGCGGCGGCCTTGGCGGAGGCGGGGGCGGGCCGGGTGGTGCTGTTCGGTTCGGTGGCCCGCGGGGAAGCCGACGAGCACAGCGACATCGACCTGATGGCCGTCTTCGACGATCTGGACTACGAAAGACGCCGGGAAAAGGGGTGCGAGCTGGAGGAACTGGCGGAGCGGGCCGTGGAGTTCCCGGTGGATGTGAGCGTGACCGACCGAGCGGAGTGGAGGATGCGCACCACCAAGGTGCGCACATCGCTCGAAGGGCGGATCGCCCGGCATGGGAGGGTTCTCGTGAACCGGCCTGTTGGCGTCGATGTGGATTGGAACAAGGAGATGGTGATGCCCGACAGCGACTACGCGGAATCCCTTGCCCGATTGGAGGAAGCAAGAGTTGCTTTGGGTGAGTTGCTAGAGCATATCGGCCCCGGTCGAATCGAACGAAGCAGCAGCGAAATGGTGGATATATGGATGCGTATGAACGAACGGCTGCAAAGCGGTTGCGGGAATGCTCATATGGTGGTGGAACTGTCGCTCAAGACGCTGATACATCTAGAGGCCGACCCTGACCGGGCAGCGCGGGGCCACAACATAGGCAGGCTCTGCGCCCAGCTCTCGGAAACTCACCGCCGGGCCGTCCTCCCTCTGTTGGAGCCGCCCGGCGCCGATGCGATCACGCCATGGCGCACCGAAGCCGGTTGCCGCAGCACCGGGCAAGGCCTCGAGGCCTCTTCGGAGATGTTGGCCGGCCTGGCGCGGGCGGCCTGCCGAGCGGTTTCATACGCCGCCGGCTGGTTCCCCGCCGACGATCCCAACGGGGCCCAGATCCGGGCGTACGTCCGCAGCATCGAGGACTATCTGGAACGATACGACATCGAATCGGGTGAACCGCTTCACCGGTGAGCCGGTGATCCGGCGCAGGTCAAGAAGGCTGCGGCCGGCCGGCTCCGCCGGACACCACCTTCGAGTCGCCGGTGATGGGGTGGTTGCCGAGCACGATCAGGTCTTCGATGCGGTTCTGGACTTCGGGGATGTGGGAAACCACCACCACCAGGCGTTGCTCGCGGGCGGACACCAGGGACTCGATGCCCTCCATCGCCAGGTCCAGGTGCTCGGGGTCGAGGGCGCCGAAGCCTTCGTCCAAGAAGAAGGCGTCCAAGCGGCCGCCCCGGCGCCCCACCATCTCGGCCAGACCGAGCGCCAGCCCCAGCGACGCCAGGAAGGTCTCGCCGCCCGACAGGCTGTCCGCCCGCCGCACCGCCTCGGCGGCGTTGAGGTCCACCACCGAGAACTCACCGTCCTCGGTGAAGCGGTACCGGCCCGACGACAGCCGCTCGAAGTGCTCCGAACCCAGACCGGCCAGCGCCGCCCGCTCTTCGTCCAACAGGAAGCGGACGAAACGGGCGTCGGTCAGATCCTTGACCAGCCGCTCGTGCAAACGGACCTCGGCGCGATGGGCCTTTTTCTCCGCCGCCAGCTCCTTCGCGCCGGCCAGCAGCTGTTCGTCCTGTTCGATGTAGGCCTCGAGCTGTTCGCGTTTGGCGCCGGCCGCGGCCGAGGCCTCCTCTATCGAACCCTCGACACCGTGCTCCGCCCGCAGCTCGGCCAGCCGGGCGGCTTCCGCCTCGGCTTCGGTTCTCGCCTCCGCCGCCGCCCGCTGCAGATCAGATGTGACCTGTTTCCAGTCGGCGTGGAGGGCCGTCAACGCCGCCCTGACCGCCTCGGGGTCGTCCTCTGAAACCTCCGGGCCGGCCGGCAGCCGGGCGGCGAGGGCGGCGATCCGGATGCGCAGATCCGCCACCGCCCGCTGCGCCTGCTTCTCCTCCGCGCCGGCTTTGTTGAACCTTTTCTGTGCGGCCTCCAGTACCCGCCGGGCCTCGGCCGCCCTGCTGTGAAAAGCATTCAGGGCGGCCCGTTCCGCCTTCAGCAGGGCGGCGGGGTCGCCCTCGCCCAGCAGGCGGTCCATCTCGCGGCGGCTGCGGTCGAGAAGGGCGCTTCGTTCGGCTTCCGCTTCCCGCGCCGCCTCGACCCGGCGGCGGAATCCGTCGAGGCGCTGCTCCTTCCCTTCGAGAGCGGCTTTGGCCGCCCCGAGGGCTCCGGCGGCGGTGCGGAGGCGGTCCGCCGATCCCTTCTGCGCGGAGCGCGCTTGCTTCACGGCCTTCTCGGCGGCTGCGGCGCCGGCGGCGGCAACGGGGGGAACCCGAAGCACGGGTTGTTCGCACACCGGGCAGTCGTCCCCTTCGGCCAGCTGTTCCCGCAGCGAGCCGGCCATGTCGGCGCGCCGGGCGTCCTGCAGCAGCTTCTCGGCCCGGCTCAGATCGGCGTCGGCTTCCTGCGCGGCCGCTTCGGCGCGGGCGAAGCCCGCCTCGGCGGAGGCCAGCTTCGACCGGGCGGCCTCGACCGACTTCTCACCCTCCGCGACCTCGGCGGCTGCTTTGGCCGCAGCTGCGGACGCTTCTTCGGCCGCCTTCTGACGGTCCTCCAGCCGCACCACCAAGCGGTTGGCTTCGTTCCAACTCTGCTCGCGCTCCTCCACCCGCTCGGCCTCGGCCGCCTCCTTCGCCTCGGCCGCCCCCTGCTCGGCGGCCGCCAGCTTCCGCTCGGCCTCGGACCGCAGGGCGCGCACCTTGCGGGCCTTTTTCAGGCTGCGCTCCGCCTTGGTCTTGTTGGGCAGATCCTTTGCCCGGCGGCGGAGTTCGGCCAGCTGGTCTTCGGCTTTGCCCCTCTTCTCGGAAGCGGCGCGGATGCGCTCGGCCAGTTCGTCGAACGCGGGCCGCACTTTCTCCAGCTCCGCCAGACGGCCGGCGGCGGCGGCCAGCTCTTCCCGGCGCTTCGACAGGCGTTCTTCCGCCGCCCGGGCGTTCTCCAAGCGGATGTCCAGCTTTTCGATCTCGTGCTTTCCGGCGGCGGCGGCTCGGCGGGCGAGATCGCGGATCAAGCCGATTCGTTCGTAGCCGAACACCCCCTTGAGCACCTTGTCCCTCTCCGCCGGGCGGGCGTTCAGGAACTCGGCAAATCGGCCCTGAGCCAGCAGCACCGACCGGCTGAACCCCGGAAAGTCCAGGCCGAGCAGCTCCTGGACCCGGGCATTCACCTCCCGCTGCTGCAACACCTTCTCGACCTCGCCGGCGTCCGGTTCGTCGGCCGACAGCTTGTACAGGGCGTGCTGGCTCTGGCCGCTCCGCCGCAGGTTGCGGACCGCCTCCCATACTTCCCCATCGACTTCGAACCGCAGCGCCGCCGCCGCGTGGTCGGCCTGCTGGTGGATGAGCGACCTGGTTTCTCTGTTGATGCGGGGGGTGCAGCCGTAGAGGGCGAAGGCGATCGCATCGAGGATGGTGCTCTTGCCCGAGCCGATCGGACCCACCACCCCGATCAGACGCCGTCCGCGGAAGTCGAAGGTGTGGCCCTCCCCGCGGAAAGACCGGAAGTTCCGAAGACGAAGTTCAAGCGGGCGCACCGGCCTCCTCCTCCATCAGCTTCCGCAGCGCCTCGATGAGCTCCTCCGGAGGTTCGACCCCCTCGATGCGCCGGTAGTAGTCCCCGTACAGGTCGGAGACGGCCCGCCCCTCCCGCGAGCGCCGCTCCGACTCGGCCTTCGGATACTCGGCCCGCACCTTGACCAGATAGGGGAACCGCTCCCGGGCCCGGTCGGCCAGCCCCGGGTCAGGGCCTTCGGTGTGCACCGTGAGGTCGAGGAACGCCTCGTCGAGGCCCTCCATATCTTCGATCTCCTCCCAGGTTCCGGCCGGGCGCAGCAGCCGGCGGCCGCCCGCCAGCGGGACCGAGCGCACCTGGGCGGGGAGGCCGGGCTCGACGTCCACCACCACCACCCGCTTCTGCTCCCCCGCCTCGCCGAAGTCGAGCTCCAGGAGCGAGCCGGCGTACTCGGCCGGGGCCGCCGCCCCCGGCGCCCGCTGCGGGGCGTGGATATGGCCGAGCGCCACATACTGGGGGCCGGGCGGGATGGCCCGGGGATCGGCGGCGTAGACCTCGCCCATGTGGAGGGCCCGCTCCCCCCTGGGAGCGCCGTGGCCGTGCACCTTGGCGCCCCCCACCAGGAAATGGGCGGCCAGCACCGTAACCGCACCGCCGCCCGCCTTCCGGTGGGCGGACTCGGCGTAGGCCTTGGCGATGCTCCCCAGCCGGTCGGCGTACTTCTTGTACTGACCGCCGGGCGGCGTCCACACGTTGAAGGCCCGGCCCTCCCTCAAGAACGGGAAACATGAAACCACCGCCCGCCCGCCAGGAGTGTCGAGCTCGAGCACCCCGCCCTCGTCCGGGGGTTTGATCTCCCCCACCAGATGCACATTGCGGGCGGCCATGAACTCCGCCAATATCTCGAACAGGGCGGGCGAGTCGTGGTTGCCGGCGATGACCGCCGCCGGCCTCTTCCCCCCGCCGGTCAGCCGGACCAGGCCCTCCAGGCCGAGGGCGAGGGAGGCCATCGGAGGGATGGGCCGGTCGAACACGTCGCCGCTGTGGACCACCAGGTCGACCTGTTCCCGCTCGGCTGCGTCCGCTACCTCGTCGATGACCTCCCGGTATTCGTCGAGGCGGTCGAAGCGGCCGATCTTCTTGCCGATGTGCCAGTCGGAGGTATGGAGGATGCGCATCTGCCCCCGCTCCGCCTAAAGGCCCTCGAAGGGGTTTTCGCCCGGGTTTTCGGCTTCCTCCCGGCGGGTGGCCCAGGCCGGGAACGGAAAGGTGAGCACCAGGGGCACCGGGATGGCGGGCTGGGAAAGCACCATGGTGCCCGGTTTCAGGAGGCGGGCCCGGGCGCGGGTGGAGGGGAGCATCCATCCGTATTCGGACCGGGCGGCTTCGGCGGCGTCGAGGCGTCCGGCCACCCGCAGGGCGGCGTTCTCCAGCACTTCGGGCGCCACCCGCGAGGCGGTCTGCTGGGCGCCCACCAGCAGCACCCCTAGAGAGCGGCCCCGTTGAGCGATGTCGATCAGCATCTCCTTGAGCGGACTGCGGCCCTCCCGCGGGGCGTACTTGTTGAGCTCGTCGAGCACGATCACCGACAGCGGCAGACGGTGCCCGGTCTTCTCCTTCTCCTCGAAGGCCTCCTTGAGCAGGGCGCCCACCACGAAGCGCTGCCCCAGATCGTGGAGGGTCTGGATGGAGACCACGGTTACCTGGGCGGCATGGCGGTCGATGCGGCGGCTCGGCCCCGCCCGCACCAGGTGGCCGAGCCGGTGGGAGGCGGAATGGAGGCGGCGCATGAAAGCCGAGATGGTCCCCGTCTGGGTGCGGCCCGACCAGGCCGGGTCGGGGTCCGAACCGTCGGGGGGGTCGAGGTATTCGTCCAAGGCCTCTACGAGGTCGGCCAGGGTGCGGATCACCCGTTCCCCCTGGTCGGGGCGGACCTGTTGGCCGCGCCAGCCCCCGTCGGGCGGCGGGCGCAGCACCACCGCCCCCGGTTCACCGGCGACGTCCGCCGCCCGCCGCCGCAACTGGGCGCGCACCCGTTCCTCCACGAAGGAGATCTGGTTGCTGTAGTCGGAGGCGTCGGTGAACAGGAAGGCCAACAGGCCCTCCTCGATGAACTCCCGGGGCGTCCACGCGAAGGCCTCGATCCCCTCCATCCGCCCGCCCGTGTCGGGGAGCACCGCGTCCCCGGACCGGGGGCGGGGCGGCGCCCAGAAGCTCACCTGCGGGAAGGGGGCCGGTTCCACCTCCAAGATGTTCCAGGCGTCCACTGCATCCTGGTCGAGGAAGCGGTTGGGCTTGTCGAGCCACAGCAGATCCTCGCCCTTGACGTTGAACACCAGGATCCGCAGGTTGGCGGCCCCCTCCCCCACCAGAGCAGGGCGGGCGGTGAGCATGCGCAGGAAGAACAGGGCGTAGGAGGTCTTGGTGGCCACCCCCGAGATGCCCGAGATCGACATGTGGCCGCCCTTGCGCCCGTCGAAGAAGTCGAGGTCCGCGTACACGGGTTCCATGTCGCGCCCGATCCCGACCGGCAGGGGGCGGCCCATTTCGTCCTTGTAGAGGGCCTTGTCGCGCTGTTCGCCGGCGGCGCGGTGAACCTCGCCGCCCGGGTCGGGCGCCACCCACAGCTCCGGGTCGACCCTGGTTACCGCCGCCTGCGCCGACCGGATCTTGGCGGCGGGGAGGATGCCCTCCTCGGCGATGCGGAAGGTGTCGGATTCGTACTGCGCCCCCTCGTAGACGGCCTGAGATTCGGTAACCACACCGTAGGTGCGGACCGTCCCCGCCCCCGGCACCTCGGTCTCCAGCACCACCAGGTCATCGAGCTGGAGGTAGCTGTCGTCGTTCAGCACCACCCGGAACTCCTGGGTGTTGGTGTGCTCCGAGGAGATCACCCTCCCCACCGGGCGGGGGCCGCTCCGGTCTCGTCGGTCTGGCATCGCCGGCCTCCTATCCTGCGCCGGCGCCGGCTAGACGGAGGCGGCGCACTGCGGTGCGCAGGGCGCGTTCGGCCAGGTTCTGGTCGCCCATGTGTTTGCGCAGCTCCCGCTCGAGGGCGGCGATCGGCACCAGGTTCTGGGGCGCCCGCCGGTCGATGTGGCCTTCGGAGGCCAGCCGGGGCAGGAGGGCGGCCGTCCAGCCCGCCATCTCCGCCGCCCGGTCGACCCCGAGGGAGGCGGCCGCCTCGCAGCGCACCACCCCGGTCCACGAATGGCCGCCCGGCAGATCGGCCAGCCGCAGATACCAGGAGTAGCGGGGGTGGCGTTCGGCGTCGATCAGGAAGAGCGGGGTGCGTTGGCCCGCCCCCAACCGGCCTATCAGGGCGCCGTGCTCCTCATCCAGGTAGGAGGTCTGATGCGTCTTGATGTAACCGACCACCGGCCGGGCGCGCAGCTCGCGGAAAGGGCCGTCGGCAACCACCAGGCAATCGGGGCCGGCGAAGGAGTCGGCGAGCCTGCCTTCGGCTCTGCGCATCCGCTGCTGGAGGTGGGCCGTCAAATCGGACGGGCCGCCGCCCGGCGTCGATTCGGGGGAAACGGGAAGGCCGCCGATGCGGTCGATGTCCACTGCCAGCCCCTTGGCCATGACCGCCAGCCGCTCGACTGTCAACTCGGTGAAGCTGGAACGCCGGGCTGCCCGGTCCCATATCACCGCCCCCACCCCGAACGCCCCCAGGATGCCCGGCACCGGACCTTCGACCGGATGGTCCAAGGTCAGTCGGGCCTCGATGCGCCGCACCCCGTCCACGAACACCACCCGGCCGGGCGCGCCCCCGGCGCCGCCCGCGAAGGGCTTCCAGTCCTCGGCTTCCACAGTGGGGTCGACCGGAGAAACCGGGCCTGCATCGTCGTCGGAGGCCTCCAGCGAAGGGCCGTATTCGGGCGCCCAGCTCTCGACATGGAGCCGGTCGTAGAAACCGGCGGCGGATGCATCCGAAACAGTCATGAGGTTCATGGTACAGAGGAGGTGTGACACAAACCTCCCCCCAAGGCGGGGTCAGTCCGGGCGGGTGGATTTGCCGCCGTGGACGGACGGTTCGGAGCACCACTGCCGGCGCAGGACGTCCAAGGAACCGAGAATCTCTTCGGGCAGGCCCAGCAGATCGACGAGGACGGCGCGGTCGAGGCTCCGGCGGGCCGCGTCGCGGTAGGCCTCGTTGGCAGGGAGCAGCTCGCGGCCCCGGAAGACTTCGAATATGCCCTCCGCCGCCTCCAGCCGGCCGCCGTCGAGCCGCCGGGGGTCCAACACCGGCAGGTCGGGGAGGGCGGTGATAGTGAGACAGACCCGGCCTTGGTGCTGCCGGGTACCGGTCCACCAGAAGCACATCAAGCCCAAGGTGGTGTTGGCCCACAACAAAAGGGGCAGGGCCCACCGTTCCTCGCGGGGTTCGAAGCTGGGCCAGGCGCGCCCGCCGATGACCGGCTCGGTAGTGAAGCAGGCCGCCAGACTCTGGGAATTCAACCGAAAATCGAGGTTGAAATGCAACCGGGCGGCGGTCCTCTTCCACACCTCGGCCGCTTTCACCGCCTGACCCCGCCTGACCCTGCCCTCACTGTCCGGTTCGACTACGAGCCGCCGCTCGCGGCCGGCCGAGTGGGCCCAAAGCACCGGATAGTCAGGAACACCCGACATCGGATGGATATCGAAGGGCCCGCGTATGTCTCCCATCGCGCCGGGCTTGACGCCTATATCGCGGTGAACCAACCCCTCCCGGCCTACCTGGGCCAGGGTGGTCATCGGGAGGCGGAGCGGCCGGGCGCGGCGGGGCAGCACCAGCCTGCCGCCCGGAAGGCGCGACATGGTGACCGCCGCGCCCGGCCGGGAGACGGCGGCCATGCCTCCATCCCCGACGAGCGACCCCTGCATCCACATACCGGCCAGATCATCGCCCGCCGTCAGATAGCCGCCTTCCTCCTCCGGATCGGTACGGGACGCCGAACGCGCCAGCTCAACCGCTTCGGGAATACTCTCCGGGCGGCGATGCAGGTTCACATACAGCGTCTTGTTGCTGCCTCTCTTGGTTTTCTTCTTGGCTGTTATCACCGCGTCCGCCATCCCGGTGTCCGCCGAGAAGGCCCGGTCGGTCGAACCGGCGGCGGCGATGGACACCACCGTTGCGTCGGTGTAATTGCCGGCCAGCATGGCCCTCAGTTTCTTCCAAGACCTTCCTGCTATTGCGGAGAAGGGAAGCACCAACGCCATCACCCCACCTTCCTTCAACTTCAGATGGGCGAGATCGGCAAAATAAGACGCCAGGCCGGCGTTGCCGTTTCCTACCGGATCCAGCAAGAGTTTTTCCGAGGCCATGAGCTTGTGAATCTGTCTGAGCCGAGCGCCCATGAGCTGCTGCGCCTCGTCGTCGTTGCCCAAGCCCGCAAAATCGGGGCGGGGAACCTCGGCCGACTCGTGATTGGTGGGGCGGGTGAACGGGGGGTTCATGATCACGAGATCGAGGCTTTCCCGCTGCAGCTTCATCAGGCCCTGCCCTCCGGCGCCGTGAGCCTGTTGTTCGCCGGTCGGGAAGAGAGAAGCCAAAGCATTGACTCCCAACAGCTCCAGCGACCCTATGTGCGTCCCCTTGGCATCGACGCCGTAAGGCAGGGTGTGAACCCTCGTGTTGTCGAACGGTATGCTCGGATGCGCGGAGGAGAGCATCGAGGCGGTCAGGTGAGCGGCCTGGGGCATCACGTCGGCCGCGATCAGGCCGCTCTCGATCATCCGGGCGTGAATTCTGGCGTCGTCGCCCCCGGCCCGGCGGTGGCGGGAGCGTACTGCCTGATAGGCCGCGGAGAGGAGGGTCCCCGTACCGCAGGCCAGGTCGGCGATCCGCAGCTCGGCCACCGAGCCTTCGTCGGCCCAATCGATTTCGAGTTTGGCGGCGGCCAGCTCGGCGATCATCGCCGCCGAAGGAGGCAATGTGTAGAAGGTGGCCAGATATTTCCGATCGGTGATCAGCTGCTGGAACATCCGCCCCGCCAGGTCGTGCATCGTGGTTACACCGATCCCGGTTAGATCTTCTGCCGCGGCGGCGGCTTGCTCCAGCGCCAGGTTGGCTTCGGCGACCGGGATAGGAATCAACAGCTGTTTGGCAATATGGAAGATCGGCCAATAGTTGACGCGCAGTATCTTCTCCCAATTTTTCAACAACGTCGACAGTTGGAGCCTTCCATAACGTTGAGCGCGCATTTCTTCGAGTGTGGAAATGTCCTGGCGGCCTGCCAGGGCGGTATAGAAGGTAACGGCGTTCAGGATGACGGCGGCGGCCATGCGGGATGTCTGTTCTCCGTCCTCCTGCCGCAGTTCCGCCGCCATCTTGTCGAGCACACCCTGGGGAACCTGCCGCCGCAAGTGGTAGGAGATGTCGCCCACCGCTTCTTCCAACCGGGCCAGCCCGGCGGCCAGGGCCTGTTCCGACAGAGCGATGTTCTCGCACAGATTGGCCAGGTCGTCGATCCCGCCTGTCAGCCATCCGGCCCGGGGCCAGCGGGTGAGGCTTCGGTCGGCGTTCAAGGAAATCGCGGCGTACTGATAATCGGCCTGCTCCACCGCTCCTTCCAGGTTCGGTTGGTTGACGTAGGTGAGTGAAGCCGGGATGCGGAGCGCCGCCGCCTGTTCCACCTGCTTTCCGCCGGGTTCGAGGGTCATCCCGAGCCGCGCGGAAGCGTCCTGTTCGACAGTGGAGGCCGGGTCGACCTCCGTCTCGATGACGAGCGGCTGTCCGCGGTGATGCTCGACCAGGATGTCGGGGCGGAGTCCGGCCGAGCCGCGCACCCTCCGGGTCTGCTCGGCGCTCACCTTCCACCGCGGGTGCCGTCTGCCCAACGCCTGGGCCAACAACAGGTTCAGATGCGGTTCTGCGGTTCTTGCCATGCGCCGATCCTCGTCGAACGGAGAACATCCGCTCCGTCTTCGCCCGATACGGTAGATGCACCCCGGCCGGGGAACGCGGCAATGGGTCCATGCGGCGCGCCTCTGCGGTTGAGCGCAGGGCCGTCAATTCCGTGTAGGCCGAACATGCGTATGGAGGGTACAACCCGCCTGTGACAGATTCCGGCGGCTGAGGCGGGCGTCCAGAGAAGGCCGTTCAGCCCCGCAGGGCCTCCAGGCGGAACACCCGGCCTTCGGAGACGAGGACGTACACCTCTCCGGCGGCGTCTACGCCGAACGCCGACACTTGGCCCGGAACGCCTACCTGGCCGGTCCAGTCGAGGGGCGGCTCGGCCAAGGGAGGGTACGGCGGGGCGGCCCCGGTGAAGGCTTCGACCGGGAAGCTGCGCAGGTAGCCGCCGCAGTAGTCCGAGAAGAGGTAGTGCCCGTAGAGTTCCGGGATCTCCGCGCCTCTGTATACGACCCCGCCGGTGATGGAACAGGTGCCTGCGTCGCCGTGCTCCACCTCCAAGACGGGCAGGGTCAAGCCGTCGGCGGTGCATCCCGAAGCGGGCCGGAAACAATGGCGGCCCTCCGTGATAGGCCAGCCGTAGTTGAGGCCGGCCGCCGCGACGGGCGCGATCGAGACCTCCTCGAACAGATCCTGCCCGACGTCGGCGGTCACTATCAGACCGGAGGGGAAATCGATGGTGAAGCGCCAGGGGTTGCGGAGGCCGACCGCCCACACCTCGGGGGCCGGAAAGGGGTTGCCGGGCGCGGGCGACAGGGCGCCGGGGGCGGAGACATCGAAGCGGAGCAGGGCGCCGAGCGGGGTCTGGTCGTTCTGCCCGTGGCCGAAGCGGTCGCCGGCCCCTCCTCCGTCGCCCAAGCCCATGTACAGGTAACCGTCCGGACCGAAGGCGATCGTTCCCCCGTTGTGGTTGCCGGCCGGCTGGCCGACCCGCCACAGCACCGCCTCGGAGGCAGGGTCGGCCGATCCGCCCTCCGCCCTGTATTCGGCCAGCACGGTGTCCCCGTCGAGGGCCGTGTAATGAAGGAACAGGCGGCCCGAAGCCGGGTAGTCCGGCGGGAAGGCCATCCCCAGCAGGCCCTGCTCCCCCCGGTTGCGCACCCGGTCGCGGATGTCGAGGAAAGGATCGGGGAGCAGGCCTTCTCCGCCGTGCAGCCACAGCCGCCCCTCCTTCGAAGCGATCACCAGCAGGCCGGCGCCGGGCAGGGAGGCCAGGTCGATGGGGAAGTCCACCTCGGCCGCCTGCCGGTAGACGAGGGAGCGCAGGGGGGCGGGCGCCCCTGTCGGTTCCGGCCCCTCGGTCTGTTCCGGCGGGTAGTCCGGCGGCGGCGCGGCGTCCGGTTCCGGCGCATCGGAGGGGGCGCCGCCCGGCTCGGCCCCCCCGTCGGCCGCTTCCTCCCCGTCCGCTTCGGCGCCCGCCTCCGGGAGGGAGGACGGGGCGGCGGCAGAAGAGGCGTCCGCCGAGTCGGCGGGCGGCGTTTCGGCAACCGCCGGGACCGCCGGGTCGGGGGCGGCTTCTGAGGGGGCGGCTGCGGGGGCGGTCGATGAGGGGGCGGTCGGCGGGGCGGTTACGGCCGCCGGTTCCGCCCGGCCTCCGCAGGCCGCCAGCAACAGCCCCAGCGCAAAGGCTGCCTGCATCCATCGGTTCATGAGGGCCAGGCTATACGCGGCCGGAGGGGTCCCGGCCCGGCCCCCCCGGATTGGTTGAAGGGGGCCGGGCCGAGTCGAAGACGCGCCCGCGTAGGTGCTACCGTAGCCCGGCATCTGACCGATTCCGTCGACCGGGGGCGGCCTGCCTTGACCGACTCGCTGCGCAACGACCGCAGGACCATCTTCGGTTGGGCCATGTACGACTGGTCCAACTCGGCCTTCATCACCACCCAGGGGGCTGTCATCGCCCCGTTCTTCACGGGAACCATCGTCCCCGAAGGCGGATGGAACGGGTGGTCGGGGGAGACCATCTGGGCGGCGGTGGTGTCGATCGGATCGGTGGTGCTCTTCCTGATGATGCCGGTGCTCGGGGCGGCGGCCGACTACGCCGCCGCCAAGCGCCGCTTCCTTCGCAACTTCATGGCGGTGGGCGTCCTCTTCGCGCTGGCCATGCCCTTCGCGCCGGACGGGGCGGTGCCGCTGTTCATGATCCTGGCGGTGGCCGCCAACTTCGGGTTCGTGGGCGGCAACGTCTTCTACGACGCCTTCCTGCCCCAGCTCACCGACGACGAAACGGTGGATCAGGTCTCGTCCAAGGGCTACGCCTTCGGATATGTGGGGGGCGGCCTCTACCTGGCGCTGTCACTGGGGCTGTACGCGCTGAGCGAAAACGGCCTGATCGGACTGTCCACCTCCACCGCCGCCCGCATTGCTATTTTCGGTTCCGCCGTCTGGTGGCTGGGCTTCTCCCAGTTCGCCCTGCGCCGCCTGCCCGAAACCGGGGAAGCCAGGCCCCTCCCGGAGCGCTTCCGCAACCTCCGCCCTTTCCCCGCCTACGCCGCCGCCGGATTCAGCCGCAGCTTCACCACCCTGCGGAAGCTGCGCCGGTTCCCTCAGTTGCTGCTGTTCCTCTTGGCCTTCTTCTTCTACAACGACGGCACCCAGACCGTGATCAGCCTGTCCGGCTCCTACGCCGAGGAGACCCTGGATCTGAGCCTCACCATCATCGCCCTCGCCTTTCTGCTGGTTCAGTTCATCGCCTTCGGCGGGGCGCTGCTGTTCGCAAAGATCGCGCAGCGGTTCGGAACCAAGAACTCCATCCTTTCGACGCTGCTGGTCTGGTCGGCGATAGCCGTGTTCGCCTACTTCCTCCCGACCGGACAGTCCCTTCCCTTCTTGGGGATAGCGGCGGTGGTGGGCCTGGTGCTGGGAGGCGTGCAGGCCCTGAGCCGCAGCCTCTACGCCACCATGATCCCAGAAGACTCCTCCGCCGAGTTCTTCGGTTTCTACACCGTGTTCTCCCGGTTCTCCACCATCCTGGGGCCGCTGGTGTTCGCCGTGGTCAGCGCCTCCACCGGCTCCGGGCGCCCCGCCGTCCTCTCCGTGGTGTTCTTCTTCGCGGTGGGCGGCCTGCTGCTCACCCGGGTGGACGTGGACAAGGGCCGCGCCGCCCGGCCCGCTTGGTCGGATCCCTGACCTGCCCCGGCGCGCAAGGGGTCGAACTCAGCCCGCTGCTACAATCGCCGGCGGCCCCGCCGCGCTCGAAGGGCCGCACCCGACAGGAGGCCCCCAGATGAAGATCACCCAAGAGTTCCAGGTCGGCCAGAGCCCGGAGACCGTTTTCGGGTTCTTCCAGGACGTGCCTTCGGTGGCCCAGTGCCTCCCCGGCGCCTCGCTGACCGAAGACCGGGGCGGCGGCGTCTACACCGGGGTGGTGTCGGTCAAGCTCGGCCCGATGACCGCCGGCTTCGAAGGGGAGGCCACGGTCAGCTCCGACGCCGAGGCGATGACCGGACAGATCGCCGGAAAGGGCATCGACAAGCGGGGAGGGTCGCGCGGCCAGGTGAAGGTGGACTACGCCATCACCGCCGCCGAAGGGGGTTCACAGGTGGTGGTGGACGCCGACATCACCATCTCCGGGGCGGCCGCCCAGTTCGGGCGCACCGGCCTCATCAACCAGATGTCGCAGCGGCTGATCATGGACTTCGTGGCCTGCCTGGAGGCCAAGCTGGAAGCCTCGGACCAGGAAGAAGCCGCCGAGATCGAAGCCGCCGACGTCAAGGGGGTGTCGCTGCTGGCCTCCACCGTGGGTTCCAACCTCTCCTCCGGGGTGAAGAAGCTGTTCGGACGCGACTGACACAGCGCCCGCCGGCCCCGGCATCTCCCGCCCGCCCCCGGCGCGGTCAGTCCAGAAGCGCCTCGATCACGTAATCGATGCAGGCCAGCAGCGCCTCCAGGTCCGAGCGGGGGACGGTCGGCCACATCCCGATGCGCAGCTGGTTCTCGCCCAGCGACGGATAAGACTCGGTGTCGACCGCGCCGTTGGCCCGCAGGACGGCGGCGACCCGGCCGGCGTCCACCCGGTCGTCGAAGTTGATGGTTCCGCTCACCTGGGAGCGCATCGCCGGGTCGGCCACGAAGGGCGCCGCCAGGGCGTGGGCCTCGGCCCACCCGTAGAGGAGCTCGGCGTTGGCGGCGCAGCGGCCCGCCGCCCAGGCCAGGCCGCCCTGCTCCAGCATCCACTCCGCGTTTTGGGCCAGCAGGTGGAGGGTGGCCAGGGCGGGGGTGTTGTAGGTCTGGTTCTTGCGGGAGTTGGACACCGCCTTCTCCAGGGAGAAGAACGGAGGCATCCAGCGCCCGGAGGCGGCGATCCGCTCCATCCGCTCGATCGACTTGGGGGAGCACAGGGCGACGAACAGGCCGCCGTCGGCCCCGAACGCCTTCTGGGGCGAGAAGTAGTAGACGTCGTATCGGTCGGGGTCGATCAGCATCCCGCCCGCGGCGGAGGTGGCGTCCACCAGGGTGATGGCCGGCCCCTCCACCCGGGACACCGGCATGGTTACCCCGGTCGAGGTTTCGTTGTGGGTGAGGGCGTAGAGGTCGATCCGGTCGGACGGCCTGGGGAGGGGGTGGGCGCCGGGCGCGGCTTCGATCACCTCGGGGGGGGCGAGGTGGGGGGCGCCCTCCACCGCCTGGGCGAACTTGGAGGAGAACACCCCGAAGCTCAGGTGCTGGCTGGCGCGCTCGATCAGGCTGAAGGCGGCCATTCCCCAGAAGGCGCTGGCGCCGCCGTTGCCCAGCACCACCTCGTACCCGTCGGCGAGCCCGTACAGCTCGGCCATCCCTTCCCGCACCCGGCCCACCACCCTTCGCACGGTGTCGCGGCGGTGGGAGGTCCCCATGTAGGAGGGGCCGGCCTCGGCCAGCCGCTCGAGCGACCGCTGGGGCACCCGGGAGGGGCCGGACCCGAACCGGCCGTCCGCCGGGAGCATGTCCTCCGGGATCCGAATCGATATGCCGTCAGCCATGTCTGCCGCCTCTATCCTTCCTGCTCGGAATCACCGGCCGAGCGCCTCGCGGAGGGTCTCATGGTAGGAGTATCACACCGGATACAAGCTATTTCTGAATCGGCCACCATGGCCATCACCGCCAAGGCGAACGCCCTGCGCGCCGCCGGGCGCCCGGTCATCGGATACGGGTCGGGCGAACCCGACTTCCCCACCCCCGCCCCCATCGTGGAGGCAGCGGCCGCGGCGGCGGCCGACCCGGCCATGCACAAGTACACCCCGGCGGCCGGGCTGCCGGCCCTGCGGGAGGCGGTGGCCGCCAAGACCAGGCGGGATTCGGGCTGGGAGGTAGAAGCCTCGCAGGTGATCATCACCAACGGCGGCAAACAGGCCGTCTACACCGGCGTCCAGTGCCTGGTGGATCCGGGGGACGAGGTGCTGATACCCGCCCCCTACTGGGTCACCTACCCGGAGGCGGTGAGCCTGGCGGGCGGGATACCCGTTCCGGTCGCGGCCGGAGCGGAGAGCGGCTTCAAGACCACCGCCGAACAGCTGGAGGCGGCCCGCACGGCCCGCACCAAGCTGCTGATCTTCGTCTCGCCGTCCAACCCGACCGGGGCCGTCTACAGCGCCGGGGAACTGGCGGAGATCGGGCGCTGGGCGGCGGAGCGGGGCGTCTGGGTGCTGACCGACGAAATCTACGAACACCTCGTCTACGGGGGGGCGGAGTTCGCTTCCCTGCCGATTGCGGCGCCGGATCTGGCGGAGCGGTGCGTGGCGGTGAACGGGGTGGCCAAGAGCTACGCCATGACCGGATGGCGGGTGGGCTGGATGATCGGCCCGCCGGAAGTGGTCGAGGGCGCCGTCAAGCTGCAGAGCCATCTGACCTCCAACGTATCCAACGTTGCGCAGGCGGCGGCGCTGGCGGCGGTGTCCGGCCCGCTCGACGACGCCCACCGCATGCGCGAGGCCTTCGACCGGCGGCGGCGCACCATGCACCGCATGCTGGAGGAGATCGACGGCTTCAGCTGCGTAGAACCCCAGGGGGCTTTCTACTGCTTCCCCTCCGTGGAAGGGGCCTTGGGTCGGCGGGCGGCCACCGCCCTGGAGCTGGCCGCGATGTGCCTGGAAGAGGCCGAGGTCGCCTTCGTACCGGGCGAAGCCTTCGGGGCGCCCGGATACGCCCGCTTCTCCTACGCCTTGGGCGATGAGGACCTGGTGACCGGACTCACCCGCCTCCAAGAGCTGCTGGGCGCGGGCGCCTGAATCACATTTGTCCTCGTGCTCCCGCCTTCCCAGCCCTCTCGATCACTGCCTTGACCAGCCCTTCTACAATTTACTCATAGTATTGAGTAAAATTACGCTAGGCTCTGAGTAATTTTACGCAGGTGTTCGAGCAAGGTTGCTCGAGGTCCTGCGCAAACAGGGAATCAGAGGGTCGGGAAGCCCGGAGAGGGGTCTATGCCGAGCGAAACCGCCGGAACCCACATCCGGCCCCAAGCCGAGCGAGCTGGCGGCCTTCTCGTCGGCCTACGGACCGGTGCGCAAAATCCTGGTGGGCGGCGGCGGGATCTCCCTCGAAGACTTCCTGTCCGCCCCGGTCCGAGACTGGCTGTGAAATCTCCGTCATAGATCGAGACGCCGCTTACAGTTCTGCTTCCTCTGTTCCTGCTTCTGCGCACCGGAAACCGGCCTCTTGCGCCGGAACATCCAAAAACCCGGCGATGGCTTCTTCGATGTTCTGAATCAGTTCTTCACGGGTGTCGCCCTGGGAATAACATCCCGGCAGATCGGGGACTTCGGCCCAGAAGCCGTCTTTTTCTTTGTGTACCAGGACGGTTACCCTCATTTCAGCCCCCTCGGCGCCCGGTTCGTTCTCCATCCATCACAGCGGCCCGCGATCTATCCGCTTCGCTCGGCGGGGGCCATGACTATGTGTTCGGGCCTCACCGGGGTGCGGTTCAGCTCCAGGCCGGTGGCCGCCCTGACGGCCGCCACCACCGCGGCGGTGGACGACACGGTGGGGGGTTCGCCCACCCCCTTGGCGCCGAAGGGGCCGAAGGCGCTGGGTTCCTCCACCACCTGCACCTCTATGTGGGGGGCGTCCAGGAAGGTGGGCAGCAGGTAGTCGGTGAAGGTGGGGTTCTTGATCACCCCCTCCTCGATCACGATCTCCTCCAGGGCGGCGAGGCCCACCCCCTGCATGATGCCGCCTTCGATCTGGCCCACCACCGAGCGGGGGTTGATCATGAAGCCCACGTCTTGGACGGTGTCGATCTGCACCACCCGGATGAGGCCCAGCTCCGGGTCCACGTCCACCGCCGCCCGGTGGACGGCCACCGCGAAGTCCACGTGCAGGTTGCCCTGGCCGTTCTCGTCGGGCTGCTCGGTGGGGGGGTGGTGGAAGCGGATGTGGTATTCGATGGGTTCGCTCCCCACCAGCTCCTTCATGGGGGCAACCAGCTCGCCGCCCTTCCACACTCCTTCGTCGTCCAGCTCGTCGCCGCCCCCCCGGGCGAGGGCGATCTCCCGGGCCATTCTGGCCGCCTCGAGCACCGCTCCGCCGGTCATCTGGGTCTGGCGGGAGGCCGAAGTCCCCCCGGCGGAACCGATCTTGGAGGTGTCGTCGTAGTACACCACCACGTCGCGGATGCCGAGCACCGTCCGGGCGATCTGGGTGAGGATCATGCCGAGGCCCTGGCCGACCTCGACCGCCGCGGTGTGCACCTCCACCCCGAAGGGGGTGATGCACACCCGGGCTTCGGAGTAGTCGTCGAAGCCTTCGGAGAAGCAGAGGTTCTTCAGCCCCAGCGCATAGCCGACCCCCCGGCGCACAGCCCGGCGGGGGGTGGTCAGGCCGGTGCCGCCCGGCAACAGGCGGGGGTCGTTGCTCGGCTCGTCCGCGGGCAGCGGCATCTCCCGCACCCGCTCCAGCAGCTCCACGGCGGGCAACGAGGTCTCGATCACCTGCCCGGTGGTGGCCAGGGGGTCGCCCGTCCGCAGGGCGTTCCTGATCCGGAACTCCACCCGGTCCATGCCGATGGCGTCGGCCAGCTTGTCCATCTGCGCCTCGTAGCCGAAGCAGGACTGCACCGCCCCGAACCCCCGCATCGCCCCGCAGGGCGGGTTGTTGGTGCGGACGGCGGCGCCTTCCACCGACACCGAATCGCAGCGGTAGGGCCCCGCCGCGTGGTAGACGGCGTTGGACAGCACCGAGGCGCTGGTCGACATGTAGGCGCCGCCGTCGAGCAGGATCCTGGCCTCCACCCGCCGGAGGACGCCGTCCACGTCGGCCTCGTGGCGGTACCAGAGGCGGGCCGGGTGCCGGTGGACGTGGCCGGCGAAGCTCTCCAACCGGCTGTAGACCATCTTGGTGGGGCGGCCGGTGTAGAGGGCCAGCAGGCAGAGGTGTATCTGGAGGCTCACGTCTTCCCGGGCGCCGAAAGCCCCTCCCACCCCCGAATGGTGGAGCCGCACGGCGTCGTCCTCCAGCCCCAGGCTGGCCGCGATCTGTTCATGGTCGATGTGCGTCCATTGGGTGGCGATATGAAGATCGACCCCGCCTTCCCCGTCGGGAACCGCCAGACCGGACTCCGGGCCGAGGGGCGCCTGGTCCTGCATCCCCACCTCGTAGTACCCCTCCACCGACACCATCCCCCGCTGGTCCTGAGGGCCGCGCACGCACCGCTGCCGCTTGAACACCGAGTCGATCCGGTCGGCCTCTTCGGGGTCGGTGAGGGGCGCCGGCGCCTCGTATTCGACGTCGACGGCTTCCACCGCCCGGCGGGCGGTCTCGGGGTCGTCGGCCGCCAACACCGCCACCGGCTGGCCCCAGTACTCCACCTCCTCGGAGCCCAGCACCGGCTGGTCGGGTCGCTCCAGCCCGAAGGTCTTGCGGCCCGGGACGTCGTCGTTGGTGAGGACCGCATGGACGCCGGTCATAGCCAAGGCCGGACCGATGTCGAGCTTGGTGATCCGGGCCTTGGGGTGGGGGCTGCGCAGCGTGGCGCCCCACAGCATCCGGTCCATGTACATGTCGGAGGAGTAGATGAAGGTGCCGTCCACCTTGGGAATGCCGTCGGAGCGGTAGGTGGACTCCCCCACCCCGCCCGCCGTCTTCCGGGTGCGGGTCAGCGACGTCATCGGTTGCCCGCCAGCTGGTCGAGCCCCCTCAGGATGGCGCCGTAGCCGGTGCACCGGCAGATGTTGCCGGACAAAGCCTCCCGGATCTCGTCCGAGGAGGGCTTGGGGTTCTCGTCGAGGAGGGCGGCGGCGGCCACCACGAAGCCGGGGGTGCAGAAACCGCACTGCACCGCCCCGGCGTCTACCAGCGCCTTCTGCACCGGGTGAAGGCCGGAGGCGCCCCTGCCCAAGCCTTCTACGGTGACGATCTCGGACCCCTCCGCGTCCACGGCCATCACCAAGCAGGCGCAGACCAGGCGTCCGTCCAGCATCACCGAACATGAGCCGCATTCACCCTGCTCGCAGGCGCCCTTGGCCCCGGGCAGGCCGAGCCGGCTGCCGAGGACCGTCAACAGGCTCTCCGAACCCCGGGTCTCGAACTGCCGGGCTTCTCCGTTGACCGAGGCGTTGACGATCATGGCGCCAGGCACCTTTCCAGCAGGCGGCGCGCCAGCACCCCCGAAGCACGGCGGCGGTAGTCGGCGGTGCCCCGGTGGTCGGTGATGGGGCGCACCTCCTCGGACACCAAACGGGCGAACTCCGCCAGCGCCGCCTCCCCCGGATCGGGTTCGTTCGAGATCATCTCCTCCGCCCGCCTCGCCCGGACGGGGGTGGGGCCGACCGAGCCGAGGGCGACCCTGGTGCGGCCGCTGCTCCACCGGAAGACGCAGACGCACACGATGGAGATGACCATGGCGCTGCGCTGGCCGATCTTGGCGAACTCCTGTCGGTCGGGCAGGTCCTCCGGCAACAGGGCGGCGGTTATCAGCTCGTCGGGCCGGCGGGAAGTCTGCTTGACGCCGGTGAAGAACTCGTCCCAGGGAACCCGGCGGACGCCTCCGGCGGCGGAGAAGAGCTCGATCCGGGCGTCGAGGCCGGCCAGGAACGGGAGGGCGTCGCCGGCGGGGCTGGCGGTGCCGATGTTGCCGCCGATGGTGCCGGCCTCCCTGATCTGGGGGGAGCCGATGGTGCGGGACAGCTGGGCCAGCGCCTGGTGGGCGCCGGTTTCGAGGGTGCGGAAGACAACACCCGCCCCGATCCGGCGGCGGGAAAGCTCCTGAAGTTCCTCCACCCGGCGCAGGGTGATGACGGCGGAGGGGCGGATACGTCCGAAGTTGACCTCCACCATGAGGTCGGTCCCCCCGGCGAGGAGGACGGCGGCGGGGTTGTCCGCCAAGGCCGCGGCCGCCTCTCGGACGTCGGCCGGGCGGATCACCTCCATCACGGCGGGCCGCTCCAACAACGAGGTGCGCGGCGGCGGGCGTTGCCAGTCATCTCGTGAAACAGGATAGCCCAGCACAGGCGGCGGCGCAGGGGGAGCGGCGTCCGGGCCGGAGATGAACGCCTATTGCAGGGAAATGTCACACCCTGGGGGTATCATCTCCCCGATGGCCGGCAATCCCCGATCCCATGTCTGAAAGGCGGCGCAAAACCCTCTACGGCTTGGGGGCGGCGGCCGCGGTCGTCCTGCTCTTGGCCGGATTTCTGGCTTGGAGGTCGGGCCGGGCGACGGCGGTCGGCAACTACACGGTCCACGGCTTCGACCTGTCCGGCCTCTCTCCCGAGCAGACCCTGGAGGCCCTGCGGGAAATGGAGGCGGCCCTGGCGTCGTCCCCCATCGCGGTCGAAGCGGGGGGGGTCAGATTCCAGCTGCTTCCCTCCTCGGCGGGCTTCGACCTCGACGAGCAGGCCGCCCTCGACGCCGCCTTGGAGGGAAGCGCCCCCGGCTCGTTCTTCGATTCGGTGCGGGGGTGGCTGGGGCTGGGGGGCGGCCAGACCCAGGTCCTTCCCATCTCGGGCGCCGTCGACGAGGAGGCCCTGGCCCGGATACTGGACGGCTACGAACAGGCGCTGGGGGCCCCCGTCGAAGGGGGCGTAACCCTCGAAGGGACCCTCCCCGTCCCTCGGTACCCGCGCGCCGGGCAGTCCATCGACCGAGCCGCCGCCGTCCCCCGCATCGCCGCCGCCCTCTTCGAGCAGCCCCGGCCCGAGCTGGTGGTGATCGACGTGTCCGTCCAACAGCCCCTGCTGCCGGGTGCGGCCGTGGACGAGGCCTACAACGAAATCCTCCGGCTGCTGAACGGCCCCATCACGCTGACCAGGAACGACCCCGACGTCACCCTGGTGCTGAGCGAGGAGCAGCTGGCCCGGGCCCTGGTGACCCGGATAGAGGCCGAACCCAGCCCCCGCCTGGCGGTCAGCTTCGACCCTGCCTTGTTCGACGAGTACCTGCGGCCCGCCAGAGAAGGGTTCGCGTCGCCGCCGGAAGACGCCCGCATCCTCATCGACGACGACGACCGGATCACCATCGTTCCGGGGTTCCCCGGGGCGGTCATCGACACCAACCTGGTCATCCAGGCGGCGGTCAATGCGGCCGGGCGCCCCAACCGCACCACGGTCCTCCCCCTCGAGGGCGGAGTGCAGCCCAAGGTCACCGCCGAATACCTGACCGGGCTGGCCGGCATCGAAAAGATCAGCGAGTTCACCACCCGCCACCCCTGCTGCCAGCCCCGCGTGGGAAACATCCAGCTGTTCGCCGACAGCATGAACGGGCGGGTGGTGCTGCCGGGCGAGTACATGTCGCTGAACGAGACGGTGGGTGAGCGCACCTTGGAAGCCGGTTACGCGCCGGCGCCCACCATCATCCGAGGCGAGATCGTGGATACGGTGGGGGGCGGGGTCAGCCAGTTCGCCACCACCTTCTTCAACGCCGTGTACTGGGCGGGTTTGGAGATCATCGAGCACAAGCCCCACAGCTTCTACTTCTCCCGCTATCCGGAAGGGGTCGAGGCCACGATCAGCTGGCCGGAACCGGATCTGGTGTTCCGCAACGACACCCAGACCGCAGTGGTGGTGAAGACCGCATACACCGGCGACTCGATCACCGTGAAGCTGTTCGGCAACAACTCCGACCGGCTGGTCTCCTCTTCGGTGTCCGGGCGCTTCGCCCCCACCGATTTCCCCACCGTCTACTTCCCCAACCCCGAGCTGTCGCCGTGGGACGAGGAGGTGGAGACCCAGGGAGGGGCCAATGGATGGTCGGTGGTGGTGACCCGCACCCTGACCTTCACCGACGGCGCCGCCGCCAGCCAAGACTGGACGGTGCGCTACCGGGCTTGGCCCCGCCACGCGGAGGTGCATCCCTGCCTGCTGCCGGAGGATTCGGAGTTCTACACGGGCGAGGAATGCCCGGAGGAGCCCCCGCCCCCGGCCGAGGAGGAGGGCGGCTTACCGGAGCAAACCCCTGAAGAGGGGGAAGGCGAAGAAGGGGCGGCGGGCGGCGAAGAGGCAGGCGGCGAAGGGGAAGCCGAAGAGCAAACGGAGGAGACCGCGGAGGCCGAGAGCGAAGAGGCCGAAGCTGCGGAGAACGGAGAAGGGGGTTGACGGCGGGCTGAAAAACCCTCGAAGTGCTCGACCTTGGCGGGTCAGGCCCCGCTCTGGCGGCGGTTCTGGCCGTAATGCACCAAGGCGTTGCGGATGACCCCGGCGGCTTCGCCGGCCTGCTCCTGGGTCCACCCCCCCGCTCTCCGCGCCGAGACCACGTTCGAGAATACGTACACCGACGCCAGGGAGGGAACCGCCTCGAAGAGGGCGGCCGCCACCTTCCCGGGGTAGGTGCCGGAAGCGGCGGCCGAGGCTGCATTCAGATAGGACTCGCCCTCTTGGCCGGAGAAGGTGCGGTCGGTGTCGAAGACCGCCGTCTCCCCCAGCAGCTGATGATCGACTTCGATGAGCTGACCCATTTCTTCTCCTCCGGGGCGCCGGCGCAGTCTAACCCCGGCGGGGGGGGAACTTCAGCCGCTCCCCGATGACGTGCAGCTTCACCAGGTTGGTGGAAGCCTGCCGGTTGGGGGGAACACCCGCCACCATCACCACCCCCTCCCCCCGCCCGCAGATGCCGGCCTTCTCGAGGTGCTTCTCGGCGGCGGCGAACATCAGGTCGGTGGATTCCCTCGGTTCGAAGGGGATGGGGGTAACCCCCCAGTAGAGGGCCATGCGGCGGCGCACCCGGGGGTCGGGGGCGAACACCATGATGTCGGCCGAGGGCCGGTACTTCGACAGCAGCTGGGCGGTGCCGCCCGACTCGGTGAAGGCAACGATGGTGCGGAAACCCAGGTCGCGGGCGGCTTCGGTGGCCGCCTTGGCGGTGGCCGAGGCGAAGGTGGAGGCCAGATAGCTCTCGAGGAGATGGAGCTCCTCGTCGCCGGTCAGATGCGCGTCCCGGTAGCGCTCCGCCTCCCGGCATATCGACGACATCGCCTCGACCACCCGCACCGGATGGCGCCCGACGGCGGTCTCGGCGGACAGCATCACCGCATCGGTGCCGGAGATGACCGCATTGGACACATCGGTCACCTCCGCCCGGCTGGGCCGCGGCGCCCTGACCATCGATTCGAGCATCTCGGTGGCGGTGATCGAGATGCGCCCCGCCCGGTTGGTCCGGCGCAGGATGTCCGCCTGCACGCTGGGGATCGTCTCCAGCGGGAGCTGCACCCCCAGATCGCCGCGCGCCACCATCACCCCGTCCGCCCGGCCGAGGATCGAGTCGAGGTTCTCGTAGGCGGCGGCCAGCTCCACCTTGGCGATGACCGGGGCGTCGGGGCCGGCCAGCTTCCGAACCTCGGCCACGTCCTCCCCCGACCGCACGAACGAGGCGGCCACGAAATCCACGCCCAACCGGCGGCCGAACTCGAGATCCCGGCGGTCCTTCTCGGTGATGGGGCCGACCTCCAGCCGGCTGTCCGGGAAGGCCGCCCCCTTGCGGTCTGCCAAGACGCCGCCCCGGTGGATGAGAACGGTCAGCGCGCCGCCCTCCACCCCGGTGACCCGGCCTTCGATCAGGCCGTCCGACAGCACCACCCGGTCGCCCTTCCCCACATCGGCCGCCAGGCGGGGGTATCCCACCGGGATCGACCCGGCGCCCCCCCCTCCGCCGGCGGACATCCGCACCGTGTCCCCCGGGCCCAGCTCCACCGCACCTCCGGGCAGCCGGCCGACCCTGATCTTGGGGCCCCCGATGTCTTGGAGCACCGCCACCGACCGGCCCGCCTCTTCGGCCCCCCGGCGCACCCACTCCGCCATCTGTTGGTGGGAGTCGAGGTCCCCGTGGCTGAAGTTCAACCGGGCTACATCCATCCCGGCCTCGATCAAGGCCTTCACCGAATCGGGGTCGGCCGCGGCCGGCCCCATCGTGGCAACGATCTTCGTCCTGCGCGACACCGGCCTCCCAGCGCTCGACGCCCCCGATCCGAAGGGGGAGGGCCGCCCGGTCAGGAGGAAACGCCCTGAATCGGACGCGCCGATACTGCCGGGGGCGGCTCCGGGGGTGGGACTCGAACCCACAACCAACGGATTAACAGTCCGCTGCTCTGCCGAATTGAGCTACCCCGGATCATCTGCGGCCTATGGTATCAGGACGGGGGCGCTTTTACCGCAGGGGGTCTTTTCCGTCGTCCTCCGCTCACGCCTCCCGGAGGTACCCCTCCAGCCGGCGGCGGTCGCCGTGGCTGCGGAGCTTGACCAGCGCCCTCCGCTCGATCTGGCGGATCCGCTCCTTGGTCAGGCCGAAATGTTTGCTCAGCTCGTCGAGCGAGAAGGCCCGCCCGCCCCCCAGCCCGAACCGGAGCAGGACGAGGTCGCGCTCCCGCTCGGTGAGGCCGTCCAGCACCAGCGCCACGTATTCCTGCAGCAGCTGGAGAGCGGCCTCCTCCCCCGCCCCCGCCCGCCGGTCGGGCACGAAGTCGCCCAAGGTGGAATCCTTCTCCTCCCCCACCGGCACGTCCAGCGAGACCGGATCCTGGGCCAGCTTGATCAGCTCTATCACCCGGGCGGGCGGGAGTTCCATCTCCAGGGCGACCTCCTCGGCGGTCGGATCCCGGCCCAGCTCCTGGTGCAGGCGCCGCCTCTCCCTGTTCAGCTTGTGGATGGACTCGACCAGATGGGAAGGCACCCGGATGGCGCGGCCCTTGTCGGCCAAGGCGCGGGACACCTTCTGGCGGATCCACCAGCTGCCGTAGGTGGCGAACCTGAACCCCTTGCGGTAGTCGAACCGCTCCACCGCCTCCATCAGCCCGATGTTGCCCTCTTGGATCAGGTCGAGAAAGGGGAGGCCGTTGCCCAGGTAGCGCTTGACGACCGACACCACCAGGCGCAGGTTGGATTCGACCATGCGCCGGGCGGCCTCCTCCCCCCGGCGGACGGCTCTGGCCAGAGACAGGCGCTCCTTCACCGAATGCTCCTCGCCCCCTTCGAGATCCGCCAGCCGCGCCGCCGCCTTGCGCCCTGCTTCCGCCGCCAGAGCCAGATCCACCTCCTGGCGGGGGGTGAGCAGGGGGTAACGCCCGATCTCGTTCATATACATGGTGACCGAATCTTCGAGCAGCACCTTGGCCCGGCCGGCGGAGGCCTCGAAGCGGTCGGCGCCGCCCTCCACCACTTCGATGCCTTCCCGGCGGGCGGCGTTCACCGCCTGTTCGAAGGCCGGACCGCCGGCTTCGGCCTCCTCCAGTTCCTGCTGCATCTCGGCGGTGGTGAGGAACCCCCGGCGGCGGCCCCTCTCCAAGAGGCTGCCCACCGCCTCCGCCTCCCGGGCGCCCGTCTCCTCTGCGCGCGGCGCCACGCCTGCTATCCGCCCGCCCCGGAGCTGCGGCGCTGCAGGTCCGTCAGCTGCTCCATCGTCCGGGTGAATTCCCCGCCGTCCCCGCCGGGGTCGAGGGATTCGAGCCGGAGGCGCAATTGATCTTTCCGACGCTTCATGGAGCGTTCCTCCAGATGGGCCAGCACGTCTTCGGCCGGCAGGGGCGGCGGTTCGCGCCGCAGCCCCAGCTCCCGGGCCAGCGCGGCCAGCTCCTGGTCTTCTATGCCCTGGATGGGAACCGGCCCGCCGGAGGGGAGGCGGCGCCCCGCCTCCAGCAGCCAGGAGGCCAGCCGCCGGGCGGCGGGGTGGTCGAACAGTTCGGGCGAGACCCGCTCCGCCGGGGCCTCGCCCGCCATCAGGCGCCGCAGCAGATCCGCCTCGGACCGCTCCGGCGGGCGGGGCGGCGGGGAGGGGGAGGCGCTTGCACCCGGGCGGACGGACCCTCTCGAGCGGCCCAGCGCCTGCCGCACCTCGGCCAGCACCGCCTCCGGGCTGGTGCGGGTGCGCACCGCCACATCCGAGGCATACCGGTGGCGGGCCATGCCGTCGGGATGGCGGGCTATCATCGCCGCCGCCTCCGCCGCCGCCCGGACGGCGGATTCGGGTTCGGCCAGGTCATGGCGCGCCAGTATCCGGTCGATGCGGAAGCGGGTCATGGCCGCGGCGCCGTCCACCGCCTCGGCCAGCCGCCGCCCCTGCCCCTCCCGCACCAAGTCGGCCGGGTCTCGGCCCTCGGGCAGGGCGGCCACCCGCAGTTCGAGGTCTAGGTCGGCGGCGATCCGCAGCTCATCCCCCCTCACCACCGCCCCGGCCCCGGCTTCGTCGGCGTCGAAGGCCAGCACGATCCGGGAGGCGAACCGGCGGAGCAGGTCGAAATGGCCCTCCCCCAGCGAAGTGCCGCAGGCGGCCACCGCCAGGGGCAGGCCGGCGATGTGGAAGGCGATCACGTCCGTGTACCCCTCCACCACCACCGCCGTCCCCTCCCGGCTGATGGCCGAACGGGAGCGGTCCAGCCCGTAGAGCAGCCTGCCCTTCTTGTAGAGGGGGGTCTCGGAGGTGTTCAGATACTTGGGCCCCTCCCCCTCCAGCAGCCGGCCCCCGAACCCCGCCATGACGCCCGCCGCGTTGCGGATCGGGAACATCAGGCGGCCCCGCATCAGGTCGATCAGGCGCCCGTTCCTGCCTTGGCGGGCCAGCCCGGCCGCCGCGATCTCCCGCTCCTTGAAGCCCCGGCCGCGGAGGTGGGCGACCAAGGCGTCGAACTCATCCGGGGAATAGCCCAGCTCGAACTGCTCGACCACCTCCCCGCCGTACCCCCTCCCCCGCAGGTAGGAACGGGCATGCCCGGCGTCGGGGGCCTGCCTGAGCCGGTCGTGGTAGAACCGGCCCGCCTCCTCGACCGCCTCCGCCAGCCGCTTGCGCCGATCCCGGCGTTGGGAAGACCCGGGGTCGCGCCGGATCGCGATCCCGGTCTGGTCGGCCAGTGTCTCCAAGGCCTCGACGAAGGACAGGCCCCTGGTCTCCTGCATGAAGGTGAATACATCGCCCCCGGCCCCGCACCCGAAGCAGTGGTAGAGGCCCCGGGCCGGGTCGATGGACAGGGAGGGCGTCTTCTCGGTGTGGAAGGGGCACAGGGCTTTGAACGACCCTCTCACCTTCTGAACCGCGGTCACCCCCTCGAACATCTCGACCAGGTTCACCGCTTCCCGGATGCGCTCCAAGTCGTCGCGATCAGCAGCCATACCTTCGAGGAGTGTAAACCGGCCCCGGCCGCTCCGCCCGGCCGAAACGCCCTCTATGCAGGAATTTTTTTCGCGTTCCCAGCCGTTTGCCCCGGGCCTCGACAGACCGTGAGCTCAGCTCCGGACGGCCGCCGCAACCAGGTCGAGGGCCAGCAGTATCTCGTCGGAAACGTTGCTGACCCCTGGGACGGCGGGGATGGTCAGCCCGAAGTCGGAGCGGAGCACCAGCGCAGAGCCGGTCACCCGGATCAGGTCGGAGGACACCAGCTCCACCTCTATTTCGAACACCACCGGGCGGGTCGCCCCGCTCAGGGTCAGACCCCCGGCGACGGTGAGGGGCAGCCGGGCGCCGACCTCGGCCCGGGCGGGGAGGCCCTCGATCGAGGAGGGTTCGAAGACGGCGAACTCGTTCTCGTCCCGGGCCGAACCCAGGATGGGGCCGCGCATCGCCCGGTCCCGGAAACCCGAATCGGTCTCCAGGGTGCGCACGTTGACGACGATCTCGCCGATCCGGGAGGCGGGCGGATCATCGAAGTCGACCAACACCTCCCCCGCCGCTTCGGAGGTGACGCCCACCACCCGCTTGGGGTCGCCGTTCAGCAGCTCGTCGATCTCGAACCGCACCGACGAGCGCTCCCCGTCGATCCGGAACACCACCGCCCCCGCGCCCCCGTTCGCGGTCTCGGGTCCGCTGTCCGCCGCGTCCGCAGCAGCGGCGGCGGCCGTCTCCGGCGGAGCATCGGCCGCGGACGAGGGGGCGGCCACCGGCGGGGCGGTAACCGGAGCGCTCGGCTCGCCGCTGCCGCCCGAGAACCACACGTAGGCGATCACCCCGGCGGCCAGCAACGCGGCCGCACCCGCCGCCGCACCCGCCTTCTTCAGCATCAGACAACCTCCAGACGGTCGGCCATGTACCCGGCCAGGGAGTCGAGGCCGACCCGGTCCTGGGCCATGGTGTCCCGCTCCCGCACGGTAACCGCCTGGTCGTCGAGGGTGTCGAAGTCCACGGTTACACAGTAGGGCGTCCCGATCTCGTCCTGCCGCCGGTAGCGCCGCCCGATGGCCTGGGTGACGTCCACCTCGATGTCCCAGCGGGGGCGGAGCAGGGCGGCCGCCCGCTCCGTTGCTTCCACCAGGTCGGGTTTCTTCGACAGAGGCAGCACCGCCGCCTTGACCGGGGCGAGGCGGGGGTCGAGGCGCAGCACCGTCCTGGTCTGGCCCCGCACCTCCTCCTCATGGTGGGCGTCTACCAAGAAGGCGAAGGCGGCCCGGGTCGCCCCCGCCGCCGGCTCGATCACGTGGGGGAAGAACCGCTCCCCCGCCTCCTGGTCGAAGTAGGTGAGGTCCTTGCCGGAGAACTCCGTATGGCGGCGCAGGTCGAAATCGGTGCGGTTGGCGATCCCTTCCAGCTCGTCCCACCCCCAGGGAAAGCGGTACTCCACGTCGTAGGTGGCCGCCGCATAGTGGGCCAGCTCGCCGCCTTCGTGGGCGCGCAGCCGGAGGTTGCCGGCCTGCATTCCCAAGCCGAGGTACCAGGCCTTCCGCTCCTCCACCCAGTACTCGAACCACTGCTCCGCCTCCTCGGGGCGGGTGAAGTACTCCATCTCCATCTGCTCGAACTCGCGGGTGCGGAACACGAACTGGCCGGGGGTGATCTCGTTGCGGAAGGACTTGCCGAGCTGGGCGATGCCGAACGGGAGCTTGCGGCGAGCCGTGCGGCGCACGTTCTCGAAGTTGATGAAGATGCCCTGGGCGGTCTCGGGGCGCAGGTACACGCGGTTGCCTTCGCCGGCCACCGGCCCCATGTGGGTGGTGAACATCAGGTTGAAGTCCTTGGCCTCGGTGAAGGTCCCGGCCGCCCCGCAGGCCGGGCAGCGGCCGGGGTCGTCCAGCTTGTCGAGCCGGCGCCGGGCATGGCAGGCGGTGCATTCCACCAGCGGATCGTGGAAGGCTTCGGCGTGGCCCGACGCCTCCCACACCCGCGGCGCCTGGATGACCGCCGAGTCCAACCCCACCACGTCGCCCCGGAGCTGCACCATCGACCGCCACCAGGCGTCCTTGACGTTGCGCAACAGAGCGGCGCCCAGCGGTCCGTAGTCGTAGGCGGACCGCAGCCCTCCGTAGATCTCGGAGGCCTGGAACACGAACCCCCGCTTCTTGGCCAGGTTCACTATCTGATCGAAGGCGGGCTGCGCCATCGGGCCGGCTCCCTCGCAGTCTTCTCGCGGTCCGGGGGGTGATGGTACCTGCCCGCCGTTCACACCCGGCCGGAGGCCTCCCGGGCGGCGCCCCCGAAGCGCCGCCGGCGCCGCTGGTACTCGGCCACTGCGTCCACCAGGTCCTGGGCGCCGAAGTCCGGCCACAGGACGTCGGTGAAGACCAGCTCGGCGTAGGCGCTGCCCCACAGCAGGAAATTGGAGATGCGCATCTCGCCGGAGGTGCGCACGATCAGATCCGGGTCGGGCATCTCGGGTATGAAAAGGCGGGCGGCCAGGTCGGCTTCGGAGACCGAGCCGGACGCCAGCAGGCCGGAGGCCGCCTCCTGCGCCAGGGAGCGGGCGGCCCGCACGATCTCGCCCCGCCCGCCGTAGTTGAAGGCCAGCACCAGCTGGAGGCGGCGGTTGCGGGCGGTGCGGCGGGCGGCGTCGGCCATGAGTCGGCGGTTGCGGTCCGGGATGCGGGGGTCGTCCAGGCCGCCCATGAAGCGCACCCGCACCCCCATGCCGTGCAGGGAGTCCAGCCTCCGCAGCAGCACGTCCTCGTTGAACCACATGAGGAAGGCCACCTCCTCGGGGTCCCGCCTCCAGTTCTCGGTGGAGAAGGTGTAGGCGGACATCCACTCCAGGCCGGCGGCCAGGGCGCCCTCCACGCAGTCGAACAGCGCCTGCTCTCCGGCGGCGTGGCCGGCGGTCCTGGGCAGGCCGCGGGCGGCCGCCCACCGTCCGTTGCCGTCCATGATCAAGCCCAGGTGGACGGGGATCCGCCCGGCGTCGAGGGCTCCGAGGTCGAGGCCGGCGCCCGCCCCCTCCGGCCCCTCTCCGCCGCCGGCCCTATCCACCGTTCACCCCGCCGTAGGCGAGCCCGGCCAGCCCCGATTCGATGTGGTATTCGGCGAACCGCCGGGCCAGGCCGACCGCTTCGGCGGCCATCTCCCCGTCGGGGCCGCAGAATCGAGAGAAGGAGGCGGACGCCAGCCCGGACATGTAGGCGGCCAGGCCCTCCCGCAGCCGGAAGGCCCGCCCCAGGTCGCAGGCGGGGCAGAACAGGCCTCCGCCCGCCAGGCTGAACCGGTCATGCGGCCCCGCCCGGCCGCAGCCGGCGCAGCCGCTCAGGGCGGGGGCCTGGCCGAGGGCGTCCATCATCTTCAGCAGGAAGGAGGCCATCAGGTCCATCCCTCCGGCCCCGGATTCGAGGGCGTGGAGGCCCCGCTGCAGCAGCAGGAACAGGCGGTGGGAGGGCTCGCCTTCGACCGTTGCCTTGCCCACCGCCTCCGCCATGGCCCCGGCGGTCATCACCGCATCGAGGTCGAGCCGCAGGCGGGGGAAGGGCTCGATCACGGACACCTGGGTAACGGTGGCCAGGCTGCGCCCCTGGTAGAGCAGCAGGTCGACGTGGGTGAGGGGCTCCAGCCGGCCCCCGAAGCGGCTCTTGGTTCGGCGCACACCCTTGGCCACCGCCCGCACCTTGCCCTGGTTGGGGCTGACCAGCACCACGATGCGGTCGGCCTCCCCGAACGGGTAACCCCGCAGCACGATCCCCTGGTCGCTGAACAATGACATGCTTGGGATTCAGGGTATACGGCGAAGACGACAAACGGCGGCAACCCCGATCCTTCATGCCCCGCGGGGCGGGCCGCCGCCCGCGCCGGTTCATCAGCCCGTACACCTCAGCCCCCGAAGCGGCGGCTTCACCGGTCGCGGCCGCCCCCCATATCTGACCAGAGGTCATTGCCTGTGCCGCCCCGGGTCAGAAGGGATGCAGGCGCTTGTTTCATCTGCCCGCCCCGCTCTCGTGAATTGCGGGGTTAAGGTTGCGCCATGGCCCTCTTGGACGGCGCCGCCCTCTCCGAGTTTCTGAGCGCCCACCCCGGCTGGGAACGCCGGGGCGAAGCCATCACCAAGACGTTCTCCTTCCGCGGCTTCGCCGAAGCGGTCGGGTTCACGGCGGCGGCGGCGGTGCTGGCCGAACGGGCGTTCCACCATCCCGACATCGACATCAGACACCGCCGGGTGAAGCTGACCCTGACCACCCGCGACGAGGGGGGCCTGACCCGCAAGGACACCGATCTGGCCGCCCGAATCGACCGCCTGGCCGCGCCGCCGGGTCAAACCCCCTGATAAACGACCTCTATCGGCCTGTCTTTGCGAAGCGCCCAACTCCGCAGCCGCCGGGCAGGCCGGCATCCTGCGGCTTTTTCTAGGTTCGCACCAGTTGACCGAACAAGGCTGTCACTGCGCCGAAGAGGGTCAGATATCCTCACTGTTATCACCCCAGGTCAGAAGGGATGCGGGCGCTTGCTTCATCTGCCCGCCCACTCTCGTGAAGAATCAGGGGATCATTCCGTTCGGTTCAGCCTCGTCTCGTTCATAGGCCGACCCGTTCTATGCGGTCGGGGAAGCGCTGCCAGTCTTTTTCGACCTTCACCCGCAGGTCCAGGAAGACGCGGCGGGAGAAATGTTCCTCCATCTCCAGGCGGGCGCCGGTCCCCGCCCGGCGGAGCACGCCGCCCCCCGCCCCGATCACGATCCCCTTCTGGGATTCCCGCTCCACGAAGACGACCGCTTCGATGCGCAGCGAGCCGTCCGCCCGTTCCTCGATGGACCGGGTCCTGACCGCCACCGAATGGGGAAGCTCTTCGCGCAGCAGACCCAGCAGCTTCTCCCGCACCGCCTCGGCCGCCCACACCTCGTCGGGCTGGTCGGAGGAGGCGCCGGGCGGGTAGTAGGGAGGGCCTTCCGGCAGCCGGGGGGCCAGCTCCGCCGCCACCCGCTCCAGGCCGTCGCCGGTGAGGGCCGAGACCGGCACGTAGGCCCCGAAATCCCAGCGGGCGGCCTCGGCCAGCGCGGCGGCCACCTTCGGCTTGGGGGCAATGTCCACCTTGTTGACCACCGCCACCACCCGGTCCTTGGCCCCCGCCTCCAACAGCCGCTCGGCGATGCGGCGGTCGCCCGGCCCGATCTTGGCCGAGGCGTCGAGCACGAACAGGGCGCAGTCGGCCTCGGCCAGGGCGCGGTAGGCGGCCGAGTTGAGCTTCTCGCCCAGGGCGGTGCGGGGGCGGTGGAGGCCGGGGGTGTCGACCAGCACGATCTGCACCCGGCTCTCCGGGTCGGACGGGTCCGCCGCGTTCAGAACGCCGCGGGCGGTCATCCGGGTGGTCTGCGGCCGCCGAGAGGTGATCGAGACCTTGCGGCCCACCAGCCCGTTGATGAGGGTGGACTTGCCGACGTTGGGGCGGCCCACCACGGCGGCGAACCCCGACCTCATTCCGGGCCGGACCTCATACCGGGCGAAGCTTCATAAGGGCCGGCGCCGGGCCGGGGCCGGCCCTCCGGCCTCCAACCGGTCGACCATCACCTGCTCGATGCGCCGCCCCTGCACCCGCACCGGGGTCAGCGCCGCCCCGTCCAGCTCGAAGCGCTCCCCCACCTGCGGGAGCCGCCCCGCCAGCGCCAGCACCAGGCCGCCCACCGTGTCCCATTCGCCGTCCGGCAGGCTGGTCTCGAGCAGGCGGTCGAGGTCGTCGACCGACAGGCGGGCGTCCACCAGGAAACCCCCCTCCTCCAGCGGCTGCACCAGCCGCGGCTCGGGGTCGTATTCGTCCACGATCTCCCCCACCAGCTCCTCCAGCAGATCCTCGATCGTCACCAGCCCGGCGGTTCCGCCGAACTCGTCCACCACCACCGCCATGTGCACCTTGGAGGACTGCATCTCCCGCAGCAGATCCCGCACCGGCTTGGTCTCGGGGACGAAGTGGGCGGGGCGGGCGATCTCGGTGACCGAGGCGGCGGCGGAAGGGGTCTTCAACCGGGGCAGCAGGTCTTTGGCGTACACCACCCCCACGATGTCGTCCGCCCCCTCCCCGGCGACCGGCACCCTCGAGAAGCCGTGTTCGAGGATCAGATCCAAGGCGTGGTCGGTGGTCATGCCGGCGTTCAGGGTCACCATATCGGTGCGGGGGGCCATCACCTCCCGCACGATGGCGCCGGAGAACTCCAGCACCGAAGAGATGAGCCGTATCTCCTCCCGGTCGGCGGGGCCGTGTCCGTCGTCCGCCCCGCGGCCCTCTCCGCCCTCGTCCTCCTCGTCCTCGATCAGGTCGGCCGTCCGTCCGCCCGCCGCAACGGCCGCCCTCAGCAGCCGGGCGAACCGGTAGGCGATCCGGCGGGGCCGCCGCCGCCCCAGCGTCCGGGGCAGCATCTCTCCGACCAGCACCAGCACCGCCCCGGCCGCCGCCAGCGCGGCGGCCAACCGCCATCCGCCGAATACGGTTCCCAGCGCCCAGGCGGTGGGGAGGGCGGAGGCCACCAGCAGCACCGAATGGACGAGGGACAGGGAAGGCTGCAGGCGGGCCCGGTCTTCGAGCAGCCCGGCCACCTCCTCCGCCCCGGCCCGGCCCTCCGCCGCGTCGTGCAGGGCGTCGGCCCGGGGGGTGAGCACCAGGGAGGCCCCGGCGGCCCGGATCACCGCCGCCAGCACCAGCACCCCCGTCGACAACGCCCAGGCCGCCCAGCTCATCGGGGCGCCGCCCCCGCCCGGGCGAGCAGCTCCCGCTCCCTGGCTTCCATCGACTCCGCCTCGGCCTCGGTGTCGTGGACGTAGCCGATCAGGTGCAGCAGGCCGTGGGCGACCATCAGGAACATCTCGTCCTCGGGGCGGACGCCGAGCTCCCCGGCCCGGCGGCGGACGTAACCGGGGGCCACGAACACGTCCCCCAGCCCGTAGGGGGGGCCTGCGCCGGACGAGGGGGCCGGGCGGCGGGCGCCGGGCGGGTCGAGAGGCAGGGCGAGCACATCGGTGGGCCCCTCCCGGCCGAGAAAACGCCGGTTGTACTCGGCCATGACCTCGTCGGACACGAAGGTAACGCCTACCTCGGTCTCCGGCGGGAGACCTTCGGCCTCCAGCACGAGGCGGGCCAGCCGCCGAAGCGGCCCGATGGATAAGGGAACGTCCTGCTCGTCAGCCAAGTATATGTCCACGCCGCCTCCAGGCTACCCGAACCCCCGCCCAACCGGCCTCGACCGTCCGCGAAGGTCCGCCTCCGCCCGTCAGCCCGAAGGGGCGCCTTCACCGGCGGCCGGGAAATCCGGGTACGGGATGCGGTGGTGGTAGTGCCCGATCAAGGCGTCGACCATGGCCTCCTTGGCCTTGGTGAGGTCGCCCATGGTCAGCTCCGAAAGGGAAAACTGTCCGTCGGCGGCCTTTTCGCCCACCACCCGCTCCACCAGCTGCTCGATGCGCTCGGGGGTGGGCGCCTCGTTCTGGAACACCGCCCGGCAGGCCCCCTCGACCGAATCGGCCATCATCACGATGGCCATCTCCTTGCGCACCGGCTTGCGGCCCTTGTGCCGGTAGTCCTCGATGTCCACTTCGTCGGGGCCGTAGAGCTTCTGGGCCTTGTTGTAGAAGAAGTGCATCACCCCGTCCCCATGGTGGGTGAGCATCGTCTCCGCCACCTCCCCCGGTATCCGAAACCGGCGCGCCAGGCTGAGGCCGTCCGTTACGTGGCGGCGGATTATCTCGGCGGAGCGCTCGGGCGGGATGCGGTCGTGCGGATTCTGGATGCCGAACTGGTTTTCGATGAAGAACTGCGGATTCTCGGTCTTGCCCAGGTCGTGGTAGTAGGCGGCCGCCCGGGCCAGCAGCGGGTTGGCGTCCACCGCCCTCGCCGCCCGGTCGGCCAGGGTCCCCACCATCAGGGAGTGGTTGAAGGAACCGATCGCCTTCTGCTCCAGCAGCCGGAGGGCGGGGTGGTTGCGGTCGGTCAGGTCGAGCAGCCGCAGAGAGGTGGTTATGTCGAACATGATCTCCAGGACGGAGAGCAGGGAGCTGCCGACCAGCCAGGACAGCAGACCGTTGCCCATGGCGAAGGCGGCGGCCTGGTAGACGGGCAGATCTTCGTGGAAGAACCAGGCGGACACCGCCGCCAGCGCCCCCGACAGGACGATGATGTAGACGGCGGCGCGGCGCAGGTCCCGGCGGGCGGAGATGGCCGACACGAACGGAACCGGCGCCAGGGTGGAGAGAACGGCGAACAGCGTGTAACCGGGGTCGGCGGCGGCGAGGGCCGTCATCGAACCCATCGCCACCGCCATCAGCACCGACATGCGGGCGTCGAAGAGGATGGCGGTCATCAGGCCGAAGGCCGCCGCCGGAACCAGGTATCCGACCCCGGCGTTGAAGTCCACGAACACCGCCGCCCCCCGGGCCGCGAAGGCCGACAGGGCGATCAACAGGCCGAACAGCGCCATACGCCGCACCGACGACCACACCGCGGGCTGGAAGCGGTACAGATACAGGCCCAGCATCCCCACCAGGAGCAGCACCGCCCCGGCCAGCGCCAGGTAACGGGGGGCGGCCAGCCCCAGCACCCCCGCCGCCGACAGGGCCCTCTGTATCTCGTCGGTCACCTCTTGGTCCTGCTCGACGATGACGTCTCCCACTCCGTACTCGATGGTGAGGGGGGTTACCGCCGCCGCCGCCTCATCCCGCACGGTCTGGGTGGCCACCTGATCGACGGACTTGTTGGCCACCAGGAACTCGGTGGCCACCTCGGTCACCACTGTGGACACCGGCTGCCATACGGCCGGATCCGCCCCCGGCAACTGGACGAACCGGGGCCTCGACCGGTAGGTGCGCTTGACGTCGAGCAGCTCCTCGCTGAGGATGCCCCCGTTCTCGTCGAGGGCCTCGGTCACCAGCAGCACCACCTCGCGCTCGATCTCGGCCAGCCAGGAATCTCCCCCCCATATCTCCCGGTGCACGTCCTGGGTGGCGATCTGCACCAGCAGGAGGACGGCGCCGTCGGAAAGCGAGTAGCCGCCCGCCCGCAGGATCGCCAGCTGGTTTTCACGCGCCGCCACCACGGGCGTCATCGGAATAGCCTCCAACCGCGACTCGCGGTCTTCGAACAGCTCCACCTGCCGCATCAGGCTCTGCTCGGAGGCGGTGAGGCGGTCAGGGACCGTGGCGGTGTCGACCAGGACGACGGCCGGCCCGGCGGCCAGGCCCGTGAACTCGTAACGCCCGTCGGCGAAGGTGCGCGCCGCGAACTGGGTTCCGGCGGAGTCGTAGGCGACCATGCGGATCTCCTCCAGTCCGCGGTCGGCCCCCGAGAACACGCCGTCGCCCTCGATGTCCATGAACACTTGGCCGGAGATGCGGGAGGAGCGGACCGGCGCCGGGGGGGCCGAGGGGGCGGCGCCCGGTCCGAGCTCCTGCTCGGGCGCCTCCGCCGGGTCGGTCCCGGGGCCGGCAGACCCCCCGGGGGCAACGGTCGGCGCGGTCGCGGCGGTCTCGGGGGCGGCGGCGGCCGGCGCGGCCGTAGTAGTGGTGATCCTGGGGAGGGGTTCGGCGTCCGGAACGGCGGTGGCCTCCCTGACCGACTCGAAGAAGGTGCGGATGTTCTGGATGACCAGGGTCTCGATGCCCTCGTCCCGCCCGTACACGGGCGGCGCCGCCTCCGCCGCCGCCTGCCGGGCCCGTTCGGTCCCCGCCGCATCCTCTATGGCGAAGGGGGCCCCGACCGTGAAGGTCTCGGGAGAGGGCTCGCCCACCTCGACCTGCACGGTGGTGAACTGCCGGCCGATCGCCAGACCGCTCAAGGAGGCGGCCACGGCGGCCCCGAGTATGGCCAGCGTCAGCAGGGTTCTGAAGCGAGAAGTCACCGACCGGTCCTCCCGCCCCGCTCGCCGCCTCCCGCCCGGCGTTTCTTCTTGCCTTCGGCCGCTTCGTAGGCCTCGACGATGGCGGCCACGATCCGATGCCGCACCACGTCGGCGGCGGTGAGATGCACCACCGCCACGTCCCGAACCCCCCGCAGTATCCGCTCGGCATGGCGGAGGCCCGAAGGGCGGTCGGCGGGCAGATCGACCTGGGTGGCGTCGCCGGTGATCACCATCTTGGAGTTGAACCCCAGCCGGGTGAGGAACATCTTCATCTGCGCCCGGGACGTGTTCTGCGCCTCGTCGAGCACCACGATGGCGTCGTTCAGGGTGCGCCCCCGCATGTAGGCGAGGGGGGCGATCTCGATGGCGCCCTTCTCCATGTAGGCGGCCACCTCCTCAGGCCCCAGCATCTCGTAGAGGGCGTCGTTGAGGGGGCGCAGATAGGGGTTGAACTTGGCCTCCAGGTCGCCCGGCAGGAACCCGAGCCGCTCCCCCGCCTCCACCGCCGGGCGGGTCAGAACGATGCGCCGCACCATCCCGGAGGTGAGGGCCTCGGCCGCCGCCGCCATCGCCAGATAGGTCTTGCCGGTGCCGGCCGGTCCGATCCCGAACACCAGGGTATAGTTGCGGATGGCTTCCACATAGCGCAGCTGGCCCACCGTCTTGGGCCGGATCACCTTGCCCCGGCCCACCTCGACCGCCTCCCCCAGCACCCCGCTGGGCGAATCCACCGCCTCGTTCACCATGTCGATCACCCGCCGCACCCCTTCTGCATCGAGGCCGAGGCCCTGCTGGATCAGCATCATCAGCTCCTCGACCGCCTTGCGGGCGCGTCCGGCCGCCTCCTCCTCGCCGCCGAACATGATCTCGTTGCCGCGGGCCACGATCACCGCTTCGGGGTAGGCGGCCTCCACCGCCCGCAGGTGGCGGTCGCGCTCACCCAGAAGGTCGAGCATCAGCCCGGTGCTGGGCACGCGCAGAAGGCTGCGGGGGGCGGCCGGGGGCATCAGGGAAGCGGGGCCGGAGCGTTGAGCATCGAAAGCAGGCGCAAGGCTACCACGCCCCCGGCTTCCGGGCGCACCGCGGCGCCGCGGCCCGGATGCCCACCGGCCTTCCCCGGCTCCTGCGGCATCTGGAGGTAGACCGCCTCAGCAACGCACCTTCTTCGATCAGCCCTCGACATGATGATTACCGTACCCTGTCACCCCGCCGGCCTATCCTGACAAGGCAGAATGCACACAGAGGACAAAGTTGTCACACCCACCCCATACCATGGATGATACGACCGCAACGCCCGACCGGCGGCCCACCGAGAAGGTTGACCGCCAGAGCCGGAAAGACCGAGAGGTGCCCCAACAATGACCGAAATCCGAGCCCAGTTCCCCATACCAGCCATCTTCTGTCATGACAACCTCGATGTGCTGCGGGGTATGAACAGTAAAACCGTGGACCTAGTCTACCTTGATCCGCCCTTCAACAAAGGGAAAAAGTTTCACGCCCCGGTCGGAAGCAAAGCTGAAGGAGCCTCTTTCAGCGATATCTGGTACGAAGACACTGTCAAGACACACCAACATCTGGAACTAGCCGACTCTCATCCTGATCTTTATCGATATATAGATGCGATAGAGAACATAGGATCACGTTCCGCAAAATGGTATCTTATTTTTATGGCAGTCAGACTCATAGAAATCAAAAGAATTTTGAAACCTACCGGAAGTGTTTATCTGCATTGTGATCCAACCGCCAACTATCTGTTGCGAGGTTTGATGGACGCCATATTTGGTTATCAAAACTTTCGCAATGAAATCATTTGGGCTTACAAACGTATGCCCTCTAAAGCCAATAAATTCCAACAAATGCACGATACCATTTTTTTCTATTCTAGACGCGCAGAAGCTAAATTCAATGTTCTGCTGACAGATCCTGACCCTGACTCAATTAGAACCTTTAAATCGGCTAGCAACCGAGGGTATAATGTCAATCTTAAAAAGAAAATGGTAACTGTTTTCGATTGGGAAAAATATCAAAGGGCAGTCGATAAAGGCGACATACCTGAGGATTTGCAACCCACCGAGTTCAAGGGAGGAAATCCTCCGATGAGAGATTGGTGGAATGATATCAAAATTTTGGGCGGGCCTAAAAACAAAGAGAGGGTCGGCTATCCTACCCAAAAGCCGCTCAAACTCTTGGAAAGGATCATACAAGCATCCAGCAACCCTGGAGATCTGATATTGGACCCCTTCTGTGGGTGTGCTACTACCTGTGTTGCCGCTCATTTAAACGATCGCCATTGGATCGGAATAGACGTATCCCCTAAAGCCTATGAGTTAGTAAAGATGCGTCTGGACAGACAAACAGCCCAAGGCAGGTTGGAGCAGGGCACAATTCCTACTATTGCATACTATGAAACTCCCTTTAGAAGAACTGATCTTGGGGATATCAAGCCGTTGACAGGTAAATGGAAAGCCGAAGTAAAACAACTGCTCTACGGTGTCCAAGGAGGAGACTGTGCTGGTTGTGGAGAGCACTTTACTAGACACCATCTGCAAATCGACCACAAAATTGCATCATCGAAGGGAGGTACCGATCACCCCGACAATCTGCAACTGCTGTGCGGGCACTGCAACTCCATCAAGGGTGACAGGCCGATGGAATATCTAGAAAAACGTATTCGACGAAATCGTCCCCTCGCGTTTTAAACCCCGATTATTCATATCCTTGCGGGGCGGGCCACCGCCCGCGGCCGCCGTCGGCGGGTTAAGTAAAGACTAGATAGTGGACTTGACTTCTAGGGTTGCCGCCTTTGATTAGGGTGCCGAAGAGCCGATATAGCCCACGTATCCTGCGGGGTGAGACATGACTTCGCAGCCGAACTCGGACGGAGGGGCGGGCTGCGGACAAGCCGAAGCCCCGGGCGGCTCCGACCGGGGCTTCGCGTGCGTCTTTTCGGTTGGGATCGGCGCCGTTCAGCCGCCGCTGCCGCTCTGACGGGCGGAGGGGGCGCCTTCGCGGAACATCTCGCCGATGGCGGCCACCGCCCCCAGCAGCCCCGAGGTGTCGAGGGGCAGGAATATCTTGGTGGCTTGGCCGTTGGCGACGCCCTGCAGGGCCTCCAAGTAGCGGATGGCGATCAGGTCGTCGGTGGGGTCGCCGTTGTGGATGGCGGCAAACACCCGCTCGATGGCCTGGCCCTCGCCCTCGGCCACGGTCAGCTTCTGGTACTTGTCGGCGTCGGCCACCCGCTTGATGGCTTCCGCCTCGCCCTCGGCCCGCAGGATGGCTGACTGCTTGACGCCCTCGGCCTGCAGGATGGCGGAGCGCTTCTCCCCCTCGGCCTCGGTCACCACCGCCCGGCGGCCCCGCTCGGCTTTCATCTGGCGGTGCATGGCTTCGGTGACGTCCGGCGGTGGCTCGATCCGCTGGATCTCCACCCGCACCACCCTGGTCCCCCATTTGTCGGTGGCGTCGTCGAGGATCTGCCGCAGCTTGCTGTTGATGATCTCGCGCGACACCAACGCCTCGTCGAGCTGGAGGTCGCCCACCACGTTCCTCAGGTTGGTCTGGGCCAGCTTGGTGATGGCGAGAATGAAGTTGCCCACCGCATACATGAGGTTCTTCGGGTCGGTCGCCTCGTAGTAGATCACGGCGTCGACGGTGACCACCACGTTGTCCTTGGTGATGACCTCCTGCGGGGGGACGTCCACCACCTGCTCACGCATGTCCACCTTCAGCATCCTCTGTACGAAGGGCACCACGAACCGCAGGCCGGGCGACACCGTCCGGTTGTACTTGCCGAGCACCTCGATCAGGCCCTGCTGGTAGGGCCGCACGATCCGGAACCCGCTCGCGGCGATCAGCAACAGCGCCAGGGCCACAACGGCCATCAACGCCACAACGGCAATATTCATCTTCTTCGTTCCTCTCTATTCGTACCAGTTCACCAGTTCGCTTCGTCCGCCCGCCGCGCCCTATTCGGCCGGCGCCACCAACAGCCGGTTGCCGCGCAGCTCGACCACTTCGACCGAGGCGCCCTCCGGGATGGCGGGGCCGTCGGTGATGGCCCTCCACTCCTCCGACTCCACCCTGATCAACCCGGTGTTGGCGGACATGTCCACTGTCTCCAGGACGACGGCCTGCAGCCCCACATAGCGGGCCGGGCCGATCAGCAGGCTCTGTTCATCGTCCTGTCTCCGCATGAAGACCCGCACCGCCCACATCGCGGCCCCGGTGCCGGCGAAGAAGATCACCCACTGGACGCCGCCGCCCAGCCCGATCCAGGCGGCCGCCGCCGCCAAGGCGCCCCCCACCGCGAACGGGAGCAGGAAGAACCCGGCGGTGACTATCTCGCCCATCCCCATCACCAGGGCCACCCCGGTCCAGATCCATCTCCAGAGCTCGTTGTCCACAGCCCGGCTCCTCTCTGATCGACCGCGGGTCGGTTTCACGATATCAGGGGGTGAAGGATAACCTGATTATTCATACCCGCGCGTCCGCCCGGGGAATATCACAGCAGAGCTCGTCGCTCGTCCACTTTCGGCAGAGCCGAGCCCGGATTTCTCCGTTCACATACGCCGTCTGATCAAAATCCGGCCCAAGGCTGCCTGACGAGAACCTCGTGCAACCAATGGCCTGAAGTTCAATTCCAACCCAACGCCCCAAGACCGCGAAAATCGGCCCCCGCCGCCGGCAAACCCGGGCCCATCCCCCGCCGCCGCCTCCTTGAACGAAAATCCGCCGGGCCGCACGAGGCCGCCCCCGGCCCGACGGGGCCGGACCGAACGGAATCCGTTTCTGACCGCCGCCCTCTCCGGAAGCTCACGGCGGTGTTTGTGCATCAGCCCAATAGGTATACCAAATTTCAGGGCCTCCGTATAGGGGTACGTATGTTCGAAGAACATTTCGGCGGACTCGACCGCTTCGATCCTCCGGCCTCACCCGGGAGAGACCAGATCCAAGGAGGTCAGGCTCGGAAGCGGTGTCCATGGCGGCCCCTCGCCGCACGCCTCATCCAGCCGCTCAGCTCTGCTGAATCGAAATTGTTCGGCAGGCCCCGCCTCGATGGGAACGAGGGCGGCAACCGGGCGCCTCGGCCTTTGCGGGCCGGGCTTGCCGGAGAAAGAGCCTGCGTATGCGGCTCGAACAGAGATGGGCGCAACCCCCGATTCCTTGGAACTGCTCATCTAGAATGTGGGCGTGTTCGGACCCCTCAACGGCGTCAGGTCGGCTCTGGTGACCTTGGCGGCGCTCGCCGCCGCCTTCGCCGCCGTCCTCGGCTACTGGACGGCCGCCCTGGTGCTGGCGGCCGGGGTCGCGGTCCACGGCTTCGGTTGGTTCTACCTGGCGCAGCAATCCAAAACCCGCCCGCCCGGCTCTTTCTGAACCGCCCCTGATGTCGGGCGCCTTCTTCGCGCTGGGCACCGCGCTGTCGCTGGGCGTCAACCAGATCCTCACGACCTACGCCGTCCGCCGCTGGGGAACCGCCAAGACCACCTTCGCCAACCTGGCCATAGCTTTCGGCATCTTCATAGGGCTGGCGCTGGCCAGCGGGACGGAGGCGCCCGTCCGGGGCAACCGCCTGCTGCCGCTCCTGGCCGTCCTGGGCGCGGCGGTGGGCCTCAGCTACCTCGCTTCCTTCGCCGGCCTGCGCGAAGGCCCGCTGTCGGTGGTGGCTCCGATCGGCGCCACCACCGGCGTCATGACCGTGTTCTTCGCCTTCGCGTTGCTGGGCGAGCGGCCCAGTCTCCTCCAGTGGGTGGGCATTCCCGCCGCCGCCGCCGGGGCGGTGGCCGCGTCGCTGGAAAGAGAACCCGGCCGAAAGCTGGAGCTGGTCGGCCGGGGCCCGCTCTACGCGGCGCTGTCCGTGGTGCTGGGGTCCATATCCGGGGCGCTGGTGCGCATCCCCGTGCGGGAGCTGGGTTCCATGGAGACCATCCTCCTGATGCGGGGCTTCACGGTGGCCGTGGTCGCCCTGGCCCTGGCCGCCGCCCCCGCCGCCCGCCGGAGGGCGGCCCGAGCCGAGCGCCCGCCCCGCCTGGGCCCGATCCGGTCCGCCGCCCTGCTGCTCGTCATCGGGGCGCTCGATGCGGCCGCCTTCATCTTCTTCGCCGAAGGCCTGCAGCGGACCGACGCCTGGCTGGTGGGGCTGGTGTCCCAGAGCGGCCGGGTCATCTCCCTGGCGGGCGGGTTCATGCTGTTCTCCGAGCGGCTCCGCCGCCGCCAATGGCTGGGGGTGGCCCTGGTGGCGGCCGGCCTGGTGCTGGCCGTGGCGGGCTGACCGCCGGCCGCCCCTACTTGAGGCCCAGCTCCTCCAGCGCCCGGGCCGCCCCGTCCAGGTTGGACAGCTTCATGCTGGCGTAGTTGGGGGAGAAGATCACCCCCTGGCCGCCCGCCCGGTAGGTGGCCAGCACGCTCCGGTACACGATGTCCGGCGTGCAGACCGCCATGTCGGAGCGGGTGCGGGGGGCGTCCACCCCCAAACCCATGTACACGGGAACCCGGCCCCCCACCCCCCGAATGGCGTCCCGGCACTGGCCGTAGACGTAGGTGTCGGGATCCATGCCCGCCTGCACCACCTCGTCCCAGGGCGCCTCCTCCAGACCGAGTATCCGGTACATGACGGGGGTCATCTCGGAGGGGGGGACGTCCCTGAGGATGTTCTCGTGGAAGAAGGCCATCTCCTTGCGGTAGACCTCCCCCGATTGATGCTGGTAGGTGATCGGCTTCACCCAGTCCGAATACAGGGTCTGCTCCTCCCACGGCCACTGCGCCTTGCGGATCGGGTTGAAGTGGTTGCGGTTCCACACGTTGAGGCCGAACGAGAAACCGGGGTTGCACCACTTGACCAGCCCGTACAGCTCCCGGTCGAGGTCCTTGTTGCGCTCCAGCCAGAACCGCTCCCAGATCAGCACTTCCGGGTTGCGCAGGAGCACCCGCAGGAACTCGATCATCGAACCGTCCACGAACTCCTCCCCCGCCTTGGCGCGCTGGAAGTACTCGTACACCTCCATGAAGGCCTTCTGCAGCGGCTGGGTCTCGATGCCGCGCAGGCGGGCGAGCCGGAGGCAGTGCTCGCAGAAGCAGGCCGGCGCCTGGCCCTGGATCATCAGGTCGAGGGGGCTGCGCCGCTCGTTGCACCACATGAGGCCGTCGATGTCGTAATTGCGGCACTGGTCTTCCACCAGGCTGTGCCACCACCCCCGGTAGTCGGGGTTGTTGGTGCAGGGTTCCGATCCCCGCCGCCCGAAAACGTCCACCTCCATGGTCTGGGGCAGGCCGGGCACCTTCACGTGGTTAACCGACCCGTGGCCGGCGTACTTCAGGGCCGGCTCCATGAGCTCCGGCATGATGATCATGCCCCGGGCGCGCGCCTCCGGAATCAGCAGCTCGAGCACGTCCACCCCCTCCGTCTCCGGATCCTTGGCCCGGAAGTCGGTGAGCGAGGTCCTGGAGTAGTACTCCGGACGGGGGTTGAAGTAGGCGCCCCCCTTCAGAGCGAACGGCTCGGGAACGCCGTGGTCCGGCCAGCCGTCGAACTGGTGGGAAATGCTCCGCCCCACCTTCAGGCCCAGCCACGAGACCGTCCCGACCATCAGCACGTTGACGCCCACCCGGTGCTGCAGCGTGTCGAGCACCTCGTCCACGCCCTCGTCCACGAAGCTGACGGGGCTTATCTGTATGCCGACGAATTTCCGCGCCGGGTCCGGCTTGTCCATGGTCCGCCTCTCTGTCCGCAGTTGGCGGGGCCGATTCTACAAAGCGCCGCGCCCGCCCGGAATCGGCCCCGCCCCGCCCCTCCTGCTATAACTGGCCGCCATGACGACAGTGCCGATGGGAGACTTGGCCGCGGAGTACGCGTCCCTGCGCAGCGGGATCGACGGCGCCGTCCGGCGGGTGCTGGAACGCGGCGCCTACACCCTGGGGCCGGAACTCGAAGCCTTCGAGAGCGAGTTCGCCGCCTACTGCGGGGCCCGGCATGCGGTGGGGGTGGCCTCCGGGACGGCGGCCCTGATGCTGGCCCTGCTGGCCTGCGATCTGGAACCGGGGGACGAGGTGCTCACCGTCCCCAACACCGACACCCCCACCGCCTCCGCCATCACCCACGCCGGCGGGCGGGCGGCCTTGGTGGACACCCACCCCCGCACCTTCAACATGGACCCCGAACGGCTGGAGGACGCCATCACCGACCGCACCAGGGTAATCCTTCCGGTGCATCTGTTCGGCCGCCCGGCCGACCTCGAGCCGATCGCCGAGACCGCCCGCCGGCGGGGTCTGATCCTCATAGAGGACGGCGCCCTGGCGGTGGGGGCGGAATACCGGGGCCGCAAGGCCGGGACCTTCGGGGCGGTCGGCTGCTTCAGCTTGGCGCCCGGCAAGATCCTGGCCGGACCGGGCCAGGGCGGCATCGCTGTTACCGACGACGACGCCCTGGCCGACCGGCTCCGGGTGCTGCGCAACTACGGACACGCCCCCGGCATGAGCCTCGACCCCGCCGACCTGCTGGGCGGGGGCGGCTTCGTGGTGTTGGAAGAGGGGTACAACGAGCGCCTCGACGAAATCCCGGCGGCGGTGCTGCGCGCCAAGCTGCCCACCCTGGACGACCGCATCGAACGGCGCCGGGAGGCCGCCGCCCTGTACGACCGCCTCCTGGCGGACGCGGCGGTGGAGGCTCCCCCCGCCGACGACGAAAACCGGAACGTCTACCACTCCTACAACGTGCTGGTGGACGACCGCGACGAAGCGCGCCGCTTCCTCGCCTCCAAGGGGGTCTCCACCCGCACCTACTACAACCCGCTGCTGCACCTGCAGCCCGCCTACGCCTACCTGGGCATGGGCCGCGGGTCGCTTCCCAACGCCGAGGCCGCCGCCGACCGGATGATGGCCCTGCCGGTCTTCCCCCAGATCACCGACGGCCAGGTAGAGCAGGCCGCCGAGGCCCTGATCGAGTTCGCCGGCCCCGCCTGAGGCCTTCACCGCCCTGGCCACCGAACCGACCCCCCCCCCTGCGGCGATCAGGCGGCCTTGTCAGGAGCTGACGAGGGGGTTGACTATCTTGACGCCCCGCAACACCTGCCCAGGGTTGAGATCTTCGGTCAACAGCCTGGCACAACCGGCTTCGACAGCGGCTTCGACGATCAGGGCATCCCAAATCGATATTTTGTTCAAGATCGACGTGTCTATTGCTCTCATCACTATGGGCGCTCGCACAGGAACAACTGGAAACACCTCCAAATTGCGGGCCGCTTCACGGGCAGTCGCAACTTCCAACCCCAGTTTGGTCGTTGTAGTGACGTAGAACTCGGCGATAACCTGGGTAGATACGACTATGCCAGCTCGGTGTCCAGCTAAAGCCCGGCGAGCGGCAATCTGCTTTGCGGGATCACGGCTGTCGTAGGCATAAACGAAAACGTTGGTGTCAACGAATACCCTCAACCGCGGATCCGCTCAACGTATAACTCATCGCGTGTCCAGTTCCTCCGCCCGCCGCTAGACCCGGCTTCGGACGCCGCCGCCAAATCAAGGAACGAAGCCAAGGCGGCTGCTTGCTCCTCAACCGCTGCGTAGGATGACAGAAATTCGCGAACCACGGCGTTTACCGATGTACCTCCTTCATCAGCCCGCACACGGGCTCGGCGAAGTACATCTTCATCAATGTTGAGCGTCAGTGTGGCCATGGGGTAAGTATAGCACACAATGTGCTGCCTGCACAGCTTGGTCGCTGGGGTTCTTCTGACTCCGGCGGGCTCTGTATCGTATATGGCCCTCAGAACCGAACGGTTCCACCGTCAGGGTTGTCATAGACCTCACCGGTCGAAGCGGACGACTGTGCGGATGGCGTCCCCCGACTCCATGCGGTCGAAGCCCTCCCCTATCTCGGACAGGTCCACCTCGTGGGTGACCAGGGCTCCCAGATCGAGGCGGCCCCGGCGGTGCATCTGCGCGTAGAGGGGCAGGTCGAAGGCGGGCAGGCCGTCGCCGCCGTGGGTAACGGTGAGGGTGAGGGTGTTCTCGAAGAACCCCCTGGCCGCCCCGCCCAGATTGACGGTGAAGTACGACTCGCCCTGGGGTTTGCCGACGATGGTGGCGGTGCCGCAGTAGGCCAGCATCTCGATGCACTGCTCCACGCAGCCGGGAAGCCCCACCGCCTCGAAGGAGAAGTCAACCCCCTCGCCGCCGGTCAGCTCCCGCACCGCCTCGACCGGGTCCCGCTCGGACGCGTTGACGGTGTGGGTGGCGCCCAGCCGCTCCGCCCATTCCAGCTTGCGGGCGGCGAGGTCGACGGCGATCACCTGCCGGGCGTTGGCCGCCAGGGCGCCCTGCACCGCCGCCAGCCCTATCCCGCCGCAGCCCATCACCGCCACCCGAGCCCCGGGCCACACCTTTGCCGTGTTGAACACCGCCCCCACCCCGGTCATCACCGCGCACCCCAGCAGGCCCAGCACCCCCATCGGTATGTCTTTGTCCATCACCACCGCCGCCCGGGCGTCGACCGGAACCAGCTCGGCGAACAGGCCTATTCCCATCGGCGACAGGACGGCCTCTCCGTCCGCCGCCCGCTCGATGACCGGCATGCGGGCCGCCGAAGACTGGCAGAGGCGGGTGCGCCCGCGCCGGCACTGTGGGCAGCCCCCGCACGGCACCCGGCACCCGACCGCCGCATGGTCGCCCTCCTCGAAGCCCTCCACCCCGGCGCCGACCGCCTCGACTACGCCCGCCCCTTCGTGGCCGAGCAGCATCGGGAAGGGCCGGCCCCATCCGTCGGGGCTGTCATGCAGGTGCTTGTCGGTGTGGCACACCCCCGCCGCCCCCATCCGCATCAGGATCTGGCCGGGGCCCGGCCCCTCGAACGACACCTCGTCCACCCCCAGCCGGCCGGGCGCCTCCAACAGGGCGGCTTTGGTCACATGACGGCCGCTCACGGATCGAGCAGTATCCATTCGTCGACCTGGTCGGTCATCCGAACCGGGCCGCCGGCGGTGACCAGGACGTTGTCCGAAATGCAGATGCCGCTCACCTCCCGGGCCAGGCCGGCGTCGTCGAAGCGGACCTGCGGATGCAGGTTGATCACCATGTTCTCCTCCAGCACCCGCTCCTTGCCGGGCACCCAGGGCGGCTCCAGCGAGTCCAGCCCGATGCCGTGGGCGGTGTAGTTGACGACCCCCTCCGAGGACTGGCCGTACCTGGCGTACACCTCGTTCATGTCGGTCAGCACGTCGTCGGACGAGGCGCCGACCTGCATGGCGTCCACGCACGCCTGCACCGACTCCACCCGCGAGTCCCAGAATCGGCGCTGGGCGTCGGTGGGCGGCCGGAAGCTGAACACCCGGCGCAGCTCCACCCAGTACCCGCCGGGGCCGCCCCACTCCAGGTCGATGGCGATCACATCGTCCGGTTCTATCACCCCGTAGGTCCCGAAGGTGTAGGTGGTGAAGGGGGTGCGCGCCATCTGGGCGATCCCGTCCAGGCAGCCGTGCTGGCGGACCAGGCGGTGGGCCTCGCCGAGCACGTCCAGCTCGGTGACGCCCGGCCTGATCTCGGCCTCGAGCGCCTTGAACACCCGCTTGAGGATGGAAGAGGTCTGATAGAGATGGGCGATCTCCTCTTCGCTCTTGATCATCCGCACGTCGTCGAACAGGTCGGTGGCGTCCACGAAGGTGAGATCGGGCCCCGCCTCCTTCATCCGCCGAAAGTGGGCGGCCGGAGTGATGTCGGCCAGGCCGACCACCCCCACCGTGCCGTTGGCGTACCCGTGGTCGTGGACGATCCCCGCGATCTCCCCGCCCGGGTCGGGGGTGGTGCGGAGGTCCTGTATGTAGTCGATCAGGATCGGCCGCCCCAGCCCCCAGAGCGGATCGGAGATGAAGCTCGGCTCCCCGGAAGCGGGCAGGACGACTATGCCCCAACCCGCCCACTGGAAGATGTCGCTGACGTACTGGACCCGGCCCCGCATGAACTCGTCGCCCCGGCTGCACACCACCAGAACATCGATGCCGGCCTGGTCCATGGCCCCCCGCAGGGCGCGGAGGCGGCGGTCCCGCTCCTCCGGGCTGGACAGATGGCTGAGCCGTCCGACGGTCATCGCACCGCCCCCTTCACTTCTTGGACCACGTCGGCGGAGCTGCGGGCCGCGATGAACCCTCCGTCCGTCATGCGGTGGATCGCATCGTCATGCGCCTCCGGGGTGGAGGACGAACAAGCGTCCTCGACCAGAGTAACCATGAAGCCCCGGTCGGCGGCGTCGCGGGCGGTCAGCTCCACGCACCCGTCGGTGACGATCCCGGTGACGACCAGATGCTCGACGCCCATCCGCCGCAGCACCATTTCGATGGCCGAGGAATTGAAGGCGCTGGACGAGGTCTTGGAGAAGACCATCTCGTCGCCTTGCCGGTCGACTTCGGGGAGAAGGTCGTCGTCGCGCTCTTCCCGCTCCACCGGCTGGATGTCGGCGGACGGCATGAAGGCCAGGCCGGCGTCCCGCCCGTCGTCGGTCCGGTAGGCCACCTTGACGTGGATGACTTCCAGGCCCGCCTCCCGGAAGGCGTCCTGGACGGCCCTGATCTTGGGCAGGGAGTCGTCGATGGCCTGCCACCTCGGCTCCAACAGCTCCTCTTGGCCGGCCGCCTTGGCGACCCTGCCCACCCAGCCGTCCCGGTGGGCGTCCAGGTACTGCATGTCGATGGTGACCAGCGCGGTCTTCCCCGGTTCGATCGGCGGGTTGCCTCGGAGCGGGAACAGATCGTAGAAAGGATCATGAACCATGTGGACGTAACCTCCTTCGGGCTCGGGGCACCGGACGGAACGGCCAGGCCCCGCATCGTGTAGAGGGATCGGCCCTCGCCGACCCGGCTGCCGCCCATTGTAGACTGGCAGAGCCGCCGCGGACAGGCGGCGAGTTTCGACCCATCTATACACAGAAGGAGGACGGCCGATGAGGGTGCTGGTAACAGGAGCCGGGGGATTCTTCGGGAGGGCGCTGGTGCGGCATTTCGCACTGGCCGGCGAAGAGGTGGTGGCGGCCGACATCATGGCGCCCGGCGACTTCGCCCCCCGCTCCGACACGCCCGCCGGGCAGCTGTCCTACATACAGCTGGACGTGGCCGACGAGAGCCAATGGTCGGCGGACCGCATCGGCCCCGTCCAGGGCATCGTGCAGGCGGCGGCCCTCACCCCCACGGTGGAAGAGACCAAGTCCGACCCCCGCAACCTGGTCGACGTCAACCTGATCGGCACCCTGCATTCCCTGAACTACGCCCAGGACCAGGGGGTCGAGAAGTTCCTCTTCATCTCGTCCGGCGGGGTGTACGACCAGTTCACCGAGGTCACCCTCGGCGAAGCCGACGCCGACGGGGGTTTCTCCCTCTACGGCTCGGCCAAGCTGGCGGCCGAGATCATGACCTGGCGGTATTCCAAGATGTTCGGCTTCGACGCCGGGGCGGTGCGGCCCACCTCCATGTACGGCCCGGCGGAGGAGTTCCGCAGCACCCGCCCCTTCGTCACCCAGGTCAAGGACCTGGTGGAGGCGGCCCTGGCCGGAACTCCGGTCCGCATCGAGGGCGGCGAAGACCGTTGCGACTGGATCTACGTGGACGACGTGGCGGCGGCGGCCTACGAGTTCTTCGCCCGGGGGATGGAGCGGCGGGCCTTCAACCTGTCCTCCGGCGGCCCCCTCCCCTTCTCGGAGGTGGCGGCGGCGGTCGGGGAGGCGTTCGGCCTGCAGATCGACGACGGCGCCGAGAAGGTGATCAGCGGCAGCCCGGACCGCCCCACGGTGATCTCCCCCGCCGCCTACATGGAAGCCTTCGGCTGGCAGCCGCCCCCTCTGGACGACGGCCTCCGCCGCTACGCCGAAGCCGTCAAAACGTAGGCAACCCGGGCTCTCGCCATCCATCCGGCTGCTGAACCTGTCACAGCCCCCTGATACCTTGGGCCGGTACATAAACCGCAGCCGATCCGGATGCTGCGGTCATACAGAGGCCGTTCGCCCAGAGCCGGGCTCCAAGGGCGGGGCGGCCGACCTGGCTGTGCCGAGGCGGATCGGGCGCAGAGGGCCGCAACACGCCCTCTGGGTCCGAAGACAGTGGTTCGGAGGCGGCGGGGGCGGGGCCCGGCGAAGCCGGGGCGGGGAGCGGAGAACGCGAAAAACGAATGAGCTGTTTGGGCTTGGCGTCGGTTCGGGAAAGGGGATAGAGGTTGTCCGCCGGCGGGTTGACTGCCGGGGTTTCGCCGTGAGGCCGACGAGTACGAATAACCTGGTCAGCCCTATTCGCTCGTTCTTTTATATCTGCCCGCCCCCGCTCTCGTGAAAGTGCGGGGTCAACCGCCGGCCCGAACGGATCCCCGCAGTAATTCAGGCGGGCGGCACCTGCTCCCAGGCGCCCGAGTCGGACGAAGCGGCCAAGGCGTCGATCACCCGGTGCAGCTCGAGGCCTTGGCGGAAGTCCGGTTCGAAGCGCGCCCCCTCCGCCGCCGCGGCGGCGAAGGCCGAGAGCGCCCGGCCCACGTTGGCGCCCGCGTCCCCCTCGTCCAGATCGACGCCGCCGCGGAACCGCTCAGGCGGGTCGATCCTCCTCATGGGTTCCCCCCTCCGGCCCCCCTCGAGCGTGAGCGGGGTGAACTGGTAGTAGCCGGGGGCATGGGCGACCAGCACCCCCTCGTCTCCAACCGCCCTCAGCATGAACCCCGCCGGCGGGTCGGTGATGTTGGACACGCTCAGCGTTCCGATCTCCCCTCCCCGCAGGCGCAGCAGACCGTTGACCGTATCGGACGTTTCCCAGCGGAAGGGCGCCCCCGTATCGGAGAAGCGGTCGTCCGCCCAGAGGGTGGCCGTCATGCCCGCCGCCGCCTCCGGTTCGGACAGCACGAAGCGGACCGCATCCAAGACATGGGCGGCCGCCACGAACAGCGCCCCGCTGGCCTCCGTCTCCCTGGCCAGCCAGGAACGGTCGGAGGCCACCTCGAACCTGGGCAGTTTCTGGAAGGCGTCGAAGGAGAGGGGCTTCCCCAGGAAACCCTCGTCCGCCAGCTCCCGCATGATGCGCAGGGCGGGCGCCCAGCGGCCCTGCAGCCCGACCCCGGTGCGGAGCGACCGCCCCTCCGCCAAAGACACCAGGTCGGCGGCCTCTTCGGAATCGAGGGCCAGCGGCCATTCGCAGTACACCATCTTTCCGGCTTCGAGGGCCGCCTTCGCCAGCGGATGATGGCTGCGCGGCTTGACGGCGACGGTCACCAGATCCACGTCGCCGTCCTCGAGCAGGCGGTCGATCCCGGCGTACCAGCGCGGAACCCCCCAGCGGCGGGCGGCTTCCCGGGCGGTCTCTTCGCGGGCGGTGCACACCGCCAGCAGCTCGACCCCCTCGGCCGCCGCCGCCCCGGGCAGGTGGGCGCGGGCGCCGAATCCATCAGGAGAGGCGCCCACCACCGCCGCCCGCAGCGGAGGGTTCACGCTCAGCTCCCGAATGCTCGGCAGGCCGCCGCGCCGGCCGGGCCGGCGCTCAGGCGTCGAGCACGATCCACTCGTCGGCCTGATCCGTGATCCGGTCTCCCCCGGTTGCCGTCACCAGCACGTTGTCGGCGATGGAGATGCCGCCCAGGGCCGCCCCCACTTCGGGGTCGTCGAACTTGATGGCGGGGTGCAGGTTGATCATCATGCCTTCCTGCATGATCCGCTCCTTGCCGGGCACCCAGGGCGGCTCCAGCGAGTCCACCCCGATGCCGTGGGCCGTGTAGGAGATCACCCCGTCGGCGTTCTGCCCGTGGGCGGCGTACACCCGGTCGCGGGCGTCGAGGATCGTCTCGGAGGATTCGCCCGCCTTCATCGCCTCCACGCAGGCGGCGAACGACTCCACCCTGGTCTCCCAGAAGCGGCGCTGGACGTCGGTGGGCGGGCGGAAGCTGTAGACCCGCCTGACCTCGACCCAGTACCCGGAAGGGCCGCCCCATTCGAGGTCGATCACCATCACGTCGTCCTTCTCGATCACGCCCCTCGTGCCGGGCGAGAACGACCGGAAGGGGGCCCTGCCCATGAGGGCGATCCCCTCCATGCAGCCCAGCTGGCGGGCCAGCCGGTGGGCCTCGGCCAGCACGTCCACCTCTTGGACGCCGGGCCTTATCTCGGCCTCCAGCGCCGAGAACACCCGGCGCAGGATGCGGCCGGTCTCGCGGGTGGCCTCGATCTCCTCTTCGCTCTTGATAGCGCGGATGTCGTCGAAGAGGTCGGTGGCGTCCTGCCAGTCGACCCCCGGCTGGGCGGACTTCATGTCCTCGAAGTCGGCCACGGCGGTGATGTCGGCCAGCCCGACCACGCCCACCGAAGCGCCGGACAGCCCCAGGTCGCCCAGGATCGCGCCGATCTCGGCCCCGGCGTTGGAGGGCATGCGGTAGTCCTCGAGCCAGCCGCCCATCATGGCGTAGCCGAGGCCCCACAGGGGGTCGACCACGAAGACGGCTTCACCCTTCAGAGGAAGAACCACGAACCCCCGGCCGGCCCACTGGAAGATGTCGCTCACATACTGGACGCGGCCCCGCACGAACTCGTCGCCGCGGCTGCATATGACCAACGCCTCCAGTCCGTTCGCCGCCATCCCCTCTCGGAGGACCCGGTAGCGGCGCTCCCGTTCGGCGGGCGAAGTGATGTGGCTGACCGTGCCTTGTGACACTTTGATACCTCCTCGGTGTATCCGGCGGCGGAAGGCTACCACCGGCGCGGCGCGGCGGCGGCCGCGGAAGCCGGCGAGCCTCGGCAGCGCCGGGAAATCAGTAATGCCAGGGAAAGGGGCTGAAGTCCCGGGGGCGCTTCTCCACGAAGGCGTCCCGCCCTTCCTGCGCCTCTTCGGTCATGTAGCCGAGGCGGGTGGCCTCCCCCGCGAAGACCTGCTGGCCGACCAGCCCGTCGTCTATCAGGTTGAAGGCGAACTTGAGCATCCGCTGCGACATGGGGCTCTTGGAATTGATCCGCCCGGCCCACTCCAGGGCGGTCTCCTCCAGCTCGGCGTGGGGGACCGCCAGATTCACCATGCCCATCTCATACCCTTCTTGGGCGGTGTAGTCGGCGCCCAGGAAGAATATCTCCCGCGCCCGCTTCTGCCCCACCTGGCGGGCTAGGTAGGCGGAGCCGTAACCGGCGTCGAAAGAAGCCACGTCGGGGTCGGTCTGCTTGAAGACCGCATGCTCCCGCGAGGCCAGGGTGAGGTCGCACACCACGTGGAGGCTGTGGCCGCCGCCCACCGCCCAGCCGGGCACCACCGCTATCACCACCTTGGGCATGAACCTGATCAGGCGCTGCACCTCGAGGACATGCAGCCGCCCCGGCCGGGCCGGGGCGCCGCCCGCCGCCTCCCCGCCCTCGTCGTACCGGTAGCCGTCCTTGCCGCGGATGCGCTGGTCGCCGCCCGACGAGAACGCCCACCCCCCGTCCTTGGGGGAAGGGCCGTTGCCGGTGAGCAGCACCACCCCCGCGTCGGGCTGCTGCCGGGCGTGGTCGAGCGCCAGATAGAGCTCGTCCACGGTGCGGGGCCGGAAGGCGTTGCGCACCTCGGGCCGGTCGAAGGCAACCCGCACCGTCCCCTGGCCCACCGCCCGGTGGTAGGTGACGTCGGTGAACTCGAAACCCTCGACCCGCCGCCAGCGGGCCGGATCGAACAGCTCTGAAACCATCTTTGCCCTGCCTTTGGTTGGGGGAAGGCCGACCGCACCGCCGCCCGTCAGGCGCCGCCGCCGGCCAGGTCGTCGAGGCGGCCTTCCTCGATGAGGGCGGCCAGGTCTTGGAAGCCGCCCACGTGGCGGTCTCCGATGAAGATCTGGGGAACGCTCTTCTGGCCGGTGCGCCGCTCCAGGTCCGCCCAGGCGTCCTCGCCCTGCGCCTCGATGTCGACCTCGGTGATGCTGTCGTAGCCGTGCCGGGCCAGCAGGCCCTTGGCCCGCTCGCACCATCCGCACCACGGCGCGGTGTACATCACGATCTCGGCCATGCCGTTCCCTTCTTCCGCCGCGCAGCCGAATCATAAGCCGGAGCGCGCATCGAGGGGGTCACGGCCGGCCGCCCGGGGGCGCGCACACCCCGCCGGCCGCGGACGGGCCGCAGCTGCGCACCGCCGCCCGTTCGTCCTCCCTGTTCTGGTACTGGGGGGTTCCGAGGCGGGGGGTGCGGTGGTCTACCGGCCGGCGGGCCTCCTCCTTCCACTCCTCCGCCCACGAATAGCCGAGGTCGGCGATGACGCCCGGCTCCTCCAGGGTCTCGAACAGGGCCAAGGCGTCCTCCGCGATGGCCTGCTGCAGGGCGGGCCGGCCGGGGGGGCCGCAGGTGTGTCCGAGCGGGAAGTCGGTGAAGGCCGCCCGGGGCGGGTTGACGGCGGCGGTTATCGACCAGGCGCTGGTCATCGAGAGAGTGGGGAATCCTTCGGCCTCCAACGCCCTGCTCAACAGTCCAACTGACTGGTGGCAGACCGGTCAGACCGGCGCCAGCAGCACCGCATCGGGCTGCAGGTCGATGATCCGGTCTACCAGGGCCGGTATCAGCTCCCCGGCCACGCGCCGCTGTGAATAGATGCCGCCCATGAAGGTCAGCGCCAGGGGCGCCAGCCCTCCGATCACCCCCCGCCGGGCCAAGGCCCGCAGGGTGCCCAAGGGAAAGACCGAGTTGGGATCCCGGCGGGCGGCCGCCGTGTCGTAGGCGAAGTGGGTGGCCCGCAGGTCTACTTCGGCGGCGTCGGCGGGTATCTCCCGATGGGTGGTGTCGTCCTTGTGGGTGAAGGCGACCTGGCCATGCAGGTAGACGCCGCCGGAGGCGATCAACCCCAGACGGGCTTCGGCCAGCGGCTTGTCGAGCGGCGCCCAGGGGGGCGGGTCTTCGCTGACCGCCCAGCGGTAGGGCTCGTACCCGAGCCGCCGGTAGGTCTCCCTGGTGAGGTCGATGTAATCGACGGGGCGGCGGTCGGTCTCCACCCCCCGGAGTCTACAAGAAGGAGAAGCGGATCGGCGGCCTCCGCCGCAAGGATTCAACCCCGATCAATCAAAGGCCGGAATGCCGGTTTCGGCAGCAACGACCTCCTTGCGGATGAATGCGCGGCGGAAAGGCCGACCGGTTTGGACGCGGGCGCGCAGAAGGCCGGCCGGTTTCGCGTTCTGGGGCCGCGCCCACAGCCTCACGGTTCGATGCGGCGCAGGCATCGCGCCTGAGCCGCCCGCTCACAGCAAACCCCCCGCCCCCGGTTCGATGCGGCCCAGAGCAAGCCGCCCGCCGCGCCTACCGGATGCAGGGGCGCACAACCCGCCGCCTCCGGTTCCATGCGGCGGCGAAGCCCGGAAGTCTCCCTCTTTTTCGCGTTCTACGCGCCCGGCCCCGGCTTCGCCGGGCCCTCCCCCGCCGCCGCCGATCCAAGTCTTTGGGCGGGGAGGGCGCGAGGTACTGCCCGTTCTGCCCCGCCGGGTTTCGGTTTTGGCCAGATGCTTCCATCACCGCAGCCCGCGACGCCGGGATGATGTCTGCGTTGTTCTATAGTCTTCAGTATACATCAAAGGTACGACAAGTTCAATACCCTTGTTTCAAGAGGCCCGAAGCGGCGGCTTTCACCGGTTGGTGAACACCCCGATCCGATCAGAAGCTGTTCCCCTGTTGCCGCAGGTCAGAAGGGTGCAAGGCGCTTCTTTCATCTGCCCGCCCCCACTCTCGATAATCAGGGTGAAACTCGACGGTCAAACCAACAGCATGCGGACGGCCGCCCCCGCCGCCGCCGCCACCAGCACCCACCTCGCCCAGGCGGCGCCTTTCTGGACGGCCAGGCGGGCGGCCGTGTAGGCGCCAGAGGAATAGGCGACCCCCAGCATCAGCCCCAAGGGCAGGTGCACGTCCCCGGCCAGGAAGTAGAAGAACAAGGCGACCGGGGTGTAGACGGCGATGAGCACCACCTTGGCGGCGTTGCCCCGCAGCAGGTCGAACCCCGACCCCAGCACCAGGGCGGCCAGCAGCAGGATGCCCACCCCGATCTGGACGAACCCCCCGTAGAAGCCGACGAACAGGAAAACCAGGTTCCTGGTTGCGAAGCCGAGGCGGGCGGGTTCGTTCTCCAGCCAGCGCTTGGTGTTGAAGGCGACCGACAGGGCGATCAGGAGCAGCACCGCCGCGAACACCCGCTGCATCCCCTCCGGCGGCAGCTGGGTGGCCGTCCAGGCCCCGGCTGCGCTCCCGACCGCGGTGGGCGCGAGCAGCAGGCGCGCCCCGGCCCACGGAACGGCCTCCCCCTTCTGGTAGGCGGCGACGGCGGTCAGGTTGGCCAACATGACCGCCACCCGGTTGGTGCCGTTGGCGATGTTGCCGTCGGTCATCACCACCAGCAGGGGCACCGTCAAGGCCGAACCGCCGCCGGCCACCGCGTTGATGAACCCGGCGCCGAAACCGGCGGCCGCCAGCAGGATCAGATCGAGAGGTTCCGTGGCTGCACCTTCGTCGAGACGCCGGGAAGAAGCCGATCAGAGATAGAGGCCGGCGGCGGTGTCGTCCTTGGGTCCCTGCCCTCCCCCCCGGATCTGCTTGAGCTGGGCCCGGGCCGCCATCTGCTGGGTCATGATGGCCGCATGGATGCCGTTGAACAGGCCCTCGAGCCAACCGATCAGCTGGGCTTGGGCCACCCTGATCTCGGCCTGGGTGGGGACTTCGCTGTCGAGCGGCACGAAAACGTCGGCCAGCTCGTCCCGCAGGTCGTCGGTCAGCACGCCGCGCAGCTGCCCCATGGAGGCGTCGTACACCGCCCGCAGCCGGACCCGGCCCTCCTCGTCGAGGGTGGCGGTGCGGACCTCCTCCAGCATCGACCGGGTCATCGAGGCGATCCGCAGCAGCTTGGCCGGTTCCTCGATGCGGTCCGCCGATCCTTCTTCGGCGCCGGCCTCCGCAGCCTCCTCCTCCACCACCATCAGGGCGCCTTCCAGCTCTTCCCCGCCGCCGGGCGCCGCCGCTTCATCGGTCATCGAACCCTCCCGCTTCCCATCGGATCATCTTGCCTGCCGGTTCCGAACATCGTACCCCGCCGGCCCGGCAACGCTCATCAGCCTCCATCGTTCATGCCCGCGCGGGGCGTACCGCCGCCCGCGCCGGTTCATCAGCCCGCACATCCCAACCCCGCAGCGTCGAGTCCGCGAAAGATTTCCGAACACACCCCTATACGGAAGCCCTGAAATTTGGTATACCTATTGGGCTGATGCACAAACACCGCCGCGAGCTCCGGAGAGGGCGGCGGTCAGAGAGACGGATCCCGTTCGTTCCGGCCCTTCGGGCCGGGGGCGGCCTCGTGCGGCCCGGCGGTTTTTCGTTCAAGGAGGCGGCGGCGGGGGATGGGCCCGGGTTTGCCGGCGGCGGGGGCCGATTTTCGCGGTCTTGGGGGCGTTTGGGTTGGAATCGGACTTCGAGCCGTGATAGTACAGGGTTCTTGTCTGGCAGCCTCGGAGCTGTCCATCTAGCGGCGGAGGGGTTCGCCCGTGTCCAGTGCATAACCGTCCAGGTAGTCCTCGATCAGCTCGACGTATGCTCGGACGGCGACGGCGGCCCCGGCCGGAAACTGATCCGCCGTGTAGGAAACCACCCGGCACGCGGTCCGCGCCAGCTCCGCCAGCAGCTCCGGAATCGCCTCGGTGTCCCGGCCGGCCCTGTGATAGACGGCGTCGGTGTGCCAAGGCGTGATCGCATCGGCGCCGAGCGGCTCCAGCAAGGCCGGAAGAGCACTGCGGTGCGGTTCGGCCAACTGGACGCAGAGTTCCCCGATGTCGTGACCCCAAGCAGGCCGGGCAGGGTCGGACCCCAAATGGATGAGAGATTTGAGCGCCGTCTCGACTGCCTTTTGGGCATGGCCGCACCCTTGCAGCAGCCGGCCCTGCAGACCAACCCATGCCACAGACTCGTTGCCGCCCTGCTCGCCCTTGCCGGGGCTGAGGTCATTGAACAAGCCGACCATCGCAACCCGTGTGTTCCTCAACCTGGACAAGGCCTCCCCGTAGTCGCTGCCGGGCATCACTGTCTGCTTTCCCCAATCCACATCCACCACCGCCGGACGGTCCACCAACACCACCCCATCCCGAGCCGCCCGCCCCTCGAACGACGTCAACACCCGCGTCGTCCGCATCGCCCACTCCACCCGATCAGTCACGCTCACATCCACCGAATGACCAGCCGCCTCACCCGCCACCCTCACCAACTCACAACGCCGCTCCCACCGCTCCCCATAATCCAGATCGTCGAAGATCGCCACCAGATCGATGTCACTCCGCTCCGTCGCCTCCCCCCGAACAACCGAACCAAACAACACCACCCGCCCCGCGCCGGCCCCCGCCAACGCCGCCGCCGCCCGCTCCGCATCCGCCAACGTCGGCGCCGCAACCGTCCCGACAGCCACAACCAACCTCCCTAACCCAACGGCCCGCCGCCCGGCCCAAGCGGCTCCCCCGTGTCGAGCGCGCAGCGGTTCAGATAATCCTCAATGTCATCGATGCGGCCTCGGACATCGGCTGCAACAGTTTCGCCGGCGGGGAACTGATCAACCGCGTAAGCGGCCACCCTGCAGGCGGTCCGCGCCAGGTCAGCCAACAACTCTGGAGTGGCGGCGGTATTCGGCCCATAGACGGCGTCGGTGTGCCACGGCGTGATCGCATCGGCGCCGAGGGGCTCCAGCAACACCGGAAGAGCACTGCGGTGCGGTTCGGCCAACTGGGCGCAGAGTTCCCCGATGTCGTGACCCCAAGCAGGCCGGGCAGGATCGGACCCCAAGTGAATAAGAGATTTGAGTGCCAACTCGACCGCCATATGGGCTTCCCCGCAGCCGCGATGCAACCGGCCCAAAATCCACAGCCGTCTTTGTTCGCGCCCGGCGTCCTTCTCGTCGGGATCAGGCCTGAGATGGCGCAGCAACCCCCGCAACGCATCCCTCGTCCTGTCCATCCGCCTCAACGCCTCCCCGTAGTCGCTGTCGGGCATCACCATCTCCTTTCCCCAATCCACATCCACCGCCGATGGACGGTCCACCAACACCACCCCATCCCGAGCCGCACGCCCCTCGAACGAAGTACGCACCCGCGTCGTCCGCATCGCCCACTCCACCCGATCAGTCACGCTCACATCCACCGAATGACCCGCCGCCTCACCCGCCAGCCTCATCAACTCACAACGCCGCTCCCACCGCTCCCCATAATCCAGATCGTCGAAAATGGCCACCAGATCGATGTCGCTCCGCTCGGTGGCGTCGCCGCGGGCCACCGACCCGAACAACACCACCCGCCCCACGCCGGCCCCAGCCAGCGCCGCCGCCGCCCGCTCCGCATCCGCCAACGTCGGCGCGGCGAGCGTTCCGACAGCCACCGCCAACCTCCCCTAACCCGGCAGCCCGCCGCCCGGCCCAAGCGGCTCCCCCGTGTCAAGCGCGTAGCGGTTCAGATAATCCTCGATGCTGTCGACGTACCAACGGACAACTTCCACACCGGGGGTGTCGGCTGGGAACCGACCGACGACGTAGGAAGCCGCACGGCAAGCTGTCCGTGCCAGATCGGCCAACAGCTCAGTAGGGATTTCGGTGTCGCCGTAAAAGGCGGCGATGCGCCAAGGCGTAATAGCATCGGCGCCGAGCGGCTCCAGCAACGCCGGAAGAGCACTGCGGTGCGGTTCGGCCAACTTATCGCAGAGCTTCCCGATGTCGTGACCCCGCGGCGGACGTTCAGGATCAGCCTCCAAGTGAATGAGCGACTTGAGCGCCAACTCGACCGCCATATGGGCTTCCCCGCAACCGCGATGCAACCGGGTCTGACGCCGCGCCGATGTCTCCTCCTCATCAAGATCGCCCCGCTCGACCGGATCCACTCTGAGATGATACAACAGAGAGCCCATCGCACCTCTCGCCTTCCCCAACCTGTAGAGGGCTTCCTCGTAGTCGCTGTCGGGCATGACCATCTGCTTACCCCAATCCACATCCACCGCCGATGGGCGGTCCACCAACACCACCCCATCCCGAGCCGCCCGCCCCTCGAACGAAGTACGCACCCGCGTCGTCCGCATCGCCCACTCCGCCCGATCGGTAACACTCACATCCACCGAATGACCCGCCGCCTCACCCGCCAACCTCACCAACTCACAACGCCGCTCCCACCGCTCCCCATAGTCGAGGTCGTCGAAGATCGCCACCAGATCGATGTCGCTCCGCTCGGTCGCCTCTCCGCGCGCCACCGACCCGAACAACACCACCCGCCCCGCGCCGGCCTCAGCCAACGCCGCCGCCGCCCGCTCCGCATCCGGCAACGTCGGCGCGGCGAGCGTTCCGACAGCCACAGCTACCTCTCCTCACCCGTGACGAGGTCGCAACTGTCCAGGTACGCCTCGATGTCCTCCACATACGCCGAAACTGCGGCCGCCCGATGGTCATGGGCGAGGAACTGAGCGGCGGCGTAGGAAGCCACCCGGCAGGCGGTCCGCGCCAGGTCGGCCAGCAATTCCGGATCGGCGTCGGGCTCCTGGCCGGCCCAGTGGTAAACGGCCCGGATGTGCCAAGGCGTGATCTTCTCCGCGCCCAAGGGTTCCATCAGAGACTGCAGGTCGCTGCGGTGCGGCTCGGCCAACCGGGCGCAGAGCCTTCCGATATCGTGCCCCCACGCAGGCCCGTCAGGGTCGGACTGCAGATGGATGAGGGACTCGACCGCCGACTCGACCGTCCGGTGGGCATGGCCGCAACCATGCCGCAACCTCGCCAAGAGCTGCACGTAAGCCCTGGCATCATGAGGATCCATCTCGATTCGGGTGGGGCTCAGATGATGCAGCAACGACCCCAGAGCATCCCTGGCCGTCTCCAAACGATAGAAGGCCTCTTCACAGTCGCTGTCGGGCATCACCATCTGCTTGCTCCAATCCACATCCACAACGGCCGGGCGGTCGACCAACACCACCCCATCCCGAGCCGCCCGCCCCTCGAACGACGTCAACACCCGGCTGGTCCGCATCGCCCACTCCGCCCGGTCGGTCACGCTCACATCCACCGAGAACTCCACCACCCGCCCGGCCAGACTCATCAACTCACAACGCCGCTCCCACCGCTCCCCGTAATCCAGATCGTCGAAGATCGCCACCAGATCGATGTCGCTCCGCTCCGTCGCCTCCCCCCGCGCCACCGAACCGAACAACACCACCCGCCCCGCCCCGGCCCCAGCCAACGCCGCCGCCGCCCGTTCCGCATCCGCCAACGTCGGCGCGGCGAGCGTTCTGGTTACCATGGCCATCACCTCCTGCGGTGCCCCTGGGATTTGTCCATGCTATACCACTTCGCCTAGATTTACCCCCGCCCCCGGACCAGGAACCCAAAAATCATGGCCAGACCCAAGAAGCCCATCGAGAGCTACTCGCACACGGGCGAGGAGCGCACCAACAATCCGCCCGTGGGCTTGGTGTCGGCCGAAAGCGACCCTGACCTGTCCGAAAAGAACTATGCACATCTACTAATACCCCCCCCCCCCCGGACCCTCCGTTAGGTAACGATAAAAATTGTTGTATAACAGATCATGATCCCCATATCGATCCTTGTTTGAGTTGGGCGGGCAAGACCGAGAGGACATCGTTCTCGGTTCCCACCGTTTCTCTCCACGTCCACGAGCGGATCGATCCCCGCACCATCATCGAGGCGGTCCGCAAGCGCAACGGACATCAGGAGGGACAGGAATCACTGTTCGAGGCCGAGGAACAGAACCCTCCCCTGCGCAAGGCCATCGAGTTCTACCAGCACCCCCACAACTGGAGCAACCGCCTGATCGCAGGAGACAGCCTGCTGGTAATGAACAGCCTCCTGGAGAAGGAAGGAATGGGCGGCCAAGTCCAGATGGTCTACATCGATCCGCCCTACGGCATCAAGTACGGCTCCAATTTCCAACCCTTCGTAGACCAAAGGGAAGTTACAGACGGCAAAGCTGACCACCTGACCGCCGAACCAGAAATGATCAAAGCCTTCCGGGACACTTGGGAAATGGGCATCCACTCTTATTTGTCCTACCTGCGAGACCGACTTTTACTGGCGCGTGAATTGCTTACGCCATCGGGCAGTTGCTTCGTACAAATAGGCGATGAAAATGTACATAGAGTGGGTCTGATGATGGATGAGGTATTCGGTTCTGATAATCGAATAACTACTATAAGTTTTTCAACTACCAGTGGAAGCTCCGCTAAAACCCTACCTGATGTAGCAAATTACTTGCTTTGGTATACCAAGGAAAAAGATAATTTAAAGTATCATCAATTATACGAACAACTAACCAGAAAAGAAATCGTAGCCTTTTTTACTCCTATTCAAGGAATGGTTGAGTTACCAAATGGAGTATCTCGCAAACTTACTAACCAGGAATGCTTTGACCCAGATCAATATTTACCTGATAATGCTCGACTTTTCCAGCGAAGGCCTCTAATCTCCCAAGGTATATCTACCACTGGCCGTTCTGATCCTTACAACTGGGATGATCAATCCTATAGATGTCCACCCAACAGCCAATGGTCTATATCAAAGGAAGGAATGGATAGACTTGCTGAATTAGGACGCTTAGATTCGCTTGATGGAACTTCCAGAAATTTATTGTGGAAACGGTATGAAGAAGAAGTTCCAGGACGAAGAATAAATAACTTTTGGCATAGGCGACTTCAAGCCCGCGGTAAACGTTACATAGTTGAGACTGCCCGCAAAGTAGTAGAGCGTTGCCTACTGATGACAACCGATCCAGGTGATTTAGTATTGGACCCAACCTGTGGAAGCGGTACTACCGCAGTGGTAGCCGAACAGTGGGGTCGCCGCTGGATAACTTGCGATACAAGCCGGGTGGCACTCACGCTGGCACGCCAACGTCTTATGACTTCAACCTTTGACTATTACCAACTTGCTCATCCTGACGAAGGCGTGGGAAGCGGATTCGTATACCGCACCGTTCCCAAAGTGTCGGCCGCCATACTTGCCTATGACGAGCCTCCCCAAGAAACCACCCTCTACGACCAGCCGTTCAAGGACAGCGGCAAGTCGCGGGTAACCGGGCCGTTCACGGTGGAAGCGGTTCCCGCTCCTGCGGTGCGTCCGCTCGAAGACCCCCTTGATGAACCTCCCGAAGCCGATGAATCGGTCTGCCGAAGCGGGGAGTCGGCCCGGCAGGCCGAATGGCGGGAAGAGCTGCTGAAGACCGGGATGCGGGGCGTGGGCGGCCACGGAATCGCCCTGACCCGCCTGGAGCCGCTGCCCGCGCCCTGGCTGCATGCCGAGGGGGAGACCGGGGAAGGGGCGCGGCTGGCGGTGTCGTTCGGGCCCGAGCACGCCCCGCTCGAGACCCGGCAGGTGGAGCGGGCCGTCGAGGAAGCCCGCACCCTGGTGCCCCGACCGGAGCTGCTGGTGTTCGCCGCCTTCGCCTTCGACCCCGAAGCGGTCAAGGACATCGACGAGACCAACTGGCCGGGCGTGACCCTGCTCCGGGCGCAGATGAACGCCGACCTGCTCACCGACGACCTGAAGAAGGCCCGTTCGAACAACGAAAGCTTCTGGCTGGTGGGTCAACCTGAAGTAGAAGTCGAACGTTTGGAGAGCGGCCTCTATCAGGTGGAAGTGCTGGGCTTCGACTATTTCGACACCCGCAGCGGCGAGCTCACCTCCGGCGGGGCGGGCCAGATCGCAGTGTGGATGCTCGACCCCGACTACGACGGGCGCAGCCTGTTTCCCCGCCAGGTCTTCTTCCCCCTCGACGGCCACAAGGCCAACGGCGGCTGGAACAAGCTGGCCAAGACGCTGCGGGCGCAGATCGACAAGTCCCGCATCGAGGCCTACCGGGGCACCGTCTCCCTCCCCTTCGAGGCGGGCAAACACCGGCGGGCGGCGGTCAAGGTGGTGGACAAACGGGGGGTGGAGAGCCTTCGGCTCCTGAGCCTGGACACATAGGAGATGGCCGAGAGGGCCCAGCGGGGCCTGACGCATTCGGGCGGCATCGACAAGCTGATCATCAACTCCCCCTACACGGAGCCCGCGAGCCATTGGCGCTACGACCGGGCGGCCCGCTCCTTCGAGCTGGTGGAGGGCCGCCGCCCCGCCGGATACCTGGTGGCCACCCCCGACGCCAAGACCTTCGACGATCCGGGCGTCTTCCACGAAATCGAGCTGGTCAACCGCATCCGGCGGCGGGTGGCCGCCTGGCGGAAGGCGGAATGGCCGGGGGTCACCGGCGTCACCCGCCGCCTGCTGGAGCACTGGAGCAACCGGGAGGGCGCCGACGACCAGCGGCTGTTCTTCTGCCAGCTGGAAGCGGCCGAAACCCTGATCTGGCTGGCCGAGGGCCCCGACTCCCAGAAAACGGGCATCGACATCCCCACCGACGGGGGCGGCTTCCCCCGGCTGTGCTCCAAGATGGCCACCGGCACCGGCAAGACGGTGGTGATGGCGATGGTGATCGCCTGGCAGATCCTCAACAAGACCGCCTACCGCAGCGACCCCCGCTTCTCAGCCAACGTGCTGGTGGTGGCGCCCGGCCTGACCGTCCGCAGCCGGCTGTCGGTGCTGGACCCGAACGAGCGGGGCAACTACTACGAAGAGTTCGACCTGGCGCCGTCCAACCTGCGGGACCGGCTGCGCCGGGGGCGGGTGCGGGTGCGCAACTGGCACGCCCTCGGCTGGCAGACCGAGGAGCAGATCCGGCGGCGGCGGTCGGTGGACAAGCGGGGGCCGAAGAGCGACGAGGCCTGGGTACGGGAGGCGCTGGGAACGGAAATGGCCCGCTCCCGCAATCTGGCGGTCATCAACGACGAGGCCCACCACGCCTGGCGCGTCCCCGCCGGCCGCAAAGCAGGCGACTTCTACAAGGCCGACGTGGACGAGGCCACCAAGTGGGTGGAGGCCCTCGACCGCATCCACCGCGCCCGGGGCGTCCTGCGCTGCTACGACTTTACCGCCACCCCCTTCGTCCCTTCCGGCAAGAAGGCCAGCGGGGAGGCCCTGTTCGACTGGATAGTCAGCGACTTCAGCCTCAACGACGCCATCGAGTCAGGCCTGGTGAAGACCCCGCGGGTGGTGGTGCGGGACGACACCAGATACGACCCGGAGACCTACAAGTCCCGGCTGTACCACATCTACAACGACCGCGAAGTGAAGGACGACCTCAACCAGAAGGCGGCGCCGCCCGAGGCCCCGTTGCCCGACCTGGCGGCGGCGGGCTACACCCTGCTGGGCGCGGACTGGGCCGAGGCCCGCAAGGCCTGGGAGGAGAGCGGCCACCCGACCCCGCCGGTGATGATCACGGTGGCCAACCGCACCGAGACCGCCGCCCGGGTCAAACACGCCTTCGACCGCGGGCGGATCCCGGTGGACGGCCTGTGCGAACCGGACCTGACCCTGCACATCGACTCGAAGGTCCTGAAGCAGGCGGAGGAGAGCGAAGCGCCGATCGCAGACCTGCCCGGCGGCGGGGCGGGGAAGCTGACCAGGAAGCAACAGGCCGAGCTCCTGCGCCGGCGGGTGGACACGATCGGGCGGCCGGGAGAGCCGGGCGCGGATATCCGCCACGTGATCTCGGTGGCCATGCTGTCGGAGGGGTGGGACGCCAAGACGGTCACCCACATCATGGGGCTGCGGGCCTTCTCCAGCCAGCTCCTGTGCGAACAGGTGGTGGGCCGGGGCCTGCGCCGCACCTCCTACGAAGTGAACGAGAGCGGTTTCTTCGAGCCGGAGTACGTCAACATCTTCGGGGTGCCTTTCACGTTCCTGCCCCACGAGTCGCCGAGCGGGCCGCCCAAACCTCCCATACCGAAGACCCCGATCCAACCGCTGCCGGAGAAGGCCCGCTTCGAGATCGAGTTCCCGGTGGTGATCCGGGTAGAGCGGGTCTACCGCCCGGACCTGTCTCTGGACTGGGGGCGGGTGGAACCGCTGGTGCTGGACCCGGCCAACACCCCCACCCTGGCCGAGCTGGCCAAGACGATCGAGGGAAAGACCGACCATACCGACATCCGGATCGACCTCGAGGAGTTCTGGGGCGGGCAGCGGCTGCAGCGGCTGGCCTTCCAGGCGGCGGCGGAGACCTACGACCGGATGGCCCAGGCCTGGCCGGGCAACCGGGAGGAGCTGTGCGCCCGGCTGGCGTCGCTGACCCTGGAGTTCCTGGCCTCGGACCGGATCGTGATCGAAGGCCTGTGGAACCAGGACCCCCTCCGGCGGCGGATCCTGATCGGGATGAACATGACCCGCATCGTCAACCACTTCTGGCGCGCCGTCGACTCGGCCAACACGGAGCATCTCACCCCCGTGTTCGACCCGGAGCGCCCGATCCGCTCCACCGCTGACATGGGCCTCTGGTACACAGGCAAGCCGGTCGGCGCCGCCCGGCGCAGCCACATCAACTTCTGCGTCTACGACGGAACGTTCGAACCCCAGGCCGCCGCCGAACTGGACGCCAACCCGGATGCAGAGGCCTGGGTGAAGAACGACCACCTGGGCTTCGAGGTGTCGTACGTCCACCGAGGAGTGGTGCGCCGCTACCTCCCCGACTTCCTGATCCGCCTCCGTTCGGGCAAGATCCTTGTACTTGAAGTAAAAGGTGAACCCAAAGAAGTAGACGACTCCAAGTGGGCCTACATGAACGACTGGATAGAAGCGGTCAACACCCACGGCGGCTTCGGATGCTGGGCCTTCGCCGTCCTCACCCCCGAAACCGACCTCCGCCGCCTCCTGTACGAACACAATTCTCTATGCTCGGGCGGACGGCAGACCTGAGGTGAGATGAAGCCCGACGGCCTGCGGGAGATGATCCGCAGGGGCGAGGATTCCACCCTCGAGTTCGAACGCGAAGACGCCTCCGCCGGCGCGCTGGCCGAGCTACTGGCGGCGTTCCTCAACGTCGAGGGCGGGGTCGTGCTCTTGGGTGTGGAAGACGACGGGCGCATCTCCGGAGCAACCCGCGAACGGCTCCAAGAGTGGGCGGCCGAAGCCTGCCGCACCAAGATCGAACCCCCCGTCATCCCGAATATGTCCTGGCTGAACGACCCCGAAACAGGAAGGCGGGTCCTCTCGGTCGGCGTCCCCCGGGGGCCGGACAAACCCTACGCCTGCCTTCACAACAACCGCAAGACGTATTACATCCGGGTGGGCGACACCGTCCAGGAAGCCAGCCGGGAGGAGATGGAGCGGATGTTCCAGTCGTCCGGCCGGCTGCAGTACGGCCTCAAGCCGGTCCCGGGGTCGCACCTGGAGGCCCTCGACCTGCGCCGTTTGGACGAATATTTCACCCGCGTGCTGGGAGGGGAATGCCCCTCCTGGGACGACGCAGGCGGCTGGGAACGCCTGCTGTGCAATGTGGCCCTGATGACTGAAGCGGCGGGGCAGACCGCAGCTGCGGTCGACGGGATGCTCCTGTTCGGCAAGTAGCCGAAGCGGTATCTCCCCCAGTCGGGCATCAGGGCCCTGTGCTATCCGGGCGCCGAACCCGGCTACGCGGCCCGGGCCGACGAGTACCTGCCGGGACCGATGACCCCCCTCCGGGCGGACAACGGCAGCTTCGTAGAAATCGGCCTGGTGGAACAGGCCTGGGATTTCGTCAGGCGCAACACCGCCCCCTCCGCCCGACTGGAAGGCCTCCGGCGCATCGACCGGTGGGAATTTCCCGAAGACGTAGTGCGGGAAACCATCGTCAACGCCCTCGTACATCGCGACTACAGCATCGCCGGCGCCGACATTTCCCTCACCATCTACGCCGACCGTCTCGAAGTGGAAAGCCCCGGCCGCCTTCCCAACACGGTAACCGTCGAGAAGATGAAAGCCGGCAGCCGCTATGCGCGCAACCAGACCCTGGTCGGCGTAATGCGTGACTACAGCTACATGGACGCCCGCGGGATGGGCGTCCGCAGCAAGATCATCCCCGGAATGCTCGACCACAACGGAACCGAGCCCGACCTGATCGAAGAGAACGACCGATTCACCGTCCGGCTGTGGAAATAGAACCCGCCTGCACAAACGCGTAGAGTTCCGATGACGGCAAGGCGGAGATGGAAAGCAACGGTCCCAAGCCCCTACCCCTCTATCCCGGCCGCTTCCCCGGCAAGGAAGGCTGACGGCAGCAGGCCCAAGCCCCTGCCCATATCCTATCCCCTATCCCGTTGAGACCGCGAAAATCTCCCAAGGCCCCCGGCTTCGCCGGGTGCCCTCCCCCGCCACCACCACCAGCATCGGATCCTCTGCGGGGCGCGGGCCCCTTGCCCGGCCTCTGTGATGCCTCGGTCCGGGCAGAATCTTCGATGATGACCGCCGCACTCTCCAGAACCCCGGCGGCGGTGTTTGTGATTTCAGCCTCTATAGGTATACAGCATTTTCGGGCAAACGTATAGGGGTATGTTCAGAAATCTTTCGCGGTCTCGGAGACCGGTCAGAGGGGCCGGCAGTCCGCCAGGGTTTCGGCCACGTCTTCGACCGCTTCTACCAGGGCGTCTGTCTCGGCCGGGGTCATGGCGGTGGAGAGGCAGGCCATTCCCCGCGCCGCCAGGAAGAATCCCCGGTTCATCAGCTCCAGGTGGATCAGCTTCGTCAGCCGGGGGTCGGCGCGCCGAACGGCGCGGTTGTCGGTCATTTCCCCGGCGGCGGCGTGGATGTTGAACAGCGACCCGGCCCCCGTGGCCTGCGCCGGGGCGCCGGCCTTCTCGAACACACGGTTGAGCCGGGCAACCAGCCGCTCCCCCCGTTCGTTGAGATCGTCGATCACCTCCTGGGTGAGGATTTCCAGCGTCTTGATCCCCGCCGCCGCGCTGACCGGGTTGCCGTTGAAAGTGCCCCCCCAGGAGATGCTCCCCTCCACCGGGTGGAACAGGGACATCACGTCCCGGCGCCCGCCCACTGCGCCGATCGGGAAGCCGCCGCCGATGATCTTTCCGAAGGCGGTCAGGTCGGGGCGGACCCCGCACCGGGCCTGGACGCCGCCGCGGTGGAGGCGGAAGGTAACGATCTCGTCGAAGATCAGCAGGGCCCCGATTCGGCGGGTCGCCGCCCTCAGGTATTCGATGAACTCCTGACCGGCGGCCAGCACCCCCCCGGCGCCGAGCACGGGCTCGACGATCACCGCCGCCAGGGCGCGGGCGTTCCCTTCGTCTTCCAGGACCGCTTCGCACCCGGAGATGTCGTTGAAGGGGAGGGTCAGCATCAGGCCGCCGACCGGATCGGGAATCCCCGCCGCCGGGGCGGCGCTGTAGTCGTGGGTGCCGTGGTAACCCCCCTCCATGCGGGCGGCGAGGGGGCGTCCGGTGAAGGCGCGGGCCAGCCGCAGGGCGGCCATCGTGGCCTCTGTTCCCGAGTTGGTGAACCGGATCTGCTGCACCGATTCCACCCGGCCCGCGACCGCCTCGGCCAGCTGCACCTCCAGGTCGGTGGGGGACGAGAAGGCGGTGCCGCGGGCGGCCGCCGCCCAAGCCGCGTCCAATACCCGGGGGTGGGCGTGGCCGAGTATCAGCGAGGTGTAGTTGTTGAGGAAATCCACCCGGCGGTTGCCGTCGATGTCCACGATCTCGCAGCCGGACCCCCGCGCCAGCACCGGAGCGAACGGAGGAAAGAACGTGGTCGTCCGGGTGGTGCCCCCCGGCAGCACCGCCGCCGCCCGCCCGGCCGCCGCCCGCGACCGGGGGTTGCCGCCCAGATACTCCTCGACCGCCCGCCGAAGAGCGGCGTCCACGCCTGCTGCGGGCTTGGTGTCGACAACGGTCACTCCACCTCCTTCCTTCTTCGTCCGGGCCGCCGGCCCCAACGGTACAACAAACCGTAGGCGCCGGAGGGGGTTTCAGGGGCCCAGCAGGGCGGCGGGCACAACGGCTATGCCGTCGGCGCGGCGGTAGGCGGCGGCGCCGGTGTTTATGACCAAAGCGTCGAGGAGGTCGTCGCCGAGTTCACCGCTCAGCCAGCGCAGATGGCGCACATCCCTGTCGTTCACGCTTTGCGAGAGCTTTACCTCGACGGCGACCACCCGGTCATCCGGGCGCACTACGACGAAATCTACCTCCCTCTGGCCGCCCCGCTTGCGCAGGTGCCGCACCCCGGCTTCACAAGCCTGGGCGTAGACCCGAAGGTTCAACGCGGCCATCGACTCGAACAGCGCCCCCAGCAGAGTTCCGTCCCGGGGGATCGGCGGCCCAGACGGGGAACCTCCGAGCAGGGCTTCGACGCCCAGGCCGAGGAGGGTCACCGCCAGGGCGGGGTCGGCCAGGTGGTGCTTGGCCCCGCCCGCCAGCTTCGTGAACCGGCTCCCCGCAGGCGTCCAGGCCGGGACGGGGTCGATCATCCAGAGCCGTTCGAGAGCGTCGATGTACCGGGCGGCGGCTTTGCGGTTGGGTTTGCCTCCATGACCGCCCGTTGCTGCGTCTCGGATCTTCTCATACGAGGCGGCGGTCGAGGTCGCCGCCGCATAGGCCGCCGTCCACCGGCGGAGCGCTTCACGGTTGCGGACGCGGCGGCCGGCATCGACGAAATCCGCTTCGATGAGGCGGTCCACGTACCCCCGGAGGGCGGCCCTCCGCGCCCGGCCGGACAAACCGCGCAAGCCGGGAAACCCGCCGCCCGCGATCTCGGCCGTGTAGTCCTCCAAACCGGCCGCCGTTTCCCCGCCGACATCCGGCCGTCCGCCAGCCGCCAGCTCCGCAAGGCTGACCGTCGGAGACCGAAAAGGCCGCCGGCCCGGCCAACGCTCCGAGAAGGCGAGGGGGCGCATCCGAACGCTCACGATGCGGCCCGCCCCCGAATGGGCCGGACGATCAACCGGTGCGGCGGACCCGGTGAGGATGAACCTGCCCGGACGGGGATCTTCATCGACCGCCCGGCGGACGACATCCCACGAGGACGGATACCGCTGCCACTCGTCCACAACGATCGGTTCAGCCCCCCTCGCCAGGCGTTTCGGGTCGGCGGCCACGATCTCGAGCGTCCCCGGATCGTCCAGCCGGAACACCGTCCCCGCCCTTTGGAGCGCGGTGGTCGTCTTGCCCACCCCCCTGGCGCCGTCCAGGCTGACAGCCGCGAGATGCGGGAGCAGCTCGTCGAGCTCGTCGTCCACGACCCGTCTGTAATAGGCGCCCACACCCCCATCTTAACCCCCCGAAATAGCTTCAGGGTACAAGATGCCCTCCTCTTAGGGTACAAGATGCCCTGGATTCAGGGTACAAGATGCCCGATTGGTGTCCAGAAGCAGGCGAGGGGCGCGGCCTCGGCCGGGAACTCCAGCCGGGCGCCGCCACGGGGCAGGCAAGAATATCTCCACAGTTGGCCGGTCTGGACCCTCACCGAGAGAACCGCTTCTCCGGCGGTTCGGCCTCCCCGGAGGTGATATCAGCCTCCTCCCCCGCCTCGAGCCTCCAGCGAAGCGAAGTCAAGAGTCCACCCGCCGTCATCCTCCCGGATGCTCAAGCGGATAACGGATCGAGCAGGTCATCCACCACCCGGGGTGCCCACCGCTTCGGGGAAGGTTACGAGAGCGTCGTACAGCGCCCGAGCATCCCGCCCGCCCAGCTTGACGAGCTCCTTCTGCGCGTTGAACGACCTCGGTAAGCCCGACAACGGAGCAGAACCGGACGGAGTGGCGGAGGTAGCGATATGCACTTCCCCCGTCCAGGGCCGCCATTGAACCGACTGGATGGCCGCTCGAGGGATGAATTGCGCCGATTTCATCCCCCCTCGACCCTGGATACGGAGGCCGCCCGGCTCAACCCAAGCATGAGACCGCCGGAAATTGTCTCGCAACACCTTGAACGGCCCGGCGGTCATCGGGGAGGACTCCGCTCTACCCGCCCCAGCTCCAACCGGAACACCCGACCCGCCCCGGGCATCCTTATCGAGATCTCGGAGAGCCGCTGCCCCTTCCCCTCTGTGGGTGGACAACCAGTTGGACACCAACCGCTTCTTCTCGAGAACTCGGAGAACCACTGCCTCCTCCTCCTCCGAGTTGAGGTCAAGTGGGCCGGTCATCGGATCTCTTGCTTCTTGGCGTTCCCGGATTGCCCGAGCTTCGCTTTCATCAAGTGTCCGGAGTCTCGTTGCATCATTCCCCGGGCGGACCGCCTGGGATTCCCCGAGGGCTTGGAGCACCCGCCTCCGCTCCTCCGGCCCGGAGGCCCCGAAGAGGACGGCGGCGGCCTCATCAAGCGCCCGGTCGAGGGCCCGGAGGGCGGCCTCCTCTTGGCCGATTCTCACGGCTTCTTCCTCAATAGCGGCGTATCGGGCCTCTCGGTAGGCTTTGATTCGGTCCTCGAGATCCGGCGAGGCAGGAGGTCGATGGTCTTGGTCTTCCCGGCGGGCCGAGCGAGGGTCGAGAACGTCCATGTAGGCCTCTCCATAGTTGTGGTAAAGGGGCATCGTACCCGTCCTGCCTGACCAAACCTCTCCCCCCTCAAACACGTAGATCCTCCAATGGTGCTTCCGGCATCTATCTCCGGCGAGGGCCGCCCCCGCCGGTCGGCGTCACCCCGGCCGGGCCGGGCGGGAACGGCCGCCGATGATCCGCCCCGGTAGGCTTGCCCGGCAGGCGGCGGCGGAGGGCCAACGATGACAGAGCGGCGGGTGGGTATGTGTTTCCTCGACCGCCCCGGCCCCCGCCGCCAGGCGGCGCTCTCCCGGCGGATGGAGGATCTCGGCTACGAATCCGTCTGGGTGTGCGAGACCCGCACCGCCCGGGACGCGGTGTCGGTGCTGGGCGCGGCCGCCTACGCCACCGAGCGGATAAAGCTGGGAACCGGGGTCGTCAACTCGTGGACCCGGCCGGCTTCTTTGATGGCCCTGACCTTCGCCACGCTGGACGAGATGGCGCCCGGCCGGATGCTGCTCGGCCTCGGTGCATACTGGGATCCCCTGGCCTGGAACCAGGGCATCGAGCGGCACAGGCCGATCCGGCAGATGCGGGAATACATAGGGGTGGTGCGCCGGCTCCTGGACATGGAAACGGTTACCTTCGAGGGCGAGCTGGTCCAGGTTCGCGACCTGCGACTGGACCTGGGGGCGGGGGTGGAGCGTATCCCCAAGCGGATACCCGTATACATAGGCGCCACCGGGCCGCAGATGCTGGCCCTTTCCGGCGAGATCGCCGACGGGGTGATGCTCAACGGTTTCACCTCCCTCACCTACCTGGCCGCCGCCCTCGAACACATAGAAAGAGGGGCGGAGCGGGCGGGGCGAAGGGCGGAGGACCTAGACCTGCCCCAGACGGTAGTCGTGGCCATGGACGAAGACGAAGAGCGGGCGCTGGAGGCCGCCGCCCGGATGACGGCCATGTACCTGGGGCAGCAACCCCATATCGCCCGGGCGAGCGGAGTCGACCAGGACCTGCTGGACCGGGTGCGGGCGGCGATGGGGGGCTGGCCGCCCAAAGAAGGCGGCGTCGAGGCGGCCATTCCCCTGGTCCCGGTGGAGGTGGTGAGGTCGCTGACGGCGGCGGGGACGCCGGAACAATGCCGGAAACAGGCGGCCGCCTACTCGATCCGCCCCAACATCTACCCCGCCCTGCTGCCTATAACCGACAATTACGAAGAGATCATCGAGGCCTTCGCCCCCAGAAGTTGACACCTACCCGTTGTCCGTTTGAGCAGGTGATCGGCAAGATTCTTGAAGGTGGAATGCTTCTTGATCCCGAGCAAGTGGTAGGCGTCTAGGTAGGTGGTCTCACCTGCCAAAGTACTGGAGATGAGAGCCCGGGCGAAGGTTGGGCTCACCCGCGCCGGTTGGGTGTTGTAGAAGTTTCCGCCGCCCGCGCCGGAGCCTTGCTCCGTCATCTCAACTGCGCGGGCGTGTTCTGCTCGGAAAGACCTCTCGAAATCATCTCGGTCCAGGTATCCTCCGTCGTACAGCCGGCGCAGGATCACGAGGGTGCTCACCCTGAACCGTCGGGCCAGATTTGGCACTTGCTCCGGGAGTTGCCCGCCGGGGTCGAAACTCTTCCGCAAGGCGGCCATCGGCGCCAAGAACTCGGCGGAGACCATGTTGCACCACCTCTCGACTGCGCGGTCGGCGCGACTTCCCAGGTCGATGCTGTCGAGGCCCGACCCCCCGGAGGCGATATGAGCGAGTTCGTGGACGAGGGTGAATATCTGCGCCGCCTTGGTGTCCGCTCCGTTCACGAACACGACGGGCGCCAGCTCGTCGACCAGCGCGAAGCCTCGAAACTCTTCGGGGTCGAGCTTGCGGCGGGTGTTGGCGCCGACCACGCCGTTGACCATCACCAGCACGCCCGCCTGCTCGGCCCTGTCCGCCAGCTGTCTGAATCTGGCGCTCCAGCTCTCGGCCCGCTCCTCCACAGAGAAGCGCAGGTGGGTCCGCATCGACGCCGCGGCTTCGAGCGGATCGCCCCCTGTGTCGGCGGAGCCAACCAGTTCGACTTCGTCCAGACCGTGGCGCCGGGCGTAGTCCTGGTACCAGTCCTGCCGCCGTTGGCACTGGTAGATGGTGTCGAGCAGGTCAACGCTGGGGCGGTTGCCACGCCGGCCGCCAGCGGTGCGGAAATCCGGGATCGGCAGCACCTCGTCAGCAGGGGGCTGCGGCAGGAAGAACCAGCCGACCGGAGTGTAGGTGGCTTTGGCGTACTCCTCCAGCTGCCTGAAGGTCGGCGCCGCGGCGCCCGATTCCCATTCGGGCAGCTTGGGGAACCTGCCGGCCAGATACTCGCGGTCGCGGCCGGAGCGCCGGCGGGCCCACGCATACATCTCTGTGGCAACCTCGGCTCGGAACACCATGTCGGTCCATCCATGACTCGGTGCGGGTCGTTGCCCGCAAAGATAATCTCCGTCAACGCCGCGCCGGCGGACTGCGGCGGAGGAAGACTGCTCGGAAGGCGCTCGGGCCGGTTGTGCACCAGCCGGCGGTGCGCCGACCGTGGGGAGGCCCTCGTCGGGGGCTTGGTCTGCCATACCATCGCACATACCTACATAGTACAATATAGGTATGACAAATATTTTTGTCTATCTTTAGAATGGCCAAGTAACCTAGCAGGCTTCCGGAAGCCTGAGGAGATCCCCCGCGTCCAGCAGGAGCTCAGAAGTGAGGCAAGGAGCAGGCAGCCGGTCTCATCCTCGGCCGGAGCAACTCGGGAAGGCTATAGTGCGCAGCCATGCCGATTTCGTCGATCGAGGTTATGCATCGCCGCCCTGCACAGGCGGAATATCCGCACGTCGTCAAGTTCTCCGGCGGCCGTTCCAGCGCCCTCGCAGCCTTGGCCCTCGCCGAGAACGGAACCCTCGATCCGGAGCGGAGCGACTTGGTCCTGTTCACCAACACCTCCGCCGCACTACACAGAGAGGGAGAACAATGTGTAAGGAAACAAGTATGTTAGAAAAATTCATAGAAGGAATTATAAAGGGGATTTTTATTGGTATAGGAATAAGTTTTATTATCATTATCGCCATAGTCATATTGATAGCACTAGTTGCGGCATTTAATTGATAAAACAATCATGGTGCGGGAACCTGTTGCAGAACTGCCCACAACAAGGTGAATGAACCGCCCCGTTTCCAGATCGCAGAACCCCGTAGCCCATTTTATCGGCCAACTCCGCCGGGATGCTCATCCATCCTCAGCCTGAGCACCCCCGCAGGCCTCCCGACTGGGCTTCGACCATCGGTTGGCCGAATCTCCCGGACGGTTTTCATCGCGGTGCGGCGCCCAGCCCCGAGCCGCCGCCGCGACCGACATTCCGTCTTGGCCTACCTGACGCACGGCTTCTCTGCGGGCCCTCTCCGGCAACACCGACCAAGGCCGCACCGTCTCCGGCTCTCCAACATCAGCAGTCATCTGCGGCCTCCTGGCAAAACAGGCGATTACCGCTCGGCGTCGCGTAGGGCGGCTATAGTGCGCCGCCATGCCGTTTTCTTCGGTCGAGGTTCTGCATCGCCGCCCTGCACAGGCGGGATATCCGCACGTCGTCAAGTTCTCCGGCGGGCGTTCCAGCGCCCTCGCAGCCTTGGCCCTGGCCGAGAACGGAACCCTCGATCCGGAGCGGGGCGACTTGGTCCTGTTCGCCAACACCTCCGCCGAACACCCCGCCACCTACGAGTTCGCCGACCGGGTGAGCGCCCAGTTGGAGGAGGGGTACGGGCTGCCGGTCTTCTGGTATGAGTTCTGCACGGTGGAGGACGCCCGGCGCGGCAAGTACGTGCGCAAGGCGGCGTACCGCTTGGTGTCCCGCAACCCGGCCGAGACCGACCCGAACGGGTATCACAGCCGGGGGGAGGTGTTCGAGGAGATGCTGTCCTGGCAGCAGATGCTCCCCAACCCGATGAAGCGGTCATGCACCTACAAGCTGAAGCTGGCCCCCGCCCATCTGCTCTTGGAGGAATGGTTCTCCGGCGCTTACGGCCCCTGCCACCGCGGCCATCACCACCCCGATCCCTACCTGTCGTCGTCGGCGGCCTTCGCCGAGTACGAACGCAACGGCGGTTCCCAGCCCCGCGCCGAATATGTGCGGCGGGCCGAATACGTCTACGCCCGCCCTCCCTTCCGGGCCGAGCAGAAATGGGCCGACTTCACGAACGCCCCCATCATCAACCCGCCGCAGCCTGGAGACGGGATGTGGGGTCGTCCGCCCTTTCAGCACGTGACCCTGCTCGGCCTGCGCGCCGACGAACCGGCCCGGGTGAACCGCGTCCTGGACCGAACCTTTCTTTCCGAAGGGGCGGCCTCGTCGGGGTGCGGCACCCAATCCCAGCCCGGAGGGGAACACCCCCACTTCCCCCTCCATGACTCCGGGGCGGTGAAACAGGACATACTCGACTGGTGGGCGGCTCAACCGTTCGACCTCGGGATGAGCGGCGATTTGGGCAACTGTGTTTTCTGCTTCATGAAGCCCGCCGCCCAACTGGAAGCGCTGGCGGGGATGGACGACCCGATGAGGCGCCCGGGGGAGCCCTCTGACATATCGTGGTGGATAGACATCGAACGCCGGTACCGGCGGCGCGCCCCCCGAAGGAGTAGAGAGAGAGAGAGAGAGAGAGAGAGAGAGAGAGCAAAAACTACCTTCTGGTTCCTCGGCACGAGCGGTCCTTCCTATGCTCAGATCAGAGCCGGTAACTACCGCAAGCCCCGGAGACGGATACCCGTATCCGCAGGGCGTCAGCAGTCGCCTGCCTGCGACTGCACGGATTAGGGGCCTGCCGGATGGAGCTGATCTTTCCCTACGAGAGAACATCGGACGGTTTTTCTACCGCCAGCACTGCCGGACAGGAAAAGGGCCGAGCCGAGCCGGTGGTGCGGGAACTGTTGCAGAACTGTCTAGACGCCCGCAACCAAGACCGCGTAGATGTGGTATTCACTATTGATGAAATCCCTCAGGAACAAATCCCCTGCCTGGAAGATTATCAGCAGACATATACGAAGGCGCGTGAGCAACGGGAGGCAGAAGCAGTCCTATCAGCCCCTGATCAGAACATCTGTGCCCGCATCGACAGCGTACTCGAATCCCCCAAAACAAAGGTATTGTTCTGCCGGGACAACGGCAACGGGCTGAGCAAAGATACCATGAACCGGCTTCTGAGCGAAGGGAACACCAGCAAGACGAAGGGCGGGGCAGGTTCGGTTGGAGTGGGGCATCTGACGGCGTTCGCGGCAAGCGATCTTCGATATATCGTATACGGAGGAAAGACAGCGGAGGGTTTCTGTGGGTCGGGACGAGCTCTGTTGGCCGCTTGGCTGGACAAGGAAAACCAAAAAACGAGATCAACTAAAGGCACTTTAGCCGAAGATGTAATCGAGCAAATCTCCCTCTTCGACAGCGGTTTCATCTACTTGAAGGAGCCGCCCGCCTTCTTAGAAAAGCAAATGGCGCGTGTTGCTGACACTGGAACAGTGATATCCGTACTGGGTTTCGACTGGTTCGGTCACAACAACAAAGAAGAGGTGGCAACAACTATATTGAAGATCGCCGCCAGCCACTTCCTGCCCGCAGTCTTGAGAGAACGGATGACGGTCTCGGTGCGCACTGGACGAACCCTCAGCGAACTAGATTCCAGCGGAGTAGGAAATATACTGTATCCTGGACAAATCACTAGAACCAGAGGGATTGAGCTTCCAGAAGGACTAGCTTATCGATCCTGGAGGACCATCGAAGATGGAAGGACCATCAGCAATGCTTTGGGTGCCGAGATCCGGTTCCGTCCGCTCGAACAAAATGAAAGATACACCCGAGTCAATTTCTATAGGGACGGAATGTGGATCACCTGGGAAGCACCCTGGGTAACCGGCTTCGGTGGATACCAACCTTTTGATGCGGCAGTAATGGTGGAACCTGGAAGCGAACTATACAATCTGATAAGAGATTCGGAGGGGGCAACCCATTATCACATCAACCAAGACAATCTGGCCGACAACAGCAAGAGGAACAAACTGAGGAAGTTGCTGACAAAAATAACAACTCTTCTGAAGGAAGAGGCTGAAGAAATAAGTGAGGAAGAGTATATACCGACCGGATTTGCCGCCTTCGGGACTGGAGAGAAACAGGCAGAAATCGTTACACCCACCGCCCGCACCCGGGCAACTCTGGAAGACCCAGGTAGGGAAGGCGGACGAGGACCGGACGTTGACGGAGGCGGCAAGAGCGATAACGGCAACGGCGGCGATAACGAGGAACCCAAACCCAAAGTCAAGCCCGCCAGACCGAAGCGGGGCCGCCCTGCGCAGATCAAGAAATCGGCGAGGATAGAGCAACAGAATGGTCTCATTACAGCTTTGACCATCAGCATCGACAGCAACCCGCATCCTGCGGTGGGAGTGCGGGTGGTACTAGAAACCGGCTCCGACGAGACCTGCGACAGACAGCTGGGGAGCCAGTTCTACCGAATCAAGCCCGCTGATGGTCTGACCGCCGCAACGGATCCTTGGGAGGTCCGATGGGAAGGCGGTACAGGAACCTTCGTAGTGACGTTGGATACGCCCCGTCCGGCGGCATCAGGAGTGCCGGCGGTTGATCTGGTGGTCAGGAGATGACCGAAGAGCTGTACGGTTATCCACAGCTCCGGGCTGACAACACCAGCAGCGACTTCCCGAACGTGACCTATATCAACCGGGCAGAAACCGGGGACAACCGGGCTCGTGTCTTCAACGAACTCGAGGGCGAAGGGGCGGAAACACTGTTGGAGATGCTAGAAAAAGAGGAAGCGGCTTGGATGATCGAGATCAGGTCACCGGCCGCCCTCTATTCCGAAACTCACAGGTCTTTCCAATCCGAAACATCCATCCAATGGGACAGCCGAACAACGGGGGAAAGGTTGCCGGTCTTCATCATCAGTCAGCTGGTTGCCTTGAAAGACGTCGATCTGCCTTCCGGCATACTGCATCGGCTGTGGAATATCAGCTCCTCAGTCCGAGTACCGGAGGGGGCGGTGCTGGCGCAGGGGAACGTGTTGACCGCCGAACCGCTGGTGGCTTCAATTCTCCGCTTCGTCCCGAACGATGACCTGCCCAACGGAGTCATTGCGGTGTCCGAACCTGACGAGCACATACGCTTCACGGTCAGCCTCGCCAAAGACCTGTACCGTGAGATACGCACCCGGCGGGATGTTCAGTTAGGAGCGCTCATCGCGGCGATGGGCAAGCTCGACCGTGAAGAACACGACCCTGACGAAAGCAGGGTGCTGCGCAGCATCTGCCAGCGTTTGGCCGATGAAGGGGTGGAGAACTGGACGCAGGATGGATACGACCCGGCGCGGGCCGCCACCAGCCTGGAACCATTTCTCCCCGAATCTGAAGACACGAACTAGCTGGGAGAAACAATGGCTGTAATTACTCCGACGTTCGAAGAAAGCGCAGACCGGTGGCGGAAGCAGGTGGTCATCAAAAAGGGTTATGGCGAGGAATACACCCGCCGGCAGCGGGTGGTGTCCGAAGCCGCGGCCGAAGGAACCTTCTCCTTGATGAAATATCTGCACAACGAGCTCAACACCGCCGCCGGGTATCTGCGCCCCGGCGCCTCTATTCCCGTACCCTCCAGGCGGCTGTCCGCAGAGGAAATGCTGCGCCCGCCGCCGCAGGCCGCAGCTCTGATCGCAGAAACTCTGTCCGACGTCTCCCCTTCCGACGCCGCCTCTCCCGCCTTTTGGACCGCGGTCCATCTCCAGTGGGCGCAGAACAGCATCATCGATCCGCAGTGGTCCAGGGATCTGGTGCGAAAGGACGATGACGCTACAACCCGAAGCGTATGCCGATATCTGGGCGGATTGCCGCATATTCGGGGCAAGACCTCGGTGTTGTCGGACTGTCCCATCAGCGCAGTGTGGTGGCAGCGCAGAGTTGCCGCCCGCGTCGACGCGGTCGAAGACTGCAAGTTGGGCAAAGAAAGGCTGATCGAGATCATATCCGGCGTGTGGAGAACGCTGAGCGCTGAGCTCGTGATGCGGGTGGCGGTCATGAACCAGCCCCGGGCGTTGGCTGCGCTGCTGACCTATTACGACCAAAGGTACCCGGCGGGCGTTCCAACCCAAACGGTTTTCCAGGAGGGCCTGTTTCACCTGGCGGGGTTCGCGAAGGTGATGAACTTCGACGTTGCCCCGTTCGAGAGGATGGTGGACTTGTGTGCGGGGTCGGAGACACCCGACTCGGACGGTGAAGAGGGAGCGGCCGAGGCCGAGGCCGAAGAATAGATCAGACGGCCAGCCAGCCGCCGTCCACCGCCAGGGTTTCACCGGTTATGTAGCTGCCGGTCGAGCCGGCCAGGAACAGAACGGCGGCGGCGGTCTCGGAGGGATCCCCGAAGCGCTTGAGTAGGGTCTGGTCGCGGATCGACTCGAACAGGGGGCGGTTGGCGGGGTCGGTGCGCAGCTCGTGGTTCATGGGGGATTCGGTCCAGCCCGGCGCCACCGCGTTGGCGCGGACGCCGAACTCGGCCCATTCCGCCGCCATTACCTTGGTCAGGGCGATCACCCCGGCCTTGGCGGCGGTGTAGGCGCCGATGCGGGTGAAGCCCACCGGACCGGCGATGGAGGCGATGTTGACGATCGACCCGGAACCCCCGGCGATCATGCCCTGCGCAACCGCCTTGGAAACGTAGAAGACCGACGACAGGTTGGAATCCACCGCCCGCTGCCATTCGCCTGCGTCCAGCTGGTCCAGGCGGGCGAAGTTCTGGCGCCCTCCGGCGTTGTTGACCAAGACGTCGATGCGGCCGAACTCGGCCAGCACCCGCCCGACGGCAGAATCCACGCTGTCCGGATCGGTTACGTCACAGACGACCGCCAGGTGCGCCCCGGCCCCGCCGCCGCCTTCCAGCGTCTCCACCGTTTCCGCCAGATCGCTTTCGGTGCGGGCCAGAGCCGCCACCCGCGCCCCCTCCCGGGCGAAGGCCGCCGCTATCTCCCGCCCTATCCCGCGGCTGGCCCCCGTAACCACGGCGGCCTTGCCTTCGAGGCCCAGATCCATAGGTTGCTCCTCCTGCTCGTAAATCCTCTATATGCGATCCGAGAACCGGAGGCCCTCGCGACCGGGGCGGGCGCCCGAGATCCTCGGCTCGGCTCGGCTCAGGCGCTCAGCGAACCGTACAGATCGGGCCGCCGGTCGCGGAAGAAACCCCAGTCGTTGCGGATCTGCGGAATGACCGACAGGTCCAGGTCGGCCACCAGCACCTCGTCCTCGGCGTCGCCCGCCTGGGAGATGATCTTTCCCTTCGGGTCCACCCACATCGACGACCCGTAGAAGTGCGAGTCGGCGCCGCCCTGGTCGACCCCCACCCGGTTCACCCCGCCCACGTAGTACACGTTGTCCACCGCATGGGCCTGCAGCTCCAGCTCCCACAGATAGCGGCTCATCCCGGTGGTGGCCGTGGGCACGTATACGATCTGCGCCCCCCGCAGCGCCAGCACCCGCGCCGCCTCGGGGAAATGGCGGTCGTAGCAGATCAGAATGCCGATGGTCGCGTCGAAGGGGGTGTCGAAGGTGACGAACCCAGTGTCGCCGGGCGTGAAATAGTACTTCTCCACCCCGGTCAGGCTCGGCACGGAGACGATGGGGATGTGGCTCTTCCGGTAGACGCCGAGCAGCCCGCCGTCCGGCCCTATCACCGGGGCGCTGTTGTAGAGGAGGCCGTCCATCGCCTTCTCGTAGATGGGGGCGATCAGCACGATGCCCAGCTCGGCGGCCAGACCCCGCATGTGTTCGATGGTGGGGCCGTCCAGCGGCTCGGCCAGGCCGAGGTGCCGGGAGTCCAGCTCGTAGGGGAAGTAGACCGTGTTGAACAGTTCCTGCAGGCAGACTATCCGGGCGCCCCGGCCCGCTGCTTCCCGCACCAAGCGGTCCGCCCGGGCCGTGTTCTTCTCGGCGTCGTATTCGGTTCCCATCTGGATGAGTGCGGTTCTCACCTCGCCGGCCTCCTCATCTCGTCCTCGGCCTCGACCTCATCTCGGCCTTCGCCCCCAACGGTATCACCCTCACGACACCAGCTCCGAGCTGCTCAAAGCCGCCGACTCGGCCCGCCTCACGAACTCCCCTCGGGGGGAAGCCGCCGCATACCGCCCGCCCCGCACCACCGCCTTCCCCCGCAGCAGCACCGTCCGTATGCTGCCGTCGAGCACCCGGCCTTCATACGGGTTGTAATCACAGTTGGTGACCTGAGCCGCCGCCGACAGGGCGGTCCGGCCCGCCGGGTCGAAGATCACCAGGTCGGCGTCGGAACCGGGCGCTATCTCCCCCTTCCTCGGATAGAGGCCGAACAGCTTGGCGGCGTTGGCGGAGGTTATCTCCACGAACCGGTTCAGCGAGAGCCGCCCCTCGGCCACCCCGTAGTGGTAGAGCAGGGACATACGCCATTCGATCCCGGGCAGGCCGTTGGGGATCTTGCTGAAGTCCCCCCGCCCCGCTTGGCGCTGCTCGAAGAAGAAGGGGGCGTGGTCGGTCCCCACCGCCTGCAGGGCGCCCGTGCGCAGGCCGTTCCACAGCGGGTCGTGGTGTTCGGCCGGGCGGAGGGGCGGGGAGCAGACGTAGTTGGCGCCCTCGAAGCCCGGTTCGGCCAGCCGTTCGTCGGTCAGCAGCAGATAGTGGGGGCAGGTCTCGGCGTAGGCCCGCACTCCCCGGCTGCGCGCCTCGGCCACGGCCTGCACCGACCCGGCGGAAGACATATGCACCACGTAGAGGGGCACCCCCGCCATCTCCGCCAGAGCGATGCCCCGCCGGGTGGCCTCGTCCTCGGCCAGGGCGGGGCGGGTGCGGGCATGGAAGACCGGATCGGTGTCCCCCCGGGCCAGGGCGTCCTGGACGAGGGCGTCGATGGCGTATCCGTTCTCGCAGTGCAGCATGATGAACCCGCCGTTCTCGGCGGTGCGCCTCATCGCCTTGAAGATGGCCCCGTCGTCCAGCATCCAGGCGTTCGGATAGGCCATGAACAGCTTGAAGCTGGTTACGCCCTCCTCCGCCGCCAGCCTGTCCAGGGAAGCCAGCATGCGGTCGGGCAGGTCGGTGATGATCTGGTGGAAGGCGTAGTCGACGGCCGCCTTGCCCTCCGCCATGCGGTGCCACCGCTCCAGGGCCGAGCGGGGGTCTTCGCCCTTCTCCTGGATGGCGAAGTCGATGATGGTGGTGGTGCCGCCCGCCGCCGCCGCCCTGGTCCCGCTGTCGAAATCGTCGGATATCACCGTGCCGGCCACCGGAGTGTCGAGGTGGGTGTGGGGGTCGACGCCGCCCGGAAACACCAGCAGGCCCGAAGCGTCTATCACCTCGTCGGCCTCCACCCCTCCGAAGGCGCCCACCGCTTTGATCCGCCCGTCCTCCACGAGGAGGTCCGCCGCGCAGTCCTGGGCGGCGGTAACGATGCGGCCGCCCTCGATCAGCAGCCTCACCGCCGGCCGCCCCCGGCCGAGCCTCCGCCGGGCGGCATCAGCCGCCCGGTGTCCGCCGCCGCCCGCCTCCGAACGTCACCCGGCGGAAGCCGCGTCGATGAGGGCCCACAGCCGGCTGGGCGTCACCGGCGTCTCGTCCACCTCCACCCCCAGCGGGGCGAGGGCGTCGGACACCGCGTTGGCCAGCACCGGACCGGCCGGGAAGCACCCCGCCTCCCCCATCCCCTTGAAGCCGCCCTCCGTGTGGGGGGACGGCGTCACCAGGTGATGGATCTCGAAGTCGGGCAGGTCGGTGAACGACGGAAGCAGGTAGTCCATCAGGGTCGAGGAGAGCAGCTGGCCGGTCTCCTGGTCGTAGACGAACTCTTCGAGCAGCGCCCCGCCGAGGCCCTGGGCCAGGGCGCCGTGGATCTGGCCTTCCACCAGCAGCGGGTTGATGATCGTGCCGGAGTCGTCCACCACCACGTACTTCACCCAGTCGATCTTCCCCGTCTCGACGTCCACGTCCACCACGGCCACGTGGGTGCCGTAGGCGGTGGTGAAGTTGGCCGGGTCGTACACGTAGGTGGCTTCGAGGCCGGGCTGGTCGCCCTCGGGGATCTTGTGGCCCCAGTAGGCCTGCTGCGCCACCTCGTCCAGGCCGAGCGACCGCATCTCCTCGGCGCCCTTCACCGATATCCGCCCGCCGCTGTATTCGACGTCCTCCGGATCGGCTTCCAGGAGGCCCGCTCCGATGCGCACCGCCTTGGCCTTGATCTCCTCGATGGCCTTGATGAGGGCCACCGCCGCCACGTTGGACCGGCTCCCGGCGGAACCGAACCCGGTGTAAGGGGTCTGGTCGGTGTCGCCCCACACCACCCGCACGTCGGCGATGTCGACCCCGAGATGGTCGGCGGCCACCTGGGCGAGGGTGGTCTCGGTGCCCTGCCCCATGGGGATCATGCCCGTGTACACGGTGGCCCGGCCGTGGGGGTCGATCTTGACCGTGGAACCCTCGTATCCGCCCGTGTAGTAGTCGAGCATGCCGAGGATGGCCGACGGCCCGAACCCGGACACATGGATGTAGGAGGCGATGCCGATCCCCCGGTGCACCCCCTGCTCCCGCAGGGCCGCCTGCTCTCGGCGCAGACCCTCGTAGTCCGCCGCCTCGAGGGCCTTGTCCAGGGCGGCGGGGTAGTTGCCGCTGTCGTAGACCGCCCCGCCGTGGCTGAAGTAGGGGAACTCGTCCGGCCCGATCATGTTCTTGCGGCGCATCTCCGCCGGGTCGACGCCCAGCCGGCGGGCCGCCTTGTCCATCATCCGCTCGATGCCGAACATCGCCTCCGGACCGCCGAACCCCCGGAAGGTGCTGTTCGGGGTCTTGTTGGTGGCCACGCCCAGCACATCGCAGTAGTAGTTGGCGATCTTGTACTGGTTGATGGCGGCGGCGCCGGTCACCCAGGCCGGGCCGATGCCCACGCTGTGGAGGTGGGCGCCCTGGTCGCTGAGCACCCGCCCCTTGAGCCCCAGCACGGTTCCGTCCGATTTGACCGCCAGCTGCCACTCCTGCACCTGCTCGCGCCCGTGCACCGTGGCCTGCAGGGACTCCCGGCGGTCCTCGATCCACTTGACGGGCCGGCCCAGCTTCATGGAGGCCAGCGGCGCCAGGATGTCCTCGGGGTAACGGTCCCACTTGTTGCCGAAGGCGCCCCCGATGTTGGGGGTGAGTATCCGGATGGACGTCTCGGGGATGCCCAAGGCGGCGGCCAGCTCCGTGCGGAGCAGGTGCGCCACCTGGCTCTCGGAATGGAGGGTCAGGGTCTGGCGGAGCTCGTCCCAGTCGGCCACCAGGCCGCGGGTCTCCAGAGGCACGCCCGAGTAGCGCCCGATGCGGAGCCGCCCGGTGATCACCTCGTCGGCCTCGGCCATCGCCCCTTCCAAGTCGCCGACCTGGCCCAACGCGTTGTAGCCGGGCGACACATGATGGATGATCACGTTGTCGCCCATGTGCTCGTTGATGACCGGGGCGCCGTCTTCCAGGGCGGCCTCCGTATCCACCACGTGGTCGAGCACCTCGTAGTCGACGTCGATCAGATCGAGGGCGTCCTCGGCGGTGTAGCGGGAGTCGGCCACCGCCGCCGCCACCGGCTCGCCCACGTAGCGGGCCTTGCCGGGGGCCAGGGCGGGGGTGTGGGATTCCTTCTGCCCCGGCAGCCTCCAGATGGTGGGGAAGGCGCCGATCCCCTCCAGGTCGCCGGGGGTGATCACCAGGTGCACCCCTTCGAGCGCCTCGGCCGCCGAGGCGTCGATCCGGTCGATCCGGGCGTGGGCGAACGGGCTGCGCAGCACCGCCATGTGGAGGGTTCCCGGGAGGTTCACATCGGCGATGAAGCGGCCCCGCCCCCGGATGAGCGGGCCGTCTTCCCGGCGGGGGGCCGACTCTCCGATCCAGCCGGCCGTCTGTGCAGCAGTCATGCGCTCACCCCTTCCTTCATCTCGGCGGCCGCGGCCTGCACCGACTCCACGATCTTCTGGTATCCGGTGCAGCGGCAGATGTTGCCGCCCATCTCTTCCCTTATCTCCTGCGGACCGGGGTCGGGGTTGCGCCTCACCACGTCGATGCCGGCCAAGATCATCCCCGGCGTGCAGAACCCGCACTGCAGTCCGTGGTATTCGGAGAACGCCCGCTGCATGGGGTGCAGCCCGCCGTTGTCTCCGATCCCCTCGATGGTGGTGATCTCGGCGCCGGCGCCCTGCACTGCGAAGAGCAGGCAGGACCGGACCATCTCCCCGTCCATCAGCACCGTGCAGGCGCCGCACACGCCGTGCTCGCAGCCCAGGTGGGTGCCGGTCAGCCCCAGGTCCTCTCGGATGGCGTCGGCCAGCGTCTTGCGCGGCTCGACCGTGATCTCCTTGCTCGCGCCGTTGACGTTGAGCACGACGCTGGTGGTTTCAGCCATTTTTGCCTCCTCCCGCATTGCCGGCCGCCTCCGCCAGGGCCCGGCTGGTCAACACTCCGGCCAGATGCCGGCGGTACTCCGCCGACCCGTGGACGTCAGAGGCGGCGGGGAACTCGGCGGCGGCCCGGGCCCCGGCCTCGGCGAAGGCGGCTTCACCGGCCTCCGCCCCTTCCAAAACGGCTTCCGCGCCCCGCAGCCGGGCGGCGTGGACTCCTCCGAAGGCCGCGACGGCGGCCGAACGGATGATGGATCCGTCCATATCTATGACGGCCGCAATCCCGGCCAGGGCGAAGTCGCCGTGCCGGCGGGCGAGCTCCTGAAAGCCCCACCCGCTCGACTCGGGCAGGGCCGGGATCCTGATCTCGGTCAGCAGCTCGTCGGGGGCCAGGCTGGTCTCGAAGAAGAGCTCTCCGACCAGGTCCTGGGCCGTCACCGTCCGCTCGCCTCCCGCCGACCGGGCGGTCACCTCGGCGTCCAGGGCCAGCAGCAGGGCGGGGGTCTCGGCGGCGGGGTCGTTGTGGGCCAGCGACCCGCCGATGGTGCCCCGGTTGCGGATCGCCCGGTGGCCGATGAAGGAGACGGCCCGGTTGATGATCGGATGGCCCGCCGCCGCCCCGCCCGATTCCTCGACCGCGGTCAGGCGGGTGAGGGCGCCGATGCGGAGCGACCCGTTGGACGATATGTAGGAAAGGCCGTCCACCCGGTTGATGTCGATGATGCGGGCGGGCCTCGCCAACCGCATGTTGAGCAGCGGCGCCAGGCTCTGCCCGCCGGCGAGCACCTTCGCCTCCGGCCCGTGTTCCGCCAGAAGCCCGACCGCTTCCTCGATGCTTTCCGGCGCCGAATAACTGAAGACCGCTGGTTTCATGCGGCTCACCTCCTAGGCGGCCGGTGGATTCAGCCCCCGATGGCTCCAGCCGCCGATTTTCGATTCTATACCTGCAGGCCCGGGCCGCGCCTGGAAAATACGGAAATTTCGGGAATTTCTGCGGAAGGAGATGCGCTCCGGCCCCTGCCGCCCGCCGCCGAGTGCGCAGAGTTCCCTCCAACCCGTCTGCGCCTGACCCGCCGGTCCGCCCCTCCCCGCCGATCTGCCGCTACCTTGAGGGCATGAATGGGCGGGCTCGGGAGGCAGGCGCAGCGGCGGTGTTCGATTGAGGCATCGGCGTTTCAAAGGGCTGGGGCTGGATCAGGTCGGCCTGCAGACGGGCCGCCGCTTGAACGCCCTGGCGTGGTGGTGGCTGTTTTGGGGTTCCGTGACCTCGGCCGCCGCCTGGCATCTGGGGGAAGCGGCCATCCGGTCGGGGATGGGGCCGGCGGCTTTGGCGGGGTTGAGCTCGGCGGGCGGCTGTCTGGCCGGCGCGATAGGAATGACCGCCAGCAAACACGGCAAGGACGGCTGGGCTGTCCCCCGCGGCAGGCTGCTGTGGCTGATTCCGCTGTGGGCGCTGGTGGCCATGCCGATCATGTGGGCGCACGCCGCAGCGCTGCGGATGGTGGACGGCGGGCTGGCCTCGGCTTCGCTGCTGCTGGCGTCGCCGGCCACGTTCTTGGCTTCCTGGCTGGCGGGCCGCCTCCCTGTTACCTGGGCGCAGGCAACGGCGGCGGTGTTGGGCGCGGGGGGCAGCTGGCTGCTGTTCCGCCCGGCGGTCGGAGCGGGAATGGGCTGGGGGGTGTTCCTGCTGCTGGGAGCGGTGCTCTTGCTGGGGTTGCGGAACGCATTGGGAATGCCGGCGGTGCGGGACTGGGGAACGGCGAGAAGCTCCTTCTGGGCGGGGCTGCTGCCGCTGCCTCTGTTCGCAGTGTGGGTGGTGTTGGAAGGCGGCCCGGGCTCCGGCGGCATCGGCTTCGGTCTGCTCTACGGACTGATGTCGGGGGCGGGCGTCGCCACCGGATACCGCTTCTTCGCGCTGGCGGGCGCCAACCGGGGAACCGGAGTCAACTTCGGAATAATGCTGGCGGCGGTGGGGTGGGGAACCCTGTTCGCCGGCGAACAGTACGAAGCCGGACAATGGCTGGGAATGCTCCTGATGACAGTGGGCCTGTTCCTGATGGGCCGCCGAGACCGCCGCCCGTCCGCCCCCGGCCCAACCCGGGACCTCCAGCCCTGACCGCGCCGCCTGAGCCTTCTCGCCTCCCCGATTGTTCTATTATACTGGCCGCATGGCGAGCACCACCACCGTCAAACCAACGACCGTCCGAGACCTGATCGGGATACTCTCTCAGTACCCGTCCGACCTGCGCGTGGTGGTCGATGGATACGAAGGCGGCTTCGATGATTTGAATCCGAGCCTCATCAGGCAGATAGAAATCTGCCTGGACAAGAACACCGATTGGTGGTACGGCAGGCACGAATTGGCCTGGAAGGAGGACACCGGCAGAGTACAGGCCCTGCTACTAGGCCGCCCCTATAGAGACGACTACGATCTGGAATAGGAGCTGAGATGGAGGGCAGGAGATTCATCAAATCAATCCGTCTCAAGAACATCCTTTCATATGGTCCTGATACTGAAGAGTTCACTCTTGAACCGTTGAATATCCTGATCGGACCCAACGCCTCTGGAAAGTCCAACCTGATTGAGATCATAGCCCTGCTTGCCGCAACACCCGTAGACCTTCAGCATCGGATACTCTTGGGGGGCGGCGCGCACGAATGGATATGGAAGGGCTCAGAACAACTGGGGGTTGCTACTATTGAAGTTACGGTAGATTCCACGGAACTCATCAAATACCGCTTGTCTTTCACTGCAATGTTGCATAGATTTGTACTTATAGAGGAGGCCATTGAAAAAGCAATCCCGTCCCTTGATTCTACTTTGCCATATTATTACTATCGGTACCATGCAGTAAAACCAACAGTAATGAGCTTACGGCAAAAATCAGATAGTGAATCTAGGACGGAACATCACTTGTCAGATATCTCAAATGAAGAACTTGACCTAGAATCGTCCATATTATCACAACGGCAAGGGGCCAACCCAGAACTGACATATTTGGCACACAGTTTTGCTCGTATTAGGTTCTATCGCAAACGAGATTTTCCATTGAAGGAACCACCGCGTCAGCCGGGCAGGCTTGATTCGCCAAGATCTTTCTTGTCAGAAGTTGGCCACAATCTGAGTTCGGTCATGAGCAGTTTGCTAAAAGAGCCTGCTATAAAGAGTACCATTATGTTGAAGATGAAAAGGTTCTATCCGAATATAAAGGACATAGTATTTGATTCTATCGGTAACAGCATACAAATGTACCTTCATGAAAGCTCACTTTCTCATGCTATTCCTACCACAAAGATATCAGATGGCAGTTTACGTTATCTATGTCTGTTGGCAGTATTATGTCATCCAAGACCTCCGCCTATTATCTGCATAGAGGAACCAGAAGTGGGTCTGCATCCTGATATTATGCCAGAGGTAGCAGATCTTTTAATTGATGCCTCTAAACGAAGCCAAATCATCGTAACAACGCATTCTGATATGCTGGTTGACTCACTAACGGATGTTCCAGAATCGATTGTAGTGTGCGAGAAGCCAAAGGCAAGCACCCAACTACGCAGGCTTGAAAAAGACAAACTTGAGGTTTGGCTCAAGAAATACCGTTTGGGCGACCTCTGGACAAGCGGACATCTAGGGGGTAATCGCTGGTGAGCATCAAAATATTCGTGGAGGGAGGTGGTAAAGGAAGACTCGGAATAGAATGCCGTGAAGGCTTCATAGCTTTCTTAGAAAAGGCAGGCTTTCTAGGTAGAATGCCACAGATCATATCCTGCGGCCCTCGCAATAAAGCTTACGATCAATTCAAGACAGCTTGTGAAAATAACGAAAACAGCCTATTGCTCGTGGATTCTGAGGGGCCTATAACTAAAAGACACAGACCTTGGCAACATCTAAAGGCCCGGGATGGATGGTCAAAGCCCCGCGGTGTTGCCGAGGAACAGTGTCACATGATGGTACAAGTGATGGAATCATGGTTTCTAGCCGATAAAGACGCCTTGGCTGACTACTATGGGCAAGGTTTCCAGACAGATGTAATACCACAATACCAAAACGTGGAGAAGGTACCGAAACAGGATGTTCTGGATAAATTGAAGCAAGCAACTCTCCGTACTCAAAAGGGTGCATACAGTAAAGGTTCACACAGCTTCCAGATCCTAGCGAATATCAACCCAGATAAGGTTACTCGGGCATCTCAATATGCTAACCGATTTATTGAACAGTTGGATCAACGAACAGGGTTGAAACAATGACTGTTGATCAGGGAGCTATCACGGGATATGAGGCTGAGCTTTGGAAGATGGCGGACAGTCTGCGGGGAAACATGGACGCCGCCGAGTACAAGCATGTAGTGCTGGGGCTGATCTTTCTCAAGTATGTGTCTGATGCGTTCGAGGAACTTCAGGAGGATCTGCTGAGCGAACCGCTCGCCGATCCGGAAGATCCAGATGAGTACATCGCCCAGAATGTATTCTGGGTTCCTTCTGAGGCGCGGTGGGGGGAACTGCAGGCCGAAGCCAAGATGCCGGACATCGGGGCGCTGGTCGACGATGCGATGGACGCCATCGAGCGGGACAACCCGGCTCTCAAGGATGTGCTGCCCAAGGACTACGGCCGGCAGGCGTTGGACAAGACCCGCCTCGGCCAGATCATCGACCTGATCAGCGGCATCAAGGTGGGTGACCGAGAGGCGCGCTCCAAGGATGTGCTGGGCCGGGTCTACGAATACTTCCTGTCACAGTTTGCCGGGGCGGAGGGCAAGAAGGGCGGAGAGTTCTACACCCCGCGTTGCGTGGTCAAGCTCTTGGTGGAGATGCTGGAACCCTACAACGGCCGGGTGTACGACCCTTGCTGCGGGTCGTCGGGGATGTTCGTGCAGTCGATGGAGTTCATGCGGGCGCACGCCACCGGCAACGGCAACGGCGGACGCGCCCATGCCGACATCTCCATCTACGGCCAAGAATCCAACTACACCACCTGGCGGCTGGCCAAGATGAACCTCGCCATCCGGGGCATCAACGGCCAGATCGCCCACGGCGACACCTTCCACAACGACCAGCACCCCGACCTGAAGGCCGACTACATCCTGGCCAACCCCCCCTTCAACGTCTCCGACTGGGGCGGCGACCACCTGGCCGGCGACATACGCTGGAAGTACGGTGCCCCGCCCAAGGGCAACGCCAACTTCGCCTGGGTGCAGCACATGGTCCACCACCTGTCCCCCAGAGGGGTGGCCGGGATCGTGCTGGCCAACGGCTCGATGTCGTCCCAGCAGGCAGGAGAGGGAGAAATCCGCAAGAACCTGGTCGAAGCCGACCTGGTGGACTGCATGGTGGCCCTGCCCGGTCAGCTGTTCTACTCCACCCAGATCCCTGCCTGCCTCTGGTTCCTGTCTCGCGACCGAAGCGAAGGCCCATTCCGCGACCGCCGAGGCGAGATCCTGTTCATCGACGCCCGCAAGCTGGGCCGGATGATAGACCGCACCCACCGAGAGCTGACCGACGAGGACATCGCCCTCATCGCCGACACCTACCACGCGTGGAGAGATGAGGAGGAAGTCGAGGAATATGTGGACGTCCCTGGTTTCTGCAAGAGCGCCGCTTTGGAAGAGGTTCGCAAGTATGATCATATACTTACCCCCGGACGCTACGTGGGTTATGAGTCAACACAAGAAGATGACAAGCCTTTTAAAGAAATCATGATACCCCTCGTATCACAATGGCGAAACCAAACTAAACTATCAGCAGAACTAGATAATAAAATTAATAAAACACTTCATGAACTAAGGCTTATATAAAATGCTTAATGTAGGAACCTTTGCTCCATTCACATATGGAAAGAGCTTATTGAAAAAGGTCAGAAATGAAACCGGTGGAGTACCGGTATTCGGCTCCAATGGCATCATCGGATATCATGACAAACCTCTTACAAACGGGCCTACAATAATAATAGGACGAAAAGGAACGGTAGGAGCAGTTCATTATTCGCCTGTCCCATGCTGGCCTATTGATACAACTTTCTACATTACAGATCAAAATATCCCTAGATTAAGATTCAAATACTATTTACTAAAATCACTTGGTTTAAGCTTGATGAACTCTGATAGTGCAGTACCAGGATTGAATCGCAAAGAAGCCCATGCGATAACAATAAAGGTACCATCCGAGGGTGACCAGCGCTTTATTTCCAGCTGTCTTGGGAATTTGGATGACAAGATTGAGTTGAATCGGCGGATGAATGAGAATTTGGAGGAGATGGCGCGAGCTTTGTTCAAGTCTTGGTTTGTTGATTTTGATCCGGTTCGGGCCAAGATGGACGGTCGGTGGCAACCAGGTCAATCGCTTCCCGGCCTGCCTGCCGAACTATATGACCTCTTCCCCGACCGCTTTGTACCGTCCGAACTAGGGGAAATACCCAAAGGTTGGCAGATAAAGCCACTTGAATATACCACAACAAACATAAAGGAAAAGGAGAACCCTTTAGAATCCCCCAATGTACTATTTTACCATTATAGTATACCTGCATATGATAAAACTAATTTACCTCAAATTGAGCCTGGTTATAATATAAAAAGTACTAAAAACATTGTACCACCGGGAGTTATTTTAATATCAAGACTAAATCCTGACATTGATAGAGTTTGGCTAGTTGACGTGAAGCCCGGCGAAAGAGCAATTTGCTCCACAGAGTTTTTAGTTCTAAAACCTAAGCCGCCATTTTCGGTTGCCTACATTTATAGTTTAGCGCGCTCTACCAATTTCAGACAACAAATACAATCCCTAGTGACAGGAACTTCAAGAAGCCACCAACGAGCCCGAGTACCCGATGTTATGTCTCTTGATATTCTTGTCCCTACTGACTCAATTATCCACTATTTCAACAAAATATCACAACGTTTACTGGCTCGTACGCTAATCAACAGACAAGAGAACTCTGCGGTATCCGAACTTCGCGATATACTGTTACCAAAGTTGCTTTCGGGTGAGATTCGGGTCAACGCAGATTGGGAGGATGATGACCCACGATCAGATCAGTGATGCCCTACGCGACGGTCTGCCTGGGCTGTTCGTGTGCTCGCCCATGTCCGGGCCGGGCGTGGTCAGGGTGTCGACTCCCCTGCTGTATCCGGACGGCGGCGTAGTCGATGTGTATACGCACCAGAACGGAGATCAGCAGGTTATAACCGACTTTGGCGATGCTCTGGAATGGCTGGGAATGCAATACACCGAGATCCGGCTCTCCCCCATCAGGCAGTGGATGGTCGACTACATGTGCCAGACCCTCGGGGTGGAGGTGGAGAACGGCGCGATCCAAACTTTCTGCGCGGATGACAAAGAGCTGGCCGACGCGGTCCATCGGGTGGCGCAGGCGGCGGCGCGCGTGGCCGACATATGGTTCACCCTGCGGGTGCGCCCGGTGGAAGGGGTGGCTGACGAGGTGGCGAACTGGCTCGGCGAGCATTCCTTCACCTTCGCCAAAGGCGTGACCCGCACCGGAAGGTCCAGCCGCTGGACGGTCGACTTTGAGGTGGCCGCAGAAGGGCGCGCCTCGCTGGTATTCGTCCTGAGCAGCCGCTCGCGGGCCGCCGCCGGGCTGGCCTGCAAGAAGACTTACTCGGCTTGCTCCGATCTGCGGGATCTGCCCGGTGAATCTGGGAGAGAACCGATCATCTCTCTGTTCGACGACACCGCAGATGTGTGGCGGGAAGGGACATCGAGAAACTGCAGGACGTTTCCCGCCCGGCGATGTGGTCGCGCCCCGATGACTTCGAGCGGGCGCTGACCGCTGGATAGGCGCTGACTGTCCTGCCCGGCGGACTTGATACCCTGCCAAGCCGTATGTCAGCGGCGGGAATAGATGAATCGGTCGTCCAAGGCCGCGCCCTCGAGCTGTTGGAGGAGCTGGGGTGGCGGACCGGGGATGATCTGTCCGGGCCGGGTAGCTGCTACTCCGAGCGGGACGCTTACGACCAAGTGGTGCTGGAGGGGCGGCTGCGGGCGGCGGTCGACCGGCTCAATCCGGGCCTGCCCGCCTATGCGCGGGAGGACGCTCTCCGCAGGCTGACCCGGCCCGAGGGCGCTCTGCCGGAGATACGCAACCGCAACTTTCACCGGATGCTGGTGGAGGGGGTTACGGTCGATTACCGCACCGAGGACAACCGCATCCGGGGGGCGCGGGCCTGGGTGATCGACTTCGACGAGCCCGGCAACAACGACTGGCTGGCCCTCGACGAGTTCACGGTGAGGGAAGGCGACCATGAGCGGCGGGCGGACATCGTCCTGTTCGTCAACGGCCTGCCGCTGGCCGTCATGGAGTTCAAGAACCCGCTGGACGAGGACGCCACCATCTGGACCGCCTGGCAGCAGTTCCAGACCTACAAGTCGGAGCTGCCCTCCCTGTTCTCCATGAATGAGCTGATGATCGTGTCCGACGGCCTCGAGGCCCGGGTGGGGACGCTCACCGCCGGGCGGGAATGGTTCAAGCCGTGGCGCACCTTCGCCGAGGACGAAGACGAAGCGGCCCGGTTCGAGATGCAGACGCTGTTCGAAGGGGTGCTCGAACCCCGGCGCTTCCTGTCGCTGATACGCGACTTCATCGTCTTCGAGGGTCACGAAGGGGAACGCCCCGCCAAGAAGATGGCCGGCTACCACCAGTTCCACGCGGTGCGGGCGGCCGTAGGTGAAACCCTGAGGGCCGCCGGGAGGCGGAGCGCCGACGGCCCCGGCCCGCAACACAAACAGGGAGGTCGTCCGGGCGACGGGCGGATCGGGGTGGTCTGGCACACCCAGGGAGCGGGCAAGAGCCTGACCATGGTTTTCTACGCCGGGCGGATCATCCGCGAGCCGGCCATGGAGAACCCGACCATCGTGGTGCTCACCGACCGCAACGACCTCGACGACCAGCTGTTCGACACCTTCTCCCGCTGCCGGGAGCTGCTGCGCCAGCCGCCCGCCCAGGCCGAGAGCCGGGCCGACCTGCGGAAGCGGCTTTCGGTGGAGTCGGGAGGGGTGGTGTTCACCACCATCCAGAAGTTCTTCCCCGAGGAGGAAGGGGAGGCCCACCCCGTCCTGTCCGAGCGGTGCAATATCGTGGTCATCGCCGACGAGGCCCACCGCAGCCAGTACGACTTCATCGACGGGTTCGCCCGCCACATGCGGGACGCCCTGCCGCACGCCTCCTTCGTTGGGTTCACCGCCACCCCCATCGAGCAGCAGGACGCCAACACCCGGGCCGTGTTCGGCGAATACATCAGCATCTACGACATCAAGCGCTCGGTGGAGGACGAGGCCACCGTCCCCGTCTACTACGAGAGCCGCCTGGTCCAGCTGTCCCTCGACGACGGCAGCCGGGCGGAGATAGACGAGGACTTCGAGGAGGTGACCGAGGGCGAGGAGGCGGCGCGCCGGGACAGCCTCAGCCGCAAATGGTCGCAAGAGGAGGCCCTGGTCGGCGCCGAGGACCGGCTGCGGCAGGTGGCCGAGGACATCGTCGCCCACTTCGAGGAGCGGCTGGAGGTCATGGACGGCAAGGCGCTGGTGGTCTGCATGAGCCGGCGCATCTGCGTGGACCTCTACCGGGAGCTGACGCGCCTGCGGCCTGAATGGGAGGACCCGGACGACTACAAGGGCGAGATCAAGATCGTGATGACCGGCTCGGCCTCCGACCCGCCCGAATGGCAGCCGCACATCCGCAGCAAGGGCCGGCGCAAGACATTGGGCGACCGGTTCCGCGACCCGGACGACCCGCTCAGGATGGTGCTGGTGCGGGACATGTGGCTGACCGGGTTCGACGCCCCCAGCCTGCACACCATGTACCTGGACAAGCGGATGCGGGGGCACGGGCTGATGCAGGCCATCACCAGGGTCAACCGGGTGTTCAAGGACAAACCGGGCGGGCTGGTGGTGGACTACCTGGGCGTGGCCCACGAGCTGAAACGGGCCTTGGCCGTATACACCGCCGGCGGCGGGCGGGGCACGGTGCTGGACCAGGAACAGGCGGCGGCGGCGCTGCGGGAAAAATACGAGGTCTGCCTGGGGTTGTTCCATGGGTTCGGCTGGTCGGCGTGGACGGCCGGGTCCGGGGCGGAACGGCTGGAGCTGCTGCCCGCCGCCTTGGAGCACGTCTTGGCCCTGCCGGACGGCAAGGAACGCTGCCTGCGGGAGGTGCGGCGGCTGTCCCAGGCGTTCGCCTTGGCTGTTCCCCACCCCTTCACCAAAGAGATCAGGGACGACGCGGCTTTCTTCCAGGCGGTGCGGGCGGCCCTGGTCAAACGGACGCCGGGCGGCGGGGCGCCCGGGGAGACGCTGGACCATGCGGTGCGCCAGATCCTCTCCCGGGCGGTGATCGCCGAAGGCGTGATGGACATATTCGCCGCCGCCGGGCTGGACAGGCCCGACATCTCCGTCCTCTCCGACGAGTTCTTGGCCGAGGTGAAGGCGATGCCCCGCCGCAACCTGGCCGTGGAGCTTCTGCAACGGCTGCTCCGAGAAGAGGTGAAGCGCCGCAGGCGGCGGAACGTGGTGCAAGGCGAGCTGTTCTCCGACCTGCTGGAACGGGCCCTCCGCCGCTACCGAAACCGGGCAGTGGAGGCGGCCCAGGTGATAGAGGAGCTGATCGAACTGGCCCGTGACATGCGGGCGGCCGACGCCCGGGGTGAGCAACTCGGCCTCAGCGAGGAGGAGCTGGCCTTCTACGACGCCTTGGAGACCAACGACAGCGCGGTGGCGGTGATGGGCGACGAAGTCCTGAGCATGATCGCCCGCGAGCTGGTGGAGACGGTACGCTCCAACGCCGCAATCGACTGGACCCGGCGGGAGGACGTGCGGGCCCAGCTCCGCATCGCGGTCAAGCGGCTCCTCCGCAAACACGGATACCCGCCCGACAAGCAGGAGAAAGCTACCGAGACGGTCATCAAGCAGGCCGAGGCCTTGACCTCCGCCGATGTCACAGGCACGGTCTAGCCGTGGAATATCAAAGGAGAATAGCGTACATAAGGATGATCGGTGCACATGCAGAATACGACCGACTAAGCGCGGAGGAGGTGCAGGATGGCCGCCGTCAAACCTATCCGTACCGATAAGGATCTCGATCGCGCCCTCGCAAGAATCAACGAGATATTCGACGCCGAAGAGAACACCCCTGAGAGTGATGAGCTTGACGTCTTGGTCGACCTCGTTGAACACTATGAATCAAAGCGCCATCCAGTGGATTATCCCAGCGCGGTTGCCGCCATCGAGTTTCGCCTAGACTAGGCCGGGGCTGACTCAGGAAGACCTCGTTCCGCTCATAGTGGGCCCTTCCGAGGTTTCAGATGTACTGTCCGGCAAGCGCGCCATCACCATGTCAACGGCGCGGGCTCTTCACGAGCATCTTGGTATTCCCGCCGCTGTTCTCCTTCAACAACCCACCGCCGCCCCGGAGTCTCCGCCGACAGATCACATCTCCACACACATCAACCCGATGATGGCCGGGGCGGGCACCGTCCAAGCCGACGATACCGGCTGACGGTCCGCCCCGACCCAGAGGACGGCGGAGCGGGTCGGAGCAAGGCGGCCGCCACCCCGAGGGCCCGGATTGAGCGAGGGAACTGGCCTTCCACGACGACTTGGAGGCCAACGGCAACGCTGTGGCACCAACCCTTGACGGTGCCTACCCGTTCGTTTTCTCAGCAATCCGGAAGATTGTCCAGATTGTTACGGATCGTGGAATCGAAGGCGGTGCGCAGGTGCTCAACGCCCCGGATTGGTACCACCTTGACATAGACGCGACCCCAGCCTTCGTCAACGAAGTAGCGGTGCGTCCTAAATTTGATCTCGCGAATCGCCTGCGCTTTGTATACCTCGCCAAAGTCACCGCAAAGCTTGATGATGTCCCCATCCCGGTCTTTGCCGGTTTTGGTGACTTGTCGTTCTGCCATATGTTTCACCTCCCTTCTCGCCCAGAATAAAACGAAAGCGATGAAGCTCCCCGATTTCACCAGAGAAGACTCTACCACAACTCCCCCAGCGCGGGCGCGGTTTGATCTGCGCGCGGGCACCGCCAAACTCCCAAAGCTCTCCCGGGCTAGGGTTTGCTCGCATCTCGTAGAAACCGCTCGTAAGTAACCTTTTTCCCGTCGGTGGCCCCGGTGAGCCGCCCTGAACATCTTGGGCGGACCCAGAGTCGGACCCAACACCATCGACCTCATCCACTGCACCGGCCGCGCCGAACTCTACACCATCACCGAAGATGACATCCTCACGTTGCCGTTGCGAACTTCAAGCGTTGCCGCAAACCGTTGCCCCAGTTATGACTCTTGAGCTTCTCATGATGGAGGCGCCCGACCACGATCCCAGGATGGACGCCTGTCGATTCGGCGAACCGCTGCACTTCGTCCAGGCTCCTTATCTGCTCCAGCTCGGTCAGCCGGGCGGGGGGAATTAGGAAGTCTTGGGCGAACCGATCGGCTTCCTGCTCCTCGGGCGAGCTCCTGCCCTTGCCGGTCAAGAAGATCGACCGCTTGGTCTCGTCCAGGATGTGCTTGGCCTCATGGAAGAACGAGAACCAGAAGATGTCGCTCCATGAGCCTCTGGCGCTGAGCTGAATCAGGCCTTTGCCTGGGGTCAGCCAGCGGGCGGCGCCGGTGGCCCTAGCTCCTGTCACCTCCGGCACCGCCACCACCGCCACCCCGGCGGCGGCGCACAAACGTTCCAGTTCCGGTTGCCAGACAAGCGGATCTTGCTCCCGGGTGAGGGAACGAACTTTCCCGAGTACATCTCGGAAGGCCGCCGGGTTCCATGGCCCGCATCGGACGGCGGCCGCTTCGATTTCTCCCATCCGCAGCCAGACCGCGACCGCGGCGCGGCTCGACGGATAGGCGCCGGACATCCTGAACGAGGCTTGCAGACCGTTGATCTCGTCGAGCCAGGCCCGCCTGTTCGCCACTCCCAGGAACCTGAACGCCTCGAGCAGACGCTCCTTCGGCTTGAGCCGCTTGGTCAGAATGCCGAGCTGGACCATCGCCTCGATTGGCAATTCATCGAGCAGGCACAGGTCTTCTTCCAAACCCGCCTCCTCCTCGAGGCGGGCGCGGCGTTCCTGGTAGGTGCTTTCTCTGTTCAACCAAAACCGGGCCGGTACGTTCGTCACCCGCTCGAGCCGCAGGGCTGTGTCCGTACTGAGCGGCACATGCCCGTTGATGAGCCGGTTGATGTGCTTGGTCGACAGGTCGGTGCGCCGGGCCAGCTCCGCCTGGCTCATCCCCCGCTCCTCGAGCAGATCACGCAGCGTCCACCCCGGAGGCACCGCGTAGCCGGGTGAAAACTCGAAATCTCCAGCAGTCATATCTGTTCCTTTCTCACCGGACTAGTGGTAGTCCACGATCTCGTGAACGACTATCTCTGACACCGACCGCCAGTCGAGCCCTCCCCCGCTCTTCGTCAGCCCGGCGCCGCAGGGGCTGAAGACCAGACGGAAGCCTTTGTGGAGATCGACCGCCAGGTATCCGCTCCGGTCGCCTGTCAGCTCGTGGCAACGCCCGGGCATCAACTTCATGTCCTCGAGCGCGCCCGCCTCCTCGAGATCCGAAAGACGGGCCTCGACCTTCCGGGCGACTTCGGGGCCGTATTTCCTGCGCAGCGCCTTCGGGTTGCTGCACAGCGCCTCGATGCGGTACGTCCGAAACAAGATCCTCACAGTGTATCGTAGATTAGATTTACCTGACTGGTAAATAAAATTTCCGGACAGGGTGGGAACCGCCGCCGCAACTCGGCTCGGACAGACCTATCCGGCCTGTTCGGGCGGGGTTTGCTTGCCGCTGATTCCAGCGCCCAGGGTTACGGCGGCGGCGATCAAGACCGGACCGGCGTAGGGAAGGGGGGTCAGGGCCTCCAGAACGAAGAGCAGGGCGCCCAGTACCAGGGCGGATGCCAGGAAGGCTCCGTAGAGGTCCAGGCGGCCGCGGCTCAGGCGGCGTCCGGCGGCGATCAGCACCGGCACCGTGCCTACGAAGACTGCATACACCAACGCCGCCGCCAAGAAGGGGCCCGAGATCAGGATCGCCAGTGCGGTTCCTATCACCCAGCCAGGCGGCCCCCGCCAGAACACCACCAGCAGGGCGCCCGCCAGCGCCGCCGCCGGCGCCAGCACGGCCAAGCCCCGCAGCAGACACTTGAGCGGGCGGCTCTCCAGGAAGGCGGCGCAACGCTCTGCCTTCTCGGTGCGGAAGCGGATCCAGAGCATCCCCGACCCCAGGAAGAGCAGGAAAGCGATCAAAGCGGCCATCAGCCCGGCCGCCCGCACTGCGAACTGAGGGCCGGGCGGGCGCCGATGGACCACCGCCCCGCCGACCGCCGCCCCCGGATGGATGTCTGCTTCGCCGCCGCTGCTGTACACCAGATCCTCACCCACCCGGGCTCCTTCCAGCAGCCGCATCCGGCCCGCCCCCAGCTCCGCGTCCCGCCCCACCGAACCGGACAGCGCCGCCTCCCCCAGGACGACGCCCCTCAGATCCCGGCCCACCTCCCCTCCGGCCGACAGCGACCCCGCCCACACCAAGGCGTCTCCGGCCGCCTCCCCGCCCAGAGTTGCCTTCCGGCCCAGCATGACCGCGTCCTCCCCCACCTCGCCGGCGGCCTCGATGTCCACCCCCAGCAACCGCACCGAGCCGCCCACCTCGCCCTTCACCGAAGCGGTGGCTGCGAACCCGATGATGTCGCCTTCCACCCGCCCCGTTACCTCCAGGCGGTTGGACGCCAGCACCACCAGGTCGCCCTCGATCACCCCCGCCATCTTCACCAGGGAAGCCGCCGCATAGACGTCCTCGGACACCACCTCGCCCTCCCGGACCAGATACACATCCGAAACAACGGTCCAGAGCGCCTGGGGCGCGGACGAACCGCCGCAGGAAGCCAAGAGCAGAACGGCCAGCGCCGAGAGCGTTGCCGCCCGCCGCCCCCTGGACGGGCAGCTCCAAGGGCTGCCCCGACGAGAACCTCGTGTAATCACGGCTCGAAGTTCGATTCCAACCCAAGTTCAATATCCAACCCAAAGGCCCTCGAGACCGCGAAAAACGGCCCCCGCCGCCGGCAAACCCGGGCCCATCCCCCGCCTCCACCGCCTTGAACGAAAATCCGCCGGGCCGCACGAGGCCGCCTCCGGCCCGAGGGGCCGGATCGAACGGGGATCCGTCTTTGACCGCCGCCCTCTCCGGAAGCTCGCGGCGGTGTTTGTGCTTCAGCCCACTCTTTATACCAAATTTTCGGGCTTCCGGCTAGGGGTATGTTTCGGAGAACCTTGCACGGACTCGACCGCTTCGATCCTCCGGCCCCACCCGGGAGCTGCCCGGACCGGGGGTCAGGCTCGGAAGCGGTGTTCATGACGGCCTCCCGCCGCACGCCTCATCGACCGCTCAGCTCGGTCGAGGGCCTGCGTATACGGCTCGAACAGGGATGCGCACAACCTCTCCGATCCCTTGGAACTGCTCATCCAGGATAGCTATGCACCCGGCGCCGGCCGCCGAGTGCGGCCCACCTCCCGCCTACGACAGCAGGCCCAGCAGGGGGTCGGGGAAGACGCCGAACAGCAGGGTGAACACCGCCGATGACAGCAGGACCCAGCGTATCCCGGCGGGCAGCGGCAGGGGCTGCGGCTGCGGCTCGCCCTCCCCGCCGGAGCGGAAGTACATGAGCACCACCAGGCGCAGGTAGAAGAAGAAGGCCGCCGCCGAGGCCGCCAGCCCCGTGATCACCAGCCATCCGTACCCGGCGCCCCAGGCGGCGGTGAACATCTGGAACTTGCCGATGAAACCGGTGGTGAGGGGCATCCCCGACATGGCGATCATCGTGAAGGCCAGCACCGCCGCCGTCGTCGGAGAGCGCCTGCCCAACCCCCGGTACTCGTCGAAGGAGCTGCCGGAAGACGCCGGGCCGCTCACCGCCGTCACCGCTGCGAAAGCCGCCGTCACCATCACCGTGTAGGCGCCCAGGTAGAAGATCAGGCCGCCCATGGCCGCGCCGCCGGCGGTCATGCCGGTGAGCAGGAAACCGGCGTGGGCCACCCCGGAATAGGCCAGCATCCGCCGCACGTCGGACTGCACTATGGCCAGCAGGGTCCCCGCCACCACCGAGGCGGCGGCGATCACCGCCAGGCCGCCGCTCCACGCAGCCTGGTAGCGGACGAAGCCGATGAAAAGGATGTTGACCAGAGCGGCGAACCCGCCTACCTTGGCGGCCGCCGCCATGAACCCCACAACCCCCGCCGGGGCGCCCTGGTACACGTCCGGCGCCCAGGAATGGAACGGGGCGGCGGTTACCTTGAAGCCCATGCCGACCACCAGCAGCGCCATGCCGATGAGGATCACCGCCGGGCGGGCTATGTGATAGCTCGCCAGGAACTCCCCGATGCCGTACAGGTTGGTGGCGCCGGTTCCGGCGTAGGCCAGGGCCCCCCCGTAGATGAAGATGGCCGAGGCGAAGGCGCCCAGCAGGAAGTACTTGACGGCGGCTTCGTCCCCTTCCTTGGAGGTGCGGACGATCCCGGCCAGCACGTAGAGGGAGATCGAGCCGATCTCCAAGGCGATGAACACCATCACCAGGTCGACCGAGGCCCCCATGAGCATGAAACCGGCGGACGCCGTCAGCATCAGGCTGAGCCCCTCCGCCATCCGCCGCCGCAGCCCCTTCAGCATCTCCCAGGCGCAGAGGGTTCCCAGCACCGCCGCCGCCAGCAGCACCCCCCTCACCGCGACCCCCCAGTGGTGAAGCACCACCGCCCCGCCGAAGGACAGCCCGCCCCGGCCCTCCCCCAGCCGCGCCCATTGCCAGGCGATCACCGCCGCCGCCCCCAGATAGGTCAGGGCGGCCAACCAGCCGTGCACCCGGGAGGGCGGCTTGGCGAACACGTCCACCATCAACACCGCCACCGCCCCCAGCACCAGCACCATTTCGGGTGCGATCGACAGGTAGGAAACGTCGAACATCAGGCCGTCACCCGCCTCCCCCCGAGGACAGCACGAAGCCCGGCCCGACCGGATCCGGCGCCTCGTATTCGGTGACCGCCTCGATCCGGGCCAGCACCGCGTCGGTAGACGGCCCGATCACTTCCAGGGCCGGCTTCGGGTACACCCCCAGCAGGATGATCAAGGCCACCAGCGGGGCGAAGACCAGGGCTTCCCCCGGCGACAGGTCGGCCAGCCCCTCGTTGGCCGGGTTGGTGATCTTGCCGGTGAAGACCCGCTCGTAGGCCCACAACAGATAGACCGCCGCCAGGATCACCCCCGAGGCCGCCAGGATCGTGTAGACGGGCAGGGTCGGGTAGCTCCCCATCAAGATCAGGAACTCGCCCACGAACCCGTTCAGCCCGGGCAGGCCGATGGAGGCGAAGGCGGTGAAGAGGAAGAGCCCGGCGAACACCGGCATGGAGGAGGCCAGCCCCCCGAAGTCGGCGATCAGCTTGGTGTGACGGCGCTCGTAGATGATCCCCACCAGCAGGAACAGGGCGCCGGTGGTGAGTCCGTGGTTGACCATCTGGATGACCCCTCCCTGGAGGCTCTGGGAGGTCAGGGCGAAGGTGCCCAGCACGATGAAACCCAGGTGGCTGACCGAGGAATAGGCCACCAGCTTCTTCAGGTCGGGCTGGACGACGGCCACCGCCGCCCCGTAGATGATCCCCGCCGCCGCCAGCACCGCCATCAGCGGGACGAAATCCAGGGCGGCGTCGGGGAAGAGGGGTAGGTTGAACCGGAGCAGGCCGTAGGTGCCCAGCTTCAGCAGCACCCCGGCCAGCAGCACCGAACCGGCGGTGGGCGCCTCGACGTGGGCGTCCGGCAGCCAGGTGTGGAAGGGAAACACCGGCACCTTGATGGCGAAGGCCAGTGCGAAGGCCCCGAACAGCCACCGCTGGACGGACGGGTCGAGGTCCAGGCCCAGCATGGCCGGATACGAGAAGCCCAGCACCCCGGTCTGGTCGCGGTGGATGAAAGCCAGGGCGATGATCCCGGCCAGCATCAGCGCCGATCCGAAGGCCGTGTACAGGAAGAACTTCACCGCCGCGTAGATGCGGTTCTCGCTCCCCCAGATGCCGATGATGAAGGCCATCGGGATCAGGATCGCCTCGAAGAACACGAAGAACAGGAACAGGTCGAGCGACAGGAACACCCCGATCAGGCCCGCCTCCAGCAGCAGGGTCATGGCGGCGAACAGCTTCACCCGGCGGTCGATCCCCGCCGAAGCCCCCAGCGCCACCGGCACCAGCACGGCGGTGAGCACCACCAGCAGCAGCGAGATGCCGTCCACCCCCAGGTGCCACTCCACCCCCAGGCGGTCGATCCAGGGCGCCCGCTCCACGTACTGGAACCCGGCCTCGCCCCGCTCGAAGTCGGCGTACAGCCACCCCGCCAGCGGCAGGGGCAGCAGCGCCAGCACCACCCCCAGGGGGCGGATCAGCTCCCGCCGCCCCTCGGGGATCAGCATCAGGACCGCCGCCCCCAGCGCGGGGGTCAGCACCAGGGCGCTGAGGATCGGGAACGCCGCCTCCGACATGCCGCCGCCCTACAGTCCCCTCGACACGATCCAGGCCGTCAGCCCCACCGCCCCCGCCGCCAGCAGCGCCCCGTAGGAGCGCACGAAGCCGGACTGGAGGGGACGCAGCCGCACCCCCGCCCGGCGCACCGCCCCGGCCGCCCCGTTGACCATCCCGTCGATCACCCGCTGGTCGAGGAAGCCGGCGCTCCACCGGGCCAAGGCCAAACCCGGTTTCACGATCAGCCGCCCGTAGGCGTCGTCCACCCAGTAGCCGTGCTCCCAGGCCATGAAGGGGCGGCGCACCCAGCCCAGCATCCGCTCTCGGGCCTCATCGGAGGCGCGGCGGTAGACCAGGTAGGCCATGAAGATCCCCGCCGCTCCGGCCGACGCCGACACCAGCGCCAAGACCGCGACCAGCAGCCCGTCGTCGGGGGCGTGGGCCAGATAGACCCCCTCGAAGGCCGGTTCCAGGAAATGTTCGAAAGCCAGCCGGAAGGGGGTGTTGACGAAGCCGATCACCACGGTGAGGACGCCCAAGACGACCAGCGGCGCGGTCATGACCCGGGGCGATTCGTGCGGTTCCAACCCGTCGGCCCAGCGGGCTTTCCCGGTGAACACCAAGAAGTAGAGCCGCGCCATGTAGAAGGCCGTCAGCAGGGCGGCCAGCACGCCCGCCGCCCACAGGAAGGTGTAGTAGCCGCCTTTGGCGAACAGCACCGCCAGGATCTCGTCCTTCGACCAGAAACCGGCCAGCGGGGGGATGCCGGCGATGGCGAGCACCGCCGCCAGCATGGTGAGGTGGGTAACGGGCAGCTTGGCGCGCAGCCCGCCCATCCGCTCCATGTCCTGCTCTCCGGCCATGGCGTGGATCACCGAGCCGGCCCCCAGGAAGAGCAGCGCCTTGAACACGGCGTGGGTGACCAGGTGGAACAGGCCGGCCGCGTAACCCGCCGCCCCCACCGCCATGAACATGTAGCCGAGCTGGCTGATGGTGGAATAGGCCAGCACCCGCTTGATGTCCCGCTGGGCGACGGCGATGGTGGCGGCCAGCAGGGCGGTGAGAGCCCCCACCCCGGCCGCGACCCCGCCCGCCGCGTCGGAGAGGCCGAACAGAGCGCCGGTGCGGGCCACCATGTACACCCCGGCCGTAACCATGGTGGCGGCGTGGATGAGGGCGGACACGGGGGTGGGGCCTTCCATGGCGTCCGGCAGCCACACGTACAGGGGGACCTGGGCCGACTTGCCGGCCGCCCCCACCAGCAGCAGCAGGCAGACGGCGGAGGCGGCGCCCGCCCCTATCGCCTGCCCCGGGTCGTGCAGCACCTCCGTGTAGGAGAGGGTGCCGAAGGAGGCGAAGATCACCATCAGCGCCACCATGAAGCCGAAGTCGCCGATGCGGTTGACCACGAAGGCCTTCTTGCCGGCGGCGGCCGCCGAGGGGCGGGTGTACCAGAAGGAGATCAGCAGGTAGGAGCAGAGGCCCACCAGCTCCCAGCCCACGAACAGCAGGGCGAAGTTGTTGGCCAGCACCAGGATCAGCATGGAGGCGATGAACAGGTTCAGGTAGGTGAAGAAGCGGCTGAACCGGGGGTCGCCGTGCATGTAGCCGACCGCGTAGATGTGGATCAGGGCGCCCACTCCGGTCACCACCAGGGTCATGACGGCGGACATCGGATCCCACAGCAGCTCGGCGGAGGCCCCCAGGCCCGGTATCCAGTCGAAGAGCCGGACCACGGTTACGGCTTCCTCGGCGGCGCGCCCGGAGGCGAAGAATCGGGCGGAGGCCAGAGCCGCCCACCCGAAGGATCCGGCCACCGCCAGCACGGCGGGGGCGGCCGCCCGCTCCCCCAACCGCCGCCCCAGGAAGTGGTTCAGCAGGGCCGCCCCCAGCGGCAGGGCGATGACGACCCACAGCTGGCCGGCCAGGAAATCAACCATCCCGCCGCCCCTCCGGCGGCGCGCCGGTCATCCGGACAGCTCCGACAGGTCGTCCACGGAGGCGGTTCGGCGGGTGCGGAAGACCGACACGATGATCGCCAAACCCACCGCCACCTCGGCGGCCGCCACCACCAGCACGAACAGCACCGCCATCTGCCCGCCGATGTCCCCGTGGGCGCGGGCGGCCGCCACGAAGGTCAGGTTGACGGCGTTCAGCATCAGCTCCACCGACATGAACATCACCAGGGCGTTGTTGCGCAGCAGCAGGCCGGCCGCGCCCGCCAGGAACAGCACCGCCGCCAGGGTCATGTACCAGTCGGCCGTGACGATCATCGCCGGTTCCTCACGGCGGACCGCCCGTCCGGCCGGGCTCGGCCGTTTCCTCTTCTGGTTCTCCCTTGCGGCGGGGCCGGTAGAAGGCCAGGGCGACCGCCCCCACCGCCGCCACTATCAGCAGCAGGGAGGTGGCCTCGAAGGGCAGCAGCCAGCGGGAGGCCCGCCGCCCGGCGCCGTCCTCCACGGAGATCAGGTTGCCGCCGATCTCCTCCACCGTTCCCTGCACCTCGGCCGCCTCCCCCCCGGTGGTGATCACCCAGTCGAACTGGCCGGTCAACACCAGCGCTCCGGCCAGCGCCAGCACCCCCGCCAGGACGGCCAGGGCGGCGGGGCGCTGCACCGCCAGCTTCTCGGCGGCGCGCTCGGCCCGGTCCACGCCCACGAACATGATCACGAACAGGAAGAGGGTGATGACCGCCCCGGCGTATACGATCACCTGCACCGCCGCCACGAAATGGGCCAGGTGGACCACGTAGAAGACCGCCAGGGCGAACAGGGCGGCCATCAGGCCCATCGCCCCGTACACCGGGTTGCGGGCTTTGATGACCGTGAAGGCCCCTCCCAGGGCGACCGACCCCATGAGCGCGAAGATGATCAGCTCCACCATCAGGCGCGGCCCTCCTCCGCCTCTTCGGAGAGGCCCGACTGCCCCGCCTCGGGGGGCCGCACCCCCACCCCCGCCGAACCCGACCAGGAAACCTGCCCCTCGTAGGCGGCCCGGCCCTGGGGGGCGGTGGCGCGCATCCAGCCGTCCGCCTGGGCGAGCTCCTCGAAGTCGGCGAGCCGGTCGGAGTCGAACATGTGGTTGGGCCGCCCGTCGGCGTCCACCAGCAGCTCCTCCTTGGTGTAGACGGCGTCGTCCCGGTTGGTGGTGGACATCTCGAACAGCCGGGTGTGGGTGATGGCCTCGGTGGGGCAGGCCTCCACGCACAACCCGCAGAAGATGCAGCGCAGCATGTTGATCTCGTAGACGAAGCCGTAGCGCTCTCCCGGGCTGACCGGGTCGTCTTCGGGGTTGTCGGCCCCCCGGACGTAGATGCAGCGGGCCGGGCAGGCCCCGGCGCACAGCTCGCAGCCGATGCATTTCTCCATGCCGTCCTCGTAGCGGTTGAGCACGTGGCGGCCGTGGAAGCGCTGGGGCTTTTCCCGCATCTCCTGGGGGTATTTGGTGGTGACCAGGCCCCGCCCGAACACGGTGGCGATGAACTGGCGGCCCGTTACGGCCATGCCTTTGAAGAAGGCCTCCAGCGGCCCCATCCCGGACTGCGCGGAGCGGTCGGCCATGCCTCAGCTCCAGGGCGGCCCGAAGCGGCGGAAGGCCAGCGCCCCTCCGATGAGGAACATCCACACCAGGGAGGCGGGGATCAGCCGCTTCCAGCCCAGGGTCATCAGCTGGTCGTAGCGCAGGCGCGGGAGGGTGGCCCGCAGCCACACGTACAGGAACAGGAACACCAGCACCTTCGCCAGGAACCAGAAGGTGGGCAGCAGGCCGCTCACCAGGGGGGGCAGGATTCCGTCCCAGGTCGGCCCCGACCAGCCCCCGAAGAAGAGGGTCACCGCCAGGGCCGACATGGTGAAGATGTTGATGTACTCGGCCAAGAAGAACAAGGCGAAGCGCAGGCCGGAGTATTCGGTGTGGAAGCCGCCCACGATCTCCTGCTCGGCCTCCACCAGGTCGAAGGGCGCCCGGTTGGTCTCCGCCACCGCCGCGATGAAGAAGATGAGGAAGGAGGGGGCCAGCACGAACACGTTCCAGGCGGGAATGCCGACCGGCCAGTTCAGGAAGGTGAGGGTGGAGCTCTGGGCTGACACGATCTCGGAGATGCGCATCGAACCGGCGAAGAGCACCACCGGCACCAGGGACAGCCCCATGGCGGCCTCGTAGGAGATGGCCTGGGCGGTGGCCCTCACCCCGCCCAGCAAAGGGTATTTGGACCCCGACGACCAACCGGCCAGCACCACCGCGTAGACGGCGACCGACGACATGGCCAGGATGTAGAGGATCCCCACGTTGAGGTCGGCGCCCTGGAGGGGCACCAGCCGCTCCGTTCCGCCCAGGGTGATGGTGAAGGGCCGCCCGAACGGGATCACCATGAACATCAGGAAGGCGGGGACGGCGGCCAGCATGGGCGCGGCCAGATAGAGGCCGAGCTCCACCTTGCGGGGGGTCACCTGCTCCTTGAAGAACAGCTTCACGCCGTCGGCCACCGTCTGGAGGATCCCCCAGGGGCCGGCCCGGTCCGGCCCCACCCGGTTCTGCATGTCGGCCACGATCTTGCGCTCGAACCACACCAGCAGGGTGCACACCCCCATCAGCAGGGCGAACACCGCAACCGCCCGGGCGGCCGCCAAGAGTACGTCGATCCAGTCCATCAGCGCCCGCCGCCCGTCAGCCCGCCCAACCCCTCGGCGCCCGGCTGGTTGAAGGGGATGTAGACGACGCCCTCGTGGAGGGTCGGATCCAGCCGCACCGGCAGGGTCACGGAGCCGCCCTCCAGGGCGATCTCCACCGGGTCTCCGGCCTCCGCCCCGAGGGAGGCGGCGTGTTCCGGGGTCAGGTAGGCGGCGGCGCCGGGGGCCAGGCCGGACAGAGAGGGGCAGTGCCGCAGCATGACCCCGTCGTCGTACATGGTGCGGGCGATATGCACGGCCGGGCGTCCGCCGCCGGCTTCGCCGGGCGGGGCGTTGCGCCGAGGCTCGTACCGGAGGGGCTGGACGGCCCCCTCCAGGGGAACCACCGCCCCCTCCCCCGCGTCTTGCTCGAGGTATTCCCAGGTGACCCCGGCGTAGGCGGGCGCCGTCCGGGCGATCTCGGCGGCGGTCTCCCGGGAGGAGGACAGCCCGAGCGGGCGGCCCAGCCGGGCGGCCAGGTCGTCCAGGATCGACCAGTCGGCCCGCGCCTGCCCCGGCCCCGGCGCCAGGCGGTTGACCATCTGCACCCGGCCTTCCAGGTTGGTGACCGTGCCTTTCTTCTCGGTGAAACCCAGCGCGGGGAACACCACGTCGGCCCGGCGGGCGGAGTCGGTGAGGAACAAGTCGATCGCGGCCGTGAAACCGGCCCCCGCCAGGGCCGCCCCGCCGTCGAAGCCCGCCAGGTCGCGCACCGGGTCGGATCCGCACAGGAGCAGGAATCCGATCCCGCCCGCGGCCGCCGCCTCGGCGATCCCCAGGGCGTCCAGGCCGGGCCCGCCCGGCGGCTCTCCCCAGGCCTCCAACAGCTCGGGGCAGAGGCCGTCGGCGGAGACGGGGACCCGGCCGGGCAGCAGGTCGGGCGCCGCCCCCATGTCCAGCGCCCCGAAGGTGTTGCCCCGGTGGACGAGCGGCAGCACGGACCCGCCCCGGCGGAGGGCGAAGGCGGCCGCCGACTCGGCCAGGCGCGGATGTTCGGCCAGGCCGGGGCGGCCCACCAACGCGACCAAGGGGCCTTCGTCCATGGCCGCCCGGGCGGCGGCGTACTCCCCCTCGCCGGCGGCGAAGCGCTCCAGCACGGCCTCCCCGTCCCCCGGCCGGTAGGTGAACTTGTGGGCCGCCCGGTCGTCCAGGCCGGTGCGCCGGGGGTGGAAGATCACCAGAGACGCCCCCAGCTCCTGGGCGGCCCTCCGCACCCGCAGATAGAGGATGGGGTGGGTCTCTTTCAGGTCGGGGCCCCACAGCAGGATGGTGCGCGCCGCCTCCAGGCCGTCGATCCGCCCCCGCCCGGCCAGCCCGGCCAGGAACCGGGCGTCGAGGCCGTCGCCCAGCTGGGCGTCCAGGTTGTTGGAGCCGACCGCCGCCCGCATGAACTTGGAGAGGGCGTAGGCGTCCTCGTTGGCGCCGCGCGCCCCGCCCAGGGCCGCCGCCGCGCCCCCGCCCCCTTCGTCGATCACCGCCTGCAGCCGCTCCGCCGCCAGATCGAGGGCCTCCCCCCAGCCCGCTTCCCGGAAACCGGCCCCCTCGCGGATCAGCGGGGTGCGCAGGCGGTCGGGCGAGCTGAGGTGCTCGAACCCGAACCGTTCCTTGTCCGACAGCCAGCCCTGGTTGACCGAACCGTTGTCCACCCCCAGGAAGCGCAGCACCCGGTTCTGGGAGGCGTGGACGGCCAGGCGGCTGCCTTCGGTGTGCACCGGCCCGGTGCTCTCGGCCGTCTGCAGATCCCAGGGGCGGGCGCGGAACCGGTAGGGAACGGCGGTCAGCGCCCCCACCGGGCAGATCTGGACGGTGTTGCCGGAGAAGTAGGAGGTGAAGGGCTCGTCGGGGAAGGTGAGCACCTGGGTGTTGCCGCCCCGGTGGTGGAACTCGATCAGTGGGTCGCCCGACACCTCGTCCGAGAACCGGGTGCAGCGGGCGCAGAGGATGCAGCGCTCGCGGTCCAGCAGCACCAGGCTGCTGATGGGGACGGGCTTGGCGAAGTGGCGCTTCTCCTCCACGAAGCGGCTCTCGCCCGGGCCGTAGGACATGGTCTGGTCCTGGAGGGGGCATTCGCCGCCCTTGTCGCACACCGGGCAGTCGAGGGGGTGGTTCAGCAGGAGGAACTCGAGCACCCCTTCCTGGGCTTTCTTGGCCGCCTCGGACTCGGTGTGCACCACCATGCCGTCGCTGACCGGCTGCATGCAGGAGGGGATGATCACCTTTCCCCGGGGGGTCTCCAGCTCCACCAGGCACATGCGGCACATGCCCACCGGATTCATGCGGGGGTGCCAGCAGAAGCGGGGGATGTAGGAGCCGTGGTCCTCGGCCGCCTTGATCAGCAGCTCCCCGGCGGGGGCCTCGACCGCCCGTCCGTCGATGGTGAGGGAGACCGCCGGGCGGCCGGGGGCGCTCACCGCCGGCCTCCGATGGCCACCGGCGTCAGGGCGGCGGCGCGGACGCGTTCCTCCACCTCGCTCCGGAAGTGTTTCAGCAGGGACACCACCGGCGACACCGCCGAGGGGCCCAGGGCGCAGATGGTGGTCATGGCCGGAGGCCACCCCAGGCCGGGGGAGATGTTGTCGGACACGTCGAGCAGCAGGTCGGCGTCCACCGGGCGCCCGTGCCCGTCCATGATGCGGCGCAGGATCATGTCCAGCCAGGAGGTGCCCTCCCGGCAGGGGGTGCACTGGCCGCAGGACTCATGGGCGAAGAAGCGCACCAAGCGCTCGGCCGCCGCCACCAGGTCGGTGGTGTGGTCCATGACGATCACCGCCCCCGAACCGGTCATGGAGCCGTGCCCGTCGATGGCCTCCTTGGTCACCTCGGTGTCAAGGTGGAGATCGGGGACGAACCAGGGGGACGAAGCTCCGCCCGGCACCCAGGCCTTGAGGCGGTTGCCGCCGCGTATTCCCCCGGCCAGGCCGAAGATCAGCTCCCGCCAGGTGAGGCCCTCCACGATCTCGTAGTTGCCGGGACGGACGACGTGGCCGGAGACCGAGCACATGCGCCGCCCCGGGGAGCCGGAGGGGCCGATGCCGGCGTAGGCGGCCGCGCCGTGCTCGATTATCCAGGGGACGTTGGCCAGGGTCTCCACGTTGTTGACGATGGTGGGCATCATGTACAGGCCCTTGGCGGCCGGGAAGTAGGGGGGCTTGAGGCGGGGTTCGCCCCGGCGGCCTTCCAGGCTGGCCAGGAGGGCCGTCTCCTCGCCGCAGATGTAGGCGCCGGCGCCGAGGTGGACGACCAGCTCCAGGCTGTATCCGGAACCGAGGATGTCCGGCCCCAGATAGCCGGCCTCGTAGGCCTCTTCGACCGCGGCCTGCACCCGCCGGGCGGCCTTGGGGTATTCGCCCCGCACGTAGATGAAGGCATGGCCGGCCTCGTTGGCGTAGGAGGAGATGATCACCCCTTCGATCATCTGGTGGGGGTCGCGCTCCATCAGCTGGCGGTCTTTGAAGGTGCCCGGCTCCGACTCGTCGGCGTTGACCACCAGGTAGGAGGGGCGGGCGGGGGCGAGGAAGCTCCACTTCACCCCGGCGGGGAAGCCGGCCCCTCCCCGGCCCCGCAGCATGGACGCCTTGACCTCCTCGGTTACTTCGGACGCCGCCATGCCCGGGCTGCCCAGCACCTTGCGCAGGGCCGTGTAGCCGCCGGCGGCCTCGTACCCGGCCAGGGTGTGGCTGTCGGCGGGGCGCTCGTTCATCCGGGCGGTGAGGATCATGGGGGCGGCGCCGTTCCCCGTCGTCGGGGAGGGGGCGGGCAGCTCCGCCGGGCCGCCGGGGGGTTCGGGGAGGGCCGCCCCGGTGCCGAGAGGGGGGAAGGCGGGCGCCGGGCCGGGCGCCCCGACCGGATCGGGAACGGCCCACGGGAAGGAAGGGGCCCCGCCGAACCGGGCCTGTAGCTGGTCGCCCGACGCGCATTCGGGCCGCTCCGAGCGCAGCCACCGGACCATCTCCTTCATCCGATCGGGGGTTACGCCCTCCACGAACTCGTAGTTGACCTGCACCGCCGGAGCCCCGCCGCAGGCCCCGATGCATTCCACGTGCTCGGGGGAGACGACGCCCTCGGGGTCGGGGTGGCCGGAGGGGGCCCCCGCCTCCTCCTCGAGGGCGTGGAGCACGTCGTCGGCCCCCGCCAGCCAGCAGGACAGGGAGGTGCATACCGACACCAGGTAACGGCCCACCGGCGCCGACTTGTACATGGTGTAGAAGCTGGCCGCCGCCGACGCCTGGGCGGGGGTGATGCCCGCCAGTTCGGCCGCCCTGCGGATCCCGTCCTCGGTCAGGCGGTCGGCCCCCCGGCGCCGGTCCTCCTGCATGGCTATGTAGAGGAGGGGCATCAGGGCCGAGCGCGGCCGGGGGTAGCGGGCGATGATCCGGCGGGCGCGCTCCTCGGCGGCGGGCGTCCATGCATACGGCGCGTCCGGCTGCGGGGGGCGGGCGGCTTCCTGCGTCATGTCCGCCTACCGGTCCACGTCGCCCATGACGGGGTCGAGCGAAGCGATGCAGGCGATGGTGTCGGCCACCAGCGAGTCGGCCATCATGATCGGGAGGGCCTGCAGGTTGGAGAAGGAAGGGGCCCTGGTGTGCATGCGCAGCGGGCGGCCGCCTCCGTCGGACACCAGGTAGCAGCCCAGCTCCCCCCGGGGGGATTCGATCGCGGCGTAGGTCTCGCCCTCCGGCGGCTTGAAGCCTTCCGTGTATATCTTGAAGTGGTGGATGAGCGCCTCCATCGACTCGTCGATGCGCCGGCGGGGCGGGGGCGACACCTTGCGGTCGCCCGTCTTGTAGTCGCCGCGGGGCATGGCGTCGGCGGCTTGGCGGACGATCCGCAGCGACTGGTGCATCTCCTCGATCCGCACCCGGTAGCGGTCGTAGACGTCGCCCCGTTCTCCGGTCACCACGTCGAAGTCGTAGGCCTCGATCCCCGAATAGGGCCGGGAGCGGCGCAGATCCCATTTCACGCCCGCCGCCCGGAGGGTGGGACCGGTGATCCCGTAGGCCAGGCACTCCTCGGCGGTGATGACGCCCACCCCCCGGGTGCGGCCCTTCCAGATGGAGTTCTCCTTGAGCAGGTCCTCGTAGTCCGCCATGGCGGCCGGGATGCGCTCGAGTATCTCCTCCACATCGTCTTCCCAACCGTCCGGCAGATCGGCGGCCACCCCGCCGGGCCGGATGTAGTTGTGGTTCATGCGCAGACCGGTGGTCTTCTCGAAGAAGGCCAGGATCAGCTCCCGCTCCCGGAACCCGTACATCATCATCGAGAGGGCCCCTATGTCCATGCCGTTGGTGGCGGTGGCCACCAGATGGGAGGACACCCGGTTGAGCTCGGTCATCAACACCCGGATGGCCTGGGCCCGGGGCGGGATGTCCACCCCCAGCAGCTTCTCCACCGCCAGCGAGTAGCAGAGCTCGTTGTGCAGGGGGGCCAGATAGTCCATGCGGGTTACATTGGTCGGGCCCTGCAGGAAGGTGAGGGTTTCGGCGGTCTTCTCCATCCCGGTGTGCAGGTAGCCGATGACCGGTTTGACCCGGCGGACGATCTCCCCTTCGAGCTCCAGGTTGAGGCGGAGCACCCCGTGGGTGGAGGGGTGCTGCGGCCCCATGTTGATCAGCATCCGCTCGTCGTCGGCCCCCTCTTCGCCGACGACCCAGTCGTCTACCACGCGAGCGCCCCGCTGCTCGACCGCCCGGCCGGGGGTCTCCTCCCGTTCCATCTCCTGGGCGCCTTCGTCGGTGCCGGCCGCCAGCCATTCGGCGGCTTCGGGGGCTTCGGTCCCCGACACCCAGATCTCGGTGGTCCGGGCGGAGGTCTGGACGGCGGCGGTCTCGGCCATCATCACACCCGAGGGGCTTCCTTGAACTGGACCGGAACCGCCCCCACTCCGTAGTCCCGCCGGAGGGGGTGGCCCTCCCAGTCGTCGGGCATCAGGATCCGGGTCAGGTCGGGGTGGCCCTCGAAGCGGATTCCGAACATGTCGTAGACCTCCCGCTCCAGGAAGTTGGCGCCCGGATAGACCGGGGCCAGGGAGGGCGCGGACGGGCTGCCGTCCGAGACGGGCACCAGGATGCGGAGGCGGCGGTTGTGCTGCAGGGAGAGGAGGTTGACCACCAGCTCGAAGCGGGGGCGGCCCTTCCCCAGGTAGTCGACGGCGGTGATGTCGGAGCACATCTCGAAGCCGTTGGCCTCGGCGGCGGCGGCCAGCGCCCGCAGCTCCTCGGGCGGGGCCCGCAGCACCTCGTCGCCCAGAGAGGCCTCGGGCCGGGCGGAGGGGGCGGCGGCCAGCAGGGCGGCCAGGATCTCGTCGGCGGCCGGGAGCTCGTCCGGGGGGGCGGCGGCTTCGGGCATCAGCGGGCCAGCTCCCCCGACATGACCTTGTCCTGGAGGGTGAGGATGCCGTGCATCAGGGACTGCGGCCCCGGCGGGCAACCCGGCACGTAGACGTCCACCGGGACGATCTGGTCGACCCCCTGCACCAAGGCGTAGTTGTTGAACATGCCGCCGGTGGAGGCGCAGGCGCCCATCGAGATGACCCATTTGGGGTCGGCCATCTGGTCGTAGACCTGGCGCAGCACCGGCGCCATCTTCTGGGAGACCCGCCCCGCCACGATCATCAGGTCGGCCTGGCGGGGGGAGGCCCGGAACACCTCCATCCCGAAGCGGGCCAGATCGTGGTGGGCGGTTCCGGCGGCCATCATCTCGATGGCGCAGCAGGCCAGCCCGAAGGTGGCCGGCCACATGGAACGGGTCTGCGCCCAGCGCATGGCCTTGCCGAGGGTGGTGGTCAGCAGGGGCGGAGGGGTGCTCAGGCGGGCCATCAGACGGCGGCCTCCCCTGCCGGCTCCTGTCCGCCGCCGGGCCGGTATCGGGCGCGGCGGGAGACGTTCCAGTCCAGGGCGCCCCGCTTCCACACGTAGCCGAGGGTCTCGGCGACGAGCAGGGTGAACACCGCCGCCGCCGCCGCCCCGCCCCACCCCAGCTCGCCGAACACCGAGGCCCAGGCGAACAGGAAGACGATCTCCACGTCGAAGATCACGAACAGGATCGCCACCAGGTAGAACTTGACCGGAAAGCGCTGGACGGGCTCGGCCTCCGTCACGATGCCGCACTCGTAGGGCTCCAGCTTCTCGGGCGTGGGCCGCTTGTAGGAGATCAGGTAGGAAACGATCAGCGACACGCCTGCGAATGCAGCGGCCAAGATGAACATCACTGCGATCGGCAGATAGTCGGCGAGCTCCAAACCGTCCCTCGTGTCGGCGCCCAAGATTAGGAAAACAGCCCCGTCATTCCAAACCGGCCCCCGCAGGCGCGCCGGGCCGCCGGGGGCGCAGACCTCGGCGCACGGGCGCCTCACGGGGCGGCGCGGCAGCGGCCCCCGCCGCCTGAAACGGCTTCCGGTTCGGGTAGATGGATCGTGAGGTGTGCGGTCAGACCGGCAAGAGGTGGGTGAGCTCGGCGGCGGATACTTGGGTGTTGCCGGTCAACATCCGCACCCGTTGGGCGGCGGCGGGAGTTCGAAGGGCCTCGAGCAGGTCGTTCCAATCCATCTTGGGTTCGAAGCGTCCATGGTGTCTGATGACGTTGACGTGATTCTCTCCTATGAACTTCATTCCTTCCGGAATCAGCGCGCAGCGGAGCTCGGCCGAGCCCACCGACCCCACTATCCGGTTGGTTGCGATGGCCGGGCCTGTCAAAGACGGGCGATCGGTCTCGATGAACTGCGGCTTCTTGTGATCCGGCCGAAGCCGAATCTCGTCCTCGATGTTGTGCGCCCAGATCAAGGGAACGGTCCTGCGGCCGGGTTCCCGCCTCAAAGCCGGGCGGTGCTGATTCCAGGCGACGGTCCCGGTGACCGCTTCATAGCCCAGATCGAACAAACTGCTCCGCCCGGCGAACGAAGCCGCCATCGCCGCCGGATTCTCGAAAAAGATGGTCCGCCGGAAGCCGTTGGCGGGGTTCCTTCTGACGAATACATGACGGCCGGCGTCCTTTCGCCCGCGCCGCAGCACGAGCAGCTGGACCGGAGTCTGCGCCTGATCGAAGATCGACTGGTCCCGATGTATCTCGAGGAACTCCACTGCCGATCGTGCTGCCAGATACTCCCGCAGCCGCTCGAAATACGCCCCGTTGTTCATCGAAGGGGGGACGACGAAGGCCAGCTGACCGCCCGGTTTCAGCACTTCCATCCCCGCCTGGAAGAACAAGGCAAAGATATTGACCCTCCCTGAAATCACAGGGGCAAAATATGTCCTGATCTCGCGGGGCGCGTCGAACTGAAAGTAAGGGGGGTTGCCGATTACGAGATCGAACGGCTCACCTTGATAAGGATCGAGGGCCGAACGCTGGACGAAGTGCGCCTGCGGCGCCAACGCCGAAGCCGCAGACAGCACGGCGGCGTCCACATCCCATCCGTGAACCTCCGCCTCCGGTTCTCGGTCGAGAACGGACCGGAGGAACTCGCCGGTCCCCGCCCCCGGATCCAGCACCCGCATCCCTTCGAAAAGGCCGCACCGGTCCAACAACCTCTCCCGCAGCGGCGCAGGCGTCATGTACTGGCCCAGCCGCTTGCGGTGCTCGATGGAGGCAGAGGCGAGCCACTCCAGCGTCTGCGGCGACAGGCCTTCAGTGTCTCGGTCCGGCCTCACGTGGTGTAGTCGGCGTTGATGCGGATGTAGCCGTCGGTGAGGTCGCAGCCGTAGGCGGTGAAGCTGCCCTCGGCCAAGCCGCCGGGGCCGCCGCCGGGCACGCCCAGGCTGACGTGGATCAGCACCTCCGGCGACGCCAGGTACTGCTCCAGGGATTCGAGCAGCTCCGGGGTAACCGGATTGGGATACACCTCGGTATCCCCGAAGCGGATCACCACCCGGTCGGGGTCGATGTCGTCGTCGTAGATCTTGCCCACCGCCATCGCCACCCTTCCCCAGTTGGGGTCGCGGCCGTGGACGGCGGTCTTCACCAGCGGGGAGTTGACTATCGACTTGGCCGTCCGCTTGGCCTGGTCGTCGTCGCGGGCCTGGTCCACCGTTGCCGTGATCAGCGTCTCCGCCCCCTCCCCGTCGGCGGCCAGCTGGCGGGTCAGGTCCAGGCACACCTCATGCAGGGCTTCCTCCAGGGCCGCCTCATCCACCGGCCCGGCCCGGCCCGAGGCCAGCACCACCGCCATGTCGCTGGTGGAGGTGTCGGTGTCCACGCTCAGGGCGTTGAAGGTGCGGGCCGTCACCCGGCGCAGCGCCGCGTCCAAGGCGGACGGTTCCACCTCGGCGTCGGTCGTCATGACCGCCAGCATGGTGGCCATGTCCGGCTCGATCATCCCCACCCCCTTGGCGATCCCCACCACCCGGGCGGGGCCGGCCGAGGCCGAGGCGACCTTGGGGTGGGTGTCGGTGGTCATCATCGCCCGGGCCGCGTCCCAGGCCGAACCGGGGCGGTCGAACGACGGAGCGGCCGCCAGCTCCTCCATGTAGCGGCGGATGCGGTCCATCGGGTACTGCACCCCGATCACCCCGGTGGAGGCCACGATCACCTCTTCGGCCCGGCAGCCCGCCGCCCGCCCCGTCAGGCGGGCCAGCTCGGCGGCGTTGGCGGCGCCTTGGGCGCCGGTGGCCACGTTGGAGTTCTTGGAGACCACCACCACCGCCCGGGCCCGCCCGTCGGCCAGGTGATCCCGGCTCAGGGTCACGCTCGGCCCGGCGAAGCGGCTCTTGGTGAACACCCCGGCGGCGGAGGCCCCCTCCCCGGCCGAGAGGATCATCACGTCGTCGGTGTCGTCTTTGATCCCGATGTTGCCGCGGTGCAGCCCGAACCCGTCGGGGAAGGCCGCATCCGGCGCGCCCTGCGTCATGCCGCAGATATTAGGTCGCCGCCGGCCGAGAAGGGGTCATCGGCGGGACGCGTCTGCTCCTCACGATCGACTCGATGCGGTCGGCGGCCTCGACGGGGTCCTCGTGCTCCCAGATGCGGATCACCAGCCATCCCGACTCATCCAGGGCCTTGTCGATGGCGCGGTCGCGCCTCACATTGCCGGCGAGCTTCTCGCTCCACCATTCGGCGTTGGACTTCGGGGAGGTCGCGTGGTCGGAGCAGCGGTGCCAGAAGCAGCCGTCCACGAACACGGCCACCCGCACCCTGGTGAAAACGATGTCGGGCCTGGTCCGCCCGATGTCGAGAAGCGGCATGTCCGTGCGGTACCGGAGGCCCCTGCGGTGGAGCTCCCGCCGGACGGCCAGCTCGGGCGCCGTGTGGCGGCTGCGCACCCGGCTCATCTGCGCCGACTTCTCGGGAGAAGAAGGTTCTGGCCTGCTCATAGGGCCGACGGTACCCGGCCTGTCACACCCCCGCGCTAAGCTCAGCGTCGAAGTAAATATCAAAGATGTGATTCGAGGAGCGGGGACCCCAATGAGGATGGTCGATCTGTTCGCCGGGTGCGGCGGCATCACCGAAGGGTTCCGCCGGGCCGGGTTCGATCCGGTCATGGCGGTGGAATGGGACCGGGCGGCGGCCGCCACCTACGCGGTGAACTTCGGCGGCCACGTCGTCTGCGGCGACATCACCCGGCTGCCGGACGACGCCTTCCCGGAGGCGGACGCGGTGGTGGGAGGCCCGCCGTGCCAGGGGTTCTCGAATCTCGGCACCCGGGATCCCCATGACCCCCGCAACCTCCTGTGGCGGGAGTACGCCCGCGTGGTCCGCCTTTCCCGCCCTGCGGTGTTCGTCCTCGAAAACGTGCCCCAGTTCTTGAAGTCGGACCAGTTCCGGCTTCTGCAGGAGTGGTCGCAGAACGGACCCCTGCGCGGATACCGGCTCACGGCGGGGGTGCTGAACGCGGCGGACTACGGCGCCCCCCAGCGGCGGCGGCGCGCCATCGTCGTCGGCGCCAGGGGCGGCCAACCCTCTCTCCCGCCCGTTACGCATGACCGTGATGGCCTCTCGGCGCCTTGGGCCACCGTGCGGGACGCGTTGAGGGGCATCCCCTTCGAGACCGGCCCGACCGCGCTTCCTGACCAGAGGCTGGAATCGGGCGTCCCCGGTCCGTTCAAGGCGCCGGAGCTGCACCTGTCGAGGCGGCCCCGGGAGCTTTCGCTGAGGCGCTATGACCTCGTCCCGCCGGGGGGCGGCAGGTTCGATCTGCCCGAACACCTCCTTCCCGACTGCTGGAAGAACAAACCCACGGGGACCGTGGACGTGATGGGGCGGATGGAATGGGACAAACCCTCCCTGACCATCCGGACCGAGTTCTTCAAGCCCGAGAAGGGCCGCTATCTCCATCCCCAATGGGATGCCGACGACCCGGCGAAGCGTGTGAACCGCTCCATAAGCCACTGGGAGGCCGCCCGGATCCAGACCTTCCCCGACGACTTCGCTTGGTGCGGAACCAAGATCGAGATCGCCCGACAAATAGGCAACTCTGTGCCTCCCCTGCTGGCAGAGAAACTGGCGCGCCATATCATATTGAATTGAACTTGAAGTATTGGGGTGAAGTATTGGGGTACAGCTGATTGTACCGCCTGAGATATCAAGCTGTCTTTGGATGGCGCAAAGGCAAACTCAGCGTCTCTTCTGTGTGCTTGATCATTGTGTTGCTCGGTCGAAGACGGAGTCGGCCAGGATCATCGAGATGTCTTTGACGGCCACTTCGTCTCCGCTGCCTATCTCCTTTACGCCGTCGTCGAGCATCACGTAACAGAAGGGGCAGGCCACGGCCACCTCTTCGGCGCCGGAGGCGACCGCTTCCTCGGCCCGGTCGATGTTGACCTTCTTGCCGGTGTGCTCCTCCATCCACATCTGGGAACCGCCCGCCCCGCAGCAGAAGGAGCGGGTGCCGGAGCGGCCCATCTCCACCACCTCGATTCCGCCGATGGAGGCCACCACTCCCCGGGGCGCCATGTAGACGCCGTTGTGCCGGCCCAGGTAGCAGGAGTCGTGGTAGGTCACCTTGCGGGCTTCCCCCTGTTTGGGTTCGAGCAGGCCCGCCTCTACCAGCTCGGCCAGCAGCTGGCTGTGGTGGATCACCTCGTATTCGCCGCCGAACTGGGGGTACTCGTTCTTGAGGGTGTTGAAGCAGTGCGGGCACTGGGTGATGACCTTGCGCACCCCCAGCTCCCCCAGGGTTTCTATGTTCTGGAGGGCCAGCATCTGGAAGACGAACTCGTTGCCCGACCGCCGGGCCGGATCGCCGGTGCAGAGCTCGGCCGGGCCGAGGATGGCGAAGTCCACCCCGGCCCGGTGGAGCAGGCGGGCGGTGGCGACCGTCACCTTCTGGTTGCGGTCGTCGAAGGAACCGGCGCAGCCCACCCAGTACAGGTACTCGGCCCGGTCGACGTCCCGGCCCAGGATCGGGACGTCGAAATCCAACCGGTCGGCCCATTTGGCCCGGTCGGCCTGCCCCATCCCGTAGGGGTTGGAGGAGTTCTCCATCGAGAGGTAGGCCTTGCCCAGCTCGGCGGGGAAGTCGGCCTCCATGAGCGACAGGTAACGGCGCATGTCGAGGATCTTGTCGAGGATCTCGATGTCCACCGGGCAGATCTCGTCGCAGGCCCGGCAGGAGGTGCAGGCCCACAGCTCCTCCGGAGTGATCCGCTCGAACACGCTCTCGGCCGTTACGGTGATGGCCTGGTCGACGGAGACGGGGGGCGTAACCGCCGGGTCGGCGGTGAGGGCCGCCGCCTCTCCCAGCTTGAGCACGATCTCGCGGGGGTCGAGCGGCTTGCCGGTGGCGTTGGCCGGGCACACCGAGGTGCAGCGCCCGCACACCGTGCAGGAGTCGGTGTCCAGCAGCTGCTTCCAGGTGAACTCGCCCACCAGGGAAGCCCCTACGGTCTCGATGTCTTCCGCCTCCAAGAGGTTGGGCATCTCCCGCATCGCCCCCGGCGGGCGCTCCCGGGGCCCCAGGAACATGTTGGCCGGGGAGGTAACCATGTGGCGCAGTTTGGTGGTGGGGAGCATCACCAGGAACACCAGGAAGGAAACGATGTGCAGCACCCACAGCACCTGATGGACCGCCCCCGCCGAGGACAGCGGTACCAGCTGCGACAGCGGATACCCGACGAACGACCACACCTCGTAGGAAGGCCGCCCCTCCACCGCGATTCGGGCGGCTTCGACGGCCAAGCCGGTAACTCCGACCAGGGCCAGCGTCACCAGTATCCACAGGTCCTCGGGGCGGGTCTTGGACCGCAGGCGCCAGGGCCGCTGCCCGTACCTCCGCGCCGCCGCCCAGGCCAGACCGCCCAGGAACACCAGCGCCGCCGCGTCGAGCGTGAAGGAATACCCCTGGTAGACGGCGCCTTGGAGGAACTTGAAGCGGGCGGGGAGGAGGTGGTCGATCTCCAGGGTTACGGTGCCGAGGAAGAGCACCAGGAAGCCGTAGTACACCATCGAGTGCATGAGGCCGGCCCACCGGTCGCGCATCAGGGTCTGCATGCGCAGCCCGGCCCCCATGGCGGCCATCCGCTCCATCCATTGCCCGGTCCTCCGGTCGGGGGCGCCCCGCTGCCAGTTCTTGGCCCGCAGGGAGAACAGGTAGAAGGCGAGGAACAGGAACCCGGCCGCCGCCGTGTAGAACACGGCCTTCAACGGCGGGGGGATGTTCACGAACACCTCGCGGGACACGGGGCTTTCGGCGTGGCCGGGGAACTGCCCGGCGAACCAGCTGCCCAGGGTTCCGGCCGCCGACAGCACCCCCAAGAAGACCAGGATCTGGGCGGCGGTGAACTTTCGGCGCATATAGAGCTGCCTCCGTTGGCTGCTGCGGCGTTCGGGGGGCCGCCCTCGATTCTAGACGGGCATCCCCAAGGTTGCCTGACAAGCACCTCGTGCAATCACGGCTCGAAGTAATTCGGAACCCAGAAGTAATTCCAACCCAAAGACCCCAGACCGCGAAAATCGGCCCCCTCCGCCGGCAAACCCGGGCCCATCCCCCGCCGCCGCCTCCTTGAACGAAAATCCGCCGGGCCGCACGAGGCCGCCTCCGGCCCCCGGCGGGGCCGGACCGAACGAGATCCGTCTCTGACCGCCGCCCTCTCCAGAACTCGCGGCGGTGTTTGTGCTTCAGCCCAATAGGTATACCAAATTTTCGGGCTTCCGGATAGGGGTGTGTTCAGAAAGATTTCGCGGACCCGACGGCTTCGATCCGCCCGTCCTCACCCGGGAGGCGCCCCAGAATCGGGGGGTGGGCTCGGAAGCGGTGTTCATGACGGCCTCCCGCCGCACGCCGCCATGGCCTTCACGGGGCCGGGGCTTGCCAGAGAAGAGCCTGCGTATGCGGCTCGAACAGGGATGCGCCCAACCCCCGAATCGCTTGGAACCACTCATCTGGAGATGTATGCCCGATGCGCCGCGGATGCCCGGCCGGTTCAGCCGCCTTCTCCGGCGGCCGCCCTCCCCAGTTCTTCCGAGCGCCGGGTTGCCGCCGCCACCGCCTCGCCGACCACCCCGGTGAAGCCCATCTGCTCCATCACGGCCAAGGCGGCTTCGGTGGTGCCCCCCGGGGAGGCGACCCGGCGGCGCAGCGCGGCGGGGCCTTCGTCCGAAGCCTCCATCATGGCGGCCGCCCCCTTGACGGTGAGCACCGCCAACCGCAGGGCCGCCTCCGGTTCTAGGCCTTCACGGACCCCCGCCGCCGCCATGGCCTCGGCCAGCAGGTAGGCGTAGGCGGGGCCGCTCCCCGACACCGCCGTCACTGCGTCGAGCAGGGGTTCTTCGACTTCCTCCGCCTCCCCCACCGCCGACAGCACCCTCATGGCCAAGGCCATGTGCTCCTCGGAGGCATGGGTTCCGGGGGCGCAGGCCGTTATTCCCTCCCCGATCAGGGCCGGGGTGTTGGGCATGGTGCGGATCACCGGAACCGCGCCCAAAGAGCGCTCGTAGACCGATATAGGCACCCCGGCGACCAGGGCCACCAGCACCTGGCGGGGGGTCATGACGGCGGCCAGCTGCTCCAGAGCCGGGGCGATGTCCTGGGGTTTGACCGCCAGCACCACCGCCTCTTGGCGGTCGATGCCTTGGGCGGGGCTGCCGACCGTCCGGCAGCCGGAGGATTCGCGCACCTCGGCGGCGCGCGGGGCGTAGGACTCGATCAGGGTTATCTCCTCGGGCGTCCAACCGGCCTTCAGCAGCCCGGCCAGCAGGGCGCCCCCCATCGACCCCACCCCCATTATGGCCAGGGCGGGCCGGCGGTACGGGATCGGGGCGGCGGGGTTCACCGGCCCCGTCCGGCCTTCTGCTCGGCCTTCATGCGGGTCTTGTGCTGCCGCAGCTCGTCGATCTGGCTGAACTCGGCTATGTCGGCGATGGAAGGCCAGTCGGCCGCCGCCTCCTCCCAACCGTCCGGCCCCTCGCCCAGGCGCTTGCCCACCACCCCCGCGAAGATGCGGGACTTGGCGTCCCCGAAGCCGGGCAGCTTCTTGAGGCGGGCCAGCAGATCCTTGCCGTCGGCGGCGGTGCGCCATACGGCGGCCGCGTCCCCGCCGTAGTCGTCGGCGACGGCCCGGCACAGCGCCTGGGTGCGCCGCCCCATCGCCTTCGGGAAGCGGTGCAGGGCGGGCGGCCCCCTGAATATTTCCTCCATCTCCTCCTCGCTGACCGAGGCGATGTCGGCGGCGTCGAGCGGACGCCCGAGCCGCTCTTGGAGGAGGTGGGGGGAGTGAAAGGCCGTCTCCATCCTGACCTGTTGGTCCAGCAGCATGCCGATCATGAGGGCGAGCGGGCTGGAGGCCAGCAAGCGGTTGGCCTGCTCCGAATGGGTCCAGGGAAGTGCGTCCGGCATAGATCCTCCTTCTCGCCTTACCCTAACCTCGACCTCGATGGTTCACCGAGGCGGCGGCCCCCGCACCCGGGGTGTGGTTGACTAGGCGGATGTCCATCTTGCTGAAACCGATCTCCGAAGGCGGGCCCTGGCAGGAGATCCTCGCCGCCGAGCTCCCCGGTATGAGGATCCAGGTCTGGCCGGACGTCGACGACTCGGATGCGGTCGAGTTCGCCGTCATGTGGCGCCACGACGCCGAAGACCTGCGCCGCTACCGCAACCTGCGGGCCGTCCTGGCGATGACCGCCGGGGTGGACAGGATCACCGGACCCGGATACCCGGACGTTCCGGTGGTGCGGCTGTCCGACGATGCCATGGCCGAGGAGATGGCCGCCTTCGCAGTGCATTGGGTGGTCCACTTCCACCGCCGCTTCGACGCCTATCTGGAACAGCAGCAGCAGCGGGAATGGCGGCCCGCCCGCCCGCCGGAGGCCTGCGGCTTCCCGGTGGGTTTCCTCGGGTACGGGGTGATGGGGCGCCGGGCGGGGGCGGCGCTGGCCGGGCTGGGGTATCCGATCGGCGCCTGGACCAGGACCGGCGGAAACGATCCGGGCGTCACCCGATACCGGGGCGCCCGCGGCCTGGAGGAGATGCTGGCGTCCTCCGCCGCGGTCGTCAACGTCCTCCCCTCCACGGCGGAGACCAAAGGCCTCATGAACGCCGAACGCTTCGCCTGTTTTCGGGAGGGCGCCCTCTACATATCTATCGGGCGCGGAGCGACCACGGTGGAAGCCGACCTGCCGGCGGCCTTGGACGAAGGCCCGCTGGGGGCGGCGGTGCTGGACGTGACCGCGGTCGAGCCCCTGCCGGAGGATTCCCCCTTGTGGGGCCACCCCCGGGTGCGCATCACCCCCCACATGAGCGGGTTCACCAGGGCCCGCACCGCCGCCCCCCTGGTGGCCGAGAACATCCGGCGCATCCGGCGGGGCGAACAGCCCTTCCCCCTCTACAACCCGAAACTGGGCTACTGAGGGCGGCGGGCTGATGGAGCGAAACGGTTCGGCGGACCTGGCCGTGGACCTCCGCGGCGTAACCGTGATGAAGGCCGGGAAAGAGCTGATCACGGACATCGACTGGCAGGTGGAGGCGGGCGGGCGCTGGGTGCTGTTCGGACCGAACGGGGCGGGCAAGACCACCCTCCTGCAGGTGGTGTCCACCTACCAGTTCCCGGCGCGGGGCGCCGCCTCCGTCCTCGGCGAGCGGATGGGCCGCACCGACGTGCGCCGGCTCCGCCCCCGGATCGGATATGTGGGCCCGGCCCCGGCCGCCCTGGTGAGGCGGCGCCTGCCCTGCCGGGACATCGTGGTGACCGGGCGCCACGCCTCCTTCGTGGACACCCGGTGGCACCACTACACCGAGGCTGACTGGGAGTCCGCCAACCGCCAGATGGAGCTGATGGGGGTGTCGGAGATGGCCGGGCGGGAGTTCGCCTCCCTGTCGAACGGGGAGATGAAACGGGTGCTGATTGCCCGCGCCCTGATGGCCCGCCCCGACCTGCTGTTGCTCGACGAGCCGGGCGGCGGCCTCGACCTGGGCGCCAGGGAGCGCCTGATCGACTCTCTGTCGGGGATGGCCGAGCGGGAGGAGGGCATCACCGTGATCCTGGTGACCCACCACGTCGAGGAGATTCCGCCCGGCTTCGACCGGATGCTGATCCTGGCGGAGGGAAGGGTCAGGGCGGCCGGGCCGATCGAGCAGGTGCTGACCGGTGAAACCCTGACGGCCGTCTACGGGATGCCCCTGGCGGTGCGGTCGTCCGAGGGCCGCTACCTCGCCTCCGGACGGCCGCCCCCGACCACCGGTTCCACCCGGCGGCGCTGACAGGGGGGCGCTTCGCGCCTGGTCAGACTTTGACACCCCGGCGGCGCATGTCGGCGATCACCGCCTCGATGCCCTTGCGGTCGATGGTCTTGATCCCCTTGGCGCTCACGGTGAGGGTCACGTAGCGGCGCTGGGAGGGAACCCAGTAGCGCTTCTTCTGGATGTTGGGGGTCCAGCGCCGGCTGGACCGCTTGTGGGAGAAGGAGACCTTCTTCCCGAACGACGGCTTCTTGCCCGTCACCTGACATATCCTGGCCATGTCTCAACCTCTGGTCTGCCGCAGCAGACGGGGATTCTAGAGCAGACCGCCCGCAAGCCGAAACCGCCGCCGCGCCCGGCGGGCGACCGCCGGGGGCTAACCTGTCCTGCTAAGTTTCTACCCGCCGCAGACCAAACCTGGAGAATGGGAGGCCAACCAATGAAATCCGTATCCCGCCGGCCCGGCATCCGGAAGTCCGCCACCGCCCTGCTGGTGCTCGGTCTTCTGGTAGGACTGCCCGCCGCCGCCTACGCCGCCACCGACCCAGAGACCGCATTCTCCCTCAATACCTTCGCCTTCCTGGCCTGGGGGGCGCTGGTGATGTGGATGGCGGCCGGGTTCTCGATGCTCGAGGCGGGGGCGGTGCGCACCAAGAACGCCTCGATGATCTGCCTGAAGAACGTGGGCATCTACTCGATCGCCGGGCTGTCCTACTACGTCCTCGGCTACAGCCTCATGTACGTGGACGTGGGGGGCTTCATCGGCACCCTGGGGGGTATCTTCTACTCGTCGTCGGGGGCCGAGGTGGCTCTGCTCGACCTCGTGGCGGCCGAGGCGTCCGGCGAGGCGGTCGCCGCCGCCGCGGCCGAAGTGACCAGCGACGGCTACTCCGTCATGTCGGACTGGTTCTTCCAGATGGTGTTCGTGGCGGCCACCGCCTCGATCGTATCCGGGGCCATCGCCGAGCGGATCAAGATGGGCGCCTTCTTCGCCTTCACCTTCGTGCTGACCGCCGTCATCTACCCGATCGTGGGCGCCTGGACCTGGGGCGGAGGCTGGCTGTATGAAATGGGGTTCTCGGACTTCGCCGGCTCCACCATCGTCCACAGCACCGGCGGCTGGGCGGCGCTGGCGGGTGTGTGGATCGTCGGACCCCGGCTGGGCAAGTTCCGCAAGGACGGCACCGTCAAGTCGACGCCCCCCTCCAACGTGATCGTGGTGACCCTGGGCGTCTTCATCCTCTGGATGGGCTGGTTCGGGTTCAACGGCGGATCGCAGCTGGCTCTGGGGAGCGCCGCCGACGCGGTGTCGATGGCCGTGGTGCTGGTCAACACCAACCTGGCCGCCGCCGCCGGTTTCTTGGTCGCCCTCGCCGTCTCGCGGCCCATCCTGGGGCGCATGGACCTGTTCGCCGGCCTCAACGGGGCCTTGGCCGGGCTGGTGGCCATCACCGCCGGGCCCACCATGACCGACCACTACTGGGCCATCATCATCGGGGCGGTGGGCGGCGTGATCAGCACCTCGGGCACCCGGCTGCTGGAGAAGATCAAGCTGGACGACGTGGTGGGCGCCATCCCCGTCCACCTGTTCGCCGGCATCTGGGGCACCCTGGCCGTTTCCATCGCGGCGGGGGGCAACTTCTTCGTCCAGCTGCTCGGCATCGTTGCGGTGGGCGCCTTCGTCTTCACCGCCGCCTACGTGATGTGGCGCGTCATCGACATGCTGATGGGCGGCCTGCGGGTGTCCCGCCAGGTCGAACGCCTCGGCCAGGACGCGGGCGAGCTGGGCATCGAGGCCTATCCCGAGTTCGTGCTGATGCCCGAAGAGCTGGGCGACGAGGACTGACCGCCGGCCGAAAAGCGGAACCACGCGGGCGGGGCGGTCGAGCGCAGTTCACCGCCCCGCCCGGGGCCGATCAGGTCAGGCGAACTCTTCCAGGGCGCCGCGCAGGTCGACGCCGCCCTCGTAGAGGGCCCTTCCGATCACCGCCCCGTCCATCCCCTGCTCGGCCAGGCGGCGCAGGTCGTCCATGGCGGCGATTCCCCCGGCCGCCAGCAGCTCGGCGCCGGGCGCCAGCGAGCGCACCCTCCCCAGCAGCTCCAGATCAGGGCCCGACATGGCGCCGTCCCGCACGATCGAGGTAACCAGGAAGGCGTCGACCCCCGCCGCCAGCGCCGACTCCACCACCTGCTCGAACGCCCGGCCTTCATCCAGCCAGCCCCCTCCCCCGGCCCGCCCGTCCCGCACGTCCACCGCCGCCGCCACCCGCCCCGGCGCAGCGGCCGCCGCCTGTTCCAACACCTCGGGAGACCACACCGCGCTGGTGCCCATCATCACCCGGTCCACCCCGCACTCCAAGGCCGCCTCGACGTCTTCGACCGTTCTGATCCCCCCGCCCGCCTGCACCGACGCCCCCCGCCCGGTTGCTTTCTTCCAGAGGTCCGGATCCGGCCGCCCCCGGCGGGCGCCGTCCAAATCCACCAGATGCACCCACCGCGCCCCCGCCCCCCGCCACGCCTCCACCTGGCGCTCCACCGAATCCCCGTACCTGGTGACCGCTCCGTAGTCGCCCCGCAGCAGGCGCACCACCTCCCCGCCCAGGACATCGACCGCCGGATATATCTCCATACTCCCGATACTCCCGCCGCCGCTAATAGAGGAACATCGGCTTGCCGGCCAGGGCCCTGATGCGGGGCCGGTAATTCTCCGCGTCGTAGAAGGCGTCCACGTCCACCCGGCGCGCCCCCTCGGCCAGCACCGACAGATGGTTGGAGGTGTAGACGCCTTTCTGCACCGCCGTCATCCGCCCCCGGACGCCGGAGAGCACCATCTCCGCCGCCATGGTTCCGAAGTTGAAGCCCACCATCAGGTCGAGAACGTCGGGCGGGCCGCTCCGCATCAGATACCCCACCCGCTGGTTCAGGATGTTGAAGCCGGTGATCTCCTTGATCAGGGCGCCGGTTACCTCCCCGATGCCGCCCAGCTTGCGGTGGCCGTAGGCGTCGGCCGCCCCGCCCTCCACCCGCTCTCCGCCCAGCAGGGAGGCCCCCTCCGAGACGACCGCCACCGCGTAGCGGCTGGGGTTGGCCGCCCGGTCGGACGACAGCAGCTCCGCCAAACGCTCGATGTCGAACGGCGCCTCGGCGATGAGGGTGCGGTCGGCCGAGGCCAGATACCCGGCCATCAGGCTGGTTTCGCCCGAGTAGCGCCCGAACAGCTCCACCACCGCCACCCGCTCGTGGCTGCCCGCCGCGCTGCGGAGGCGGTTGATGAAGGTCACCGAGCGGGTGAGGGCGGTCGAGAACCCGAGGCAGTAGTCGGTGCCCGGCACGTCGTTGTCCATGGTCTTGGGAACCGCCGCCACCGGCACCCCCTCCTCGTGCATGCGGAGGGCGTAGGAGAGGGTGTCGTCCCCGCCCACCGCGACCAGGGCGTCGAGGCCGAGGTGCTCGATCACCCGCACCGCATGGGCGGACATGTCGTAGGGCGGGCCGCCCGGCGGGGGCGCCAGGAAGGCGGGCAGGGCGCCCCCGCCCACCCGCCCCGGATTGGTGCGGCTGGTGTGGAGGATGGTGCCGCCCGTCCGGTCGATGGTGCGCACCGCCCCCCGGTCGAGCTCGAGCGTGTACTCGGCGGCGGTGCGGGGGTCGTCCGGATCGATGTTGAGCAGCGCAGCCCATCCCCGGCGCAGCCCCAGCACCGAATGGCCGTCCTCCAGAATCCGGTCGGTGAAGGCCTTGATGACCGGATTGAGGCCCGGAACATCGCCCCCGCCGGTCAATATCCCTATGCGCATCGTCTCCCCTCCTGGGTCGGCGGCCCCTCCCCGACTCGGGGCGGTCCTGCCCAGGGAACGCTACCCGACGGAGTTTCCAGGCTCGGACGGCCCGCCGGTTTACCCTGGGGCGGGATGAAGCTCCTCAACCTTGACCACGCGGCCATCGCCGTCCGGGATCTGGACCGGGCCGTAGACGAACACCGCCGGAGGTACCGGACGGCGCCCATGTACCGGGAAGTGGTGGAAGAGCAGGGCGTGGAGGAGGCCATGATTCCGCTCGGGGGGTCGTTCGTGCAGCTGCTGGCGCCCCTCGGCCCCGACACCCCGGTGGGCCGCTTCCTGGAGCGGCGGGGGGAGGGACTTCACCATCTGGCCTACACGGTGGTGGACATCGAAGCGGCGCTGGCGCACCTGAAGGCGGAAGGGGCGCGGCTGGTGGACGAGCGGCCCCGGAGGGGCGGGCGCGGCACCCGAATCGCCTTCGTCCACCCCAGGGGCGGAAACCAAACCCTGATCGAGTTGGTCGAATATGGACATGAACAGCAACGGGGCTGACCGCCGGGGCGGAGCCGAGTTCCACATCATCGGCGGCGCCGGGCCCTTCGAGGCGGCGGCCATCGCGGCGGCGGTGGAGCACGCCCTGGCGGAGGAACGGCGCACCGCCTCCCCTCCCCCCAGCCGCTTCCCCAACTGGATCATGGCCTCCCGGCGGGATCCGTTCGTCCCCCCCCGGGTGATCATGAACGGGTCGGCCAACGGCGCCGCAAGACCGAGCGCGCCTCCCTCGATCCGATCAGTGCAGCTGCAGCCAGATACACGGCCCCCGACGCGGCCAGCCCGACGGCGGCGGCGGTAACGGCGGCCCCGAAGCCCGGGATCACACCCCCCGCAACCGCGTTGGCCGCCAGCTGCCCGGCGAAGGCGGCCGCCGCCGCCGCCGGAACGGCCCGCAGCACCGCCGGAAGGGCGCCCTCCAGCCCCTCGGAGGTATGGAACCGCCGCCACAGCAGCCAAAGGGTGAGGGCGTGCCCGGTGAGGGCGAGGGAGGAAGCAACCGCCACCCCCGGCGCCCCGCCCAGCCGGAACCCGGCGAGGAACATCGGCACGGCGGGAATCGTCCAGGCCGTACCGGCGATCACGGGAATCCACATCTGGCGGTGGGCGTAGAAGCTGCGGGCGAATATCTGATGGATTCCCCAGGCGGGGATGCCCAGCGAGTAACCGACCAGGGCGGCGGCGGTGAGCACCGTCCCCGCCTCGCTGAACTCGCCGTGCTGGAAGGCGGCCCGGACCGCCGGCTGGCTGACCGCTATCACCCCCGCCGCCGCCCCCCCGCTCACGAACATCACCATGCGGAGGGTCCGGCCCATCGACTCCGCCATCTCGCGCCGGCGGCCTTCCGCCAGCAGGCGGACCAGGTACGGATAGGCCGCCACCCCCGCCGCCTGGGCGATGACCCCCACCGGCAGCATGTTCACCCGGCGGGCCAGGTTGAGGCTGAAGACGGCCCCGTCGGAGGCGGCCGCAGCCACCACCTTCCCCAGCGACTCGTCGAGCACCACGATGGACTGGCCCACCATCAAAGGCACCGCCAGCACCAGGTACTCCCGGAAGGCGGGGTGGCGGAAATCGGGCAGGCCCGGGGCAATCCGCAGCCCCGTGCGGCGGGCGCCCCACCACTGGAGGGCCAGGTTGCCGGCCAGGGCGCCGCCCACCGCCCCGAGGATGAAGCCGGAGGCCGACCCTTCGCCGTCGGAGAGGCCGCCCGCCAGCCCCCCCAGGATGATGCCGGCGTTGTAGATGATCGGCGCCAGGGCGGGGATCAGGAAGCGGCCGTGGGCGTACTGCACGGCGGTGAACAAACCGCCCAGCACGAAGAACACCTGGGCGGGCAGCACCATCCTGGTCAACCGGGTCACCTCGGCCAGCTGGGCGGCGTCCAGCCGGCCCCCCGAGCCGAACATCCACCCGACGATCGTCTCCGCCCCCGCCGCCGCCGCCCCGGTCAGCACCACGATCAGCACCGCCGCCGGCCGGAACACGGCGTTGAATGCCTCCTGGGCCCCGGCCCGGTCGCCCGCCGCCAGACAGCGGCTGAGGATGGGGATGAAGGTGATGGCCAGAAAGCCCCCGGCCAACAGGTAGTTGAGGAAATCCGGCAGGATGAAGGCCGCTTCGTAGGCGTCGGCCGCCGAGCTGTCCCCCAGCCGGTTGGCCAGCACCACGTTGCGGGCGAAGCCCAGCACCCTGGAGAACAGTATCCCCGCCGCCGCCACCCAGGCGGCGCGGGCTATGCCCCCTGCGGCCCCGGACCCCTTCATCTCGGCCCCTTCATCCGGGCGCCTCCGCCCGGGCCGCCCGCAGATCCTCCAGCACCCGGTCGGGCACTCTCAGATCACCCCGGCCGGCGCCGATGAGCAGACCAGGTTTGAACGCCCCGTGGAAGTCCGAACCGCCGGAAGGGATCAGCCCGTGAGCGCGCACCGCCCGGACCCGCTCCTCGAGCATCCGGGGGTCGTACTCGCTGTAGCAGCACTCCACCCCCGCCAAGCCCAGGCCCGCCGTCCATTCGAAGAAGGCGGTGTACTCGGCGCCGCGGTCGAGGCCGAGGGTGTGGGGGTGGGCGACCACAGAGACGGCGCCCGACCGGCGGGCCAGCTCGATCGCCTCCTCGGGGAGGAGCAGCCGGCGGGCGGCGTATGCGGGGCGGCCGGGGCCCAGATACCGGTCGAAGGCGGAGGGGATGTCGGGAACGTACCCCTTGCGCCTCAGCACCTCCGCGAAGTGGGGCTTCCCCACGCTGCCCCCTCCGGCCAGCTGCTCCACCTCCTCGAGGCTGATGTCCATGCCCAGGCCGGCCAGCCGCTCGGCAATGACCCGGTTGCGGCGGTTCCTGGAGTCCCGGAGCTCCGCCAAGCGGTCCTGCAGCGGGCCGGGTCCGGGTTCCAGGAACAACACCACCATGTGCATCCCCCCTCTATCCCATTCGCAGGACAGCTCCACCCCGGGTATCAGCTCGATGCCCCGCCGGGCGGCCTCCTCCCGGGCTTCCTCCACACCCTCCAGGGTGTCGTGGTCGGTCAGGGCCATTGCGGTGAGGCCGGCCTCGGCTGCGAGCCTGACCACCTCAGACGGGGTCTCGCTGCCGTCGGAGGCGGTGGAGTGGACATGGAGATCGACGGCCATCCGAAGGGAGGGTAACGGCCGACGGCGGCAGACCCGGGGCGGGGCCCTGAGGGGGAAGGGGCCGCCTTTACCGGCCGGTTCTTGTTCAGCCGCCTTCGGAGCCCTGATTGGGCGCGGTGGTGTCGGTGAGGGAGATGGGTGTGCCGGGGATGGTGGTGTCGGTCACCGCCGGCGGAGGCTCCGGGCCGCCCCCGGTGATCAGGTTGCCCACCAGGAAGACGCCGACCGCCAGCACCGCGATCGCCGACCACATCACCGCCCGCCGCCGCCATTTGGCGCGGTGGGCCGTCCGCCGTTCGGCCTCCAACCGGGCCCGGCGGTTCTCCTTCTGGCGCGCCCGCTTCTCGCTTCCCATCGGGTGCCATTCTACATATGGATATTCGGAGTCCGCCGAAGTCAATAAACTGGCGCCCATGCCTCTGGTAGTGCAGAAATACGGCGGCACTTCGGTGGCCGACCCCGACCGCATCAAGCGGGTCTCCCGGCGGGCGGCCGAGACCAGGCGCGCCGGCAACGAGCTGATCGTGGTGGTGTCGGCCATGGGAAGCTCCACCGACGACCTGATCGACCTGGCCAACCGGGTCAGCTCCGATCCGCCCGCCCGCGAGATGGACATGCTCCTGACGGCGGGCGAGCGCATCTCGATGGCCCTGCTGGCCATGGCCCTCCACGACCAGGGCGTCCCGGCGCTGAGCCTGACCGGCTCCCAAGCCGGCATCCTCACCGACGCGGCGCACGGCCAGGCCAAGATCACCGAGATCCGCGGCGGGCGGGTGCGGGCGGCCCTGGCCGGGGGCAGCACGGTGATCGTGGCCGGCTTTCAGGGGTTGGACCCCGACTCCCGGGAGGTGACTACCCTGGGGAGGGGCGGTTCCGACACCACCGCGGTGGCCCTCGCCGCCGCCCACCGCGCCGACGCCTGCGAGATCTACACCGATGTGGAGGGGGTGTACACCGCCGACCCCAGAACGGTTCCCGAAGCCCGCAAGCTGGACGAGGTTTCGTTCGACGAGATGCTGGAGATGGCGGCTTCGGGGGCCGGGGTTTTGATGGCCCGGTCGGTGGAGATCGGCCGGAGGTTCAACGTACCCATCCACGTCCGCTCGTCTTTCGGGGGCGGGCCGGGCACCTGGGTCAAGGAGAGCACCATGGAAGAAGCGATCATCAGAGGAATCGCCCATGACACCTCGCAGGCCAAGATAACCCTGCGGGGCGTCCCCGACCGCCCGGGCGTGGCGGCCGACATCTTCGAGACCCTGGCCGAGGCCCGGGTGAACATCGACATGATCGTGCAGAACTCATCCGAGGGCGGGAGCACCGACCTCAGCTTCACCGTCCCGGCCGCCCAGGCCGAAGCGGCCAGAGGGGCCGTGTCCCCTTTGGTTGCCAGGCTGGGGGCGGAGGGGATGGGCGTGGACCCCGACATCGCCAAGGTGTCGCTGGTGGGGGCGGGCATGAAGTCCAGCCCGGGGGTGGCGGCGCGGGTGTTCCGCACCCTGGCCGGCGCCCGGATCAACATCGAGATGATCTCCACCTCCACCATCCGGGTGTCGTGCGTGGTGAGGCGCGAGAAGGCGGAGCAGGCGGTGCAGGCGCTCCACGCCGAGTTCGACCCGCCCGTCATCGTCGAGGAGGCCGGGGCCGGTGGCTGACCCCCGAGTTGCCGTCGTCGGCGCCACCGGAGCGGTGGGCGGCGTCATGCTGTCCATCCTCGAGGAACGGAACTTCCCGCTGTCCGATCTGCGCCTCATGGCCTCGGCCCGCTCCGCCGGCGCCAAGGTCTCCACCGGCTGGGGGGAGGTCGAGGTCGAAGACCTGGCTTCGGCCGACCCCGGCGGGGTGGACATCGCCCTCTTCTCGGCGGGGGCGGCGCGCAGCCGCGAGTATGCGCCCCGGTTCGCGGCCGCCGGAGCGACGGTGATCGACAATTCATCGGCCTTCCGAAGCGACCCGAAGGCGCCGTTGGTGGTGGCGGGGGTGAACGACCACGCGGCGGAGGCCCATGCCGGACTGATCGCCAACCCCAACTGCACGACCATGGTCCTGATGGCGGCGGCCGCGCCTCTGCATCGGCATGCGGGGCTGGCCCGCATGACCGCCGCGTCCTACCAGTCGGTTTCGGGGGCGGGCATGGCCGGGATGGAGGCCCTGATGCGCCAGACCAGGATGCTGCTCGACGACCGGGAGGCTCTGGTTTCGGGCGGCTGGGCCGATCCGGGCGCCGGCCCCTTCCAGCGGCCGATCGGTTTCAACGTCTTGGCCATGGCCGGTTCTATGTCCGAACAGGGCTACACCGACGAAGAGTGGAAGCTGGTCAACGAAACCCGAAAGATCCTGGAGCGGGGCGACATCGCGGTGGAACCGACCTGCGTGCGGGTGCCGGTCATGGTCGGCCACGGCATCTCAGCCTCCATGTGGTTCGACTCGCCGGTCGACCCCGTCACCGCCCGCCGCCTGCTGGAAGAGGCCCCCGGCCTGGAGGTGCGGCCGGACGACCGGGTGGCCACCCCGCTGGACTCGGCGGGGGCCGACCCGGTGCTGGCCTCCCGCATCCGGGGCACGCTGGGGGAGCCGGGGGGCATCAGCCTGTGGGTGGTGGGCGACAACCTCCGCAAGGGCGCCGCCCTCAACGCCGTACAGATCGCCGAGCTCCTGCTGTAACCGAAAGGGCCCCCGGTGCGGGTACGCTTGCCCTCTGTACCAGGCGGGTGTGGCGGAAAGGTAGACGCGCCAGGTTTAGGTCCTGGTGGGCACAGCCCGTGGGGGTTCGAGTCCCTCCACCCGCACCATGGGGCGAACCCTCCAACCTCGGCAAGATTCGTCCCCCATCTGTCTGCTGCTCGGTGTAGGGTGGACCGATGGAACGAAGACCGCGAGCATCTCCCGAAGGGGCGGGCGGTCGCCGCCTGCAGGGGGTGAGGCGTGCGGGGCGTTGGTTGGGATTGGGGGTTGGAGCGTTGTGTTTGGTTGCGGTGGTGGTAGTCGACACGGGTGCGGTTGGGTTTTTTGCATCTGGGGGTGATGGGGGAAGGCTTGGTGGGTTTCTAGCTCCGGTGTCGGCGCGGTCGGCCGGGGCGGGGGTGATCGCAGCGAGCAGCCACATCAGGCCGGATGGTTCTTGCCGGTACGGCCGGTGGAGCACCGGCAACTGCCGGGCGTGTCCGTCTGGGCAGGTGTGGAGAACCGGGCAGGGTTGCATAAGGGCTGCGAGTTCGACTTCGTGTTCTTCGGGTAATTCGTATTTTTCTCAGTGGCGGGGATGCCGTGCGAGCAGTTGCCCGCACGGACGGACTAATTCTGGTTATTGTCAGCCGGCACCTACGACAACCCGGGCCGCCGCGACAACCTCACCTACTACTACGACGACGACGCGGGCTGTTACGACTACAACGACCCGGCCGGTAACCACGACCGCGGCTACTACAACTACGACAACAACGACAACCACAACGGCGGCGGCGAGCTCTTGCGGTGATAACCGCCGCCGGCCGGATGGGACGTGCAGGGCTTGCGAAAAGCTGGATGAGTATCACAACGGGTCGATGTGTGTGAAGAAGGAGGCTAATGCTCCGGGTGAGGAGGCTTGCCGAATCGCCGGGCAGGTGCGTTTCAGTAGTTACGGAGGGTGCCGGCCGGCTTCGTGTCAGCACGGCCGAGATTCGCGCGGGTTTTGCAATTCACCGCCTCTGGTTGTGCCTACCGTGCCAGTAGGTGTGGAGGCTAACGGGGACAGCCGGAGTCTTTACCGATATAGACAAATTCCTAATCCGGTCAATGGGAAGATTTTGGTTAGTTGGACTGCTGTTCCTAATGCTAATAGTTATGTGGTAAGTTATGCTTTGGATGCGACAACTCTGTCATGGAGGGAGCAGTCGACTACTGGGACGTCGATATCGTTATTGGGTACTTCGCCTGAGTTTATAAACTTGAATTATTTGTACCATATCAGAGTCAAGGCTGTTAATAATGATGGCGAGTCGAGTTGGTCAAAGACGGTATACTCTTATCCGACGTTTGCGCCTATTACCCAGGGACATAGTGTGGGAATTATTCCTATTGTAGGTTATCGTTCTGACGCTAGCTATGATTATATTCTATGCACAAATACGGGACCAACCCAGGATCGATTAGATGAACTTTCTCCAGATAATCCTGCTTTACTGAGAGATTTATGGATGAATGAGATAATTAGTGGCATAGAAATTTGGGATTCTACAGTGGATCTCATAACGGTAAATTCTAATCTTGATAATCCTGAAATCAGAAGATGTTCCGACCAAGAACTAAATAGAAATACAGATAATAATTATGTGGGCCTTATAGACTATAATAATATAGCTTCTTTTTGTAAGTCAATAGTTGCTTGCGCGCGATCTACTAATCTCTCTGGAGGTAAACGTACAAAAACGTCTATTTACATCAGGAATGATTATAGTCTATTGCCCAGTGCCTGTTCACATATTTTTAAATTAGCTACTCATGAATCGGGCCATGCTTTCGGTCTTGGCGATCATAAAATTCGTAATATTTCTGTAATGTATAACCGGGGTGTTGGGAATTTTTGTTCTCCAACAGAATATGATATTGGAGCTATGAAAGCGATCTATCAATCACGCTCAACATCAACTGATAGAGTCTCTACAAGCACCTCTACTACTATGGCAACAAACTTTGATACCACGATACCTACAACCAACAGCCCACCAACTAGTACCACGACAACATCCACCACCTCCACCACTACAACTACGACAACCGCGGCGACAACGACTACAACCGTCGCACCCACAACCACCACCGTACCCACAACGACCACAACGACTACGGCGGCGACCACAACCACCGCCAGCCAGCCTGTTACCCTCTGGCAAATCGAAGCTCGGCCAACCACATACACAACCAACGACATCGAATGGCACCTCACCAGCGGAAACACCTTCACCTACGCCGGACGCACCTACACCATCGACCGAATCAAAACCCACCGCCTCGGCGCCCGCATCCAAGCCACCCCTGACCTCGAAGACCACGAACTCCCCGACCGAACCCAAATCCGCTTCTGGCCCACCGACACCCCCGCCAGCGTCCAAACCCTCCGCCTCGGCGACGCAATCGTAATGCCGGCCGACCACCCATGGGACCTGATATGGGGCCGCCGCCGTTACCCGATCGACATCAACCGGAACACCACATGGCACATCGACATCACCATCCCCTCCGCGTCCTCACCGTAACCCACTCTGGAAGGGTTCACCACCCCTCTGTTGAAGAGGGCTCCTTTCTGGAGCTGGTCGTTACGGGTGCCACCGGGGTGCGAGGTGATGGCTTAAGCAAGGAGGAGAACTATGCTAAAAGAGCGTAAAGATTTCAAGAAGGTAGTTCTGCTTCTGGCGTTATTCTTCAGTTTGCAGTCTTGCAGTAATGATATGGTTGATACAATGCCTATATCACCTTTACCTGAATCACAGATTCCTGCTAAGACTAGTCTGGCATCTGGACGAGCGGCGGTGGATGAAGCAACGTCTTCGTCTCTTTCAACCGGTGCGGTTGCTGTGTCCAAATCAAGTTACAAGCCGATGGCTATGGAGCGTCAGTCGGTGTCGTATCTGCGAGACGTCATTCCTCCGTGTCTTCCTGTAGATGGATCTGAGCAGAATCCATGCCCACAAGGTACTCCTGCTGTTCTAGAACAAGCTGGTATTGAGGCTGGTTTCCCTCATTGGACTCTTGATGGTATTTCCTCTTTTGATGACATACTGTTGGGCCGGGTAGGGGAAGTAGATAGGAAAAAATCAATTCTTGCTATTACCCCTCATTTAGTAGTCAGGGGAGTTGTAAAAGCTGATACCACTCGATGTGATTTATATCCATTCAAGGAGTTTTCTTATCAAAATTTTTTGATAAGAAACTATCAATTTTACTATTGCTTTGCAGAGTTTTCAGTACGCGAATACATTGTAGGAGTGGGTCCAAATGAACTTACGATTGCTTTGCATCGTGAGGTACTGTTCCTCAACGATCAGCAGGTGAGAGATTGGCCTAAGATGAAAGATACTTGGGTATTCAATGAATTGGAAAACCCACAGTTGAGAACGGCTCAATTATTTGAAGGGAAGGAATTGATTTTACTTCTCCGTACTTCTTCTACGGTTACTTTAGAATCGTGGGCTATAAGCGAATTCTTTGGTAATGTATGGTTCTTGCAGCAAGACGAGCACGGTGAGATAAGAGCTATCGAAAAAGAAATAGCGTATGCGGCCCCCGAGGAACGAAGCTATTTTGATCTCCCCGTATCCGAGCTGGTAAAGCGAATCAAAGAAGCAGCAGAGAATAGGGTAGCTGCCACCGGAGGACGGATAGGTGATGACCCTACCCTGCCGATGCTGGTCACCGACGCCAACAACCTCCAAGACTACTACAAAACGGTCGGAGCAACCTACGAAGGCGACGAAGCTACTGTCCTACCCCCGCCCATCCCCGGAGCAGAAGACCCCGAACAAGAACCCACCCAAACCGACGAGAACCAACCCCAACCCAACCCTCCCGTCCCCGGCGAAGAAACCCCATCACCACCCCCCACCGACGACGCCGCCACAACAACCACCCAACCCACCTCCGAAGAAACAACCACCACAACCGGAACCACCCAACCCGAACCCGAAGACACCATACCCACACCAACCGGAACCACCCAACCACCCGACGACGACACCCCGCCCCCCACCGTCACAGAAACCACCCAACCCCAAACCGGCGACACGATACCCACACCAACCGAAACCACCCAACCAACGAACGGCGGTGCCGCAATACCAGCAGGCACAGATGAACAACCAACCCAGCCCGAGTAACCTGGGACCCGATTGACAAGTGTGACCAGATGAAACAACGAAACACACCGCAACGGTACTCCTCCCGGCATTGATGTTGCTGGTATGGGCGTGCGGAGGCAGCGGCGGCGAACCCCCGCCCCAAGGGATAAACGCAGCCGAAGCACTGCCCGCCCAACCTGTGGAAGAAGCACCAGCATCAACGACCGAGAACCCCCCGCCGCCGCCCTCAACGGCCTATACAACTACCACCACTGCGGAACCCGAGCCGGACAAACACACCCGCCGTCATGCCGCGGCCGCCGGTGACCTACCTGGAAAAAACCATCCCTCTATGCACACCGATCGGCCAGGGCAGAGAAGACCCCTGCGAAGCCGAACCCCCGCCCGGCACGAGGACTTCCGGTGGTTCAAGCTTGAGGTCACTCCTGCCAGAAGTTATGCCCACCATATCCGAGTTGGTGATCAATGAATTATATCCCGGAATAGCGCCGCATATGGTTGTCAGAGCAACCGGCATTCCCGGCACTTCCCGCTGTGACGGGCTCTACCCAGTACTATCCGCTGACTTCGAACCCGAAGACGAGAGGTTGAAGCGCCTGTTCCGTTATTACTGCTTCACGGACTTCAGGGTCAACGAATACATAATAGGAAACGGCCCGCCAACATTGACTTTGAAGATGACTACCGGCAATATAAATTTGCTAAATCCGGAAGATTGGAAAACCGTAGACCTGCAAAGCATAAAAGAAATAGAGGATTTTCCAGGTCCTGACAGCGCAGCCGAATACGAAGGGAGGGAATATGTAATAATGATTGGTGTAGCTACAAACTTAGCTGTTGAACATTGGGCACAAAAAGGATACTATTACTCAACTTGGCAAATCATAAGAGAAGACAACGAACTCAGAGCAGTATCACCAGCCCTCAACCGCCTCGCCCACACCCCCGAACAACGCCAATCGCTGAACCGGCCCCTCGACGACGTCCTGCGAGAAATCATAGAAGCAGTACAAACCCGAACAACCGTCAACGAAGGACGCAGTCGGAGCAACCTATGAAGGCGACGAAGCTACTGTCCTACCTCCGCCCGTCCCCGGAGCAGACCCCGAACAAGACCCGATGGACGATACTGCCACTCCGGCAGGCGCCGGTGAACAATCGGCCCAGTCCGGGTAACAGGGATCAAAACAATCGTCTGAGGCGAACACCGCATCCCGGCGGTCCCGCGGCCGCCGGGTTTCTCTTGCCTGCCGCACCGCTTGGCGGCGGGCCTGGTTATTGGTAGGAGACGAAGACCGGAACCGGCGTCAGCGCCAGCACTCTGGCCGGGGAAGCGGTGGGGATGTCCTCGTCGTAGAAGTTCTTCCACCCCCATCGGTAGCCGCTCTCCTCGGTCCCCCGGGTGAGGGAGTTCCAGGTGCTGTCTTTGGCGCCTTGGGAGCCTTGGCCGTCCATCTGGATCACCACCGCCAGCTCCGGCGGTGTCTCGATCAGCTCTCGGTTGGTGATCATGGTGAAGCGGAACTGGTGGACGATCAGCAGCTTCTGCGGCAGGGCCTCTTCCCGGACGATCCCGGCCAGCCACCTGACCACTTGGTTGATCTCGGCGGCGTCCACCGTTCCGATCTGCCGCAGGTGGACCTGGTTGGGCTTGAGCCTCCATTCGGGGTCCAGGGCCAGACCCACGTGCGGGAGCCGCAGGAACTCCTCGTAGATCTTGGCCTGGGTGAGGAAGTCGGTGCGCCCCGGCTGCAGATCCAGCGCCACGTACACCCCGGCCTCCGCCGCCGCCTCGATCCAGGGGCGGATCACGTCGCGGGCGGTCTCGGAGGAGTAGTCGCCGTCCCGCCCGGCGCCCGCCGACGCCACGGTGGCGATGATCTCGAAGGTGGGCAGCACCGTCGCGCCGTCCGCGTCGTAACCGGCGGCGATCCTCTTCAACCGTTCGACGCCCTCCTCCGGACCTTGTTCTCCCAGCACCCCCAGCGCGGAGGTGACAGGGTGGCCGTAGATGGCGACCAGGCGCCGATGCACTTCTCCGTCGAACATCAGCAGGCCGCCGCCGGCGATCTCGTCGCCCCGGCGCACCGCCGCCAGCTGCCAGTCCGCGTCCTCCCCGAAGTCGGACACCAAGTCCACCTGCCGCGCTTCGCGGACCACTTCCCTCGTTTCGGGGGGCAGGGCTCTCAGATCAGAAACCTCGGCCACCGCCAAACCGATGCCCAACCGGGCGGCGGCGGCGGCCAACGGAGCAACCGGCGCATCGGCGGAGGCCAACCAAATACGGCCGCCGGGGCCGGGGCCCGGCATCTGGAGGGCGGCCTCCGGCGGCGCTTCGACCACTGTCGGCTCGAGGTCGGCGAAGCCGGCGGCTTCGGACAGCATCTCCAGCTCTTCCCCGCCGAATCCGGCCGCCAGCACCCGATCGGGGGCCAGGCGCTCCAACTCGGCGGCCAGGTCTTCCACCGCCCCTTCTCCGACCAGCAGGAGCGGGCCTGCGATCTCTCCGGCCGCCAAGGCGGCGGCCGCCTGCGGGTCGTCCGCCGGGGCCAGGCCTACTTCCTCGGCGCACTGGTAGACCGCCTGGGACAGGGCGGTTGAGGCGGCGGCCGGTTCGGTCTGCCACAGGAAGAGGTAGGGGGGTTCCATCGGCGGGCAGTCCCGGGGCGGGGGGGCGGGGGCGCCGATGGAGGAAGGGGAAGCAGGCAAGACGAGGTCGTTGTAAGAGACGAGGTCGTAGTAAGGGAGGAGGGGGGGGCGGACCGCAGCGGGGAGAATCACGGGAACAGCGGCCGCGGGCGGCTCGGGCGCAAGGGTCTCAGGCGCAGGCGGCTCGGGCTCGGTGGGTTCCGGCGCCGATGGTGCGGGCGTCGACGGCTCCACATCGGAAGTCACGGAGGCGGCAACCGAGGCAGCGGCCGCGGTGCCGGAGGCGGTCAACCGGGCGCCCTCTTCCGCCCCGTCGTTCGGACCGGCCCGGTCCCCGCCCTCGGCGGCGCGGTCCGGAGAGGGCGCCTCTGCTTCGGCGGAGCCGCTGGCCGGCGGCGGCGAGGGAGCGGAAGAACAGGTCGTCAGCAGCACGAAGGCCGAGGCCGCCGCCGCCAGAAGGCGCCTCATGCGGAAGCGGTCGTGAGCTGGTGCAGGCAAAGTTCCATACAGGCGCGGCATCATAGGAGATGCCGAGGGGTTTTACGGGTTTTACGGGTCTTTTGGCTCCGTGCGCCGCCGCCTGCCCTATAATGGGCAACCCACCGGGCTGTGGCGCAGCTTGGCAGCGCGCCTGCTTTGGGAGCAGGAGGTCGTCGGTTCGAATCCGACCAGCCCGACCATTTCCCCTGATGCGGTCTTCTTCTGTTCCGGCCGGAACCGCCCGCGTTGGCAGACGGTGTCAGGCTGCGAGCCGCCGTTCATAAGAAACGGCCGCCTCTATATCTGCTCTGCTCAGAGAATAATCATGCGCCAACTCATCGATCGTTTCGCCTGCTTCCACCAATTCGGCTATCACCTCGGTGCGGATTCCCTTCACCGTGGGAGAACCGAAGGAATATTCTGGGTCGATCACCACCGGAGAATGCTTGCCCGCAGGAAACAGGCGCAGCGCTGCTCTCGGTTCTACGGCGGCGAAATCCGCTCTCTCCAAGAATCTCGCAGCTGCAGGAGCTAAAACGAGCTGACCAGAGGTTATTTCGTAGATTACAGCCAGCTCATCGGGCAGACCCTCCTCTTGCTGCATCTTCAGGGTCGAATTCCTGCCCGGCCCGACGAAGGGCCGTAGCGCAGCGAATGGATGCATGACGTCGAACTCTTGGCGAAGACGGGCAACGACGGGCCGCAAGAGTTGGAGTCTGCGCCTCTGGCGGTACTCGCACAGAAAACCGGCCTCCACGAACTCCCCCCAGGTCACATTCCTGGAACCGGTCGGCGCCGGTCTGATGACAGGCTCATAACGGCCCCGGCCGTCCAACCACCTCAGCAGTGTTTCCCTGGGCACACGGAGCAACCGCGCCGCCTCCGCAACGTCGTACATCTCGCGAGACAGCATGACAACGCTCACAGACAGGGCACCTCCTACGGCCGGTCCCCGAGATCGACCCCCGTTCGATTCGAATGCAAGGGGCCGGCAACTGGTGGGTCGCCCGGGACTCGAACCCGGAACCTGCGGATTAAGAGTCCGATGCTCTGCCAAATTGAGCTAGCGACCCGATGGCAGTGTACCCCAATCGGAAGGTTCGGGCAACCGGGGGGCGGCGCTCAGAGGGCGGCGAGGGCGTCAGCGAGGGCGCGGACGGCCCGGCTGCGGTGGCTGATGCGGTTCTTCTCCTCAGGGGTCATCTCGGCGAGGGTGCGGCCCCCCGACTCGAACACGGGGTCGTAGCCGAACCCGGCATCCCCCCGGGGGTGGACGGTGATCCGGCCCTCCAGCACCCCTTCGGCCGCGATCTCCCTCCCGTCCGGGAGCACCGCAACCGCCGCAGTGCGGAAACGGGCCGACCGCTCCGACACCCCCTCCAGCGCCTCCAGCAGGGCGGCCATGTTGGATTCATAGGAAGCGCCCTCCCCGGCGAAGCGGGCGGTGCGGACGCCGGGGGCGCCGCCGAGGGCCTCTACTTCCAAGCCGGTGTCGTCGGCGACGGCCGCCAAGCCGGTGGCCTCGGCCGCCCGGCGCGCCTTGAGAAGGGCGTTGCCCTCCAGGGTGGGGGCGTCTTCGACCACGTCGGGCCATTCGAGGCCCCGCACCATCTCCCCCACCACCCCCGCCGCCGCCAGGACGGCTTCCATTTCGGCGATCTTGTCCGGGTTCTTGGAAGCCGCCACCGCCCGGGCGATGAGGGGCCGGGTCATCGGGCGGCCAGCTCCGCCTGCATCTCGCCCAGCTGTCCGATCCCCTCCCCGGCCAGATCGAGCAGCTCATCCAGCTCCGAGCGGCTGAAGGGCAGCCCCTCGGCCGTCCCCTGCACCTCCACCAGCAGCCCCCGCCCGGTCATCACCACGTTCAGGTCGACCGAGGCGGCCTTGTCGTCGCGGTAGTCCAAGTCGAGCAGCGCCTCGCCGTTCACGAGCCCCACGGAGACGGCGGTTACCCGGTCGAGGATCGGGTTGGCCTCGATCTTGCCCTCGCCCGCCGCCCATTCGAAGGCTTCGTTGACCGCCGCCCAGGCGGCGTTGACCGCGGCGGTGCGGGTGCCGCCGTCGGCCTGGATCACGTCGCAGTCCACGTTCACCATCATCTCCCCCATCTGCTTCAGATGGACCACCGAGCGGAGGGACCGCCCGATCATCCGGGAGATCTCCTTGGAGCGGCCGCCCGTGTACTGGTCGCGGCGAATCCGCCGTTCCGACGAGCCCGGCAACATGTTGTATTCGGCGTTCACCCAGCCCGAGCCCGACTTCCGCATCCACCTCGGCACCGAATCGCTGAAGGAGGCGGTGGCCAGCACCACCGTGCGGCCCATCTCGATCAACACCGACCCGGGGGTCATCTCGGTGTACCCCGAGACGAAGCGGACCGGCCTCAACCGGCGGGCGGAGCGGTCTCGTCTGCGGCTCATGATCCATTCCTTCCCGGGCGGGATCCCCGCCTCATACCGTTGCCCGGACGCCCGGCGCCGCCACGGAAACCTCGCCGCCGAACTCGGCTTCGGCGTCCATCACCGACTGTTCCGGGTCGACGTAAGGGGCGATGTGGGTGAGCATCAAGCGCCGGACGCCCGCCCGGGACGCCATGGCGCCCGCCTCGGAACCGGTCATGTGGTAGGCGTAGGGGTCGGGGTCTCCGTCCCCCGCTGCTCGGGTGGCCTCGGCCAGCAGCAGGTCCGAGCCGGCCGCATGGGCTTCGAGGGCCGCGCTGGGGCCGGTGTCGGCGGTGTAGGTGAGGACTTTTCCGTCCGCCTCGATGCGGGCCGAGAGGGTGGGCGGCGGGTGGTTGGTGCGGGCCGCCGAGATCCGCAGCGGCCCGACCGAGGCCGCTCCGCCGTCGGACAGGGGCGCGACGTCGAAAACCGCCCGCCAGGAGGGGGAACCGTCCACGAACCGTTCCAACGCCTCGGCCAGATCCTCCGGGCACAGCACCGGGATCGGCCTGACCTTGCCGGCGCGGCCGTCCGGACTGTAGGCGAGGGCGTGGTAGAGGGCGAAGATATCCGCGCAGTGATCGGGGTGGCGGTGGGAGAGAAAGACCCCCGAGATCTCGCCGGGGTCCATCTCCCCGCACAGGGCCATGAAGGTGCCCGGCCCGGCGTCCATCCAGAGAACGGCCTCTCCGGCCGACACCAGGTATCCGGAGGCGGGCCGCCCTGCGGCCGGGTAGCCGCCGCTGGATCCCAAGACGGTGAGCAACATGGGACCAAGGGTAGCGGCGGCCGAGCCCCGCCCTTTCGCCGCCGGATATTCGCCGGGGCTGGATCAGAGGCTTCTGCGGGCCAGCACCATGCCTCCTTCCATCACCGCCTCCCCCTGCGACACCAGCCGCCCCAGCTCGGCGATGGCGGCCGCCGGATCGGGTCCCAGCCCGGCCAGGAACTCGGCCACCGGCACGCCAGTATCGGGAATGGCGGCCCCCGGCCCAGCCCCCTCGTCCGGCGGCCCTGCAGAGGCGGGGGGCGCCGGCGGCCCGAAGGCCGTCTCCAGGCATTCCACCAAGTCGCCGGCCTCCAGCACCGGGAAGGCGCCGTCGCGGATCAGCAGGTTGGCGCCCACCGAGCTGGCCCTGCCCACGTCCCCGGGCGCGGCGAACACGTCCCGGCCCTGTTCCAGGGCGGTGCGGGCGGTTATCAGGGCGCCGCCGCGCTGCCCGGCCTCGACCACCACCACCGCCTGGGAAACGCCGGAGATGATCCGGTTGCGGGGAGGGAAGCGCCACCCCAGGGGGGGAGTGCCCGGAGGCGCCTCGCTCCAAACCGTTCCGCCCGCTTCGAGCAGCCTCTCCCCCAGCTGCTCGTGGCGGCGCGGGTACCAGCAGTCCACCCCGGAGCCCAGCACCGCCGCCCCCGGGGTGGGGCCGAGCAGCGAGCCGCGGTGGGCGGCGCCGTCGATGCCGCGGGCCAGCCCGCTCACCACCGCCCAGCCCGCCCGGGAAAGCTCCCGGCCGTAGCATTCCGCCAGCCGCCGGCCGTAGCCGGTGCATGACCTCGTGCCCACCACGGCCACCGCCGGCCGGCCGCCGAAGTCGGCCCCCCGCTGGAACAGGAAGGGAGGGGCGTCGGGCAGGTCGCGCAGCCGTTCGGGATACCGCGGGCTGCTGCGGAGCAGGAAGTCGATCCCGGCCGCGCCGAGCATTTCCCGCCGCACCGACGCCGGTACGGCCGCCTCCCGGCGGGCGGCGGCGGGCACAGACACCTTGCCCCGCTCGACCGCCCTCAGCACCGCCGCCGGAGGCTTCTGCTCCAGCAGGCCGCGCAGGCGGTCGGGGTGCATCGCCAGATGGGCGAGCCTGATCCAGGCATCGGCGGCTTCCCCGCCGTTCTCTGCCCGGGCGCGGCCTTCCCCCGCCTCAACCTCCACGGCGGCCCTCCTTTTTCTTGTCCGGAGCATCGCCCCGCAGCACCAAGGCCTGCAGGGCGTGCCCTTCCTCCACCTTCTCCGAACCCGCCAGATCGGCGAGGGTCCGGGCCAGCCGCCTCACCTTGTCGAACCCGCGTCCGGTGAGGGTCCCGTGCCGGAGGGCGCCCTCGATCGCCTTCACGGCTGCATCGGAGATGTCCATCTGGTCGAGCTCGCGGCGGCGGAGGTCGCGGTTGCGGCGGCCCCGGCGGCGCTGGGCCTCCCGGGCGGCCGACACCCGGGCGGACACCCGGGCGCTGGGCTCCTCCGGCGGCCCCATCAGGGCGTCGGGGTCGACCGGGTCGACCCGCAACCGGATATCGAACCGGTCCAGCAGAGGCCCCGACAGCCGGCGCTTGTAGCGCGCCTTGGACTGGTCGGTGCATTTGCAGACCTGCCGGTTGTCCTTATCGAACCCGCACGGACAGGGGTTGGTGGCCGCCACCAGCTGGACCGCGGCCGGAAAGGTCACCGAGATTCCCTTGCGGGCGATGGTTACCTTGCCCTCCTCGAGCGGCTGGCGCAGGGCGTTCAGCAGGTGCGGCGGGAACTCGCCCAGCTCGTCCAGGAACAGGACCCCCCGGTGCGCCATGCTCATCTCGCCCGGCACCGGCACCCCCGATCCTCCGCCGATGACGGCGGCGGTGGTGGCCGTGTGATGCGGAGAGCGCATCGGGGGCCGGGACAGCCGCCGCCGGGACCGCCCCGCCGACGACCACACCTGCGCCACCTCCAGGGCGTCCTTCTCGTCCAGCTCCGGCAGCAGCCCCGGCATGCACCTGGCCAGCATGGTCTTGCCCGAACCGGGGGGGCCGTTCATGAGCATGTGATGACCTCCGGCGGCGGCCGCCTCCATGGCCAGTTTGGCCAAGGGCTGGCCCCGCACCTCGGCCATGTCCGGCAGGCCGGGTTCGGCGGACTCGGGCGGCGGAGGCGGCGCCGGGAACCGGGCCTCCCCCAGGGCGGCCGATACGGCCGCGGCCAGCGACCCGACCACCTGCAGCTCGACGGAGGGCACGATGCCCGCCTCCGAGGCGGCGCCGGGCGGCAGCAGGCACGGCAGCCCCATCCGGGAAGCGACCACCGCCGCCCCCAGACCGCCGCGGGCGGCCCGCACGCTGCCGTCCAGCGCCAGCTCCCCCAGGGCCACCACCTCGCACGCCCCCGCCGGGATCTCCCCGGCCGCCGCCAGCAGCGCCAGCGCGATGGGCAAGTCGTAGGCGCTGCCCGATTTGGGAATGTTGGCCGGCGCCAGGTTGACGGTCACCGACCGCGGCGGGAATCGGTATCCCGACACGGCCATGGCCGCCAGCACCCGGTCCTTGGCTTCCCTGACCGCGGTGTCCGGCAGGCCGACCACGTTCAGCCTGCCCTTCTCTCCTCCACCTACATGCGCCTCCACGCTGACGGTGCGCGCCTTCACACCGACCAACGCCACGGAGTTGGTTACTGCAAACATACCTACCAATATAGATCGACTGTATGACAATATACAGTAACTTCAACTAACTTTCAATACCCTTGTTGCAGAATATCGCCTCCCCTCCCCCGCCGGCCTCGCTGCCCGGCTGCGCACGCGCGGTAGCATCCGGAGCATGGGGTTCAATCCGTTCCGAAGACACCGCCGCCGCGCCGCCGACATCTTCCTGGTGGCGGGGGCGCTCGCCCTGACGGCGGCCCTGGTGGCGTGGGCGTTCCTGGGCGGCTGACCGTCCGCCCCGTCCAGCCGGCGGCCGCGGCCAAGGCCTACCTGTGTCCGGGGTGCGGGGGCGTCATCCCCAAGGGCCGGTTCCATCTGGTGGTAGTGCCCGAGGACGAGCCGGACCTGCGCCGGCACTGGCACCACGGATGCTGGCACAAGGAAGGGCGGCGCACCGGGCGGCCGGCCCGGATTTGATATTCGGAGAGGATGCCTGCCGGAAAGCCCTCCTCCGGCCCCGCCTCAAGCGACCCGGCGGTGCCATTCGAAGGCCACCCCCTGCTCGGAGGCCAGGACGGTGACCAGATCGACCCGGCGCACCCCCAGGGACCGGGCTGTGCGCACCACCCGGGCGGCCTTCTCGTCGGAGAAGTTCCAGCGCGGGTGGCCGCCGCCCGCCGAACCCGACTTGACCTCCACCGCGAACACGCCGGACTCGTCCCGGGCCAGCAGGTCGATCTCTCCTTTTCCCGCCCGCAGGCGGCGGCGGAGGATGGTTGCCCCGCGGCGCTCCAGGAAGGCGGCGGCCGCCCTCTCTCCGAAGAGTCCCAGGCGGCGGCGGGCGGCGGCCTCTGCTTTGGACATTCTGCTCTCCTTCCCGTACGTTCCGAACCGGCGGGCGGCGCCCCCGGCGGTCAGCGGGGCGGCCCCTTCATCGCGGCGTCATTTCCCATACAAGATACGGGGGGCCTGTGACAGACCCGGCGCGAGGAGCCGGGCGCTACAGCCCCGCCCAACGGGAGGGCGGCCAGATCCGCACGAAGGCCCGCCCCACCACGTCCTCGGCGGGGATCGAGCCGAACCGGCGGCTGTCCTGGCTGTTGTTGCGGTTGTCCCCCATCACCCACAGGTGCCCGTCGGGTACGTAGAAGGGGGGCGCGTCCCTCATGGCGGCGCCGGATTCCAGGTAGGGCTCGTCGACGGGCAGCCCGTTCACGAACAACCGGTTGCCGCGCACCTCCAAGCGGTCCCCGCCCACCGCGACCACCCGCTTGATCAGGTCCTCGATGCTGGCGGTCTGCACTCCGAAGGCCTCCCTGATGCTGCGCGCCGCCTTCTGCAGGAACGACTCCGGGCGGTCGGGGACGTAGGGGGAGTCGAACACGATCACGTCGCCCCGCTGCGGCCCGCCGAAGCTATAGGCGATCTTGCTGACCAGCACCCGGTCGTCTACCGCCAGGGTGGGGACCATCGACGGGGAGGGGATGAAGAACGCCTGGATGAGAAAGGTCTTCAGCAGGACGGCCAGCACGACCGACAGCGCCAGCACCCCGGGCAGCTCCCGCAGGAACCGGGGCCAGGCGCCTGCCTGCTCCTCCCCGCCGGCCGAAGATTCGGCTGCGGATTCGGCGGCGCCGGAAGTCTCGGAAAAAGAAGGGCCGCCGCCGGTCGCAGAAAGACCGCCGGGCCGCCGCCCGCTCACAGGGTCAGCGCCTCTCCTTGATGCGGGCGGCCTTCCCCACCCGGCCCCGCATGTAGTACAGCTTGGCCCTCCGCACCTTGCCCCGGCGGGTCACCTCGATCTTCTGGATGATGGGGGCGTGCACCGGGAAGACCCGCTCCACCCCCACGCCGAAGCTGATCTTGCGCACGGTGAAGGTCTCCGAAAGCCCGCCTCCGTCCCGGGCGATCACCACCCCTTCGAATACCTGGACGCGCTCGCGGCCCCCCTCGACCACCCGGACATGCACCTTGACGTTGTCACCGGCGCGGAAGCCGGGGATGTCATCGCGGAGATGGGCGCTCTCTATATATTGGAGGTGGTTCATCGCGGTCTCCTCATGATCGCGCTCTGATGATGCGCCCGCTGGACGGCGCGAAGCAACGGCGCCGGGCGGGGCCTGCCGGGCGGGCATCCCGGCCGGCGGGCCGATCCTACCCCGCCGGCGCTCTTTTCATGAAATACAGCCCATGACAGCGGCCCGGTCAGCCCGGCGGAGGCGGATCCTCCGGCCGGCCGGCCAACAGGTCGGGGCGGCGGGACCGGGTGCGTTCCAGGCGCCGGGCGGCCCGCCAAGCTTCGATCCGGGCGTGGTCGCCGGACAGCAGCACCTCGGGGGCGGCGCGGCCCCGGAAGACGGCCGGCCTCGTGTACTGGGGTTCCTCGAGCAGGCCGCCCCGGAAGGATTCCGACTCGGCCGACCGGGGGTTGCCGAGCACACCGGGAAGCAGCCGGGCGATCCCCTCGATCACCGCCGCCGCCGCCGCTTCCCCGCCCGCCAGCACGTAGTCGCCCAAGGAGACCTCCTCGTCGATGAAGAGCTCGGCGAACCGCTCGTCCACCCCCTCGTACCGCCCGCACACCAGGACGAGCGAGCCGAGGCCCGCCCAGCGGTCGAGGGCGGCCTGGTCGAGGGGGCGGCCGGCCGGGGTGAAGAGGATGCGGCGGGCGCCCTCCCGGCCTTCTACGGCCCGGGCCAGCGGTTCGGCCATCAGCACCATCCCCGCCCCGCCTCCGAAAGGGGCGTCGTCGACCTGCCGGTGCCGGCCCTCACCATAGACCCGCAACGGGATCATCTCCACCCGCAGAGCGCCGTCCGCCAGCGCCTTGGCGGTTGCCCCCACCCCCAACGGCCCGTCGAAGTAGGCCGGGAACAGGGTGACGACACCGATGTCGACCGGCAACCGCCGCCTCCTACGAGCGCGGCCCGACCGGTCGAGGGGCCTCGTCAAGCAGCCGGTAGAGGGTGCTGCGCCGCCGGGGGGTGCGGCCAGCCCGGGTGATCAGCTCCTCGAAATCGGAGGGGGTCACCTCTTGGCCGTGGGAGGCGCCGGCCGCCCGGGAGATGGTCTCGTTCATCAGGGTGCCGCCCAGGTCGTTGCAGCCGGCGTCAAGCAGCCGGGCGGCGCCTTCGAGGCCCAGCTTCACCCACGAGGCCTGGATGTTGGGGATCAGGCCGTCGAGGGCCAGGCGGGCAACGGCGTGGACCAGCACCACCTCGTCCCAGGTGGGGCCGGGCCGCGACCTCCCCCGCAGGTAGATGGGGGCGGCCATGTGGACGAAGGGAAGCGGCACCAGCTCGGTGAAACCGCCGGTGCGCCGCTGTATCTCCCGGATGACCTCCAGATGGTTGGCCCAGGACCGCGGATCGTCGATGTGTCCGAACATGATGGTGGAGGTGGACCGCAGCCCCAGCTCGTGGGCGGTCAGCATCACCTCGGCCCATTGGGCGGTGCGGATCTTGTCGGGGCACAGATGCTTCCGCACCCGGTCGTCGAGGATCTCGGCGGCGGTGCCGGGCAGGGTTCCCAGTCCGGCGTCCCTCAGCATCTCCAAGAAGGACCTGACCGTCATCCCCAGCGTCTCGGCGCCCTGCCAGACCTCCAGCGGGGTGAACCCGTGCACATGGATGCCGGGGGCCGCCTCCTTGACGGCCGACAAGAGGTCAACATAGAAGCGCCCCGTGAAGCTCGGATGTATCCCCCCCTGGAGGCATACCTCGGCGGCGCCCCGCCCGGCGGCCTCGACGGTGCGGGCGGCCACCTCCTCGATGCTCATCAGGTAGGGGTCGCCCCGCAGGTTCAGGCTGCGGGGGCCTTTGGAGAAGGCGCAGAACCCGCAGCGGAAGTAGCACACGTTGGTGTAGTTGATGTTGCGGTTCACCACGTAGGTGACGGCGCCCCCCGCCCGCTCCCGCCGCAGGAGGTCGGCGGCGGCGGCGGCGGCGTCCACGTCTCCGCCCCGGGCCGACAGCAGCAGGGCCGTCTCTTCGACCGAAGGCGGCCTGCCCTCCAGGGACGACTCGAGGACGGCCCGCACCGGCGGGGTTGCCCCGGCCAGGCCGGGGGGCGGCTTCGCCCCGGTCCAGAGGGCGTCGGGCCACGCCGCCGAGAAGCGGTGCGGATTGAGGGGCGGCTCGACCGGCGCCCCCGGCGCCCACCGGCTGCGGGGGCGGGCGTATCCGGAGGCGTCCACCAGGTCGAGATAGGCCTTGAACAGAGGGGCGGACAGGGATTCCCTCGCCTCGTCGACCGAGACTCCCCCCGGCGCGGCGGTCCGCTCGGCCAGACGCCCGCCCAGCGCCTCCCGCAGCTCGCCGATCATCTCCGTACCCCAATCCCTCAGCAAGAGGTCGGACGCCCCGGCCTCGACGGCCGCCGCCGCCTCGGCCGCCGAATCGACGAACACCGAAACCCGGGCCTCGACGGCGGGCAGGCTGCATATTCCGGCCGCGTCCGCCGCCCGGCTGCGGCCGGTGCGCAGGAAGGCCGCCTGCGTGCGGGCCAAGGCGTCGACCACCGCCGCCCGGTCCGGGGTGTGGATCACCGCCAGCCGCCACCCGGGCGCGCCCGCCTCCGACAGCTCCAGGGCTTGGGCCGGTTCCACCGCCCAAGCGGCGAAGCCCGCGCCGGTGTGCCCGGCCGCGACCGGCAAGACTCCCCCGGCCAGGCAGGCCGCCGCCGAATCGGGGTCGGCCCGGTCGAGCTCCAGCGCGGTGGTTCCCTCCGTCCGGCGGGCGGCCGCCCCGGCTGCGGTCACCGCCCCCGCCGGACGCATCCGGCAGAATGTGATTTCTCGGCCGCCGTCGGTCACAGAACACCCTCCCGTTGACGCATCGAAGCGTACCCCCGGTCGTCCGCCGCCTCGCGCACCCGGTCAAACAACCCCGGATCTATCCACTCCCGGCTGATGTACTCGGGGTACACCGGCAGCCGGGGGGCCAGCTCGAAGCCGCGGGCCTCGGTGCGGGCGCGGAGCTCGGCCAGATGCGGCCAAGGCGCCTCCGGGTTGACCCAGTCGATGGTGAGGGGCGACACCCCGCCCCAGTCGTTGACGCCGGCGTCCAGGTAGATCTCGTAGCGCTCGGTCAGGTTGGGCGGCGTCTGCAGGTTCATCTCCGGGCCGAGTATCCAGCGGGCGGCGGCCACCACCCGGGCGAACCAGGCCGGAATAGGTTCGGCCGAGCGGCGCATCCTGGTGTCGGCCTTGGCGCGGAAGTTCTGGACGATCACCTCCTGGATGTGCCCCAGCCGGGCATGCACTTCGGCCAGGGCGAACAGGCTGTCGACTATCTCGGAGTTGGTCTCGCCGATGCCCACCAGTATTCCGGTGGTGAAGGGGACGCGGAGGGCGCCGGCGGCCTCGATGACCGCCATCCGCAGGGCGGGGTCCTTGTCGGGGCAGTTGTGATGGGGCATCCCCGGAGCCATCAGGCGGGGCGAGATGTTCTCCAGCATCAGCCCCATCGAGGCGTTGGACGGGCGCAGGGCGGCCATCTCCTCTTCGGTCATGCAGCCGGGGTTGGCGTGGGGGAACAGCCCGGTGCCTTCGACGATCATCCGGCTGACCGCCGCCGTGTACTCGAGGGTGGTGGCGCAGCCCTGCGAGGCCAGGAAGCTCCGCGCCTGCGGCCAGCGCTCCTCCGGCCGGTCCCCCAGGGTCAGCAGCGCCTCCCGGCATCCGGCCGCATCCCCCGCCCGGGCGACCGCCATCGCGTCCTCGGGGGTCAGGTATTCCCCCCCGGCGCCCGGCGGTTTGGCGAAGGTGCAGTAGGTGCAGACGTCCCGGCACAGGGTGGTGAGCGGAATGAACACCTTGGGGCTGAAGGTAACGGTGCGCCCCCGCCCTTCGTCCCGCAGCCGGCGGGCGTGCTCGAACAAAGGGGCGGCGTCCCTGGCGCCGTCGAGATAGGCGGCGGCCAGCTCCCGGTCGGGAAGGGGATGGCCCATCAATGCGGCCCCGTCAAGACGGCAGGTCCAACAGGCCGGCGGGCGGGTCGATGCGCAGCCAGCCTCCGGCCAGATCGACCTCCGGGACCAGGGCCGCGACGAACGGAACCTCGGCGGAGGCGCCGCTTCGGAGCGACACCGCCAGCCGGTCCTGCGGCCCCAGGATCACGTCCTCCACCCTTCCCGCCCGCTCCTGCCCGATCCGCACCTCGAGTCCGATCAGCTGGTCGGGCCAGTACTCGTCCGGTTGGAGCGGCCCCCGTTCGTCCGCCTCGATCAGCAGGTCGGCGCCCACCAGCTCGGAGGCGGCCTCCAGGGTGGTTACCCCGGCGAAACGGGCGATGAGCCCCTTGGGGCCGGGGCGGGCCTCGGTCAGCACCAAGAGGGAATCCGCTCCGCCGGCGCGAAAGACGGCGGGAGGGGTGAACCGGTCGGGCTGGTCGGATTCGACCCGCACCAACACTTCGCCTTCGACCCCGCGGCAACGAACGATCCTCCCCACCGCCGTCATTCCAGCCGCCCCGCCCGTCCGCGTCATCGGCTCACCGGGGCTGTGTTCGGCCCTGACCCGTTGCGAAGGCAGTGGGCGGGGAGTGAATGATCTCGGGCAGGCCGCCGCCCTCTGGGTCAATCCACGAACTCGACCCCGGCGGTGAGGCCTTCCTCCTCGGCCGCGGTCTGCGCCACCGAGCGGATGGCCCGTGCGACCCGGCCCCCCCGCCCGATCACCCGGCCCATCTCGCCGGGGGCGGTGCGCACCTCGGCCACCACCTCGTCCTCGCCCCGGTCGATCATGGTCACCTCGACCGCCTCCTTGTCGTCGACGATCGACGACACCACATAACTCACCACCCGCTCGACGATTTCTCCGCTCATGACAACCCGCCTTCCGTTTTGCTGTCTGCATCGCCTTCTGGGGCCTGCGCCTCGGCGCCGGCCTGATTCTCGGCGTCTCCGGGGGCGTCGGCCTCCGAAGCCGCACCCGCCTCTTCCTCTTCCTCTCCGCTCCCTGCGGCCTCCGCGGCCGGCGTTTCCGGGGCGGCCTCCCCCGCCGCTGCCTCAACCGCCGGCGCCGGCGCCGGGGCCGGAGGCTTTTCCGGAACGGGGGCCGGCTCGGGCGCCGGGGGCGGTTCTTCGTCATCTTCGAGCAGATAGACGCCCGCCCTCGACACCTTGGGCCGCTTGACCGCCCCCGATATCTCGAGCAGCTTCTGCACCCGGTCGGTGGGCTGGGCCCCGTTGCCGAGCCAATACTTGGCCCGCTCGTTGTCGATCTTCACGACCGAAGGGTCCGGGTGCGGGTCGTAGCGGCCGATCAGCTCGATGATGCGCCCGTCACGGGGCGCGCGGGCGTCGGCCACCACCACCCGGTAGGTGGGCCGCTTCTTCTTCCCCATCCGCTTGAGGCGGATCTTCACCGCCATGTTTCACCTCTTCCTTTTTTTCTTCTGGAGTTTCTTGGGCGTCCTGGGCCGCTTGCCGGAGGCGCTGGACGGCCTGGCCCTCCGGCGGCCCCGCTTGGCGCCCGACCTGGGCATGCCGCCGGGAAAACCCGCCCCCGGTATTCCGGGGAGGCCCGGCAGAGCATTCCCCTGCGACAGGGACTTCATCATGTTCCGCATCTGGCCGAACTGCCGCAACAGGCCGGATACATCCTGCACCGAGGTTCCCGACCCCGCTGCGATCCTGCGCCGGCGGCTGCCGTCGATGACCTTGGGGTCGGTCCTCTCGGCCGGGGTCATCGAGCGGATGATCGCTTCGATGCGGCGGACACCCCGGTCGAGGCCTTCCGCGTCCGCCGAAGCGGGGCCGCCGCCGGGGATCATACCAAGCAGTTCGCCGATAGACCCCATCCGGCGCAGACCCTTCACCTGTTCGAGGAAATCGTCGAAGGTGAACTCGGCCTTCAGCATCCGGTCGGCCAGCTCCATCGCCTGTTCCTCCTCGAAGGCCTGCTCCGCCTTTTCGACCAAGGTGAGGATGTCCCCCATCCCGAGGATGCGCGAGGCCATGCGCTCGGGGTGGAACACCTCCAGGTCCTCGGGGCGCTCCCCGGTCCCCACCAGCTTGATGGGGCAGCCGGCCGCCTCCCGCACCGAGATGGCCGCCCCGCCCCTGGCGTCGCTGTCGAGCTTGGACAGGATGACGCCGGTCACGGCGGTGTGCTCCAAGAATCCCTTCGCAACGGAGACGGCCTGCTGACCGGTCATGGCGTCGAGCACCAGCAACACCTCCTCGGGGTCGGAGGCCTTGGCGACGGCGGCCAGCTCCTTCATGAGGGCGCGGTCGATCTGCAGCCGGCCGGCGGTGTCCACCACCACCTTGTCAAAACCCTCCCGCCGGGCGCGCCGCAGGGCCGACCTGACCACCTGGACGGGGCCGCCGCTCGGGTCGGCCAACACCGGAACGCCGACCCGCTCCCCCAGCAGCTGCAGCTGTTCCACCGCCCCCGGCCGGACCAGATCCGCCGCCGCCAGCAGCACCCGCTTTCCGGACCGCTGGTGCAGGTGCGCCAGCTTGGCCGCCGAAGTGGTCTTGCCCGACCCTTGCAGGCCCACCATCAGGGTCACGGCGGGCGGCGCCTTGCCCGAAGCCAGCGGAACGGCCTCGCGTCCGAGGGTCTCGATCAGGCACTCGTGGACTATCTTCACCACCTGATGCCCCGGCGCCACGCTCCGCAGCACCTCGGCGCCCACCGCCCGGGCCCGGATCCGGTCCAGCAGACGCCCCACCACCTCCACCGCCGCGTCCGCCTCGAGCAGAGCCCGGCGCACCTCCCCCAAGGCATCTTCCACATCCCGCGGGCTGAGGCGGCCCCGGCCCCGCAGCCGGTCGAACACCCCCTCGAAGCGGTTGGTCAACGACTCGAACACCCGGTGCGGCCCCTTTCTCCTCGGCGCGCCTTCCGCTCCACGATAAACCGGCTCCGACCCGAAGGCGCCATCGCGGCGCTTCTGTTTCAACCCAGAGGCCCGCCGCCGCCAGAGGCGCCGGACCGCCGGCGGCCGTTCACTTCCCCCGGAACCGGGCCACCGGCATCCGCCGCCGCAGGCGGTTACCCTTCGGTCTGCATCCCGCCGGCGGGAGAAGGCAGGGAACCAGCCAGCGCGGATGCAGCGCCGGAGGAACAGGAGATCCCTTGGAAACGATCATCGTCGACCATCCCCTCAGCCGCCACTATCTGAGTGTTCTTCGGGATGCTTCCACCGCCCCCGAACAGTTTCGGAACGCTACGCGGCGGCTGGCCTACGTCTTGTTGATGGAAGCCCTCGCCCGCAAGGACATGGAGGATTACCCGCTGCAGACCCCCCTGGCGGCGGCCCGCGGATACCGGCTGGCCCGCCCGGTGGCGGCGGTGGCGGTGCTTCGGGCGGGCCTGGGCCTGATCGATGCGGTGCTCGACCTGGTCCCCGACGCCACCGTCGGCTACGCCGGAGTGGAGCGCGAGGAGGAAACCGCCCGGCCCGTCGAGTACTACAAGAAGTTCCCCGACCTGGCGGGGCGCACCGTGCTGGTGCTGGAGCCGATGCTGGCCACCGGGGGGTCGCTGTGCTGGGCGGTCGAGGAATCCAAGGCGGCCGGGGCCGAGGACATAACCGCCCTGTGCGTGGTGGCGGCGCCGGAAGGGATGGCGCGCCTCAAGGCCGACCACCCCGACGTGAGGTTGGTGACCGCCGCCCTCGACGCCCGCCTCGACGACCGCTTCTTCATCTGGCCCGGCCTCGGCGACATGGGCGACCGGCTCTTCGGGACGCTGTAACCCGAATAATCAGGGGTGACCATGCGCAGCGCCAGAGAGATGATCCGCCGCAAACGGGACGGCGGGGAGCTGAACGAAGACGAGATTCGGGCCTTCCTGGCGGGGGTGTTGAACGGTTCTATCCCCCGCTACCAGGCGGCCGCCATGTTGATGGCGGTCTACTTCCGGGGCATGACCGGCCCCGAGCTGGCCCGCTTCACGGCCGCCATGATCGACTCCGGCGACCGGCTGCGCGTAGAGAGCGGACTGCCCAGGGTCGACAAGCACTCCACCGGAGGAGTGGGCGACAAGGTGAGCATCCCCCTCGCCCCCTTGGCGGCGGCGTGCGGGGTCACCGTGCCGATGATGTCCGGGCGGGGGCTGGGCCACACCGGGGGCACTCTCGACAAGCTGGAGTCGATCCCCGGGTTCCGCACTTCCCTCAGCCCCGAGGAGTTCGCCGGCCTGGCCGTCCGCTGCGGGGCGGCGATGGGAGGCCAGTCGGAGCGGATCGTTCCGGCCGACAAGGTGCTCTACGCCCTTCGCGACACCACCGCAACGGTGTCGTCGATCCCGCTCATCAGCTCCTCGATCATGTCGAAGAAGCTGGCCGAGGGGCTGGACGCCCTGGTGCTGGACGTCAAGGTGGGGAGCGGGGCCTTCATGGAGAACCTCGACGACGCCCGGCGGCTGGCCGAGACGATGGTGGGGATCGGAACCGCCAACGGGGTGAAGACCAGAGCCCTCCTCACCAACATGGACCAGCCGCTGGGCCGGGAGGTGGGCAACGCCAACGAGATCGCCGAGTCGATCGCGGTCCTGCGCGGAGAGGGGCCGCCGGATCTCCGGGAGCTGGTGCTGGCGCTGGGGGCGGCCATGCTGGACCTGGCCGGGGTCGAGGACGGAAGGAACCGCCTGGAGCGCGCCCTCGAATCGGGGGAGGCGCTGGCCAAGTTCGCGGAGATGATCGAAGCCCAAGACGGCGACCCCTCGGTGGTCGATCACCCTGAGAAGCTCCCCGGCGCCGTCCATTCCCGGGAGCTGCGGGCCGGCCGGGGCGGCTGGGTAACGGCTATCGACGCCCGGAAGATCGGCCTGGCGGCCATGCACCTGGGGGCGGGGCGGCGCACCGCCGACGACTCCATCGACCACGGGGCGGGGATCACCCTGTCCGCCAAAACGGGAGAGGCAGTGCGCAAGGGAGATGTGCTGGCGGCCCTGCGCTTCAACGACCCCCTCACCGCCGACGGAGCAGCGGACCTGGCGGGCGGCGCCTACCGGATAGCCGGCCGTCCGCCCCGCCCCGAGCCGCTCATCCTGGAAGAAATAGGTTGAAGAGGGTTGCTTCCGCCGTCCGGTAGACTCCGGTTCCTGACCGGAACCCCACCCAGGAGCAAGCAACCATGCAGATAGCGGTGTGCGTCAAGCAGATCCCCGATCCGGCCTCGCCCTCCTCGTTGGATCCGGAGACCAAACGCCTGGTGCGGCCCCCCGAACAGGTGCTGGACGACACCGACCGCTACGGGATCGAGGTGGGCCTCCAGCTGAGCGAGGAGACCGGCGGGGAGGTGACGCTCATCTCGATGGGCCCCTCCGGCACCATGCAGGGAATCCGCCAAGCCCTGGCCATGGGGGCCGACCGGGCGGTGATCGTGGACGACCCCGCCCTGGAGGGAAGCGACGCCCTCACCACCGCCAAGGTGCTGGCGGCCGCCGCCCGGCGGACGGGTTTCGACGTGCTGGTGGCGGGCGTCGAATCGACCGACGGTTACACGGGGATCGTGCCTCAGATGCTGGCCGAGCTGCTGGACGCCCCCGCCCTGACCTTCGCCCGCAAGGTCGAGCTGGAGGGGAACGCCCTCCGCATCGAGCGCCAGACCGACTCGGGATTCGACGTGGTGGAGTCCGGCCTCCCGGCGGTGCTGTCCGTAACGGCGGGGGCGGTGGAGCCCCGCTATCCGACCTTCCGGGGCATCATGGCGGCCAAGAACAAGCCGGTCGAGGCGCTGACCGCCTCCGACCTGGGGGTGGGGGGGGAACCCGGCCAGGAGGTGGCCTCGGTGGCGCCCGCCCCTGAGCGGCAGGCGGGTGAAGTGGTGGAAGACGACGGAACAGGCCATCTGCGGATCGTCGAGTTCCTCGAAGCAGCAAAGGTGGTGTAGATGTCCAACTGGGTTTTTGCCGAAGAAACGGACGGAGGCCCCGGCGAGCCTGCCCTCGAGGTGCTGACCAAGGCCGCCTCCTGCGGCGAGGCGGCGGTCGTTTATCTGGGCGAAGGATCCGACCGGGCCTTCGCCGCCCTGGGGGCCCATGGAGCCGCAGCCGTGTACCGCCTCACCGGGGGCGGCGGCTTTCCCGCCGCCGCCGCGGCGGCGGCCCTGGCCGGGCTGATCGAGCGGGAATCCCCGGAGACGGTGCTGTTCGCCCAGACCTACACCTCGCGGGATGTCGCGGGCCGGTTGGCCGCCCGCATCGACCGTCCGGTGGTGGCCGGCGCGGTGGATCTGTCCCTGGAGGGCGGCTGTACGGTCACCTCCGAGATCTTCGGAGGCTCGGAGCTGGTGGAGACCGTCTTCACAGGCCCCGGACCCCATCTGGTGCTGGTCCGGCCCAAGTCGTTCGCCGCGGAAGAAACCGGGGGGGCGGCGCCGCCGGTCGAGGAGGTTCCCCTCCCGGACGCGGGGCATTCCGGCTCGCCCAGGGTGGTGGACAAGATCGTGGAGCGGGCCGAAGGGCCGCAGCTGGACGACGCCAAGGTGATCATCAGCGGGGGGCGCGGGCTGGGAAGCGCCGAGGCCTACTCGCTGATCGAAGAGGCGGCGGCGGCGCTGGGCGCGGCCACCGGAGCTACGCGGGCGATCGTGGACGCCGGATGGGTGCCCTACTCCAAACAGGTGGGCCAGACCGGCAAGACCGTCAAGCCCGACGTATACATAGCGTGCGGGGTGTCGGGCGCCATGCAGCATCTGGTGGGCATGAAGGACTCCAAGCAGATCGTGGCGGTCAACAAGGACCCCGAAGCGCCGATCTTCTCGGCGGCCGACCTGGGCGTCGTGGGCGACCTGCACGAGGTGCTTCCCCGGCTGACCGAAGCCCTGCACTCCCGCAGCTGAGAGCCGGGCCGGGTCGTGTCCGAGCCCGGATCGGACGGAGCGGCGGACGGAGTCGAGGGCTTGGCCGACCGGGCAGAACCCCGCTTCGGCACTGTTGAAGAGCTGCGCGCCCACCGCAAGCGGACCTTGGCCGACGCCTACCGGCTGTTCGGCGCCTTCGGATGGGGAGACCTCGGCGACGGGCACATCACCGCCCGCGACCCCGAACACACCGGCGCCATGTGGCTGCTCCGCGGCGGCGTCCCATTCCACCGGGCCTCGGTGTCCGACCTGGTGCTGGTCGGCCCGGACGGGCGAATCGCAGAGGGCGGCGGCCCCATCAACATGACCGCCTACTACATCCACGCCCCGATCCACGAAGCCCGCCCCGAAGTGGTGTCGGCCGCCCACACCCACACCCCCTACGCCGCCCCATGGGCGGCGAAGGCCGAGCGGTTCCAGATGATCTGCCAGGAAGCAACCGCCTTCTTCGAGGACCACGAGATCTTCGAAGGCGAGGAGGTCCAGGTGATGGACTTCGACACCGGCAAGCGGATCGCCGCCGCCCTCGGCGAAGCCAAAGCCGTCCTGCTGCGCAACCACGGCCCCCTCACGGTCGGGCGGTCCGTCGAAGAAGCGGTCGGCTGGTTCCTGCTGCTCGAGCGGGCGGCCGAAGTCCACGTCAAAGCCGGCCGCGCCCGCCCCATAAGCAATGAATCGGCCCGCGCCGCCGCCGCCGAGATAGGGCATGTAACCAACGCCCTCAGCACCTACCGTTACGCCGTCATGTCCAAGCTCGATCTGCCCGGCCTTTCACGGCCGGGGAGGGGGATCACCCCGGAGGCGGCGGAACCTTCGGGTTGCGGGGGCGGTGGACGGCCCTGATCCACAGGGCGGCCAGCAGGATGCCCATCTGCCTGAAGGGCCCCAGCCGCCGGGAAGCGAGGTGCACCTGGCGGAACCAGATCACGGCGGCGCCGATGAGCACCGCCTGAACCGCGGCGGTGATGCGGAAGCTGCCGGTGGCCTCGATCCACGCCCCCGCCGCCGCGATGCCCACCGCCGCCGACGCCTGCCCGGCGACCCCCCCGATCGACACGGCCCTGACCGCCAAGGGGGGAGAAAGGCCCTTGTGGGCCGCCAGCCACAACTTCGCCCAGATCGGAAAATAGAAGACCCCGAACCCCAGCGCGGCGAGGATGAGGGCGGGGTACGTCCACCAGACCGCCAGCACCACCAGGGAAGCCGTGAACACGCCCGCAATGACCGACACGATGCCGACCGGCGAGCCGCGGTCTCCCATCAGCCCCACCGGCAGGGCCGATATGACCGCCGCCGCCGAGGTCAGCCACCAGGGAACCGCCGCCGCCAAGGGGCCGGCCCCCAGATCATCGAGGGCGATCTCGGACAGGTAGGCGGCGAAGACGACGCCCCCGACCCCGACCATGAGGCTGCCCAGGATCACCACCCGACCCACCGACGACGACCAGATCAGACGGAAGCCGGCCGCGCCGCGCTCCGACTCCGCGGCGGGAAGCGGCGGCCCGACCGGACGGCGGAACACCGCCAACGCAACCGCAACGGCGCAGACCGCCAACACCGCCGTTCCGACGAAAGCCGCCCTCCACTCCCCCGGCGCCGTCAACACCCATATGAGAACTCCGTTGATCCCCTTGCCCACTCCGGCCGCCACCCCGCCCGCCACCACCACCTGGCCCTGATACCTGGGGTCTACGCACTCGCCGGTCAGGTAGGACAGCGCCGACCAGCTGACCGCGGCGGAGATGCCTATCACCCCTGTGCACAGGGCCAGCAGCCAGGCCGCGGACGAGGCCGACAGCACCAGGCTCCCCAACCCGCAGACCGCTATGCAGAGGATCAGCAGCCCGCGCGGGGGGCAGAGGTCGAGCAGCTTCACCGTCAGGGCCGTCCCCGCCGCGTAGGCCGCCATCGTGATGGAGAGGACCAGGCCGAGCACCCCGTACCCCACCTGCAGGGACTCCTCGATGCGGGGCAGCAAGGCAAAGGTCAGGCCGCTGGCGAAGGAGTGGGTAACCATCATCACCAACCCGAACAGGGCCGCCGCGCCCCGCGTGTTGACCCAGCGCCGCTCGTACCGCCCCGTACGGACCATCACCGCCGGCTCTTCCGTTCGGACGCCCGCCGGAGGGGCCGCAGCTTCATCCAGAAGAGGCGGGGAATGAGCTGTTCTGCGGCGGCGGCCATAGGTGCGAGATTACCTGCGGGGGCCGGCCCCGACTACGAAGGCGAGGAACGCGCCCGGCGGAGAACTTCGTCGATGGGGGTCAGGTGCATGTCGTCCATTTCTTGGACGTACTCGTAACCGAACCGACCCTTGATGCACAGGTGGCCCGAGGTCACCGAATGATCGATCGGCGAGGTCACCTTGACGATCCGGTTGTCCTGGACATGCAGGTCCAGGCTGCATCCCACCCCGCAGTACGAACATACGGTGCGGGAAACGGTCTGGCGTTCCTCCTCCCACATTCCGGCCGACCGCAGCTCGTGTTCGCTGCGGAACATCAGGGCGCCGGTGGGGCACACCCCTATGCAGTTGCCGCAGAAAACGCAGGCCGAGTCGGTCAGCCCCGCGTCGAACTCGGTGGAGATGCGGGCGTCGAAACCCCGCCCGGCGGCGGCGATGGCGAAGGTGTTCTGGGCGTCCTCCCCGCAGGCCTCCACGCACTTGTAACAGAGGATGCAGCGGGAGTAGTCGCGCACGTAGAGCTCGTTGTCCACCTTGACCGGCTGATGCACGGTCTCGGCCTCCTGCCCGCCGCCGATGCGGTGATGCCCGGCCGCACGGCCGTCACGGTCGACGGCCGGCCCGGCGGCGGGGCCGTAGCGGTCCGGGTCGCATCCGTAATAGGCCATCCAGCGGCGGGTCTCTTCGTCCGCCAGGCTCATGTCCACCGACGAGGCCAGGAACTCGAAGACCATCCGGCGCGAATGGCGCACCCGTTCGGTGTCGGTGGCCACCGCCATCCCCTCCTCCACCGGGCGGCTGCAGGCCGGCGCCAGCGTCCGGCTGCCCTCCACCTCCACCACGCACACCCGGCAGGCGTTGACCGGGGTGAGGTTGTCGAGGTAGCACAGGGTGGGCTGGTCCTTGCCCGCCTCCCGGCAGACGTCGAGGATGGTGGAACCGGCCGCAGCCCTGACCGCCTCCCCGTCCAAGGTGAGCGTTACATCAGGCATCGGCGTCCTCCAGCAGGCCCAAGGAGACGGCGGAGCGGACGGCGGAGGCGGCGGTGTGCCCCAGGCCGCAGATCGAGGCGTCCATCATGACCCTGGCTATGTCGTCCAACAGCTCCTCCTCCAACGCCCCCCCGCCCAGACGGCGCGCCAGCAGCTCCTCCTGGCGCACCGTACCCACCCGGCACGGCGTGCACTGGCCGCAGGATTCGTCTCGGAAGAACCGGGCGATCCGGCGGACGGCGCCCCGGAAGTCGGCGGCGTCGTCGTACACCAGCACCACCCCGGACCCCAGGACGGCGCCGCGGGCCGGAGCGTCCTCGAAGGTCAGGGGCATGTCGAGATGGTCCTCCCCTGCGAACACCCCCGCCGCCCCGCCCAGCAGCACCGCCCCCAGCCGGCCGGTTCCGGACACCCCGCCCGCCAGGTCGATCAACCCGCCCAGCGTTTCGCCGAACTCCACCTCGTACACCCCCGGCCGGGAAACCGCCCCCGCCAGGCAGAAGAGCTTGGTCCCGGTCGATTGCCCGGTCCCGATCCGGGCGAAGGCGGCCCCCCCTTCCAGCACGATGTCGAGCACGTTGACCAGGGTCTCCACGTTGTTGACCACGGTGGGGCGCCCGAACAGGCCGGCCTCGGTGGGGAAGGGGGGCTTGTTGCGCGGCTCTCCCCGCTTTCCTTCGATGGAGTTCATGAGGGCGGTCTCCTCCCCGCATATGTAGGCGCCGCCGCCCCGCCGGAGCTCGATGTCGAACGCCCGGCCCGAACCCGCCGCGTCCCCCCCCAACAGACCCTCCGCCCGCGTTTGGCGGACCGCCTCCGCGAGGCGGGACAACGCCAGGGGGTACTCGGCCCGGACGTAGAGGTAACCGAGCTCCGCCCCGACGGCCAGCCCGGCGATGATCATCGACTCGACCAGGGCGAAGGGGTCGCCTTCCATCAGCACCCGGTCCTTGAAGGTGCCCGGCTCGGACTCGTCGGCGTTGCAGATCAGGTAGCGGGGTTGGGGGTGTCGGGCCGCCGCCTCCCATTTGACGCCCATCGGAAAGGCCGCCCCTCCCCGGCCCCGCAGGTTGGAGGCCTTCACCTCGGCCAGCACCGCTTCCGGGCCGATTTCGACCGCCCGCGCCAGGGCCTCCCACCCCCCCGACTCCCGGTAGGCCTCCAGGGAGGAAGGATCGACCGACCCCGCCCGCCGCAGCAGCCGCAAGGAAGGATCTCCCCCCTGGGGGACGGCGACTCGAGGCGGCGGAATGCCCGCGCCCTCCAGCGCCGCCGCCGCCCGCCCGGCGTCGGCCTCCACCAGGACTGCGTCTTCCTCCCCGGCCCGCTGCAGGAACACCGCCGGGCCCCGGTCGCACTGCCCCAGGCAGGGGCTGGGGTGGACGCCGGGGCGCCCCGCCAGCCCGGCCAGCATCTCCAAGCCGCCGAGGCTGCGGCAGGCTATGTCGTCGCACACATGGGCGCGGCGGGGGGGCCCTTCCTCCAGCGACAGCAGGGCGTAGAAGCTCGCCACCCCGTAGGCCTCGGCCGGAGGGGCCCCCAGGCGTTGGCAGATGTAGTTGAGCGCCCCTTTGCTGATCCAGCCGATCTCGTCCTGAACGGCGTGCAGGGCCGGGAGCAGCTGCGGCCGCATCTCGACCGAACGGCGGTACCCGCCGAAGGCCGTCCGGTGGTCGGAAGCCTGCAGGGCGCCGCCTTCCCACACCGACCGCGGGGGCCCCAACAGGGCGTCCACCGCCGCCCGCTCGGCGGCCGTGGGAGAAGCGGACATGAGGCGCAGGTCGATGACGCCCCTCCGCTATACGGCCGCGCCGGCGGGCTCGATGCGGACCGCGGTCGCCTTGAACTCGGCGGTGCCCGACTTGGGATCCCAATCGTCGATGGTCAGCAGGTTCACGTCGGCCTCGTCGGGGGAGTGAACATCCATGAAGGCCAAGCCGGGGCGGAGGGAAGCGTCGAAGAAGACGGGGACTTCGATCGACCCCCGCCGCGAGGTGACGCTGACCAGTCCGCCCTCGGACAAACCCAGCGCCGCCCCGTCCTGGGGCGCCACATCGACGGCTCCTCTAACCCGCAGGGGCGAGCGGTAACCCCGCGACTGCACCCCGGTGTTGAAGGAATCGAGCCGCCGCCCGGTGGTGAGCCGGATCGGATAGTCACCGTCGAGCCGGTCGATGGGCGGCGACCACCTGATCGGTATGAGGGGCGCGGGCGAGCGGACCGGATCCTCCTTCCACAGCCGGGCATGCAGAAACTGCGTTCCGGGGTGTTCCTCGTTGGGGCAGGGCCATTGGAGGCCGCCCGTCTCCTCGAGCCGCCGGTAGGACATCCCGGCGTGGATGGGCGACAGGCTGCGGAGCTCGTCCCACACCTCCTCGGCCGAGGGAAGCCCCCAGCCGCCGCTTATGCGTTCGGCCAGGAGCGAGATGATGTCCAGATCGTCCTTGGCGGCCCCCGGCGGCTCGACCGCCCGGCGCATCAGCTGCACCCGCCGCTCGGAATTGGTCGCCGTGCCGTCGGTTTCGGCCCACCCGGCGGCGGCCGGGAACACCACGTCCGCCAGCTGCGCCGTCTTGGTCATGAAGATGTCCTGGCACACCATGAACTCCAAGTTGGACAGCAACTCCCGCACGTGCCCGGCGCGCGCCTCCGACTGGGCGGGGTTCTCGCCGATGACGTAGAGGGCTGTGATCTCCTTGCGTTCCATGGCTTCGAGCATCCGGGAGATGTGCTTGCCCCGTTTGGGGTTGAGAGGAACGCCCCACGCCGCCTCGAAGGGCGCCCTGGACACCGGGTCGTCGACGTCGATGAAACCGGGCAGCTTGTCGGGCAGAGCCCCCATGTCCCCTCCGCCCTGGACGTTGTTCTGGCCCCGAATCGGGACCAGGCCGGATCCGTAACGGCCCACATGGCCGGTGAGCAGGGCCAGACCGATCAGCGCCCGCACGTTGTCGGTGGCGTTGTGGTGCTCGGTGATGCCCAGCGTCCAGCAGATCTGGGCGCGCCCGGCCGTTGCGTAGTCGTGCGCCATGCGGCGGATGACCTCGGCGGGCACGCCGGTGACCTCCTCCCCCCGCTCCAGGGTCCAGGGTTCGATCCGCTTGGCGTATACATCGAACCCGAAGGTGGCCCGCTCGATGAACTCCCGGTTGTGGAGGCCGGCGGCGATTATCTCCCGCCCCACGGCGTTGGCCAGGGCGATGTCGGAACCCACGTCGATCCCCAGCCATACGTCCGCCCACATGGCCGAGGCGGTGCGCCTGGGGTCCACCGCATACAGGGCCGCTCCTTTGCGCACCCCCTTCATCAGGTGGTGGAAGAAGATCGGATGCGCCTCGCGGGCGTTGGAACCCCACAGGAGGATCACATCCGCCGCCTCGATCTCTTCGTAGGAGGTGGTGCCTCCCCCCGCTCCCAGCATGGACGCCAGACCGGCGACCGAAGGAGCGTGTCAGGTGCGGTTGCAGGAATCGATGTTGTTGGACCCCATGACCACCCGGGCGAACTTCTGGGCGAGGTAGTTCACCTCGTTGGAAGCCTTGGAACACGAGAGCATCGCGTACGATCTGCCGCGGCGGGCGGCCAGGCCGTACGCGGCCGCCTCCAGCGCCTCGTCCCAAGAAGCCTCCTCCAGCCCGCCGCCCCGACGTATGTACGGGGTGGTCAAACGGGGGAGCGCCGTCTTCGGCATTCTCACCTCCTCGCGCCCCATCGTAATTGCCACAAACGGGAATACCCGCCAACTTGGCCGACGCGGCGCTAAAAAAGCCCGGTGATCCGGCCGTCCTCGTCGATGTCCACGTTCATGTAGGCCGGCCGGGCGCCGAGGCCGGGCATGGTGCGCACCTCCCCCAGCAGCGGCACGACGAAGCCGGCCCCCGCCGACGCCCTCACCTCGCGCACCGGGAGCCGGTACCCGGAGGGGCGGCCCTTGAGGGCCGGATCGTGGGAGATCGACAGGTGCGTCTTGGCCATGCAGACGGGGAGGCCGCCGTATCCGTCCCGCTCGAACCGGGCGATCTGGCCCTCCGCCTGTTTGGAGTAGTCCACCCCGTCCGCGCCGTACACGGAGGTTGCCACCGCCTCGATCTTCTGCTTTATCGACCACTCCAGCGGGTAGAGGAACCGGAAGTCGTTGGGCTGTTCACAGGCCTCGATCACCGCCCGGGCCAGCTCCTCCGCCCCGGCGCCGCCGTCCGCCCAATGAGAGGACGGCGCGGCGGCTGCGGCGCCGGCCTCGAGCGCCGCCTCCATGACGGTTTCGATCTCTCGGCGGGTGTCGGAGGGGAAGACGTTGACGGCCGCCACCACCGGCATCCCGAACCGGCGGACCATCTCGATGTGGGCGGCCAGGTTGTCGAGGCCGGCCCGCAGGAGCGGCAGGTTCTCGCTGGTGTAGGCCGGGTCGAGCGGCCGCCCCGGCACCACCCTGGGCCCCCCGCCGTGGGTCTTCAACGCCCGGACGGTGGCCACCAGCACCACCGCGTCGGGCGCCAGCCCCGAGGTGCGGCACTTGATGTGGAAGAACTTCTCGGCCCCCATGTCGGCCCCGAATCCGGATTCGGTAACCACATAGTCGCTCAGGTGGAGGGCCACCCGGTCGGCCAGGATGGAGGAGTTGCCGTGGGCGATGTTGGCGAACGGCCCGGCATGCACGAAGGCGGCCTGCCCTTCCAGGGTCTGCATCAGGTTGGGGTGGAGGGTATCCTTCATCAACACGGTGACCGCCCCCGCCGCCCCCAGGTCCTCGAGGGTGAGGGGGCGGCCCGTTCCGTCGGCGCCCACCACCACGCGGGCGCAGCGGCGGCGCAGGTCGCGCAGGGCCGAGGCGTAATCCCCCCCGTCGGCCAGCGCCAGGATGGCCATCAGCTCGGAGGCCACCGTGATGTCGTAGCCGGTCTCGCGGGGGCGTCCGTCCAGGCGGCCGCCCAGCCCGATCACCACGTTGCGGAGCGCCCGGTCGTTGACGTCCACCACCCGCCGCCACTGGGTGCGGAACATGTCTATGTCGAGGCGTTCCAGGCCCAAAGCCTCCAGCGCCTCGTCGCTCATCCGCTGCTCGTGGTACCAGCGGGCGTCGAGGGCGGCCGCCGCCAGGTTGTGGGCGGCGCCCAAGGCGTGCATATCGCCGGTGAGGTGGAGGTTGAACTCCTCCATGGGAACGACCTGGCTGTAGCCGCCCCCCGCCGCCCCGCCCTTGATGCCGAAGGTGGGCCCCATCGACGGCTGGCGGATGGCGGCGGCGGCCTTGCGCCCGAGCGCGCCGAGGCCCTGCACCAGGCCGACGGTGGTGGTGGTCTTGCCCTCCCCCAGCGGGGTGGGGGTAACGGCGGTCACGTCGATGTACTTGCCCGGGGGGCGGCCGCCGATCCGGCGGAGGATGTCGAGGTGCACCTTGGCCTTGCCCCCTCCGTAGGGGATCAGCTCCTCCGGAAGGACGCCGATGGACTCGGCGATCTCGGCGATCGGCCTGGGGGACGCCGCCTGAGCGATCTCGAGATCCGAGGGGAAACCGGGTTGGGCGCTCATTGGTCGAGAACTCCTAGCTACTCAACTCGAGACGGGGCCGCCAGGCTGGACTTGCGGGCCAGACCCGCCTCTATACTGTACCACGATGCGGAACTGTTCCGCATCGTAGAACAAATTCCTATTCGGGGCCGCGCGGCGGGCGCGCGCCTACTAGAGTCGCAGGAGGGAGCGGCCCGCGTTGCCCTTCCCCGGCGGCGCGCAAGACCCTTGGGAAAAAGAAAGGACGCGTGTGAGCGAGAACGGCAACGAACTGATCCGGCTCGAGAGCGTCTACAAGATCTTCGGACCCCAGCCGCAGGGGCGGGCCTTCGACTTGGTCAAGGCCGGGGTTGGCAAAGACGAGGTGCTCCGCCAGTCTGGCCACGTGGTGGGGGTGAGCGACGTGTCGTTCTCGGTGCCTCGGGGGGAGATCTTCGTGGTCATGGGCCTCTCCGGTTCCGGCAAGTCGACGGTCCTCCGCACCGTCAACAAACTCTTCGAGGCCACCGCCGGACAGGTGTGGGTGGACGGGACCGACGTCCAGCAGCTCGAAGGGGCCCAACTCCAAGCCTTCCGCCGGGAGAAGATGGGCATGGTGTTCCAGCATTTCGCCCTGTTCCCGCACCGCAACGTGATCTACAACGTGGGTTACGGCCTAAAGGTCCAAGGCGTGAACAAAGAGGAACGGGACGAAGCCTCCATGAAAGCCTTGGCCTTGGTGGGCCTCCAGCCCTACGCCCGCAGCCTGCCCCGCGAACTGTCGGGCGGCATGCAGCAGCGGGTGGGGCTGGCCCGGGCGCTGGCCTCGGATCCCGACATCCTGCTGATGGACGAAGCCTTCTCGGCCCTCGACCCCCTCATCCGGCGCCAGATGCAGGACGAGCTGATGGATATCCAGAACGATCTCCACAAGACCATCCTGTTCATCACCCACGACCTCAACGAAGCCCTGCGCATCGGCGACCGGGTATGCATCATGAAGGACGGGGCGGTGGTGCAGATCGGCACCCCGGAAGAGATCCTCACCGAGCCGGCCACCGCCTATGTGGCCGAGTTCGTCCAAGACGTCGACCAAGGGCGGGTGATCGAATGCTGCGAGGTCATGACCCCGCCCGATCCGATCGACCCCGCCCTGCCGCCCGCCCGGGGGTTGGAGATGCTGGGCGGCCGGACCGGGGCCTTCGTATGCGATCCTGAGGGCCGGCCCACCGGACTGCTGACCGCCTCGGCCGCGATGAAGGCCATGGTGGAAGGAGCCGCGAACCTGACGGGAGCGCTCCGTTCCGACTTCGACACGGCGGCGCCCGCCGCCACCCTCAACAGCGTGTACGCAGCGGCGGGGCGGGGGCTGCCCATCGCAGTGGTGGACGGCGAGGGCCGGCTGGCGGGCAACCTCGACCCGCGCGCCATCATGGAGGAGATGGGGCGGGTGGAGCAGCTGATCGACGGTTTCGAGCGGCAGACCTACCTATGAGCGGGGACCGCCCATGATCTGGCCCGCCCAGGCCGCCCCCGCAGAGGAGTCCGTTCCCTTCTGGGACAACTCGGTCCTCGACAACTGGGAGATCCCCTTCGGGGAGTGGATCAACATCATGTTGTCGTGGATCGTCGCCAACCTCCGAACGGTGCTCGACGTCATCAAATGGCCGTTCTCACTGCTGTACCGCAACTTCGTGGTCGGACCCGAATACCACCCCTGGTGGGAGCTCACCGACATGTCCTGGGTGCTGGTGTGCGGCGTGGTGCTGGTGGTGGCGTCGGTTACCCGCAACCTGCGGGTGGGGATAGGCCTGTCGTTGGTGCTGGCCGGATGCGGGCTGCTGGGCAACGAGTTCTGGGAGGAGACCGCCATCACCATCGGCCTGATCGTGGTGTCGGTGGTCATGTGCGCCATCATCGGCATCCCTGTGGGGGTGCTGTGCGGCCGCTTCGACGGGGTGTGGCGGGCGGTGCGGCCCGCCTTGGACGCCATGCAGGTGGTGCACGCCTTCGTGTACCTGATTCCGGTCATCTTCTTCTTCGGCCTCGGATCGGAGGCGGCCACCATGGTGATCATGGTGTTCTCGATCCCCCCTCTGATCCGCCTCACCAACCTGGGGATCCGCCAAGTGCCCGCCGACGTGGTGGAGGCCAGCCGCGCCTACGGGGCTTCGGAGTGGCGGGTGCTGTTCGACGTTCAGCTGCCCTTGGCCCGCCCCGCCATCATGACCGGCCTCAACCAAACCCTGTTGCTGTCCATCTCCATGCTGGGGGTCGCCGCCATCATGGGCGCCGCCGGGCTGGGCCTCTTGGTGTTCAGGGCGCTCGCCAACCTCAACACCCCCCTGTCGGCCTCGGCGGGGCTGGCTCTGTTCATCGTGGCGGTGGTGCTGGACCGCATCTCCCAGACCGAAGCCGGGCGGATCGGCCTGTTCGCCCGCATCCGCCGCAGTTGGGTGCACCGGCGCGACCCCGAAGCCCTCTTAGAGCAGATCGAAGCCGACAAAGCCGAAGCGGAGGAAGAAGAAAGGGAAAAGCAGGACGGCGTTCTGGCCCCGGCGGGCAAGGCGGAACGGGCGGGGGCGGTCACCGCCCTGGCCGGAGGGGCGCTCGCCCTGGCCTCGGTTTTCCTGCCGTGGGGGCGGGAATCGGGCTTGGTATCGGGATACGTCCGGCGAGAGGACTTGGACCTGGCCGGGCGGTCCTTCGGAGGCTTGGCCGCCGAGGGGGGCAGCTTCTACGGCATCGCGGTGCTGGGGCTGGCCCTCGTGGTCTTGGGCGCCGCCCTCACGACCCTCCTCAGGCCGGGCCGGGGCCCCCGCTGGTTCGGGGCCGACGGGGCCTTCCTCGCCTCGGCGGGATTGGCGGCGGCGGCCGGGGCCTACCTGTGGCTGGAACCCGCCGCCGGCGCGGCGGCCTACACCGACGGGGCCGGAGCGTGGGCGGCGCTGGCCGGCGGGGCGGTCTGCATCGCGGGGTCGGCCGTATGGATCAAGAACGCCCCGTACAGCCCCGCCCGCCCTTTGGCGGACCGCGTCTCGGTGGTCCGCATCGCGGCGGCGGCGGCCATCGTCGGGATGCTGGCGGCGGCCGGCCTGTCGTCCTGGTCCGTGGACGGGCGGGCCGCTGCCGAGGAGACACTGGCCGGGCTCACCCAGCTCCAGGAAAGCCAGGGAGACCAGCAAGGAACCGCCGCCGAAGCCGTCACCATCGGGACAGAGGCGGTCAGACGGCAGAAGGACGTGCAAACCAACGGCTTCACCGCCGGGGGAACCCGGTTCGGGTATCTGGCGCTGGGCCTGGGGATCGCGGGGCTCCTGGCCACCCTGCCGGCGGCGGGGGTGTTCGGCGGGGGCGAGAGGAGGCGCTGGCGTTGGAGCTTGGCGGCCGCCGCCCTCGGGGCGGGGGTCATGCTGACGGCGGGCGGATGGATCGCCTCGCTGGTGCGGGTGTACGACGACAACTACTCGAGCGGGCCGGGGGCTTTCATCTGCCTGATGGCCGGATTCTTCCTCTTCCTGTCCGCTCGCGGGGTGATAAGGGAGTTCCGCCGGGCGAAAGTGTATGAGGACGATCCAAACCCGAAGGACGGGGCCGCCCCATCCATGGTGACGGAAAGACCGCAACAGGCTTAGGGTTGTCAGGGCGCCCAGCTGGACAACCCTTATTGATAAAGGGCAAGGAGAAGGAGGTCGATTCCGATGACGAGAAGAACTAGAACCACGATCGCGGCGCTGGCGGTGCTGGGGTTGCTGGCGGCGGCCTGCGGCGAGTCCGCGGACACCCCGGCTACGACCGCTCCGCCGGCCACCGTTACGGTCACGGTCATGGACACCAGCGCCGCCGAGGAGGCCCGCGCCGATCTGGAAGCGGCCCAGGCCGCGCTGGAAACAGCCTTGAACGCCTTGGAGGAAGCCGAAGCGGCGGCCGCGGCCGGCGACGAGGCGGCCCAAGCCGATCTGGAAAGAGTCGTGGCCCAAGCCGAAGCAGCCGCAACGGCGGCCGCGGAAGCCCAAGCGGCCTTGGAGGAAGCCGAAGCAGCCGCGGAGGCGGCCAGGTTGGAGGCCGAAGCAGCCATGGCGGCGGCCGCCGCCCGCCCCGGCGACGGCATCACGGTGACGATGGCGCGGGCCAATTGGTCCACCGGCTACATGCAGGCCGCCATCTACGCCGCCCTGCTCGGAGAGCTCGGCTACGAAGTAAGCGACCCGTCCGACTTGGAACTGGCCCCGTCCAACGCCTACGTGGCGATGGCCAACGGCGAGTTCGACTTCTGGGTCAACGGCTGGTTCCCCAACCACAACAGCTTCGTGGCCGGCCCCATGCCCGACGGATCCCTGGTCAGCGACCACGTAACCACCGTCGGGTTCGAGATGCGCACCGGAGGTCTGCAAGGCATCCTGACCAACAAGAGCCTGGCCGACGAGCACGGCATCGCCACCCTCGACCAGATCCTCAACGACTCGGAGCTGAGCGCCCTCTACGACGCCGATGACAGCACTCCCAACGACGGGATCATCCAGATCCTGGGATGCCCCGAAGGATGGGGGTGCCACGACAACATCAACTCGTGGATCGCCAACGCCGGCTGGACGAACGTCGAGCAGGTGCCGGTGGGTTCCTACGACGCTCTGATCGCCGACGCCATCAGCCGCGACCAAGCCGGCAAGGCCTACCTGGTCTACACCTGGGCGCCCAGCGCCTACGTCGGCGACCTGCGGCCCGGCGACAACGCCGTCTGGCTCTCCACCTCCGATGAATCGGTCTCCCCCACCCAAGTGGAAGGACCCTCCGTCCTGGGGCCGGGGCAGTGTTCGGCTGCTCCGTGCAACCTGGGCTGGGACGCCGCCGACATTCGGGTGGTCGCCAACAACGACTTCCTGGCCGCCAACCCCGTGGCCGCCCGCCTGTTCGAGCTGTTCACCATCAGCCCGGTGGACGTAGCTCTGCAGAACGTGCGGTACAGCCTCGGCGAAGACAGCGAGGAGAACGTGCGCGCCCATGCCGCCGCCTGGATCGAGCAAAACCGCTCCACCGTCGACGAATGGCTGGCGGTGGCCCAAGTGCCGCCGAATCCGACTCCGGGCGCGGGCGCGAGCGTTACGATGGCGCGGGCCAATTGGTCCACCGGCTACATGCAGGCCGCCATCTACGCCGCCCTGCTCGGAGAGCTCGGCTACGAAGTAAGCGACCCGTCCGACTTGGAACTGGCCCCGTCCAACGCCTACGTGGCGATGGCCAACGGCGAGTTCGACTTCTGGGTCAACGGCTGGTTCCCCAACCACAACAGCTTCGTGGCCGGCCCCATGCCCGACGGATCCCTGGTCAGCGACCACGTAACCACCGTCGGGTTCGAGATGCGCACCGGAGGTCTGCAAGGCATCCTGACCAACAAGAGCCTGGCCGACGAGCACGGCATCGCCACCCTCGACCAGATCCTCAACGACTCGGAGCTGAGCGCCCTCTACGACGCCGATGACAGCACTCCCAACGACGGGATCATCCAGATCCTGGGATGCCCCGAAGGATGGGGGTGCCACGACAACATCAACTCGTGGATCGCCAACGCCGGCTGGACGAACGTCGAGCAGGTGCCGGTGGGTTCCTACGACGCTCTGATCGCCGACGCCATCAGCCGCGACCAAGCCGGCAAGGCCTACCTGGTCTACACCTGGGCGCCCAGCGCCTACGTCGGCGACCTGCGGCCCGGCGACAACGCCGTCTGGCTCTCCACCTCCGATGAATCGGTCTCCCCCACCCAAGTGGAAGGACCCTCCATCCTCGGTGAAGGCCAGTGCTCGGCTGCTCCGTGCAACCTGGGCTGGGACGCCGCCGACATTCGAGTGGTCGCCAACAACGACTTCCTGGCCGCCAACCCGGCCGCCGCCGCCCTGTTCGAGCTGTTCACCATCAGCCCGGTGGACGTAGCTCTGCAGAACGTGCGGTACAGCCTCGGCGAAGACAGCGAAGCCGACGTGCGTTCCCACGCCGACGCCTGGATCGCGTCCAACCGCGATCTGGTCAACTCCTGGCTGCTCGCCGCCCGCGTGGCCGGGTAGGCGTCCGGCCTCTTCGAAGAGGAGAAGGGGCGCCCCGCGCGGGCGCCCCTTCTCCGTTGTCCCTCTACGGCGCCTCTTCAGGCGCCGCCGCATGAGGGGGCGCGCGGGCGCGTTACCCTTGAAGACGCATGAGCAAGCAACCGACAAGCGGCGCGGCAGTGAGGACGGACGCCGGAGAGGGAGGGCGCCGCCGGGCGGCGGCCGGAAAGGCCCTTCCCGATCCCCCCGCTGAGGGGTCTGCCGTATGAGCATCCTGGGCCGAGCCGGGGCAGTCCTGGCCCAAGGGAACGCCGAGGACGGCGGGAACACATCCATCCTGGACAACACCTTCCTCGACCAATGGCGGATTCCCTTCGGCGACTGGATGGAACAAGCCATCAATTGGGCTGCGGTCAACATCACTCAGGTGCTGGACGCCTTTGCATGGCCCTTCGAGTTCTTGATCCGCAGAGTCGTCAGGGACTTGTTGAGAGATGTCCCTTGGATTTGGGTGGTGCTGGCGCTGGCGCTGATCGCCTGGCTGGTCCGGAACCTGAAGGTGGCCGCATTCGTCGCGGTGTCCCTAACGGTCTGCGGGCTCATGGGGGGGGGCTACTGGCGGGCGACGACCGACACCCTCGGCTTCATCGGTGTAGCCGTGCTGATGTGCGTGGTGATCGGTATTCCGATCGGCATCGCCTGCGGGAGGGTGGACGGAATCTGGAAGGTGAGCCGACCCGTCCTCGATGCCATGCAGGTGGTCCATTCGTTCGTGTACATGCTGCCGTTCATCTGGTTCTGGAGCATCGGCGAAGTCTCGGCCACCATGGTGACCATGGTGTTCGCCCTTCCCCCTCTGATCCGCCTCACCAACCTCGGAATCCGCCAGGTGCCCCCCGACGTAGTGGAAGCCGCCCGCGCCTACGGGGCTTCGGAAAAAAGGGTCCTCTTCGACGTTCAGATCCCGCTGGCGCGGCCCGCGATCATGACCGGAATCAACCAGACGCTGCTTCTCGCCATCTCGATGCTCGGAATAGCGGGGCTGATGGGCGCCGGCGGTTACGGATCGTTGCTTTTCCGGGCGATCAACAACCAAGACGTCGCCCTGGGCGCGTCGGGGGGGCTTGCCTTCTTCCTGCTGGCGGTGGCCCTCGACCGGATATCCCAGCGGGAAGGAGCTGCGGGGGGCAACCTGCTGCAGCGCATCCGGTTGGCGTGGAAGCATCGGCGAGACCCCGAGATGCTGATTCCCGATCGAGAAACTCCGGCGGTCGCGGCGCCCCGAGAGACCCCGGAGACCTATGCGCCTATCGCCGCCGGAGAGCGCCTTCCCATAGCGCTGACCCTCATAGGAGGTATTACGGCCATAGCCTCCGTCTTCCTCCCCTGGACATCGAATGCGGGCAAGATGAGCGCCTGGAGCAGATGGGCGGACGCCTCTCTGGAGGGCGAGCTGGAGGGGCAGGTCTTCAACGGACTGGCGGCCTCCGGAGGATCCTGGTTCGGCATCGCGGTGCTGGCGCTCGGGTTGTTCATAGTGTCGGCCGCGGCGGCCGGCGCATCCCGGCCGGGCCGGGCGCCGCGCTGGCTGGCCCCCGACGGGGCGGTCATCGCCTCCTTCTCTGCGTTGATCGTTGCCGCCTCACACTTCTTGGCCAGGCCGATGAGCGCCGCCGATGCAGTGGCCGGAGCAGTGGATCCAGGTCAAGGAGTCGGGGTGTACATCGCGATGGCGGGCGGGCTGGCAGCCGCGGCCGGAGCGGTCCTTTGGACCAGGGCGGCGGATCACCAGCCCCTCCGCCCCTTGCCGTCCGGGGTGAGCTCGGGAAGTTTGATCGGAATCGGCGCCGCCGTTCTTGCTCTGCTGATCGGCCTTTTCTCCGTCTGGAGCTTCGACGAACGGGGAGAAACCGTGATAACGCCGAGTGTTCAAGCCGAGATAGAGGAACTCGAGCGGCGGGCTCAGGAAAACTCTGAAGAAAGAGCAGCGCTCGGGGCCAGGGTGTTGGAGCTGCGCACGGCCACCCGCGAGGATGTCAAAACGGACGGGGTCAGCACCCGCGGCGCCCAGCTCGGCCTCTGGGCTCTGCTGGCGGGTCTGGCCGCCGTCCTGACCGGTCTTCCCGCGGCTGGGGTGTTCGGCCCCGGTGAGCTGCGGAGATGGCGGTGGAGCGCCGCGACCGCCGGCATCGGAGGCGGCGTCGCCGGCATCGCACTCGCTTGGATTTTCACCCATGTGCGCTCCGGCCACCCCAAGTTCGTAAGCGGAATAGGTTCGTTTCTGGCGCTGATCGGCGGGGTATTCATCATTGCTTCGGCTATGACCGTACTCAAGGAATACCGGCGCGCCAGGGTATACGGCGAACCCCGCGCCGCCGCCGGCGGCCCGGCGGGCGGCTCTGCCGGAGAACCAGCAGACGGATCGGAATGAGGGCCGCCCCTTACCGATCTTGTCAACCTGAATCCACCGATGGGGGTGGGGGTGTTGCGGGTGGAAATGCTGGGAAGTGCCTCCCTGACCTGGGATAATAGCTGTAAGAAACAACGGCTTCGGCCCTGGACGAGGAGGCACTTCCTGTGAAAAGAGTACCGCAGAACATCGACCGGCTGCAACCGGTGTTCGACGACGAGTCGCTGGTAGCCGACGCGGGGCTGCTGACAGCCTCGACGCTGGCTGATCGTCTGGGCCTGGAAGACTTGGTGGACGCGACGCTGCGGATGAGCCGCCGCCCGGGCGGGGCGAACCCGGGGCGGAAGATCCTGACGTTGGTGATGTCGATCCTGACGGGCGGTTCGCACATCGACCACGCCGATCGGCTGCGGTCGGGCCGAACCCGGAGGGTGCTGGGGTTTTTGGTGATGGCCCCTTCGACGTTGGGTACGTTCCTGCGGGCGTTTACCTGGGGTCATGTCAGCCAGTTGAACAAAGCCTGGGGCGAGGCGCTGCGGCGGGTGTGGAAACAAGGGAACGGTCCAGGAGACAAGCCGGTAACCATAGATGTGGACTCGACCATCCGGGAAGTGTCAGGCAAAAACAAACAAGGCGCCGCCTACGGGCACACCAAACAATGGGGCTACCACCCGCTGCTGGCGGTCCGGGCCGGCACCGGCGAAGTAGTCGCCGCCCGCCTGCGGGGAGGCGGGTCCAAGCGGGGTCAAGTTGATTTCACCGCCGAGGCCGTCCGCCGGGTCCGCAGAGCCGGAGCCTCCGGCCCCATCACCGTGCGGGCCGACGCCGGGTTCTGGTCCTATCGGCTGGTCGAAACGTTGGACCGCCTCGGTGTGGGTTGGTCGATCACTGTTCCCCTGCATGCGAACGTCAGGGCAGCGGTCGAAGCGATTCCCGAAGACGACTGGACGTCTATCGGCTATCCCGAGGGCGGGCAAGCCCAAGTCGCTGAAACCGTCCTCCACTCCCGGGGGCGGCCTCCGCTGCGGCTGGTCGTCCGCCGCACCGGCCCCGCCGAACAGCCCGAACAGGGAGAGCTGTGGACCAACTGGCGTTACCATCCCTTCGTAACCAGCAGCGGCAGGTCTGCGGCCGCGGCCGATAGATACCACCGCGGTCATGCTTCGGTGGAGCTCGCCGTCCGGGATCTCAAAGACAACGGCCTGGCTCGTCTCCCGTCCGGGAAGTTCCCAGCCAACGCCGCCTGGCTGGCCTGTGCTGTGCTGGCTCACAACTTTCAGCGGTGGATAGCGCATCACAGCGGCATCCCGCCGGGGAAACTCACCGTGGGCCGCACCATCAGGAACCGGCTGTTCGGCATTCCTGGGCGGGTTGTCAACCACGGCGGCCGTCTTCTGCTCCGCCTGCCCGCCCGGTGGCCCTGGGCCCGCCTCTATGAGCGGACCATGGCCAGCATCCGCAGCCTGCCGATGCTCTCCTGAACCCAGACAGCTGCTTTCTTCCGGTTTTCGAATTCAGGACGCCCCGACCTGAACTGCACACGCCCCTACCCGCCCGCCGCCGTCCATGACCCCCCGAAACCGGCCCCAACCGGCAGGAACCATCCCCCAACCATCCGAAACCATCCCAGAAACACCCCCGAACCACCCCGAAATCACCCACCAAACCCCAAACCACCCTCACCCCAACCAAAGACGGTGGATTCAGGGTCAAACCTGGCTAAGGTCCTCTATGCGAGACCAAACCGAAAGGACGGATACAGCCTATGAAACACAGCAATAGGATCACCGCAGCGTTGGCGGTGTTCGCTCTGCTGGCCGCAGCCTGCGGAAGCAGCAGCGAGGAAACCACGACAACGGCGACGACCGCCGCGCAAATCACCACCACTGCCCCCACTGCCCCGGAACCGACTTCCACCACCATGATGGAGGAGATGCTCCCGGGTGAGGGCGTCAGCGTCACCATGGCCCGCGCCAACTGGACGACCGGCTACTTCCAAGCCGAGCTGGTGCGGCAGCTCATGCAGATGCTGGGATACGAGGTGAGCGACCCGGCCGACGCCGAGCTGGGACCGTCGCTGGCCTACCTGGCGATGGCCCAAGGAGACGCCGATTTCTGGGTAAACAGCTGGTATCCGGGCCACAACAGCTGGCTCGAAGCCGACATGCCGGACGGCTCCCAGGTGGGGGACCACGTCACGGCGATAGGCAGCATGATGATGGCCGGAGGACTTCAAGGTTTGCTGATCACCAAGTCCTTCGCCGAGGAGTACGGGATCAACACGCTGGACGACCTCAACAGCAACCCTGACGCAATCGCCGCCTACGACGCCGACGACGCCGACCCCGGCAACGGCATCGCCGACATCTACGGATGCCCGGAGAGCTGGACCTGCGACGACATCCTCGAGAGCCAGATCGCCTTTTCGGAGTGGGAGAACATCAGCCAGGTGCTGGCCGGCTACGACGCCATGATCGCGGAGGCCGCCGCCAAGGCAAACGCCGGAGAGCCGATGGTCGCCTACACATGGACGCCGAGCTCCTACATCACCCAGCTCCGGCCGGGCGACAACGTGGTCTGGGTGGGCGTCGATGAAGTCGTGGACGACTCGAACCCCCTCGGCCGCGAGGGCGGCGAAGAATGGGACCAGCGGCCCGGCACCGCCGCGATCGGCGCCGATGCGTGCCCCGACGCCGCCGAGCGGGGAACCTGCCAGCTCGGCTGGGTGGCCGCGGACATCCTGGCTTCGGCCCGCAACGACTTCTTGGACGAGAACCCGGCCGCCGCAAAGCTGTTGGAGGTGGTGGAGCTGAACGTCGTGGACGTCTCGCTCCAGATCGTCGAGCAGGACAACGGGGCAGCCATCGGCGGCCTCGTCACCCAGTGGATCGCCGACAACCAGGATCTGGTCGACGGATGGATAGCGGAGGCCATGGCCGCCGCCTGACGCGCCCGCCGCCCGCCTTTCAGCCGAAGGGGACGCCCTTCTGGGTGCCTCCTTCGGCTGAATGGCTTTTCCTGCGCCCCTTCACAGGCCGCATTCCATCAGAAGCACGGAGAGCCGAACATGGGTCTCAGCAGAAACTTCCTTCTCGTTCTGGTGTCATTCGCGGCGCCGGCTGCGGCCTGCGGAGACGGCGCTGCCCCAGACCCGCAGGCCGCCGAGACCGCCGCGGCGGCGGCAACCGCGGCAGAGGCAGAACCTGCGGCATTGCCGGGCGAAGGCGTCAGCGTGACGATGGCCCGCGCCAACTGGCCGACCGGCTACTTCCAGGCCGAACTGGTGCGCCGGCTCATGCAGATGCTGGGATACGAGGTGAGCGACCCGGCCGACGCCGAGCTGGGACCGTCGCTGGCCTACCTGGCGATGGCCCAAGGAGACGCCGACTTCTGGGTCAACAGCTGGTTCCCGAACCACAACAGCTGGCTCGAATCCAGATTGCCGGACAACTCCTCGGTAGGCGATCACGTCAGACGAATAGGCGGTCTGCTGGCCGGAAGCGCTTTGCAGGGATACCTGATCACCAAGTCCTTCGCCGATGAGTACGGGATCGCAACGCTCGACGACCTCGACAACGACCCTGCCGCTCTCGCCGCGTACGACGCGGTCGACATCGACCCCGGCAACGGCATCGCCGACATCTATGGATGCCCGGAGAGCTGGACCTGCGACGATGTCATAGAGAGCCAGATCGCCTTCTCGGGCTGGGAGAACATACGGCAGGTGCTGGCCGGCTACGAAGCCATGGTCACCGACGCCATCGCCAAGGTAGAAGCGGGCGAGCCGATGGTCATCTACATATGGACTCCGAGCTCCTACATGGCCCAAATGCGCCCGGGAGACAACGTGTATTGGCTGGCGGTCGAAGAGGTCCTGGATGATTCGAACCCGCTGGGGCGCGAAGGCGGAGAAGGGTGGGACCAGAGACCCGGCACGGCGCCGATCGGCGGCGAAGCATGCCCCGACGTCGAAGCGAGGGGGGCCTGCCATGTCGGCTGGGAGGTGGCCGACATAGTGGCGTCGGCCCGCCATGACTTCTTGGACGAAAACCCGGCCGCCGCCAAGCTGCTCGAGGTAGTGAAGCTGAACATCGTAGACGTAACACAGCAGATCATCGAACACGAGAACGGGGCGGACATCGACGACCTCGTCAGCCAGTGGATCGCCGACAACCAAGAACAGGTCGACGCATGGATCGCGGAGGCGCTGGCCGCCGCCTGAACGAGCGAATCAGGCGGCTGTTCGTCTGCTGACGGCGCGGGTCAGCTCACGGAAATCCCGGTAGCTGTCCATCACCGCTTGGGTGTGGCCGCCGAAGACGCCGTCGCCCGGCTTGAGGTCGAACAGAGGCTTTTGGGCTTCCTGCGCCAGGTGCATCAGGCTTCGGAAGTGTCCGAGCACACCGATGCAGCCGGGGTCGTCGGAGACGGTGAGGCCCTCCCGGGACGGCTGGCCGCATACCGCCTGGGCGTAGACACCGGGAATCCGATCCAGCCATCGGGCGTAGGACGCGACCGGCCGGTCGAAGCGGATGGCATGTTGGCAGACCACATATCCGACCGGGCTCATCGGCCCATCGGGGATTGCGGCGCCGTCCGCCGGGCGGCGGGAAACCCTCTCCTTCCACTGCCCCCGCCAGGCGCGCATGGCGTTGCCCAGGCTGTGCAGACCTTGCAGATGATAGGGATCCGGCGCCAACGGGAACACCGCGTAGTCGGACGCGATGAGCGCGGCCTGATTGAGCGGGCCGAGGCCGGGGCCGACCTCCATCAGCACCAGATCGGCCGCGGCTTCTTCCGCGGCCGCCCTCAGCACGCGCCGGAGGAACGGCGCCGTCCGGTGAGCGCGCGGCTCATCGTCCGCGCCGCCCGGCCGGCGGTCGGCCGCTTCGTCTTCGAGGACTGCCAATCGAAGGTCGCCCGCCAGGAGGCCGATGCCGGGCGCCGGATACTCCAGGCGGGGAGCAGCGAGATCGTTCCCTCCGCTCAAGAGCGGCTCGAGCGCCCCGTAGACCGTGCGCCCGCCTCTGCCGCCCCACAACTTCTCCAGACGCTGCTCTTCGATGAACATGCCGGTGAGGTTGGCCTGCGGGTCGAGGTCGGCAACCAACACGTTCGTCTGCTGGTCGGCGTACATATGCGCAAGGTGATAGACGAAGAAAGCCTTGGCCGCCCCTCCTCTGTTGTTGACGAAAGCAATGGTTTTCATAGGGCGGGCCTGACCGTCGCCGTTACACCGGTTTGCTCCAGAGAGAACTCAGGCGGTGGATTGCCGTTCTCGGCCAGCTTTTCACGCACCAGAGGAATCCCCAAACCGAACTGCTGGGCGAAGCCCAGGTATACATGACCGCACCTCTGCCGGGAGCACGCAGATGTTCCGAAACCGACAACGGACGCCGGACTGTTTGCAGGTTACAACAACGGGGCAGGAGAGCGGGGCCCGAGGCGGCCGGGTAGCTTCTACCTCGTGGCAGACTCGGGCGGCATGGCTGCTGACGCATCTGGGGTGGACCGCATGGAAGCGGCGGACGCCGGTCTGCGGGCCGACATCCGAAGGCTCGGGCAGCAGCTGGGGGAGGCGCTGGTGCGCCAGCACGGGCAGGAGCTGATCGAGTCGGTGGAGAAGGTGCGCATCCTGGCGCGCCGGCTGCGGACGGCGCAGGCGGGGGTGTCCCGCGAGCTGACCGAGCTGCTCCGAGACGTCGACCCTGAACAGACGGTGCTGCTGGTCAGGGCCTTCACCCACTATTTCCACCTCGCCAACGTCGCCGAGCAGGTGCACCGGGTGGAGGACCGCCGCCTCGAAGACCCGGCCTCTGAGAAAGGCTTCGCCCAGACCCTCGCCTCGCTGGTGGAGGCCGGAATCCCCGCCGAAGAGGTGACCTCCCTGATCGACCGGGCGGCGTTGAAGCCGGTCTTCACCGCCCATCCCACCGAGGCCACCCGCCGCACCGTGCTCGAGAAGCTGGCCGAGATCGCCCAGACCGTCTCCGACCGCAGCGACCCCCGCACCTCCCCCGCCGGCCGGGCCCGCATCGACCGGCGGGTGGACGAGCTGATCGAGGCCGTCTGGCAGACCGACGAGATCCGCACCGAGCGCCCCACCCCCATCGACGAGGCCCGCTTCGTGCGGCACTACCTGGAACGAACCATCCGCCAGGCCCTTCCCCCCCTGCTCGACGACATCGCCGCCGCGGTGCGCGCCGTCGGCGGCGAGGCAGACCCCGGCCGCAGTCCGATCAGGTTCGGCTCCTGGGTGGGCGGCGACCGGGACGGCAACCCCAACGTCACCCCGGAGATGACCCGCGCCGTCATGGCCCAGCAGCGCCGGGCGGCCCTCGACATCCTCATCGCCGAGGTAGAGGGCTTGGCCGCCGAGTTGAGCGTGAGCACGACCGCGGCGGCGGCCTCCGAAGAACTAGACGCCTTCATCGACCGGCGCCGGGAAGATTGCCGGGACAGCCTGGACTCCCGCCGCCGGAACGAGCCGTACCGGCAGGCTTTGACGGTCGTCCGCCGCCGCCTGGCCGAAACCAGGGACGGCGGCCCGCTCGCCTATCCCTCCCCCCGGGAGCTGGCCGGCGACCTGGCCCTCCTCGACGCCTCCCTGCGCGCCCGCCGCGGCCTGCTGTTGGCCCGGGGCCGCCTGGCCCGCACCCGCGGCCTGGCCGACGCCGTCGGCTTCCACCTGGCCGCCCTCGACATCCGCCAGCACACCGACCATCACCACCGGGCCGCAGCGGCCCTCACCGAGCGCCTCGGCCTCGACTACGCCTCCCTCGACCGCGCCGGACGCACCCGGTTCCTGATAGACGACCTGTCCGGCGGCCGGCCCATCGCCCCCCGGGGCGCAGCCGAAGACGAGGCCGCCGAGCTGTTCGAGGTGCTGGCAGAACTCATCGACGAGCACGGCGTCCAGGCGGTCGATTCCTACATCATCTCCATGGTCCAAGGAGTGGACGACATCCTGGCCCCGGTGCTCCTGGCCCGCGAGGCGGGCCTGGTGGATCCGGCCCGGGGGGCGGCCCGGCTCGGGTTCGTCCCCTTGTTCGAGACCATCGACGACCTGCGCCGGATCGGGCCCGTCCTCGAAGAGCTGTTCGCGGCGCCCCCCTACCGCCAGCTGCTGGAGCTGCGCGGGGGCGCCCAGGAGGTCATGGTGGGGTACTCCGACTCCAACAAGGACGGGGGCATCACCACTTCGCAGTGGGAGATACACAAAGCCCTGCTGACCATCCGGGACACGGCCCGCCGCACCGGGATCCGCATCGATGTGTTCCATGGACGGGGCGGGACCATCGGGCGGGGGGGCGGCCCCACCCACGCCGCCATCCTGGGCCAGCCCTACGGCGCCCTCGACGGGGTGATCAAGCTCACCGAGCAGGGGGAGGTCATCGCCGAGAAGTACGGCATGGCGGGCCTGGCGGCCCATCACCTGGAGCTGGCCCTGTCGGCGCTGGTGGAGGCGTCTTTGGCCCGCCGCACCCCCCACCACGCGGCGGAGGACGTGCGGCGGTGGCACCGGGTGATGGATCTGGTGTCCGAGGCTTCCCACCGGGCTTACCGGCGGTTCGCCGAGGCGCCGAGCATGGCCGAATACTTCCTGGCTTCCACGCCGGTCGAGGAGCTGAGCCTGCTCAACATCGGCTCCCGCCCCGCCCGGCGCAGCCCGCAGGGATCCGGACTGGCCAACCTGAGGGCCATTCCCTGGGTGTTCGGCTGGACCCAGTCCCGCCAGATAGTCCCCGGCTGGTACGGCGTCGGCAGCGGCCTGGAGGCGGCGTTCGAGGCCGGCCTGGAGGCGGATCTGGCGGAGATGCACCGGGAATGGTCCTTCTTCCGCACCTTCGTCTCCAACGTAGAGATGACCCTGGCCAAGACCGACCTGGCGATCGCCCGCCACTACGTAGACAATCTGGCGCCTGTCCGTCACCGAGGGGTCTTCGAGATGATCGCCGAGGAGCACGACCGCACCCTCGGGGCGCTGCGGCGGGTCACCCAGACCGGCCTGCTGGCCGACCGGCCGCTCCTGCGGCGCAGCTTGGCGGTTCGAGACCCCTACCTGGACCCCCTGAACGTGATGCAGGTGGAGCTGCTGAAGCGCTCTCGGGCGGGAGACCCGGAGCGGCACCGGCGCGGCCTGCTCCTGACCATCTACGGGATAGCGGCGGGCATGCGAAACACCGGCTGACCCCCCGCCGTCCGCCGCTCTACCATGACCGCATGCGGGTCGTGTCTCATCAGCAAGCCATGGATCTGTTCGACTACGGACCGCTCATCGATTTCTTCGAAGCCCGGCACCGCGAGCCTCCGGCCCGGGTAAGCGATGTGTATGTGGCCGACGGCGCCGGCAACGGCCTGCTGGCCCGGGCCGGGTTCGCCCCCGGAACGGGCCTGGGCGTCAAGCTGGCCACCATCTTCCCCGGCAACGGCCCCCTCCCCTCCGTCCAGACCGTCTACGTCGTCTTCGACCCCGCCACCGGGGAGGAGCAGGCGGTGATCGCCGGAAACGCCGTCACCTGGTACAAGACCGCCTGCGACTCGGCCCTGGGGTCGCGGCGCCTGGCGCGGCGGGGGGCCTCCAACCTGCTGATGGCGGGGGCGGGCGCCATGGCGCCGCACCTGATCCGCGCCCATACGGCCGCCGTCCCTTCCATAGAGCGGGTCGGCATCTGGAACCGCACCCCCGCCCGGGCCGAGACCTTGGCCGCCGAGCTGGCCGGCCTGGGGGCGGAGGCGGTCCCGGGCCTGCGGGAGGCGGTCGAAGCGGCGGACATCGTGTCCTGCGCCACCATGTCGGTCGAACCCCTGATCGAAGGCGCATGGCTGCGGCCCGGCGTCCACCTCGACCTGGTGGGCGCCTACCTGCCGCACATGCGCGAAGCCGACGACGAGGCCTTGTCGCGGTCCCGGATATTCGTCGATTCGAGGACGTCGGCCTTCGAGACCGGCGAGATCAGGATTCCGTTGGAAGCCGGGGTCATCAGCGAAGCCGACGTGGAGGGCGACCATTACCAGCTGGCCTCGGGCGCGGCTGCGGGCCGGACGAGCGCCGACGACATCACCCTGTTCAAGAACGGCGGCGGGGGGCACTTGGACCTGATGGCCGCTCAATACCTGCTGACCAGGCTGCCGCAACAACCCTGATCGTTCATGAGAGGGGGCGGGCAGATGGAAACACACCGCATCCCTCTGACCTGGGCAGCACGAGGAAACAACTATCTGGTCAGATATGGGGCGTTCACCGCCGGTGAAGCCGCCCCTCCGGGGTCCGGAGTTGTACAGGCCGATGAACCGGCGCGGCGGCCCGCCCCGCGGGGCATGAACGATCAGGGATATAATCCTGCGAAGCGCCCGGGGCGGGGCGCTCCGGAACGTCTGGGAGGGCGTATGCGGACCGAAGTTCGGGCGGCGGTGGTAGGCGGCGGCGCCATGGGGGTGGGCCTCCTCTATTTCCTGGCCCGCGAGGGCTGGACCGACACCATCCTCATCGAGAAGGACGAGCTGACCTCCGGCTCGACCTGGCACGCCGCCGGGCTGGTCCCCCATTTCATCGGCGACCTCAACATGGCCAAGGTGCACCGGGACACCGCCGACCTGTACAAGGTCATCGAAGAGGAAACCGGCATGCACTCGGGCTGGCACGGCTGCGGGGCGGTGCGGCTGGCCCGCAGCCGCAACGAGGTGGATTGGTTCTACTACGTGGCCGGAATGTTGCGGTCGGCGGGGGTGGAATGCCATTTGCTGGGACCGTCGGAGATCAACGAAATAGCCCCCCTCCTCGAGCTGAAACCGGACGTGAAGATGGGTTTCTGGACGCCGGGCGACGGCTGGACAGACCCCTCCGCCGCCGTCAACGCCATGGCGGCGGGCGCCCGGATGCGGGGCGCCGAGATCAGCCGCCGCAACCGGGTGACCGACATGAACCAGCTTCCCGACGGACGCTGGGAGCTGATCACCGAGAAGGGGCGGGTGGTGGCCGAGCACGCCGTCAATGCGGCCGGCTGCTACACCCCCCAGCTGGGGGCGATGGTGGGCTTGGACGCCCCCATCGAGTCGGTGATCCACCAGTACCTGGTAACCGAACGCATCGAGGAGGTGGCGGCCCTGCGCACCGAGCACCCGGTGGTGCGAGACCCCAGGGCCTCCTGTTACTACCGCCAGGAACATGACGGCCTCGTCATCGGCCCCTACGAGCGGGCGGACGCCAAGGAATACGGCGTTGCGGGCATCGACTGGGACCTCACCTTCCACCTCACCCCGGTCGAGCTGGACCGCCTCCTGCCGTGGCTGGATCTGGCCGCCCAGCGGCTCCCCTGCTTCGCCGGAGCGGGCATCAAGCAGGTGGTGTCGGGGCCGATCACCCACACCCCCGACGCCGGCTACCTGATGGGGCCCGCCCCGGGGCTGCGCAACTACTGGTACTGCGCGGGCGCCTCGATCGGGATCACCCAGGGGCCCGGGGCCGGCAAGTACCTGGCCCAGTGGATGGTGCACGGCCAGACCGAGATCAATGTGGCTTCCATGGACCCCCGCCGCTTCGGCCCCTACGCCCCCGGCCGCTACACCCACGAACGGTCGATCGATGAGTTCCACGAGATGTACCAGGTGCGGATGCCCAACGAGTACCGAGCCGCCGGGCGGCCTCAGAAGAAGACCCCCCTCTACGGCGTCCTCGACGCCAAGGGCGCCCGCTGGCAGGAGGTGTGGGGCTGGGAGCGGGCCATGTACTTCTCCCCCGACCCGGAGGTCTACTCCTTCCGCCGCTCCTCGGCCCACGACGAGGTGGGAAGGGAGGTGCGGGCCGTCCGCGAGCGGGCGGGGGCGGCCGACCTGACCGCCTTCGCCAAGTTCGAGGTAACCGGGGCGGACGCCGCCGCCCTGTTGGACCGCCTGTCGGCCAACCGGCTCCCGGCCCGGGACGGAGGCATCAGGTTGGTGCACATGCTCACCGAGCTGGGCGGGATCGAGACCGAGATGACCATCACCCGCCTGGCCCCCGACCGCTTCTACCTGAACTCGGCGGTGGTGGGCCAGCAGCACGACCTCGATTGGTTGCGCTTCCATGTGCGGAGCGGCGAAGACGTGCAGGTCAGCGACGTCACCGACCGGTTCGGCATCCTGGCGGTGACCGGACCCCGCGCCCGCCGCGTGCTGGCCCCCCTCACCGAGGCCGATCTCTCCAACCAGGCTTTTCCCTGGCTGACCGGGCAGGAGATCGAAGCGGCGGGCGCCCCCTGCCTGGCCCTGCGGGTCTCCTACGCCGGGGAGCTGGGCTGGGAGATGCACCTGCCCTTGGAACGCCTGGCCGAGGTCTACGAAGCAGTCTGGGAGGCCGGCGCGCCCCATGGGATGGTCGATTTCGGGAGCCGGGCGTTGAACGTGATGCGCCTCGAGAAGGCCTACAAGGCGTTCGGGTCGGAGCTGACCACCGAGATCACCCCGGTCGAAGCCCGCCTGGACCGCTTCGTGGACTACGGAAAGGACTTCCAGGGCAAGGCGGCCGCCGCCGCCCGCCGCCGCCAGGAGGCCCCGCTCGGCATGGTGCTGGTCTACGCCGAGCTCGACGAGGGCGGCGCCGACTGCCTGGGCAACGAACCCGCCTACGACGGGGACCGCATCATGGGCATCACCACCAGCGGAACCTGGGCGCATTCCGTGGGCCGCAGCATCCTGTTCGCCTACGTGGATCCGGCCTTCGAAGCCCCCGGCAGCACCTTCGGGGTGGACGTGATGGAACGCCGCCGCACCGCCACCGTGCTGGCCGACGCGGTCTGGGATCCGGCCAACGAACGGCCGAGGGCCTGACGTGACCCGCCGCCGGAGGTCCGGGGGCCGGGCGGCTCGGGTGGCGGCGCGGGCGGCCGGCCCCTCCCAAGAAGAGCGGGCGGTGCGTCCGGGCTTGACGGGGGGCGCCTTCACCCCGCTCACCGAGTCCGACTGCCAGCGGGTGTACGACACCGCCCTGGAACTGATCGAAGAGGTGGGGATGGGCGATCCGATCCCCGAGTTCGTGAAGGCGGTGACCGAAGCCGGGGGCCGCATGGACGACGGGGGGAGGCTCCATTACCCGCGGTCGGCGGTGGAGCGGGTGGTGGAGGAGACGGCCGCCAAGTCGTGGGTGTGGCACGGCCTGGACGAGGACAAGAGCATCGAGCTGTCCGACCGCCGGGTCCACTACAGCACGGCGGGGGCGGCGGTGCTGATGCTGGACCACCGCAGCCGGGAGTTCCGCCCCTCCACCACCGCCGACCTCTATGACGCGGCCCGCCTGGTCGACACCCTGGAGCACATCCACATCTTCATGCGCACCGTGGTGACCCGGGACGTGGAGTCCTCCCGCGAGGTGGACATCAACACGGCCTACGCGGTGATGATGGGCACCGGCAAGCCCCAGGGCACTTCCTTCTTCCGGCCCGAACACGTCGGCGAGGTGGTGGACATGTACGACTACGTGCTGGGCGGGAAGGGCGAGTTCCGGCGGAGGCCCTTCGCCTGCGCCAACAACACCTTCGTGGTGCCGCCCCTGCGCTTCGCCTACGAATCCACCGAGTGCATGGCGGCCCAGATCGAAGCGGGGATGCCCATCAACCTGCTGTCGGCCGGCCAGGCCGGGGCCACCTCCCCCGCCGCCCTCGCCGGGTCGCTGGTCCAGGCTCTGGCCGAGTGCCTGGCCGCCCTCACCAGCGTCAACCTGATCAGCCCCGGGCATCCGTGCGTGATGGGGCTGTGGCCGTTCGTGTCGGACCTCCGCACCGGCGCCATGAGCGGCGGGTCGGGCGAGGAGGCGGTGCTCAACGCCGCCGCCGCCCAGGCGGTCAACTGGCTGGGCCTGCCCTCCGGCGTGGCGGCGGGCATGTCCGACTCGAAGCTGCCCGACAACCAGGCCGGCTACGAGAAGGGCATCACCACCGTGCTGGCCGGCCAGGCCGGCGCCAACGTGGTGTACGAGTCGGCGGGGATGCTGGCTTCCCTGCTGGCCTGCTCCTTGGAGGCCCTGGCGATCGACAACGACATGCTGGGCGCCGCCAACCGCACCATCCGGGGCGTGGACATCGACGACGACTCCCTCTCGGCCCGGGTGATCCGCGAGGCCGTGTCCGGACCGGGCCACTTCCTGGGCAGCGAGCAGACCCTGCGCCTGATGCTGAGCGAATACGTGTACCCGGTGATCGGCGACCGCAACAGCCCCGACGACTGGAAGGATCAGGGCGCCGCCGATGCGGCCGAGCGGGCCGGCCTCCGCGTCGAAGAGGTGATGCGCACCCACTTCCCCGCCCATATCAGCCGGGAACAGGACGAATGGATCCGCCGCCGCTACCCGATCGCCCTCCCCGTAGAAGAGGTAACCGGCCGAGGAACCCGCTGGTAAGCCCCCCGGGGGGCAGGCCCTTGCCCCGGGGTGATGGTCGGGCAGGCGGGATTTGAACCCGCGGCCTCTTCGTCCCGAACGAAGCGCGCTGCCAAGCTGCGCCACTGCCCGCTGCGGGGGAGTGTACCCCCATACGGACGGAAACTCTATTCCGGCGGCCGCCTCTGCACCCGGAGCTTGGCGATCTGGCGGCGGTCCATGGCCAGCACGGTGAGGGCAAGGCCGCCGTATTCCACCTCGTCCCCCGCCGCCGGGATGCGGCCGGACAGGTACAGGAACAGCCCCGCCGCCGTGGAGTAGGGGCCGTCCTCGACCCGCACGCCCGCAGCGGCCTCGAGGTCGTCGACGGGGGCGCGCCCGTCGGCCAGCCAGACGCCCCTGCCCACCGGCAGGATCACCGGCGCCCGCGGATCGTATTCGTCCTGCAGCTGACCCACCAGCTCCCCCACCAGGTCTTTGACCGTCACCAGCCCCTCCACCCCCCCGTGCTCGTCCATCACCACCGCCATTCCGGTGCGGCGCGATCTCAGGTCGTTGAGCACCCTCATCACCGGGGCGCTCTCCGGAACGTAATGGGGGGGCCGCAGCAGGGCCGCCACCTCGTCTTCGGTCAGGGCGCCGCCCCGGATAAGGACGTCTTTGGCGTGGAGAATGCCCCGTATCGAATCGGGATTTCCATCCTCGCCCACCACCGGAAACCGGGAGTGGGCGGTGCCGGCCGCCGCCGCCCGCACCGCATCCGCCGCCACCGGCAGGGCGAGGGTAACCATGTCCATCCGGGGGGTCATCACATCCCGCACCGGCTGGTCGGCGGTCTCGAACAGCCGCTCGATGATCTCCCTCTCCCCCGGCTCGATCTCGCCGCTCCGCTCCCCGAGGATGGCCAGGGCCCGGACATCGGCCAGGGTGGCGCCCTGGGCCTCGGGGGGCGGCGCCCGGAGCAGGCGGATGAGGGCCCGGCCCGCCCCCGTGAACAGCCGGGAGACGGGCCGCAGCGCCGCCCTCAGCGCCCATACCGGCCCGGCGGCCGCCGACCCGTACCGTTCGGGGTGCCGGGCGGCCAGCATCTTGGGGGTCACCTCCCCGAACACGAGCACGAGGATGGTCACCGACACGGTCGACAGGGCGGTTCCCAGGCTCTCCCCCACCAGCCCGATCGCCAAGAGGGCGGCCACCGAGGTGGCCAGGATGTTCACGAAGTTGTTGGCCACGAGGATGACCCCGATCGTCCCCTCCAGGTCTTTCACCAACTTCTCCAGCAGGCGGCCCCGCCGCCCGGCGCCGGCCAGCTGGGGAAGGCGTTCCTTCGGAAGGGCGGTGAAGGCGGTCTCGCTGCCGGAGAGAAACCCGGACGCCAGCAGGCAGACGCCGAACACCGCCAGCAGAATCAGCCGATGCGAGAGGGTCATGCCAGCATCCTCACGCGGCCTTCGCCGTGCGGACGCCGGAGAAGACGGCCCGGGAGACGGGTCGGATCGGGCGGGTCGGTCAGCCTGCCGCCCCCGCCGGACGGGCAGAAGCCAGCGCCGAACGCAAAGCCTGGGCGCTGAAGGGTTTGAGCAGCCAGGCGTCGGCCCCGGCCCGCTTGGCGATGAACCGGTCGGCCCGGCGGTCCAGCAACAGCACGATGGGGGCCCCGCCGGGGAGGGCGCTCTTCAGGGCGCGGGTCAGGGCCATGCCGCCCATCGAACCGACCTGCATGTCGATCACCGCCGCCTCCGCCCGCTCGGCCGCCTGTTCAGCCCGGCGGGGGTCGGCCGCCTCGACGATGTCACCCGACCCGCTGAGCGCGGCCTTCACCTGGTTCAGCACCCACGAGGCGTCGGACACCACCAGCACCTTCACGCCCGCAACTGTAGCCGCTCCCGCGGGGCGGCGGACCGCGCCCCGCCCGCGGGGGGCGTGAAGCATGAGGGGTAACATCGCCGATGCTGTGAAGCTTCGAACCTTGGCCCCCCTCGCGCTCTTGGCCGCCGCCGCCCTCCTCGCCTGCGGAGAGGCGGCCCCGGTCGAGGAGGGTGGGCACATAGAGATCATCGCGGTCGAGGGGAACCTCGACCGGTGGGCGGTCGATTTCGTTTCCCGCCGCATCGACGCCGCCGCCGAAGCCGGCGCCGCGGCCGCAGTCGTCCAGCTCGACTCGCGCGCCGCCCTGACGGACGAGGTCTATCAGCTGGCCGCCCGCATCGCCGACCCCCCCCTGCCGCTGGCGGTGTGGGTGGGGCCGGCCCCGGCGGCGGCCTACGGCGGCGCCCTGCACCTGCTGGCGGCGGCCCCCATCAAGGCCGCCGCGCCGGGCGCCGAGCTGGGTTACGCCTTCCCGGCGGTGGCGGGCGGGCCGCCCTCATCCGGGCCGGCCGCCCCTCCGGCCGAGTACGGCGACCGGGCGGTCACCGTCGAAGGACCCATCGACGGCTTGGTCGACATCGCGGCGCCGTCGATCAACAACCTGCTGGTGGAGATGGACGGACGGAGCGTCCCGGTCCGGGGCGCCATGACCGCCCTGGGCACCCTGCGCCGCACGGACGGCGGGTCGGCGGCGGCGCCGACCCTGTTCTCCGAGCCGGACCTCGGGATCCGGCTGCTGCGGGCCTCCGCCGGCGCCGAAGCCGCCCTGTTCTTCTTGGTAGCCGGACTGGCGGCGGCGGTCTTCGAGTACTACGCGCTCGGCCCCGGGGCCTCCGCCGCCTCCGCCGCCGTCCTCCTGCTGATCGGAGGGTACGGCCTCTCCGCCCTCCCGCTGCGGGGCTGGGCGACGGCGGCCGTCCTGGCCGGAATCTTGCTGATGACGGCCGACTTCCAGCGGGGCCGCACCGGAGCTCTAACCGCCGCGGGGGCCGCCTCCCTGTTCCTGGGCGGCCTGTATTTCACCGACGCCGCCCCTCAGATCACCCCCTCCTGGGGGATCGTGCTGGTGATCACGGTCTCGGCGGCCCTCTTCTACGCGCTGGCGATGCGGACCGTGGTCAGGGCCCGCTTCTCCACCCCCACCATCGGACGGGGCTACCTGGTGGGGCGGCGGGGGCGGGCCGTCACCGCCTTCGGCCCCGACGGGGTGGCCGAGGTGGACGGCGCCCGCTGGAAGGCGACCGCCCACCGCGAGGCGCGGATCGAACCGGGGGACCCGGTTTCGGTGCGGGGGCTGGAAGGCCTGATCCTGGAAGTGGAACCCTCCGGAGAGGCGGCGGAACCCCCCTCCTCGCCCTCAGACCCGGCTTCGTGCGCGGTGCGCGAAAAAAACCCGGAGAAATAGCCCCTTCTCCCCCGCCCGACCCCGGCGTCCGGTGGTAATTTTTACTCGGGAAACAGTCGATGCGGAGTAGGGAGGCTGCCCACCGTGACCTATGAAGACTCGTGGCATCTGCACGCCAGGTGCCGCAACAACTTCTCTCACCTTTTCTTCCCCCCCACCACTTTCGAACGCAAGGACGACCGCGAGCGAAGGGAAGCCCGGGCCAGGGCGGTCTGCAACGCCTGCGAGGTCAGGAAGGAGTGCCTCGAGTACGCCCTGCAGATCAAAGAACCATACGGTATCTGGGGCGGCTGCACCGAATTGGAGCGGAGGCAGCTCCTGGCCGCCGTCTGAACGCCCCGCCCGTCCCTCAGGGCTTCCGCCCGGCCCCGATCGAGCGTTCATCCCCGTTGCGCACCGTTATCCCGGCCCGGTCCATCCACTCCAACAGGGGCACCGCGTACTTGCGGGTCAGGCCGGTCAGGTCGCGGAAGGCCGCCACGGTGAAGCGGGGCGGGAGCTCCGGCAGCCGGGCAACCAGCGCCTCGACCTGGCTCGGCAGATAGACCAGATCCTCGGAGACGCGCACCAAGCGGCCCTCCCTGACCAAGGCGTAGAGCAGCTCGGGGGCGGCGGACAGCTCCTTGAGCCTCGGCGCCAGCGGCCCCGCTTCCTCCAGCGCCGCCTCGATCCGGCGCCACTCGGCCTCGTCGTCCTCGCTCAGGACGGGGGAGAACCCCTCTTGCGCCACCATCGCCCCCTGCGGCGCCAGACCCTCGGCCGCGTCCAACACCGCATCCAGGGCGCCGAGGTCCACCCCCAGCCGGCTGGCCAGGCTGGCCTTGGGAATCCCGGGGCGCAGCGGATGGTCGGCGTGGAACCGGGCAGTGAGGCGGCGCGCCTCTCCGGCCAGACGGGCGGCGTACCCGGCCGCCATGACCTGCTCCCCGGCCGCCGGCGCCCCTTCGGGAACCCCTCCCCCCGAGTGGGCGGCCAGCACCTCCGGACGCTCGCTGCCCCTCAACTCCAGCAGAGCCGCGGCCCGGCGGGCCGGGCTGCGGTCGAGCACCGGATAGAGCAGCGAAGCGGCCCGGCGGGCGGCCCGCCCCTTGCGCGGGGCAACGGGCTCCAACACCCTCCCCCCGGCCGCGATCAACCGCCTCCCCACGTCCCGGAGCACGAAACGGTCGCCCATCTGGACGGGAACCGGCCGTTCGGTGCGCAGCACCGCCGCGGTCTCCTCCCCCCCGATCGGCCCGGCCGTCACCAGGCTCACCGGCCAGGCCCCGCTGCCGAGATGAAGCTGGTAGGCGCCCCGCCGGGAGAGCGGCCTCTTCACGTAACGGGCGGACCGGACCGCCGCCAAGAAGCGCCTGGTAGGCGCCCACTCCCCCGGACGGCCGAGCATGGACCCCCGGGTCACCAGGCGGCGGTCCAGCCCGGCTATCCCGGCCGCCGCCCTGTTTCCGGGGGCGATCGTCCGCCGCTCGGTTTCGTGGGACTGGAGGGAGCGCACCCGCCCGGGCAGGCGGGCGGGCAGCACCTCCACCGAATCCCCCACCGAGAGCGGGCCGCCCGCCAGCGTCCCGGTCACCACCGTGCCCGCCCCCGACACCGGAAACACCCGGTCCACCCAGAGCCTGGTGCGGCCGTCCGCCCCCTCGGGCGCCGCCGCCAGCACCTCCGACAGGAGGGCCCGCAGCTCGGCCATCCCCTCTCCGGTCACCGCCGACACCGCCACGACGGGGCAACCTTCCAGGGTGGTGCCGGCCAGGTGCTCTTCCGCCTCCAATGCGGCCAGCTCGACCAGATCCGGATCGGCTCGGTCGGCCTTGGTGATGACCGTCAGCCCGTGCTCGACGCCGAGCAGGTCCAGCACCGCCAGGTGCTCCTCCGACTGCGGCATCCACCCTTCGTCGGCGGCCACCGCCAGCAGAGCAACGTCGAAGCCGCCGGTGCCCGCCAGCATGTTCTTGATGTACCGCTCGTGGCCGGGCACGTCCACGAAGGAGACCTCCCGCCCGTCCAGTTCCGTCCAGGCGAAGCCCAGGTCGATGGTGAGGCCGCGCTCCTTCTCCTCGGCCCACCGGTCGGGGTCGCGCCCGGTGAGCGCCTGCACCAGGGTGGATTTGCCGTGGTCGACGTGGCCGCCGGTGCCTACGACCGGCATGCGCTCCGCAAGGCCTCGGCCACCAGCCCGTCGTCCTCCTCGGCGACGGCCCTGACGTCGATCAGCAGATCTCCGGCCGAACGGCGGGCCGCCACCGCCGGGCGGGCCGCCAGCAGGCGTGGCCACAGCTCCTCCCCCCTCCCTTCGAGCACCAGGGCCGGGGACCGCACCGCCCCTCCGGGCGCCGACCCGGCCCCGATCACCGCCTCCGACATCCTCACTTCCCCCGGCGCCCCCGCCGCCCGGGCGATCCGGCGCAGCCGATCGCGGAGCCGGTCGACCGGGAGGGCGGCCATACGCCAGAAGGGAATCTCGGCGGCCCTTCCCTCGGCGTACAGCTCGGCGGTCCGGCTCAGGGCGGCGATGGAAGGAGCGTCGATCCGCACCGCCCTCGCCGCCGGGGAGGATCGGAGCCCGGCCACCGCCTCGGCCCGGCCGACGATCACCCCCGCCTGGCATCCGCCGAACAGCTTGTCGCCGGAGAAGAGGACCAGGTCGGCCCCCGCCGCCAGCGACTGGCGCACCCCCGGCTCGCCGGCCAGCCAGGCGGGGGGCGGCCCGGCCCACCAGGGAACGCCGGCGTCCAACAGACCGCTCCCCGCGTCGAACACCACCGGCAGGCCCCGCCGCCGCCCCAATGCGGCCAGCTCCTCCAAGCCCGCCTCTTCGGTGAAGCCCACCACCCGGTAGTTGGAGGGATGGACCTTCAACAGCATCCGGGCCTCGGGCCCGGCGGCCTGTTCGTAATCGGCGATCCGGGTGCGGTTGGTGGCGCCGACCTCGGCCAGGCGGGCGCCGGAGGCGGCCATCAGCTCCGGCAGCCGGTATGACCCTCCTATCTCTATCAGCTCCCCCCGGGACACCGGGACCGATCCTCCGGCCGCCAGGGCGTGGAGGGCGAGGAACAGGGCGGCGGCGTTGTTGTTGACGGCCAGCGCCGCCTCCGCCCCGGTCAGCCGGCTCAGCAAACGGTTCAGATACCCCCCTCTCGACCCCCGCCGCCCTGCGGCGAGGTCGAACTCCAGGTTGCCGTATCCCGCGGCTGCCCGGCGGGCGGCTTCGGCGGCTTCGGGATGGAGGGGCGCCCGCCCGAGGTTGGTGTGGAGCAGCACCCCGGTGGCGTTGATCACCCGCTGGAGCTTGGTTCTGGCCAGGCGCTCCGCCTCTCGGACGGCCAGCGCCTCGGGGTCCAGATCCTTCCCCTCGAGGGCGGCCGCGCGGGCTCGGTCGATGCTGCGGCGGGCCGCCTCTGCCGTCAGCAGCGGAGGGAGACCGGCCCCCGCCCCGGCGGCGAGGCGGCCGGCCAAGGCGTCGACGGAGGGCAGGCTGCGCAGCCGGTTCATCGAGATCGCCTCCTACGTGAATGATCAGGTTGATGTTACCGGCCGGATAAGCTGGCCCTCATGGGATTTTTTCTGGCCGCCGCCTTCCTGGTGGTTCCTGTTCTGGAGCTGCTGTTGTTCATCTACGTCCAGAACCGGATCGGCCTCGGCCTGCTGCTGATCGGGGTGGTAATGACCGCGGCGGCGGGGGCTTTCCTGTTCCGCATGCAGGGCCTGGCGGTGTGGAAGTCCGTGCGGGGCGAATTGGCGGCGGGCCGGCCGCCGGGCCGGCAGCTGGTGCATGGCGCGATGGTGCTGATGGGGGGCGCCCTGCTGCTGACCCCCGGTTTCCTCACCGATGCGGTCGGGCTCCTGCTCATGATCCCCTTCGTGAGGGAGGGCCTGCGCCGGCTGGGGAACCGCTTCCTCCAGCGCCGCGTCACCGTCATCGAATGAGCGGCCGATGAGGGCTTGGAAGATCGGCTTGGCGGTGTGGCTGACGGCCGCATCTTCGATCGTTCCGTCGGCCGCCCAGACCGATGAAGAGGAGCTGGCCGGGGCGGAGGCGGAGTTGGAGCGGCTGCGGACGGAGTCGGAGGAGCTGACCGAGCAGTACCAGGCGGCCTGGGCGGCGGACGCGGTGCTGCAAGCCGGGATCGACCAGCTCGAAACTTCGATAGCCGCCTACGGGGTGGAGCTGCGGCTGCTGAACGGCCGGATCCGGGACCGGGCCGTCGACCTCTACATGAGCGGCGCCGAGGGCGGCCTCGCTTCCCTCTTCATCACCCCCTCCCCCGCCGCTCTCGATACCCGGTCCGAGTACCTGATGGACATCCGCGTGCGGGATCGGGCCTTGGTCAACGGGCTGGAAGCGCTGAACCGCCGGCTGGAAGCGGCCGACGGGGAGCTGCGGTCCCAGAAGGAGGAGCACGAACAGCTGCTGGTCCGTTTCGAGGAAGTGGCCGTCGACCTGAACAGGCGGCTCGAAGAGGGACAGGCCGCCTATCTCGCGCTGCGGGACCGCTTGGAGGAAGAGCGGATCAGAGAGGAAGAGCGGGCCAGAGCCGAGGAAGAAGCCCTCGCCGCCGCAACCGCCGCAACCCGGCCGGCCGGCCAATCCACCTCCCCAGATACAACCCAACCGGCCTCCGCACCTGCCGCTCAGGGCGCCGCCGCAACCGAAACCACCACCAACGAAACCACCACCACAATCCAACCCACCACCAACGAAACCACCACCACCGCCGCAACCACCCAACAAACCACCGCCGCAACCCAACAAACCACCGCCGCAACCCAACCCACCACCGCCGCAACCACCCAACAAACCACCACCACAGCCCAACCCACCACCACAGCCCAACCCACCACCACAACCGAACCCGCCGCCGCAGCCGCCGAACCGAACGCCCCGCCCGACGACGGACCCGCCGCCCCCGGCGGAGAGGAGGCGGAACCGGATCAGGAACCCGAGGGCATGACCGACTCGGGTATGACGTGTCCGGTGGACGGTTTCCACACCTTCACCGACACCTGGGGCGCCCCCCGCTCAGGAGGGCGCCGCCACGAAGGGGTGGACTTCATGGCGGCGCGCGGCACCCCGGTGGTGGCGGTGATCGACGGGGTGATCGAACGCCTGTACACCGGCGGCCTGGGCGGGATCACGGTGCGGCTGGCCGACGCCAAAGGCGACGAGTACTACTACGCCCACCTCGACAGCCGGGCCCCCGGCCTTTCGGTGGGCCAAGAAGTGCAGGCCGGCGATCTGCTGGGCGCCGTAGGCACCACCGGCAACTCCCCGGACCACATCCCGCACCTGCACTGGGAGTTCCTCCCGGGGGGCGGGAAGGCCGTCAACCCCACCCCCCTGGCCCGCCGGCTCTGCGGTTGATCAGAGGTCGGAGCACTCCTCCGGCTGTTGGTTGGACTGCATGGCCAGGAACACCCCGCCCGAGGGGTCTTGGGCGACCACCAGCGGACCCATCGGGGTCGGGAAGGGGCCGTTCACGACTTCCCCGCCCAACTCGGCGACCCGGGCGGCGGCCTGCTCGGCGTCGGACACCCCGAAGTAGACGCTCCAGCAGGGCGGGACGCCCTCCGGGGGCGCCATCAGGCCGGCCACCGGTTTGCCCCTTACTTTCAGGAGGGTGTAGTCCATCTCGGCCATGCCCGCCGGCTCGGCCTCCATTCCCAGCGCCCGGCCGTAGAAGCGCTTCCCGGCCTCGGTGTCTGGAACGTAGACCTCGCACCATGAAAAGGCGCCCGGTTCGTTGACCGCCCCGGCCCCCTTGTGGCTGCCGGCCTGCCACAACCCGACGCGGACGCCCTGGTCGTCGGTGATGTAGGCCATGCGGCCGGAGTCCATGACGTCGAAGGGGGGAACCACCCCGGCCCCGCCCGCGTCGAGGGCCCCCTGGTAGGCCTCGTCGAGGGAATCGACCGCCATGTAGACGTTCCAGACCCCCCGCAGCCCCATCTTCACCATCTCCTCCGGCGCCGGACCCAGCCCCGCCGCGTTGCGCCCGCCCAGCCGGGCGAGCGAGTACATGAAACCCCCGTCGGGGCCTTCCTGGTCGTCCCATTCCCACCCGAACAATCCGCTGTAGAAAGCCTTGGCCCCTTCGATGTCGTCGGAGCTGAGATCGACCCAACAGGGCGCCCCGTGTGCGTATCCATCCCGATCCGGCATTGCCCTTCCTTTCCGCGCCGCTCATGCGGGCCCGCCAAGTGTAAACCAGCCTTTAGAAAATGAGCCAGGTCGATTCCCCCCGCGGCCCCGTTATCCTGACGGACGTGGCCGAGGCGCAAGAAGAGACCCCTGACGGCGGAGGGCCGGCTTCCCGGCGGCGGACGCAGGCGGTTTCGGCTTTGGTCGCGATCGCGGCGGCGGCCGCGATCGCCGGGGCGGCGGTGACGCAAAGGTCCGCCGAGCGGACCCCGCCGCCCGGAAGAGCAGACGGAGCCGCCTCGGCGGAGGGCTCCGCCGTCTTCGATCCGGCCGGCTTGCCGAAGGGGGCGCTGGCGGGCAAACCCGCCCCGGAGATGTCGTTTCCGCTGTTCGACGGCGGCGTCTTCGTCCTGTCCGAGCACCTGGCCGAGGACGGACGCCCGCTGGTGCTGAACCTATGGGCCAGCTGGTGCACCCCCTGCCGCCGCGAGATACCCGAGTTCTCGGCGGCGGCGGAAGCCAACCCCGGCGCCGCCTTCGCCGGGGCGGCGGTGGACGATGTTTGGAGCGCCGCCCGGGACTTCGCCGCCGAGATAGGCGCCTCCTACCCCCTCGGCTACGACGAGAACGGAAGCGTGGCCGAGAACTATCCCTTCATCGGCCTGCCGGTCACCTACTTGATCGCCGCCGACGGAACCGTCGCCCGCCAGGTCAACGGCCAGCTGGACGCCGCCGCCCTTCAAGCCTTCATCGACTTCGACTTCGACCTCTGAATCCGGGCCGAAACCGCCTGCCCCCCCTCCCGCAAGCCCTCTCTACATCTCGAGCAATCCCAACTCGGCCATCCTCTGGGCATGCAGTCGAGCGGCGGCATGATGCATCTTCGCCAGATCCGGCAGGTCCTCCAAGCGGTCCGCCAACAGCTTGCCTGCGGACGAGATCTCTTGCCGCAGCTGCCGCAGGGTGATCGACCCCTTTCCCTTCCGTCCGTTGCAGGCCGCGCAAAGAGGCGCCCGATTGGTGATGATGTCCAGCCCGCCTTCCGCCCGCGGATCGATGTGGTCCAGATGGAAGTTGTCGGCGGTCTCCACCACCGAACCGTCCGGCCGGCGCACCGCATAGCCGCAGCACCAGGCAATCCAGCCAGATTCTTCTAACAACAGCTCCAGCATTTCCCGCCTCTCGAACAACTTACCGGCATAGTCCGGTTCCTCGAGTTCCAGCGGAGGGGGCAAGGGTTCGATGTCTTCGTCGGTGCGCTTCGGCAACTGGCCGGGGCCGCACACCGTAACGTTGGCTTCTGCCAAAAGGGAAACCTGGCCGATATCGCCCTGCCGGATGATGACGGGGCCCCCGTCGACCGAGTAACGAAACTTGTTGAACTGACGGCGCACCACCGTCAAGGCCCGCGGGCTCATATCGCATGCGATCCACTGCCTCCCCAGCCCTTCGGCCGCTACCGCCGCGTAAGCACACCCGGCAAATGGATCCAGCACCACCTCTCCAGGGCGGCTGGAAGCTTCGATGATCCTTTCCGCCAATCTGACCGGCTTCTGTGTGGGATATCCGGTGCGTTCCTTGGCCTGGTTGTTGAGCGAGGGTATGTCCGTCCAGACATCCCTCATCCCTTTCATCTGGCCCGCCATTCTTTGAGATGTGGCAGGCTCTTGCGGCTTATCGAAATAGTAATCATCGGACTTGGAGTACCAGTAGATGGTGTCGTGCTTTTTAGAATAGTATCTTCTGCTGGAACCGCCCAAGCCATAGAACCAAACGATTTCGTTGCGCAGGTTGTCTTCTCCAAAGACCGCATCGAACAGCAGCCTCAGATAAGAATTGGCATCCGGATCACAATGCAGATAGATGCTGCCGGTGGGTTTAAGTATTCGCCGCATCTCTATCAACCGCACCGCCATATAGGACAAGTAGGCCGCTACTTGGTCATAAGAGCGCTGAGAGGGGCGGTTGTTCCCGGCGGCATGAGAGCGCTGGGCCAGGCGGGGGCGCTGAACGAGGCGGGTTGTTTCGATGAGAGACGCGACGGCCGGGTATTCCTGCTCGACCAGAGCGGCAAACTCGGCGTGGGTGTCCTGCCACTGCCAGATGTCTCGGTAGCCGGCCCCGCCGTATTCGGTCGGCCATACGACCCCTGCCTCTTGGGCGTTGGCCTTGGAAACTCCCCATTTCTCAAGGTACTCCAGCTCCTGTTCGCGTTCCTCGTCGGTCAACGGCGGGGAGATCGAGTCCCTCTTGAAGGTCTTGCCCTTCCCGAACGGGGGGTCGGTTACGATCAGGTCGATGGTACCGCTGTCGAGTGCCTTCAGCAGGCGGATGTTGTCGACTATGAACAGATGCCGGTTGAGAGGGTGAGCTGGATAGGCTTTCATCCCGATCTTCCTTTCCCGTCGAGGCGGCCTCCGGGCGATAGAGGCATCCCTTCCCGGTTCTTCACCTCCAACATACCGGCCGGGTGTGACACATTCCTTCCCTGGACCGGGTCTAGCCGGGGTCGAGGCGGGGGAAACTGCGGTTCCAGTAGAGGAGGGGGCGGGCGGGGCCGCATCGGAAGACGCCCTCGACGCCCCCTATGAACACGGTGTGGTCGCCCGCCTCGATGAACTCGACCGTGCGGCACTCCAAGCAGGCGTAGGAGAGATCGGGGAGGCGCAGCCCGGCCCCTTCGTACTCCGGCGGGGCGGCCGCTATGCCTTCGAACTTGTCGGGGTCTTTGGAGGCGAACTTGAGCGCCGCCGCTTCTGCCCCTTCCCGCAGCAGGTTGACGGTGAAGCCGCCGGCGGTGCGCAGGGCTTCGATGCTGTGGGAGCGGTGGTCGATGCAGATCAACACCAGCGGCGGATCCAGGGAGACCGAGGTGAAGGCCGAGACCGTGAGCCCGTGGTGGCGGCCGTCGGCGTAGCTCGTCACCACGGTCACGCTGGCCGCGAAGTTGGCCATGACGCCGCGGAACAGTTCCTGCAGCGCCGCCGGTGATGAGGTCAAGGCCGCTCCTTTCCGCAGGGCAGGGTAGCCGCCGCTCCGCCTATCCTGGCGGTCATGAGGCCCTCGGAGCCCGTCCGCACCGCCCGGGGATTCGGCGCCTGCGCAGCCGCTCCCCACGAGCTGGCCGCCCTGGCGGCCCTGGAGATCATGCGGGCGGGCGGAAATGCGGTGGACGGGGCGGTCGCCGCCAACGCCGTCCAAGGGGTGGCCGCCCCTGAGACCTGCGGGGTGGGCGGGGACCTGTTCGCCCTCGTCCACCGCCCGGGCAGGCCCTCCCCCGCCTGCCTGAACGCCTCCGGGAGGGCCGGGGAGGGCGCCGACGCCGCCGCTCTGCGCGACCGGGGCCGTCGAATCATGCCCCGCCGGGGGCCGGCGTCGGTCACCGTCCCCGGTTGTGTGGACGGCTGGTACGCCCTGTCCGAACGCTTCGGCCGCCTCCCCCTCTCCGACTGCCTCGTTCCGGCCCTCCGCTTGGCGGAGGACGGCTTTCCGGCGTCGGCCGAGTTCTGCGGGCTGTTGACCCTCGACCGCAGCCTGATCCGGAACCAACCTTCGGCGGCGCCCCTGTTCCCGGGCGGACTCCCCCCGAAGATCGGACAGCGGATCACCCGGCCTTTCCTGGCCGAAACGCTGCGGTCGATCGCCGCCGGACGCGACGCCTTCTACCTCGACCGGATCGGCGCCGCCGTGACCGAGGCCACCGGCGGCGCGATAACCGGCAACGACCTGGCCCGCCCGCAGGCCGACTGGGTGGAACCCCTGGCCGCGCCCCTGTTCGGGCTCACCGCCTGGACTGCTCCGCCCAACAGCCAGGGCTACCTGGCGCTGGCCTCCCTGACCGTCTTCGAGCAGCTGGACGCCCCCGCCGACCCTTTCCACCCCGCCTATTGGCACGCCCTGATCGAGGCTTACCGTTCGTTGGCGGGGGAGCGGGATCATCTCTTGGCCGATCCGGACTCCGGCGGGGCGGACGGCCCCTCCCTGTTGGACCCCGCCAAGCTGGCCGGCCGGGCCGCCCGGATCGACCCGGACCGGGCCGGAGCTTGGTATTGGCCGCCCCCGGCCGCCGCCGGCGGCACCGCCTACATGTGCACCGTCGACGAGGCGGGAATGGGCGTCTCGCTCATCCAATCCAACTTCCACGGCATCGGCGCCGGCCTGTCGGCGGGCAGGACCGGGGTCTGGCTCCACAACCGGGGGGCCGGATTCAACCTCACCCCCGGCCATCCCAACGAGCTGGCCCCCGGGCGGCGGCCCCTCCACACCCTGTCGCCCACCATCTGGACCAAAGAGGGCCGCCTCGCTCTGGTGCTGGGAACCAGAGGCGGCCACCTGCAGCCGCAGCTGCTCATCCAGATGGCCGCCCACCGCCTTCACGCCGGGCTGGACCTGGCCGCCGCCCAGGCCGCGCCCCGCTGGGCGGTCGACCGGATAGGCGCCGCCCGCCCGGACATAGGCGTGGAGTCCCGCCTCAGCCCCTCGGCGGTGGGCGCCCTCCGCCGCCGGGGCCACCGGATATCCGTCCAACGCCCGTGGATGAGGGAATGGGGGCCGGCGTCGGCCATCGAGCCGGCGCCGGACGGCCTGCGCCGGGCAGCGGCCGACCCCCGGGTCGAGACCGCCCTTGCCCTGGCCGGTTGACCCTGATCAGAAGGCCTTCGGCGGCCCCGGCCCCCGGCAGCCGATACCGCCGCCGGGCGGGTAGCATGCAGGCTCGCGGCCTCCGGTACAGTCGAGGGGTCGAGCCGACCGAACATGATCGAAATGCGATGAGGAGGAAGGGTGCAGCAATGAAGCGGCTGCTCAAGATATTCGCTTTCCTGGGGGGGCTGGGAGCGGCGGGATGGCTGCTCCGCAACCGGGTGGTGGCGGTAACCATGAACCGGGAGCCGGAAGCCCCCCGTCTGGCGCCCGAACCGGCCTCCGCCGCCGACCCGAAGGGCGGCCTGACCTCGATAGAGGGGATCGGCAAAGCCGACGCCCTGCTCCTCGAAGCCGCCGGCGCCGCGACCGCCGCCGAGCTGGCCGAGGCCGACGCCGCCGCTCTGGCCGCCAAGACCGGAATACCCGAGGCGCACCTGTCCGCTTGGATCGAGGCCGCCGCCGCTCTGGCCGCCTCCCCCATCCAACCGCCCGACGACAGCGGGGCCCCGGTTCCGGCCGCCGACGGCGGCGCAGCCGGCGCGGACTGAAACACCTCTTCCAGATGAGCAACTCCAGGGGACCGGGGGTTGTCACATCCCTGTTCGAGCCGCATACGCAGGCTCTTCCCCGATCAAACCCCGACCCGCAAGGCTGGGCGCGCCCCGGGTGAGCCGAGGATCGAAGCGCCGAGTCCGCGAAAGACTTCCGAACACACCCCTAGCCGGAAGCCCCGAAATTTGGTATACCTATTGTGCTGAAGCACAAACACCGCCGCGAGCTTCCGGAGAGGGCGGCGGTCAGAGACGGATCCCGTTCGATCCGGCCCCTCGGGCCGGAGGCGGCCTCGTGCGGCCCGGCGGATTTTCGTTCAAGGAGGCGGCGGCGGGGGATGGGCCCGGCGAAGCCAGCGGCGGGGGCCGATTTTCGCGGTCTTGGGGGCGTTTGGGTTGGAATCGAACCTCAAGCCATTGATTGCATGAGTTTCTTGGGGCTAGGGCTAACCCAGGTCTTCGAGCTGGCCGGTCAGCGCCTCTAGGAGCTTTATCGACTCGGCGGCTTTCTGCTGCTCCTTGGACACCACTTCGGCGGGGGCCCGCTCTCGGAAGGCCGGATTGGCCAGCTTCCGCTCCGACCCTTCCAGGGCGCGGCGGGCCCGGTCGATGCGGCGCTGTATCCGCTCGCGCTCCGCCTCTAGGTCGATCAACCCTTCGGTCCGTATGAAGGCCTGGACCCGCCCGGCCGCCGCCCGCGAGTAACCCGACCCGGCCTCCGGCGGCGCCGCCCTCAGCTCCGCCGCCGCCCCCGCCAGGGACGAAAGCTGCGGCCCCCACCACTCCTCCCACAAACCCTCCGGGTCGTACACCGCCGCCTCCAGCTCCCGCCGGGCCGGAAGGCCGTGGGCGGAGCGGAACCCCCGCACCCCCGTCACCAGCTCCTGCAGCGCCTCGACCCCGGCGGGCGCCTCCCAGGCGGGGGGAGACGGCCACGGCGCCAAGATCAGCAGCCCCTTCCCCACCAGGCGGCTGTACAGCTCCTCGGTCAGAAACGGCATGGCCGGGTGGAGGAAGGCCAGCAGGTCCCGCAGCACCGCCCCCAGGGTCCGCCGGGCCGCCTCCGCCTCCGCCCCGCCCGCCGCCAGGGTGGGCTTGGACATCTCCAGGTACCAGTCGAACACCTCCGACCAGGCGAACGAATACAGCAGCGAGAACCCGTCGGACAGCCGATGGCGGTCGAAGAACCCATCCACCCGAGCCGCCGTCTCCCCCAGGCGGGACAGTATCCACCGGTCCGCCGGGCCCGGATCGTCCGGATAACCGCCCTCGGCCGGCGCCGAGCCCGGCCCCAGGTGCATCAGGGCGAAGCGCACCGCGTTCCACAGCTTGTTGCCGAAGCGCCGGGCGGCGTCCACCCACTGCACGTCGAAGGGGACGTCGCGGCCGGGGGACGCCGACCGCAGCAGGCTCAGGCGCAGGGCGTCGGCGCCGTAGCGGTCGATCATCTCCATCGGATCCACGATGTTGTTGAGCGACTTGGACATCTTCCGCCCGTCCGAAGCCCGCACCAGCCCGTGGATGACGATCTCCCGGAAGGGGGCCCCGCCCGCGAACTCCATCCCCATCTTCAGCATGCGCGCCACCCAGAAGTAGATGATGTCGTAGCCGGTGACCAGCACATCGGTCGGATAGAAGCGCCGCAGATCGGAGGAGTCGTCCGGCCAGCCCAGAGTGGAGAAGGGCCAAAGCGCCGAGCTGAACCAGGTGTCCAGCACGTCCTCGTCGGCCGTCAGCTCCTCAGAACCGCATTCGACGCAGCCCGGCGGCCGTTCCCGAGCCACCGTCACCCCCCCGTCGGGGCAGTACCAAGCCGGGATGCGGTGGCCCCACCACAGCTGGCGGCTGATGCACCAGTCGTGCAGGTTCTCCATCCAATGGAAGTAGTTCTTCTCCCACCTCTTGGGAACGAAGCGGGCATCGCCGCTGCGCACCGCCTCCACCGCCGGGCCGATCAGGTCGGCCACCCGCACGAACCACTGGCTGGAGAGCAGGGGCTCCACCGGGGCCCCGCTCCGAGAGCAGTGCCCGACCGTGTGGCGGTACTCCTCGATCCGGTCCAGGCAACCGTCCGTCCGCAGGGCCTCCACCACCCGGCGGCGGGCTTCGAACCGGTCGAGGCCGGCGAAGGGACCGGCCTCCGCGGTCATGCGCCCGTCCTCCCCGATCACCTGCACGGGCGGGAGCCCGGCCCGCTCCGCGATCTCGAAGTCGAGCGGATCGTGGGCGGGCGTGACCTTCACCGCCCCGGTGCCGAAGGAGGGGTCGACCGCCTCGTCGGCAACGATCGGAATGAGGCGGTCCGTCAGGGGCAGGCGCACCGTCCGCCCGACCAGACGCCGGTAACGCTCGTCTTCGGGGTGGACCGCCGCCCCGGTGTCGCCCAGCATGGTCTCGGCGCGGGTGGTGGCCACCGTGATCCCCCCCCGCCCCCCGTCGGCGAACGGATAGGTGATGTGGACCATCTGCCCGTCCACCTCTTTGTACTCCACCTCGATGTCGGAGATGGCGGTCATCAACCCGGGCGACCAGTTGATGATCCGGCGGCCCCGGTATATGAGCCCCTTCTCGTACAGGCTCACGAACACCTCGCGCACCGCGGCCGACAGCTGCTCGTCGAGGGTGAAACGCTCCCTGGTCCAATCGCACGAATCCCCCAGCGCCCTCATCTGGCCGGTGATGGCCCCGCCCGAGCGGCGCTTCCACTGCCAGACCCGCTCCACGAACTGTTCCCGGCCCAGCTCGCGCCGGGTCAACCCTTCCTCGGCCAGTTCCCGCTCCACCACCATCTGGGTGGCGATCCCGGCGTGGTCGGTTCCGGGCAGCCACAGAACGGCGCGGCCCTGCATGCGCTTGCGGCGGACGATGGCGTCCTGGATGGAGTGGTCGAGGGCGTGGCCGATGTGCAGCACCCCGGTTACGTTCGGGGGCGGGATGACGATGGCGAAGGGCTCTCCGCCGGGGTTCATCTCCGGGCGGAAGGCGCCTGACTCCTCCCAGACCGAGTACCAGCGGGCCTCGACCGCCCTGTGGTCGTAACCGCCCTCGAGCCCCCCGTCCGGAGGACCGGCCTCCGCGCCCGCCTCCATCCCGGCCATCTCGGCGCCCGTCGGATCCGATCCCGGCGGACCGGACCGACTACGCGCTCCTCTCGCGCGGCTGATCCATCTCCCGCATCTCCCGGAACGACACCAGGGAGGGGTTGACCCTTTCCTCCACCGCCCGCCGGTCGATCACCACCCGGCCCACGTCGGAGCGGGAAGGCATCTCGTACATGACGTCGAGCAGCACCTCTTCGCAGATCGCCCGCAGCCCGCGGGCGCCGGTGCCCCGCAGGATCGCCTGGTCGGCGACGGCGCGGAGGGCGTCCGGCTCGAACACCAGCTCCACCCCGTCCAGTTCCAGGATCCGCTGATACTGCTTGACGAGGGCGTTGCGCGGTTCCTGGAGGATGCGCACCAAGGAGCCCCGGTCCAGGGAATCGACCGTGGCCACCATCGGCAGGCGGCCGATGAACTCCGGAATCAGGCCGTATTTGATGAGGTCGTCCGGGATCACCTCGGCCATCAGCTCGTCCTTGGGCCGGTCGAAGCGGGTGCGGATGTCGGCGCCGAACCCGACGATGCGGTTGCCCACCCGGCGCCCGATCACGTCCTCGAGGCCGGCGAAGGCGCCGCCGCAGATGAACAGCACGTTGGTGGTGTCGATCTGGACGAACTCCTGGTGGGGGTGCTTGCGGCCCCCCTGGGGGGGGACCGAGGCCACCGTCCCCTCCAGTATCTTCAGCAGCGCCTGCTGCACCCCTTCTCCCGACACGTCGCGGGTGATGGAGGGGTTGTCGGCCTTGCGGGCGATCTTGTCGACCTCGTCGATGTAGATGATGCCCTGCTCGGCCTGCTCGATGTCGTAGTCGGCGGCCTGGATCAGCTTCAACAGGATGTTCTCCACGTCCTCCCCCACGTATCCCGCCTCGGTGAGCGCGGTGGCGTCGGTGATGGCGAAGGGCACCTCGAGCATGCGGGCCAGGGTCTGGGCCATCAGCGTCTTGCCGCATCCGGTGGGGCCGATCAGCATGATGTTGGACTTGGAGATCTCCACGCCGTCGTCTTTGCGGGGGGGGCCGGAGCGCACCCGCTTGTAGTGGTTGTAGACCGCCACCGACAAGGCCTTGCGCGCCCGCTCCTGGCCGATGACGTAATCGCCGAGGAACGAGAAGACCTCGACCGGCTTGGGCAGCTCGGCGGCCGGGTCGGGGCGGGTGAGCACCTTCTCGTCGTCGAGTATCTCGACGCAGAGCGTCACGCACTCGTCACATATGTAGACGCCGGGACCGGCGATGAGCTTGATGACCTGCTTCTGGGTGTGCCCGCAGAAGCTGCACTTCAGCAGGTGGTCCGCGCTGTCGCCGTAGACGGCCATTCAGTTCTCCTCCGGCGTTTCGGCTGTTTCCAGGCTGTCCCGGCCGGTGATCACTTCGTCGACGATGCCGTATTCCATGGCTTCTTCGGCCATCATCCAGAAGTCGCGGTCGGCGTCTCTTTCCACCTTCTCGTAGTCTTGGCCGGTGTGGTCGGCCAGGATCCGGTTGAGCTGCTCCTTCATCTGCTTGATGAGGTCGGCCTGTATCTCGATGTCGGAGGCCGTTCCGCTCATCCCGCCCCTAGGCTGGTGGAGCATCACCCGGGCGTGGGGCAAGGCGAAACGCTTTCCTTCGGCGCCGCCCGCCAGGATCACCGCCGCCGCCGAGGCCGCCACCCCCATGCACACGGTGCTCACGTCCGGCTTGATGTACTGCATGGTGTCGTAGACGGCGAACAGGTCGGTGATCGAGCCGCCCGGGGAGTTGATGTAGAGGTTGACGTCCCGGTCGGGGTCCTCCGACTCCAGGTGGAGCAGCTGGGCCATGACCAGGTTGGCCACCGCATCGTCGATGGCAGTGCCGAGGAAGATGATCCGGTCTTTCAGCAGGCGGGAGTAGATGTCGAAGGCCCTCTCCCCCCGGCTGGTGGACTCCACCACCGTGGGCACCAGATAGTTGCGGGGGGTGTGAAGGGACCGGGCGGCCCTATCTCTGTCCATGTCGAGCGTCTCCAGATTCGTCCTGTACAAACTATTCATCTCTTCCACCGGCCAATCCGCCATCGCGGCGGTTTCTCCGGCTCGACCACCCCCTGCGCCGCCTCATCAGAGACCGCCTCCTCCAGCTCGACCGCCCCCTGCGCCGCCTCATCGGAAGCCCCCTCCTCCAGCTCGACCGCCCCCCGCGCAACCTCATCGGAAGCCCACTCCTCCGACTCGACCACCGCCAGCACCACCTCATCGGAAGCCCCCTCCTCCGACTCGACCACCGCCTGCGCAATTTGCTCATCCAACCGCGCCCAGGCGGCGGCTTCGGCGTCGATCGCATCGAACCCGAGGTCGAGCACGTTGCCCTCGCGGTCGACCGGCGTGACTGCCCGCAGCAGGACGGCGCGCGCCTTCTGCCTGAGGATATCCTTCATCCCCGCCTCCTCCGAGGAGCTGCCGGCCAGCTGCCGCTGCAGCTCTTCGGCCGGCCGGCCGGTGTCGGCGGCCCCCGCCTCGTACATCGCCCGGAGATCCTGCTCCTCGACCTCCAGCCCGGCATGGGCGGCCACCGCGTCCAACAAGAGCTCGGTGTACAACCGCCGGGCGGCCGTCTCGTCCACCCACCGCACGTATTCCTCCCGATCCCGCCCGGTCGCCTCGAGGTACCGGTCCAAGTCGGTGCCCAGCCCCTCCAACCGGAGCTCGATGACCTCCAACATCCGCTCGGCCCTGTCGCCGATCACGGCGGCGGGGATGACCGCTTCCATCTCGCCGGTCAGTTCGGTCAACACCTTGTCATGGAGCTGCTCGCGCAGATCCGCCAAGCGGACTTCCTCCAGCCGGCCGTAGACCGCCCGCTCCAGCTCCTCCACCGTGTCGAACTCGGTGAAATCCGCCGCCCAGTCGTCGTCGAGGTCGGGGAGCCGCCTCTCCTTGACCTCCTTGACCAACACCCGGACCTCCACCGGCGACCCGGCCTCCAGACCGCCGCCGTCGCGGCGGAGGCGGGAGGTGAAGTCGACGGCATCGCCGGCCGAGCGCCCGGCCAGACTGTCGTCCAAGCCGTCCAGCAACCCGTCGGACCCCAACTCGTAGAGCAGGTCGGCGGCGGAGAAGGCGGCCAGCTCCCGGCCCTCGCTCCGGCTGTCGATGTCGAGGACCGCGTAGTCGCCGTCGATGGCCGGGCGCTCCACCGTCTCCAACTCGGCGAAGTCATCCAGATAGTGCTCCAAATGGCGCTGCGCATCTTCGGGATCCACCTCCGCCGGGCCGTCCAGCTCGAAGCGGCGCCCTTCGTATTCCGGCGGCTCCTCGAGGGTCGGCCAGACGGCCACCCGCACCTCCACCTCGACCAGGCCCTCCTCGTGTCTGATCTCCTCCACCTGGGGGGCGGCCGCCGGTGAGATACCGGCCTCCTCCAAGGCCTCCCACAACCCGGCGTCGATCAGCGCATGGGCGGCTTCATGGCGGAACTGGTCCCTGCCGACCGCCCTCTCCACCACCCGGCGGGGGGCCTTGCCGGGGCGGAATCCATTGATGTGAACGTGATGGGAGAGGCGGCGGGCGACCCGGTTCTCGGCGTCCCGCAGGGTCTTGCCTTCGAAGCGGAGGGTGAGGCGGCGCTCGAAGCCGCTCAGCTCGGTTACGGTAACGGACAACGCCTCTCCCTGTTCCTTTTCACCTGTCAGGCCGCTGGGGCCGCGTCGATGCGGTGCGGCGGCCGGGGTGACCGAGGGGATTCGAACCCCCGACCTCCTGGACCACAACCAGGCGCTCTAACCAAGCTGAGCTACGGTCACCATCGTCTCGATTGTCGCGGACGAACCCGCCCGGTCTGCCGGCGGGGCGCCCCCGGGAGGATTCGAACCTCCGGCCAAGAGCTTAGAAGGCTCCTGCTCTATCCACTGAGCTACGGGGGCTCATCTCCGTCCGGCGGCCCGATCGAACTCGTCGCGGAGCGGGTGAAGGGAATCGAACCCTCACCGCCAGCTTGGAAGGCTGGAGCTCTGCCATTGAGCTACACCCGCCGGGCCGAGGCCCCATCATACATCCGAACGGCCGCCTTGGGGGCGCGCCCCCGGCCCGGTTGCGGCGCCCGCCGCTCAGGAAGCGGCCGGCAGCCTGTCCAAGACGCCAACCGCCTCCTCGAGGGTGGAGACGGGGTGTATCTCGACGCCCTCCCGCCGGACGGTCACCGCCTCTTCGTAGTTGAGGTCGGGCACGAAGACGTGGCGGGCGCCGGCGTCTTGGGCCGCCGCCACCTTCTGGCGGACCCCGCCGATGGGGCCCACCCCGCCGTCCGGTGAAATGGTTCCCGTTCCGGCCACCACGTTTCCTCCCACCAGATCCTCTTCGGTGAACAGATCGACCAGGGCGAGGGCGTACATGACCCCGGCCGACGGCCCCCCCATGCCCCGGGTCTCGATCTCGATGTCGAAGGGAACGACCAGCGAGGGTTTGTAGGAGCGGGGCGCGAACCCAACCATCGGGCGGCCCGGTTCCTCTGTGTGCTCGGCCAGGATCACCTCCACGTCCAGGACTCGGCCGCCCCGCTGCACGGTCAGCCGCACCGGGTCGCCGACCTGCCTGGCGCGGATGGCCTCGACGGCGTCCTCCATGACCGCCACCCCGGCCCCCCCCACCTCGACGATCACGTCCCCGGCCTCCAGCCGGCCGTCGGCGGGCGAGCCCTTCACCACCGAGGCCACCAGCACCCCCTCGCCGGTTACTGCGTACTCCCAGCCGAGGTAGCCGAGGGCGGCGGCGACGGCCGCGTCCTTGGAGCCGTCCATCATCGTCAGGTTGTTCCGCCGGTGCTGCTCGGGGGTGACGCCTTCGGGGCGGACGGCCTCGCGCGCCACCAGGTCCACCTCGGGATCCAGCCAGCTCTGCGCCAGCTCGAAGGCGTTGACCTCCTGGAGGGAAACGGTGAGCATGTAGACGCCGCCGTTGAGCTCGTACACGGGGGGGCCGCCCTCCACCGTCACCAGGTCCCCCACCTCCTCCACCGGACCCGGCCACAGGGCGTAGTAGGGCAGCTTCACGGACCAGAGGAACAACGACAGACCGGCCAACAGAAAGGCCCCGGCCGCCGCCGCCAAGGGCCAGCGCGGCCTCCTCCGCCCCTGTCCTCGGCGGTCCCCGAGGCCGGGGGCGGCCTCCTCTGCGGGGGCAGGCTGTTCGGAGAGCTGGGCGGGGGTTTCGTCCTCAGGCATGGATCGGCAACGATCGGGGCGCCGGGTGCGGCCCTCCGATCATATCCTCCCCGCCGGGATACCCGGGCCGGTAACCATCCCCGCCGCCCGGGCAGTCAAAAGGACACACCCGCGAGAGGGGGCATCCGAGAGGAGGCGCCCCGCCGAGGAGGCCGCCTTGACCTACGCACCCGCAGTCCTGTCCACCCGCATCCTGCCTCAGAGCAGGACCAGCCGCCAGACCGCCGCCCTCGCCCTCATCGTGGGCTTTTCTCTGTTGACCGCCCTCTGCGCCCAGATCAGGATCCCCTTGGGTTTCACCCCGGTCCCCATCACCGGGCAGACGTTCGCGGTGCTGCTGTCGGGGGCGGTGCTCGGATCCAGGATGGGGGCGGCCAGCCAGCTGCTCTACGTGGTAATGGGAGCGGCCGGCCTGCCCTTCTACGCCGGCGGAAACGGCGGCTGGGAGTACGCGACCGGCGCCACCATGGGGTACCTGATCGGGTTCACCGCCGCCGCCTACGCGGTCGGATACCTGGCCGAGCAACGCCAGGACCGCCGCTTCGCCACCTCGGTCGGCGCCTTCCTCACCGGCAACCTGGTGATCTACGCCCTCGGCGTGCCCTGGCTCATGTACACCCAGTCCTGGGGCCTCGCCGACGGCGTCGCCCGAGGCTTGGCGCCCTTCATAATCGGCGACACCATCAAGATCCTGCTGGCCGCCGCCGCCATGCCCACTGCCTGGAAACTGGCGGGCGAACGCCGGCCCTGAGGTTTCAATTTCAAGAGCCGGGGGACCACTCTTCCCCGCCCGGCCAGACTTCTTTCTTCCATATAGGGGCCCGCGTCTTGAGCTCGTCGATCAGGTAGCGGGCCGCCGCGAAGGCTTCCGCCCGGTGGGCGCACGCCGCCGCCGCCGCCACCGAGGCCTCCCCCGGCAGCACCCGCCCAATCCGGTGCTCGACCGCAACCGCCTCGATGGGCCAGCGGCGGGCGGCCTCTTCGACGATCTCTTCGATCTTGGCCTCGGCATGACCCTCGTAGGCCTCGTAGTCGAGATGGGTGATCCCCGACCGCCCGGGCGAATGGTCCCGCACCGTTCCGAGGAACACGACCACCCCCCCGCTGGAGGGCCCAGACACCTCGGCGGCCAGGGCCCCGGGGTCGATGGGCGAGGGGGAGACGCGCACCCGGCGCCGCCCCGGCCCTGTTTCAGTAGATCTGCCGTCCATTACACTGAACAGTCTACGGAGGAAGCCGCCTGCGCCGCATCGAACACGGTGAGCATGCCGCAATTGGAGCAGAAAGCGAGGAGAGATGGACACCGCCGATCAGCCTTCGCCCCCCGCCGGAGACGCCGCCGCCGGCCCGGCGCCCGATCAGCCGGAGCATCCGCCCGCTCCGAAGGCAGACCGGCCCCGTCCCGGCTGGGGCGCCTACGCCGGGATCGCGCTCGGATCGGCCCTGCTGGGCGCGTCCCTCGCCGCCGCCGCCGTCTCCCTGCTGTGGACGTCGGGGGTGTTCGACCGAGAGCAGGTCCGGGTCGAGGTGGTGGAGGTCCCCCGCTACGTGGAGGTCCCCCGTTACGTCGACGCCCCCTCCCAAGAGGCCTACAGCCCGGACAAGGGCGCCTGGGAATCGGAGTGGGCCTGGGAGTCCGAGGACAAGACCTTCGACCCCTCGTCGGGCGTCTCCGGCGCCGCCGGTGCGGACGACTCCGGCTTCTGGGACGGGGAGTTCCCAGAATCACCCGCGGCGGCCGCGGGGGCCGTCCAGGCCATCCCCTCCATCGTCGCCGTCGAAAGTTTCGGGGCGGGCGGCGATCCGGTGGGGTCGGGCAGCGGCGTGATCATCAGCTCCGACGGCTACATCGTCACCAACGAACATGTGGTGGAGGGCGCCGACAGCATCAAGGTGGTAACGGTGGAAGGCGTCAGATACCCCGCCGAGCTGTCGGGCGCCGATCCGCTCATGGACATCGCGGTGCTCGAGGTCGAGGCCGACGGCTTGGCGCCCATCGAGTTCGGCGTCATGGAAGGCTTGGAGGTGGGCGACCCGGTGGTGGCGGTGGGCAACCCCTTCAGCCTGCTGGGCGGCCCTTCCTTCACCGCCGGGGTGATCTCGGCCTTCGACCGCACCCTCACCTCCGATTACATGACCGGCGAGACCCTCTACGGACTGCTTCAGACCGACGCCCCCATCGCCTCCGGATCGAGCGGCGGCGCCCTCCTCGACCGCGAAGGGCGGCTGATCGGCATCACCACCGCCGCCGTGGGCCTCTACGGGACAGGGGGCAGCCTGGGCTTCGCCGTCCCCGTCGATCTGGCGGCGGGGGCGGTGGAAGACCTGATCGCCGACGGCCAAGTGCGCCACGCCTTCCTCGGCATCCAGGGGAACACCTACCTGGACGAGAACGCAGACGGGGTCGAGTCGCCGGCGGGCGTGGAGGTCCAGGTTCTGGAAGATTCCGCCTTGGGGAAGGCGGGCGGCCAAGACGGCGACGTGATCACCGCTCTGGGCGGCGAGCAGGTGAGGACCATGCCGGTGCTGGTCGCCCGGCTGCGTAGCTACCGGGCCGGGGACGCGGCGACCATCACCGTCGACCGGGGCGGGGCCGCCGTGGACCTGGAAGTGACTTTCGGAGTCCATCCCTCGGTCGAAGCGCAGCCCTCGTAGGCCCGCCGGCCGCCCCGGTCGGCGATCAGGTCAATAGGATGAGCTGAAGGACCACCCGGGGAGAGGCTTCGACCATGCCGGAACGCAACATCCTGGACGAGCTGATGCAGCTCCTGCAGGAGCCGGGTCCTATCAACTGGGCTCTGGCCGGGCAGATGGCCGGCCACATGGCCGGCAAACCCGAACCGATCGATCCGTGGCTGGCCGAGGAATACCTGGATCTGATCCGGCTGGCCCAGATGCGGGTCTCAGAAGCCGCCGGCCTGCCCGTAGATCCGATGGCCGAGGTGCTGTTGGTGGACCGGGCGGGGTGGGCCGAACACCATCTCCGGTCCTTCGGCTACACGGTGGAGCCCCTCACGGAACTGTTGGCCGCCGCCCCGGGTTCGGGTCCGCTGGGCTCGCTGCTGAAGCCGCTCGGTCCGGCCCTCCTGGGCATGCAGCTGGGCGGCGCGGTGGGCATGATGAGCGGAGACGCGCTCGGGTCGTTCGACGCCGGCCTGCCCGCCGCCGACCCGCCGGGCCTCACCTTTCAGGTGCCCAACCTGGAAGCCTTCACCGCCGAAGCGGGCCTCGACCCCCGCTCGGTCCGGTTGTGGGCGGCCCTCCATGAGGTGGTCCACGACGCGCTGTGCGCCCGGCCCTGGGTGAGGCCGCATCTGTTCGGCCTGTTCGAGAAGCTGGCCGGCTCGATGGAGATCGACGCCGAAGCGATGGAAGGCCGGCTGCAGAAGCTGGGAGACCCTTCCTCCCTGGAAGCCCTGCTCTCCGAGAGCGGGGTGGAGGGCTTGTTCAGCGGCCCCGGCCGCGAGGAGCACACCGAAGAGATCCGTTCCTTCATCGAGATCACGGAAGGGTACGGCGCCTACCTGGTCGAACGGGCGGCCGCCGGACTGCTGCCCGACCTGGCTTCGATCAGGGCCGCCATGGCCTCGCGCCAGATGGAACGCACCGGCCCTCCGGGGCCGGCCGGCCTGATGGAGGCGGGCCGCAGCGCCGGCCTGTACGGCCGGGGGGCGGTTTTCTGCGCCGAGGTGGAATCGCGCTGGGGCGGGGAGGCGGCGCCCCGTATCTGGGAAGAGGCCGGCAACCTGCCCACGGATCGGGAGCTGGAAGACGCCGCCGGATGGGCGGCCCGGGTGTTGCTCGATGATCTGTTCTCTTCCTGAACATCTTCGATCACTCACCTACCGTGCGGTATACCGCGCGGGCGGGCAACGATGGGGCGGCGCCGTCCGGCTAAGCTCGCATCCACCGCCGGTTCTACGAAAGGAAACACCATGGCCGCCGAGATAGGAAAGCCCGCACCCGACTTCTCGCTGCCCGACGCCAACCGCGAAAAGGTGTCCCTGGAATCGCTGCGGGGCAACAAGGCGCTGGTGGTGTTCATCCCCTTCCCCTTCACGGGCGTCTGCACCAAAGAGGTGTGCGAGCTGCAGGACAACATCTCACAGCTGAAGGAAATGGACGCCAACGTGGCGGTGATCACCTGCGACACCCCGTTCAGCAACGGCCAATGGGCCAAGCTGGAGGGCCTCGAGTTCCCGGTGCTCAGCGACTACTGGCCGCACGGCGCGGTCACCAAGGCCTACGGCGCCTTCAACGACGACATAGGGGCGGCCAACCGCTGCTCCTATGTACTGGACGCAGACGGCGTGGTCACCGACATCATCCGGTCGAAGGAACTGCTGGTGGCGCGCCGCTTCGAGGACTACACCGCCGCCCTCGTCCCCTACGTTTGACCCTCCTCGAGGGCCGCAGCCCCCCCGGCCCCCTTGGGGGCAGAGGGGCGGGTCAGGTCTCGGTGCTCGTAGTGGTGGTGTTGGCCGTCTGCGCGGCCGGCGCCTCTTGGCTGTCTGAGCCGTCGGCGTCCGCCTGCCCCGTCTTGCCCTCTTCGACTCCCTTGCGGAACTCGCGGGCCGAGCTGCCCAGCGAACGGGCCAGCTCGGGAAGCTTCTTGGCCCCGAACAGCAGAATCACGACCACCACGATGAGAATGATCTCGCCGCCGCCGAATTTCGGCATCCGTAGTCTCCCTTCGTCGCAACCGCGATGATACCACCGACCGGACCATCCGGTCAACAGCAAAGAGGGTCACCGGACAGGCAACCGAGCCGGGCCGTCCGACGAGCTTCGCAAGAGGCTCCGCCCGGATGAGGGCGGCGCGCCTCATTCCTCGTTCCAGGCCTCCCAGAGGCGGATGGCCTCCCTGATCTCGGAGGTGGTGGCCTGGAGGTAACCAGCCGCCCCTTCGAGTATCTCCGAATCGGGCGGGGACTGCCCCTCCGGATCTACCAAACCCGCCCGATAGCGCACGTAATCGTGGTATAGGTCTACCTGCGCCCTGGTGGGAAGGGACGACCAGTCCTTCTCGACGGTGCGGTCCACCGCTTGGTGGTCGGAGTAATCGCCTACGGAGGCCTCCCCCGCCCGGTCCCAGTTGCCGAAGGGGGCGTCGGTCCAAGTGCCGAGGATGGGGGAAGACTCTTCGGGATAGTGCACGAAGTGGATGAGCAGGGCCTGGTAATCCCTGGACAGGCGGTATTCGGCGGCCAGCCGCCGGCCCAGCTTGGCCAGCTGGTCCCTGGTGGCGCCGGCCTCGACCGACACGGTGAGCCAGATGCGCTTCGCCCCCGCCGCGCTCCGGTCCACCTCGTCCAGCACCCGATGGGTAACCCCGGCCGGCGGCGGAACGGTGGGGGCGGCGGTGCTCGAAACCGCCTCGGTAGTGGTGGTCGTCTCCTCCGCCGCCTCGGAAGTAGTCGTAGTTTCCTCTTCCTCCGCCTCGGTAGTGGTGGTCGTCTCCTCCGCCGCCTCGGAAGTAGTAGTCGCCGCCTCGGTCGTCGTGGTGGTGGTCGGCGCCGCAGTGGTGGTGGTCGTGTCAGGAACAGTCGCAATGGTCGGCGGGACGGTGGTCGAGGGCGTGACCCCCGACCCGAGGCCGATGATCTCGACGACCCGGCCCACCGCCCGTTCGAAGCGCCCGAATGCGGCGGCGAACTCGTCCGCAGCCGTGCGGCGGCGCTCGCCGGTGTCCGAAGAGCGCAGCCCCGACAGCGCGGCGCGGGCGGCGTCCGCCATCTGGCCGGCGGCCGACCATGCCGCCCGATGCTCGACCGGCAGACCGAGGTCGGCGGGCGGGTCGATGTACCCCACTTCGTCGCGCAGCCTCTCCGCCGTGGACAGCAAACTGCTCATGGCGGCCTCGGTGGCCTGGTAGGAGACGCCGGTTACGGACCGGTTGTCCCAGTTGCTGTTGGCCGACCTCATATCCGCCGCTAGTTGGGAAGCCTGGTTGTACAAAGCGCTCAGCCGGCTGTGATAGTCCAGCACGTCCCGGCTGGGTCCGGCGGCGGTGGTCTCGACCGGCTGGGCGGGGATGGTCGTGGAATCGGTGGTGGCAACGGTGGGCGGTTCCGCGATGGTGATGATGGTCGGCGGCAAGGTGGAGTCTGCGGCCGGCGCATCCCCGTCGCCGGAGCAGGCGGCGGCGGTCAAAAGCACCGCCAAGCCCAAGGGCAGCAACGCCCTGGGCTTGCCCGCGGCTGAAAGCAGTCTGACGCTCACCACCCCATCGTACCCGTCATAGCAGATTTTGCAGCGGCTTCCATGGCCCGCTGCTTCCTTATCTTGCGGCGCTCCCGCTCTGACAGTCCGCCCCATATGCCGAACTTCTCCCCTCTCCTCACCGCATACTCTAGACACTCCACCCGCACCTGGCAGGCTGCGCAGATCTGCTTGGCGGCTCTGGTGGAGGCGCCGCGGTCGGGAAAGAAGATATCGGCGTCGGCGCCCCGGCAGTTGGCGTAGTCCTGCCATCCCAGGGGTTCGACCGCCAAGGCTTCGATCAGTTTCCGATGCACCCCGCCTCCGCTACACGTTTGTAATTACACCGCCGCAATAATAGGCGGGTGCGCGCGGGCTGTCAAACCGCGGCGCGAGATGCTCTGATTGTTCGACTCTCAGGAGCGGCGGTAGAATGAAAACCATGGCGCACAACGTTCGAGAACGGGCCTCGAGACTGGCGCGGATCGGCGGCCTCTACCGCACCGACACCGGCAAGAAATACGCCATGGCGGTCAGCGGAGCGGTGCTGCTGGCCTTCGTGCTGGGCCACATGATCGGGAACCTCCACGCCTTCGAGGGCGGCCCCGGCGGGGCGCCCCGGATCGACGAGTACGCCGAAGGGCTGCGCGAATTGGGCGAGCCGCTGTTCCCCCGCACCATGGTGCTCTGGGTGTTCTTCCGCCTGCCGCTCACCGCCGCCTTCCTCGTGCACATCCACGCCGCCTGGGCGCTCACTCGCAGCAACCGGGCGGCCAGGGGGGTCAAGTACCAGTCCCCCCGCAGCTATCTGGCCGCCAATTACGCCAGCCGCACGATGCGGTGGAGCGGCGTGATCGTCCTCCTGTTCCTGCTGTGGCATCTGGCGGACCTGACCTGGGGGGTGGAAGCCGTCAATCCGGACTTCCGGCGCGGGGAGGTCTACCACAACCTGGTGTCCAGCCTCAGCCGCTGGCCGGTGTGGATCCTCTATGCAGCCGCCCAAGGCGCCCTCGCCCTCCACGTCTGGCACGGCGCCTGGAGCCTCTTCCAGAGCATCGGCGTCAACAACCCCCGCTTCAACCGGTTCCGCCGGATCTTCGCCGGCGGCTTCGCCGCCGCCGTAACGGGGGGGTTCCTCGCCGTCCCGGTGGGCGTAGCCCTCGATGTCATCCGATAGATGAGTAGTTCCAAGGGATTGAGGGTTGTGCACATCCCTGTTCGAGCCGCATACGCAGGCTCTTCCCCGGCAAGCCCCGGCCCGCGCAGGCCAAGCCGCCCGGTTTGTCACCCTCGTCCCCAGCGAGATGAGCATGTCGAACAATGCAAACCATCATCAACCGAGGTTCTTGTCAGGGTAACCTTGGAGCTACCCATCTAGGAGCATGGGATGACTACAGCCTTGCTCGACGACAAAGCGCCGGACGGCCCGATCGAGGACCGCTGGGACAACCGCCGCTTCTCGATGAAGCTGGTCAACCCGGCCAACAAGCGGCGCTTCACGGTGATAGTGGTGGGGACCGGGCTGGCCGGCGCCTCGGCGGCCGCCTCCCTGGGCGAGCTCGGCTACCGAGTCAAGGCCTTCACCTACCACGACTCGGCGCGCCGGGCGCATTCCATCGCCGCCCAAGGGGGGATCAACGCCGCCAAGAACTACCGCAACGACGGCGACTCCGTATTCCGACTCTTCTACGACACGGTGAAGGGAGGGGACTACCGCTCCCGCGAGTCCAACGTCTACCGCCTGGCGCAGCTGTCCTCGAACATCATCGACCAGTGCACCGCCCAAGGGGTTCCCTTCGCCCGCGAGTACGGGGGCCTCCTGGCCAACCGCTCCTTCGGGGGCGCCCAGGTGTCGCGCACCTTCTACGCCCGGGGGCAGACCGGCCAGCAGCTGCTGCTGGGGGCCTACCAGGCCTTGATGCGCCAGGTCCATCTGGGGGCGGTCGAGCTCTACAGCAACACCGAGATGCTGGACGTGGCGGTCAAGGACGGGGCGGCGGCCGGCATCGTCGCCCGCAACCTGCTGACCGGCGAGATCGCCTCCTTCTCGGGGCACGCGGTGGTGCTGGCGACCGGCGGTTACAGCAACGTCTTCTACCTCTCCACCAACGCCATGAAATCCAACGTAACCGCCGCCTGGCGCGCCCACCGGCGGGGCGCCCTGTTCGCCAACCCCTGCTACACCCAGATCCACCCCACCTGCATCCCCGCCTCCGACGAGTTCCAATCCAAGCTCACCCTGATGTCGGAGTCGCTCCGCAACGACGGAAGGATCTGGGTGCCGAAGCAGGCGGGCGACGGGCGGGCGCCCGACGAGATCCCCGAAGGCGAACGGGACTACTACCTGGAGCGGCGCTATCCGGCCTTCGGCAACCTGGTTCCCCGGGACGTGGCGTCGAGGGCGGCCAAGCGGGAGGTGGACCAGCAGAAGGGGGTGGGGCCGCTCCGCAACGGCGTCTACCTGGACTTCTCCGGCGCCTTGGCGCGCCTGGGGGAGGATGCGGTCAGGGAGCGCTACGGAAACCTGTTGGAGATGTACGAGCGGATCACCGGGGAGAACCCCTACCGGACGCCGATGCGCATCTACCCGGCCGTCCACTACACGATGGGCGGGCTGTGGGTGGACTACGACCTGATGACCACCGTCCCCGGCCTCTACGCCCTCGGCGAGGCCAACTTCTCCGACCACGGGGCCAACCGGCTGGGGGCGTCGGCCCTGATGCAGGGCCTGGCGGACGGTTACTTCATCGCCCCCTATACGGTGGGCGGCTACCTGGCGCCCAAGCTGGGCGAGGCGGCGGTTCCCGCCGACGACCCCGTCTTCCGCCGCGCCGAAGAGCGGGCTGCCTCCGAGGTCAAACGTTGCTTGTCGATCGGGGGGCGGCGCTCCGTGGACTGGTTCCACCGGGAGCTGGGCAAGATCATGTGGGAGCACTGCGGGATGGAACGGGACGCCCGGGGCCTGCGGCAGGCCGTATCGGACATAGACGCTCTGAAGCAGGAATTCGATTCGGACCTGCGGGTGCCGGGCGAGGCCGACGGGCTCAACCAGGCGCTGGAGAAGGCGGGCCGGGTGGACGACTTCTTCGGCCTGGCCAGGCTGATGTGCTTGGACGCCCTGCACCGGGAGGAGTCGTGCGGCGGCCATTTCCGGACAGAGCACCAAACAGAGGACGGCGAGGCGAAGCGGGACGACGAGAACTTCTCCTTCGCCTCCGCCTGGGGCTGGTCCGAAGACGGAGCGCCGCCCCTGCACCGAGAGGAGCTGGTCTTCGAGTACGCCCGTCCGAGCCGGCGCAACTACAAGTGAGGGGGCGCAGATGGATCTGACCCTGCAGGTTTGGCGCCAGAGCGGCCCTGACGCCGAGGGCCGGTTCGAGACTTACCAGGCGGCGGGGGTCAGCCCCGATATGTCCTTCCTCGAGCTGCTGGACGCGGTCAACGAGCAGCTGACCGCCGACGGCCGGACGCCGATCGCCTTCGACCACGACTGCCGGGAGGGCATCTGCGGGTCGTGCGGGATGATGATCGACGGGCGCGCCCACGGGCCGCAGGCGGGAACCGCAACCTGCCAGCTGCACATGCGGGAGTTCTCGGACGGAGACACCATCGCGGTGGAGCCGTGGCGGGCGGCCGCCTTCCCGATCATCCGCGACCTGGTGGTGGACCGGAGCCCTTTCGACCGCATCATCGAGGCGGGCGGCTACATCAGCGTCCCGACCGGATCGGCGCCCGAAGCCAACCTGATACCGGTGCCGAAGGAAGCTTCCGACGCCGCCATGGACGCCGCCGCCTGCATCGGCTGCGGGGCGTGCGTTGCGGCCTGCCCGAACAGCGCCGCCCACCTTTTCACCGCCGCCAAGGCGGTGCACCTCAACCTGCTGCCCCAGGGCCGGCCCGAACGGCTGCGGAGGGCGGAGCAGATGGTGGAAACCATGGAGGAGTACTTCGGCTCCTGCACCAGCCACGGAGAGTGCGAACAGGCCTGCCCCAAGAAAATCTCTTTGGACAACATCGCCGTCATGAACCGCGACTATCTGGCGGCCAAGATACGCAACCCCAAGCTGGCCGGGAGGCGGTAACGACAACAACGCCGCCGTACCCCGGGGGGTCAGCTTCCCCGGCGCAAAGTTATTTCCCCCTGTGCTGCCCCAGGTCAGAGGGGTGCGGGCGCTTGTTCATCTGCCGCCCCACTCCCGTGAATACCGGGTCAACGGTGCGGGGCCGGACTTTCAAGCAGACACCAGCCGACCGAGGAAGGCCATCACGGCGCCGAAGAGGGTCAGATATCCCGCCGCCGCCGCCCCGAACATCCAGTAGGTGCGGGTGGTCAAGCGTTGATCGAGGGCCGAGCTGTGATTTGCGAGGGCGGCGGTGAACTCTTATACCGTATCCAGCCCGCTTTCGCCCTCGGATCGAAGAGATTTTTTTAGCGCTTCGAGGATTTTTTCAGCACTTTGGTGTTCTGCTGAACCGGCGCCGGTGAGAGCGCCGGGCTTCGGCCCTGATGTCTCACGAAGGAAAGGACGGGCGGCTGATCATGGTCGACGACGCGAGATGACTGCGGCTCGAGGCATGGCGAAATGGGCTTCCCCCGGCGGCGCGCCGCTCGGGCTCGCCGCCGGGGGTTGCCGATTTCCAGGATGCGCGGGGGTTCCGCCCGGCGCTCAGCCGCCGGAGGCGGCGCCGCAGATGGTCTCGACCATCAGCCTGGTCACGATGTAGGGGTCGCAGTTGGCGTTGGGCCGCCGGTCTTCCAAGTAGCCCATGCCGTCCTTCTCCACCTGCCAGGGGATGCGGATCGAGGCGCCCCGGTCCGAGACCGCATAGCTGAAGGCGTCGTAGCGCTGGGTCTCATGCGCTCCCGTCAACCGATCCTCGATGCCATGTCCGTAGTTGGCGATGTGGAGGTCCTTCTTGGCGCCCAGCGCCTCGCAGGCGTTGATGATGGCGTCGTAGCCGCCCGGCTCCCGCATCTCCTTCGACGAGAAGTTGGTGTGGCAGCCGGCGCCGTTCCAGTCGCCCTTCATGGGCTTGGCGTCCAGGGAGGCGGTCAGACCGTGGTCCTCGGAGATGCGGTCCAGCAACCAGCGGGCGATCACCAGCTGGTCGGCCATCTCGACGGTGGGCAGCGGGCCGATCTGGAACTCCCACTGGCCGCACATGACCTCGGCGTTGGTGCCGGAGATGAGCAGCCCGGCGTCGATGCAGGCCTGGCTGTGGGCGTCGACCACCTCGCGCCCGAACGCCCGGTCGGCGCCCACCCCGCAGTAGTAAGGCCCCTGGGGCCGGGGGTATCCGCTCTTGGGGAAGCCATGCGGGTAGCCGTCGTGGAGGAACGTGTACTCCTGCTCCATTCCGAACCAGCACTCGAACTCGGCGTACTTCTCTTCGGCCGCGGCGCAGGCCGCCCGGTGGTTGGTGGGGTGCGGCGTCATGTCCGCGTTCAGGCACTCGTTGAGCACCAGCACGTCGTTTCCGCCCCGGATGGGGTCGGGCACCACCTTCACCGGGTTGAGCACCACGTCCGAGTCGTCGCCGGGGGCCTGCATGGTGCTCGACCCGTCGAAGCCCCAGATGTCCGGTTCCTGGCCCTCCTCCAGGATCTTGGTCTTCGACCGCAGCATGGGGGTGGGCGGCGTTCCGTCCACCCAGATGTACATCGCTCTATAAAGCATTGGGCTCTTCCTCCTGACGAGTTGTCCCTGTATACGTGCGGCCCCTCCGGCGCATCGCGATTCATGCCCGGCGGGGCGCCCTCCATGATAACCGAGACTGTTCGGAATCTCACATCCGGCGGGCGGGCACCGGGGAGGTCTGCGCGGGCTTGACGGCCGTCAGCATGAGATCGACCGCTTCGCGCACCGCACCATCCTCCCCTTCCACCTCTCGGTAACGTTTTTCGTTGATCCTGATGTCGAGGGCGGCGAAGTCTTCGGCCAGGCCGGCTTCGTCGAACAGCACCTCCGGGTAGGGCGGGCCCCCCGCCCCGTGTTCGAGGTTGTCGGCGTGGTGGGCGATCAGGAAGAGGTCACCTCCGGGGGCGAGGGCGGCGGCGGCCTTGGCATGGACCGTTCGGCGGGGGCCGGGCGGCAGCTGCAGGTAGGAAAGCACCGCCAGATCACAGCATTCGGGCGGCGGGGTCCATTCGCCGGCCAGGTCGGCCAAGACGAACTCGGCCTGCACCCCTTGCTGTTCCGCCAGTTGCCGGGACTGGTCGACGCCCACTCGGGATTGGTCGACGCCGGTAACGGTGTGGCCCTGTTTGGCCAGCCACACCGCATTGCGCCCTTGGCCGCAGCCCAGGTCGAGCACCCGCCGGGGGCTCAGCCCGGCGGCGAATTCGGCCAAGAACTGGTTGGGTTCGGTCCCCCACACCATCCCCCGGGTGGAATAACGCTCGTCCCAGGAGGCCGGGGTTCCGCTTTCATGGCAGGAGTTGGAGGGAACATGCCCCCGCCCCTCGCCCTGCTCAGGCGGGCGGGCCACAAGCTATTGCGGCCGGGCGGCCACCGCCTCGATCTCGACCGAGAAGCCTCCGGGGAGGGCGGCGGCCTGCACCGCCGAGCGGGCGGGGGGTCCGCCGTCGAAATACCCGGCGTAGACCTCGTTGATCTCTTGGTAGTCGGCGATGTCCGCCATGAAGATGGTGGTCTTGACGATGTGTTCGTAGCCGAGCCCGGCGTCGGCCAGCAGACGGCCGATGTTGTCCATGACCCGGCGGGTCTGCACGGCGGCGGGGCCGTCGGTCCGCCCCCCGCCGGGGCCGAGCGCCACCTGGCCGGACAAGAACACCAAGCCGCCGGCCTCCACCGCCGGCGAGTAGGGGCCGAGCGGAGCGGGGGAGCCGGGGGTTTCGAGGATTCGCTTGGTCATGTCGACCTCCGAGACGGGCGGCGGGTCAGCTGAAGCTGTTGCCGCAGCCGCAGGACCGGCTGACGTTGGGGTTGTTGATGGCGAAACCGGCGCCCATCAGGCCGTCCTGGTAGTCGAGCACCGCCCCGCGCAGCAGATCCGCCGACTGGTTGTCCACCACCACCCCCACCCCGTCGAAGTCCTCCACGGTGTCGTCGGGGCCCACCTCGGAGTCGAAGTACATCTCATAGGAGAAACCCGAGCACCCGCCCGGCCGCACCGCCATGCGCAGGGCCAGCGCGGGGTCGTCCTCGGATTCGAGAAGTTGGCGGACCTTGCCGACCGCGCCTTCGGTGAGAGTGACCGCCCGCGCCGGCCGCCGGGTGGTGATCTGGACGAGCTGTTGCATTCGATCCCTCCGTTCGGCTCGCTGCCTCCCTGCGGGCGCCGCCGCCCGCCGCTCGAGGCCGAATCACCATATCATACCGCGCGGGCCTGCCTATCTGTATCGAGGTTTTAAGGTTGGACCGCCGCCCCCGGAGGCCGGACATGACCCAGATGCCCACCGAAGAACGAATCATCGAGTCCCTGCGGGGAGTGTTCGACCCGGAGCTGGGTTCCGACGTGGTCGACCTCGGCATGGTGCGCGAGGTGTCTATAGACGGGGGAAGGGTGACCGTGGGGCTGGCCCTGACCATCGCCGAATGTCCGATGCGGGGCCAGATCGAGGCCGACGTGGTGCGCAAGGTGACAGCCCTTCCGGAGGTGGAGGAGGCGGCGGTCGAGACCCGGGCGATGACCAAGGACCAGCGGGCCGAGTTGATGAACACGGCGCGCCGCCGGGCGAGGGAGAACGCCCGGCCCACCCGGGTGCCGCCCTCGGCCAGAGTCATCGCGGTGGGCAGCGGAAAGGGCGGGGTGGGCAAGAGCTCGGTCTCGGTCAACCTGGCCGTGGCCGTCAACCGGCTGGGATACCGAACCGGCCTGTTGGACGCCGACATCTGGGGTTTCTCGGTGCCGAGGATGCTCGGGGCGGACGCCCGGATCGAGGCGGACGCCGACTCCAGGCTCATGCAGCCGGTGCGGGTCCATGGGATCGAGGTGGTCTCGACCGGACTGATCGTGGAATCCGAGGAAACCGCCCTCATGTGGCGCGGCCTGGTGCTCTCCAAGGCGCTCGACCAGTTCCTCCAGCAGACGGCGTGGGGGGATCTCGACTATCTGGTCATCGACCTGCCGCCCGGCACCGGCGACATCCAGATGGCCTTGTCCCGCATGCTTCCCCAAACGGAGATGGTGGTGGTGACCACCCCTCCCAAGAACGCCCAGAAGGTGGCCGTCCGGGCGGCCGACATGGCGCGGCGGTCGGCCATGCCGGTGGTGGGGGTGATAGAGAACATGTCCTACTTCGAAGACCCCGGCGGGCGCCGCTACGAGCTGTTCGGGTCGGGCGGAGGCCGGGAGCTGGCCGATTCCCTCGGCGTCCCCCTGATCGGGTGCATCCCTTTGGATCCGGCGCTCGGCCGAGGGGCCGACGAGGGGGCGCCGATCGCCGTCCGCGACCCGGACGGACCGGCCGGCCGGGTGTTGACGGAGGCGGCGCGGCGGTTGGTCGAGCTGGTCCCGCCCGCCGCCGCGGAGACCTGCACCGGCCGGCTCGCCAAGATGCTCGACGATCTGAGATGGGCAGATCCAGGTCACCCTGACAAGAACCTCGGGTAATCATGATTTTGATTGTTTGACGTCCTCATCCCATCTCGTTGCAGGACGAGGGTGACAAACCGGGTGTCTTGGCCTTCGCTGGTCGAGGTTTGCTGGAGAAGGCCTGCATATGCGACTCGAAACAGGATGTGCACAACCCCCAATCCCTTGGAGCTGTCCATCTGAGAGGCGCCTCGTTCCTGGGTAACCGCCGGGCCTCCTCTCTGGGAAAGGGCAGGCCCTGCGGGGTCAGTAGTCGATGTCGAGGGAGGAGACCGCCTCGGCCAGGTATCCCAGCGCCGACTGGTGCGATATGAGCTTGGCCAGGTTGCCGGACACCTTGAGCCTGCCGCTGAAAAAGGCGGTCTGGAGCGCCAGCTCACCCTTGGAGATGGCGGCGGCGGTGCGGTAGTCCACGGCCACCGACACGTCCGGCTTCCTGAGGGCGCCGATCTCCACCGCCGCCGCGCCCTCCCTCACCTTCACGTAGTAGGCCGCCTCGCCGCCGTCCGGGGTTCCCTTCACCCTGAACTGCACCGACACCGATGCGCCTTCGATGGCCGAGGCGAACCCCGGGTGGTACGACAAGGCGTTGGTGGCGTCCTGCGCCCATTCGGGGCTCAGAAATCGGACGCCCATATCGAGGCTCCTTCCTGGATGGGCAACTCCAAGGTTACCCTGACAAGAACCTCGTGTAAGAAGACGAGCGGATAGGCGGAGGAGATAGAAGTTGCCGGCAGACGGCGGGGTGCCTGCCAGGGGTTTCGCCGCCAGACAACGCACCCGAACAACCTGGTCGGCCTATGTCCGCTCGTCCTCCAACCAGATCAGTGGCAGCTCGCCTTCCATCCGGCCGCTGAAACCTGTCTCACCCCGCTGATACCTTGGGGCGGTACAGAAACCGCCGCCGATCCGGATGTTGCGGTCATACAGAGGCCGCCCCGGCCCAGAGCCGAGGCTACAAGGGCGAGGCGGCCGACCTGGCTGTGCCGAGGCGGATCGGGCGCAGAGGGCCGCAACGCGCCCTCTGTGTCCGAAGACGATGGTTCGGAGGCGGCGGGGGCGGGGCCCGGCGAAGCCGGGGCGGGGGTCGGAGAACGCGAAAAACGGATGAGCTACTCGGGCTTGGCGCCGGTTTGAGAAAACGAGCTGATAGGCGGAGGGGATAGAGGTTGCTGCCGGTCAGCGGTTGTCTGCCAAGGGTTCGCCGTGAGGCCAACGCATCTAAACAACCTGGTCAGCCCATCCGCTCGTCCTCTACAAGAGTCCTCGAACAGACCTCTAGACGAACAGTCGAAAATATGATATCTTGAGTCCATGAACGATCCGCAGCTCACGAACGTCCTCATCTCGATCATCGGCGCCCTGATCATCGCCGCCCTGGGATGGCTGACAGCCTCCCACCGCGGCTACCGAAAAGATCAGATGTCTCTGCGGGCCGAGATACGGACCGAGTTCACGGCGGTCAACACCCGCCTCGACCACAGCACCGCCCGCGCCGACGAACTCAACCGCCGCATCGACCACAGCACCGCCCAAGCGGACGCCCGCGCCGACGAACTGAGCCGCCGTATCGACCACAACGGACGCCGACTCGACGACAACGGACGCCGACTCGACGACAACGGACGCCGCATCGACCGGCTCGCCAACTGGATAGCCACCCTCGCGGAACGGCTGACCAGACTCGAAATCCGCGTCGACCCCCAAGCCCGGCCGCCGTCCCTGGAAGAACTCCCCCCGATCGACCCGCCGCCTGCAGAGCAAGAACCGCCCCCAGCCCCGAGACCATGAACGATCCGCAGCTCACGGGGCGGCGCCGGCGCCGCCCCTCAGGCCAGACGGGCAGTCGGGAAGGAGCTTCATGACAGCAGTGAAGCGGAGCTGGTAGACATCAAGGTCGAAGCCGCGAGAGGGCCGAGCTTCGGCTGGACATGACCGAAGCGGTTCCTAATCACTCGCCGCCCTCGCGCGTCACAGCTCGGCCCTCGATCAGCGCTTGACCACCCGCACCTACTGGATGTTCGAGGCGATAGCGGCGGGATTATCTGACCCTCTTCGGCGCAACGATGGCCTTCATCGGTCAGCTGAGCGCTCGACCCAGTCGAGGTTGATGCCTGTTATGGCAGATAGGGGCAACGTCAACGTCAAGTCGAGCAGCCGCCGTGACTCGCCGCTCCCGCTCCCTGCCTCCTTCGTTGAACGATCAGGGGGCGGCTAGCTAGATCCCCTGCCGGATGATCTCCTCGATCTGTTCGGCAGCCTGATCGAAGCTGGCGGCCGCGGCGCGGAACTCGACCAAGGCGGCTCGGCGCAGCTCGCCGTCGTCGGGCGCCCTCAGCCCGGCCAGCACGTCCTCGGCGGCCTGCGCCACGGCCGCCGCCCGGTCGAGGGCCACCTGATGGGCGTCCACCAAGCCCGGCATCTGGTCGGTCGGGCGGTGGTCCTCCACCGCGGTGCTGAACACCAGCGCCTGTTCGGACACCGCCTCCATGTTGTCCTCGGCCTCCGAGTAGGAGACCGTGCGGTCGTCCCATTCTCGGTTGGCGGCGTTCATCGCCGCCGACAGCTCGGCCAGGGCCTGCTTGTCCTCAGCCAGGTTGCCCAGATAGACCTCTATCTCGGGGGGAAACTCCGTGGTAGGGGTGGTTTCCTCCACGGGATCCCCGCTGTCCTCCGAGTCGGCCGGGGCGGCGGTGGTCGTGACGGTGGTGGAGGTAGTCGTATCGGAGGTCACATCCACCTCGACCCCCAAGCGGTTGACCCATATCCAAGTGAACAGGACCATCCCCAGCACGACCAAGGGCAGTACCCAGCGTCCGGGCTTGGGGTCGGGATTGCGCGCCATCTAGGGGCCAACGATAGTAGGACCGGTGAATTCTTACCGAATTCCCTGTCGACCCCTGTATCTGGCCAACAGAGCTGGGCCTGACGGCGGCCGGATTCGTCCCCCGGCGGTCATCGGCCCCGACAGCCCGCCCCCGGCCCCATCACCGGAAGCCTATGACCCCCCGGAGGGCGGTCCCGGCCCGGCCTCCTGGGTTGGCTGGGGAGGCCGGACCGGATAAAGAAGCAACTGCGGTCATGTACCGGCGGGGGCAGGTTGGGCGTCGGCGGGGACCAGGTTGACCGCCCGGACGAAGAACGACGCCATCTGGGCGCGGGTAACGGGCTGGTTGGGGCAGTAATTCAGCGGCTCGGCGGAGCATCCGCGGGTTACCCCTGTCTGATACATGCCCTCGAGGGCGGCTAGGACTTCGGCGGAGAGGCCTTCTACGTCGCCGAACCGGCTGGTTTCGGTTGGGACGGCGTCGAGGTGGGGGAAGGCGCCGATCATCATGATCGCCATGTCCGCCCGGGTAACCACCCCGCCCGGGTCGAACACCCCCTCGGGGGCGCTGAAGGCCCCCACAGACACGACCCACTCCGCGAAGGGGCGGAACCACTCATCCGCCTCGACGTCGGTGAGCTCGATCCCCTCCGGCGCTTCGATGGTCCACCGCTGGGAAACGGCCCGATGCAGGAACGCCGACATCTGCCGGCGGGTGATCTCTGCGTCGGGGCAGTACCTGGTGGCGTCCTCGGCGTCGCAGCCGAGGGTGATCTGCCACACCGCGATCTGTTCGATGTTGTCTTGGTGGACGTTGCCGTCGTCGTCGCAGAACCGACCCACGCACACCGGTGCAGGCGGCTGGGCCGGGGGCGGCGCGCCCCCTCCACCGCCGCCGCCGCCGCCAGACGGGGGCGGAGCACCGCCGCCGCCGCCCCCTCCACCACCGCCGCCCCCTCCGGACGGAGGAGGAGCACCGCCGCCGCCGCCCCCTCCACCACCGCCGCCGCCCCCGCCGCCCCCTCCGGACGGAGGAGGAGCACCGCCGCCGCCGCCGCCTCCGGGCGGGGACGGGGGCGGGGACGGGGGCGGGGACGGGGGTGCGGCGGTGTCGCCGTCGTCGGTGATGGTCAAACGAGCCGACGAAATACTGAACCCCAAAGCAGAACCCGCAACCGACACCGACTTGGAATTGCCTGGGGTGCTGTCGTTGGTCACGATCATAGAAAACGGCCTGGACCCCGACAGCTGCCCGGCGGGGATCGTGATCGGGAACCGGGCCGGGCTCAGGCTGGTGTAGCCGTTCCCCGACGAACTTCCTCCGCCGACCGTTATGTTGACGACCAGATCCCTCGGGGGTGCGGAACTGGCCCGGGCGGTAACCGTCCGGGTGATCCGGCCTGCGTCTTCCCGCACCGACGTCTGGTTCAACGACAGCTGAATCTCGTTGTCCTGGATAGTGATCTCGACCGGGGTGATGTCGAACCCCTCCGTCGCGGCGGACACCAGCAGCGTTTCGTCGCCCTCGGAAGCAGCGTCGTCGACCGTGTTCAACCCGAACTGCTCGTTCGCGCTGTTCTGGGCTATCGGCAGGAACATGTCGTACACCGGGGTAACCACAATGGTGTAGTCGCTCCCGGCGTCGGTGGTTACGTCCTCCACGGTTACCCGCACCACCTGGGGAGTAGTCGACGTAGACATATCTGGATACGACAACCGCACCCGCACCCAGGGGCTGGTCCCCTCCAGAACGCTGGTCAGCGCCTCCCCGTCGGCGGCGTTCAGCAGAGACAGGGCGATCTCGTTGTCCAAGATGGTCAGGACATCGGAAGAGACCTCGGTGAAGCCCAGATCGGTCAGGCCCGCCTGCAGCGAAGCACCGCCGTGGACCGTTATCCCCTCGGGGCCCTCCACCAGTTCATCCTCGATCAACTCCAGATCGAAATCAGCGGTTCCCGCGGTCGAATAGGCCGGAATCGTCACCGCCGGCGATGTAACATTTTCGTAGTCTGTTCCCGCCTCGGCTTCGCTCGACCAGCCCACATAGATCGGCGCGGTAACCGACCGGGGCAGCACCTTGCCCCCGACCAAGGCGGCCTGCACCCGCACCCGCACCTCGCCGGCGCCTTCGCCGACCTCCGCCAAATCCTCCCCGCCGGTGTCCTGCAGCGTCAAAGCAATAGTCGTAGGCGACGTATCATCTGAAGAATCGGTGATCCCGAAACTCGTCGACACCACCTCATAATCCGTACCGCCGATATCAACCTTGGCGCCCTCGATCACCACCGTCTCCGCCGCCGAGCCCTCCGCAACGTCGTCGTTTTCCAACACCACCGTAAACGTCGCCGACCCCGAACTGCCGTTAGCCGGAATCGCCACCGCCAGCCCATGACCATCCGGAGGCGCCGGCGACTGAGACGACGGATACGACACCCGGAAATCCTCCCCCACCCCGAACGACCCATCATCGTCCCGCACCGCCGTGCCCCCCACCACGTTCAACCCCACCACCACCCCACCCGACGGAGCCGTCACCCCTGACGGCAACGCCGCCGACACCTGCACCGTCTTGAGGTCCGTGTCTTCCTCACCCAACGAAGTCTGCGTCCCCGACGTCTCGGTGTCCACATCGTCCACCGACAGGACGATCCCCCGGTTCGCATCCGCAATGTTCAACACCGCAGGCGTCACCAACAACGTCTGCGACCCCATCATCCCCAAACCCGTCAAGTTGGCCGTCTCCACCCCCTCCGTATTGTCGCTGTCCGAAACCCCCGAAACGTTGACAGTCGCCGACCCCGACAAAGAACCCGCCGGAATCACCACCGACACCTGATCGCCGGTCGCGTCCGTAGTGAAATCAGTCGTCAACGTCGCCGCCCCGGTTCCATCGCCCGACCCGATAGAAACCGTAACCGTCGTATCCGACGTCAACTCCGAAAACGACCCCGCGAACCGGGCCGTGATCCGCACCTCCTCGGTGGTGCCCTCCACCACCGTCCCCGGCGACACCGACAACGTCACGGTCCCGTCGTTGTCCAACACCGTCAACGTCCCCTCCGCCTCCCGGGTTTCGCCTTCCAGCGTGTAGCTGCCGGTCAGCCGGATCGTCTCCGGGTCTTCCACCACCGCATCATCGGTGATCGACAAACCACCCAACGCCACCGCATCCCCGGCCGGACTCGCCGTCTGGTTCATCGCGATCGTCAACGTATCCGCAGGATCAGGCGGCGTCCACACAAAGTCATCCGCCCCGGCCGTGCCCGCCTGCGGAGCGCCCAAGGTAACCACCAGATCTGAGCTGATCGTGCTTGACCCAACACTAGACGGAAACCCGGCCCTAACCGACAGGCCCGAACCGTCCCCGCCCTCGGTCACCGTACCCCCCGGCCTCAACACCACCGCCGTGTCCACCCGATCCACAATCTCCGCCCTCGCCCGCTCCAGCGTAAAACCAGCAGGCAAACCCGTCAACGTGAGATAAAAATCCTCCACCGGCTCCGCAACCGAGTCCGACTGAATCCTCGACCGGAACGAAGCCTCCCCCGAAACATCACCCGAGCTGATATCGATATACCGATGATTCTCCGACAGGAAACTGTTCAGAACGTTGAAATAATCACCCGGATAACCCGCAGTGCCGGTCTCCGAATCCAACCGCCCCCGAATACGGCCCGAATAAGTAGAAGACTCACCACTCAGCCTGGCCGTAACTTTCCTGAAGATATCATTCGACAACACAGTACCTTCCACATACACCGGGTCGTCCAACTCCAACGTAATAGTCCGATCGGCGTCGGTGATCGCCAACGAAGTCGGCACCACCGCATAACCCGTTGCCGACCCCGTGAACCGGATCGTCTCATGATCCTCCGTAACGGTATCCGAAACAGGCGTAATCGTCACATCCTCCGTCCCAGACATAGCCCCATCCGCGATGGTAACCGTAACCGAAGACCCAGAAACCGAAGACCCGGAAACCGTGTAATCATCCCCCGCGTCTGCCGTGCCCCCCAACGCGCCCACCGTCACCGTCACTGCTTGAGCACCCGACACAGCCGCGCCCGCAGTGGCCGTCACCCGCACGGTCTGCGCCCCGCCGTCCTCCTCCACCGCCGACAAAGCCGCCGGAGGATCAGCCATATCCGTCAATGACAACTCTACCTCCATACCCGGATCCATGATATCCAACGACGCGCCCGTAACCGTCACCGTCTGCCCCCCGTGCCCGCCCACCTGTGTGGTGCCATGTTCCGCGAACGTAACCGTCTCCTGCATGGCCGACTCATCCGTACTGTCGTCAGGCGCCGTCAGCGTAAACGCCTTCGACCCCGACGTCCGGCCCGCCGGGATCGTAACCGTCAACCGATTGTTGGCATCCAAACCCGAAACCGTGAAATCAGTCCCCCACGTCGCGCCGCCCCCGGCCCCCACCTCCACCACCACATCCGTATCCGTAGTCAATTCCGACGACTCCCCCTCGAACTCCGCCACCACCGTCACCGTCTGACCGCCCGCCTTCTCCACCACCGCCCCCGGCGACACCGACAACGTAATATCAGCATCACCATCATCCATCACCGTCACATGCGTATGCCGGTTCTCGAAAGTAACCTCCTGGTCAGTAGGCGTCGTACCATCAGGCATGGTCGCCGCCAACGCCGGCGTACCCACGATCCGCAGCCGCTCCGGGCCTTCCACTATCTGATCATCGGCAACCGACAACCCCACAACCCTCCCCTCAGAAGACCCGGTATCATCAGTATCCACATCACCCGCCTCGATCGTCGCTGCTGTCAAAGACGAGTGAGTAAACTCAGAACTGTTCAACAACCCCGCCCCCGGAGCATCCTCAGCCCCGACCAGCGAAAACGACACTTCCGTATCGGACGTCAACAGAGAAGACGAAGCTTGCATTTCCGCACGGATATCCAAATCCGTCCCCGACGAACCCTCCGCCACCGGCGCAACGGTGCTTGAATAACCGATCTGCACATCATCATCGATCACCCGACCCGTCAAACGATTTACCCTGAACCCCTCCGGAGGAGCCGCATCCGGCACCGCCCCTATCACCTCCACACCGTACTCGAATCCCTCATCCGGCTCCGCTATATTATCTTGCCAAGCATTCCACTTGTCCCTATAGTTTCTAGTCCTATACAAAGAACCAGGAGGGATATACGTAACATCTATTCCGTTGGACTGATGATCACCCAAGTCCATAGCATCCCGAAAAGGATCGTCGGGATACACATCTGTATTCCCAGGCAAATCCCCCAAACTAGCAGTCCCTTCCCACAGATTAAGCCGCAACCTCAGCCTCTCGCTGTACGTCGAAGAAGTAACCCCTTCCACCTTGACAGTGAGCTCTGGCCTCCCGTGAGTCGAATCACCAGGCGCCACGGCTCCTCCTGCCATATCTATATCGGTCGGATCCCCTAGCTCGTGTATAGTAAGAGGCTGACCCGCCGCGACCCTGGTGTCAACACTGGTATCATCGACCAGACCCGGAGTCACAGAAACAACCAAAATACGGTCCGCATCCAAAATCAACAAATCGCCATCCTCGACCGTATACCCCGATGCCGTACCCGTAAATCTCCTGACGATCTCATTGTCCTCGAACACCCGATCAGGCAAAGTAGTAAACACCATATCATCACTCGAAGACCCGCTCATATCACCCGAACTGATCGAAACCGTCAACGATGCAGGAATCCCAGAAGCCGTATAATCCCCGCCCGCCCCCGACGTCGCAGTCTCAGGATCATCATCCACCGTCACCGACACATCCACATCCGCAGGCGCCCCCGCCGGAACCGAAGCCGCCACCCGCACCGTCTGCGCCCCGCCGTCCTCCCTCAACCCCGTGACAGCCGCCGGCGGATCCGCCGCATCGGTGAAACTCAACGTCACCACCGGATCATGAATCGTCAACTCCGCCGGATCGACCGTATACGGCAACAACACCCCCGTCACCGCCACCTTCTCCCCTCCAGCCTCCGCAACCCCATCCGCCCGAGCCCGCAAATCAAAGCTCCCCGAACCCGACACCGCCCCTGGCGCAATCGACACCGTAAACGAATTACCCGTCTGATCCGTCCAGAAATCTCCCGTCGGCGGCGGACCTTCTGCACCCGCCGTCGCTCCATCCGCCCCGGCACCCCCCGCTACAGACACCACCACATCCGAAGACGAACCCAAATCCGACGCCGTCGCCCCCGTAAACGCGGCCGTAACCGTCACCGTCTGATCACCCGCCCACTCCAACACCGCCGACTTGTCCAATGACAACGTAATACCGTCGTCATCGTCGTCTTCGATATTCAAACTCGCATCAGCAATCGTATAACCCGCCGCGGCGGCCGAAAACACAATCGTCTCGTCCCCCTCCGCCCGCGTGTCATCCACCGGCGTCACCGTCAACGCCGACGAATACCCAACCGTCTGCCCGCTGGAGATCGTCACCGTCGTCGAAGCCGCCGAAATCGCATAATCCGTCGTCGCCGTCGCCGTGCCCGCCGCGATCGACACCGAAACATCCACATTCGCCGAAGTCGCCGCCGGCGCCGTCGCCACCACCCGCACCGACTGGCCACCGCCCTCCTCCGACACCCCCGTAACCGGCATCGCCGGCGACCCCCCGTTGTCGAACGACAACGTAATCACATTGTCATCATCCACGATATTCAAACTCACATCAGCAATCGCCGCGTAACCCGTCGCGGTCGTAGTCGCCGAAAACACAATCGTCTCATCACCCTCCACCAACGCATCGGCAACCGGCGTCACCGTCAACACCGACGAATACCCCACCGTATCCCCCGAAGCAATCGTCACCGACGCCGACGCCGCCGAAATCGCATAATCCGTCGTCGCCGTCGCCGTGCCCGCCGCCGCCGACACGTTCACCGTCACCGCCGCCGACGCAGCCGCCGAAGCAGTCGCCACCACCCGCACCGACTGGGCGCCGCCCCCCTCCGCCACCCCCGTCAACGCCGACGGCGTCGACTGCCCGTCATCGAACGACAACGTAATCACATCATCATCCACGATATTCAAACTCACATCAGCAATCGCCTGGTAAACCGCCGTCGTCGTAGTTGCCGAAAACACAATCGTCTCATCACCCTCCACCAACGCATCGGCAACCGGCGTCACCGTCACCGCCGACGAATACCCCACCGTATCCCCGTTCGCGATCGTCACCGTCCACGACGTCGCCGAAATCGCATAATCCGTCGTCGCCGTCGCCGTGCCCGCCGCCGCCGACACGTTCACCGTCACCGCCGACGTCGCCGCCCCCGCCGACGTCGCCACCACCCGCACCGACTGGGCGCCGCCCCCCTCCGCCACCCCCGTCAACGCCGACGGCGTCGACTGCCCGTCATCGAACGACAACGTAATCACATTGTCATCATCCTCGATATTCAAATTCACATCAGCAATCGCCGAATAACCAGTTGCTGACGTCATCGCCGACACCACAATCGTCTCATCACCCTCCACCAACGCGTCGCTGATCGGTGTAATCGTCAAATTGGCCGAATACCCAACCGTCTGCCCGCTCGCAATCTGCACCGTCGACGGACTAAACAAAATCGAATAATCCGTCGTATCTGTCGCGGTGCCCGCCGCGTACGTCAGCGAAATATCCACACTCGCCGCCGCCGCCGCCGAAGCCGTCGCCACCACCCGCACCGTCTGCGCCCCGCCCCCCTCCGCCACCCCCGTCCTCGCCGTCGGCGTCGACTGCCCGTCGTCGAACGACAACGTAATCGTCTCCGTCGACTGACCCGCCACCCCCACCGGCGCGACCGGCAACACCCCCAACACCAAGGCAGCTGCCAACCCCAAACCCAACCAACGCCTTGACATGCGGCACCTCCATCCCCCCCTTCCGCAACAGGGGAGATCAAAAACCGGGCTACAGCCCAATCATACTCCCTCCCCCCCTCCAACGTGTAGAGCCGATGAACCTGCCCGAACCGGGGCGGTTCAGACGACCAGGTTGATCAGCTTGGGCCGGCGGTCCACGACCCGGCGTATCTCGGCCCCGGCCAGATGCCGCTGCACGTTTTCGGCGGAGACGGCCATCTCCAGGGCGTCCTCCTCGGAGATGTCGACCGGGGCCTCCAGGCGGGCCCTCACCCTGCCGTTCACCTGCACCACCATGGTTACGGTCTGCTCGGCCGCCGCCTCCGGGTCGGCGGCGGGCCACGGCTGGAGGTGGACGCTCTCGGAGTTGCCCAGCCGCCGCCACACCTCCTCGGTTACGTGCGGGGCGATCGGGGCCAGCAGCAGCACCAGGATCGTCAGCGCCTCCCGCCGCGCCTCCGCCGATACGCGGCGGGCCGCCCCCGCCTCGTTCAGCGCGTTCCGCAGCTTCATCAGCTCCGCCACTGCGGTGTTCCAGCGGAAGGCTTCGAGGTCGGCCCCCACTTTGACGACCGCCTGATGGGCGCGCCGCCGGAGCGCCGCGTCCGCCTGCGGGTCGACCGCTTCGGGCCGGTAATCGGCGCAGCCCAGCCTCCACACGTCGGTGATGAAGCGCTGCGCCCCCCGGATGCCGCGGCTGTCCCAGGGGCCGCCCTTCTCCCATTCGAAGGCGAACATCAGGTAGGTGCGGACCGTATCGGCCCCGTATTCCTCCACCAGGTCGTCGGGGTTGACCACGTTGCCCCGGGATTTGGACATGCGCTGGACGTCCAGGCGGCGGCGGAGCTGGGACACGTTGTTGGCCCCCGGGATGGCCGGTATCTCCACCGCCGCCCCTTCGGGCACCTCCACGGTTACGGGTTCCTCCTCACCGGCGGGGAGCACCCGCAGGGTGCGCTCGGTGCGCCCCACGATCTCGCCCGACACCGCCGCCCCGTCCGCAGGGGGGCCGTCCGCCTCGGACGACACCCGCACCGAGGAGGCGGTCATCCGCCCGTCCTCGAACCGGCCCTCCACCGACACCCAGTCGCCGCGCCGCTCCTCCCCCAGCACCTGGCCCTGGTTGCGGAGCATGACCATCGGCTCGTCGAACAGGCCCTCCGGATCGCGCCCGCGCCTGCGCATGGCGGCGGCGGCCTCGTCGAACACCCCCATGTCCCGCAGCGCCTTGGTGAAGAACCGGGTGTACATGAGGTGCATCACCGCGTGCTCCGCCCCTCCGGTGTAGGTGTCGACCGGAAGCCAGTAGGCCGCCTCCTCCGGGTCGAATGGCCCCTGATCGTATTCGGGGCTCAGATAGCGGAGCTGGTACCACGAGGAACACATGAAGGTGTCCATGGTGTCGGTCTCCCGGACGGCGGGGCGGCCCTCGGAGTCGGCGGTGTGCAAAAAGGGCTCGCAGCGGGTGAGTGGGCTGCGGCCGGCGGGGTCGAACTCCACGTCCTCGGGCAGCTCGACCGGCAAGAGGCGGTCGGGGACCAGCTCGGCGGCCCCGTCCTCGCGGTACACCACCGGAATCGGGCACCCCCAGTAACGCTGGCGGCTGATGAGCCAGTCCCGCAGGCGGTACTGGACCGCCCTCCTGCCGGCGCCCCGCTCCTCGAGCCAGACGGTTACCGCTTCCTTGGCCTCGTCGATGTAGAGGCCGTCCAGGAAATCGGAGTTGATGGAGGGGCCGTCCCCCTCGTAGGCCCTGCCGTCGAAGCCGGGGGGCGGCTGTACGGTGCGCACGATGGGCAGGCCGTAGCGCTCGGCGAACTCCCAGTCGCGCTCGTCCTCGCCCGGCACCGCCATGATCGCCCCGGTGCCGTAGCTCATCAGCACGTAGTCGGCGATCCACACGGGGATCTGTCCGCCGGTCACCGGGTTGAGGGCGGAGCCGCCGGTGAACACACCGGTCTTCTCCTTGGCCAGGTCGGTGCGCTGCAGCTCCGAGCGGCGGGAGGCCCGCTCCCGGTATTCGTCCACCCCGCCCCGGCGCTCTTCGACGGTGAGCAGATCGACCAGAGGGTGCTCCGGGGCCAGCACCATGAAGGTGGCGCCGTGCAGGGTGTCGGGGCGGGTGGTGAACACCTCGATGGGGTCGGCCCCCTCCACCGGAAAGCGGACCCTCGCCCCGGTCGACCGTCCGATCCAGTTGGTCTGCATGGCTTCGACCGGCGCCGGCCAGTCGAGGCCGGTGAAGTCGAGCAGCTCCTCCGCATAGTCGGTGATGCGGTAGAACCACTGCTCCATCATGCGCTGCGTCACCGGCTGGCCGGTGCGTTCGTCCTTGCCGTCGATCACCTGCTCGTTGGCCAGCACGGTCTGGAGGGTGGGCGACCAGTTGACCAGCGCCTCCCCCCGGTAGGCGAGGCCGGCCTCGTAGAGCCGGGAGAAGAACCACTCGCTCCAGCGGTAGTACTCGGGGGTGCAGGACACCGCCTCCCGCCGCCAGTCGATCATGGTCCCCATCGACCTCAGCTGGAGGCGCATCCGCTCGATGTTGGCGTAGGTCCACTTCCAGGGGTGGATGTTGGCCTGGACGGCGGCGTTCTCGGCCGGCAGCCCGAAGGCGTCGAAGCCCATGGGGAACAGCACGTTGTACCCCTTCATGCGCATGTAGCGGGCGCGGGCGTCGGAGGGGGTCATGGCGTACCAGTGGCCGATGTGCAGGTCGCCGCTGGGGTAGGGAAGCATGGTGAGGGCGTAGTGCTTGGGCCTGGCCCAGTCGACCTCCGACCGGTACAGCCCCGACTCCTCCCATGCCTGCTGCCAGCGGGCTTCGACCTCCCGGTGGTCGTATCTCTTCCTCACGGCGGTGATACTATCGCAGACATCCTCGGAGTCCGCCGTCGAGAAGCGGGGAGAGGCCTTGCGCCCGGTAGCAGCAGTAACCACCACGACCGCCGTCGACCGGCGGTATCTGGACCCGCCCTGCGACCTCCACACCCTGATGGACACCTACACCCTGGCGCTCGAACGGGCGGGGGCCGCTCCGGTGCTGGTGGGCCGCATGCGACCCGAGGACGCCCCCCTGATCCTGGACCGAGTGGACGGACTGGTGGCGTCGGGGGGCCGGGATCTGGCGCCGGCGCTCTACGGACAGGACAACACGGCCAGCGCCGAAAGCCATCCGGGGGACGACCGCCGGGACATCGCCCTGGTGCTCGAGGCGCGCCGGCGGAAGATGCCGGTGCTGGCGATCTGCCGGGGCCTCCAAGCGGTGAACGCGGCCCTGGGCGGGGAGCTCCACCAGCACATGCTCTCGGACTCGGACTCCGAACACCCGACCTTCCCCGCCGAAACCTCGAAGTACAACTTCCACCGGCACACGGTGGAGCTGGAGGCTGGATGCCGCCTGGCGGCCGTCTACGGCTCGACCGAGCGGAAGGTCAACTCCATCCACCACCAGGCCGTCTCCCGGGCGGCCCCCGGCCTGAAGGTAACGGGCCGCACCCCCGGCGGTTCGATAGAGGCGGTGGAGAGCGCCGACCCCGGCTGGCCCCTGCTGGCCGTCCAGTGGCATCCCGAGATGCTGGACCCCGGCGAAGCGCACCCCCTGTTCGCCGCCTTCGTCGAGGATGTGCGCAGATACCGGGACGGGCGCCGGCCCTGAAGCCAGGATGAGCACAGAACGCACTCCCAGGACATCACCTATCCGCGCGGTCTCCAAACCTGGGAGCGCCCTTCCAGATGTGATAGTCGTGGAGCTGACGGGATTTGAACCCGTGACCTCTTGCATGCCATGCAAGCGCTCTGCCAGCTGAGCTACAGCCCCTAGGGGCGGCCCATCTTACCAAACTCGGGGCGGTTCGTTCATTCCGCGCCGGCGGGGGAATCGGGCGTCCAGGGAAGGCGGGGGGCGTCGCCCCACAGGCGCTCCAGGGAGTAGAACTCCCGCGCCTCGGGCTGGAATATGTGCACCGCCGCGTCGCCGTAGTCCAACAGCACCCAGTCCCCGGCGTCCATTCCCTCGCGGCGGAGGGGCGGGCGGCCCAGCCGCTTCAGCTGGATTTCCACCTCCTCGGCCAGGGTGCGCACCTGGCGCTTGGAACCCCCGGAAGCGATCACGAACAGGTCGACGATGCCGAGCAGCTCCCCCACGTCCAGGATGACGATGCCGCGTCCCTGCTTGCTGTCGATGGCTCGGGCGGCCGCCGAGGCCAGCTCGACCGGTGAGATGTCCGCGCCCGTCCGCCGCTCGGCCTGAGGATCGGTGATGCTCACCCTTGTAGGACGGCTTCCATATGACCGCGAAGCATAGCCCGCCCCGGCGCTCTATCTGTAGAGGCGGTTGCATCTGTAGAGGCGGTTGCGCTCTATGTAGTCCAGGACCGGGGGCGGGACCAGGAAGCGCAGGCTCCCTCCGGCGGCGGCCCGGCGGCGGAGGGCGGTTCCCGAAATGTCGAGGAACGGAACGTCGAGCCAGACGACCTCGGCCCGGCCGGCCACCGCCTCCTCCACGGCTTTCCGGGGGGTTCCGAGGCGGGGCGCCGCCGCGATCCGGGCCGAGGCCAGCACCTCGTCCGCCCGGCGCCAAGACGGCAGGCGGGAAGCTGCATCAGCGCCCAGGATCAGGACCGGCGGTTCTCCGGCGCCGCCGCCCGCCCGGTCTTCTGCGGCCAGCTCGGCGAGGGTGTCGATCGTGTAGGTGTATCCGGGGCGCGCCACCTCCCGATCGTCCGCCTCCAGGCAGGGGGCGCCGGAGACGGCGGCTTCGGTCATCTCCCAGCGGCGCCGGGCGGGCGTTACCCCGCCCCCCTCCTTCTGCCAGGGCGCCCCCGCCGGTATGAACTTCACCAAGTCGAGGCCGAGCTGCCGGCAGGCCGCCTCGGCCACCGCCATGTGGGCGATGTGGGGCGGGTCGAACGTCCCTCCCAGGATCCCGATGCGCACTCGGATCAGATTACACCCCGCCCGGCGCCGCAGGCGGGCGCTTCGGAGCGGCGGCGGTCACCAGCTGCCCAACAGCCGCAGCCCGGCGTACGGTTCCCGCGGGGCGCAGCCCAGCAGCGGCTCGGGGTCGATGTATTCGCCGTCGATCCGCACCGAGAAATGCACGCCGCCGCCCCCCTCTCCGCCGCCGGCCAGGCCGATCACCTCCCCCCGGCCCACCCGTTGCCCCGGCGCGGCCAGGGCCGTACCCAAGCTGGAATAGCTGGTCTTGAGGCCTCCCCCGTGGTCGACCGTTACGGCCAGGTTCTCGGCGACGTAGCCCGAGAAGGTGACCTCGCCGGAGGCGGCGGCCCGCACCGGCGCGCCGGGGTCGGCGGCGAAGTCGACCCCCCAGTGGCCCGACCAGTTGGGCCCGGGAGCGAAGCCGGCGCCGATGGAACCGCCGCTGGGCGGATCCAAGCCCGCGCACGACCGGACGGCGCCCCCTTGGGCGTCCGCCGCGGGCGAACCCGGATAGACGGCCGCAAGCACGGCCCCTGCGGCCAGGGCCAACCAGAGGATGGACAGACGGACTGAAAACACGGGCTGCTCCCCGCCTCCCGCCGCACTGGAACAACTTTCGCGCCTGCCCGGCCGTTCCAACACGGCTGGACGGCCAAGCACATCTAATATATCATAAATATCGTAAATCATCAATAGGTCTGTTCGGTGTACGGCCCCGCCGCCCGGCGCCGGGGGCGATGCCGGGACAGGGCCGGCCCCCGAACTAATCTGGGCGGCGCCATCTCTGCCGAGGTTCGACCTGTGAGGTTCCGCCTATGCGCATCGTGATCGTCGGGGCCGGCGCCGTGGGCTCCTACATCGCCGAACGGCTCTCCCTGGAGGGCCAGGACATCGTCCTCATCGAGCTCGACCCCGAGCGGGCGGAGGAGATCAAGGCCCGGCTCGATGTCTTGGTCATCACCGGCAACGGCGCCTCCGCCTCCGCCCTGGCGGAAGCCGGGATCGGGCGCGCCCACCTCCTGCTGGCGGTGTCGGCCAGCGACGGCGCCAACATCCTGGCCTGCCACACGGCCTCCAAGATGGGGGTGAAGCGCACCGTCGCCCGGGTTCAGGACCCCGGACTCCGAGAGGAGCTCGACGGCCTCGACGTGGGGTTCGTGATCGACCCGGCGGAAACGGCGGCCAAGGAGATCGCCGCCTTGGTGAGCGAATCGGGGGTCTCGGAACTGATCGAGTTCGGCGGGGGGAAGCTCTCGCTGGTGGGCGGCACCGCCACCCATCTGTCCCCGCTGGTGGGGGCGCCGCTCAAACGCCTGCGGGAGCGTTTCCAAGAGTTCGGATGGCTGGCCATCGCCGTGGTGCGCAACGGGGTGACCATGGTGGCGCACGGGGAAACGGCCGTAGAGGAGGGGGACCACCTGCTGCTGATGGCGGCCAGCGAGAACGTGGACCGCGCCAAGGACATGATCGGGATCAGCGGCCAAGAGACGCGCCGCGCCCTCATCATCGGATCCACCCGGGTGGCCCACCTGACCGCCGAGCTGCTGGCCGAGACCGGCCTGGGCATCGTGATCATCGACCCCGAGAAGTACCGCTGCCAGGCGCTGGCGGAACAGCACCCCGGCGCCCTGGTGATCCACGGCGACCCCACCGACCCGGAGGTCATGGGAGACCTGAACATCACTTCCGAGGACGCGGTGATCGCCCTGACCGGGGTGGACACCATGAACCTGATCGGGTCGCTGGTGGCCAAGGCGCTGGGGGCGTCCACCGCCATCAGCCGGGTCACCCGCCTCAGCTACGTGGGGCTGCTGGCGGGCATCGGCCTGGACACCACCGTCTCCACCCGCTTGGCGGCCGCCAACTCCATCCTCCGCTTCGTCCGCCGGGGCGCGGTCCATTCGGTGACCACCTTCTCCGACACCGACGCCGAGGTGATCGAGCTGGAGGTCGACCCCCGGTCGGAGGCAGTGGGAAAGACCCTGCTGGAACTGCCGCTGCCGTCCGGGGCGGTGGTGGGGGGCGTCCTGAGGGGCGACCGTTCCTTCGTCCCGTCTGGGGCCACCGGCATCGAGGCCCACGACCTGCTGATCATCTTCAAGATCCCCGAGGCGACGGCGGCGGTCGAGTCCCTGTTCTCGGCATGAGCCGCCTCCCATGAGCTCCCCCTCCCAGAGGCGCCCCGGCCCACCCGCCGGAGGAGGCCGGCGCTGGTGGAGGTACCGGGAACTGCTGTCGGAAACCCGTTTCTTCGTGCCCCGGCCCGGACGCATGTTCCACCACCTCACCTACGTGACCGGGGCGGTGGTGGCGGCGGCGGGGGCGGCCATGCTGCCCGCCGCCGCGGTCTCGCTCATCTACCGGGAATGGGCGGCGGCCGGGTGGATAGCCCTGGCGGCGGCGGTTACGGTGCTGTGCGGATCAATCGGGTGGAGGGTGGTGGGCCGCTCGGGCGAGCTGACCACCAAGGAGGGCTTCGCGGCGGTCGGCCTGGCCTGGTTCGCCATGTCCATCTTCGGAATGCTCCCCTACCTGCTGACCGGTTCCGTCGACAACCTGACCAACGCCTACTTCGAGACCGTCTCCGGGTTCAGCACCACCGGGGCCACGGTGGTCCCCGACCCGGCGGCGCTGCCGCACGGAATCCTCATGTGGCGGTCGCTCACCCAGTGGCTGGGCGGCATGGGGGTGATCATCCTCTCGCTGGCGGTCCTCCCCCTGCTGGGCGTGGGGGGCGTGCAGCTGGCCCGGGCCGAGTCGCCGGGGCCGGAGCTGGACCGGCTCACCCCCCGCTTCCGGGAGACCGCCCGGCGCCTCTGGTACGTGTACGCGCTGGTGACTCTGGCCGAGATGCTGCTGCTCTGGGCGGGGGGCATGACCCTGTTCCAGGCGGCCAACCACGCCCTCACCACCATGTCGACCGGCGGGTTCGGCACGGAGGCCTCCTCCGTCGACGGGTTCAGCGCCTACGTGCAGTGGGTGATCATCGTCTTCATGTTCATCGCCGGGACCTCCTTCTCCCTGCACTACCGGGCGGTCCGGCAGCCCGGCCGCTACCTGAAGAGCGCCGAGTTCCGCCTCTACGCGGGGGTCGTCGCCCTTGCCGCCCTCCTGATCCTGGGCGGCCTGTGGAGAAGCGGAGGCGGGTTCTCGTCGGACATCCTGCGGGATGCGGTCTTCACCGCCCTGGCGTTGATCACCACCACCGGGTTCAGCACCGCCGACTTCGGCGGGTGGCTGCCCGCCCTCCAGATCCTGGTGGTGGGCCTGATGTTCGTGGGGGGGATGGCCGGATCGACCGCCGGCGGCATCAAGATGTACCGGCTGGGGGTGTTGACCAAGGCCTCCGCCGCCGACCTGCTGAGGAGCATCCACCCCCGGGGGGTGTTCATCACCCGCTTCGGCGGCGCCCGGGTAACGGATCCGGTGGTCGAAAGCGTTCAGTCCTTCTTCCTGTTGTGGATGTTCTTGTTCATGACCAGCACCTTCCTGCTGGGCTTCCTCGGGACGACCTTCGGCCCGGACATCGACATCGTCACCGCCGCCTCCGCCGCCGCCAGCGCCCTGGGCAACATCGGCCCCGCCCTGGGGGAACTGGGGCCGGCCGGCAACTACCTGGACCTCACCTGGCCCGGCAAGTGGCTGCTCTCCTTCCTGATGATCGCCGGGCGGCTCGAGGTGTTCCCGGTGCTGCTGCTGTTCACCCGCTCCCTCTGGCGGCGCTGAGAGCCCTCCCCTCAGAAAAGCAGTTCCAAGGAATCGAGGATCGTGCTCCCCCTTCCGATTACGAGGACCCACCCAGATCCCGTTGGGTTCACCCCGGCCCGGCCCTGCACAAGCCGATCCCCCTCATTGCCAAAAATCGCCCCAGGGCTTCGGACGGTCGCTATAGTCTTCATATGAGGGGAAGAGACGTTGTGATCTGGATGTTGAAGGACCTGAAGGAGTCCTTTGACTTCGGGCGGGGTTGGCGTTGGGTTGTGTTGGTTGCGGTGTTGTTGGTGTTGCAGGCGGTGCCGTCGGGGTTTGGTCCTGGGCAGTCGCGGGGAGGGGGAGGGGGTGAGTCGGGGCGGGCGGTTGCTGCGGTCAGCGGCGGGTCGGGCTCGTCTGAGGTGACCCGCACTTCTGGGAGCCGGGTCGAGTATTCGTGTCCGCCGTCTCCGTCGGGTTACCGGTATAGCCGCCGGAGCGGCAGCCGGTGTTACTATTCGAAGACGGTTACTGTGACGCGTTCGGCTACGAGTTTGACCAGGCTGGGTTCGTGTCCTGCTTCTCCGTCTGGGTATTCTTACAGCCGCCGCAGCGGTCAGACTTGTTATTATTCGAAGACGGTTTCGACGGTTCGTTCGGCTGTGAGCAGGACGAGGTATGGTTCGTGTCCTGCTTCTCCGTCTGGGTATTCTTACAGCCGTCGGAGCGGACGGACTTGTTATTATTCGAAGACGGTTTCGACGGTTCGTTCGGCTGTGAGCAGGACGAGGTATGGTTCGTGTCCTGCTTCTCCGTCTGGGTATCGTTACAGCCGTCGGAGCGGACGGACTTGTTATTACAGCAAGACTGCTTACACGACGCGTTCTGCCAGTTATAGTTGGATTACCCGCCGTTACTCGTGTCCTACTGCTCCATCGAGATACCGTTACAGCTATCGGAGCGGCAGCCGGTGTTACTATTCAAGGACACTGACCACAACGCGTACTTCTTCGGTTAGTACTACGTCTTCGTGTCCCTCGTCTCCGTCCGGCTACCGGTATAATCGCCGGAGCGGCAGCCGGTGTTACTATTCAAAGACGTTGACCACGACGCGTACTTCTTCGGTTAGTACTACGTCTTCGTGTCCGTCGTCTCCGTCCGGTTACCGGTATAATCGCCGGAGCGGCAGCCGGTGTTACTATTCGCAGACGTTGTCCACGACTCGCAGTTCACCTATTACTATTCTGTATTCGTGCCCATCTGCCCCGTCTGGATCTCGTTACAGCCGCCGGAGCGGTTCTACTTGCTACTACTCGACGACGCAGACTACTACCCGCACGGCTTCTTCTAGAACGATCTATGATCCGTGTCCGTCGTCTCCGTCGGGGCACCGTTACAGCCGCCGGGTCCGTGAAACCTGTTATTACATCTTGATCACTACGACTACAGCCCCGCGAGCGGCCACGACCACAGCCGCGTCTACAACGACGACTACTGTTACGCCCGCAACTACGGCCGCTCCCACAACCACAACTACTGTTGCGCCCACGCCAACGACTGCTCCCTTCGTTATTCCTACTATTACGGGTACTCCTATTGGCTATGTTACTCTGCCTATAACTACTACAACAACTACGACTACTACGACGATTGCTTGGAATGCTATACCTGTGGAGGTAGGTATTCCGCCGATTTGTCATGATTTCCTTTTAATTCTTACATGCTTTCTAGATGAGCCTCTTCCTTCTGGGCGGGTATTTGTTAATTATAAATGGTATTGGCCGCAACAAAGTCGCCCTATCATACCTTACTATACTTCCAATAAAAACAGTAGTAGCTATAATCTTAATAGCGTCCGAGCCTACGGTAATGAAGTGAGGGTTTCTATTGAGTATGATTCTAACTATGCTTCACCTGAACAAACTTTTACAATAAGAGGAAGCGGGTCTTCAATGGAGGTTGATGAATTGGATAACGTGATGTATGGACCGATCGTTTGTACAGAATACTCGGCAGATGAGGATGCCAGTTTTTACCTGGATATGGATAGTAATGATCCCGGTAATTGTCCGCCGTTAGGCATGTTCAAAGCAGGTGTAAAGGCTAGGTTGTCGGAAGAGGATTACCAGAAATACATCGGTCCGGTATGGGGCTATGAGAAATACGTTGATGATGTTTACGGTAAGGTAATCGTCAGACAAGACGGCGAGTGCAGCTGGCTGTCGGATGAAGGTGGGTCCTATGATTTCCGGATTCCCTGTAAAGCTCATGATTACTGTTATGATATGATCAGAGCTGGATTCAGCGGAACAGTGACTGATTCGGACTGCGATAATGAGTTCAATAAACTGATGGTTGCCTACTGTAAAGGGCGAGAAGTGGACGACCCGAAATCAGCAAAGGGGCCTTTTTCCTGTAATAATATACGTAAAGGAGCCAAAGGGTGGGTAAATATGGACAGGTTTGTAGTGCCTCGCAGAGCGGATCCCGTTGTACCAGGCAAGGTAAAATTGTACAATCAGGGAACCAATAAATGTGCGGCGGTTGTCAGGACCGTCGCAAGAAAATCAACTACATATTATCCGTTGCAACAGCAAAGTTGTGGTGGAACCACTTCTAGCAATCAATTTTACTTAGCGCCAGCTCCTGATCCTGAAGCCGAAGCTGGTGAATATAGTTATTTGAGAGGATACTTTCAGATAAAACCGGCTAACTCAACTTTTTCGGGGAAATGCCTCACTAGCACCGCGGCTGGACAGTACCAATTATCAAATTGTAGTAATACATCGGCATCACAACGATTCCAGATTAGCGGTGATGGAGACATTGATCAATATCATATCAAGGACAACTCAACTAATTGCTGGAAGGCTTCCGGACAAGGCAACGGGGGGTTTATTCGTAGGTCAACCAGCTGTAGTAAAACGGACAAGACGACCCTATGGAGGATTGATCATGTGGGCTAAACAACATCTTCGGGCGGGAGCGTTGGTTACCTTCGCAGTGTTGTTGGCTGGTTGCGGTGCGCCTATAATCGCCGAAACAACCGCTGGCTCTGTCAAACAACCTGTGGAATCTACCTCTGCAGACACTCAGGAGAGCTTGGTAGAAGGAGAGGAAGGTCAAGTCCATGAGAGTCCTGAGAACACAGTTACCAGTACAACTACGACGACTTTGCTAACTCTAGAATACAGCCCGGCATGGATTGAATACCAAGAAGTGAAGACTTATGTAGACGATGATAGCGTTGAGAGCCTCAGGATCATTAATAATTATCTGTCTGGTAATCCTAATGATATCTCCACCCCTATGGGGGCGTTATGCTGGGCATTCCATGAGCTAACACGCAGTTATGTGATGGGTACGATGCGGTGGATATTAGATGATAATTGGGTTCCATTTCTTGTAGAAGAGTATGGTGTTTCCAGCGAGCTGATTGGTAGTCCGGGGCCGGAGGCTACGGGAGACTTCCTCGATCTGGTGTCAGGAAACCCTGGTCTGGTTGGAGTTGCAGATGATGGAATAGATAGTCAGGTCGTATTGCCTGGTGAGAGCGGAAACACAGGGCCAGTCAGTTCAACTGGAGGGACTGATGTTGCAGACGATGTTAATTTTTGGGATTGGCTTGTCCTAAATCATGAATTCGCTGGCGATGGTAACACGTGGTCCAGTGCAGTTCGATCTATAGCTTCTCCCGAGATGGCGGCGGCGTTTCTGGAGGGTAAGGGCCTGCCGCCGAATGTTCAAGTGTATGCGGATGCTTTGGTAGCTTTTGCTAGAGAGCGTGTGGGCAGAAAGTTTGATCCATCGGCCGAAAGCGACGATACAGAATTTGATCATAGAAGCTTTCCTGGTATTGACTCTTTTATGGCGGTTGCTAAGTATCATCAGGATTGTAAGCGAGCTGGGATAGCTGATATTCCTGGTAGGGCAGACTCATCATCAACCTCAACCTCTACGATTCCACCTGTTGCTTCAACAACAACGACCCAGCCTCAAGTGGAGGAAACCTTTTCTTCCACTACCAGTATTACCGCTCCTCCGTCTGTTACTACCACTCAACCGTTGGTGGATGATGCCGTTCCGTCTTCTTCTAGCACTACAGTGCCAGCATCTGCCACCACCCAACCGCAAGTGGAGAACACTTCTCCATCTACTACCACCGTACCTGAGCCTCCGGCTGATGATTCCGTTACTACAACCACTTCTCCGTCGTCAGTAGAAGAGCCTGTCGCTACTACCCTGCCGCAGGTGGAAGATACTTCGCCGTCTGCCACCACCGTACCTGGGCCGCCGGTTGATGATTCTGTTACTACGACTACATCGTTGCCGTCGGGGGAGAGTGGGCCGCCTCCTGATGACGGTGGAGAGGGCGGGCTGTTCGATGAGGACGGGGACGGCGAATAGAGATCGATCATGTGGCCTAAACAAGTGCTTCAGGCGGGAGTGTTGGTTGTGTTTGCAATTGTGGCGGCTGGTTGCGGCGGGCCTATAATCGCCGAGACGACCGTTGGCTCTGTTGAACAACCTGTGGAGACTACTTCTCCGGAACCTCAGGAGAGCTTGGTAGAGGGAGAGGAAGGTCCAGTCCAAGAGAGCCTTGGGAGCACCGTTGTGAGTATGACCACTACGACTTTGCCGACCCTGGAATACAGCCCGGCTTGGATTGAATACCAGGCGCTAGAACTTTATTATGAGGATGACAGCCTTGAGAATACCCTTGAAGATACTAGGGCTATCTTTAATTACATGTCAAGTAATCCTAATGATATTTCCACTCCTATGGGGGCGCTGTGCTGGGCGGTTCATGAGCTTACTCGTAGTTCAATGATTATTTTTATACGTGTGCTGTTGGATGATTACCATATTCCTTATCTTATGGAAGAGTATGGTGTAACCAGTGAACAAATTGGCAGTCCCGGGCCGGAAGCTACAGAAGCCTTTCTCGAACTCGTTTCAGGAGGAAGCGGGACAATCGGCATAACAGATGCTAAAACAGATGGCCAAACCATACTGCCTGGTACGAACGAAGGTAAAGAGCCGGTAGGATCAACCGGAGAAGCTCATAATAACAGCGAAGAAGATTCTTGGGAAACTATTCGTCTTTGGAATGATTTTGCTGGTGATGGAACCGCATGGTCCATTGCGATTCGGGCTGTAGCTTCCCCTGAGATAGCGGCGGCTTTTCGGGCAGGTGAAGGCCTACCACCGGATGTTCAGGTGTACGCGGATGCTTTGGGTTCTTTTGCTAAAGAGCGTGCAGGCAGAGAATTTGATCCATCAGCCGAAAGTGACGATTATTATTTTGGGGAACTAAGCTTTCCTGGTCTTGCCTCTTTTATGCAGGCGGCTAAGTATCATCAAGATTGTAAACGGGCTGCGATAGGTGATATTTCCGGTATGGTAGACTCGTCATCAACCTCAACTACTACGGCGATTCCACCAGTTGTTTCAACAACAACTAAAACCCAGCCCACAGTGGAAGAAACCTCGCCATCCACTACCAGCATTACCGCTCCTCCGTCTGTTACTACCACTCAACCGTTGGTGGATGATGCCGTTCCGTCTTCTTCTAGCACTACGGTGCCTGCATCTGTTGCCACCACCCAACCGCAGGTGGAGAACACTTCTCCGTCTAATAACACCGTGCTTGCTCCTCCGATTGATGATTCTACTACGACTACGTCGTTGCCGTTGGAGGAAGGTGGCCCGCCTCCTGATGACGGCAACGAGGACAGGCTGTTCAATGAGGACGGACCGGCGAATAGAGATTGATCAATCAAATCAACTCAGACGGCGAGCACCACCATCTGGTCGCGGTGGACGGCCTCGCGGCGGCGGCCGGTCTGCGGGGAGCGCCTGCCCATCCACTGCCGCAGCTCGTCCGACCCGGCGGAGGCCAGGCCCTTGGCCACCAGCTCGCCGGCGGGGCCGCGCACCTCCACCGCCGCCCCGGCCATGAAATTCCCCTTCACTTCGGTGACGCCCACCGGCAGCAGGGAGCCGCCTTGTCGGATCAGAGCCCGGGCCGCCCCCTCGTCGATCGAGAGGCGCCCTTCGGGGAGCTGGCCGAAGGCCATCCACAGCTTGCGGGCGGAAAGCTTGGTCTCCCCCGGCACCACGTAGGTTCCGACCGGACGGCCCCTCACGACCGCCTCCACCACCCGCGGGCGGCCCGACTTGGCGATGACGGTGGGGATGCCTGACCAGGCCGCCATCCGGGCCGCCAGCACCTTGGTCCTGACCCCGCCGGATCCGACCGGGCCCTTGGACGAAGCCGCCGCCAGCCGGTCGAGGAGCGGGTCCCGGTGGTGGATCAGGGAGATGGGCTCGCCGCCGCCGGAGCGGGGGTCGGCGGAGTAGAGGCCGTCGGTGTCGGTTAGCATGATCAGCATCCCGGCCCCCACCAGGTGGGCGACGATGGCGGCCAGGCGGTCGTTGTCGCCCATCTTCAGCTCGTCCACGGCCACGGTGTCATTCTCGTTGACGATGGGGACGATGCGCCGCTCCAGCATCCGGGCGAGGGTGCGGCGGGCGTTCAGGTATTGGGAGCGCAGCGACAGGATGTCCAAGGTGAGCAGCACCTGGCCCATCATCAGGCCCTCCCGTCCGCAGATGCGGCTGTAGAGGGAGATCAGCAGGGTCTGGCCCACCGCCGCCGCCGCCTGCAGGCCGGCGGTCTCGGTGGGGCGGCCCCCCAGGAGGGGGGCGCCGGACGCCACCGCCCCCGAGGAAACCAGCACCGTGGGGTATCCGGCCTCCCACAGCCACCTCACCTGCCCCACCACCCTCGACACGGCCCCCTCGTCGATGCCGCCGTCCGGGCGGGTGAGGCTGGACGAACCCACCTTCAGCACCAAGGGGGCGCCGGGGGCGGGGGCCGCCCGCCCGCCCGAGGCGGGAGCGGGGGCCAGGCCGGCCGCTTCATCCATCTTCGGAACCCGCGAACTCAAACACCAGATCCCCGATCCGCACCTCGTCCCCCTCCTGCGCCCCGGCCTCGCGCAGCGCCTCGTCCACCCCCAGGCGGGCCAGCCTCCGGGCAGCCAGGCCGGCCGCCTCGGCGATGGTCAGGTCGTTCAGGGCCACGGCCCGCTCGGCCGCCCGGCCCTCGACGACCCAACCGTCCTCCGTCCGCTCCACCGTGAAGCCCGCCCGGGCGGGCCGGTGGAGGACGTAGCCCCCGCTCGACGGCTCTTCCGCCTTGGCCCGCTCCGCCAGCTCGGCCACCCTGTACATCAGCTCGTCGACCCCTTGGCCGGTAACGGAGCTGATCTCGGAGACGCCCGGTATCCGGCGGCGCAGGGAGGGCGGCAGCGCATCGGGGATCCCCAGGTCGGCCTTGGTGACGGCCGCCGCCCGGGGGCGCTCCGCCAGACCCGGGTCGTGGGCGGCCAGCTCCCGGCAGAGCACCTCGTACTGGCGCTCCGGCGGGTCGGTCTGGAGGGGCGACGGGTCCAGCAGCACCACCAGCACCCGCGCCCGCTCGCAGTGGCGGAGGAAATCGTGGCCCAGCCCCTTCCCCTGCGCGGCGCCCTCGACGAGGCCGGGCACGTCGGCCAGCACGAACTCCCGGTCTCCCGCCGTCACCACCCCCAGGTTGGGGGTCAAGGTGGTGAAGGGGTAGTCGGCGATCTTGGGACGGGCGGCCGACACCCGGGCGATGAGGGTCGATTTGCCGGCGTTGGGATAGCCGATCAGGGCGGCGTCGGCCCACAGCTTCATCTCCAGCGTGAACCACGCCTCCGCCCCGTATTCGCCCTGTTCGCAGAAGGCCGGGGCCCGGTTGCGGGGCGAAACGAGGGCGGCGTTGCCCTTGCCCCCGCGCCCGCCCTCCAGCACCTCCACCTGCTGTCCGGGCGCCGCCAGGTCGGCCAGCCGCCGTCCGTCTTCGTCGAAGACGGCGGTGCCGGGGGGGACCGGCAGCACCAGGTCGACGCCTTGCTTGCCGTGGCGCAGGCCGCCCGCTCCGTGGACGCCGTCCCCCGCCGCATGATGGGGCCGGCGGCGGTAGGCGTAGAGGGTGGACATGGACGGATCGGCGGCGACCACCACCCGGCCGCCCCGGCCGCCCGACCCCCCCGCCGGTTTGCCGCGCGGGCGGCGGCCCTGTTTGGTGAAGGAGGCCGACCCCGCTCCGCCGCGGCCCGACCGGAGCTGCACCCGAACCCGGTCTACGAACACGGCCGGGCCGCTCAGCCGAAGGAAGCGGGAACAGGCAGGTCCGTCAAAACGGGCCTTCCCTAGTTCGGGATTACGCTCACCCGCCGGCGTCCGTTGCGGCGGTGGTACTTCACCGACCCGGGGACCAGGGCGAACAGGGTGTCGTCGCCTCCCCGCCCTACGTTGTCCCCCGGGTGGATGGGGGTGCCCCGCTGGCGCACGATGACGGCCCCGGCCCGGATCTGCTGTCCGTCGAAAACCTTGGGGCCGAGCCGTTTGGCCTGGGAATCGCGTCCGTTCTTGGTGGAGCCTCCGCCTTTGGTCTTGGACATCTAAGCCTCCTCTGCCGGGCCGGCCTCCGCCGAGCCGATGCTCAGGATCCGCAGCCGCGTGTAACGCTGGCGGTGGCCCTGACGGCGGCGGTAACCGGTCTTGTTCTTGTATTTGAAGACGGTGATCTTGGGGCCTTTGACCTCGCCCAGCACCTCGGCGCTGACCGGCAGGGCTTCGAGGTCGGAGCGGCGCATGACCGCGGCGCCGTCGTCGTCCACCACCAGCAACGGGGTGAAAGAGACCTCCTCGGCCGCGCCCGCCAGCAGCTCGACGTCGATGACGTCGCCGGCCGACACCTTGGCCTGCTTGCCTCCGGAGCGGATGATCGCGTACATGTCTTCTGGCCCTTTCACGGCTGGACGGGATGGATGATACCGCGCCGGGCGGGGTTACTCGGCGGCCGGGGTGATCGGAGTCCCGGCGGTGGCGGCCGTCTCGTGCAGCACCAGCCCCCGCCCGTCGCAGGCGGGGCACGGCTCGGAGAACGACTCCACCAGCCCGCTCGACACGTTCTTGCGGGTCATCTCCACCAGGCCCAGGGTGGAAACCGAATGCACCTGGCTGGTGGTCTTGTCCCGGGCCAGGGCCTCCCGCAGCCGGGCCAGCACCGCCTCGCGGTTCTGCCTGACCTCCATGTCTATGAAGTCGATGACGATGATGCCGCCGATGTCCCGGAGCCGGAGCTGGCGGCCGATCTCCTCCGCCGCCTCCAGGTTGTTGCGGAGCACCGTGTCCTCGAGGTTGACCTTGCCCACGAACTTGCCCGTGTTCACGTCGATCACCGTCAGCGCCTCGGTGCGGTCGATGACCAGGTGCCCGCCCGACGGCAGCCACACCCGGCGGTCCATGGCCCGCCGGAGCTGATCCTCCACCCGGAAGCGGTCGAACAGCTTCTGATCCCGGCCGCCTTCGAGATGCACCCGGGACACCAGGTTGGGCGCCACCTCCTCCAGGTATTTCACCACCGACTGGTAGGAAGGCCGGTGGTCGATCAGCAGGCGCCGGAACTCCTGGTTGAAGTGCTCCCGTATGACCCGCAGCAGCAAGCTCGGCTCTTGGTGGATCACCCGCGGAACGGGGCCTCCCCCGTTGCTCGCCTCGATCTCCTTCCACTTCTTCACCAGCCGCTCGATGTCGGCCGATATCTCCTCTCGGGAGGCGCCGGCGGCGGCGGTGCGCACGATCACGCCGTAGCCCCTGGGCTGGGCCGACTGGATGATCTTCCGCAGCCGGATGCGCTCCGCCTCCGGCAGCCGCCGGGAGATGCCCAGCATGCCGTTGAGCGGCGACAGCACCAGATGGCGCCCGGGAAGGGTTACCTGGCTGGTCAGCCGGGGCCCTTTGCCCCCCATGGGGTCCTTGTCCACCTGCACCAGCAGCTGCTGGCCCTGCTTGAGCGACTGCTCGATGCGGGGGCCCCGCCCGCGGGTGCGCCGGGTCGAGTTGATGTCCCCCGCGTAGATCACGCCGTTCTTCTCGGCGCCGATGTCGAGGAAGGCCGCCTCCAGGCCGGGCAGGACGCTCTTCACCCTGCCCATGTAGATGTTGCCGACCAGCGACTCCTGGTCGGAGCGGTGGACGTAGTGCTCGACCAGCAGCGAGCCTTCGAGCACCACCACCTGGGTCTGGTGGGGCAGCACCCTGACCAGCATCTGCTTGCGACCGGCCTCCGGGCGCACGGCGGGCGGGGCCTCGGCGCGGCGGGGCGCCGCCCTCGGGCCGGAGGGCCGGGTGCGGGGCCGGGCCGGGGCCTTCCGCTTCCTGTTCTGGGCCGGAGCGGAGGCGCGGGCCTTCGCCCTGCCCTTGGCCGGCGGGGCGGGCTTCCGCACCCGCCGCACCTTGACGGTGCTGCGGCCTACCTTGCGGGTCTTGAGTTCTTCGGTGGATTCGCCGCCGACCCCGCGGCGGACCACCTCGGCTGTGCTGCGCCGAAACAATGCCATCGTATGGATCTCCTTCTGGAATGCCGGCCGGGCCCCCTTGGCGTGAGATGGCCGGCGGGTGCAGCCGGGCTGCACCTTTCTGCTGCGGCGGCGCGGCGGTTCCCGCCCCTGGGGGCGGCGCTCCGCGTCCTGCCTGTTCGATGAGCCGGAACCCGAATCCCCGGCCCCCGGCCGGGGTGTACGCCCCTTCGGTAGAAGATGATGCGGCCTGCGCCGATGCGGTTCGCTTCCGTTCCGCCCGCCGGGCCGAGGCTGGTCGGGTTGTTCACATGCCCTCTTGTTCAGAAGACGCCGAATGCGGTTCTCTGGGCGTCCGCCTGGCGAAGCCGTCGATCGAAACTCAGAAGAGGCCTCGGAGCAGAACCCGAAAAGAGCCCTGCCGTCATGCAGGTAAAACGCCGGAACCAGGCTCATATTGCGGACCGCCAAGGCGGTCCTGGGCCCTTACCTTAACACACGGCGCAGCCAAACGAAACCGGCTGCGCGGACGCCCCGGATGTCATCGATCCCGAGGGAGGCCGGGCGCCCGCAGCGAGGTGCGGACGCGCCACACCGAGTTCACGACGCCGAGCCCCCCGGCCATGGCGATCATGGCCGATCCGCCGGCGCTGACGAACGGGAGGGGGAGGCCGGTCACCGGGACCAGCCCCACGGTCATCCCGATGTTGACGAAGACATGGAAGGCCAGCATGGAGGCCATGCCCGCCGCGATCAGGGTTCCGAAGGGGTCGGGGGTGAGGGCCGCCACCAGCAGGATCCGCCAAATCAGCACCGCGTACACGGTGATCACCGCCGCCGCCCCCACGAAACCGAGCTGCTCCCCCACGGCGGTGAAGATGAAGTCGGTGGTCTGGGACGGGATGAAGTTGAGGCGGGTCTGGGTTCCCTGGAAGAGCCCCCGCCCGAAGAGCTGCCCCGATCCGATGGCGATCTGCGACTGGTAGAGGTTCCAGTTGACGCCCTGCAGATCGGCGGTCTGGTCGAAGAACCCCGCCAGCCGCTCCATCTGGTAGGTGCGCAGGATGTCGAGGCGCATCACGGCCGCCGCCCCGGCCGCCCCCGCCGCCGCCAGCACCGCCATCTGCTTGGTGCTCGCGCCCGCCGCGAACAATATCCCGATGGTGATGACCCCGATCACCGCCATGGTCCCGAGATCCGGCTGCCTGAAGATCAGGAACCCCGGCGCGGCGGCCAGGGCGAGGGCGAGGCCCAGCCGTTTCCAGCTCAGGCCCCCGCCCGCCCGGACGGCCAGGAACCCGGCCAGCACCACCAACAGGGCCACCTTGGCGAACTCGGACGGCTGGAACCGGAAGTTCCCCAGCGGGATCCACCGGGAGGCGCCCTGGATGGGCGGGAAGAACAGAACCGCCGTCAACACCGCGATCGCGGCCCCGTAGATCAGGAAGATGATCCGCCGGTAGCGCCGGTAGTCGATGACCGACCCCAGGACGAAGGCGGCCAGGGAGGCGCCGGCGTAGATCATCTGCCGCCTCATGGCCGAGCCGGGATCCCCGGTCTCGGCTTCCAGCCTCACGTGGGTGGCCGAATAGACCATCACCGTCCCCAAGGCCAGCAGGCCGGCCATCAGGATGAACATGATCACGTCCGGAGCGGGCCGCGGCCGGTCCCTGAACAGCCCGCCCACGCCCTCGACGGCGCCGCCTACCGCCATGGCCGCTTCCTCACCGCTCCGTGTCCTCGCCCGCCGCCAGCGGGGTGACCGCCGCCCCGAGCAGATGCTGGAACACCGCCCGGGCGGCGGGGGCGGCCACCGCTCCGCCCGACCCTCCTTCGTCCACCATCACGACCACCACCCACCTGGGGTCGTCTATGGGCGCCGCCCCCACGAACCAGGCGGTGGCGTCGTGGAACACCCCGTCCTGGTCGGTGAAGGCCTGGGCGGTGCCGGTCTTGCCGCCCACCAGCGAGGCCAGCGGCCCCATGCCCTCGAAAGCCCGGCGGGCGGTCCCCGACGACACCACCGCCGCCAGGTCGGCGCGCAGCGAGGCCACCGTATCGGGCCGGACGTCGACGGTGCGCAGCACGCGGCGCTCCAGCGTCCGCACCCGGTCTCCCTCCGGAGACTCCAGGCGGTCGGCCACCCGCGGCTGGACGACCACCCCGCCGTTCAGGATGGAGGCGTAGGCGACCGCCAGCTGGAGGGGGGTGGACAGCACCGCCCCCTGGCCCACCACCAGGTTCATCAGGTCGCCCCCCTGCCAGCCTTCCCGCCGCACCCGCCACGGCTGGTTCTGCCGCCACTCCTCGAAGAGTTGCCGGTCGCCGAGTATCCCCTCGTTCTCGAAGGGCAGGTCGATCTGGGTGTTCCGCCCGAACCCGAAGGAACGCGCCCATTCCTGGATGATGCCTTCCTGCTCGGTCCGGGCGAACTGGTTCCATATGGAGAGGGCGATCTCCCAGAAGTAGATGTTGCAGGAGCGACGGAAGGCGTCGTGGAGGTTCTGTCTGCCGTCCGCCTCCGGGTAGGTCCAGTTCCGCCACACCAGCTGGGAGGCGTCCACGAAGTCGGCGGCCAGCTGCGGCGAGCACTCGATGGTCTCCTCCGGCGACGAAACGTCTTGGGGGTAGATGTCCTCCTCCAGGGCCGAGACGTAGGTGACCGCCTTGAAGGTGGAAGCGGGGGGTTTAAGGCCTTGGATGACCAGGTTGTTGAAGGCGCGGAGGCTGGAGAGCTCCTCGAAGGCGGCTACGTCGATCCCCCCCACGAAGGCCTGCGGTTCGAAGGTGGGGTGGGAGGCCATGGCCAGGACGGCCCCCGTTTTGATCTCCATCACCAACGCCGCCGCCCGCTCGGCGGGCGGAACCACCCGGTCGGGGTTCTCCCGCCGCTGTTCCTCCTTCAGGAGGTTGGCCAGGTCGATGGCCTCCACCAGCACCCCTTCCACCACCTCCTGGGTGACGGCGTCCAGGGTCAGCCACAGGGTGGACCCCTGGACGGGTTCCAGAGAGCCCACCTCCTCCAGGATGTCGCCGTCGGGGTTGACCCGGTAGGCGACCCTGCCCGGCGTGCCCTGGAGGTAGTCGTCGTATTCCAGCTCCACCCCCAACTTCCCCACCGGAGTGTTGGAATCCAGCCAGGGCTGATTCTCCAGGTCGTCGAGCGAGGGCAGACCGATGTGGCCCAGCACGTGGCCCATCAGGCCCCCCTGCAGGTAGCCCCGCACCGGCAGGGTGCGCACCGTTACCCCCGGCAGGGCGGCGCGCTGCTCCGATATCAGATAGGCCGTGTCGGGGTCGATCTCGAACCCGGTGAGGGGCGCCGTCCGGCCCGACCCGGCCCGCTCCACCTCTTCCCGCACCTCGATCGGAGCGGCGTCCAGGATGGCGGCCAGCCGCTGGATCACGTCGTCCTCCACCTCGACCGGCAGCACCGCCCGATCCACCTCGATGATCAACCGGGGCTCGGATGTGGCCAGCGGAAACCCCCGGCGGTCCACGATGTCGCCCCGGGGGGCGGCGATGGAATCCACGCTGACGATGTTCAGGTCGGCCTGGCGCGCCCATTCGGCCCCCACCCCCAGCTGGACGAACCAGAGCCGGATGAACAGCAGCGCCAGGCATCCGGTGAACACCAGGGCCAGCGCCCCCAACCGCCACCTGAACCTGACGGCCCCCTCCCGGCCGCCGCCCCCCCGGTCGGGCGCACCCCGGCCGCCGGACTTCCCGGCGCCCTTCCTGCGGCGCCGCAGCGGGTTTCTGGGCGGGGGAAGGCCCCCGGCTTTCATCACGGCCGCCGCCCCGGCAGGGGCCTCGACCGCGGCCAGAGGGAGAAGAACCTGGCCACCAGCGGGAGCACGGCCAGGCCGAGCGCCATGTTGTAGACCGGCGCCAGCACCAGGCTGCGGAGTATCTCGGTCGCGCCCAGCGTCCCCTCCCCGAAGAGGGCGCCGATCAAGGCGGCCGCCCCCAGCCCTACGAAGGTGATCACGCCCACCGCCGCCGTGCCGTTGTAGATGCCGTAGTCGAACCAATCCCGGGCGTTCACGGCCGTGTAGGCGGCCAGGGTGAAGCCCAGGGCGTACAGCCCGAAGGGCGACGTTCCGAACAGGTCCACCATCAGCCCCCCGGTGAACCCCAGCAGCACGCCCGGCTCCGGCTTGAGCCACCGGACGCAGGCGATCACGGTCAACAGGACCAGGTCGGGGCTGGCGCCGAAAGGGCGCACGCTGTGGAACACCGTGGTCTGGAAGAGCACCGCCAGCACCACCAGCGGAAGGGAGAGCAGGGTCAGGCGGGCGTTCACTGCCCGTCCTCCGACTCTGGGGCCGGCTCTTCCTCCTCGGCCGGGCCGCGGTCGGGCGGCCACGGGATCACCGCCACGTACTCCAACCGGTCCAGATCGCTGAAGGGTTCCACCCCCGTTCTGAGGACCCCGGCCCGGGGCGCGGCCGAGGCGGACACCCGGCCCACGTCCAAGCCCTTCGGATAGGAATCGGAGTCCCCGAAGGGGCCGTAGGTGACCAACAGCTCCCCCTCCCCCACCGGCGTCCGGGCGTCGAGGATCGAGAGCAGCAGCCCCTCGGCGCCCTGGCCTTCGACCACCCCCCGCCGTCCGTCCGCCAGCCGCACCGTTACGCCCGGCGCCCGGCGGGAGGTGATGGGGATCACGGCCGCCCCCTGGTCCCCCGCCTCGGAGACCACCCCCACCAGGGCGCCCCGTCCGTCCACCACCGGCTGGCCGATGTGCACCCCGTCCTCGACGCCCCGGTCGATGATCAGGGTCGAGTCGAGGGTCCCCCCCCGGCCGATCACCTCCGCGGCGACGGCCTGTTCCTGCAGGCCGCCCTCCAGGCGCAGGTTCAGCAGGATGCCCATCTCCTCCACCTGCGTCTCCAGGTGGCCGACCCGGGCCGCCTCCCGCTCCAGATCGTCGATCTTCCCCCGGAGCCGTTCGTTCTCCTCTCGGAGCCCCGCCAGGTTGGCGAGGCTGTCGATGTACGCCGCGGCGGGGGTGACCACCGCGTTGACCCCGGCCTGGACGGGGGTCACCAAGAACTGGGCGCCGCTGCGCAGCGCCGCCCCGGTCCCCCGGCCGGGCGAGCGGACGTCGAAGGTCATCAGCAGGAGGGAGGTAACCATGAGCGCGGCCGCTATGTAGGCGGAACGGTGGTAACGGGGCCTGGACCTCCTGAACCCGCCGCCCCTCCGCATGGACTGGAGCGCCGGCCTCACCGCTCAGTCGGCAGCGCCCCGCACCCGATCCGGCGTATCGGACGCCCCGCCCGGCTGCCCGGCCGGCCGGAGGGGCCGGAGCCTTCGCCCGCGGAGCTGAGGGAGGCCATCGCCCCGGCCGGCCCGCCCTCTAATGGCCGGACGAGGCCAGCACCGGATGCAGCATGTCGTATTGCTCCAGGCATTGGCCCGATCCGATCACCACCGACTGCATGGGCCGGTCGGCCACCCGCACCAGCATGCCGGTCTCGTAGGACAGGCGCTGGTCGAGGACCTGGAGCAGGGCGCCGCCCCCCGTGATGATGATCCCCGACTCCACCAGATCGGCCGCCAGCTCGGGCGGGGTGCTGTCCAGGGTCACCCGCGTCGCGTCGACGATGGCGGACACGGTTTCCTCGATGGCGGCCCGCACCTCGGCGGCGGACAGCAGGATGGTCATGGGCAGGCCCGACAGCAGATCCCGCCCGGTTACCTCGGCGCTCGGCTCGTCCTTGAACGGGTAGGCCGAGCCGATCATCATCTTTATCTGCTCGGCCGTCCTCAGCCCCAGCAGCAGATTGTGCTCCTTCTTGACCCATTCGATGATCCGGTTGTCCATGTCGTCGCCGCCCATCCTGACGCTCTTGGAGACGACGATGCCCCCCAGCGCGATGACGGCCACCTCGGTGGTGCCGCCCCCTATGTCCACGACCATCGATCCTCTGGGTTCGTTGACCGGCAGCCCGCATCCGATGGCGGCGGCCATCGGCTCGTCGATGGTGTAGGCCCGGCGGGCGCCCGCCTGGTAGGCGGCCTCCTCGACCGCCCTGCGCTCCACGCCGGTGATGCCGGAGGGGACGCAGATGACGATGCGGGGCTTCGACCAGCGGCGCCGGTGCACCTTGTCGATGAAGTAGCGGAGCATCCGCTCGGCCACGTCGAACTGGTTGATGACGCCGTCCCGGAGGGGCCGGATGGCCTGGATGTAGGAGGGGGTGCGGCCGATCATGCGCTTGGCGTCCATGCCCACCGCCAAGGCCTCGTTGGTGTGGGAATTGATGGCGACCACCGAGGGTTCGTTCAGCACCACACCCCGGTTGCGTACATAGACGAGGGTGTTGGCGGTCCCCAGATCGACGGCCATGTCCTGGCCCGCGATCGTAAACATGCTGTCAGCCATTGCAGGCGCCCATCGCAGCTATGCCGCCCAGTCTAGTGCGGCCCGAACCCTGCCGGAACGGGGCCTCCGCCCTCATGTGAACCAGATCCCCAGCTCCCGTTCGGCGCTCTCGGGGCTGTCGGACCCGTGGACGATGTTCTCCTGTACGTCGAGGCCGTAGTCGCCTCTGATGGTTCCCGGGAGGGCCGCCGCCGGGTCGGTGGCCCCCATCATCAGGCGGGCGGCCGACACCGCCGAGCGCCCGGACCACTGCATGGCCACCACCGGCCCGGAGGTGATGAACTCCACCAGGGAGGGGTAGAAGGCCTTGCCCTCGTGTTCGGCGTAGTGGCGGGCGGCGGCGGCGGGGCCGGGCGTCAGCATCTCGAGCCGGTCGAGCGTCAGCCCCTTGGCCTCCAAGCGGGAGATCACCTCCCCCACCAGCCTCCTCCGCACCCCGTCGGGTTTGACCATTATGAAAGTCGTCTGCTGGTCTGCCGTCATCTGCTCCGCCCCTTGCTCCGGCTGTGATTCTACGAGGTTCCCGGGAGGGTGGAACCGCCCGGCGCCCCCTGCCCTGCGGCCAGGCGGCGCACCTGTTCGGGCTTGACGGGCAGGCGGGAAACGCCCTCCGGACTGCCCAGGGCGGCGGCTACGGCGTTGGCCACGGCCGCCCCCGCGGCGGTGATCCCCCCCTCCCCCGCCCCCTTCACGCCCAGCGGGTTGAGCGGGCTGGGGGCGTCTTCGCAGAGCAGCACCTCCACCGGGGGCATCTCGGCGGCGGTGGGCATCAGGTAGTCCATGAAACCCACCGCCAAGGGCTGGCCCGCCTCGTCGTAGACGAACTCCTCCAGCAGGGCGCCCCCGATCCCCTGGGCGGCGCCGCCGGCGATCTGCCCTTCCACCAGCCGGGGGTTCACGGCCCGCCCTATGTCGTAGGCCACCGCGAACCGCTCCACCCGCACCTCCCCCGTCTCCCGGTCGACCGCCGCCACCGCCGCGTGGACGCCGTAGGGGTAGGTCATGTGCGCCGCCTCGAACCAGCCTTCGGCGGTGAGGCCGGGTTCGCCGCCGGCGGAGGCAACGGCCGCCCCGCCCGGGCGCAGCAGGCGGGCAATTTCGCCCAGCGTGACGGCGGGCCCGCCGGGCGACCCCTTCACGAACACCCGGCCGGCTTCGACCGCCAGGTCCTCCGGGCCGGCCTCCAGCACCTCGGCGGCGGCGTCCAGGGCCTTGCGCCGCACCCGCCGGGCGGCCTCCCAGACGGCGGAGCCGGTCATCACGGTCACCCGGCTGGCGAACGACCCCATCCCGTAGGGCAGGTCGTCGGTCTGGCCGCGCCGCACCCGCACCGCCTCCAGGGGGACCCCCAGCCCGTCGGCGCAGATCTGGGCCAGGGCGGTCTCCACCCCCTGGCCCACCGAGGACACGCCGGTGGTGATCACCGCCTCCCCCGCCTCGTCCACCGTCAACTTCACCCCGTCGAAGGGCCCCAGCCCGCTCTTCTCGATGAAGAACCCCAGGCCGAGCCCGGCCGCATCCCCCGCCGCCCGCCGCCGGGCCAGCTCTTCGGACAGCCGCCCGTAGTCCAGATGTTCGAGCAGCCGGTCGAGGAGGGCCTCGTAGTCCCCCGAGTCGTAGACGAGCGGGGTTCCCAGGGTGTCCACCCCCCGGTCGAAGGGCATGGCGGCGGCGGGGATCAGGTTGCGGCGGCGCACCTCCGCCGGATCCATGCCCAGGCGGCCGGCGGCCGCATCCATGAGCCTCTCCCGCACGAAGCTGCCTTCGTAGCGTCCGGGCGCCCGGTAGGTGCCGCAGGGGGTCTTGTTGGTCAGCCGGACCCGGCCCTGCACCCGGTAGGCGGGCCAGAGGTAGGGGCCGGGGGTCAGAGAGCAGGTCAGGTCGGCCACCGTTACGGCGTGGGTCCGCACGTAGGCGCCCTGGTCCACCCAGAACTCGTCGATCACGCCCCTGATGAACCCGTCCGGGTCGACCGCCGCCCGGATGCGGTGGACCTGGTCGCGGGAGTGGTTGGCGGCCATCAGGTGCTCCCGGCGGTCCTCCACCCACCGCACCGGCCGCCCCAGCCGCCGGGCCGCCAGGCAGACCAGCACGTCCTCGGGGTACAGCTCGCCCCGCACCCCGAAGCCGCCCCCCACATAGCTCTCGCGCAACACCACCCGGGCGGCGGGCATTCCCAGCATGGAGGCGATGGCGCCCCGGTTGTAGTGGGGTACCTTGGCGGCGCCGAACATCTCCAGGGTGGAGGTCATCGGGTCCCAGCGGGCGAGGGCGCCCCGGGTCTCCATGGGCGCGGCGGAGTGGCGGCCCACCGCCAGCTCCAGCTCCACCACCAGCGCCGCCCCCTCGAAGGCCGCCCCGCAATCGCCGTAACCCTTCTCGAGCAGCGCCGCCTCCACCGCGTCCTCCCCGGCCGGGTCGAGCACCGGCTCCAGCTCTTCGATCTCCAGGAAGACCAGCCCGGCGGCGTCCTCGGCCGTGTAGGGGTCGGCGGCCAGCACCACCGCCGCCGGCTCGCCCGCGTACCGCACCATGCCCTCGGCCAGGACGGGCTGACGGTAGGGCTCGAGGCCCGGCACCTCGGTCATGCGGAAGCCGATGGGGGGTATGTCGGCGGTGTCGGCGGCGGTCCACACCGCCTCCACCCCGGGCAGGGCGAGGGCTTCGGAGGCGTCGACGCCGGTCAGGCGGCCATGGGCGACCGGGGAGCGCACCACCCGCATGTGCAGCTGTCCGGGGAAGGAGAAGTCGGCGGCGAACCGGGCTTCCCCCCTGAGCAGGGGCAGGTCTTCGATCCGGGCGACGGAGCTCCCGACGAGGCTCATCGCCTCATGTCGGCGGCGGCCCGGCGGACCGACTTCAGGATGTTCTGGTAGCCGGTGCATCGGCACAGGTTGGAGGACAGCACCTCTACCAGCTCCTCCTCCCCGGGGTCGGGGTTCTGCTCCAGATACCCCGCCGCCAGCATCAGGAAGCCCGGCGTGCAGAAGCCGCACTGGAGTCCGTGGTTCTCCCAGAAGGCCTGCTGGAGGGGATGCAGGCGGTCGCCGTCGGCCAATCCCTCCACGGTGCGCAGCTCCACGCCCTCGCACTGGACGGCGAACATCAGGCAAGAACGGACCGGCTGTCCGTCCGCCAGGACGGTGCAGGCGCCGCACACCCCGTGTTCGCAGCCCAGGTGGGTGCCGGTCAGGCCGCAGTCGTCGCGCAGGGCGTCGGCCAGGGTGCGCCGGGGCTCCACCCGCACCCGATAGGGGCGGCCGTTCACTTCGAGGGTCACATCCACCTCGGCGGGCGGCTGGTTGGGCTCGGTCATGGGCGCTTCCTCTCCTGTTCCCTTTCCCTCAGCATCTCCCGAATCCGGGCCGGGGAAGCGGGCGTCTCGTCGACCTCCACTCCGAAGGGGCGGAGCGCATCGGAAACGGCGTTAAGCACCGCCGCCGGCGCCCCGATCGTACCGCCCTCCCCCAACCCCTTGGCCCCGGTGAGGGTGGCGGCGGACACCGTCTCCAGATGATGCACTTCGAACTCGGGCGTCTCGGCCATGGTGGGCGGCAGATAGTCCATGAGAGAGGAGGTGAGCAGGTTGCCCCCCTCGTCGTACACGATCTCTTCGTACAGGGCGGAGGCGATCCCCTGGGTGACCCCGCCGTGGAGCTGGCCGTCCACGATCAGCGGGTTGATCAGCACCCCGGCGTCCTCCACCACCACGAACCGCAGTACCGTCACCCCGCCGGTCTCGGGGTCGACCTCCACCACCGCCGCATGGCAGGCGTTGGAGAAGGTGCCGTCGGGGTCGTAGGTGGCCCGCACCGCCAACCCGGGGGCCTCCCCCTCCTCTCGGCGGTGGCCGGCGTGGTAGGCGGCCCGCGCCAGGGCGGCAAGGGCGACGCCGGCGTCGGTGCCGGAGACGACCGCCCGGCCGCCGGTGAACACGATGTCCTCGGGGGCGGCTTCCAGCTCGGCGGCGGCGGCGGCGGCCAGCTTGCGGCGGAGCCGCCCGGACGCCAGCCTGACGGCGCCGCCGGCGATCACCAGGGAGCGGCTGGCGAAGGTGCCCCACCCGTAGGGGGTGCGGTCGGTGTCTCCGTGGACGATGCGGACGGAGGCCGGGTCCACCCCCAGCTCGTCGCCGATCAGCTGGGCCAGGCTGGTCGCCAACCCCTGCCCGTGGGGGGAGGCGCCCACCCGCGCTTCCACGTTGCCGGAGGGGTCCATCACCAGCTCCACGGTCTCGTACCCGGGGGTGATGTCCATGCTGCGGGCGGCGAAGGCCGAGGTGCCGTAACCGGTGCGCTCCGAGAAGACCGAGAAGCCGACCCCCAGGCAGCGCCCCTCTTCCCGGGCGGCCGCCTGCCGCTCTCGGAAGGCGCCGAGGCCGACCTCCTCTGCGGCCCGCTCCAGGGATTCGAGGTAGGAGCCCTCGTCGTAGACCAGCCCGGTAACGGAGCGGTAGGGGAAGCTGCGGATCAGGTTGCGGCGGCGGATCTCGGCGGGTTCCAGGCCCAGCCGGGCGGCGCCCTTGTCCATCAGGCGTTCCATGGCCAGGGTGATGACCGGGCGGGAGACCCCCCGGTAGGGCGCCATCGGGCAGGTGTTGGTGAGAACGCCCCGGGAGCGCACCCGGTAGAGGCGGAAGTCGTAGGGGCCGGGGAACTCCGCCATGGCCATCAGCGGCTCCACCCCGCAGGTGACCGGATAACAGGAGTAGGCGCCCACGTTGCAGATCAGGTCGGCGTCCAGGGCCAGCAGCCGGCCCTCCCCGTCGAAGGCGCCCCGCACCCGGCAGCGGTGGTCGCGGCTGTGGAAGGACGACATCAGGTTCTCCCGCCGGTCCTCGATCCAGGCAACGGAGGTGCGCAGCCGCCGGGCCGCCCAGACGGTTACCGCGTCCTCCACCGCCAGGCAGAACTTCTGCCCGAAGGCGCCCCCCACGTCGGGGGTCACCACCCGGAGGTCCGACTCGGGCATGCCGATCAGGTCGGCGAGGGCGGTGCGCACCACATGGGGCGCCTGGACGGAGGCCGTCAGGGTCGTGCGCCCGGTCCGCCGGTCGTAGGAGGCGACCGAGCCGCGCGCCTCCAAGGGCATGGCGCTCTGGCGGCGGGAGCGCAGGTCGAACTCCACCACCGCCGCCGCGGAGGCGAAGGCTTCGTCCACTCCGGGGGTCTCGAAGCGGGCGTCCACCGCGGTGTTGGCGGGAACCCCGTCGTGGACGGCGGGGGCGCCGGGCCGCACCGCGTCGGCCGCGTCGACCAAATGCTCGAGGGGTTCGATGTCCGCGAACACCTGCTCGGCGTGGTCCTCCGCCTCCTCGGGGGAGCGGGCCGCCACCGCCGCGATCGGCTCGCCCGCGAAGCGCACCACGCCCCGGGCCAGGATCGGCTGGGACACCGGCCGGAAGTCGTCCCGGTGCAGCAGGGGGCGGACGGGGCGCACCCCGGTCAGGTCGGCGCCGGTGAACACCGTAACGTGATCAGGTGCTTCGATGGAGATGATCCGCCCGCTCGGAAGGGGGCTGCGGACGAAGCGGAGGAAGAGGGCGCCGCCCGCCAGGTCGGCTGCGAACGCGCCCTCGCCTTTGAGGAGGGGCGGGTCCTCGAAGCGCGGCAGAGGCCGCCCCGCCCACGGGGTCACTGGGCGGCGGCCTGCTCGAGCGCCCGCCGGGTGAGGACGCGCACCAGGTCCCGGCGGTATTCGGCGGAGCCGTGGATGTCTCCGATGGGGTCCACCTCGCGGGCGGCGGCCTCGGCGGCGGCGGCCAGGGCCCGGGGGGAGGCCTTGTCGCCCTGCAGCAGCTCCTCGGCGGCGGCGGCCCGCACCGGACGGTCGCCCACCCCGCCCAGGGCGATCCGGGCGCCGGTCATCTCCCCGGCTTCGACCTCCAGCACCGCCGCCGCCATCGTCAGGGCGAAGTCCCCCGCCCGGCGGCTGAACTGTTGGAAGCCCACCTTGGCGTCGGGGGCGGGTTTGGGCAGGCGCACCTCTGCCAGTAGCTCTGCGGGTTCCAAGGCGGTGGTGAAGACGGTCAGGAAGAAGTCGGAGGCGGGTATCCGGCGGACGCCCGCCGCGCTCGCGGCGGTGATCTCGGCGTCGAGCAACGCGGCGATCACACACCATTCGGCGGCGGGGTCGGCGTGGGCGAGGCTTCCGCCGAAGGTGCCCCGGATGCGGATGGGCAGATGCCCCACATGCCGGGCGGCCATCGCCAGCAGGCGGCCGAGGGGGCCGTCGTCCACCGGCTGCTCGAAGGCGGCGTGGCGCACCACCGCCCCCACCCGGAGGCAGCCCCCCTCGTCCGTTATGCGTCCGAGCTCGTCGACCGGGTTGATGTCGACCAGCGCGGCCGGGCGGGCCAGGCGGAAGTTCATGGCGGGCACCAGGCTCTGGCCCCCCGCCAGTACTTTGGCCTCGCCGCCGCTCTGGGCCAAGGCGGACACCGCCTCCTCGGCGGTGCGCACCGGGAAGTAGTCGAATCGGGCCGGTTTCATGGCCGGAGAGTGTACTATCGCGCGCCCGCCCCCACGCCGGAATCCGCATCACATGACCCCACCCTCCATGACCGCATATCACCCTCCCTCCGCCTCCCCATGACCGCATCCTCGGAGGCCGCGGCCCGGGGCGGCATCGGGGCGTCCGTCCTGCGGCACGAAGACCCCCCCCTGCTCACCGGCCGGGCCCGCTACGCCGCCGACGTCCACCTTCCCGGGCAGCTGACCATGGCGGTGGTGCGCTCCCCGGTGCCCCATGGGGTCATCCGCGGGATCGACGCTTCCCGGGCCAGGGCCTCGGCGGGGGCGGCGGCGGTGTTCTGCGCTCAGGACCTGGCCGAGGATCTGGGCGAAGTCCCCCGGATCCCGCCCCGGGTCTCCTTCGACGAGACCGTGCTCCCCTACCTGCAGCCGATCCTGGCCGTCGACCGGGTGCGCTACGCGGGCGAACCCCTGGCCGTGGTGCTGGCCGAGGACCGCTACGCCGCCGAAGACGCCGCCGAGCTGGTGTTCGCCGACATCGAACCGCTGCCGGCGGTCATGGGCGGCGGCCCGGGGCCGGAAGACGGCGGACAGGCCGCCGGGGGCGGAGACGGCGGGGGGCGGCTCTTCGAGGAGGGCAACCTGATCACCGTCCTCGAGGCCGAATTCGGCGGGGTCGAGGCGGCCTTCGCCGAGGCGGAGGTGGTGGTGGAGGCGGAGCTGTCGGTGGGGCGCCACAGCGGCGTCCCCTTGGAGACCAGAGGGGCGGCGGTCGAATACGACCCGGCGGCGGGGGGCCGCTTCATCGTGCACGGCGCCACCAAGGTCCCGCACTGGAACCTGGCCGCCTCCGCCGAGCTGCTGGGCATCCCGCCCGGGTGCCTGCGGATGCGGGAGACGGCGGTGGGCGGCGGCTTCGGGGTGCGGGGCGAGCTGTATCCGGAAGACGTGCTGGCGGTGTGGGCGGCGGCCCGGCTGCGGCGGTCGGTGTCCTGGATCGAGGACCGCCGCGAGCACATGCTGGCGGCCAACCACTCCCGCGACCAGCGCCACCGGGCGCGCATCGCCGGCGGCCGGGACGGGCGGATCGCGGCGGTCGACTCCGACTTCACGGTGGACATGGGCGCCTACGTCCGCACCCACAGCATCCGGGTGGCCGACCTCACCCTCTCGATGATCCCGGGGCCCTACGACATAGCGGCCTACCGGGGGACCGCCCGCTGCGAGGTAACCAACAAGACCCCGACCGGCACCTACCGGGCGCCCGGGCGCTTCGAGTCCAGCTTCGTGCGGGAGCGGCTCATCGACCTGTACGCGGCGGAGATCGGAATGGACCCGATCGAGGTGCGCCGCCGCAACCTGATCAAACCCTCCCAGATCCCCTATGCCCGCCCGCTGTCCTCCACCGGGCAGCCGATGGTGTTCAGCGACGGGGACTTCCCGGCCATGCTCGACCGGCTGGCCTCTTCCTTCGACTGGAAGGGGCTGGAGGAGCGCCGGGCCGCCGGGGAGAAGGTGGGGGCGGGGGCGGCGGTCTTCCTGGAGAAGTCGGGCCTGGGGCCGTGGGAGGCGGGCTCGGTCGAAGTGGACCCGGAGGGAATGGTGCGGGTCCGTTCGGGGGGTTCCTCGGTGGGCCAGGGGGTGCGCACCGCCCTGGCCCAGATCGCCGCCGACCGCCTGGAGATCGACCACACCTCGGTGCGGGTGGAGCTGCTGGACACCGACCGCACCCCCTACGGGGTGGGCAGCTACGCCAGCCGCACCACCGTGAACGCCGGCAGCGCGGTGGCGATGGCCGCCGGCCGGGTCATAGAGCTGGTCAAACAGACGGCGGCGGTCGAGTTCGAGGTGAGCCCCGGCGACCTCGAATACCGGGCGGGGGCGGTGAGCGTGAAAGGGTCGCCCTCCTTCAGCCTGTCGATCTTCGAGGCCGCCGCCCTGCTCCACCCAGCCGCCGCCCGCAAGTACGGGCGCGACCGGCCGGGCCTGGCCGCCGAGGCGGTGTTCGAGACGGGGCCGGTGGTGTACCCCTGCGGCGCCCACCTGGCGGTGGTGCGGATCGACCCCGAAACCGGCGGGGCAACGGTTGAACAGCTGGTGCTCTGCTACGACGTAGGCCGGGCCGTCAACCCCGTGCTGGTAGCCGGCCAGATGGAAGGCGGCGCGGTGCAGGCGGTGGGCGGCGCCCTCTACGAACAGTTCGCCTACGACGAGGACGGCAACCCCCTGTCCGCCTCCTTCATGGACTACCTCCTCCCCACCCTGTCCGAAGCCCCCGCCATGAAAACCCTGATAGTCGAACAATCCCCCACCGACACCAACCCCCTGCACCTGAAAGGCGCCGGAGAAGGCGGAATCACCGGAGTAGCCGCCGCCGTAGCCTCCGCCGTAGAACACGCCCTCAACCGCCCCGGCCTGGTCACCTCCCTGCCCATCTCCCCCGAACACCTCATCACCGCCGACAGCACACTCAAGAAATGAGGCATGGGGAACACTCCCACTTCATCGAAGGGGGCAAGGGAAGCCAGTCCCGGGCAATTCCAGTTTGGTATTTGAAGCTGGGCTAACAAAGGCCTTCAGCACGACAGGCTTTCGATAGAGATCGATCAAAAGTAAACAGGTGGGTGCTGTGACGACGTGCTGTCTCCAAATAGGCCGCATCATAGGCTGACAAGTTATGCCTTCGGGCCAGAGCTAAGGTTGTCTGGTTATTTTGGTCATGATCGGTGATCAAATAGAAATTATAGAGTCGGATGAGATGAATTTCAGCCGAGAGTTCATCAATACGGCCTGTACGCTCGGCCTTGATCAAGGCATGGCGTATCTCATGCCAAAACAGTCCCGGTACAATAGCCTTTTCGTCTTCCAAACGAGCTATTATCAAGTCGGCTTCGGCAGTTTTCTCTTCGTCGCGCAGACACCAAGCGGTAGCAACCGAAGTATCGATTACTCCGATAACCAGTTGCGCCATTAGCGGCGGCCTTCTTCAAGGGCTTGACGAACTTCCTCGCTTGTCATGGTGGTTCCCCGCTGGTCGCGTTCGGTGATCATTGCCTTACCGATGATACTCACTATCTGAGCACGTAGGGTCTTCAATTCGGGATTGAAATCTTGCTGATTGACCCTGATATACCTCCAAGGAGTGCCAGTTTCGGCCGATACACGTCTACACCATCTGTACATGGCTATATCTTTGTGTTCAGTGCCTTCCCACACTCGGCCTTTGGTTTCAATGATCCAGTTCACCTCTCCCGCTAAATCACTAAAAAATTGGACTGCCACCCAGTCCGGGTGATAGAAGCCAATGGCTCCGCTCGGCTTCAGGTAATCCACCTTGAAAGACGTCCAGGCTCCCCCTTGCTCGGTGGCACCGAGGGCGGCAAAACGCCGCACATCTGGGGCTCGGTCGAGAAACTCGGCAAACTCCCTCTCAAAGTTGTTATAGGTGGCCGCATAGTTGAAGATCGTTTTATCTACTTCCAGAGGAGGCAGATTCCTCCGCCACGAAAAGGGCCTTGTCTCCGACAAACGATAGTCCGGCCTTTCGAGCTCAATAGGCTTATACTCTACAGTGAGATGGCCAATAACACGAGACAGATACCTCGCTATTCCATCCCGGATCTGCCAATTGCTTAAATTAGTTTGCACGGTCTCGTCATCAAAATCAACCTTCCGACCGAAGCAATGATTAGTAACATACTGTCGCGCGATCTCATATAAATCAGCAAAGCAACCAGTCAAACCAGCTCGTCTCATCGTGTTGTTCGTTATAGAACTTAGTATATCTTGTCTTGACAATACCGAACCTGCCGTCACGGTTGCCTGATGTACCATGGTCTCCGTAAATGTATATTCCATTTTCAAATTTATGCGATGAATTTCCTCCAGTTCATCCTGGTCATAGATCGGTTCCAGCGAAGATATATCCAGGCTGCCGAGGTTGCGAAAGTTATGTATCAGACGGTTCCTAGTAAGGGGCAGGACTATATCATACTCGAGGCGATCCTTCAACGGCTCGATCATGACCGGAAGCGGAGGAGCGGTCTTTTTGCTTACAACACTCACTCCATCTACTTCCAGCTGGGTGCGCAGAAACTCGAGGAGCTTGGGTGTACCGAGAACTTCTAAGGTTTGAGTCCGATCCGGGCTGACCCCCTTCATCAGGCGCAGACCTCGGCCAATCACCTGTTCGGGCAGTATCTCAGCTCTGGCGGTAAAAGGCCGCAAACCCAGCACGATAGTCACATTACGAACATCCCAGCCTTCGCGCAGCATCATCACGCTCACTATTACCTTGATCTTGCTCGTAGCTTTATCAATGTCTCGCGCCGCTTGCCTAGCCTTATCGAGATCACTTTTTCGCACCTCACCCGTGTTATCAGTGTGGATTACGAGCACTTCTGACTCATCAAACCCAAAGACCTGATCTTCGTGCAGTGCCTTCCCTATAGCATCGGCATATGCGTTCTTTTCGGCCATGATGAACAACACTGGTTTAACATTCAATTTTTGGTAAGTATCCCAGTGCTCCTTCCAGCGTGTAACGGCGGCCCTCAGCCAGAAGCCGTATCTTTCAATGATATTGTTCTTGGTTACCTTATCGGGTTCTTTCGTCGGACGATCTTCCCTCTCTTCATTGGTAACGATGAGAGGTGCCTTGACGATGCGGTCTTCCGTTGCTTGGGCGAGCGGATAATCGCAAACAGTCCATGGAAAGTACATACCGTTCTGATCTTTGGGCGTGGCAGAGAAATCCAACCATGCATTTATCCCTTTGGGCAAGGCTTCATGTATGGAGAGCAAGGATTGAGTCCAGACTAGTTCCTCGTCATGTACGTGATGGGCCTCATCGTTGAATACAATCAGGTCCTCAATAGATTTGATGCGCTCCAGCATCGGCCGTTGTCCAGATTTTGCTATATCTTGTTTGGGCTTCCGGCCTAGCAATGCTTCGACCGCATGCGCTGGAGTCCAGTCCTCTTCACGATCATAGAGCTGTTGAATATTGGTGAGGAAGAGATTGCCTGACTGATCTGGTTCCTTCATCTCGCCTCGCAGAATCACTCTTTGAGAAAAGTTGCCCTTCCATTCCGGTGGAATCAGGGGAATTTGATGGAATATCCGGTTATCAGCGAAATCCTTCTCCAACCGCTGATAAACTATGACGTTGGGGGCTACGATCAGAAAGTTGGTCGACAGCCCAGAACCAGGCACCAACAACTTGTGCAGCCGCGCCCAAACGATTGTCATAGCCATCACCCAGGTCTTGCCCGAACCGGTGGCCATCTTGAAAGCATAGCGGCGCAAGTCTTCGGGAGGAATATCCTGCACTCTTCTATTCTTAGATTCCGGATCGAAGCGGCTGATTCTCCTCCTACCGTCGACAGTCGTAACGAACTTGATATTCTTGGCCGCCGTGGCATGAGCTTTGATGAGCTCGGCGGTATCACGCTGACCGGCTATCTCCACCAGCCAGACCAAGGTCTCGATGGCCTCTCGCTGGCAAAAGTAATACCGGAAGGGAGGATCGAACCCGACGGGAACTTCGTGATCCTCCTCGAACCAGTATTCGAACAGGCGTTGGGTAACCTCCGAAGCACCCGGGTAGCCTGCGCCGCGCCAAGCATCCACCACCTCCCGAATCTTGGGTACCAGCAACAACGTGCTGGGACGGCGGCCGGAGTCATCCACCCGCCATCCGGTGGGGTCGTCTTCATCTTTGACCAGATGGGAAGTAGGCGCTTCCCAGGGACGGCGGCCCGGGATCTCAGGTAGTATCTGATCGTAGCTGATCACCGCTTCGGCCATGTCAACCTACCTCCACATCGTAAGCTTGAGATGTGTCGTTGCCAAAGATGTCTATGACCTTGACAAGAATCCGATAACTGCCAGGAGTTTCATAGGTATGCGTATCTGAGATGCGTTCGAGCTTCCGATCCTTGCGGGTTCGATAGGTTACCCACCCATGAATGAAGGTGTCATTGCGAAAATCCCAGTCCACAGCCCAATAGTCGATATAGTCTGACCAGCTTTCGATTTTATCCCGCACCTCATTGGGAATCAGGCTGGTGTTGGGTATGCAAAAATCTTTAATGGCAACTCTGACGGTTGAAGAATTCGGCTTCTCTATCTCAGCTTTGAGATAGGCCAGCTCGAAGAACTGTATATCGCCCTGATCAACCGCCTGCTGTTCCATGACCTCGCGTGGAATCTGGAAAAGAGATAGTCTGACTCCTTCCCTTCTAGCAATGTCATGCATCAAGCCCCCCCCCCCCCTCTCCTTACGTCATTGTTAGGTCCAGCTAATCCCATTTCCCATTCCCAACCTAATACATGTAAATCAACTTGCTCTAGCGATACACATTCCTTGATTGCTTGGTCAATTTCGTCAATTGTAACAGGCGAATCTACTGCACCGACATATACTAAAGCTTTCCCTTTCTTCCCATGGCAATGCCTCATACTAGGCAAAAGTTGTGCACCGTAAAGCTTGAGGACAAATGTCAAGTATTTGTAAAACATTGGCTCATTGATAACAATATCATTGTTATCGCCAAAGGTTAAGCTCTGCCAGTATTGACGCTCATATTTTCCTAAATTTAGAACTTCAAACGGCTTACAGTTGTCTATACCTAACAAACGTTTCCGAGTAATATGAATACCCCAGCGACCTAAATCACAACCTATCCACCTGCGCCCAAGTTGCTCAGCAACGGATAATGTGGTACCAGATCCACAGAAAAAATCGGCAACTAAACCCTCGGGAATTGAGGAAGCAGTTATGATTCTTCTAAGTAATGATTCAGGTTTCTGTGTAGGATATCCTACCAACTCAGTACGTGATTGACCTGTCTGTCCTATATCGTCCCACCAACTAGGAACGGGTCTTCCAGGGATATCATCAAGATATGTCCTTTTCCCTTTGAACTCTTTATAACGACGCCCATCAGAGTCTACAAAAGAAAATTTTGCTATTTGTTTTTTGTTCAATTCCGTATAAGGTCGATCAAAGGTTATATCGTCAGTGTTTTTACTATAATAATAAATGGTGTCGTGCTTATGATGGAAAGCAAATTTGGGGCCGCGCCCTTTGGGAGGATAACACCAAACAATCTCATTTCGAAGGGCATCTGCTCCGAATATTTCATCTAATATAACCCTTAAATGTGAATTCATCCGCCAGTCTAGATGAACATAGATGACACCGTTTTTTGCCAACAAATCTCTCATTATATTCAATCTATCATACATCATAACTAACCAGGAATTGATTCCTAACCCCCAAGTATCTCTGTAAGCCTTTTCTTCAATAACAGAATGTTCTTTTGTTAGCCATTGTGAATCGCCTATCTGTGTAATAAAAGAAAAATCAGCTCCTGTTGCAAAGGGTGGATCAATATAGATCAGATCAATCTTGCCAGCAAATTTCTCTAGGAGGGAGTTCATTACCAACAGATTATCACCCCAGATAAGCTTGTTTTTCCAACCTTCCTCAAAGGTATCTCCTTCCTTTCCCTGGTAGACCTCAAACAGAGACATCGGCTTGTTCTGTTGCGCCTCGCGGGTGGCGCGGCTCTCGTTGACGGTCTCGATCACCTGGAAGGGCAGGTTGACCCTGGGCACCTCTTTGCGGGTGCCGTCTTCGTTGTATTTGCCGGGCCAGACCAGCTCGGTTCTCGTGATGTCGATCTTTGCCATTTACCGTGACTCCCAATCCTCACGGACACTGAAGGTTCCTCGGCTACCATAGCGGCGGCGGATGCCGTCCGCAGTCATCCCGCAGCCGCCGATCCGCCGATGACGCCCTCGGCGCGGCAGAGCATCCGCAGGTCGCACTCCTTGCAGATCGCCGCCTCCGGCGGAGTGTCCACCGCGAACTCGCCCGCCGCGATGAGCCGGACCGTCCGGTCGAAGCGCCGGCCGGCCTCCGCCGCCTGTTCGGGGCGGTACGGCATCACCATCAGGGCGTCTTCCTTGCGCGCCTCCGATGTCCAGTAGATGAGCAGCCGGTCGACCCGCCTGCCGCGCCGCTCCTCCAGGATGTGGGCGTAGGTGCATAGCTGGCGCTCGTAGGCGGCGATCAGCTCGGGGCTCTCCGCCGGCCGGGGCGTGGTCTTGAAATCCAGCAGCTCCAGCTTGCCGTCCCCGCCCATCAACAGGTCCACCTTGCCGGTGAGGATGTAGTCGTCCTTCTCCAGCGACACGTCCACCTCGGTCTCGATGATCCGGCTCATCTCGTCCTGGTTCTGCCGGAAGTAGTTCATGACCTGCTTGAAAGCCGCCTCCCTTGCCTTCGCCCCGATGGTGCGGGCGTCGGACAGGCTCAGGAACCGGAAGGTCCGGTCGAACAGGGCGCGGATGCCCTCCTCGTCGAGGGCGCCGCCCCCTCCGTCGAGGACGATGCGGTGGATCTCTTCGATGGTCTGGTGCACCAGCAGGCCGAAGAAGATCACCGCCGACCGCGACGGGGTGAAGTCGTACTCGCGGAAGAACTGGTACTGGCGCGGGCAGGTCTCGTAGATCTTCAGATGGCCGGTGAAGCTGTAGGACTTCTTGACCGGCATCCGCTCCGACAGGTCGAAGCGCTGGGCGGCCAGCAGCTCCTTCCGCACGTAGGGCCACTGGGGGAGGCCCTGCCAGATGGCCGCGAAGAGGTCTTTGGGCTGCTCGCCGGCCGTGAGCACCAGCATCTTCTGCGGCCTGGAAAATGCCACGTAGTGCAGGCGCATCCGGTCGAACTCGGTGATCCGGTTCTCCGGCTCGAACTGCGGGCGGCTGTAGAAGGGGGCCAGGTCCCGATCGACCTGCTTGCCGACCTTCGCCAGGGACGAAAGCGATCCGACCACTACCACCGGAAACTCGAGGCCCTTGGCCTGGTGGATGGTCATCACCTGCACATGGCCCTTGGGGAACGGCTGGTCTGGGTCTTCGTACTCGTTGACGCCCTCGGAGTCGAGCAGGCGCAGAAAGCTGTTGAAGAAGCAGCGGCGGATCCATTCGCGGTTGCCGTAGGTCACGACCGAAAAGCCGTAGTGGACCTGGAAGAGGTTCAACAGTTGGGAGAAGACAGCCAGGTTGCGGGCGGTGTTCTCGTCATGGACATCGCTGCGGAACGGCTCCAACGCCAGCAGACGGTAGAAGTAGTCGGCGGGCCGCAGGTCGAGAGACTCCCCTTCTGACAGACCGGCGATCTCTTCGGTCCACTCTCGGAGCGCCCCGGCCAGCGGATGGGGGGCGCCGAAGCGCCGGCCGAGTTCCACTATGGCCTCGTCCACATCGTCGGCCAACTGTTTCAACCTGCCGAAGACGCGCCCGCGCCCCTCCCCGTGCCAGCCGAAGACGACTGCGAAGCACGCAACCATCCGGCGGATGGACGGTATCTTGAAGAAGGCCCGGGCCCGGGGGCAGAAGGCGGGTATGCCTTTGGCGCGGAGCGCATCCAGATAGGGGCGGCTGTTCTTCTCGCGGACGCTGCGCAAGAGGAGCGCCACCTGGCTGTAGTCCTCTATCACGCCGTTGGCCGCCAGGTACTCCACCAAGTCGGCGAACCGCCCGGCTTCGTCCCGGGCGCCGGCGCCCCAGATGCTGATCACGGCGGGGTAGCGGGGGTGCTCCGCCTGCGGGTCGGCTCTGATGGTCTTGTCGTAGCGGAAGGAGTCGCCCTCGGGGTTGGACCAGTCGGCAGAGGCCATCCACCGGTCGTAACGCTTCACGATGGCGGGATGCGAGCGATAGTTGGTGGTCAGCTTGACGATCCGGCAACCGGGCGCCCGGCGGGGAAACTCCAGGATGTTGCGGACGGTGGCGCCCCGGAAGCGGTAGAGGCTCTGGTCTTCGTCGCCCACCACGCACAGGTTCCGCTCGGCCTCCGCCAGTTTCAGGAGCAGCTGCTCTTGTATGTAGTTGGTGTCCTGGTACTCGTCCACCAGCACATGCCGGAAGCCGAAGGACACGGACTCGGCGGCGTCCGGGGCGTGGAGCAGGTCGTACACATACCGCTGCAGGAAGGCGAAATCCACCCGGTTGTTCTCGGCCAGAGCCGTCCGGTAGTTCAGGTAGGCGCCGCCCACGGCGCTGATGAACGGATCGTCGGCGGCGGCCAGCCGGTGCGGGTCCACCAGCTCCTCCGTTATCTTGTTGAAATACCCCGAGACTTGGCCGATGGCCCCCCACTTCGTCTTCCAGCGCGTGAAGTAACGGCCCTTCTCGGACGGGCCGATGATCTGGTCGAACCGGTCGAAGAGGAACAGCAGTTGGGTCAGCTCGTCCAATATCTCGAAGCCGGGGCCGAGTTCGGTGCGGCCGCGGTGGCGGGTCAGCACCCGGTGGCAGAACCCGTGGATGGTGGAGACGGCCAGGTCGGAGAGGTCACCCCGGTAGTCGAGCCTGCGCGCGGCGGCGGCCAGCCGGTCGCGCATCTCGTAGGCGGCCTTCTCGGTGAAGGTGCAGAGCACCATCTCGCTCGGAGCGGCTTCTTCCAGCATCAGCAGGTTGAGGGCCCGCAGCACGATGCTGTAGGTCTTGCCGGAGCCGGGGCCGGCTATCACCAGCAACGGACCCCGCAGGTGGCCGATGACCTTCCGCTGGCTGCGGTTGAGCTGCGGATAATGCTTCAGCACGGCGGGGTGGATGCTCACAGCAGGCCCGCCTCCCTGAAGCTGAACCAGTCCTGGGGTGACACTATCAAGTGGTCGATCACCCGCAGGCCGACCGTTTCCCCGGCCAGCACGACCGCGCGGGTCGCCGCCTTGTCGTATTCGGTGGGCTCGGCCCGGCCGTTCGGATGGTTGTGGGCGAGCACCACTGCCGCCGCCTCGTTCCTGAGGGCGGCTTCTACCACCCGCCGGGGGTAGACGACAACCCGGTCGACCGCGCCTTCCTGAAGGATTTCCACCCCGCCGGGGAGCAGCCGGAGCCCGGAGTCGAGATAGGCGGCCGCGAACACCTCGTGTCTGAGGGCGCCGATCCGCATCCGCCAGAAGTCGATCAGGCGCTCAGGTTCTGCCGGAAAGTCCTCCCTTTCCGACGCCGTCTGCAGGTAGAGGACCGCGGCTTCTCGGATCACCGCCAGAGCAACCGCCGCCGCCGGCCCATGCCCTTTGTCGACCCCAGCAGGCGGGCGGGCGCATCCAACACCCCCCTCAGATTCCCGAAGCGCCGGAGGAGGTCGTCCGCGAGCCGGCGGATATCGGCTCGGGGGGCGGCCAGGGACAGGAGCAGCTCCACCGCCTCGCTCTCGGCGAAGCCCGAGAACCCGTTCTGGAGGAACCGGCGGCGGAGGCGGTCGAGGCGGGCGCGGGCATCCGGCCGGCCTTGCTCCAACCGGAGGCCGGGCTGATGCGGATGTGCGGCGGGTGCGGTCATCCCTCGATCCTGCGGCGTTCGATATCGTTCAACAACGGTATATATCAATATATGGAAAAAGAGGGGGGAAGGGAACCCCTTTGTGCGGGACGAGTTGCCCTTCTCGGCGGAGAGCGGGATCAGGGGGCGTCGGAGCGCCAGGCGGTTTCGCCGCCGACGATGGTCAGTGTGGGTTTCAGTTCGGCCAGCTCGCCGGGGGGGAGGGGGCGGGGGTCGCGGGGGAAGACCGTGAAGTCGGCCAGGAAGCCGGGGGCGATCCGGCCTCGGTCGGCGGCTTCTCCGTCGGCTTGGGCGGGCCAGCGGGTCATCATGGCGATCACCTCGTCGAAGGCGGCGGCTTCCTCGGGGCCCCAGATATTGCCTTCGGCGTCGACCCGGCCTACGGCGGTGGCGGCCGCCGCCATTGGGGAGGCGTCGGGTATCACCGGGGTGTCGGAACTGTGGAGGGGTTTCAGCCCGGCGTCGATCCAGGTGCGGAGCGGATACATCTTCCCCATCCGCCTCTCCCCCAGGGCGGCCAGGAAATCGGGGGCGCGCAGCCGCAGAAAGGCGGTTTGCGGGACGGGGGCGATCCCGGCTTCGCTCATCAGGCGGAGGGCCTCCCGCGAGGTCAAGCAGCAGTGTTCTATCCGGTGCGGGCGGGCGGCGCCCCCGGCGGGGGGGTGGGCGGCCAGCAGCCGGGCGGCGGCCTCCACCGCCGCGTCGCCGATGGCGTGGACGCACATCTGCCACCCCATCTCCGCCCCCTTGCGGATGAACTCCTCCATCTCCTCCCTGCCGGCGTGCATCGACCCCCGGCCGCCGGTGTCCTCGTAGGGCTCGGACATGCAGGCGGTGCGCGGCCCGAAGGCCCCGTCGGCGAACAGCTTGGCGCCGCCGATCCGGAAGTTGTGCCCCCCGGCGCCGGGGCGCAGCCCCAAGTCCCCGGCGGCGTCCAACAGCTCGGCCCGGATCATGGAGGTGAACCGGAGCCGCAGGGCGCGGCGGGCGCTCAGCCGCAGGAAGGCGGCAACCTCCTCGCCGGGGTGCGACATGGTGAGCGGGGCGGCGTTGGTTACGTAGGTGAAGCCGTGCGACAGGAAGTAGTCGGACGCCAGCTCCACGGCCTGCTCGTCTTCCTCCTCCGACCAAGGTTCCACCGCCGGGTCGAGCAGGCTGCGGGCGCCGTCCAGCAGTTCCCCGGCGGGAACCCCGCGTTCGTCCCGGACGATCTCGCCGTCCGCCGGGTCGGGGGTCTCTGGGCCGATTCCCGCCGCCGCCAGCGCCGCATGGTTGGCGGCCCGGCGGTGGAAGTCGAAGCTGTCCAACATCACGCACCGCCCGCCGTCCAGATCCAGCTCGGCGGCGGTGGGGGCCCTCCCTTCGGCCAGGCGGGCCGGATCGTAACCCCGCCCCTTGATCCACCTGCCCGGAGGAAGTCGGCGGTGGGCCGCCCGCACCCGCTCCACGATCTCCCGCACCGACGAAACGTCGGACGGCCAGCACGGAACCCCCATCCTCGACCGGCCGTAGTTGACCGCGTGGACGTGGCTGTCGGCGAAGCCGGGGAAGACCGTCCCCCCGCCCAGGTCGATCACCTCCGCCCCGGCGGGCACCGCCTCCCGGACATCGGCCGGCAAGGCGCCCAGGGCGCGGATCCGCCCCCCTACGACTGCGGCCGCCCCGGTGGGGCGGCCGCAGTCGGTTACGAAAGACCCGTTCGCGAAGACGCGATCAGGAGTCAATCAGCAGTCGGTGGGCAGGCCGTTGGCCAGCGCGACGATCTCCGCCTGGTCGAAGTCGTTGATCTGATCGAGAAGGCCGTCGAGCACATACTCGCCCATGTTGAGCCTCCCCTGCCCGGAGAGCTCCTCGGAGAGCACCCCGCCCTGCAGGTAGATTTCCACGTAGGTGTTCCATCCGGCCGCATCCAAGAACCCGAACTGATACTCGCCGCCCTGCCGCGGAGCAGTGGTGATCTCGATGACAGCCGCCAATCCGTCGCGCCCGGCCTGTTCGTCGGTGAACTCTTCGGGGATGTGCTCCGGCTTCTTCAAGATGCACACCGCGGCGTCCAGATTGGTGTAGGCCACCAGCTGGCCCTTGGCGGTGGCCCGGCCCAGCCCGATCAGCAGCTCGTCGTCGCCCTGGGTGTCCCCGGATGCCAGCAGCCCTTCCGCCGGAAGGGTGTTCAACGACTCGGGGGCGATGGAGGTGGTCTCCAGCCCGGTGGCGTTCATCGAGGCGATGTCCGACTTGGCGGACGAGTAGGCCTGGATCTGGTCGTTGTCCAAGGCAACCTTGACGCTGGGGGCGTCGGTGCCCACCTCGATGATGTCCACGTCGTTGTCCGGATCGAGTCCGGCCTCGGCCAAGAGCGCCCGTACCAAGGGCACCTCGCCGCCCGCCAGCTCGGAGATCCCGATCGTTAGTCCGCGCAGGCCGGCGATGTCGGTGATGGAAGAACCCGTCGGCACCACCACGTCGAAGACCTCGCCGTAGGCGTAGGTGAAGAACGGATACAGGGGGTCGATGCCTTCCTCGATGGCGGCCTCGATGGCGGGGAGCATTGCACCCGGCACGCCCATGCCCGCCTCGGCGTTTTTCGCCGTCAGGATCTGGGCTACGTCGGACGACCCGCCGGTGCCCTCCAGAGTCACGTTCAGGCCCTCGTCTTCATAGAAGCCCTGGTCGAGAGCGATCCAGTATCCGTAACCGAAGCCGCTGGTGGTCGAAAGCGCCAGGGTTACGTCGCGAAGGTCGCCTCCGTCATCTGAGCAGGCCGCCGCGGTGACGGCCAAGCACACCGCCGCCGCCAACACCGCGATCCTGGGCTTGGTCAAGCGCTTGATTGATCTCATGATTCCCTTCCTCCTTAGTCTGGTTGAGCGCCGCACTTCGCGGCAATGATAATCACGCCGGCTGGTCGACATCGATATGCCAGAACAGCAGCTTCTTCTCCGTCCACCCGGCCAGCAGGAAGAGCCCCAGCCCGAAGAGCGCCAGCATTATCAGATAAGCGAACACGTCTTCCATTCGGAACTGGAAGGCGGCGGTCTCAATCAGGTGGCCGGCCCCTTCGGTGGTGCGGAAAAACTCGCCGACGATGGCGCCGATCAGGGCGAAGGTCAGGGCCGCCTTCAGCCCGGCGAAGATGGTGGGGACCGAGCTGGGCAGCCGAAGAAACCAGAAGGTCTGCCAGCGGCCCGCCCGAAGCGACTTCATCAGCAGGCCTGCGTTCTCGTCGATCATGGTCAGCCCGGTGATGGTGTTGACCAGCACCGGAAAGAAGCAGATGGTGGCGGACAGGGCCACCTTGGCGTCCATCCCGAAGCCGAGCCAGGCACCGAAGATGGGGGCCAGCGCCACCCGGGGAGTGGACTGGAACAGCACTATCAACGGATAGAAGGCCTTGCGGAAGGTCGGGGACAGGGAGACCCCCACCCCGAGCAGGAAGCCCCCGCCCGCGCCGAACACGAACCCGAGGATGGTCTCTTGGAAGGTCACCCAGAAGTGCCGCCACACGAACCCGGTGGTCACCGCCTCGAAGAAGGCCGGAATTATCTCGGTGGGCCGCGAGAGGACGATGGGCGGCCAGAAGCGCAGTTGCAGCCGGCTCAAGCCCTCCCAGATGAGGACGAGCACCACCACCGCCCCGCCGGTGAGCAGCGCCTGGTCCAGCGCCCTGCGGCCGCGGAAGCCGCTCAAGAGGCGGCCGGGGGAAACGTCGATCTCGGTCGAAGGGGCGTCCATCAGGCGGTCGGATGACATGTTCGCTCTTCTCCTCTGTACATCCTAGTGGAGGCCCAGGATCTCACGGATCCGGTAGACGGTCTCGGCGTATTCCTGGTGCAGCCGCGAGGCGGGGAGGCGCGGTCGGGGCAGGTCTACCTCCAGCATCTCGAGTATCCGCCCCGGCGTGGTCCCCATGACGGCCACCCAGTCGGAGAGGAACACCGCTTCGGGGATGTTGTGGGTAACGAAGATGGTGGTCTTGCCGGAGTGCTCGACGATCCTGGCCAGCTCGGCGTTCAGGTGCTCCCTGGTGAACTCGTCGAGCGACCCGAAAGGCTCGTCCAGCAGCATGAGCTCGGGATCGGAGATCAGCAGCCGGCTGAGGGCCACCCTCTGCTGCATGCCGCCCGACAGCTCCCGGGGATAGTGGTTCTCGAACCCGTTGAGCTGGACCAGGTCGATGATCTCGGCCACCCGCTGCTTCCAGTCCCCGTCTTCCCTGGTGATCTCGAGCGGGAGGGTGATGTTGCGGGTTACGTTGCGCCAGGGGAAGAGAGTGGAGGTCTGGAACATGAGCCCGATCTCGGGGCGGGGTTCGGTGATGAGGTTACCCCCCAGGTGAACGGTTCCCGAAGTCGGCGCCAGCAGGCCGCCGATGATCTTCAGCATGGTGGACTTGCCGCAGCCGGACGGCCCCACCAGGCTGATGAACTCCCCCCGGCGCGCCTTCAGCGACACCTCCGAGAGAGCAACCAGCTGATCCCCCCGCTTGTCGAATACCTGGGTGATGCGGTCGAGGTCGAGCAACGCGGCGCCGCCCCCGCGGGCAACGGCCGCCCCTTCAGAAACCAATCGACAACCTCCAACGCTGCTAGCTGGACTTTGGGCGGGATGATGGTAGACGCCCGCCTCTTACACAAAACACGCGCCGCGGGCGGCGCATGGGCGGGGCGTTACGATGGCCGCATGATAGCACCCGCTCGGCCGGCGCCCGCCGCGCCGCCTTCTTCCATGCGGGCGGCCGAGCTGACCGCAGAGAAGACCCTGAGGCTGGCCGAGCGCCCGGCGCCCAGGGCGGCGGACGGTTGGACGGTGCTGCGGGTGGAGGCGGCGGGGGTGTGCGGCACCGAGCTGCATTTCCTCGACGGCCTGCTCGACCCCCGGGGCGCCCCTCGGGTGCTGGGCCATGAGGCGGCGGGCGTGGTGTGCGAGGCGCCCGGCCGCCCGGAGATGCTGGGGATGAGGGCGGCGGTCTACAACGTGGTGAACTGCGGCTCGTGCCGCCTCTGCCGAACCGGGCGGGACCGGCTCTGCGAACGGCCGGGCGGCATGATCGGTTTCACCGTGGACGGGGGCTTCGCCGAATACCTGCTGGCGCCGGAGGCCAACCTGGTTCCCCTGCCGCCTTCGGTGCCGCCCGAAGACGGGGCGGTGCTGGCCTGCAGCGGGATGAGCGCCGTCCATGCGGTCCGCCTGTCCGGGGTCGGCCTCGGCGGGGCGGCGGTGGTCAACGGGATCGGGGGGGTCGGGCTGATGCTGATCCAGGCGGCGGTGCAGGCGGGCGCCTCGGCGGCGGCGGTGGGCGACGACCCCGCCAAGCTCGAGCTGGCCGAGTCCCTGGGCGCCCGGGCCGTCCTCTGCGCCCGGACGCCGGAGGACTACACAGCCCTGGAAGAGGAGGTGTGCGGTCTGCTGGGCCGCCGCCCGGACGTGTTCTTCGAAACGGTCGGAACCCGGGAGACCATGCGGGCCGGCCTGCGCTGCCTGGCCCCCGGCGGCGCCTTCGTCCAGATCGGCTACACCGCCCAAGCCTACGACTTCCACCCCAGCGAGCTCATAAAGAACGAGCTCCGCATCCTCTCCTCCGCCGCCGGCTCGAAGCAAGACCTCGAAACCGCCCTGCACCTGGCCGCCGAAGGCCGCCTCAAAACAGTCATAGCCGGCCGCTCCGGCCTCGACGGCCTAGAGAACGCGATCGACAGCCTGCGCAACCGCCGGGTCCTCGGCCGAAACGTGATCACCCCCCACCCCTGAGAACGCGCCTCTTCCCCCGCACGGCCCCGGACAGCACCCGATTCCCCCTACCCTGCGCCAGCGCCCTCATCCTCATTGCAACAAGGAACCGTTTACATCAACGACAAATATCCCTTCTTCAGTACCGTATGTTATGTAACGGTCATGGGCAGACCAAAACCATGTTACCCTATCTACATCACGCGCCAGCAACCCGTTGATATTGTCGTCGCCTGACCATATATACAAATCACCGAAATCCACCCCTATTCCCAGCGAATCAGAATGATCTCCTCTGGTGGCTTCATAATACGCCAAGCGGCCTCCTTTAGGAGACCATAACCAAAAGCTTACATCCCAAGAGAGCAACTCCGGAATTTCCTCTCCTACCGTCCAGACCCACAAACGATAATCCTCATGCCAATCAGCCTTGCTGTACTTCACCATATATGCGAGATGGCGGCTGTCAGCAGACCATTCGGGCGACCCGACAACATCGCGAGGCAACAACAGGCTGTCTTTGCCGTCCGGCGATACAACTCTCTTCCCATCAGGAGACGGGGGACCAGCACTCGTCTCGCTGATCAGCCTCTTATCGTCCCTCTGAGGAGACATAACCCAAAGACTTACGCTCTCCTCCTTCTCCACACTGTAATATATACGCCCTCCAGGCGGAGCATTCCAATAATCCCAATACCAATCCTGCACACCTTCTAACAACAACTCTGCGGACTGCACCATCTGCCCATCGCTGTACCGCCCTATAGAGGCGACCCACAGATCATCATCGACTTCAACCAGTTCATCTTCCTCATAATAGTCATTTTCGATTGAGTAACCTATCCATTCGCCGTCAGGGGACCAGGACAAAGACCAAGGAGCCAGATTGACGTTTGCCACATGTTCAACCTCGCCAGCAGCGGCCGAAGCAACCCACAAAGAATCAACAGATTCATCATTCCCGTCCACTACATAAGCTATACGATCTCCGTCTGGTGACAACTGCCAGTATACCAAATCATCGACAGTCACCCGCAGGATCCCGCCGGGCCGATCCTCGACGCCGCTCTCGCCCGCCGACCAAATCCACAAACCGCCGTCTTTCGCCTCCAAGGCAAACCCGAGTCCATTGGACGACCACCTTGCTTCCCCCGAAAAGGGCCCAGGAGCTACCAGTTCGGCGGTGCCGCCGACCGACCAAATCCACAACTCGACTTTTCTTGCCGAAGAATCCACACCGCTCCACGCCCAATAGGCAAGCCGAGCGCCGTCAGGAGACCACTCCCAACGGCCCACTTCACCGGGCACCACCCGCTCAGGCCCTCCCTCCGCCGACCAGATCCACAACCCCTGCACATCGTCTTCGCCCTCCACCCGATAGGCGATCCGGGAACCGTCAGGAGACCACACCGGCTCGGACGCTCCGGCCAACAGCTCGGCGGCCCGTCCGTCGGGTAACGAAACCCAAGCCTCGCCTTCGCCGTCACCGTCACCGTCGTCATCCACCCAATAGATCATCCGGCTGTCATCAGGCGCCCACAAAGGCAACTGCCGAGCACCAGGAATCTGAACCCGCCCATCCACAAAACCTGTACTCTTCCAACTTCCAACGTCGTCATCGTTCTCCAACCCAGACACTTCTGCCGAGCTGATCTGATCGGTGCTGCAAGACGGCAAAGCAAACAACGCCGCCAGAAAAAGGGCTGTCATTTCAAGTTTTGTATGCCTTCTGATCATTGCCGCTCCTTACTGCGTGAACAACGAGCGAAGGACGCCGCGGGCCTGCCCTGGTTACCTGCTCAAGACCGCATCGAGGCGTCTTCCGGCGCCTGCAGGACCGGCGGGCGGCCCCAGCAGACGGCGGCTCCGCCGGACCGGACCGCGCAGGTGTGCTGGTCGCCGGCCGCGGCCGCGATGAAAGAGCCGGGGGGCTTGCCCGCATGCCGGGGCCCGGCGGCGCCCCAACAGACCAAGTCCCCTTGGGAACGGATCCCGCAGGTGTGCCGGTCGCCGGCGGACACGGCGGTGAAGGTTCCGGATGGGGCGTCGATCCGCCGCTGTGAGTCTTCGCCCCAACACACCACCCGCCCATCGGACCGCACCCCGCACGAATGCGAACCCCCCGCCGACACCGCCGAAAACACCCCCTCCTCCGGAGCATCCGACTGCCCAAACCCATTGTCACCCCAACACACAACCCCGCCGCCGGCCCGCACCCCGCACGAATGCGAACCCCCCGCCGACACCGCAAGGAACTCACCGGAAGGGGCGGCCAGCCGCCGTCGCGCGGAGGCGCCCCAACACACCGCCCGCCCATCGGACCGCACCCCGCACGAATGCGAACCCCCCGCCGACACCGCCGAAAACACCCCCTCCTCCGGAGCATCCGACTGCCCAAACCCATTGTCACCCCAACACACAACCCCGCCGCCGGCCCGCACCCCGCACGAATGCATATCCCCGGCCGACACCGCAAGGAACTCACCGGAGGGGGCGGTCGACTGCCCGGCTGCGTCGTCGCCCCAACACACGGCCCCGCCGCCGGCCGCGAGCAGCCCGCAGGTGTGGGAACCACCGGCGGAGAGGGCGGTCATCTCCTCCTCGGGGAAGGTCAGGTGGGCGGCTTGGCCTCCGCCCCAGCAGACCGCCCCGCCGTCCGCGAGCAAACCGCAAGAAAGGGCGCCGCCTGAGGCCACTGCCGTGAACGATCCGTCAGGGGCGTCCAGCTGCCCGGCGGTGTCGCCGCCCCAACAGACCATCTCTCCGCCGGCCCGCACCCCGCATGTATGGTCGGCGCCCGCCGCAACCGAGATGAACCTTCCCGAAGGGGCGTCCGACTGTCCGTGCTCGTTGTCGCCCCAACAGACCGCCGCCCCGCCGTCCGCCAGCAACCCGCAGGTGTGGGAACCGCCGGCGGACACCGAGGTGAAAGCCCCCTCCGGAGCGTTCGACTGGCCGCGCCGGTCGTCCCCCCAGCAGACCGCCCGGCCGTCCGGCCTCAACCCGCAGGTGTGGGCCCAACCGGCGTCGAGGGAAGCCAACCCCGCCGCCGGGGCGAACCGCTGGTGGTGCTCGTTGTCGCCCCAGCAGGTGACCGAGCCGCCTTCCAGCAGCCCGCACGTGTGGAACCCCCCGGCGGCCGCCTCGGTGAAGGCCCCGTCCGGAGCGGCCGACTGGCCGCGCCCGTTGGCGCCCCAGCAAACCGCCCGTTTGGTCTCGGCGCGCACCGCGCAGGTATGGGAGCGTCCGGCGGATACAGAGGTAAACTCTCCGGCAGGGGCCTCGGACTGCTCGGCCCGGTTGTCGCCCCAGCAGTCCAGCGTCCGGCCCTCCCGCAGGCCGCACGAGTGCTGACCCCCGGTCGTAAGGGCGGTGAATCCATCGGGGGACGGAAGGTCGAGGCGGAGCGCCCTGGCCAGCATGACGGCTGTCTGCCCGCGGGTGACCAGAGCGTCGGGGCAGAAACGGAAGGGACTGTTTCCGCATCCGGCGGTGACGCCCGCCGCCGCCAGCGCATCGGCGGCGGAGGCGTGCGGGCTGCCGGCGGTGTCGGTGAACCCGGACGACGGCCCCGGTCCGAAGTCGAAGGCCCTGACCAGGAAGGACGCCATCTGCCCGCGGGTCACCGGATGGTTGGGGCAGTAGAGGGGCGGGGAGGCCGAACACCCCCGGCCGATCTCCAGCTCGGCCAGGCGGTTGGCGTAGGGGGACCACCAGTCGAAGCGGGGGTCCATATCGGCGAAACGGTTGGGCGAGGCGGGAATGCCCTGCTCGACGGCTCTGACCAGCCACACCGCCATCACCCAGCGCTGAACCGGGCCGTCGGGGCAGAAAAGGCCCCGGCCGCATTCGGTGCCGGACAGAATCCCTTCGGCGGTCAAGGCTTGGACGGCGGGTTCGTGAAATCCACTGAGGTCGGAGAACCCTCCCTGGCCGGAAGCGGCCTCCGCCCCGAACGCCAGCGCCGCCGCCGCGGCCGCCGCCAAGACGGCAAACCGGATACCGGCCCGCGCCGCGCCCCTCCCGCCGGCGGGAGGTTCCGCCGCCGCAGGCGGGCCGCCCTGCTCCGCCACAGAAACCCCGGGCGGCTCTACTGCTCCGGCGGTGAATGGTCGAGCTCGACCACCAGCTCCCCGGACATTATCTGGTCTCTCACCTCGAGCACGGCGTCCCGGACGTCCTGGGGCACCAGGTCCTCGTTCATCGGGGCTATGTCGCCGCCGCCTTCGGGCATGAAGAACATGATCCGCTGCATCGGCGCCGCCATGGGAATGCCGTTGACATGGTGGTCCCACCAGGCGTCGATGACCTCCATGATGGCCTGGTCCCATCTGGCGACGGTGCTGGTGATCACCACGCCGGGCGAAAGGGCCTCGGCGTCGACGAGGTCGCCCACGGCGTACACGTTTCCGGCCTCTTCGGCCGCTTCGTACACCCCGAATACGACCGCGTAGAGCACGTCGGCGCCGGCGGCGATCTGGGCGGCGGCCGACACCTTGGCGGTGGCCGGGTCCCACCAGCTCTCGATGAAGGACACCTGCCACTCGACGTCCGGGTTGGCGGCTTCCGCCCCGGCTATGTAGGCGTTGACGGGGGCGTTGACGTTGGGGAAGGGGTAGTTGGCCACGATCCCGATCTTGTCGGTCTGGGTCATCAGGCCGGCGGCCACTCCGGTCAGATAGGCCGGTTCGTGGATGAAGGTGTCGATCCAGAAACCGTTGCCTCCGGTCGGTTCGTTGCCGGACCCCGAGAAGACGAAGGCGATGTCCGGGTATTCGTCCTTCACGGCGTCCACCGCATCGCTGTAGGTGCTGTGCCCGACGATCATGTCGTACTCGCCGCTCGAGGCCAGCTCCCTGAAGACCCGCTCGCCGTCCGCGTAGGCGATGTTCTCGAACCATTGGGTCGATATGTCGAGTCCGTGGGGGCTGGAGTCCTCGAGCCGGGCCAGCGAGTCGAGCCCCGACGTGTACCACGGATCGTCGATGGGGTTGGGGGCTATGAACGCCACCCGCATCTGCGAGGGGGTGTCCGCCTGCTCGGGGGCGGCGGCCTCCGTCACCGGGGCCGCAGTGGTCTCGGGCGCGGCGGTCGTGTCGGCGCTTTCACCGCAGGCGGCGAGCATCAAGGCGGCCGCCGCGGCAACGCCGAGGAAGGTCTCTCTGGTCAACTTCATCGTTCCTCCTGTCACAGGCTGCCCCAATGCTACCGGACGCGAGCGGCCCGCCTTTGAGAAATCGCGGATGCTCGAGAGCGCCGCACCGGATTCCCCTATACCATGGACTCGGAGGAACTTTTGGAAGGAGGGCGGCGGTGGACAACAGGCCTGAACGCTGCGACATGCTGTTGACGAACGGGGCGGTCGTAACGGTCGACGACGAACGCCGGGTGCTGGAACCCGGAGCGGTGGCGGTGGCCGGCGGCCGGATCGCGGCGGTGGGGGCGCCGGAGGACCTCGACCGTTTTCAGGCCGAGAGGGTGGTCGACTGCACCGGGAAGGCGGTGGTCCCGGGCTTCGTGGACGCCCACACCCATATGTTCCAGAGCCTGGGCCGCGGCCTGGGGGACGGCATGCCCCTGTACCCCTGGCTGAGCGGTTTCATGTGGCCGTATGCGCAGGAGATCACCGCCCGGGAGGCTTGGGCCGGAATCAGGTTGACCGCCCTCGAGGCCGTCCGGGCCGGGACCACGGCCGTGCTCGACGACCACTACGCCCCGGCGGATCTCGAGGCCGTGGTCGGGGCGGCCCGGACCATCGAAGAAGTGGGCCTGCGGGGGGTGGTCGCGCGCGGCATCTTCGGCCGCCCCGCCGAGGTGACCAGGCATTACAACATCCCGGACTACCTCTTCGCCCTCTCTCCCGAGGAGGAGCTGGAGATCACGCGGGCGGCGGCGGAGGCAACCGCCGGGCGGCGGGTGTCGGTGTGGCCGGCCCCGGACGGGAACTTCATCGAGCGGGAGCTGATCTGCGCTTCGGTGGAGCTGGCGCGGGAGCTGGGGGTCGGCTGGCACATCCACTGCTCGGCGCCCGAGGCCGACCCCGCCGCCTACGTTTCGTGCTTCGGGGAACGCCCGGTGGAGTGGATGCACCGCGCCGGGCTGCTCGACGAGCGGGCGGCGCTCGCCCACGGCGTGTGGCTCGACGACAACGAGGTGGCCCGCGTCGGGGAGGCGGGCGCCGGAGTGGCCCACTGCCCCACCTCCAACTGCTACATGGCGGACGGGGCCCTCCGGCTGCGCGACCTCCGGGAGGCGGGGGCGGTGGTGGCGCTCGGCACGGACGGATCCGCCTGCGACCATCGCCAGGACATGTTCGAGCAGATGAAGCAGTCGGTGTTCGTGCAGCGGCTGACCTCCCTCGATCCGGCCGCGGCCTGGGCCGAGGAGGCCTTCTGCCTGGCGACCCGGGAGGGGGCCCGTTATCTGGGCCTGGACGCCGGGGTGATCGCCCCGGGCAAGCTGGCCGATCTGGCGGTGATCGACCTCGAACGGCCCCATCTGCAGCCTCTGAACCGGCTGATATCGACCCTGGTGTACGCCGCCCGGGGCTCAGACGTGGTGATGACGATCGTCGGCGGGGAGGTCGTCTACGAGAACGGGGCCGCGGTGAAGGTCGACGAGGGGGAGGTGATGGCCGAGGCGCGGACGCGTTCGGCGGAGCTGATCGACCGGGCCGGACTGCACGGCCTGCTCAGGCCTTGGCGCGAGCGTCCAGATCCGGGGCCGGACGGACCGGGCGGCGGGGCGGGCGGGTCTTCTTCCCGTTGAGCGCCGCCCCGACCGGGGTGTACCGGATGAACAGCTGGTAGCACGCCAGGAGCAGCAGGGTCACCCCGGCCGTTATGCCCAGGAACTTGACCCCCGACGGAACCGCCCAGTCCCGCACCCACAGCTGGGCGGCGACCACCAGGGGGAGGTGGGCCAGGTACAGCCAGTAGGAAGAGTCGGACAGATAGCGGACGCCCCGGCGCTCCCGCCCCAGCAGCGCCCGGAACAGCCCCATCAGGCCGAGGCACATGCCCCAGGCGTACAGCACCTGCAGCACCGAAGCGGCCGGCCAGGAGAACATCTCGGGGTCGAAGGTGAAAGCCAGCCCGATGGGGAAGGCGATCAGGAGGGACAAGGGCAGGGTGAAGGGCCAGAACCGGCCGATCCGATCGGAGGCCAACCCGCCGCCGGGGGCCGGACGTCCGTACAGCAGGGCTCCGAAGGTGAAGAAGGCGGCGTAGTAGACCAGCAGATGGGGCGCTTCGGCGGGCGGCAGGAAACCGTCGTAGGTGTCGGGCCCGAAGACCGGAAAGGCGCCGCCGCCCCCCATGGCCAGCTGCGGGAGGAGGGTGAGGGGGATCATCGACCACATCACCAGCCGGGGCCAGGCCGATCCGCCGGGCCGCCCCCCGCCCCAGCGGTCAACCGCCCAGGCAACCGCGGCGAACCCCGCCGCCAGCCACAGCAGGAAGTAGAGGAACCAGAGGTGATGGAAGCTGTTGACCGCCTCGGCCAGGTCGAGTGCGGACCCGCCGTCCTCCCCGCCTTCCCCCTCCCCGCCGCCGGCTTCGGCGCCGGCCGCCCAACCGGGGTAATCCGCCCATTCCCGCCCCTCCTCCGGCCCGTCGCCTCCCCCGTGGGAAACCAACAAATCCGCCGCCTCTTCCTGCCCGAAATAGAAAGCCACCCCCAAGGGGGTCTCCCCCTCCGACGCGGGCGCCGTCGGAGCCGGATCGGCGCCCCGGGAAAGCAGCAGCTCCACCATCTCGGGATCACCCGTGAAAGCCGCCGCATGCAGCAGCGTCCAGCCGCCCGGATCGTTGCGCATGTCCGGGTCGTAAACCCCGTCCAACAGCTCCGCAACCCGCTCGACATCCCCCGCGAACACCGCCTCGAATACGCCCCCCTCCTCCTCCGCCTCCTCGGCCGGGTCGAACCCGGCCCCCTCGTCCTCCCCGCCCCCTTCGGCGCCGGCCGCCCAACCGGGGTAATCCGACCATTCCTTCCCTTCCTCCGGCCCGTCGCCGCCGCCGTAGGAAACCAGCAAGTCCGCCGCCTTCTCCTGCCCGAAGTGAAACGTCACTTCCAGGGGGGTCCGCCCCTCCGACGCGGGCGAGGTCAGGGCCGGGTCGGCGCCCCGGGAAAGCAGCAGCTCCACCATCTCGGGATCGCCGGTGAAAGCCGCGGCGTGCAGCAGCGTCCAACCGTCAGGATCGGCCCGCATGTCCGGGTCGCCGCCCCCGTCCAGCAGCTCCGCAACCCGCTCAGCATCCCCGGCGAACACCGCCTCGAAAATGCCCTCCTGCCCCGCTTCCGCCTGCGCTCCGGAGGAGACGGCCCGGCCCCCCACCCAGTTCGTCAGCGGGACGAGGGTCAACAGGCCGACCGCCAACGGAAGCGCCACCCGCCGGAGGCGGTGGGAAAGGAGCGCCTTCAGGCCGCGGCGCCGCCACAGCATGGCGGTGAAGAACCCGCTCATCAGGAAGAACACCGGCATGCGGAAACCGTGCACCGCCCACAGGAACTCGTCGTAGAGGCTGCCCCAGCCCGCCGTCCGGTCCTCCACCCACCAGAAGCCCGGAAAGAACGACATGGCGGCGTGCAGGCCGATGCCCAACAGCATGGCGAAGCTCCGCAGGGCGTCGAGGTCGCTGCGGCGGCGCTCCGGGGGCGCAGCCCCGCCCGGCGGCGCGGCAACGGTCAAGGCAGAACTCCGCAGATCACGGCGGGGAGGATACCGCCCGCCCCGCGGGGACAAGAAAAAATCGGGATAGAGGTTTTCGGGCTCTTCGGAAATTAGCGGGAAGCAGGGCAGGGCCTCGGCCGGGACGGGGGGAAATCCGGCGCTTCGGAAAACGAGAGGGAGCAGGGCGGGGCGGCGGGCGGTATCTGCTTCCGAGATCAGTCCGCCGGGGAAAGATTATTTGGATTTTAGAAGAATCTGGAACAACCGGGAATATTACTAGTCACAGATGTGTTGTATAATATAGATATGTTCGATTTCATGGCCGACCGAGCCCCCGACGAAGACTTCACCGTCGAGGCCGACCCCGCCCTCGAAGCAGACACCCCCACCCACGAAACAGACGGCGCCGAGGGCGGGGAGCGCCCGGCGTGGCTCCAAGCCCACATGAGCGAATACCAAAAACAACGCCAGAACGTATACGACCGCACCCTGCAACTCCTGCGGCGGGGGAACTCCTTCACCCGAAGCTTCGACGACCACCGCGAGAAAGAAACCGCCAAAGCCGAAGCCGGACTCGTCCGAGCCCAAGCCGGAATCAGCCGCGCCCGAGGCGACCAGCTCTACTGGATACAGTCCCTGCTCCTCTTCGACGGCGCCCGCCGAGCCGGATACGCCAGCCGAGTGGACCTCACAGCCGCGATGATGGACGTCCACCGCACCACCGCCAAGAACCTGGTCTACCTGGCCGACCGCATAGATGAAGGCACCATCAACGCAATCCGCAAAGGCCGGCTGTCGTATGTCAGGGTGCTGGAAGAAACCCGCCTCCGCGAAGCCGGAGCCGCCCCCGAACAAATCCAAGCAACCCGCCGCCTCGACCTCGGGCGCGTGAAGCGCTTCCTGGCGAAACTCCGGAAAATGACCCGCACCGACGAGAAACGCATCTTCAACGGCCAATACATCAGCTTCCAGCCCTCTCTCGACGAAAGCCACTACCGCGTAGCCGGACAGCTCGGCGGCTACGAAGGCGAAATCTGCCGCCAAGCCCTCCAACAACGCGCCGACCGCATCACACCCCCCGCCAGCAACAACGAAGACGGCCAGATGCGGCCGGACGCCGGGCTGCGGCGGGCGCTGGCCTTGACCTCAATGTGCCAAGACGAGCTCGACCAAACCACCGACCACCCCCACAACAGCGGGCAGACCGGCACCGCCGAAGACCTGACAGCGCGAGTGGAAGACCTGGCCGCCTGGGAACAACACCGGGCCGACCACACCGAAGAAGAACAACCCGAAAGTGAGACTGACCACGCCGACGAGACCGACCACACCATCCGCCGAGAACACATCGACGACATCCTCCACACCGCCCGCCGAGCCGCCGGACGCAACCGCCGCCAACCCCTGCTCATGATCGTCGCCGACCAACAACTCGCCGAACAATCAAATTACGAACAAGGAGTCAACATCCTGGGAGGACCCAGAATCGGACCCGACACCATCGACCTCATCCACTGCACCGGCAAAACCGAACACCACACCATCACCGAACACGGCATCCTCACCCGAGGAACCAAACAACAAATCCGCCCCAGCCTCAGACGAGCCGTCCTCGCCCGAGACGACGGATGCCTCATCGACGGATGCACCAACACCCACCGCCTCGAAGTCCACCACATCACCCCCCAATCCCAAGGCGGAACCCACCAAGCCGACAACCCTCGCCACCCTCTGCTGGTACCACCACCACGTCGCCGTCCACCGCAACGGACTCCAACTCGACCCCCGCTCACCCCCACACCGGCGAAGACTCATCCGACCCCGGCCCACCCGCCGGAAACACCCCCCGCCCCAGCTGCGCACCCTCCCCGCAATCGGATGACCCAAGCCCGGACAGGCCCGCTCGGCCTTACCGGCCCGAACTCATTCGGATTTCAGGGCTCTCGGACCTTCCCCGCACTACCCCGATTTTCGCGCTCTCGGCCCCCCGCCCCGGCTTCGCCGGGCCCCTCCCCCGCCTCCTCCGCCATCGTGATCCACAGAGCGGGGCGGCGCGTGAGGGCCGCCTCCGCCGGATGCCGGCCGTCGGCTAATTTCGCTCCCCCCCGCTGTTCGACCGGAGGGTGATGCGGTTCTGATCGAAGCGGCCCGGACCGCTGCGATGTCTGTACCCCGACAACATACCCGCCGACTGTGACATATCGAGGCGTCCGCGAAACTCTGGGGGAAAGGGCGAGGCGGGTGGGTCGGGTTCTCGAAAGTTGGTCGGAGCCCGACTTGTGATCGGTGATGCAAACACAGGCCGATTACCAAGAGACCCGATGGGGGCGATGATGATCTAACGGTACGGCTGCGGAGGACCCTGACAGGTCGAATGTTGCAGACACCCCGTCCCGGCTGGAGGCCGAGGCGTGGTCAAGCCGGTCGACGCCGCGGTGCCCAGCCGTGCGGGTTCAGGGCCGGCGGGTGCTCGACATACGCCCGAAGCGGATACGCGACCGGTGTCCGGACGGCATATTCAGCCTCGGCCGAGATTCGGCGGGAATCCAACCTCCACTGATCCGGCGGGGAGGACACCGGCCGCACCGCCGAAAGCGGCGCCGCCCCGCATATTGGGACCGCAAACACGTACTGGCGCAACCGCAATTGGGTTTTCGCGCTCTCGCCCCCCCGCCCCGGCTTCGCCGGGACCCTCCCCCGCCTCCTCCGCCATCGTGATTCCAGAGCGGGCGGCCGCGTGAGGGCCGCCTCCGCCGGATGCCGGCCTTCGGCTACTTTCGCCGCCTCCCCGTTGTTCGGCCGGGGGGCGCTGCAACTCTGATCGGAGCGGCCCGGACCGCTGCGATGTCTGTACCCAGACAACATACTCCGCGCCTGTGACAGTTTTCTGCCCTCGACCGGAAACTCGGCGGGAATCCAACCTCCGCCGATCACGGCAGGGAAATACCGGCCGCACCCGGCGCCGACCTACCCCCTTCCGCCGAAGGCGGCGCCGCCCCGCATAACTTGGACCGCACCTGCATAACGGGGCCGCACCCCCGCATAACTTGGATTTTCGCGCTCTCGCCCCCCCGCCCCGGCTTCGCCGGGCCCTTCCCCCGCCTCCTCCGCCATCGTGATTCCAGAGCGGGGCGGCGCGTGAGGGCCGCCTCCGCCGGATGCCGGCCTTCGGCTACTTTCGCCGCCCCCCGTTGTTCGGCCGGGGGGCGCTGCGTTCTGATCGGAGCGGTCCGGACCGCTGCGATGTCTGTACCCGGACAACATACTCTGCGCCTGTGACAGTTTCTGCCCTCGATTCGAGGATTCGGCGGGAACGCGAAAGATTTTGGAGGCAATCCGCCTACCGCGGGGGCGGGCCGGGGGGAGCGGCGTCCGGGTTCCACAGCTTCGCCCTCAGGCCGGAGGCCCTCTGGACCGAGCGCTCCACCGCCCGGCGGATGACGGATTCGGCTCCGATGAGGGTCACCGACTTCGACGCTCTGGTCACGGCGGTGTAGAGGAGCTCCCGGGTCAGCAGCCGAGACGAGGCGGGGGGGAGCGAGACCAGCACCTTCTCGAACTGGGAGCCCTGGCTCTTGTGGATGGTCATGGAGTGGACGGTGGCGTGCTCGCCCAGGTAGCCGGGCGGAAAATCCCCGCCTCGGTCGAACACCGCCCTCAGGCCTTCGGACGTATAGGCCGCCACGCCGATGTCGCCGTTGTAGAGGCCCAGGTTGTAGTCGTTGCTGGTGATCATCACCGGCCGGCCCGGATACCAGGGGCCGCCGTACCGGAGGCCGGGGAAGCGGGCGTCGAGCGCACCCTCGATGATCCGCCGCCACTCGGCGACGCTGCCCGGGCCCTCCCGGTGGGCGCACAGCACCGCCGTCCCGCTGATCTGCTCGAGCGCCGCCGCCCCCCCGCCGGGCCGCCTGGCCAGCTCCACCAGCCGGGACCGCTCCGCGATCAGCCGCCCCCACAGCGCCCCGAACCCGTCCGCCGAGCTGTCCTTCACCCAATTCAGGCCCTCGAGGCCGCGGCCCAAGAGGTCGACGGCCTGCCCGGAGTCCCCCCGGCGGACCGCATCGGCGAAGTCGGCGATCGGGCTCTTCTCCCGGAAGCGATGCACCCGCTCCAGTACCACTACCCGGCCTTCGATGGGCGGGGCGGGGCCGGGCGGGGGGCGGAGGGCGCCGTCCGCGGCCGGGCCCGCGATGTCGGCCAAGACGGTGCCCGCCTCGATCGATTCCAGCTGGTACGGGTCTCCTACCAGCACCAACGCGGCGTCTCTGCGCACCGCCGACAGGAGTTTGGCCGCCAGCGGCAGCGACACCATCGACATCTCGTCCACGATCACCAGGTCGTGGAGCAGGCGGTTCCGCTCGTGGTGCTCGAAGCGGCCCCGGCCCCACGCCCATCCCAGCAGCCGGTGGATGGTGCTGGTGTTCGCCTGCAGGCCCCGCAGCCTCTCCCGCACCGCCGGACGCCGTTCCTCTTCATCGGCGAACTCGCCGACCGCCTCGCCCAGCCGGGCGGCCGCCTTCCCGGTGGGGGCGCACAGCGCGATGCGCGGGAAGGGGCCGGGACGGTGCGCCAGGGCGGCCAGCATCCTCGCCACGGTGTAGGTCTTGCCGGTGCCGGGCCCGCCGGCGATCACCGTGAACCGCCCCGACAGGGCCGCCTTCGCCGCCCGGTGCTGCAGGTTGGGGGCGCCCCCCTCCGCCGCGGGGGGGAGCAGCCGGTCCAGGGCCTCCTCGACGCTGCGGTCGAGGAGGTGGCCGGGGGCGGCGGCGCGGGCTTCGATCAGGCGGGCGGCCCGGTCTTCGTACCGGAAGTAACGCTCCAGGTAGAGGCGCCCGCCCTCCGACACCAGCGGCCCGCCCCGGCCAGCCAGGCGGCTGCCTTCCACCGCCTCCAACCACCCCTCCGCGTCGGGCCAGGGGAGGGCGTCTATCACCTCCGGGTCCTGGCCTTCCACCGCCACGGACCCGCGCTGGCGCCCCAGGTCGATGCACACGCTGCCGAGGCGGGCGCCCCGCACCGCCAGCGCGGCCGCCAGCACCGCCCGCGGGTCGTCCTCTCCGCAGAAGCGGGCGGCGGCGGCGGCGGCGTGGACGTCGAGGGGGGACAGGACGCCGCAGTCGTTGAAGGGCGCCAGCAGGCCGGGGGCGCTCATCACCGCCCGGGGGTCGGCGGCGGCGGCCGCCAGGCGTTCGAGGGCGCCGCCCGCCCCGGTCACCGCTCCCCCCCGGCGAACAGGCGGCTGACCGCCGCCACCGCCTGCGGGGGCGTCCGCCAGCGCGCCACCCCGCACCGCTCCCCCTCCGCCGCCGGGGTATCGGGGCCGATCATGCCCCGCACGAACAGGTACATCGAGCCGCCCAGATGCTCTTCCGGGCGGTAACCGGCGAGCCGCCATTGCAGATAACGGTGGAGGGCGACCTGATAGAGGAGGGCCTGGAGGGGGTAGTTGCCGTGGTTCATGGCGGCGGCGAGGGGCCCCGGCCCGTAGTCCTCGGGGGCGGGGGCGGCGCCCAGGGCGGGAAGGGTGTTCGACTTGAAGTCCATCACCGTGTACCGGCCGCCGCCGGGGCCGGGCACGAAGGCGGTCAGGTCGATGGCGCCGGTCATGAACCCGCGGAAGGGGCGCTGGTCGAGGAGGGGGTCCAGGAGGGAGTCGAAGTAAGGCCGGTGCGGGTCGCCCTCGGGCAGGCGGCCGAGCACGGCCCCGGCGACGTCGCCCAGGGTGATGGCGGACGACCCGGCGCGCAGCGGAAGCTCGAAGCTCATCTCTTTGAGCGACCGGGCCGGGTCGAGGTCGCGGAGCGAGGGCGCCCCGGCGTCCGGCCCCAGCGGGGTGTGCATGGCGAGGACTATCCCTTCGACCAGCTGGTCGGCGTCGAAGTCCCACGATCCGCGGCGGGCCAGCGCGCCCAGCTCGGCGCGCACCGCCCCGGGCAGGTCCTCGGCGTCGAAGGGCGTCCGGTCGAACAACTCGTGGACCAACGACCCGAACCGGGCTCCGCGGGGGAGGCCCGCCATCGGCAGGGCTTCACCGGACCGGGGCGGCGGAGGCGGATCGTCCACGGCGGCCTCGTCGGCTTCGTCGACGCGGTCGGCCTGTTCGGCGGTGTCGAGGCGTCCGGCGAGGGGGCGGTCCGGCGACAGGGACGAGAACGAGACCCGCTGCCAGCCGTAGTCCAGCGCCCGGTCGAGCCGGGCCCGCTCCAGCCGAGGCAGGCCGGCGCCCGGCGGCTCGTAACGCTCCGGCGCGGGCGCGTCGACGGTTTTCAGCTCGACGACGCCGGGCCTCCGGGCGAGCCGGGTGCGGGCGCCTCTGAGCAGCTGATAGAGCTTGGTCTCCTCCGCGCCGCGGACCTGGTCGACCCGCCACAGCACCAGGCGGTGCTTCGCCCTGGTCAGCGCCACATAGAGCAGCCGGCTCTCCTCCGCCGCCTCCTCGGACATGGCCGCTTCCCGGTTTCTATCGAGGTTCGGCCCCCCCACGTCGACCAGGCGGGGCCGCGGCTCGCCGGGCGGGGCCGGTGCGAAGTCGTGGAAGATGGGGATGTCCGGCTTCCAGCGGGGGGAGTCCCACAGGTAGGGCGCCATCACCACCGGGTACTCCAGGCCCTTGGCGGCGTGGATCGTCTGCACCTGCACCGCGGCGGCGTCGGTCTCCAGGCGGCGCTGGCGGGATTCGGGGTCCTCGACGTTGGCGTCGGCGTTGCGGGCGGCCTCGTCCTTGGCGTCCTCCAGCCACACCAGGAGCGACCCGAGCCGCCCCCGCCGCCACACCGCATGCATCTCCTCGGCGATGTGGGCCAGGTCGGTCAGCATCCGCTCGCCGCCGGGTTCGGCCAGCACCCGGGCCGCCAGGCGGGTGGTCCTGTCCACATCCTCCAGCAGGGCCGGGACGCCCCGCCCGTACAGGAGGGTCCGCCAATCGATGAAGCGCTGCTGCCATTCGAGCACCTCCTCGTCCCGGAGGGCGGACGCGGCGTCGAGAGGGACGCCCGCCAGCGGGGTAACGACCGCCATGCGCACATATTCGATCCGGTTGGGGCGTTCCACGGCGTAGAGGAAGCGCCGCCACTCCTCGGCGGCGGGGGAGGCGAACACGCCTCCGGTGCGGGCCGCCACCGACGGCGCCCCCAATGCGTCCAGCGCATCCCGCACCATTTCGACCTGGCGGCGGGTGCGGCACAGCACGGCGATGTCGCCCGGCCCCAGCGGGCGGGCGTCTTCGCGGGCGCCGACGGTCACGCCGGAGGTGAGCAGCCTGACGGCCTCGGCGGCGGCGTCGGCGGCCACCGCCTTCCTGACCTCGCCCACGTAGTAGTACGTCCGCCCCCCCCAGGTGTAGGTGCCCAGACCCGGGAAATCGGAAGGGAAGCTGCGGATCTGCATCGGGGCGCCCGCCCCTTCGATGCGGGGGCGCCGGTGGCGGCCGGCGGGGGACACCGGGATGTAGGCGATGCGCTCGTCGCCGAAGACGGCGCCGGTGAGCAGGGCGTCCAGGGCGTCGATCAGGGGGCCGTCGCTGCGCCAGTTGGTGTCCAGGGTGCGGTGGTCGTCGGCGCCTGCGGCCGCCGCCAGGTACGACTCGATGTCGGCGCCGCGGAAGGAGTAGATCGCCTGCTTCGGATCGCCGATGATCACCAGGCGCGACTCGTCGAAGACGGCCCGGATCACCTGCCACTGGATCGGGTCGGTGTCCTGGGATTCGTCGACGAGGGCGATGGAGAAGCGCCGCCGCAGCAGCTCCCGGGCGCCCTCCCCGATCTCGGGGTCGAGGAGGGCGTCGCGGGCCTCCACCAGGGTGTCGTCGTAGGTGACCGTCCGGGCGGCCCGCATCCGCCGCGCCGCCAGGACCTTGATCCGGCGGGCCAGCTCCGCCCGGATGCGCATCCCGCCTTCGACCTCGCCGGGCTCGGGCAGGATGCGGACGTCGGGCGCGTCGGCGAGCTTCTTGCCGATCTCGGCGAGGTCTTCGGGGGAGACCGGCTCGACCGGGCCGCCCCCTCCCCCGGCTTCTCCGCCATCTCCTTCCTCTCCGGCGAAGCGGGCCACCACCAGATCGCCCGCCGCCCGGCGGATCAGCGTCTCGTCGGCCTCCCCGGGCGAGACGGCGGGGCCCAGCCGGGACCGGAACCCGAGCTTGGCGAGAAGCCGCATGGCGAAGCCGTGGATGGTGAAAATCTGGGCCCGGTCGAAGCCGGTCAGCGCTTCGCCCAGGCGGCGGGCGCGGCGGCTGCGTTCCTCCGCGTCCGCCTCCAGCAGGATCCGCATGTGGTCGTCGGGCTCGCCGGAGGGCCGGCCTTCGAGGGCCCGGAGGGTCTCCACCATCCGCGTCCTGATCCGGCCCTTGAGCTCGGCGGTGGCGGCCCTGGTGAAGGTAACCACCAGTATCTCCTCCAGGCTCAAACCTTCCTCGGCCACGAGGCGGGTGACCGCGGCGGCGATGGTGAAGGTCTTGCCGGTGCCGGCGCTGGCCTCGATGACCGTGCGGCCCCGGCCGATCGGCTCGACCGGGTCGTACCGGGCGGCGGTTCCCGTCATTTCTTCCCTCCCCGCCCGCCGGGCCGCACCGCCTTCTCCGTGAGGAGGGGCAGGATCGGCCCCCACAACCTGGCGGCGTACTCCTTGAAGCCGCTCTCGGCCAGGGATTTCATGTCGGCCATGCCGGGGAGCAGCATCTCATAGGCCGGATCCGCCCCCTCCCCGGGGGTGAACCTGCTCCCCTCCCAGACGCTGCGGGCGGGGCGGAACGGTCCCTTGTCGCTGCCGAGGTTCCGCTGCCAGGCGTAGCCGGTCTCGCACGGCAGCGGGATCGGGCGTTCGAGGCCCTCCAGATAGAGGTCCACCAGGCCGGACAGCAGCCGCTCCGCCTCCCGCCGGCGCTTCCCCGGCCTGCCGTCGATCTCTTGGACGGCCACCGTCCACAGCTCGTCGCCCCGGATGTGCCGTCCGATCAGACGGGCGCTCCAGCGCCGGGACGGTTCGAGCGCGGTCAGGAAGACGGCCCGCACGAAGGCCCGCAGCCGGTGCTTGCCCCGCAGCCGGGAGGGGGTAACCAGGTCGATCCGGTCCGCCGTTCCGTCGGCCGTCACCGAACCCTCGACCGTGCGGCCGCCCCCGCTGCCGACCGTCACCGCGCCGGCGAACCGTTCGCTCCGCTCCGGGTCGTATCCGACCTCGCGGGACGCCGCCCAGAGCCCGAGCGCCCGCTCTCTGGCGGTTTCCAGTCCGGTGCGGGCGAGCCGGCCGGGGGGCAGCGCATCCGAAGCGAGCTCGCGCGCTTCGAGCTCCTCGATTTCGCGGCCCTCGACCAACCCCGTGAGCAGCCGGTCGGTGAGGCTCCACTGCTCCAGGAAACCCAGGTCGACGGGGACGATGTCATCGGAGTTCTCCTCGGCCGCCGGAACTCTGAACCCGAGCCGGGCGTAGAGGAACCAGTGGGCGGGGTTCTCCAGGAAGCGGAGCAGATCGTCGAGGCGGATCTCGGGGGGCGCTTCGGCCGAGGCCGCGAAGAACGGATACCTCAGCTGCCGCCCCTCCGTGCGGGCCCGCCGCTGGACGGCCTGCGCCCCGTCGTACTGCATGGGGTCGAACGACCAGGGCCGCCCGGGGAGGCCGAGCCGCCCGGGGGTGAAGTTCTTCTCGCTGAAAGGCTGGAGGGGGTGATGGACGACGATCTCTTCCAGGGCCTCCGCTCCGGCCGTCTCTTCCAGCGCGTCCAGCAGCTCGGCGATGGGCGCCGACGGGGGGTATTCGGCGTTGGTGAGCTCGTCGCGTCCGGAGTAGGTGACGATCAGGTGGTCGCCGGCCGCCATCACCGCGTCGAGCAGGAGCTGGCGGTCTTCGGCGGCCCGGTCGGGGTCGCCCGCGATCTCATGGCCGCGGAGCAGGTCGTCGCCGTCGTCGTCGGCGCCGCGCGGGAACCGGTCGTCGTCCATCCCCAGCAGGCACACCACCCGGTAGGGCACCGACCGCATCGGGGGCGGCGTGCAGACCGTTACGTATCCGGTGCGGAAGTGCAGCGGGCCGGGGGTGTCCTGCGACCAGTCCTCCACCGCCAGCCGGGCCTCGGCGGGGCTGATCACCGGGTCGGCGGAAGGCCGGGCCGCCGCCCCCGCCGGAGCGTCCCGCCCTTCCTGCTCCTCCTGCTCTCCCGGCTCCTCCGGCGGCGGGAAACTCCTCTCCAGCAGCCGCTCCAGCTGGCCCCACTGCCACTCCTCGCCCCACTCCGGAGCGGCGAGCAGGCGCACCGCGGCGGCTACGGCCGGGCCCCACTCCGAGAAGGGCCGGGGCCGGCCGAGGAGAGAGCGCACCGCCGTTGCCCGATCGATGATCTGGGCGACCAGGCCGGCCGGGCGGGCCTCCTGGCCTTCGACCCCGTCGAGGGGGGCGACCCCGCCCACCACCCGGACGCTGCTGTCGGAGTAGAAGACGCCGGCCAGGGCCCGGTCCAGCCCCCGCCGCCAGGTGTGCTGTTCGTTGGCGCCGGCGTTCCATTCGGCCCGGTGGCCGCCGTCGAGGCCCCAGTGCACGTTGGCGTCTTCGATGAGGGAAGCGGCTGCGTCCGTGATCTGGTCGTCCAGGCCGAACCGCCGGCGCACCACCGGCAGGGCGATCAGCTCCCGGATGGTTCCCGCCTCCAGCCGGGCGCCGGCCAGGTCGAAGACCGAGGCTGCGAAGCGGACCAGCGGGTTGACGGCCGCCGGGGCCCGGTCGGCGATGCGGATCCGCAGGTCGGGCAGGCCGCCGTCCTCTTCCCCGGCGGCTTCCGGGGCGGCGCCTCCCCCGCCGGCGTTCCGCATGAAGGCGGCTTCGAGCAGGGGGGCGAAGGCGGCTATGTCGGGCGTCATGACCACCACGTCGCGGGGTTCCAGGGTGGGGTCGGCGGCGAGGACATGGAGGACGGCGTCGCGGAGCACCTCGACCTGGCGGCGGGCGCCGTGGGAGACGTGGATCTGGATGGAACGGTCCGGGCCGCCCGGCCGGTCCCCTTCGGTCTGCAGGACGGGCGCCCGGTTGGAGCGGATGTCGCGCTGGAGGCGGGCCAGCAGGGTCGGAGTCGGGCTTTCGGCCTCCGGCGGGGGGGCCGCCTCCGCCCGGCCGCCCAGTATCAGCTGGAGCTCGCGGCTCTCCCTGGCCCAGGTGCGCAGCAGCGGATGGCGGGCGGTATCCCTGGTCGGGTCGGCGGACCGCTCGGGCGGACCGGGGAGAGGGGGCGACGACTCCAGCAGGCGGGCCGTCTCGCTCCACAGGGCGGGCGAAGGGTGCAGCAGATACAGGTGCACCTCGCGGCGGACGGCCGCCGCTTCCAGCACTTGCATGTGGAGGGGGTCGAGGGCGGTGAGCCCGTACACGAAGAGCCGTTCGGGCAGGCCGGGGTCGACCTCGCCGCGGCGGACCGGGTCGAGGGCGGCGGGCAGCAGCTCCGCCGGGCTGGGAACCCCGATCCGGCTGCGGACGCGCCTCCACAACCGGGGCTGCCAGGCATCGGCCCCGGAGAGCGGACCGCCGCCGGGGCCGGCGCCGCCGCCGTCCCGCCAGTCCCGGATCATGGCCGGCCGCCGCCGGGCGTAGCGGGTGAACAGGCCTGCGATCTTGCGGGCGGCCTGCAGGCGCTGACTGCTGCCGAGCGGGGTCTCGGCCCCCGGATCGCGGATGAAACGGGCGATCACCCACATCCAAGGCAGGTCGACGCTCTCGTCGAGGGTCGAAACCACCGAGCGGACCAGGGCGCCCCGCTCCCAGGCCTCGACCGATGCGGCCAGCTCGGGCGCGGCCAGCATCACCTCCCGCACCAGCCGCCCCGGAGTGGGGAAGGCCGCGTTGGCGCACACCCCTTCGCTGGGCGTGCGCTCCCCCATCTCGGAGGCGATGCGCTGGGCGAGCCACCGCTCGATGCCCCGGGTCGGCACGGCCACCAGCTCCCCGGCGAACGGGTCGGCGGGCGGCGAAGCCAGCTGCGCGCACAGCTCCCCCACCAGCTGGCCGGGGTGCGGCCGGACGTGGATCAGCAGCGCCACGCCGCCCTGCCCGCTCTGCGCCGGGCGCGCCCGCCCGCGATGCCTGAGTTCTCTGTATCCACCATCTCCATGAAAGGTATCACCCGCCTGCGACACAACCGCCGGGCGGGGCAGGGAGGCGGCGCCCCTGTCCGCCTTCGATCGTCCGGCTCAAGAGACCACCAAGGGGCGGCCGGTGATCGGATGAGCGATCACGTCGATGCGGCGCCGGTACACCTCGGTCAGCAGGCCGGGCCGCAAGATCTCGGCGGGGGGCCCGAAGGCTCTCATCCGCCCCCCGGCCATCACCCCCACCTGGTCGGCGTATCCGGCGGCCAAATTGAGGTCTTGGAGGACGACCACGGCCGCTCCGCCGCCGGCCCGGACGGCCCGCTGCGCCAGTTCCATCACCAGATGCTGATGCCTGATGTCCAGGACGGCCGTCGGTTCGTCCAACAGCAGTACCTGGGCCTGCTGGACCAATACCCGGGCGAACATCACCCTGGCCTGCTCCCCCGCCGACAACGCCGGGAAACGGCGGTCGGCCAGCTCCGTCAATTCCGTATCCGCCAAGACCTGCTCCACCACCGACCGGGCTTCGGCGGAGCGGACCCCGCCCTCATAGGGAAAACGGCCCATGGCCGCCACTTCCCGCACACGGAACTCGAACTCCAGGCGGTACCGCTGCGGGAGGGCCGCTCTTATCCGGGCCAGCTCACGGGGTTTGCATCGCGCCGGGCGGATGCCCGCCAGCCGCACCTCTCCGGCGGCGGGGGCGAGGCTGCCCGCCAATACCCGCATCAGCGTGGATTTCCCCGCTCCGTTGGGGCCCGCCAGCGCCGTCAAAGAACCGGCCTCGGCCGCCAGGTCGACCCCGTCCAGGATCATCCGCCCGCCCGCTACCCGGCGGACCCCTTCGGCCCGAATCAGGCTCACCTCAGGCCGCCCCGGCGGCGGGTGCGGACCAGCAGCCACAGGAACAAAGGGGCCCCCGCCAGGGAGGTCAACACCCCCAGCGGGATTTCCGCCGGGGCGGCCGCGGTGCGGGCCGCCAGGTCGAAGGCCAAAGTCAACCCCGCCCCGGCCAGAACGGAGGCAAAGACCAACCGCCGGGTGTCCGGACCCAGCAGCGCGCGCATGGCGAACGGGGCCAGAAGCCCGATGAAGCCGACCACCCCGGCCGCAGCCACCGCCGCCCCGGTGATCAAAGCCGCCGCCCCCAGCACCGCAATCCGCAGCCGCCGGATCTCCACCCCCAGATAGAAGGCTTCTTCCTCGCCCAGCAGGAGGGCGTCCAGCTCCCCGGCCCGGCCGGCCAGCAGCGCCGACCCAGACAGGACGGCCAGGAGCGTGATCCCCGCCGTCTCCCAGGTGGCCGCGCCCAGGGTTCCCAGACTCCAGAAGGCCAACGACCCCAGCCGGTCGCTGTCGACTGTATTGACCAGGATGCCGATCACCGCCGCGCACACCGCATTGACCGCCGCGCCCGCCAGCAGCAGCGCCGCCGCGTCCACCCGCCGCCCGGAGCGGGCGATGCGGTAGACCAACAAGGCGGCCGCCATACCCCCGGCTGCGCCGGCCAGCGGGGCCGCGACCGGGGACGCCCCGTCCAAGCCGGCGGCGACGGCCGCAGCCGCCGCGACGGCCGCTCCCCAGGAAACACCGGCCAGCTGCGATTCGGCCAACGGGCTGCGGAACACGGCCTGCAGCCCCGCCCCGGCCGCCGCCAAACCTCCGCCCACCGCCACGGCCAGCAGGATGCGGGGCGCCCGGATAGACCACAGCACCGATTCCTGCACCGCCGAAGCCCGCCCTCCTATGTTCAGGCCCAGCCGGTCTGCCGCCGAACCCAGCACCTGGCCGGGGCTTATGAACACCGCCCCCATCCCCAGATTCAAAACCACCAGAACGAGGGCAGCCGCCGCCAAACAGACGAACCAACCGGGCGCGCCCAGCTTGGCCGCCGCCCGGCGGCCTTCACCCCTCATCACCCCCTCCGTAGAGCGCATCTACCAGGTCCTGGAGCACCCCGCCCACCCGCGGCGTGAGCCCCAGGAACAAGAGGTCGTCGTACACCAGGATGTTCCCCCGCCGCCCGGCCTCGGTCTGGGCTACGCCCGGCGCCTCCAGCAGGCCGTCCCTTCCCCCCACCGACTCCATGCCGTCTTCGGTCAGGATCAGCCAGTCGGGGGCCGCCGCCGCCAGCCCTTCGGCGGTCACGAGGGTGAACTCTCCCACCCCGGAGGAGGCCCCGGCGTCGATCCCGCCGGCGGCGGTTATCAAGGCCTCCGAAGGTGATCCCCTTCCGAACAGGAGCAACAGATCGCGGCCGCGGGCGTACAGAAAAGCCACTCGGGGCGGGTCCGCCCCCTGGGGGACCGCCGCCCGGGCGGCTTCGACCTCGGCCCGCATCCGCTGCGCCAGCCTGTCCGCCTCTTCCTCCGCCCCCAGCACCTCCCCCACCGTCAGCACGCGCTCATAGGCCGCCTCCAGAGTGAACTCGGCCGGCAGGATCACCACCGGAGTTCCGGTTTCCCGCACCTGCTCCAAGGCGAACGCCGGCCCCGCTTCGGCGCTCCCCAGCACCAGGGTCGGTTCCAGGGCGATGACGGCTTCGGCGTTCAGGGTGCGCTGATAGCCGATCTTGGCGACTTGCTCCGTCTCCGGCGGGTAGCGGGCGCTCAGGTCGTTGCCCACCACCTGGCTGCCCCGGCCCAGGGCGTACACGATCTCGTTGATGTAGCCGTTGAGCACCACGATGCGGCTCGCGTCGGATACGACCGAATCGACTCCGTCGGCGCCGGTGATGGTGCGGGGCGCGGGCAGGGACGGCTGCGGTTCCTCCGCCGGGGCAGAAGCCGACGCTGCGGCGCCGGGGTCAGGGGCGGGCTCGGCGCCGCCGCCGCAGGCGGAGAGCAACAGGATCCCCGCCAGCGCCGCCGCTGATGAGCGCGGCCCTCCCCGGTTGGTCGGCTGCGCGGCGGACCGCCTCAACCGGAAGGAGACGGGCAGGACACCCGGGCCGAGGACATGAAGGCGCAGAACCTCGCCCGGGTAACCGACCACACCCCGTCGATGCGCACCGCATCCCCGGTCAAATCGGAATAGGCCGCCTGCTCTCCGAACATCACGTTGTAGGTTACCTCGGCTGTGTCCCCGTCGATCTCCACCGCGGTTGGGTCCAGGTGGATGCCCCCGAACATCTCGGCCGCACTCACATACCTTTCGAAGACGTCGCGCAGCTGTTCGGCGTCCTCCAGATAGGGAACCTTCTCGTCGAACGGAACGCGGCTGTCGAAGACGACGCGGTAGGCCTGCAGCACCGCCTCCGTATCCTCCTCGGACGCCTCCTGCGGTTCCGGAGCCGGCTCGCTGTCCGAGGGAGCTGTGCCCGAAGCGGAGGCCGAAGCCGACCCCGTACCAGACGCCGGAGCAGTGCCGGAAGTCGAAGCAGTACCAGAGGCTGAGGCAGAAGCTGACCCTGAACCTGTACCAGAGGCTGAAGCTGAAGCCGACCCTGTACCAGAGGCCGACCCCGAACCAGAAGCAGAGGCCGAACCCGAGACCGAACCGCCGTCGCCGTTGACGAGGCGGACCTCGCCCCCGTCGTCAACGCCGCAGGCGGCCGCCGCCAACACCAGCACGGTCAGAACGGCCGCCGCTTTCCTAGATATCTCCATCATCTCCCTCATGTCAGACTGTCCGCCCCAGTTATTAGGCTAGCCTAACCTTATCTGTAAGGTTACCCCAACCCCTGGCTGCAGACGGCTTCGGCAGGCGGTTTCCGGATTCGTTCATGGAACAAAACCCCTGGATGCGCCATACGAGAGGAGGGCCCGCCGGCGGCCCTGCGCCGGCATTGCCCGGTTCTGTCATAGGCATCCTGTACCCTTGTCAACGTGACATTCTGGCATCCGAGGAGAGAGGAAAATCCGTGATGCCCGGAGCAGCAGCAGAAGAAGGGATGCGCAACCGGCTCGACGAGGCCGACTTCCACGGCCTGTTCCTCGGGCTGGGCTGGGACAACCCCCCGGACACCGGCCCGGTAGAGATCGACGACACCGGACTCACGGCCCGCCGAGTGGCCGCGAAGAAGGGGGTGGCGGTGTGGCTGGTGATCTGCGACGCGCCGCCGCACGGCCAGGAAAAGCGGCGGGTGTCCATCATCCTGCGCCGGCACTCCCAGCTGGGCCGGCTCGTGCTGTTCGACACCCCGAACGAGGTGCTGTTCCTCTGGCCGGAGCAAACCCCCTCGGGCAGCGACCGCATCGTCGAGCACCTGTACCGCAAGGGAAGCGGCGGCGGAGACGCCGTGCTGCAGCGGCTCGAACGGGTGCGTTTCACCCTCGCCGAGCAGGCGAAGCTGACTCCTTTGATCGTTCGGGACAGAGTGCGCCGCTCGTTCAACGTCGAGAAGGTAACCAAGTCCTTCTACCAAGAGTTCCAGAAACACCACACGAGCTTGGCGGCAAGCATCGAGGGCATCGAACGCGCCGAAGACCGCCGCTGGTACGCCTCGGTCTTGCTGAACCGGCTGATGTTCATCTATTTCATCCAGCGCAAAGGTTTCATGGACAGCGACCTTCATTACCTGAGAAATCGGCTGCGAAGCATAAGAGAACAATCCAGTTCCGAGCAACCAAATGCCTTCTACTGTGAGTTCCTGTTGCCGCTGTTCCACCAAGGCCTGGGTCAACCAAACCCAGAGTTCGACGACGCCGCAGTGGGGTGCCTGATTGGAAGGTTGCCGTATGTAAACGGTGGATTGTTCGAGATACATAAACTCGAAGAGAAATACGATATCGCAATCAAAGACAAGAGCTTTGATCGGATATTCAAGTTCTTCGATAAGTGGCGTTGGCATCTAGACGAGAGCTCGACCGGCGCCGACAACGAGATCAGCCCTGAAATCCTCGGCTTCATCTTCGAGCAATATGTCAACAAGAAAGACACCGGCACTTACTACACCAAACCGGATGTGACCAGATACATGGCAACCTCGACCATCATCCCGGCCCTGGTGGATCGCCTCACGCGGGCTGGCCTCGATGATCCGAGTGTTCTCCTGCCGAGATCCGGTGCTGATTACCTTCACACCAGTCTAGGCTACGGGGTCACTGAACCCCTTCCACCCGGGAGATTGGATCCACAAGCAACACCGGATCCCGTTCTGGGAATCGCCCTGGATGGTGAACGGTGGTGCGATGTATTCCATCGTCGTCAGCAATATGAACAGCTCATAGACAAGATGTCCTCTACTGAAGAATCATGGACCATCGATGATGCAGTAACTCATAATCTGGATCTATTGACACTGATGATGGACTACCTGTCTTTGCTCAACACTTATGATGAATGCTGCACAGCGTTCGATGTCCTACGTTCTTTGACGATCTGTGACCCGACGGTCGGCTCCGGTGCCTTCCTGCTTGCGGCGTTGGATATTCTCGATCCTCTGTATACCACAGTTTTAGAAACAGCCCGCTATCTGGACTCAAAGGATATTATCATGCCATCAGAGAGAGAGAGAGAGAGAGAGAGAGAGAGAGAGAGAGAGAGAGAGTTTGATTTCCTCGCCGAAGCCTCAGCGCATACCAGCGAACGCTATTGGCTGTTGAGAGTTGCCTGCCTGAACAATCTATACGGTGTAGATATCCTGGCAGAAGCCGCAGAGATAGCGAAGCTGAGACTGTTCCTCAAGCTCATTGCCCAACTTGACGACATATCTCAAGTAGAGCCGTTGCCAGATCTGGATTTCAACATCAGATATGGAAACCTGTTGGTTGGTATAGCAGATCCCGAAGACGCAAACCGGCGGTTTGGAGAGAATCAACTTGCCTTCGCCAACCTGAACGACGCCCAGATTGCCGCCGAGCTGGCAGCCAGCGCCTATACCGAATTCATTGAAGAGCAGGCCACCGATACAGGAGGCGAAGCCGATCCTGTTGCCAAGCAAAAGCTACAGCTACAAATCGACAGAGCTGCAGACTTGGCTGACACCATTCTACACGAGGCGAGAAACGAACAAACCAGCATTGAAGATTGGAAACAAACCCATCAACCCTTCCATTGGTTCGCTGAGTTTCCTTCAGTCTGGTTGCAGAACGGATTCGATGTGGTTATCGGCAACCCTCCATATATTGGAATAAAGGGAAAAAAGAAGAACGATTTCGATTACAATTGGCAAGGATATACAACACAAAACTGTCCTGATCTATATGCTGTTTGTGTGGAACGTGCTTCCTCGCTTCTCAATGACAACGGTCGATTTGCTATGATTGTTATGCACTCTATTTATTTCAGCAGTTACTACAGCACATTACGCGGGTATCTATTGGACAAATATAAATCCTTATGGATATCATCTTTCTCGAACCACCCTACTGGGCTTTTCTCGGGATCTGCCTGGGTAAGAAACAGCATCATAATAGGATCAAATATTGAATATAATAGTTCATTCTCCCGATTCACCACAGGATTACAACGCTGGCCTTCCTTATTCCGACCTACCCTGTTTGAAAGGTTTATATATATACCATCCTCTAATCTAATAGATATCTGCCTAAATACTTGGGGAATAATTGATGATCCATTGATAAGATCGGGGTTCGAATTTCTATGTGAAAAAGGGAAAAAAATTGCCGATAGCTTGCGGCCTAATGGCAGTCCTCTGGGCTTCAAGGGCACGGCTCTGTATCAACTGTCTTCATACATCGATAAACCCCCGGCCTTCGATAGAAATGGAGATCCTGCCCCTCAAACGGGTATTGTGTGGGTGTCCTTCAGATCAGATCAAGAGCGTGATATAGCTTTCCTGACCACAGCAGGCCGGTGGATGTTCCTATGGTGGCTCGCTCTCGGTGATGACTTCCACGTGACTAAACAAGTGCTAGGTTCGTTTCCAGCTGATCTCTTGGCTCTTTCTAGAGATAGTAGATTAATCAATATGGCCCGAAAGCTGAGAGATGAATCGCCTGAACACCTATTTTGGTACACATGGAGCGGCGGGCGGGTTGGCAACTACGACCTGCGCAGATGCCGACACATAACAGATGAAGCGGACTGGATACTGGCCCAGGCGTGGGGATTCACCAAGGAACAATTCGACGCAGCAGGAAACCTGCGGGACCGCATGATTTTCAAGTCCAAAGTATAGAACCGATGCCGCGAATTCTCGACAACATGAACGCCTGGCTGGAGGAAGCCCTGACGCGGTCGCTCCGTGAGAACACCCTCTCGCTCGATGCGGCGGTCGGCTACTTCAACCTGCGGGGATGGGAGCTGATCGCCGAGCAGGTGGACTCTCTGCCCGGAAGAAGCGGCAGCCCGAAGGTGCGCCTGCTGGTCGGGATGACGGAGCATCCTCACGACGAGATGCGCCGTCTGCAGCGTCTCCGCGCCCTGCCCCCCACCGACACGGAGACCGCCTCCAAGAACGCAGAGACGGCGTTGGCCGAGATGCGGAACCAGTTGGAGGTGGGCCTGCCGACCGAAGCCGACGAGAAGGCGCTGCAGCGGCTGCACACCCAAATCGATTCCGGACAGGTGGAGGTGCGCCTGTTCCTCGCCCACCGCCTCCACGCCAAGCTGTACCTCTGCCACAAGGACAGCGTGGACAACCCGCGCACCGGCTATGTCGGTTCGTCGAACCTCACCCGGGCGGGGCTGTCCGACCAGGGCGAGCTGAACGTGGACGTGACCGACCACGACTCCACGGCCAAGCTCGCCGCCTGGTTCGACGAGATGTGGGAACACCCGCTGACGCTCCCGGCGAACCTCGAGTTGGTGAAGATGCTCGACGAGTCGTGGGCATCGAAGTGCGCCTTGGACCCCTACCTGGTCTACCTGAAGATGGCCTGGCATCTGTCGAAGGAAGCCCGGGACGGCCTCATCGAGTACGGGCTGCCCGCCTCCATATCGAACAAGCTGCTCGACTTCCAGACCGCGGCGGTGAACATCGCCGCCCGGATAGTCCACCGGCGCGGCGGGGTCATCGTCGGCGATGTAGTCGGGCTGGGCAAGACGCTGGTCGCCACCGCCGTCGCCCGCCTGCTCCAGGGGGAGTACGGCACTGACGCCCTTATCATCTGCCCGAAGAACCTGGTGTCCATGTGGGAGTCCTACGTCGATCACTACGACGTTCGAGGCCGGGTGATTTCCCTGTCGATGGTTCCCCGCGGCGTCTTGGCTGAACTGCGGCGCTACCGGTTGGTCATCGTGGACGAATCCCACAACCTCCGCAACCGGTTGAGTAAGAGCTGGCGGGCCCTGCGCACCTACATCGCCGACAACGACTCGAAGGTGGTGCTGCTGTCGGCCACCCCGTACAACAAGGACGTATCCGACATCGACGCCCAGATGAGCCTGTTCCTGGGCGATGAAATCGATCTCGGCATCCGTCCGGAACGGGCCGCAACTGCGATGGGCGAAGCCAATTTCTCGCTGAGGTGCGGCGGACGAACGTCGTCTATCGCGGCTTTCCGCCTCTCCGACCATCACGACGACTGGCAGGAGCTGCTGTCGCAGTTCATGGTTCGCCGCACCCGCCGCTTCATCGCCGACAACTACGCCCGCGATGACGGGCAGGGCCGTCAATACCTGCAGTTCGGGGACGGCGGCGAGTTCTACTTCCCGGAACGGATCGCCCATCCGTTAGAGCGGGAACTCTCCCGCGACGATCCGGCCCGCGAGATGATCGACCGATCGACCCTCGACGCGGTGGCCGCTCTGCGCCTTCCCCGGTACAAGATCGGTGATTACCTGACCGACGGCGCCGCCCTCGACGACAAAGAGCAAGACCTGCTGGACGACCTCCGCAGGTCGGCCCGGGGCAACCTGATGGGGTTCACGAGGGTGATGCTGTTCAAGCGGCTGTCCTCTTCGGGGCCTGCCTTCCTCGCCACCCTCAGACGGCACGCCCTGCGGAACCTGGTGGCCTCCTACGCGATCGAAAACGGGCTGCCCGTTCCGATCGGTTCGGTGGACAATGCGCTGTGGTACGCCGAAGCCGACCAGGACGACGGCGACCTGTTCAAGGAAGGCGGGCTGGAGGACGGCGGCCCGCTGGACGGCTCCGTTCCGGCGGCGGCCTATCACAAACTGCGCCGGGCCGGCCGCCGCAGCGTGCGCTGGCTGAGATCGGAGCTGCTCGAACCCCGGTTCTCCGACGACCTCGACCGCGACACCGCCGTGATCCGCGGCCTTCTCGACCGGTTCGGGCAGTGGAACCCCGGCAAGGACGGCAAGCTGGATCAGCTCATGGAGATCATCACCGAGACCCACCCCGGCGAGAAGGTCATCGTGTTCACCGAATACGCCGACACCGCCTTCTACGTCGCTTCGGAGCTCGGCCGCCGCGGGGTGGACGACGCGGCGGCGGTTACCGGATCGTCGAACGATCCGCGGGCGCTGGCCTGCCGCTTCTCCCCTGTCTCCAACAACGCTGCCCCGCCGGACGACGAACTGCGGGTGCTGGTGTCCACCGATGTGCTGTCGGAGGGGCAGAACCTCCAAGACGCCCACATCGTGGTCAACTACGACCTGCCATGGGCCATCGTCAAGCTCGTCCAGCGGGCCGGAAGGGTGGACCGGATCGGCCAGCAGTCCGAACAGGTGCTCATCTACTCGCTGCTCCCGGCGGGAAAGGTAGAGGAGGTGATCACACTGCGGGGCCGCATCCGAGAAAGGCTCAAGGACAACGCACAGCTGCTCGGCTCCGACGAGAAGTTCTTCGGCGACCCGAGCGAACAGGCCATGATCGCCGGCCTCTTCGACGAACACTCCGAATACCAGCTCGCCGACGAGGACGGCGGCGACGTCGACCCCGTGTCGATGGCGTATGAGATCTGGCGTTCGGCGGCCGCCGACCACCCAAAGCTCGCGAAACAGGTAGAAAACCTGCCCGACGCCGTCTACTCCACCCTGGACAACACGGCCGCCCACCGGCCGGACGCCGGGGTGCTGGTCCACTCGAAGACGGTAACGGGATCCGACGCATTCGCATTCGTCTCCGCCAGCGGACGGGGCAGACGCATCACCCCCCAAAGAGCCCTGGCAATGGCGGCATGCGAACCTGACGAATCCCCAGCCGCCCGGCTGCCCCAACACCACGATCTGGCGGCCGCCGCCTTCGCCGGCCCCCTCACCGCCCCGCCCGAACGACCGGGCGAGACACCGACCGGAGTCCGAGGCCGAGTCTGGAACCGGCTGGAACCCCTCCGAGACTCCCTGGCCGACAACCTCCTCTTCAGCAAAGACGACCTGGAAGCCGCCCTGAACGACCTGGCCTCCCACCCCCTGCAGCCCACAGCCGCCGACAGGCTCTCAAAATCCCAACGACAACCCAGCAACGAAGACCTGGCCGCCCTGCTCGTCAACCTCCACCAAGACAACCGCCTATGCGAATACCCCAACACCTCCAACCAAGAAGGCCGCCCCGAACCCAGAGTAATCTGCTCTATGGGATTCACCCACCGCCCGGCCGCCGAGACCGCTCATGGTATGGTATGCTGACCAGGCCCGACTGACCACCCATGTCAGTGAAAGAAGGCTGGGTATGGGTCTGTAATACAGTTGAAAGGCGGTATTAGAAAATGGCAAAACGCAATAGTAAGCCACAAAAACTCGGCCCTGACTGGCTTAACGCACTGGACTTTCAGCAGGCCTTATATAACGTAGAAAACGACATTATAGGAGACTGGTACCGAGATCCATGGGGGTGGCCTGAACTCAAGTGGTCTGTGCGCTATGCCCAAGAAATTTTCAAGTCTAGACTGAATGATTCTGGTGCGAGCCAATGTTATAATATTGACATTCCTAAAGAGAATTTTGCCTTTCGGCCTGCTATCATAATGGACCCGATTGACCGTATTTGCTACCAGGCCATCGTTGATCATTTTAGTCGTGACCTTATAGGTCGTCTACCTCCGTTCATTTATGGATGGCGGCTTTTTCCTGACGATCCTAAATCAGGAAATTATGGTCGTAGTGATTATCAATGGAATAATTTTCGAACCAGACTTGCTAAGCTTGTTGATCATCACACCTGGGGTTTAAAGACAGACATAGTATCCTATTTTGCCAACATAAATCTTGACAAGTTAGAGGAATCTATTCGAACTCGTATCGGCAGCGGAAATATACCAGACCGACTACTTGATCTACTCAGAAGCTGGGATACTATTACAAATCGTTCCGGAATACCACAACGATCTTTGGCGTCTTGTGTTCTTGCCAATATGTATCTCAAGCCTGTTGATGATATACTATCAACTTATTCTACAGCATGTCGATGGATGGATGATATTTGGATATTTGGACCCGAAGCTAGTATCCTTCGTAAAGCTCAAATTGAATTACAGCATTGTCTGGAAGACTTGCAACTCAATATGAACTTTGCCAAAACGGAGGTCTTGACAGGGGAATACTTGGTAAAGGCTGTGAATCAAATGGAACATAGTGCTGTTGATAAGCATCTAGAAGATCGTTATCCAGATAAAGGTCCTTTGATGGATTTAGTTGATGAAATTATTGAATTCCCTGAACAAACCAGTCGCACATCTATCCGATTTGCCACCAAAAGAATGCGTAGACATAAAGTCTATAATCAAATACCCGATTTCGTCAACAAAGCCCATAGAATGCCACACGGAGCGGATCATCTTGCACGCTTGTTTCATGACTCTAACGCTTGGTGCGATTTATCTGATTGGTATATCAAGTATGCCAGTGGCAACTGGGCACACTTTGAATGGGCCACAGCTCAACTCGGTACCATTGTTTCCTTCCGATAGACCAAACGATAACTTAACTCAATTTTTTGGTGAATTATTGAGTGAGAGTTCTCCCCCACTGCCATTACTATCACTGGCTGCTCAAAGACTGGCATCATGGAATACTGATGTCGCGAGGGCAGTTATCAGAGAAGCAGTAAGAAACGCCAATAATCCCCTCCAACGAAGATCTCTTGCCCTTGCCGCTCTGATGGCCGGTGAAGAACGCCCAATTGTGCGAGACATGCTCAAAGAATTTAAGGAAAATCAAGTTACACTAAAAATGCTAGAAGAAACCAAGTGGGAATCCCCAAAGTTATCAGCGGATTTCAAATAAAACTCCCCGGGTTGTCCCTTGCGAACAACCATCATTTGTTTGAATATGCTATCTTCCTTATTGTTCTTGTGGCCTCTTTAGCATCAGGTACAGAAATATAATGCACTGCATGGTTTACCTTTTTAGCTATATCCTCATCATCGTTGACATATTGATCCTTCAAGATAAAATAATAAGCTGTCGCCAGTTTACTCAATTCAGTAGCATTCAGGTTTCCAAAATGCTTGGCAATAAAGGTTATGTCCTCCGCGTATCTTTCTAAGGTTTTCGGAAAATATTCTCTAAGGATCTGACTTGACTCAGAACAGGCAAGGCTGGGGGCATATGGATATGGGCGAGGATAAGGGATAATGATTTTATCACCCTTTAGTTGCACAATTTCGTCGCTTAGATTAAACGAAAAGGGCCCATAATGATATATCTGGAACTCATAATCAGTAGGAATCCCTCTCATTTCCTGCAGGAAAAAGAGACATTTATGCAGGTGAGTCTCACCAGCCCAGCCATCCCTTTCCTTCATCTTGTCAATCATCGCAACAATCAGAGATGCCTTTTATAGCCGCTTCATGACTCCTCCAAATCTATGGAGGTCCGTTTTAGATAGCTTACTAGATGGTGCTACTTATTTATGAAATTGGTGCTTGAGTTGAGTTTGCAATCTCTCTTACCATTTTTGCTGCCTCCATACCTTCGGAGATAAGAATGTGGCTCTTAACATTATTTATTTTTATGGCTACTTCCTCATCACTGTTGCCCTGATCTTGAAGGATAAAGTAGTAGGCTGTAGCCAACTTACCCAATTCAGAAGCGTTTAAATCACCAAAGTTATCCGTAACGAAATCTATATCATCTGAGTATTTCTTTAAGGTCTTCGGAAAATGAGTTCGGAGACTCTGACCTAATTCGGATACCTTAAGAGCTGCTCCATATTGGGGTTTGCGAGAATAAAGAGAAAGCATACCAATTCCTCGAAGCCTGACAATCTCATCATGCATGTCAAATGAATATGGTCCGTACTTATAGAGCTGGAACGTATAACCAGTTGGAACATTCCTCATCTCTTGCAGAAAGAAGACACACTTTTGCAAGTGGGTCTCGCCGCCCCAACTACCCTTATCAATTATCTTGCTCAGCATTTCGGAGATCAATGCCGACTTTTTGACCCGCTCCATCATTCTTCCTTTCCTTCAAGTTCTGTGTTGAGTAGGTTTTCGCTTTCTCTCTTTAGCCATGTTTTTGCATCTGGAAATATCTTTTTATCTACATATATAAATGCCTTGTCTATTTCAGGGAGACGTTGAAGCACCTCCGATTTTGCTATAGAGGACACTATATCTTGGCCCTCTATAACCGGAAACTCCACTTTCCCTCCCTTGTCTCTTCGTTCAGCCATCTTTACCTTATCTGCTCCAAACCTAGCTCGTGCAGCCTTGTAAAGAATCTTCACAGAGTCCGGATTACGCTTGTAATGCTGAAGAGGAGGCGAATAAAGATACCGAAAGTGCTCTCTACTCGCTAATCGTTTAGCCCAGTTATGCCCGGGCTTTGCCCTATCCCTGGCAACACTCACGATTGCCGCTGTTACTTCGTTATCTGTCATTGCAAGGTGTTTATTAGTATCAACTGAAAATTGACCACCCTCTAGCCATTCGGTAAGAAAATCGATCAGATGCTGATCATATATCATCCTGACTCGATGGAAGTAGACCTGTGAGTACATAAAATACCTTGCCATCAACAAAGCCTCAGCTGAATGTAATCCTCCTGACTCTACTCCGAGGGACAACTCTCTGCCACTGGCATCATCTACAGATACCGGCAATATCTTGAGCGTGTCGATCAGTCGGTGGTGGCCGAAGTTGCCATATGCCACCCCAACATGCAAAGAATCTCGTAATAAGTAGTCTATCCTGTCTACTCCGAAAGCATCACCTACAATAATTTCCGATAGTATCGTCTCCCACGTTGAATACGACAAGTCATTTGCCTTCGTAGGTCCAACAGCCAACTTGACGACATCTTCAGCGTCCACCTGGAGCTTCATCCTTTGAAACAAGTCCGAGAGATCGGAAAGGATGAGCTCCCTTGACAACCGCTCATGTGACCATCTATCAGGCAGTAATTCCTCAGTAGCGTGGGAGAAGGGAAGATGACCGATATCATGGCATAGGGCCGCCAATCGGACAACGAGCCTCCAATATTTAAGTTCCGATTTGTCTTTTATCTCGGGACATGCCTTGCGTACTTCGTCATTCGCCGCCGACGGATCCGTGATGGCATCGTAGACGCGCCCGGCCAGTTCCATCGTTCCGAGGGAGTGTTCGAACCGGCGGTGGGTCGCGCCTGGATACACGAGGTAGGTCATCGCCAGCTGGTGGATGTGCCTGAGACGCTGCAACGGCGGTGAGTCGATCACCCGCCGCTCATCCGAGTCGACGCGGATGAAGTCGTGGATCGGATCGCAGAACTCGTGGCGGCGGTTAGCCATCGGCCCTCCTGTTGCGAACGTATGTACGCATACCTTCCCAATCTAACACACACGGGTGTCATTACAAATGGGGAAGTCGGAGGCCCGCCCAGTTGACCAACCGCCCGCCGGCAACGCACAGGCAACACAGAACACGCCCAAGGCCCGGGAGGCCCCGGTGATGCCTTTCACCTGCGCCTTTGCAACGGGAAAGACCCAGAGCCGGTACCCTGGGCCTGGTAGCGGGGGTAGGATTTGAACCTACGACCTTCGGGTTATGAGCCCGACGAGCTGACCAGACTGCTCCACCCCGCGTCGCTGGAGGGCATCATAGCACACTTCGGCGGGGTGTGCACAAGGGGAGGCTACAGGCCTGAGACGAACTCCAAGGCCTGGTCGAAGGAGGCGCCTTCCAGAAGGAGGCGGCGGAGCTTCATCAGGGCGGACACTCGGTCGATGGCGAAGGCGCCGACCAGCCGGTCTCTGTCGCGATAGAGGGCCAAGAGGGCGGGCTCGCCGGGAGGATCGTCTACGAACACGGCGTCGTCGGAGGCTAGGCCCACCAGCTGGAGGCGGTGGCCGTACTGATCGGACCAGAAGTAGGGGATGCCCTCGTAGGGGGAAGGGTCTCTGCCTTCGGCGGCGGCGATGATGTTGCGGACGGCGGCAACGGCCTGCTCGACCGTATTGGTCCAGTGCTCCACCCGCATCCGGCGGCCGAAGCGGGGATTGTCCCACGAGGCCAAGTCGCCGACGGCGTAGACATCGGGCAAGGAGGTGCGCAGATATCGGTCGCAGACCACCGCCCCCCGCTCGGTCTCGACGCCCGAACCCTCCAGCCACTCCACGTTGGGGATCACGCCTATCCCGACCACCACCGCGTCGCATCCGACTTCGCCGCCGTCGGAGAGGTCCACGGCCAGGCCGCCGCCCGGCGCCTCCCTCACCCCGGCCACGCCCGCCCCGCACCGAAGATCGGCCCCGTAGCGGCCGTGCAGATCGGCGCACCGCCGGCCCACCTCCCGGCCCACGGCGGCGGCCAACGGCTGGTCGGCGGCTTCCAGAACGACGACCTCCACGCCCCGGCGCCGGGCGCTCGCCGCTACCTCGCTGCCGATGAAACCGGCCCCGACCACCACCAACCGGCGGGCCGTCTCCAGCGAGGAGCGGACGGCCGAGGCGTCGTCGAGGGTGCGCATCACATACACCCCGGGAACCCCCTCCGCACCGGGGAGGGTGCGGGCCCGGGCGCCGGTCGCGATCACCGCCGCGCCGTACTCCAGCTCTTCGCCTCCGGCCAGCCGGACGGTGCGGGCCCCGGCGTCGATCCCGACCGCCCGGGCACCCGTCCGCAGCTCGATGTTCTGCTCCTCGAAGTACTCGGAAGGGCGGAAGAAGGCGTCGGCGGGTTCCTTCTCTCCGGTCAGCACCTCCTTGGAGAGGGGCGGGCGGTCGTAAGGGAGATGCGGCTCGTCGCCGACCAGGGTGATCCGGCCCTCGAACCCGAGGCCGCGCAAGGTGGAAACCGTGCGCAGGCCGCCGAGGGACGCCCCGACCACGACCACCGCCGGAGGGACGGAAGAACCGGAGAGGGAAGCGCTCACCCGGCGGGGGCTGAGTCGGGGGCGAGCTCGAGGACGCCGTCGGCGATCTCCATGAGCCAGCGCCGGTAGATGACCGTCCCCAGGTCGGCCGCCTTGACGTGCATCTCGGCGCTCAGCTCGATGGGAAGCTCCTCCGGGCGCTGGGACTCGACCACCGGGCGGTCCTGGGCGAGGATGAGCCGCTGCATCCGGTCGAACTCCTCGTCTTGGTCGAACCCGTAGTTCCTGGCCACGAAGGTGAAGCAACGGGTGCGCCTGCGGCTCACCGGGGCGACCGCCACGAAGAGGATGTAGTGCCCGTCGGGGCCGGCCGAGCTGTCGAGCCACATGGCGTTGGGCATGAACACCCGGTAGCGCTTCCAGGCATCGTAGGTCTCCCCCTCGCCCGACACCATCGCGTTCTTCGGGTTGTCGGTGTATTCGAGGAAAGGCCCGGCGTTGATGCGGATCTCGCCCCCTTGCCGGTAGGCCTCGTAATCGGCGATCACCGGATCGTCTCGGTCGCCGAGTATCCCGTGGTGGACGTGGGCGAAGTGGGAGAAGTCGAAGTAGTTCTCGAGGCGGCGGCCCACCGAGCAGTCCCATTCGTAGGGTTCCCACCGCATTATCCGATAGGAGGGGTCGTCGAGTTCAGGCAGCACGGCGGGCGGGAAGACCGGGTCTCCGCCCCCCATGCAGGTCCAGACCAGGCCGCCGGATTCGACCGCCGGATACACCGGCAGTTGCGCCTTCAGTTTTCCGTTGAGCTCGGGGCGGGCGGGGATGTCCACGACCGTCCCTTCCTTGTCGTAGGCCCAGCCGTGGTAGGCGCACCGCAGATAACAGCCGTCGATGCGGCCCAAGGCCAGCGATGAACCCCGGTGGCGGCAGATGTCGTCGAACACATGCGGTTGACCGTCGAGGCGGGCGACTGCCAGCCGGGTGCCGAAGAGGGTCACCTGATGGGGTTCGTCCGTCAGGTCTTCGGAGAAAGCCACCGGATGCCAGAAGTTCTTCAGCTGCTCGTAGAGGCGGGCCTCGCCCGCGACATCGAGCTGGGTGGCGCCCTGAACCTCCTGCAGATCCGATTGGGCGTCCCCGTGCAGAAGCCTCTCGCCCTGATCCAACAACGCGGTCATCAGTCCCTCCTCCCCATGCCGCTTATCACACCTAGCTAGATGCGCAACTCCAAGGTTACCCGACAAGAAGCCCGTGACAACCATGACTTGAAGTTCGATTCCATCTCACCCAACCCCCAACCCGAAGCCCTCGAGTCCGCGAAAAATCGGCCCCCACCGCCGGCAAACCCGGGCCCATCCCCCGCCGCCGCCTCCTTGAACGAAAATCCGCCGGGCCGCACGAGGCCGCCTCCGGCCCGAGAGGGGCCGGACCGAACGGGATCCGTCTCTGACCGCCGCCCTCTCCGGAAGCTCGCGGCGGTGTTTGTGCTTCAGCCCAATAGGTATACCAAAATTCTGGGCTTCCGTCTAGGGGTACGTATGTTCGGAGAACTTTCGCGGACTCTCGACCGCTTCGATCCTCCGGCCTCACCCGGGAGCGCCCATATCCAGGGAGGGCGGCTTGGAAGCGGTGTTCATGGCGGCCTTCCGCTGCCCACCTCGTCCAACTGATCAGCTCAGCTCAGGTGAATCGAAGTTCGGCATGCCCGCCTCATTGGAGGACGCAGGCGGCAAACCGGGCACCCTGCCTTCGCGGGCCGGGGCTTGTTGAAGAAGGGCCTGCGTATGCGGCCCGAACAGGGATGGGCGCAACCCCCGATCCCTTGGAACCATCTAGCCGGTGCGGACGGTTATCGCCTCCACCGGGCAGCAGACGGCGGCGTTCTCGGCCTCGGCCGCCAGCTCGTCTGGAAGCTCCGGCTTCAGCACGACGACGGCGCTGTTGTCGTCGGCCACCTCGAACAGATCCGGCGCGACCGAAGCGCACATTCCGGAAACGATGCACACCGCATGATCGAGCTCTACTGTCGCCATCTCTGCCTCCATTCTGACCCGCGCCCTGCCCCCCAGATGATAGCGGCGCTCCGGACCGGCCCACCCCAAGATTATCTCATCCAATATAGATCATATCAATATCTGGGCGGCGGCCGGCCGAAGGCGCGGAAAGAGGAGCGGAGTAGGCTGGCGGCGGGGAGACAGAGGGAGGGGCCGCCATGACCGCCGCCCGCGAGTATGCGGTGACCGAAGACCAGATCCGTTTCGACCGCACCGCCGAGGAACGGCTGTACCGGGCGCTGTGGGACTTCTGGCATCCGGTCGCCTACGCGTCGCGGCTCCCGGACGGCAAACCCCTGGCGGCCGCCCTGTTGGGCGAGCAGATCGTCCTGGTCCGGCTCGGCGGAGAAGTGCGGGCCTTCCGCGACCTGTGCGTACACAGGGGGACGGCCCTCTCCCTCGGCTGGGTGGAAGACGACTGCCTCCGCTGCGCCTATCACGGCTGGAAATACGGCCCGGACGGGATGTGCGTCGAGATCCCGTCCCGTTTCGGCGCCCGCATCCCGCCCCGGGCCCGGCTGACCCAGTACGCGGCGGCCGAGGCGGCCGGGCTCATCTGGGTTTGCATGTCGGGCGAACCGAGGCACCCGCTGCCGGAGTTCCCGCACCTGGACGACCCGCGCTTTCGGGTCATAGAAGTCGAACCCTACGACTGGAACTGCTCGATGCCCAGGCGGATCGAGAACTACGTCGACTTCGCCCACTTCGCCTGGGTCCATGACGGAGTCCTCGGAGATCGCAGCCGGCCCGAAGTGCCCGACCACGCAATAGAGCGGGCAGGGCATGAACTGCGCTTCCGGCACCCCGGCCTGCGGCGGCTGCTGCCCGAATCGGGCGGGCCGGGCAGGGCCGGAGAGGAGGCGGCGGTGGACGTCCACATCGACTACCGGCTGTTCATGCCCAACACGATCCTCCTCGACCACCGGATCCCGGCTCTGGACCAACGCTATCTGCTGTTCTTCACCGTATGCCCCACCGGCCCCAAGACCAGCCGGTGCTTCACCCTCCAAGGCCGCGACTACGCCTTCGACGAGCAAACCGACCGCGAGCTCCGCGAGTTCAACGCCCTGGTGATCGGCCAGGATATCCCCATCGTGCAGTCCCAGCGCCCCGAGGAACTCCCCATGGACCTCTCCGCCGAAATACAGATCAAAGGAGCCGACCAAGTGGCGGTCGAATACCGCCGCTGGCTCAAAGAAATCGCCGGCGGCGCAGACGAGCCCTGACCTGAACAACCCCTCCCCCCAAACAGGGGCGCCTCCCCAAATATCACAGCCAGGTGAGCTGAGCAGTTCCAAGGGGTGAGGTGGGTAATACCCTCCAACCAATCGCCATCGAGTCCGCGAAAATCGGCCCACTCCGCCGGCAAACCCGGGCCCATCCCCCGCCGCCGCCTCCTTGAACGAAAATCCGCCGGGCCGCACGAGGCCGCCTCCGGCCCGAAGGGCCGGAACGAACGGGATCCGTCTCTGACCGCCGCCCTCTCCAGAACTCGCGGCGGTGTTTGTGCATCAGCCCAATAGGTATACCAAATTTCGGGGCTTCCGGCTAGGGGTATGTTCGGAGAAGATTTCGCGGACCCGACTGCTGCGATCCTCCGGCCTCACCCAGAGGCGGCCCAGATCCGGGGAGGATCAGACTCGGAAGCGGTGTTCATGACGGCCTCCCTCCGCACGCCTCGTCCAACCGCTCAGCTCAGCTCAGTTGTGACATGCCCGTCGCGTTGAGGACGAGGATGACAAACCGGGGGCTTCGGCCTTCGCGGGCCGGGGCTTGCCGGGGAAGAGCCTGCTTGTGCGGGTCGAACAGGGATGAGCACAACCCCCGATCTCTGGGAGCTGCTCATCCGGCCGGAGTTCAGTCAGCCCCTGGTTCTATCCTGCCGTTGGCGATCTCCAGCAGCCAGCGCCGGTATTCGAGGGTTCCCAGGTCGGCGCCCTTGACGTGCATCTCGGCGGCTAGGTCGGCGGGCAGCTCTTCGGGGCGCTGCGACTCGACTACGGGGCGGTCCTGGTCGGTAACCATCTGGGCGAACGACCTGAAGTCGTCGTCGGCGCCCGGATAGTTGCGGCCCACGTAGGTGAAGCAGCGGCACCGCTTCCGGTCGACCGGGGCCACCGCCACCCACAGCACGTAGTCTTCGACCTCCCCGGCGGCGCTGTTGAGCTTCATGGCGTTGGGGAGGAAGACCCGGTAGTCCTTCATGGCCCCGTAGGTTTCGCCCGAGTCCATTCCGGGGTTGTTCTTCACGTTGTCGGTGAACTCGACGAACGGGCCGGCGGTGAACCGGAGCTCGCCCCCGGTCCGCCGCACTTCGTAGTCCTCGATGCGGGGTTGATTGCTGTCTCCGAGGATGCCGTCGTGGACCCAGGCGAAGTGGGAGAAGTCGAAGTAGTTCTCCAGCCGGCGGCCCACCGAGCAGTCCCATTCGTAGATGTCGAGGTGGATGAAGGTGTAGCTCGGGTCGTCGAGCTCGGGGATGGCCGGCGGCGGGAACTTGGGGTCGCCCAGCGCGGTGTAGATCAGCCCCGAGGTCTCCACCGTCGGATAAGAAGGCAGCCGGACGTTGGCGAAGGCGGGGGACAGCTCTTCCCGCGCCGGCACCCTGGTTACCCGGCCCTCGGCGTCGTAGGTCCATCCGTGGTAGGGGCAGCGGATCTCGCAGCCGTCGATCACCTTCCCCAGGGAGAGCGCCGACCCTCGGTGGCGGCAGAGGTCCTCGAACACCCGGGGCGCACCGTCGAGCCGCACCACCACCAGCCGTTCGCCGAACAGCGTGAACCCCTGGGGTTCGTCCTTCAGCTCGTCGGAGTAGGCGACCGGGTGCCAGAAGTGCTCCCGCATCTGGTCGTAGAGCCGCTCTTCGGCTTCGACGTCCAGGTAATCGCTGACGGCGCCCCGGCTCAGGGTCTGCACCATCCGGGCGGCCTCCTATCCGTTGTTCCGGCCTTCGACCCCCCACACCGAACAGACCGCCTTGACGATGTTCTGATAACCCGTGCACCGGCACAGGTTCCCCGACAGCAGCTCGACCACCTCCTCGGGAGTCTGATAATCGCCCGGGTCGACGCTTTCGAGCGTCATCAGGAAACCGGCGGTGCAGAAACCGCACTGCATGGCGTGGTTTTCGTGGAAGGCCTGCTGCATGGGGGTGAGCTCGCCGCCCGGGGCCAGGTCCTCCACGGTCCGCACGGCGCTCCCGTCGGCTTGGACGGCCAAGGTCGAGCAGGAGCGGACGGCGGCACCGTCGACGATCACCGTGCATGCCCCGCAGTACCCGTGTTCGCATCCGACGTGGGTGCCGGTGAGCCCGGCCTCGTCGCGGATGAAGTCGGAGAGCAGCAGGCGGGCGGGCACCCGGCGGCTCATCTCCACACCGTTGATCGTGACCGTCAGGTCGACCTCGCGGGAACCGTGTTCGGAAGCCATCACACCCCTTTTCCGCCGCCGTTGGACGCCGCCGCCCGGGCAAGCCTCACCGCAAGGGCGCCCAGCGCCTCCCGGCGGTATTCGGACGAGGCGTGTATGTCGTCTACTGCGTCGGCGGCGTCCTCGAAAGCCGCCCCGTACAGTTCTTCGCCGTCCGCCTCGGCGCGGAAACCCCGGACGGCCTCTTCGGCGGCGGCCAGCCGGCCGGGCCGGCCGCTGACCCCGAAGCTGACCAGGCGGGCCCCGATCACCTCCCCGTCCGCGGCGTCGAAGACGGCCGCCAGCCCGGCCACGGCGAAGTCGCCCGACCGGCGGGCGATCTCGTCGATCATCGTTGTCGACCCCGGCGGCTCGGCGGGGAAGCGCACTTCCGTGATGATCTCGGACGGCTCGAGGTCCGCCCAGTAGGGCCCCAGGTAGAAACCGTCCGCTTCCGCCGTCCGCTCCCCCTTCGGGCCCCGGATGGTGAGCCGGGCGCTGCACGCCGCAGCCAGGGCGGGGAGCTCGGCGGCGGGGTCGGCGTGGGCGAGGCTGCCGCAGACCGTCCCGCGGTTCCTGATCTGGAGGTGCCCCACGAAGCGCAGGGCCCGGCGCAGGCCGGGGGCCGCCGCGTACACCTCGCTGGAGCTCGCGACCCGGCTCTGGGTAACGGAGGCACCTATCGAAACCCCGCCCGGGCCGGCCTCCAAGGCGCCGAGGCCCTCGACCCGCCGGATGTCGACCAGGAGAGAGGGCTGGGAGAGGCGGAAGTTCATGGAGGGGATCAGGCTCTGGCCGCCGGCGAGCACCTTCGCCGAATCGGAGGAGGACAAGGCCTCGACCGCCTCGTCCAGCGAGGCGGGCCGGCAGTAGTCGAACGGGGCGGGCTTCATGCGCGGGCTCCGCGGGCGGCCGCCTCTCGGACGGCGCGGCGGACCGCGTCGGGCGTGACCGGCGTAGCGGTGAGGTCGACCCCCAGGTCGGACAGGGCGTCGGACACCGCCCCGGCGATCACCGCGGGCGGACCGATGGTCCCCCCCTCGCCGCAGCCCTTGACGCCGAGCGGCTGTTCGGGGGCGGGGGTCTCGAAGTGCTCGACGGTGATCTCCGGCACCTCCGAGCAGGTGGGGTACAGATACTCCATGAAGGAGGCGAACAGGGGCCGGGCGGTCTCGGGGTCGTACTGGAAGTGTTCGTACATGGCCCCGGCGATCCCTTGGGCGACGGCGCCGTGCACCTGGCCGTCGATGAGCATCGGGTTCAGCATCGTCCCGCAGTCGTGCACCACGACGTAGTCCTCGATGCGGACCTCCCCGGTGCTGATCCGCACGCTCACCACCCCGGCGTGGGCGCCGTTCGACCAAGTGGCCGCGGCGTTGACCTTGCCGTCGGCGCCGGGCAGGTGCTCCAGGTCGGGCGGCTCGAAATAGCCCGACATCTCCAAACCGGGTTCCATCCCCCGGGGAAGGTCGACGGTGCGTATCCAGGCGGCGGTTGCCACCTCGGCCCAACCGACCTTGGGCTCGGCGCTTCCGGCCACGTGGAACTCCCCCTCGGCGAGCATCACGTCGTCTGCGGACGCCTCGAGCATGTGGGCGGCGATTTCCCGCGCCTTGACCAGCACCCGGTCGGCCGCCATGAGGATGGAACCGGTCGTCACCACCGCGCCGCGGCTGCCCCAGGCGCCCAGCCCGTAGGGGGCCCGGTCGGTGTCGCCCATGAACACCGTTACATCGCCGGGGTCGACCCCCAGCGCCTCGGCGGCCAGCTGGGCGGCGATGGTGGCGGGGCCCTGGCCGAGATCCGTGTTGCCCAGGGCCACCCGGACGGCGCCGTCCGGATCGACCCGGACGGTGGCCGAGTCGTAACCGGCCCAGTGGCCGGTGGTGAGGTGATAGGTGGGGGTGGTGGGCTCGACGTAGTTGTTGTAGCCGACGCCCACCCGGACGTCGGGGTCATCGGCGTAGCGGGCCTTCACCCGGGCCAGGGCCTCCTCGATGTACTCGACCGCCCGCTCGAAGCCCTTGGCGTGGGACCCGGAATCCACCTTCCCGCCGCCGTGCATGATGTAGGGCATCTGGTCTTCTTGCAGGATCATGCGGCGGCGCAGCTCCACTCGGTCGGCCCCGGTGAGGCGGGCCACCCGGTCGATGACCCTCTCCATGACGAACATCCCCTCCGGCACCCCGAAACCCCGGTAGGCGCCGCTCGGGGTCTTGTTGGTAACCACGCAGACCGGGCGCACCTCCATGTTGGGGAAGTCGTAGCCCCCCGTGATGCAGCCGGCGGTGACGAACACCGGGGCGGTCCCGGGCATGTAGATCTCGCCCGACCCCACGTCGCAGTAGGCGGTGCAGCGGACGGCCCGGATGGTTCCGTCGCCGTCGTAGGCGACCTCGACGTCGTGGCGCTGGTCCCGGGCGTGCACCGTCGAGACGAGGTTCTCGAAACGGTCCTCTATCCAGCGGACCGGGCGGCCCAGCCTCCGGGCGATCCAAGCCATCACTATGTCTTCCGGATACTGATGGGTCTTGGCGCCGAAACCGCCGCCCATCGCCGGGAGGATCACCCTGATCTGCGGCTCGGGCACCCCCAACATCATGGCGAGGGTGCTGCGGACTATGTGGGGGCTCTGCGTCGACGACCACACGGTCAGCTGTCCGCCCGCGTCCTCGGCGACCACCCCCCGGCACTCCAACGGCAGTCCGGTCTGGCGCTGGCTCACGTAGGTCTCGGCAAAGACGTGGTCTGCCTCTTCGAAGGCTCTGACCACTTCAGGCTTCTCGGCGGGGAAATCGACCAGCCGGTTGTCGGGCCAGGAGTCGTAGAGCTTCGGGGCGTCCTCGGCCAGCGCCTGGTCGAGGCTGGCGACAGCGGGAAGGACTTCGAACTCGGTCGAGGCGGACACCAGAGCGGCGGCGTCTTCGGCGGTGTAGCGGTCGGCGGCCACCACCGCCGCGTAGGGCGATCCGACGTAGCGGACCCGGTCCTCGGCCAAGGGGCGCTGATCGACCGGCCGGATGTATTGGATGGTGTGGGGGAACGAAGCCACCTCCGCCAGGTCGGCGGCGGTGTAGACGGCGTGCACACCGGGCAGGGCGAGGGCGGGGCCGGCGTTGATGGAGCGGATGAGGGCGTGGGCCTCCGGACTGCGGACGAAGGCGACCTCGAGCATGCCGGGGAGCTTCAGATCGGCTATGTAACGCTCCCGCCCGATCAGGGGGGACCGGTCCTCCCGGCGGGGCAGGGCCCGCCCGATGTGGCCGGCCCGGTGCTGGACCATCGGGTTGATCCCCTTGACCTCTGCTGCGGTCATTGGCTGTTGTACCTCCGTCTCCGTTGCATCATGGGCGGCGCCGACTTATTGAGCATATCAATACTACACGGCTTTGTCAACGCTCGCCGCGGTGGTAGGGAATGGCGAGCGAGAGCGGGGAGCGGGAACGGCTCCGGTTGAGCACCAGAGCAACGATCGTGAGCACGAAGGGGAGGGCCAAGAAGACCTGATAGTCGTCGCCGATCAAAGGCAGGCTCAAGCCTTCCGTCGCCTGGAGGGAGAGCTGCAGGGCGTCGATCAACCCGAAGAAGAGCGACCCCCAGAGTATCCAGGAGGCGCGCCAGTTGCCGAAGATCACGATCGCCAGCGCGATCCAACCGCGTGAGGCCGCGATCTGCGGGAAGAACATCCCGGTGGAGGCCAGCGACAGGAACACGCCCCCCAAGGCGGCCATGGCCCCGCCGAAGAGCACCGCCGCATACTGGCGGGGAACGATGTTGATCCCCCGCATGTCGCAAGCCTCCGGATTGTGTCCGATGCTGCGCAGCTCGAGCCCATACCTGGTTTTGGTGAGCACCAACCACACCACCGGAACCATCAGGAACGCGAAGTAGGTCAACCAGTGCTGGTCGAACAGGGCCTCGCCCACCACCGGAATCCGGGACAGACCCGGGATGGCCGCGGTGTCGAAAGTGGGGACGGTGGGAATATTGAGGCTGGAGCCGGACTCGAAGGCGATCCTGAACCAGAAGAAAGCCAAGCCGAGGCCGAGGATGTTCAGAGCGAGTCCGGCGACTATCTGGTTCACCTTCACGGTTACCGCCATGAAGGCCATGATGAGCGAGAACAACACCCCGATTATCACCGCCGCCAGCAAACCGAACCACAGGCCCTGGTCGACGTCGCCGCCCCCGGCGTTGCTATAGCTGCTGTACCAGTCCATCGTGATGAAACCGGCGAAGGCGCCCAGGGTCATGGTTCCTTCGATGCTCAGGTTGAGGATTCCGCTGTTCTCTGACACCATCTCACCCAACGCGGCCAAGAGCAACGGGGTGGCGATGCGCACGGCGCTGACCAGGATACCAATGAATACGGCCGGAGTGAATAGATGGGTCAGTATCTCACTCATGGCGCACCGCCGTCCTCACTATCCGATATCGGGCGGCCACCGCCGCCAGCAGCACCATGACCAGAGTGACCCCTTGAATAACCTGCACCAAGGCGGCCGGGATGCCGGTCTCTACCTGCACCGCGGTCGAACTGTTGATCAACGCCCCGAAAGCGACGGCGGTTACCACTACCCCGATCGGGTGGAGCCGCGCCACCAAGGCGATGATGATGCCGGTGAACCCCGCCCCGGTTTCTAGGATGTCCAACTGGAGCCGGTGATGGAGCCCCAGCAACTCGCCTGCCCCGCCCAACCCGGCGATCGCGCCGCTGATCGCCATCACGACGATGATCATCAGACCCACATTGGTACCCTTGTATCGGGAGGCGACCGGGTTGGCGCCCAGCCCCCTTATCTCGTAACCGAGCGGGGTCTTGCGCAGGATGAAATACACCAAGACAGCGGTCAGCACCGCCGCGGCGAACCCCCAATGGAGCCGGTTGCCCTCGACAAACCTGGGCAGGAAGGTGTGGTCCGCCATCCGCTCGGTCTGGGGGTAGTGGGTGTCGGGCGACTTCCACGGGCCGGCCAGCAACCAGGACAGAATTCTCAAGATGACGAAATTGAGCATCACGGTGGTCAGGATCTCATTGGTGTCGAACAACGCCTTCAGCACGCTGGCGACCGACGCCCAAAGGGCGCCGGCGAGGGACGCGCCCATGAACATGAGTACGAAGAGCAGGGGCGCGGAAGGCAGATCGGCCAGCAGATCAGAAACCCACCAGGCGCCCGCCATCCCGGCGATGAGCTGGCCCTCCCCGCCGATGTTCCAGATCGAAGCCCGGAAGGCGACAGCCGCCGCCAAACCGGTCATGATCAGGGGGGTGGACTGCACCATGGTCTCGAGCGCCGAATCCATGGTGCCGAAGGCCCCGTCGTACATGGCGCGGAAGGCATCGAACACGCCGGCGCCCGCCACGGCCACGAGCAGACCGCCCGCGATCACCGAAAGACAGACGGCGATGACCACCGCGGCGAACTCCCGAAGCGGACCGGTATAGAGGCGCCGCTCGAAGCGCCAACCCGCGCCCGGCTGCATCAGCATGGACCAGAGCGGCGGTTGCTTGGACGGCGCCGGGTCGCTCACTCGCCCTCCGCTCCCTCGACGCCCGCTCCATTGCTGGACACCCGACCTGATCCGGCGGAGGCCGGCTCGGATGAAATGCCCGCCATCCAGAGGCCGACCTCTTCGAGTTCCGTGTCACCGGTGCGAGTCTCGGCCATGATCCGTCCCTCGTATATGACGACGATCCGGTCGGAGAGGTTGAATATCTCATCGAGATCCTCGGACATCAGAAGCACTCCCGCTCCTTTGTCCCGCTCCTGCATCAACCGACGGCGCACATACTCGGCGGCGCCGATGTCGAGGCCCCGAGTGGGCTGGTGTACCACCAACAGCTTGGGCGACTGCGACAGCTCCCTGGCCATGATGACCTTCTGCAGGTTGCCGCCCGATAGGGTCCGGGTTACGTGGGCGGCGGAAGGGGTCATGATCTCGAACTCGTCTATCGACCGCTCGGCGAAGTCGTCGACCGGGCGGCGCCGCAACAGCCCCCAAGAGGCGTAAGGCTTCGACCGGTGACGCCCGAGGATAAGGTTCTCCTTGACTCGGAAGTCCATCACGAGACCTTGGCGTATCCGGTCTCCCGGAACACCGGCCACCCCCAAAGAAGCGATCTGTCGGGCGGACAGCCCGGCGATCGATCGGCCGCTCAACCTGATGTCCCCGGACTCTGGCCGGCTGACCCCCACCAAGGCGTCGAACAGAGCGTTCTGGCCGTTGCCGGACACTCCGGCCACCCCGACGATCTCACCCTCCCTAACGGTCAGCGACAAGCCCTCTAGCGACCCGCGGCCCGATTCGCTCTCCATATGGACGCCGTCCACTTCGAGAAGCAGTTCGCCCGGAGTTCCCCCTTCGTTCTCGACGGTGAGCACTACATCCCGCCCCACCATCATCCGAGCGAGATCTTGGCGGGTCACATCCGCGGTGTGGACCGTGTCCACCACCCTGCCCCCCCGGAGTACGGTAACCCGGTCGGATATTTCCATCACCTCGTTGAGCTTGTGGGTGATGAGGATTACGGTCAACCCGTCGTCCCTCATCCGCCGCAGGATGCGGAAGAGCTGCTCGACCCCCTGGGGTGTGAGCACGGCGGTCGGCTCGTCGAGGATCAGTATCTCGAGCCCGAAGTAGAGGTTCTTGAATATCTCGATCCACTGTTGCTCGCCCACCGACATCCGGCCCACCTCCGCATCCGGATCGATGCGCACATCGTAGGCGTCGAACAGCTCCTGCAGTCGGCGGCGCGCCCCGCCCATATCGAGCCACTGTTTGGCATGGGCGCCGATGATCACGTTCTCTATGACCGACATCGGAGGCACGAACTCGAAGTGCTGGTGAACCATCCCGATCCCGGCCCCGATGGCGTCCTTCGGGGACGACATCACCAGAGGTTTGCCCTTCAGGTACAGCTCCCCTTCGTCGGGCCGGTGAACCCCGTAGAGGATGTCCGCCAAAGTGGTCTTGCCGGCGCCGTTCTCCCCCAGCAGGCAGTGGATCTCCCCCTGCGCTATGTCCACGCTGACCGCATCGTTGGCCAAGACGCCGGGGAAGCGCTTGGACACCCGGTCGACCCGGAGGATCACGCCGCCGGTGTCCGGTTCCCCGGTCATCGGCGCCGCGGCTCCGTCACGCGCCGGGCAACCGGAAGCCCCCGCAACCGGCCCGGCGGGGTGCTTCCTTCGTTGTCCGCTCCAGCGGGCGGGTCACTCGATCGGGCTTTCGTCGAACTCGACCTCCAGCTCACCGCTGAGGATCTGGGCGCGGGCGTCCGCCACCGCCGCCTTCACGTCTTCTGGGATCAAATCGCTCAGAGTCCCGATGTCCGACCCGCCGTCCGCCATGTAGTAGATGATGCGCTCCGTCGGAGCGTCGTAGGGTGTCCCTTCTGTCATGTACGCCCACCACGCGTCGACGACGGTCATGAACGCCGGGTCCCACAGGGCGATCGGGCCGGTGAGCACCACGTCGGGGGCGAAGGTCACCTGGTCGGAGAAGTGCCCGAAGGCTAGAACCCCGTCCGCCTCCTGGACCGCCTCGAACGGGCCGAAGCGCTCGGCGTAGACCATGTCGGAGCCGGCCGCTATCTGCGCGGCGGCCGATTCCTTGGCCGTGGCCGGGTCGAACCAGCTCTCGATGTAGGTAACCGAGGCCTCGATGTCGGGGTTCACCGACCGGGCGCCGGCGACCCAGGCGTTGAGCGGACCGTTCACGTTGGGGAACGGGAAGGCGGCCACCGCGCTGATCTGGTTGGTCTCGGTCATCATGCCCGCCACGATTCCGGCCAGGTAGGCGGGCTCGTGGATGAAAACGTCCAGCCAATAACCGTTGCCGCCGACCGGATCGTTCCCCGATCCGGAGAACACGAAGGCGATGTCGGGGTAGTCGTCGTTGACCGCATCGATCGCATCCGAGTAGGTGCTGTGGGCGATGATCATCTCGTACTCCCCGGAAGCGGCGAGATCGCGTATCACCCGCTCGCCGTCGGCGTAGGCGATGTTCTCGATCACCTCCAGCGTGAGGTCGAGATCGTGAGGCCGGGCGTCGATGGCCCGGTTGATGCTGTCTATCAACGTGGCGTACCACGGTTCTTCCTTCACCCCGAGCAGGATCATGGCGATGTCCAGCGAGGTGGGTTCCGGCATTTCGGCCATGGTTGCCTCGGTCATCTCCGCCGCGGTGTCCGCCGGGGCTTCGGTAACCGCCGGCGCAGCGGTGGTCGTAGGCGCCCGGGTGGTGGTCGTCCCTCCATCCCCGCCGCCGCAGGCCGCGGCCGCCAAGCCGAACGCCAGCACGACCGCCGCCAAGGCGGCGCTCCTTGCCGTTCCGATGAATCTCATCTCGTTCCTCCTCCCGTCAGCTCCCAGAGCTGCGCACTTCGACCGATTGTATCCGCCCCCGCTCCCCGCGCCGCCGAAAACTCGGACAGCTCTGGGTCAACCCGCCCTGCCGGAAGAAAGCACCGGCTTGCCGAGGATGCGGTAGGGCGGCCACCAGCGTTCCAAGCCGAGATCCTCGACGATGACGTTGGCGGCGTTGTATCCGGGCCCGAAGTGGATCGAGCCGCCGGGGTGGCAGGCCGACCCGCACATGTACAGGCCCTCGATGGGGGTGCGGTAGCCGCTCGCCTCCGGGAAGGGCCGGTTGATCCCCCATTGGTCGTTGGTGTAGGCGCCCTGGCGGCAGCCGCCCCCCACCATGTTGATGATCCGGTTCTGGATGTCGTCCGGCGTGTAGGCGTAGGTGGCCAGCATCTTGTCCGGGGTCAGGTTGGGCGCGTACTCGGCCCAGCGGGCCCGCATCTGCTCGAGCAGCTCGTCCTTGATGTCGTCGTAGGTCTTGGCGCCGTTCTCCAGCTTGTCGGCCGGGGGGCCGAACTGCCAGAACAACAGGGTGTGCTTGCCTTCCGGGGCGTAGGAGGGGTCGATCACCGTGTGGCAGCAGGCGTCGCCGCCCAGCGCCGAGGGGATCTTGCCTTGGCCGATCTCTTCCCAGTGCTTGTCCAGCTCGGCCAGGGTGTTGACCCCGAAGAAGATGGCGAGGCCCTTGTTGGCCTCCTCCGAGTACTTGGGCGTGTAGTCGGGGGCGGCGTCGGAGGCGGCGTGGAACCCGAACAGGGCGGTGTGGAACTCGATCTCCCAATCCCGGCACCGCTGCGCGATCTCGGGCGAGATGTGCTCCTCGCCCACCATCTCCAGGAAGGTGGCGGGCGGATCGACCGCCGAGGCCACGAACTTGCGGGCGCGGAAGGAGCGCCCGTCCGACAGGGTGACCCCCGCCGCCCGGCCGCCCTCGATGTCGATCTTCGCCGCGTGCGCCCCGGTGAGGATGATCCCGCCCTGGGCGTGGAAGAAGGCGGCCAGCGAACGGGCCAGCTGGCAGGTGCCGCCCCGGATGATGCTCAGGCGGGGCGAGGCGGCGTAGCGGAGGAAGAAGTCCCCCACCCCGGTCGCGAAGTCGGGCATGCCCCGCACGCAGGCGTTCATGGCCATCCAGGTCTTCAGGCGGTCGCTCTCGTAGAGCTCGTCCATGACCTCCCGCCCGGTCATGGCGCACAGCTTCTGGTATTCGGCCCGGTCGGCGCCGCCCAGCCCGGCCCCCCGCTCTGAGTTGGGCTTGGGGGGCGCGTAGAACTCCTCCTCCACCTTGGTGAGGAAGCGGTGGTACACGTCCTCCATGGTGTCGAGGTCGGCCTTGGGAATCAAGCCCTCGAACTGCCGGTAGGTGCGCTGCGGGTCGTCCGTGTAGGTGAGCAGCTCGGCCCCGTCCTCGAACAGGTAGGCCCGCTCGACCTCGCCGCGCATGAGCTTCAGTCCGTAGCGGTGCAGCTCGAAGTCCTGGTGGGGAGGCCCGTAGGACCAGATGAAGTTGGCGTGCAGGTTGTGATAGAAGCCGGGCTTGGTCACCTCCTCGGTGATGGTGGCCCCTCCGTAAGCCATCCGCCGCTCGAGAATCAGCACCTTCAGGCCCTGCTTGGCCAGGTAGCCGCCCAGGGTCAGGCCGTTGTAGCCGCCGCCGACGATGATCCCGTCGAATGTCCCGTCCGCCATGCCCCTTCTCCGTCTCGCTCTGCGGCCCAGAATATTGACACCTGTAATATAGCCTGTCAAGTCCTCCTTCCCAACAGACTGTCGAAGGCAACCGTTGCCGGCCGACCCGCCCGGGGGGAAATCCTACATCAGGGGCTAGGAAAATCCAGCATTAGCATGGGGGAAATTACTACATTATAATGAGGTAAAATCCTACATCAGGAAAGGAGGGCCGAATGGCGGCGCCTATTCTGACCAGGTACATCTCGGCTCAGATCGACAAGGCGCTGGAAACGGCCCGGGTGGTGCTGATCCACGGACCCCGCCAGGCGGGCAAGACCACCCTGGCCCGCCAGATCAGCGAGGCGGCGGGCGGCGCCTTCGCCACCCTCGACGACCCGGCGCTGCTGGCCGCGGCGCGCCGCGATCCGACTGGTTTCCTGGACCAACCGAAACCGTTGGTCATCGACGAGGTCCAGCGGGCGGGCGACCCGCTGGTGACCGCGGTCAAGATGGCTGTCGACCTCGACCCCGCACCGGGCCGGTTCATCATCACCGGTTCCACGAATTTCCTGACCGTGCCCTCGGTATCGGAATCGCTGGCCGGACGCATGGCCGTTATGAGGCTGTGGACGTTCTCCCAGGGGGAAACCGCCCAGAGCGGCCCCGAGACCTTCACCCGCCTGGCCTTCGACCAACCTGACGCTCTTCGTTCCGGCCCGGCCGGGTCATGCACCCGCGAGCAGTACCTCGAGCTGATCTGCGCGGGCGGCTATCCCGGGGTCACCGGATACACGGCGGGCCAGCGCCGCCGTTGGTACCAGGACTATCTCCACACGGTCGTCCAGCGCGACATCGTCGAGCTGGCCGACATCCGCCGCTCCGACGCCATAGAAAACCTTCTGGCCGCGGCGGCCGCCCTGACCGGCCAAGGACTGAACACTGCCCGCCTCGCCCGCGGAGTCGGAATCGACGCCCGCACCGCGGAAAGCTACCTCGCCTGGCTCACCACCGTTTTCCTGATGCACCGCATCCCTATGTGGTCCCGCAACCTGTCGACCAAAGCGTCGAAGACCGCCAAGCTGTACGTGACCGACAGCGGCCTCGCCGCCCATCTCGCCAACAAGTCCCCTGCCGCGCTGGCCCTCCCTGCGGACACATCGGTGGGCGGGCTCGTCGAGACCTTCGTCGTCAACGAACTGGCCAAACAGCTCACCTGGAACGACATCGGCGCCCGGATGCACCACTACCGCGACCATCGCGGCGCCGAGATCGACCTGATCCTCGAAGACCCCGACGGGCGCGTCGTCGCCGTCGAGGTCAAAGCCGCCGTATCGCCCGGTCCCGGCGCCGTCCGATGGCTCGCCTGGCTCCGAGACCGGCTCGATCGACTGGGTCAGGACTTCGTGCACGGCTATGTACTGCATACAGGGCCGCATCGGGTGAGCCTCGGCGACCGCCTCAGCCTGCTTCCCATCGAAGCGCTGTGGAAACCGGCGCGCTAGCCTGGGCGGAATATTTCCCGAAACAGGGTTGACGACATGGCCGCACTGCGGACGCCCGGCTCTCTGGCCCTCGCCGCGGCGGCCGCCCTCGCCCTGATCCTGATCGTTCCCGGACCAGCCCGCGGTTGCTCTTGCACGGACATTCCTCTTTCGGAATACGCCGACAGCGTAGTTGCGGCCTTCTCGGGCAGCCAGATCCATAGGATCGACCGCACCAATGATCAAGGAACCTATCTCGGTACGATCTTGGTGCTCGAAGTTCATGAAGTGTACAAAGGGCAGGCGGGACCCCTCATCGAGGTGCACACCCGGTCCGGCGGAGGAGACTGCGGGACGGACTTCCACAGGATGGGCGTCACCGGCGTCGCGGCGTTCGGGAACGACGGAGACGGCCTCTCCGTGCATCTTTGCGGCTCACATGTCTCAATCAGCGAGCTCGAAGACGTATTCGGCCCCGGCCGCCCGCCGGATGAGAAGATTACGTTGCCCGATAACACAGAAGAAGCGGCAACCGCGGCCGCGGCGCCGCCCGAGGAGGGGGGCGGCATACCGGGCGCGGCCGCGGCCCTGATCATCGCCGCCGCGGTGCTTATAGCTGTGCGCCGCTGGGCGTTGCTCCGCCGGAGGAGTCGGCCGGACGGGGAGTGACGCGAGCGCCCCCCGTCGGCAAACGGCGCCCGGCTTAGTGGAAGCCGGAACCGCCGTTCACCCAGATGTTCTGGCCGGTAACGAAGTCGGACCAGGGGCTCAACAGATACAGGAGGGTTCCCACCATGTCGTCGGGCGCCTGGGTGCGCTTGAAGGCCCGGCGGGCGGTGATGATGCCGTCCACCTCCGGTTGTTTGGCCGCGTAGTCGGCGTCGTGGGGGATGTAGTCGGGGGTCAAGGTGTTGACCGCGATGCCGTCGGCGCCCATCTCCCTGGCCAGGGAACGGGTCAGGCCCCAGATGGCCGCCTTGGACGCCACGTAATGCAGGAATCCCGGGGTGCCGTCGTTCACGGTCATCGAGGCGATGTTGACGATCTTGCCGCTCCCCTGAGCCCGCATGTAGGGCGAAACCGCCCGGGCGCACAGCCACGGCCCCTTGACGTTCACCGCGAAGCACAGATCCCACTCGTCCGGCGGGATGTCCTCCATCGGACCCTGGGTGGCCGTGAGGTAGAAGGCGGCGTTGTTGACCAAGGCGTCGATCTTCCCGAACCGGTCATGGGCGGCCTTGGCCATCGCCTCGGCGGAGGCGGCGTCGCTCACGTCCGTGCGCACCGCCAAGGCGCCCGCCGCGCCCAGCTCCTCGGCCTCGGCGGCGGTCTCGGCGCCGTCGGCGAGGTCGGCCACCACCAGCGAAGCCCCTTCGCGCGCCAACCCCCGGCAGTAGGCGCTCCCGATGCCGCCGGCGCCGCCGGTGACTATTACTACTCGGCCGTCGAGCATGCCCATCGGCCGCCTCCTTTCGTCCGCTCCGGGCCTCCGCTGCGGAGAACCCGCTCTCTTTGCCGCCGCGCCGCCTTCCTCACCCCTCTACGAACTCGGCCGCCAGCTCGAACAGCCAGGAACGGTAGGCGAGGGTTACGTCGTCGGCCACCTTCACGTACATCTCGGCGCTCAGCAGATCCGGCAGGTGCTCGGGCCACTGCGACTCCACCACCGGCTGGTCCTGATCCAGCACCATGAGCTCGAAATCCACCAGGAAGGCCAGGTCCTCGTCGGTGCGGGCGAAGTCGGAGCCGATGTGCCAGAAGTTGCGGCAGGAGGCGGGCCCGGTGGGGGAAGAGACCATGTAGAGCCCGTAACGCTTCCCGTTGGGGAACACCCGCAGCAGATAGATGGTGCCGGGCAGCGACAGGTAGTACTTGTTCTCCACGGTCACGATGTCGTCGTCGATGCCGAGGATCTGCTTCATGCGCTCGTCGTTGGGTTCTTGGACGAACCGGTCGAAGCGGAGCATCTGCCCTTCCCGCCAAACGGTGTGGTCCTCCACCTCCGCCTTGTCCCTGGTGCCCAGGATATTCTCGTGTACGAAGGGGAAATGGGAGAAGTCCACGAAGTTCTCCAGGCGCCGGGGGGCGCTGGTGTTCCAGTCGTAGACGGGGGGCGACTGCCAGTGCATGGCCGGATCGCCCCAGTCGGCCAAGCCGGGGGGGTCGCCCCAGGGCTCGTCCACCAGGGACACCCACACCAAACCCGCGCTCTCCCGGCACTCGTAGCGGATCAGGTCCACCTTGAGTATCCCGTTCAGCTCGGGGCGGGAGGGGATGTCGACCAGGTTGCCCTCCATGTCGTAGGTCCAGCCGTGGTAGGGGCAGTGGATGCAGCCGTCCTCGATCCACCCCAAGGAGGGCGCGGCCCCTTTGTGGCGGCATACGTCCATGAAAGCCCGCGCCCGGCCCCCGTGGCGGACGATGAGGATGCGCTCGTCCAGCAACCGCCCCTGCATCATCTCTCCCTCGGCTACATCGCGGCTGTAGGCGACCGGGTGCCAGAAGTGCCGCATGGCCCGGTACCACCTGGAAGTTCCCTCCGGCGTGAAGGGGTCGGCCAGGTCCTGCATCGTGAGCTTCGCCATGTTCACCTCCTCCTGCCGCCCCGCCGGGCGCCGCGTGGATGCGGGCGGTCGGGGTTATGAGGGTTATACAAAATAGGCCCCCCCGTTGACCAGCAGGCCCTGGCCGGTCACGAAGTCGGCGCCGGAGGAGCACAGGTAGATGATGGTCCCCACCATGTCCTCGGCGGTCTGGGTGCGCCGCAGCGCCCGGCCGGCCACCACGAACTCATCGCTGACCGCGTCGGTGGGCCGGAGGCCGGGGTTGGGGATCAGGTCGGGCGAGACGGAGTTGACAGTGATCCCGTCCGGGCCGAGCTCGTTGGCCAGACACCGCGTCAGGCCCAGCAGAGCCGACTTGCTGGCCGTGTAGTGGGGGAACCCCACCGTTCCCTTGTAACAGGTGTTGGAGGCGATGTTGATGATCTTGCCCGAACCCTGGGCGGCCATCTGGGGGTGGACGGCCTTGATGCACAGCCACACCCCCCGGACATTCACCTCGAAGGTGCGGTCCCACTCCTCCACCGTCAGCTCGTTGAAGGGCCCCCGGGTGGTCTCGGAGAACATGGCGGCGTTGTTGATCAACACGTCGATCCGTCCGAACCGCTCCACCGCCGCCGCCGCCATCGCTTCGGTAGAGGCCTCGTCGCTGACATCGACGGTGAGGGCCTCCCCCTCGCCGCCCGCCGCCGTCAGCTCCTCCACCACCGGCGCCCCGTCCAGCAGGTCGGCGATGACCACCTTGGCCCCCTCGGCCGACACCCCCAAGGCATAGGCGCGCCCGATCCCTCTGGCCCCGCCGGTGATGATGATCACTTTCCCTTCGAGCATGCCCAACTCCGCACCTCCTCGCTTCGGTCTTCGTGGTCTTGGTCTTCTTCTTCGGTTTTGCCTGGCCCCATGTTAGCACAGCACATATTACTCATATCAATAATCCGGCGCATCCTGGATCGGAGTCCAAGAACCGGCCCCCCTGCCGCCGGAGAGTGGCCTCCGGCCGGCGCGTCTACCATTCGGACCGCCATGAGCGAACGCCCTCCCCCAGAATGCAGCCTGCTGTTGGAGGGGGGCGCGGTGATCACCCTCGACGAGCAACGGAGGGTGATAGAAGACGGGGCGGTGGCGGTGTCCGGGGGGCTCATCGCGGCGGTGGGCGCCCGCTCCGAACTGGCCTCCTACCGAGAAGGGGCGGCCCGGATCGTCGACTGTTCCGGCAAGGTGGTGATGCCCGGCCTGACCGACGGCCACACCCACCTCTTCCAGACGCTGGGCCGGAGCCTCGGCGACGGTATGACCCTGGTCCCCTGGCTGCAGCGCTTCATGCTCCCGTATTCCCTCAACATGACCAGAGAGGCGGCGGTGGCCGCCGTCCGGCTGGGCGCCCTCCAGGCCGCCCTGTCGGGAACCACCATGGTGGTGGACAACCACTACGCCCCCACCGACGCCGAGACCACCCTGGCCGTCGCCCAGGCGGTGGAGGACACAGGAATCAGAGGGGCGGTGGCCAGAGGAGTCTTCGGGGAGATGAACCCCGGCGCCGAGCTGATGGGGGTGGAACCACGGCTGTTCATGTGGACGGCCCGCCAAGAGCTCGAGATCACCGAAGAATGCATGGCCGAGCGCCCGGCCGGATCGCAGGTGGAGGTGTGGCCCTGCCCGGAGAACATCGTCTATGTCGCCCCTGAACTGATCGAGGCCTGCGCCGCTTTGGCCGAGGAGGGCGGGGTGGGCTGGCACATGCACTGCTCCGAAGTTCAGGACGAGATCGGCTTCTTCGAGGCGGTCCACGCCGCCCGTCCGGTGGCGTGGCTGGAGGAGCGCGGCCTCCTCACCGAACGGACCACCCTCGCCCACGCCGTCTGGCTGGACCCCGGCGAGGTGGAGGCGATGGGCGGGCGGAGGGCCACCGCCGTGCACAATCCGGTCTCCAACCAGTACCTGGCGTCCGGCGTCCTCCGCCTCCGGCCGCTGCTCGAGGCGGGCGCCAACGTGGCCCTCGGAAGCGACGGAACGGCGGTGGCCGGCCAAGACATGTTCGAGGCCATGAAGACCGGGGTGCTCATGCACCGGGCCGCCCACCTCGACCCGACCGCCTCCAAGGTCGAGCAGTTTCTGGAGTTGGCGGCCCTGGGGGGGGCGGCCATGACCGGAGGCGGCCGAGGTTCGCTGACCGCCGGGGAGGCCGCCGACCTGGTAGTGCTCGACGTCGACCGGGTGCGGCACACCCCGTGGAACCGTCCAGCAGCGTCGGTGGTGCATTCGGGCCGGGCGGACGACGTGGAAATGGTGATCGTGGACGGCGAGATCATCGTGGAAGGCGGACGCTCGACCAAGGTGGACGAAGAAGAGGTGCGGGCCGCGGCGTCGGAGGCGGCCGCCCGGCTGTTCGGGAAGGCCCGGCTGGCCGGCGCCGGCCTGATGAAAGACTGGCAATAGCATCGAACAGACCCAACCGCCTGCACTCCTCCCTGCAGGGAATCTTCCCGGCAACAAGACCAGGATGAGCGACCAGTGGAACGGCTTACGAAGACGACCATCCTGTCCGCATTCGCGGATATAGCCCGCAAACTAAAGGGGCGCACAGCCGACGACGAAATGTATGTTGTCGGCGGCGCTGCTATAGCACTTGCCTACGACAACACACGGCTCACCAGAGACGTGGATGCCAGGTTGGACGCAGAACGCAACGCTCTGCTGGATGCCGCCGTAGAAGTCGCTGCAGACCGCGGCTGGGACCGCACATGAGTTCCCGTCCGATTCGCCCTGACCTGCCGCCGTTGCCCTACAACTGCGGTCCCGACCGCAGCCTGGAAGCCTGCACCCTCGCGGAAATGGTGGAATGCATCCGCCCGTGCGATACTGACGTGTGGCGGTCTCGGTTCCTGACGCGCACTTTTTGGTTGCGGTGGAGCGGACAGGAGCCGGATGTGCGGGCGGCGATGATAGCCGAGGAGCCGTTGCCGTTGGAAGACGTCCGATGGGACGCTTTCATAGCCGGGTTCGCCCACGAACTCAGCCGCCGTTACCGGCTGGAGCCTCCCGGCTGGGCTCTCAAGCCGACCAAGTATTTGGATCATGTGTGGCCGATATTCGACCAGGGCGGGATCGGGGCGTATTTGACGGCGATATCGCCTGCGCCATGGCTGCTCGAACACGGCTTGCTGGTGGAAGACTACAACCTGGTGTCGGCTCAGCAGCTCATCGAAGGGAAAGGATCGGTGATCACCTGGAAGTCACCCGCCTGGAGAGAAGGGCGCATTCGTCCTGGGGAGCCGTCCCCTCAGGCAGCCCTGGACGCCTTCGAGCAAATCGCCCGGCTGTTCGAAGATATCGGTGTGTACGCCGGCATTCATTTGACCGGCAACGCGGCGTTCGAACTGGCGCAGTCGGCCCGCCTCGACCTTTCGGACGTCAGCGGCGCGGCGGTGGACGCTCTGAGCGACGCAGGCCATGCTGCAGTTCGGACAGCAGTGGCGGACTTGGCCGCCGACCGCAGTTGGCCGGATGACTGGCTGTCGCGTCTGCCCGCCCCCGGCCTGGATCAGGGCAACCCGGCGGCCTCCTCATCTCTCTTCTACCATCCGCATCTGATCGTTCGGGCATCGTCTCCGGCTCATCTGGCGGGGTTGCTGATGATGTCCGGCCGCCGCCGGGACGCTCGAACCCTGGCCCGTCTGCTCGCCCGAATGCCTGATGTCCGCACCGCCGAAGACTTGGTTGCGGCCGCCCGCCGGTTCGCCCCGGACAGAAAAGTTCCGGAAGCAGCCTTGAGAGCGACCGCCGAAGCTTCGTTGGATATCTCGGTAGGCTCATCTGCTGTGTGAACCCGAAGGGCGCGCAGGCGGGAGGCTGAGCCGCCGCCTGTCGAGCATCGGCAATAGTATCGAGGCGGGCCCGAACGGCCCGTCTACCGGAAGGAGATGATTCATGCTGACATCCGAGGTCCGCCACGGCTACGCGGCCGGGGCGGAGGGCAACCGCCTGCACTATCTCGACTACGGCGGAGAAGGGCGGACCCTCATCTGCATGCATGGCGTGACCGGCAACGCCTGGAACTGGGCGGCGGCGGCGGCGGGCCTGCGCGAACGGCGGCGGGTGCTGGCGCTCGACTTCCGCGGGTACGGCGAGAGCCAGTGGTCGGCCGGCCAGAACTACCGCACCGAGCACCACGCCGCCGACCTGGCCGCCCTCGTCGATTCCCTGGGCGGCGGCCAGGTGGACCTGATGGGTTCCTCATGGGGGGCGCTGGTTGCCGTTCAGTACGCGGCGGACAATCCCGGCCGGACTGCCAAAGTGGCGGTGGTGGACGTGGAGCCGTCCTTCGCCCAAGGAGAAACCGACCTGTTCCCCCGCCCCACCGACCACGCCGACCACGACGAGGTGAAGGCCGGGGTGAGGGCGGCCTACCCCAACGCCCCCGACGAAATGGTGGAGCTCACCGCCGCCGCCTGCTTCGCCCCCGCGGCGGGAGGGCGGCTGGCCCCCAAACACGACCCCTTCTTCTTCGAGCGCTGGCCGTTCCGCTCCGACGACCACTGGGGCCGGCTGGAACGGCTCCCCGAGGTCCTGTACGTTCACGCCGCCGACAGCTTCGTGAGCGGGGAGGTGATGGCCGACATGGCCGCCCGCACCCCGGGATCCCGGCTGGCCGAGGTGGAGAACAGCACCCACGTCATCCCGGTGGACAACCCCTCCGGCCTGCTGGAGGCGGTGACCCCCTTCCTGTGACCCCGGCCGGCCGGGGGCGGGCGGGGCTCGGACCGCCGCCGGAACACATCCCGGCGAGAGGATTCCTCAGATGAGAGGCAGCGGTTTGAGGGCGGCGGCGGACGCGGCGCTCGAGGCTGCGGTCTCCTCCGATCCGAGGGCGCCGGGGGCGGCGGCGGCGGCCACCGACCGCAGCGGGGACATCTACCGGGGGGCGGCCGGCGAACGGGTGCTGGGCGGCGGCGAGAAGATGACCACCGACACGGTGTGCGCCGTGTTCTCCACCACCAAGGCGGTCACCGGCGCCGTCTGCCTGCAGCTGGCGGAGGACGGCCGCCTGGATCTGGATGCGCCCGCCAAGAACTACACCCCGGCCATCGGCGGCCTGCAGGTGCTGGAGGGATTCGACAGCGGCGGCGATCCGATGCTCCGCCCCCCCAAGCGGGACATAACCGCCAGGATGCTCCTGCTCCACACGGCGGGCTTCGCCTACGACATGTTCAACGAGCAGTACAACCGCCTGGTTCGGGAACACGGCAAGCCGGGCGTGATCACCGCCTCGATGGAGTCCCTCAACACGCCTCTGCTGTTCGATCCGGGCGACGCGTGGGAATACGGCGCCGGCCTCGACTGGGCGGGCCTGGTGGTAGAGGGCGTTGCCGGCCAGCGGCTGGGGGAGGTGATGGCGGAGCGCATCTTCGAGCCGCTGGGCATGGAATCCACCTCGTTCACCCTCGAAGGCGGCATGCGCAGCCGCCTGGCCGACGTCCACCAGCGCCGCCGCGACGGGTCGCTCAAGCCGCTGGGATTCGAGCTGCCGCCCGATCCGGAAGTTCATATGGGCGGACACGGCCTGTATTCGACCGTCGAGGACTACTCCAGGTTCATCCGCATGTGGCTGAACGACGGGATGGGGCCGGAGGGGCCGGTGCTCCAGAAGGAAACCGTGGAGATGGCGTCGCAGAACGGCTTGGAAGGCGGCATGAAGATCAAGGCCCTGCCCGGGGTCGTCCGGAGGCTGACCAACGACGTCGAGTTCTTCCCCGGCATGCCCAAGACGTGGGGTCTGACCTTCATGATCAACGAGGAGGACGCCCCCACCGGACGCCCGGCCGGTTCGCTGGCCTGGGCGGGGCTGGCCAACCTCTACTACTGGATCGACCGGCGCAACGGCGTGGGCGGTTTCTGGGCCTCCCAGGTGTTCCCATTCGTCGACCCCGCTTCGCTGAACGGATACCTGGCCTTCGAAACCGCGGTCTACGAACACGCCGTCTGACCTCTGAACCCCGGCCTTCGAGCCCCTGCGGAACGGCGCCCGGCCCGGCCCGCGTGGATATGAATAAGCGGGGCTAGCTTTCGGGGGCTTCAGCGGGTGACGGCGGCGGCGGGGTGTTCTCCATCGCGAACTTCTCCTCCGGGGAGAACACCAGCTTCTTGCGCCCGCTGACCGCGAAGTGGATCAAGCCCGCCGCGAACCAGACGGCGCAGCCGTAGACGCCCAGGCGGTAGTCGGGGTTCAGGAAGAGGAAGCACAGGACGGCGAAGGCGATCACCGCCGCCGCGACCGCCCCCGCATTGCCCAGCGGACTCACGTAGGGCCGCTCGATGGCCGGGAACCGGATGCGCAGCCGCACGAAGGCGATCATCTGCATCATGTAGGCGATGACCGCCCCGAAGACCGCCATGTTCAGCAACACCGCGCCCACCGGAACATCGGGGCCGAACCAGTCACTCCCGAACTCGATCAGCAGGGCGGCGCCGTAGCCGATCACCGCGCCCGCGATCAACGCCCGGTGCGGGGTCTTGCGGCGGGGCAGGGTTACCGAAAGCCACTTGGGGAAATAGCCCGAGCGCGACAATGAATATATGTTGCGGCCGTAGGCGTAGATGATGGTGTGGAAGCTAGCCACCAGCCCGGCCACCGCCGCCAGGGCCAGCAGCGAAGCCCCGGCGCCGCCGCCGAAGATGGTCTCGAAAGCCAGGAAGAGCGGCTCGTCGGAGCGCCCCACCTCCGCCGACCCCGGCGCGATGCCGGCGTTCAGGAACAAGGTCAGGGCAGAAGCAACGATCAACGTGAGGATCCCCCAGAGCATCGCCTTGGGCATGTCCCGCTGGGGGTTGCGGGACTCTTCGGCGGCCAGCGGCAGCTGTTCGATGGCGAGGTAGAACCAGATGGCGAAGGGCGCGGCCTGGGCGGCGCCGGCCCAACCGAAGGGCAGGAAGCGGGAGTTGCCGGCTTCGGGTTCGATGTTCAAAGCCGCCTCCCAGCTGAAATGCGGAACGGCGCCGATCCAGAACACCGCCAGGATCGCCAAGGACAACAAGGTGATGAAGACGGTGAACCGGAAGGCCGCCTCCACCCCGGCGATGTTGAGCCCTACGAACAGGACGTAGAAGACCAGCCACCAGACCGGAGCGGGTACGGCGATCCCGAACAGGTCGTTGAACACAGCTCCTATGTAGCCGCCGATCCCCACCACGATCACGGCCGGGGTGAGGATGTACTCGATGTTCTCGGCCAGTCCGGTGATGAGGCCGCCCCACGGCCCCATCGCCGTCCGCCCGAACGAATAGGCCCCGCCGGTGTGGGGCAGGGCGGGCGACATCTCGGCGATCGAATAGCAGATGCCGAGGTACATCAGCGCCACGACGCCCGTGGCAACGGCCAGGCCGCCGAAGCCGCCCGCCGCCAGCCCGAAGTTCCAGCCGAAGAAGTCCCCGGAGATGACCGCCCCCACCCCCAGCGCCCAGAGCGACGCCGCCCCGGCGAAGCGCTTCAGCCCGCGCTTCTCGAAGTAGCCGGGGCCGACCTCGTTGTACTCCACGCCCCTGCCCCCGCCGGGGCCGCCCCTGTCCGCCCACATCGGTCAGAACGAGGGGGGCGAGGTGATGATCAGAAACCGGCAGGCCCGGCTTTCGTCCGTGGACAGGACATGGGGGATGGCGGCCGGGTAGAGGTAGGCGTCGCCCCGCTCCAGCTCTGTACGTCCGAAGCCCTCGATCTCGACTGTCAGCCGCCCTTCCAAGATGTAGATGGCCTCCTCGCCCGCATGGCCGGTGTTCTCGATGCGGACGCCCGGCTCGTACTCGACTTCGTTGGGCTCGAGCCGGCGGGCGCTCCGGCTGGTCAGGAAACGGATCGTGGCGCCCTCGGCCAGCTGGTAGGCGCTTCCCTGGCGGCGGCGGACCAGGCTCACCTCGGCCTCCGCCTGCGGCTGGAGCAGCTCGTGGGCGGTGGTTCCCAGGGCCCGGGCCACATGGTGGAGGGCGGTCAGGCTGGGCATGGCCTTGCCGTTCTCGATCTGGCTCAGGAAGGGCTGGGAGAGGCCGCAGCGTTCGGCCAGCTGCCGAAGGGTCAGGCCGTGCGTCTTCCGCAGCGTCCTGAGGGCGGCACCGAGCGCGGCGGCCACCTCCTTCTCGTCTACGGGGCCGGGTTCATCGTCCTCAACGGTTATTGAAGCCATGTTCCTCATGCTACCTGAGGCGGCCCGCCCTCCCTGCCCGCCGCCCCGCAGACAGCCTTGCCGACGGGGAACAGGTCTTGTTGTTGTGTTTATGACATAAACCGTGTATGGTTGTTATCGAAATGTAAATAACTGGGCCGCAACAGGCGGGAGCCTCCTCGCCCCGGCCCCCGGAAAGGAGACAACATGAACGACGACGACGACATCGGGCGCAGCCGACGCGGGCAGCAGCGGTTCCGGGGGGCCGCCGGGAAAGAAGCCAGCCCCCCGGTTCCGGTGCTGGAGCGGGCGGCGGTCGGACGGCCCATCACCCGCCTCGGCGTATCTTTCTTCCCGGTCTACCTGCCGGGCAACGATCTGCCGGATATCTCCTCCGGCAAGGAAGCGGGCCTGGTCTTCGACGAGCTTCCCGGCCCGACGGTTCCCTCCCTCTTGGTTTCGAATCCGACCGACCGGCCGATCCTCGCCCCGGAGGGCGAGCAGCTGGTGGGCGGCCTGCAGGACCGGGTGCTGAATGTCAGCGTCCTGATCGCCCCCTCCGCCAAAGTCGAGATCCCGGTCTCCTGCCTGGAGCGGGGGCGGTGGGGCGGCCGCCGGCGCTTCGACCGGGGCCGCGCCTTCACACCCCGGCGGACCCGCCTGGCCAAGAACTACTCGGTGGCCGAAGCGGTCTCGATGCAGGCCGGGCGCCGAAGCGACCAAGGCGCCGTCTGGGCGAGCATCGACCGCGAGCTCGCCCAGAGGCAGGTCCGGTCCGCCACCAGCGCCGTCAGGGAAGCCGACCAGCACCTGCAGCGCGACCGGCGCCTCGCCGAGGCCGACCAAGAGCTCGCCCGGCGGGGGCCGCTGCCCGGCCAGTGCGGTTTGGCCGTGGCGCACGGCAGGCGCATGGCGGCGGTCGACCTGTTCGGCTCCCCGGAGCTGCTGAAGGTTCATTGGAGCGGGTTGATCCGTTCCTACCTGGCGGAGCAGCCGGCCGCAGACGGCAGACCCTCGGCGGGCCGGGCGCTGCACATGGTCAACCGCCTCGGGGGGCCGGCCGAAGAAACCCCGGGCATCGACCTCGGAGTCGAGCGGCATCTGACGGATCGGTGGATGGTCGGCCAGGTGCTGACCCTCGACGGGGCCGTCGTGCACGCGAGCGCCTTCACGACCGGCGACGGCGGGGAGAGCCGAGGGCGGCGGCGGGGCGCCGAGGCGGGAAGGCGGCCGGCGGAGCAGCCGGTCTTCTGACGGGGTTCGACCGGGTTCGCCGTCAGGAATCGGCCCGGCGGTCTTCAGCGACGAAGGCCGATCCTGGCGGTGAGGTCGCGGGCCCGGCCTCGGGCTTCGGCCATCACCTCGTCTTGGTCGACCAGGACGCACCGGCCGTCCTCCACCACGATCCGGCCGCCGACGATGCTCAGCGTTACGTCGCTGCCGCGGGCGGCGTAGACCAAGGCCGCGACCGGATCGTGCACCGGAGTCAGATGGGGGCGGCCGGCGTCGACCGCGATCACGTCGGCCAAAGCCCCCGGCGCCAGCCGGCCGGCGTCGAGGCCGAGGGCGGCCGCTCCGCCCCGGGTGGCCAGCTCCAGCGCCTCCCCCGCCTCCGAAGCGCCGGGGTCCAGCTCGGCCAACCGGTGCATGAGCACCAGCATCTTCATGTTCTCGAACAGATCCTGGCGGTGGCCGCAGGTCGAACCGTCGGTCCCCAGGGCGACGGCCGCCCCCGCCTCCCGCAGGCGGCGCATGGGCATCACCCCGTAGGGCACGTACTGGTTCGACACCGGGCAGTGCACCACCGCGGCGCCGGTCGATCCGACCGCCTCGATCTCCTCCTCGTCCAGCCAGGCGGCGTGGGCGAGCACGGCGCCGGGGCCCAGCAGCCCGTTGTCCCGCAGCCACACGGCCGGCCGGACCCCGTAGGCCTCCCGGTACACCTCGGGATCGCTCCGGGGCGCGCTGAGATGGGTGTGCCAACCGGCCCCGTGCGACCGGGCCAGCTCCGCCGCGGCCGCCAGGAGATCCTGGTCCGTGTAGACCGCGTTGATCGGACCGGGCCACACCGCCACCTTCGATCCGGGCGGGCGCTCCCTGATGCATGCTTCGGTCATCTCCAGCTCTTCCTCGGCGCTGAGCGGGAAGGCGTACCGGGGCAGCCCCTGGCGCTCGGCCAAAGGGGTGTAGGGGCCCGCCGCCCCCCTCGCCACCGCCCCCCGCAGCCCCACCTCTTCGACGGCCTCCGCGGCCGCCAGGGTCGAGGCCGGATCGGTGCGCCCGTAGTGATGGTCCAACAGGGCGGTCGTCCCCGCCAGGGCCGCCTCCACCGCCCCCAGGTAGACCGCCGCCCTGCTCTCCTCCGGCGTGATCTGCGCGGCGTAAGGCCACATGAACCGGCCCAACCATTCCCAGCCCGCCAGCCCCTCGCCCAGGGTGCGCCCCAACGATTGGAAGAGGTGGGTGTGGCAGTCGACCAGGCCGGGCATCACCAGGAGGCCCCGGCAGGAGATCACCCGTTCGGCCAGGAAACCGGCGGCTTCCTCACCGGGGCCCACGGCCGCGATCCGGCCGTCTGCGACCGCCGCGAAGCCGCCCTCGATGATCGGCCGGGAGGGGTCGAGGGTGATGACCGTCCCGCCCTCGAGCAGGAGATCGCAGCGCACCGGCTGCCCGGACGGCGCCGCGGCCGCGCCCCTCGCATCCATGCTGAAGTAACATATCAGGGAGAGATCCCGCCCCGGATCCGGGTAAGGAGTTTCGATGCCGGTCGCCCACATCCATTTCATGTACGACTTGGTCGAAGGCGACCTGCGCGCCGCCAAACGCCGCCTCGCCGACGAGGTGGCCGACAGCATCGCCCGCCACGTGGTGCACCATCACCAAGGCTCGCCCAAGGACCTGGTAACGGTGGTGTTCCACGACATCGGCGCCGACGACTGGGCGGCGGGGGGCAAACTATTCAGCGACAGGAGGGCAGAGGAGGGGTTATGACCGCCGCGGACGAGTACACGGTCGCCGAGGAGGAGATCCGATTCGACCGCCCCGCCGAAGAACGGCTCTACCGGGCCCTCCGCAGCTACTGGCACCCCGTCGCCTACGCCTCGCAGCTCGCAGACGACAAACCCCTCCCCGCCCTCTTGCTGGGCGAACAGATCGTCATCACCCGCCTCGGCGGCCGGGTCCAGGCCTTCCGCGACCTCTGCGTACACCGGGGAACCGCCCTCTCCCTCGGCTGGATCGAAGACGATTCCCTCCGCTGCGCCTACCACGGCTGGAAATACGGCCCCGACGGAACATGCACCGAAATCCCCTCCCGCTTCGGAACCCGCATCCCGCCCCGGGCCCGGCTCACCCGCTACCGGGCCGCCGAAGCGGCCGGACTCATCTGGGTCTGCCTGGGCCGGCCCAGACACCCGCTCCCTGAATTCCCCCACCGCCGCGACCCCGCCTTCCGCATCGTCGAAGTCCCTTCCTACGACTGGAACTGCTCCATGCCCCGGCGGATCGAGAACTACGTCGACTTCGCCCACTTCGCCTGGGTCCACGACGGAGTCCTCGGAGACCGCAACCAACCCGAAGTGCCCGACCACGGAATAGAGCGGGCGGGGCACGAACTGCGTTTCGACCATCCGCACATGGCGGAACCGCCCGACTCCGGCAAGAACAAGGGACTCGGATCAGGCGGCGGGCCGGTGGACGTCCAGATCGACTACCGGCTGTTCATGCCCAACACGATCCTCCTCGACCAGCGGATACCGGCTTTGGATCAGCGGTATCTGCTGTTCTTCTCGGTCTGCCCCACCGGCCCCAAGACCAGCCGGTGCTTCACCTTCATGGGCCGCGACTACTCCCTCGACGAGAAGACCGACCGCGACATGCTCGAGTTCAACGCCTTGGTGATCGGCCAGGATCTCCCCATCGTGCAGTCGCAGCGCCCGGAGGAGCTCCCCATGGACCTGTCCGCCGAAGTGCAGATCAAGGGTTCGGATCGGGTGGCGGTCGAGTACCGCCGCTGGCTCAAAGAGATCGCCGACGGCGCCGACGAGGCCTGAACGGACTCCCCCGTCTGCGGCTCTCGCCGGGCTCAGCGGCTCTCCCGGGAATACGGAACCGCCAAGGCGGAGGGCGCGCTGTAGCGGCGGGCGGCGGCCGGGCGGGCGGAGATGATGATGAGCGCCGCGATGGTCAGCACGAAGGGAAGCGCGTTCAGCGCGTCCGCCGGAATGTCGACCCCGATGATCTGCAGCGAGAAACCCAGATTGCGGAGCGCCCCGAAAACATAGGCGGCCACCAGCGCCCGCCAAGGCCGCCACCCGGCGAAGATCACCAGGGCGAAGGCGATCCAGCCCAGACCGGCCGTGATGCCGTGCTGGTAGTTCCTGAAGACCCCGGCCAGCAGGTAGGCGCCGCCGAAGCCCGCCCCGGCGCCGCCGAGCATCGTGTATATGTACCGGGTCGCCGCCACCGATATCCCGGCGGTGTCGGCGGCCGCGGGATCCTCGCCGACCGCCCGCAGCGCCAAGCCCCACCTGGTGCGGAAGAGCCAGAAAGCCGACGCCGCGACCAAGACCCACGACAGGTAGACCACCCAATCGTGGCCGAAGATCAGCGGCCCCGCCGCCGGCAGCTCCCTCATCCGCTCTCCGAACACCGGCTCGAACGACGAGAGGGGCCGCCCGTAGGTGAGGGCCGAATCGTTCAGGCTGCCGATGAAGGCGGCGAAGCCCCCTCCGGCGATCACCAGCGCCAGGCCGGACACGATCTGATTCACCCGGAGGCTGACGGCCAGGAAGGCGTGGATCAGCGCGAACAGGGCGCCCGCGGCCGCCCCCGCCGCCATCGCCAGCGGAAGGGAGGCGTGGTGGACGCTCACCCAGAAGCCCACCACCCCGCCGCCGAGCATCATGCCCTCGATGCCGAGGTTCATCACCCCCGAATGCTCGGTGAACATCTCGCCCAGCCCGGCCAGTAGGATCGGCGTGCCGATCACCACCGCGGAGGCGATCGAGAGCAGGAGGACCTCCTCGTTCACGCCGCCCCCGCCGCTTCCCCGGCCGCCGATCGAAGACGGAGGGTGTTGCGGAGGAACCACTCCCCGGCCACTATGCAGAGGAACAAGATCCCCTCGAGCAGCAGCACCACCTCCGAGGAGACCCCGATCGACTGCAGGCCGGGCCCCGCATTGGTGATGCTCGCCACGAAGACCGCCACCGGAACCACACCGAGGGGCGACAGCCGGGCCAGGGCCGCGACCACGATCCCGGTGAAGCCCACCCCCAGGCTGAGCGCCCGCGGATCCAGGCTGTGCAGCACCCCGCCCACCTCGATCCCTCCCGCCAGGCCGGCCAGGGCGCCGGAGACCATCAGGACCGAGAGTATCTTGCGGTCCACGCGCATGCCCGCATAGCGGGCCGCCCGGGGCGAGTCGCCGGTCACCTGCACCTCGAACCCCCACCTCGTGGAGCGGAGCGCCCACCACAGCGCCGCCGCCGCCGCAACCGCGATGAACAAACCTATATGCAGGCGGCCGGTCAGGCGGGGCAGTTGGAGGGATTCGTCGATGAAGCGGCCGCTGGGAAAGGTGGTCCGCTCGACGTTCCGCCAGTAGCTGTACGAGCTGAAGATCAGATAGTTCATGATGTTCAACGCCACGAAGTTGAGCATCAGGGTCGATATGACCTCGTCGGTGTTGAGATAGGCCCGGGGCAGGGCGGCCAGCCCCGCCCACAGCGCCCCCGCCGCCGCCCCCGCCGCCAGCACGAGGACGACGCCCGCCAGGCCGCCGGCCCGGTCTCCGATCCACAGGCCCGCCCCGGACGCAGCCACGGCGCCCATGATGAGCTGGCCCTCGGCGCCGATGTTCCATATCTTCATCCGGAAGGCGGTCACGGCGGCCAAGCCGGTCAGGATGAGCGGGGCGGCGATCACCAGCGTCCCGATCAACGGCAGCCGGCCCCCGAACCCCTTCTTGATCATCTCCGTGTAGGCGAGGACCGGATCCTGGCCCGCGGCCCATATGATCACCGCGCCGAGCAGCAGGCCGAAGCCGATCGAGAGGGTGGGCGCCGCCGCCCGCACCCACAGCGGCGGGAGCGGGCGCCGTTCGACGACGATCTCGCGGCCGCCCAGAGAAAGGTTCACGACCGCTCCTCGGAGCGGCCCGCCATCAACATCCCCAGGACCTCGGGAGCCGCCTGCTCCGGTTTCAGCCGGCCCATGATCCTGCCCTCGTAGAGCACCGCGATCTCGTCCGCCAGGTCCATGATCTCCTCGAGATCCTCCGAGATCATGAGAATTGCGGTGCCCGCCTCCCGTTCTTCAAGCAGCAGCTGCCGGATGGCCTGGATGGCGGCCACGTCCAAGCCCCGGGTGGGGGCGGCCGCCACCAGCGCCTTGGGCCGCCCCGACAGCTCCCGCGCCAGGATGGCCCGCTGGATGTTGCCGCCGGAGAGCAGGCTGGTGGGCAGCCCCCGCCGCACCCCCCGGATGTCGAAGCGCTGCTCCAGGATGCGGGCTTGGCGGTCCATGGCGCGCCGAGACAGCAGCGGCCCCTTGGAGAGGGGGGGCCGGCGGTAGGACTTGAGGGCCAGGTTGGCGGGAAGGGGCAGCCCGCCCGCCATGCCGGTATGCATTCGGTCTTCGGGGACGAAGCCGATCCCCAGCCGGATCCGCTGCCGGGGCGCAGCGCGGGTGATGTCCACCCCTCCGAGAAAGATCTGGCCGCTCTTCACCCGGCGCAGGCCCGCCACCGCTTCGGCCAGCTCCCGCTGTCCGTTCCCGGACACTCCGGCCACCCCCACGATCTGGGAGGCTCTGACCTCGAGGTCGACTCCCCGCACCGCGTCTACGCCCCGGTCGCCCTCGGCGGTGAGGCCGGAGATGGACAGCACCGGCGCCCCCGCCTCCGCCTTGGGCCGGTCGGAAACCGTCAGCTCGCGGCCGACCATCATCCTCGCCAAACCGGCCGGATCCGCATCGGAGACGTCCATCGACCCCGCCGTGCGGCCGCCCCGCAGCACGGTCACCCGGTCGGACACCTCCATCACCTCGTCCAACTTGTGCGAGACGAAGACGATCGCCCGCCCCTCGTCCGCCAGGGCCCGCATGGTGGAGAACAGGCCGCGGGCTTCCTGGGGGGTCAGCACGGCGGTCGGTTCATCCAGGATGAGAATCCGCACCCCCCGGTGCAGCAGCTTGAGTATCTCCACCCGCTGCTGCTCGCCTACGGACAGCTGCCAGACCCCCGCCTCCGGCGGCGCCTCCAGCCCGTACCGCCGGCCCAGCTCCGACACCTGCCGCTCGAGAGCCCGGCGGGAAAGGACGGCCCTGGTGTCCGGGTGGCCCAGCGAGAGGTTCTCCGCCACGGTGAACCGCTCCACCAGCCGGAAGTGCTGATAGACCATGCCCACCCCGTATTCCAGGGCGTGGTGGGGTGACCGGAGCGCCGCCGGCCTGCCGTCGAGGCGGACCTCCCCGCGGTCGGGTTGATAGAGGCCCGCCAGGATCGAGCAGAGGGTCGATTTGCCGGCCCCGTTCTCCCCGAGAAGCGCATGTATCTCGCCCCACCGCAGGTCGAAGTCCACTTCGTCGTTGGCCTTCTGGCCGTAGAAGCTCTTCGTTACCGACCTCAGGCGGGCGGCCTCGCCCTGAGACCGCCCGTCTGAGGTTTCGACCGGCATCCTTCGCCGCCGACGCCGCCCCTATCGGGTTCTGCGCATCAGCCCGAGGGGATCTCCCCGATCACGCCCTCGATGAGCCACTGGCAGCACGCGGTGCGGTCGACCCAGGCAACCGTTCCCCCCTCTGGAACGACGACGTTGCCCTGGTTGTCGGTGATCGGACCCGCGAAGTAGTCGAAATCGCCGCCTACGATCGCGGCGCGGCGCTCGTCGATCAGCGCCCGCGTCTCGGCGGACACCCCCGCCCCGAAAGGCGCCATGTCGATCATGTCGTCCTTGAAACCGCCGTAGAAAATGGCCGGTTCCCAGGTTCCGGCCGCCTCCGCCTCCGCCTGCGCCAAGAAGTAGGGGCCCCAGTTGAAGGTGAAGCCGGACAGCCAGGAGTTGGGGGCGATGCCCGTGCCGGTCGGGCTGCCGTCCACCCCGTAGTGCACGTAGGGGATCCCGGCCTCCTCCGCCACGCCGGCCACCGCCGGGGCGTTGACCTCGGCGGCCAACAGATCGGCGCCCAGGTCGACCAGCGTCTGCGCGGCCTGCTGTTCGGCCGGAGGGTCGAACCAGCTGTTGATCCAGACCACCCGAACCTCGACGTCCGGGTTCAGCTCCCGGGCGGCCTTGGTGAAGATGTTGAGCCCCCGCACGACCTCTTCGATGGCGAAGCCGGCCACGTACCCGATCATCTCCACTCCGGGCTGGCTGCCCGCGGCCAAGCCGTCCAGGTACCGCCCGTCCTCGGTGGCGGCGTCGTAGTGCCCGACGTTGCCCACCTCCTCGTCCAGCGACCAACCGGCCCACGACAGGAATTTCGTATCGGGGTAGTTGGGGGTGACCTCGAAGAAATCGTCCTGGCAGTAGGTGGTGCAGATGACGAAGTCGTATCCCTGTTCGGCGAAGTCTTCGAGCTGCGCCTGGGTTTCGGAACCGGGCGACACGTCCTCCACGAAGGTGGTCTCCACCCGGTCGCCCATCTGGGCCTCCACGTACCGGCGGCCGGATTCGTAGGCCTGGTTCCATCCTCCGTCGTCGGCTTGGCCGTCGTATATGAAGGCCATGCGCACCGGCCCCGCTTCCTCTTCCGCCGCCGCAACGGTGGTCTCCGGCGCCGCCGCCGTGGTCTCGGGGGCCTCCTCGGCAGCCGCCGGCGCAGTGGTCACCGTTGCCGCAGTGGTCGCTGGGGCCGCCGCGGTGGTGGTCGTCTCCCCGCCGCCGCAGGCCGCCGCAACCAGCGCCAAGCCCGCAAGCGCGATCAAAGATGGCTGAATTCGCCGCATCTGATTCTCCTCCCTGTCCGCCCAGTAGGGTGAATATAGATAGAATCTAACACCCCGGAACTCAGAGCGGGCAACAGCTTCAGACCCGCGAAAGTTCGATGAAAGGAAGCCCTGTCACCTCGGCGGGGGTCTCGATGGAGTCCCCGGTCCCGGGAATCTCCCAGACCACCTCCACCCGGCTCCCGGGTTCTCCCAGATGACGCAGGAGATGGCCGAAGCCGATCAGCTTCCCTGCGGTCGGCCCCCAGGTGATGCTCGAGGCCCGCCCGGCCGGGCGCCCGCCCGCGCGCACCGGTTTGGCGGCCCATTCGACCCGCGGCGAGACGTTGGGCGCAACGCCCCTCTCCAAATGCGCCTCGACGACGGCCCGCCAGTCGATGTCCAACCCGGCCAGGGTGCGGGGCGGCCCGCCCGCCTCCTGCTCCGACGCCAGCGCCTCCCGGCCCGCGAAAGCCTCTTTGGAGAGGTCGACGAACCGGCCCATACCCAGCTCGAAGGGAGATGAACGGAAGTCGGGGTCGGAGGCGGAGACGGTGTGCGATCCGGAGACGTCGGGGCCGGCGTTGGCGTAGTCGGGGCCGGGAATGAGCAGGCCGGCCTCCACCCTGGCGACGTCGATGGCCCATTCCCCGCAGGGCCGGATGCCGAAGGGCTCGCCCGCTTCCGCCACCGCATCCCAGATCAGGTCCCCGGCGCCGGCGGGGGTAAGTACCTCGTACCCGTGCTCACCGGTGAATCCCTGCCGAGCGGCGTCCACCTCCACCCCTCCGATCTCGAAGCGGCCCAGCCGGGAGAACCCGAGGCTGAACCCGTCCACCCCGGTCGCGGCTTCCATCACCTGGCGCGAGCGCGGCCCCTGAACGGCGAGGATGCCGAAGTCCTCGGTCCGGTCTGTAACCGCTGCGTCGAAGCCCTCCGCGTTCTGACGGAACCACTCGCCGGAAGGGTCCCCGGTGAAGAGGTAGGAACTCTCGCCGGTGCGGAACACCAACCCGTCCGACACCACCTTCCCGTCATGGCTGCACCAGGGGGTGTAGAAGACGCCCCCCGCCTCCAGCTCCTCGGCCCGCCTCGTGATCAGCCGGTCCACCAACCGCCCGGCGTCCGGCCCCTCGATCAGGATCTTGCACAGCGGCGACATGTCGCCCATCGCAACGTTGGTCCTGACGGCCTGCAGTTCTGCATGGAAGTCGTCGTATACGTCGACCACATGATGGAGGTCCCAGTTGAAGTACCAAGGCGTCCCGCTCCTCTGGGCCGTCCGTCCGTGGAAGGGCGTACCGATCACCCCGTCCGGCCGGAACCGGCTCGCCCGGGCGCGCCGCCACTCCGGTTGCCCGCTCATACTCATCTTCTCTTCTCCTCGGCTGGCGGGGTTATTCTGGCACCGTCCCGGAAAGGAGGGCGGTCGGGCGGCCGGGCCCGGCATCCACCAGCCATGAAGCCCCCGCCCTTCAGATACGCCCGCCCCGAAACCCTCGACGAAGCGCTCGCGCTGCTCGCCGAGCACGAAGGAACGGCCCGGGTGCTGGCGGGCGGCCAGAGCCTGATCCCGCTCCTCAACTTCCGGCTGGCCCGGCCCGAGGCGCTGATCGACATCGCCTCGATAGAGGAACTGCGGCTGATGAAGGTCGAGGACGAAATGCTGCGGATCGGAGCGGCGGTAACCCAGCATGAGGTCGAACGCTCGGAGGAGGCGGCCCGCGCCTGTCCGCTGCTGGCGAAGGCCCTGCCCTTGGTGGGCCACCTTCAGAATCGGACCCGGGGAACGGTGGCCGGCAGCATCGCCCACGCCGATCCGGCCGCGGAGCTTCCCGCCGCCGCGGTGGCCCTCGAGGCGGAGATGGCCGCCCGGTCTACCGCGGGCGAACGGGTGATAGGCGCCGACCGTTTCTTCCTGGGCCCTTTCACCACCGCCCTGGAGCAGGACGAAATCCTCACCGAGGTGCGTTTCCCCGTCCGCGCCGGAGCGGCGGCGGTGGTCGAGGAGGCGCCCCGTTCGGGGGACTTCGCCGTCGCCGGGGCGGCGGGCCGCCTCGCGGCCTCCCCGGACGGGGCGGCGGCGGAGGTTTCTCTGGCGCTGTTCGGGGCGGGGGGCGCCCCCCAGCGCCTGACCGAGGTGGAGTATCTCCTGGCCGGGAGGGAGATCACCGAGAATCTGCTCGAGGCGGCGGCGGAGCTGACCGTCAGCGTCGCCCGGGCCGACAACGAGGACGTACACGCCGACACCGCCTACCGGGCCCGGATATCCGGGGTGCTGGTCCGGCGCGCCCTCGCCGAGATGGCCGCATGAAGCCCGCCCCGCGCCCCGTCGACCGCCTGACGGTGGCGGCAACGGTGAACGGCCGCCCGGTGGAGCGGACCGTGGACTGCCGGAAGCTGCTGGCGGACTTCCTGCGCGAGGATCTCGGCTTGGCCGGCGTCCGCGTCGGCTGTGAACAAGGAGTGTGCGGCGCCTGCACGCTGCTGATGAACGGCCTGCCGGTCCGCTCCTGCATCATGCTGGCCGTCCAAGCCGACGGAGCCGAGTTGACGACCGTGGAGGGTATAACGCCCGACTCGGGGCTCAACCCGCTTCAGCAGGCCTTCAAGGACCACCACGGCCTGCAGTGCGGCTTCTGCACCTCCGGTTTTCTGATGACGCTGTGGGCCGCAGACCCGGACGACTGCCCCGACCGAGAGAGCATCCGGGAGCTGCTGTCCGGAAACCTGTGCCGATGCACCGGCTACGAGGGCATCGTCGACGCGGTCGAGGCGGCCTGGGGGCGGCCGGGGCGGGGCGCATGACCGACCGGCCTTCCTACATCGGGGCCCGCGCCGCCCGGGTCGAGGACGACCGGCTCCTCGCCGGGAAGGGGCGGTTCGCGGCCGACGTGAGGCTGCCCGGAATGCTGGAGGCGGCCTTCTACCGCAGCCCCCTCCCCCACGCTCTGATCGGACGGGTGGACCCGGCCCAGGCGGCGGGGGCGCCCGGAGTGGCCGGGGTGTTCACCGCCGAGGACATGACGGACGTCTCGCCCTTCCCGGACTTCGACGAGTACGCCCGTCCGGTCGGCGTCTTCCCGCTGGCCCGGGAACGGGTCCGGTACGCGGGGGCGCCGATCGCGGCGGTGGCCGCCGCCGACCGCTACCTCGCCGAAGACGCGGTCGACCTGCTGTCCGTCGAGCTCGACCCCCTTCCCCCCGTAGTCTCCGTGGAACAGGCGCTGGCCCCGGACGCGCCGCGCCTGTATCCGGAATGGCCGGACAACATCGTCATCGACTTCCCCGTCTCCAACCCCGACGCGGCCGCCGAGTTCGAGCGGGCGGAGGATGGGGTCATAACGGTGGCGGGCCGTTACGAAACCGGGCGCCACACCGGGGTGCCGATCGAGACCCGGGGGACGGCGGCCGAGTACCGGGAGGGCCGCCTGACGGTGTGGACCTCCACCCAGTTCCCGCACATCGCCCGGACGATGCTCTCCTACTGCCTCCCGCTCGACGAAGCGGACATCAGGGTGGTCGTTCCCGACGTGGGCGGGGGCTTCGGCGTGAAGGCGGAGTTCTACCCGGAGGAGGTAACGGTCCCGTGGCTGGCCATGCGGCTGGGGAGGCCGGTGCGGTGGATCGAGGACCGCCGGGAGCATCTGACGGCAACCTGCCACGCCCGGGATCTGGTGCTCGACCTAGATGAGTAGTTCCAAGGGGTGAGGTGGGGAAATACCACAGATCGGCGGTGGGAGTGTCCATGATCCGGGGTGAAAACCCCTGACCTTGGAGGCCTGGAATGAACCCGGATCTGGACACCCTCGCGACTGCACTCTACACAACCATCGACGACCTCATAGCCGAAAACCCCCACTGGACGCCGCCCCGGCCCAAAGTAGGCATCGCCCCGAAACTGTCCGACGCCGAACTGGCCACCCTCGCTGTGCTGCAATCCCTCCTCGGATACGACTCCGAAGCCCGGTTCATCCGCTACGCCCGAACACACCTCCGCCCCTGGTTCCCCAACATCCCCCAACGAGCCGGATACAACAAACGCCTCCGCCGCAGCCACCACCTCCTCCAACACATCACCGCCCATCTCGCCCGGATGACCCCATCCCGGCGGCGGCGTCTGGCTGGTCGACTCCACCCCCGTAGAATGCGGAACCAGCCGCCAAACCCAACAACGCTCCGACCTGGCCGGATACGCCGCCTACGGCTACACAGCGTCCCACCACCGGTACTTCTGGGGTCTCCGCCTCCACCTCATCGCCGCGCCCTCCGGCCTGCCCATCACCTACGCACTGGCTCCCGCCACAGCAGACGAACGCGACATCTGCCTCGACATGATCTCCCGCCGCGGCCCCGCCCGCCCCGGGCAGACCCTCATCGCCGACAAAGGCTACCGAAGAACCAGCTTCGAGCAGCACCTCGACCAAGCCGGGATCACCCTCATCCGCCCTCAACTCAAAACAGAACAACCCCGACCCCACCAGAAATTCCTACAGCCCTTCCGTCAAACCATCGAATCGATCATCCAGACCCTCAAAAACCAGCTCGGCCTCAACCGCCACGGCGGACGCACCCTACCCGGCGTCGCTGTACGCGTCGTCCAACGGCTGCTTGCTCTCACCGCTGTCATCTGGCACAACGAAACCACCCAACAACCCGGCCCCGCCCGTTCCCTCATCGCATACGACCACTAGAACCTTGGAAACAACCATCTAGAGGCGGCGGTCGGCCCGGACGGCCGCTTCCGGGCGGTGCGCGGCATGGCCGTACAGGACCTCGGCGCCGCCGAGATGTACCCCTACGGCTTCTCGCCCGCCTTCACCGCGGTGGGGCACATCACCGGCCCGTACCGCATCCCGCACCAGTCGGTCGGGGTGCTGGGGGCGGCCACCAACAAGACCCCGGTCGGCGCCTACCGGGGCTTCGGCATCCCGGAGGCCGCCTTCGCGATCGAACGCCTCATGGACAAGGCGGCCGCCCGGCTGGGCCTCGACCGCAACGAGATCCGCCGCCGCAACCTCATCGGCCAGGAGGACCTGCCCTACACCACCTCGGCCGGAGCGGTGGTCGACTCGGGAAGCCACCGCGAGGCCTTCGAGGAAACCGCCCGGCTGGCCGCCGAGCGCCTCGAATACTGGCGGACCCGGCTGGCGGACCGGCCGCATCTCCGGGTGGGGTCGGGCGTCGTCAACTACATCGAAGGGGTCACCCCCACCTACTTCATGACCACCGGGCACTGGACCTCCCACGACGCCTGCACCGTCAGGGTGAACCCCGACGGGACGGCGGTCGTATCGGTCGGCGTCTCCGCTTCCGGCCAGGGTCTGGAGTCCATGCTCACGACCCTCGCCGCGGAGTCGCTCGGGGTCCTCCCCGGCCGGGTGAGGATCGTGATGGGGGACACCGACCGCACCCCCTACGGGCTGGGCAGCTGGGGCAGCCGCAGCACCAACGTCGCCTCGGGCGCCCTGCGCAAAGCCGCCGGCGAGCTGTTGGGAAAGGCCGTCCGGATCGCCGCCCATCTGCTCGAGGCCGCCCCGGACGACATCGAGGTCCACAGCGGCGCCTTCACGGTGCGGGGCAGCCCCGGAGCGTCGGTCTCATGGGAGCGGGTGGCCACCGCGGCCAACATCCGGACCATCGACCTGCCCGCGGGGGTGGAACCCGGCATGGAGGCAACCGCCTCCTACGATCCTCCCGGCGTCGAACACACGCCCGACGAGTACGGACGGGTCAACGCCGCCGCCACCTACACCAACGCCGGCCACGCGGCGGTCGCATCGGTCGACACCGAGACCGGCCGGGTCAGGCTGCTCGAATACATCGTCGCCCACGACTGCGGAACGGTGATCAACCCTCAGATAGTCAGAGGGCAGGTCGTCGGGGGAATCGCCCAGGGAATAGGCGGCGCCCTCCTCGAACAGATCCACTACGACGAGGCGGGCAACCCCCTCTCGACCTCCTTCCTCGACTACCGCCTGCCGACCGCGGCGGAGATACCCCCGATGACCGTCCGGCACTTCGAGTCGCCGGCCCCGGCGATGCCCTGGGGGGCCAAGGGGGCGGGCGAGGCCGGCATCATCGGCCCGGCGCCCGCCGTCGCCGCCGCGGTGGAAGAGGCGCTGGCCGAATACGGAGCCGGCGAGATCACCCGCACCCCGATCACGGCGCCTTGCGTGCTCAGTCTGCTAACCTCCGCCGGGAGATGACCGAGCTGAACGCTGCGGACGAACGACTGTTGAGGCGGGCCGTCGAGCTCTCCGCCCAAGCGGTCGCCAACGGAAACATGCCCTTCGGGGCCCTGTTGGCGGACGCGGACGGCGGCGTCCTGCTGGAGGCGGAGAACACCAGCCTCACGGGGCGGAACCCCCTCAACCACGCCGAGACCAACCTGGTCAACATGGCGGTCATGAACCTGGAACCCGAACAGATCGCCTCCGCATCCCTTTACACCAGCTGCGAACCCTGCGCCATGTGCAGCGGCGCCATGTACTGGGGGGGCATCAACCGTATGGTCTACGGGATGTCGGAGCTGGATCTGCTGGAGATAACCGGCGCCAACCCCCTCAACGCCACCATGAAAGGGGTGGGGTGCCGCAACGTGCTCGACAGCGGGGCGCGAAAGGTCGAGGTGAGCGGCCCCCACCTGATCGAAGAGGCTGCCGCGGTGCAGCGGGAATATTGGCCCGCGATCGAATCCAAGATCGTCTGAACCAAGCCCTTCCCGGCAATTCCGCGCCCGCCGCCCCCTTCTCTGCGCGTCGCGGCTATTTTGCAGGCAGACCGCGCGAACGAGGAGGAACAGCATGGTCGATTCAAGCCCCGTGGCCGTCGTGGGAGCGGCCCGCACCGCCGTCGGGACCTATGGAGGTTCGCTGAGCGGCGTCGAAGCCCACCAGCTGGGCGCCGCAACCATCGAGGAGTCCATCCGCCGGGCCGGGGTGGAGGCGGGCGAGGTGGACGAGGTGGTGATGGGCCAGATCGGGCAGGTGGGCGCAGACGCCTACAACGCCCGCCGCTGCGCGCTGGAAGCCGGCCTTCCCGCCGCCTCCACCGCCATGAACGTCAACCGACTCTGTTCGTCGGGCCTCCAGGCCGTCATCACCGGGGCCCAGCAGATCATGCTGGGAGAGGCCGACATCGTGGTGGCCGGAGGCAACGAGAGCATGAGCCGCCAACCCTTCCTCGACTACCAGGCGCGAGACGGCTGGAAGCTCGGCCCCCGCAAGGTCATCGACGGCACCCTGTCGCTGGTCACCGACCCGTTCGGCAACTACCCGATGGGGTCGACGGCGGAGAAGGTGGCGGAGCGGTACAACGTCAGCCGCCGGGAGCAAGACCGGTTCGCCGCCGAGAGCCAGCGCCGGGCGGTAGCCGCCATCGAAGACGGGCACTTCGCGGAAGAGATCGTGGGGGTCGAACGCCCCGGGAAGGCGCCGTTCTTGGTGGACGAACACCCAAGGCCCGGCACCACCGAGGAGAGCCTGGCGCGCCTGCGGCCCGTGTTCGTGAAGGACGGCACCGTGACCGCCGGCAACTCGTCGGGGATCAACGACGGAGCGGCGGCGGTGGTGCTGATGAGCGAGCGGATGGCCGAAGCCCGCGGCCTCACCCCCCGCCTGCGCCTGAGGGCCTGGGCGGTGTCGGGCATCGAACCGGAAGTCATGGGTTACGCCCCGGCGCTGGCCGTCCCGGCCGTGCTCGACAAGGCCGGCCTCACCCTCGACGACATCGACCTGATCGAGCTCAACGAGGCCTTCGCCGCCCAAGCGGTGGCGGTCATCCGCGACGCCGGACTCGACCCCGACAAGACCAACATATCGGGAGGCGCCATCGCCTTGGGCCACCCGGTGGGGGCGACCGGGGCGATCCTCGCCATCAAGCTGCTGCACGCCCTCGAACGGACCGGCGGCCGCCGAGGCATAGTAACGATGTGCATCGGCGGCGGCCAAGGCATCGCCGCCGTCTTCGAGCGCCCTTGAATACGTAACCGGGCCATGACGAGCCGCCCGCCCTCCGGCGGTTTCACCGGCGGCATCGAGGACATAACCCAGATGCTGGCAGGTCAAGCCTACCTGGCCGACCGGGGCCTCTCGACCGCCCTGTACCTGTCGCTCGTCCTGCCCCAGCCCCTCCTGCTGGAAGGAGAGGCCGGAGTCGGCAAGACCGAGGCGGCCAAGGCGCTGGCCGGAGGGCTGGGGGCGGAGCTGGTCCGCCTCCAGTGCTACGAGGGCATCGACGCCAACCAGGCCCTCTACGAATGGGACTACCCGCGCCAGCTTCTCCACCTGCGGAGAGCGGGCGGGGCGGACGCCGGCGAGACGGACGACCTGTTCGCGGAGCGCTTCCTGGTGGAGCGGCCCCTGCTGAGGGCGGTCCGGCGGGGGGCGGACTGCGTGCTGCTGATCGACGAGATCGACCGGGCCGACGACGAGTTCGAGGCTTTCCTGCTGGAGATACTCTCCGACTTCCAGATTTCGATCCCCGAGATCGGCCCCGTGGCGGCCCCCCGCCCCCCGGCGGTGATCATCACCTCCAACCGCACCCGCGAGCTGCACGACGCCCTCAAGCGCCGCTGCCTCTACCACTGGATCGACTTCCCCAGCCTGGAACGAGAGATCGAGATAGTGGCCGCCCGCGCCCCGGAGGTGCCCGAACGCCTGGCCCGCAGCGCGGCGCAGGCGGTGTCCAACCTGCGCAGCCGCCTGGATCTGATCAAACAGCCCGGCGCCGCCGAGACCATCAGCTGGTCCCGCGCCCTCCACCGCCTCGGCGAAGACCGTATAACCCCCGGCAACTTCGACTCCGGCCTGGGCGCGGTCATCAAAGACCACGACGACCTGGCCGCCGTCCGCACCCGCCTAGACGAAATCCTGGACGGCGCCTGACGACCGCAGCCGAACGCACCCGAGGCAGAGGCCGTCCGCCTGGATTTCGCAGACCGATCAGGAACGCTATGCTGTTCGGCGATGAGAGCACCTTCCGCCGCAGACTGGATATTCGCCCCCACGGGAGAGGGGCCGATGTTTGCCGCCGCCGACGCCGCCATAGAGCACTTCAAGGGCAGCCCGCTCCCAAATGCTGTCCGCGAGGTGATACAGAACTCGCTGGACAACGCCGCTCCTGACCGCGGGAACCCGGTCAAAGTGGTTTTCGAGCATACCTATATAGATACAAAAGACTTCGGCGGGCGAGAGAGAGAGAGAGAGAGAGCAGGACTTGCAAATCACCTCCAAGAGAGCTGGGAATATCTGAAAGGAACCGGGTATTCCAACCTAGATAAGGCACGCTGGATGGAGAGCGGCGTCCGTATGCTCGAGGAGAAGCTGATACCGTGTCTGAAGATAACTGAGACAGGCGTTACCGGTCTGCTTGAAAAGAACTGGGAAGCCCTGGTAGATATTGAAGGCGGGGCGGTCAAGCATACTACCAATCCAGGCGGCTCATTCGGCATAGGCAAAACAGCTCTGTTTGCCCTCTCTGGTATCAGAACCATCATATATTCTACCTTGTACGTCAATCTGCAGGAAGGGGGAAGGGTGGAGAAGGCAACCGGCAAGTCCAGGCTGGTCACCCACCCCGACCCTGTAAACGGTGATATGTTGCAACATATCGGGTTCTGGCGCAAACCGGGCCGGCAGCCGTTGAAAGGGCGGGAAATCCCTGACGCATTCCGGCTCGACGAACCGGGCAGCTCCGGCTTCTTCGTGCTGGGATGGGAACCTCCGCAGGATTGGCAGAATCAAGTAGCGGCCGCCGCCGCCGAGAACTTCTTCGCCGCCATCCACCGACAGAAGCTCGTGGTGGAGACCCGGCAAGACAACGATCCGGGGGCGGTGGTCGACTACCAGACCTTGGACCATCGGTTCCCGGAAAGCCCCCGCAAGAAATTCTATGAGTCGCTGGTGCAGATCGAACCGGTTGACCACCGCCTTCCCGAGCCCTTCCCAGTGGATCTTACCAACGGTCTCGCTACGGAGGTGAGTTTGAAGATCTACCCTCACGGCGAAGGCTCTTCCAAGGGGGTTGCGGTGATCAACCGCCACGGCATGCTCATAACCGACGCCACCGACCACAGGTACAACCCGTTCTGCGTCAGGGGCAGCACCGGATGGCCGCCGTTCACGATGCTGATCGAGCCGGCGCTCGACTCGGACAAGTGGCTGCGGGGATTGGAGAACCCCGCCCACAACGGATACGACCTCGAACGCAGCTGCCCTCCGAACGAGCTGAAGAAGATGAAGACCATGTTCCAGAACTATCGAAGGAACCTGAGAGATCTGATCAACAGCAAGCTCGGGGCGGAGAAAACGGAGATCGTCAATGTGGACTCGCTGAGGCATCTGCTGCCCGATGTGATGCCTTCCGGATCGGGCCGGCAGAGGAGCATCCTCGAGTCCCCCTTGCAGCCGCCCAACTACCGGAACCCTGATCCCGAGAGCACAGAGGCCGAGATAGACCCGGAGGGCGAAGGAACTATGGAGGACGAACCGGTGGATCCACCGCCCGACCCGCCTGATACTCCCAAGGCCGATGCCGAAGGTCCTGGAGACGTCCTGAAGGAAAACACCGATGTCTCCGCCCCCCACCGCCCTCCCGCGTTGCGGCGGCCGCGGGTGGTGTCCGCCTCCGGAGCGGAGATAGTGGTCTCGTTCGACGTCGAAAGCAACGAGGCCGCAGACCGGGTCAGGGTGGTGATCCGGCCGCAGGGCGACAAACGGCGGCGGGAAAAGCCCCTGCATATCACGGCGGCGCAGGTCGTCATGGGGAAAGAAACTGTGAACGGCGCCGAGGCGGTCGAGGGAGCGGCGGTCTTGTCTCTGGCGCCCGCCGCCGGCCGCGGTCAGAGGGCGGCAGTGCGAATCGAGGTAGACGAACCGTCGGTGAAGGTGCTGACGGCCGCGCCCGCATATATAGTGGAATCGCTCTGACGCAATGAGACCGCCCCGCTCCTTCTCGTATCCCTATCCGGTGTTGTCGCCGCTGACCGACGACCATCCGGAGTGTTCCTACGCCGTAACCGTGGCGAGCGAGATCTCAGAGGCGGCCGGCGAGTGGCTGATCCCTCTGCGGCACCGGCTGGAATGCACCGAGCTGCTGGAAGCAACGGCGGACGGGCGGGCTTGCTACGCGGTGGGAGTGTCGCAGCCGCAGGTACTGTACCGAGAAACCGTCACCGCCGCACCCGGCGAATCCGAGCATCTGATCAGTTTGCCCGCCGCCGATTTCTCCGACAACCGGCAGATAATCTTGTCTCCCTTCGTGGTGGACACCCGCGGCGGCCCTTGGAGCATCGGGGACCACTACCACCCTGAATACCGTTTGCCGGACAACCGGTCCTTCACACCCGGCTGCGGCGGGAGGCTGGCGGAGGCAAACGAAATCAAGATAGCCCCTCCCGAGATCAGCCCCCGGTCAGTGGTGGACCTGGTAGAGGTGAACTTCCTACCGGGCAGGGGGCGGTTCGCTGTGGACCTGGAATCGGACCGAATCAAGATAGAGGTGTCCCCGGAAGACCACCGCCAGCTCCAAGAGGTCATGGGCGGAATCCACGAACCTCTCTTGGCTTCCGCCCTCTACCTGCCGGCGCTGGTAGAAGCGGTGCGCAACTTGGACAAACACCGGGGCAAGCGCTGGGCGGAATCGGTGCGCACCGCCCTGGACAAGCTGGACGGAGCCCCTCCGGACAATACAGACCTGGCCGGGGACGCCCTGAAGTGGGCGCAGTCTCTTCTGAAACACCCATTGGCGCAGCTGGTGGATCAGCTGATGCCCGACGATGATTGGGAGGCGCCGATATGACGACGGCCTCGGAACCTTTCCATAGGCTGACCCGGGCCGCATACAACAGGCTGCTCGGTCTGTCCAAGACGAATCCCGAGCTGTGGACGGATCCGGAGGCTGACTTCGAGGCGCATCTGGGCGGAGATAGCTTCTGCGAACCCGCCCCCGGCGTTCGGCTGGCCCGCCCCGTCCGGCTCCGGGTGGACGATGAGCTGAAGCAGAAGAAACGCACCCTGCCCCGGGCAGACCGGCAGGCCTGGGATTTCTACCAGAGCCTGGAAGGAATGACCCCCGCCGCGGCCGACGACCCGTTGGTCTGGGCGTGGGCCTCGCACTTCTGGTGCCACCGGTTCACACTGGATCGGTTTCCGCCCACTCCAAAAACACGGGAGTCCCGTGAAGCCCTGACCAAATGGGTCCAGTCGCACTGGTTCTACGAGTCGGGGAAAAGGCCCCACTACATGAACATCCCAGCCCGCCTCTGGTGGCTGGCGCATCTGTCCGACCGGGCCGCCCGCGGCTCCGGAGGGGTTTTCAGCGGTGAGGAGGCGGTGCGGCATTTCTCCGAACACCCGCAGCGGTTCCATACCATCATCTACTACCCGGTGCTGTGGGAACGTCCGGTGCTGGCCGAGTTCGTGCGGCTGTCCATGAAGGAAGCGGCCGGCGCCAACAAGACAGGCTTCGAGGCCATCGCCAAGCACATAAACCTGGGCGCGGGCACCCGCCTGCTGGGAGTGATTCCGCAGTCCGAGCTGCGGGGGATGTTCCAGCAAACGGCCTCGCAGGTGCTGTCGGATCCGGCCAATGCGAGCAACCGGGGGGCGGTGCGCAATCCGAAGAAGATGAAGGTGCTCAGCCTGGGCGCCGGGGTGCAGTCTTCGGTGCTGGCCCTGATGTGCGAAAAAGAGGAATACGAGCTGGAGAAGCCGGACTTCGCGGTGTTCGCCGACACCGGATGGGAACCTCCCGAGGTGTACGATCACCTGGAATGGCTGCAGTCGCAGCTCTCGTATGAAGTGGTCAGAGTGTCGGCGGGCAATCTGCGCGACGACCTGCTGTCGGACCGCAGTGCGGACGGATACACGTTTCTGGGCATCCCCTGCTACGTAGTAAATCCCGACGGGTCCCCCTCGGTGCTGAAACGGCAATGCACACATCACTACAAGCTGAAACCCATCTACCAGGAGATACGCCGGCGGCTTGGACTCGAACCGAGGGCGCGGGCGCCCAAGGACGTTCAGGTGGACATGTGGCTGGGCATCAGCGCCGACGAAGCGGAACGGATGAAGCCGCCGCTGCACGAATATGTAGTGAATGAGTATCCGCTCGTGAAGCGGGGTTTCACCCGCATGCAGCTGAAGGGATGGTTCGCCTTCCACTATCCCGGGCGGACCCTCCCCCGCAGCGCATGCATAGGTTGCCCCTACCATTCCAACGAGGTGTGGGCCGATATGAAGGAGAACCGGCCGGAGCTGTTTGCGGATGCAGTGGAGGTGGACAGGGCGCTGCGCAACGGACGAGCCGGCAGCCGGGTGCTGGGCGCGCCTTATCTGCACCGCTCCCGCACGCCGCTGGAAGAAGCCGACCTGTCCATTCCGGCCCCAGCCGGATTCAGCTCTGAGTGCGAAGGGATGTGCGGAATATAGAGCCGGGCTCGACGCAACCGCATCCCTGGCAGCCGTAGAGCCGGTGCCCCTCTCGTGCGGGACGCGTCGAGTTCCTATTCTGCATCTCAATGAGTGAACTTCGAGCAGCGCATGAAGCGGCGCCGGCCGGCGAGCTGGTGCGGTTCGGGCGGATGCTGCGGGAGCGGGGGGTGAACGCGGGGTGCGGGCAGGTGCTGTCCTATGTGAGGGCGGCGGCGGACCTGGGGCCGGCGGATGTTGCGGACCTCTACTGGGCGGGGCGCATCACCTTGGTCAACCGAGCGCACGACCTGGCCGTCTACGACGCCGCCTTCGACGATTTCTTCATGGGGTCGGAGAACGAACCCGCGCCGCCCCGGCTGCAGTTCGCCTCCGCCGAAGGGGGCGGGGAGGACCCGGAGGCCGTTGCTCTGGGCGCCCATAGCCGGGAGATAGGGTTCCTCGAGGCCGGAGATGAGGATGTTCCGGGCGCCGGCGGCCCCAAGGCGTCGAGCGACGAGGTGCTGCGCACCAAGAACTTCGACCAGTGGACGGAGGAGGAGTTCCGTCGCCTCGCCCGGCTGCTCCCTTCCCTGCGCCCTCCGCTGCGGCGCAGCCGCCGCACCCGGCCCGCGCCGAGGGGGCGGGGCATCGACCTGCGGCGCAGCGTCCGGCGCTCTCTCCGCAGCGGGGGTGATCTGGCGGAGCTGCACCGAAGGCGGCGGGTGGAACGCCCCCGCCCGGTGGTGTTGATCGTCGACGTTTCGGGGTCGATGGCCGGCTTCTCGCGCGCCCTGGTGCAGTTCTCCTACGGGATGAGCCGCGCCTCCCGGCGGGTGGAGGTCTTCTGCTTCGGCACCCGCCTGACCCGCCTCACCGACGCCCTGCGGGTGCGCAACCCCGACGCGGCCCTCGAGGAAGCGGCGGAACGGGTGGTGGACTGGAACGGCGGCACCCGGATCGGAGAATCGCTGAGCGCCTACGCAACCAGGTGGGGCAAGCACCGCTTCAACCGAGGGGCGGTGGCGATCATCTGCTCCGACGGCCTGGAACGAGGTGAACCGGAGCTGCTGGCCCGGGCCATGCAGCGCCTGTCCCGCCAAGCCCGCGCCGTGGTATGGGTGAACCCCTTGGCGGGAGACCCGAAGTTCCGCCCGCTCGCCCGGGGGCTGGCGGCCGCCCTCCCCTACATGGATCGGATGATCGCCGGCAACAACGTCTTGGGGCTGGAAGAGCTGGCCGAGGCGGTGGCCGCTTTGAACGGATAGCGCGGCGGCCGTCCGGAAGGCCCTCGCTTACGGGGCCCCATGATCATCTGGAGCGGCGGACCCAGTCGTCCAGCACCATGCTCTCCGTCCTGAAGCGCTCCCCCGGAATCAGAGCCGACAGACTGCGCCACAGGGCGGGCATTATCACCCCTTTGAACCTCTCCCAGTCGGCTGTCAGCAGAACCAGCAGGTACAGGGCCGGGAGCCACCACCAACCCCCCCGGCTGACCAGCGTCCAAAGGAACATGCTGTAGAGGCACGCCAGCCCCACCATCATCGGAGACGGATTGGTGAACACCATCGGCCCCAAGAACACCAAACCGGCCAGGGGAGCGATCACCCACCACGAGAAATACCCGGCCATGCCCATGCCCGCCCCCAGCCCGGCCGCCAACCAGAGATCGGCCCGCAGGTCCCATTGGCTGAGGCGGGTCTTCCGCTCGGCCGACCGGGCCAGCCGCCCGTCGAAGTAGTCGCTGCACCAGGCCAAGCCCACCAATATCATGACCGTGTTGAGGCTGCGGGAGGCTGTCACCCAGACGAGCAAAGGAACCGACAACAGGCGCGACAAGGTGAGCAGATCGGCCAACGCCGCTCGGTCGAAGCCCACCCCGACGCTTTGGAATACCTTGCTGTCCATCGAGTTGCTCCCGCTCGCGCCCCCGGCTGCCGTCCCAGATGACCTGTCTACATACCTGATACCTTACTCGTCTGCTCCGGCGGCAGGCGTCCTTTCCAGGGCGCCGGGGTAAATACCCCGATTACCCCCCTCGAGGCAATATCCTGCGCGCATGATGCTCACATCTCGGGAGCGGAAGGTCCTGGATTTCGAACGCGGATGGTGGCGGCTGCCCGGCCCCAAGGACCGCAACATCCACCATATGCTGGGATTCAGCGCCGCCGCTTATTACCGCGCATTGAGGGCCGCGCTCGACAAGCCGGCCGCCCTGTCTTACGATCCCCTGACCGTGAGAAGGCTTCGCCGGCTGCGGGCGTCCGCCGCCCCCGACCGGCAGGCGTCTATCCGAAAGGTGAACTGAGAGGGCGGGTATAGGCAGCCCGCCGGATGAGCAGGGGCGGCGGGCCCTTCCTGCGGTGTTCGAGAGGCCGGCGGCGTAACCTGTCGGCCGGCCCTCTACGCGCAGCCCGCAGACAGGAGTGTTCGATGCCAGGAAGACACGCTTCCCAGGATCGGAGACGCTTGCGGCGCGACCTGATGCGCCTGGCGGTGCGGGCCGTGCTGGCGGCCGCCGCCGTCTCCGTGCTGGTCTTCGCGGCGCGTCTGCTGATCGGCGGCGGAGAGCAACCGGCCCCCGCCGCCTCCGAGCAGACCTCCGCGGCAACCGCCCCGACCGCCCCCGCAACCGCCGTCACCGCCGTCACCGCCGCCGCGCCGACCACCACCGCTGCTGCTGCATCGACCACCGCCGCCGCCCCCGCCGCGCCGACTACCTCCACCGCCCCCACCTTGCCTCCCGCAGGGCCGCCGCCCATGAGGGAACCCGGTCAGATAATCGTGCTGGTGCTCAACTCCACCCAAACAGCCGGGTTGGCCGGCCGGGTGACCGAGCAGCTGTCCGAGCTCGGGTACCGCACCGAGAGCCCCGACAACCACCCCTCCCCCTTCGAAACCTCTGTCGTGTGGTATCTGGAGGGGTTCGAAAGAGAGGCGGAAGCGCTGGCGGAAGCCTTACCCGACGCCAACGTCGAACCCTTCACCGGCGATGCGCCCCGCGCCCATCTGACCGTGGTGCTGGGGGCGTCGCACCTCGAGTGATCGGACCTTCCGGCGCCGCCGAACCCGGTTTCTTCCGTCCGGGCCGCCCCCTCGAACGGCGCCGGCTGCGGCCCGGATACGCTTGGGCCGCTTTGGCGCTGGCGGCGCTGGGGCTGGCGGGGGCGGCGCAGGCGGGCTGGGTGATGAGGGCCGTCCTGCTCGACTGCGCCTCGCTCTGGCCGGGGTGGGTACTCACCGTCGGGCCGCTGTTCATCCGGCGCCGCATCCCAAGGGCTCACCGCCGGGCTGCCCGGCTCAGCCCCTCCGCGGCCGCCCCCCTCATCCTGCTGATCTGGCTGTTCATCGGGGCGGGCCTGCACCTGGCCGGGTGGGGGGCGCTGCCGTCGGCGGGGGGCGGCCTGGCCGGACCAGCGGTGGAGAACGGGCCCGCCGCCGCCTCCCTGGACATAGAAACCACCGGGGCGGTGGAACTGGACGCCGCCGCCGCGCGGCTCTACGAGGCGGCCCCCCTGCGGGCGGGCGGGCGCACCGCCCCGGCCCTGAGCTCGGAGGTGTGGATCGACGGTGAAGCCGCCGTCCGGCTGCGGGAAAGCCCCGATCCGGGATGGTACGGATCGGCCGGATGGGTAACCTCGATCTCCGCTTATCCGAGATGGACTTTGACGGTGCGGGCCGCCCGCCTGGACGCCGATCTGACCGGAGCGGCGCTGGACTCCCTCCGGGTGCAGGCCGGAGGCGGACGGGTCCGCCTGGGCGGCCCGTCCGGGGAGGTTGCGGTCGACGTCCGCGGGCGGCTGACGCTGGAAGTCCCCTGGGACGCAGCCGTGGAGCTGATCGGACCGGGGAGGGTGGGGCCGGGCTGGGAGATGACCGCCGCCGGGCGGCGGTATGCGGGCAAGGGCGGCGGCCGGTATCTGATCAGAGCCGCCGTCGATTCCGATCTGGCGGTGGAACAATGGAGGCAGGGCGGCCGGGAGAACGGCTGACAGCCGGACGGGCCGGCGGCGGACGAGGAAGGATCATGGATGAACCTGGAAGAGCACTCTGAAAGCAGGCGCTTCGAGTGGCTGCGCCACACCGGCGTGGCGGCTTGGAGCATCGTGGGGGTCTGCGCGGTGGCGGCCCTGCTGGTTTGGCTGATCATCCAGCTGAGGGTCATCTGGCCCCCCCTCATCCTGGCGTTGATCATCATCTTTCTGTTCAATCCGGTGGTGGACCGGTTGGAGCGGATCAAGGTGCCCAGGGCGGCGGGCGGCTGCCTCTCCTATCTCCTGCTGGGCGGGGTGCTGATCATGATCGGCGCCGCGATCGTCCCCCTCATCAGAGACCAGACCGCCGGCCTGGTGGAACAGTTCCCCCGGGCAGTCGACAACGCCACTGACTTCATCTCCGGCTTGACCGACCGGCTCAGCATCCTCAGCAGCGTCCCGGGGTTGGAGAACCTTTCCGGCAACTTGAGCAGCTGGTTCTCCAACTTGGACATCGGCTCTTCCGGGTGGTTCGGCCAGCTGACCGAAATCGCCCGGGGGGTCCTGGAAACGGCGGTGGCGGTGCTGCTGGCCCCGGTGTTGGCCTTCTACATCCTGGTGGACGCCCCCAACCTCAAGAGGGCCGCCAACCGCATGGTCCCCGCCGACGACCGGGCCGAGGCCTTCTACCTGGCGCGCCAGATCGGGAAGGCGGTGGGCGGCTTCATCCGCGGCCAGCTGCTGGTGGCGCTCATCGTCGGCCTGCTGTCCAGCCTGGCCCTGCGCCTGCTCGACCTGCCTTTCTGGCTGATCGTGGGGATGATCGCGGGCCTGCTCAACATCGTCCCGTTCATCGGGCCGTGGGTGGGGGGCGCCCTGGGGGTCTCGACCGCCCTGATGGTGGGCGACCCCATCCGGGCGTTGTGGGTGGCGGCGGCGTTCCTGGCCATTCAGCAGCTGGACAACCACTTCGTCAGCCCCATGATCCTGCGGGTGGCGGTTCACCTGAATCCGGCCACCATCATCCTGTCCCTGCTGGCCGGGGGTTCGTTGGGAGGCGTGTTCGGGGTGCTCATCGCCGTGCCCGTCACCGCGGTGCTGAAGATCGTGATCGGGCACTTCTGGCGCACGCGGGTGCTGGGCGAGTCTTGGGACCAGGCGGCGCAGGCCATCGTGGTGGAATACGAAGCCGAATCTCTGCGGGAACGGCTGCGGCGCGGGCGCTATGAGGAGCTGCCGGACAGCAGCGAGGCAGGCGGCGCCGCGGCGGCCTCTGAAGAAGCCGACGGGCGGGCCGGGGGCGCCGATGAAGCGCGGTCCGCCCCGCCGGACGGCGGGCCCGGGCGGCGCCCGGACGAACTCTCCGACCCGCTCCGTCCGCCCGGGAGCTGACCCCCGGGTGCTGGATCTGCTGCTGGGGCTGGCGCTGCTGGGCGCCCTGCTGATGGGTTACCGCCGCGGGTTCATCCGGTCGGCCGCCCGCTTGGCGGTGTTGGCCGCGGCGCTCTGGGTGGGATACCGCACCGGCCCCGCCGGCGCCGGGCTGGTGGAATCCTGGACGGGCGCCGACGCGCTGGCCTCGAGGTGGATCAGCTCCGCGGCCGTTTTCCTCGTCATCCTCGCCGGGGGGAGCCTGGCGGCCAGGCGGCTGCCGGAGCTATTGGGCCCCTTCCGCCCCGTAGACCGGATCGCCGGGGCGCTGCTGTCGGGCGCCGGGTTCGCGGCCGCGGCCGCCCTGCTGCTCCTGCTGGCGGCGGCTGTGCCTTCGCCGCCGCCCTGGATGGAGAGCCGCCTCGCCGAATCCCGCGCCGCCCGGCTGGTGGAGGAGCGGGCGGCGGCGGCCGCTCCGGCGGTCAGCCGGATGCTGGGCGACCGGCTGCTCGAATCCTATGTGAACATCTCCCGGTACATCGGAGATTCGCGGGTGGTGGTCGACGGCGAAGACCGGGTGGACATTCCGGCGGCGGAGGCCCCGGCCCTCGTCGACCGGCCCGACGCCGCCGTCGAACTGTTCGACCTGCTCAACATGGCCAGGATCGAGGAAGGAGAGGGGGCGGCGGCCTGGTCGGACGCCTTGGCGGCGGTGGCCGGGCGCCACGGGCGGGAGATGTACGAGGAAGGGTACTTCTCGCACTTGTCGCCGGTTACAGGGACTGTGGGCGAACGGCTGAAGACCGAAGGCATCCCCTTCCGGGCGGCGGGCGAGAACCTGGCCCTCTCTCCTGCGGTCAGCACTGTGCACGAAGGGCTGCTGGCTTCGCCCCCCCACCGCGCCGCGATGCTCGACCCGGCTTTCACCAGGGTGGGCATCTCGGCCGTCGAGGGGCCGATGGGCCTCATGGTGGTGCAGGTGTTCACCGGATGAGCGGGGCGGCGCCGGGGCGGGCGGGGCTGCTCACCCGCAACCTCATCGACCGCTCCAAGCTGGAAGCGGGTCTGGATCGGGCCGGCTGGGATGCGCTGCAGCTGACCGGGCCCGGCCTCCCCCCGTCCCTGGACGGCGTCCTGGTCGACCTGGAGCACCCGGCCGCCTTGGCGGTGATCGCGGAGGCGTCGTCCAGGCATCTGCCCTGCCTCGCCTACGGCCCCCACGTGAACACCGAAGCGCTGGAGGCGGCGGGGCGGGCGGGCGCGGACGAAGCCCTGCCCCGCTCGAAGTTCTTCCGAGACATACCCTCTCTGGCCGCCCGCCTGCGGCCTGAAGCCCCGCCCTGATCCTTCACGAGAGCGGGCGGGCATTGAATCTGAATTGAAATACGCGCCGCATCCTTCCGGCCCGGGGCATACGGCAAGAAAACCGTCTGATACCGACGGGAGACGGGGTTTCGCCAGCGGGTCGAACTCCGCCGGTTCAGGGGCCTGGGAAATGTACAGGCTGATGAACCGGCGCAACCGGCCCTGAATCCATCGGCCGCAGTCGAAAGCGCCCGCGGCAGGATTCGAACCTGCGGCCTACCGCTTAGGAGGCGGTTGCTCTATCCCCTGAGCTACGCGGGCGGACAGGAGCCGGGTACCGGAATCGAACCGGTGACAACTTCTTTACAAGAGAAGCGCTCTACCGACTGAGCTAACCCGGCGGGCCGGCCCCATTCTACTCCGCCCCGGCCCGAAGGCTGTTTCGCCGCGCCTCTCGGCCTGAAGGCGCCGGCAGGCGGATCAACCGAGCCGAGGCCGGCCGGACGAAGGCATTTTTCGCGTTCTCCGGCCCGCTCCCCGGCTTCGCCGGGCCCCGCCCCCGCCGCCTCCGAACCGCGGTCTTCGGGCGCCGGGGGCGCGTCGAGGCCCCCTGCGCCCGACCCGCCTCGGCGCAGCTCGGCCGGCCGCGCGCCCTTGGGGGCTTGGGCTTCCCGCCGGCGGCGCCGGGATGGAAACCCGCCTCCGGGGCGGGCGGCCTCTGTATGACCGCAGCATCCGGATCGGCTGCGGTGTGCGTCCCCGACAAGGTATCAGGGGAGTGTGACAACCGGCCGCTCAGGGCTGGTAGGAGAAAGCGATGTTGTCCATGAGGCCGCCGGAACCGGACAGTCTGGCGTCCACCAGGATGATGCGGGCGGAGGCGCAGTCCCCGTAGGCGTCGCAGGAGATCGGACCGGTGATCCCGTCGAGTTCGGCGGCGGACAAGGCGGCCCGCAACGCGGCCCGGTCGATGAACAGCACCCCGTCCTGTTCGATCATGACCGATTCGACGGCCTGCAGCAGCATCACCGCCGCGTCGTAGGCGTGGGCCCCGAAAGGAGCGGTCAGCGGCTCGCCGTAACGGGATTCGTAGTCCGCCCGCAGCTGGTCGAACGTGAGGCCGGTGGCGGCGTTGCGGTTGCCCTCGAACCGTTGATCCGGGAGGGACAGATACAGCACCCTCGAGGCGGGAAGGTCGAACTCTCCGCCCGCCTCCGACCCGTAGCCCACGAAGACGGTGTCCGCCAAGCCCGCGACCCCCTCCGCCTGCTGCACGAACGCGTCGCCCCGCGGCGGGTAGTACGGAAAGAACAGCGCCTGCGGGGAGGCGGCCGCCAGTTCCTCCAGCAGCGGGGCGACGTCCGCCGGATCGCCGTCGGCCAGGGCGGATCCGGTCACCTCGCCCCCGAACCGGGTGAACACGTCCGCGAAGGCGCCAGCCATGCCCTCCGAATATGAATCGCCCTCGTGGATGACCGCGGCGGAGCCCAACCCCAGCTGGTGGTTGACGAATTCGGCCACGGCGTACCCCTGATGAAGATCGTTGTGCGACACCCGGTAGTAACCGGGGCGCCGGTCCGCGCCCGGCGAGCCCGCCAGATCGGAGGTCAGGGCCGGGGAGGTGTTGCCCGAGGAGACCATCGCCCACCCGGCCTCCGACAGCAGCGGCATGGCGGCGCCCGCCGCCGAAGAGCAGGAGGTGCCCAGCACCCCCGCCGCCGGAGGGCCGGCCAGCACCTGTTCGGCCGCCGCCGCTCCCCCCTCCGCCGTGCACAGGCTGTCCACCGCCTCGCCCAGCTCCACTTCCCAGCCGCTGATCGGGCCGTAGTCCTCCACCGCCATCTGCGAGATGCGGTGGTGGGGAATGCCCAGGCCGGCCAGGTCGCCGCTGACCACATGCATGGATCGGATTCGGATCTTCTCCCCCGGCTGCAGCCGCACGCCCTCCGGCGGCCCGGCGGCGGCCGCAGGAGCGGAGGAAACGGGGGAAGCGGCCGCATCGGGGGGCGCGCCCTCCTCCCCGCCGGCGCAGGCGGCCGCCGACAGGGCCGCCGCCGCCAGAAGAAGCCGACCGCGGCTCATCCCTGCTGCCCGATCCTGCTACTTGTATTCGATGAGGGGCCTGCCGGCGCCGTCGACCGCCTTGCCCGTGCAGACGAGCACCGCATCGACGATCACCCAGACGCCCAAGGTCGCCCACCCCAACAGCAGCTTCGCTATCCCCAGGCCGACCCGGCCGATCACCATCCTGTCTATACCCAAAAACCCCAGAAATATGGTGCACACCACGGCGGTGGTGAATTGCGGCGACACCCTCGCTTCCATTGGCCTTGCCTCCTTCTTCGGCAGGCCTCAGTATATCCCGGCGGGTGTCAAGCATCCCCCAAGTAGGCGCGGCGCATGTCGGGGTTGGCCAACAGGTTGGCGGCGGTGTCGGCCAGCACCACCTGCCCGGTCTGGAGCACATATCCGTAGTCGGCGATCGACAGGGCCATGTTGGCGTTCTGCTCCACTACGAACACCGTGGCGCCGGCCTCGTTGATCTGCTGGATCAGCTCGAAGTTCTGGGCCACCAGCACCGGCGCCAGACCCATCGACGGCTCGTCCATGAGCAGCACCTTGGGGTCGGCCATCAGCGCCCGGCCCACCGCCGCCATCTGCTGTTCGCCCCCCGAGAGGGTGCCGGCCCGCTGACCCAGCCGCTCCTTCAGCCGCGGAAACATCTCCAGCACCCGGTCGTAGTCGGCGGACAGGCCGCCGGAGCGCAGGTAGGCGCCGATCTCCAGGTTCTCCTTCACGGTCATGCGCTTGAAGAGGCGGCGGTTCTCGGGAACCATCGACACCCCCAGCTTCACGATGTCGGCGGTGCGCCATCCATTGACCGTCCGGCCGGCGACCGCCACCTCCCCGGCGGTGGGTTCCACCATGCCGAGGACGGTTTTGAGGGTGGTGGTCTTGCCGGAGGCGTTGCCGCCCAGCAGGCACACGATCTGCCCTTTACGTATGGAGATGTTCACGTCCTTGAGGACGTGAACCGGTCCGTAGTGGGTGTGCACACCCCGGAACTCCAACACCGGGGCTTCCGCCGCCTCCCCCCCGCTCACCGGTCCGCCCCCGCCGGACGGCCCAGGTAGGCCTCGATGACCTGCTCGTCGGACGCCACATCCTCATACGTACCCTCGGCGATCTTCACCCCGTGGTCGAGCACCGCCACCCGGTCGCTCACGTCCCTGACCACCCCCATGTCGTGTTCGATGACCACCACCGTGAAACCCAGATCGTCGCGCAGCCGGCGGATCAGCCCGGTCAGCTCGGCCGTCTCGCGGGGGTTCATCCCCGCCACCGGCTCGTCGAGCAGCAGCACCTTGGGCTGGGCGGCCATGGCGCGGGCTATCTCGAGACGCCGCCGGTTGGCGTAGGACAGCGACATGGCGGGCTGGTCGAAGCGGTAACCCACCAGCCTCGAACCGAAGAACGACAGCACCTCCTTGGCTCTGGCTTCGATCTCCTTCTCCTCGCGGCGCATGAACCGAGTGCGCAGGACCGCATGGAAGATGCCCGCCTTGGTGCGGCAGTGCTGGGCCACCATCACGTTCTCCAGCACCGTCATGTCGGGGAAGAGCCGCACGTTCTGGAAGGTGCGGGCGATGCCGGCCCTGGTTATCTCGCTGGATTCGAGTCCCACTATGTTGCGCCCCTCGAAGAGGATGCCGCCCCGGTCGGGCGGGAAGAGCCCGGTCACTGCGTTGAAGAACGAGGTCTTCCCCGCCCCGTTGGGCCCGATCACCGACACGATCTCGCCCTCCTCGACCGACAGGTTCACCCCGGCCAAGGCCTGAACACCTCCGAACGACTTGTGCAGACCGTGTATTTCGAGCAGCGCCATCAACCCTCTCCCCGCTCTTGCCGGGCCGCCGCCCCCCCGGTGAACACCCCTCCCTTCTGGAGCCAGGCGTCCTGGGTCAGCTCGTGGCTGTGCAGCTCGCGGGACCTCCGCACGCTGGGCATCAAGCCTTCGGGTTTCCGCAGCATCATGAAGATCAGGAGCGCTCCGTAGATGAGCAGCTTGTACTCGCCGAACTCCTGGAGGAGGCCCGGCACGTTGGGGCCGCCCAGCACCCCGATCAGCACCACCGCCCCGACCGCCACCCCGGTGATGTTGCCCATGCCCCCCACGATCACCACCACCAGGACGATGATCGACACCAGCAGCTCGAACGAGCTGGGAAACACCGAACCCACCTTGGCGGCGAACAGGGCGCCCGCGAACCCGGCCAGGACCGCCCCCACGATGAAGGCGTTCAGCTTGGTCTTGACGATGCTGATCCCCATGGCCTCGGCCACCGTTTCGTCCTCTCGGAGGGCGGTCCACGCCCGCCCGATGCGCGACTCCTGGAGGGACCAGGAGATCCAGGCCGACAGCGCAACGAAGAAAAGGGCGAAGTAGAGCACCCCTTCGGGGCTGATCCCGCTCACCGTGGTGAAGCCGAGCGGTATTCCGGGGATGTTCCGAACCCCTTGGGCGCCCCCGAAGGTGTGGGAGAGCCAGTCGGACAGGAACAGGATGCGGACGATCTCCCCGAAGCCCAGGGTAACGATGGCCAGGTAGTCGCCCCGCATTCGGATCACAGGAGTGCCGACCAGCAGACCGGCCAAGGCCGACATGACGACCGCCGCCGGGAGGGCCGCCCACCACGACCATTCCAGAGTGAAGCGGGGGGAGATGGGGGAGGTCAAGACCCCCACGGTGTAGGCCCCGACCGCGAAGAAGGCGACGTAACCCAGGTCCAGCATCCCCGCCAGGCCGACCACGATGTTGAGGCCCAGACCCATCAGCAGGAACAACCCGACGTTGGCCAGCACCTCCGAGAGCAGGCTGCCGAGCAGCTGAGGGAGGACGATGAGGAACACCAACACCAGCACCGCCAGAACGACGGAGTTGCGGGTGCGCCGCTTGACGTCCGCCGCGAACAGGCGCTCCCGCATCCTGGGCGCCGCTCCCTTGGCGCGCTCCGCCAAGGCGCAGACCGCCGCCGCCAGGATCAGGGCGGCCCACCACTCCAGCGCCCGCTGGGTGAACACCGCATCCGCCGCCGCCTCCAGCCGGATCTGCCGGAACACCTGTGAGACGACCGGCTCGAGGAGGGCCGCCGACACCGTCCACACCGCCGCCAGGGTCAGCCGCCGGCGCCAAGAGGAGGGAAGCAGGTGCATGAGGCCGCCCGCCAGCCCCAGCGCCGCCGGCGCCAGCGCGGTGAAGACCAGCCCGGAAGGGGAGCCCATCCCCCAGGTCAACAGCTCCACCATCCGCGGCGAGAAAGACACGAACACATCCCGCATGTCGAAGGCGCCGACGAGGGCGGTGAACCCCACCAGCGCCGCCCCGCCCATCAGCCCGGCCGCCGCCCCCGCCGCCGCATTGCGGAAACCCTTGGGCGGAGGAGGAGGAGCGCCCTCCAACACCGGCGCGTTGGTGGCCTGGTATCCGGCGACGGGCAGGAACCAGAGCAGCATCAGGTAACCGAGGCCGAGCACCGGATACACGAGCAGGCGTTCGTCGAAAGCTTCCAGCATCCCCACCGCGGCGGTGAACACTGGAACCCCGCCGGCCGCCCAACCCCAGCGGAGCATCCGGCGAAAGTCGAAGGAGGCGGCCGCCCGGCCCTCGGTCATATCGGCCCTCGATCGGTCGGGCCCTCGGGAACGGCGGCCGCCCGGACTTCGGTCATGCCCGGTCCTCGGCCGCCAGCCGCTCGCCGAACAAGCCGCCCGGCTTGAAGATGAGCACCAGCACCAGCGCGGTGAAGGCCACCACGTCCTTGAGCTGGGAGACGCCGGGAATGCCGAAACCGGCCAGCACCAGCTGCGGAACGACCCCTTCGAACAAGCCCAGCAGCACTCCGCCGGTCATCGCCCCGGCCAGGTTGCCCACCCCGCCCAGCACCGCCGCGGTGAAAGCCTTGATCCCCGGAAGGAAACCGGTGATGAACGAGACCCCTCTGAACAGCAGCGCCCACAGGGTGCCGGCTGCGCCCGCCATAGCCCCCCCCACCGCGAAGGTGGCGACGATGGTGCGGTCCACGTTGATTCCCATCAGGGCGGCGATCTCCTTGTCCTCGGCCACCGCCCGGATCGAGCGGCCCATCCGGGTCTTCTCCACCAGCAGGTACAGGCCGGCCATGGCCGCCGCCCCCACCAAGATCACCGCCAGCTTGGTGCCTTCGATCTGCAGGCCGAAGACGCCGATGCGGCTGCGCATGTAGTCGGGGGGCGGGGGGTAGTTCTTGACCGCCACCCCGAACAGGCCGGCGAACGTGTATTGGAGGAAGAACGAGATGCCGATGGAGGTGATGAGGGGGATCAGGCGGGGGGCGCCCCGCAGCGGCCGGTAGGCGACCCGCTCCACGATCACCGCCACCAGGGTGGAGGACAGGATGGAGCAGACCAGCACCAAGAGGATCGACGGGACGAAGTTGGTCTCCCAGTAGCGTATTTCCCACAGGTAGTCGGCTACGAAGAAGCCCACCATCCCCCCGGCCATGAACACTTCCCCGTGGGCGAAGTTGATGAAGCCCAACACCCCGTAGACCATCGAGTAACCGAGGGCGATCAGGCCGTACATGGCGCCCTGGGCGAGGCCGGCCACCACCAGATCCCGCCAAGCCTCGCCGGTGGGGCCCTCGCCGTTGACGCCTTGTATCACCGTCCCCGCCGCGCCCCACACCAGCACTACGAGCGCGGCGATGCGGATGAACCAGAGAAACGTATCTACCCACCCCGTACGCCGCTTGTGCGCCGGGGGGAGGGCGGAAGCAGTCACAGGGCAACTATATCAAACGCCCCCGCCCCGCAACGGCATCCGGGCCCCGGTGGGCTGGGTTCAGTCAGGTCATCGGGTTCTTCACGGGGAGTAGCTGAAGACCACGTTGTTCTTGCCCGCTTCCACGTCCCGGGAGTCGGCGTTCTGGACCACCGTGATCAGCTGGGCGCCGCAGTCACCGAAGGCGTCGCAGTCGATGCGGCCGATGATCCCGTCGATGATGGTGCGGTTCAGCTCGTCCCGGAGGCGCGCCCGGTCGATGTAGAGGACGCCGCCCGATTCGACCGCCACCCGGTCGACGGCGCGCAGCAGCATGGTCGCCGCGTCGTAGGAATGCGCCCAGAACGCCGCCGACGGCGCCTCCCCATGAGCCGCCTCATACGCCGCCAAGAAATCATCAGCCGTCTTGTCTGTGATGCTGTTGCGGTTCGCCCCGTAACGCAGATCAGGACCCGACAGATACACCCCCTCCGCCTCCGGCAGCTCCATGAAATTATCCGTCAACAACCCATCAGCCGCTATGAGCGTCACCCCCTCCAGACCCGACACACTCCCCGCCTGCTGAACGATGAACCCCCCCTCCGGCATGAAAATCGGAAAGAAAATAGCCTGCGGACCACCCGCCGCCGCCTCCGTCAACACCGCCGTCATATCCGTATCACCCTTGTTCACCGCAGTGAACACCGACACCGTCCCGCCCAACTCCTCGAAAGCATCCCGGAAAGCCTGAGCCAAACCCTGCGTATAAGGATCACCGTCATGAATAGCGGCCGCGGTGTCGAAGCCCAGCTCGTCCCGCACGAACTGCGCCACCGCCGCCCCCTGGTAGAGGTCGTTGTGGGCCGTCCGGTAATAACCCGCGTGATAAGCATCACCCGCCGTGCCCGCCAAATCCGACGTCAACGCCGGCGACGTATTCGACGGCGAAATCATCACCAACCCCGCATCAGAAATCAAAGGCGAAGCCGCCACCGCCGCCCCCGAACACGAAGTACCGATCACCCCCACCACACTCGGATCCGCCACGATCGACTGCGCCGCCGCCTGACCCCCCTCAGACGAACACAAATCATCCAACCCCGCCCCGATAGAAACCTCCCGGCCCGCCACCGGCCCATAATCAGCAACAGCCAACTCCACCGCCCGCTGATTGGGCACACCCAAAAACGCCACATCACCCGTAATCGCATTCAACGAACGAATCTGAATCATCTCACCCGCAGCAACCTCCACCGCACCCAACTCACCCGCCGTGAACTCGGTGACCATCGGAACGGCGGGGGCGAAGCTGAAGACCACGTTGTTCTTGCCCGCCTCCACGTCCCGGGAGTCGTTGTTCTGCACCACCGTGATCAGCTGGGCACCGCAGTCACCGAAGCGGTCGCATTCGATGCGGCCGATGATCCCGTCCATGCCGGTCTGGTCCAGCTCGTCCCGAAGGCGTTGGCGGTCGATGTAGACAGTGCCGCCCGACTCGACCGCCACCCGGTCGACGGCGCGCAGCAGCATGGTCGCCGCGTCGTAGGAATGCGCCCAGAAGGCCGCCGAGGGCGCCTCCCCATGAGCCGCCTCATACGCCGCCAAGAAATCATCAGCCGTCTTGTCTGTGATGCTGTTGCGGTTCGCCCCGTAACGCAGATCAGGACCCGACAGATACACCCCCTCCGCCTCCGGCAGCTCCATGAAATTATCCGTCAACAACCCATCAGCCGCTATGAGCGTCACCCCCTCCAGACCCGACACACCCCCCGCCTGCTGAACGATGAACCCCCCCTCCGGCATGAAAATCGGAAAGAAAATAGCCTGCGGACCACCCGCCGCCGCCTCCGTCAACACCGCCGTCATATCCGTATCACCCTTGTTCACCGCAGTGAACACCGACACCGTCCCGCCCAACTCCTCGAAAGCATCCCGGAAAGCCTGAGCCAAACCCTGCGTATACGGATCACCGTCATGAATAGCCGCCGCCCGGTTGAGGCCGAGCTCGTTGCGGAGGAAGAGAGCCACCGCCCGGCCCTGGTAGAGGTCGTTGTGGGCCGTCCGGTAATAACCCGCGTGATAAGCATCACCCGCCGTGCCCGCCAAATCCGAAGTCAACGCCGGCGACGTATTCGACGGCGAAATCATCACCAACCCCGCATCAGAAATCAAAGGCGAAGCCGCCACCGCCGCCCCCGAACACGAAGTACCGATCACCCCCACCACACTCGGATCCGCCACGATCGACTGCGCCGCCGCCTGACCCCCCTCAGACGAACACAAATCATCCAACCCCGCCCCGATAGAAACCTCCCGGCCCGCCACCGGCCCATAATCAGCAACAGCCAACTCCACCGCCCGCTGATTGGGCACACCCAAAAACGCCACATCACCCGTAATCGCATTCAACGAACGAATCTGAATCATCTCACCCGCAGCAACCTCCACCGCACCCAACTCACCCGCCGTGAACTCCTCCACCTCTACGGCGGTGGTCGAAGCCGGCTCGGCGGCGGGGGCGGAGGTCTCGGCGGGGGCCGGTTCGTCTTCTCCGCCGCAGGCCGCCGCAACCAACGCCAGCGCAAATCCCAGAACTGTCAGCCTTCGCATGCTTCCTCCCTTCGTGACCGGACCCGGGTGCCGGGGTCCGGCGATGCCCGCCCGCCGGGGTGATCTCCGCTGAGGATAACACGTAGACGGTCTTGGCTGACAGCTCAGAAGGGCGGCGCAGGACGTCGGTTGTCGATCGCGGCCCAGAGGGAGCCGAGGGACTCGATGTGAGAATGATTCTTATTATCATAGTAGACGATCTAAGATAATCTTGAATATTGCAAAGTTCTGAATCTCGTTCCAAATCTGTCACAGCCTCTCGGTACACTGACCATCATCATGCAACAAGCACCCGCCCCCGAAGCCTCCGAAGCCTGGGCCGAGAGCCTTCACGCCGTCTGCGGACGGGCTGAAGCCGCGGCCGCCGACCTTGCCCGCCGCGCCGGGCAGCGGTTGTCCGAGCCGGAGCTGGACCTGCTGGCCGGAACCGTCAGACGGGTGGACGCCATGCTGGCCTCGGTCAAGTGCGGCGTGTCGCGGCAGGTGCGGGAGGCTCAGGGCAAGGCCGCCGCCGGGCGGGTGCTCCGCGACCGGATGGGCATGACCGGCCGGGAAGCGGCAAAAGTGAACAAGGTCTCCCAAGCCCTCGAGGAAATGCCCAACACCGAGGCCATGATGGAGGCCGGGAGGGTGACCCTCGACCACGCGTTGGCGGCCGCCAACGCGGCGGAGGGCGCGGACCTCCAGACGGTGGACGGCGACCGGCAGCTGCTGGAGGAAGCAGCCGCCTCCTCCCCCGACCGGTTCCGCTTCCTGGCCCGGCAGTGGCGCAACGACCGCTCCGCCGACCGGGGCGAAGAGCTGCTGGAACGGCAGAAGGAGGACCGGAGGGCGCATCTGAGCTGGGACGACGTGAAAGAGATGGGGGTCTTGTACGCCGAGATGGATCCCGTCCGCTACGAACAGATACATCAGGCCATCGAAAAACACGCGGACAAGCTGTGGCGGGCCGACATCCGAAGAGACGCCCCGGCCGAGGAGGTGCGCACCGTACGGCAGCGGCGCGGCGACGCTCTCTTCGAGTTGATCACCGGACGGGATGCTTTGAGCCTCCAGCCGCTTCCCGGCGGCAAAGCCCGGGCTGAAACGACGCTGGTCGTCCTGGCCGACCTGGGACTGCTGGACGGCACCAACCCCGGCGGGTCTGCCGAGATACTCGATGCGGGGCCGGTGCCCCCCGGCGTCTTGGAACAGCTCACCCCGAACGCCGAGCTCCGCGGGATGATCTTCGGCGGGAACGGCCAACCCCTCTGGCTGGGCCGCAACAGGCGGATAGCCAACGACCACCAGCGGCTGGCCGCCGCCGTGCGGGACCGGGGATGCGTCCTCTGCCCCAAGCCCTCCTACCAAACGGAGATGCATCACCTCCGAGACTGGACCGCCGACCGGGGAACCACCGACATCGACAACCTCGTATCCCTGTGCGGCCCCGACCACCGCCGCCTTCAGAAATACAACCTTCAGCTCACCAAGGACGGCAACGGCCGCTGGACCACCCGGCCCAAACCCGGAAACCCCACCCCGCCGCCGCCCGCGCGGCTTGGCCGAGCCGGCAACGGAAACAGCAGAAACAACCTGCAAAGGAGCGGCGGCGGGGTCCGCCGCGCCGGCAGCCCGGCCGCCTCTGCCCCCGCCATTATGAGAGTCCCTCCCCCGGCAGACGTCGAAGACGGCATCACCCGCCGTGACAAACCCCCGACCAGCGCCCTCCCCGGCGCAGCCTCTCCAGCGGCGGCCTATGCCGGACCGCTGCCCGGCGCCCGGCCTTCACCCAGGCGGCAACCCCCTGCCCGGGTCAGGACCCGACCCGTAAGCGCCGGGCGCCTTCCCCCAGGGTGAACCAGCCCCGCCTGAATACTCCACAGCGGGCGGGCTCCGCCGCCGGTCAGGCGCCCCTTTCGCGCGCACGGCGCAACTCGAAGCATGCCAACGCGGCCGCCGCCGAAGCATTGAGGCTGGCCGCGCCCGCCGACATGGGAATCGACGCCAGCAGGTCGAGCCGCTTCCTGACCAAGCGGCCCAGACCCCGGCCCTCCGCTCCTACGAACAGCGCCGCCGGTTCGGCCAGCAGGTCGAGGCCGAAGAGAGTTTGGGACGCTCCTGGATCCAGACCCACCGTCCAAAGGCCAGCCGCCGCCGCCCGCCGAGCCGTGTCCGCCACCGAAGACACCGACGCCACCGGCAGGTGCTCGAACGCCCCCGCCGCTGCCTTGAAGGCCAAGGCGGAGAGAGGGGCGGCCCGGCGGCGGGGCACCGCCAAACCTGTCATACCCGCGGCCAGGGCCGAACGGGCGATCGCCCCCGCGTTGCGGGGATCTTCCAGGTGATCCAGAACGAGTATGGCCGGATATGCACCGTCCGGACCCCTGTCCAACAGGCTGTCCAAGGAAACCAAGGAGATCGGGTGGGCCTTCGCCGCCATACCCTGGGGAGATTCGGTCACCGCCAAGGGCCTGACGTCGTCTACCAACCTCACCTCGGCCCCAGAGCGGCGGGCCGCCGCCGCCAGGCTTTCCGCATCCCGGCGGGTGCGCTCCACGTAGAGAACCGCCACCCGCCCGGCGTCCAAAGCGGCCTTGACCGCGTGCAGGCCTTCGACCCTACTGCCGATGCCAGCGGGCGCCATCGGCGGAATCCTCGATCAGGATCCCGATCTCAGCCAGCCGGCCGCGGATGGCGTCGGCTCGGCCCCAGTCCCGGGATTCCCTGGCTTGCCGGCGGGCCTCGACCAGCGCGTCCACTACCTCTCGAGGGTCGCCCGCCCCCGCGCCGTAGGCCGCCGCCAGCTCGGCCAACCGCCCGGCCAGATCATCCAGCCTCTCATCAAGGGACAGATCGATGCCCAGCACATCGGCGATCTCAGAAACAGCCGCCGCCCGCGGACCGGCGTCTTGGCCTGCGTCCACCCGAGCGTTTCCCTCCCTGACCGCGTCGAACAGGACAGCCAGACCCTCGGCGGTGTTGAAATCATCGTCCATCGCTCCTGCAAAGCGCTTCATCGTCCCCTGATGGGGCTCCGGCGCCGGCGCCGCACGGCGGAGGAAGGCCCGCACCCGCTCCAGACCGACCGCCGCCTCTTCGAGCAGCCCCTCTGAGAACTCCAGCGGTGAGCGGTAGGACGCCCGCAGGTAGAACAGCCTCACCGCCGGCCCTCCGCAGCGCTCGACCGCTTCGGCCAGATCAACCACATGCCCGGTGGACTTGGAGAGCTTCTCGCCCCCTAAGTTCACCATGCCGTTGTGGAGCCAGTACCGGGCCAGCCGGCGCCCCGACGAACCTTCCGACTGGGCGATCTCGTTCTCATGGTGGGGGAACACCAGATCGGCGCCCCCCGCATGGATGTCGAAGGGCGCCCCCAGGTACTTGGCCGACATGGCCGAACACTCGATGTGCCATCCCGGACGCCCGGCGCCCCAGGGGGAAGGCCAAGACGGCTCCCCCGGCTTGGCGGCCTTCCAGAGGGTGAAGTCCAGCGGGTCCTCCTTGTCCGCCCCCGGCTCCACCCGCGCCCCGGCCCGCAGCTCGTCCACGTTGCGCCCGGACAGCTTCCCGTATCCATCCATCCCCCGCACCCTGAAATAGACATCACCCCCGCCGGTATAGGCCAAGCCCCGCTCGAACAGCCGGACGATCACATCGATCATCTCCGGGATGTGGCCGGTTGCGGCCGGCGCCAGATCAGGATCCAAGACATTCAACAACCGGTAGACCTCTCGGAAACGGCCCGCCATCTCACCGGCCAGCTCCTCGGGGGCGACCCCCAGCCGAGCGGCGTTGACGATGATCTTGTCGTCCACATCGGTGATGTTCTGGACGTACAAGACCTCCCAACCCTTCCACATCAGATATCGGCGGATCACATCGAAGGCCACCGCGCTCCTGCCGTGGCCGAGATGGGGCGCCGACTGAACGGTGGGCCCGCACACATACATGCCCACCCGGCCTTCCTGCTGGGTTTCGAAAAGCTGCACCTCCCGCCCCATGGTGTTGTAGACCGTGATCACAGCAGCAGACGCCCTTGGAGGCTGGACAAGCGGGCCGGCGCTGGAATATCGAACACAAGCGGTAGGGTAACCCCAATCATTCACGAGAGCGGGGGCGGGCAGATGAAACAAGCGCTCGCATCCCTTCTGACCTGGGGTAATAACAGTGAGATGCCGTCTGATCAGAACCTTGAGGTTCACCTGCCGGGGTGAGCCGCCGCTTCGAGTCTGGGATGTACCGGCTGATGAACCGAGCGGCGGAAGCCCGCCCCGCGGGGACATGCAATAAATCGGGGTGAACCGGTCACGCCCCCCCGGTCGGCCCGTCGGAAGCCTCGGCCGCAGGCGGCGCCTCCGTCAGCAGAACCGCCGCCCACACTGCGACGCCTTCGCCCCGCCCCGTGAAGCCCATCCCGTCGGTGGTGGTCGCCTTCACCGACACTCGGTCGGCGTCCACACCCAGCACCGCTGCCAGCTCCGCCCGCATCGCTTCCCGGTGAGGGGCGATGCGAATGTTCTGAGCTATCACCGTGAGGTCTAGGTTGCCCACGCTCATCCCGGCCGATTCGACCATTTCCACCACCCGAGCAAGCAGATCCATGCTGTCGGCCCCTTCCCAGCGCCCGCTTCCGGACGGGAACCAAACACCCAGATCGCCGAGGGATGCGGCTCCCAGCAATGCGTCGGCGGCGGCGTGGGCGGCCGCATCCCCATCCGACCAGGCGGCCAGCCCGCGTTCCTGGTCCACCGCCACCCCGGCCAGCCTGAGCGGGGGCGAACCCCCGAAGCGGTGGGCGTCGAAGCCGAGGCCGATACGGGTCATGCGGGCCTTCACTCCGCTCACAGCATCCATGCCGGCCCGCCCCGGCCGGGGCCGAGGAAAGCTTCGGCCAGCGCCAGGTCCTCGGGGTAGGTGATCTTCATAGCCGCCCGATCGCCGGGCACCGTCCCCACCCGGCCCCCGATCAGCTCGACCAAGGCGGCGTCGTCGGGGGCCCGCCCCAGCCGACCCTCCCCGCGGGCGGCGTGGGCGCGGCGCAGCGCTTCGGCGCGGAACACCTGAGGAGTCTGAGCCGCCACCGTTTCCGTGCGCTCGAGGGTCTCCATGACCAGGCCGTCGGCCGCATTCCTGCGTTTCACGGTGTCAGGGATCGGTATGACCGGGATAACTCCGTCGAGGCCTTCGACTACCAGCGTCTCGTACATACCGGCGATCATCGCCGGAGGAGCGAGAGGGCGGGCGGCGTCGTGAACCGCCACGATTTCGGCCCTCCGATCCACCCGGGCCAGGCCGCGCGCCACAGAGATGCACCTTTCCGGCCCTCCTTCCACCCCGCCCGGCGCCGGGCCCACCACTACCACCCGGCCGGCGCCGCTCCGGAGGAGAGCTTCCCTGGCCCATTCCCAAAGCGGCCGCCCGGCAAGTTCCAGCTCGTGCTTGGGCCCGCCGAACCGCACCCCTCCGCCGGCGGCGGCCACTATTCCCCAGATGCGCCCTCCGCCGATGCCGCGGCTCATGTCTTCAGGCACTGTTGCCTTCGCACTGCTTCAACCTGATTGTTGACTAAAGACAGTGGTCGGGACGGCAAACACCGGTGTATCATTTTCTGACCTGAAATAACCCCATATCGAGTGTCTGATTTGGGCTGAATCCACACCTGAAGGATGAGGACAACCCGTGTTATGAGAACGGCAAACGAGCTGTGAATCGCGCCGCCCAACGCTCCGCCAGAATGGATACGAACGGTCGGGGTTATTCTCACTTCAGGTGCCCCTATGATCTTGTGTACTCTTCCACATGAAACACCTTCCCGGTCCACTGCCGCTGGGCATAGTCTCCGCCAAACAGTCCCCTTTCAAACAGCTTGTAATCCCTCAAGCATCAACCAGCACCTCCGTGCGCTTCAGCATCTGTTGCAGAGCCTTCTCCAGACGGACTGCGGCGGCCTCTGGGTCCTCTTGGTACACATAAGCCAACTCGCTGGTCAGGGTGGAACGAGCCCGCGACGTCATACGCTTCAGGGCCGGTGATATCCCTTTAGTGTGCTGAGCATGAGTTAGGTCACGGATCACCTCGGCCACTTGGCGAATGTCTCCGGAGGTCATCTTCTCGTTGAGCACCTTGTACCAACGGCTCCAGTTGCTGCCCGAATCCTGAGGATCTTCGTTTTTTATCATCCTCAGCACATCGTTGGCGGCCGTTTTAGAAATAACCGATCTGATGCCGCTCTGGTCGATGGTGTCGACCGGCATCAACACCTTGAGCTGTTCGATGGCGATCTGCAGCACGAAGTAGCGGCGCTTCTCACCGGCTGCATCCTGTTCAATCACCTCGGTGATCACAGCGGCTCCGTGATGGGGGTGCACCACCTTGTCGCCCACCTTGAAAATCGGCTTCTTGGGAGTCCTTTTCTTAGGAGCCTTCCTAGAAACCGACTTCTTGGGAATCTTCTTCTTGGGCGTCGTCTTAGAAACCGGCTTCTTAGCGGCCTTCTTGGAGACCGACTCCTTAGCAGTCTTCTTGGAGACCGGCTTCTTAGCAACTGGCTTCTTAACAGTCTTCTTGGAGACCGGCTTCTTAGCAACTGGCTTCTTAACAGTCTTCTTGGAGACCGGCTTCTTAGCAACTGGCTTCTTAGCGGCCTTCTTGGAGACCGGCTTCTTAGGGGTTGGCTTCTTAGGAGGAGGCGCCGTGTCAGCAGAAGATGCCGAGGTGACGCTGCTCGAGGGCCGCGGTTTCTCTGAACCCGGCTGAGCTTGCTTCTTGGAAGCGGTCCGGGAATTCCCCCGCGGCCGGGTTGCAGCCGCCCCTCTCTTTTTGGACGCGGCCGAACCCCGCCCGGCGGCCGGTTTGGAAGAGTCCTTGGAAGCACCTGCCGGTCCGGACGACGCGTGCTTGGAACCGACCGTCCCAGGCCTTCCCCCCTCCGCGGCGTCCATCTTCTCCGAACCGGAAGGGCTCCCCGAACCGTCTGCCGAAGAGTCCGGGGGACCCTTGCCTGCGGGGGGAGCCTCCGCTGCCGCCCTGGATTCGGAATCGTCCGCCGCCGGTGAAGCGGAAGCCGCCCCGGGAATCTCAGACGGCTGTGAAACCTCCGCAGACTCGGAAGAAGGCTGCTCAGAGGCGCGGGCGGTCGAAGCTTCGGTGCTGGGCATACACCTATTTTACCCCAAGCCCAGATTTGCCCGCGTATTGCAATCCTCCCTCCCGCGTATCGGTCTGGGGCAAGGGGAAAACCTCAAGAATGTCGGTAGCGCCGGATGATCTGGTCGAGACAGCGCCGCAGTGCGCGGGCGCGGGCGCCGCCCACCCCCGGCACCACACCCAGCTCCTCCACGGAAGCCATGAGCAACTCGTGAGCGTCGCGGTAATGCTCCACCAGGTTCTCGCGCACCGCACCAGGCAGGCCGGGGACCTTGCTGACCAGCCGGAACCCCATGGGCCGGGCTTCGGCGTCGGCGGACCGCTGCCCCAAGGAGCGGCAAACCCGGTTGGCGTCGCTCAGATCCGCCAGCCGCATCTCTTCCAGCTTGCCCAGCACCTCGGCCGCCTCCTCCCTGTCCTCGCACAGATAGTCCCGCGCGACCAGCTCCCGCAGCTCGGTCACTCCGTCCACCAGATGGGCATGCTGAAAGGCAGCCATACGGCCCTCGTCCCCAAGGCCCACCGCCAGCCGCCCCACGCTGCGGCCGACACGGAGCACCAGCTCGGTCCGCTGCAGCACCCTCATGGCGTCGCCCAGCGCGGCCTGCTCGTTGACCTCCAGCCGGGTCAGTTCCTCCTCCGCTTCGGACACCTGCCGTCGGAACCGCTCCAAGGTCTGCAGTTCCTGGTCGATGCGCACCAACAACTCGGCCGGATCGCGCAGGGGGTGCTTGCGGTCCCTATAGAACAGGGTGGCCTGTCCGCGCTCTTCGCTGACGGCCAGCACCGGCCGACCGGTCATGCGGGCCATCCGTTCGGCGGTGCGGAACCGCGCCCCCGTCTCCTCGGTTTCTATGGCAGGGTCGGGCAGCAGGTGGGCGTTGGCGCGCAGGATCCGGGCGCCGCCCTCGTCGAGGATGACGGCGCCGTCCATCTTGGCCAGCTCCGCCAGCCGGGCGGCGGTGAAATCGGCGCCGCTCAGAACGAACCCGCCCGCGGTCACCTCCTCTATCTCAGGGCCGGATCCGATCACCACCAGCGCCCCGTTGCCCTGCTGTCCGATCCGTTCCAGCGCGGTGCGCAGCTCGGTACCGGGGGCGACGCGGGACAACACCTCGAGAAAAGCAACAGTTTCGGTCATCACTGCCTGCAGGCTACCGGATCGGGGGCAGCCCTCACGGGCGTTCCCGGTTCCTGAACAGCCTCCACAACCCGATCCCGGCCAGAGCCAGCAGACCGACCCCCGCCAGCGCCGATCGAACCGTCCAAGGTTCCGCCGCCTGAATTGCTGCTGCGAACATCGCCCTCGTTGTACCTTGCGCCCTTACGAACTATCATATCGGACAAAGGCTGTCCATAGATCAGGATTCGATCGGAAAGGGCCTTGATTGAGCGATCGAGAATATCACGGTTCGCAGGACGATCCGCTGGACGATGTCGATTTCGAAGAGTTCGAGCTGGGGGAACCCGCCAGCTGGGACGACGCAGATCACCGCCAGCCGTACGAATCTCCCGTCTACCTGCTGGCCTGTCCCTCCTGCGGCGTGGAGCAGAACTCCACCAACCGCCACTGCGAGCAGTGCGGCGCTCGGTTGGGGCAGCGCCGGATCGCGGTGGCCTCTCCTCCGCTGCGTTCCGTGAACGCCGGGGGGCGGGCGCTGGGGGTGATCGTGGTGGTGATCGCCCTAGTGGTGGTGGCCGCCCTGGTCATCTCGGCCGTTCGGAACGGGGGGGAAGGCGGCAACGGCGCCGATACGGTGGTGACCGACTCCACTGTAACCACATCGACCGTCACCACCCTCGAAGCCGTGAGCTACCACAAACCGTTTTCCATCACCTGCTCCAGCGAATACAACGCCACCCTCGGATGCGACAAACTGATCGACAGGATGGAGAACTACTGGAATGACGGCAGCCTGCGGGGAGAAGACGCTTGGATCATCGCCACTTTCGACTACCCCATCGCCTTCACGCGGGTGTTGCTCGTCAACGTCGACAACGAGGAGAAGTTCCGCCGGAACTACCGGGTGCGGGTGATGGAAATCGAGGCCAACGACATCCCCGGGTTTCCCATCAGGGGGGAAATCCCGAATACGAACGACCGGCCGCACCCTGTCCTGGTGAAGACCAACGCCACCACGGAACTCAGGATCGAGATAGAGGCTACTTGGCCTTCCGAAGCCGTGGGAGGAGGCCAAGCGTTCGACGAGCTCGCCATCCAGGAGCTGGAGTTCTGGGGCCAACGGGTGGGCGACGGGCCATCGGAAAGAGACCAAGACCGATCTTCAGGGTAATGCCCCGTTTCTTCGACCCTTCCGACCCTGCTTTTATAGCCGACCCCTACCCGACCCTCAACAGCCTGCGGGAGCGCGGGCCGATCCATTGGGACCCAGACTGGAACCTGTGGCTGGTCACCCGATACGAGGATGTACGGGCCGTCCAACTGGACCGGCGCATGGGCAGAGTGCAGCACGGACACGCCCGCCCGTCCCACTTCCGCCCCATCAGGGAGCTGGGGTTGGAGGAGTGGAAACCCTATTATCAGCTGGAGCGGTACTCCCTGCTGGCGCTGGAGCCGCCGGAGCACGCCCGGATCCGCTCCTTGGTGAACCGGGCCTTCACCCCCAGACGGGTGCGGGATCTGAGGGAACCGACAACCGCCCTCGCCGACCGCCTGCTGGACGGCCTGCGGGAACGGGAAGTGTTCGACCTGCTGGCGGACTACGCCGAGCCCTTCTCCGTGCGGGTGATCGCAACCCTGCTGGGGGCGCCGGTCGAAGACACCGACCAGCTGCTCGACTGGTCGCACGCCATCGTGAAGATGTACGAGCTACACACGACCCTTCCCCAAGCCCAGGCCGCCGTCGAGGCCTCCCGCGAGTTCACGGAATGGGCGGAGGAGCTGATCGCCGCCCGCCGAGCCGACCCGCAGGACGACCTGATCACAGCCCTCTGCTTTGCTGAGACCGAGGATGGGAGGCTGAGCGGCCCCGAGATCGCATCCACCGTGATCCTTCTGCTGAATGCAGGCCACGAAGCCGCGGTGAACACGATGGGGAACGGCGTCACCGCCGCCATGCAGGGCGGGGGCGCCTGGCGGCGTTTGGCCGAGGGGGAAGTGACGGCGGCGGCCGCCGTCGAGGAGATGCTGCGCTTCGACTCCCCCCTGCAGCTCTTCGAGCGTTACGCCCTCACAGAAGGAATCGAGATAGCGGGGACTCCCATCCCGCCGGGCGGCAAGGCGGCCATGCTGTTCGGATCGGCCAACCGCGACCCCCGGAGGTTCGAGGCGCCCGACGAATTCCGCATCGACAGAGGCGATCCGGATCACATCACCTTCGGGGCGGGCGTGCACTTCTGCCTGGGGGCGCCGCTGGCCCGGCTGGAGCTGGAAATCGCCGTCGACCGGCTGGCGGCTGCCTTCCCAAGGGCGTCGCTGGCCTCCAAACCGCAGCGGGAGGACGGCTTCGTGATCCGGGGCTACCAGGCAGTGGAGCTGGCGGCCGCCGGTTGACCTGTAACATCGACCCTGATTATTCATTTTCATTCATTCATATCCACGCGGGGCGGGCCGCCGACCGCCGCCGGTTCAGCAACCTGTAACTCCCCGGGGCTCCGAACCGGCAGATCACCCCGGTGAGCCTCCCCTCTCGATCGAACAGTTATCTCAGACTCAGCTCATGGTTATGACCTCCGGTCAGAAGGTGCGGGTACGGGCCTATTTCGGCTGTTCAGCGCCCGCCTCAGCCCTTCGTGAACAACCGATCCGGATCACGGCCTGCGGCCTGACGCGGCACCCTCCCCCGCCCTGAGCGCACTGCCTGCCAAAGGACGCGGCGCCGAGCGCCTCACCTTATCACCTCTGTTCGAACCGACAGCGCGGCGGTGTTCGCACCATTTGTACAGCCCATCGTACGAGAGGCGTGTGACACAACATGAACCAGCGGCCCCTTTCCCCCCCCCCCCCGCAAGCCGGCTGCCCTCTTCATGTAATGTCCAGCCGAACGGACGCGTATCCTGAGCGCATGCCGTCGATAGCCGTGCTCGGTTCGTTCAACATGGATCTGACGGTGATGTCAGACCGGCTGCCGGAACCGGGGCGGACGGTCCTGGGGCGGTCCTTCCACCAGGGCCCGGGAGGCAAGGGATCCAACCAGGCTGTCGCCGCCCGGCGTCTGGGAGCGGAGGTGAGCTTCATCGGGGCGGTCGGCGGCGATGAGTTCGGGGCCGCCGCCCGCAGGCTGCTGACCGCCGAAGGAGTGGACACCGCCGGGCTGGCCGAGGTAGACGGGCCAACCGGCGCGGCCCTAATCGTGGTCGATGCCCGGGGGGAGAACCAGATCGCGGCGGCCCCGGGCGCCAACCTGCTGCTCACCCCCGCCATGGTCGAGAAATGCAGCAAGTCCATAGCCGCCGCCGACGTGCTGCTCGCCCAGCTCGAAACTCCCCTGGACGCCTTCCTGGCAGCGGCTTCCATCGCCCGGCGGTCCGGGACGACCGTGATCCTCAACCCCGCCCCCGCCGCCCCTCTGCCCGACGAGGCCTGGCAGTTCATCGACATCCTCACCCCCAACCAGCACGAGATGGACGAGCTTTTCGGTGCCGGGCAGGCCGGCCGCGGCCTCGGCCCCGAGGAACACACGCAAGGCTTGGAGGTGATCGTCACCAAGGGCGCGGAGGGCGCAGTGCGGTTGAGAGGAGGCCGAATCCGCAGCTATCCCGCCGCCCCCGCCCGCGCCTTGGACACCACCGGGGCGGGGGACGCCTTCAACGGAGGCTTGGCCGTGGGAACGGCGGAACGGAACGTGGAAGCCGGGATCAGACTGGGTCTGCGGGCAGGGGCGTTCGCCGTGACCAGGGCCGGGGCGCTTGACGGCTTCCCCTTCCGAGACGAGCTCGACCGAGCGTTTCCGCTGCTCGAGGGGCGGGCGGGCTGAGCCGCCCTGCTCGTTCGTCCCACCCGGGGCGGTCGGGCCGCCCGCCCGCGCCGGTTCATCCAGACTGCACAAATTCCCAACCCCCGAGCTGAACCGACGGCGTTCCACCCAATGGGCGGACCTCACATTCTGATCAGACAGCTTCTCACTGTTATCACCGAAGGCCAGAAGGGATGCAAGCGCGTCTTTCATCTGACCGCCCTACCCCTATTCTCTGAACGGAACCGAACTGAATCTGAACAATCAGGGTAGAGTCGGGCCGTGCGAATGATCATCGACACCGACACCGCCTCCGATGATGCGGTGGCCTTGGCGATGGCGCTGCGTCATCCCGGCGCTGAGGTGGCGGCCATCACCACGGTGGCCGGCAATTGCCCGGTGGGTCAGTGCACAACCAACGCCCTCTACACCGCCGAGCTGTGCGGCGCCGATGTCCCCGTATACCAAGGAGCAGCCGCCCCGCTGGAAGTGGAAGCCGGCTACGCCACTTCGTTCCACGGCGAGGACGGCCTCGGCGGCCAGGGCTACCCGCCGCCCGCCCGAACCCCCGAGGACACCGACGGAGTGACCGCTTTGATCGAACACATCCGCGCCAATCCAGGCGTCACCCTGGTGACCCTCGGCCCCCTCACCAACGCGGCGGAGGCCCTCCGTACGGCGCCTGACATCGTCGGGCTGGTAGGACGCTGTGTGGTGATGGGCGGGACTGCAAATACGGTGGGCAACGTCACGCCAGCCGCCGAGTTCAACCTGTGGTTCGACCCGCACGCCGCCCGCATCGTGTTCGCCTCCGGCCTGCCCATCGAGATGGTCGGCTGGGAGATATGCCGGGGCGAAGCCGGATTCACCGAAGACGAACAGCGGGCGTTCAAGGCGCTCGGCACCGAGCTGGGGCATTTCTTCATCGACTGCAGCGCCGCCGCCGTCGAGTCGATCAAACGCTTGGGCGGAGAGAGGCTGGAGCTGCCCGACCCAACCGCTATGGCGGTCGCCCTCGACAAGGAAAGGGTGGTCATCCGCTCCGGCCGCCGCTACGTAGAGATCGAGTCTGAAAGTCCTCTGACCCGGGGCATGTCCGTCGTGGACGACCTCCGCGTGACCGGCAACCCGCCCAACACCGAGGTCGTGCGATCGATAGACATCCATCGTTTCAAACAGATGGTGTACGCCGCCGCCGCGCCCGGCCCCGATAGTTCCGAAAGGTGGGAACGGCAAATGAACGCGCCTGCATCTCTTCTGACCCGAGGTAACAACTCGGGGTAACTCCCCTCCCAATTTCTTCATGTTCGGGAGGCGGGAATGGGGGGAATGCGTGCGGGTGCATGGCATATCCTCCGGACCTGGCAAGAAGGCCGGGCGGGGCGGCGGCAAAAGAGAGCGGCCCGCCGGGGGAGGCGGGCCGCTCTTCGGGGGGAGGGGAGGTCTAGAAGTCCATGCCCGGACCGCCGCCGTGCCCGTGAGGGCCGCCCCCGGGCGGGGGATCCTCCTTGTGCTCCGCCACCAAGGCCTCGGTGGTGAGCAACAGGCCCGCGATCGAAGCGGCGTTCTGCACCGTGGAGCGGGTTACCTTGGCCGGATCGGGGATGCCTGCTTCCAGCAGATCCTCGTACTCGCCGGTCAGGGCGTTGAAGCCGTAGCCCTTCTCGCCCTGCCGCACCAGGTTGACCACCACTCCGGCTTCGTAGCCGCCGTTGAGGGCGATCTGGCGGATGGGCTCTTCGAGCGCCCGCCGGACGATGGCCCGGCCGATCTCCTCGTCGGAGCTCCCGCCGTTCAAGCCGTCTACGGCCTGTTGGGCTCGGAGAAGGGTGACCCCGCCGCCGGCCACGATGCCTTCCTCCACGGACGCCCGGGTGGCCGACACCGCGTCCTCGATGCGGTGCTTCTTCTCCTTGAGCTCCACCTCGGTGGCGGCGCCCACCTTGATGACCGCCACCCCGCCGGCCAGCTTGGCCAGCCGTTCCTGGAGCTTCTCGCGGTCCCAGTCGGAGTCGGTATTCTCGATCTCCCGCTCGATCTGCTTGATGCGGGCCTTGACGTCCGACTCGCCGCCGGCGCCGTCCACGATGGTGGTGTCGTCCTTGGACACGATCACCTTGCGCGCCCGGCCCAGCATGTCGATCGCCACTCCGTCGAGCTTCAACCCGACCTCTTCGGAGATCACCGTGCCGCCGGCGAGGATGGCGATGTCCTGGAGCATGGCCTTGCGGCGCTCACCGAAGCCGGGGGCCTTGACCGCCAGAGACGAGAAGGTGCCCCGGATCTTGTTGACCACCAGCGTGGCCAGGGCCTCCCCCTCTACATCCTCGGCCAGCACCATCAGCGGACGCCCGGTCTGCATGATCTTCTCGAGCACAGGGAGCATGTCGTTGACCGAGCTGATCTTCTGGTTGGCGATCAGGATGTAGGGCTCATCGAGCACCGCCTCTTGGGAGTCGGGGTCGGTGATGAAGTAGGGCGAGATGTAGCCCTTGTCGAACTGCATGCCCTCGGTGAACTCGAGCTCCAGCCCGAAGGTCTGGCCTTCCTCGACCGTGATCACCCCGTCCTTGCCGGCCTGCTCGAAAGCCTCGGCGATGACGCTGCCGATCTCGGCGTCGGCCGCCGAGATGGCCGCCACCGAGGCGATCTCTTCGGTGGTCTCCACATCCTTGGAGAAGTCCTCGATGAACGAGACGACCTGGGAGACCGCCGACTCGATGCCCCGCTTGAGGCCCATGGGGTTGGCGCCCGCCGCCAGGTTGCGGAGCCCTTCCCGCACCATGGCCTGGGCGAGCACCGTGGCGGTGGTGGTCCCGTCGCCGGCCACGTCGTTGGTCTTGGTGGCCACTTCCTTGGCGAGCTGAGCGCCCATGTTCTCCCATGGGTCGTCGAACTCGATCTCCTTGGCGATGGTCACCCCGTCGTTGGTGATGGTCGGGGCGCCCCACTTCTTCTCGAGCACCACGTTGCGGCCCTTGGGGCCGAGGGTCACCTTGACCACGTCGGCGAGCTTGTTGACGCCCGCCTCCAGACCGCGCCGCGCTTCTTCGTCGAAACGAAGTTCCTTTGCTGCCATTTGGTTTTTCCTTCCTCGAAGCCAGGCTGCCGCGTCAGCCGACTATCGCCAGCAGGTCGCGGGCCGCGAGGATCAGGTAATCCTCGCCTTCGTACTTCAGTTCGGTGCCTGCGTACTTGGAGTAGACGACCGTGTTGCCTACCTCCACGTCGAGGGGGATGCGATCCCCGTCGTCGTCCAGATCACCTGGTCCAACAGCCAGGATCTCGCCGGTCTGCGGCTTCTCCTTGGCTGTGTCGGGGATCACGAGCCCCGACGCCGTGCGCTGTTCGTCGTCCTCGTTGGGCCTGACGATCACACGGCCACCGAGCGGCCTCAGATTCATCCCTTCTCCTCCTTGGTGGGTTGCGCTGCCTGGCAGAAAAGCCCCCGCCGCACTGGCAGGGGGCTGGCACTCAGGCCTTACGAGCGCCAAATTAGCAGATACCGAAACGGACTGCCAAATCGCCTGGTCAAAGAGAGATAGTCTCCTCTAGAGCTTCATCGAAACGTCTACCTCGGACGCCCAATCGGTAGTCTCGCCCCGCTGCAGTCGGCGGGCGCCCGCCGCTCCGATCATCGCCCCGTTGTCGGTGCACAGCACCGGCCTGGGCAAATACAGGCCCACGCCCCGCCGGTCGGCCTCCTCCTGAAGGCGCACCCGCAGCCGCCGGTTGGCCAAGACGCCCCCGCCCCCTCCCACCGCTTCCACCCCGCAGTCCTCCACTGCGTTCATGGTCTTCTGCACCAGCACATCCACGATCGCCTCTTGGATGGAGGCGGCTGCGTCCTCCCGGGAGGGCAGGGTCCCCGCCTCCTTGGCTTTCTGGAGCCGGGTCACCACCGAAGTCTTGAGGCCGGAGAAAGAGAAGTCATAGCGGCGGCCGGGCAGGGCTCGGGGGAACCGGACCGCGTCCGGGTCTCCCCCTTCCGACAGGGCGTCGACGGCGGGGCCGCCCGGGAAACCCAGCCCCATGAACCGGGCCAGCTTGTCGAATGCCTCCCCGGCGGCGTCGTCGATGGTCTCGCCCAGCACCCGGTAGTCGCCCCATCCCTGCACCAGCACCACCTGGCTGTGGCCGCCCGAAGCCAGCAGCACCACCGCCGGCGGCCGGAAATCCTCGAAATCCAGGCGGGGCGCGAACAGATGGCCCTCCATGTGGTCCACCCCTATGAACGGCAGCCCCCTGCTCCAAGCCATGGCCTTGGCGAAGGAATACCCCACCAGCAGCGACCCGGCCAGACCCGGCCCCCGGGTGGCGGCGATCCCGTCTAGGTCGTCGGGGTGGACGCCCGCCTCCCCCAGCGCCCGGTGGGTGAGGGAGCGGATGGCCTCGACATGGGCGCGGGCCGCCACCTCGGGGACCACCCCCCCGAAGCGGGCGTGGGCCTCGACCTGGGACGACAGCACGTTGGAAAGCACCCGGCGGCCCGCCACCACCGCCGCCGCCGTCTCGTCGCAGGAGGTCTCGAAGGCCAGAACCGTCGGTCCGCTCACGGCAGGGCCTCTTCGATGCGGTCCAGCCGAACGCGGTATTCGGCGGAGTCGATGTCGTGCGCCCACATGATCAGGGCGTCGTCGTCTTGGTAGTAGTGCTTGCGGATGCCGACCGGCCCCATTCCGAACTTGCGGTAGAACTCCTGCGCCCGGCGGTTGGAAGCCCGCACCTCCAAGGTCAGATGGGAGGCGCCCCCCGCCAAACCGCGGGCCACCAGCTCCAGCATGAGGCGGGTGCCCACCGCCGGGGCCGGCGCCGGACGGACAGCCGCCAGGGTGTTGACGTGGGCGTCGGGGCCGATCACCATCAGCCCCCCGTAGCCGGCCACCCGCCCTTTGTGCTCCGCCACCAGATAGGAACGCCCTTCTGCTTCCATCTCGTCCTCGAACACCTTCCGCGACCAGGGCGTCTTGAAGACGGCCCGTTCCAGCTCCAGCACCTGGTCCAGGTCGCCGGACCGCATCTTCCGGATCAGGATCCCCTCCTCCCCTACTCCCACAGGCCGCCCTCCCGGCGATGCACCGAACCCAGCGTGACGCCCGGCTCCCGCATGTACATGGGGCGCACCTCCTCGGGCCGCCCGTACTCGCCCCGCTCCGCCCGAGACGCCACCAGCTCGGCCAGGGAAGCGGCCGACGGACAGACGGGCCGCCCGGTCCTGACCCGGCGCAGCCCCCGCAGGACCGTTGACGGCAGCACCCCCCAGTCCCCCACCACCAAGGCGTCGTCGGGGTCGGACGCCAGTATCCCCCGGAAATGCTCGTAGCGGACCAGCTCGGGCGGGGAATCCATCACCACTCCCCCCGGCACCGGCCGGTAGCCGGCGACCGCCGCCTCCCCCCGGCGCACGTCCACCACCGCCCAGATATGGCGGCGCCCGGTGGCGGCCTGCAGGGCCAGCGCATCGAGCGAGGAAGCTCCCATGATGGGGACCCCCAGCATGGCGGCCAAACCCTGGGCGGTGGCCAGACCCACCCGGATGCCGGTGAACAGACCCGGACCGGTGTCCACCACCACCAGGTCCAGCTGCTGGGGCCGCCGCCCGGCCTGTTCGAAGCAGAAGTCTATGGCCGGGATGAGAAATGAACCATGCCCCCTCCGGCCGGCCCGGCTCACCGAAGCCGCCACCTCCCGGTCCTCCACCAGGGCCGCCGACGAGGCGCCGGCGGCGGTCTCGATGCCGAGGATCAGCACGGCGCCCGCCCCTTCGGCGCGCCCCCCGCCAAACTCTCCAACCGCCGGTCCAACCACGGACCGCGCCCCTCGAACCGGATGGTGCGCACCTCGTCCCCCGCCCCCTCCAGCACCACAGTCAGGTAGATGTCGGGCAGCCATCCGGCCACCGCATCCCCCCATTCGATCATCAGCAGCCCGTCCCGGGCCGATTCCACCAGCTCCAGGTCCTCGAACTCCCCCGACGATCCGACCCGGTAGACGTCGGCGTGCACCAGCGGCATGTAACCGCCCCGGTAGGTGCGCACCAGGACGAAGCTCGGAGAGGCCGTCCCCTCGGCGATCCCCAACCCCTCGGCGATCCCGGCCGCCATGACCGACTTGCCGGCGCCGAGGGGTCCGCACAGCAGGATGATGTCGCCCCGGTGCGCCAGGGACGCCAAGGCCCGGCCCAGCCGGCGGGTTTCGGCGGCCGAGGCCGCTTTCGCGGCGATCATCCGAACAGGCCGAGCTGCTCTTGCGGCGCGGCGTCCGGCGCCGCCCCGCCCTCCGGGACGCCGCCGCCGGATTCGGGGCCGGCCTTCCGTTCCTGCACCGTGCGGACCGCCAACTCGAGGTCTGCCTGCACGGTCTCCACCATGGCCGGGCCGCTCCGCAGCGCCGCCGCCGGGTGGAAGGTGGGGATCACCACCCTCCCCCACCAGGCAAAGACCTTCCCGCGCATCCTGGTGATGCCGGTGGTGGTCTTCAGCAGCAACTTGGTCGAGAAGTTGCCCATGGTCATCACCACGGCCGGATCCACCAGCCGGATCTGTTCGACCAAGAAGTGCTTGCAGGCCTCTATCTCGTCGGGGCGGGGGTCACGGTTGTTGGGGGGCCGGCACTTGACCACGTTGGCGATGTAGACGCCCCGGCGGTCGAGCCCCGCCCCGTCCAGCAACCGATCCAGCAGCATTCCCGCCTTGCCCACGAAGGGCAGCCCCTGGCGGTCCTCGTGATAACCCGGACCCTCGCCGATGAACATGATGTCGGCCCCGGCGGATCCGTCGGCGAACACCGCTTGGGTGCGCCCCTGACTCAAGCGGCAGGCGGTGCAGACGGCGGCCTGGGCGGCCAGCTCGGCCAACCGCGCCTCCACAGCCTCCGCATCGGCCATGGTCATACGACCCTGATCGTTCCTATTCATGAGGGAGCCCCCGGCCGCGCGCGCCGCCGGCCGCCGGTTCCTGCATCCAACCCCGCCCCGGCGCCGCCCGGCGCCTGAGTGAACCCCCTGCTCGGATCAGGCGCCCGCTTCCATTCCCCGCATCCCCGGGCCGGAAACTCGACATATGCACTTCCATTACCTCCGACCTCCTTGGCGGGGGGTCAAGACCGGCGCCCCTTCCGCCCTCCGCCGGACTGCGCCGCCCGCACGGCCGCCTCGACCGCCCGCCCCGCCGCCTCGAACGCCGCCTCCCCCAGCGCATCGGGGTCGCCCTCGGCCTCCCCGCACGCCACCGCGAACGCCGCGTCGCCATCATATCGGGTATGGGCCGGGCGCACACAGACCGCAACCGCATCCTGCGCCCGGTAACACAGCCTCAACAGGTCGGCCCGCCCGAGGCGCGCCTCGACGGCCACCGCCGCCAAGGTGGTGTTGGCGCGGACCACGGCGCCGGGGGCGGGCGGTCCGGGCGCCGGGGCCCCGCCGGTGAGGGGCGCCCCCTCGAGGGTGAACACGTCGCCCACCGGATTGACCACCGCCAGCGCCCCCACCCTCACCCCCGCCGCCTCCACCGCCGCCGACCCCACTCCGGAGGGCTGAACCGCCTCCGGCCCCCGCCACTGGGAGGAGGTGGCCCCCCTCCCCGCCCCCACCCTCCCCATCGGCGCCGGGCCGGCCGAGCGCCGCCGGTAGGCCTCGGCCCCTTCCTCGGCCCCGGGGCGGAACCCCGACGACCGGTTGAGGTCGTATACGACCGCGGCGGGGACTATCGGAACCGGACCGCCGCGGGTGGGGTGCCCCCGCCCTTCCGCCGCCAGCTCCCTGGCCACCCCGTCGGCGGCGGCCAGCCCGAAGGCCGACCCGCCCGCAAAGACCAAAGCCTGTATCTGTTCCACCCGCATCTCCGGACCCAACAGAGCGGTCTCCCGGCTTCCGGGCGCCGCCCCCCGCACCTCCACCGCCGCGGTGTTGGGTTCGGGGAACACCAGCACGGTGACCCCCGTGCCGTGCTCGTCGGAGGTCCAGTGCCCGACCTCCACCCCCCGGACGGCGGTGATCGTGCGGTTCACGCCCGCGGCGCCCGCCGTGTCCACGCCCTCACCGCCGTTCTCGGCGGATGACGTAGCTCTCGTCCTGGAACCACACCCTGCCATGGCGCTCGATCACCGACCGGGCGGCCTCTATATAGGCGCCGGACCCCACCGCCTCGGCCATCCGCTCCTCGTCGATCTGCGCCACGTAGGCCGCCGCATTCCAAGCCGCCAGGATGGAAGAGGTGCCGATGTGCTCCTGCGCCTCCACCGGCATGACCTGCATCTCGTATCGGAACAGCGATTCGCAGTCGTCCGAGTCCACCATGACCAGATCCCGGTCCTGCGGCTTCGACAACCGGCGGGCGGCCTCGGCCAGCAGGGCGCGGCGGTCGGTCCAGAAGGGGTCCTCGTCAGGCCACAGGCGGCGGATGATCTCTATGCCCGGATCATGGCCGTAGGCGTGTATCCCCAGCAGGCGGCCCCCCGGCGCCAGCATCCGGGCGAGGGGCTCGATGACCGTCTTGACCTTGTGCTCGGCGGTGGTGCGCGCCCGGTAGGGCTGGGAAGCGATGATCAGGTCGTACGACCCCCGATAGGCGCCCTGTTCCGGCAGAACGCGGCGCAGGATGAACTCCCGGTCCCTGCGGTAGATGACATGCACGGCCGGGCGGACATACACGGGGTTGCCGGTCTTGGGGCTGGTGGTCACCTGCCAGTCCTCGGCCACCGAGCTCCTGATGCCCCTTATCTGGCGGGCGAAGCCGAAGGTGGTAGACCCTTCGAGCGCCGTCCGGCGCCACGACACGGCCTGTTCCGCCGACCGGGGCCGGAAGCCGGAGGACACTTCCCCGTAGGTCATGTTGGTCACCACGAAAACCAGCTCGGGGTGTTCGTGGAAGCGGTCGGGCAGCTTGTCGAGCGCCTGCCGCACGTCCTCCAGGCTGATCTCCTTGCCCACCACCAGCCAGGGGACGTGGGTGTACACCTCGTGGAAGCGGCGCATCGCCTCCACCAGCACGGTGGCGTCGCCCATCCCGGCGTCGAAGAGGCGGAGGGCGTCCGGCCCGGGCGCCACCCGCGGAGCCTCCCGGGCGATGCGCGCCGCCACCTCCGATTTCTCGGTGGTGGTGGTTACGAACATCGTGTAGGCGGCCCGGCTGTCGAAGAAGCGGGGCGGCGCACTCGGCTTCATTTCCCGGCGTTTTCCTCCCGGTCGATCAGGGGTGAAACGCTACCCTGGCGCCGATGAGGGCAAAATTCGCCTACTCCCTGCCGGCCGACCCCCGATTCCCGCCCCTTGCCGTCGCCGAGATCGACCTGGACCGAATCACCGCCAACTATCGAGCGGTCGAACAGGCGGTGGGGGGCGCCCGGATGCTTCCGGTGCTCAAGGCCAACGCCTACGGGCACGGCCTGGTCCCGGTGGCCCGGCATCTGGAAACCCTGGAACCGGCCGGGTTGGCGGTGGCGTTCGTGGAGGAGGGGGCGCTGATCCGGCAAGCCGGGGTGCGCTGCCCGATTCTGGTCATGGGCGGGATCGACGTGGACCAGATCCCCTATTACATAGCCTACGACCTGACTATCACCGCCTCCTCTACCCACAAGCTCGAACAGATCGACCGCGCCGCCGCCTGGCTGCGGAGGACCGCCCGGGTCCACCTCAAGATCGACACCGGCCTGGGGCGGATCGGGATGCGGCCCGACACCGCCCCCGCCATGTTCGAGGCGGCCTTGGCGGCCAAGCGCGTCCAAGTGGAGGCCGTCTACAGCCACTTCGCAACCGCCGACTCCCCCGATCCGGAGCAGACCCGCCGCCAGCTGGAAAGCTTCCTGCGGGCGGTTTCCTTCTACGCCGAGCGGGGCCTCCCCACCCCCAAGCTCCACATCGCCAACTCCGGCGCCATCCTCCAGCATCCGGATTCCTACCTGGACATGGTCCGGCCCGGCATCCTGCTCTACGGCGTGTACCCGGCCGGCCCGGGGGAGGTTCCCCGAACCGTCGAGGTGTCCCCGGCCTTGACCTGGAAGACCCGGGTGGTCTATTTCAAGGTCCAGCCGGCCGGAAGCCCGGTCAGCTACGGCGCCGACTGGGCGCCCGACCGGGACACCCGGGTGATCACCGTCCCGGTCGGCTACGGGCACGGTTACTTCCGGGCCCTGTCCGGCCGGAGTCGCGTCATCGTCGGAGGGCGCCGCCGGCCGGTCGTGGGGAAGATCTGCATGGACCAGATGATGGTGGACATCGGACCTGACGGCGAGGCCTACAACGGCGACGAAGCGGTGCTGCTCGGATCGCAGGGGGAAGCGGAGATAACCGCCTCCGAGCTGGCCGAATGGGCGGGCACCATCCCCTATGAGGTGTTCACCGCCATCAACAACCGGGTGGAGCGGCGCTATACGAAGGGAGGGCAGGAGGTGAGCGCCGCCCGAATGCAGTGGTACAAGAGGAGGGGTGCGGACCTGGCGGCCCCGCCCCCCTTCTCCGGCATCTGATTCCCGTGGGCCCTCGATGAAGCGCTTGGCCGGGGCGGCGGCGCTGACGGCCTTGGCGCTGTCGGCGGCGGCCTGCGGGAACGGAGGCCTTCCGGGCGCCGCCCCCGAGGCGGCCTCCCCGGCAACCTCGGCGGCTCCGGCCCCCGCCGCCGAGCAAACCGCCCCCGCGGGTTTCACCTCTCTGACCTCCGGCGGGCTGCATTCCTGCGTCTTGGCGGCGGACGGCGGGGCGCTCTGCTGGGGGAACAACAGCCTCGGTCAGTCCGATCCGCCCGCCGGAACTTTCACCGAAGCCGCGGCGGGCACGCTGCACAGCTGCGGGATACGCGCCGATGGGTCGGTCGCCTGCTGGGGATCGAACTGGGACGGTCAGTCGGCCGCCCCCGGGGGCTCCCACCGCGCCTTGTCGGCCGGCGCCGGCCACACCTGCGCCCTGGAGGAGGCCGGAGCGGCCGTCTGCTGGGGGGACGGCTTCTACGGCCAAACGGAGGCGCCGGCGGGGAGCTTCACCGCTCTGGCCGCCGGAGGACGGCACAGCTGCGCCCTGCGGCCGGACGGAAGCATCGCCTGCTGGGGCGGCAACCGATACGGCCAATCCGACCCCCCGGCGGGCCGGTACACCGCCCTGTCGGCCGGCTACTTCCACACCTGCGCCCTCCGCCCCGGCGGCGCCGCCGTCTGCTGGGGAAGGAACCAAGCCGGCCAAGCCGACCCCCCGAAGGGGGAGTTCACCGCCGTATCGGCCGGCGGCGCCCACACCTGCGCCCTCCGCCCCGGCGGCGGCGCCGTCTGCTGGGGAAGGAACCAAGCCGGCCAAGCCGACGCCCCCGAAGGGGAGTTCACCGATCTTGCCTCCGGCTACTTCCACACCTGCGCAACAGACGCCGGCGGCCGCATCACCTGCTGGGGCTACCACTGGGAAGGCCAACTGGACCCCCCCTCCGAGTGACCTCTCACTTCTCAGATTTCTTACTTTCACCTTGCTGGAGAATACCTTTGATCATATTCCTTGCAGCCAATTAGCTATGAGTGAACTTCCGATTGACAAAAGTGTAGTAATTGTATAGTTCAACCAAGGGTGTTTAACAAGCCATCTTAGATAGGGACGCTCAGTGAATCTTGTTCCCTTGATGACCAACCTTAACCCCCATAAAAGGCTAAATAATGCACACATTGTAGCTATAATGATAGCAAGATCACTTCGCCACCATCGGCTAATAACGGCCCAGATAACTGAAGACGATATTATAGAACCAATGACCGTTATAAAGGTACCAATAAAAACTCTGCGGTCTTCCGTACCTGCAATCAATTTCTGATCTTGCTCTCTAACACGAATTTCAAGCTCTTCATTTACCCTTTTTAGCGCATTCATACTGGATTTTAGTTCTGAAAAGCCTGAGGTCAATCGTTGAATTTTTTCTTCGGAACGTAGTTTTGATTTCCGCTCTTTTGTGAGTGAATCTTCAAGAGCTATACGACGAGCATACTCGTTCTCATATTCAGAACGTTCTTTTTCTATTTCTAGTCTACTGTGCTTCAATTTATTATTGAGCTCATGTAGGACAGGAGAAAAATCCAGCATCGGTAGGCTATCTTCTGTAGAAGTAGTGGAGGTACCAGATATCCGTTCACGAAGTGTAGAATTAATAAGAACTTCTCGAACAACCTCTGGGGACAAATCCTCTGCTCCTATATATCGGGAAAGTTGTCCTAAAATTTTAATAGTAATTTGTTCGGATTGAATATCAAAATCCAGAAATAATAAAGGATGACGAAGACTACCAACTAAAGCTTCATCAAGCTCTGATGAAGACGGTATCCAAAATTGAAACATATGGATCAAAGAAGCCGGATCTAAGCATATAGGCAAGGTTTGTGTATTCTGATGTTTGTATTTGTCGAAGGACCTCAATCCATAATCAAGTGTGACTATCCAGCTTGATATTTTAAAAGGAGATTCATTCGTTCCTCTGAGTTGAGAAGTAAAATGCCACAATACCATATCATGGAGGTTAGCTTCATATGATTTTACTCTACGGTACTTATAATTCTCTTGTTTTTCAATAAGGTGATGAATATCGTCAATTACATTTTGATCTGTGCGTAGAGACTCCAGATCAGTGTTATACAGTTCTATAGATTTATCGCGGAGTATTGTCAAAAGGTCTGACTCATAAGGCCCAAAGAACTCCTGTGCTGTCAGCATAATAGAGGACCGGTTAACTTCCTCAAAGTAACGAGAAGCTATTCCTTGTTGTGTTACCAGAAGAGCTGCTTTGGCAAAGTTACGCTGTCCACGGAAACCCTCTAATGAAGAAATCACCCCACGAATGACTCTTTTGGTTTCTTCAACAGTGATAGGCAACACATAGAACTGAAGATTAATTCTATGTCTAAGTTGATCAGCCAGCTTTAACAGTTCTACTGCTCTTTCACCGCTAGAATGTCGCAAGTCTAAACAGTACAAGAGAACATTTGTGTCAAGAAATATGTCAATACGAGATGGTTTGGTGTTGAGATTTGCTAAACGATCTAGAGCATCTCCAGGCAAAGCAGCAGCGTCTAGAATGTACTGTGCATTAAGTCTTCGCAAAACAAACCCTTTTATGTGGTCATCTGTTGAATTCATAAATTCTGTAAAAAGCCTTCTCACTTTATCACCATAGCTCTCATATAATTCGTTGACTTGAGGACCTATTCTATCATTTGCTGAAGAACTAGAGAAGAATCTTCCATATATTTGAGCACCAATATGTCTTATTATTGGAAGGATTACATCTGTCTCTAAAACAGTCCACAACTCCTCTTTCTGGTTTTCTAAATCATATTGATGCGCGAGGTAGCCAAATTTTTCATAAGCCATATCTTCGGCAATAAGAGTCTCGTTTTCCTGTCGTCTAAGGGACCTTTTTATCTCCTCAGCTACTTGAATCTCTTCGCCAATGTTTACGAGAGAACCTGATTCAAGTAGCTTTTCTATAGCCGACAGCAACCGTTGTGAGTTTATTTGAACTCCTGAAGATGCAGTTACTTTAGCACAGAGAGCGTCGTGAGTACTTGGCCCCAAAAGGTAAGAACAAGCAAGTGTCAAGCGCTCTATTGCACGATCCCACCAACCGGACTCATTGAGCGCTACGTGTTGGACAAGCCGAATAAGATCAACATTTTGTGCTTCCGTATCGGTCATTGTCATTCACCACAAAAGGTAGAGTGCCTTTCCCAATTGCATATTATAGCAAATAAATGGAGGCTTTGCGAAAACGCGGACAGGATGGTGGAAGACCTGGATTCGGGTGCCCCCTGCAGGGCGGGGCAACGCTGGGGTACCGCGTGTTCCGTGCCTGGAGGTTCGGCGGCCTGGCCCCGGTCGGCGCGTTGCCGAGGGCCGTCTCAACGCCAGCCACCCGGCGGGAAGGACCCGGCTTTCCGGTCAGCGGATATCGGCGGCGGGGACCCCGAACCACTCGTAGAACGAAGCCCTCAGCGCCGCGGCCTCGGCTTCCGTATCCCCCGCCAGGGGCATCCCCCGGTGAAAGGGATCGTCCACCACCGCTCCTCGGGGCTCCATGACACCGCCTATGGATGTCAAATCGGCTGAAAGCCGGGGCCGGCCGCTTCGGAGGCGGCGGCCCGCCGACCAGCAGACCCAGGAAACGGACGGTCCGTTGGACGCCAACACCCGATGGACGAACCCGGCGGCCCAAAGCGCCTTCATCTTCACCAGATCCTTGTCCAGCAAGAGCCAGGAGTCCCCGTCGATGGAGCCTCCATACCTGTTCGACGGCCAACACAACATCCTCTCGACGCCGGCCATGACGGCCACCATGGAACCCAGGGGATGGATCAAGACGCCGCCCCTGCCCTTCTCGGCAATTGACAAACACTGGTCGATCGGCTCGATCACTCCTTCGATCCAATCGATCTGCCGGAGCTCGCCGAACACCCCCGCCGGCGTGTAGAAATCATCGAAGCTGATGTTGTCCGAGGGGACGGCCGCCAGTTCCCAGTAGGCCGCCCCGCCTATCTCCAAGCGGGCGGTCATCTCTTCGGCGGCCGCCCGAACCGCTTCGGGAAGCGGGTCCCCGGCGGCGGTCAACACGCCTCGGCCGATCACCGCATCATCCATGGCGGCATCCTCCTTCTCAGCGCGCCGCTTCACCTGGCCGGGCGGCTTCCGCCCGACGGCCTCGTCCTGACCTCCTCCCCATAGTTTGTCGATGGGAGCGGCGTAGATGCGGTCGTCCAACCGGTAGGGCATTTCGCCCATATACATGACCAGACCGGCGCGGAAGCGCGGCCCCAGCTCGCCCCGCAGAACGCGCAACCCCCGCCAGTCGTCCGGCGACACCTTCGAGGAGGATTTGACCTCGAAGCCGACCACCGCGTCGTCGTCGGGGCGCTCCACCACCAGATCGACCTCGTCGCCCCGCCTGTTCCGCCAGTATCCGATCTGTCTGGGACCGTCCATCCACGAGAGCATCTTGCGTATCTCCCCCACCGCGAAGGTCTCCAGCAGGTTCCCATACTGCGACAGGAAAAGCGGTTCGTTGCTGCGGATCTTGGCGGAACTCAGCCGGAGCAGACGGCCGCCCACCCCGGAGTCGACCACATACACCTTCGGGCGCGGGATCGGCCCTCGATCCGTTCGCCGCCAGGCGGGGAGGAGATGGATCACGAAGATCAGCTCCAACAACCTTGTATAGTTTTCGGCGGTCGCCGCCTTGAGGCCCACGTCCCCAGCGGCCTTTGCGATATTGAGGAGTTGGCCGGTCTGCGCCGCATACCGGTTCAGGAGCAGCCTGAGCAGCAGCGGTTCGCGGACCCCGAACAGCGTTTCGAATCCGTACTCGAGGGACTGCCGCAGGTAATCCTCGAACCTCTGGTCGCGGTCGTACAGGCCGCCGGTCAACAAGGGAAGCGGGAACCCGCCTGCCAACACCCGCTCCATGTAGGAATCCCGAGCGGTGCGGGACCGGCCCGAAGACAGAACCTGCTCTACGTCGTCGAACACCTCCTCCACGAAGTTGCCGCCGCGGCCTTCGACCTCCGCCTGGGCCAACGGGAGAACCGATATCTCCGAGACCCGCCCGACCAGCGCCCTGATCCCCTCCCTGTTGGCGATCCGGTGGGCGGAGCCGGTCAGCACGAACTGGCCCGGCGACCCGTCGGCGTTCAGTTGCGCCTTGATGTATTCGAGCAGAGGCGGGAACCGCAGGTGTTCGTCGAGCAGAACCGGCCGGGGGCTGGACACAAAGCGGTGCGGATCGTCTTCGACCCTGCGCAAGAACACCGGATCGTCCAGGTCGATGACTTCAGCCCCCGCAGACGCGGCGACCTCTCTGAGCAGGGTGGACTTGCCCACCGTCCGGGGCCCTTCGAGCAGCACGACCGGGTAGGCGCCCAGGCGGCGGCTCACCACGTCGAGGATGCGGCGTTGGTAGATCAAGGCCACGAGATCAGCTCTCCTTCGCGATAATCACCCTTAGCCTAATATATTTCCGCATTATACCTAAATTATTTCAGCAAAATGTCGAGGGGGTGACGCAACCCTCCGAACACCCCTTCCGCGTCCGCTTCGAGACAGGCCCAAGGGGGCCGAGGCCGGGACGATCCGCTGCGCCGGGCTGGCCCGTTCCCGCCGGCCCCCGCACCAGGTGGACCAGAGCCCGCCGCACTTGCGGCCCGGGCCGGGTTCATCCATGAGATGCTGGATCATATGACCGGACGCTCCGCCCAGCGGTTTCACGCGCCGCCGCTACGATGGAGACGATGACTGCGGCAGCCCCGCCCGGCAACTCCGTTGCTCCGGACACCCGGCGGCGGCGTGCGGCCTGCGGCGGCGAGAGGGGCGCGGCTCGACGGACCACTTCTTCAAGCAATCCGTTCTCAACTCCCCCTACGAGCGACCGCGTCGGCATTGGGGGCTTGAAGTCCCTTCGACAAACCGTCTTCTGGCCGAATCGCCGTCAAGGTGATCAACCATCTGGAAGATGAGGTGATGAAGGTGTTCCGAGTATAATGGAAGTCACGAGCCTGGAGACCATCACAATGCAACCGGAAACTATTACGAAGGTGCCAACCGAGCAACTCCGCTTGGATCGTCTGAATCCAAGGTTGCTCGGGGAGAGCAAGAACGAATCGGATAAGGCGATCATCGCCCGCCTATACCGAGCTGCTGAACTTGACGAGTTGCTCCAGTCAATCACCACCAATGGATACTTGGATATTGAACCCTTGGTCGTGATCCACCATCCTGAAGACAACGGATACATCGTGTTAGAGGGAAACAGACGGCTCGCCACACTGCGCTTGTTACGGGAACCGGAATTGGTTAAGCAACTTGAGAAATATATTGGGTTCAAAATCAGAATTCCCCAGGTCGACCGTAAATCATTACAGGCTACCTTCAATGCAGTATCAGTTTACCTTGTTAACAACCGCGAGGATGCGCGCTCATTTATCGGATTCAAGCATATCAATGGTCCCAAGAAATGGGAGGCTTACGCTAAGGCACGATACGCGGCAGAATGGTATAAGACCAATAAAGGAGATCAAGGATTAGCAGATATTGCGAGGTCTATCGGCGACAAAAATGACACTGTTAAACGAATGGTATACGCAGTCTATGTATTAGACCAGGCTCGCGAGAACAATTTGTTCTACATAGAAGACCGATATCATATAAGGTTGAACTTTTCGCATCTATATACCGCTCTTTCAAGGTCACAATATATGAAATATTTGGGCCTGGAGGTAATCTGGAGGAGTTATGATCCTTCATCCAATCCAGTACCCCGTGAAAAGCATAAAGAACTCAAAAAAGTACTTGTCTGGATCTACGGGTCTAAAAAGGACGACCTTCCTCCGGTCGTGAAACTGCAAAACCCCGACATAAAACATCTCGGTGAAGTACTAGCCCATGATCAAGGACTCCGCGTCTTAGAAGTAACAGGGAATCTTGATCGTGCTCATGCCAGTACTGAACCGATACAGACAAGATTGACCGCTTCCTTGATTCACGCACGGGACCATATTTTGGAGGCCTCCGGTTCGTTAAGAGCTTACGATGGACAGGATCAAACGCTACTAAATATCGCTGAGGATGTCAAGGAAACAGCCAATAGTGTATACATCAGTATGGCCAAAAAGTATAATGAAGCAGGTGTTTCCACATGAACAGTTCTATCCACCTTCCGATCAACCAGCTGTCAACTGGAACAACCAACTATGACCTGATGGCTGATTACGTTGAACTGGCTACCCTTTTTGACAGTGATTCCAGGATGCTTATATCCGATCTAACTAATCAAACTTCCATCGGGGCTGAAAGCGACTATACGGGTCTGGATGATGAAATGCAACATGGGGAAGATGAAATAGCATATGGTACAGTAGTCCGGATTGAAGCTCGTATAAAGGCACTGGAATACATTTATCCTTTCAAACTTGATTCCGAAGGTAATGTCCTGCGCTGTGTATTGTCTGAAGGCTTTGGCCAGATAGCGTATATCATAAGCTTGATTCTATCGAATCTACAGTCTTTATCGCCGATTTTATCTGGCTCGCCTTTGCCCCCCGATGAGGAAGATATCTTAAGGTTGAGAAGATTCTTTCAGTACTTTGCAACCGCGGCCTTGGCGGCTGAGGTTGGGGGTATGGCATGGTCGTTTGGGTTCCCGCGTCCGGACAGATCAGGATTTTTGGATAAGCTCGAGCAGATTTGGCAAACTCTGGGTGATGGTCGAGTACAGTCCCAAATCGGCGCCCCTCGATCTCCAAAGGACGACAAAGTTGATATATTCGCTGCTCGTCTGCATCCTGATGGACTGCCTGGATTCCTACTGGCTGTAGCACAGGTTGCGACTGGTAAAGATGTATCAGGCAAATCATTGAAAGGACATCTTGGTGCCTTCAAAGGAAGATGGTTCAGCCGTCAGCCTGTAACTGATTTCATCCCCTATATGATCGTACCGTTCGCCAGATCTGATGATAAATTGATTGACGACGTTCGTATAATGGGCAACGTGCTGCACAGGTTACGAATGCCGCGTCGGGTTGCCGAAGCAGAACAACTGTTGGGAAAGGAACTTGTGGAAATAGAAGGATATGACCGTCTAACAGAAGCGGCGCGATGGGTCATGGATTACCGAGAACGCGCCAGGGCCGCAATATGAAATTGAAAGGGCCTACGAAACAGCCCGACGGCGGGCTCACCCGTCGGGGGCCTTCAAGTCGGGTTCCAGGGCTGCGAGCAGGTGTTCGGTCTGCTGTATCCAGCCTTCCAGCTCGGCGGCGGTGGGGGCCAGCTCGTAATGATGGTGGTGGCAGGCCCGGCTCAGGGAGGACCAGGCGGCGCGCACGTCGGCTGCCAGCGCCTCGTCTTCAATGACCTGATCCAGACACAGCATCTGGGTGCGCCTGCTGGTGTACACCATGCCGGGGTGGCAGGCAGCCCACATACGGTCCAGCGCCTCTTCGAGGGCTTGGCGGGTCAACAAGGCCGCGGCCCGCGGCCATATACCGCCCGGAATGTCTGGATCGCCCAGCACCCGATGGGCTCGATGCAGCAAATTCTCGGTCATCGGCGGCGGATCCGTTCGGCCAAGCCCTGACAGTCGTTGACGAGATCCGCTAGATCACCCGGGTATTCACGGTGGGTTCCCCGATTGGCGTCTTGGAAGGCGGAGGCGAACCTCCGGCCCCAGCTCTTGGCGATCCAACCGACCACGCGTCCGGCCTGGTCGATATCGTCGAAGAGGGCCAGGGAGGCCTTCTGCACCAACCGCCGCGCTCCTTCCAACGCCTGTTCCACTTGGACGTGGGGCTCGCCCCGGCCCAGCCGCCGGCGGCGCACCGCCTCCGCGCAGGCCGCCTCCAGCCCGTTTCGACAAAACCCGGGCACCACCCTCTTCGCCATTTCTTCGGGCAAGTGTTCGTCTTTGAACACCGCCCTGGCGTCCAGGAAATACTGCTGGACGGGATCCAAGCCTTCCCTCACCTCGACCACCGACCCGGTGCGGCGCGTCACCTCCAAGCAGGTATGTCCGATCTCCAGACGGCGCAGCGATTCGGGCAGGCGGTCGTCGTGGGTGAACACGATCAGCTGACGGTCGGCGGCTATCTCGGAGAAGACCCGGGCCAAGCCGTCCACCCGGGCCGGATCCATGGCCTGCACCGGGTCGTCGATCACCAGGAAACGGAAGGGGCTTTGGGGCAGGGTCGCCCTGGGGAAGAAGAGCGATAGGGCCAGGCAGCCGACCTCGCCCTGGCTGGCCACCGCCAGAGCCGGCGCCTCTGTCCCGTCCACATCCACGGTGAGATCGACCCGCCGCTTGGTGCGGGCGCCCGCCAGCTCGACCGACCGCAGATCGACGTTGCTCTGGAGGCGGAGCCTTTCCCATATCTCGAGCGCTTTGGTCTCGATAGGCGCCCAACGGGTGGAGCGCAGCGATTCGGTCGCCCTATTCAACGCGGCCTCCGCCCGCTTGACCTCCTTGATCACTTCCCGAATCGGCGCCGCCTCGCGGGCCTTTACCAACCAGGCCATGAGGTCGGGCAGCACCGCCGCCCATTTCTCCTCGCGCTCGGAATACCGTTCGGCGGCCTTCTCGGACAAGCAAGCCGCTTCCCGCGCCACCTCCTCGCGGCCCGTCAACAGATGGGAGGACAGCTCATCGGGGTCATCGGGCAGCGACCCCCAGCGCTCCCAGGCAGCGCGCAGCGCATCGGTGTCCACCGCCGGGGAGGCGGGCAACGGGGGTACCGCAACCAGCAAGCGGGCGTTGTCGACAGCGCTTCGAAGCTCTCTGCGCGCCGCCCGGTACCGGTCGGCCGACTCGCGCAGCCGGTCGATCTGCTCCTCGGTCGAGCTTCGCCAGGCCGCGTCGAGGGTCCCCGCCCCGCACACCGGGCATGAATCGCCACCGTGTCTCCGGTGATGATCCAAAGCCGCCTTCAGGAGGCGGACCAGCCGATCCGCCCCCTCCGCGCCGGCGCCGGCCAACGAGGAAAGCTCGGTGTGAGCCGCCTCGATGCCCTGCACTGCCTGTCTGACCTGCTCTTCGTCCGGCGGCTGCAGGTCGGCCAGCTCCCGAAGGGCGTTTTGATCGACGCCCGGCTCGGAGCCGAGTTTGGCGAGGGCGTCGAAATCCAATCCCCGCTTCCTGAGGGCGGTCACGGCCCGCTCGGCCCGTTCGTCTTCCAAGTCCTTCAAAGCCGGTATCAGATGATCGAGCCGTTCCCTTTTGACCTCGTTGTCGAACTTGGCGCGCCGGAGGCGGGCGCCGGACAACCTCTTGGCCGCTGCGCCGAGTGGTTCGAGGCCAAGTACCGCGGCCAGGGTGTCGAACAGATCGGACGGACGGGCGGTGTCGATCCGGCCCAGCTCGTTGTAGGACAAAAGGGGCCGATACAGGTCGAGCGGGCCCTCCCAGCCGATAGCGGCCAGACCGGAGCGCTTTTCTCCATGGTGCTGGGCGGCGGCGTTGACCTCATCGAAATCGGCCTGCCCGGACCAGACGCGCTCCACGGTGGTGAAGCCCCTCTTGCCCTCCACTTGGAACCGGGCGGTGATCCGGGTGTCGGAACCCTGGTGGAGGTTCCTCCATCCTTCCTTCCATACCGCGGTCTTGTCCTTCCAGCGCAGGGAGTCGCCCGTCAAGAGCACTTCGAGCGCCTCGGCGAAGCTGGACTTGCCGGAGCCGTTGCGGCCGACCACCACCGTGAGGCCGGGGCCGGGCGGTATCTCCAGGCTCACCTCGGGGCCGATGCCGCGGAACCCCGCGACGGTGATGTCCTGCAGGTAGACGGAGGACGACTCCCCGCCGGCCTGCCCGGCGCCGTTCAACGGCGCGCCGCGGACATCGGCGGCGGCGCCGCGCTCGATCACCTGCTCCAACGCCTCCTCACCGGCGAGGGCCGCCAACACCAGACCGACCGTCCGGTCGTCCCCGCCCTGCTCCTTCAGCTGCTGTTCGACCTCTTGGTAGAGCGTCATCTGCGTCTCCGTCCTCCTTCGCCCGTTGCTTCGACAACATACAAAGCGGGTGTGACATACGCCAGGTGCGCCGCGAGCGTCCTGCCAGCTGTTCCGCCGGCCGTTGTTGACCGAATTGGTCGGCTTTCAGAAAGGAAGGGCACCGCCGTGAGGGTCGAAGAGGGTTCAAGCCCCATGGCGGGAGATCTCCGCCTGATAGACGAGCTCCCTCGGCGAGACCGCCGCGGCAGGATCGAAGGCTCCGGTTCCTACGGAGAAGCCCCCCCGCTCGGCGGCGATGAGGGCGGCCGCCGGGTCAGCCGGCCTCTACTGGGTTGGTCAGGCGGCCGATGCCCTCGATCTCCAGGGTCATCACATCCCCCGCCGCCAGGTATTCGGGGGGTTTGCGGCCCATCCCCACTCCGGCCGGGGTGCCGGTCGAGATGACCGCCCCCACCCCGAGGGTCAGATGCTGGGACATGTGGGAGACCAGAGCCGGCACATCGAAGACCAGGTCGGAAGTGTTGCCTGACTGCTTCAGCCGGCCGTTCACCCGCAGCTCGACGTCGAGGGCGCCCGCCGCCCCCAGCTCGTCGGCGGTGGTGATCCAGGGGCCCATCGGCTTGAAGGTGTCGAAGGACTTGGCCCGGCTCCACTGCCCCTCGCTCATCTGGATGTCGCGGGCGGACACGTCGTTGACGATCGTATAACCGGCCACGCAATCGAGCGCTTCCGCCGCCGTAACGCTGCGGGCCTCTTTCCCGATCACCACCGCCAACTCGACCTCCCAGTCCACCTCGCCGGTGAAGGGAGGCAGCCGGACGGGGTCGCCCGGGCCGATGATCGAGGAGTTGAAGAAGGGGAAGCTCATCGGCGAAGACGGTATCGGAGCGCCGGACTCGGCGGCGTGGGCGCGGTAGTTCAGGCCGATGCCTACGAACTGGGGCGGGTTGGGGATGGGCGCCAGCAGGGTGACCTGGTCGAGCGGAAGCGCCCCGCCCGAACGGCCGGCCAGATCGGCCAGCGCGGCCGGGTCTCCCAGCACCTCCATCAGGTCCGGGCTCCCCGCCGCCGGCCGGACCGCATCATCGGACACGAAACCCCAGCCTTCCACCCCCTCCGACCTGAAACGACCTATACGCATGCTCGGTTCCTTCCTTTCGACCGGAGCGGATTGTACCGGACGGCCCTCGACCGATGGGGGCCATGCCAGACCGACATGAACCCACCATGCCAGACCAGCATGAACCTACCAAGCCAGACCAGCATGAACCCACTATGCCAGACCGACACGAACCTACCAAGCCAGACCAGCATGAACCTACCAAGCCAGACCAGCATGAACCCACTATGCCAGACCAGCATGAACCCACTATGCCAGACCAGCATGAACCCACTATGCCAGACCAGCATGAACCTACCAAGCCAGACCAGCATGAACCTACCAAGCCAGACCAGCATGAACCCACTATGCCAGACCGACACGAACCTATCAAGCCAGACCGACACGAACCCACTATGCCAAACCGACACGAACCCACTATGCTAGAGCGGCATGAACTACAAGACCAGCGGCTATTCGCCGGGCGCCGCCCGTGATCAGGCATCCGGCGGCAACCCGGCGTACCGGCCGCGCATGATCGACAGAACCCTTCGCCAGGGCCTGGCCGCCTTCCCTGGCATCATGATCACCGGCCCCCGTGCGGTCGGCAAATCCCGCACCGGCCTCGAGTTCGCCGCTTCGCATCTGCCGCTGGACGACCCCGAACACCTGGAGCTTTGCGAAATCGACCCTATGGGCGCCCTCTCCGGCGACCCGCCCCAGCTGGTGGACGAATGGCAGCTGCATCCAGATGTGCTGAGAGCGGTCAAGCGCAGCATCGACCAACGGCCCGCCCCGGGGAGGTTCATAGTTACGGGTTCAGCCCGCAACGACCTGCTCACCGACACCTGGCCCGGCACCGGCCGGCTGATCCGCTTCCGCCTTTGGGGTATGTCCGGCCGGGAGCGCTTCGGGCCGGCCGACGCCCTGCCCCTGTTCGATCGGTGGGAAGACGAGGAACGCCGCTTCAGCATCCCCGCCCACCCCCCGGGGCCGCGGGAATACATCGAGATCGCGCTGGCGAGCGGTTTCCACCAAGCCCTCCTCCTCGCCGACGAACACCAACGTTTGCAATGGCTCTCCTCGTACTGCGACGAAACGGCGGGGCGCGACCTCCGTTCCCTCTCCGCCCCCAGCGGACGCCGCAAGAACAGAAATATGTTCCGCTCCTACATGGAGTCCTACGCGCTCAACACCGCAGGCCTCGCGCCCCATACGACCGTATACGAACCGGTCGGCATCGACCGGCGCACCGCCAACGACTACCTCGACGCCCTGGCGACACTCGGAATCGTGAGCGAGCTCCCCCCTTGGAGCCGCAACCTGCGAAACCGCCTGATCACCGAACGATACAAGCGCCATTTCGCCGACGCCGGTCTGGCGGCCGCCGCGGTCGGCTTGACCGTCGACGACGTGTTTACGAACAGCGACCTCAGAGGCAGGATCCTCGACACCTTCATCACCGCCCAGCTCCGAGCAGAAGCCGAAGCCGCCGGACGGGTGCGGATGTATCACCTGCGCACCGCCAACGGCGACCGCGAGATCGACTTGGTGGCCGAGCGGGGCCTCAAGGTCTACGCCTTCGAGTTCAAGGCGGGTCCGTCTCCGAAACGGACCGACGCCCGCCATCTGATCTGGTTCAGGGACAAGGCGGCGGAAGAACGCTTCGCCGGCGGGGTGGTCTTCCACACCGGGGCCTACCGGTATGAGTTGGACCGCGGCATCGAAGCGGTCCCGATCTCCGGTCTTTGGGGTCCCGGGCTCCCGCAGCCCGACCAACCGGCCCTGCCCCTCGGTTGAGCCCTGATTATCCAGGTCCGCGCGGGGCGGACCGCCCCCGCCGGCGCCGGTTCATCAGCCTGTACATCCCAAACCTCGAACTGACGGGACGCCGAGCAGCCTCGCCGGCCGCCAACCTTGGACGGAGTTGACAACCGCGATCTCGTCCGCATCCTCCAAAATATCGACGGGCACCCGCCGCTCGACCAGAACGCCCTGTTCGATCAGCTCCTCGCGGTAGACGCCCGGCAGGCAGCCGGCGTCCAGCGGGGGCGTCAACCACTCCCTCCCGATCCGCACCGCCAGGTTGGCGATGGTGGTTTCCACCGCCTCGCCCCGGTCGTTCACCAGCACCGCGTCGTCTGCCTCCGGATGCCGGGCCGCCGCCGCCTCGTACACGGCCCGCCGGGTGGTCTTGTGGTAACGGAACCAGTCGGAGCGGTCCACCGGCTCGGAGTCCACGGCCAGCGCCGCCGGGGCCCGCTCGGTCAGGGGCGCCTGCTCCAGGGAAGGAGAGCCTGCTTCGGGAACCAGCAGCCGCACCCGCAGCGGACGGTCCCCGCCCACCCCCTCCAGCAAACGCTGCATCTCCGCCTCGGGAAGGGAAACGCCCAGGCAGCGGGCGGAGGAGCGGAGGCGGTTCAGATGCCGGTCCAGCAGCCAGAACCCCTCCCCCGGATCCCAGCGCATGGTCTCCAGCAAGGTCACCGGCGCCCTCCGCCGCCGCAGCACCCTCGCCTTGACCATCGCTTCGGCGTATTCCTCGGCGGCGGTGGACTCGTGGACGATCCCCCCGCCCACGCCGTACTCGGCGGAGCGGTCCCTTTCGTCCACCACCAGAGTGCGGATCGCCACCGAAAACTCCGCCCGCGGCCGGCCCGACCCGGGCGGCGCCAGCAACCCGACCGCCCCGCAGTAGACCCCCCGGGGCGACGCCTCCAAGGAGGCGAGTATCTCCATCGTCCGGGCCTTGGGCGCCCCGGTGACCGAACCGCAGGGAAACACGGCAGCGAAGACATCCCCCAGCCCCACCCCCGGCCGGGTCTCGGCCGCCACCGTCGAGGTCATCTGCCACACCGTCTCGAAGCGCTCGATCTCGAAGAGCCGCTCTACCCAGACCGCGCCGAACCGCGCCACCCTCCCCAGGTCGTTGCGGAGCAGATCCACGATCATCACGTTCTCGGCCCGGTCCTTGCCGGAGGCCAGCAGCCGCTCCCGCAGGCGGCGGTCCTCCTGCTCCCACCGCCCCCGCGCCGCCGTCCCTTTCATGGGCCGGCTCTCGATCCGCCGCCCGTCCCACCGGAAGAAGAGCTCCGGCGAAGCCGACACCACCGTGTGGTCCCCGGTCGACAGAAAGGCGTGGTAACCGCCCCGCTGCGACTCCAGCAGGTCGGCGTACAGCGAACGCAGATCCCCCTCCGCCTTCCCCCGCAGACGGAAGGTGTAGTTGGCCTGATAGGTGTCCCCCGCCGCGATCAGATCCTGGACGGCCTCCACATCCGCCCGGTAGCGCTCCTCCGATATCTCAGGAAGCCAGGGCGCCGTCCGGTGTCCGCCCCCACGAGGGGCCGGGGAGGCAACCGCCCGCCGGAAGACCGCGAACCAGGCCAGAGGAAGGCGGCAACCGGGCGGGCGGGCCTGCACCGCCAAGGCGGAATCGAAGGCCGGCGCCGCCTCATACGCAACGAAACCGGCCGCCCAACCGCCCGCCAGGGCCGCCGCCTCCGCCTCCCGCACCACCCCCGGAACCTCTTCCGCCCGGACGGCTTCGAGCACCCGGCAGGGATCGCGCAGCTCGACCGATCCGGCCCCGCCCCGCCGGTCGTCGAAGCGGGCGGATACGGCCCCGCCCACCGCTACAGCCTCTCCAGGTACTCCTGCCTCCACCGCTCGGTGGTCTCGCACTGGTTGAAAGTGTAGATATGCACCCCGATGACCGCGGCCTCGGGGTCGGCGAAAACCGGTGCGAGGCTCCTCAACAACTTCTCGGGCGTGTACCCGCCCGGGCGCACGAACGACCCCAGCATCCCCCGGTGCTTGGTGAGGAACCGAACCGACTGCCCCACCCCGATCCGGGTCGATATCTTCATCAGCTTCAGCCGGTCGCCCACCCCCGGAATCCCGATCCGCGCCGGCAGGGTGATGCCGTCGGCCCGGCAGCCGGCCAGGAAACCGGCGATGGCCCACCCGTCGAAGCACATCTGGGTGGTCATGTAGGAGGCGCGGGGCTGCTTGTTGTGCAGATCCTGGCGCAGCAGGCCGTCCGGTATCTGGGAATGCCCTTCCGGATAGGAGGGCACCCCCAGGTCGGTCAGATGGTGCCCCATCTCCTCCATCGCCCGCAGCAAGGAAAAGGAATCCCGGAAGTCCCCCCGCTGGGGGGCGTCCCCCCCCACCAGGAAAACCCGCGATATCTCCAGATCCTCCATCCGCCGCAGGAGGGCGGCCAGATGCGACCGGTCATGCGTCATGCGGGCCGACAGGTGCGGGATCACGTCGAACCTCTTCTGACGCAGGTCGGCGGCCAGGTTCAGGGTGTCTTCCATGGTCTTGGTGGGGGATGCGGTCACCGACACCTGCGCCCCTTCCGGCAAGACATCCACCTGAGCCAGCACCCCTTTGAGCGGGAGCACCTCGAACTTGGGGCGCTCCAGAACGCGCCGGAGGGCGGCTCTGGACGACCTGTCGAGGCGCCGCCGCCGCCGGCCCGCCCGGCCCGCTCTGGGGGGCCGCCCCGCAGAAGCCTTCGAGCCGCCCATCAGATATCGGAGTCGGGGAAGGAGGCCTTGCGGGCGGTGATCCATTCAGTCAGCTCCTGGTGAACCGCCGGGTCGAGGGGCGGGGGTTGGTAGTCGGCCAGCATCTGCTTCCACCTCTGGTGGGCCCGGTCGATGGAATCGAGGGCGCCGTCGATCTCCCACTGCTCGAAGCTGTCCGCATCGGCCAGGTCCGACACCCAGAAGGCGCGCTCGAAGTTCTCCAAGGTGTGGGCGGCGCCCAGGAAGTGTTGGCCGGGACCGTTGGTCAACAGCGCCTCCAGCGCCAATCCGTTCTCGCTCAGATCCACCCCGCCCAGCAGCCGTTCCATCAGCGAGGCCTGGTCGGCGTCGAGGACGAACTTCTCGTACCCCATCGTCAGGCCCCCTTCCAGCCAGCCGGCTGTATGCAGAACGAAGTTGACCCCCGCCGCCGCGGCGGGCACCAGGGTCATCAGGCTTTCGTAGGCCGCCTGGGCGTCGGCGGTCTTGGAAGCGGTCAGGCTGCCGCCCGACCGGAACGGCACCCCCAGCCGCACCGCCAGCTGCTTGACCGCGTACAGCACCAGCGCCCCCTCCGGGGTTCCGAAAGTAGGGGCGCCGCTCTGCATCGACATGGTTGCGGCGAACGAACCGAAGACGACCGGGGCGCCCGCCCGGACGATCTGGGTGAAGGCCATCCCCGCCATCGCCTCGGCCAGGGTCTGGGTAACGGTGGCCGCCACGGTCACCGGCGACATGGCCCCGGCGATGATGAAGGGGGTTATCAGGGCGCATTGGTTGTTCTCGGCCAGCACCTTGGCCGACCCCAGCATGGCATGGTCCCAGGTCATGGGAGAGTTGGCGTTGCATAGCCCGATCAGGACCGTGTTGTCCTGCACGAAGTCCCCGCCGAACACGATCTTGGCCATGTCCACCGAGTCCTGCGCCCGCTCCGGCAGGGTGACCGACGACATGAACGGCTTGTCGTGGTAGACGACATGGGCGTAGATCATGTCGTAGTGGCGCTTGTTGACCGGGCGGTCCACCGGCTCGCACAGGGTTCCTCCGCCGTGGTGCAGCGCCGGGGACATGTGGGTCAGCTTGGCGAAGTTCTCGAAGTCCTCGAGGGCGGCGTAGCGGCGGCCCCCTTCCAGGTCCCGCACGAAGGGGGGGCCGTAGGCGGGGGCGAACACGGTGTAGGGGTCTCCGATCGACACCGACCGTTCGGGGTTGCGGGCGTGATGGGTGAAGACCGCCGGCGCCGAGCCGGTTATCAGCTCCCGGCACATCCCCCTGGGAAAACGAACCCTGGTCCCGTCCACCTCGGCGCCCGCTCCGGCGTAGATGGACAGCGCCTCCGGGTAGTCCATTATCTCGACGCCCACCTCCTCGAGCAGGGTGTCGGCGTTGTGCTCGATGATCTCGATTCCCTCCGCCGACAGCACCTCCATCGGGCTGATCCGGCGGACCAGGAAAGGCTGCTGCTCGATCACGCGGGCCGCCCGCTGCGCCTGGCGCGCCGCCCGGCCGCCTGATCGACGCCCCCGCCGGGCGCTCACACCGCCGCCCTTCGGACCGCCGCCCGCCGGCCGGCGCCGGCGCGGCCCGACCTCCGGCCGCGGCGGGGGGCGGAGGGGCCGCCCGCAGCGATGCCCGACAAATCCACCCGGCCGGCCAGCTGTTCGAAGCGGTCGGAAGCGTGGGGAATGGCCATCGCCTCCACGAAATGCCGCTGGAAATCGGAGGCCGCCGCCGTCTCTATCTTCTCCACCCGCCGCACCAGCTCCTCCACCTCCCGGCGGGCGGCGCCGCTCAGCAGAGCCATCATCGCCCCGGCCCCGGCCGCGTTGCCCGCCGCCGACACCCGGTCCAGGCGGCAGTCGGGGATCATCCCCAGCACCATCGCATACATCGGATCGATATGGCTGCCGAAGGCGCCGGCCAGCCTGATCTCGTCCACCTTCTCCACGCCCAGCCGGTCCATCAGCAGCCGCACCCCTGCATAGAGGGCCGCCTTGGCCAGCTGCACCGCCCGCACGTCGTTCTGGGTGATGAAGATCGGGGATCCTCCAAGCGGCCCCCCCTCGTACAGCAGATAGGAGGCGGTGCGTCCGTCCGAGGCCACCCGCCTGCTCCGTCCGTCGTCCAGTACCAGGCCGTCCGCCGACACCACCCCCGACAGGACCAGCTCGGCCGCGGCCTCGATGATCCCCGAACCGCAGACGCCGGTCACCCCCGGCCCCGAGGCCGCCTCCTCGAAGCCTTCCTCGTCCGACCACATATCCACCCCGATCACCTTGAAGCGGGGTTCCAGGGTGCGGCGGTCGATGCGCACCCGCTCCACCGCCCCGGGGGCCGCCCGCTGCCCGGAGCTGATCTCCGCCCCTTCAAAGGCCGGACCGGTGGGGCTGGAGGCGGCCAGCAGGCGCCCGGAGCTGCCCAGCACGATCTCGGCGTTGGTGCCCACGTCCACCAGCAGCTGGATGTCCCGGCCGCGGTGGGGGCCCTCCGACAGCATGGCCCCGGCTGCGTCGGCCCCTACATGCCCCGCCACGCAGGGAAGCACGTAGAGGCGGGCGCCGGGGTGGGCCTCGATCCCCGCTGCCGAAGCTTTCATGCGGACCGCCCCGTCGGTCGCCAGCGCGAAGGGCGCCCCCCCCAGGCGGCGCGGGTCGATCCCCAGCACCAGGTGGTGCATGACGGGGTTGCCGACCAAGGCGATCTCCAGCACCGCCCGGCGCTCCAGTCCGGCCGCCTCTGCCAGCTCCCCCACCATCCGGTTCAAGGCTTCCCGCACCGCGCCGGTCAGGTCGGCGCCGCCCCCCTCGTTCATCATCACGTAGGAAACCCGGCTCATCAGGTCCTCGCCGAACCGGATCTGGGGGTTCATCATCCCGGTGGAGGCCAGCACCTCCCCTGTAGAAAGGTCGCAGAGATGCCCGGCCAGGGTGGTCGACCCCACATCCACCGCCGCCCCGGCAGCGGGGCCGTCGTAGAAGCCCGGCCACACGCCGGTGACCGCCGCTCCGTCATGGACCGCCAGCGTTATCTTCCACCCGCCCTCCCGCAGGGCGTCCTGCAGACCGACCAGCGCGTGATGGTCCACCTCCGGGGGGGTGATCCCCCACTGGGCCTCCAGCGCCGCCCGCACCCGAGCCAGGTCGGAGGCCTGCCGGTGCATGTCGGGGGGTTCCACCTCCACGTAGTGCAGGCGCACCACCGGGTCCACGGGAATGTCCACCGCCTCCGGCCGTTTCCGCACCACCTGGCGGTGCACGGAGCTGTAGGGGGGGACGTCGATCACCGCATCTCCCTGCAGCCGGGCGGCGCACGAAAGCCGGTGGCCTTCCCGCAGCGGGCGCCGCCGCCCCCGATAGCCCGCCTCCACCTCGCCGGGGGGCGAAAGGGCGCCGGCGGAGGTCTCCCCCGCCGCCGCGCCCAGCGTTATCTGGCATCTGCCGCATATTCCCCGGCCGCCGCACACCGAGTCGATGTCCACCCCCAGGCGGCGGGCCGCATCCAGGACGGCGGTTCCGGCCTCCACCCGCCCCCGCCTCCCCGACGGGGTGAACACCACCTGCACCGACCGCTCCGAAGCGCCGCTCATGCCCCCGCCCCCGGCGCCTGCCCGCCCCCCCGGCGGCGGCCCCCCCGACGGCGCCCGCGCCCCCCGCCAGCGCCCGCCCCCGGCTCGCGGAAGGTGCGTATCCAGGCCGCACAGTCCCGGTCGTTGCCGGTGAGCACGTCGGCGGCCTTGACGGCGGCCGTGATCTCCTGCTCCAGCGGGTTGGTGATGGCCGAGGTGAGGCCGTTGGCGATGGCCATGGTCAGGAAGGCGCTGTTTATGCCGCGGCGGTTGGGGAGGCCGAAGCTGATGTTGGAGGCCCCGCAGGTGGAGTTGACCCCCAGCTCCTCCCGCAGCCGGCGCAGGATATGGAAGACCTGGGCGCCCGCGTAGCGCATCGCCCCCACCGGCATCACCAACGGATCCACCACCACGTCCTCGGGCGGGATGCCGTGGTCGGCGGCCCGGTGCACGATCTTGGCGGCCACCTCGAAGCGCACATCCGGGTCTTCGGAGATGCCGGACTCGTCGTTGGAGATGGCCACCACCGCCGCCCCGTACCTGGCCGCCAGGGGCAGCACCCGCTCCAACCGCTCCTCCTCCCCCGTAACCGAGTTCAACAGGGCCTTCCCCTCGTACACCGCCAGACCCGCCTCCAGCGCCTCCACTATCGAAGAGTCGATGGACAGGGGAAGGTCCACCAGGGACTGCACCAGCTGCACCGCCTCGGCCAGGATGGCCGGTTCGTCGGCCAGAGGTATGCCGGCGTTGACGTCCAACATGTGGGCCCCCGCCGCCGCCTGCGCCAGGGCGTCCGCCTCCACCCGGCTGTAGTCGCCCTCCTTCATCTCGGCCGCCAGCAGCTTGCGTCCGGTCGGGTTGATCCGCTCTCCGATCACCGCGAAGGGCTGATCCGGCCCGATCACCACCTCCCGCGCCGCCGAGCTCACCACCGTGCGGGGCGCAGTCACGGCCGCCCCTCCTCATGTCCGGCCGCCGCCCCGCCGGGCGGATCCTCGAACCCGCCGTTGGCCGCCATCCGCCCCAGGCGGCTGCTCGGATACTCCTGGCCGATCCGGGCGGCCGCCGCCGCCGCCTCGGCCTCCACGTCCTCTCCGCACGGCGCCGCCGTCCGCCGCCACTCCTCTATATATGCGTCGTAGGTGTTCCGGCCCGCCTTCATGGCCGCCCGGTCGATGGCCGACTGGAAGCGGGGCGGCAGCTCCACCGCGCTCTTCCTCCGGCCCGAACGGGCGATCACTTGGGCGGGGATGTCCCGCCACAGGATGGTCACCAGCTCCGAGCGGGCCCTCGGATTGCGGGCGGCGGCGCGGCGGCCGGCCTGTCCGGCCGCCTCGTTCGAAGCAGGCGCCGCCGACACGGCGGATTCACCCGGCCGCCGCCGCGAACCGCCGGAGGCGGCCGCCCAGTTCCCCCAGCCCCGCCCGGCGGTGGTGGAACTCGAGGCCCAAACGGTCCGCGGCCTGCTCGGCCCGCGCCGCCAACCCCGGATCGTCGAACTGCGACAGGTAGACGAGCCGCCGGTAGTTGCCGAAGTAGGCGTCCCGGAGCTGGGGGGCCCGGTCGAGCCCCAGGGGCTTCCACACCAGGCGGTCGAAGTGGCGGGTGAGGAAATCGGTCAGGTAGAACGTTCCGTGCTCCGCCTCATGGAGCTCGGCGAACACCGGGGAGGTGGCGTAGAACTCGTAGCAGTGGGCGCCGGGAAGCCGCTCCACGTTCTCCCAGCGTTCGATGAGGGCGTCGAGCCGCCCGCCGGTTCCGCAGTCGGCGTAGCCGATCAGCACCCGGTCATAGCGTCCGGCCAGCTCCTCGAGGCGCTTCTCCAACTCGGGGGCGATCCGCTTCGGCGTGTTGTGCAGCCGGGCGGGCAGGCAGGCCAGGGTCATGTGGCGCCAGCGGTTGATCCTGACCGCGTGGAGGATCTCCGAAGCCAGCGCTCCGCAGGCCAGCACCAACAGGCGGGGCGGGGCGGGGGCTTCCGCAGACGAGGACGGGGGCGCATCTAGTTCGGCGCCGGCCGGGTCAGACATGCTCGCTCATGAGGATGCGGTGCCTCTCCACCAGGGACTTGGCGGTCTCGGCGGCCACCGCCGCATCCCGGCAGTAGGCGTCGGCGCCCACCGCCTGTCCGAACTCCTCGTTCAGGGGCGCGCCGCCCACCATCACTATGAAACGCTCCCGGAGGCCCTTCTCCACCAAGGCGTCCACCACCACCTTCATATAGGGCATGGTGGTGGTCAGCAAGGCGGACATCCCCAGGATGTCGGGGCGGTGCACTTCCAGGGCGTCGAGGAACTCCTCGACGTCGGTGTTTATCCCCAGATCGACGACCTCGAACCCGGCCCCTTCCATCATCATCGCCACCAGGTTCTTCCCGATGTCGTGGATGTCCCCTTTGACGGTCCCGATCACCACCTTGCCCATCGTCTCGGCCCCGGTCTCGGCCAAGAGGGGGCGCAGCACCTTCATGCCCGCCTTCATGGCGTTGGCGGCCAGCAACACCTCGGGGACGAAGAGGATGCCGTCCCGGAAGTCGATCCCCACGATGCGCATGCCTTCCACGAGGGCGTCGTTGAGCACGGCCGGGGCGCTCCAACCCCGCTCCAGCAGGATGTTCGTCCCCTCGGTGATCTCGTCGGCGAGGCCGTCGTAGAGGTCGTCGTGCATCTGCTCGACGAGCTCGCCGTCGGGGAGGGTTCGGAGATCGAGTTCTTCTTCGTTCATATCGCCCGCAAAGCCGGCCCGGCCTTCATGTTTGCCAGCGAACCGGGCCGGGGTGGTTCATGATGCGGAACGGTTCTGCATCGCGGAACAGAATACAGCATTTCACCCCCCGCGGGCGGCTCATCTCAATATCATGTTACCAGCGCAGCGGGTAAGCTGTTCCGCATAGTAAGAAGGTTCCGCACAGTGGAACAAGACAGTACGACAGGAGCCCGGACATGAGCGATCTTCCCGCCAACGCCCGAGTCGTAGTGATCGGCGCCGGGATCGTCGGCAACTCGGTGGTCAAGCACCTCGCCGCCCTCGGATGGCGGAGCATCGTGCAGATCGACAAGGGCCCCCTCCCCAACCCGGGCGGCTCCACCGGGCACGCCTCCAACTTCATCTACCCGGTCGACCACAACAAGGAAATGGCGCACCTCACCCTCGACAGCCAGCGCCAGTACGAGGAGATGGGCGTCAGCACCACGTCGGGCGGCCTCGAAGTGGCCCGCACCCCCGAGCGCATGCACGAGTTCAACCGCCGCATGACCTCGGCCAAGTGCTGGGGCGTCGAGAGCCGCCTGGTCAGCCCGGCCGAGGCGGCCGAGCTGGTCCCCTTCCTCGACCCCTCGGTGATCCTGGGGGGCTGGTACACCCCCGGTGTGTCGGTGGTCGACTCCCTGCGGGCCGGCACCCTGATGCGCGAGTACGCGCAGGAGCGCGGGGCGCTGTCGGTCCATCCGGTTACAGAGGTGCTGGACATCGAAACCGAAAGAGGGCGGGTGCGGGCGGTGGTGACCGACAAGGGCCGGATCGCCTGCGAGCACGCGGTGATCGCCTGCGGGGTCTGGTCGCCCCGCCTGGCCCGGATGGCCGGAGCGTCGATCCCCCTCACCCCGGCCGTCCACCAGATGATCGACGTGGGCCCGCTCGAGGAGCTCGCCGCCACCAACAGCGAGATCGGCTATCCGATCGTCCGGGACATGGACACCTTCTGCTACGAGCGCCAGACGGGCGGCTCCATGGAGGTCGGTTCCTACGCCCACCGGCCCATCTTCCACCACCCCGACACCATTCCCTCCATCGAGGAGTCCCGCCTGTCCCCCACCGAGCTGCCCCTGACCATGGACGACTTCGACCCGCAGCTGGAACAGGCCGTGGAGCTGATGCCCTTCTTGGGCGACGCCGAGATCAAGTACGGCATCAACGGCCTGCTTTCGCTGACCCCCGACGCCATGCCCCTGGTGGGCGAGACCCCGGAGGTGCGCAACCTCTGGTCGTGCGCGGCCATCTGGATCAAGGAAGGCCCCGGCACCGGGCGGGCCCTGGCCGAATGGATGACCCAGGGCTACCCCGAGATCGACCCCCACGCCTCCGACATCGCCCGCTTCTACCCCTACATGAAGACCGAACGCCACATCCTGGCCCGGTGCTCGGAGCACTTCAACAAGACCTACGGGATCGTCCACCCCCGGGAGCAGTGGGAGACCAGGCGCAACAGCCGGGTCAGCTCCCTCCACCCCCTCACCTCGGCCCTGGGCGCCGTCTACTTCGAGGCGGGCGGCTGGGAACGGCCCCATTGGTACGAGTCGAACGCCCCCCTGCTGGAGGAGTACGGGGACCGCATCCCGGAGCGCCCCCATGAATGGGACCGCCGCTGGTGGTCGCCCATCCAGAACGCCGAGCATCTGGCCCTGCGGGACCGGGCCGCCATGATCGACCTGACCGCCTTCGCCGTCTTCGACGTGAAGGGCCCCGGCGCCCTCGAATACATGCAGTACATGACGGTCAACACCGTGGACCGCCCGGTGGGAAGCGGCATCTACACGCCGCTGCTCACCGAGGAAGGCGGCTTCCGCTCCGACCTGACGGTGCTGCGGATGGGCGAAGACCATTTCCGGGTGATAACCGGAGGCTTCGACGGCGGGCGGGACGCCTACTGGTTCCGCAAATGGCTCCCCGCAGACGGATCGGCGGTCTTCACCGACCTGACCTCGGCCCTGTCCACCATCGGCGTGTGGGGCCCGGACGCCCGCCGGCTGGTCTCGAAGGTCTGCTCCGACGACATCTCCCATGAAGGCTTCCCCTACGGGTCGTTCCGCCATGCCGTCATCGACTCCATCCCGGTAACCATGTTCCGCATCTCCTACGTGGGCGAGCTGGGCTGGGAGATCACCGCCGACATGGGGCACGCCCCCATGCTGTGGGAGGCCCTCTGGGAGGCGGGGCGGGAGTTCGGGGCGGCGCCGGTCGGGGCGGGCGTCTACGGGACCACCGCCCGGCTGGAGAAGGGCTACCGCCTGATGGGGGCCGAGCTGGAGTCGGAGTACGACCCGGTGGAGGCGGGCCTGGCTCGCCCCCGGGTCAAGAGCGCCGACTTCATCGGCAAGCAGGCGTACCTGGCGGCGAGGGAGGCCGGCCCGGCGGCGGTTTGCTGCACCCTGACGATGGACAGCCAAACGGCGGGCGCAGGCGGATCGGGGGTTCCCCGCTTCCCGATGGGCGGCAGCGAGCCGATCCTCACCCTGGACGGCGGACGGATCACCGACGCCAAGGGCCGGGAGTCGCGGGTCACCTCCGCCGGAGCGGCGCCGTCGCTGGGAACCTACATCCTGCTGGGCTACCTGCCCGTGGAGCTGGCGGAGGAAGGGCGGCCCCTGCAGGTCATGTACCAGAACGAGCTGTTCCCGGTCACGGTGGCGCGGGCCGGGTCGCGGCCCTTGTTCGATCCGGACGACAGCCGGATGAAATGCTGAACGGCGGGGCGGCGGGGTAGACCGTGCGGATACTGGTGTGCGTCAAGCGGGTTCCGGCGCCGGGGGCGCGCATCGTCCTGACGCCGGACCGCCAAGACATAGACGCCGCCCTGCTGGGGTTCGCCGTCAGCCCCCACGAAGAGTGCGCCGTGGAGGAAGCGGTGCAGATCGTCGAGCGGGAGGGCGGCTCGGTGACGGTGATGACGCTGGGGCCGCCGGAGGCCGAGGAACAGCTTCGCTCGGCGGCGGCGGTGGGCGCCGGCGCCGCGGTGCTCCTGCCCACCGACATCCCCGACTGGGATCCGGTGTCCACCGCCAAGGCCCTGGCCGCCGCCGCCGCCGAGCTGGAGGCCGCCGCCAGCCGGCCCTTCGACCTGATCCTCTTCGGCAACGAGTCGGCCGACTCCGGCGGCTACCAGGTGGGAATTCGAACGGCCAGAGCGCTGGGCCGCCCGATCGTCAACGGCGTGAAGGGAATCGATGTGGAGGACGGAGCGGTGACCCTCCGGCGCGAGACCCCCTCCGGTTCGGAGGTCTACCGGCTTCCCCTGCCGGCGGCGGTCGGGGTCAAGGAGGGCATCAACCTGCCCCGCTACCCCACCCTGAAGGGCCGGATGACCGCCCGCAAGGCCGTGATAGAGACGATCGAGCCGGCGCCCGGATCGAGCGGCCAATCCAAGGTGAGGCTGGTCACCCCGCCCGCGGCCGGGGGCGCCGTCGAGATCCTCGGCGAGGGGGCGGAGGCGGCCCCGGCCGTGGCCGACATCCTGGAGGGGCTGGGTCTGCTGTGAGCGTGTTCCTCTACCTGGTCGAGCACGACCGCGGCCGGATCGAAGAGACCGCCCTGGGCGGCCTCACCGGAGCCCGCCTGCTGGCCGAGGCCATGGACGGCAGGCTCCGGGCGGCGGTGATCGGCGCCGGAGCGGAGGAGGCGGCGGACGAAATCCACGGATACGGCGCCGAGGAGACCTACCTGGTCACCCATCCCGCGCTCACCGACTACGGCCCCGACGCGTGGGCCGACAGCCTGGTCCAGCTGGCCGAAGCCGCCGGCGCGGAGGCGGTGCTGGCGGCCGGCACCGACCGGGGCAACGAGGTCATGGCCCAAGTCGGGGCGCGGCTGGACCTGGCGATGGCCGCCAACTGCCTGGAGATCGAAGCCGACGGCGGCGACTGGCTGATGACCCGGGTGCGCTGGGGCGGAAGCCTCCACGAACAGGCCCGCCTGTCGGCGCCCGTCAAGCTGGTCACCCTCGCCCCCCACAGCACCGAAGCCGCCCCCGCCCCGGCGCCGGCCGGCGGACAGCGGTCGGTGTTCACCCCGGAGCTCGACGAGTCGGCCCGAATAACCATGGTCCAGGACCGGGTAACCCTCGAAGAGGGAATCACCCTGGCCACCGCCCCGGTGGTGGTGAGCGGAGGCCGGGGCGTAGGCGCCGCCGAAGGCTTCGCCCCCCTCGAGGAGCTGGCCGAGCTGCTGGGCGGCGCGGTGGGCTGCTCGCGGGTGGTCACCAACAACGGCTGGAAGAACCACAAGTTCCAAGTCGGCCAGACCGGAACCGTCGTAGCCCCCGACCTCTACATAGCCTGCGGCATCTCCGGCGCCATCCAACACTGGGTGGGCATGATGAACGCCAAGCACGTCCTCGCCGTCAACACCGACCGCGACGCCCCGATGGTCACCAAAGCCGACTGGGCCGTGATAGCCGACCTCCACGAAGTAGTGCCCGCCATCACCGCCGAGATCATCCGCCGCCGCAGCCTGGCCCGAGAAGACGGATAGCGCCTCTCCCCCGTCTCACCGCCGCCGAGAACCGAACACACTGGCCAAGCCCCTTGCGTTATACTTCAGGGATGACTCACAAAGTGGGGCCCAAGGGCCAAATCGTCATCCCCAAGCCGATCAGGGAGACCCTCGCGTTGCTTCCGGGCGACACCGTGGACTTCGAACTCGCGAACGAAGGAGTGCTGGTAGTTCCGGTTCGCAGCGAAGGTTCCCTCAGAGGAGCACTCGCCGGACACCAACTGCTGGCGGCTTTGCAACGAGAGCGCGAGTCCGAAACCAGATGAGGTGGGTGCTCACCGACATCTAGCTAGGAGGAGACCCTATGACCCGGCACCGCCGCCCAGACGCAGACCAGCCCGCAACATCGCCGAAGCATGGATCGACCACCTGATGCCCCTGGACGCCGCCGAATCCGCCGACCCCCCGGCCCAGACCGACTGGGAAAGCCATCCAGACCCACCGGCGAGCACTGAACCGCGCCGCCGACATCGACCAGGAACCCACCCCCGCGCCCTGCCGGATCGCCCGCCGACGAACACCACCGCCGCCCCATCCAGCCCCAGCCCGCGCCGGTATCTGGTCGAGGAACAACCCCGGCCCCCTAGACGGCCCCGCACCCCCTGGATGATCACCACCCCCGAAGGCCGCCGATTCCCCCGCCTGTCAGCCACCGAAGCCGACCGCACGATCAGAGGCGCACACCCCGCAGGCGATCATCGAATGGCGGCCCCACACCCCGACCGAGATCACCGCCGCGCGTCATCTATGCCAACACCCCTGGGGGGAACCAATACCAATGACGGCCCGAACAGAAAGGACAGACCGATGAGCCGCCGAACCCGCCGAGCCGCCGGATTCAAGCCCGCCCGCAGGGTAAAGGTCGCAGGAGTATCACACGACGGCCGCCAGGAAATCCTAGCCCGACTGATCAAAGCCAGCGCCGGGGATTCATCATTGACCACCAAGAAGGGCCGCGCACTGCGCAACGACCGCCGCCTACAACCCGAACCCGACAACCCCCACGACCCCGAAGCGGTCGCCGTCATCATCGGAGGACAGAAGGTCGGATACCTGCCCGTCCACCGGCGCACGATCCCCGCCGACCCAGCCGCAACCCCGTTTGTATACCGGATCACCGGAGAAACCCCCTGCCCGCCGACCTGTATCGCCGACTGCGCATCGCACGACTACACCGGCCCAGCGCATGGAGTAGCCATCTGGTGGCCACTAGACACACCGCTACGAACACGCCGGAAAAGCGCCGACCGGTGAAAACCATCGACGACTGCCTGACCTGCGGCCAGCCCTACGAGAAGGGATCGGTGATCGAGGAAGACCGGGGAGTAACCACCATCTACACCCACGGTTGCCCACTACAACCCCCAGAGACCCGATGGGACGCCGAAGTACGACTGGAAGGAAGCGCCATCGGATACCCCACCAGACGAGAAGCCATACGAAACGCCGTACACCTAGCCCGACTGGTACGGGAAAACCCCAATGAAAAACAGATACGATAGGAGGAGATCGACCATGAGCGAGCGCCCAGTTCCAACCGAGCAAAACACCATCGGCCTTGCGGGCTTCATCCTTTCCCTTTGCACCATCTTGGGGCTTCCGTTTGTAATCGGGTTGGGAATCGCGGGCTTTGCGGGGGTGCCAGCGGACCCGCCGGGTCTCATTGCAGCGGAGCTATATCTTGCCTGGGGTTGCGCTGTAGGGGTTTGGGGGGCGGCTGTGGTCTTATCAAGTCTGGGAATAGCCAGAAGCCGGAAGAGAACTGACCAGAAACGATATGGCCTGTCAATCACCGGCCTATGCTTCAGCCTTACGTATGCCGTCATCATTATCTCGTTGCTAATTATCGGGGTGATAGCCGTGGGTGAGTAGGTCAGTCCAGCGCTTGCTCGCCGGACGTGAGCTGGCGGCGTACTCAATGACGCTTGCGATGGCAGGCCGGGCAGAGCACTAACCAGCCCCTTGTCTAGGCATTGACCTTTCCCCCACTCGACATAGAGCAGGCCCTCCCTCTGCAACCAGCCAGAGGCGATGAACATTGACGGCCATCAGGACGGCGGCGGCGGTCTTCCAGTGTCTCATCGGGTTCTCCTCCTCGATGTCGGCGGGTTCCCGCGCCAGCCTATGGGTGTTCCTCAATGATCCGGTGGATTTCCTCTTGGTCGGTGATCCCGGCGGCGTCCAGTTCCTCGATCAGGATTCGGATCGGGTCCGGGGGGCGGAGTCGAAGTACCCGCAGCCCCTGCGGAAGGGAGCGCTCGCCGGACACCAACTGCTGGCGGCTTTGCGGCAAGAGCGCGAGTCCGAAACCAGGTGAGGCGGGCGCTTGATTCCTAGATGAGTAGTTCCAAGGGGTGAGGTGGGGAAATACCACAGATCGGCGGTGGGAGTGTCCATGATCCGGGGTGAAAACCCCTGACCTTGGAGGCCTGGAATGAACCCGGATCTGGACACCCTCGCGACTGCACTCTACACAACCATCGACGACCTCATAGCCGAAAACCCCCACTGGACGCCGCCCCGGCCCAAAGTAGGCATCGCCCCGAAACTGTCCGACGCCGAACTGGCCACCCTCGCTGTGCTGCAATCCCTCCTCGGATACGACTCCGAAGCCCGGTTCATCCGCTACGCCCGAACACACCTCCGCCCCTGGTTCCCCAACATCCCCCAACGAGCCGGATACAACAAACGCCTCCGCCGCAGCCACCACCTCCTCCAACACATCACCGCCCGTCTCGCCCGGATGACCCCATCCCGGCGGCGGCGTCTGGCTGGTCGACTCCACCCCCGTAGAATGCGGAACCAGCCGCCAAACCCAACAACGCTCCGACCTGGCCGGATACGCCGCCTACGGCTACACAGCCTCCCACCACCGGTACTTCTGGGGTCTCCGCCTCCACCTCATCGCCGCGCCCTCCGGCCTGCCCATCACCTACGCGTTGGCACCCGCCACAGCAGACGAACGCGACATCTGCCTTCACATGATCTCCCGCCGCGGCCCCGCCCGCCCCGGGCAGACCCTCATCGCCGACAAAGGCTACCGAAGAACCAGCTTCGAGCAGCACCTCGACCAGGCCGGGATCACCCTCATCCGCCCTCAACTCAAAACAGAACAACCCCGACCCCACCAGAAATTCCTACAGCCCTTCCGTCAAACCATCGAATCGATCATCCAGACCCTCAAAAACCAGCTCGGCCTCAACCGCCACGGCGGACGCACCCTACCCGGCGTCGCTGTACGCGTCGTCCAACGGCTGCTTGCTCTCACCGCTGTCATCTGGCACAACGAAACCACCCAACAACCCGGCCCCGCCCGTTCCCTCATCGCATACGACCACTAGAACCTTGGAAACAACCATCTAGGCGGCGCTGTGCGTCTGGCTCACAAGGGAAGAAAGGGCTAACCCGACAAGGACGAGAGGGTTATGCGGCCTTGGCCGGCTTCCGGCAGGGCGGTGGCCGGGATGCCGAACCATTCGTAGAAGGAGGCTTTCAGGTTGTAGGCGTCTATTTCTGGATCGCCTGTGGATGGGAGTTGCTTACGGTATGGATTGTCGACCACCGCCGCTGTCAGCGATGCAGGCGGGTCTTGCCCGGCCCCCAGCAGGAGGGAGGGCCTCCCTGTTTGGAGGCGGCGGCCCAGCGACCAGTAGGTCAGCTCTGCGGGAGAAATATGAGGGCGCAAATGCTGATGAACGAAAACAGCTATCTCCAGAGGCCATTGGCTCAATACGCTTTGTCTGGCTTCTAGATAGGAACCCGACCCTATCGGCCATCCCAAGAAGTTTCGGCCTTCCGCATCCATGCCCAACGCTACCGCTACTATCGTCCCTGCTGGATGTATCAGGATCCCCCTGCCGGCGTCGGTCAGCGCCAGACATTCATCGATGGCCTGCACCGTACCTTGGTGGGCAAGGCCGTATACCCGCCGCCCCGGATATTCGGCCTGCAGGTCGATCAAGGCACCGAGAATACCCGCCGATGAGTAGAAGTCGTCGAACTCCACCGGCTCGGATGCGGTAACCGCAATCTCCCAATAGGCCGATTCACCCGGATTCAGAAGCTCCATCATCGCCGCGGCGGCGGCGTGGACCGGGGCGGGAACATGATCTGGCGATTCGGCAGTCCGGCCTCCTTCCGGCAATCTGACCTCCTCACGTCTGCGGCGGGGCCGGCGGGCGGGAACCGGCGCCTCGGCCGCTCCCTGCCACATCATGTCTATGGGCGCGGCGTAGATGCCGTCATCCAAGCGGTGGGCGTGTGGTCCGGTGTGGAGTACGACCCCTCTCCTGAACCGCGGACCCAGCTCATCTCTCAACCGGCGCATCGCCTTGGCGTCGCCGGACCGGACCTGTTGGGCGGCCTTGACCTCCACCGCGACGACCGAACCGTCGTCGGGGTGTTCGACCACCAAGTCTACCTCCGCGCCGTTCCTGTCCTTCCAATATCCGACCTTGTACGTCCGGGCGCCGCCCGCCCAGGAAACCATTTTCCATATCTCGCCTACCACGAAGGTCTCCAGCAGGTGTCCGAACTGCTCGGACATGAACGGTTCACCGCTCCGCAGCCTCTCCGCAGAGAAACCGAGCAGGTGGGCGGCCACCCCCGAATCGACGGCGTATATCTTCGGACGGCGGACCGGACCCCGATCGGTCTTCCTCCACATGGGCAGCCGCCGCATGATGAAGAGAGCCTCCAAGAGCTTGGTGTAGTTCTCCGCCGTACTGGATTTGACGCCCACATCGCCGCCCGCCTTGGTCATGTTGAGAACCTGCCCGGTCTGGGCCGCCAAGCGCTGCAAGAAATGGGAAAGGGCGTCGGGCCTGCGGATTCGCAACAGCTCGCGCGCGTCCACCTCGATAGACAGCCTGAGGTATTGCTCGATCGACCCTCGGCGCTCCCGCTCGTCCCGGCTGTGGACCTGCAGCGGAAACCCCCCGGTTATCACCCTCTCCGCATATCCGTCCCTGGCGGTTTCAGAAGCATCTGCATAGCCGGGCAGCTCCAAGCCGTCGAACACGGTTTCAACGAAGTTGCCTTCCGCGCCGGAGATCTCGGCCTGCGACAGAGGCAACACCGGCAGCCTGAGCAGCCGGCCTGTCAATGCCTGGGCGCCTCTGGGCAGAGCATCATGGCGGGATGAACCTGTCAGAACGAACTGGCCCGGAGAGCCGTCCCGGTTGAGCTGGGCCTTTATGTAATCGAGCATCTCCGGTATTTTTTGATACTCGTCGATGAATACCGGCTTGGGCCCGGCAACCACCGAGTCGAGGGCGGACTCCACCGTCGACCTGACGCCCGGATGGTCGAGGTCGACAACAGCGCCGCCGAACGACCGGGCGATCTCTTCCAACAGGGTGGTCTTGCCCACCGTCCTCGGCCCTTGAAGCATCACCACCGGGAAGCTCCCCATGCCCTGGAGCGCTGTTTCCAGTATCCGCCGCTTGAACATCGGCCGGTCGGCCATCGCCTGCTCCCTCCAACTTGAGGCTCTGTCAGATTTATCCAGAAATCTTATTCTATATGGATATTTTTCCCAAATACGGTGGGTTATAGCCGAAATTTTGCTCATTATCTCAGATTTAGTAGGGGTTTTATCCATAATTATGAACAGCGGGGCCCCGTCCGCACCCCATCTGGGCCGCACAGAAAACACCTGCAACACCGAGCGCCGTACCTCGATGCCAGCCCAGCCGATCCCTCCAAGTGCTAATTTTGCACTAATTAGCACTAAATTATACACTTGGCGGCGCGGTAGAAGACCCCCCCCCCCCGGTATCCAGGAGGCAGAGATGGCCGCTCGAATCTCCCGACCGCCGCCGCTGTTCGACGTGCTGGAGGGCGTCGACGCCCCGACCATGATGAGGCTGGTCGACACCGGAGCGACCGTGGGCGGCCGTTATTTGCACTGGAACGAGGTGCGCCGCCGGAAGCCCCCGGAGGGCCTCACCCTGGAGCAGTGGTGGGCGGGGATGCGCTGGGCGAGGCACCTGTCCGCCCGCCCAACAGGTCTGCTGGACACACGGGGGGACCCGTTCACCTACAGCCTGGTCGATCCGCTTCTGGAGCGGCTGCACAGTCTGGACCTGCGCGCCGCCGGACGAACGGCTGCGCCCGCCGCCGTCGTGGATCGGACCACCAGAGACAAGTACATGGTGCGGGGGCTGATCGAAGAGGCCATCTCGTCATCGCAGCTCGAAGGGGCCGCCACCACCCGGCAGGCGGCGAAGGAAATGCTGCGGACCGACCGGCAACCCCGGGACCGGTCGGAGCGGATGATCTTCAACAACTACCGGACCATCCGCCGAATCGGGGAGGTCGCGAAGCACGACCTGACCCCGGACCTGTTGAGGGATCTGCACGCCATGCTCACCGAGGGAACCCTGAACGAACCGGCGGACGCCGGACGGTTCCAGCAGCCGGGTGAGAGAAGGGTGGCCGTATACGACCGAAACGGCGAAGTGGTGCACCAACCTCCACCAGCAGAGGAGATCCCTGAGCGCATCGACCGGCTCTGCGAGTTCGCCAACGACCAAGAGGGTTCGTTCACCCATCCGCTGGTGAAGGCGATCATGCTGCACTTCTGGCTTGCCTACGTGCATCCTTTTGCCGACGGGAACGGCCGCACTGCCCGCGCCCTGTTCTACTGGCGCGCCCTGCGGGCGGGGTACTGGCTGGTCGAGTTCGTCTCCATCTCGAAGATCGTCCTCGATGCTCCCGCACAGTACGAGCGCGCCTTCATTCATTCCGAGACCGACGGCAACGACCTGACCTACTTCCTGATCCACCAGCTCGATGTCCTGGGGCGGGCGTTCGAAGAATTGGCGAAGTACGTCGACAGGACCATCGAGCGGACCCGCGCCGCGGAGCGAGCGGCGGGGGAGCTTCCAGGGTTGAACCACCGGCAAAGGACGCTCCTCGGCCACGCCTTGAGGAACCCGGGATCCCGCTACACGTACCTGAGCCATGCCCGCAGCCACGACGTGGCCCGCCAGACGGCGCGCACCGATCTGATCGCCTTGAAAAATCAAGGGCGGCTCGACATCGGCAAGGACGGCCGGCAGGTGGTCTTCATCGCCCCCGAGGACCTCGCCGCCCGTTTGGGTGTGAAGCGCACCTAAGTGCTAAATTAGCAGTAATTAGCACTAGATTATACACTTGGCGGCGGAAGCTCCCGGCCCGGTTGATATATGCTATAACACATATCGAGATGGGAGAAGTATCCAAGCGGCAGATCGATCCGGCCCGGTGGCCGGCGTGGTCGATCATCCGCGAGGCGCGCCGCCGGGCGGGGTTCACCCAGGCCGAGCTGGCGGAGCGGGCCGGGACGTCGCAGGCCGAGATCAGCCGGTACGAAAGGGCCTTGGTCCTGCCGGAGCTGGGCACCCTCATCCGGATCGTCGAGGCCTGCGGCATGCACTTGGAGCTGAAGCTGGCGGACCGCCCCGACCACGAGCTGCTTTCCTCGACCGCGCTGGACAGGACGGTGGAGGAACGGTTGGCCGCCAACGACGCCTACGCCTCCCTGATAGCGCAGCTTCGTTCGGGCCTTTCTACGTGAGCGATCCCGACGCACACGAACTCTCGACCAGGGAGATCATCGAAACGCTGGCCGAGCACCAAGTGTACTACATAGTTATCGGCGGCTCGGCAGCAGTGGTCCACGGCTCGGCTCGGGCAACCATGGACTTCGACATCACCCCGCAATGGCGGGCGGACAACCTCGACCGTTTGGCGGAGGCGCTCATCGCAATGGGCGCCCGTCGCCGCGTCGAGGGAGACACCCCGGACTCGCGCATGACCGTCGACTTTCCGATCAGCGGGCAGGCGCTCGCGGGTTTCGAGGTGTCTGCCTGGCGCACCCGGCACGGCGACCTCGACATCGTTTCGGGCACCCCGACCCGGGCCGGAACCTTGGCCGATTACGACGACCTCTCGCGGAAGGCCCGCGCCGTCAGGATCTACGGGGCCGCGGTCTTGGTGGCGGACCTCGACGACATCATCGAGGCCAAGCGGGCCCTCCGCCGGGAACCGGACCTGGCCGCCCTCCCCGAGCTCTACCGGCTCCGGGAACGGGAAGGCCGGACCGCCGGGCTCGACGGGGTGTGAACGGGCCGCCTCGGACTCAGGTGACCTTTGCCGCGAACGGGAGGGTTTCGGTCACCGCCGAACGCACACCCCCTTCCGTCGACACCTCTAGGCGGGTCCCCGGCGCCGCGGCCGACCGCTCGACGAGGACGAAGCCGAGGTTGGCGCCGAAGCGGGGCGAATAGGCCGCCGACGAGAGCTCTCCGACCTGCCCGCCTTCCCAGAACACGGGCCAGCGCACGGGGTTCCCCGGGATGGGGCCGCCCTCGATCCGCACCCCGGTCAGCAGGCGGGCCGCCCCCTGCTCGGCGATCCTGCGCAGGGCGGCGCGTCCGGCGAATCCCCCCTCGGCGGCGAAATCGACCAGGCGCCCCATACCCAACTCGAAGGGGTTGACCGAATCGTCCATGTCGGTTCCGTAGGAGAGGATGCCCCCTTCGATGCGCCTGATCTGGCTGGGGGCGGCGGGCAGAACACCGTACTGGCGCCCGGCCTCGAACAGCAGCTCCCACAACTGTTCCCCCCGGGTGCGGTCGGTCAGGAACACCTCGTATCCGTACTCCCCCGACCAGCCGGTCCGGGAGACCAGCAGCCGCATCCCCTCCAGAGAAGTCCAGGCGCACCGGTAATAGGGCTGGCCGGATATCTCGGGGCCGAACACGTCCTCGATCAGCGGCCTCGACTTGGGGCCCTGCACCTGGAGGGGCGAGACGTCCGGCTCCCTCACCGCCGCGTCGAAGCCCCGCTCCCAGGCAATGGCCTGCGCCCACAGCAGGATGTCCCGGTCGGCCAGCGACAGCCAATACCGGTCCTCCCCCACCCGCAGCAGCACCGGATCGTTGAGTATCCCGCCCTCGTGGTTGCAGATGAAGGTGTAGCGGGCCTGCCCCTCCTTCAGCCGCGCCGCGTCGCGGGTGCAGAGATACTGCGTGAGCCGCAGGGCGTCGGGGCCTTCGATCTCCACCTGCCGCTCCCCGGCCACATCCCAGATGGTTACGCCCTCCACCAACGCCCGGTATTCCTCGAGCCCCCCGGAGTATGCGGCCGGCAGGATCATGTGGTTGTAGACCGTTACCCCGGTCATCCCCGCCCGCCGCGACGACTCGAAGAACGGGGACGTGCGGATCCTCGGCGTCCGGACCAGCGGAAGATCACCGGCCGGCCGGGGGGCGGGGGCGGGCCCGGAAGACGGGGTCGGCGGCGGGTTCACCGCGGCTCCACCGGCTCGGCGGACGGCCCGCCCCCCAGCCACATCTCCTCGACCGCCTCGGCGAGGACTCCGCCCCGGTCGGGGGCGGGCGCGCGGTGCGCTGACCAGAACCACCAGGTGAGGGCGCCCGCCAGCGCCGCCAGCGCCGCGGCAGGCCACCGGAAGCTTCCGAACCGGTCGATCCAGGCGCCCGAAGCGGTGACCATGAGGGCGGCCGACCAGGCCGCCGCCGTCAACCCGATCGATACAGCCCTGACGGCCAGGCGGGGCGGGAGGCTGCGGTGGGCGGCCAGCCCGATCAGCCCCCACACCGGGAAGTTCAGGATCCCGTAGGACACCGACGCCGTCAACAGGGCGGGGTAGGACCACCAGAGGGCCAGCACCCCCAGCAGCACCGCGTAGCCGCCGGCCATGACCGCCGCCGCGCTGACGGGCGAACCGCGGTCGGCCAGCAGGCCCGCAGGCAGGGCGGCCGCCACCCCGACCGCCGCGGCCAACCACCACAGCAACGCCGCCGCCAACGGGCTCACGGCCAGCTCGTCGACGGCCACCTCGGAGAGGTAGGCGGCAAAGGGCAGCCCGCAGGCGCCCGACACCACGCTCATCAGGATGACCGCCCGCCCGCCCGGCACCAGCCAGATCCGGCGCAGGCCGCCGCGCCCGCCGGCCTCCTCCATCAGGAAGGGCAGCTCGATCGGGCGGCGGAACACCAGCAGGGACCCTGCGATCACGGCGAACGCCGCCGCCGAGGCGATCACGAACGCCGTCCTCCATTCCCCCGGCCCGGCCAGCGTCTGGACGAATACCCCGTTCAACCCGTATCCGACGCCGGTGCCGGCGCTGGCCGCCGCCAGCACCCTTCCGTGGTGGCGCGGATCCACCGCCGCGCCCGCTATGTGGACCGACGCCGCCCAGCTGAGCGGCGCGGCGAGGCCGACCGCGGCCGCGCAGGCGGCCATCACCCCCGGCGATGCGGACGCCGACGCCGCCAGGAACCCCGCCCCGCTGACCGCCAGGCAGAAGATCAGCAGCCCGCGCGGGGGGAAGCGGTCGACCGCCTTGACCCCCGCGGCCGCCCCCAACCCGTAGGCCGCCAACCCCGACGCCGCCGCCAAGCCGAGCACCCCGTAACCCGACTGGAAGGACTCGATGATCCGGGGCAGCAGGGCCGGCAGCAGGCCGCCCCCGAACCCGTGCGTGATCAGGATCACCGCCCCCAACAAGGCCGCGGCCTGCGGGGAGGATACGAACGGACCGCCGCCTGCCGCCGATGATGCGTTGGTAGATGCGTTCATACTGCGCAAGCCCGCCCCTCGGCGCGATTCACATCTGACCGAGCCGGACCGGCGGCCAGCAATCCGATAGAGGCCCACTCTACCACCGCCCCTCCCTGAATCACGGGCCCGGCGCCCCGGGCGCGGCGGCGGGCAAATAGGGAGGGAATCACAGCGGCAAAACAACCCCCTGCCGCCCGAAGAGGCAACAGCGGTGCGGCCCCTCGCGAAGCACGGGGGGCGGGCCCGCCGGAACCATCCGAGAAAGTCTTCATCGGAGGGCGCCGATTCGGGGAAGAATGACGTACCATTGCCTCGACCGGACGACCAAGGAGCAACCTATGAGCGGCGTGATCGTTACGTGTGCGATAACCGGGTCATCCCACACCCCCACCATGAACAGCGACATCCCCGTTACGGTCGAGGAGCATGTGACCCAGGCCGTGGACGCCGCCCGGGAGGGGGCGGGCGTAATCCACATCCATGCCCGAGACCCGATGGACGGGCGCCCGGTGTCGGACCCGGGCATCTTCCGGGAGTACTGCGCCGGCATCAAGGAAGGGTGCAGCGCCGTGGTCTCGATCACCACCGGGGGCGCAACCGGCCAGACCATCGAGGAGCGCCTGCGGGTCATCGAGGTGCTCAAACCCGAGCTGGCCACCTGCAACCTGGGCACCATGAACTACGGCCTCTTCCAGATGATCCCCCGCTACGAGGGCCGCTGGAAGTACGACTGGGAGGAACCATTCCTGCAGAGCACCAAGTGGGAGCCGTTCGTCAACACCTTCGGCGACATCGAATACATGCTCACCTCCTTGGCCGACCAGACCGGCTGCCGCTTCGAGTTCGAGGCCTACGACGTCGGGCATCTCTACACCTTGGCCTACTTCGCCGACCGGGGGCTGGTGGAGCCCCCCATCTTCGTGCAGTTCGTGATGGGCACCTTCGGCGGCATCGGCCCGGACATCGAGAACGTAACGGCGATGAAGACGGCCGCCAACCGCCTGTTCGGCCATGACCTGGAATGGTCGATCCTGGGCGGAGGCCGCCATCAGTTCGACATCGTCACCGCCGGCGCCGTCATGGGCGGCAACGTGCGGGTGGGGCTGGAGGACGGCATCTACCTGCGGAAGGGCAAGCTGGCCGAGTCCAACGCCGAACAGGTGGCCAAGATCGTGCGCATCCTCCGGGAGCTGTCCCGCGAGCCGGCCGATCCGGTCGAGACCAGGGAGCGCCTGGCCCTCAAGGGCCTGGGCGCAGTCGCCTTCTGAGCGGATGACCGCCGCCCGGACCGGAAGGCCGCGCCCCGCCGGGGGGAAGGAACGCCGGCGGTGAACCCGCCCCTCCGGGTGTTCGGCGTAGTCGGAACCGGCGTGATCGGCGCCGGATGGACGGTCAGGGCCTTGAGCCGGGGCCTCGACGTCCTGGCTTGGGATCCGGCCCCGGACTACCGGCGGCGCCTCCGCCGGGCCGTCGACCGGGCCTGGCCCTCCGTCCAGCGGCTGGGCCTCTATCCGGGCGCCCGGCCCGACCGGATCACCTTCATGGACAGCCCCGAAGATGTCTGCCGGGCCGCCGGCTTCATCCAGGAATCGGCCCCCGAGGATGAGGCCCTGAAGACGGAGCTGCTCGCCCGCCTGGATGCGGCCGCCCCGCCGGAGGTGATCATCGCCTCCAGCTCCTCCGGCCTGCTGCCCACCCGGATCTCATCCGGCTGCGCCCATCCCGAACGGGTGGTGATCGGCCATCCCTTCAACCCGGTCTACCTGCTGCCCTTGTGCGAGGTGGTGCCCGGGGAGCGCACCTCCCCCGAGACGGCCGCCCGGGCCGCCGAGGTGTACGACTGGCTGGACATGCATCCGCTGGCGGTGCGGAGCGAGCTTCCCGGCTACCTGTCCGACCGGCTCCAGGAGGCGGTGTGGCGGGAGATCCTCCACATCGTGAACGACGGCCTGGCCGACACCGGGGAGCTGGACGACGCCGTCATCTACGGGCCGGGGCTGCGCTGGGCGGGCATGGGCGTCAACCTCACCTTCCATCTGGCGGGGGGGGAGGCGGGCATGCGGCGGATGCTGGAACAGTTCGGGCCCGCCCTGAAACTCCCCTGGACCAGGCTGGAGGCGCCGGAGCTGACCGACCGCCTGATCGACGCCATGGTGGAGGGAACCGCCGCCCAGGCCGCCGGGCGGAGCGTGGAGGAGCTGGAACGGCTGCGGGACGACTACCTGCTGGCCGTGATGAGGGCGCTTCGTTCGGCGGGGGTGGGCGCCGGGAACATCCTGGCCCGCCGCGAAGCCCGCCGCTACGGGCAGGGCGCCCGGACCTGGTCCGAGGGCGCCCGGATCGCCGCCCCCCTGGAACTTTTCGGCTGCGATGTGGAGCCCGACTGGGTCGACTACAACGGCCACATGACCGAGGCCGCCTACCTGACCGCCTTCGGATGGGCCGCCGACGCCTTGTTCCGCTACATCGGCGACGACGAGGAGTACCGGGCGGCGGGGCGTTCCTTCTACACGGTGGAGACCCACATCAACTACCTGCGGGAGGTGGCGGGCGGCGATTCTCTGCGCTTCACCACCCAGGTGGTGGGCCTCGACCAGAAGCGGCTGCACATCTACCACGAGATGTTCGACCGCAGCACCGGAGAACGGGCGGCCGCCGCCGAGCAGATGCTGCTGCATATGGACACCGAGGCCGGACGCCCCGCCCCCATCGAGGGGAAACCCGCCCGGGCCCTGGCGGCCGTCCGCCGGGTGCATAGGAAAGCGCCCCGGCCTGAATACCTGGGGCGGGTGATGGCGGCCAAGGAGGCCCCTGAACCTGAACCAGAGCCTGGAGTTCAAGTAGAAGGTCAGGGCTGAGGAGGGGAACCATGGACTTCGGATTGACCGATGAACAGCAGCTGATAGTCGAGACCGCCCGGCGGTTCACCGAGCAGGAGCTCTTCCCCCATGAAGACGAGGTGGAACGCACCGGACAGGTCCCGCCGGAGCTGGTGGAGAGGATCAGGTCCCGGTCGATCGAGGCCGGCGTCTACGCCGCCAACATGCCGGAGGAATACGGAGGCGCGGGCCTCGGCCCCCTGACCTTGGCGCTGGTGGAACGGGAACTGGGCGCCGCCTCCTACGCCCTCCAGTACATAGTCGCCCGGCCTTCCAACATCCTCCAGGCCTGCCGGGGGGAGCAGATCGAACGCTACCTGCTGCCCACCGTCCGGGGAGAGCGGGTGGAATGCCTGGCGATGAGCGAACCGGACGCCGGCTCCGACCTGCGGGGCATGAAGTGCACAGCCGTCCGGGACGGCGCCGGCTGGGTCATAAACGGAACGAAGCACTTCATCAGCCACGCCGACCTGGCCGACTACGTGATCCTGTTCGCCGCCACCGGCGAGGAGGACGGCCCCAGAGGCCCCCGCAAGAAGATCACCGCCTTCCTGGTGGACATGGGAACCCCCGGTTTCGAGGTGCTCCCCGGCTACCGGGCGGTGTCCAACCGGGGCTACCACAACTTCATCCTGTCCTTCGACGGCTGCCGAATCCCCGAATCGGCGGTCCTCGGGGAGGAGCACAAGGGCTTCGAGGTCGCCAACGAATGGCTGGGCGCCACCCGGCTCCAGGTGGCGGCGGTCTGTCTGGGCCGGGCGCGGCGCGCCCTCCGCCTGGCAACCGAATGGGCGGCGGAGCGACGCCAGTTCGGGCGGCAGATCGGCCGCTTCCAGGGGGTGTCCTTCAAGCTGGCCGACATGCAGACCCGCTGCGAGGCCGCCGAGCTGCTCACCCTCCGGGCGGCCTGGAAGAACGAACAGGGCGTCATGACCGACTCCGACGCGGCCATGGCCAAGCTGTACGCCAGCGAGATGTGCCAGTTCGTAACCGACGAAGCCGTCCAGATATTCGGCGGCATGGGCCTGATGGACGAGCTGCCGCTGGAACGGATGTGGCGGGACGCCAGGGTGGACCGCATCTGGGACGGCACCTCCGAGATCCAGCGCCACATCATCTCCCGGTCGATGCTCCGCCCCCTCGGCGGCTGAACCGGGATGGGGGCGGACCCGGCCGGCCGCGGGCTCGGCCGCCTGCTCGACCCCCGCACCGTGGCGGTGATCGGGGGCCTCCCCGCGGAGCGGGCCGCCCGCCAGTCCGGCCTGCTCGGGTTCACCGGCGAGATCTGGCCGGTGCACCCTTCCCGGCGGACCATGGCCGGGCGGCGGGTGTACCGGTCGTTGGACGCGCTGCCCTCCCCGCCCGACGCCGCCTTCGCGGCGGTCAACCGCCGCCTCGCGGTGGAGATGGTGCAGGAGCTGGCCGCCCTCGGCTGCGGAGGGGCGGTGGTCTACGCCTCCGGATTCGCCGAGGCCGGGCCGGAGGGGGCCGCCCTGCAAGACCGGCTGGTGGCCGGGCACGGCATGCCGATCGTGGGCCCCAACTGCTACGGCGCCCTCAACCTGGTCACCGGCGCCGCGCTGTGGCCGGACGTCCACGGATGCCGCCGGGTGAAGACCGGCCCGGCCCTGATCAGCCAGTCCGGGAACCTGACCCTCAACCTCACCTTCAACCGCCGGGGGGTGGACTTCAGCTATGTGGTCTCCCTCGGCAACCAGGCGTCGGTTACCGCCGAAGAATGCCTCGCCCACCTGGCCGAACGGCCCGAGGTAACCGCCGCCGGCCTCTACCTGGAGTCGATCGCCGACCCCCTCGCCTTCGGGCGGGCGGCCCTGGCCTGCCGCCGGGCCCGCAAGCCGGTGGCGGTGCTCAAGACCGGCCGCACCGCCGAGGCCGGGGCGATCACCTCTTCCCACACCGCCGCCCTGGCCGGGGCCGCCGACGCCTACGACGCCCTCTTCGAGCGGTACGGGGTGATCGCGGTGGACACCCCGGCGGAGCTGATCAACGTCCTCGGCGTCCTGGGAACGGTCGGCCCCCTCCCCGGCAACCGCCTGGTGTCGCTGTCGTGTTCGGGCGGCGAGGCGGCGCTGACGGCGGACCGGGCCGTTCATCACCGGGTGCGCTTCGAGCCGTTCCCCCCCGGCCAAGCCGCCCGGGTGGGCGCCGCCCTGTCCGGGCGGGTGAAGGTGCTCAACCCCCTCGACTACCACACCTTCATCTGGGGTGACCAACCCGCCCTCGAACGGTGCTTCACGGAGGCGCTGTCGGGACCGTTCGACGCCGCCCTGCTGGTGCTCGACTGGCCTCCCGAGGGCTGCGACGACTCCGACTGGCGGCCCGCCCTCCTGGCTTTCGAGGCAGCCTGCGCCGCCGCCGGAAAGCCGGGTCTGGCGGCGGCCGGGCTGGCCGAGAACATGCCCCCCCGGATCCGGGAGCACCTGGGCAGGGCGGGGCTCGGGGCCGCCTGCTCCATCGACGAGGCGCTGGGCGGGCTGGCCGCGGCCGCCGCCGCCGGGCGGTGGTTCGCCCAAGCGCCCCCGCCGCTCCACCTGGCAGCCGGCGCCCCCCCGCCCCCCGGCCCCGGCTCATCCGTCCGCACCCTCGACGAACCGGCCTCCAAGGCGCTGCTCCGCGAGGCCGGGATCGCCGTCCCCGCCGGGGCGGTGATCGGCGGGGGCGGGCCCGGGGCGGGTGTCGGCCTAAAGGCCGCAGCCGGCCTGCGCTTTCCGCTGGCGGCCAAGATGGTCGGCCCCGACCACAAAGCCGAGCGGGGCGGGGTGATCACCGGGATCAGAACGGCGGAAGAGCTGGAGGCGGCAGTCGGGCGGTTGGGCGCCCCCGCCGCGCCAGTCCTGGTGGAGGAACAGATCACCGGCGGGGTGGCCGAGCTGCTGGTCTCGGTGCGGCGGGCGCCCCCCGTCGGGCTGGTGCTGACGCTGGGGGCGGGCGGGGAGCTGGTCGAGCTGCTCGACGACGCCGCCGCCCTGCTGCTGCCGGCCTCCCGCGCCGACCTCGACCGGGCTCTGGACCGCCTGCGGGTCGGGCGGCTGCTCCGGGGCTTCCGAGGGCGCCCGCCCGCCGATCTAGGGGCGTTGGGCGCCGCAATAGACCGGCTCACCGCCCTGCTTGCGGCCCGGCCCGAGCTGGCGGAGCTGGAGATCAACCCCCTGATCGCAGCTCCGGACGGGGCTTGGGCGGTGGACGCCCTGGCCTCCGTCTATAGACTTCCGGGGCGATGAGCGAAGCCGTCAAAGTAGTGCGCCGGGGAGCGGTGCTCGAGGTGACCCTCGACCGCCCCAAGGCCAACGCCGTCGACGCCGCAACCAGCCGGGAGCTGGGCGGAGTGTTCGCCGAGTTCCGGGACGACCCCCGGCTGCGGGTTGCCGTCTTCACCGGCGCCGGCGGACGGTTCTTCTCGGCCGGGTGGGACCTCAAGGCGGCCGCCGCCGGCGAAGCCTACGAGAGCGACTACGGGCCGGGCGGGTTCGGCGGCTTCCCCGAGCTTCCGGGGCTCGACAAACCGGTGATCGCCGCCGTCAACGGGATGGCGGTGGGGGGCGGCTTCGAGCTGGCCATGTCGGCCGACCTGGCGGCGGCGGCGGACCATGCGGAGTTCTGGCTGCCCGAAGCGGCGGCGGGGGTGATCCCCGACATGGGAACGGTGCGCCTCCCCAAACTGCTGCCCGCCCCCCTCGCCGCCGAGGTGCTGATCGCCGGGCGCCGCCTCTCCGCCGCCGAGGCGCTCCGTTTCGGGCTGGTCAACCGGGTAACGCCGGCCGGCGAGCTCCTCGACGCCGCCCGCCGCCTGGCCGACCGGGTGTGCGGAATGGCGCCGCTGGCGGTGGCGGCCATCCTCGACATACGCCGCCGAACCGCCTCCATGACCGCCGCCGAAGGGTTGGCGCTGATGCGGTCGGGCCGCATCGAGTCCTACCGGCGCATGCTGTCCTCCGAGGACGCCGCCGAGGGCCCCCGCGCCTTCGCCGAGAAACGCCCCCCCGTGTGGAAGGGCCGCTGAACCGCCCGATCCCGAACCTCGGCGGCGCCCTATCCCCTGAGCGCGGGCCGGCGCGTTCACCCCCGATTGTTCATCCTGAATCCCAAGTTTTTGTTTGGGGCGTGGTTTGTCTGAGGTTATTAGCTGGTTGGATCCTCCCTGAAGGGGTTCTGGTGGTTCTGGGTCGGTTTGAGCCGGTTGGGCCCGGTTCAGAAGTTCATCGGCGGCCGGCGGGCGGTTTGGGCGTATGCGGTCAGAAGTCCGGGGGGCCTGTTTGAACTCAACTCAAACCGAAACCAAACCCGAGCAACACGTCGCCGCCGCCCGCACCGCTGAGAATCCCCGATGCGCCGCGTTTGAACTCGACCTGAAACCAAGCCCGGGCAGACACCGTTTTTCGCGTTCTCCGCCCCCCGCCCCGGCTTCGCCGGGTTTCCCGCCCCCGCCGCCTCCGAACCACCGTCTTCGGACACAGAGGACGCGATGCGGCCCCCTGCGCCCGATCCGCCTCGGCACAGCCAGGTCGGCCGTCCCGCCCTTGGAACCCTCGGCTCTGGGCGGAGCGGCCTCTGTATGACCGCAGCATCCGGATCGGCTGCGGTTTGTGTACCGCCCCAAGGTATCAGGAGGGTGTGACATCCCAGACCCCGAAGCGGCGGCTTTCACCGGTTGGCGGCCTCCCCCATATCCGATCAGAAAATTGTTCCCTGTGTCGCCCCAGGTCAGAAGGGATGCGGACGCTCATTCATCTGCCCGGCCCCGCTCTCGTGAATTATCAGGGGCCAACTAAAAACCGGGCCTTGCTACCCTGCCGCGCATCCGGATCCGGCCTGGCCGGATCCGCCCTGTTTCCATCGGCCCGCCGTCCGGAAGGCTTCGGGCGGCCTCACTTCCGAAGCGGTCAAACGTGGTCGATTCCCCCCAACCCCCCGCCGGAACTGCAGACTCTGCAGACGCCTCCCTGCCCGCAACCGCCGCCCAGGCCGTGGTGGGGTCGTGGGGCCTGTTCACCGCCGTCCTATTGGTCATGCTGGGCAACGGGATGATGCTGCCGCTGCTGGGAATCAGGGCCGAACTCGAAGGGTTCTCGACCGCCGCCACCGGAATCATGATGGGCGCCTACTACACCGGCTTCCTGGCGGGGGCGATGCTGACCCGCCGGATGGTGTCCCAGGTGGGCCACATCCGGGTGTACGCGGCGCTGGCCTCGCTGGCCTCGACCGCCACCCTCGTATACATCGTCTCCTCCGACCCGATCATCTGGAGCGCCGTCCGGCTGCTGACCGGCTTCGCCATGTCCGGCCTGTTCATCATCGCCGAGAGCTGGCTGGGCGACGCCAGCACCAACCAGAACCGGGGGCGGATCCTGGCCGCCTACATGGTGGTGCTGATGGGCGGCATGGGCCTCGGCCAGCTGTTGCTGACCCTGGCCGACCCGGCCGGGATCGTCCTGTTCATCGTTGGGTCGATCCTCGTCTCGATCGCGGTGATCCCGATCACGCTGTCCACCGCCCCCGGCCCCCGCTTGGCCGTCTCCTCCGGCAGGCTGCCCGTCCGCCGGGTGTGGAAAGCCGCCCCGCTGGGGGTGGCGGCGTCGCTGGGCCAGGGCATCGGAGTGTCCGCCCTGCTGAGCCTGGGGGCGGTGTTCGGCGCCAGGGTGGGGATGAGCGTCGACCGCATCGCCCTGTTCACCAGCGCCGCCATCTTCGGAAGCATCGCCCTGCAGGCGCCGGTGGGAATGCTGTCGGACCGGGTGGGGAGGAGGAAGGTCATCCTGGGCGCGGGCCTGCTGGCGGTCGGGGCGTGCGCGGTCATGGTGCACATCGACCATCTGAGCTGGTGGGCGGTGGTCCTCTCGTTCCTGACCGGGGGCTTGGCCCTTTCTCTGTACCCGCTGGCGCTCAGCTACATCAACGACCGGGTGCCCCCCGGTTCGGCGGCGGGGGTGAGCAGCCTGATGTCCTTCACCACCGGGGTGGGGTCGATCCTCGGTCCGCTCGGCGGGGCCCTGGCCATGGAAGTCCTGGGCCGCGAGGGCCTCTTCTGGTTCGTCGGCGGCGTGTACGGCTGCATCAGCCTCTACACCATCGTGCGGATCTTCACCCATGAAGGGGTCCCCGCCGCAGAACGGCGGGCCTTCGTCGTGGTGCCGGCCCGGGCGGGCGCCGCCGCCCTCCGCCTGGCCCGGCGGATGCGCCATCCCACGAACCGGCGCCCGGCAAGCGGGCGCAACCCCGATCAACCCCCCCGCCGCTGACCCGCAACGGCGCAGCCGCCGGAAACCTCCTCAGAAGAACGCGAAACCTCCCGCCCCCCGCCGCCGTCATCTGGAATCCCCGTTGGGGTCAGAACCCCTTCCAGCCGGGCAGGGCGGCGGCCTGGCGGACCCACTCTGCCATCTGCTCCTCGTCGAGGCCGCCCTCGTAGATGTCGCACCAACGCGAGTCCGGATCCTTGCCCGACCCCGGCGGGAGCGGCGAGAGCGACCGCCCGAGGAAGAAGGTCACCTTCACATAGCGGGTGAAGCAGTGGTAACTCAGGAACCACCCGCGCCCCTCGACCCCGTAGAAGGGCGAGTTCCACCGCACCGCCTTCTTCACGCCGGGCGCCGCGCGCACGATGAGGTCGTCGAGGCGCCGCCCGAGGCCGCTCTTCCAGCCGGGCATGGCCTGGATGTACGCCTGCACCGGAGCGTCACCGTCGGCCTTCGCGATCTGCGGGTTCCCTCCGGAGAGCAGAACCACCGGTTTCTTCTTCGCCATCGTCCTTGTGGTCGAGCGCTTCATATGTATACACCATCACACCATTTTCGGGCGGGTGAACAGCCTGACGCCCTTCACCGCCGGGATAGGGTCGATCCTCGGACAGCTCGGCGGGGCCTCGGCCATGTAAGCCCTCGGCTGCGAGGGCCTCTTCTGGTTCGCCGGCGTCGTGTACGGCTGCATCAGCCTCTACACCGGCGTACGGATCTTCACCCATGAGGGCGCCCCCGCTGCAGAACGGCGGCTTTCACCATGAGCGCCGGCCGCCGCCCGGCCCGGCAAGCGAGCGCCGCCCCGATCAGCCCCCCGCGCTGACCCGCAACCGCGGAGAACCCCTCAGAAGAACGAGAACAGAGCGGACCGCCCGGCGTTGGACCGGTTGCGGCTCGCCGAGATCAGAGCGCAGCCCTCAGAAGAACGAGAACAGAGCGGACTGCCGGCGCCGGCCCGCGCCCCAACCGAAGAACGCGAAAATCCCGCGGCGCCCCGCCCCCGGACGGGACCCTCCCCCGCCTCCTCCACCAGCATAGGAATCCTCGTTGGGCCGCGTCAGGGCCGCTCCCCGGTCCTGCGCTGTCCGGCCGGGAGAAAAATCCCAATGATGAACTCCGCACGCTCCAGAACCAGGCGGAGGTGTTTGTGCTTCAGCCCAATAGATATACCAAAATATGGGGCTTCCGTCTAGATGGGTAGCTCCAAGGTTACCCTGACAAGAACCTCGGTTGATGATGGTTTGCATTGTTCGACATGCTCATCTCGCTGAGGACGAGGGTGACAAACTGGGCGGCTTGGCCTGCGCGGGCCGGGGCTTGCCGGGGAAGAGCCTGCGTATGCGGCTCGAACAGGGATGTGCACAACCCTCAATCCCTTGGAACTACTCATCTAGGGGATTGTTCGAGAATCTTTCGCGGACCGGCGGGCGGCAGATCTTATTCGCAGCCGCTCAGAGAGTCGACGGACGGCCTGGAGCCGAGGCGGTAGCGGGAAACGGCCCCGTCCTCGACCTCGAAGTAGATGCGGAAGTCGGCGTCGGAATCGTCGTTGGGCACGAAAGCCCAGCCTCGGGCACCCGTCACCGCGCTGTCGGCCCTTTGGATGTTGTCGGGGTAGACCTCCCGCAGGTCGCCCTCTGCGGTCCCGATCCGCACCCCCGACCGGGTGGCCGCCGGGCTGGGCGGATCGATGTCGATGCGCCGAATGAGGTCGTTCACCACCATGAAGGACACCCCCCGCATGGTGGGGCCCGCGTTTACGTAATGGCAGCTGTCGGTAGAGGCTCTGCCCAGGTCCCGGCGGAGTTCCAGACCCGCCGCCGACGAAGCCTCCTCCACCGACATGCCGATCCGCACCGGCCCCAGGGCCCGCAGCGTTACCGTGGAATCGGATGTCAGCGCCGGCGGCGCGGCCTCGGGAACTATCTCGGGTTCCGTTTCCTCTGCTGCCAGGGTGACGGGGGTGGTGACCGTGTTGCCGTTCTCGGGTTCGACCTCGGGTTCCGCAACAGTTTCGACAGCCGCTTCGGTGGGGGGGGTGATTATCGGCTGCGGGCGGTCGTCGTCGAGAAGGTTCGTGATGATAGAGGAGGCCTCGGTCGTATCGCCTGGTTCGTCGCTGCTGCATGCGAACGCCGACAGGGCCAGCGCCGCCGCCAAAACAATGCCGATCTTCCTCATGGCAACTCCTCCAAACTCCACTTTAGCTTGAACGATAGCTATAGAATACCCCGCGGCCCTTTCCAAGATGTTCTGTTTCATGCGCAGAACGCCCTTCTCGGTGTTCGGCGGCGGGGGAAGCGCTGTTCGGTCTCCGGTGGGCGGCGCCATAACCCCGACCACACCCCGGACCCCCCGAAGCGGCGGCCTTCACCGGCGGTGAACCGGAAGAGTTTATTTCCCGGTGTTGCCCCAGGTCAGAAGGGCTGCGGTGCTCATCATCCGCCCGCCCCGCTATCGCGGTCATCGGGTCGATCAGGTCATGGCGGCCCCGCGCCGGGAGGCCGGCCGTTTATGATCGCCGGATGAAGCGCACCCCCCCCTCTTTCAGAGAGCTGGCGTTGCTGTGGCTGCGGGGGGCGGCGGTGGGGGCGGCCGAGCCGGTGCCCGGAGTGAGCGGGGGTACGGTGGCGCTGGTAACCCGCATCTACCCGCGCCTGCTGGATGGGGCGGCGGCGGCCTCGGAGGCGGCGGAGGCCCTGCTGCGGGGAGAGGCGCGGGAAGCGGGGCGGCGGCTGCGGGCGGTCGACTGGCCGTTTGCGGCCGCCTTGGCGGCGGGGGCCGTTCCGGCGGCGCTGGGTTTGGCGGGGGTCATCGATTACCTGCTGGCCGAGCATCCGGTGCGCACCGCGGCCGTGTTCGCCGGGTTGATGGCCGGGGCGGTGTCGGCCGCCGTCCGAATGCTCCGCCGCCCGGCCTTCCGGCATCTGGCCGCCGCCGCCGCCGTAGGAGCGGCCGCCTTCTGGGGGTTCGGCCTCCGGTCGGAGGCGGTCGCCGACCCGTCCGGATGGGCGTTTTTCCTGGCCGGAGCGGCCGGGGTGTGCGCCTTCATCCTGCCGGGGGTGAGCGGATCGTTCGTGCTGCTGGCGGCGGGCATGTACCAGCCGGTGATCAGGGCGGCGGCCGAGCAGGACCTGGCGGCGCTGGCGGCGCTGGCGGGCGGGATGGCGTTGGGGCTGGGCGCCTTCGCCCGGATCCTGCGCCGGCTGCTGATCCGCTGGCATGACCCGCTGCTGGCGGTGATGATCGGCCTGATGGCGGGCTCGTTCCGCATCCTGTGGCCGTGGCCGAACGGGCTGGGGGGCGAAAACGGCGAGGGGGCGGCGGTCTTGGGCGCCCCCGGCCCCGATGCGGCCGTTCCGGTCCTCTTGGCAGTCGGATGCGCGGCGGCGGTGGTGGTTTTCGACCGGTGGGCGGCCCGCCGTTTCTCCTGACCCCGGACCCCCCGCCGCAGGCCGGGATTGAAACTGCGAAGCAACGCCGGTGGGCGCTACTGGGATCGAACCAGTGACCTCTGCCGTGTGAAGGCAGCGCTCTCCCGCTGAGCTAAGCGCCCGCAACCGGCATTGTAACCGACCGCAATCCGTTGCGGGCTTGTATCTTTGGATCTTGGGGGCAACGCGGCGCCCGCCCCCGCTCGTTCATCCGCCGCGGGGCTCCCACCGGAAGAACTTGACCGCGATGAGCATGGAGGCCAGCAGCCAGGCGGCCATCACCCCCATGCGGCCCCAGGCCAGCACCGGACCGGCGTCCATGAAAGCTGCAACCTCCGGCGGGGTGAAGGCCCGCCCGAGCAGGGCGGCGAAGTGTTTGAGCGGGAAGACGTCCCCCACCGCCCGCAACCAGGAAGGGGCGTCGTCCAAGGGGATGAAGATGTCCGACAGGAACGCCATCGGCAGGATGATCCCGTTGGCCACCGCCGGGGCGGTGGTGCCGGTCTTCACCAAGGAGCACACCGCCAAACCCATGGCCGAGAAGGTGGCCGCCGCCGCCGCGAACACCAACAGGGCGGCCGGGGCGTTTTGCCACACCACTATGAAATCGAACAGCGCCCACCCCAAGGCGAACATCAGCGCGATCGCCAGAAAGGCGGTCCACACCGCCGACAGGATGCGGCCCGACATGTGCAGCCATGGGGGCGCTGGCGTCCCCCGCACCCGCTTCAGCACGCCCAGGTCCCGGGTGATGGCCGTCCCGATGACCAGGTTGGTGAAGGTGGCGGTGGCCGCGGCGAAGACGGCGATGGCGGGGGTGAAGAACTGCGCGTACCGAACGCCTCTCACCTCGCTGTCTCCGAAGATGAAGCCGAACAGCACCAAGAACATCACCGGGAAAGCCATGGTGAAGAAGGCGGCCAGCGGCTCCCGCCAGAACATGCGGTTCATATGGCGGACATGCACCGCCAGCAGCCGCAGGTCACCCATCGGCGCCGCCCGCCTCTGCGCCCTCCGCCCCGTCCACGATGTCCAGGTATATCTCCTCCAGGCTGGGGCGCACCACCTCGATCCCTTCCAGCTCCTCCCCCCGGCTCACCGCCCAAGCGGTCAGTTCATGCAGGAGGGCGGTCGGGCGCCCGGTCCGGTAGGAAACAACGCCCCCGTCCACTGCGGGTTTCTCCTCCAGCCCGGGCAGAGAAGAAGGATCGCCGGCTTTGAAGCTGACGGTGGTCATCGGCGGCCCCGAGCCGATCGAGTCCGGCGTTCCGTCAGCCGCGATCCGGCCCTTGGACAGAACGATGACCCGATCGGCCAGATTCTGCGCCTCGTCGAGGTAATGGGTGGTCAACAGGATGGTCTTGCCCATCGAGGTCAGGCCTTCGATGAGCTTCCAAGAACGCCGGCGGGCGGACGGGTCGAATCCGGTGGTCGGCTCGTCCAGGAACAACAGGTCCGGGTCGCCCGCCAGGCCCAAAGCCAGATCCAGCCGCCGCTTCTGGCCCCCCGACAGCGTCTTGACCTTGGCGCCGGCCTTCTCTTCCAGCCCGACCCGGCGGATCAGGTCCTCGGCGGGCAGACGGCGGGAGTAGGCGGCCCCGTAGTATTCGACCGCCTCCCGCACCCGGAGGTTCTGCTCGATCCCGGTTTCCTGCAGCACGATTCCTATGCGGTCCCGGAAGCTCCGCCCCGCCGAACCGGGATCGCAACCCAGCACCTCGATCCGCCCTTGATCGGCCCGGCGGTAACCCTCCAGCATCTCCACCAGGGTGGTCTTGCCCGCCCCGTTGGGGCCCAGCAAAGCCAACACTTCCCCCTCCTGAACGGTGAAATCGACTCCGGCCACCGCGGTGACCTCGCCGTACCGCTTGAAGAGGTTCTCTACCTCGATGACGGTGGACATATCCTCTCCGAGTATACCGCGGCCTATCATGGGCCGATGAGGCGCACCGCCCGCCCCCGCTTAGGAATGACGAGGGACTTCTTCGAGCAGACCGTGGAACGCGCCCTCGAGGAGCTGCGGTCGAAGCCGGACTCGACCGCCGCCGCGATCGACAACCTGACGGTGGTGGTGGAAGAACGCGCCGACCCCGAACAGGACCCCTGCGGAGAGTGCCTGCTGGGCCTGTACGAAGGGGTGGCCATGCCGGAGCGGGGGAATTACATGTGGGCGCTTCCCGACCGCATCTCCATATTCATGGACGCCCACTTGGCCTTGGGCCTCAGCCGGAAAAAAACCGAAGAGGAGATCCGCAAGACCGTGTTCCATGAGGTGGCCCACTATGTGGGGATAGAAGAAGGCCGGCTGCACGAGCTGGGGTACGGTTAGCCCGTCCGGCCTTCCCCGAACCCTGATTCCTCAGATCACCGAGCGGTCATCGAACCCCGCGCCGGGCAAGGCTCTCGGCCGGGATCGGAAGGCCGCCCTGCAACGGCCGCACCAGGCTCGGTGGATCACCGCCCACCGCGATTGATTCGTTGCCCGACCTGCCCTCTGAATGACAGAGGTAGAGACGGCCGAATCGGGAGGGCTTCCGCCCTCCCGAAACAGGCAGTCGAGGTTGGCGGGGGTTCAGCCTCTCCGGGTCCTCTTGATGTTGGCCGCCTTCAGCACGCCAGGGGTCACCCCGAACTCGCGCCAAGTGCTGTAGGTGATGCCCTTGCGCTCGGAGTAGGAAGCGGCGGCGCCTACGAAATCGGCCTCGAGCGCCTCGTAGTCGGCCGATTCGCCGGCGGCCTTGAGACGGTCCTCCAGGTTGAAGCGCTGCTGGATCAGCCCCAGCCGCTTGAGCGAGTTGCCCTCGGCTTCGATCTTGGCGGCCAGCCCGTCTATGCGGGACTGCAGGTTCTCGGTGTTGCCGCCGCGGGGCCTCTTCTGGCTCAGAGCGTCAAGGTACGCCCTAACCGCCCGGGCCTCGCTTCTGCCCTGGGCGAGAGCCGCCTTGTGATCATCGGTCATCGACATGGCAAAACATCCCTTTCTGTTGTACTGCCGACCGCAGTATAGACACTGACGGCGCAATCGTAAAATCAGCCCCAAAGACCTCGTCCATGACCCCCCTAATCCCGCCTTGTTTAGGGAGTGCACGGTCGACGGGCGCCCCTCCGACGCGCCCCGCGCGTGAATCCCGGCCCGGCTGAGTTGCGTGGGCGCTACAGGATTTGAACCTGTGACCTCTTCCGCGTCAAGGAAGCGCTCTGCCCCTGAGCTAAGCGCCCGAGCCTGCGCCGGGAACGGCCCCGCGTGACCGTTCCGGCGGGCGAGGCGACGACCGGATTCGAACCGGTGTAACAGCTTTTGCAGAGCTGCGCCTAACCACTCGGCCACGTCGCCGCCGGTCGCATCGGGCGGAGGAGGGGCCGCACCTCCGGCGGGCCGCGCCGCCGAACCGCCGCCGATCCGGGAGCGGAAGACGGGGGTCGAACCCGCGACCTCAACCTTGGCAAGGTTGCGCTCTACCGACTGAGCTACTTCCGCCTGGAGCGGCCATTGTAGCGCCTTTCGGCGGACGCGGGGAAACGGCCCTGCAGCTCGGGGCAGACGCCGATGCCGCCCCGGGGCGTCAGCCCTTGAACCCGGCGATCAGGTCCTGTTTGAGGTCGGACAGGGCCGGGCTGAGCGATACGTGATAGGTGTGAGGGTTGACCAGCCGCCGCACGCCCGGGTCGAGGCGGGCCAGGTCGGCGGCGCGGCGGCGGCGGGCGGCCTCTATGTCTCCGACGCCGTCCGAAGTCCGGCGGCCGGAGTCCAACACCCGCACCCGCAGCGGCGCCACTTCCGAAATCTGGTCGGCGGCGAGCTCCCGCCCCACCTCCGGGTAGCTGGGGTGCACCAGGCGCAGAGGCCGGGCGCCGGGGTCGTCGCGGTCGAGGGTGATGAGGTCGGCGGTGGCCGTGCCCCGGCGGTCGTAGACCCTCCACAGCCGCTTCCGCCCCGGGTCGGGCACCTTGGCCGGGGTTTCGGAGATCTTGATGGCCGGCGCCCAGCCCCCGCCCGAAGCCTCCAGCGCCACCAGCTTGAAAACCCCGTCCGGGCTGGGGTATCCGTAGGAGGTGGCCAGGCGGGTGCCCACCCCGTACACCAGCCGGCCGAGCAGCCGCCCGGCGTCCACCCCGTAGCGGCCCGCCTCCTCGAGGATCTGGTTGCGCACCTGCCAGATGGTCAGCTCGTCCAGCTCGGAGGAGAGCACGATCGCAACTTCGGCGAACCCCGCCCGGTCGAGCATGGCCGCCGAACGGACCGCCAGATGCGCCAAGTCGCCGGAATCGAGCCGCACCCCCGCCGGCCGGCGCCCGCGGCGGCGCAGCTCTTCGAAGACGGTGATGGCGTTGGGAATGCCGGAGCGGAGGGTGTCGATGGTGTCGACCAGCAGCAGGCAGTCGTCGGGGTAGACGTCGGCGTAGGCCCGGAACGCATCCAGCTCGCTCCCCGAATCGGCGATGAAAGCCTGGACCATGGAGTGGGCGTGGGTGCCTTTGGGGGGGTACCCGAAACAGTAGGAGGCGGCGAAGTTGGAGGAACCTCCCGCCCCTCCGATCAGGGCCGAGCGGACGGCGGCGTTGGCGGCGGAATCCGGCGCCCGCCGCATGCCGAACTCGAGCACCGCCGACCCCCCGGCCGCCTCCACCACCCGGGAGGTCTTGGTGGCGATCAGGGTGGCGTAGTTGAGCCGGTTCAACAGGGGGGTCTCCAGGAGCTGGGCGACGGCCAGGGGCGCCTCGACGGTCAGCACCGGGGTCTTGGGGTGCACCACCCTCCCTTCGGGGACCGCCCACATGGACACCTCCCCAAAACCCCCGGATCGGGTCAGCCAATCGAGGAACGGCGCCTCGAACATCCGCTTCCCCGCGCTGGTGCGGATGGAGCGCAGGGCTTCCAGCTCCCCCCGCCCGAACCAGCTCCGATCCATCCAGTCCAGCAGCGGCCCCAGCCCGGCGGTGATGCAGTAGCCCGCCTGATGGCTCCCGTAGTCGGGGTAGGAACGGAAGGAGTAGTCGAACTGGGCGGTGCGCTCGGCCAGTCCGTACCGGTGGTAGAGCTGAGCCATGGTCAGCTGATAGTGATCGGTGAAGAGGACGCCTTCGGTGAGCACGCCCGCGACTCTACCCCGCCCGCGCCGGTTCATCGGCCGCTGTCTTTCACCCCAAGGGGGCGGCTACGCTGAGGGCGTGAGCGGATACAGCTACGACGAGCGCACCGCCCTGATCGTGGTGGACGTCCAGAACGACTTCGCCGACCCCGCCGGGAGCCTCTACGTGAAGGGGGCCGAAACCGAAGTGGTGCCGGCGGTCAACCGGGAGATCCGCAAGGCGGCGGCGGCCGGGGCGTCCGTTTTCTACACCCAGGATTGGCATCCGGAGCGCACCCCCCACTTTGCGGTCGACGGGGGAATCTGGCCGGTTCACTGCGTGGCGGGCACCGCCGGGGCCGAGTTCCACCCCGACCTCCTGGTGCAGGGGCCGAGCGTCCGCAAGGGTGCCAACGGGGAGGACGGATATTCGGGTTTCACCATGCGCGACCCCGTCTCCGGGGAGGACATCCCCACGCCCCTGGCCTCGATGATCCGCGAGGCCGGATGCTCGCGGACGGCGGTGGCGGGGCTGGCCTTGGACTACTGCGTGAAGGACACCGCCCTCGACGCCGCGGCCAACGGCTTCGAGGCCGCCGTCCTGCTCGACGCCACCAAGGCCGTCGACCTGTCGCCCGGCGATGGCGGCAAGGCCTTGGCCGAGCTCGAGCAGGCAGGCGTAGAGGTCGTCTGACCGGCCGAACGGCCTCCTCTGCCCGAGGCGGCGGCTACCGGCCGGAGGAGCCGAAGCCGCCCGCCCCCCGTTCGGTCTCCTCGAGGTGTTCCACCAGCTCGATCTCCGGCGCCGCGTACGGAACGATCACCAGCTGGGCGATCCGGTCGCCGCGGGCGAACTCGAACACCTCCCGGCCGTGGTTGATGAGCACCACCCTGATCTCGCCCCGGTACCCGGAGTCGATCAGGCCGGGGGCGTTGACCACCCCCACCCCGTTCCGGGCGGCCAAACCGCTCCTGGGAACGACCAAACCGACGCAGCCGGGCGGGACGGCGACCGCCGCGCCGGTGGCGACCGCCGCCCGCTCCCCGGGGGCCAGCACCCCCGGATGACGGGCGTACAGATCGAGGCCCGCATCCCCCTGATGGGCGCGGCTCGGCGTTGGTAGTTCCTTGTCGAGCTTCAGTACGCTAAGGTGCACGTTCCACTGCATAATAAAGATGGTCGGGGGCTCACGAGCCGGGCGGAGTACGGCACAGGAGCAAACCGCCGATGGTCACCCTGAAACCCGGTCATCCGCGTCCTATGGCCCCGCCGTCCGGCCTGGCAGGAACCCCTGGCAGAGCCGCCGGGCCGGCAGGAGCCGTTAGAGCGAAGGGTCCAGCCCGTCCGGGCAGCAAAACCCGCTCGTCCAGCAAACGGGGGCGGCACCGCGCCAAACGGCGGCGCTACAGATCCGTCCACCTCAACCCCGGCCGAGGCAGGCTCGCGCGGCTGCTGCCCGCCTGGGGAACCCGCCCCGCCCGGCCCCGCCCCGCCCGCCCGGAGGCGCCGCCCGGCCCGCCGCCGCCGAACACCCGCCCCGCCCCGCGCCGCCCTCGGGCCGCCGCGCCCCGCCCCGCGGCCGCAGTACGGACAGACCGGGCTCCCGCCCGGGCGCCGAAGACCGCCTCCCGCCCCAAGCCCCGCCCGGAGGCCGCCGTCCGGACGGGCGGCCCGCCGCCGTCCGAGGCGCCGCTCACCGACGTCCAGATGCTCCCGGCGGCCGACCCCGGAGAAGGCTCGTCGCTGGCGGCCCTGTTCGGCTTCGGCGAGACCTCGGCTTCGTTGAGCGAAGGGCGCCGCCCGCCCGCAGAAAGCGGTGAAGGGCGCCGCGGCGGGGGCGCACCCGCCGCCGCCATCGGCGCCGGCCTGGACCGCCCCCCCGCCGCCGACCCTTGGGGGCAGCTGCTGTCCCTCGACAAAGTATCGGCGGCCGCCCCCGGCAGCAGCGGAGGAAACACGGGTGACACCATCAAGCGGCTGTGGGACGCCAGCGCCGATTTGGACATGGGCGGGGGGCTGACGCCCTACGGCGCCCCCGGGGACGAGCTCGAGGCGTCGATGCACTCCAAACGGCGGTTCCGCCGGCCGCTGGTGATCGGCATCCTGGTGCTGGCCGGGCTGGGGGCGGGAACGGTGAAGGTGCTGTCCGACCTCCCCGTGCGGGAGGCCAACGCCCGGGAGGAGCAGTATGCGGCGGCCGCCCAACGTCTGTCCGGCGCCTTCCTGCCGGTGGAGGAAGCCTTGGCCGTCGAAGGATGGACCAACGATTCGGGTCTGTCGTACCTCACCAGCGGGTTGAACACCCTCGACGGCGCCGCCCGGGCCGCGGCCGTCATCGCCTCCGAGCGGCTGCCGTCAGCCCCCCTCGTAGGGTCGAAGGCGCCCATCGAAGAGCTGGCGCAGCCCAAACAGCTGCTCGAATGGACCTCCATCCAGGCGCTCGGGGTCGGCCAACAGGTGGGCAACGCCATGGCGTATTCCATCTCGCTGACCGCCGTCTCCAACCTGCCGAACCTGCCGGCGGAAGCGCCCAGGGACGAGGTGGGCGGCATCGCCGAACAGCTCAGCCTCTCCATCGCCGGAACCCGGCAGGTGCTGGCCTCCCTGCCCGAGGACCCCCTGTTCGGGGCTTACCGGCAGCAGGCGTCCGAAGCGGTGACCACGGTGGAGAACGCCCAGGCCGACTACATCGCCGCCCTGCTCGAGGGCGACCCCGGCCGGGCGGCGGCGGTGAGCGGCGCCATGCACGATGCGGTGTCCGGGCTGCGGCCGTCCTTGGATGTTCCGCTCGGCCAGGTGCAGACGTGGGCGCTGGAGCGGATCACGAAGATGCGCGCCGCGGTGACCGAGCTGGAACGGATCACCGCCGTCTGAACTCGGTTTCTAGGACCGCCCTCCGGAGATTTCCCCGACCGGTATCTCGACCTCTTCCCCCGCCGCGATCTGGGCCGAAGCCATGCCGTTGGCGGCTCGGATCAGAGCGACGGTGCGGCGGACGTCCCCGGAGGGAGGCGTGTGGGCGGCGGCCAGCTCCCACAGGGTGTCCCCCGGCCGGACCACATGGGAAACGGTCGGAACTCCGCCCCGGTCGGCGTCCACCGCCGGAACCATCAGCAGCACCAAGAGGGCGGCGGCCAGCACCGCCGCCAGCCCGATGCGCAATGCGGCGCGGGCGGCGCCCGGCGCCTCGATCGGCCCGGCCGCATCTCCGTTCCTGCCCGGTGAAACCGGCTTCGAGCAAACGTATGTTCGAGTCATGCCCCGCATTATGACCGAACGAATGTTCGGTGTCAAGCCGATTTACGAACAAATGTTTGGTATTGGGGCGGAAAGGGGATAGAATCGCGCCGGAGCGGACGAGGAGTCTCAGAATGGATGCTGGAAACGGCGGGCCGGAAAACAGGCGGCCGGGGAAAAACGACGAACAGACCGGAACCGGGCTGACCGACCGTCAGCAGCAGGTGATGGAGGTGATCGAGCAGTCTCTGGCCGCCCGCGGGTATCCGCCGTCGGTGCGGGAGATCGGAGAAAAGCTGGGCCTCGCCTCCCCCTCGACCACCCACAGCCACCTCAAAGCCCTGGCCCGCAAGGGAATGATCGAGCGCGATCCGGCCAAACCGCGGGCAATACGGGTGATCGCTCCCCTCAACGGTCCGGCGGGCGAGGTGTTTCCCGAGAGGGCGCCCGCCGCGCCCATGCCCGGCGGCCCGATCAGGGAAGTGCCGTTGGTGGGGAGGATCGCGGCCGGATCGCCGATCCTGGCCGAGGAGCACATAGAAGACGTGATTCCCCTGCCCGAAGCCCTGGTGGGGGCCGGCACCCTCTTCATGCTGGAGGTGCGCGGGGATTCCATGACCGGCGCCGGCATCCTCGACGGCGACATGGTCGTGGTCCGCAGCCAGCCCCAGGTCGAGAACGGCGAGATAGCAGCCTGCCTGGTGGACGGCGAGGAAGCCTCCGTCAAGCGCTTCGAACGCCGCAACGGCCGGGTGATCCTGCACTCCGACAACCCCTCCTACGAACCCATGATCTTCACCTCCGGCGTCGAAGTCCTGGGCAAGGTCGTAACCGTCCTCCGCCGCCTCACCAGATAACCGCCCGCCGCCGGCCGGCCCGGACGGAACGGGTGGCCCCGCGCGGAGGGCCGCGCAAGGCGGGGCCCGAGTTGCTTCCGAAGCGCCGGCCCGGCGGGTGTTATGCTTGCCGAGCGCCTTGTCTGAGTAATCTCCAGGATCGGTTTGAGGCATGCACCGAGGCGCTGCGCTGTCGAACACCGGCCTGGCCGAGAAACAAAGGACCATCCGATGCGACCAAGCAACGCGGCAGACGCCGGGCCCGCCCCCTCTGTCGATGCGGCCGGTGCCGAAGCGGCCCCCGATGCCTCGTCTGAGCAGACCGATCTGGCAGAAGAAGAAATCTTGGTGGAGGAAATCTCGATCGACGGTATGTGCGGCGTCTACTGATGGTCTTCGACCCCGGCCGGCGCTACCGCCTCAGCGACGGGGTGGCCGTTCGGCGGGAACCGTTCGGGGCGGTGGCGTACCACTACGGGAACCGGCGCCTCATGTTCATTGGTTCCGAGAAACTCTTGGAGCTGGTGAAGGGGCTCGACCGCAGCGCCACGGCCGCCGAAGCGATAGCCGCCGCGGCCGGGTCGCCCCGAGCCCAAGAGGCGCTGACCGAGGCTCTGTCCAAACTGGAAGCATCGGGGATGATCGATGCTGGTTGAGCACCTCGACCGAGGCTTGGAATCCCCGATCTGCCTCACTTGGGAACTCACCTACGCCTGCAACTTGCAGTGCATACATTGTCTGTCCGCTTCCGGCCGCCGCGACCCCTATGAGCTGGATACTGCACAAGCCTTGGCCCTGATCGACGAATTCGCCGCCATGCAGGTGTTCTATGTCAACATCGGGGGCGGCGAACCGCTGATCCGGCGCGACTTCTTCCCCATCGTCGAATACGCCGTTGCCAAGGGGGTGGGCGTCAAGTTCTCGACCAACGGCGCCCTGTTGGACCAACGGGCGGCGGAGCGCATCGCCGGGTTGGACTATGTGGATGTCCAGATCAGCCTGGACGGCCTCACCGAGGAAGTCAACGACGAGGTGAGGGGAAGGGGCAGCTACCGGAAAGCCCGCCGGGCCATGCAGCATCTGGTGGACGCGGGAGTCACCGATTTCAAGATCAGTGTGGTCGCCACCCGCCGCAACTACCGCCAGCTGGACGCCTACTTGGAACTGGCCGGCGCCATGAACGCCCAGCTGCGGATAACCCGCCTGCGTCCATCCGGACGAGGAATCAGAAGTTGGCATCGGTTGCGGCTGGCCCCCGAACAGCAGCGCGGCCTCTATTCATGGCTGCTGGAACATCCCGAAGTCCTGACCGGGGACTCCTTCTTCCACCTCTCCGCCTACGGCGAGCAGCTGCCCGGACTGGGGATGTGCGGCGCCGGCAAGGTGGTGTGCCTGATCGACCCGGTGGGCGATGTCTACGCCTGCCCCTTCACCATCCACGAAGAGTTCCGGGCCGGTACGGTGAAACCCCCTTCGAGCTTCGCCGAAGTCTGGGCGGGCTCTCCCCTGTTCGAAAAGATCAGGGCGCCCAAGACCGGCGGCGTGTGCGGCTCCTGCTTCGCTTACGGAACCTGCCGGGGCGGCTGTATGGCGGTCAAGTACTTCACCGGCAACCCGGTGGACGGACCGGACCCCGAATGCGTCTTGGGCAACGGGCCGGACGGCTCGGCGGCGTACCTTCCGTCGATATCGTCCGACCATTCGTGGACGCCGGTTGCCGTAGGACCGCCGGCAACGGTAGGAGCACCCGCTTGAAAGGGGTGACCCTGATTGTTCACGAGAGCGGGGCGGGCAGATGGAACAAGCGCCCGCATCCCTTCTGACCTGGGGTGATAACAGTGCCGCACCTGTCTGATCAGAAACGCGGGGTTCCCCAAAGGTGAACGCCGTCGGGTTTGAGTTCGGGATGTACAGGCCGATGAACCGGCGCGGACGGCGGCCCGCCCCGCGTGGACATAATGATCAGGGTTAATCTGTCGGGGTGATCAGCGTAGTACCGGTGCGCAACGGGGCCGCCTCGATCGGCGGCGGCGAAGCCATAGACGAGGCGGGCGGCAACGGAATACTGATCGGATCGGGCACCCGCCGGGCCGCCCAGGACCTGGATGGTTCGGGCCGCGTCTTGGAGCTGTGGGAAACCGATTCCTTCCGGCCGGCCGCTTGGGCCCGATCCCTGGCAAAGGCGGTGGCCGGCCGCCGGATCGTTCTCGTCCCCGGCGGCCGGGACGGCCGCGACCTGGCGCCCCGTCTGGCCTTCGAGCTGTCGAGACCGTTGCTGACCGGGGTGGTCGAAGCCAATCGAGAACGGATCAGGGCCGTCCGGCTGGACGGCCGGGCCGCCGACCTCTACGAGCCTTCCCGCCCGGTGGTGGCGGTGTTCGAACCGGGCAGCCGGGGGGTGTTGTTCGACCCTTCGGCGCCTGCTGAAATAACGTCCACTCCCTTCTCGTCCGCACTCCCAAGCGCCGACCCCGAATTCTTGGGCGACCTTCCGCCCGATGTCCAAACCATGCACCTGGCGGAAGCGCAGAAGGTGGTAGCGGCGGGGGCGGGCCTGGGGGGCGGAGAAGGAATCAAGCTGGCGGAGCGCCTGGCGGAGAAATTGGAAGCGGGTCTGGGGGCGACTCGGGTGGTGGTGGATCGGGGATGGCTCCCTCATGACCGCCAGATCGGCACCACCGGAGTGATGATCGACCCGGATGTCTATCTGGCGTTCGGCATCTCGGGAGCCGTCCAGCACCTCACGGGCATCGGACGCCCCCGCCTTGTGATATCCGTCAATACGGACCCCGGATGCCCCATGATGGAGCGGGCAGATCTGGCGGTGGTGGGCGACGCCCGGGCGGTGCTGTCAGCCCTGCTCCGGTCATGACGGCCGCCTTCGACATAGCGGTGGTGGGCGCCGGGCCGGCCGGCTGTACAGCTGCATTGTCGGCCGCCCGGGGCGGAGGGCAGGTGGCTTTGCTGGAAAGAGGCCCTTACCCAGGGGCCAAGAACGTATACGGCGGGGTCGTGTACGGAAGGATTCTCGACCGCATACTGCCGGAATGGACTGAAGAGGCGCCCATCCAGCGCTGGATCACCCGCAGATCGACGATGATCACCAGCCCGCAGGGCAGCGTCAGCCTAGATGTACGGGGGAACGCCTGGAGCGAGCCTCCATTCAACGGCGCCTCCGCCCTCCGGTCCGAATTCGACGCCTGGCTGGCCGGCCGAGCGGTGCAGGCGGGGGCGGTCTTGATACCGTCCACCACCGCCACCGGACTCATCTACGACAACGGAAAGGTAGCCGGCGTCCAAACCGACCGGCCGGAAGGCGATCTGCGGGCCCAAGTGGTGATCGCCTGCGACGGGGTCAACTCCTTTTTGGCCAGAGAGGCCGGGCTGTTCGAAGAGTTCACGGCAGCCAACCTCACTCTCGGCGTCAAAGAAGTGCTGGGGTTCGACAAGCGGGAAATCGACCGGCGGTTCGGACTGCGGGGCCGGGAAGGAATGGACATAGAGATCCTAGGATGCACTTCGGGGATACCGGGCGGTGGGTTCATATACACCAACTTAGACAGCATATCCGTGGGGGTTGTGCTCTCCCTAGAAGGCCTCAAGAACTCCTCCTTCCGCCCCGAACAGGTGCTGTCCAACATGAAGGAGCATCCTTCCATAGCGCCGTGGGTGCAGGGTGGAGAGTTGCTGGAATACTCCGCCCATATGATACCGGAGGGCGGACTCGACGCCATGCCGGAGCTGGCGGCCGACGGTCTGCTGACGGCGGGCGACGCCGCCGGGATGTGCCTAGCGGCTGGATTGTACCTGGAAGGAGTCAATTTCGCGGTGGCGGCGGGTCAAGCTGCCGGAGAGGTAGCGGCCAGAGCGGTCGAGGCCGGACATACCGATCGGGAAGATCTGCAGGAGTACACCAAGATACTCGAAGACAGCTTCGTCTTGAAGGACCACCGCAGATTTCGGAAGATACCCCATCTCTTGATGTCCGACCGCATGCAGAACGTCTATCCCGGATGGACGGTGGACTCGGCGGTAGAGATGTTCACCGTGCGGAACCCCGAACCTAAAACCGGGCTGCGCAAGATAATAAACCGGGCGCGCAAGAAACATGGACTGTCGCGGCGGCAGGCCGTCAGCGATGCTCTGACTTTTATCCGGGGATTCGGATGAAAGCCCGCGATATTTCCTTCGAAGACCGGATATCGACCGTTGTGTTCGACGTTGCCCCCGACCCCCATATCGTCATCGACGGAGACAAGTGCCGGGGCTGCACCACCAAGGCCTGCGTTACAGCCTGTCCCGCTGATCTGTTCGTACCCTTGAAAGACGGCAGTGTGGTGTTCAACTACGAGCTCTGCTTCGAGTGCGGAACCTGTTACATGATCTGCAACGAGCAGGGGGCCATCACGTGGCAATATCCGCCGGGCGGGGCTGGCGTCGCCTTCCGCTATGGATGAGCTGCGCATCCTGGCGGCGCTCAAGGAGGCCCCTTCCCGGGTGCGGGTGGACGCGGTTACGGGCGAAGAGAAGGTAGACGAACGCTCCCTGGGCATGTCGAAAGCCGACGCCGCCGCCCTGGAGACGGCCCTTGCGCTGTCATCCGATGTTACCGCGGTTACGGTGGGCGGACCCTCATCGGAGGAGTTGCTGCGGGCCGCTTGGGCGGCCGGCGCCGAAAAACTGGTCCGATGCCCGCCCCCAGACGCCCGCGAATACGCCGCCGCCGCTATCGCGGCCGAAGCGAGGGATTGTGACTTGGTGCTGTGCGGCGTCTGGAGCCTGGACGGGGGGTCCGGCTCGGTTCCCGCCCTGGCGGCCGCCGCCCTCGGGGCCGCTCAAGCGCTGGGATGCGCCTCGGTGAGGCGGGCAGGCGTCCGCCGGCTGGAAGTGGAAAGGCGAGTCCAGGGCGGCCGCCTCGAAAGGCTGGCCGTGTCCACTCCGGCGGTGCTGTCGGTGGGTCCCGAAGCAGCAAATCTGCGCAGAGCAAGCCTGGACCGTGTGCTGGATTCCGCCGGCGCTCCTATCGAAGTGCGGGGTCCTGTCCCGCCCGCAATCCCCCTCCTTCGCCCTCTGAAAACCACTGCCTACCGCCCCCGCCCCCAGCTGATCGTCCCGCCCGGCGGCGCAACCGGAGACGCCAGGGTGCGGGCCTTGATATGGGGCGAGGGAAACGTCCGCAACCGAGTGGAACTACGGACCGACCCGGAACAGGCCGCCGCCCAAATCATGGCGCGGCTGGCGGCGGCAGCAAACGAAAGCACCGAATCTCGGCGGGCCTCATGACACTGGCCGACTTCACCTGGACTGAAATCCATCCTTTCGCAGCCCGGTATGACCTCATATTGTGCCTCGGCGCCATGGAACAGCACGGCCCCCACCTCCCGCTCGACACTGACACGGTGATCATCGCCGAATTGGCCCGCAGGTGGGCGGAAGCTCGGTCCGACCGGCTGGTAGGAGCGGTTATCCCCATGAGCGCCAGCGGGGAACACGCCGATTTCACGGGAACACTGTCCATCGGCGCCGAGGTGACCGCCGATTTGATAGTGGAAGCGGTGCGTTCGGGAGGCGCCTTTCGGCATATCGTGGTGGCCGCCTGGCACGGCGGCAACGCCGGCGCTTTGAGGGCCGCCCAGTCGCGGCTGAAGTACGAAGGGCGGCCGGTTTCGTTCTGGACGCCGACCGCATCCGGAGACGCCCATGCCGGGCGAACCGAAACCTCCATGATGCTGGCCATCGACCCGAAGCGGGTGCGGATGGACCGGCTGGCGCCGGGAAACACACGGCCGTTGAGTGACCTGATGCCTGCCCTCAGAACCGCCGGAGTGCGGAGCGTTTCCCCCAACGGCGTCCTCGGCGACCCCGCCGGAGCCGGCCCCGAAGAAGGGGAGGCCATCCTGCGCGGCATCATCGCCGAATATGAGGCGGGACATGGAAACTCACATATCTGATCAGAAAGTTGTTTACCTGTGTTGCCCCAGGTCAGAATGGCTGCGGGCGCTTATCACATCTGCCCGCCCCACTCTCGTGAAGTGAATTATCGGGGCTAGATGAGCGAGCCGACTCGATCCCCGTCGATGACCGCGGCGTGGGCCCGGCGGGGGGTGAGGCAATCGCCCACCCGATGCGGACGCCACCCCTCCTCGCGCAACTGCCGGTAGAGGCGGTCGTCGGCTTGCGGCGTCATATCCAACACCACCCAGTCGGCGGGAATGACCGATTGGACGCCCGTGGGGTGATGGAGCACCGACACACCCTCGTCGGTCAACCCCATGACCACTAGATCGGTCATCTGGCAGATTCCGGCTTGATAGGCCCGGCGGTTCCAGTTCTCCATATCCAGGGTCGTTCCCAGACCTTGACCCACCACCATCATCGAGGTGATGATCGTCGTCCGGCACTCCCGGGCTGCCAACAGCTCCGCCGCGCTGGTTGCGCCGTGAAAGCCTTGGTCGTCTACCACCACCACCCGCCCGGCAGGAGAAACGGCGCCTTCTAGAACCTGCGTCACGTGGGCCGCTTCCACCCGGACCCCGCCCGTCAACCACCACGGATCGGCGGGGCGGGAACCGGTGGCAGCCACCACCTCATCGGGGCTGAACTCCTCGACCGTTTCGAGGCTGGCGTCGACCCCGGTTCGGATATCGACTCCAGCCAGGCGGCATTCGATCAGCTGATTGCGCACCAGGTCTCCGAACTCGGCCCGGTTGGGCGCCGAAGCCGCCGGCATGACCGCCCCGCCGGGCCTTTCGGACCGCTCCAGAACAGTCACCCGATGCCCGCGCCGCGCCGCCGACAAGGCGGTCTGCAACCCGGCCGGGCCGCCGCCGATCACCAGCACTCTTTTAGGAGAGGAAGCCGGGCGGGCGGGCGGCTGCGATTCCCGCCCGGTGCGGGGAGACTCGATGCAGCCCAGCCACCGATTCAAACCCACCCTCCCCACGCATTCCTGGTTGCAGGAAAGGCACAGCCGTATTTCCTCGCTGCGTCCACTCTTGGCCTTGGCGGTGAAGTCGGCGTCGGCGATCTGCCCCCGCACTATTCCCACCGCATCACAGTGCCCTTCCTCCAAGGCCCGCTCGGCTTGAAGAGGATCTTTGAAACGCCCCACCCCGATGACCGGTAGGTCGACCGCCGCCGAGATGACCGACGGTATGAACAGAGAATAACCGGGCGGTATGTGCATGGACGCCTCGATCATGTAGAGGGTGGAGGTGGCGGACCCTATGGAGGTGTTGATGTAATCGATCAGCCCGTCCTTCTCCAATATCCGGGCCGCTTCCACCGCCTCCTCGATGCGGATGCCGTCGTCCACCAGCTCGTCGCCGCACAACCTCACCCCCAGCACCGATTCACTCCCGACGGCCTCCCGCACGTCCGAAATGATGCGGCGCAGCAGCCGCAGGCGGTTGCGGATAGATCCGCCGTAGCGGTCGGTGCGGCGGTTGGTCGCACCGGACAAGAATTGACGGACGATCGAAGAATGCGAGCACTGCAGCTCCACCCCGTCGAAACCCCCTTCTTTGCACCGGCCGGCGACCAAGGCGTAGCCGGCCGCGATCTCGTCCATCTCCGCCTCGCCCACCGCCATCGGCACCTCTCGAAACAAGGGGTCGGCCACCGGCGAAGGGGCCCAGACCGGCAGGCGGGAGTACATTCCGCTGCCTTGCCCGCCGTTGTGGTTGATCTGGGCCAGGATGGGAACCCCCTGGTCATGCACCCGCTCGGTGATGCGGCGGTAACCGTCGAGCACCTCCGGCTCGAAACCGTGGATCATCTTCTCGTAGGGCCAGTCGGTGGGGTGGGTGGAATGCTCTTCGGTGATGATCAGTCCTACGCCGCTGCGGGCCCGTTCTTCGTAATAGGCGGCATGCCGGCTGCTCGGCAACCCGTCCTCCGCATAGTTGGTCAGATGGGCGGAAAATACGATCCGGTTGTCAAGCCGAAGAGCACCTATCTGCAGAGGCGAGAAGAGCCGCCGCAGCCCGGTCACCGGGACTCCATCTCCAGCACCGCCCGCCGGCCTTCCAGCACCGCTTCAGCCGCGGTGCGGGGGGCGACGCAATCTCCGGCCCGAAGCATCCCCTCCGGCCCTCCCGGGACAGCGGCAGGCAGCCTGTGGTCGGCGTCCACCAGGACCGCGGCCGCCAGTATCTCGGTGCGGGCAGAATAGAGATAGGCGATCTCCACTTCTCCAGGGCCGGCCCGCATCACCCGCGCCCCTTTGATCAACCTCACCCCGGCCGACTGCAGGCGGGTGTTGGCCGGAGCGAGATCCCCGGTGCGGGCCAGGTCACGCCCTATCACCGGATCCGGGGTTACCATCGTTACCTCGAGCCGGCGGGCCAGTATCTCCGCCGCCCCGACGCCTTCCCAGATGCCGATAGGGTCCCAAACCACCGCCCCCTCTCCCTCGATCTCCGCCCCGGACGCAACCTCGGCCACCGACAATATCTTCGCCCCTTCCTCTACCTCGAACGAGGGGGGCTTGGGCATGCCTCCTACACAGAATATGTATTCCGTCGATCGGCCGCCGAGCCGGGCACCGGTGTAAGGGGAAGCGGCCTCCACCTTGACGCCCAGCTCCTCGAGCCGGCGCTCCTGCCACTGGGTGAACAGGGCGAAGCGCTCCCTTCCCGGCAGGCGGGAGGCGGGCGTCAACGAACCGCCGAAGCGGTCAGAGGCCTCCATCAGGCGTACCCGGTGACCCCTGGCCGCGGCCACCGCGGCGGCTTCCATCCCGGCCGGCCCGCCGCCCACCACGGTTACGGATCTAGGGCGGTCCGCAGGCTGATACCAATCTGGATCCTCGGTCTCGCGCCCGGCGCTGGGCTCCACCGCACAGCTCACGATCGGATTGCGGGGGTCTCGGCTCATACAGAGCTGGTTGCACAGAACACAGGGGCGCGGCTGCCGGCCGGCCTCGATCTTGCGGACCAGATCGGCGTCGGCGATCTGCGCCCTGGTCATCTCCACCCCGTCCAACCCCTCCGACAATGCGGCCTCCGCCTGCTCGACCATTACGATTGAGCCTTGGACGATCACCGACGCGGCGCCGCCCACCGCCTGCTTGATCGACCGGGCCAGATCAATCGAGAAGCCGGGCGGGGTATGCCCGTCGGGGCGGGCGGCGCCGGGGGTGAAAATCGACCCCACCGACACCGCTATATAGTCCAAACCGGGCGCCAGAGAGACTGCGATGTCGGCGGCCGCTTCGGGGGTGATGCCGGCCCAGGGCGCAAATTCGTCACAGCAGAGCCTCATTCCTACAACGCCGGCGCCCAAGGCCATGCGCACCTGCTCGATGACGCGGCGGGCGAACAAAGCGCGATCGGACCCGTATCGGTCGCTCCGTTGGTTGGTCAGCCCGGAGAGGAACTGGCGGATCAAACTGTGTTGGCCGGCGTTGATCTCCACCCCGTCCGCCCCACTCCGACCGACCGCGGCGGCCGCCCGGGCGAACCCTGCCAACACTTCCTCGATGTCCTCCGGTTCCATCTCTTTGGGGCACTCGCGGGTTATCGGATCCGGCGCGGGCGACGGGGCCCACAGCTCCCGCTGCGAATATGCGCTGGATCCCTGCAGTCCGCTGTGGCCCACCGCCGCTATCAGCAAAGCGCCGGACCGATGGACCGCCTCCGCTATGCCGCCCAATGCCGCCTCCGACTCTGCGGCGTCAGGCGCCCGCTCATAAGGCCAATCCGAAGGGTGCACCGTCAGCTCTTCGGTGATCACCACCCCGCATCCCCCCTCGGCTCGGCGGCGGTAATAGGCCAAGTGCCTCTTCGACAGAGATCGGCCAACGCCCAGGTTGGTTGTGTGCGGTCCGAAGAGAACGCGGTTAGGAGCAACCCGGCCGCCCAACCGCCAGGGTGAAAGCAGCCTCAACCCGGCGCCGGCGCCCATAGGAGATCATATATCATGTCGGGGGAGGCCACTCGACAAAGTATAGCCGCCGACGATCCCGGAGCACGACGCCCCCATGCCCATCGCCGACCCCGATAAATACCGCTCCATGCTGGAGTCGGCGGCCCGGGGGGGGTACGCTCTGGCCGCGGTCAGCGTCACCTCCTCCACTACCTTGAACGCAGCCTTGGCCGGATTCGCGCAGGCCGGGGCAGACGGCGTCATCCAACTGTCCATCGGAGGTAGCGAGTTCGCCTCGGGCCGGCCGGTGATGGACGCGGCGGCCGGCGCCGAGGCCTTAGCCTTGTTCGGCCGCCGGATGGCCCGGGAATATCCGGTCAACATCGCCCTGCAAACCGATCATTGCCCTCCGGGGGCGCTCGACTCTTTCGTGCGGCCGCTGCTGGAAACAAGCCGCCGCCGCGCCGCCCGAGGACAGCCGCCGCTGTTCGGGGGGCACATGTTCGACGGGGGACGACTTCCCCTGCATCGCAACCTCGCCGCCGCCCGGGAGCTTCTCGAGGAGATGAAGCCGCTCGGGGTGGTGCTGGAGATAGAGATCGGCGTGATCGGAGGAGCCGAAGACGGAGAACCGGACAGTTCCGAAGCAACCCGGGGCAATCTCTACAGTTCACCGCAGGACATGGTGGAAACCGCCCGCCGCCTGGGCCCCGCCGGGCAGAACGGCTATCTGCTGGCCGCCGCCTTCGGCAACGTGCACGGCGTATACCGACCGGAGGGAGCGTCGTTGAAACCCCAGATCCTGGCCGAAGGCCAAGCCGCGGTGGAGAAGGAATTCGGGGCCGAGGCCCGTCATCGTCTGGTATTCCACGGCGGAACAGGGGCGGCCCCCGACGCAATACTTCGGTCCATCGAGTACGGAGTGGTGAAGATGAACATCAACACCGACACCCGTTATACCTATTCTCGGGCGGCGGCCGACCACATGCTCACCCATCGGGCCGACCTGTTGGACATCGACTCCGAGACCCAGGCCAACTACGACCCGCGTGTATGGATGGCCAAGGCTGAGCAGGCCATGACCGAACGCGTGGCGGCGGCCTGCCGGCAGCTCGGCAGCGCCGGCAACTCGATCGGATGAACACCCCGGCAATATTCCCCGCCCCCCAGGCGGCCGCCGCCTCAGAATCGAGACGCCTCGGGCAACACCTCTTCAGCTATATTGACAACCCATGACCGACATCATCACGGTGGTCGCCGTCATCAAAGCCAAGCCGGGCCAAGAGGGCCGGGTCGAGCAGGCGCTGCGGGGCTTGATCCCGCCCACGCGGGCAGAGCCGGGTTGCATCAACTACGACCTGCATGTCTCCCGAGATGACCCCGGACGCTTCATCTTCTTGGAGAACTGGAGCACCCAAGCCGACCTTGACCGGCACCTCGCCAGCGAGCACATTGCGTCCGCCGTCGAGGGGGCGCTGGGTTCGCTGACCGAGAGCGTGGAAATCATCACCGCGGCCCTCATCGAGTAACCGAGGAAAGCTGACCCTGATCGTTCATGCCCCCCGCGGGGCGGGCCGTTGCCCGCGTCGTTCGTCAGCCTGTAAGACTTCAGACCCGATGAGGCGGCTTTCACCGGTTGGTGAACGCCCTATTTGGATCAGAAAAGTTTGTCTCTTGTTATTTCCCCAGGCCAGAAGGACGCGGACGCTTATTTCATCTGCCCGCCGCCGCTCTCGTAAACAATCAGGGTCAACGCTCACAGAGCTTGCGCACCACCGCGGCCAGCTCTCCGTCTCCGCCTATGTTGCCCGGGAACACCACGTAGGGCATGCCCGGCCGCCAAGATTCCGCCCCGAGGCGCCACACCGGTACGTTGGGCGCTATCTGGCCCAGAACCTCGGCGCAGCGAACCCCCAAACCATGCAGCGCCGTATCGCAGGCGGTGATCCCGCCCTTGGCCACCACCCATGCCGGCGTTGCCCGAGCCGCCTTCCTGACCGCTTCAGCCACCGCCGCCGACACTTCGGCTTGCAGCCTGATGTCGTGATCCGGCGACCCTCCCCTCACCAACTCCCGGCCGGTCATCACCATGGCGTTCCGGCCTGCTTCCAGAGAAGCTCTCATCCGCGCCGCCGTCTGCTCGATTCGCCGGCCCCGCGCTCCGGCGTCGACCAGCTCTTCGGCCGGCATCTCGACCAGATCTATTTCGACCTGGTCCAGCAGAGCCGCCGCCTGCCGGGAGGTTTTGGGTACATAAGAACCGACCACCACCAGACCGGGCCGGCCGCCGGCTAAACCCAGCTCATCGGGGTCGAGCAAGGGCCGCCGGTCTACTCCGGCCCACGCAGACACCCAGCTGGCCGCCGTGCGGAACAGAAATCGCCTGCCCTCGGCGGCCAGCCGCCGCACCCCTTCCACTGCCGCCCGAATATCTTCCGCGGCGGCCGCATCTACCACCGCCGCCCAACCCGGGGCGGCCGGCCGCAGCTTGGAAGCAACGGCTTCGGGCCCTCCGCCGCGGATGTCGTCGATGCCGACCAAAACCACCCGTTCGGGCGGGACAGCGGATCCGCTCTTCTCGACCACCCAGCCCGCCAGATCGGAAGCGCCGAAACCAAAGGCCGGATCCGCTGCGTAGGGGGTTTCGGACACCGGAACCAGGCGGCCGCCTTCCGCGACATAGTGCACCCCGTCGATGGTGTACCGCCCGGCGCCCTCCAGAAAGGGTGCGATCACCCAGGGAAACCTACGTCCGAGAGCATGCTCTATCGATTCCATATCAGCCGGAAAGTGGCCCCGCAGGGTGGAATCGCTGCGGCTGATGAAAGAAAGCTCGACCCCGGCCCGCCGTGCGGCCGCCGAAATGCATCCCGCGGCTCGGCGGGTTATCAGCCTGGCCTGGGGTTCGCCGACGCTCCTGATGTTGGTCAGAAGAAACACCGCCGGGGGCCGGGAATCCAGGATGGACTCCAGCAAAACGGGGTCGGACCAGTCCAGTACGACCGGAATACCGTGAACGGTCTGGGTGCCGGTGGGATCGTCGTCCAGTACGGCCGCCGTTCCCTCCGGCCCGGCCGAAGCCGCCTCATGAACGGGCGGCAGGGAATCCAGCACCGACTGCTCGGTGCGCCCCCAAAGCGGATAGCCGGTCACCGCCGGCTGCCTGCGGTTGAACCTCGATATCCGAGGCGGCGGCAATCAGGCTCGGTCGGCTCCGATGCTGGCCCCCACCGCCACCATCGGATCGGGTCCGGGGTTGCGCCAATCGTGGAATGTTCCGTTCTGCACGATGACATCGCCGGGGTTCAGCATCACCGCTCTGTCGTCGAGGACGGCTTCTACCCGGCCCGACAGGATGAACACCACATCGACGGAGGCGGACCGGTGCCGGCCCGGATTATCCGGGTCGGATTCCACATCCAACAGACCGGGCAACAGCCGGTTGGCCTGCTCCACCGCCTGATCCAAATCGGACGGCCCGGGGCCGTGGCCCGCGCCTTCGGGCGGCAAGCTGAACATGTAGAACCTGAACCCTTCTGCCGAGGGAAACCAGGAATGCAGCTCCGGCGTCGATCCGTCATGCGGAAGCTGCGGAGCGCCTTCGACTGACCAAATACGGGAGAACCAGACTCCGGGCATCAGATCCAGCTCGATTTTTTCGGCAACCTCGTCGCTCGCGATGAACGAAGACCCGTTCGAGTTCTCACCGGTAACGATAATCCGGCCTGACATACTCTAACCTCCTGTCGGCAACCGGTTCTCCGCTGACCGGCTCTCACATCTGCATATGATAGCCTGGCGGGCCTGTGATCGAAGTTCCGACCCCCTCGGCGATAAAGCTCGGCGCGGATATCCTGGCGGCTTGCGGCGCCTCGGAATCCAACGCCTACCAGGTGGCCTCCCACTTGGTAGACAGTGAACGGATGGGGGTGTCTTCGCATGGAATGGCTCGGTTGCCGCAGTACACAGCGGAGATCGAGAACGGTCTGCTCAATCCGGCCGCCTCCCCGTCCGTAACCCGGCGGTACGGATCGGTTACGGCGATAGACGGGCGCCGGACCTTCGGAATCGTAGGGGCCGGAGCAGCAGCTGCGGCGGCGGGCGGGTCGGCCCGGGAAGGAGGGATCGGGCTGGCATCGGTGCGGCGCGTCCAGCACACCGGCAGGCTGGGAGCGTTTTCAGAGCAGTTGGCCCGGGAGGGCTGCCTGGCGGTCGTGTTCGCATCCGGAGATCCCAGGTTCAAATGGATCGCGCCCTTCGGAGGGAAGGAAGGCCGCATGTCCACCAATCCCATCAGCTGGGCCGCCCCCACATCCAGCGATCCCATCGTGGCCGACTTCGCCGCCAGCATCATGCCGGAGGGCAAGATCAGGTTGATGAGGGATCGAGGCGAACAGGCCCCGCCCGATGTGATCATCGACGCCGATGGCATGCCCGCCGCCGATCCGGCCGCTCTGTACACCGACCCGCCCGGCACCCTGCTGCCGCTCGGCGGGGCCCGTTACGGCCACAAAGGGTATGCCTTGGCCTTGCTGGTGCAGATAATGTCCGCCCTGCTGGTGGAAGAGAACTGGCAGGCCGGTTCCCAACGCAACAACACCTTGACCGTATTGGCCGTCGAGGGTGCGGATCATCTGCCGGAGGCCGTCTCGGAGCTGGTTTCCTACATGAAGTCCTCGCCGCCCATCGACCCCGCCCGCCCGGTGCTCATGCCGGGCGAGATAGAAGCCCGGCGCAAGGCCCAAAACGAACGGGTCCCCTTGTCCGAAGACACCCGCCGCAACCTGTGGGAGCTGGCATCCCGTTTGGGCGTGGACGCAGCCTGCCTGCAAGACGAAGGCGGCGGCCCGGCCGTCTGAGGCGGCCGCCGGGCGCTAAACTCAGCGGCCCGCCGGCAACATACCGGCCCGCCGACCAACAACCCAAGGACACCTTGGATCTGACCATCTAGGAGGCGTGGAGACCGTGGCTACCTATTTCATAACCGAGAACGTGACGCGCGAAGGGATGATGACGGTTTCCGAGGCGCCCGAGCGGGCCAAGGGGGTGGTGGCGTTCGCCCGCAGCCTCGGGGTGGAGGTGGAAGAGTTCTACTACACCGTCGGACCGTTCGACTTCATAATGAAGGTCGACGCGCCGGACGACGAGACCATCGCCTCGTTTTTGATGGCGGTGCGGCGCACCGGCAACGTAACGGCTGCCTCGATGAGGGCCTTCACGCCCGACGAATGGGGCGAAATCGTCCGCCGGTTGGACTGAGCAGGCTGTTCAGCCGGTCGAACCCTGATCGTCCGCGTGGGCGGAGCGGCGGAACAACTTTTCGCCCCCCCAACCCGCGAGCAACCGGCGCATCCCGCCTTTGTTGGAGGTTAGGTCCAACACCACCACGAACAAAAGCAACAGGCCGATGGCCATGTTGATGGCAAAGAAGGGCCTTCCGCCCAGATTCATACCGCTGCGCACGAACCGCAGGGTGAAGGTACCGATGGCGATGCCGAGGGCGGTGCCTCTCCCGCCGTAGAGGGATACTCCGCCTATCAGAGCGGCGGCCACCGCCTCGAGCAACAGGTTGCGGAAACTCAGGGGGTTGATAGAACCGACCCCGATCGACACCAGCACCCCGAACACCGCCGACAGGCCTCCGCTGAGGGTGAAGACCAGTACGGTGGGGCGCCACAAGGGCACCCCGGCTGCCAAGGCCTCATTGCGGCCGCCGCCGATGGAGCGGATCTCGATGCCCCAGCGCGTGCGGTGCAAGAACAGACCGGCCATCAGGAACAATGCAATAGCGATCAAACTCGCCGGGGAGAATATCCTCAGTATCCGCTGCTGGATCTGGAATGACAGATCGAGGTTGGCGATCGCGATGGTCGATGTATTCGACATCAGGGTCGCCGCCCCGATCAGGGCGGCGGACGTACCGAGGGTTATCACCACCGAGTGCAGACGCACCGACCAAACCAGAAAACCCTGCAACACTCCTATCAGCAATCCAGCCGCCGCGCCCAGCAGCAGCCCTTCCCAGATGCTGTCGGCGTACTTGACGGCCAGCACCGCCGCCACGGTACCGGTGGCCGGCACCGACAGATCCAGCTCGCCTGCGATCATCGTCAACCCGAAAGCCAGCGCCGGCAACCCGAGAAACACCAGACCTTCCATGATGGTGAACAGGTTGCCCAGCGTGGCAAATCCCCGTTCTGTCACCGCGAAGAACAGATAGGCGAGCACGGCCAGCACCAGCACCCTGACCAGTTCCGGCTTGCTGAGAACATGGTCGACCGCCGTATTGCTGCGCAAGCGGGTGCGTAGATCAGCCATCATCGTTGCCGCCCTCCTCGAGCCAGCCAGAACAAACTGACCCCCGCCACCACCGCCAACCCGCCTACCAGGGAACGAACGCCGGTGCCGTACCCCCTCAACACCAACAAGCTGTCGATAGCCACGATGAATACGGCGCCGAATGCGGTTCTGATCATCGACCCGTCTCCGCCTTGGATGGCCGTTCCGCCGATCAGCACCGCCGCGATCACCTGCAGGGTGGTCTCTTCGAAAGTCGTCACCAATCCCCGGTTGAACTGAGCGGCCACGAACACGCCGGCGATGCCGGCCGAGAGTGAAGCAAGGGTAAAGGTCAGCACCTCGATCATGGGAATAGGAAGTCCGGCCGCTCGGGCTGCGGCCCGGTTGGCCCCGGCCAGGGTAACCGCCCGGCCGAACCGGGTTCTGACCAGGATGAACTGAGACAGGACGACCAGCGCCAGAAAGGTCCAACTCTGGATGGGAATCCCGAAGAAAACACTCCTGCCGATCCACTCCGCCTCGTCGGTGCGGATGATCACCGCCCGAGAGCCGGTGATGATGGCGGGCACACCGATGATGGCAGCCGCGGCGGCGATGGTGATCACCACCGGGTTGGCCCCGATGGCGACCAATCCGCCTTGGACGGCCCCCACCGAGGCCGCGATCAGCAAGGTGGCCAGCAGCGACAACGGCCAACCCCAACCCCAGCCGAGCATCGCCGCAAATGAAATGGCGCTCAACGCCCCGGTCTGGGCGGACGACAAGGAAAAGAAGCTCCCCGACATGGTGATGAAGGTCATGCCCAGCGCCATGATTCCGGTCAGAGCGGCCACCCTGACCGTGTTCAACAGGTTGGTCTGGGAAATGAAGCCGGGAGTGGTGAGGCCCCCTACTACCAGCACCGCCACCACCGCCAGAAACGAAATGGTGGGGATCAGATAACGGCTCCGGTAGTCCGACCAGGATTGCGGCAGGACGCCGGACCATCGTCCGCCCCGCACCGGGCGGACGACTTCATCGACCGCGGTGCTGTGATCGCTCATCGAGCCTCCAACGCAGGGGCCGCCGCCTTCTTCATCTGGTTATGTCCCGTATCAAAGCGGCGTGGTCGACTTCGTCGGCTCGGTAGAAAGCCACCGCCCGCCCGCGGAAGAAGGTGATGATCGAATCGGACAGACCCTGTATCTCATGCATCTCCGAAGAGGCGAAGATCACCGCCAACCCCCCGTCGGCCAGCTCCCGCACGCTGCGGTAGATCTCCGCCCGGGCTCCGACATCCACCCCCCTGGTCGGCTCATCGATGAGCAGCACCTGCGGCCGGGCCCCCAGCCACTTGCCGACGGTGACCTTCTGCTGGTTTCCGCCGCTCAGGGTTTCCACCCGGTGGCGCAGCCGACCTCGGTCGAAACTGACCAGGGAAGCCAGGGTAGAAGAGAGTTGGCGCTCGGAGCGGCGGTTGAGGAATCCCATCGGGGTTACCTGTTTTATGCCGGGCGCGGTGAAGTTCTCCGTTACCCGCCTGCTGCTGAAAAAACCGTCGTGCTTGCGGTCACCGGAGCAATAGGCAACACCGTTGGCCAGCGCCTCGGCGGGCGACCGCATCTCCCGTTCTTCTCCGTCGACCGTGATGACGCCCGAATGGACCGGCTGCGTGCCGGAGGCACCGCGGAGTATGGCGCTGATGCCGCTCCCCAACTGACCAGCCAAACCGAGTATCTCCCCTTTGCGAACTGACAGGCAGATGGGTTCGTTGACGCCCTCCGTCTGTAGATCAAGGATTTCCAGAATCGGATCTCCGATGCCAGCAGAACGGGGCGGAAACATCTGCACCAGCGGGCGGCCCAGCATCCTGGTGATCAGCTCCTCGTTGTCTATATCCGCCACGTTGGCCGGGTCTTGACTACGGCCGTCCCGGAAAACCGTAACCCGGTCAGCCAAGTCGAACACTTCACCTAACCGGTGGGTTATATACACCACCGACCGCCCGTCCGCGGCAAGATTGAGCACTACTTTCTTGACTCGAACTATGTCGTCGTCGGACAGGGCGGCGGTCGGCTCGTCCAACAAAATGACGCCCGCATCCCGGGAGACAACCCTCGCTATCTCCAGCATCTGCTGTTCGGCCAATGGCAGCTCACCGGCCAACCGGTTAGGATCGACGTCGAGCTCAACCGTATCCAGATAGGATTGAGCCTGTTTGGCCATCTGCCGCTTGCTCATCAGATAACGCGCCGACGGCTGACCCAAAAGAGTGTTTTCGGCGACGCTGAGCGTGGGAACTACACTCAATTCCTGCTGGACGACCGCGATGCCCGCCTTTTCAGCCCGCCTGGTGGTTCCTAGATCCACCGTTCTGCCTTCGACCGAGACCACCCCGGAATCCCTGCGGTATATGCCGCAGAGTATCTTGACGAAGGTGCTCTTACCGGCGCCGTTCTCGCCCACCAATGCCATGATCTCCCCGGAGCGCAGGTTGAAATCGGCGTTTTCCAAAGCCACCACCTCACCGAACGACTTGGACAGCCCCTCGGCCCAAAGGCGAATATCCCCGTTGGCGCTCACCTATATCTCCGGTCGATCATCCCGATCCTGCCCCAGTATGAACAGAATGCCGGTCGGCGGGCGGCCTCGACCCACCACCGACCGGCATTTCTGTCGTCAGCCCTTCTGGGGTAAACCGGCTCCTAGTAGCTGCACCAGCTCACCATGGACTCGCCCCACAGCCTATAGCCGTTGACCTCATCCCCCCGGACCGGCGGGTTGGGAATGAAGTTGTACTTGGAGACCGTGTCCGGCCACTCGGGGCGGGCGTCGGGGAGAGCGGGCGCCTCATACACTCCGGCGCGGACGGTCGGGTTGGCCAGGTAGTTGACGATCATCTGCATCGTGAACTGACCTTCGAGCTCGGCCCCCTGCAGACCCGTGCCGAACTGGCGCCCCTCAACCAAGTCGGAAACGTCGTCCCGGCAATTGCCGCCGATGACCAGCACATCGTCACCCGGAGTGAAACCGCCTTCTATGAGGGCCTGGATGGCGCCCGCCGCCGAGGCGTCGTTCTGGGCGTAGAGGATATCGACTCCTTCGTTCTGGAGAGCGGGAATGATGGCCGAAGTCTGGGCGTGCCCCGTCTCGGCGTTGAAGGCGGTGTGGTTGCCGGTAACCAGCTCGATCTGCCCGTTGACTATCGCACTTTGGAGCACCGACATCACACCTTCCAACCGGGCAATCGTGGCCCCGAACTCCGGCCAGAACCTGATGATCGAGAGCTTGGCCGGCTCATCGGCAGACAGTTTGCCTTGGTCAATCAGCTGCTGGCGGGCCTCTAGGATGAGCTCGCCGGTAGCGCGTCCATTGATGACATCGTTGACCCCGGCGTAGAGGGTGAAGAAGTCCTCAGTATCTGCAGGCGGGTATTGGTTGGCCTGAACCACCGGAACACCGGTCTCGGCCAGTGAACGCAGAGCGGCCTTGCCAGCATTCACATCCGGCGGCATCCAAACCCAGACGGCGGGTGTGGTGCCCCCGCCCAATTGCTGCTGAACCTGGTTGTTCTGCTCGGTCTGGTCATAGTTGTTCTCTATGAACGTGACCTCATAGCTGTTCTCATCGGCTACCGCTTTCATGCCCCGCTGCCAGGCTGCCTGATAGGTGTCTGACGACGTGTTGTGAAACACGATAATCTGGTTCGATGCTTCTTCCTCGCCTGCACAAGCTACCGCCGCCAGGCCGAATACCAAGAGCACCGCCAGCGCACGAATCCGCCCCGGTTGGCTTATCTTTTTCATTTTAGTTCCTCCTTGTGTTTGCCTTGCCTCCATCGAAAGCCCTTGTCCAGGAGTTCGACTTCAACACTTACGCTCCGTGGAAAGCCCCCGCGGAAACATTCAGGACCGCGCCGGTTATATAGCGCGACTCCTCGTCGGCCAAGAACATCATCGCCCGGGAGATATCGTAAGGCTGGATGAACGGAATATCTATCATGTTGATAGATGCCAACCCATCGCGGACTTCATCCGTGAACTCCAGCGGCCCCTCGGGCACCTCACCCGCCCCGTCCCATCCTTGGAAGAGAATGTAGTTGGCGTCGTTGTGCAGCATGTCGGTGTTGCAGGCCGTGGGGCATATCACATTGGCAGTGACACCGTTGTTCGCCACCTCGGCTGCGATCGATTTGATCAGACCGATGACCCCCAGCTTGGCCGCCACATAATGGGCGATATTGCCAAGGCCGGCCTTGGCGGCCACCGAAGAGGTAGCCACGATCCGCCCGTAGTTCTGTTCGATCATGTGCGGCAACACCGCCCTGGCCGCCTTGAAAACACCGGTCAGGCAGACGCTCAGAACCTCTTCCCACTGATCGTCTGTCATATCCGCGATATGGCTCATGGAAACTACTCCGTGGTTGGCGATCAGCACATCGATCTTGCCGAACTGCTCGATGCCTGACGACACCACCTCGTTCATGGCCTCGGTATCTCTGGCATCGGCGACCACCGTCAAACAATCACGGCCCAACTCTTCGACCACCCGCTTGGTTTCCTTCAGATCGACGTCGTCGCTCATTTCGTAGGGCACGGTGGGCAGCTGCCGCGCGATGTCCATGGCTACGATGTCAGCCCCCTCCTTGGCGAAGGACAAGGCGTGGGAACGCCCCTGACCCCTGCCTCCCCCCGTGATCAGCACCACTCTACCGTCGAACTTGCCCATTCCGCCCTCCTCGCAATCGCGTTCCCGTCACAGCTAGTCTAGCCTAACACCTCGACCGCGCCGATTTCCGATCCGGTACGCTTCCGCCGAGGCCGCGGCCTGCCGCATCCGGCCGCGCAGAGAGGAGCGCCGATGTACACACCCCGCCGAGTAATCACAGCCGCCGACGAGGACGGCAAATCGTATTTCATGTTCGACGGACCGGCCGGCGCGGTGCTCGAGCAACCGGGAAGGGGGTTGGTCTTCCACGAGCTGTGGGTAACGGACGGCCCGCTCGCCTCCAACGAGGGAACCTACGACGCCGGCGGCCGCCCGGTGGAGCACCATCCTCCGGTCGGAGGCAGCCGGTTCCGCATCGTGGAGTTCATGCCGGACGAGCAGCACCGGCCCGACCAGATCGCGCATGACTTCGAGGCTGTCTCGGCATCCGATATCGCCGTCGGGGATGAAACCGACCCCGGCATGCACCGCAACGACACCGTCGACTACAACATCATCCTGGCGGGTGAGATCTACTCCAAGACCGACGCCGGGGAAATACTGCTGCGCCCAGGAGACGTACTCATCCAGCGCGGCACCTCCCACACCTGGCACAACCGCAGCGGCGAACCCTGCATCTTCGCTTCCATAATGGTGAGCGCTCAACCTCTCGATTAGCCCTCTCCGGAAGCCCCTGCAGAGCCGCCGATTCGGGGGCGGCCCCACCGGGGCAACAGCGGAGAGAGGCACCGGGTGCGGAGGCATCCTTCCCATACCCCCCCGCAGTAGATCAGATCGTCCACTGCGGCCGAGGCCGAGAACCGGACCGGATCCAGGCCGGGCCGGCGCTCCCACCATTCCGCGGCCATCCCCGCCGCGGCCAGCAGCAGCAGCCGGCGGCGGAGCCGGGGCAGGAAAACCAGAGCCGCCAGGGTCAACGGACCCCAGCTCCTGGTCAGCGCCGAGGCCAGCGGGCGGACGGCGCCCAGAGAACCGCTCACCAGCAGCCCTGCGGAGAGCTGCCCGCCTCCGGGTATGGAACGCAGGGTCCTCCGCAGCCCCAGCCAGCTCCAGCCGAGCAAAAGGGCCGCGGTTCTCGGCCGCCCCAGGACGACCATCAGCCAGGCGGCCAGGGTCCAAGGGGAGGCGCGTACGGAGGCCAAGGCGCGGGGATGGCGCTGCGCCAAAGGCCCCGCCGCCGTTCCGTAGGCCCACCGGCGGCGGGCGATCTCCAGCGGCCGCCGCCGGTGGAGGTGCCGGGACACCAGCGAGGCGTCGTAACGAACCGCCCACCCCTCCTGCTCGAGCCGCCACACAAAATCCACGTCCTCGCCGAAGGGCAGACCCGGGTCGAACCCCCCTGCGGCCTCGAAGGCCGTTCTCCGCACCGCCAAGGTCGGCGTCGGTACATAGCTGACGCGGCCGTCGGGCCGCACCGGACCGGACCTGGGGCCCATATCGAGCGGAGAACGGGCCGCCTCATAGCGGTCCAACCAGTTGGGACCGCCCACCTCGGCGCCCAGCACCCGAGGGGCGGCCGCCCCCAGACCCGGGTCCGCGAAATGGGCCAGCAACCCCCTCAGGCACCCCGGCTCCGGGATGCAGTCGGCGTCCAAAAAGATGATCACCTCGCCGCCGGCGGCCGCCGCGCCGTCGTTGCGGGCGGCAGACGGACCGCCTCGGCGGGGGCGGCTGATCACCGAAGCCCCCGCCCGCCGCGCCGTCTCGGCGCTCCGGTCGGTAGAGGCGTCGTCCACCACGATGACCGGGCCGGCCAGGGCTCCGGCCGCTGCCGCCGCCCGCAGCGGCCCGGCCTGGTTGTGAACCGGGATCACCACCGAAACAGCGGGAGTGGTCACGGACGGATCGTCCAGATCGAACACCGGATGAAACAGCCCGGCCCGGACCATTCCCAGCACCATCCTCCCGGCGGGCCCGTCCAGCTCGCGTATCCGGCCGCTGTCCAAGATCTCGTCCACTACCGCCGCGCCGCGACCCCTCAGCTTGAGCACACGAAGAGGGCTGCCGCCGGCGACTATCTCCGGGCGGGGCCGCCTCAACCCCGGATCAGCAGCCAGACGGCAAGCGGTCAACCAATGGAACTCGGAATCTTCCATGAGCGAGGGTCAGGCGGGAAGGGCGCCGGTGAACACCCGGACGGCGGGGCCTTCGATCCAGGCGGCGCCGGCAGCCAGCTCCACCCGCAGGGTTCCCCCCGGCAGTTCCACCGTGACGATGCTTCCGGCCAGGCCTCGGTCATGGGCGGCGGCGGCCGCGGCGGCGGCGCCGGTCCCGCAGGCCTGCGTCTCGCCCGCCCCTCGTTCCCAGACCCTCACCCGCAGCCCGCCGCCGGACGCCGCCGCGAACTCGACGTTCACCCCCTCGGGGAAGGAAGGGTGGCTCTGGAGAGCAGGTCCGACCGACCCCACCGGGGCTTCGTCCAGCCGCTCCGAGGGGTCCAGGAAGGTCACGGCGTGGGGGTTCCCTGCGTCCACGGCCGTGAAGGAGCGGCCCCCGAACTCCAGGCCGGCGCCCACCCGGCAGGGGCCGATCTCCGCCCGCACCATTCCGTTCTCCAGCACCTCCGCCCGGCGCAGCCCGACCGGGGTCTCGACCAGGAACTCCCCCCGTCCGGCCCAGCCCTGCTCGTAGGCGTAGGCCGCCGTGCAGCGCAGCCCGTTCCCGCACATCTCCGCCGCCGCCCCGTCGGCGTTCCAGTATTCCATCCGGGCCGCCTCCGGGCGGCCGCCCCCGCCCCGGCCGACCCGGAGCACCCCGTCGGCGCCGATCCCGGTGCGGCGGCCGCACCACCGCCTGATCTGCCCGGCCGAGGGGGCCGGCCCTTCGATCACCACGAAGTCGTTGCCCAGCCCGTGCATCTTCACGAATTCCACGGCCTCACCTCCTCGATCATCTCCTCCAGCGCCCGCCGCGCCGCCCGGAACCGGACCTCCGGGTCGTCGTCCCAATCCAGCCGTCTGATCCTAGGATCCCGCCCGAAGAAGGTGCGCTGCCGCTTGGCCAGCGCCATGGTCGCCCTCACCGCGTCCGCCCGGCCCTGCTCCAAGCCGATCTCCCCCCGCACGACCGGGAGCAGCTGACGGTATCCGACCGCCTGGGCGGCGTTGCGGCCCATCCGCCCGGCCAGCGCATTCACCTCCTCCAGCAGGCCGGCTTCCAGCATCCGGTCGATCCGCCGCTCCACCCGCTCCGCCAGCTTCTCCCCCGGATCGACGCCCACCGCCGCGAACGGGATCTCCGCCCGGTAGGCCCTCACTCGGGCGGCCGGCGCCCCGGCGGCCCGCCGGGACGGGGTTTCCCCTCCCAGCCGGATGATCTCCACCGCCCTCCGCACCCGCCGGGGGTTGGCCATGTCGACATGGCGGCAGGCCTCCGGATCCGCCGCCAGCAACTCCGCCGCCGCCGCCTCGGGCGGCAGCCGGTCGACCGCGGCCCGCACCTCGGGGCCGCCGCCGGGCGGGAACTCGAACGGATCCACCAGCGCCCGGAAATGGAGGCCGGAACCCCCCGCCATGACCAAGGGGGCGCCCCTCCGGCGGGCGTCTGCCATCACCCGGCGGCCCGCTCTCTGGAAATCCGCAACCGTGTAATCGGCCTCGGGCGGCGCCAGATCGATCATGTGATGGGGTATCTCGGCCTGCTCGGCCGCAGAGGGCTTGGCAGAGCCGATGTCCATCCCCCGGTACACCTGCACCGAATCGACCGACAGTATCTCCGCCCCCCAGAGGCGGGCCAGACGCACGGCAACCCCGCTCTTGCCGGAGGCGGTGGGCCCCAGGACGGCGGGAATCGGCCCCCGCAACGGCGGCCCTCAAGCCGGGAGGCCGACCAGATAATGGGCGGCGGCCCGGCTGATCACCGCCTCCATCAGCGAGCCGGAGGGAAACTCGCCCTCCACGTGCACCACCTTGTTGCCCCGGGTGCGGGAGGCAACCGTCAGCGGGTTCTTCTTGGACGGCCCCTCCACCAGCACCTCCATGCGCCTGCCCAGATGGCGCCGGTTCCGCTCGGCGCCGATCTCGGTCTGCAGCGCCGTCAGCCGCCCGAAGCGCTCCTTGGCCTCCTCTTCGGGTACGAACCGGTCGGTCATGGCCGCCGCCCTGGTGCCGGGCCGGGGCGAGAACAAGAACATGTAGGCCTGGTCGAAGCGGGCCTCCTCCATCACGTCCAGGGTCATGCGGAAGTCCTCCTCGGCCTCGCCGGGGAACCCGACGATCACATCGGTGGACACGGTCAGGTCCGGAATCACCTCCCGGGCCATGGCCAGGCGGCGCAGAAACTTCTCCGCCGTGTAGCCCCGGTGCATGGCGGCCAGGATGCGGTTGGAACCCGACTGGAGCGGGAAATGCAGCTGCTCGCACACCGCTTCGGTCTCGGCCATCGCCTCGGCCACCTCCGGGCGGAAATCGTTGGGGTGCGGGCTGGTGAACCGGACCCGGCGGATCCCCTCCACTGCGCCCACCCTCCTCAGCAGCTCTCCGAAGATGGGGCGGCGGCGCCCGCCGAGCGCCAGGTCCCGCCCGTAGGTGTCGATGTTCTGGCCCAGCAGGGTGACCTCGATCACCCCCTCCGCCGCCAGCTGCTCCACTTCCCTGATTATGTCCCCCGGACGGCGGCTGACCTCGCGGCCCCGGACCGCCGGGACGATGCAAAAGGTGCAGGTGTTGTTGCATCCGATCTGGACGGTCACCCAGGCGGAGTAGGCCGTCTCGCGCCGGGCGGGCAGGTCGGAGGGCATGGACTCCAGCGAGTCGGCCACCTCGGTGACCGGACCCCATTCCTCGGCCTGATCCATCAGCTGCACCACCCGGTCCAGGTTGTGGGTGCCCAACACCACGTCCACCCAGGGCGCCCGCTTCCGCACCAGTTCCCGGTCCTTCTGGGCGGCGCACCCCCCCACCACCAGCAGCCGCCCGGCCCTCGCCTCTTTGAACGTCTTGAGTTGGCCCAGGTTCCCGTACAGGCGGTTGTCGGCGTTCTCCCGGATGGTGCAGGTGTTGACGAAGACGACGTCCGCCTCGTCGGCGCTGGCGGCCCTCACCATGCCGTCGGCCTCGAACAGCCCCGCCACCCGCTCGCTGTCGTGCTCGTTCATCTGGCAGCCGAAGGTGCGCAGGAAGTAGGTGCGCCCGGTGCGGGCGGGGGCGCGGCGCTCGGCGGGGCGGCGGATCGGAGGGGCCAGCAACACCGGTTGGCTCATCCCGCCCCCGGCCTTCGCGGCCCGGGCCGTCTGTCCTATCTTCGGCATCTTCGCCCCTTCTCCGTCCGTCAGCCGCCCGGCCGCGCCTGCCGGGCGTAATCGGTGATGCGCAGCTCGCGTATCACCGTTACCTCGATCTGCCCCGAGTAGCGCAGGTCCGCCTCCAGCCGCCGGGATATCCGCCTGACCAGATCGCCGGCCTCCAAGTCGTCCACCGTCCTGGGGTCGACCATCACCCGGACGTCCCGGCCCGCCTGCATGGCGAAGACCCGCTCCACTCCGTCGAACCCGCTGATGATCTCCTCGATCTTGGTGAGGCGCCTGATGTAGGCGTCGAGCGCCTCGCGGCGGGCGCCGGGGCGGGCGGCCGACACCGTATCGGCGGCCTGGACGAGGACGGCCAGCAAGGTGCGCGGCTCCACATCGTTGTGATGGGCCTCTATGCCGTGGACCACGTGGGGATCCTCCCCGAACCGCCGGGCTATCTCCGCCCCGATCAGGGCGTGGGGTCCCTCGATCTGATGGGTTACGGCCTTGCCGATGTCGTGGAGGAAGGCGGACCGCTTGACCGGCCCCGGATCGATCCCCAACTCGGAGGCCAGCATGCCTGCGATGTGGCCCGACTCCACCAAGTGGGCCAGCACATTCTGCCCGTAGGAGGTGCGGTATTTGAGCTGCCCCAAGAGGCCGGCCAGCTCGGGATGCATACTGGTGATGCCCATGTCCAACATGGCCCATTCGCCGGCGGCCCGCACCGACTGATCGACCTCGGCCTGCGCCTTTTCGTAGTACTCCTCGATGGAGGCGGGGTGGATGCGTCCGTCGGCGACCAGCTTCTCGAGGGTGATCCGGGCGGTCTCCCTCCGCACCGGGTCGAACGACGAGACCACCACCGTCTCGGGGGTCTCGTCGATCACCAGGTTCACGCCGGTAACCGCTTCGAAGGCGCGGATGTTGCGGCCCTCCCGCCCGATGATCCGGCCTTTCATCTCCTCGCGGGGGAGCTGGACCGCCGAGACTGTGGTCTCGGTCACCACCGGGGCGGCGAACCGCTCGACGGCGGTGGCCAGGATGCGGCGGGCCCGGCGGTCGGCCTCCTCGCGCGCCCGCATCTCGCTGTCCCGCACCAGTAGCATCGCCTCTCGGCGGGCCTCGCCGTGAACCTGGCGCACCAGCTCCTCCTTGGCGGCCTTGGCGTCGAGTAGGCTGATCCGCTCCAGGTCGGCCCGGGCGTCCTCGGCGGCCCGCTCCACCTCGGCCTGCCGCTCGGAGACCCCCGCCTCGCGCCGGACCAGCAGCTGTTCCCGCTGGGCCAGGTTGGAAGCCCGCTGCTCGAGTGTCTTCTCCCTCTGGAGGAGCCTTTCCTCCGCCGCCGCCAGCTCCACCCGGCGGTGGCCGAGCTGCGCCTCCTCGCGCTCCCGATAGGCCTCGGCCCTGGCCCTTCCCTCCTCCTCGGCCCGGCCGAGGATGCGCTGCGCCTCCCGGCGGGCGGAGCTCACGCCGCCGTCCTTGGGGACCAGCACCCGCCGGCTGAAGCGGCCCTGCAGCACCAGAACCGTGATCAACAACCCGATGACCGCCAGCCCCACGCCGCCCATCACCCACAGGTTCATGTCCATGACCGCTGCCTTCCCGCCTCTCGTTTCGCAGGGAACTTGGGCGCGTCATTCTAGCCGGGGAACGGAGCGGGCCGAACGAAGGAGGGGCGGGCGCGGCGAGGGCCGCCCCGGTGACGGACGGGGCGGCCCTCTGCGATGCGCCCGGCGGTGTCCTACTCTCCCAGGGGTCTGCACCCCAAGTACCATCGGCGCTGACGGGCTTAACTTCCGTGTTCGGAATGGGAACGGGTGGACCCCCGCCGCTATCGCCACCGGGCAGCTTTCTTGGAATTGTGCGGCGCGGCGGGCGGGGCCGCCGCAGCCCTTCGAGCACTCCATAGCGAGCATGGATCATCTGAATTCAAGGTTTTCAAGCCCTCGGACTATTAGTACCGGTCCGCTGAACACATTGCTGCGCTTACACTTCCGGCCTATCTACCTGGTGTTCTACCAGGGTCCTTACCCGGTTTTACCCGGTGGGAGATCTCATCTCGGGGTGGGCTTCGCACTTAGATGCCTTCAGCGCTTATCCCGTCCGCACTTAGCTAACCAGCCGTGCTCTTGGCAGAACAACTGGCACACCATAGGTACGTCCATCCCGGTCCTCTCGTACTAGGGACGGCTCCCCTCAAATCTCCTGCGCCTGCGACGGATAGGGACCGAACTGTCTCACGACGTTCTAAACCCAGCTCGCGTGCCGCTTTAATGGGCGAACAGCCCAACCCTTGGGACCTGTTCCAGCCCCAGGATGCGACGAGCCGACATCGAGGTGCCAAACACCCCCGTCGATATGGACTCTTGGGGGGTATAAGCCTGTTATCCCCGGAGTACCTTTTAGCCGTTAAGCCACCGCGCTACCACGTACCACGGTAGGATCACTATGTCCGACTTTCGTCCCTGTTCGACTTGTAAGTCTCACAGTCAAGCTCCCTTGTGCCATTACACTCGTCGTCTGATTGCCGACCAGACTGAGGGAACCGTTGAGCGCCTCCGTTACTCTTTAGGAGGCCACCGCCCCAGTGAAACTGCCCGCCAGACACTGTCCCTGATCCGGATAACGGACCCAAGTTAGGTGCCCGCCATGCAAAGGGTGGTATTTCAAGGTTGACTCCACAACACCTGGCGGCGCCGCTTCTTCGTCTCCCACCTATCCTACACAATGCATACCAGACATCAATGTCAAGCTGCAGTAAAGGTTCCGGGGTCTTTCCGTCCTGTCGCAGGTAGTGAGCATCTTTACTCACAGTGCAATTTCGCCGAGTCTCTGGTTGAGACAGTGCCCAAGTCGTTGCGCCATTCGTGCAGGTCGGAACTTACCCGACAAGGAATTTCGCTACCTTAGGACCGTTATAGTTACGGCCGCCGTTTACCGGGGCTTAGATTCAGAGCTTCGCCGAAGCTAACCCCTCCTCTTAACCTTCCGGCACCGGGCAGGCGTCACAGCGTATACAGCGTCTTACGACTTCGCACGCTGCTGTGTTTTTAGTAAACAGTCGCTCGGGCCTGGTCGCTGCAGCCCCATCAAGCTCCGGATGTACATCCTTCACTTTACCGGGGCGATCCTTCTCCCGAAGTTACGGAACCATTTTGCCTAGTTCCTTAACCAGAGTTATCTCGCTCGCCTTGGTATTCTCTACCTGTCCACCTGTGTCGGTTTGGGGTACGGGCACCATACAAGCTAGCTAGAGAGTTTTCTCGGCGGCATGGGCGTTCGGTGGCTTCGCCTTTGGCGGCTCGGCATCGTGCCTCTGGCTTCATGGGGTCCGGATTTGCCTGGACCCCGCCCTACACACTTACCCCGGGTCTACCAACGCCCGGGTCCACTTACCCTTCCGCGTCATCCCATCGCTGACCTCCTGCGGCTGGGTCGGTAGGCCCCGAAGGGCTTTCCTTAGCAAACCGCATTTGGTCCGGGTGCTTGCATGGTGGTACTGGAATATCAACCAGTTATCCATCGACTACGCCTTACGGCCTCGCCTTAGGTCCCGACTAACCCTGGGCGGACGAACCTTCCCCAGGAACCCTTGGACATTCGGCGGTGGAGATTCTCACTCCACTTTCGCTACTCATACCGGCATTCTCACTCGAGCAGGCTCCACAGCTGGCTTCCGCCGCTGCTTCGCTGCCTGCTCGACGCTCCCCTACCGATCCCATCCTCTGGACGCCCGCACATCCACCGTGAAGTGAACGTGAGTAAAGCGCCGGAGTATTGATGAAATCCCGCGGCTTCGGCGGTGTGCTTGAGCCCCGTTACATTTTCCGCGCAGGATCACTCGACCAGTGAGCTGTTACGCACTCTTTCAAGGAATGGCTGCTTCTAAGCCAACCTCCTGGCTGTTTCTGTAATCCCACCTCGTTTCCCACTTAGCACACACTTTGGGGCCTTAGCCGGCGATCTGGGCTGTTTCCCTTTCGACCGTGAAGCTCATCCCACACGGTCTGACTGCCGTGCTCTGGCACTATGAGATTCGGAGTTTGACTGAGGTCGGTAAGCTTGTTGGCCCCCTAGCCCAATCAGTGCTCTACCCCCATAGCGAAACGCACGACGCTAGCCCTAAAGCTATTTCGGGGAGAACCAGCTATCGCCGAGTTTGTTTGGCCTTTCACCCCTATCCACAGGTCATCCCCCCAGTTTTCAACCTAGGTGGGTTCGGGCCTTCACGAGGTCTTACCCTCGCTTCACCCTGCCCATGGATAGATCACTCGGCTTCGGGTCTAGACCATGCGACTGTACGCCCTATTCAGACTCGCTTTCGCTGCGGCTCCGGAATTTACTCCTTAACCTTGCCACATAGCACTAACTCGCCGGCTCATTCTTCAAAAGGCAGGCGGTCAGGAGCCTTTCGACTCCCTCCCACTGCTTGTAGGTCTACGGTTTCAGGTACTATTTCACTCCCCTCGCCGGGGTTCTTTTCACCTTTCCCTCACGGTACTTGTCCGCTATCGGTCGTCGAGTAGTACTTAGCCTTACGAGGTGGTTCTCGCAGATTCACGCCAGATATCCCCGACGCTACTCGGGATGTCTGCCGGAAGATCAGCGCAATTTCGCGTACGGGGCTATTACCCTCTCTGGCCGGTCTTTCCAGACCTGTTCGACTATCGCCTGATTTTGTAACTTCCTGTCGGCTCCGATGCGCCGACCGGCAGGTCCCACAACACCGATATGGCAACGCCATCGGGCTCTCACACCATATCGGTTTAGGCTGATCCCGTTTCGTTCGCCACTACTCAGGGAGTCGCTGTTGCTTTACTTTCCTCGGGCTACTGAGATGTTTCAATTCACCCGGTTGCCTCAACCGGCCCTATGTGTTCAGACCGGAGTAGCTGGGCATTACCCCAGCTGGGTTTCCCCATTCGGACACCCCCGGATCAAAGCTTGCTTGGCAGCTTCCCGGGGCTTTCGCAGCCTGCTGCGTCCTTCATCGGCTCTCGACGCCAAGGCATCCACCGTAGACCCTTGGTAGCTTGAATAGAGAATTCAAGACTTTCCATGCTCGCTATGCAGTTCTCAAAGAGCTTCCGCCAAGGTGCGCCGCACCTTCTCCTGCTCGGTAAGCAGAGGAAGGGCGGGCTCCTTCACGACTAAACAGCGTGTCCGGCCGCCGGGCTCCATCCTGAGAAGGAGCTTGCGCCTGCCCCCGAGGGGGAGGCGCCTCGACTTCTCTGTGGAGAAAGCTCGGCAACCGAATAACCGAATGACCAACTAAGAGCGGACCCCCGGCTGTTGCCGGGAATCCTACCGAGCCCGTCGCTGAGCTCGGTCTTTGGGGCGGCGCCGGAACGACTCTCTTCGGTGCTCGAAAGCACCAAAAGGGGAAGTCAGCGTCCGGGTGAGCCCCTCTGTGCTCCTTAGAAAGGAGGTGATCCAGCCGCACGTTCCCGTACGGCTACCTTGTTACGACTTCACCCCAATCATAAACCCCGCCTTCGGCAGCTCCCTCCCCGAGGGGTTGGGCCACTGACTTCGGGCGTTGCCTACTTTCGTGGTGTGACGGGCGGTGTGTACAAAGCCCGAGAACGTATTCACCGCAACTTTGCTGATTTGCGATTACTAGCGACTCCGGCTTCATGGAGTCGAGTTGCAGACTCCAATCCGAACTGAGGTCGGTTTTGAGGGATTGGCTCCCCTTCGCAGGATCGCGGACCCGTTGTACCGACCATTGTAGCATGCGTGCAGCCCTGGACATAAGGGGCATGATGATTTGACGTCGTCCCCACCTTCCTCCGAGTTGTCCCCGGCAGTCTCCTATGAGTCCCCACCTTTACGTGCTGGCAACATAGGACAGGGGTTGCGCTCGTTGCGGGACTTAACCCAACATCTCACGACACGAGCTGACGACAACCATGCACCACCTGTCACGGACGCTTACGCACACCCTGTTTCCAGGGTTTTTCCCGTGATGTCAAGCCCAGGTAAGGTTCTTCGGGTTGCATCGAATTAAGCCGCATGCTCCGCCGCTTGTGCGGGCTCCCGTCAATTCCTTTGAGTTTTAGCCTTGCGGCCGTACTCCCCAGGCGGGGTACTTAACGCGTTAGCTTCGACCACGGCATCCGTTGATAAGACGCCACGCCTAGTACCCAAAGTTTACGGCGTGGACTACCAGGGTATCTAATCCTGTTTGCTCCCCACGCTTTCGCTCCTCAGCGTCGGTGCCGGCCCAGGGAACCGCCTTCGCTAATGGTGTTCCTCCCGATATCTGCGCATTTCACCGCTACACCGGGAATTCCATTCCCCTCTACCGGACCCTAGCCATGACAGTATCGACCGGCGTCCCAGGGTTGAGCCCTGGGTTTTCACGGCCGACTTGTCAAGCCGCCTACGAGCCCTTTACGCCCAATAAATCCGGACAACGCTCGCCCCCTACGTATTACCGCGGCTGCTGGCACGTAGTTAGCCGGGGCTTCTTCTCGAGGTACCGTCATTTTCTTCCCTCGTGAAAGGGGTTTACAACCCTAAGGCCTTCATCCCCCACGCGGCGTCGCTGCGTCAGGCTTTCGCCCATTGCGCAAGATTCCCTGCTGCTGCCTCCCGTAGGAGTCTGGACCGTATCTCAGTTCCAGTGTGGCTGATCGTCCTCTCAGACCAGCTACCCGTCGTTGCCTTGGTGAGCCGTTACCTCACCAACTAGCTGATGGGCCGCGACCTCATCCCGAAGCGCCTGAACCTTTGCTCACCGCAACATGCGCTGCGATGAGATCATCCGGTATTAATCCGGGTTTCCCCGGGCTATCCCGGTCTTCGGGGCAGATTGGTCACGTGTTACGCACCCGTTCGCCGCTCCGTCAAACCCGCCCTTACGGGCTAAGGAGTGCGTCGCTCGACTTGCATGCATGAGGCGCGCCGCCAGCGTTCGTCCTGAGCCAGGATCAAACTCTCCAACGTCAGTCTTTCGACCCCGCCGTCTGCCGCAGGGGCGGTCGGGCGGAGTCCGAATCCTGTCTCGTGTTCTCGGCGGACGGCCCCCGAAGGGTCTACCCGCCGGAAAGTTTCGATCCCGCCCGCCGGTGGGAACCGGCGAGCTGGAGTACATTCCTCGTGCGGCCGCACCCGCCCGGCGGCCCCCGGAGGGGCCGGCAGGCGCGCCGACCGCCGGAATGACATTCATTCGGCTTTTGACACGCTGTTCAGTTGTCAAGGAGCCCGATGCCGCACCTGTGCGGATCGATGCCGCCGCTCCGCCGGCGCCCCTGTCGGCCCGAACGGGCCGGAGAGGGAGGCAGAGCAACTAGCCGACTAACTATAGCACCCCTCTCGGCCGGATGCCAAAAATGCCGCTGCCAGGCCTTTTCATGAAGTCCGGAGCCTCACCCGACAGACGACGAGCCAGCCCCGGCGGCCCTCGATCGCGCCGCCGGGGGCCTGACGCCGCGTAAGGATGGGGTAGTGTCAGAGCATGACCGGCGCCAGGGCGGCCTTCACGTTGGACGAAGAAACGGCCGAGCGGGCCCGCCGGCCGAACATCGACATCTCGGCCGCCGCCCGGCAAGGGGTCACCGGCGCCGCCCGTCCGCCCAGGCCCGATCCGACCGAGAGGCATACCAACGGATGCCCGAGCCGCCCGATCCGTTCTGGGACGAAGTCAGAGCTTGGAGCGCGGATGGATGCACGGAGGTTTCAGAATCCGCTGTACACGATCGCGGAGGCGGCGCGGATCATCGATGTACCCCGCAGCACCTTCACCTCCTGGGCGAAAAGACCCAAGCGGCGGACGGACAGGCAGGCAGCCGCCGGCGGGCCCATCGTTACCTATGTCAAACCGGAGAGGCCGAGGTTTCCGTCCATCCCGTTCGTCGGTCTGGCCGAGGCGATGGTCCTGGCCGCCGTACGCCGCAGCGGTGTGCCTCTCCAGCGCATCCGGCCGGCTCTGGAAGCATTGGAAAGGGAACTCGGCGTCCAGCACGCCCTGGCCAACCAGAGTCTCTACACGGATGGGGCCGAGGTACTCTACGACTATTCCAAGCGTCACCCTGATGCCGACGGGGCTGATGCAGCCCTTCGCCTCGTGGTAATCCGCAACAATCAACATGTTTTTACAGAATTGATCGAAGAGTATCTCAGATGTTTGGTCTATGCCCCTGATGGTTATGTAGAGCTGATGCGGTTGCCCGCTTACCGAACAGCAGAAGTGGTGGTGGACCCGACCCGCTCCGGCGGCAACCCCATCTTTGCCCGAGGAGGATGCCGCGTCAGGGATGTGATGGAACGTTTCTGGGCGGGAGAACCTCTCAAGCATCTTCCCGAAGAGTTCGGAGTGCCCGAAGATCACATAGAGGACGCCCTTCGTGTCACATCCCGTCAAACTGCCTCAAGTCTTTCTTGACCGAAGCCTTGGGCGCTTGCAGGTTCCGAGCCTTCTACGGAAGGCTGGATTGAATCTGGTGACATTGGCAGAACATTACGGTGTACCGGCGGATGAGACGATCAAGGACACCGACTGGTTGGAGCTCGTAGGTACCGCAAGTTATGTTGCTTTTATGAAAGATACACAAATACGGCATAACAAAGAGGAAGCCGCCGCCTTGAAGGAACATGGTGTTCGTTGCTTTAGTCTTCCTGCTGGCAACTTGGGAGCGGAAGAGATGGCCAGTCGGTTTCTTCATAACCTTCCGGCCATCACCAAGGCATGCCAACGGCCTGGACCGTTCTTTTACGCTGTATACAAAATGAAATCCGACTCAAGAAGGTACGCGGGATAGATTACGCCGTCCATTGATTCCAGCGCGCCGACAGCGCCAATCGCGGGTCAGCCGGAGGCGGTTAGGTCCAGGAGGCGGGCGAAGCGTTTTCGGGCGGCTATCAGGGCGATCAGGGTTACGGCGAAGGGGAGGGCGTCGGTGATCTGCACCGGGAGGCCGTTGCCCTGCAGGCGGAAGCCGAGTCCTTCGGCGAAGGCGAAGAGCAGGCTGGCGCCCAGCACCCCGGCCGGATGGGCCCGGCCCAGCATCACCGCCACCACCGCGATCCACCCCCGACCGCTGGACATGTTCTCGGCGAACTGCACCACGTTGCCCAGCGCCAGCTGCGCCCCCGCCAATCCGGCCAGGGCGCCGGAGGCGATCACCGCCCCGTATTTGTAGGCGGTGGGGCTCACCCCCAGGGACTCGGAGGCCTGCGGCCGCTCTCCCACCCCCCGCAGCCGCAGGCCCATCGGGGTCCGGAACAGGAACACCCACAGCACCGGCGCCAGCAGCAGCGACAGATAGGCGATGATCGTGTTGTCGAACAAAGCCGGGCCGAGCAGCGGGATTTCCGACAGCCCCGGAACGGCGAAGAGGTTCAGCCCGTCGATGCCGGGATCGGCGAACACCCCCCGCACCCCGAAGATCTGCGGTAGCAGGAACCCGGTCAACCCCAGCACCAGCAGGTTGACGGCGATCCCCAGCACGATCGGGTCGCCCCGCCGGCTGACCGCGCCGAACGCCAGCACCAGCGACACCATCACCCCGGCCGCCACCGCGAACAGCACCCCCATCCCGCTGGCCGCCGCCAGGTAGGAACCCCCCACCGCCGCGAACGCCCCCATCAGCATCATCCCCTCCAGTGCGATCTGGAACACCCCGGCCCGCTCGCAGAGCATCCCGCCCAGGGCCGCCAGCAGGATCGGGATCATGGCCCGCACCACCGAGTCGACCAGCGCCGCGTCGAACAGCTGCTCGAACATCAGAAGGTCATACCTCCCCCACGTGGGCCGGTTCGGCCTCGGCTTCGGACCGCCGTCCGGCCCGCCTCAGGCGGCCCAGCACCAAGCGGCTGGCCACCGCCGCGATCACCACCGCCTGCAGCACCTGCGCCAGCCGCCACGACACCCCGGCGTTGCGCTGCATGGATTGACCTCCGATCTGCAGCCCGGCGAACAGCACCCCGGCCGCCAGGATGTACCCCGGCCGGTTGGCGGCCAGCAACGCCACCAGCAGCCCCGTCCAGGCCAGCCCGCTCAGCACCAACTCGCCGTCGATGAACCGGTAGGCGCCGCCGATGATCAGGTGGGATCCGATCATGCCGCCCACTGCTCCGGCCACCGCCATCACCCCCACCGTCTGCCGCTCCACCCCGATGCCGCCGTAGCGGGCGAACCGCCCGTTGAACCCCGCCATCTGCGTCTCGTACCCCGCCACCGTCCGCCTGTACACCAGCCAGGCCAGCACCCCCAGCACCAGCACCAGCGCCAGCGACAGGCTCACCCCGCCGAACACCGGCATCTTGGGAACGCGGGCCGTCTCCGGGATCTTCTGGGTGGAGGTCAACGTGACCGAATCGTCCAGGAACCGAAAGCGGACCAGGTAGCCGGAGATCGACCGGGCCACATAGTTGAGCAGCAGGCTGGTGATCAGGATCGGCAGCTGCAGCCGGGTCTGTCCGAAGGCGGGCAGCATGGCCCACAACATCCCGGTGACCGCCCCCGCCAGCAAGGCGGCCGGAACCACCAACGCCCCCGGCCCCGGCAGGTAGATCGCCGTCAGCGCCCCCGCCAGCCCGCCCAGCACCATCTGCCCCTCGCCGCCCAGGTTGATCACCCCCGACCGAAAGGCGACCGACACCGCCAGCGCCATCCCGATGATCGGGACCGCCTGGTCCAGGGTGTTGCGCAGCCCCGAACCGGTCACCGCCCCCAGGAACATCTCCCGGTAGGCGAAGAGAGGATCGCCGCCGGTCAGCAGCACCGCCGCCATCCCCACTGCGAAGGCGAACACGAACGGGAACACCGCCGGGTTGGCCCAGATCTGCCGCACGCCCCGGCCCAACCTATCCATCGGCCGCCCCTCCCCCGGCTTCCAGATAGGCGCCGGTCATGTACAGGCCGATGTCGGGTTCGGAGGTTGCCGCCGGATCCAGCTCGGCCGCGATCCGGCCCTCGAACATGACCAGGATGCGGGTGCTGAGGGCTAGTATCTCGGACAGTTCCGCCGACACCAGCAGCACCGCGCCCCCAACATCTCGGAAGGACACCAGCCGCCCGTGGATGTATTCGATGGCGGCGATGTCCAGGCCGCGGGTGGGCTGCTCGGCGATCAGCAGCGGCGCCTCGTGCGACATCTCCCGGGCCGCCGCCACCTTCTGCAGGTTGCCGCCGGACAGGGTCGACACCGGGTCTTTCAACCCGCCCGCCTTGATGCCGAAGGCCTCGATCAACCGCCGGGCGTGGTCCCGCACCTTCCGCAGGTTGAACCAACCCCGCCGCTGCCGCTCCGGCGCCCGGTGATGGCCCATCAACAGGTTGTCCGACACCGACGCCAGGTGGCTGGTGCCCACCCGATGGCGGTCCTCGGGTATGTAGGCCAGCCCCGCCCGGCGGCGGTCGGCCACTTCCGCCCGTGTGATGTCGGCGCCCTTCAGGGTCACCGACCCGCCGGCCGCCTCGCGCAGCCCGGCGACCGCCTCGATCATCTCGGTCTGCCCGTTTCCGGCCACCCCCGCCACCCCCACGATCTCCCCCGACCTCACGCTGAACGAGACGCCCTCCACCGCCTTCCGCCCGTGTTCGCCGACCGCCTCCAGCCCCTCCACGACCAGCACCGGTTCGCCCGGCCGATGGGGTGCGGCCCTGCGGCCGAGGTCGACGGAGCGTCCGGTCATATGCCGGGTGATCTCCTCCGGAGAGGTCTCGGCGGTAACCAGGTCGGCCACCGAGCGTCCGTTGCGCAGCACCGTTACCCGGTCCGACACCGCCATCACCTCCCCCAACTTGTGGGTGATGAACACGATGGTGCGGCCCGAGTCCCGCAGCCGCCGGACCACCGTGAACAGGCGGTCCCGCTCTTGGGGGGTGAGCACCGCGGTGGGCTCGTCCAGGATCAGGATCCGGGCGTCCCGGTAGAGGGCCTTCAGTATCTCCACCCGCTGCAGCACCCCCACCGGCTGCGTTTCCACCAGCGCCTCCGGATCCACCGCCAGCTCGTACCGCTCGGCCAGCTCGGCCACCGCCCGCACCGAGGCCGCCCGGTCGACCAGCCACCCGCCGCGGCGGGTGGGCTCGGCCCGGTAGACCACGTTGTCGGCCACGCTCAGGGTGGGGAACAGCCGGAAGGCCTGATGCACCATCCCCATGCCCGCCCGGATGGCGTCCAAGGCGGAGCCGAAGCGGACCCGCTCCCCTCCGATCAGTATCTCGCCCTCGTCGGGGGGGAACAGCCCGTACAGGATCGACATCAGGGTGGTCTTGCCCGCCCCGTTCTCCCCCACCACCGCATGGACGACGCCGGACGGCACGGCCAAGTCGACCGCGTCGTTGGCGACCACGCCCGGAAACCGCTTGGTGATGCCGCGCAACTCCAGCGCGGGGGCGGCCATCGGCGGCCTCAGCCCTGTTCTGGCCCCTTCACCCGGGCCGGACCCCTAGCCGGCCAGGGGATCCGGCACCACGATGGACCCGTCGATGATGGCTTCGGCGGCGGCTTCCACCTCGGCGATCACATCCGGGTGGTCGGCGATCACGCACTGGCTGGAAGCCAGGTCGGGGTGAAGCGCCATCACTCCGGTGCCGCCTTCCGCCAGGCCGAACGACTCCATCGGCCCGGCCTCGCCGGTGATCACCTTCTCGATCAGCTGATCGACCAGGACGTCCACCAGCTTCAGGTTGTTGTCCACGACCCGGCCGGGCATCGACGGGCATTCGTTGATGTCCACCCCGTAGGCCAGGAAGCCGGCCTCCTCGGCGGCCTCGAACACACCCCCGTTGGAGCCGGCGCCCACTGCGAAGATGTGGTCCGGACCTTGGGCGGCCAGCGACAGGGCCAGCTCCTTGGCGCGGGCCGGGTCGGCGAAGGCGTTCTCGCCGCCGATGAACACCGCCGAGTTCTCCACGTCCGGGTTGATCGACTCGGCGCCCAGCTTGAAGCTCTCCCACCAGCGCCTGAAGAAGGGGATGTCCAAGGCCACCACCGAACCGATCTGCCCGCTTTCGCTGAGATGGCCGGCCATGATGCCGAGCAGGTAGGCGCCCTCGTGCTCGCGGAACACGCCGCAATGCAGGTTGGGGGCCGGCTCGTCCGGGCAGGCGTCGATCAGGATGAACTTCTGGTCGGGGTGGGCCTTGGAGAACTCGTCGGCCATCTCCAGCAGGGTGAAGGTGGTGAGCACCACCACATCCGGCGCCTCCTCGATGGCGGCCTCTATGTTGGAGCGCTGCGAGGCGGTGTCCAGGTTGGACTCGAAGGTCTTGGCGGTCCCGCCCAGCCGCTCCGCCGCCCGCCGGGTGCCGACGTCGCCCAGCGACAGGAACGGGTTGATCCCGATCGGGCCGGGCGTCACATAGATCAGCTCGACGGGTTCCTCCGCCGTCTCGGCGTCCTCCCCGCTGTCGCAGGCAACGGCGGCCATGGTCAAGGCCAACACCAAGACGCCCGCCTTCGCATAACGTTCCATCAGCTTTCTCCCTTTCGCTTCTTCAGCCTGGCCGCCCGGACGGTTCCCCCGGCGCCCATCAGCCCAAGCCTATCACCCCGTCCCCCCCGGCCCCTGCGGGTCAGGAGGGGGTGCGGAGCGGACCCAAAGGGGTGTCGGCCAGGGTCTGCCTCTGATCGAGGCGGACGATCCGGCGGTCGGTAACGACGGCGGTGATCAGCTCGGCCGGGGTTACGTCGAAGGCGGGGTTGGCGGCGGCGGTGTTCTCGGGGGCGGTGGGCGTTCCCCGGACAGCCGCCACCTCGCCCGCGCCCCGGTCTTCGATGGGGATGCCGCCGCCGGAGGGGGTGTCCATGTCGATGGTCGACTCCGGGGCCACCACCAGGAAGGGCGCCCCCGCATACCGGGCCCCCAGAGCCAGCGAGAAGGTGCCGATCTTGTTGGCGGTGTCGCCGTTGGCGGCGATCCGGTCGGCCCCGGCCAGCACCAGATCCGCCTGCCCCCGGGCCAGGGTGAAGGGACCGGCCGAATCCACCAGCAGGCGGTGGGGCGCCCCCATGCGGGCCAGCTCCCAGGTGGTGAGGCGGGCGCCCTGCAGCAGCGGCCGGGTTTCCACCGCCAGCGCCTCGGCCAGCAGGCCCCGCTCGAAGACGGTCTGGATGACCGCCAGGGCGGTGCCCCGCTCCACCGCGGCCAGGCCCCCGGTGTTGCATATGGTCATGGCCCGCACCTGCGGCCGGTTGATCAGCTCCGTCACCAGATCCGCCCCGTATTCGCCCATCGAGATCGAAGCCGCCAGCTCTTCGTCCCGGACCGCCATGGCCTCGGCCAGCACCCGCTCGAAGCCTTCCCCCGCCAGGGCCGCCGCCCGATCCACCATCCGGGCCAGGTTGACCGCGGTGGGGCGGGCCGCCCGCAGCGACTCCACCGCCTCGGCCAGCTCCGGCCCCACCGGCCCGTACTTCCGCACCGCCAGCGCCGCCCCGAACGCCCCGGCCACCCCGATGGCGGGCGCGCCCCGCACCGAGAGCCGCCGGATGGCCGCCGCCATCTCCGACGGTTCTTCGATCCGCAGCAGGATGTACTCCTCGGGCAGCCTGGTCTGGTCGACCATCACCACCGCCCCGTCGATCCAGTCCAGCGACCGGCCGCCCAAACGCCCTGCTTCCGCCGCCATCTCCGCGCCCTCCGTCCGCCGCGAACCGTGCTCTTGCCCGTCGTTTGCATCCATCGCCGCCGACCCCGCCGCCATGCCTCGGGCCTCGGCGGCACCCTCCCGGCGCCCAAGCCCGGCCGGCGGGATATCTATGCTTTGGCGAACCCTACCGGAGGGGTGGAAACCCGATGGAACGATACACGGCCGACCTGCTGTTGACCTGCTCGGATGCGCATCCGCAGCCCATTTCCGGCGGGGCGGTGGACGTGGAAGGGGGAAGGGTGGTGTGGGCGGGCCCGGCCGACCAGGCGCCCCCCCGCCCGGAGGCCCCGGTCACCCGCATCGACGGGATCCTCATGCCGGGGATGATCGACATCCACTGCCACACCCCGATGGTGCTGCTGAGGGGCGCCGGGGAAGGGCTGCCGGTGGAGAGATGGCTGCGGGAGGTCATGTGGCCGAGGGAGGCCAAACTCACCCCCGAGGACGTGAGAACGGGGATGGCGGCGGGGGCGGCGGAGCTGCTGGCCAACGGGATCACCACCTCGGTGGAGATGTATTTCCACGGAGACGCGGTGGCCCGGGGCGCCGACGACGCCGGACTGCGGTGCCTGGTTACCGCCCCGGTAATAGAGGACGAGGCGCTGCCCCGCCTGGGCCCCTGGGAGGAGCAGCTGGAGGCGGCGGCCGCCGCCGTGGAGACGTGGGCTTCCAATCCGCGGATCGAGGTGGGGATCGGCCCCCACGCCGCCTATTCGGTGTCCGAGCGGTGTCTGCGCCGAATCGCCGAGCTGGCCCGGGACACAGGAATGCTGGTGCACATCCACGTCAACGAGGAAGAGTGGGAAGACGGAGCGGTCAGAAAGCAGACCGGACGGGCGGCGACCGAATATCTGGAGTCGATAGGGATGCTGGAAGGGCGGGTGCTGGCCGCCCATGCGGTGTGGATGACCGACCAAGACATCGAGGTGTTCGCCCGCAACCGAGTGGCGGTCGCCCACTGCCCCTGCTCCAACGCCAAGCACGGCGCCGGGATCGCCCGGGTGGACGACATGGCGGCCGCCGGCCTGCGCCTGGGAATCGCCACCGACGGGCCGGCCAGCCACCACCGGCTGGACCTGTTCGAGGAGATGCGCACCGCCGTCCGCCTGAGCCGGGTCCACCGCCGGGACGCCCAAGGTTTCCCGCCCGAGCGGGCGCTGCGGATGGTGACCTCGGCGGCGGCCGACGCCATCGACCGCCCCGATCTGGGCCGGCTGGAAGAGGGGGCCTGGGCGGACATGCTGGCGCTGGACGCCGGCCATCCTCCGTTTCATCCGGCGGCCCCGGGCGGGGGCGGCCTGGTTTCGCGCATCGTGTGGTCGGGTTCTCCGGCGGCGGTGCGGACGGTGTGGGTGGCGGGCCGGAAGGTGGTGGAAGACGGAGCGGTGACCACCGTCGACCGGGCCGCCCTGCTGTCGGAGATGGACCGGCGGGCGCAGAGGCTGGCCGAATGAGCCGCCCGGGCGCGGCGGACCCCTTGTCGGCCGAGCAGGTGATCGAGATGCTGGGGCTGGAACCGCTGCCGGCCGAGGGGGGAATGTGGACGCAGACCTGGAGGGACGAGCACAGCACGGCCATCTACTTCCTGTTGAGGCCGGGCGACTTCTCGGCCATGCACCGCCTGGACGGCCCGGAGTTGTGGCACCACTACGCCGGAGCGGCGGTGGAAATGCTGCTGCTGTTCCCCGACGGTTCGGCGGCCCGCCCGGTGCTGGGCGCCGACCTGGCGGCCGGGCAGCGCCCGCAGCAGGCGGTCCCGGCCGGGGTGTGGATGGGCGCCGCCGCCGCGGGCGAATGGTCGCTGGTGGGAACCACCATGGCCCCGCCCTACCATGAAGAAGGGTTCGAGTTGGGGTCGGAGGCGGAGCTGGCGGGCCGCTGCCCGGAAGCCGCCGCCGACATCGCCCGCCTGGTGAGAGAAGGTTAGGAATGGACAAGGCGCCCTCCCCTGCGGAGATGCTCGGCCTGAGGGGCCGGGTGATGGCGGTGACCGGGGCCGGGGGCGGCATCGGCCGCGGAATCGCGGCCCGGCTGCTGGCGGCGGGGGCCTCGGTGGTCGCCCATACCCGATCCTCTCCCCTCGACTGGCTTCCGCAAAACGGGCGGACAGCGCGGGTAACCGCCGACCTGACCGACCCGGACGCTCCGGCCCGGGTGGTGTCCGCCGCCCTCGACGCGTTCGGACGGCTGGACGGGCTGGTCAACAACGCCGCCCTCCAGCCGATCAAGCACTTCGCCGAGCTGACCGACCGAGAATGGTCGGAGATGATCGACACCAACCTGACCGCTGTCCACCGCCTGACCCAGGCCTGCGCGGCGGCCATGAAAGAGGCCGGCAACGGCGGGGCGGTCGTCCACATCGCCTCCATCGAAGGCCGGCATGCCCCGGTCATGCACGGCCACTACGGGGTCTCCAAGGCGGGGCTGATCATGCATGCCCGCGCCGCCGCCCTCGCCTACGGGCCGGACGGGATCAGGGTGAACGTGGTGTCGCCGGGACTCATCCACCGCCCCGGCCTGGAGGGCGACTGGCCGGACGGGGTGTCCCGCTGGGGGCGGGCCTGCCCGCTGGGTCGGCTGGGAAGCCCGGAGGACGTGGGGGACGCCTGCGTGTTCCTCTGCTCCGACCTGGCCCGCTGGATCACCGGCGCCGAGCTGGTGGTGGACGGCGGCGTGTCGGTCAGGCCCACCTGGTGAGAGGACGGCGGTGAGGCTGGCGGACCGCGTCTATCTGGTTACCGGCGGAGCAGGAGGCGTCGGGGCGGGCGTGATCCAGGCGGTACTGGAGGAAGGCGGGCGGGCGGCGGCCGTGGATCTGGGTTCGGCGGACCCGGAGGGGGCGGCCCGGCGGCTGGACCCGTCCGGGGAGTCGGTGCTGGGGCTGGAGTGCGACGTAACCGACGCCGCCGGAGTGGAGCGGGCGGCGGAGGCGGCGCGGGCCCGCTTCGGGCGGCTGGACGGAGCGGTGAACGCGGCGGGGGCGGTGTTCCTGGACGAGGCCTGGGACGCCTCCGCCGAGGATTGGAACCGCACCTTCGACATCAACGTGACCGGCTCGTTCCTGGTGTGCCGGGCGGTGGGGAGGCATCTGAAAGAGGCGGGCGGCGGCGCCGTCGTCAACATTTCCTCCAACTGCGGCAAGGCCGGATACCCCAACATGGCCTCCTACAACGCCTCGAAGGCGGCCGTGATCGGAATGACCCGGTCGCTCGCCATGGAATGGGCGGCGGACGGGATCAACGTGAACGCGGTGTGCCCGGGCGGGGTGGATACGCCCATGCTGGCGGGGGTGGCGGAGTGGCTGTCCCCCCGGGCGGGGGCGCCCGCCGAAGAACTGCTGGCCGGGATGGGCCCCGCCCAGCTGGGCCGCAAGATCACCCCGCTGGAGGTGGGGCGGGTGGTGTCGTTCCTGCTGTCCGACGACGCGCTGATCATCCGCGGCCAATCCATCAGCGTCGACGGCGGCGACACCCCCTACTGAGGCGGCGGGGCGGCGGCGGACGGAAGGAGAGCGGCGGTGGAAGACCGGTGGCGGAGCAGCGGGGCGGCCCGGTTCCCGGGGCCGCTCGGGGAATGCGTATACGGGTCGCGGCTGCTGGGGTCGGATCCGGCGTTGGTGCTGCACGGCGGCGGCAACACCTCGGTCAAGATGGACTTCGCCGACATCACCGGGCGGCGGATCGAGGCCCTCTACGTGAAGGGGTCGGGGTGGGATCTGGCCTCCATAGAAGCGGCGGGTTTCACACCGTTGCCGCTGGACAGGCTGCGGGAGCTGGCCGCCTTGGACGCCTTGCCGGACGTGGAGATGATGCGGGAGCTGGGGGCGGCCCGGCTGGACCCGGAGGCGCCGATGCCGTCGGTGGAGACGCTGCTGCACGCCCTGTTGCCCCACCGGGCCGTCCAGCACAGCCACGCCGATGCGGTGGTGACCCTGACCAACACCCCCGGCGGAGAACGTCTGGTGCGGGAGGCGCTGGGGGCGGAGGTGGTGATCGTCCCCTACGTGATGCCCGGGTTCGACCTGGCCAAGACGGCGGCGGAGATGGGACCCCCGCCCCCCGGCGCGCCGGGCATGGTGCTGATGAACCACGGCCTCTTCACCTTCGGACCCGACACCCGCACCGCCTACCGCCGCCATATCGAGCTGATCGACCGGGCCGAGCGGTGGCTGGCGGAAGCGGCCCCCGCCCCAACGGGGAGCGGTCCGCCGCTGCCGCCGGTGGATCGGAGGGAGCTGGCCGGCCTGCGGAGGCGCATCTCGAAGGCGGCGGGCCGGGCGATGGTGGTGAGGCGCGGCGCAGGGGAGGAGGTTTCCCGGTTCACCGCCCGCCCCGACCTGGAGGACCTGGCCCGCCGGGGCCCCCTCACCCCCGACCACGTGATCAGGACCAAGCGGCTGCCGATGGTGGGGCGGGGCGTGGAAGAGTACGCAGACGCCTACCGGGAATACTTCGCGGCCTGGCGGGGGCGGGCGCGCACCGAGCCGGTGATGCTGGACCCCGCCCCGCGGGTGGTGCTGGATCCGGAGCTGGGGATGCTGACCGCCGGGGAGACCGCCGCCGCGGCCGCCGCCGCCACCGACATCTACCTCCGCACCATTCCGGTGTTGGAGCGGGCGGAGGACCATCTCGGAGGGTATCGGGCGCTGCCGCCCGGAGACCTGTTCGAAGTGGAGTACTGGGACCTGGAACAGGCCAAGCTGCGGAGGGCGGGCGCCCCGCCGGAGCTGGCCGGGGCGGCGGCGGTGGTCACGGGGGCGGCGTCAGGCATCGGCCGGGCCTGTGCGGCCGAGCTGCTGGCGCGGGGGTGCGCGGTGGCCGGCCTCGACCGGGACCCGAAGGTGGAAGAGGCCTTCTCCGGTCCGGCCTGGCTGGGGGCGGCGGTTGACGTAACCGACCACCGCGCCCAGGAGGAAGCCCTGGACCGGGCGGTGGAGCAGTTCGGCGGGGTGGACATCGCGGTGGCGGCGGCGGGGGTGTTCGGCGCCTCGGCCCCGGTCGGCGGCATGGACATGGAAGGGTGGCGGCGGGTGATGGCGGTCAACCTGGATGCGGCGGCCGCCCTGCTGGCCGGGGTGCATCCGTTGCTGGCGCAGTCGCCGATCGGGGGCCGGGCAGTGCTGATCGGCTCCCGCAACGCCCCCGCCCCGGGCAAGGGCGCCGCCGCCTATTCGGCCTCCAAGGCCGCCCTCACCCAGCTGGGCAGGGTGGCCGCCCTCGAATGGGCGGCGGACGGCATCCGGGTCAACGTGGTCCACCCCGACGCGGTGTTCGACACCGGACTGTGGACCGAGGAGCTGCTGGCCGCCCGGGCGGCCGAATACGGAATGTCGGTGGACGAATACAAGACCCGCAACCTGCTGGGCTGCGAGGTCACCTCCGAGGCGGTGGCGAAGGCGGCGGCGGCGTTGTGCTCGGACGACTTCTCCGCCACCACCGCCGCCCAGGTCCCCGTTGACGGCGGCCATCCCCGCGCCGTGTGAGCACGCGCCGCCGGGAGCCCGGGCCTCGTCTTCAGGCCGCGGCTCTGGCGAGGGCTTTGCGGAACTCGGCCTCGGCCAGGGGGCAGGCGGCGGCGGCCTCTTTGGCCGGGCGGCCCTCGAACATCACCTCTTCGATCAGCCCGGCTATCCGCTCCATCATCTGCCGGGACTCCTCCACGTCGGCGGGGGTGAGCAGTCCGCCATGGCCGGGAACCACCGAGGGCCGGAGGGTGGGAAGGGCGGCGGCGAGGGTGGCCGGCCAGTCAAAAGGGTGGCTGTCGCCCATCTTGGGCGGCCCGCCTTCCTCCACCAGGTCACCCATGAACGTGACCCCGCCGCAGTGGACCAGGACGTCGCTGTCGGTGTGCCCCCGCCCGTGGTAGGCCGCCTCCACCCGCCGGCCCCCTATGTCGATGGAGGCCAGGGCCTCGAAGGTGCGGCCGGGCGGGGTGATCTCCACCCGGTCGATCTCTGGGAAGCGTTCCTCGGGCATCCACAGGCGGGCGTCGACCCGGTGCTGACCGGGGTTGTCCAGCAGCATCCTCCGGCAGGAGCGGTGCCCCCAGACGGCGGCGCCCGGGAAGGCGGCGTTGCCGAACACGTGGTCCCAATGCCAGTGGGTGTTGACGATCCACCGCACCGGCTTGGGGGTGAGGACGCGGAGCTCGCCGGCCAGCTCCGCCGCCGCTTCATGGCTCTCCCGCGAGTCGACGAGCAGCACCCCGTCTTCTCCGACCGCGACCCCGATGTTCAGCCGCAGAAACGGGAACCGGCGCCGGAAGACGCCCTCGGACAGTTCATCGAACACCGTCCGCCATCCTACGCCTCCGGACGCGGGCGGCGCCGCGCAGAGGCGAGCGGCCCGGGCCGGCGCGGCGGCCCGGCGGCGCCGGGTTTGCACCCATAGGCCCTCCGTCAGGCATCATATAGGCCGTGCCCACCAACGTATCCCCCGAATACAAGAAGGCGGAAGCCGGATACAAGGCCGCCCGCGAACCCCGGGAGCGGCTGGAGGCGCTGCGCGTGATGCTGCGCACCATCCCCAAGCACAAGGGCACAGAACACCTGCAGGCGGGCATCAAGACCAAGATCAAGGAGCTGAACGAGGAGCTGTCGGGTCCCCGGAAAGGAGGGGCGCGCGGCGGCCCGGTCTACACCATCCGCCCGGAAGGGGCGGGCCAGATCGCCCTCCTGGGGCCTCCCAACAGCGGAAAGTCCGACCTGCACCATTCGCTGACGGGTTCGGGGGCGGCCACCGGACCCTATCCCTTCACCACCCAGCACCCCCAGCCGGGAATGATTCCTGTGGAGGACGTCGGCATCCAGCTCATCGACCTGCCCCCGGTGGCCCCCCAGCATCCGCTGCCCTGGATCGGCAACGCCCTCCAGCCGGCCGACGGAGCCCTGCTGGTGGTGGATCTGTCGCAGGCGGGGTGCGCGGCGGCGGTGGAGGACCTGCTGCATCAGCTCGCCGAACGGAAGGTCTACCTCACGGGGGAATGGCCGAAGGGGGCGCCGCCTCCCGCCGATTCGGATGACCTCTTCACCAAGCGGCTGCCCGCCGCGCTGGTGGCCGCCCAGTCGGAGCTGCTGGACTCGCCCGAGGAGGAAGCCGAAGTCCTGCTGGAGCTGGTGGGGCTGGAGCTGCCGATCCTGTCGGCCTCGGCGGCGGCCGGAGAAGTCGGCCACCTGGGCGCCTGGCTGTTCGAAGCCCTGGGGGTCGTGCGGGTGTACACGGAGTCGACGGCCAAGAAACGCGACGACCGCCCCTACACCATCCGGCGCGGCCAGACCGTGCTGGACGTAGCGGCGCTGATCCACAAGGACTTCACCAGAGACCTCAAGTACGCCCGGCTGATGCGGCGCGGCCTCCCCGACCGGCGGATAGGCCGCGCCTTCCCCCTGAAAGACGGAGACCGCATCGAGATCCACACCTGAGCCCTGCCAACCGGCTCAACCGGTCGATCTCTGCGATGCTCCCTTCCAGGAAGGTCCTCCCTCGTCCAGAGCCCGAAGCCGCTGATGATTGCTGTCATCCCAGGTCAGAAGGTCTTCCAGGCTCAGATTCTCTGCGCGCTCTGGGCGGGCCGCCGGATCAACGCCAGCCTGCAGTTGCGCATCGCTGCAGGAGTGTGGTAGGGTGTGGTGGATGAGTGGTGAACGCCGAGGGTTGCGTAGGTTGTTCGGGGGGATGGGTTCGCGCCGTCTGGGGCGGGGCGGGCGTTTGCTGGCGGGGGTTGTGGTGTTGGTGGTTGCCGTTGTTCCGGTGGGTGATCCGCGTCCGGTGCGGGCTCTGGCGCCTGCGGGCGGCGCGGTTGCAGCGACGGGGGGGGGGGGTGGGGGTAGAATCCCAAAGCCAGAGCACTGCTGACAGTTCTTCTTGCCCCTACGGCCGGCGGGCGGACGGGACGTGCCGGGCCTGCCCTCAACTGGATCATTATCACAACGGGAATCGATGCGTTCCCAAGCCAAGCTCGGGGCAACGTTGCCCGTCGGGGCAGACGTATTATTCCAGTTATGGGGGGTGCCGTCCTTCGCCTTGTACGTATGGGCGCACTTCCAGCGGTTATTGTAATCCTCGGCCTTCCTGCCCCGCCGGGCAGACCTATTTCAGCCAGTACGGAGGGTGCCGCCCTTCCAACTGTGGTAAGCCCGGCCGGTCGAGCACCGGCTACTGCCGAACGTGCACTGACCCGACTCACTATCACAACGGCGATGCGTGTGTTCCCAAGACCGCCCCCGCACCCGGAGATCCTTCTTGTCCGACTGGGCAACTGTACTACGGTTCTTACGGAGGATGCCGCCCTTCCAGTTGCACGCATGGACGCACAACCAGCGGCTACTGCAATCCGCCGCCGACCACCACAACCCCTCCAACATCTACAACCACTACAACCACCACAACCACCACAACGGCTTCATGTCCTGAGGGACAGGAGTATTTCAGCCGGTACGGAGGGTGCCGCCCTTCCAGCTGTGAGCATGACCGGTCGAGTACGGGGCATTGCCGGGCATGCGCTGATCCGACCCACTATCACAACGGTCAGAGGTGTGTTCCCAAGACTGCACCCGCGCCCGGGGATCCGACGTGTCCAGCTGGGCAACTATACTACGGTCATTACAAGAAGTGCCGCCCTTCAAGTTGTACGCTTGGACGCGCTTCCAACGGCGACTGCCGCCAGCCGCCAACTACAACCACTACAACCGCCACCACTACCATAACTTTTTCATGTCCTGAGGGACAGTCATATTTTAGCGACCACAACGGGTGTCGTCCGGTTTCGTGCGGCAGCGTCCGGTTGGATACCGGGTATTGCAGCGAGAGCGAAATTCCTGAGAACCCTTGGCATGTTTCTCTAAAGTGCTGGAATTACAGCATGAGCGGGGATGCTACATGGTATCTAAACATGGACAGGAAAGAACGTCTTAGCAACACGGGTATAATAGCAGAGACTGATATCCAGGCTTTTAGGAGTGGCCGTAATTGTCCTGTTATGGGGTTGTTCCGGGCAGGAGCAATTCAGAGAGGAATATCTACTAGCAAATCGGAAACCTATCCTATTGTGTTGGGTTATAACAAGAGTATCTATGAAGGATATCCTGTTGGTGCAGAAAACCCTGAGTTTGATCCTTATGGTCTCGTGACTATGAAGATCGTTCCCTACAGCGATCAATGCAGCCATCCCTTTGCGGGGAGTGTTGCTAACTCGTATGATCGCAGGTTGCCGTGCCAAGCCCATGATTACTGTTATGACCTCATCCGGTTTGCTGTTGCCCCAGGCTTGTCCAAGGGTGACTGTGATGATAGATTTCATGATTTGATGAACAGCGACTGCGCCGATAGGGGGCGTTTTAGAAATCAGTGCCAGAATACTGCAGGGGAATGGCGTTTTGGGGTGAGATTTAATAATCTTAGCAACGATATCATTCCTGGCGTTATCATCATACAAAATGCAGAAACGGGTATGTGTGTAAATGTGGAAGGGGGATCAAAAGAAAACAACACGCCCTTGGCACAGTGGCCGTGTAAAGATAAGAATGGCCAGATCAGTAAACATTGGCAGTTCCGCTTTTTCCCACATTGGCTTCAAGGCACCTTTCGTATCCAGCCTGAGCATACGTTGTCAATCAATAATTGTGTCGTAGTTCCGAATAACAAAGGCGTCGTGTTAAGCACACCCGATTTTTGCCGTCACACTACTAGCAGTCTGTTCAGACTTGTAAGCGCCGGGGAAGGCCTATACACGATCCGACAACTCGAGTCGCCAGATCGTTGTTGGATTCCAGAAACATCAGATCAGGGTTCTCGTCTGATCAATTCATCGCCGTGTCACAGGGACAGTGATCTGCATCTGTGGGAAATCAGAGAGGTAGAAGGATGACTACAAAGAAAAGGAATACCATCTGGTTGGCTGTTCTGTTGGCAGTGATCACCGCCGCAACGGGCGGCTTCATCGGGCTGGCCGTCAATGAGCCCGCAGAGCCGGAGACGGCATCAACCGACACCGTACTCAACTCCGCGGCGGGTATTGAAGCAACAACAAGCGGTGCCGTTGGGTCTGCTTCAACTTCTACTGCGGCCGCTACCGTCGTACAGGTCAGGGAACTGAGTCCTGCCTGGATTGAATTCCATGCTCAAGATTCAGGCGGCTGGACCTACGACGAAGCAGGGCTGGCTAAGGCCAGAGCGGATAAAAGCTACTACATGAACAACCCGAACAATTGGTCGACACCGATGGGAGCCCTCTGCTGGGCCGATCACGAACTGCACCGAACTGAACACATGAAGACACAACGTACTGACCTTGACTACAGGTTTATACCTACAATCGTGTCTGAAGTTGGAATCGGCCCGGAGAGCTTCGAACCCGGGACCTCCGCTACCCAGGCCTTCCTCAAAATCCTCACCGACTACGCCACAACCACAACAACCACCACCGCACCCACAACCACAACAACCACCACCGCACCCACAACCACAACAACCACCACCGCACCCACAACCACAACAACCACCACCGCACCCACAACCACAACAACCACGGCCGCATCCGCAACTGCCACGACAGCCGCATCGGCCACGGTGACTACAGTCGGCGAGCCGTACGATTCGAATGAGCCTTATCAACGGCCATCCTGGGCATATCTACCTGAAGAACGTACGATCGAGATGATCGATATCAAATTCTTGCGCCTGTTTGACGAGGCTGCTGGTGAAGGCACAGAATGGCTGGACGCCATCGATACCGTAGCCGGAGAAGCATGGAACAACGCAACAAAAGCAGGAGAAGGACTCCCAGCAGAGGTGCAAGTCTACGCCAACTCCCTCGCCTACCACGCTCGAGAACAAGCAATCAACTTCGCCCCGATCACCACCCCGATAGGACGAGCACACATAGCCGGCTATGACGCGTTCGTCAACGCAGCCAAATACGACTCCAACTGCAAACGAGCAACCCTCGCCCACATCGACCCCCAACAAGACCTCACCGAAGGCCTGATCATCCCCACCGTCCAGACCACGACCACCACCACCTTCCCAACCGGACCCGTATCCGTGACAGGAGAAGAACTCGCCGGAACCCTCACCGCCGCCAAATCAGAATCCAGCATCGGCTACTTCGCCAAAAGCGGCATCGGACAACTCACCGACACCACCTTCACCTACCAAGATACCGCATACCGCATAGAAAAAATATACACATGGCCCAACAACACCCTCCGAATCAACATACACCCCGACGGCCTCGACGCCGCCCTCGCCGACAACGCCGCCCTCATGATCCGCTCCGCAACCAACGCATACACCCTCTCCGCCGCCGACGCCCGCCACCTCCCCCCCGACGTCGACTTCATCTGGGACATCCCCTTCAACTTCGAAGAAGGACAAACCTACGAAATCACCCTCCTCAAACAAGGCCCCCTCGACGGACCGCAACTCTTCGTACCCGAAGAAGGCCCCCCCATCACCATCACCCCAGCCACAACCACCACCAACCCCGCCAACACCACAAAACCCACCCTCTCCGACGACACCGGCGCCTTCACCACCACCTCCACCATCCACACCCCCACCATCAGCGTCGAAACATCAACCACCGCGGTAGCAACGAACACAACCACAACCACGGCGTCAACCACAACGACCACAGCCAACCAGCCAGTAACCCTCTGGCAAATCGAAGCCCAGCCAACCACATACACAACCAACGACATCGAATGGCACCTCACCAGCGGCAACACCTTCACCTACGCCGGACGCACCTACACCATTGACCGAATCAAAACCCACCGCCGCAGCGCCCGCATCCAAGCCACCCCCGACCTCGAAGACCACGAACTCCCCGACCGAACCCAAATCCGCTTCTGGCCCACCGACACCCCCGCCAGCGTCCAAACCCTCCGCCTCGGCGACGCAATCGTAATGCAAGCCAGCCACCCCTGGGACCTGATATGGGGCCGCCGCCCTTACCCAATCGACATCAACCGGAACACCACCTGGCACATCGACATCACCATCCCCCCAGAAACCACACCCTAGAACAACAACCACCGCCGGAAGGCGCGGGCGGTCAACCGACGCCGACAACAAGCAAGCCCGGCCCAGGATCCACCAGCGTCTCAACCGGTCGATCTCTGCGATGCTCCATTCCAGGAAGGTTCTCGTCCAGAGAGCCGAAGCCGCCGATGCTTGCTGTCATCCCAGGTCAGAAGGTCTTCCAGGCTCAGATTCTCTGCGCGCTCTGGGCGGGCCGCCGGATCAACGCCAGCCTGCAGTTGCGCATCGCTGCAGAAGTATGATAGGATGCGGTGGATGAGTAGTGAACGCCGAGGGTTGCGTAGGTTGTTCGGGGGGATGGGTTCGCGCCGTCTGGGGCGGGGCGGGCGGTTGCTGGCGGGGGTTGTGGTGTTGGTGGTTGCCGTTGTTCCGGTGGGTGATCCGCGTCCGGTGCGGGCTCTGGCGCCTGCGGGCGGCGCGGTTGCAGCGACGGGGGGGGGGTGGGGGTAGAATCCCAAAGCCAGAGCACTGCTGACAGTTCTTCCTGCCCCTACGGCCGGCGGGCGGACGGGACGTGCCGGGCCTGCCCTCAACTGGATCATTATCACAACGGGAATCGATGCGTTCCCAAGCCAAGCTCGGGGCAACGTTGCCCGTCGGGGCAGACGTATTATTCCAGTTATGGGGGGTGCCGTCCTTCGCCTTGTACGTATGGGCGCACTTCCAGCGGTTATTGTAATCCTCGGCCTTCCTGCCCTGCAGGGCAGACCTATTCTGGTGGGAGGTGTGTTTCCAGATGCCCCGCCGGGCAGACCTATTTCAGCCAGTACGGAGGGTGCCGGCCTTCCAACTGTGGTAAGCCCGGCCGGTCGAGCACCGGCTACTGCCGAACGTGCACTGACCCGACTCACTATCACAACGGCCGGACTTGTGTTCCCAAGACCGCCCCCGCACCCGGGGACCCTTCTTGTCCGACTGGGCAACTGTACTACGGTTCTTACGGAGGATGCCGCTCTTCCAGTTGCGCGCATGGACGCACAACCAGCGGCACCTGTAATCCTCCGCCGCCCACCACAACCACTACAGCGACTACAACCACCACAACGGCTTCGTGTCCTGAGGGGCAGGAGTATTTCAGCCGGTACGGAGGGTGCCGCCCTTCCAGCTGTGAGCATGACCGGTCAAGTACCGGTTACTGCCGGGCGTGTGCTGATCTGACTCATTATTACAACGGTCGGAAGTGTGTTCCTAAGACTGCACCTGCGCCCGGGGATCCGTCTTGTCCGACTGGGGAACTGTACTATGGTTCTTATGAAGGGTGCCGCCCTTCGAGCTGTACGCATGGACGCACGTCCAGCGGCTCCTGCAGTCCGCCGCCGCCCACTACCACTCCAACCAACTTCCAGCGTCTAACAACGACTACAACCACCGCAACGGATTCGTGTCCTGAGGGCCAGAGGCATTTCAGCGAGCACGGCGGGTGTCGTCCGGTTTCGTGCGACGGCGTCCGGTTGAGCACCGGGCATTGCCGCGAAGATGACCAGGAGAATCCTTGGTATGTTACCCTTACGTGCGGGAATTACAGCGCGAGTGAGGATGCTGAATGGTATCTGAACATGGACGAAAAAGAAAAACTTACCAAAAGGTTGTTTAGGACAAGCCTTGGGGAGAGAAGATATGGGGTAACGAAAGCTGATGTAGAGGCGTTTAGTGGTGGCCGTAATTGTCCTGTTATGGGGTTGTTCCGGGCGGGAACAATCCAGAGAGAGGAAAGTACCAAGTTGGAGGAACGTACAGGGGAATCGGAAATCTATGTTCCCGAGTTAGCTTATGACAAAACCATCTACGAGGGTTATCCTCCTGGTGCAAAAAACCCCGATGTCAAGGCTTATGGCCTCGTTACCATAAAACCGAAACCTCCCAGCGATATATGTAGCGGAGGACAGAAAAATCAAGCCGACTATTATGATCGCAGGGTGCCTTGTAAAGCCCATGATTACTGTTGGGATCTTGTCCGGTTTGCAGTTGCCCCAGGTTTGTCTAAATATGACTGTGATGACAAGTTCCATGACTTGATGAACAGCGACTGCGCTGACAGAGACAACGATAGGGATAATTGTAGGAATGATGCTTGGTGGTGGACCCAGTGGGTGCGGCCGGTTGGAGTTAGCGATCATCATCATCCTGGCGTTGTTATAATAGAAAATGTGAAGACCGGCATGTGTGTAGACGTGGAATCATCAGATGAAGACAGCGCGCGTTTGATACAGTGGCCGTGCGAAGATAAGAATGGCCAGATCAGTAAACATCGACAGTTCCGTTTCAATATAAGAAGTAATCCCGCTGGTGCCTGGTACTTTCAGATCAAACCGGAACATCAACTGCAATCCTACTGTGTTTCAGTTACAGATAACCACAACGTCGTAATGCGCTACCCTATATTTTGCCTAGGTATCACTGATCCCTTTTCTTTCCCAAGAATAACTTCTACCAAACAGAGCGCACCATCTAGTAGCCTGTTTGTCCTCGTAGAAGACAATGTAGGCAATGAAGAACGCTACACCATCCGAAGCAGTGATTTACCTAATCGTTGTTGGAGTCCAGCAACATCAGATCAGGGATCTCATCTGATCAATTCGTCGCCGTGTAACAGGGGCAATGATCTGCACCTGTGGGAAATCAAAGAGGTGGAACGATGACTGCAAAGAAAAGGAACATGATCTGGCTGGCCGTTCTGTTAGCTGTGATCACCGCCGCGGCGGGAGGCTTCATCGGACTGGCTGTCAACGAGCCTGCAGACCCAGAGGAGGCAACGTCGACCGACCCTGAACTCAGCACAGCGTCGGGCAGGGAACCAATGCCAAGGGATGCCGTCGGTGCGGCTTCAACCTCTACTGTGGCCACTACCGCCATACAGGTAAGGGAACTGAGTCCTGCCTGGATTGAATTCCATGCTCGAGATGGAGGCGACTGGACTGACGACGAGGCAGGCCTAGCTGAAGCCAGAGTCCATTATAGCTACGATATGAACAACCCCAACGACTGGTCAACACCGATGGGCGCACTCTGCTGGGCCGACCACGAACTGCGCCGAACTGCGAGTATGAGGAGACAACGTACTCAAATTGACGAGGTCTTTATTCCTAATATCGTGTCCGTACTAGGCCAGGACAACTTCGAACCAGGACCCCTCGCCACCAAGACCTTCCTTGAAACCCTCCCCGACTACGCCACAACCACAACCACAACCACAACCACAACCACAACCACAACCACAACACCCACTACCGCGACCACAGCCGCATCGGCCACGGTGACTACGACGGGCGACCTGTATGATTCGGACGAGCCGGATCAGCCACCATCCCGGGTAGACCCACCTGAGGAATACGCGATTCGATTGATCGATATCAAATTCTTCCGCCTGTTAGACGAGATCGCCGGTGAAGGCACCGAGTGGCTGGACGCCATCGATACAGTAGCCGGAGAAGCATGGAACAACGCAACAAAAGCAGGAGAAGGACTCCCAGCAGAGGTGCAAGTCTACGCCGACTCCCTCGCCTACCTCGCCCGGGTACAAGCAATCAGCTTCGACCCGATCACAGTACCGCTGTCATATTCACATGTTGCCGGCTATGACGCGTTCGTCAACGCCGCCAAATACGACTCCAACTGTAAACGAGCAACCCTCGCCCACATCGACCCCCAACAAGACCTCACCGAAGGCCTGATCATCCCCACCGTCCAGACCACAACCACCACCACCTTCCCAACCGGACCCGTACCCGTGACGGGAGGAGAACTCGCCGGAACCCTCACCGCCGCCAAATCCGGAGACAGCATCGGCTACTTCGCCAAAAGCGGAATCGGGCAACTCACCGACACCACCTTCACCTACCAAGACACCGCATACCGCATAGAAAAAATATACACATGGCCCAACAACACCCTCCGAATCAACACCCATCCCGACGGCCTCGACGCCGCCCTCGCCGACAACGCCGCCCTCATGATCCGCTCCGCAACCAACGCCTACACCCTCTCTGCCGCCGACGCCCGCCACCTCTCCCCCGACGTCGACTTCATCTGGGACGTCCCCTTCGGCTTCGAAGAAGGGCAAACCTACGAAATCACCCTCCTCGAACAAGGCCTCCCCGACGGACCGCAACCGACAAAGCCCGGAACAAACCACGAAGTCCAAGAATAGGTCACCCAAAGAAGATGACAGAACCTAAGAAAACGGCCCGGAGGATTGCCCTGGCGGCAGTTGCGCTGGGACTGGCGGTTGGTTTGATCCGGCTTGGGATGGACGCACCCGCCCCGCCCGAAACAGAATCGACCAATGCCAGCTCCAGCACAGGAACCACAACTGCCGTCGTGCACACGAGTGCGGGTTCATCCTCCCCAACCTCCCCGACGCAGACCAGAACCTTGAGTCCCGCCTGGATCGAAGCCCAAACAAGAGCCGCCGAACCCGAGAAACCGTGGACTGCCGACAGGCAAGGCCTCGCCGAAGCCGCAGAAGACCTCAACTACTTCCGGACCAACCCCAACGACTGGTCAACCCCCATGGGAGCCCTCTGCTGGGCCAACCACGAACTCCGGCGAACGCTCGACATGCGGAGAGCACGCTGGGAACTCGACTACCGCCTCATACCCCATGCACTATCCATCGCCGGGATCGACCCCGAACAACTCCTTCCCCAACCCGCCGAAACATACTGGGGCCAATTCGGCCCCGCCGCCACCGAAGCCGCCCTCGAAGCCCTCACCCGCGCAACCCAACGCCCCCCGGCGGACACCTCCCCAGAAATCACCGACTCCACCGCCCTGTTCGCCTCCGGCTACGTCAGGATGATCGACGTCGAGTTCATCCGCCTCCATCACGAATACGCCGGCAACGGAACCGAATGGCTGGACGCCATCGACACCGCCGCCGGAACATCCTGGAACAACGCCGCAAGAACCGAAAACGACCTTCCAGCAGCGGTCCGGGTCTACGCCGACGCCCTCGCCCACCTAGCCTGGGAACAAGCAACCAACTTCGCCCCCTACCTGACCCACAGAATGCTCGGAACCCTCCCCGGCTACGACGACTTCATCCAAGCAGCCAAATACGGCCCCAACTGCAAACGCGCCGGCCTCGCCGAAACCGACCGGAGAAACCCCCCCAACGATCCGTCCTGGGCAAACGTAGAAACCACCACCACCACTACCTTCCCCGCCGGGCCCGTACCCGTTGAAGGAGCAGAACTCAACGGAATACTCACCCCCGCCCAATCCAACATCAGCATCGGCTACTTCGCCAAAAGCGGCATCGGACAACTAACCGACACCACCTTCACCTACCAAAACACCGCATACCGAATAGAACAAATATACTGGCGGCCCAACAACACCCTCCGAGTAGACATCCACCCCGACGGCCTCAACGACATCCTCCCCGACAACACCGAACTCACCATCGAACCCCTATCCAACCCCGGCCCCGTATTCACAGCAACCGCAAGCAACGCCTGGCACCTCCCCCCCTACATCGACTTTATCTGGGACACCCCCCTCGAACTCGAAGCAGGACAAACCTACCAAATAGAACTGCGGATCAACCCATGAATGACCCAATTCCTGCCAGATAAAGGGGGGATACCGTGAACACTCCCAGATGAGGATGATAGAAAAGAGTTTGGACAGCAACCGGGTCGGCCTGGTCGATGGGAGGGGAGGGCAGCATACTCAGCCAGTCTTCCGGCCAGCCATTGGCGTCAGCGGTTTCCGAGATCGCCTTCTGCGCTTCGCGGTGCCCTGCTTCGTCTAACTGTTCCAAACTCATCGTCATACTGTAAGTTTCTGTCGCCCGCGCCATCTCAAACGCCGACCCTCCGGACAAGTAAAACCGGCTCTTCGGAAATGAGGGGGGAGTAGAGGACGGGCAGGTCCTCTGACGGACGGTGGGAATCCACGGGATCGGGGGTGGGGTCCTCCATAATCTGACGCTTGTAATTCATTCCCGAGTGAGGAGGACCCCTGTGGAACGTAATCCTACGCGCATGCGCCGGGGTGTTGGTCGGATTAGAAGAAGTCGACGTCGCGGGGGTGGGTGAACCCTCGGCGGAGGCGTCGAGGTCGAGGTCCGCTGCCGGAAGCCCCGCCCGCGGTGCCCCGGCTGCGGAGGCCCTCTGTGGTCGAAAGGCACCCGAGTGGTGGAACTGGTCGATCTTCCCTCGTTCGGTCGGCCCGCCCGTCTGAGCTGGCGGAAACACCGCTGGCAGTGCCCCAACCAGTCCTGCGAAGTTGGTTCGTTCACCGAACAGAACCCCGAGATCGCCCCTGAGCGGGCGTTGCTGACCACCCGGGCGGCTCGGTGGGCGACCAAGCAAGTCGGCCAGGCCGGCCGCGCTGTTGAGGAAGTGGCCAGAGAGTTGGGTTGTGACTGGCATACCGTCAACAAGGAGGTAACCCGTTGGGGCGCTGCTTTGTTGGAAGCCGACCATGATCGGGTAGGCCGGGTGGAGGCTCTGGGCCTGGATGAGACCCTGTTCCTGCGGCGGGGCCGCCGTCTGGGAAGGGTCTGGGCGACTTCGGTGGTAGACGTCGGAGGAGGGCAGCTGCTCGACGTTGTCCCAGGCAGAGACGCCCGTTCAGCCGCGGGATGGCTGCAGGAACAACCAAAAGAATGGTTGGAACAGATCCGCTGGGCGGTGCCGGGGTCTCTCCAGCCCGTATCGGGCGGCCTGTCAACCTGAATCCACCGTCTTTGGTTGGGGTGGGGGTGGTTTGGGGTTTGGTGGGTGATTTTGGGGTGGTTTGGGGGTGTTTCTGGGATGGTTTCGGATGGTTGGGGGGTGGTTCCTGCCGGTTGGGGCCGGTTTCGGGGGGTCATGGACGGCGGCGGGCGGGTAGGGGCGTGTGCAGTTCAGGTCGGGGCGTCCTGAATTCGAAAACCGGAAGAAAGCAGCTGTCTGGGTTCAGGAGAGCATCGGCAGGCTGCGGATGCTGGCCATGGTCCGCTCATAGAGGCGGGCCCAGGGCCACCGGGCGGGGAGGCGGAGCAGAAGACGGCCGCCGTGGTTGACAACCCGCCCGGGGATGCCGAACAGCCGGTTCCTAATGGTGCGGCCCACGGTGAGTTTCCCCGGCGGGATGCCGCTGTGATGCGCTATCCACCGCTGAAAGTTGTGAGCCAGCACCGCGCAGGCCAGCCAGGCGGCGTTGGCTGGGAACTTCCCGGACGGGAGACGAGCCAGGCCGTTGTCTTTGAGATCCCGGACGGCGAGCTCCACCGAAGCATGACCGCGGTGGTATCTATCGGCCGCGGCCGCAGACCTGCCGCTGCTGGTTACGAAGGGATGGTAACGCCAGTTGGTCCACAGCTCTCCCTGTTCGGGCTGTTCGGCGGGGCCGGTGCGGCGGACGACCAGCCGCAGCGGAGGCCGCCCCCGGGAGTGGAGGACGGTTTCAGCGACTTGGGCTTGCCCGCCCTCGGGATAGCCGATAGACGTCCAGTCGTCTTCGGGAATCGCTTCGACCGCTGCCCTGACGTTCGCATGCAGGGGAACAGTGATCGACCAACCCACACCGAGGCGGTCCAACGTTTCGACCAGCCGATAGGACCAGAACCCGGCGTCGGCCCGCACGGTGATGGGGCCGGAGGCTCCGGCTCTGCGGACCCGGCGGACGGCCTCGGCGGTGAAATCAACTTGACCCCGCTTGGACCCGCCTCCCCGCAGGCGGGCGGCGACTACTTCGCCGGTGCCGGCCCGGACCGCCAGCAGCGGGTGGTAGCCCCATTGTTTGGTGTGCCCGTAGGCGGCGCCTTGTTTGTTTTTGCCTGACACTTCCCGGATGGTCGAGTCCACATCTATGGTTACCGGCTTGTCTCCTGGACCGTTCCCTTGTTTCCACACCCGCCGCAGCGCCTCGCCCCAGGCTTTGTTCAACTGGCTGACATGACCCCAGGTAAACGCCCGCAGGAACGTACCCAACGTCGACGGGGCCATCACCAAAAACCCCAGCACCCGCCGGGTCCGGCCCGACCGCAGCCGATCGGCGTGGTCGATGTGCGAACCGCCCGTCAGGATCGACATCACCAACGTCAGGATCTTCCGCCCCGGGTTCGCCCCGCCCGGGCGGCGGCTCATCCGCAGCGTCGCGTCCACCAAGTCTTCCAGGCCCAGACGATCAGCCAGCGTCGAGGCTGTCAGCAGCCCCGCGTCGGCTACCAGCGACTCGTCGTCGAACACCGGTTGCAGCCGGTCGATGTTCTGCGGTACGCTTTTCACAGGAAGTGCCTCCTCGTCCAGGGCCGAAGCCGTTGTTTCTTACAGCTATTATCCCAGGTCAGGGAGGCACTTCCCAGCATTTCCACCCGCAACACCCCCACCCCCATCGGTGGATTCAGGGTCAACCAAGTGCTGCCCCACGCCCGCCAGATCGCCGATCCGTTCCATGTGGTGCGGTTGGCCAACGACCGCCTCGACCAGGTGCGCCGCCGCACCCAACAGGAAACCCCCTGGGGCACCGGGGACGGAGAGGAGATCCCTTGTATCAGATCCGGCGGCTGCTCACCCTTGCTTCGGAACGGCTCGACACCAACGGCGAAGCCCGCCTGCGGGGCCTCCTCGACGCCGGAGACCCCCACGGCGAAGTCCGAACGGCCTGGCACGCCAAGGAAACAGTCCGCGGTGTCTACGACATCGACGAACCCGACGTTGCCGACCGGTACTCCCGGCAGCCGGCTTCCGACCTTCAGCACGAGTCCTGCCCGCCGGAGGTCAACCAGCTCGGCCGGACCCTCGCCCGCCGGCGCTGCCCAGATCACCAACTGGCATCACGCCCGTTACACCAACGCAGCCACCGAAGCCGTCAACAATCTCATCAAACGAATCAAACGCGTCGGGTTCGGGTTCCGGAACTTCGCCAACTACCGGATCCGGGCTCTGCTCTACGCCGGGAAGCCCAACTGGAAGCTGCTCCCCACCCTCACTCCCCCCTGAAACCCGAAGAGCCGTAAAACCCAGCCTTGACGCCTATCTCCTCGAACCCGCGGGCGATGAGTTCGAATGCGTCCAAGGCAGTCTGCGGGGTGGGATACCCAGGGAGAGCACAGTCAACATCTCCCCAGGATGGGCTTCTCCAGGTGACCGACGACGGATTCCAGCCTTCCCAGCCTTCGGCGAGCCGCTGCGCAGAAACCATCTCGTAGTCTTCCCGTAATATCCCGTGTTCGAGCAGAAAAGGGGCAGGCGATATCACCGACCTTGCCAAACGATATTTACGGGGACGGCCGAACGTCCAAACATGATCCAAATACTTGTCCGGTTTGAGCGCCCAGCCGGGCGGGTCAAGCTGATATCTGCGGCTGAGCTCATGCGCCCAACCGGCGATGAGGGCATCCCAGCGTTCGTCTCCCAACGTCCTCGGCTCGTCTTCCAACAGCCAACCCCGCAAATGGGCAGGAGTGTCGCACCACCGCAGCCAGAAAGTGCGGGTGAGAAACCGGGACCGCCAAATGTCCGTGTCGCACGGGCGGATCGCTTCCACCATGTCGGAGAGGGTGACTGCCTCCAACGAACGGGCCGGGCCGGCATTGTACGGGAGGGGCTTGTAGTTCGGGTCGATAGGCACACTCACATCATAGCCCCCGCGGTGCTGTTTGCTTTCAGGCTCGCCGCAGCACAACCGACAGTTTCCTGCTTCCTCGAGCTTTGGCCTCTTCAGAGGGCTCAGGGGGGGGGGCCGTTGGCGCCGGTGTAGCCGTAGGGGAGGTTGTCGAAGCGGGTGAAGCGGTCGGCGAAGGTGGCTTTCACCACTCCGGTGGGGCCGGCCCGCTGCTTGGCGACGATGATGTCGGCCATGCCCTTCTCGGAGGTGTCCGGGTTGTAGTACTCGTCTCGGTAGATCATCAGCACCACGTCGGCGTCCTGCTCGATGGCGCCGGATTCCCGGAGGTCGCCCAGCTGGGGCCGCTTGTCGCTGCGGGTCTCCAGCAACCGGTTGAGCTGGGAAACGGCGATCACCGGCACGTCCAGCTCTCTGGCCAAGGCTTTGAGGTTGAGGCTGATGTCGGCGATCTCCTGTTGGCGGTTCTCTCGGTTGCGCCCGTGCATCAGCTGCAGATAGTCCACCACCACCATCTCCAACCCGGACTTGCGCTTCAGGCGCCGGCACTTGGCGCGGATGTCGGTGACCGTCCGGGATCCCTCATCGGCATGCAGGGGCACCTTGTAGAGGGCCGAGGTGGTGTCGATGAGCGTCTTCCAGATCCGGGCCGAATCCCCCGCCCCCAAACCGGACTGCAGCTTCATGGAGTCCACCCGGGCTTCGGAACCCAGCCAGCGGTAGGCGATCTCCATGGGGGTCATCTCCAGGCTGAAGAACGCCACCGGGCCGTACTTGGCGGCCACATGGCCGGCGATGTTCATGGCCAGAGCGCTCTTGCCCATCCCGGGGCGGCCCGCCACCACCACCAAGGCGCCCGGCCGCAGCCCCCCCAGCTTGCGGTCGAGGTCTTCGAGGCCGGTGGTGAGGCCGCTGACCTGCTGCCCTTGTTCCTCGATCTGCTCCAGGCGGTCCAGCAGCTTCGACAGCAGCGACCCCAGCATCTCGAAGCTTTCGCCCATCCGGTTGTCCGCCACGGACAGCATCCGCTGCTCGGCCAAGTCCAGCAGGTCGTCGACGTCCATGTCCAGGTTCATCGCCAGCTCGGCGATCTCGGCGCTGGCCGCCAGCATCCCCCGGCGCAGGGCGCGGCCCTCCACCACCTCGATGTAATAGCTCACATTGGCGGCGCTGGGCACCGCGTCCCAGAAACCCACCACGAAGCCGGCGCCGCCGGCCCGGTCCAGGTCTCCGCTCCGGCGCAGCCGGTCGACCACGGTCACGGTGTCGATCGGCTGGTTCTCGTCGTACAGGCGCCGCATCGCCTCGAAGATGGCTCGGTGGGCGGGGACGTAGAAGTCTTCCTCCCCCAACTGGTCGAACACCTCGTCGGCGGCCGCGGAAGACCGCAGCACCGCGCCCAGCACCGACTCCTCCGCCTCCGCGCTGTGGGGCGGAACCATCCCCTGCCTGGCAACCGGCGGACCGGCGGGCGCCCGCTCGATCAAAGTCACCGCCGCCTCCTTGCCCCGCCGCAAGCTCGGGCCGAAATCCGGTCATTCATCATCTCGCTCCATTGTCGGCTTCACCCGTACACCTGTTTGTACCGGCGGGGTGTGACACAAATCTTGTACGCGCCCTCGGGCTGCGGTCGTCCTACCCCGCCCGGAGCCCGGTCAGGGGCCGGAGAGCCGCGGCGGGGAGGAAGCCGCGCCGGGCGCGGAGAAACCGCCTAGGGAAGGGGGGGAGTGCCGGCGGCGGCGGCGCCTGACGGCCCGCCGAACAACCGGAAGTCTACGCGAGCCTATCGGCGCGGGGGCCGTCGAGAGGGGGAAAAAATCACTCCGCAGGCCGATTTTTTTCGCGTTCCGGCGGATTCCTTGCGCCCCGCCGAGCCGCTCCGGGCCGAGAGGGCACCGCCTCGGCGGCCATCACAGGCAGCCGCCGGTCAAGCGGGTATGACGTCGAGCACCAAGGGGAAGACCACTTCTGGATCGAGGGTGACGGTTACTTCGTGGAACCCGATGGTCTTGATCGTCTCCGGCATCGACACCATGCTCCGGTCGAGTTCGACCTGCGACAGGCTGCGCACCGCGTCGATGACCTGGGACACCCCGATCGACCCGAACAGCCTGCCCTCGTCGCCGGTGCGGGCGGCGATGACGATCCGGGTGTCCGAGAGCTGGAGGCGCAGGTTGTCGGCCTTCTCGAGCTCCCTGCGCCTGGCCTCCTCGACCGCCCGGCGGGCTTCCTGGATCTGGCGGATCATCCCGGCTGTCGCCTTGGCGGCCAGCCCCTGGGGCAGCAGGTAGTTGCGCCCGTACCCGTTCGACACCTCCACCACATCGCCCTTGTCACCCAGGCCGGGCACTTCGGCGTTGAGCACCAACCTCACCGCTGGCTCCCCGTGTAGGGGAGGAGCGCCATCTCGCGGGCGTTCTTGACGGCGGCCGCCACCCGGCGCTGATACTGGGCGCACGCCCCGGTCACCCGGCGGGAGCGTATCTTCCCGCGGTCGGAAACGAACCGCCGCAGGGAAGCGACGTCCTTGTAGTCCACGTATGGGACTCGAGTGTTGTCGCACTTCATCTGGCGGCAGCCGGGGCAAGCCCGCTTGCGAACCGTCCTGGGGCCGCGGGAACGCCGACGCCTCCTCCTCGTGAGGGTGCTTCTAGCCATGCTGCTCTTCTCCTATACGTCAGAAGGGGGCGTCGTCCTGCCCCGTGTTCGTGCGGGCCACGGGCCCCGGCGGCGGGTTGTTGGGCCGCCCACCGCCGCCGCCTCCGCCCCAGCTGCGGGATTCGGAACGGGTCACCGAGGCGGTGGCCCAGCGCAGGCTCGGCCCGATCTCATCGATGGACACCTCCACCATCGAGCGGCGCTCGCCCTGTTCGTTCTCCCACTGGCGCTGCTGGAGCCGCCCGGTGACCATGACCCGGTTTCCCTTGCGCAGAGATTCCGACACGTTCTCGGCCATGTCCCGCCAGCAGGTGGCGGTGAAGAAGTGGGCCTCCTCCTGCCACTCGTTGGTGCTCCTGTCCATCCACCGGCGGTTGACCGCCAGCCGCAGCTTGGCCATGGCCACGCCGGTGGGGGTGAACCGCAGCTCCGGGTCCTCCACCAGATTGCCTACCAAAGTCACTGTGTTGTCCGGCATTGCTTCTCCCTGTATCTCGTTGTGGTCGATTGCTTGGCCATACTGTACGGAGGGGGTGTGACAGTTTCCGAACGGGTCACTGCCCCCCGCCGCCCCCGCGCCGGGCGGGGCGGAGGTCCGGGCGGACGATCTTGTGCCGCAGCACGGTGTCGGAAAGGCTCAACGCCCTGTTCAGGCGGTCGACGTGCTCCGGTACGCCGTCGAAGGTGACCACCGCGTAGTAGCCCTCCTTGGCTTTGTCGATCTCGTAGGCGAGGCGGCGCTTGCCCCAGAAATCGACGTCGGAGACCGAGGCGCCTTCCCCGGTCAGGAAACTCCGCACGGCCTCGGACTCCTGCCGGGCTTCGGCTTCGGCCATCTCAGGGCGCAGAATAGTCATCAGCTCATAGGTGCGCATGGGTGCGCATCACCTCCTTCGGACATCCCGCCGTCGTCCGGCCGGGAAGGCACCTAGCAGTGCAGGATCGGTATTCGATTGGCGGGGCGGGGCAAACATGGATGCGGCCCGCGGCCCCCGATTCTAGATGCCCTCCGCCTCACCGGGCGAATCCGCCGAGCGGCGGCGCAGGGTTTCACGGGATGGGCTCGAGGCTGACCTCGAAGATGAGGGGCCAGCGCTTGCCCGCCAGGTAGAAAACCCCCCGTTCGGGGTCGAAGGCGATGCCGTTCAGGACGTTGTTCGGGTCGGCCCTGCTGTCCGGGGGCAGCTCGCCGATGAGGGCGGAGGCGTCGACCTCCGCCGCCAGGCCGGTGGCTGCGTCGATAGCCGCGATCCGGTCGGTGAGCCAGATGTTGGCGTAGACCAGCTCACCGTAGACCGGATCGTCTACGCATTCGAGTTCGTTGAGCATCTCGACCGGCCCCCCGTCCGCCAGTCGCACCGGGATCTCCTCCGTCAGCTCGAAGGTCTCCAGATCGCGCACCGCCAGGGTGGAGGAGCCGTCGCTCATCACGAACCGGTCCTCGAAGGCGCACAAGCCCCAGCCTTCCCCCTCGTAGGTGTAGCGGCCGAGCGGGGCGAGCGTCCCGGCGTCCCACACGAAGGCGGCGCCCTCCCGCCAGGTCAGCTGGACGATCCGGTCTCCCACCACTTCCAGTCCTTCCCCGAAATAGCTGTCCTCCAAGGCCCGGGAGGCGATGACCTCCCCGGAGGCGGGGTCGACGATCCGCACCGTGGATTCCCCGTAGAGGCCGGTGCTTTCGTAGAACAGCCCGCCGCGCAACGCCAGGCCCTGCGTGAAAGCCTGCGGATCGTGGGGAAGGGCTGCCAGGATCGAGACCTCCGCCGAGCCGAACAAGGGAACGGCGGCGGCGGGGGGGGCGGGGGCGGGCCCGGCGGAAACAGTAGTTGCCGGTAAGGAGGTCGAGACATCTACGGAAACCGCAGGCAACGCGGAGGTTGAAACAGCCGGTCGAGAAACCGGCGGAGCCGGAGCAACAGTCGAAACATCCTCCACCGAAACCGGGCGCTGATCGCCGCCGGTGTTGACGACCGAGTAGAAGGGAGCAACAGTCGAAACATCCTCCACCGAAACCGGGGTGGGGGCGGAAACGGAAACGGCCGGAGCGGAGGTCGAACCCCCCTCCGACGATGCCGCGCCCGGCGGCGGGGGCTCCCCGCAGGCCGCCAGCAGAACACATACCAGAGCAACCGCGCACCGCACGGCGGCGCCTCCGGCCGGCGCCGAGTTCGGCGGGCGGGGGGCGGGGCGGACATGGCCAGTCCCTGCGGCAGTCATGAGGGGGGAAGATAATAAAGGCGTGCGGGCGGGGGGGCCGTAGGATTGCGGACATGGGTTCCGCCTCCGACCGCTTCGACCTATCGGGCGAGCGCGCGCTCGTAACCGGCGCCGGAAGCGGCCTAGGCTTGGCCATGGCCGAGGCGTTCGCCGAACACGGAGCGAAGGTGGCGGTCCTGGATAAGGATCCGGCGGCGGCCGAACGCGGCGCGGCCCGGGCCGCCGAGGCGGGGGGGCCGGTTCTCGCCCTGACGGCGGACGTAACCGAAGCAGGCGCCGCCGAAGAGTCCATACAAGCGGTGGCCGAGGCCTGGGGCGGGCTGGACATCCTGGTCAACAACGCCGGGGCGGGCTGGCTGGGGCCTGCCGAAGAGACGCCGATCGACCGGTTCCGCCTCACCTACGAGATCAACGTGTTCGCCCCCTTCGCCTTTTCCAAGGCCGCCTTCGGGCCCATGTCCGCCCAAGGCCGGGGATGCATCATCAATACCGCCAGCATCGCCGGGTTCAAGGCCCTGCACCCCGATCAGGACATCGCCTACCACTCGGCCAAGGCGGCCCTGATCATGTTCACCCGCGCCCTGGCCGTCGAGTGGGCCGGGCGAGGAATCAGGGTCAACGCCGTGGCGCCGGGTTTCATGCGCACCCGCCCCCCGGCCGAGTCCGCCCATCCCGTGGCCTGGGACCACCACGCCTCCCGCATCCCCCTGGGCCGCCCCGGCCTCCCCGAAGACGTCAAAGGCGCCGCCGTGTTCCTGGCTTCCCCCGCCGCCTCCTACATCACCGGCGCCGTCCTGGTGGTGGACGGCGGCAACATGGGCATGTAACCCCCGCCCGGACTTTCTCCGAATCCGCGAAGCCTCAGGATGCGCTGTCGGCAGAAACGGAAGCGGCGCGGCCGGGGATGGCTTCTATCAGGTCTCGCGTGTATTGGTGGGAGGGGCTGCGGAAGACCCGCCGGGCGGGGCCGGACTCCACCACTTCGCCGTTGCGCATCACGTACATCCGGTCGGCGAAGTCGCGCACCAGGCGGAGGTCGTGGGTTATGAAGAGGATGCCCAGCCGCCGCTCTTGCCGGATGCGGGCTAGGAGGGTCAGCATCTGGGCTTGGGCGGACTGGTCGATCGAGGAAGTCGGTTCGTCGGCCACCAGGATGTGCGGCTCTACCGCCAGGGCGCGGGCCACGCTGACCCGCTGGCGCTGGCCGCCGGAGAGGCTGTGGGGGCGGAGCAGGGCCTGTTCGCGGCTGATCCCCACCTCGGCCAGCATGTCCATGGCCGCCGAGCGGGCTTCCCGCCGGGAGCGGGAGTGCCAGACCCGGAAGACCTCGGCCACCGCTTGCACGGCCCGCTGCCGGGGGTTGAGGCTGGTGTAGGGATCCTGGAAGATCATCTGGATCCGGGAACGCACCTCCTTCGGGAGGCCCCGCACCGAGGCCGCCAAGAGCCGGCCGTCGTACCGCACCTCCCCAGCGCTGGGGCGGTGCAGGGCCGCCAGCACCTTCCCCACCGTGGTCTTGCCAGAACCGCTCTCCCCCACCAGGCCGACCACCTCCCCCCGCTCGATCTGAATGTCCACCCGGTCGACCGCCCGGAAAGCGGACGCCCCGCGCCCGAACACCACCACCAAGCCCTTGCCAGCCAAGCCGCCCGCGCCGGCGCCGGACCCGCCGTCCGCCGCGCTCACCGGCGCTCTCCCCCGGAACCGACGGAATCATCCGTCCCGCTCCCGGCCATCGAGGCGGCGAAGGCGCAGGCCGTCAGCCGCCCCTCGAACTCGACCGGCCGGGGTTGGCCACCCGAGGAGCACCGGCTGGGCGGCTCCCCGTTCCCCACCCGCAGCGCAAGGCCGCACCGGGGCCAGAAGCGGCACCCCTCCGGCCAGGCCCCCACGCTCGGCGCCTCCCCCGGAATCGGCTCGAACCCGCCGGAGATGTCCATGCGGGCGGCCGCCACCAGCCCGGCGGTGTAGGGGTGGCGCGACCGGGTGCGGATGGCTTCCTGCGGCCCGGCCTCCATGATGGCCCCGGCGTACAGCACCGCGATCGAATCGCACACCTCTTCCACCACCGCCAGGTCGTGCGACACCAGCAACAGCGACATGCCCATCTGGTCGCGCAGCCTGCGCAACAGATCGAGGATCCTCGCCTGCACCCGCACGTCGAGGGCGGTGGTGGGCTCGTCGGCGATCAGGAGATCAGGAGATCGGGCCAGCGCCCCGGCGATCACCACCCGCTGGCGCATCCCGCCCGACAGCTGGTGGGGGCGCTCGTTCATCACCGACGCCACCCGGGGGATCTCCACCATCTCCAGCAGCTCGCGCGCCCTCGACCGGGCCGAACCGCCTTCCCGGGCGGCCGACCCCGCCGACCGGATCAGCCCGGTCAGCTGCTTGCCCACCGTCAGCACCGGATTGAGGCCCGCCAGCGAGCTCTGGGGCACGTAGGCGATCCGGCGGCCCCGCACCCGGCGCCACACGGCTTCGGGCGCCCCCACCAGCTCCCGGCCCTCGAATCTGATCGAACCTCCGGTAACCGCCGCCCCGTGCCGATGCAGGGTGCCCACCAAGGCGCGGCACAGCATCGACTTGCCGGAACCGGACTCCCCCACCAGGCCGACCGTCTCGCCCATGGAGATGCCGAGGCTCACCCCGTCCACCACCGGGGCGGCGGTCTTGGGGTCGGCCAACCCGATGGACAGATCCTCTACCGCCAGCATCCCGCCCGCCTCTCAGGCCGCCATGGTCTTGGAGGTGCGCTGGCCGATCCCCGCCGCGATCAGCGCCACCCCCAGGGCGGTGACCGACAGCAGCGCCCCCGGAAACAGGGCCGGCCACCACGCGTTGGTGATGAAAAGCCGGCTGTCGTTGAGCATTCCCCCCCATTCCGGCGTGGGCGGCTGCACCCCCGCCCCCAGGAACGACAGCCCGGCGATGGCCAGGAACACCACCACGAAGTCGCTCACCGCGTAGGCGATGGTGATCGGCATCACGTTGGGCGCCACGTGGAACCCCAGGATGCGAAACCGCCCGTACCCCAGGCAACGGCTCGCCTCCAGGTAGTCCATCTCCCGGATGGCGAGCGCCCGCCCGCGCGCCACCTTGGCGTAGCGCGCCCAGGCGGTCAGGAACAACCCCAGCAGGATCCCCCTCACCCCCCGTCCGAAGGCGGCCACCAGCGCGATCACGATGATCAGGGTGGGGAAGGCGTTGATGACCTCGATGGCCAGGTCGCCCATGTACTGGACGATCCGGCTCCTGGTCACCCCGATGATCGAGCCGACCGCGGTGCCCACGACCAGCGGCACCGCCACGGCCACGGCGGCGAGGGCGATGTCGATGCGGGCGGCCATCCAGGTCCGCACGAACACGTCCCTCCCCAGGTGGTCGGTGCCGAACCAGTGCCGGGAGCTGGGCGGGGTGTTGAGGCCGGGGCCGCCCCGCAGCGGGTCGTAGGGGCTGAGCATCGGGATGACGATCGACAGGAGGACGATGACGCCGACCAGCCCGGCCCCGACGCGCAGGCCGAAGGGCAGGGACCGCCACCGGGACCACATCCGCCGCGCCCAGGTCACGACATCACCCTCGCCCGGGGGTCGATCACCGCCGACAGGGCGTCGGCCAGGAAGTGGACGACCACCACTATCAACCCGAAGATGAACAAGGTGCCCTGGACGACCGGATAATCGCGGGCCAGCACCCCCCTCACCAGGTAGGTGCCGATCCCCGGCAGCACGAACACCGTCTCGACTACGACCGCCGCCGCCAGGTAGGCGCCCACGATGTAACCCAAGAGGCCGATGACGGGGGCGATGGAGGGGCGGACCAGGTACCGCCACATGAAAGCCGTCTTGCCGATCCCCCAGACCAGGCCGGTCTCGACGAACTCCTCCGTGTACGTCTCCCTGATCGACTCCTGCAGCACCCGGCCGAAGATCATTCCGATCGGGATGCCGGTTACGACCGCAGGCAGGATCAGGTAGTAGAGGTTCTGGGGAAAGGAGGAGACGTACCCCCCCACCGGCAACCAGCGCCACCACACCGCGAACGGCAGCAGCAGCAGCACCCCCGACACGAACACCGGGGTGGCGATCAGGGCCGAAGATATGAGGTTGAAGCCCAGCCGGTACAGGTTGGAACGGGTCAGGCCCCCTATCACCCCCAGCGGGATGGCGATGACCAGGGCCACCAGCATGCCCAGCCCGGTGAGCCACAGGGTCACCGGAAGGGTGTCGCCGACGCCGGACAGCACCGGCCTGGTGGTCATAATGGAGCGGCCCAGGTCGAGCCGGATCAGATCGCCCATGTACCCGAAGTACTGGTCGAAGAACGAACCGGTCAGGTAGAGGTCCTCCCGGAGCCGCTGGATCCTTTCCTCGCTGGCCAGGTCGCCCAGCAGCACCGCCACCGGATCGCCGGGAACGATGCGCACCAGAGCGAAGGCCACCAGCGACACCCCCCACGCCACCAAGACGGCCCGCAACAGGCGCCGGGCCACGATCGCGCCGACCCGCTCCTTGCGCTGCTCCAGCTCCTCCGCCGGGGGGGCCGCCGCCTCAGCCGTCATGAACTCGATGCATCATCGGATCGTTCTCGAAAATCGTCCTCTGGAGGCGCCGGCCGCAGCCTCCTTCCGCTCTTCCGCCCTAAGGGAGGCCGGAGCAGAGTTCCGGCCGCAGACCGGCCTCTCCAGCGGAGGCGGCCCTGGAAGGGTATGGGGGGACATGTATCCCTTCCAGGGCGCGCCGATTCCGCAGCCGCCGGATCAGCCGGCCGCCGCCACCCAAAGGTTCTGGGAAGCCGGGATGACCTGCAGGATGTCCAAGGGAAGGCGGCTGCCGACCAAGACGGTCCGCTCGCCGACGGGGCAGTAGTTGCCCCCCACTTCCCAGGCCCTCAGCTGGATCGCGGTCTGCAGGCGCTGGGACTCCGCCATATCGCCGCTCGACATGGCGGTGCTCAGCTCATCGATCATCCTGGTCACGTCCTCGTCTCCGAACGCCACCGAGTTCGACCAGAAGTTGTCCGGGTAGAAGATGAAGGTCAGGATGGTGAGGTTGTCACCTCCGCCGCCGACCCACTGGGCCTCGTAGTCCCGGTTGATGAGCGACTGGATGGCCACTGCGTCCTCGACGGGCTGCACCTCTGCAGTCACGCCGACGTCGGCCCACTGCTCGGACACCACGGTCGCCGCGTCCGTCCAGCCGGGCCGGGCGCCCCAGGTCTGCAGCACCAGCGAGAACCCGTCCGCGTAGCCCGCCTCGGCCAGCAGCCGCCGGGCTTCGTCCAGGTTCCGCTCCAGCGGGATCACATCCTCGTACTCCCACTCGGTCCGGGAGCGGGGAAGCACCCCTCCCACCGGCTCGGCCGTGCCCAGGAAGGCCCGCTCGCTGATCTGCTCGCGGTCGATCGCATGACACAGGGCCTTGCGCACCCGCACGTCGGACAAAGCGCCCGGCGAGTCGGTGCGGATGGCGATCCAGAACACGCCGCCGATCGGGTGGATGATCTGGTTCACGTCGTCGGGCAGGTCGGCCCGGACCGCCACCGGAATGTCGAAGCCGACCTGGGCCGCCCCGGTGCTCACCTGGAGCAGGCGGGAGATCGGATCGGTCGCCGACGACAGGATCAGCCTGCGGATGGCCGGCTGGCCGCCGTGGTAGCGGGGGTTGGCCTCGAGGGTCATGGTCGGCGACCCCGGGAACCATTCCGCCACCACGTACTGGCTGGCGCTCACCGGCTTCTCGAAGTAGGCGACCGGGTCGGCCAGCACCTGCTCGTGGGGGTGCAGGGGCATGTTCTCGCCGCAGACGACCTTCTGGGCAAAGCACCTGAACGGACTGGACAACTGGTAGACGATGGTCAGATCGTCGACCGCCTCGGCCGATTCCAGAGCGGCCAGGTTGCCGCCGAAGGGGCCCTCCTTGGCCCTTTCCAGCGTCACCACCGCGTCTTGGGCGACGATCGGGGTGCCGTCCGAGTAGACGAGGTCCGGCTTCAGCTTGATGGTCATCGTCGTCCCGTCGTCGGAGTACGTCGGGAAGTCCTCGGCGAGGTCCGGCACGTAGGTGCCGTCGCCCAGATACCTGTACAGGTAGCCGCCGAAGGCCAGCAGACCGGCCATCTGCGCCGGAGCCACGTACGGCGCCCGCCCGTAGTCGGCCTGAGCCACCAGGCTGGGCGTGCTCACGACCACCTCGTCGAGCAAGGCGATCATGGGGTCGGGCTGGGTGGTGGTAGTGGTGGCCTGAACCAAGGCTTCCTCGGCCGCAGCGGCGGCCTCCTCTGCGGCGGAGGCGGCCTCTTCGGCCTCGGCCAACGCCGCTTCCGCCTCGGCGAGCGCCGCCTGAGTGGCCTCGTCGCCCTCCATGGCCTCGGCGGCCTCCGACCGGGCGGCTTCCAGATCGGTCTGTGCCTGGGCCAACTCCGCCGCGGCCTTCTCAGCTTCGTCCGCGCGGCGCTCGGCTTCGGCCTCGGCGGCTTCGGCTTCCGCCTGGGCCTCGGCCGCCTGTTGCCGGGCGGCTTCGGCCGCGGCGTCCGCCTCCGACGTGTCGGCTTCGCCGCCGCACGCCGCGGCTACCAGGCCGAACACGAGCAACAGCCCCAGAAGTCTGCGGATACGAGTCCTTTTCGCCAGCATATGCCCTCCTCTCCTGCCTCCCCTGTTACCCGAGGCTTTTGTTGTGACATTGCTTGCCGCCCGCGAATATACCCCGTCCGCCCTCCCCCCGCGCCGAGGCAGGCCCGCCGCCGGAGGGCAGCATCTGTCGCAGCCGTCAAGTACGATCTGACCGTCTTATCCATCCAGCTGTGATCCCGCCAACCGAAGAGGAAGCCGATGGCGGCCAAGACCGTACCGATAACCGGCAGCGTGCTCGGCTGGGCGCGTGAGGAAGCCTGCCTCACCCGGCTCGACCTGGCCGAACGCATCGACAGACCGGTCGACGACATCGAAGCCTGGGAGACCGGCGCCAGCCAACCCACCAGAGGCCAGTTCACCAAGCTGGTCGAGGCCCTGAAACGGCCTTCGGCGGTGTTCTTCCTGCCCGAGCCCCCCACCTCCGCTGGTATGCCAACGGCCTTACGGCGGGCACCCGGCCTCGGTGCTCACAAGCTCGGACCCGACGAGGCGCTCCAGATCAGGTGGGCGCGACGACTGCAGGAGGTCGCGTCATGGGTGCTTAAGGACAACAGGCGGACTCCTGCCGCTCTCGCTCGATATAGCCTTCAGGCGGATCCCATTGAATCAGCCGACCAGGTACGCAAACGATCGGAGATCTCAACCGAAGAGCAACTCAGCTGGCCCAATCCTTCGACAGCGTTCCGCGCTTGGCGTGGATATCTTGAAGAACAGGGTGTGCTGGTGATGCAACTAAGCATGGGTAAGAAGAACATACGCGGCTTCGGTGCCTGGGACGAATACGCTCCGTTGGTCGCGGTCAACACGGCTTACCACCCGACGGCGCGTATTTTCACCCTCTTCCACGAGGTCGGCCATCTGCTCACCCGTTCGGACTCCGCCTGCCTAAGTTTCGTTCTTCCCAGCGACCACGACATTGAGGCTGAGAGGTGGTGTGAACGGTTCGCCGCCGCCTTCCTATTACCCAAAAGGGCCCTCCGAGAAATTTCAGAAGGGTACGACATCTCATCCGCCTCACGCACGACCGATCCTAACAAAGCCCGATTGATAGCAAACCGCTTCTCGGTCAGTACAAGGGCGACCGCCCTCCGTCTACAAGAAATCGGTCTGGCAGAACCAAGTCTCTACGGAGCGGTCGTTTCCCAGCTCTCCGATAGAGATTGGAACAACCCCACAGGCGGCGGAGGTGGGGGCCTACCTGCCGCAAAAAGGCGGCTTGGACAACTAGGTACTAATATCCCTGAGATACTCCTAGACGCCGCTGACCGTGGACGGCTGACAACCCGAGATCTGGCTGGTTTCCTCCAACTCAAAACTGGCCAACTAGATGATTTGAAAGGATTATTAGTTGAATTACGATGACATATCTGTATGGGTAATTGATTCATCTGCTCTTATCCAGACTAAGTCAATTATCTCCGTGCATAACCAATGGGAGGCGTTCAAATACTTAGAGCAAATGGTCACTAATGGTAACATAGCGTTACCTCGACAGGTAATAAAGGAAGTAAGCGAGATGACTCATCCTGACCTACCCGGAGCTTGGGCTACCGGAATCCGAAGTTCACTGCAACATACACTTGATGTTGCCTACACACATATAACGCATGTAATGGCGATTGCTGGGGAGGTCATGGATATCAACAAGGTACAAGATGATGCTGATCCATGGGTACTGGCCTTAGCAGAGCAACTACAGGAAGCTTGCTACAATGTCTGTGTGGTAACGAGAGACACTGTTGACCGTAATCGCATGTCAATGGCCACAGCTTGCAGGTTGCTCAATCTGCAATGGTGCTCCATAAGAGCATTTCTTACTTACTGCGGTATAGACCTACTTAAGGAACGCAATAAAAGCTAATCAAGAACTACTCTAACATTTATATCGCTTGCCACCATAGGATACTCTTCGTAGAGGACATCATCCAGTTCTCGGCCGCCGGACTTGGGGGTGCGGCCTCCCCACTGCTTGAAGAAGAAGGCTACGCCCGCCGTTCGGCATTGGTCGCGGAGGTCGCGCACCCAGGCCGCGTCCATCGGCCGGGCATTGTGGCCGCTCTCTCCGCCTGCGATCAACCAGTGGATCGAGGCGAGGTCCAGTTCCGGCAGGGGTCCGAGCAGGGGCTCGGCGCTCACGAACCGCACCGCCGCAGGCACGGTGCGCAGGTGGTCCACTCGGAAGGTGTAGCGGTCGTTTTCGACGCTCACGCCCATCCAGACATTGGGCGGCCAGTCGAGGCCAGTGGCCAGAGAGGCGAGCCGCTGGGAGCGCTTGGTGAGTATCTGGTAGGTGTGCCGGGGCGTGTCGGCCATGACCTCGAACACCCGCCGGATGAAATCCAGCGGCACCTCTGGGTGGAACAGATCGCTCATCGAGTCCACGAAGACCAGCCGGGGCGACCTCCACTTGTAGGGCGCGGCTAGGGTTTCCTCGTGCAGGGTCAGGGCGAAGCCGGGGCCGCTGGTCCTCGGATTGCCGTCGTTCCGGTACTTGGCCAGCCCCATCGCCTTGAGGCGCTTGGCGAGCGTGAGCGCGTAGCAGTTGTCGCACCCAGCGGAGACCCGGTCGCATCCTGTGGTGGGATTCCAGGTTGCGTCAGTCCACTCGATATTCGATCCGTTGCTCATGACCACTTCCCTCCAATTCGTTACCTATCAAGATACAGGTCGGGTATGACAAATGCTCCCAGCTCAGCTTCCAGCGGTAACCTTTTTCATTGCTCCGTAGGCTGGAGAACCTTGTCCGTATCAGCGGGGAGGCCTTCCTTATTTGCTCCAACTGTTACAGTTACAAAATTATTATCTACTCTAAAGGTCGGTTCTGGATTGCCAGCATCCTCGAGTAGGTTCCTAGCTGTGGTTAAGCCTGAGCCGAAATTTCGGACAAATCCCAAGGTCTTCATAGCATCAGCGAGATTGCGGTTGCGATAATCGGTAACTGTCTTTCCGAAATTTTCTACTGTGACCTGCCCATACGGTCCTCCAGGGCTTATGATTTCGATATGGTCGTTGAACCAATAAACACGGATGGGTGAATTAGTACCTTCATAGGTTCTATGCATCACTGCGTTATACACAAACTGCAACAAAGCTTCTATCGGATAGGTTGCAGTGCTGCGCTCAACTGGACCGGAAAGAAAGTCAACCGCAAGGCGATTGTGTGCTTTCAGTTTATCATTCACAAGACTAAGCATATCTGGAAAGGTACCCTGGATTTTTTCACTATCGGCCACATCATCCCCCCATTCATTACCGGCTACTCTGAGGAACTGTATATATGCACCCGGCAAATAATCTTGGGGGTGCTTACCGATCGTCAAGATACCCAATACTGTTGCCAAGGGGTTATCAGCCGATGCAATCATCTTGGTAGCGGCTAGCTGTTCTTCGAGGCTGCGTTCGTTAGTTTGCAGAACTTCCTGCGAGAACGCCCTCTCCAAATATTCATATTGAAACCTTATCAGATCAAGATCAGATAAACCAGTAGTAGGAATGGGCAATACATCGAACGGAGAAATCCCCCGCGCCCGTCTTTCGTTGAGGATTCGCTCGTCCTGCGCTGTAGCTATATCACGGCGCGAACCGGTGCGTATTCTGATCACTCCCCGGCAACGGACTGGCGGCGAATCAGATACCTGTACCGTTACCAAGGCGACTTGTCGGCCCTCTAGAGTGCGCTTCTCGACAGTCATAGACGGTGGAGGCACGATCTGGCCGTCAGACTTCATATCGGCTAGTTGCAGAATCATCTCATCGGTAATAGCGGACCCGACGAGACCGCCTTTGTTGTTCACCCCTATCACCACATAGCCGGGCTCTTGGTGATCGGGCAGGTCATTGGCAAAGGCACAGATCGCCTCTCTGATCCGCCTAGGAGATTCCCCGCCCAAGGACTCTTTGAACTCGACGCGGTCGGATTCGCCGCCCGCGATGATCTGAACCAGTTGTTCGTCTGTCAGGCCCGGCATCTCCACTCCTTCTGCCTCATCTTACCCCTCGAAGCGGCCAACCTGGCGAATCACCCTATCGAACGGCGGCGCCGGATGGGCAGAACCTACGCGGTGAAGCGGGGAAGGGCCCGTCCGGCGGGGTCGACTACGTGGAGGTCGGGGAGGGTGTCGGCGGCTATGACGGCCGGGCGGGCGCGGTTGGAGGGGGTGACTATCACGATCGCCTCGGCAGGGCGCGGGTGGGGCGGCCCGCCGTGTGCAGATCGAACAACCTCTCGGTCACCAGGGCGGCGAACGGAAGCTGCGGGTCTTTCATGATCAGGATCGCCGGGGCAGGGCGCGGGTCTGCCGTCCGGTGGCGCACAGGTCGAAGAGCCGGTTGGTTGCGATTGTGGTGAAGGGGAGCTGCTGGGTCTGGTTGACCAGGATCGCCTGCCCCCCCCCCCCCCCGATTATCTGAGACGCGGCATCACCCGCGTCTGCTGACCTGCCGCCGTCGCGTGCAGATCCGGTAGCAGGCCCGCCGCCAGCACCCCGAAGGTCGCCATGTTGGAGGGGCCGGTCATCAGGATCGCCGCCTGGGAATCGCCCTGGAGGCCTGGATGGTTCCGACTGCGCAGAGGTCGTTGACGACGCTGGACGCGAGAGCGCCGAAGACTGCCTTGTTGGACGGGGTGGTGATGAGGATCGCCTGCCCCCCCCCCCCCCGGTTATCTGAGACGCGGTATCACCCGCGTCTGCTGGGAGCCCTTGATCGCTGCCAGGTCCGTGAGGTTCGCTGCGGCCAGCGCCTGGAAGATCATGTTGTTCCCGCTGCTGACCAGGATCGCCCTCTGACAATGAGACGCCCCCCCCCCGTCCGGGACCGATGCTGTTCAGGTCCGGGAGCACATCAGTAGCAACCAGGGAGTCAGGGCTGCCGTTGTTCGATCCACCGGTAACCGTATAACCCTCAATTTCTTCACCACGGGGAAACATTGCCGAGACTGTATTGACTGAAGCCAGAATACGGTCGTCTTCATAAAGCCACAGCTTGGTAAATGGACGATATAACACCACCCGGATACGAGTCTCGTCAAACACAATGCTCTCGCGGCTCCGCAAGCTAGATTTTAGCCTGCCCGTCCACTTTATTACATCTAAATCATCGTTAGCTGTAATCTCCTCCAGTTCATCAGGATAATCCTCTATTAAATCTAAGGCCTCGTCATAGGCATTTATATATCTGCGCACTCTTTCAATTAGATCCGCACGGCTAAAGGAATAAAGGTAAACATCACAGGCAGCTGTCACTCCCAAAGCATGAGAGTGAACCGATGTATTGATATTGTCCCTATCAGTATCACATACGGTAAGCATATTATCAAATGTACCGTCTGGCAAATCTACCCAATGATGTTTCGGGGTCATTGGTACTTTCTCCAGCTCGGTGCTAGTTATATCTACCAATTGGTCCAACCATTCCCACTTTTCATCCAGGCTTGAACGGTCAGGAACCTGTGCATAATGTAGATTGGCAGGCTGGTCAATATCTTTGGCCGGATTCCTCACCAGGAAGGTTATCTGCACTCCATTGCGTGAACCTCCACCAAATATCTTGTCACCTTCTTTACGAAACTCTTCGCCACTTTTGTATGCATTGCCCCGCAGGTTTATTACATAGATGTCAGTAAACTCATCACGTAATCTTGCTCTCACTCCTGCCAGAGACGTACCATCAATCAAAGAATTGGGGTGAACAAGCCCTACGATTGCAGGACAGTCTCCGCGTGTTTCGTTGGGCAACACACGATCCGAACACCAGCGTAAGGCCTTGACATATAGGTTACCCGCTGCCTTCCCTATTCCTCTGCCAGTGACCTCCCGATGACGCACCCCATATGTTGCGGAAACTCGATCACTGACAGCCGGATATCTGATATTGGGATTATCGTCCCCTGTAGACTTCTGGCCTGCTGACCACGGCGGATTGGCTAAAATAACAGTCATCGGTGTGGCATCCTGCTCACGGCGGCCGCGTATGTTCCTGCTGAAAATGCCGAACTCCTCCTGGTCCGGACTGGTCAGGAAGGTGTCGGACAAACAGATCTTCATATACGGCTCATATGTGACCTCTTCGTCAGAAGCTTCGGCGTCGCGGGAGTGTTTGGCCTCTTCGATCTTGATGGCGGCGATGTAGTAGGCCAACAGTATCAACTCGTTGGCGTGCAGCTCCTCCTTGTACTTACGGTCCAGTTCCTCGGGGGCGATCAGGTAGTTGCCGTCTTCGCCTTTCATCTCGACCAGGCGGGCGAGGAAGGTGCCGGTGCCTGCGAACGGATCCAGAATGTGCAGGTTCTCGCTGCCGATAGAACGGCCGAACTCCATGCGGCAGATGGCCGCCGCCGACCGGACCATGAAGTCCACTATCTGGACCGGGGTGTAGACGATGCCGACCCGTTTCACCGTGTCCTTCATGGCCGCGTGGAAGAACCCGTTGTACACCTCCCGCAGGATGTCCACCCGGTCGGCGCTGGTCACCGCGCCCTCGAACGCATTGGACATCTGCTGGTAGGCGCGGGTCAGCGGCGCCAACTCCTCTTCGAACGAGACGCCCAGGTCGCGGAAGGTGTTCAGCAGGCGCTCGATCTCCTGGCTGACCGGGTTCTGGCCGGCGAATCCGCTGCCGGCCAGCATCGCCTCGAAGATCGGGATGGTCACCACATGCTGGGCGACCATATCCTGCGCTTGGCGGCGGGTGACATGATCGCCGATCGAGTTGCGGATGCCCGCCAGGAAACGTTCGAATGCCGGCCGCGCTCCGCCCCTTTCCACCAGCTCGTTGACCCTGATCTGCACTTGGCGGCAGATGTCGGCCGCCCTTCTGCCCCAGCGGGGGTACATCTGCCTGTCGCCAACTTTCTCCACCACCATGGAGGCGATCCCCTGGTCGAGCTGGAGCTGCAGCTGATGCTGCATCTGCTGCTCGGGCTCGTAGCGCCGTCGCCGCCCAAGCCGGTCAGATATGCGCAGGGGGGCGTTTTTGGCCCATGCGGAGGCGTTGCTGACGTAGTACTCCATCCGGGAGTCATGGGAGCGCAGCGCCCGCACCACTTCCCACACGGTCTTGAAATCGGAAGCCTTCAGCATCTCCTGCGGGGAAGCGCCGTCGGGCACCACCACCGGAATGATGATGTAGCCCTTCTTCTTGTCTGGCGCCTTGCGCATCGCCCGGCCCACCGCCTGGGTGATGTCGACCGTGGAGGAACGGCTGTTGAGGAAGATCACCGCGTCCAGGCTGGGGACGTCCACCCCTTCGGTCAGCACCCGGGCGTTGCTGAGCACCCGACAGGCGGGCGGCCCGCCTTCTGCCCCGGTGTTTTCTCGGCTGCCCCTCAGCTTCTCCAGCAGGTCGGTGCGTTCAGCGGCCGGAGTAGTCCCGTCGACGTGGTCGACATCCAGCTGCAGGTACGGCGAGGCCCCCTCGGTTCCGTCATCGTCCGGCCTCTGGCGGGCCAGTGCCTCCACCACCTTCGGCCAGACCTCCGCCGCAATCTTCGAGGTGCGGACCAGGTTGGTGAAGGCGATGGCCGAGCGGGCCGGCTCTCCCCCGTCCTCGAAGACCTGGCCGGGTAAACGGCCCGGCTCTACCACGGTGGTGGCGGGCGAGGCCAGCGCATCCCAGCATCCGGCCAGCTTCACCGCATCTTCTATGGCCAGGTTGGTGCTTTCCTGCACCAGCACCTCGTGGGACAGTCCGACGTTGGCCAGCGACTGCAGATACGCCTCCTCGCTGGCGGTTATCACCAGCACCTCGTAGTCGGTCAGGTATTTGCCCTCCACCGCCTCGCTGAACTCCATCTCGTAGAAGCGCTCCCCGAAGGTTTCGGGGTCGGCCATGCTGTAACTGTCGCCCTCGAAGGCCGGATCGTCGATCTTCTTTTTCTGGCGCTCGGTGAACACCCGGGGCGTGGCGGTCATGTAGAGGCGCTTGCGGCCCGGTATGCGCTCGTCGTCGTGCACGATCCGGAACGGGGACACGCCCAAGCCCTGGCTCGACTGCTCGATCCCGGTGGTGCGGTGCGCCTCGTCGCAGATGATCAGATCGAACACCCCCTCCGCGCCCGCCTGCTCCAAGGCGGCCGAAACCTGCAGGGAGGACTGGTAGGTGCTGAACACCACCTGCATCGCATCGTCTGGGACCGGCCGACTGATCTCCTGCGCCAGCTTCTCTGGGTCGGTGGTGACCGGAATGGCCAGCTCGGTCAGGTCGCCGGCAATATCCGCCTGCCTGGACGCCCTGCGGCCCGCCGTGGGGTCGGAGCACACCCCCAGATACCGCAGGGGCATCTCCCGCTGGCGGGACCATTCCCGCATGGTCTGGCCGATCAGGGCGATGGACGGCACCAGATACAGCACCCTGCCCCCGCGCCCGGCCACCCGCTCCGCCGCCCGGAGCGCCACCAGCGACTTGCCGGTCCCGCAGGGGAGGATCAGCTGGCCCCGGTCGGCGTTGCGGAAACCCTCCGCGATGCGGTCGATCGCGGCCCGTTGGAACGGATAGAGATCGTGCTTGGGGACGGGCGGAATCTCCAGCCGCTCCGGGGTGTCGGCGAACTCCAGCCAACAATCCACCCACCGGTCCATCTCGGAGGTGTGAAGCACTTCGCAACGGGGATCTGCCCGGCGGAGCTTGAGCATCCCGTTCTTGGAGACCCGGGCGGTGGCCACCAGCAACCGAGACGTGAACTCACCGGTGCCCGAAGCGGCGAGGAAGCTGTCCACCCCTCTGGTGGGAACCTCCCGCTCGTAGAACTTGCACTGGATCGCGCACAGCCCGCCGCCGTAGGCCGGGGTCTGGCGGGCCACGATATCGATCCCTATGTCTTGGCCGTACCCCAGAGCCGTCCGGTCGGGCCACTCATGCCAGAGCCATACCTCCTCGAAGCGCTCCTGTCCGTACTCCCCTGGATGCGCCCGCAACGCCGCCTGCACCAGCCGCTCGAACCGCCGCCCCTGCACCACCTTCTTCGGGTCGTCGGCGGTCAGCTGCCGCAACACCTCGTTCAGATGACAATGACCCACCGGACTACCTCTGATCTTCCAGGGAGGGCGGCAGGCCGGCGATGATCCGGGCGCTGACCACGCTCACATACACCAGGCGGCGCAGGTGGCGGATCAGCTCGAACGGGTCGTCGGCCCACGCATGCCAGCCGTTGGGGTCGTCGGTGATGCCCGAAGCCTTGTCCCGCTTGTGCCGAAGGCTGTCGACCGCCCAGTCCAGGGGCGACCGTCCCGACACCGTGTAGTCCTGCGCCTCGGCCGGGATGCCCACCAGCCGGCACCGGTCGTTGATGTGGAGCTCGGTGCGGTCGACCACCCATTTGCCGTCTTCGTTCTTGACCCTGTTCCACCGCATCCTGTCCACGATGCGGTAGGCCTCCGGGTCGGCGGCGCCCTCCCCGTCGGGGAACCCGTCTACCAGGCACTCGACCCCCTCCCACTCCGGGCAGGTCTCGTAGCCGATGTGGAGGTCCATCAGCTCCCGCCCCGCCCGGCGAAAAGCCTCGAAGTCGGCGGCGATGGGCACCCGGGGCAGGTTGCGCTGCAGGTCGTGGCGGTAGCGCTCCCGCCAGTCAGGGGCGTGCATCACCCCGTACAGGTACTCCCAGATGTCGTCCTTGGTGATGCCCGGGTCGCCGCAGCGGGTGCGGAACTCCTCCAAGCACCAATCGGTGATGTTGTCGGAGTCCTCCGCCAACTCCTCCATGGGAAGTGTGCTCGTGTTCAACGCCGGCCCGCCCTCTCCAGTCCGTCCGGACAACTCGGCCAGCCTAGCCCGGCAACACCCCAGAACGCGGAAACCCGCAGCAACCCCCCGCCGGCGGGAAGCCTCTGAAGAGCGCCTTCACGTCGACCGCCGCCCCTCCCGGCGGGGTGGTCTGTGTCCTCCTATCACTCCATTCGGAACAAAGACTCCAAGGCGTCGAACTCCGGATCTTGACGGGAGAAGCTGCGCCCTTCGAAGCCCTCCTCTATCATATGCATGACCAACGAGACCGCTTCGGCGCGTTGATCCCTGCCTACCCAGAAGGGAATTTGAGAATAATTGAAGATGTTACCCTCAATTCGGCCACTGGCCCTTCTGATAATTAAGCAGATCGTTCCCTATCAGTTCTTTAGTAGTATTACCGATGCGTACATAGAAAATTTCTCTTCCCGAGGTAACTCCTTTAGGACGAGCAGACTTTATAGTTTTAGCAAACACTGGCTTTAGCGCTGGAGCAACCTCAATATATGCGATTGTTTTGTCCGTAATTTTACAATAGGCAATAGTCATTTTAGCCGCTTCAACTTCGCCGAGTGTTTTGCCAATCAGGGTGGAAAGCCATTGCTCCCATCCGTCTTGGTTCTGTTGGACGAAGGGATAATCCTCTTCAATTCCGACTGACTTCCCGGAGTCATCTACCCCAACTAGCAAAATCCCTCCATCTGTATTCATAAAGGCAGCGATTGATTTAACGACCGACCACTCCATAGCCGGATCTTTCTGATGAGTATGAAGGTTTTTTCGGCCGGTTGACTTGAACTCTATCATTTTACCTTCTCCATTTATGATTAACTCCTTTATTTTATGCGTATAATCAATTGTTTGATTCGCGAACGGATTGTCCTTGGCACTGCGATTTACCGCCTTGCCCATAGCCCTTTCAATACGCGCTAGTATCTTTTCAAAGCGATGGTAGAAAAATTTCTGAAAGTTATTCTGATGAAGGGTATAAGGCTCAATGTCATGCGAACGCAGTATCTCGTTGAGAGCGGGGGCGTCTATATATTGTTGTATCTTTTCCAGGTAGTCCCTTGGTGCTAGCTTACCCATTTCTCTATTTGTGTGTGAGCTGATTGATGTCTTGTTGACAATGCTGTTTAAAAATTTATCCTGTATTTTGTTATCAGCGCACCATTTTTTGGGAAATATATGATGAATATCTACATTACTGTCAAAGTAAGTAGTATCTCCAATTACGTTACCAGTTTTGAAATCGCGAGCTCCGTTCTTCATTTGCAAGGCATGAATCCCTTTATAGGCAGCACTGTTACGAGTACGCAGGCTCAGGAGGCGTTCGGCTTGGAACTGGGCGTCCTGCACTGTTCTAGGTTCATCACCCCTGTCATTTATCCAGGCTACACAATCTGAAATATCTAAGGCAAACCGTGTTTCAGTTGTCGCCCCATACATCTCACCAAACACTCCACACCAATACCACCTTCGAAGTTTTTGTTGAGCAATGTAGTTTTCTGCTTTTTCTCCCAGGATAGCAAATATCGTTCCAAGAGGCACCAGTTGAGTGTAATATGGTACATCTTTGGAAGAAAATACGTGCTCTCTTTGAAGAAATTCTACCGCTCGAAGAAGCCCATACGAAGCAGATTCAGCATGGTGTTCATAATCATTATCTGTCAACCGTAATATATCACGGCGCTTACAGGATATTGCCGGTGGATTAGTATCATTTATATGTTCCATTCTTTGAAAGTATGTTACAAGCAATGTAATTATTTGCAGAAAATGAGTTGATTCTAATCTACTTAGTATGGGATACTTATTGAATTCTTCTGATCGGCCTTCCCAATCCTCGCGTAGGTTGAAATTACTTGCCGCGAAGGTAGCGGTAAGTAGTTCGAATACTGTGAGAGAAACCCCACCTGTATTAACTTTTTCGAATACTTGGCATACAGCCTCCTTTGATGTAGCTTTAGACAATTCAATTGTTGGAACTTGATAACTGGTTATAGGCGTAATTATCTCTTTATGAAAGAGCTTCCATTTGTTGATTCGACAGGCCATTTTTGCTTGTCCGCCTGGACCTTGTTGTATATAATACATTTGCCAATTCATTATCTCGTCCGGGTCAAAAATAAGATCTAAAGGGAACATTTCCTCTGCTATTTCTTTTGGTCTATCTTGTAAATCTCGTATAATCCTTTTCCCAAAGTGGGTAGTAATTAGTTTAACCTTAGGTATGCTTACTATCCCATTGTCTTCGCGGTCAACTGATCTATCAATGCACTCATTAATATTAGCATAATAATGGCATTCCATTGCATTGCCTCGGGAATCACGAGTTGGCACAGCTTCAGGAGAATAAAGTGCAAAGTAAAGTGAAGTAATACGCTGCTGACCATCTAGTAAAAGAAAATCAGGGTCTTTAGGGGTTAAAAGGGTCACCCCTTCAATCAGGCGTGGTAGAAATTTAACATCGGGGTTACCAGAGGCAAGGGTCATGACAGCACCAATCGGATACGACAAGGAGATTGACGCAAGAAGGCTTACAATGTGGCTGTCATCCCATACCCAACCACGTTGAAAATCCGGAAGTTGTAGCTCCCCCTTCTCCGCCTGCTGTAAAATGTCTTGTAGCGGTACATCCTTTATTGAGAACTTCTTTGCCACCTGTAGGTTCTTGGCCATGGACGCCCTCCCTTCTATAACAGCCGAGTCACATGAGGGTAGCACGGCGATTCGTCTACTTGACCGTACATGTTACCACGACTTTGCGGTTACTGTTGTCGGCCTCCTGAGGAGACCGGCTTGTTCCTGCGGGGATGGTTCCGAGATGGTGCCCAAGGCCGTGGTGGGAGTCAAGCAGGTTATGTATCACCCTGTCAGGACGGAGGGCTAGTGGGCTGTCGTCAGTGGCTGCAACCGGTGAAGCCAACGGTCTATCGGATCAGGGTTGTTCATCGGAGGAGGAGCGGGGCGCATCCCCGGCGCTGTCCGGTTCCTCCGAGGGCGGGGGGTCTCGGCGCAGACTGGGAATCCTTCGGCGGGGACGGCGGTAGGCGACCAGGTCCGAACCGGCGAAGACCGCCGACAGCACGGCGGCGAAGACCATTCCCCGCTGCCAGAACCAAACGGCGGCGGCCGCCCCCACCAACAGGCCGATGATGCGGGAATGAAGGTCGCCGCTGGGGCCCAGCACCTTCACCAGCACCACCCGCAGCATCTTGGATCCATCCAAGCCCCCGATCGGCAGCCAGTTGACCAACCCCCACACCACCGACACCCAGATGAAAGCGCCCGCCGCAAACACCAGATACTCGCCGTTTCGATCGGCGGCGAGCAGCTCAACCCTCCACGGCTGGGCGACCAAGCCCCTCGCCGCCTCTCCCATCCCGCCCAGCCGGATGAAGAGGTACAGGCCCAGCCCGGCGAACAGGCCCACCCCGGAGCCGGCCGCCGCCACCAGGAAATGTTTCCAGGCCGCCATGGGGGCGACCCCTTCCCTCCACATCGTCACCCCGCCCAAGGCGTAGATGCGGATGCCCTCGACCTGCCCGCCGAACCGGCGCACGGCGGCGGCGTGGCCCAGCTCGTGCAGGATCACCGAAACCAGGATCGACGCCCCCCACAGCACCACCGCCAGGCCGCTCAGGCGGGTTCCGAGCAGCAACGCCGGCACCAACAGAAAGCTGAGATGGATGCTGACCGGAAACCCGAACAACCGAAACCTGATCATGATTTCACCAGGCTAGACCCGCCGCCGGCGTTTGCGGGCGCGGCGGCGGACTTCTCCGCCGGGCGGAACTTCGATCGGACCCCGGTCGAACAGGCGGAGGAAGAACTGGACCAGCGGGCCGATCAGCGCCGTGAACAACAGGGTTCCTATCCCCACCGATCCGCCCAGCAGCCATCCCGCGGCCAGCATCGCCCCCTCGATCGTAAAACGCGCCAGGCGGATGGACAGGCCCTTCTCGGCCAACCCGGTCATCAGGCCGTCTCTGGGGCCGGGTCCGAGCCGGGCGCCGATGTAGAGGCCGGAACCGATGCCGAACAGCACGAGGCCCCCCAGCAGGTAGACCCAGCGGAGCGGGCCGGCGGCGTCGTCCACCAGCAGCAGGACGCGGTCTATCACCAAGCCCACCACGACCGGGTTGAGCAGGGTGGCGGGCCCGAGCCGCTGCCGGAGGGGTATCCACCCCAGGAACACCGCCCCGCCGACGATGATGGTGACCGTGCCGAAGCTGAGCGAGGTGCGGAGGGCCAAGCCCTGGTGGAACACGTCCCAGGGCGAGAGACCCAGGTTGGAGCGGATATGCAGGGCGATGCCGGCGCCGAACACCGCCTGGCCGAACAACATGAGCGGGGCCCGCCGCAACACTGCGGCCGCGTACGCCGCCCGCCGGGCGGACTGCTCGGGATCGGGCATGCGACTCGACCTTCTCTCCGCGGGGCCGCCCGCCGCAGTCTATCCCGGCCCGGCGCCGGGGGCCGCTCTCCGGCTGGTAACCTGAGGGCGAGCGGCGGTTTCCCGCGCCCGCCGGCAGGCGGATTGCATATAAGGGCGGGCAGCGGCAATAATCGGGGAGACCCCCCAGGCAGCCAAGGGAGTTCATGAACATGGCCGGCGAGAAGATGATGGTGTGGATCGATCAGGACCTATGCACCGGCGACGGCATCTGCGAGGAGATCGCGCCGGATGTGTTCGAGGGCCGCGACGACGGGCTGTGGGTGGTGAAGGAAGAGGCCAAGTACTTCGGCTCCACCATCGTGTTCGACGACGAGGGCGGGGACGGCCACGGGCCGGAGGGTTCCCGCGGGGTGGCCCGAGTGCCCGACGAGCTGATAGAGGACGTGATCGAGTCCGCCGAGGAATGCCCGGGGGAATGCATCATGATCGAGCCCTACAACCCGGCCTTGGTGGCGGAGGGCCGCTGACCTCGGCCCGCCCCCCGGCGGAGCGGACAGAATCGAGCCGGTGGAGCTGAGGGGATTTGAACCCCTGACCCCCTCGTTGCGAACGAGGTGCTCTGCCGAACTGAGCTACAGCCCCGGATAGCGGTCATTGTACCGCGTCGACGGGCGTCTCGAACACCCGCGCCCGCTTCGTCAGGACCGGCTGTTGCGGAGATCCCCGCGCAGGCGCTCCGCCACCAAGGCCGAGGTCAGGTCGGCCCGGCTCCGTTCGGTAAGGCTGCGGGCGGCGTCGGTGGTGCGGCGCAGGCCTCCGGTCATGCCGTCGGGGTAGTCGAGGGAAGCCAGCAGGTCGACCGCCTCGTCCATCACCGCCAGCAGGCGCTCCGCCTCTCCGAACTCCTCGCTCCGAAGCAGGTCGAGCATCCGGCGCCGCAGTTCCCCCACCGCTTCGCCCAAGCCCTTGAGGTAGGGCGCGGTATGGACGCAGCCGCCCAGGTCTTCTTCGGAAGGAATCTCGCCGCCGTCCGCCAGAGCGAGGTAGAGACGGGCCTCGGCGTATTCCTTGGCGGCGTCGTTGAGGATTCCGGGGTTGATGTCAGGGTGGCGGGCCAGGGCGGCGCCGGACTCTTCGAGCAGATCCTTCGCGTCTTCGAGCAGGCGCTCGGCGAGGTCGTTCTCCCTCCGGTGGCCGGAGCGGATCGCCTTGGCCGACAGCTGGATGACCCGCCGTCCGTTGGCGATGGCCTTCTCCCGGGCCGCGAACTGCGCATCCAGCTTGGAACGCGCCGCCGCTTCGACCGCGGAAAAGTCGGGAACCGTCACCGGACTCCGGACCGCACCCGGGAAGAAACCGCCTCGGGGCGGTAACGCCTTGCGGTCGAACCCTTCGATTCGAGGCGCGGACGCACCGGCCTCGCCGGCTTCTCCCTCTCTTTGATCCGCCGCAGCATCACCGCATACCACGCCAACGCGGCGCCGGATGAGATATGAAGCACCACCATCCAGATGTTCCTCGAGGCGGCCGCCAGCACCAGGGTTCCGAAGACCGCCGCCGCCAATACCAACAGCACCTGCCGCCGCCGGGCCAGCTTGCGGGCCCGTTCCCGCGCCGTCCGGCCGCCGGAACTGCGGTAGGTGTCTCGGGAAGGAAGCGGGATATCGTCCAGAGGGGCGGTCAGTTTGGAGAAACGCCGGGTGCTGGTCGTAGGTGAGTAGTACCAGCCCGCCCACAGGGGGGGCAACAGGAACACCGCCCAGACCGCGGCGATCAACAGAAAGAGCGTCAATTCATCTCCTCACAGCGCCCTACTCCGCACCGCAGGGAGAGAATAGACCTCTGAGAGGGGAGTTTCAAGGATTTTCCACATCGCCGGGGCGCGCCGCAGGGCAGACCGGTGCGCACCCGCGGGCAGGCCCCCCGCCGCGGATACGAAAATCAGGCTTGAGAAGACGAGCTGACAGGCATAGGGGGATATAGGCCGTTGCTGGTCAGCGGGTTGTCCGCCAGGGGTTTCGCCGCCAGGCCAACGCATCCAAACAACCTGGTCGGCCCTATCCGCTCGTCCTCTGGATCAGGGTCGAATCAGGGCCGTCAGCTGGAATCCGCCGACCACTCCCCTGAACGCCCGCCCGATTTGGACAACAGGCGCACTTGCTCGATCCGGGCCCCCCGTTCGACTCCTTTTATCATGTCGTAGAGGGTCAAAGCCGCTACCGCGGCGGCGGTGAGGGCTTCCATCTCGACTCCGGTCCGGTCGGAGGTGCTGACCGAAGCGGTGATGCGGACGCCCGCTTCGCACCTGGAAACATCTACGGCCGCATCCGTTATGGAAAGCGGATGGCACAAGGGGATCAGCTCGGCGGTCTTCTTGGCCGCCATTATCCCGGCCAGCCGGGCCGTTCCCGCCGCATCTCCTTTGGGAAGCCCGCCCTCGAAGATCAGATCCAGCGTCCGCTTCGAGACCGACACCAAGGCTTCGGCGGCGGCCATCCGGCTGGTGACGGGCTTGCCTCCCACGTCCACCATCCGCGCCCGGCCCCGCCGATCGAGGTGGGTCAAACCCCCATCACCCACCGAGCGCCTCCGCCGCCGACCGGGACTCGGGGGAACGGAACAGCTCGAGGGTGATCCAATCCCCCTCTTCCACCCGGCCCTTCCCCTCGGGGATCACGGCGAAGGCGTCGGCCCGCGCCAGCGAGGAAAGCACGTTGGACATCTGGGCGCCGCTCCGGCGGGCGTAGACCGCCCTCTCCCGCGCTTCGGTGACTACGCGGGTGAACACCGTCTTGGCCGAATCGGTGCGCCAACCCTCCGCCGCCCGCGCCGGGGCCTGGGGGCGGAACAGGGCGGTGCATCCCATCATATGGAGCAGAGCGGGGCGGGCGAACTGCTCGTAGGCCACCATGACCGAGACCGGATTGCCGGGCAGGCCGAGCAGCGGCGTTCCGTCGATATGGCCGAAGGCGAAGGGTTTGGCCGGCTGCATGGCCACCTTCCAGAAGTCGACGGTTCCCAGCTCGGCCAGGATGATCTTGACCAGGTCGTATTCGCCCATCGAGACCCCGCCTGAGGTCAGCACCATGTCCGCTTCGGCCGCCCCCCTGGCCAGGGCCGCCCGGAGGGCCGGGGCGTCGTCGCCGACGATGCCCAGATCCACGACCTCCGCCCCGAACCGCTCCAGCATGGAGATGAGCAGCGGACGGTTGGTGTCGCGGATCTGGCCGGGGCCCAGGGCGGGCGCGTCGGGGGGGAGGACCTCGTCGCCGGTGGACAGCACCGCCGCCCGCGGGCGCCTCCGCACCACAGGCGTTATCCCCAGTGAAGCCAGCACCGCGAGGTGGCGGGGGGTGAGCCGCTCCCCCGCGTCGAACACCGGAGCGCCCGCCGCCAGATCGCTGCCCGCCGGCCGCACCGCCGTTCCCGGGGCGGCGGGGGCCAGGATGCGGACGGCGCCCTCCCCCGCCGGCTCGGTGTCTTCCACCTTCACCACCGCGTCGGCGCCGCCGGGCATGGGGGCGCCGGTCATGATCTTGATCGCCGCGCCCGGAACCACCCTTCCGGCGGCCGTATGACCGGCCGGTACGTCCTCCAGCAGCCGCAGGGTCACCGGCGCCCGGGCGGCGTCGGCGGCCAGCACCGCAAAGCCGTCCATGGCCGAGTTGGTGAAGGGCGGTACGTCGTGCGGCGCCCGCACCGGGCGCGCCAAGGCCAGCCCCAGCGCCTCCGGCAACGGAACTTCCGCTTCCGGCAGCGGCGGCGCCGCCTCCAGCACCTCTCTTTGGGCTTCAGCCAGCGGGCGCATCGCCCTCTCCATCCCCTTCTTCGTGAACGGTCACGGTTCGTTCCGCCATGAGCGCCGCGACCATAGAACGGTAGTCCCCGCCGTAGACGGGATGGAGAGAGCCGAGCACGGCGTTGGCATGCAGGAAGCCGAGCGGGTTGCCCACGTCGAGCAGCTCGGCGCCGTCCGTATAGGCGCGGCATCTCCCCTGCTCTCCGAGGGCGGCGATGGCGTCGGTGAGCTGGATCTCGCCCCCGCGGCCGGGCCGGGTCCGTTCCAGATGGTCGAACACCTCCGGCATGAACAGATAGCGCCCGCATATCCCGTAGTTGGAGGGGGCGCGGGCGGCCCCCGGCTTCTCCACCGCGCCCCCCACTTCCATGACCCCGCCCGCCGCCTCCGACCGGGGGGCGATCACCCCTTTGGCGCCGAGCATGGCTTCGGGGATCTCCCGCACGTACACCACCGACACCCCGGGGTCGGCCGCCGCGGCCAGGGCGGGGAGGATGTCGTTCCCCGGCCGGAGCAGGTCGTCGGCCAGCAGCACGAAGAACGGGCGGCCCCCCACCGCCTCCCGCCCGGCGAGCACCGCGTGGCCCAACCCCTTGGCCTCTTCTTGGACGACCGACCGGACCTCTATGCCGTCCAGCCCGGGGCCGCCGGGCGCGAAGTGCCGCTCCACGATCTCGCCCCCGTCGGGGTCGACCACTGCGATCACCTCGGTGACCCCGGCGCGGGCGGCTTCCTCCACCACCCACTGGATGCTGGGGCGGTCGACCACGGTCAGCAGCGCCTTGGGGACAGCGTTGGTGGCCGGGCGCATCCGGGTGCCCCGCCCGGCGGCGGGGATCAGCGCCGTTTCGACCTTCACAGGGAACTTCTAGCTTCGGCGCAGCAGGCAGCCGGGGGCGCCATCAGATCAGCTTGTGCTCGACGCCCGCCCGGAGGCGCATCAGGTTGGAGCGGTGCCGCCAGAAGATCAGCGCCGTCATGACCGCGCACCACCTCGCCGCCCAGGCGTCCACCCCGGCCAGCAGCAAGGCCGGGGGCGCCGCGGCCGCCGCCGCCAGCGACCCCACCGCCGAGATCCGGCTGAGCTTCAGCCCCGCCGCGTAGACCGCAGCCATGGCCAGCATCACCCAGGGCGACAGCGCCAGCACCGCCCCGCCCGCCGCCGCCACCCCCTTGCCGCCCCGGAACCGGTGGAAAACCGGATAGCAGTGGCCGACCACCGCCCACAGGGCGGCCAGGGCGCCGACCGCCGGACCCCACACCGCCGCCCCCGCCAAGGCCGGAAGAAAGCCTTTGAGCAGGTCGGCGGCGTACACCGCCGCCCCCGGACCCCTTCCCAGCACCCGCAGCGCGTTCGAGGCCCCGGGATTGCCGCTGCCCTCGGCCCGGATGTCCACCCCGCGCATCCGAGCCGCCGCCAGCGCGGCGTTGACGCTGCCCAACAGGTAGGCCGCCAGGCACAAGACGGCGATTCCGGCGGCGTTCGGGGCGTTCATACGGCGCTCACCCGGCGGATTCTATCCCGGCGGTGGTATGCTCCATCCGGGCCCGGCCGCAAGACCGCCGGGCCGCCCTCCGATCCCCGACAGAAGGCCGCCCCCATGCCCACCTACGTCTACGAGTGCCGGGAATGCAGGCACCGTCTCGAAATCTTCCAGAAGTTCAAGGCCGAACCGCTGCGGACCTGCCCCGAATGCCGCGAGGCCGCCCTGCGCAAGGTGCTGTTTCCCGCCGGGGTGGTGTTCAAGGGCAGCGGGTTCTACGTCACCGACTCGCGGGCGGCCCGCAGCAAGGCCTCGACCGCGGCCAACGGGTCCAAGGAGAACAAGAAGTCCAAGGACGGCAGGCAGGGCGCCGACGCGTCCGGAAGCAAGGAGAAGGCGGCCTCCGGGAGCTCGTCCAGCGGCAAGGAATCCGCCAAGTCGGGGGCCAAGCAGGACTCCTAGGTGTGACGCGGGCCGCCGGAGAAAGAACCTCCGCAGGCGCATCGGACCGGCCTTGCGGGAGGTGGTAGGAATCGTTCTGGCGGGCGGCGCCTCCCGCCGGATGGGGTCCGACAAGGCCCGGCTGGAGGTGGCGGGCCGGCCGATGGCCGAATGGGCCGCCGCCGCCTTGGAAGGACTCGACACGGTGGTGATGGTCGGCCGCCGCCGGGGCCTGGCCGGCCTCGACGCCCTTCCTGACCTCCGATCCGGGGCGAAAGGGCCGTTGCGCGGCCTCTACACCGCGTTGTCGGTGTTCCGCCGGCCGCTGGTGGCAACGGCGGTCGACCAACCCTTGGTGCGGGCGGAAACCATCTCCCGGCTGGCCGAGCTGGCCGCCGAGGGCCGGACGGCGGTATGCGTCGACCGCAAACCCCAGGTGACCTGCGCCGCCTACTCCGCCGACTGCCTGGAAGAAGCAGCCCGCCAAGCCGAGTCCGGCGGCTCGATCCAGCAGATGCTGCGCTCCATCCCTTGGACGCGGATCGAACCGGAGGTCTGGCGGTCGTGGGGGGAGGACGGCCGCTCCTGGTGCTCGATGGACTCCCCGGACGACATCATCGCCGCCGAACAACGCTTCCGCCTCGACCTGCTGGGCTGAACGCCGGCGCAGCGGCTTTCACCGGTTGGTGAACGCCCTATATCGATCAGAAGTCATTTCCTGTCCTGCCCCAGGCCGGAGGGATGCGGCGCTTATTTCATCTGCCCGCCCCCTCTCGTGAATCATCGGGGTTGAAAGAGAGCAACAAGCCCCCCGGGGGGCGCGAAAAAAATCCGGGCCGTCCGGCAACGACCCCCTTCTCGATCGGCCCGAAATGTGATATCTATGAACAATGCTGTGGATCGCCCGCCCCCCTTATCTGAGATGGACCGCCATCGGGCTGCTGGTCGTCGTGAGCCTGTGGCTGGAGATCCGGCCCGAGTCTTCGGTGACCCACCCCTTCCTCACCCGCGACCTGCCGCCCGGGGCGCCGGTGGAGGACGCCTTGGAGTGGCGTCCGGTGGCCGGAGGCGTGCTGGAGCAGGTGGCCGGAACCGGATACGCCGACCGGCCCCTCACGGCCGGCCAGCCCCTGGTCAGAGGGGACACCACGGACGCTCCGGCGGCGGTTCCGCCCGGATGGTGGCTGGTGGACGTAGCAGTCCCGGCGGAGGCGGCGGCAGGCGCGCAGGTGCAGCTGGTGGTACTCCCTTCGCCCGGCCGCAGCCCCATGCCCCCGATCGCCGGGGTGGTGACCGCAGTGCGGACCGCCGACTACGCGGACGACGGCATGATCGGCTCGGTGGCGCTTCCGCCGGATCTGGCCGCCACCGCCGCCGCGGCCATCGCCGAAGAACGGGTGTCGGTGCTGGTGCAGGCCGGCGGCTGAACGGCGCCCGCCCTCCGCCGGCGAATCAGGGCTAACTTGACCGGATGCTGGAAGCGATCGTATGGGGCCTGGTGCAGGGAATCACCGAGTTCCTGCCCGTCTCGTCGAGCGGCCACCTGCGCCTCGTCCCGGGCCTGTTCGGCCTGAACCCCCCCGATCTGGCCGCTTCGGCGGTGCTCCATCTGGGAACGCTGGCGGCGGTGGCCGCCTACTACCGGCGCGACATCGCCTGGATCGTCCGGGGCCTGGGCCGGGATCCCTCGGCCCGGAGGACGGCCCTGGTCCTGGCGGCGGCCACCGTTCCGGCCGCGGCGGCGGGGGCCTTCCTGTCGGAGGCGGTCGGGCGGTTCCAAGAATCAGCGGCGGCGGTGGGCGCGGCGCTGGCCGCAACCGGCGCCGTACTGTTGGCCTCCAGGTTCTTCGCCCGCGGCGCCCGCCGCGCCGAGGACGCCGGCTTCAGGGATGCGGCCATGATCGGCCTGGCCCAGGCCTTGGCCCTGCTGCCGGGGGTTTCCCGGTCGGGCATGGTGATCACGGCCGGGATGATGCGCGGCTTGTCCGAAGCCCAGTCCGCCCGCTTCGGCTTCCTGATGGCCGTGCCGGTGATCGCCGGCGCCGGCGCCAGAGAAGCCTGGTCGGCGGCGGGGGCGGGGGCGTTCGGACCTGAGCTGATCCTCGGAACGGCGGCGGCGGCCCTGTCCGGCTACGGAGCCATCTCCCTGCTGCTGAAGGCGCTGCCCCGCTTCGGGATGCTCCCCTTCGGCCTCTACTGCCTGGCCGCCGGGACCGCCGCCCTGATCTGGGCCTGAAACCTCCCCCGAAAACGGAGGGGGAGTTCGGCTCGTCAGCCGATGCGGAGCTCGGGATGGGTCCTGATGCGGGGCCTGGTTTCTGCCAGGCGGTGCGCCAGGCGGTCGAACGCCCGGGCGGCTTCGCTGCCGGGGGCCGCCGCCTTCACCGGCTCGCCGCGGTCGGCGCCCTCCCGCATCTCGGTGAGGATCGGAATCTGGGCCAGCAGCTCCACATCGTTCTCATGGGCCAAGGCCGCGCCGCCGCCCTCGCCGAAGATGCGGTAGCGCTTTCCGTCGTCGCCGGTGAACCAGCTCATGTTCTCCACCACCCCCACCAGCTTCTGGTCGACCCGGGCCGCCATCCGCGCCGCCCTGGCCGCCACCCGGCGGGCGGTGGGCTGGGGGGTGGTCACCAGCAGCACCCTCGCCCGGGGCGAGAACTGGGAGATGGAGATGGCCACGTCCCCGGTGCCCGGCGGCATGTCGATCAGCAGGAATTCCGGATCGTCCCAGAACACATCGGTCAGGAACTGCTCGAGGGCCTTGTGGAGCATGGGGCCGCGCCAAACCACCGCCTGGCCGTCGGGCACGAAGTAGTCGATGGAGATCACCGACACCCCGTGGGCCCGCAGCGGCAGGATCGAATCGGCCACCACCACCGGCGACCCCTCCGCCCCCAGCATCCTGGGAATCGAATAACCCCACACATCGGCGTCGATCACCCCCACTGTATGGCCCAGGTCGGCCAGGCTCACCGCCAGGTTGGCGGTTACCGACGACTTGCCCACCCCCCCCTTGCCGGAGGAGACCGCCACCGTGTAGGTGGAGGAGCCGGCGCCCCCCGCCGGACGCTTCTCGCCCCGCACCCCGGCCATCAGCTCGGCGCGTTGCTCATCGCTCATCAGCTGATGCTCCACCCGGACGGAGCTCACCCCCTCCACCGACCGCGCCGCCTGCTCGACCGCCGCGATGAGGGCGCGGCCCGGCCCGCCCGGCGCCGGCACCAGCAGGTCGATCACCGCCGCCCCCCGCCGCTTGACAGCCGCCGCTTTCACATACCCCAAGCCGCCCAGGGGCCTGCGCAGGATCGGATCTATGGTGTCGGCGAGGGCGGCGGCCACCGCTTCGCCCGTTGCTCGGCTCATATCGTTCGCATCACTCTCGGAATCGACGGGTGTCGGCGCGGATCGGCCGCACCGGAGTATATGGCGGCACGGCAGGGGTCTTCGCCGGCAAGCCGGCCCGCAAAGGCCGAGGCGCCCCGGTTTGCCGCCCCCGCCCTCAACGAGGCGGGCATGCAAACAATTCGATTCAAACTGGCGCCAAACCCGAGCAACACACCGTTTTTCGCGTTCTCCGCCCCCCGCCCCGGCTTCGCCGGGCCCCACCCCCGCCGCCTCCGAACCACCGTCTTCGGACACCGAGGACGCGTTTCGGCCCTCTGCGCCCGATCCGCCTCGGCACAGCCAGGTCGGCCGCTTTGCCCTTGGAGCCCCGGCTCTGGGCGGAGCGGCCTCTGTATGACCGCAGCATCCGGACCGGCTGCGGTTTCTGTACCACACCAAGGTATCAGGGGAGTGAGACATATTTCGGCAACCGGATGGAAGGGGAGCTCCCGCCGGCCCTGGTTAGAGGACGAGCGGATATGGACCCACCAGGTTGTTCGGGTGCGTTGGCCCGGCGGCGAAACCCCTGGCAGGCAACCGCCGTCTGCCGGCAAACTTCTATCCTCCTCCGCCTATCCGCTCGTCTTCTCAACCGGGCTGAGCGGCTGGACGAGGCGTGTGCGGGAGGCCGTCATGAACGCCGCTCCCGAGTCTGCCCCCCGATCCGGGCCTCCCTGGGTGAGGCCGGAGGATCGAAGCGGGCGAGTCCGCGAAAACTTTCCAAACACACCCCTAGCCGGAAGCCCCGAAATTTGGTATACCTATTGGGCTGAAGCACAAACACCGCCGCGAGTTCTGGAGAGGGCGGCGGTCAGAGACGGATCCCGTTCTGTCCGGCCCCTTCGGGCCGGAGGCGGCCTCGTGCGGCCCGGCGGATTTTCGTTCAAGGAGGCGGCGGCGGGGGCAGGGCCCGGCGAAGCCGGCGGAGGGGGCCGATTTTCGCGGACTCGAGGCATTGGGGTGGCTATCGAATGAACTTCGAGCCAGATTGCACGAGGTTTGTCAGGGCAACCTTGGATCTGCCCATCTGGAAGTCCGTCTCTAGAATGGGGAACCGGCGCGCGGGCCTGCCCGGAGCGCCTGCGGATAGACACACCGATAACAGACCGGAGACCATGATGAACCCATCGAACGGCAACCCTTTCGGGTCGGAAACCGCCGTCTCGACGCCCCTCGGCCCCCGCACCGTCCACCGCCTCGACGCCCTCAGGGACCTGGGCGACCTAGACGCCATGCCCTACTCGATCAAGGTGCTGGCCGAAGCCGCCCTCCGCAATTACGACGGCAGGTCGGTCACCGGCGAGGACGTACTGGCGCTCGCTTCCTACGACGGCGCCAAGGCCGCCGAAGCCGGGGCCGAGATCCCCTTCTCGCCCGGGCGGGTGGTGCTGCAGGACTTCACCGGCATCCCGGCCCTGGCCGACCTGGCCTCCATGCGGGACGCCGTCGTGCGGATGACCGGCGACCCCTCCGCGGCCGCCCAGGTCAACCCCCTCGTCCCCTGCGACCTGGTGATCGACCACTCCGTGCAGGTGGACGCCTTCGCCTCCAGCTCCGCCCTGCGCATCAACTCCCAGCGTGAATTCGAGCGCAACCGGGAGCGCTACGAGTTCCTGAAATGGGGGCAGTCGGCCTTCGACAACTTCCGGGTGGTGCCGCCCGCCACCGGCATCGTCCACCAGGTCAACCTGGAATACCTGGCCATGGTGGTCTGGGACGACGGCGAGACCCTCTATCCGGATTCCCTGGTGGGCACCGACTCCCACACCACCATGATCAACGGCCTGGGGGTGCTGGGCTGGGGCGTGGGGGGCATCGAGGCGGAAGCGGCGATGGTGGGGCGGCCCATCTCCATGCTCCTGCCGGAGGTGGTGGGCGTCCGCCTCACCGGACAGCTTCCGGAGGGGGCCACCGCCACCGACCTGGTGCTGCGCATCACCGAGCTGCTCCGCCGGCGCGGGGTGGTGGGGCGCTTCGTGGAGTTCTACGGACCGGGTCTGGACTCCATGCCGGTGGCCAACCGGGCGACCATCGCCAACATGGCCCCCGAATACGGCGCCACGTGCGGTTTCTTCCCGGTCGACCGCCAGACCCTGGACTATCTGGAGCTGACCGGGCGCCCGCCCGAGCTGATCGAAACGGTGGAGCTGTACACCAGGATGCAGGGTCTGTGGCGGGACGACGACCGCGAGGTCGTCTACTCGTCGGAGGTCGAGCTGGACATGGGCGGCGTCGAGCCCTCCCTGGCCGGACCGAGCCGCCCCCAGGACCGCATCGCCCTGCGGAGCATGCAGGAACAGTGGCGGCGGGACCTGGCTTCGACGTTCGCAGGGCACGGCCGCCCCGAAGGAGCGAAGGGAGTTTCGTCCGGCGGGGAGGTGTTCGACCTGGCCGACGGGGCGGTGGTGATCGCCGCCATCACCAGCTGCACCAACACATCCAACCCGGAGGTCATGGTGGGGGCGGGGCTGCTGGCCCGCAAGGCGCGGCGGCTGGGCCTCACCCGCAAACCCTGGGTCAAGACCTCCCTGGCGCCCGGCTCCAAGGTGGTTACCGAATACCTGGACAGAGCCGGCCTCACCGAAGACCTGGAGGCGGCGGGGTTCTACACGGTGGGGTACGGATGCACCACCTGCATCGGCAACTCCGGCCCCCTGCCGGACGCAGTCGCCCGCGCCGTGGAAGAAAACGACCTGGTGGCGGCCTCCGTATTGTCCGGCAACCGCAACTTCGAGGGGAGGATCAGCCCCCTGGTCCGGGCCAACTACCTGGCCTCGCCCCCCTTGGTGGTGGCCTACGCCCTGGCAGGCACGGTCGACATCGACATGGCCTCCGAACCCCTGGGGCAGGACCGCGAGGGCAGAGACGTCTTCCTGCGGGACCTGTGGCCGACGCCTTCCGAGATCGCCGCCGCCATCGCCGGCGCCATCTCCCCCGGCCAGTTCAACAAGCAGTACTCCTCGGTGTTCGAGGGGCCGCCCGAATGGCGGGAGATCGCGGCGGAGCCTTCCGCCCTGTATCCGTGGGACGCGGACAGCACCTACATCCGGCCGCCGCCTTTCTTCGACGGGCTGACCGCCGAGCCGGGGGTGATAGAACCCATCACCGGGGCGCGGGTGCTGGTCATGGCGGGCGATTCGGTCACCACCGACCACATCTCGCCGGCCGGGCCGATCGCAGCCGACTCCCCGGCCGGGCGGTATCTCGTGGAGGCGGGGGTGCCGGAGCTGATGTTCAACAGTTACGGCGCCCGCCGGGGGAACGACCAGGTGATGGCGCGGGGCACTTTCGCCAACGTACGGGTGCGCAACCGTCTGGCGCCGGGAACCGAGGGCGGGTGGACCACCGACTTCACCGACGGAGAGGTCAAGCCCATCTACGAGGCGGCCGTGCGGTACCAGGCGGCCGGAATCCCCACCATCGTCCTGGCGGGCGCCGACTACGGCATGGGCTCGAGCCGGGACTGGGCGGCCAAGGGGCCGCACCTGCTGGGGGTGCGGGCGGTGATCGCCGAATCATACGAGCGCATCCACCGCTCCAACCTGATCGGCATGGGGATCCTGCCCCTCCAGTTCATGCCGGGCGAAGGCGCCGAAGCCCTGGGGCTGGACGGCGCCGAGGTCTTCGACATCCCGGTCGGCAACGGCCTGGCCCCCCGCCAAGAGCTGGAGATAACCGCCGCCCGCCCGGACGGGACCGCCGTCCGCTTCACCGCCCTGGTGCGGATCGACACCCCGGTGGAGGCGGACTACTACCGCAACGGCGGCATCCTCCACACCGTCCTGAAGGAGATGGCCGCCGGGGCCGCCCGGATGTGATATTCGGGGAGGCCGCCGTGAAACACCGCTTCTGGGTTTGACCCCCCGATCTGGGCGCTCCCGGTGAGGCCGGAGGATCGAAGCGGTCGCTCCCTCGAAAGGTTCTTCGAACATACATACCCCTGTACGGAGGCCCGAAAATTTGGTATACCTATTGGGCTGATGCACAAACACCGCCGCGAGCTTCCGGAGAGGCGGCGGTCAGAGACGGATCCCGTTCGTTCCGGCCCCCTCGGGCCGGAGGCGGCCTCGTGCGGCCCGGCGGATTTTCGTTCAAGGAGGCGGAGGCGGGGGATGGGCCCGGGTTTGCCGGCGGAGAGGGCCGATTTTCGCGGACTTGGGGGCATTCTTCGGCGTTGGGTTGGAATAGAGCTTCAAGAGGACGAACGGATAGGCAGAGAGGTGGGGAAGTTGTTGACGGGCGGCGCCCTGGCTGCCAGGAGTTTCGCCGTCTCCCCCCCGGCGGACCTCTCTGGTCGGTGTCTATCCGCTTTGTCTTCCAGGCCACGGTTGCACGGGGTTCTTGTTGGGACGGTCTTGGGGTTGCGCATCTGGCGGTGGGTCGGTCGGGTGAGATGGGTCTGACGGCGGCGGGATTCATCTTCCTCGGCGGGTGTCGGCTTCTACATCCACAGCCGCCGCATCGCCGGAGGCCTTGACTCCGGCCGCCTCGACCCTGGGCTTGGACTGGGCGCGCAGGTCCGGGGGCGGTTCCGGCCCGGCCCCCTGGGTTGGCTGGGGAGGCCGGACCGGATAAAGAAGCAACGACGGGTTATCCCCCGGCGGCGGGTTGGGTGTCGGCGGGGGCGAGGTTGACCGCCCTGACGAAGAACGACGCCATCTGCGCCCGGGTAACCGGCTGGTTGGGGCAGTAGTTGAGCGGCTCGGCGGAACACCCTCTGGTTACGCCCGTCTGGTACATGCCCTCGAGGGCGGCCAACACTTCGGGGGAGAGGCCCTCTACGTCGCCGAAGCGGCTGGTTTCGGTCGGAACGGCGTCGAGGTGGGGGAAGGCGCCGATCATCATGATCGCCATATCCGCCCGGGTAACCACCCCGCCCGGGTCGAACACCCCTCCGGGGGCGTTGAAGGCTCCTACCGACACGACCCATTCCGCGAAGGGGCGGAACCACTCGTCGGCCCCTACGTCGGTGAGTTCGATTCCTTCGGGGGCTTGGATGGTCCAGCGTTGGGAGACGGCCCGGTGCAGGAAGGCGGACATCTGCCGGCGGGTGATCTGCGCGTTGGGGCAGTATTTGGTGGCGTCTTGGGCGTCGCAGCCGAGGGTGATCCGCCAGGCGGCGATGCGTTCGATGTTGTCCTGGTGGACGTTGCCGTCGTCGTCGCAGAACCGGCCCACGCAGGTCGGCGCAGGCGGCTACGCCGGAGGCTGCGCGCCGCCGCCTCCAGACGGGGGCGGAGCACCACCACCCCCACCTCCCCCACCTCCTCCTCCGGCCGGAGGAGGAGCACCACCACCGCCGCCGCCTCCGGATGGGGGCGGAGCACCGCCTCCCCCTCCTCCGCCGCCTGATGGGGGCGGAGCGCCTCCACCGCCGCCGCCGCCTCCTCCGGATGGGGGCGGGGGAGCAGCGGCGTCGCCGTCGTCGGTGATGGTCAAACGAGCCGACGAAACGTCGAACCCCGACGCGGAACCCGTAACCGACACCGACTTGGAATTGCCGGGAGTGGTGTCGTCGACCAAGGTCAGAGAGAACGATCCGGAGCCCGACGTCTCCCCGGCGGGAATCGTGACCGGGAACCGCCTCGGACTCAAACTGGTGTAACCGCTCCCCGACGAACGACCCCCGCCGACCACAACATTCACCACCAGATCCTCGGGCGGTGCGGAACTGGCCCGGGCGGTGACCGTGCGGGTGATCCGCCCTCCGTCTTCCCGCACCGACGCCTGGCTCAACGACAACCGGATATCGTTGTCCTGAATGATGATCTCCACCGGGGAGATATCGAACCCCTCCGACGCGGCGGACACCCGCAGCGTCTCGTCGCCCTCGAACGCGCGGTCGTTGACCGTGCTCAACCCGAACGTCCCGGCTGCGCTGTTCACACGGATCGGAAAGAACACATCGCCGGGGGCAGACGGCATGCGGAAATCGCTCCCGGCGGCGGTTCCGCCCTCCACGGTTACCCGCACCACCCGGGGGGTATTCGACGTGGATGTCCCTGAATAAGACAGCTGCGCCCGCACCTGGGAGCTGCTGCCCTCCAGAACCCTGGTCAACGGGTCTCCCTCGGCGTCCACCAACCCCAGGATTATTTCGTTGTCCAAGATGGTAAAGGAATCGGACTCCACCGCCGTGAAGCCCAAACCGGTCAGAGCATTCCCCAGAGTACCGGCGTGGATCGTCAACTCTTCGGCGCCTTCTGGGTTCGTGTCGTCGATCAACTCCAGATCGAACTCGACGGTTCCTTCATCCTCATAAGGCGGAATCGTCACCGCCAGCGACGAAACCCGCTTGAAATCATACCGCGCGGCGGGTTCTCGACCGGATACGCCCACCGTGAGCGGAACCGTTATCGACCGGGGCAGCACCTTGGCCCCGTCAGCTCCGTCGTCCAGGGCGGCCTTCACCCGCACCCTCACCGTACCGTCGCCCTCCCGGACCTCTGTCAAATCCTCACCGTCGGCGTCCAGCAGGGTCAAAGCAATGGTGGTGGGCGGCGCGTCGCCCGCGTCGGTGATTCCGAAACTGGTCGACACCACCTCATACGACGTACCGTTGATCATAACGTCGGCGCCTTCGATCACTACCGTCTCCGCCGCCGAACCCTCCGCCGTGTCGTCGTTGTTCAACACCACCGTAAACGTCGCCGTCCCCGTTGTAGCACCCTCAGCAAAATCAACCGCCAGACCATGATCCGTCGGCGGCGCCGGTGACTGCCCGGACGGATAATCAACCCGGAAGTCCTCACCTACCCCGAACTCCGAATCCCCGTCCGAGTTGTCGTCCAACACCGCCGTGCCGCCCACCACGTTCAACCCCACCACAACATTGCCGTTGCCCACAGTAGACGCCGCCGGCAGCGTAACCGTAACCTCCGCCGTGACCATCCCCCCAGCCGCGTCTTCCCCCACCGACGACTGAACACCCATCGCAGTTGCACTCGTATCCGCATCCACCGCCAACGTGATCCCCGAATCGGCGATGTTCAACGTCGTGCCTGTCACCACCAGGGTCTGTGTTCCGATCGTTCCCGTCCCCGACAAGTTGGCTGTCTCCACCCCCTCCGTATTGTCGCTGTCTGAAACCGCCGTCACGTTGACGGTCGCCGACCCCGACAGAGAACCGGCCGGGATCACCACCGGCACCTGGTTGTCCGCGTCGTCTGTAGTGAAATCAGTCGTCAACGTCGCCGCCTCGGTTCCGGCGCCCGACCCTATAGTTACCGTAACCGTCGTGTCCGACGTCAACACCGAAGACGACCCCTTAAACCGGGCCGTTATCCGCACCTCTTCGGTGCTGCCCTCCACCACCGTCCCCGGCGACACCGACAAATCCACCTCCGTGTCGTTGTCCAACACCGTAAACGACGCCGCCACCGTTTCCCGGGTTTCACCGTCCAGCGTGTAGTTGCCGGTCAGCCGGATCGTCTCCGGGTCTTCCACCACCGCATCATCGGTGATCGACAACCCCGCCAAAGACACCGCATCCCCGACTGGAGAAGCCGTATCCCCCGCCGCGATCGTCAACGTATCCGCAGGATCAGGCGGCGTCCACGAAAAATCATCCGCCCCCGCCGTGCCCGCCTCCGGAGCGCCCAAGGCAACCACCAGATCATTAACAAACTCGCTCGACGTAATCTCAGGCCGAAAACCCGCCGTAACCGACACACCCGAACCCGTCTCGCCTTCGGTCACCGTACCCGCCGCCGTCAACACCACCGCCGTGTCCAACGTATCCACCACCTCCACACGGACCGGCACTACAGTGAAACCAGCAGTCAAACCCGTCAACGTAACATCGATATACTGCACCGGCTCCGCCGCGTCATCAGGCTGGACACGCGACTCGAACCAAGCCTTCCCCGACGACGTAGCACCCGCACCGATATCAACATACTTGTGCTGACTCGTGTCAGTAGCATGCTCGAGCGAATTGTAGACATCCACCGCAGGAGAACCCGTAGAAGACGCCGCCGCCGTATCGGACACTGTCACCACCCGCCCCCTGATACCGCCGGAATAAGTAGAAGACTCACCCTCCAGGCGGGCGGTAACACTCCTCCACTCAGCAGAAGCCCACGAGTGCTCCCGATACTCCAACGGATACGGCGAAGGAACTTCGAACACCAAACTAACCGCCCGGTCAGCGTCGGTGATCTCCAACGAAGCCGGCGCAACCGTATACCCGGTTGCCGCCCCCGTGAAAAGGATCGTCTCATGATCCTCCGTAACCGTATCCGAAACCGGCGTAACCGTCACATCCACCGACCCAGAAGTAGCCCCGTCCGGGATGGTAACCGTAACCGAAGACCCAGAAACCGCAGACCCAGAAACCGTATAATCAACACCCGCGTCCGCCGAACTCCCAAACGCGCCCACCGTCACCGCCACATCCAGATCACTGCCCGACGGGGCCGTACCCACCGCAGCCGTTACCCGCACCATCTCCGCCCCGCCGTCCTCACCCACCGCCGACAACGCCTCCGGAGAAGCCTGCGTGTCCGTCAAAGACAACACCACCTCCGAACCCGGCTCCGCAATCGTCAACTCACCGCCCGTAACCGTCACCGTCTGCCCGCCCACCCGCGTGGTCCCATGCCCCGCGAACGTAACCGTCTCCCCGCCGGACTCCGTCACGCCGTCGTCGGGCGCCGTCAACGTGAACGACTTCGACCCGCTCGTCCGGCCCGCCGGAATCCGAACCGTCAACCGGTCATTCGCAAGACCCGTAGTGAAATCAGACGTCAACGTTGCCGTACCCCCGGCTATCTGCACCTCCACATCCGTAGCAGACGTCAAAACCGACGACGACCCCGCGAACTCCGCCACCACCGTCACCGTCTGACCGTCCGCCTTCTCCACCACCGTCCCCGGCGACACCGACAACGTAATATCAGCATCATCGTCAGTCACCGTCAAAACATCCAACTGCGCGTCGTTGAAAGTAACCACCTGATCAGTAGGCGACCCATCAGACTTCTTGGTAGCCGCCAACGCCGGCGCACCCACGATCCGCAACCGCTCCAAACCCTCCACCACATCATCATCCGCAACCGATATATTCTCCAACGTTTTCCGCCAACCGCCATCAGCCGACTGACCCGCCGGAATAGTAATCGACCTCCTCGCCCAATCGAAAGAAGAAAAATCGTCGGCATTCAACAACCCCGGCCCCTCCGCCACCGACAACGACACCACCGTATCAGACGTCAACACAGAACGGTCCGCATTTGTCCAACTCTCAGGATTCCGCCAAACAGGGACAGTGGGAAACCAAGTATTATTAGCATTCATACCCGCACCAATAACCAAATCCGTCCCCGACGAACCCTCCGCCAAAGTCGGATTACTCTGAACAGCCAAATGGACCTGTACATCATCATCGATTACCACACCATCAACATTGACAATCTCAAAACCATCAATCGGCTCAACCCCAACCGTGAAAGTCTCATCAGGCTCCGCAATATAATCGTAGTAGGGTTCGATTTCATCCTGACTACCGGGCGGGCGAAACCGGACAAATAAGCTGCCCGCATTCAACGTCGGCCGATAACCATTTCTTCCACCATGATAGGAGTTAAAGGATCTGATACCTAAACTTGTTACATCGGGGGTTCCAGGGAGGTTTGGAGCTTGGTTATTCATTTCGGCGGTCCCGGCGAAACCATTGAAGACCAAGGTCAAGTTCTCACTGTAGGTCGAAGACGTAACCCCATCCACCGTAAAAGTAAACCACGGCTGAGGGCCGTCATGACAACCACAAAACTGCGCCCCGTTGGAAGGACCTAAAGGATCACCAACCTCCCGTAAAACAAAAGTACCATCCTCACGGGTAAACCAATCATGGGTCGTAGGCTGTCTCAGATTATCCATCGTAACAACAATCGTACGATCCGCATCCAAAATCAACAAATCAGCGTCCCCGACCGTATACCCCGAAGCCGTACCCGAAAACCTCCTCACGATCTCATGATCCTCGAACACCCGATCAGACAAAGGCGTAAACACCATATCACTCGAAGACCCGCTCGTTCCACCCGAACTGATCGAAACCGTCAACGAAGAAGGAACCCCAGAAGCCGTATAATCCCCGCCCGCCCCCGGCGTCGCCGTCTCAGGAGCATCATCCACCGTCACCGACACATCCACATCCGCAGGAACCTGCACCCCCGCCGGAACCGAAGCAACCAACCGCACCGTCTGACGCCCGCCGTCCTCCCCCAACCCCCCAACAGGCTCACCCGCCTCATCCACGAACGACAACGTAATCACATTATCATCATCCACGATAATCAAACCCACATCAACAATCGTATAACCCGTCGCGGTGGCCGAAAACACAATCGTCTCATCCCCCTCCACCAACACATCATCCACCGGCGTCACCGTAAACGCCGACGAATACCCCACCGTATCCCCGCTCGCGATCTGCACCGTCACCGGCGAAGTCAAACTCGCATAATCCGTCGTATCCGCCGCCGTACCAGCCGCGATCGTCACATTCACCGTAACCGCCGACGAAGTCGCCGCCGAAGCCGTCGCCACCACCCGCACCATCTGCGCACCGCCCTCCTCCGCCACCCCCGTCACCGCCGACGGCGTACCCGCCCCGTCATCGAACGACAACGTAATCGTCGCCGACTGACCCACCACCCCCGGCGGACCAACCGGCAGCACCCCCAACACCAAACCAACCGCCAACACCAAACCCAACCAACGCCGCCGACTCAACACCTGCCCCCCCCCCCCCCCGCAGCAACGACCAACCCAACAACATCAGGCCACCTCCTCCATCAAGCCAACCCCTCACCGAGCGAGGGGACAACAGTCACAACAACAATACTACCCCCCCCCCCCCCCCCCGGAATGTCAAACTCAGACCGGCTGCGCCCCCGCCGCCGCGCAGCGGCGTTCAGGGCGGCGTTCGACGGATGGCGAAAGTCCTGCAATTCTCTGCGCTATGGGTTCCGGCGGACTTGGTACTGAGCTGGATGCTTCAGCTCGACTGCGGCGGCTGTCTGAGCAACTCGGGTAGGTTGCCTCCGCCTCGACCCAGCCGGCCTCTCACCGATCGGTGAACGCCCTTATCTGATCAGAAGGTTTATTTCCCTGTCATTGCCCCAGGCCAGAAGGATGCAGGCGTGTATTTTCATCTGCCCGCCCCCCCCCCTCTCGTGAATTATCGGGGCTAGGTGTTGACGGCTTCCTTGAGCGCCTTGGAGGGCTTGAAGGCCGGGGCCTTGGCCGCCGGAATGGAAACGGGCTCACCGGTGCGGGGGTTGCGGCCCATCCTGGCCTGGCGCTCCCGCACAGAGAAAGTCCCGAACCCGGCGATCTGGACCCGAGCTCCGTCCTTGAGGGCGGCGCCGACGGCGTTGAAGAGGGCGTCGACCGCCGCCGCGGCGCCCGCCCTGGTCAGATTGGTCTCGTAGGCCACGATGTGGGCCAGGTCACGCTTGTTCATGGTTTCTCCCATCCCTTGCCCCAAGCCTTGCTGCGAACGAATCGGACAGCCGCAGGGGGGGCGTAATCAGCTCGCTCCGAGTATACGCCCCGTGTGTGACAAAGAACGGACGGCGGACCGGCGGCGCCGGGGAGCAGGAGTATGTCATCCGTCTGCCGGTCCGGTGAGGCCTTCCAGCTCGGCGGCCTTGGCGGACACCGCTTCGGCGGCGGCGGACAGGTCGGCCGCTTCTCGGTCGGTCAGCTCCAGCTCCACCACCTCCTCCACCCCCCCGGAGCCGAGGCGGGCGGGAACCCCCAGGTAGACATCGGAGACGCCGTACTGCCCGGTCAGCCATGCGCACACCGGCATCACCCGCTGTTCGTCTTCGAGAACGGCCCTGGCCATGGCGGCCGCCGCCGCGGAGGGCGCGTAGTAGGCGCTGCCGGTCTTGAGCAGCCCCACGATCTCCGCCCCCCCTTCCCGGGTGCGCTCCACCAGGGCCTCGATCTCGCCGGCGGAAAGCAACTCGGTGAGGGGAACGCCCGCCACGGAGCACTGCGAAGGAACCGGCACCATGGTCTCGCCGTGGCTGCCCAGCGTCAGGGCCCGCACCTCCAGGATGTCGGCGCCGAGGCGCTCGGCGATGAAATGGGCGAAACGGCTGGAGTCCAGGACGCCGGCCTGCCCCATCACCCTCCGCCGGGGAAGGCCGCTCACATCCGCCGCCAGCTGGGTCATCTGGTCGAGGGGGTTGGTAACCACGATGATGGCTGCGCCGGGGGAGCGCTCCACCAGCTCCCTGGTGACCTGCTCCACGATCCGGGCGTTGACGGCCAGCAGATCCATCCGCGACATGCCCGGCTTGCGGGGCAGGCCGGCGGTGATGACCGCCGCATCGCTGCCCGCCGTGGCCTCGTAGCCGTTGGCGCCGACCACCCGGGTGCGGTAGCGCTCGACCGGCCGGGACTGGTTCATGTCGAGCGCCAAACCCTGGGGCAGGCCCTCCACGATATCGGTCATCACCACCTCGTCGGCGATGTCCCAGGCGGCCAGGCGCTGGACGACGGCCGACCCGTACTTGCCGGCCCCCGCCACCGTGATCTTCTTGAAACCTCCGGCGCCCATGCCGACCTCCCGACGCGCCTGCTCAGGCCGCCCGCTTCATCCGCTCGATGATGGCGTCCGCGAACTCGGAAGTCCTGACCTCGGTGGCGCCCGCCATGAGCCGGGCCAAGTCGTAGGTAACGATCCGGTCGCTGATGGCCGCCTGCAGGGACTGCTCCACCAAATCGTCCACCTCCGGCCAGCCGAGGAAACGGAACATGTTGGCGCCGGACAGGATCAGCGAGGACGGGTTGACCTTGTCCTGTCCGGCGTATTTGGGGGCGGTGCCGTGGGTGGCCTCGAAGATGGCGTGGCCGGTGCGGTAGTTGATGTTGCCGCCCGGCGCCATCCCGATCCCGCCCACCTGGGCCGCCAAGGCGTCGGACAGGTAATCGCCGTTCAGGTTGGTGGTGGCGATCACGTCGAAGTTGGCGGGGCGGGTCAGTATCTGCTGGAACATCGCATCGGCTATCACATCTTGGACCAGCAGTTTGCCCCCGGGGTCGCCGCCGCACTCCTCCCAGGTCACCGTCTCGCCGGGGAACTCCTCTCTGGCCACCTCGTACCCCCAGTTGCGGAAGGCCCCCTCCGTGAACTTCATGATGTTGCCCTTGTGGACGATGGTCACCGACCGGCGTTTGTTGTAGAGGGCGTAGCGGATGGCCGACCTGACCAGGCGTTTGCTGCCGGTCTTCGACATGGGCTTGACGCCCACCCCCGAATCGGCCCTGATGTCCCAGCCGTAGGCGTCGGCCGCGAAGGAGATGAAGCGGGCCGCCTCCGGGGTTCCTTCCTCCACCTCCAGGCCGGTGTATACGTCTTCGGTGTTCTCCCGGCAGATGATCATGTTCACATCCTGGGGCTTGCGGATGGGCGACGGAATGCCCCGGTGCCAGCGGATGGGCCTCACACAGACGTACAGGTCGAGCGTCTGGCGGATGGCGACGTTCAGCGAATGGAAGCCCCCGCCCACCGGGGTGGTCAACGGCCCCTTTATCCCTACATGGTGGGAGCGCAGGATGTCCAGGGTCTTCTGGGGCAGCCACTCCCCGGTTTCCCGGTAGGCCCTCTCTCCGGCATGCAGCGCCAGCCATTCCACCCGGCGGCTGCCCTCGTAGACCTGTTCCACGGCTGCGTCCAGCACCCGCCGGGCGGCGGCCCAGATGTCCGGGCCGATCCCGTCCCCCTCGATGTAGGGAATTATCGGCTGATCGGGAACCATCAACGGCGACGCCGTCGTGGAATATTTGAGGTCCAGACCCCCCGATCTGATGCGCTCCGGCATTCATCCTCCATGTTTGCGTCTATCTCTTCGGCCCAGGTTAGTTCCGCCCCGCCCCAGAGGTTGAATCCCGCCGCGTCCGCCGCCGGGCGGGGGCGGGTATTCTGGGCGGATGGCGCCCTCCCTGCGGCTGGTGGAGCTGCGCATCCCCTTGCTGCGCCCTTTCGCCAACGCCCGGCGGACGGCCTCCGAGCGGGCGCTGGTGCTGGCGGGCCTCTCCGAGGCCGGGGAAACCGGCTGGGGGGAAGCCGCTCCCTTTCCGGGGGTGACCGCCGAGGGCGCGGACGAGGTTTGGGGCGCCCTCCGAAGCCGGGCGGAGGCGGTGCTCCGGGGCGATCTCTCCGGACTGCCCCCGACCGCCGCCGCCGCCGCCGATCAGGCCCGTTCGGACTTGGCCGCCCGGCTCGAAGGCCTTCCGCTTTGGGCTTGGACGGGCGGTGACGGGCGTCCGGTGCGGGCCTGCGCCGCCGTCGGCCTGGAACGGTCGCCCGAGGAGGCGGCGCGCCGGGCGGGAGAAGCGGCGGCGGCGGGCATCCGGCGGGTGAAGGTCAAGATCGAGCCGGGCCGCGGCCTCGACTTCCTGCGGGCGGTGAGAAGCAGTTTTCCCGAGATCTCGGCGGCGGCCGACGCCAACGGAAGCTACACGGAGGCGGACCCGTTCTTCGAGGCGGTCGACGGGCTGGGGCTCGCCTATCTGGAACAGCCCCTGGCGGCGGGTGATCTGGAGGGCCACCGGCGGCTGCGCAGCCGGATAGAGACCCCGGTCTGCCTGGACGAATCCTGTTCTGCGCCGGCGGAGGCCTTCGAGGCGGTCGACCGCCGGGCGGCCGATATGGTGAGCCTCAAGCCGGGGCTGCTGGGCGTGTCCGGAGTGCTCCGGGCCGCCGCCGCCGCCGAGGCGAACGGCTTGGCGGTCAAGATCGGCGGTTTGGTGGAGACCTCGGTGGGCCGGGCCCACGCCCTCGCCCTGGCCTCGTCCGCCGCAGGCGCCGCCGGATCTTCTTCCGCCCGTTCCGCCGACCTGGTTCCCCCCCGGCTGCTACTGGCCGCCGACGTATCCCGGCATCCCTGGAACCTGGCCGACGGCTGCCTGACCCCCTCCGACCGCCCCGGCCTGGGAATCGAGGTGGACCTCTCCGAAGCCGAAGCCGCCGGATGCGTGGTCCGCATCGAGACCCTCACGGCCTGACCCCCGCCAGGCGGCGCTCGGCGGCGAGGGCGGTGTTGCGCATCAGCATGGCGACGGTCATCGGACCCACCCCCCCGGGCACGGGGGTGACGGCGGAAGCGGCCCGGGCGGCGTCGGAGAACTTCACGTCCCCCACCAGGCCGCCCGCCTCGGTGCGGTTGATGCCCACATCGATCACCACCGCTCCGGGGCGGATGTATTCGGCGGTGATCATCTCGGGGCGGCCCACCGCCGCCACCAGGATGTCGGCCCGGCGGGTCACCTCGGCCAAGCCCTTGGTGGCGGAGTGGGCGACCGTAACGGTGGCGTCCGCCCCCCGAGCCATCAGCAGCAACGCCAGGGAGCGGCCCACCAGGAACGACCGCCCCACTATCACCGCATCCGCCCCCCGGACGGGAACTTCGCCGCGCTCCAGGAGGTGCATGACCCCGCTGGGGGTGCAGGGCTCGAAGCGGGGCCGGTCGAGCACGATCATGCCCAGGTTGGCGGGATGCAGGCCGTCCACGTCCTTGGACGGGTCGATCTCCATGGCGGCGGCCTGGTCGTCCAATCCGGCGGGCAACGGCAGCTGGAGCAGTATCCCGTCCACCGCCGGATCGTCGTTGAGCCGCTTGATCAACCCGGCCACCCGCCCCTGGGAGGCACCGGCCGGCAACTCATGATGGACCGAGCCTATGCCGATCTCGCCCGCCCTCCTCCGCTTGACCCCCACATAGGTATGGGAAGGAAGATCGTCCCCCACCAGCACCGTGGCCAGGGTCACCCCCTTGCCGCGAGCCTCCAGAGCGGCCACCCTCTCCTTGGTCTCCTCGAGCACCTCCGCCGCTGCGGCCCTGCCGTCGATAACGGTGGCGGTCATCCGATCCTCCTCTGCCGGGCGGCCCCTCGTCCGCCATTTTAGGCGGTGTTCGGGGGTCCCGGACCAGTCTCTCCGGAGCCGTTGTTCTTTGGGCTGTCATCCCAGATCAAAGAGGCACTTCCCAACATTTCCGAAGAACCACATCGGCATCTCAACCCCAAGCTCACACTCTCACCACCCCTCATCTCCCAATGTTTTCGCGAGGCCTCGAAAATTGCGTCCTCCCCTCGGGGAGAGGCGTAAAATGGTCTTGTTTCGCAACCGAGACTCACCGACCAGGCCGTCTCATGGAAAGAAGGAACAATGACAACAACAAACGGCGGCGGAGCGGCGGGCGGGCTTCGTTTGCGGCCAGCCGACCGGGTGTTGAGTACGCCCGCGCGCCGATTACAGCAGATCATGTGGGAATGGGCCCGCGTATGAAACAGCTTCGTACCAAGGCAGTGGGCCATACTTTGGGCTTGACCGCTCTGGTGTTGATAGCGTCCGCCTGCTCCGAGATGACCACCACGATGGTCCTCACCACCACAACAACTACGGTACCTTCTTCTTCCACCACTGCTGACAGCACAACAGCTCCAACCGCCGCGACTACCACTACAACCAAGCCTATTTTAAAATTGTCGGCTGAAGAAGTATACAAGAAGGTTTCTCCATCAGTACCTTTTATAAACACGGTGGGAAGGAGCGGTAGCGGCATATTGATCAAAGGCGGCTATATCATAACCAACTACCACGTTGTAGAACCATATAGAGCCGTCAGAGTTGTCTTTCCAAACGGCGCAGAGTTCCATAACACACCGGTCATAGGATGGGACTCAATAGCGGACCTCGCAGTACTAGGACCGGTTGATATATCAGAACACCCACTTGAACTAATCAACGGGGAAGATATGGGTCTAGGAAGTGAGCTTTTCTTGGTTGGCTATCCCGCCGAATATGAGCTGTATCCGGTTGCCACCATTACACAAGGAATCTTGTCAAGATTTCGGGAGTGGGAAAACAACATCACTCTTTTACAGACCGATGCCTCTATTGCTGGAGGACAGAGCGGAGGGGCGCTGGTAGATTCTCTGGGCAAGGTCGTTGGTATATCTACATATTCTTATAGTGAAGCTCTCTTTGGGCTTGCTATATCTTCGATTGATATCATTCCCATAGTAGAGGACCTGATTCAACCAGAATATTTCGACGGTCAAGATGAGAACAATGTCCCAGAGGGTCAATTTATTTCGGTGCTATCTTCGGAGAGCTCCGAAGCTTTGGCCGAACAAGAGCTCAACAGGTTGGAGCAACAACATAGCCAACAGTTCAATATCCTTTATAGTAGCTATTATGCGAGCTTGAACCCTGGCTACTGGGTCGTGTATGCGGGGCCGTTCTACACCCCAGAAGAAGCACAAAACACCTGTTGGGAACTGGACAGACAAACCGGCGCCCTATGCTACGGACGGCGGCTCTCCCAAGACCCCAGAGACGTTGAGATCGTCTACCCCCCCAAACCAGGCCAAGGTAGTCCCAACTCCGATAATTCCAGCTCCGACGAACGAACCGAGCCCCTAGGAACTTTCATCTCAGTACTGGTATCAGAGAACACCCAAGCCGCTGCCGAACAACAACGGGACGATCTTGAACAACAATACTACAGACGGTTTGGTATACTCTACAGCAGCAACTTTGATAGCCTCCGTCCTGGCTACTGGGTCGTGTATGCGGGGCCGTTCTACACCCCAGAAGAAGCACAAAACACCTGTTGGGAACTGGACAGACAAACCGGCGCCCTATGCTACGGACGGCGGCTCTCCCAAGACCCCAGAGACGTTGAGATCGTCTACCCGCCCAAACCGGGCTGAACGCTAGCCAAAATATCAATCCCTATCTTCGAGAAACGCCGGCGTTGCCTCACCGGCCTGGTTGCCGCCGTCCCGAGGTTGTATGACATGACCTCCCCGATCGCGGCACCGTCCACCCCAAGGGAGTCTTGGGCGGTGGAATCTTGGGGACGAGAAGACCGGCCGCCACCGAGACGAACCGCTCCTCGACCAGGCTATTCGTCCTCTTGCCCCGACCGTAAAACGCGAAAACCCAGCGCACCCGACGCCGCCCGCCGGACCCTCCTCCTCACGCCGGAAGAAGCACGCCCAAGAACCACATCATGCGATCGTTGTCAATCGTCTCCAGAGCGAAGGTTACAACGGTGCCTGGGCTTGGAATCGGCTTAGGATCAGGTTCATGGGGGGAACGGACCGCGATGAGATCGGTCAACCACCGGGGCGGGTTGTCCTCAGGCATGGCACCCCCTTCCAAGTCGCAAGGGAAATCTTACCGTAACGGAGCGGCATCGTCCACCGGACGCGCCGATGAGGCCACACCGTTGTTCTCCGCTCTCCACTACGCCGGAGGAAGCACGCCCAAGAACCACATCATGCGGTCGTTGTCAATCGTCTCCAAGGCGCGGGTTTCAACGGTGCCTGGGCTTGGGATCGGCTTAGGGTCGGGTTTATGGGGGGAACGGACCGCGATGAGATCGGTCAACCATCGGGTCGGGTTGTCCTCGGGCATGGCACCTCCTTCCGAGTCGCTAGGAATACCCTACCGTAACGGAGAAACTGTCCGCCGGGCGCGCCGATGAGGCCACACCGTTGTTCTCCACCAGGCGCGCCGCAGTCGAGCAGGCCGGCGGGGCATCGCTGGGTTCCCCCCGGCGTACATCCCCCCCCCCGCCCGAACTGCAGCAGGCAGCCACTCGGGGCATCGATGGGATCGAGCTGGAGGAATGGATGCGACCACCGTGGCCGACCATTGCGGCAGGACTCCCCTTCAGCCAGCCTGACCTTCTCTCAAGAACGCGAAAATCCTTCCACCCCACCAGATGAACCGCTCCCTCGACCAGGCTATTCGTCCTCTTGCCCGCCCGAAAAGCGCGAAAACCCCGGCCCACCCGCCGCCGCACGCCGGGCCCTCCCCCGCCTCCATGCGTGTTTACTGTGTAGCCGGTAGATCCCTGGTGGGGATGGCCCAACGCCTCCTGTCCAGAGTTTTCCACAGCAGCAGCTGCTGTGGAAAACTTCTGTGACCTAGCGGTGATTGCCTCCCCACCGGGATCCTGGCTCGGTGCTGTCGCTTGATAGGAGCCTGATGGACCCACCATGTGTGTCTCTACGCATGGATGCGCACCACCGAGCCGATCTGCCAGAAAATCCAGCAACGAAAGGATACCCATGCCCGCCCCACTACCCCGCACGGCCGGGGTCGACTCCCACAAGGACACCCTAACCGCCTGCGTAATCGACCAAACAGGCCGCCAGATCGCTGCCCGCACCTTCCCCAACACCGAAGCAGGCCACGCCCAGACCGCCGTCTGGCTCGCCGAACACCAGACCACCCGAGTCGGGATCGAAGGAGCAGGCAGTTACGGGCGGCGCCTGGCCGTTGCTCTCCAGAACAGGGGAACCAGCGTGGTGGAAGTCCCACCCCAGATGACCGCCCAAGGCCGCAAACGGCAACGCACCCGCCAGAAAACCGACCACACCGACGCGCTCGTCATCGCCCGCGTCGCTCTCCGCGAGGACAACCTTCCCCCGCCCCGGCCGCAAGGCCCAATCGAGAACCTACGAGCCCTGGTGGTCTACCGGCGGGAACTCGTCGCTTCCAAAACCGCCGGCATCAACCGCCTCCACGCCGACCTCACCCAGCTGCGGCCCGGCTACCAGCACAAACTCACAACATCAGGGCTGGCTTCCCCCAAAGCCCTCGAACGGATGAAACGGCTCCTCGCCGGCAGCGGCGGCGTCCAAACCCAGATCGCCCAGGACCGAATCCTGCGCATCAAACAACACCACCGCCAGATCACCCGACTGAATACCCAAATCAGCCAAGCCGTCCGAGCCACCGGCACCACCCTCACCAGCATCTACGGCATCGGAGACGTCCTCGCCGCTGAGATCCTGGCCGAGGTCGGAAACCCCCAGCGGTTCTCCACCAAAGCCCGGTTCGCCCCAGCCAACGGAACCGCCCCCGTCCAGGCCTCATCCGGGAGAACCATCCGCCATCGGCTCAACCGAGAAGGCAACCGCCAACCCAACCGAGCCCTCCACTACATAGCCATCACCCAGATCGCCGGACACGGCGGCGAAGGCCGCCGATACTACAAACGCCGCCTCGAACAGGGGAAAACCCGCCAAGAAGCCATCCGCTGCCTCAAACGCCACATCTCCAACCGAGTCTACAAACACCTCCAAAACACCCCCAACTTGACATAGGAGCTCACCCCACGCCGGCGGAACTGTGCCGGGCCCGCGGCGGCCCGGCTCCGGCCTTTTGCGGGAAGGCCGGAAATCCACCGATGATGACCGCCGCACGCTCCAGAACCCGGCGGCGGTGTTTGTGCTTCAGCCCAATAGGTATACCAAATTTTCGGGCGATCGGCTAGAGGGTCGTGCGGATTCTTTTCGCGAGGTTCGGGGGAGGGGACAGGCGGGCGGGGTTGGCTTCGAAATGCCTGTTCAGTGGCGGAAGCGGCGCTCGGCGGTGAACACCATCGCCAGGCCCAGGCGGTCGGCGGCCTCTATCACCGCTGCGTCGTTCACCGAACCGCCCGGCTGGATCACCAGGCTCACCCCGGCCCGGGCCGCCGCCTCGACGCCGTCGGGAAACGGGAAGAAGCCGTCGGAGGCGCAGACGCCGCCCGCCGCCCGACCCCGGGCTCTGGCGGCCGCCGCTTCCACCGCCCCCACCCGGTCCTGCTGGCCCGAGCCGATCCCCCAGGCCGCCCCATCCTTCGCCATCACCGCCGCATTGGAAGCGGCGCGCCCGCACACCGCCCAGGCGAACTCGGCGTCGTCCTCCAGCCCGTCCGGGCGGCGCCGGGTGACCGTCCTCCACGCGCTTCGCCCGGCCGCGGGGCCGGGGGCGGCCTGCGCCAGCCAGCCTCCTTCTATCTGGCGGAGGGTGCGGGCCGGGAAACCGGGCGGCGGGGCGGCCAGGATGCGGGTGTTCGCCCGCCGGGACCCGATCCGCTCCGCCGCCCCGTCGGCGTATCCGGGGGCGATCACCACATCCGCCTGGGGGGCGCCCTCGATCACGGCGGCCGCGGCGTCGTCCACCGTCCGGTTCAGGGCGACCACCCCCCCGAAGGCGGCCCTGGGGTCGCATTCCACCGCCCGCCGGACAGCGTTTGACAGCTCGTCCGCCGCCGCCGCCCCGCAGGGTCCGGCGTGTTTGATCACCGCCGCCGCCGGGCGGCCCCCCAGCTCATGCACCAGCGCCCAGGCCGCCCCGGCGTCCAGCAGGTTGAGGTAGCTGAGGGGCATCCCCCCCAGCTGGACGGCGGCGCCCCACCAATCCCCCCCTCCGCCGGCCGATCCCTCCGCCCCCGCCCGCCGGTAACGCGCCCCCGGCTGGCCGGGGTTCTCGCCGTAACGCAGCATCTCGGCCCGCTCGAGCGTGAGGTGGATGGTGGGGGGAAACAGGGCCGGCCCTTCCCCCCCGGCGGCGTCGAGCCAGCCCGTTACCTCCGCGTCGAAGGCGGCGGTGCGGGCGAAGGCGGTGCGGGCCAGCCGGCGGCGGGTCCCGTCCGACAGCCGCCCCCCGGCGCGCAGTTCGCCGAGCACCGGCCCGTAGTCGGCGGGGTCGACCACCACCCCCACATGGGCGTGGTTCTTGGCCGCCGCCCTGACCAGGGCGGGGCCGCCGACGTCGATGGTCTCCACGCCGGGCGCGGCGCCGAACGGATAGAAGTTCACCACCACCAGGTCGATCGGGTCGATGCCGTACCGCTCCATCTCGGCCCGATGCTCCGGGTCGGACCGGTCGGCCAGAATGCCGCCGTGGATCTTCGGATGGAGGGTCACCACCCGATGCCCCAGCATGGGCGGGGCGCCCGTGTATTCGGCCGTGTCGGTGACCTCCAGCCCCGCCGCCGCCAGCGTCCGGGCGGTGCCGCCGCTGCTCAGCAGTTCCCAACCCAGGCCGGCCAGCCCGGCGGCCAGCTCCGCCGCCCCGGTCTTGTCGTACACCGACAGGAGCACCCTGCGGACCGCCCGGCCTCCTCGACGCACCTCCCCGGCCTGTCCGCTCATATGGACGTCAGAGGCGCTTCACGGCCTCGACCATCAGCTCGCCGGCTTCGGTGGGGTTCTCCCCGACCTGCACCCCGGCGGCTTTCAGGGCTTCGATCTTGGCGGCGGCGGTGCCGCGTCCGCCCGAGACTATGGCCCCGGCGTGGCCCATCTTCTTGCCGGGGGGGGCGGTCAGGCCCGCCACGTACCCCACCACGGGCTTGCTCATGCGCCGGGCGATGAAGTCGGCGGCCTCCTCCTCCGCCGAGCCGCCGATCTCGCCGATGAGCATTACGGCCTCCGTGTCTGGATCGTCCTCGAAGGCGGCCAGGGCGTCGGCGAACGAGGTGCCCGGCGCCGGATCGCCGCCTATCCCGACGCAGGTGGTCACCCCGACGCCGTTCTGCTTGAGCTCGTAGAGGGCCTGATAGGTGAGGGTCCCCGACCGGCTCACGATGCCCACCGGGCCGCCCGGCAGGGAGATGTCGTCGGCGATGATTCCTATATTGGCTTCGCCGGGGCTGATGATCCCCGGACAGTTGGGCCCGATGACCCGGACCTGCGGATGGTCGCGCCGCAGCTTGTGGAACAGCCAGGCCTGGTCCTTGGCGGGGACGCCTTCGGTGATGACCACCACCAGCCCCACGCCCCCTTCGGCCGCATCGAGCACCGCTTCTTTGACGAAGGGCGCCGGGACGAACACGCACGACACGTCGGCGCCGGTCGCCTCCACCGCGGCGGACACATCGCCGAAGACGGGTATTCCCTCCACATCCGCCCCGGCCTTGGAGGGGTTGACGCCCGCCGCCACGTTGGTGCCGTAGTTCCGGTTGCGCAGCCCGTGGAAGCGGCCCTGCCGTCCGGTCAGACCCTGGTAGACGACCCGGCTGCGGCGGTCGACCCAGATGCTCACTCCGCGCCCCCGGCCAGCTCCACCGCCCTGAGGGCGCCCGCCGGCATCGTGTCGGCCAGCGTGAAGGATTCCGAGAGGACGGGTTCGAGCATGGCCCGGCCCTGCGCCGCCCTGGCGCCGTCGAGGCGCAGGACGATGGGCGGCCGCATCTCGACCCGCTCCATCGCGTCGAGGATGCCCTGGGCCACCACATCGCCCTGGACGATCCCGCCGAAGATGTTGATGAAGACGGCCTTCACCGCCGGATCGTCGTTGATCACCTCCAGCGCGGCGGCCATGGTCTCCACGTCGGCGCCGCCCCCGATGTCCAAGAAGTTGGCCGCCGACCCTCCGGCCTGGGACACGATGTCCACCGTGCTCATCGCCAGGCCGGCGCCGTTGGCGATCACCCCGACCGCCCCGTCGAGGCCCACGTACTGCAGCCCCCGGGCGTGGGCGGCGGCCTCCCGCTCGTCCCTCGGCTGCGCGGCGTCGTACTCCCGGTATTCAGGGTGGCGGAACCGGGCGCTCGAGTCCATGCTGACCTTGGCGTCGAGGGCAATCACCCGGCCGCCGGCGGTGAGGATCAGAGGGTTGACCTCCACCAGGTCGGCGTCCCCTTCCGTGAAGGCCTCGTACAGCCGGAGAAGTATCTCGACCGCGCCCCCGACGGCGGCGGGCTCCAACCGGGCGGCCTCCACCCATGAGCGGGCGGCGGCCTCGTCCAGCCCGTCGACGGGGTCGATCAGAAGCCTGGCGACGGCGCCGGGGTCGGACGCGGCCACCTCCTCGATGTCCACTCCCCCCCGGGCGGAGAGCATGCCCAGGTACTTGCGGGTGGAGCGGTCCAGCGTGAAACCGGCGTAGTACTCGGCGGCGATCTCCGAAGCGGCCTCGACCAGCACCTGCCCCACCGTGTGGCCGCGGATGTCCATGCCCAGGACGGCGCCCGCCGCGGCCGCCGCCTCCTCCGGATTCCCCGCCGGCCTTATCCCCCCGGCCTTGCCCCGCCCGCCGATGTGCACCTGCGCCTTTATCACCACGGGGAAGCCGATCCGACCGGCGGCGGCCGCCGCCTCGTGGGGATCGGAGGCCGCCTCGCCCGGCGGGACCGGTATCCCGTAGCGGGCGAAGAACTGCTTGCCTTGGTGTTCTAGAAGATCCACGGGCGCGATGATATCCGCCTTCGGGCGGGGCCGATCCGCCCGGCCGGGGCAGGCAGCCCGCATACACGCCGCCGGACGCGGGGCCGCCCCCCGGCGGTGGACGGAGGCCCAAACTTGGAAACCGCTCTCTGGCAGGGGTACTTTTGCGGCTGTGGCTATGAGAAAACATGAGCCGGGTGCGGGCGCATCGAGCCGGATCCGCCGGCGGCGGGCCGGCCGGGTCCGGGGCGGCGCAGCCCTATGGACAGCGGCGGCGGCAGTTGCCGGGGCCTTGTCGCCGGCGGCCGGCGCGGGCGCGCAGAACGGGTACACCGACACAGCAGGGGTACATGAACCCGCCATCGAAGCCCTGGCCGGCAAAGGGATCCTGGATGACACCGAATGCGGCGAGGGGCGGTTCTGCCCCGACGAGCCGTTCCTGCGCCGGGTGATGGGCGTATGGCTCGTCCGGGCAGTCGGTGAGTTCCCCTCGGCGGCGGACACACGGTTCACCGATCTGGACCCAGCCATCTGGTGGACGCCCTACGCAGAGCGCCTGGCCGAGCTGGAAATCACCCAGGGATGCAGCGCCGCCCCGGTGCGGTACTGCCCCGACCAACCCGTCACCAGAGGACAGATGGCGACCTTCCTGACCCGCGCCTTCGACCTCGAGGACAGACCGCCGGCCGGGTTCACCGACACGAACGGCCACCGCCACGCCGCGGCCGTCAACGCGTTGGCGGCCGCCCGCATCACCGCTGGCTGCGGCGAGGGCCGGTACTGCCCTGACCAACCCGTAACCAGAGGACAGATGGCGACCTTCCTCGCCCGGGCGCTCGACTTGGCGGCCCGGCCTGAAGCCCCGGCACCGGACCCTGCTATATCGCGGGAACTCCGGTTCACGGCCGTTGCCGCCGGAGGTTCGCATTCATGTGGAATACGATTCAACGCAACGGTCACCTGCTGGGGTGCCAACAGTACCGGGCAAGCAGATGCACCAACCGGACAATTCACGGCCATCACCACCAGAGGAAATCATACTTGTGGAATACGCACCAACGAAACCGTAACCTGCTGGGGCGATAACCAGTCCGGTCAAGCAGACGCACCAACTGGGCAATTCACGGCCATTACCACCGGAATTAATCATTCATGCGGAATGCTAACCAACAACACAGTAACCTGCTGGGGTACCAACGAGAGTTCCGAGCAAATAGAGGCACCTACCGGGCAATTTATAACCATCACCACTGGTGATAATCACTCATGCGGAATACGCACCGATAATACAGTAACCTGCTGGGACAGCAATAGGTATGCTCAGGCAACACCACCACCAAGCGGACAATTCACAACCATAACCGCCGGTGATAATCATACTTGTGGAATACGGGTTGACGCAACAGTCGCATGTTGGGTCTCAAACTTGAACGGACAATCAACCAAACCACCCAGCGGGCAATTCACAGCTATAGCAGCCGGAGCAGATCATACTTGTGGAATACGCACCGACAACACCCTAACTTGCTGGGGTAGCAACTGGTATGGCCAGACAACCCCACCAAACGGACAATTCACAGCTATCACCGCCGGAAGCTCTCTTTCATGCGGAATGAGAACCGACAACACCGTCACCTGCTGGGGTATCCAAAGTTACACACCAACCGGGCAATTTATAACCATCTCCACCGGAGAAGAACATTCATGCGGAATACGCGCCGATAACACCGCAATTTGCTGGGGTAGTAACTGGTTTGGTCAGACAACACCAACATCAATCGGTATATTCACTACCATCACTAATTCGTGCGGAATACGCACTGACAGCACAGTTACCTGCTGGCTCGGTGCTAGGAATAGCCAGACAACACTACCACCGACCGAAAAATTGACGGCTATCACCACCGTCATCGACGGGAATCATTCCTGCGGAATACGCACCAACAGCACCGTAATCTGCTGGGGTTACAGCCGTAACACCGAGAGAAAGATACCGACCGGACAATTCAAGACCATTACTATCGGTACTGGCCAGGCGTGCGGAATACGCTCTTATGGCACAGTTATATGCTGGAGTAATAATGAGTGGGGTGATTACAATGTGTGGGGCCAACTTAACGCACCAATCGGACAATTCAACACTATAACCACCAAATATAGTCATTATTGCGGAATACGCATCAACGGCACAGTAACCTGCTGGGGGTACAATAAGTACGGGCAAACGAACGCACCAACCGGGCAATTCACCGCCGTAACCACCGGAGCGAATCATACTTGTGGAATACAAACCAACGGCACAGTAACCTGCTGGGGCAACAACTGGAACGGGGAGATAGACGCACCGACCGGGCAATTCACCGCCATAACCACCGGAGGGTGGAATGAGGGTCATTCTTGTGGAATACAAACGAACGGTGCCGTTACCTGCTGGGGGCACAATGAGTACGGGCAAACGAACGCACCGACCGGGCAATTCACCGCCATAACCACCGGATATAGTCATAATTGCGGAATACGAACTAACGGCACAGTAACCTGCTGGGGGCACAATGAGTACGGGCAAACGAACGCACCGACCGGGCAATTCACCGCCATAGCAGCCGGAGGGGATCATACTTGCGGAATACGAACTAATGGCACAGTAACCTGCTGGGGCGACACCAAAATCGACTACTTGGAAGAGCACGGCGAGCGCCCTGCCTGAGTATAGTCGGGGCGGCCTCCCCGACTTTCACATCTAGCGGGTTGGGACGTTGGACTCGACCCAGGCGGTTACCTCGGCTAGGGGAGCGCCGGGGGTGAATATCTCCGCCATGCCTTGGCGCTTCAGCTCGGCGGCGTCTTCTTCGGGGACTATGCCGCCGCCGAACACCACCACTTCTTCCATTCCCCTGCTGCGCAGGTGCTCGACCACCGCCGGGAACAGGGTCATGTGGGCGCCGGAGAGGGCGGACAGGCCGATGGCGTCCACATCCTCTTGGAGCGCCGCCTCCACGATCTGGGCCGGGGTCTGATGCAGACCGGTGTAGATCACCTCGTTGCCGGCGTCGCGCAGCGCCCTCGCCACCACCTTGGCACCCCGATCGTGGCCGTCTAGGCCGGGCTTGGCGATGAGGATGCGCCTGGGCATAGGAAGCGGTCAGGCCCCCGGCCCGGCGGCGGCGCCAGACGCGGCGAGGGCCTCGCGTTTCCGTTCTATTTCTCCCATCATCTCTCGGAAGGAGGCCAGGAACTTGTCCACCCCCTCCCGTTCGAGGCAGTCGGCTGCGTCGTCGTAGTCCACCCCCGCCGCCGCCAGCTCCTCGAGGACGTACGCCGCATCGTTGAGCTCCTCCGCCCCCAGCGCCGAAGGGGTGCGGGGGCCGCGGGCTTGGTAGGCGGCGATGGTCGATTCGGGCATGGTGTTGACCGTGGCGGGGGCGGCGAGCGCGTCCACGTACAGGGTGTCGGGGTAATCGGGGTTCTTGGTGGAAGTGGAAGCCCAGAGCGGCCGCTGCACCCCGGCGCCCCGCCGATGCAGCCGCAGCCAGCGCTCCGAGGTGAAGGCCCGCAGGAACTCCAGGTAGGCGGCCCTGGCGTTGGCCACCGCCCCCCGGCCTCTCAGCGCCAGGGCGGCGGGGCCGCCGATCCGCTCGAGCCGGGCGTCGACCTCGGTGTCGAAACGGGAGACGAAAAAAGACGCCACCGACGCCACCGAAGCGGGCTTGCCGCCCGCCTGGGCGAACTTCTCCAGCCCGCTCAGGTAGGCGCCGATCACCGAGCGGTAGCGGCCGAGGGAGAAGATCAGGGTGATGTTGACCGAGACGCCCTCGGCGGTCAGGGCCTCGACGGCGGGAATCCCCTCCCGGGTGGCTGGCACCTTGATGAGCAGGTTGGGGCGGTTCACCCGCTTCACCCAGTCTCGCGCCTCGTCGACGGTGGCCTCGGTCCGGCGGGCCAGCTCCGGCGACACCTCCACCGACACGAAGCCGTCCCGCCCTCCGGTGCGGCGGTGGACGGGCTCCATCACATCGCAGGCCCGCTGGATGTCGCCGGTTACGACCGCCGTGTAGATCTCATCGGCGTCGGCGTCCCGGGCGGCGAGGCCCGCGATCTGGCCGTCGTAGGCGCTCCCGGACATCAACGCCTGGGCGAAGATGGTGGGGTTGGAGGTAACGCCGGTCACCCCCTCCTCCAAGCGGCGGTCGAGCTCGCCCGAGTCCAGCATGTCCCTGGAAATGGAATCGATCCAGATGGATTGGCCCAAACCGGCCAGGCTGTGCAGTCTGGAAACATCGGCGCCGGACACGATCTTGCCTCCCTCGTCAGGCTGCCCCATCGGGCTGAACGGCCGCCCCCAGGATACCCGCCTGCCAGAGGCATGCGGCCCGGTGCCCGCCGCCGGAGACGGAGCGCCCCCTCCGCGAATGCAGAATGACAAAAAAATCTGCCGGAATCGGAGGCATAGAACACAGCTATGGGTAATAATGGGGCACCGAGCGACAGATGGGGCGGCCATGCCGGGTGAAGTGAAGATCAGGTACCCAAGGCCTGGCCTGCGGGTCGAGGAATGGACCAGCCCTCTGGGCAACTACAAGGAAATCAAGGTCATCCACGAGGACAAAAAGCACAAGACCAAGGAAGAATGGGCCGAGAACCTGGGCATAGACATGAGCGTCTTCCAGCGCAAGCCCAACAACGAGACCCCCGAGGAGAAAGCAGAACGGATCGCCCAGGCCACCGCCGAGAATGAAAAGATACTGGAGGAATGGGGTTACGTACGAACCCCTGAGAGGGAAGCCGAGTTGGATGCTGTCGTGGAACGGATGGGACTGCGTTCCCCGGACGACGGGGAAGAACCAGGATGACCGGGCTCCACCTACCCGGCGGCTCTCACAGCCACAGAGCGTCCCCGGTTGATCAAAAGTTCAAAGCCAGGTAACATGTCGGCATCAAGCGGAAAGGAGGAGTGGACATGTCAGATGATGTGACCATCAGGTACCCAAGACCGGGCCTGCGGGTCGAGGAATGGACCAGCCCTCTGGGCAACTACAAGGAAATCAAGGTCATTCACGAGGACAAGAAGCACAAGACCAAGGAAGAATGGGCCGAGAACCTGGGCATAGACATGAACGTCTTCCAGCGCAAACCCAACAACGAGACCCCCGAAGAGAAGGCCGAACGTGTCAAGAGAGAAGTGGCAGAGCTCGACGCCTACATAGAAGAAATGGGCTGGTCGATGACCGCGGAGGAACAGGCCGAATTTGACGTCGTCTTGGAACGGATGGGGCTCCCCATCCAAGACAAGAAGGAAGAAGAGTCAAAGTGACTGGAGCCACCTATGATGCGGGCGCTCTCATAGCCCTTGAACGCCGCAATGCAAGGATGGCCTATTTGCATAAGCAGGTTGTCAAGACTGGGATAAAACCAGTGGTGCCCGCTGGAGTTTTAGCCCAAGTTTGGCGAGGCGGAAGCGGACGGCAGGCCCCGCTGTCACGAGCGCTGAAACAATGCACCATCGAAGCTTTGAACGAAACTCTGGCTAAACAAGTAGGCGAAGCGAGCAAGCGGTTGAGCTCCCCCGATGTGGTGGACATCTCTGTGGTAGTAGGCGCACTCAGCCGAGACGACCAGGTGTTCACCAGCGATCCCGATGACATAGAACTAATAGCCAAGGCTCTAGGAGAAGATCTGTTGATCCGCCCCGTCTGATCAATCAGGGTTCCGTCGGTAGCGAGGATTGTACCAAAGGCAAGACCAAGGTAAGATGTAGGCATTGAGTGGACAGGTGGAGCGAACATGTCAGACGAGATAAAGATCAGATACCCAAGGCCTGGCCTGCGGGTTGAGGAATGGGCTGGCCCCTCAGGCAAAATTCGGGAGATCAAGGTCATCCATGAAGACAAGAAGCACAAGACCAAGGAAGAATGGGCTGAGAACCTGGGCATAGATCTGAGCGTCTTCCAACGCACAATCAACAACGAAACCCCCGAAGAAAAAGCCGAGCGTGTAAAGAAACAAGTGGCAGAACTCGACGCCTATCTAGAAGAAATAGGCTGGTCGATAACCGAGGAACAACAGGCTGAAGTAAATGCCGTCCTAGAACGGATGGGGTTTCCCATCCAAGACAAGAAAGGAAAGTCCGAGTGACCGGTGCCACCTATGATGCGGGCGCTCTCATCGCCATCGAACGACGCGATGCCGAAATGATAGGTTTTCACAGAGGTATTGTCACAAACGGAATTACGCCGGTGGTGCCCGCCGGAGTTCTGGCCCAGGTTTGGCGCGGCGGAAGCGGGCGGCAGGCTCCGCTGGCACGCGTGCTGAAACAATGCGCCATTGAATCCTTGGACGAAACTCTAGCTAAACAGGTAGGAGAAGCGGGCAAACGATTGAGTTCCCCGGATGTAGTGGACATTTCCGTGGTAGTCAGCGCCCTCAGCCGGGGCGACCAAGTGTTCACCAGCGATCCCGATGACATAGAAAGGATATCAAACGCTCTAGGCGAGGATCTGTTGATCCGTCCAGTCTGATCAATAAAAGGGTTCCACTGGCGATGAGGACGTGTACCCAAAGGGAAGGACAAAGTAAGATGTAGGCATCAAGTAGACAGGTGGAACATGACAACATCAAGCGGGAAAGGAGAAGTGGACATGTCGGATGACGTGACGATCAGATACCCAAGGCCGGGCCTGCGGGTCGAGGAAATGGACCAGCCCTCTGGGCAACTACAAGGAAATCAAGGTATTCACTAGGACAAAAAAGCACAAAACCAAGGAAGAATAGGCCGAGAACCTGGGCTTGGATCTGATCGTCCTCCAACGTCTCAATCAACAACGAAACCGTGAGATAAGCGGTTGAGCTCCCCCGATGTGGTGGACATCTCCATGGCGATCGGCGCACTCAGACGCGGCGACCAAGTGTTCACCAGCGACCCCGATGACATAGAACGAGTATCCAACGCTCTACATAGGAAGCTGTTGATCCGCCCAGTCTGAGTTGCTGGACCTGTCCGGCGTCGGATGGCCTGCGGCTCGGTGCTGCCCCGCGCCCGCCGGATGCCGACCCGCGGCTGTAGGGTTGGGGCCGCATGAAGGGAAACGAGCGGGACCGGTATGTGGACTTCCTGCGCTCGGCGTCCCTCGTGGTGGTGGTGATTTGGCACTGGGTGTTCACCATCCTGGTCATCTCGCCCGAGACGGTCTCGCCGTCCAATCCGATCGGCGCCACCCGCGGCCTGTGGGTGGCCACCTGGGTGCTCCAGGTGATGCCGGTGTTCTTCTTCGTAGGCGGCTACACGCATCACCGGTCGTTCGCGAACTACACGCCGGGGACTTCCCGCCGCTTCCTCAGGCGGCGGATGGGGAGGTTGCTGGGGCCGGCGGCCGGGCTGGTTGCAGTGTGGATCGCCATCGGCTGGATGCTGGACGCCGCCCTCGGCCCGGCCTGGGTCTGGCCGGCGGTGATACTGGTGCTTTCGCCCCTCTGGTTCTTGGTGGTCTACGTGGTGCTGGTGCTCTTGGCGCCGCTGGCGGTCCGGGCCCATTGGCGGTGGGGGGAGCTGGCGCCCGTGTGGCTGCTCGGGCTGGCGGGCGTCTTGGACGTGCTCCGCTTCACCCAGGGCCAGGGTTGGGCGGCGTGGGCCAACTTCCTGGTGATATGGGGGCTGGCCCATCAGCTGGGTTTCTTCTACGAACGGCTGGCCGCCGCCCCGCACCGCACCGGATGGATGATGTTCTGGGCGGGCCTCTTCGCCCTGATCGCTCTGACCAACATGGGTTTCTATCCGCGTTCCCTGGTGGGGGTGCCCGGCGAGCGCTTCTCCAACATGGGGCCGCCCACCCTGGCAATCGTGGCGTTGACCTTCCTGCAGGTGGGCCTGGTGCTGCTCATCCGGCCTCGAGCAACGGCCTGGCTGGACAGAGGCGGGGCGTCGCAGCGGGCGATGAGGTGGGTCAACGAGAACGCCATGCCCCTCTACCTGTTCCACTCCACCGGCATGGCCGCCGCCGTTGCGGCGCTGTTCGCCGCCGGATACACGCCGCCCGCCGAACCCACCCTGGAATGGTGGCTCACCCGCCCGGTCTGGCTGATCGCCCCCGCCGCCGCCACCTGGCCGCTCCTCGCCCTCTACCGCCTGACCCAGAGGCGGGGCCGCGCCCCGAAGACGGCCGGGTGACGGTTCCAGGTTCGGGAGGCCAAACGATCCAAAGACCTGCGCGGCGAGCGGCCGGCCCTCCCCCCGCCCGACCCTGCCCGGCAGGCATCGAACTTTTATTCATCTCATATGATCTGTAATTTCATTGCCCTAGGCAGAAATGGCTGATATAATAGCGCATATGATCTATTCAACACCACCCCTCAACCCGATAGATGAACGCATCCTGGATGAGATATCGGCGCTGCGGGAACGGTTGCGCCTGTATCTGCGCATCCCGCGCCGCTGGTACGGGCCGCTGCGGCGGAACGTGACGGCGCGGGCGATCCGGGGTTCCACCTCCATCGAAGGCTACATCTCCACTGTGGAGAGCGTCACCTCGCTGGTGGAGGGGGCCGCGGGCGTGAACGAGGACCGAGAAACCCTCGCCGCGCTGAAAGGCTATCGCGACGCCATGACCTTCGTCCTGCAGACGGCGGCGGACTGGCCGCGGATAGACGCCTCGACGCTGCGGGCTCTGCATTACATGATGATCCGCCATGACCCCGAAGCCGGCCCGGGCAACTGGCGGCCTGGCATGGTGTGGGTGCGCAATTCCGAAGGGGAGGTCGTGTACAGCCCTCCTGACCGCCAAGGGATGGAAGGCCTGATCGAGGAGCTGACCGAACAGCTGGCCGCTGATCCCGCCCCGCCCCTGGTCAAGGGGGCGATGGCCCATCTGAACCTGGCCTTGATCCATCCCTTCCGAGACGGCAACGGACGGATGGCCCGTTGCTTGCAGACCTTCGTTCTGGGCGCCGAGGGAATCATGGAGCCGGTTTTTTCGAGCATCGAGGAATACCTGGGTCGGAACACCTCCTCCTATTGCCGGGTGCTGGCCGAGACGGGGGGAGGCGAATGGTCGCCCGGCCGGGGCGCCCGGCCGTGGATCGAATACTGCTTGACCGCCCACTACCTCCAGGCCCGGCGCCACCTGCGGCGCGTCGAGGAAGCCGAGCAGCTGTGGGTCGAGTGCGAGATCCTGGCGGAGCGGGCCGGCCTGCCCGAGCGGGTGGTGGGGGCGTTGTGCGATGCGGCCCGGGGCAGGGTCCTGCGGCGCTCCACCTACCGGCGGGTAACCGAGCTGACCGCCGGCGGGCGGCCCGGCGAAGCGGCGGCCACCCGTGACCTGGCCGCCCTGGTCAGGGCGGGCCTGCTCGTACAGGCGGGCGAGGCCCGCAGCCGCCGCTACCAACCCTCGCCCAAGCTGAAGAAGGCCTGGGGCGCCGTCGCCGCCCGCCGCCGGGCGGCCCCTCCTCAGAACCCGTACGAAATGTTCGGACAGGCGCCCCTGCCCGATCTGGACTGAACGCCTCGACCCCGATCAACCCCGATTGTTCTTGTCCACGCGGGGCGGGCGCCGCCCGCGCCGGTTCGTCAGCCTGTACATCCCAGACCCCGAAGCGGCGGCTTTCATCGGTTGGTGAATGCCCCATCTCTGATCAGAAGTTACTTCCCTGTGTTCCCCCAGTTCAGAAGGGTGCGGGCGCGTATTTCAGTTGCCCGCCCCCGCTCTCGTGAATTATCGGGGCCGGCGCGAGTACCGGAGCAGGAGGCCGGTAAACTCGTGCGGCGGGGGTGCCCCGCCCGCCGGGGCATGAACTATCAGATTTCGACATGATGACGCCGCGAGGATGATGGCCGGAGGCAATGGAAGTGCATGTGATCAACGCTCTGGGATGGGATCATCGGAAATGAGGCAACTGTCAGCCCCGAATCGGAGACGCTGCCCGGGAGGTGAGCCGCATCGGCGCGGGCGCCGGAACGGACAGACCGGCGAGCTCACGCAGGCGGACGCTCCGCCCGCGGGGGCATGAACTATCAGGGTTGACGCCTCATGAGCAGCAACGCCGTCCTCGACGAGGCGCGCCAGTCCGAGCGGAAGATGATGGGCCGCGGGGCCGAGCTGATCTACCGCCAGCTGCGCCGGGCCCCCTGGGAGTTCGGGGTGGGGTTCGCCGCCACCACCCTCTACGCGGCGGGAACGATCGTCTCCTCCTACCTGATCGGCTGGGCCACCGACTCGGTGCTGGTGCCCGCCGCCCGGGAAGGGGAAGCAGCCGCCGCCGCCCTGACTGCGGCGGCCTTGGCCCTGGCCGGGGTGGGGGCGGCCAAAGGGATCGGCATCGCCCTGCGCCGTTACGGCGCCTACCGGGCGCAGTACCGGTTGGAACAGAAGGACCGGCTGGACGTCACCAACCGCTACCTGGAGCTGCCGATCGAGTGGCACCGGCGGCATCCGACCGGGCAGCTGCTGTCCAACATCCACTCCGATGTGGAAGCCGCGGCCAACATCGCCGCGCCCCTCCCCATGGCCTTCGGAGTGTTGGTGATGCTGGCCGTTACCTCGGTGCTGCTCCTGATAACCGACCCTTTCCTGGCGCTGGTCGGCTTCGCCGTCATCCCGGCCATCATGGTCAACAACCACTTCTACCAACGGAAGATGCGCATCGCCGCCGCCGCCGCCCAGCGGACCAGGGCCGAGGTGTCGGAGGTGGCCCACGAGTCGTTCGACGCGGCGCTGGTAGTCAAGACCCTGGGGCGCGAGGAAGCCGAGGTGGGCCGGTTCGGAACGCTGGCGGACCGGCTCCGCCGCAACATGGTGGAGATAGGGAAACTGCGGGCGGTCTTCGACCCGATCATGGAGGCGCTGCCGATCGTCGGGGTGCTGGCGGTGGTGGGGGTGGGGGCCTGGAGGGTGGATCAGGGCCTGATGACCACCGGCACCCTGGTCACCTTCGCCTACCTGTTCCGGCTGATCACCCTGCCGATGCGGGTGTTCACCTGGCTGCTGGCCCAGCTTCCCATGGGCGCGGTGGGGCTGGACCGGATCGAAGCGGTGCTGACGGAACGCCGGACGGTCGCCTACGGCGGGGAGAATCCGTCCGGGGAGGGGGGGGCGCAGGCCGAAGCCCGGGCCGTGTCCTACCTGCATCCCCAAACGAAGCTGGAGGACCTCGGCGGCGCCCGCTCCCGCCCTCCGCCGGCCCCCGAGCGCCCGCAAGCCTCCGGCGCCGATGGAGACCGCCGGGGGGTCGAGTCGATCACCTTCGAGGCGGCGCCGGCCAGGAAGGTGGCGCTGGCGGGGCCCACCGGCGCAGGCAAATCCACCGTGGCGCAGCTGCTCGTGCGCTTGTTCGACCCCGACTCGGGCGCCGTCCGGCTCGACGGAACCCCCCTCCCCGAGTTGTCCCGCCCGGCCCTCCGCGGGGCGGCGGCCCTGGTCTTCCAGGAGCCCTTCCTCTTCAACACCACGGTCAGGGACAACATCACCCTCGGCGGCGGATACGGGGAGGAGGAGGTGGCGGCCGCCGCCCGCCTGGCCCAGGCCGACGGGTTCATCTCCGAGCTGGCCGACGGATACGACACCCTGCTGGGCGAACGGGGGGCCAACCTGTCCGGCGGCCAGCGCCAGCGGATCGCCCTGGCCCGGGCCCTCATTCGCCGGCCCCGTCTGCTGGTGCTGGACGACGCCGCCTCGGCCGTGGACCCGGAGGTCGAGCAGGCGATCCTCGACGGGCTGGCCGGCCTCGACGCCACGATCGTGATGGTCGCCTACCGGCGGGCTTCGATCATCCCCGCCGACGAGGTCATCTTCATCGAGGAGGGCCGGATCGCAGGCCGGGGAACCCACGACGAGCTCTACCAGGCCCTCCCCTCCTACGCGGCGCTGATCGACGCCTACGAGATATACGAGACGCTACCCGACAACGCGGACCTCCTCGAAGAATACGAGGCCCGGCGGTGACCCTCCTGCGGAACCGCCGCAAGCGGCCCGACCGCTCCGCAGTCCGCGCGTGGGAAACCGTGCGGAGGGGGTTGAGCCTGGCGCCGGAGCTGCGGCGGGGCCTGGGCTTCAGCCTCGGGCTGGCCCTGGTAGCCACGGCCGGGCGGGTGATCATCCCGATCGCCATCCAGCAGGTGCTGGACCGGGGCCTGACCGGCGCCGGGATCGACCTAGGCCTGGTCGGATGGATGGTCGGGTTCGCCATGCTGGCCGTGCTGATCACCGCCTGGGCCACCGGGCTGATGCATCTGCGCCTGGCCCGGGTGTCGGAGGCTTCGCTGGCGGGTCTGCGGATCCGGGCCTTCCGCCACATCCACGACCTGTCGATGCTCCATCAGGCCTCGGAGCAACGGGGGGTGCTGGTGGCGCGGGTTACGTCCGATGTGGATCAGATCAGCCGCTTCATGCAGTGGGCCGGGCTGATGATCATCGTGAACTCCGGGCAGGCGCTGATGGCGGCGGCGGTGATGGGCATCTACTCATGGCAGCTGTTCCTGACCGTGATGGCCGCCCTGCCGCTGATGCTCTACGCCATCCGCTGGTTCCAGACCCGGCTGGCCGCCGCCTACCTGAAGGCGAGGGAGAAGCTGGGCGTGATGCTGGGCGCCCTGGCCGAGGCGGTGGTCGGAGCGCCGGTGATCCGGGCCTACGGAATCGAAAGGCGGACCCGGGGCCAGCTGGACGAAGCCATCGAGGACTACCGCAGCTCGGCCTCCCGGGCGGGCGGCATATCGTCGGGGTTCTCCGGGGTCAGCGAGATGCTCACTTCGACGGTGATCGCAGCGGTGGTGGTAGTGGGGGCGGTCCTGATCATGGACGGCGCCGCCTCCATCGGCACGGTGGTGGCTTTCTTGTTCCTGGTGCAGCTGTTCATCCAGCCGGTGCAGGTGTTCGGCGAGGCGGTCAACGAGGCGCAGACGGCCGTAGCCGGGTGGCGGAGGGTGCTCGACGTGTTGGACATCCCCCCCGACGTGGCCGACCCGGGCGCAGACGGGGTGGACCTGCCCCAGGGGCCGTTGGGGGTCAGGTTCGAGGGGGTGTCGTTCCGGTATCCGGTTCCGGGCGAGAGGGCCAGTGAGGCGTCCGGCGCGGCGGCGCTCACCGACGTGGACTTGGAGCTCGCCCCCCGCACCCATGCGGCGGTGGTGGGGCAGACCGGCTCGGGCAAGACCACCTTCGCCAAGCTGGCCGCCCGGCTCATGGACCCGACTTCGGGGCGGGTGCTGCTGGGGGGGACGGCGGCGGCCCGCATCCGGTTCTGGTCGCTGCGGCGGCGGGTGGTGATGGTCCCCCAAGACGGAGCGCTGTTCCGGGGGTCGATCTTCGAGAACGTGCAGATGGGCCGCCCCGGCGCTTCGCGGGAAGAGGTCGAGGCGGCCTTCTCCCGGCTGGGGCTGGCGGGGTGGCTGGCCGAGCTGAGCCTCGGCCTGGACACCCAGGTGGGCGAACGGGGCTCGGCCCTCTCGGTGGGGGAGCGCCAGCTGGTCACCCTGGCCCGGGCCGCGATCTCCGACCCTGACCTGCTGATCCTGGACGAGGCCACCTCGGCCGTTGACCCCTTCACGGAGGTGCGCATCTCGAGGGCGCTGGAGGATCTGGCCCAAGGGCGGACCGTAATCACCATCGCCCACCGGCTCTCCACTGCGGAGAAGGCCGACCGGGTGCTGGTCTACGACCAAGGCCGGGTGGTCCAGGACGGCGTCCATGAGGACCTGATCGCCGAAGGAGGGGTGTACGGGCGGCTCTACGAAGCCTGGGAGCGGGGCGCAACGGAGGCGGCCGCCCGCCCCGGATGACCTACCAAGGTTACCCAGACAAGAACCTCGCGCAACACCAGACAAGATCCACGGACAACATGGTTGGAGTTCAATTCCATACCCAAACGCCCCCAAGACCGCGAAAATCGGCCCCCACCGCCGGCAAACCCGGGCCCATCCCCCGCCGCCGCCTCCTTGAACGAAAATCCGCCGGGCCGCACGAGGCCGCCCCCGGCCCGACGGGGCCGGAACGAACGGAATCCGTCTCTGACCGCCGCCCTCTCCAGAACTCGCGGCGGTGTTTGTGCATCAGCCCAATAGGTATACCAAATTCTGGGGCTTCCGGCAAGGGGTACGTATGTTCGAATAACATTTCGGCGGACTCGACGCTTCGATCCTCCGGCCTCACCCGGGAGGCTCATATCCAGGGAGGGTCAGGGTCGGAAGCGTGTTCATGACAGCCTCCCGCCGCACGCCTCATTCCAAACTCAACCTGAATCCATCGGTTTTGGTTTGGGCGGGGTTGGCTGGGGTTGGCGGCTGGTTGGATGCTCCTGAGATGGGGTTTTGGGGCGGTTACGGTTTTTTGGAGCCGAGTTCGGGCGGGCGCCGCAGGGAATGTTGCGCAGCTCTATCAGCCCGTTCACGCCCGGTATCGAAATTCGGTCGGGTGCGTCTGCTCGCGTTCGGCAAACCTGCCCGTCGACCAGCCGATATCCTTCGGGAAGGTCGGCGACAAGACCCTCACGGGCCTCGTCCAGGACCTGTTGAAGGATCTCACGCGGTATGTCCTCGACCCTCGGGGGCCAACAAGTCAGGGATCCTCTATTGGTTGGAATGTTTCCACCTCCATATCGAGTAGAGCCGCTCACGGGCAGGGCGCCAGGGGGCGGCCCCTTGCCGGACCGCCGTCAGCGCCTGCCGAGGTCGAGGGGGGCCGGATGGCGCGGGTCGGCGAACGGACGACCGGGCTCGGGCGGCTCCAAGAAGGTGACGCTGTCGTAGAAGTCGTCCAAGGCGATGAACTTTCCGTTGCGCTCGGCCCATTTCCGCATCCGGTTGCTGCAACTGTGCCGCCACGAGATGACCTCGACGCGCCAGCCCCGCCTGTGCATGCGCTCCAGATCGGCGTGGAAACCCGCCCCGTCCAGGAAACCGGCGCCGTCGCCGGTGAGCAACACCGCGATCCCCGGATCCCCGTTGTGATCGTATCCATCGCGCAGCATCTCCACCTGCAAGACGGAGTCCACACTCTGCTCTCGACCCCCCAGCGCTCCGCGTTCAAGCAGTTGAACCGTGACTCCTTCGGCTTCCAACCGGTTCCAGACGTGCCGCAACTCGGGCGGGACCGAACCGACAGCCACCGCCCGCTGGACGGACCGCCCGGCCCGGGCCAGCTCCAGCATGCTCCGGAAGTTGATGCGCACCCGGTGACGGGCGTCCGGGCCTTCCCGTTCGACCGCCGCATCCCGGGCGCTGATGAAGATATTGGAGTTGTCCCAATAGATGAACACCCGTCCCATGCCAACCCTGCCCCTTCTTGCACCGTCAGCTTACCCAACCGCCCGTTTCTATCGGGCGCCCATCCTGATGCCGCCGTCCATGCGGACGGTCTCGCCGTTCATGTAACGATGGGCGACGAGGAACATCACCAGCTCGGCGAACTCTTCGGGTCGGCCCAAGCGTTGGGGGTGGAGCACCTGGCCGGCCAGCGACTCCTTGGCGGCCTCGGGCAGTTCCGCCAACATGGGCGTGTCCATGACCCCTGGAGCAATGGCGTTGACCCGCACCCCGATCACCGACAGGTCGCGGGCGAGGGGCAGGGTCATCCCCGCCACGCCCGCCTTCGAAGCGGAGTAGGCGGGCTGGCCGATCTGTCCGTCGAAGGCCGCCACCGACGCCACGTTGACCACGGCGCCCCGGTCGTTGTGGGGGCCGGGTTGGTTTGCGGACATGGCCGCGGCGGCGGTGCGGGTGGTGTTGAAGGTGCCGATCAGGTTGATCTCGATCACCCGGCGGAACGAAGCCAGGTCATGGGGGTTTCCCTCCCGGTCCAGGGTCCGCCGGACGAACCCGATCCCGGCGCAGTTCACCACCGCCCGCAGCTCGCCCATCCGCACCGCCGCCGCCACCCCGGCCGCGACGTCGTCCTCGCTGGTTACATCGCAGTGGACGAACTCCCCGCCCAGCTCCTCGGCCACGGCCGACCCCAGCTCATCCGCGAGGTCGAGGACGGCGACCTTCATCCCGGCCCCGGCCAGCGCCCGCGCCGCCGCCGCCCCCAGTCCCGACGCCCCGCCGGTAACGACCGCCGATGCTCCTGTCAGCTCCATGATTGCTCTGCCTCCTTCTAGACCCGCCTGACGCTACCCGCCCGAATCGAAAACCCGCAAGCGCCCAAGAATTTTTCGCGGACCGGGCGCAAAGGCGGCTCCGGGGCCGCATGCCGGCCCCGGAGATGCAATCATTGGCGGCGGCGAGTACGAGAACGCAAGAGAGAGGCCGCATGCCGAGGCGAACACGAACCAACGAGCCGGTCCGGAGAGGCAGGCAGACGACCGTGTACACCGACGGGGCCTGCTCCGGCAACCCCGGCCCGGGTGGATGGGCCTGGGTGATCCCGGGCGGGCGCTACCGGAGCGGAGCGGAGAGCCGCACCACCAACCAACGCATGGAGCTGGCGGCCGCCTTGGACGCGGTGCGCACCCTGGACGGGCGGCTGAAGGTGTTCAGCGATTCCACCTACGTGGTCAACTGCTTCCGCGACGGCTGGTGGAAGGGATGGTTGGCGAAGGGCTGGAAGAACTCGAGGCGCAAGCCGGTGGCCAACCGCGATCTCTGGGAACCGCTGGTGGAGATCTACCGAGAGGGGCGGGTGTACTTCCGCTGGGTGAAGGGGCACGGGGGCGACGAGTGGAACGACGCCGCCGACCGGCTGGCGGTGGAGGCCGCCCAGACCCAGGAGGGGATGGAAGGAGACGGGCCCCTGTCCCAGGCCTGGCTGCAGTCGGTCCGTCCGGACGTCACCGGGCGGTAGCTGCGATCTTCATCTCTCGGCGGAACTTCTTCCAGTCCGAGACCCTGGTGGACCACACGATGTCGGTGAAGATCGAGAGGGCGCCGGACGCCGCCAGCAGGATCACAGCCCAAGAGGGGACTTCGGCGGCCAGCCCGGCCGGGATGAGGGCGAAGGGCACGATCTTGGTCATAACCGCCCCCGAGGCGTGCATCCACGCCCGGCCCTTCGGAGTTGCGGCCAAATAAGAGGCGTAGTCGGTCTTCACCCCCGGCTGTATCTGCTTGAGGCTGCCTATGAACCAATGGGTGAAGCGGATTCCGGCCAGCCGCCCCGCCGCCAGGTGCGCCGGCCCGTGGGTCGACAGCTGCAGGACCGCCGCCGCCGCCAGAAGCGACAGCGCGTTCCACGGGTCGGACGTGTAGTAGGCCAACCAGACCAAGGCCAGCCCGGCCAGGGTTCCTATGAACGCCGCCGCCGTGCCCAGCCAGAACGGAACGGTCAGCAGCGCCCACCGCTCGAAGGCTTCTCGGTCGGCGGCGGCGATCCGGCCGGCGAACTCCTCGACCAGCGCCCGGTCCCGCTTCGCGGCGGCCACCGCCTTCCAGAACCCCGACCCCCGGAGCCCGGCGGCGGGGTCGCCTGCCAGCCGCGCCTCGACCGTCTTCAGAACCTGTTCGACCTCGCTCCGTTCCATATCCGCCGCCTCCTAACGGACGCCCTCTCGGATTCTACTTCAGGGGAAGAACCTACAGGCGCCAGCGCCGCACCCCGACCGGATCCGGCGCGGCGCCCGGCCCGCGGGACTCGGGCCGGTACCATCCCATGCCGGTAATTGCAGGAGCATCGGCGATGATTATCGATCTGGGCGGCAGTCCTTACAGCTTCGAGGACACAGGCGGATGGGTCTGGCACAAGGCCGCCGAAATCCAGGAACGCGTGGACATGCTCAGGGCACAGGGGAAGCTGTCCGAGCAAACTCTGCGCGCCTTCTTCGGCGACACCCGCTTCCGCCAGATCGCAGAATCCAACGCCATCGAGGGCAACCCCCTGAGCGCGGGAGAAACCAGGTTGGCGGTTATGAAGGGCGTCACGATCACTGGGCACGACCCCGCCTACTCGCAGGACGCCGTCAACCTGTCGAATGCCCTGGAGCGCATGGTCGAGCTGGCTCGGGACAGATCGCCCACGACCCTCGACCAGGTGAAACAGCTGCACAGCCTGAGCCTCGGCGGTGCTCCGGGCGCGGGCCTCTTTCGCTCGCAACCGGTCAGGATCGCAGGCTCAGAGCACCATCCCCCCGCTTCCTGGCAGGACGTCATGTCCGCAATGGAGGACTGGGATAGATGGTCTTCATCCAACGAAGACGGCCAAGCCCTCCTCAGGGCCGTCGTCCTGCACACCTGGCTGACCCACATCCACCCCTTCACAGACGGCAATGGGCGCACTTCCAGGGCGGTCATGAACCTCGAGCTGATCAGAGCCGGCCTCCCGAGCGTCATCATCCGCCGCAAAGACCGCCTCCGATACCACGAAGCCTTGGCCGAGTCCGATCTGGGGGGCGACCTCGGACCCATCTCCGAGCTGATCCTCGCCCGAACCGAGGACGCCCTGCGGGAATTGGAGCGCACGGCGGCCGCTCACGACGATTACGACCCCGCCCGAGTCAAACTCCGCCAGGCTCAGGAGCGGCAGATTGCGATCTGGAACGACGCGGTGCGCCTGCTGTTCTCGCTGGTGGAAGACGCCCTCCGGGGCATGTTCGACGGCTCAGGCGAAGTGTCGACCCGCTGGTACGAAGACGAGCTGACGCCGGAGGACTACGCGGCGCTGGCAAGCGAGGATCCGGCGGGCAACTCCTGGCTGTACCGCATAGATGTGAAGGCTCACCCCCTCGGAGAACGAAAATGGCTCGCTTGGACCGGATACCGGAGCCGCGAGATGAAGGAATGGCAAGGCATCGGCCCCGGGCCGTCGATCTTTTGGTCGATCCCCGACCCCACCGGCTACAGCCCATGGACCCAGGCGTATTCGGAATCACCCGGGGTGGAAGAGTTCACCCTGCAGCTGCCGGATGCAGATCAGTGGATAGGACGCCTCCCCGGCGGCGGGATAAAACGAATAAAACCGAGCGAAGCAGCCCGAAAGATCGCAGAGGCCGTCGTCTCGTCGATGACCAGCCCCTGACCCGCACCTATGACCGCCGCCCGAACGATTGGAGGACCGTGCTCGAAATACAAGGGCTGAATTGGTGGGCCGTCGCGGCCGCGGCGCCGGCATTCTTCGGTCTGGTTATCAGCTGGCCGCCCCATGGACCTGGTGCCGGCCAACGGCGGGATCGGCGTAATCGGCCACCTGGCCATGGCCGCGTGATCATCACCCTCTGGAGATAACCGGCTCATCGAAGCGCCGGTACCCGCCCGACGGCGTATCTATATCTCCACCAAGGGACGCGTGTCGGCGAGCGAATCGAGGACATCGCGCACCAGTCGAATCGGGTAGCCGGTGCGCTGAGCGAGGTCGTCTTCGTCGAGACCGGCGACCTCCATGGCTTTCTTGAGCAAGATAGGGGCTTCGGGTTCACCCAGATCGCCGGGTTCGTTTCGCCGCCAGCCCTTTGCGGACAAGGCTTTCATCAAGCTCGTGTAGCGGACCGGTTCGATGATGCCGAGGTCGCGTTGCCGACGTATCAGCGCCGCCAGCGACACCCCCCACTTGCGCTTGAGTCGGAGGAGGTCCTCGAAGGATTCGGCTTCCCGGAGCTCTTCGCGGATGTCCTGTTCGGGCATCAGGAACTCGGCCGCGAACTCGTGAGCCTGGTTCTCGACCCAACGGGTCATCGCTTGGGCGGGGTCATGCATCACCAAGTGGCCCAGCTCGTGGGCGACGTCGAAGCGCGAGCGGTCGCGCTTCCCCTTGGCGGAGGACATGACGATCACAGGACGCCCGGTGAATCCAACCGAGTAGGCATCGATCCGGGCGTCTCCGGAGCTGGGCCGCGCGACCACCACCCCATGACGCTCCACCAGCCGGACAACGTTTTCGATCGGGCCCGGCCGCATCCCCCAAGACTGCCTGGTACGGCGCGCCGCCCCGGCAGGCCCTCCGTCCTGTCCCTCCTCTACAGGAAGGCAGGGAAGGTCGAGGTCAGGCAACCGGACTTCCGTCTCCAGGGTCTCGACCAATTCATGCACCACCTCGGTCTTGTGCCGGGCGCGCCGCCGCTCGAGGGCGCTCGCGGCCCGAAGACTGCGGAAAAAGGCCGGTGCCTCAACCCGAACAGCGGAGGCATGAAAGAACGCCACATCCACGTCGAGCCGATTGGCGAACCCCGCCAAGGTCTCCTCGGCGGGGGTGGCCGCGCCTCTTTCGTAGAGGCTCACCGACGCCGCCGTCACGCCTGCGGCTTCGCCGAGGTCAGCCTGCGAGACGCCAGCCAGGTCACGCGCCATCCGCAACCGCCGCGGCGAGAAGCCGCGCCGGAGCCCTTCCGGCCTGCCGTCCAAGGTAGGTGCCCTCTCTGTCCGCGTGGGCTCTCAGTTTACCGCGTGCCGGAAGACCCTGTGCGGATTTCCGTCTCTCTCGGAGCATGGGCCGCTTGACAAGTATCACCCGCCTCTGTAAAGTAGAGGCGGAAAATCAATCTGCTATTCTAGGGATTGGCAATGGTTAATCTAGCCAACAGACAAATTTTCCAGGAAAGCCCCTGGTCAGAGCACTCCGGTAAGGCTACCACCATGTATGATCACCAACGGAACGGACTGACGGCCCCCCGGTCTTCCTGGGCGCTCAGCAAGCGCCGCGCCCCGATGGACTGGCCTGCCGAACGCGAGTTTCGCATCCTCTCCGTCGACGGAGGCGGTATACAAGGGATCTTCCCGGCTGCTGTCCTGGCCGGGCTGGAGGAACGCTACCTCGGTGGTGCCTCCATTGCTGGATATTTCGACCTCGTGACTGGAACATCGACCGGCGGCGTCATCGCCCTCGGACTCGGTGCCGGCCTCCGAGCGGCCGAGCTGCGCGACCTCTACATAGAACGGGGAGGTGAGATATTCCCTCCAACGAATCCGATGTCGCGAAAGGTCCGGAAGGGTTTAGGCATCTTCCGATACCGATACAACCGCGAAGCTCTTGATCAAATACTATACGACTATCTCGGACACCGTACTTTAGGTGAATCGAAGTCCAGACTATGCATTCCGGCCTGCGATGGACGTTACAGTGAGGTATACGTCTTCAAAACACCTCATCACCCCGATTTTTTCCTAGATGGCAATGAACAGATGGTGAAGGTGGCTACTGCCACGTCAGCGGCACCTACATACTTTCAACCGCTGGAAGACGGAGGATATACGTTCTTAGATGGCGGACTATGGGCGAACAACCCCATCATGGTCGGATTGGTTGAAGCCCTTACCTCCTTTTCAGTACCGCGAGAGCGTATTCGAATACTGAGTCTAGGTTGTGGAGGTTCATCCTACAAAGTTGGCGGATGGAAAAAGAATCTGGGAGGAATGCTGGCATGGTCAGACATCATTGTCGGAGCAATGAGATTCCAGTCTCTAAACGCCTTGGGACAAGCGGGCTTGCTAATTGGAGCCGACCGCATCATCAGAATCGACGCGCCAGCCGAAGAGCAACCGATCAACCTAGACGACTGGATTAGAGCAACAGCAGAGCTGCCCGCCGCTGCCATACAGACACTGGACGAACACGGCGACACAGTGATGTCATTATTCTTGACAGATCCGATTACCCCTTACTGCCCGCCCGCCGCGATCTCTCATTCAAACAACCTGGCCGACCAACCAGGACAACCAACATCTATCATCAAGGAGGTGATGGAACTATGAAACATGTACGCTTCTTCAATGAGTTCCTCCGCGAGGAGGTTAACCTCAATAAGACACGCTTTGATCGCCTAACTCAAAGCGTAGATGCCGTTGGACAATTCTTGTCTAACTTGGAATCCTATGAAGGAATCCAGCCGCAGGGATCCTATGCCCTTGGTACGATTATAAAGCCTGTTAGAAAGGGCCAGGAGTTCGACGCCGACCTCTCGTTGCAAATGAGATATCAAGCCAGGAAGCAACCCAAGGACTACATAAATGATCTCTATGAGTACTTTAAGACCAACGGTACTTATAAAGATAAGGTACGACGGAAGACTCGTTGTATATATCTAGACTACAAAGGTGATTTTCATCTGGACATAGTGCCGTCTCTAAAGAGTGCCAACACTATCTATATCTGTAATTACGAAACCAACAGCTTTGAAGAAACCGACGGTACGGGATACCGAGACTGGTTCAACACCCAAAATAAGCAGACGAACGGAATGCTCAAGAAAGTCACCAGGATTCTCAAATATCTCAGAGATCACAAGAGGAACTTTACAGCCAAGTCTATTCTTTTGACAACTCTTATAGGCAGAGCTGCGGAAGAGACAAACGGCAAAGGATTCGAATCCTTACCTGAGGCTTTGAAGACTGTAGTAAATCACATAAATGACTTCCTACAAGCGAATTCTAAAATGCCCAGGATCGCAAACCCAGCCTTTCCCTCTGAAGATTTTAATAGACACTGGGATCAAGCAAAATATGACAATTTTAGAAAGAAATTCAATGACCTCACTGTAAACATCAATGAAGCCTATAATGCTAAAGAGCACAATAATAGTGTCGAAAAATGGCGCTCAATTTTTGGGGATAAATTTGGGACCTTCAAAAACAACCATCATTCAGCGACTACTACCACGCCCATTGCTGTAACGGCCAGAAAGCCGTATGCACGATGAGGATAAATCAAAGGGATATCAATTGGTTAAGGAAGACCTTTCCCAATTTGATGTATGATCAAAAGAAACAGATAATCGCTGGTGAGCTTGACTTTTGCGCGCATTGGGACGAGCAAATAGGCAGACTAGAATTCAAGAAAGCGGTAAAGGAAAATCACAGGGTAATCAAAAGAAATATATGTGATGTGTTTGATATTGTAATACTACTAGAACAAAATGATTCCAACGGATGGCCAAAGGTATATGAAATTGGGAGGCGAGGTGAGAAGATTTCTATAGAAAAGGGCTTAGCGAAGGCTGACCTTCATTTCAATGCTGATAATAGTTGTTGCCTCGGCATTAATCTAGACCCCCTATCAAGAATGACTATTCAAGATTTTCTATATGGACTAGTCATACCTTTTTTCTACCGTCTCGCATATGTAGAACGCTTTGGTCTGCAGGCCGCTCGGGAGGATCTATGGGGCGAATATTCACACGGTAAAAGTGGTTTACTTGAATATATAGATGAAATGCTTAAGCTTAAAAACCTCGATGTTGGAAGAAATGATCCTTGCCCTTGTGGCAACAGAAAAAAATACAAACAGTGTCATTGGTATGAAGTAAAAGCCACAATTTCAAGGCTAAAGATTCAGGCGTGAGTAGCTCACAGAATATCTTCAGTTTCAATGGTTGATCTTTACCGAAATTTTAGTATCAGAACGCGTCGGTGCTGACTACCGGTTGGGTGGCCTTGTCGCCGCAGAGGACTACGAGCAGGTTGCTCACCATGGCGGCTTTGCGTTCCTCGTCGAGCTCTACTATTTCGCGGTCGGAGAGTTGATCGAGGGCCATCTGCACCATGCTGACGGCGCCTTCGACTATTCGGCTGCGGGCGGCGATTATGGCGCCGGCCTGCTGGCGTTGGAGCATGGCGGAGGCTATCTCCGGGGCGTAGGCCAGGTGGGTGATGCGAGCTTCGAGCACCTCGACTCCGGCTTCGTCGAGCCGGGCCTGTATTTCGGTCTTCAGCCGGGTTGCGATCTCCTCGGTGTCGCCGCGCAGGGAGATCTGATCGTCCAGCTCCGTGTCGTAGGGGTACTGGGTGGCCAGGTTGCGGACCGCCGTCTCGCTCTGGACCCGCACGAAGTTGACGTAGTCGTCCACCTCGAAGGCGGCCACGGCGGTGTCGACCACCTTCCACACGACGACGGCGGCCATCTCGATGGGGTTGCCGTCGGTGTCGTTGACCTTGGAGCGTTCCGTCTCGAAGTTGCGCACCCGCACCGAGACGCGCCGCTTCGTGTAGAGGGGGTTGGCGTAGCGCAGCCCCGGGTCGTGGACGGTGCCGATGTAGCGCCCGAACAGCTGAAGCACCCGCGCCTCGTTGGGAGAGATCGTGAACAAGCCGATGAACAGGAAGAAGATGAACGGGAAAAGCACCGAGGACGCGATGATCAACCACACGATCGGCCCGGCCGCCACTCCCACGACGAACAGAACGATGTCGATCGCCAACGCCGCCAGCAGGAGGAACAGGCTGAGCCAGCCCGACGCGGCCTTGCGGGTCTTCTCTTCGATGCGGGGTTTCTCACCGGCCATGACATCTTCTCCTCTGTCGGGCAGGTGGGCCCGGCGGGGATCGAACCCGCGACCTTCGGATTAAAAGTCCGCTGCTCTCCCGACTGAGCTACAGGCCCGCCCGACAGGGTAGCCCTCTTCGGGCCGGTAATTCGGCGGGCGGCCCGCGGGCGATAGGCTCGGAGGGTGATCAGCTACGGGTACTCCGGCCTTCCTCCGCAGGGCATGTCCGACGGGGAGTTTCTCGACCGCTTGGCGGAGAAGGGCCATGAGGCGTTCGAGCTGGCCTTCACCAGGGGCTTTCCCTGGAAGGAGCGCCGCTGCGCCGCCTTCGCCCGGGAGGCGGCCGACCGGGGGATCCGTCTGTCCATCCACGCCCCGTATTTCGCGGTGTTGACCGTTGCGGACGAAGACCGGGCCAAACAGTGCCGGGCGGCGGTCGAGCACACCGTCAAGCTGGGGGCGGAGATGGACGCCCGCATCGTGGTAGCCCATCTGGGTTCCCGGCGGGGGGAGGATCCCGAGACGCTGATCGACCGCATGCGCGGGCGCCTCGACTGGATCGGCGGCAAGACCGCCGGCCTCGGTGTGGGCCTCGGCCTCGAGACGACCGGGCGGGCGGGCCATATGGGCAGCCTGGGCGACATCGCCCTGCTGTCCGACGAGTTCCCCTTCGTCCGTCCGGTGGTCGACTGGGCCCATGTACACGCCCTCAGCGGGGGCGGCCTGCGGTCGGTCGAAGCCTTTGCGGCGGTGTTCGGCTTCCTGCGCGAACGTTTCCCCGGCTGGAAGATCGACCCGCTCCACACCCACTTCAGCGACGTCCTGTACGGCGAGAAGGGCGAGATCAGGCATATTCCCTACGGCGACGGCACCCTGCGGGCGGCACCTCTGGTCAAAGCCGCCCGGGAGGCGGGGATGCGGATGACTGTCGTCTCCGAATCCCGAGACGCCCGGTCGCACGACGCCATCCACTCGGACATCCTCACCGCCCTCGCCGAAGCGCCCCCGGCAGAGGCGGCGGGAAGGGCGGTCGGGAGCGGGCGGGCCGTGTTCCCGGCCACCCCCCGGGCCGAGGAGACATCCGACGGATACTTCCTGGCCGGAAGCCGCCTTCCGCTGCGCCTCACCAACCTGGACAAGCTGTTCTTCCCCGGCGACGGCTACACGAAGGGGGACCTGATCTCCTACTACGCCTTGACGGCGGAGGTGCTGCTCCCCCATCTGGAGGGCCGGGCGATCGTGATGGCCCGCTACCCGGACGGGGCGGAGGGCGGCTTCTTCTACGAGAAGAACGCCCCCGGACACCAGCCCGATTGGATGCCGCTCGCCCCGCTCGACTCGGCCCGCAAGGGAAAGATCGACTACGTGACCGCCGGCAACGCCGAATCGCTCATGTGGCTGGCCAACATGGGCTGCATCGAGATCCACCCCTGGCTGTCGAAGGCGGAGCGCCCCGGCCGGCCCGACTTCGCGGTGTTCGACCTCGACCCCGCCGAAGGGGCGGGCTGGAAGCAGGCGGCGGCGGCCGCCGGGCTGGTCAGAGAGGTGTTGGAACATCTGGGGTTGGCGGGTTACCCCAAGACCTCCGGGTCCCGGGGGATGCACGTCTACGTGCCGTTCGATCCGGTCTACGGCTACGACCGGGTGCGGCGCTTCGTCATAGAAGTAGGGCGCCTGCTGGCCGCCGCCGACCCCGGCGGGGTGACCATGGACCGATACATCCCCAACCGGAAGGGAAAGGTGTACATCGACTCCCGCCAGAACCGGGCGGGCTCCACCATCGCCTCCGTGTATTCGGTGCGGCCTCGGCCGGGGGCGCCGGTCTCCACCCCGATTCGATGGGATGAGCTGGGCAGCATCCGCCCCGACGACTTCACCATCGCCACTGTCTGGGACCGCATATCCCGGCGCGGGGACCTGTTCGCCCCCGTCCTGGCGGGCGGCCAACGCCTAGAAGAAGCAGAAGAAGCCCTGGAGATCGAGCCAGCTGAAGCCCGGTCCTAGCTAGCTGCACACCTATCTGGGCGGCTGCATTGCGTCGAACGATGCCTGTTTCATCGAGTTTTCGACTTTCTCCAAACTGGCCCGGGCCTGTTCGACATACCGGCCCTCTATCTCGTATCCGACGTACCGGCGGCCGGCTAGCACTGCGGCCTCGGCGGTGGCGCCCGACCCCATGAAGGGATCCAGGATCAGATCGCCCTCAAAGGAGTAGAGGTGGATGAGCCTGCGGGGGAGCTCGACCGGAAACGGGGCGGGGTGGTTGGCCTGTTTTGCGCTGGCGGCGGGGAACTTCCAGACGCTCTTGGTGAACTCCAAGAAATCATCCCGCTCGATGCTGTCCGCCCCCTTGCCTCCGTCCTTGGTTCGGCGCCGGTAGGTTCCTTTGGAAAACACCAGGATGTATTCGTGGACATCCCGCAGCACCGGGTTGCTGGCCGATTTCCAGCTCCCCCAGGCGCAGGAAGAACCGGCGCTGGCGCCCTTGTCCCATATGATCTCGCCTCTCATATGGAATCCGCACTCCAAGGCGATCTCGATGATATGGGCGTGCAAGGGTATGTACGGAGTACGGCCGACGTTGGCGATGTTGATGCAGGCTCGGCCCCCTACTACGAGGGTCCTGTAAGTCTCGGCTGTTACTCCGGCCAACAAATCCCTGTATTCGGACAACGAGAGGTCTTCGTCGTATTCCTTCCCGACGTTGTAGGGGGGCGAGGTGATCATCAGGTGGACGGATCTGTCGGGCAGATGCTCCATGTTCCTGCTGTCGGCCCGGTGGATCACGTTCACCTGCGCGGGCTCGTTCTCCTCGTAAGGAAGGTCCAAAGCGCCGCGGTCGGCGGGGGCGGCCCCCTCGTACAGCCTGGCGCCGTAGAACTTCGAGGAGTCATGGCCCGCCCGGCTGACCGTGCCGAACGAGGAGGTCTCCGATTTCTTCACAGCTCCAGGCTACTTCTGCGCCGCCTCTTGGGGGAACCAAGAGGTGCGGGGGCCCCAAGCCCGACCCGGACGGTGGAGATATTGTGAGTGATTACTCTTAGAGTGATGACTGGGGCCGACGAGACGCGCGCCTTCCGGGTGGAGGAGCTGGCCGCCGAGGCGGGGGTCGGGGTGGACACCGTCCGCTACTACCAGGGGATGGGCCTGCTGCCGCCGACCGGGCGGGAGGGCCGCGCCGCCGTCTACGGGCCGGCCCATCTGACCAGGCTGCGGACCATCCGGGCCCTGGCTGACGACGGCTTCACTTTGGCCCAGGTCAAGCGGCTGCTGGACGAGTCGGGCCATCCCCTCCTGGCCTCGCTGGCCGGGTCGGCGGTGGGCCTGACCAGGGCCGAGCTGGCCGAACGGTCCGGGTTGGCGCCGGCCCTGGTCGACATCGCCGTTTCGGCCGGACTGATCGAGCCGCTGGCCGGGGAAGGCGGGGAGGGCGAAGAACATTTCCCTCCCGATGCGGCGCCGATGCTGGCCGCCGGGATGTCTCTGCTGGAGGCCGGGTTCCCCCTAGACGAGCTGGCGGCGCTGGCGGCCCGCCACGCCACCGGGGTCGAGAGCGTGGTGGACGACGCCATCGAGCTGTTCAGCCGGCATGTGCGGTCCGGCCAGGCCGACGACCCAGGGGGCCTCGCCCGCCTGTTCGCCGCGCTGGTGGCCCATGCGACCAGGCTGGTGGCCCAGCACTTCCATCAGACCGTGGTAGGCCGGACGAAGGAACGCTTGGAGGAGTCCGATGACCTGGCCCTGGTCGAGGCCGTCGAGGAAACCGGACGGCGGCGGCTGATCATTTCCGCCGAGTGGCGATGACCGGCCGCCGCCTCTTGGAGGACCGAACAGCCAAGGCGGCCGCCCGGGCGGCCGTGTCGGGGCGCCCGTCGGCGGTCACGCTGGCGGCCCCGGCCGGAAAGGCCGATCCGCTCGCCCTGGCGCTCGAAGCCGGGCCGCCCTTCGCCTACTGGGAATCGCCCGACCGAGGGTTCTCGATAGCGGCCCTCGGCGATGCGTACACGATCACCCCCGAAGCCGGACCGAACCGGTTCGCGGACGCTTCGGCGGCGTTGCGAGACCTGGCCGCCCGGACCCATCAGGTCGCCTTCGGCGGCGCCGAGCGGACGCCGCTGCTGCTGGGCGGCTTCTCGTTCCACCCTCATAGAACGCGGCCGGGATTCCCTCCCGGGCGGCTGACGCTTCCCGAGCTGGCGCTCATCCAACGCGGGGGCGGCGCCGGAGTATGGGTGGCCGCCGCCCTGATCGGCGGGGGGGACGACCCCGGCGGCCAAGCCGGCCGCCTGATCGAACGGATCGAACGGGCCGCCGCCCTGCAGACCGTCCGGGTCGAGCCGCCGCCGCCAAGCCGCCCGCCGGCCGCCGCAGACCCGGGCGGCCCCGGCTTTCTGGAAAAGGCGGAAAAAGCACTAAAGAATATTCGGGGCGGCGGGCTCGAAAAGGTGGTGCTGGCCCGCCGGGTGGAGGTGAAGGGCCGCCCCGAGCTCGGCCCGTTCCTGGCCGCGCTGCGGCAGACCCACCGCTCCTGCGCGGTATTCGCCTTTGCTTTCGGCGGGGCGGAGGGCCCTGTCTTCTGCGGCGCCACACCCGAGCTCCTGGCCCGGGTGGACGGCGTGAACGTGTCCGCGCTGGCGCTGGCCGGGACCGCCCCCCGGGGCGGCGGCCCCGCCGAGGACCGCCGCCTCGCCGAACGCCTCATGAACGACCCCAAGGAGCTGGCGGAGCACCGGCTCGTGCACGATGAAATACGGCGGCGGCTGGAGGACGGCGGCTTCGCGCTCGATCCTCCCGCCCCGACCGGGGTGCTGCGCCTGGCCGGCATCCAGCACCTGGCCGCGCCGGTCGGCGCCGTCGCCCCCGTCGGGACGAACGTCCTCGACGCGGCGGGCGCCCTGCATCCCACCCCCGCCGTGGCGGGCCTGCCCGGGGGCGCCGCCCTCGATTGGATCGACCGGAACGAGGGCTTCGACCGGGGGTGGTACGCCGGACCGGTCGGCTACTGCGGCCTGGACGGAAACGGCGAGTTCCACGTCGCCCTCCGCTGCTGCCTCGTCGAAGACGGCCGCTCCCTGGCGTTCGCCGGGGCCGGGATAGTGGCAGCCTCCTCGCCGGAGCGGGAGCTGGAGGAGACCGACCTGAAACTCGGCGCGGTGCTGCCCCACCTGTACGGCGCCGGCGCGGGATGAACGGCCGCCGCCTTCGCACCTACGCCGCCGCCGACGCCTTGGCGGCCGCTCTCCGGACCGGGCAGGTGAAAGGAGTAGTGATATCGCCCGGTTCCCGCTCCACGCCCCTGGCCCTCGCCGTCGCCTCCTGCGGCCCCCCCTGGCGGGTGGTGCTCGACGAGCGCTCCGCCGGATTCGCCGCCCTCGGCATGGCCAAGGCGTCCGGGAGGCCGGCCGCGTTGATTTGCACCTCCGGCACGGCCGCCGCCAACTACCTGCCCGCAGTGGCGGAGGCTGACCGGGCGAGGACGCCCCTCGTGGTGCTCACCGCCGACCGTCCGCCCGGATACCTCGACCGGGACGCCCCCCAGACCATCGACCAGATCGGGCTGTACGGAAGCCGGGTGCGGGCCGCCGCCAACCTCCCGGTCGCGCACGAATGCGATCCGCTTTGGGTCGGCGAGGAGGCGCACCGGCTGCTCCGGGCCGCCGGGCAGCCCAACGCCGGGCCGGTCCACATGAACATCCCCTTCGACAAACCGCTGGAGCCTCCCCCTCACCGGCCGCCCCCCGTCGAGGCGCCGCCGCCGCGGGTCTGCCCGGCCCCCCCGGCGGACGCCCGCTCGGCCGAGCGGCTGCAGCGCTTCATGGAGAAGGTGGAGCGGGGGGTGATCGCCGCCGGACCGCGCGCCGCGGACCCGGCAGAGCAGGCGGCCGTCGCCCGGCTCTCGTCCGCGGCAGGCTGGCCGATCCTGGCCGATCCGATGTCGGGGCTGCGGTCTCTCGACCATGAGAACCTGATCACCGCGGGTGAACTGTTGCTGCGGAGCGCGGGCTTCGCCGCCGAACACACACCCGACGCGGTCATCCGCATCGGCGGCGCCTCCACCGGCGCGGCCGCCCAGAACTGGCTGGAAGGGCTGGCGCCCTGCGCCTTCCTGGACCCGGACTTCCGATGGACCGCCCCGGGGCCGGAACTGCTCCGCGACCCGATCGCCTCTCTGCTGGAAGCCGTGTCTCCGCCCCAGATCGACCCCGGATGGACGGAGTCGTGGCGGGCCGCCGAGAAAAGGGTGAGCCGCCGCCGCCGGATCGAGCGGGCCGAACACCCCGAAACGGAGCAGGCGGTCACCGCGGCGGTGTTAGAGGCCGAGCCGGTCGTGTGGGTCGGCTCCAGCCTGCCGGTGCGCCACGCCGATGCGATGATGGAGGCGGGCTGTCCGGCGCTTGTCCTCGGCCACCGGGGCGCCTGCGGGATCGACGGCGCAATTGCCTCGGCGGCGGGGGCGGCCCTGGCGCTCCGGCAACGGGTAACCGCCCTGATAGGCGACCTGACCTTCCTGCACGACGCGGGGTCACTCGCCGCCGCCCGGAGGCTGGATGTAGACCTATCGATAGTGGTGCTCGACAACGGCGGGGGGGCGATATTCGAGTTCCTCCCCTACCTCCAGTCGCTCCGCGTGGAGGGCGGCGCCGAGGCTTACGCCGAAGGACGGGAACTCTTCGTTACTCCTCACGGCCAAGACCTGGCTGCGGTGGCCGCCGGGTTCGGAGTTGCGGCCGAACGCGCCGCCCCCGACCGGATCACCGAAACGCTGGCGCGGGCGCGCTCCCGCCCCGGCGTCAGCGTGCTGATCGTGGAGACCGACCCCGATGCCGTCTTCGCGGCCCAGGACCGTCTTGTCGGAGGATAAGTAGGGGCCCGCCTACTGCAATACACCGACCAGGAAATGCTGGCAACCGGTTATATCCCATCGCAGGTAGTTACTGGGCGGTCGAAAATTTCGGCCCAGAAGATTCAGCCAGTAGAATCAGCAACCCTCTCCTCCTCCACAGCACTCTTCAACTCGTCATACCGAACTTGGCGTGCCAGCCCTTCGAGCCTGGATAACGACAACGTCTTTTGTTTACCTAATTTACTATCTAATTTACAGGTGCTGACTACGTAAAACTTCCAATGGTCAACGACGCTCAAAGGGGGGTTTATTTTAGTTTGACAAGTTTCAAAGAGTAGGCAGAACACATATACATGGCTATGACGCTTTCGGGGCCCACTATATTTATATTTGCCGTCCTTTCGTTTCCATTCCATTGTCTTTGCTATATTAAAGCTGATTCTTGAACATTTGTCCTGCTCCCAGGTTTGAATATAAGATGCACTTTTCACTTCAATCTTGGTACCCTTCTGACTAATGAGGTCATAAGGCTCCCATTCATTTCGTATAGAATCCCCGTCGGCGATACTTAGCGCGTTGGCGACCAAGAACTCTGCAAGCACGCCGCGTGACACATTGGTCAATAAACTTGAGTAGGCCCATCGCCAGAAATCTTCCAGAATGGGAGGGTTGTCCTCACCGGTACGAATTACTTCATCGCCTCGCTTTCTATCTTCACATATTGCAGGGTACTTCTTCACGTTCTGCTCCTCTCCAGGATAATTTGGCGTGTCGCCAAGCCTGCCGAACCACAGGAACAACCCCACCCACCAACACCGACAACATCAGTAATGGACCTGAGCCTGTGATCAATAACCGCCCTGGTGGTGGATGCCCAGAACGACACCAGGCGCGCGCAGGGCTTTGGGCTACTCGGCCACAGCTACAGGGCGGTGTTCGGGATGCTCCTCATGGAGTCCCACCAGGCGGGTGAGCACGTTGCCGTTCGCCGCCACCTCACGGCTCAAAGCATCGAGACGGGCATCCTGACGCTCAAACCGCTCATCAATGCGGGCATCCTGACGCTCAAACCGCTCACCGATGCGGGCATCCTGACGCTCAAACCGCTCACCGATGCGGGCATCCTGACGCTCAAACCGCTCATCGATGCGGTCAAACCGCGCGTCAACGCGGTTCAACCGCTTCTCGAGTATCCTGAAATAACGCAGAAGGACACCGCTTGCGGCTATCACCACCCCCAGGGTGATCCAATCGACGATCATCTCCATACATCAACCTCCAAGTACGCCAGAGTTTTTGTCACTCTGCCTCTTCTGGATCAGGTTTCGAGCGGGGCCGCCGCGGCTGCCGGATCACCAGCGTGGAGGCGGCCCGGTCGTGCCAGCCCCGGCGACTGTCGTAGAAGGCGGGCGAGAGATGGATCAGCGGGGAGATGAGCGGGACGTGCAGGGCCAGATAACGGATGACCCCCTTCGCCGGCCCGGGCGCCCGCCCGTCTGCGGCCCTCACCACCTTCACCCTGACGATCATCTTGCCCAGGGTGCGGCCTGCCAGACCGATCATGAGTATCTCGTAGAGAACTGCCCCGACGGCAATGCCGATCAGGGTTGTGAGCAACCGGCGCAGAGCAGTTACGAAGGCCGACAGCACGTCGTTGACCGCTTGGACGAACAGACTCCAGAGCTGTTGGAGTGAATCCCACAGGGAGCGGAGGGTGTCCATGACCGCGCCGCCGCTCGTGAGATCCATGCCGCCCAGCGAATCGGCGGTAGCCGTCAACGAGGTGGACAGCTGCTGCAGTGAATCCTGTATGACCTGCTGGATGCTGTCGACCGATCTGGTGAGCCACAGCAAGAGCAAGAGGGCGGCGGCGATCGTGAGGATGAGGAAGTCGAGCATCCGGGCGCTCAGCCGGCGTCCGAAGCCCGCCAACCGGTGCTGCTCTCCGTTGCCGAGAACCGCCAAGCCCGCCGCCGACAACGCAACCTCCGGGGCGGCCTCCGCAGGTCCGCCGCCGGGGTCGGGCCGGCGCGTCTCGATCACCACCGTGGCCGCCGCCTTGTCGTGCAGCCCTTGGAGGAGGTCGGAGAAGACCGGGGACAGGTATACGAGCAGAGTAACGGCGTTGCCCAGGATGGGGAGGAGGTTGGCCAGGTTGAGGGTCAGGTACCGGCCGAGGGATCTGCCCCATCCGGGCGGCCGCCCGTCTGCGGCGCTGATCACCTTCACGCCAAAGGCTTTCTTGCCCAGGGTCTGTCCGAAGAGGGCGGTCAACACCACCTCGTAGGCGATGCCCAGGATCAGGCAGATCAGGGCGAGATAGAACAAGACCCCGAACCAGCCGCTGACCCGAGACGAGAAAGGCAGCCACAGCAGATAGACGGCGGCGCCGATCAGGATCCAGTCGATGACCCGGGCGGCCAGACGCCGATCGAAACCCGCCAGCGCCCGTCTTTCGCCGGTGCCCAATGTAACCCAACCGGTCATGATTCTCCGGACCTCCTGGTCGGCCTCTGTGGACTGACGATACCCTTACTGGTTGGAGTTCGGGGTCGAGCCCTGCGACTGTGTGAGTCCGCCTCCGCCGCCGCCGCCGCTGACGATACCCTTACTGGTTGGAGTTCGGGGTCGAGCCGGTCAAGCCGGAACGGCGCCCGGCCGAGGGCCTGCGGCGGCGGGGAAACCGGCGGCCGACCAGTCGGACCACGAACCCGGATAGAGGACCGCTTCGGGAAAACCCGCCAGATGCAGCGCCAGGATGTTGTGGCAGGCGGACACCCCGCTGCCGCACGAGCTGACCGCCGGTGAGGAGGGGTCGAGGCCCAGCCCGGCGAAGCGGGCCGCCAGCTCCTCCGGCGTCTTGAAGGTGCCGTCCTCCCGGAGGTTGCCGTCGGTCGGCGCCGAGATCGAAGTGGGAATGTGTCCGGCGACGGGGTCCATCGCGTCGCCCTCTCCGCGGTAGCGGTCGGCGGGGCGGGCGTCGATCACCGAGACCGACCCCAGCCGGGACCGGAGCGCGTCGCGGTCGATGGTGGGCAGAGCGCCCGACCGGGCCTCGAACACGGCGGGCGCGGCGGGCGGCTCGGGTACCGATTCGGTGGGCAGGCCCGCCCCGGCCCAGAGAGCGAAGCCGCCGTCCAGCACGCTGACCCGCTCGTGGCCCGCATCGCGCAGCATCCACCAGAGCCGGGCCGCAACCCACCCGGGGCCTTGGTCGTAGACCGCCGCCCGGTGCCGGTTGCCGATCCCCCGGCGGCTCAGCGCCTCGGCGAAGGCCTCGGGGTCGGGCAGAGGATGCCGGCCCGGCCCCTCGGACCCGGACAGGTCTTCGTCGACGTCCAGGTATACGGCCCCCGGAATGCGGCTCTCCTCGTATCGGCGGCGGCCTTCACCCGGCGCCCCGAGGAACCACCGGGTGTCTACCACCCTGATCCCGGGATCGCCGAGGCGTTCGGCCAACCATCCGCAGGAAACGACCGGCCCGCTCATCCGGCCGAATCAGCAGGGGCCGGATCCTCCTTCGGCGGATCTTCGTTTTGCGGGTTCTGATCGGCCGGATCGTCATCGGCCGAATCGTCATCGGCCCGGTCGTCGTCGATCGGGGCGGCTTCGCCGGCGGTTGCCCCGTCCTCCGCCTCCTGAGCCTGTTCGCCCTCGGGCTGCTCCTGCCGGGCCCGGCCGGCGGCGTTCCGGGCGGCGGTCCCGACCGCATCGACTATCGACCCCAGGGCCTGGCGGGCCCCGGCCCGCAACTCGGGATCGCGGACGGTGGTGGCCAAGGCCAGAGCCAAGCGCTGAGAGGCGGCGGCGAAATCGCTCCAGGCCTGGCGGAGTTCCTCCCGGGCGGGGCCGTCCCGGTCCGAGAGGTCGGTCAGCCCGGAGCGCAACAGGTCGCCGAGCTCCGCGAACCCCGTCGACAATTGTTCCCGGAGGGCCTCCGGCCGGCTGTCCCCTTTGGATCCCTTCATCTGTACTCCGCCCTCCCTCTTCGATGCTGACTGTGAACTCCTCCGAGCCTAATTCGGTTCTCCCCGTAAGCAGACACCGGACGGGGGCGGGGGCCGGCCCCGCCGGAGGGCCCCGCTTGACATACGCGGCCGGGTGTGGTCTAATAGTCCGACACAACGCGCTCATCCAGAGCGGTGGAGGGACAGGCCCTGTGAAGCCGCGGCAACCGTCTAGAGCCGGTGCCAATGCCTGATCGATGAGTCTGCCGAGGCGGGTATCCCGCTCGCGGCGCTCGAGGAGCGCGTGAAGAGCGAGAAGGGAGACCTTGGAATGAGCACCCCGCACCTACCGCCCGCAGCCCCGCGCCGGGATATGTGTTGTCCGGGCTCCCGGGCGGCCCACCCCGGCGGTTCTGCCTACCGCCTCTAGCCAAGAGCCGCCGCCCGGGAGGAAAACGAAGGCGCTTGGCCCGCGGCGTTCGCGCCTCCCATCCCCACGAACAGGCGCCCGCATTCGATCATCACGAACAGGCGCCCGCATTCGATCATGAGGCGCCGGCCCTGTCGAAGCAACGGATGAGAGGCCGCACGGCGCAGGCACTGCACACAGCAACTACAGAACCAAGGAGAGACAACTATGAGCACAGGCGAGATCAACGGCGTCAACACCGAGGCCCTGCTGGGGGCCCGGGCGGCCCTCGGCGAAACCCCCGAGGCCGGCCAGTTCGTGTGGCGGGCGTCGAACGAATGGCTGCGCGGCACCCACAGCAGGTCGACCGTCACCGGCTACTTCGGGCTGGGCGACGAGCACGACCACACCAAGACCTTCGGCTTCGAGTCCGACCACCCCCTGGTGTTCGCCGCCGAGGACAACGCCGCCACCCCGGTGGAGATCGTCCTGGTCGGCCTGGCGAGCTGCCTGACGGCCGGCGTGGCCGCAGTGGCCGAGAACCGGGAGATCAAGCTGCGGTCGGTGAAGGCGACCGTGGAGGCCGACATGGACATAGCCGGCATCCTGGGGGCGGACCCCGACGTCCGCAACGGGTTCAACGACGTCCGGATCAACTACCAGATCGAGGCCGACGGGGCCGACCAGGCCGACCTCGAGGCGCTGGTGGCCCAGTCGCAGAAGGTCTCGGCGGTCTTCGACATCATGACCAACCCCACCAACGTCAGCGTCAGCGTCGGCTGACAGACCGAGGAACCCCCGGGTGCGCACCACCACCGCCGTTGTAATCGGCGCCGGACAGAGCGGACTGGCGGCCAGCTACTTCCTATCGGCGCGCTCCATCGACCACGTCGTCTTGGAACGCGGCGAAGTTGCCAACTCGTGGCGCACGGAGCGCTGGGACTCCCTCCGCCTGCTCACCCCCAACTGGAAGACCTGCCTGCCCGGCCTTCCATACGACGGCGGCGACCCGGACGGTTACATGACCATGCCCGAAGTGGCGGACTTCATCAGCCGGTACGCCGCGCTGACGGATCCGCCATTGGAAACCCTCACCACCGTCCTTTCGGTGCGCAAGGACGGCGAGGGCTACGAGGTGGTGACCGACCGCGGATCCTGGCGGTGCCGGTCGGTGGTGATGGCCAGCGGGGGGTTCAACCTCCCGAAGGTGCCGCCCATCGCCGCCGCCCTTCCGAGCTCGGTCGCCTCGGTGAACCCGCTCGACTACCGCCGGCCTTCGGACCTCCGAGAGGGGGGCGTGCTGGTGGTGGGGGCTTCGGCCACCGGCATTCAGGTCGCCGAGGAGATCCACCGCTCGGGCCGCCCGGTGACGATATCGGTCGGGGAGCATGTGCGGATGCCCCGGGTGTACCGGGGCAAAGACATCCACTGGTGGCTGGACGAGGTCGGGCTGAGCAACGAACGCTTCGACGAGGTGGACGACATCGTGCGGGCCCGCCGGGTTCCCTCCCCGCAGCTGGTCGGAACGCCGGAGCGGAAGATGGTCGACCTGAACACCCTGACGGACATGGGGGTGAAGATGGTGGGCCGGCTCGCCGCCGTCAGGGACGGGAAGGCGCTTCTTTCCGGCGGTCTCCACAACAAGTGCAAACGGGCCGACCTGAAGATGAACCGCCTTCTGGCAACGATCGACGAGTGGGTGGCTGAACGCGGCCTCGACGGCGGGTTCGCCCCCCCCTCCCGTTGCGAGCCCACCCGGGTCGAACAGTCGCCGCCTCTGAGCCTCGACCTCGAAGGAGGAGAGATACGGACGGTCCTCTGGGCCACTGGTTACCGGCCCGACTACTCATGGCTCGACGTGCCGGTCTTGGACCACAGGGGCCGGCTGCGCCACCACGGCGGGGTGGTGACCGGTTCGCCCGGTATGTACCGGATCGGGCTCACCTTCCTCCGCCGCCGCAAGTCGAGCTTCATCCACGGGGCAGAGGACGACGCCCGCGACCTGGTGGACCACTTGGCCGCCTACCTGCAGTCCCGCACCCCGGCGGCGAGCAACGGCCGAGTCCGGTAGATCCCGCCCTTCTGTCCATCCATACTATAGGCAACCTACAACAAGACACCCCCCACCCCGCCATACTATAGGCAACCTACAACAAGACACCCCCCACCCCGCCATACTATAGGCAACCTACAACAAGACACCCCCCACCCCGCCATACTATAGGCAACCTACAACAAGACACCCCCCACCCCGCCATACTATAGGCAACCTACAACAAGACACCCCCCACCCCGCCATACTATAGGCAACCTACAACAAGACACCCCCCACCCCGCCATACTATAGGCAACCTACAACAAGACACCCCCCACCCCGCTATACTATAGGCAAAGTTCAATATGAGAACAGTCCCACCCGCCCCCCGGAGGATCCCCGATGGCAACCGGCCAAACCCGAGCAGGCAGATACATCCGCCAGCCCAGCGGCTACCGGGCCTTCATCCCCGCTCCCTTGCCGCCGAAGCCGCCGGTCGAGCTGCGGGGCGAGCTTCAGAACCTTCTCTCGGAGGCCGACCGCGCCCTCGGACGGCTCGAAGGTTCTATCACGACCCTGCCCTACCCCGACCTTTTCATCGCGATGTACGTCCGCAAAGAGGCGGTGCTCTCCAGCCAGATAGAAGGCACCCAGAGCTCGCTGCATGATGTGCTCGCCGCCGAGGCCAAGGTGTTTCAGCCCGGCCGCCCGCGCGATGTGGACGAGGTGTTCAACTACGTTCGCGCCCTGCACCTCGGCCTTCGGCGTCTCGAGGATCTGCCGCTGTCCGTTCGGCTGCTCCGTGAAATCCATGCCGAGCTGCTGAGCGGCGTCCGCGGGCATGACAAGATGCCGGGGGAGCTGCGGACCACGCAAAACTGGATCGGGCCGAAGGGCGCCCTCTTGGCCGATGCTGTCTTCGTACCCCCTCCTCCCCATGAGGTTTCCGAGGCGCTGAGCAACCTGGAGCGGTTCATCCATGCCGAATCGCCGCTTCCCCTCCTGATCAAAATAGGCCTCGTACACTCCCAGTTCGAGACGATCCATCCCTTCGTGGACGGCAACGGACGGCTGGGCCGCCTGCTCATAACCTTCATGCTCTGTGAACAGAAGGCCCTGCAGAAACCGGTGCTCTACCTTTCACACTATTTCAAACAACATCATCAAGAATACTACGACCGCCTGCAAGGGGTAAGAGACAACGGCGCTTGGGAGGACTGGCTGATATTTTTCCTGAAAGGCATCAAAGAAGTCAGCATAGAATCCGCCGACACGGCGCGCAACATCCTCATATTACGCGAGCACCACCGGGAGACAATCGCCAACCATTTGGGCCGCTCGGGTGCCAACGGCATGCGCATCATCGAGCATCTCTACCGGCAACCATATATTTCGGTCGGGGAAGTCCAGAAAATAATCGGCACGACATATGCAACCGCCAACAATCTGGTCGCCCGGTTGGTGGAGCACGGTATACTCCATGAAGCCACCAATCAGAAGCGCAACCGCCGCTTTCTGTACCGGGATTATGTCAAGCTGTTCGACAAGGCAGTGTAAGCAGTTATCAAGGCCGGTCTGACTGGGTGCCCGAAGATCACCTCCTCGGCCCGCTTCGTATATCTTGCCGGCGGCTTCCGATGCTTCTTCGGCTTCCTGCTCCAGCAGTACGAGAGAATCCTCTTCATGGTGGACGCCCGGGAGCCTCCGCCGCTTCTCGGTAGTCACCGCCAGCATGGACGACCCCGGCCTCGTGCGCTCGGGGTCGGCCCGGGGAATGGGGCCGTCCAGCGCGCAACCGATCTCACAGGCGGCGGGCCCCTGCCGACACCTGGAGAGCCGCCGCCGGAAGGAGCAGACATCCTCTCTCTGTACACATCAACCACGCCAGCCTGAACGGGTGTTGATGTTCAATATCCCTTAAAATCTGAGCTCACTGTCTTGTTGAAAAAAATAGGATCATGCCAATAACAACCTATACAAGTTCCACGATATACTCCGTTGCCTCTAACTTGAGATACCGAATATCCAAGCTTGGTAGCATCAAAACGTTGGCCGGTTCTTCTGCATGTCTTGCAATGTTGCCGTTTAGCCGTATTTGCCGCCTTTGATAGCGGCTGGAAATCATCAAGTATTACCTTATTGATATCGTTAAGTCGTGGATCGTCTCGTCGCCCATCTTTGTGATCAGTTTCAACCTTACTGACCGCAAGCACTACACAATCGCGAATGCTTATTTGCTTTCTAATATGGTTGGGTATTGGTTTAGCATCTGACTTTTTCTTGCGGCCGTGCAACTGGATATAATCAATCCCCCTTCTTCCAAGATGCCGCTTAATATTATAATGCTTACCCAGAGCACCGTCATCACGGCACCAGTCTCCACCGTTGCCCATCTGAAGCCGCTCATATTTACCCACAAACTCCGCTACATAAACTTTACGGGAAAATCCCTTTTCATCAGGATCTGCTAGCTCCAAAAACAGATCTGGTTTACTTCCAGGCCTAGGCGTATAGGGCTTATTCTGCGCTGACACGGCGACGAGCCTCCTTCACATAGTGGGGATCAATGTCTCCACCATAGAAGTTACGGCCTAATTCTAATGCTGCCACAGCAGTGGTTCCTGACCCTAGGAAGGGGTCCACCACTAGATCTCCAGGAAGACTATGTACCTTTACCAACTGGGTAAACAAGTCCAAGGGCTTCTGAGTGGGATGTATCCGCTTTCCGTTATGGCGGGGGATCGGATGGGGATAAACACCATTGTGGTATTGAGCATTGAAAGTAGGCTTGCCTCCTTTTACTCCAACTACTGCTATCTCACGACTGTTGGATAGGTAGGTAGATTTCATGTTGAGAGGTACTGGATTGGTCTTTTGCCAAATCAAGACGCGCAACATTTTGAACCCGGCGCGCTCCATAGCCTCAGAGAGATGCGATATCTTCCAAAGATCATACCAGACAATAGCAGTGCCGCCCTTGCGCAAAGCCCGCAGCATCCCCCCAGACAGGGCATCAAGATCAATATTTTCATGATCCCAATGTCCAAAGTCCATGCTCACTGCAAACCGAGCGACACTACGTTCTCCCAACTTGGCAAAGCCAGTCGAACGGCTGATAGTGTAGGGTGGATCAGTAAGTATCAGGTCAGTTGCTCCAGGCGGCAGGCTATCTAAAAGATCACGATAATCCCCTTCCTTGATTACCGCCTCCTGTTGCCTGATGTCCAGCGGCAAAATCGGCCCTGGAGTAGCTGTTACTGTCATCCTTCACCTCTGTTGCGCGATATGGGTAAACATACAACGGGGGTGTGACAAGGTGAATGGCCCCACCCCGCAACAACCCATCCAGCCAGCGTTTCAAGGTCTTGAGGGATGCAGGATGGAAGGGTCGGGGCCCATCGCTCCACGGTACGGGTCTGCGTAGATGCGAGGCCGCTGGATGCTCCAGCATCATCAAGGTGGGCAGTATCCATCGCCAGGTGCAACATGTATGGGCATGTTACCTGCTCGAAGCATCGCGGCGCGGATTTTCAGGACAAAAATTTCACGTCCCGCGTTCGATGCCCAAGTCCCGCAGAACAGCCGCCGCCGCGTTGGCGCCGCACATGCCGTGGACGCCCGGGCCGGGCGGCGTCGCGGCGGAGCACAGGTACACCCCCGGTATCCCGGTGCGGTACGGATTGCGGACCGGGCCCGGGCGGCCCAGCATCCGGCGGAGGGTGTAGGCGCCGGCCGCGATGTCCCCTCCCCGGTAGTTGGGGTTGCGGGCCTCGAAATCCCGAGGCGAGGTGGTCCAGGAATCCAGCACCAGGTCGCGGAAGCCGGGGGCGAACCGCTCGATCTGCGCCTCCACCCGGCCCTGCATCGGCTCTTCGCACCCGGCGGGAACATGGGTGTACACCCAGGCGGTGTGCTTGCCGGCCGGGGCCCTGGACGGATCGAAGAGGCTCTGCTGGCCGACCAACACGAAGGGCCGGTCGGGGGCGGCGCCCGCCTCGACCGCCCGGAGAGCCTCCGCAACTTCTCGATAGTCACCGCCCACATGGACGACCCCGGCCCTGGTGCATTCGGGGGCGGCCCAGGGAATGGGGCCGTCCAGCGCGTAATCGATCTTGTAGGCGGCCGGCCCCTGCCGGTACCGGGCGGTCCGCCGCCGGAAAGAAACAGGCGCCCGATCCCCGTACACATCGGCGGCGGCGGCCGGATGGGTGTCGAACAGCACCACCCGGGCGGACGGCAGATCGCCCCGGCTGCGGACCGGGTGATCCGTCCGCACCTCACCGCCCAACGACTCCAGGCGGGAGGCCAGCGCCCGGGTGATGGCCGACGACCCGCCCGCCGCCAGGGGCCACCCGCCCACATGGGCCAGGGCGCCCAGCACCAAGCCGACCGCGGCGGTGGCCGGCGCCCGGAGGGGGCGCATGGCGTGGGCGGCCAGCCCGGCGAACAGGGCCCTGGCCGGCTCGGAGCGGAACCTCTTGGCGGCCGCCGCGGCCGGGAGCAGGCCCGCCGCCAGCGAGGGAGGAGGGAACGGCCTTGCCGGCAGGGGCGTCATCACGGCCGGGCCCAGGCTGCCCCAACCCTCGGCGATCCCCCGGACGGAGCGCCGCCACCGCCCGCCGTCCGGGCCGAGGCGGGAGCAGGTCTCATCGAGCGACCGCCAAAGCGCCGCCGCCCGGCCCCCGTCGAGAGGGTGCGCCAGCTGTATCTCGGGGACGATCCACCGCACACCCAGCTTCTCCAGAGGAAGCCGGGCGAACAGCGGAGAGGCCGCCCCCAACGGATGGAAGGCCGAGCAAACGTCGCGGCGGAATCCCGGCCTGGGCAGCTCCTCGGTGCGGGCGCCTCCGCCGGCGGCGCCGCTGCCTTCCAGCACCAGCACCCTGAGCCCGTGTTCGGCCAGCACGACCGCCGCCGCCAGCCCGTTGGGCCCCGCTCCTACGACCGCCGCGTCGCAGGCGAAAGCCACCGCTCGGCCTGCGGCGGTCGCCCGGCTAAGGCCGGCGGTCGGAAGCCGGCACCGTCCGCAGCACCAGGTAGCCCAAGACGCCGGCCAGAATGGATCCGACGAAGATGCCTATCTTGGCCAGATCGATGGGGGATGCAACCGAATCGGCGGCGTGGACGTAGGCCAGCTCGGCGATGAACAGCGCCACGGTGAAGCCCACGCCCGCCAGCAGGCCGATGCCGATCATGTGGCGCCAGCCGACTCCCTTGGGCAGGCGGGCCAGGCGGAACCTCACCATCAACCAGGCGAATCCGGCCACCCCCGCCGATTTGCCCGCCACCAGGCCGGCCATCACGCCCAGCGCCACGCTCGAGGAGACGGCTTCCACGGGGTCTATCCCGGCCAGCCGGACGCCCGCGTTGGCCAAGGCGAAGATCGGGAGGATGACGAAGGAACTCCAGTTGTACAGCTGGTGTTCGAGACGGCTCAGCGGCGCGATCGACTCCCGAGCGATATCGGACATCAGACGAGCCTGGTGATCGACCCTTTCCTGGAAGCTGGGATCGGGCGGCGCGACCCGATCGATCGCATGAAGCCGCTCGACGGTCTGCCTCCACTTCTCGGGGTCGACCCCCTCGGGCGGGGTGGAGAGCATCTCGATCGCCCGCAGCCGCTCGATGGTGCTCTGGGCGGCCCGGTCGAACTCCTCAGATCCGTAGAGGGGGCGGGCGGGGACGATGAAGGCGAGGACGACTCCGGCGAGGGTGGCATGCACACCCGCTTCGTGGAACCCGTACCAGGCGACCGCCGCCGCCGGTATGTAGAAGACGAAGGAGCGGATGTTGATCTGTTTCCCGACCGCCGACAGCGCCAGCGCCCCTATCCCCAGCGCCAGGTAACCGAAGTTGAGCTCGGCGGTGTAGAAAACGGCGATGACCAGCAGGGCGCCGATGTCGTCGACTATGGCCACCGCCAGCAGGAACAGCCGCGCCCCGATCGGCGCCCGTCTGCCCAGCAGGGTGAGGATGCCGAGCGAGAAGGCGATGTCGGTGGCCATCGGAATGCCCCATCCCCGCAGGAGGGCAGGGTCGCCGCTGTTCAATCCGGCGAAGATGAGGCCGGGCAGGATCATGCCCCCCAGGGCGGCCACCACCGGCAGGAGGGCCTTGCGGGGATCGCGCAGCTCGCCCATGACCAGCGCCCGCTTGATCTCGAGGCCCATGACGAAGAAGAAGACGGTCATCAGCCCGTCGTTGACCACCTCCTTGAGGGTCAACTCGAAGTGGATCGGACCGATGCCGACGTCCAAGGAGGCGCCCTCCCAGAAATCATGGTAGGCGCTGCCGAACACCGAGAGGTTCGCCCAGAGCATGGCGATGACCGCCGCCGCCACCAACACCACCCCTGAAGCGGCGGATATCTGCGTGAGGCGCAGGGCCGGGCGGACGAACTTGGCGGGGATGAACCGATCAGAGGCGATCCAATTCTTGCGTTCGAACGTCATGGCCGAAAGATTACCACCCGGCGAGCGGCAGAGGCCGGAGACCCCTGCCGGCGGCAACGGGCGGAAGGAGGCGGGCGGAAGAGCGCGGCGGCGCCGTCCGACGGCCGCCGGCGCAGGGCGGCATCCTGACGGCGGGGCGGCCGCGGGGTTCCTTGCCGCCGCAGGGGCCGGGCGGCGTAAACCTATCCCCGCCCCTTGATCCTCTTGCAAAACCGTTGCTTGGACAGTCTTTGGTTTTTCCGACTATCCATCGCCTCTGACCTGAAGGCATTGTTCCATAGGCGTTTCAACCCCATTTTTTCCGACTATGGACAACGGTCTGCGCCGTTTACAATTTGCTCATGGCCAAGCTCGTCCAACGACGCTCACTGCGGATCATGCTGATGGGTATAGGCTGGTTGTTCGTGGGAATCGGGTTTGCGGGGATCGCCCTCCCGCTCGTCCCCACCACCGGGCCGATCCTGCTGGCGGCCTTCCTATTCTCGATATCCTCGGAGCGGTTCGACCGCTGGCTGTGTGAACACCGCATCTTCGGCCCCGTCGTCGGGGACTGGCGGGCCGGGCGGGGGTTCACGGTGCGGCTGAAGGCGTGGGCGGCGGCGGCCATCACCCTGACCTTCTCGGTGACCATCACCTTCGCGGTGGACCTGACGGCGGCCCGAATCCTGCTGGCGGCGCTGGCGGCGGGGCTGATCGTCTACATCCTCCGGCTGCCCACCAAGCGGCCGGCGCCCTGCGACTCCCCGTGAACCCCGCCCGGGGCAAGGCCCCGGACGCGGATCAACCTGGTTACAGGTGGGCGATGGCCTCGATGATGTTGAGCTTGGCGGCCCGGCGGGCCGGATAGACGGCGAAGAGGATCCCCAGCACTCCGGTAGCCGCCAGCCAGAACACCAGGCTGCCCAGCACCCCCGCCACCGAGGCCGACGACGGCAGCCAGGGGATGACGAAGACCGAAAGCCCGAAGTCCTCCAGCGCCCTGATGAGCACCCAGCCGAAGAATATCCCCAGTCCGACCCCCATCAGAGACCCGAACACCGAAACGATGGACGCCTCCGCCCGGACCATGCGGCGGGTCGCCCGGCGGGTGAACCCCACCGCCCGCAGCAGCCCGATCTCGCGGGTGCGCTCGAACACCGAGAGGGCCATGGTGTTGGTCACCCCCAGCATCCCGATCACCACGGTCAGCGCCAGCAGGGCCAGAATCAGGTTGAGCAGACTGTTCAGCTGGGACTCGGCCTGACTCTGCTGATCGGCCATGGTCAGGACCGCCACGTTCGGCAGGTCGGCGAGCAGCGGCTCGATAGCGCCTTTGAGTTCATCGGCGGATACGCCTTCCGCCGCTTTCACGTCGATCCGCGAATCCACCTCGACGCCGAACTGCGCGACCCAATCGTCGGAGGGCACGGCGACCAAGCCCGTCCAGGCGCGGCCTTCCGCCGTTCCCGCCAAGACGAAGGGCTGTTCCCCCGTCTGCTCGAACTCCAGCATCACGGTGTCGCCCAGCTCGAAACCGTGGTTGTCGGCGAGGGCCGTCTCCATCATCACCTCGCCGGGCCCGGGCTGCAGCGTCCCCGCGGAGCTGTCCGGCAGCAGGAACTCGGCCAGGTTGGGCCGGGCGCCCGTGATCTGAATATTGGAGACGACCTCGGTCGCGGCGCCGGACGCGTCGACCGTCTCGGTGGTGATTCTTCCCCAGCCGGTCTGCCTCTGGGTGAAATCGGCCGCCTCTTCCACCCCCTCCAGACGCTCGGCGACCTCGGTAGTGAACCCGGACACGTCGGAGAACTGGCCGGCCGGTTGGACGACCACCTCGGCGTCTATGCCGTTGGCCAGGATGTCGTCGATGGTTCCGCGGATAGAGCCGGTGAGGGTCGACGCCAGGGCGACCAGCGTGATGCTGATCATGACCGCCGCGGCGGTGGCGGCCGTCCGGCGGGGGCTCCGCATGGCGTTGCGCCGGGCCAACCTGCCGGGCGCGCCGGTGAGCCGCTCGAACAGATAGCCGAGGAGGTTGGTCGTCGGCTGGGCGGCCAAGGGGCTCAACACGAAGATCCCCATGAAGATCACCGCCACCCCGGTCCCTACATAGACCAAGGGGCTGGGCCCGGAACCGGTGTCTCCGAACAGCCCGAACAGGAGGGCCGCCAGCCCCAGGGCCAGCACGGCGGATCCCGCCAGCACCCGGCGGAGGTAGCCGGGGCGGGGCGCAGAGGCCGCGTCCTCCCGGAGAGCCGCCATCACCGCGATCTTGGAGGCGCGGTAGGCGGGGACGATCGCGGAGATCAGGGTGATTCCCAGACCCGCCGCCAGGCCTACGACCACGGTGCGCGTCTGGATGGACAACGAGGCGGACGGCATGTCCAGCCCGATCAAGGGCAGGGCCCACTGGAGCCCCATGGCGAGCAGAACGCCGAATCCCACGCCGAGGAGCGCACCCGCCAGACCGATCAACGCCGCCTCGAAAAGCATGATTCCCATCACCTGGCGCCGTCCGGCGCCCAGCGCCCGCAGCAGCGCCAGCTCCCTGGTCCGCTGGCCCACCACGATCCTGAAGGTGTTGTAGATCAACAGCGATCCGACGAACAGGGCCACCCACCCGAACACCGACAGGAACACGGTGAAGGAGGAGAGCTGGCCTTGGAGGTCGGCGGCCTGTTCCTCGGCTGTGGCCTGGCCCGACGACACCGTGACATTTTCGGGCATCAGGGCGTCGATGCGGGCTATCACATCGTCGACCGAGGCCCCGGGTACGACCTGGATCGAACCCCCGGACAGCTGTCCGGGCCGCTGCAGGACCATCTGGGCGGTGGGAAGATCGAACAGAACCATCTTGGAGCCGCCCAGGTCGTTGTTCTCGCCGAAGACCGCAATACCCGCCAGGGTCAGTTCCAGGCGGCCGGCCCCGGAGATCACCGTTACCTGCGAACCGACCCCGAAACCGCCCTGTTCGGCCGTGGAGCGGTCCAGCACCACCTCCCCCGCGCCCGACGGATAGGTCCCCTCGTCGATCGTGAACCCGCCGGCCTCGCCGGGGAGGATGCTGGCGACGAAGGTCGGAGGCCCCGCCCCGGTCCCCAGCACCCCGCCTTCGGCATCCAAGACGGCTGCGCCTTGGCCCTGGATGGACGGAAAGGCCTGCTCGACGCCTTCGACCTCCTCGGCCAACCCGAAGACCTCCTCGTCGATGAAGACGCCTTCTCCGTCTATATCCGACTCGGCGCCGATCACGATGTCGATCCCCGAGAAGGCGTCGGTGAATATCCCGTCGAAGGCCTTGTTGATGGTGTCCGTGTAGACGTAGACCCCGCTGATCAGCCCGACGCCGAGGACGATCGCCAGGGCGGTGAGAGCCAGGCGTATCTTGTACGCCCACACGCCTTTGAGTGATACCCGCAGCATCTACCGCTCCAGTTCCTTGATCCGGTCCAGCACCTTGGCCGGAGTCGGGTCCGTCATCGTGTCCACCACCCGGCCGTCGGCCAGGAACAGAATGCGGTCCGAGTAGCTGGCCGCCACCGCGTCATGGGTGACCATGACGATGGTCTGGCCGTGCTCCCGCACCGCGTCCGCCAAGAACCCGAGCAGCTCGGCGCCGGCCTTCGAATCCAGGTTCCCGGTCGGTTCGTCGGCGAAGATCAGATCGGGCCGGGAGCACAGCGCCCGCGCCGCCGCCACCCGCTGCTGCTGGCCGCCCGACAGCTCCTTGGGGCGGTGGCCGAGGCGGTCGGATATCCCGAGTATCTCGATCATCCGGTCGAACCACTCGGAATCGACCTTCCGACCGGCCAGGTCGAGGGGGAGGGTTATGTTCTCCCGGGCGGTCAGGGTGGGAACCAGGTTGAAGGTCTGGAAGATGAAGCCGACCCGCTCGCGGCGAAGCTTGGTCAGCTGCCGGTCGTTCAAGGTGGAGAGTTCGAGATCTCCTACGTAGACCGATCCGTCGGTCACCTCGTCGAGGCCCGCCATGCAGTGCATGAGGGTCGACTTGCCTGAGCCCGAGGGCCCCATCACGGCTGTGTACTCGCCGCGGCTGAACGAGACGTCGACCTCGTCGAGGGCGGTGACCCGGGTGTCTCCCCAGCCGTACACCTTGGTTACGCCCTCGGCTCGAGCCGCCGCATGATTCTGGTTCATCTCAACCCTTTCGAAAATCGAGCAGATGATTTCGGGCCTGAGGATACGGAACACCGCAAACTATCAGGGCCGCCTTCGGGGGATCCGGGGAGGGGAAAGGCGCCTCCGAACACCCAAATGAGCTCGTTGAGATAAGAAAAATATCGTTGAATCTCACTATATGACAATTCGCAGGTGGGTGATCACCCTATCCGCCGGCCCGACGGTCAGGGCCGCCGTCGGAACATCCCCGATGCAGAGGACGGCCGAAAATCACCTATGGGGCGTTCGGCAACCGGCGGCGCCGCCGCTTCGAGGTCTGGCGTGTGCAGGCCGGCGAACCGGCGCGGACGGCGGCGCGGCCCGCGGGCAGGGGCATGAAGGATCGTGGTTATCCTCGACGGCCTATGCGCTTGGTGATAGCCCGCTGCTCGGTCGATTACAAGGGGAGGTTGAGCGCGCACCTGCCGCCCGCCGTCCGCCTCATCATGGTGAAGGCCGACGGCTGCGTGGCCATCCACGCCGACGGCGGCGCCTACAAACCCCTGAACTGGATGAACGCCCCCAACGACCTGGCGGAGGAACCGGGCATGTGGCTGATCACCAACTCCAAGGGGGAGGAGCTGACCATCCACATCGAGGAACTGCTGTCCGAGCAGGAAGTGGAGCTGGGCGCCGACCCCGGCCTCGAGAAGGACGGCCTCGAATCCCACCTGCAGGAGCTGCTGGCCGCCAAACCGCAGTTCCTCGAGGAGGGCTTGGAGCTGGTGCGCCGGGAATATTCCACCGACATCGGGCCGGTGGATCTACTGTGCCGGTCGTCCGGCGGGGACACCGTGGCGGTGGAGATCAAGCGGATGGGCGAGATCGACGGGGTGGAGCAGCTGACCCGCTACCTGGAGCGGCTGAGCCACGATTCCCGCCTGCACCCGCTGCGGGGGATCCTGGCGGCCACCGCCATCACCCAGCAGGCCAAGGTGCTGGCCGGGGCCCGGGGCATCCGGTGCGTCGAGGTCGACTACGACGATCTGCGGGGCGCCCCCTCCAACCATCTGCGCCTGTTCTGAGGCGGCTGCCCGTGTTCCAGGCAGTCCTCCACCGGCCCGAGATACCGCCCAACACCGGAAACATCATCCGGCTGTGCGCCAACACGGGGGCCGCCCTCCACCTCGTCCATCCGCTGGGTTTCTCCATGGACGACGCCCGCCTGCGCCGGGCCGGCCTCGACTACCGGGAATACGCGGAGGTGGCCGAGCACTCCGGCTTCGAGGCCTATCTGGAGTCGGCCCGGCCCGCCCGCCTGTTCGCCCTGTCTGGGAAGGGCGCCCGCCGGTACACGGAAGTTCGTTACCAGGAGGGCGACGCCTTCCTGTTCGGCGGCGAGAGCGCCGGCCTCCCCGACCGGCTGCTGGCCCACGAGTCGGTGGCGGAGGTGCTGCGCATCCCCATGCTGGCCGGCCGCAGAAGCCTCAACCTGTCCAACTCGGCCGCGATAGTCCTGTTCGAGGCTTGGCGCCAGCTCGGCTTCGGCGGCGGCGTCTGATCATCGGGCGGCACCCGGCAAGGCTTGGAGGGCAACCGCCTCGGCCAGTGTGCTGCGGCGGAGCTCGCCCAGGTGGAGGCTCTCGTTGGGGGCGTGGATGTTGCTGGCCGGATCGGCGGCGCCGGTCAGGAGCAGGTCGGCGCCGGGGAAGGCGTCGGAGAAGGCCTTCACGAAGGGGATCGACCCGCCCACCCCCATTTCGACGGGCCCGCGTCCGTAGGCCTGCCGGAAACCGGCCCGGAAGGCGTCGTAGGCCGGGCCGGCGGTGTCGAGAGAGACGGCATGGGCGGAGGCCCCGGGGGTCACCTCGACCGCCGCCCCCCACGGGACGGCCCCTTCCAAGTGGGCGAGGAGGGCGGCCATGGCCCGGTCGGGGTCGTCCCCGGGGGCCAGCCGCAGCGACACCTTGGCGCGGGCGGACGGCGCCAGCTGGTTTATGGCTTCGGACACCGGAGGGGCGTCTACCGCCAGGATCGAGACGGCCGGACCCAGCCACAGCCGTTCGGTGATCGACCCCCCGCCGATCATCTCCACTCCCTCCAAGGCGCCGGCCGCCCGGCGCGCCGCGTCTTCGTCGATTTCGACCGGCGGCCGGCCGCCCGAGGCCAGGCCGGGGACGGCCGCCCGGCCCTGGTCGTCGTGCAGCGAGGCCAAGGCCCGCACCAGCACCGAGAGGGCGTCGGGAAACACGCCGCCCCACAGGCCTGAATGAACTCCGGCCTCCAAGGTGCGCACCTCGATCACGCAGTCGGTCAAGCCCCGGAGGGAGGTGGTGAAAGCAGGTTGGCCCACATCCCAGTTGCCGGCGTCGGCCACCACGATGGCGTCGGCGGCCAGCAGACCGCGGTAGGCGGCGAGGAAACCGTCGAGGTGGAGGGAACCGATCTCCTCCTCCCCTTCGAGGAAGACCTTCACCCCTACCGGAGGGCGGCCTCCATGGGCGCGCACCGCCCCGGTGTGGATGACCGCGCCGGATTTGTCGTCGGCCGACCCCCTTCCGTAGAGCCGCCCGCCCGCCTCGACCGGCTCGAAGGGGGGCGTGTTCCAGAGCTCCCGAGGCCCGGCCGGCTGGACGTCGTAATGGGCGTACAGCAGGACGGTGGGGGCCTCGGAAGAGGGCGGCGGTATCTCCCCGTAAACGGCGGGGTGGGCGCCGTCCAGCTCCAGCAGCCGCACCCCTCGAAGGCCGGCCCCTTCCATCTGGGCGGCGGCGGCCTCGGCGCAGCGGCGCACCCTCCCCGGATCGAAACCGGGGGCGCTGACCGAGTCGATCCTCACCAGCTCCTCGAGGTCGGCCCGGATGACCGGCGCCAGCTCCGCTGCGGCGGCGCCGAGGTCGGCGGCGGCCGCGTCGGGGATCGTTCCTGGCTCAGGCATGTCCGCCGCAATCTACCTCGACTCCGACAATCCACGAGAGCGGGGAGCAGATTAAATAAGCGCCCGCATCCCTTTTGACCTGGGGCGATGCCAGTGGAAATATTTCTGGTCAGATATGGGCCGGCCGCCAACCGGCGAACGCCGCCGCTTCGGGATCTGGGGTGTACAGGCTGATGAACCGGCGCGGGCGCGGCCCGCCCGCGGGGCATGAACGATCGGGGTTGACCGGGGTTGATCTGCCTGGGTCGAAGCGGGCGGTACTCTGCCGGAGATGACCGGGACGACGCCCCCCTCCCGCCCCGTCTCCCTCGTACCGGCGCTGGCCGCCTTCGGAGTGCTGACCCTGAGTTTCGACTCCATCCCGCTGCTGGCACCGCCCACCGTCGAGGGGTACGGCGCCGCGCTTTCGTCGGGGGCCTGGCTGTACGTGATGACCGAAGTGGGGTTCGGCCTGGCCGCCTTCTGGTTCGGAATACGGAGCATCCGCCGGCGGCGGCTGTTGATGCTGGGCATGGCGGGGGCGGCCGCCGCCAACCTGGCCGCCGCCGCCGCTCCCGGCCTCCCCGCCCATCTGGCGGCCCGCACCGCGATCGGCTTCGCCATGGGGGCGTTGGTGGCCGGAGCGATGGGGCTGGTGGTCGACGGCGGCGACGCGGCGAGGCGGGTGGGCGTCCTCACCGCCATGATGCCGGCCGCTTCGGTGCTGATGCCGGCGCTGGGCTGGATAACCGACGCCTACGGCTGGCGGGCGGCCCTGGCCGCGGTGGCGGCGGTGGCCGCAGTCGGGCTGGCCGCCTCCTATCCGAAGCGGGGGCCGGACCATGCGGAACCGGCGCCGGAGGGGCGGCCCGGCCGCCTGTTCAGCCGAACCGCCTACATCGGGATCGCCTCGGGAATGCTCTGGGCAATCGGTTCCATGGCGCCGTGGGTGTTCGTGGGCGCCTACGCCGAAGTGGTGCTCGGAGGAGGAGCGGTCTTGAGCGGCGCGGCGCTGGCGGTGAGCGGAGCGGCGGGGTTCGGAGCTTCCATACTGGCCGGGCGGCTGTCCTATGCCGGGCGCCCGCTCGGCCTCCAAGCCAGCCTGGCGGCGGGCGCGGCGTCGGTCCTGTGGCTGGTGAGAGCAGGCGGCGTAACGAGCTTCCTGCTGGCGATAGCCGTCTGGTCGTGGGCCCATTGGTTCGCGTTCGTGGTCTACCAGGGGCTTTTGGCCGAGTCGGTCGAGGTGGAAGGCAGGCGGCGGATACTCACCTTCACGGCCCTGCCCCTGCAGGCCGGCTACGGGCTGGGGGCGGCGCTGGCCGCTTTCATCTTCCACTACTGGAGTTTCGCCGGGCTGGGATGGGTTGCAGCAGGGCTGGGGGCGGTCTCGATGGCCGCCGCCTGGTGGGCCTGGGGAGAACGCACCCGCCTGCCGGCGCGAACCTGACCGCAACCCGGCCGCAGGGCGCATCACCCGAACGCACCATCCACCAGGAAGACCAAAGCGCGCGGGCCGGTAACCGACCGAAAGCGCCCGCTCCGCTCCAACCATCCGCGCCGCGCCGCTTGATTTCGCTCAAGGTCGAACCACACCCAGTCCCTGGCCCTACCCATTCCCACCCCGGCGTCGCCATCGACCGCCGCGCCGCGCCGCCTCGTCGTCCGAAGACAGGATGGCCCCGGGCACCGTAGGCAACTCACCCCCTGCCTCCGGCAGGGTCGCCCTTCTCCATATCCGAGGCTGCTGGGTGCTGCTGATCGTGGATGCAACCGACCCTCGGCCTGCGGTTGGACAGCCTCCTTATCCACCGCCGGGAACCGGCGGCGGCAACACCGTAGCACCCTCCCCCTCATACACCGCACCCACCGACACGAAGAAATCCTGCAACCGGTTGGCATCGGTCACCAACAACGGCAAAGAAGTATCCACACCGATCCGACCCTCCGTAACCGCCGCTCTGTTCTCCGCGGCTTCTTTGATACGTGCCACCAACTCGGACAACGGGAGATCAAACTCGGATAAAGGAAGATCCGGATCAATCTGTTTATGAATCCTCGCCAGCCCTATATCCTGCTCCAAGGCTCGGACTTCGCCTTCTTTATTCCGTTGAAGGAACCAAGTGTTACCCCACCACCCACCAAGAGTCCATGATTCCAAGAGAACAGTAGCAGGTATGTGAAGTAGCAGTACCATTTCCTTTCCTTCATATACTTTCGCTGTCCTCAACTGTGGATCCTCAAGTACATCCAACACAAACTCATCTCTTATATTCAACCAATCCTCAAACTCTTCACGGCTGATCCAAACTATTTCACGATGCATAGCAACTGTAATCTCATCCGGCCCCTCTCCCACAATATACTCGTGCACTGCAATATCTACAAAACAATAATAATAACGAAAGCCTTTGGAAAACAAGGGATTTTGATAAGGTAATCCTTTGAACCGATATAGGTCGCATCGAGTAGTACCGTGTTGCACAGCCCCTCTGATTGCTATATGAGGAGTCCAAGCAGGAGATAATCCTGGTCCTATCTTACCTAATAATATATCGTTGAAAGAGGGTATACCGTCATGGCCCATATACGCATCCCTCCTGAGGTACTAGCAGACTCCACAACACCAGGAATACCCCGAAAACAAGGATCCCTCCTAGATTCATCGACGGGAAGACATGGCGGAACAACCTCCTGCAAATACGACACCGGCGGGCGTTCCATTGCCACCGGTGTATAATCCGATTCAGACCCATTGGCGGCACTAGTAGAGGAGGACGACGACGATTCATCCACCACCTCCCTACCAGACAGACTCATAGAAGCAACAGACGAGACCGCCGCAACCCGGCTCACCCCAACGGATTCCTCCAAGGGATCCTCCGCTTCGGAACTCGGCGCATCCCCCATCTCAGCACTACAAGACTGCAAAGCGAAGACCAACACCAAAAAGAGGGCTACTAACCTTTCGATGGCTCTACGCTCTCTGATCATTGTTCGCCTCCCTTGCCGAATACCTGGACCACATCCCACAGCCCGATGCCACGGATAAACAAGACCAGAATAGCTCCATCCCGCCGAGGATGGACCATCGGTGGCCGCTCTGCAATTCGTTTCTGTCGGAGGCTACTGTCCCGTTCCCACCCCGGCGTCGTCACCGACCGATGGACCCGCGCCGCCTCCATCGTCCCAAGGCCGGGTGGTCCCAGTCGGCGTCGGCAACTCATCCCCTTCCTCCGGCAGGGCCGCGTCTTCGTCGTCATCCGGGGGCTCTGTGGTGCTGGTCGTGGAGGAAGCCGCGTCCTCGGCCTGCGGGCGGGTGGTACCCGTATCCACCGCCGGAACCGTGGTATCAGCACCCGCCGGCGGCAGAGTGGTCCCCGTCGTTGGCGGGGCCACGTCCTCGGCCTGCGGCTGAGTCGTGGGGCTGGTAGACGTCGTAACAGCATCATCGACGGGCAGGGGAACATTCTCTTCCTCACCCGGGACCGGGGGAACCGGGACCGGTTCCTCTACATCCGTCTGGGTGGGATCCTGCTCGGGCTCGTCCCCGCCGGGAACCGGCGGCGGCAACACCGTAGCGTCATCACCCTCATACACCGCACCCACCGACACGAAGAAATCCTGCAACTGATTGGCGTCGGTCACCAACAACGGCAAAGAAGAATCCACGCCTATCCGACCATCCGTAACCACGGCTCTGTTCTCCGCGGCCTTTTTGATCCGTTCCTCCAGCTCGGATAAAGGGAGATCAAAGTGGCTTTGCAGTTCATCGATCACTAGCCATGTAGCCTGGTCAACAGCTCGTATTTCATCTTCTCCGTCACGTTGCAAAAACCACACAGTACCCAGCTCGCCGCTGCGAGCCAATGTTTCTACGGTAGTAGTATAAGGTGTACGAAGCAACAACACCATCTCTCTTCCTTCATATGCCGCTGCTGTCCTTGATTGCGGATCCTCAAGCCGATTCATCACGAACTCGTCTCTTATATTCAGCCAATTCTCAAGTTGATCAGGGTACAAATATACTACTTCACGATGCATGGCAACTGTAAGTTCATCCGGCCCCTCCCCTACAATGTAATCGTGAACAGTGATATCTACAAAGCAGTAATAATAAGGGGGACCACCAGATAGGTAAGTAACGTATGATAATTTCTTGAACATATATAGGTCACATCGGGTGCTACCAACCTGCACTAACCCTCTTATTGCTATATGAGGTACAATCTCACGAACTACCTCATCTTTTACTTTTCCTAAGAGTATGTCATCAAAAGTCGGTAAGTAATCATAGGATACCCATCTACCAGAGACACCAGCTGACTTCAGAAGAGCAGGAACACCCTGCAAACAAGGATCTCTCCCGGATTCATCAAAAGGAAGACACGGAGGAACAACCTCCCGCAAATACGACACCGGCCGGCGTTCCATCGCCACCGGTGTATAACCTGATTTAGACCCAGCGGACACACTAGTCAAAGAAGACACCGGCGATTCATCCACTACCTCCCTACCAGACAGACTCATAGGAGCAACAGATGAAACCGCCGCAACCCGGCTCACCCCAATGGATTCCTCCAAGGGCTCCTCCACTTCAGAACCTGGCGCATCCCCCATCTCAGCACTACAAGACTGCAAAACGAAGACCAACACCAGAAAAACGGCTAACCTTTCGACGGCTCTACGCTCTCTTATCATTGTTCTCCTCCCTTGCCGAATACCTGGACCACATCCCACAGCCCGATGCCACGGATAACACCAAGACACAACAATACCGGCTCTTCGGAAATGAGGGGGGAGTAGAGGACGGGCAGGTCCTCTGACGGACGGTGGGAATCCACGGGATCGGGGGTGGGGTCCTCCATAATCGGACGCTTGAAAGGCATCCCCGAGTGAGGAGGACCCCTGTGGAACGCAATCCTACGCGCATGTGCGAGGTGTTGGTCGGATTAGAAGAAGTCGACGTCGCGGGGGTGGGTGAACCCCTCGGCGGGGGCGTCGAGGTCGAGGTCCGCTGCCGGGCGCCCCGCCCGCGGTGCCCCGGCTGCGGAGGCCCTCTGTGGTCGAAAGGCACCCGAGTGGTGGAGCTGGTTGATCTTCCCTCGTTCGGGCGGCCCGCCCGTCTGAGCTGGCGGAAACACCGCTGGGAGTGCCCCAACCCGGAGTGCGGGGTGGGGTCGTTCACTGAACAGAACCCCGAGATCGCCCCTGAGCGGGCGTTGCTGACCACCCGGGCGGCTCGGTGGGCGACCAAGCAAGTCGGCCAGGCCGGCCGCGCTGTTGAGGAAGTGGCCAGAGAGTTGGGTTGTGACTGGCATACCGTCAACAAGGAGGTAACCCGTTGGGGCGCTGCTTTGTTGGAAGCCGACCATGATCGGGTAGGCCGGGTGGAGGCTCTGGGCCTGGACGAGACCCTGTTCCTGCGGCGGGGCCGCCGTCTGGGAAGGGTCTGGGCGACTTCGGTGGTAGACGTCGGAGGAGGGCAGCTGCTAGACGTTGTCCCAGGCAGAGACGCCCGTTCAGCCGCGGGGTGGCTGCAGGAACAACCAAAAGAATGGTTGGAACAGATCCGCTGGGCGGTGTTGGACCTCTCCAGCCCGTATCGGGCGGCCTACAACCAAGTGCTGCCCCACGCCCGCCAAATCGCCGATCCGTTCCATGTGGTGCGGTTGGCCAACGACCGCCTCGACCAGGTGCGCCGCCGCACCCAACAGGAAACCCTCGGACACCGGGGACGGAGAGGAGATCCCTTGTATCAGATCCGGCGGCTGCTCACCCTTGCTTCGGAACGGCTCGACACCAGCGGCGAAGCCCGCCTGCGGGGCCTCCTCGACGCCGGAGACCCCCACGGCGAAGTCCGGACGGCCTGGCACGCCAAGGAAACAGTCCGCAGTGTCTACGACATCGACGAACCCGACGTTGCCGACCGGTACTGCCGGCAGCTCGCTTCCGACCTTCAGCACGAGTCCTGCCCGCCGGAGGTCAACCAGCTCGGCCGGACCCTCGCCCGCTGGCATACCCAGATCACCAACTGGCATCACGCCCGTTACACCAACGCAGCCACCGAAGCCGTCAACAATCTCATCAAACGAATCAAACGCGTCGGGTTCGGGTTCCGGAACTTCGCCAACTACCGGATCCGGGCTCTGCTCTACGCCGGGAAGCCCAACTGGAAGCTGCTCCCCACCCTCACTCCCCCCTGAAATCCGAAGAGCCACAATACCTCCATCCCGCCGAGGATGGGCCATCGGCGGCCAGCTCGGAATTTCGTGCCGCTTCGGAGGCTACTGTCCCGTTCCCACTCCGGCGTCGTCACCGACCGCTGGACCCGCGCCGCCCCCATCGTCCGAAGGCCGAGTGGTCCCGGTCGGCGTCGGCAACTCATCTCCTTCCTCCGGCAGGGCCGCGTCTTCGTCATCCGGGGGCTGTGTGGTGCTGGCCGTGGAGGAAGCCGCACCCTCGGCCTGCGGTTGGGTAGTACCCGTATCCACCGCCGGAACCGTCGTATCAGAACCCGCCTCCGGCAGAGTGGTCCCCGTCGTTGGCGGGGCCGCTTCCTCCGCCTGCGGCTGCATCGTGGTAGTAGTAACGGCAGTAGACGACGTAGCAGCGTCCCCGGCCTGCGGCTCCGTCGTGGTGCTGGTAGACGTCGTAACAACATCATCGACGGGCGGAGGAGAAGTCTCTTCCTCACCCGGGACCGGAGGAACCGGGACTGGTTCCTCTACATCCGTCTGGGTGGGATCCTGCTCGGGCTCGTCCCCGCCGGGAACCGGCGGCGGCAACACCGGAGCGTCATCCCCCTCATACACCGCACCCGCCGACACATAGAAATTCTGCAGCCGGTTGGCATCGGTCACCAGCATCGGCAGAGCGGAGTCTAAACCGATCCGCCCCTCTGTAACCACCGCTCTGTTCTCTGCCGCCTTTTTGATCCGTTCTACCAGCTCTGACAAAGGAAGATCAAGTTGGCTGCGCAGTTTATCGGTCCGGGCCACGTTGTAATCTTGTTCCAAGGCTCGTATTTCGCCTTCTTCATTCCGTTGCAGGAACCATGTGTTACCCCACCACCCGCTAAGTGCCCATGATTCTAAACCTGCAGCGATAGGGATGCGCAGGAACAACACCATTTCCTTCCCTTCATATGCTGCCGCTGTTCTCAACCCTGGATCACCAAGCACCCCAGGCACCATCCATTCTCTTATATTAGACCAATCCGCCGCTTGCTGAGGGGTAAGAAAGATCGGTTCTCGATGCATAGCGACTGTAATCTGGGCCGGTCCTTCTCCTATTATATACTCGTGTACCGAAACTTCAGCAAAACAAAAATAGGCATAACCGGCTGGCGGCAGGTTTCTATATGCAAAAGCCTCAACCCAATAAAGCTCGCATCGTGTAGTATCCGGTTGCACCAACCCCCGGATCACTATATGAGGGACAACAGCAGGAACATATCTACCTACCAGATTACCCAACATAATATCATCAAACGCAGGTAGTTCATCAAGCAACCAACTGCTACTCGATGAAGCACCAGTAAGTAGGACAGGAGAACCTTGACACGGATCCTGCCCCGACCTGTCAACAGGAAGACACGGAGAAACGACCTCCTGCAAATACGACACCGGCCTGCGTTCCATCGCCGCTGGCGTGTACCCCGATTCAGCCGTCACAGATGCCCTGGTCACCGGCGAAGAAGGCGACGACTCATCCACCGCCTCTTCGCCCTCTGGTAAACTCGGCAGAGTCGATGGTGACGATTCAATCAAAGAAGAAGAAGAAGAAGAAGAAGAAGAAGAAGAAATTGCCGTAGCTGGGCTCACCACAACAACAGGGCCCTCCAACGAATCACCCGCATCAGAAACCGGCGCATTCTTCACCTCAGCACTACAAGACTGCAAAACGAAGACCAACACCAAAAAGGAGGCTAACACTTCGACGGCTCTACGCTCTTTGATCATTGTTCTCCTCCCTTGCCGAATACCTGAACCGCATCCACAGCTCAATGCTCGGATAACACCGAGACACAACAATACCTCCATCCCGCCGAGGATGGGCCATCGGCGGCCAGCTCGGAAATTTCGTGCCGCTTCGGAGGCTACTGTCCCGTTCCCACCCCGGCGTCGTCACCGACCGCCGGACCCGCGCCGCCCCCATCGTCCGAAGACAGGGTAGTCCCGGTCGGCGTCGGCAACTCATCCCCTTCCTCCGGCAGGGCCGCGTCTTCGTCATCGGAGGGCTCTGTGGTGCTGGTCGTGGAAGAAGCCGCGTCCTCGACCTGCGGGCGGGTGGTACCCGTATCCACCGCCGGAACCGTCGTATCAGAACCCGCCTCCGGCAGAGTGGTCCTCGCCGCGGGCGGGGCCGCTTCCTCCGCCTGCGGCGGCGCAGTAGTAGTAACGGCAGTAGACGACGTAGCAGCGTCCCCGGCCTGCGGCTGCGTCATGGTGCTGGTAGACGTCGCAACAGCATCATCGACAGGCGGAGGAGCAGTCTCTTCCTCACCCGGGACCGGAGGAACCGGGACCGGTTCCTCTACGTCCGTCTGGGTGGGATCCTGCTCGGGTTCGTCCCCGCCGGGAACCGGAGGCGGCAACACCGTAGCGTCATCCCCCTCATACACTGCACCTACCGCTCCGTAGAAATCCTGTAGCCTGTTGGCGTCGGTCACTAGTAACGGCAGAGTGGAGTCTAGACCGATCCGACCCTCTGTAACCACCGCCCTGTTCTCCGCGGCCTCTTTGATCCGCTCCACCAATTCGGACAAAGGAAGATCAAACTCGGATAAAAGAAAATCCGAGTCAATCTGCTTATATATCTGGGCCAACTCTATATCCTGCTCCAAAGCTCGGATTTCACCTTCATCATTCCGTTGCAGAAACCACACGGTCCCCCAGGACCCTTTACGAGACCATGATTCCACGGCAATAGTGAGCGGTATATCAAGCAACAATACCATTTCTTTTCCTTCGTATACCGCCGATGTCCTTGATTGGGGATCTTCAAGCATATCCACCACGAATTTATCCTTGATATTCAGCCAATCCGCAAACTGTTCACGGCTAATCCACACTATTTCACGATGCATAATAACTGTAAGTTCATCTGGCCCTTCCCCTATAATATATTCGCGCACGGAAATATCGGCAAAGCAATAATAATATCGCAATCCCTTGGTAAACAACGGGTTGCGATAAGATAACCTATTGTAAGGATACAGCTCGCATCGAGTGGTACCATTCTGCACTGCCCCTCTGATTGCTATATGAGGAACATTAGCAGGATGAACTCCTGTTCCTGGTACTGCTCTACCTAACAATACACCGTCGAAAGTGGGCACACCCTCAGCGGACCATCTACGGATTCCTCCTGGAGTGCTGACTGACTCCACAACAGCCGGAACAACCTGATAGCATGGATCCTTTCCGGAGGCAACAACAGGAGTACACGGAGGTACAACTTCCTCCAGATACGCTACTGGCTGGCGCTCCATCGCCGCCGGTATATAACCTGATTCAGACCCAGAGACCGCACTAGTAGAGGAGAACGACAACGGTTCATCCAGCACCTCCCTACCAGCCAGACTCATAGGAGTAACAGAAGAGACCGTCGCAACCCGGCTTACCACAGCAGATTCCTTCGATAGCTCCTCCGCATCAGAAAACGGTGCATCTCTCATCTCAGCACTACAAGACTGCAAAGCGAAGAACAACACCAAAAAGGGGGCTAACCTTTCGACGGCTCTACGCACCTTCATCATTGTTCTCCTCCCTTGTCGAATACCTAGACCACATCCCACAGCCCGATGCCACGGATAACACCAAGACACAACAATATCTCCATCCCGCCGAGGGACGGCGAACCAATCCAGGGCGGGCTAAGACCCGGACTCGGAGGGGATGGTCAGGTCGATGTGCCATGTCGTGTTCCGATAGAGATCGATCGGATAACGGGCGCTGGGCCAGATCACGTCCCATCGGTGATCGCTCGGCATCTCGTTTCCGTCGGAAAGCCGGATGGTCTGAACACTGCTGGGGGTATCGACCGGCCAGAACCGGATCAGCGTCCCACCGGGAAGCTCGTGGTCCTCAAGGTCAGGAGTGGCTTGGATACGAGGGGCGCGATTGTAGGTCTTGATCGAGCTGATAGTGTAAGTTCGTCCAGCGTAGGTGAAGGTGTTCCCACTCGTGAGCGCAAACTCAACTTCGCGGTGTGCGGTATCGAACTTGGAAGGCCGGGTTTCGATTTGCCATACGGTAACCAGCCTGGAGCTTAACGTTGTCGTTGTTGTAGATGATGCATTGGCTGTAGTCGCCGTCGCCGCAACTGTGGTAGGTGTAGACGATGCGGTAGTAGTTGTAGTAGGTGCGGTCGTGGATGAAGTAGTTGAAAAGACCGTAGTAGATTTGGTAGTGGTAGTAGTGGACGTAGAATGTGCGTTGGTAGCTGTCCCGGTAGAGCCTGCCTCAGGAGACTGGGTAGCAGTGGACACGGGCCGTGATTGATATATTGCTTTCATAGCACCAATATCATACTCCGACGGACGGCAGACATTAAGAATAAAATCTAAGCCAAACATGATAGAAGAATACACAAGACTGTAATGGTCACCAAGACCAAAGGCATGACCGGATTCATGTACAACCAGTCTCGATAATTGCGAACAGCTAAAGGGAGTAAGCTGTTTATTATTTCTGATGTAAATGGCTACCTTGCCTAGTTGTCCATCAATATGATGGTAATAAGCACAGCCACTGGCTCCTTCAGAGCAAAAATCGTCACTATTGTGTGGTATTAAAGTCACAAGGCTGATACTTATATCTCGATCTGATATATCCAAGTCCTCTTCAGAGCACCTACGCACCTCAGGAACATCAACCGTTATATACCCGACTTTAGTATCCCAAATCTCTATTCCATCCGTTATGATTTTTTGCCAAATATCTCTCGTCAAAGCAGGATTAGACGCTACAAGCTTATTCAATTCAGCAGACACCGGCGCAGTATTTGTACACAAAACATAACCATAACTAGCAGTCGGACGATAACCATCAATAGGAATAACACCAACACTATCACCCCTCATAACCGGCGTATAAGTCGGAAACGAAAACGCTGTATCCGACCAACCTGACCCGCCGGTACCATTAACAGCCTTTACCCTGATACGATACAAATTATCCAACAATATACCAGAAGACTGGCCCAAAGTCACCGATGTACCAGAAACAGACCGCTCTCTCCAAGACAACGACGAAGAATCCAACGCATAACTAACCACATAACCAGTAGCACCAGGCACAGCAGACCAACTCACCACAATCTGCCCATTAACAGGAGGAGACTCGGGCTCCGTCGGATACAAACCCCGACTGTCCCCATCCGCCACCACCCCTGACGGAACAGCCGGAGGAGACGGCCTGCATTCACCACTGGAAGTACGACCATGATCACAACTCGAAGGAAGACACTTACTGTAACCGCTGTAATACACCTCCCCCTCCACCCGGCACTTAGGATCACCCGGCGCAGGCGAAATCTTCTTGACACACCCCGTCGTCCCATCATGATACTCATCCAGTTCGCGGCAAGCCCGACAAGACCCATCCGGCCGCTGTTCGAACGGACAAGAAGCCGGAACAGTTGTCGTGGTAGTGGTGGTAGTGGTGGTAGTGGCTGCCGTTGTTGTAGTAGGCCGGATTGTTGTTGTAGTAGACCGAACTGTTGTAGTGGTAGCCGCCGTTGTCGTAGGCGGCCGGGTCGTGGTAGGAGCAGGAGCAGATCGGCAATAACCAGTAGTCGTACGCCCATGCGGGCAGATGGTCCGACGGCACCTCCTATACTCAGGAAAATACTTATTACCCGAAGAACACGACCTTGAACTCTCAGCCCTCACACACCCCCGGCCCGTCCTCCACACCTGCCCGGCCGGACACGCCCGGCAACTCCCATCACTCCACCGGCCATAACTGCAAGAACCATCCGACCGGATGTGATGACTCGCAGTTATCACCCCCGACCCGGCCAACTTCGCCGACACCGGAGCAAGATACCCGACCGACCCACCCCCATCACCCCCAGAAACATCGACCCCGGCAACGAACGACCCAACCGGATCCGAATCAGCAACCGCCGCCCCCAAGCCCACCACCACAACCCCCGCCGCCACCCAACGGGCCGCCCGCGCCAACCACCCCGAGCGCCGCCGGCCCGCCCCGCCCCCAGGCGCTCTCGGTCTCCGGCCGTTCGCCATCGCTTCATCCTACACCAACCCAACAGCAGACGCAAGCGAAAAAACTCCCCCGCCCCAATCTCACAACCGAGAGGCCAACAAATCCACCTGAACGAACCGGGTGCGCGACGCTCGCAGCCGCCCGGACGAACCTGTGGGCGCCGACGTTCTCTGGTCGAACGGATCAAAGCCCGGCGAGCACCCGGGCGGGGTTTACACGCAGCATCCGGTCGATCTCGCCGTTGGAAACCCCCCGGCGGCGGAGCCGCGGGGCTATGCGGCGGAGGAAATGATCGTATCCGTGGCCGCCGTATTTGCTCAGCTCGTGCTTGAAGCAGATGTCTTGGGATGCCAGGATGTGATCGATCAACCCCGCTTCCAACAGCAGTAAAACCGTCTCTACCCGCGCCTCGTCGCTGGGGTGCTGACGGTCCCGGGATTCGTAGTAGAGCTCCCGCCCGAAGGTGTCGAGGCCGAAGTTCGCTCCCATGCCGGCCGCCCGCCGGAACTTGTCCAGGTCGGCGCGGAACCGGTCGTCGAGATGGCTCTGGATCACCCGGCTCAGATCGGCGCCGGCCGCGGCCAGCACCTCCAGCACTTCGAAGGGAGACTCGGCGCCCGCCGCCGAATGGGCGATGACGGCGCACCCGGTCTCCTGCTGGGCCAGCGCCGCCGCCCGGAGCACCTTGCGCTCGGAGGGGCGCATCGGAAAGGCCGTCACCCCTATCTCGCCTATCACTCCGGCCCGCAGGGCTGAGCCGTCCATGCCCTCGGTGAGGTCGCGGATCATCTCGGCGGCCAGATTCTCCACCGTTCTGACCTCCAAACCCGGCGGGTGGGAGGCCTCGGTGTAGTAGCCGCACCCCGCCACTATGTTCACCCCCGTCTGGACGGACAGCCACTCCAGGGTGCGGGGGTCGCGGCCCAGCCCGGGAGGCGTCGCATCCACCACGGAGGCCCCGCCCGCCTCCTTGTAGGCGGACAGCTCACCGGCCATCACCCACGGCTCGTCGATCAGCAGGTTGTCCCGCACCGCCAACGGATTGGCGCGGATGCGGCCCAGCCTCTCGGCGGCCACCGGGAGGAAAGCCGCCTCGGGATCCTCCGACGGCCTCCAGTTGCAGCGGAGGTCGATCATCAGGTGTTCATGGGTCAGCGTGACGCCGAGTTGGGAGGCCGGCGCCGGCCCCCTGACGGTCTGGACGAAGGGCTCCGCCGCCGCTTCGGGCGCCCCGCTCATCCGCCGCCTACGCCGCCAGGAACGACCCGAGGGCGGAGTCGAAACGCTCGACCGTCTCGTCCACCACCGCCTCGGTGTGGGCTTCGGACAGGTATAGGTTGCCCATGCTGGTGATGCGCACCCCGGCCTCCATGAGGCGGGGCAGGAAAGCCGCCCGCCCGGCCCCGTCGGCGTCAAGCGCCTCCCCCTGGCTGTGCACCGAGCGGCGGCCGGTGAACATCAGGTTGAAGAAGGCGGGCAGGCCTTGGACGAGCGCAGGCGCCCCCCGGCGGGATACGGCCTCCCGCAGTCCGTCCATCAGGCGCCGCCCCCGCCGCTCGAGGTCCTCATACCATTCCCCGCCCCCCTCGCAGAGGTATTCGAGAGAGGCCTTGGCCGCCGCCATGCTGACGGGGGAGGCGTTGAACGTCCCCGCATGGGTTACCGCCCCGGTCCCGACCGCCTCCATCAGGTCTCGGCGGCCGGCCACGCAGCCCACCGGAAAACCGGAGGCCAGAGCCTTGCCCATGGTGGTGAGGTCGGGGGTTACGCCGTAACGCCCCTGGGCGCCGCCCAAGCCCGCCCGGAATCCGGTGATCACCTCGTCGAAGATGAGCACGATGCCGCGGCTGCTGCACATCCTGCGCACCGCCTCGAGATATCCGGGGGCCGGCTCGATCACCCCGCTGTTGGCCATGACCGGCTCCATGATCACCGCGGCGATACCACCGCCGTGCGCCGAGACGACGGCCGACAGGGCTTCCGGGTCGTTCCAGGGGACCGCCGCCAGAGCGGCCCCGGCGCCGGAGGCGATGCCGCCCGACTCGGGCCTCAGCTCGACGCCCAAACCGTCTGCACCGGGCCGCGAAGGGCTGCCCACGTTGAACAGCACGCTGTCGGCCCAGCCGTGGTAGTGGCCTTCGAACTTGACCACCAGATCGCGTCCGGTGGCGGCGCGGGCGATCCGCAGAGCGGCCTGGACGGCCTCGGTGCCGGTCATGTTGAACCGCACCGCCTCGGCCGACGGCACCATCCGGGTGATGAGGCGGGCGGCCTCCACCTCCAACTCGTGCTGGCCGCCGTACAGGATGCCCTTGGCCAGTTGCGCCTCGACGGCGGCGGTGACGAAAGCGGGGCGGTGGCCGAACAGCATCGGCCCCTGCCCCAGCACGTAGTCGATCAGCCGGTTGCCGTCCGCGTCGTACAGGTACGGCCCCTCCCCCGCCTCGAAGAAGATCGGATGCGGACGCTCCCCCAGGCGCACGTTGCTGTTGACCCCGCCCGGAATCACCTTCCCGGCGCGTTCGTGGAGCAGGCGGGACCGCTCGAACCCCAGCTTCCCGGCGCTGTCCGGCGCGCTCACCCTCCCCCGCCGTCCTCTCCGCCCGCCTGGGCGTCCGCTTCCCCGCCGCCTGCGCCCTGGCTCGGACGGGCGCGGGCGGCGGTGTTGCGCACCGTCGCTTCCACGGCGTCCACCAGCGACCCGAAGGCCTCCTTGGCGCCCTTCCGCACCTCAGGATCGCGGGCGGTGGCCGCCAGCGCCTGCCCCAGGCCTTGGGCGGCGGACACGAAGCCCCCCCAAGACCGGCGCAGCTCCTCCCGCGTAGAGCCGCCCGCTTCCTTGTCGTCGACGAGGCCGGAACCCAGCAAGCCCCCCAACTCGGCGAACCCGGTGGCGACCTGTTCCCAGGAAACCTCGGGATCCCCGCCTTCTCTAACATCCTCCACGTGAACCTCCACCTGCTCGACGCTACCTACGAGCTCTTCCGAGCCTACTTCGGTTTTCCCAAACGGAAAGCACCGGACGGGGCGGAGGCGGGCGCGGTCTACGGCATCATCGACACCACCCTCCGACTGCTTCGGGAGGAGGGCGTAACGCATCTGGCCGCCGCAACCGACCAGGTGATCGAGTCGTTCCGCAACGACCTGTTCGCCGGTTACAAGACCGGGGAAGGGGTGCCGCCGGACCTGATGAGCCAGTTCCCGCTGGCCGAGGAGGCGCTGGAGGCGCTGGGTGTAACGGTGTGGGCGATGCGGGAGTTCGAGGCGGACGACGCCCTGGCCGCCGCCGCCCTGCGCTGGGCGGGCGAAGTGGAGAAGGTGGTGATCCTCAGCCCGGACAAGGACCTGGCCCAGTGCGTGATCGGAGACCGGGTGGTGACCTACAACCGGCGGGAGCGGAAGCTGGTCGACGAGGCGGGGGTGATAGAGAAGTTCGGGGTTCCGCCCGCCTCCATACCCGACTACCTGGCCTTGGTCGGCGACAGCGCCGACGGCATCCCCGGCATCCCCGGGTGGGGGGCCAAGTCCACCGCCGCGGTGCTGGGCAAGTTCCTCCGCATCGAACGCATCCCCCGCTCGCCTGGAGAGTGGGGCGTAGCGGTGCGGGGCGCCGTCCGCCTGTCCGCCAACCTCGAGGCCGCCCGGGAGGATGCGCTCCTGTACCGGACGCTCACCACCCTGCGCCGCGACGCCCCCCTGGACGAATCCCTCGACGACCTCGAATGGCTGGGCGCCCGGCGGGGACCGTTCACCGACTTGTGCAACAGGCTGGGCTTCGGGCGGATGGCCGGCCGCCCGCACCGCTGGCAGGAGTAGGCGCGCCCCCGCGCACATACAAGACCCCGAACAACCCAAGCCGAGCAGCACGAACCGCCGGAACCAACGGAATCGCCGATCATCACCCGGTCCAAGCAGGGCGGTCGGCCGCAAATGTGAGCAGTAGCATGCCGGTGAAGGCAGCTGCGAGGAGGCAACGATGACCGTATCGCTCGTCACCGGCGCCGGTTCCGGCATCGGCGCCGCGACCGCCCGCCGCTTCGGGGAGAGGGGCGACCATGTGGTGTGCGCGGACATCAACGGGGACCGGGCCGCCGAGACGGCCGCCGGCGTCGAAGGGTCCTTGGCGCTGGCGGCGGACGTGACCGACGAAGCCCAATGCGGCGCCATGGTGGACGCCGCCCTCGACCGGTTCGGCCGCCTCGACGCGGTGGTCGCCAGCGCCGGAATCGAGGAGGCGGGCGATACGCTCGACTTCGACGTCGCCGCCTTCCGCCGGGTGGTGGACGTCAACCTCACCGGCAGTTTCCTCACCGCCCGGCGGGCCGCCCGGGCGATGAGGGACCAAGGCGGCGGAGGCTCGATCGTCCTCCTCGGATCGATCAACTCGCAGGCGGCCCTGCCGAGGGCGGCCGCCTATATGGCCTCCAAGGGCGGGGTGTTCATGCTGGGCCGCGCCCTGGCGCTGGACCTGGCCCCGTACGGAATCCGGGTCAACGTGATCGGGCCGGGGGTGGTGAACACTCCCATGTCCGCCGCCAGCCTGGCCGACCCGGTGAAACGGGAGGTCTACATGAAGCGCATCCCCCTGGGGCGGCCGGCCGAACCCGAAGAGATAGCCGAGGCCGCCGCCTTCCTCACCTCCGACGCCTCCAGCTACATGACCGGGGCCTTCATCCCCGTAGACGGCGGCTGGCTGGCCTGGTAACCCCGGCCCTGGTCAACCAATCATTCACGAGAGCGGGGGCGGGCTGATGAAACAAGCGCCTGCCTCCCTTCCGACCTGGATGGCAACTCCAAGGTTGCCCTCTGACAAGAACCCTCGTGCAACCATGACGTTGGGGTTCACCTCCAACCCAATGCTCTCGAGTCCGCGAAAATCGGCCCCCGCCGCCGGCAAACCCGGGCCCATCCCCCGCCGCCGCCTCCTTGAACGAAAATCCGCCGGGCCGCACGAGGCCGCCTCCGGCCCGAAGGGCCGGAACGAACGGAATCCGTCTCTGACCGCCGCCCTCTCCAGAACTCGCGGCGGTGTTTGTGCATCAGCCCAATAGGTATACCAAAATTCGGGGCTTCCGGATAGGGGTACGTATGTTCGAAGACATTTCGCGGGCTCGACCGCTTCGATCCTCCGCCTCACCCCGCCAACGACCCGCCGGCCGCCCCCCACCCCCGGCTGGGGGATGGGAACACACCGCCTTCTTCCCCCAAACAGGGACAACCTCCCCGAACAGCACAGCGGGTGCCTGGGGCGGGGCCGCCCGAAGCCGGGAGGTCATCCAACCGCGACCACGTACCGCGTGCCGCCCGTCCCTCCCTCGTTGACCGCGGCCAAGGCAGCGGGTACATCTTCCAAGGGGATGGTCGGCCCCAGCAGCGGGGACAGGTCTATGTTTCCGGCGCGGTAGAGGGCGCTGCCGACCATGAAGTCCCGGCGGGTGAAGCCGAAGGTGGTGACCAGGGACAGTTCCCGCCTCAGGAACCCGCCCAGGTAGTGGTCGAAGGAGATGGAGGCGGCGCCGTCGCAGATGCCCATCAGCAGCACCGTCCCGCCGGACCGCGCCGCCCGGATGGAGGCGTCCACGCTGGCCGGCTTCCCGGCCGCCTCGAACACGACGTCGGCGCCGTGCGGCCGCCCCAGCGCCTCCCGCAGCCGGGAGGCCGCCTCGTCCGCCGTCAGGCCCGCCGTGTTGACCGCCCCGTCGATCCAGGGTGCGGCCGCTTCCAGGCGGCCGTCGTCCACGTCGGCGGCGGCCACCGCCGCCGCCCCCATCGCCTTCGCGGTCTGGCACAGCATCATGCCGATGCTCCCCACCCCGGAGACGATCACCCGGTCGCCTCCCCCCACCCCCGATCTGAGGGCGGCGTGGACCGCAGCGGGGAGGACCGACCCCATCATCACCGCCTGCTCGACGGGGGTTTCGGAGGGGATGCCGAACATGTTGGACTCGGGAACTGCCGCGTAGTCGGCGAAGCCGCCGTCCAGGTCGATGCCCAGATGCCGCATCCAGGGGCAGATGCTCTCCTCGCCGCGGATGCACCATTCGCACACCCCGCAGCCCACCACCGCATCCAACACCACCCGTGAAGAAACGGGCGGGGCGGCCTCCGAGGAAACCGCCGCCACCTCCCCCACCACTTCGTGGCCGAGGATGCGGGGGAAGCCGCCCGTGTCGAGCATCCCCGACGCCATCTGGGCGTGGAACAGACCGGCGGAGGATGCGATCACGCGCACCAGCGCCCAGCCGGGGGGAGGCTCGGGAACGGGGGCCTCGCCCAGCTCGAGCCGGCCCCCTTCGTGCAGCAGCAACGCCCGCACCCGCCGCTCCTCAGCCGCCGCCGGCAGAGGGGCCGCAGGCGTATGAACAGGGCAGCGGTCGGCTCACCGGTTCGCCTCGGCTCTTCGGCTTACAAGCCCTCAGTCGAGGACGTCGGCGGTGTCGAGCTCCCATGTCAGCTCGGTGAACTGGTCGCCGGCCGGCGCCCAGCGCTTGCGGGAATACCGGATGTTGGGGTTGTAGGCGTGGGCGATGTGCTCGTCGAGGTCGCAGTAGTTGGACGAATACTCCACGTCGGGGGCGTTGTCCCGCAGGTAGTCCCCGATCGGGCAGTTGAGCCGCAGGACGTACTTGACCATGTTGCCCTCGCCGTCGAAATAGCGCTCCGTGTCCAGTTTGGGCGACCACTGGAAGTAGCCCCAGAACTCCTCGAAGAAGTTGTTCAGGTTGAGCCGATTCCCCTTCTCCCGGCTCTTGGCGGCCATGGCGGCCCCCATCTGGACGCCCTGCTTCTCCCGGGCCCGGGCCACCGCCGCCCGGCCTGCCTCTTTGCCCAGCTCCTCCTCCATGGCGTCGGCCAGCACCGAGAAGATCTTGGTCTTGGCGTGAAACTCGGCTTCGTTGGCGTCCCAGCCGATCTGGATGGGGTCGTCCGCCGACACCTCGCGGTAACGCTTCATGTAGCGGTCCTGGCCTTCGGAATCCAGCTTGGCCTTGGTCCTGGCATACCGGTCGCCGGGCGCGTCGTCTATCGAGTCGGCCAGCCCTTTCAATTCCGGGTGGGCGATCTCCACCCGGGCGTATTCACTCATCGCCGATTACCTCCGTGTTCTCTTCACATCGAATCCGGGCCGCTCCCGGGTCGGGCGGGTGCGGCGGCCGCAGGTTACAGGATCGAAGGCGGACTTCGAACCGGGGCGGCGCTTACTCCCACTTTTCGCCGGTCTGGAACAGCTCGAGCACCAGCCCGCCGACCTCCCTGGTGTCGAAGTAGGCGAACTTGCCGCCGTCGTCCAGCAACCCCGACGAGATCACCTCATAACCGAGGGCGGTGAGATCGGCGACGTCGCGGTCGAGGTCGTCGGTGTGGGCGCACAGATGCACCACCCCCTCCCCGTGCTTCTCCAAGAACTCGGCCTGGACGCCGCGGCCCTCCACCGGCTGCAGCAACTCGAACTCGATCGGGCCCATCTGCGCGATCAGGCCTTTCACCTTCACGTCCGGAGCCTCCCGGCCGTAGATCTTCCGCTCGAGGGTGTGGGCGGAGGGGCCCTCCTCGAACGGGCCGATGCCGAGCCGCTCGTAGAACTCGACCGCCCGGTCGATGTCGCGCACCACCACCCCCACCTGGTAGGCCCTCGACCACAGATCCTCGCGGAGCGCGGGCTTCTCTGTCATGTTGTCCTCCTTGCGTATCGCGGCTGCAGGCGCGGGCCGGCGGCGGAATCCTCCCAAGGCGCCGCCGCCCTCCCTGGTAGAGTATCCGGCCGCCGAACAAGGACAAAAGACCCCATGACCGTCGATCTCGAAGACCGCGCCGCCATCGCCGACCTCATCTACTCCTACGCCTGGCATTTCGACCGCAACGAACCCGAAGACCTGGCCGCCCTGTTCACCGAGGACGCCGTCATCGACTACGGACCCGGCATGGCGCTGATCGAGGGGCGGGAGGCCATAGTTCCGGCCATCCGGCCCGGCCTGCAGGAACTGTTCTCAGCCACGTCCCACCACATATCCAACCTGCGGGTGCGGGCGGAGGAGGGCGGCGGGGCAACCGGCGACGCCTACGTGTACGCCTGGCACGCCTACCACTCCGGCGCCCCCGACGGGCACATGTGGGGCCAGTATTCCTACCGGTTCCGGCGCACCGGAGAAGGCTGGAGGATCGCAGCGCTGCGCCTGCAGGTGATGGGCATGCAGGATTTCCACCGCGAGGCGATGCATCCGGTGGACCGGCGGCCCTGAGTCCGGGCGGCGGACCTCCGCCGAGGGGTCCGGAATGAGCACCGTGATGCTGACCGGGGTGGGGGGGCTCGGATGCTGGGCCTTGGAGTTCCTGGCCCGCACCCCGGAGGTCGACCGAATCGTTACGGTCAAGCGCAGCCCCTGGGAGGGCGCCTCGATGACCAACCTGGCCATGCTCGGCTCCGTCTTCCAGGGCCACACCAAGCAGTTCGATCACCATCAGCTGGACCTGGCCGACGAGGACGCCGCCGCCCGCCTGCTGGCCGAGGTGCGGCCCGACGTGATCTTGCACTCGGCCTCGGTGCAGTCGCCCCGGATGTTCATGAACGCCCCCATCGACGAGGGGCTGCGGGCGGAGGTGCGGGCCGCCACCTTCAGCCTCTGGCTTCCCTGGCACCTGTGGCCGGCCGCCCAGCTGGTGCGGGCGGCGCGGCGGGCCGGAGTCGAAGCCCGGATCGTGAACGCCGCCTTCCCGGATGTGGTCAACGAGGCCCTCTGGAAGCATTTCGGCTGGGGCCCCGCCGCCGGGATCGGCAACGTGGAGGTGTCCGCCGCCGCCGTCCTCCGCTTCGCCATGGCCGCCTCGGGCCGCCCCGCCTCCGCCGTCCGGGTCTGGCTGGTCGGCTCCCACGCCCTCATGGCCTTCGGGGCGGACGCCGTTCCCCACCATTTCCGGATCGAGGTGGACGGGAGGGACGCGACGGACGGCTTCGACCTCGGCGCGGTCCTCTCGTCGTGGCCCGAACCCATCGCCTGGAGCAAGGTCGATTCCTTCTCGCTGTTCGCGGCCTCGGCCGTCAAGAACGCCGCCGCCCTGCTGCGGGAAGAACCCCTGCGCACCCATGTCACCGGGCCGATGGGCAGGCCGGGCGGCTATCCGGCCCTCGTCTCGCGGGACGGGGTCGACCTGGACCTCCCCCCCGGGCTCACCGCCGCCGAGGCCGTCTCCCTGAACGAAGCGGCGGCGCGCTTGGACGGGATCGAACGCATCGAATCCGACGGAACGGTGGTATACACTCCCGAAATCCGCTCGGCCATGGAGAACATCGGATACCGGTGCGAAGCGGTGACGTTCGAGGAGCTGCCCCGCCGGTGCTTGGAACTCCGGGGCCTGTACGCGGACCTCATCGCCAAAGGGAGGGCATGAATGCCTGATTTCGTCCGCCGCCCCTTGGAAGGGCTGTTCCCCCTCATCCCCCTGAGCCTCGGCGCCGACCAGGAGATCGACCTCGGCGAAGTGCGGCGCAGCATCGGGCTGGCGGCGGCGGGGGGCGCCCCCGGCTGCATCGTATTCGGGTCGATGGGCCAGATGTCCAGCGTCTCGGAGCGGGAGTTCGACGCGGTGTGCGACGCGGCGGTGGAGGCCGCCGGCGAGGCGGACATCGCGGTGGTGGTGGGCAGCACCGCCTCCTACCAGCGCGAAGCGGTGCGCCGCGCCCGCCGCGCCGAGCAGGCCGGGGCCGACGGGTCGATGCTGGCCGCCCCCTACGCCCTGCCGCTCACCCCGGAATGGGCGCTGCAGTTCTTCATCGAGGCGGCCGAGTCGCTGGACGGCGACATGGCGCTGATGCTCTACAACTACTCGCCCCTCAACGGCCTCGAAATAACCGCCCGGATGTGGGACCGCCTCCTCGGCATCCCCAACATCAAGGCCGTCAAGGAATCCAACTTCGCCCTGGCCCACTTCGATGAGGTGCTGCTTTCCATCGCCGGCCGGGTGAACGTGTTCAGCGGCAACGACCCCGCCTTCTTCCATGCCTCGACGCTGGGGGCGGCCGGCGCCACCGGCATCTTCAGCTGGGCGGGGCTGCGCACCGGAACCCGGTTCGTGGAGGAATGCCGCAAGGGCAACCACGGCGACCCCTGGGTGCGGGAGGCCTTCGCCGCCCTGCAGGGAATGTCGGCGGCCATCCGGCAGGCCCACATGCCCCGCATGCTCAACTACGAACACGGATATCTGAACGCGGTCGCGGCCCTGGGCGGAGCGCGGGCGGGGGCGCCCCGCAAGCCCTACGGCCCCCTGCCCGAAGCGGCCTTGGCGGAGTTGGAGGCCGCCGCCCGGCCCCTGCAGGCCCTGGAAGCGGAGCTGTGACCGAAAGGGCCGCCCGCCCGGGCGAAATCCTGGTGGTGTCCCGGGAAGAAGTAGAGGCGCTGCTGACTCCGGCCGCCTGCCTGGAGCGGTGCCTGGACACCTTCCGCTGGGTGGGCGAGGGCCTGGTCGAACAGGAAAACCCAGCCAACCTGTACGTGACCGACCGCTCCGGCCCCGAACCTCCCTACGGACACGGTGTCATCCAGTCGTTCCCGGCCATGGTCCGCCCCATCGGACGGGCGGCGGTGAAGTGGTTGAGCAGCTTCCGCAACAACCCCCTCCGGGATCTTCCGGCCATCTCGGCCCTCGATCTGGTGACCGATATAGAGACCGGGATGCCGCTGGCGCTGGTGGACGGCACCTCGGTAACCAACATGCGCACCGGCGGCCACTCGGCGGTGGGGGCCAAGTACATGGCCCGCCCCGATTCGTCGCGGGCGGCGGTCATCGGATGCGGCAACGAGGGCCGGACGCACCTGCTGGCCCTCAACGAGCTGTTCGACCTCGAGTCGGCGGCCGCCTTCGACATCTACCCCGAAACGCTGGCCCGGTTCGCCTCGGAGATGGAGGCGAAGACCGGGATTCCGGTAACAGAAGCCGCCGGCGCGGAGGAGGCGGCGGCCGGGGCCGACATCATCTGCGTGGCCACCACCGCCCGGCAGCCGGTGCTGCTGGAGTCCTGGGTTCCGGAGGGCGCCCATGTGTGCGCCGTCAACGGCTTCTTCGACGTGGAGGCGGCCTGCGCCGTGGAGTTCGACAAGTGGGCGGTGGGTTGGTACGGGCGGGACCTGGCCTGGATCGAAGGGGACGAAGTAGGCCGGCTGGGGGGCTTGGCGGCGGGCGCCCTGTCCCGGTCGGACATCTACGCCGACCTGGCCTCCGAGATCGTCATGGGCCGCAAGCCCGGCCGGGAGTACGACCGGGAACGCACCATCATGACCCACATGGGCATGCCCGCCCTGGACGCGGCGGTGGCCTCCCTCGCCTACGACCTGGCGTTGGAAGCCGGCGCCGGACGCTGGATAGAGGTCTTCTGATGCCCCCCCAAGTAGACCGGGAAGCCCTGGAGGAGGCGATCGCCTTCCTGCGCCCCGCCCTGCAGGCCGACGGCGGCGACCTGGTGCTCCACGAAGTAACCGAAGAAGGCGTAGTATCCGTAGAGATGCTGGGCGCCTGCGGGACCTGCCCCCTCTCCATAGTCACCCTCACCGCCGGAATAGAAGCCCTCCTCCTGACCCGAGTCCCCGGCGTAACCGGAGTAGTAGCCCGCCCGGCGGCAGTGCCTCTGGCCTAGCGACGGACGCTAAAACGTTGGAACGGCTCATTCGATCCGGCAGAAGACGTGCTCCACCGGCCTTTTCTGCGGCATGTCACACCCATTTGGTACTATGACACCAAGAACGGATTGGAGGCAGGAAAATGGCTGACCAACAAGACCATTTCGACCCTGAGGGATCCGCTTTTCTGGACACCATCAGGTTGATCATCAACCGTCATCAGCAGAACGCCTCCGAGGCCGATATACGGGCCGCGGTCGGCAACTTCCTCGTTTTCACGGGCATCGCAACCGAAGAAGACCTGGTTCGGGAGCAAAAGCAGATCGACCTCCAGAGTACCAATCTGATCATCGAAACCAAGCGGCGAATCGGCACTAGGTCCGGCTTTACACCCGATCCTGTAAACGTGCAACAGCTTGATGGGTACATGCAAGAATCAATCTCGACTGGCAACCCCCGCAGGCTGGGAATCTTGACCGACGGCAGATACTGGCTACTCCGTATCCATGGTAGACCCGAGATCCTTACCCAACCACCTTACGGCTTTGAGCTTAAGGATATTAGCGATGGAGTTCTGCTATTCGAATGGTTGCGTGATGAGCTTGGCCTTCTCGAATCCCAATTGACAGATCCGACTAAAGCAAGAGTAAGGGATAAGTTGGGAAGTGGACCCTACTTTGAACGTGAAATGGCCACTCTTGAACAATTGTATGGGATACATAGAGACGACCCCTCAATACAAGTAAAGAGAGAACTATGGCGCGACCTGCTCGCAACGGCTCTTGGAGAAGTCATAGAGGAAGAAACCGATCTTGATCGACTTTTTTTGAGGCATACCTATCTATCAGCTGTCGTAGGTTTAGCTGTACAAAGTGCTTTCGGGATTGATATACGCAAGAACTCGGCCCCGAATCCAGAGAGGTTATTGGGAGGAAATATCTTTGTAGCCAATACGGGTATAAGGGGAGTGGTTGAATCGGATTTTTTTATCTGGCCTGCTGAAGTAGGACAAGGGGTCGACTGGGTCGTCAACCTTGCTACTAGAGTCGCTAGTTTTGATTGGAACAATGCTGATTATGACATTGCCCGTGTACTATACCAGTCGGTAATACCAAATGAAGACCGTAGAAGGCTAGGAGAATATTATACACCCGATTGGCTGGCCGAGGCAATCGTCAAAGAAGTCGTTCCATGGCCGCTTGACAAGCGTATCCTAGACCCTGCTTGTGGGTCAGGCACCTTCCTGCGAGCCGCCATAAGGCAATACATCTCTATAGCAGAAACAGAAGGTTGGCAGGCTAGACGCATCCTGGACGGGTTGAGGCAGTCTGTTATAGGTGTGGATGTTCATCCTGTTTCCGTCCACCTGGCCCGAGCCACCTGGGTTCTTGCTGCAAGAGATATCCTAATGCGCGCCGGTGCCCAGGAAGGTGAGATAACCGTACCTGTCTACCTAGGCGACTCACTGCAGTTGCGCACCGAAAATGGCAACCTTCTAGGAGAAAAGCAGGTAACCATCCCGGTGCCTTCCCAAACAGGTGAAAAACACCGTTTGCTTCAATTCCCCCGTTCGCTGGTTGACCAAGGAGACTGGTTCGACGACACCATGTTGCGCGTCGCCGAGACTATCGGAACAGGTGGGATCGGCACGGTAGCTTTGGATGACGCCGGCATTCCACCAGGATTGGATCGGGACATCCTAGAAAAGACAGTAATAGAGATGGGGCAACTCCATCAGGAGGGCCGTAACCATATCTGGGCATATTATACCCGCAATTTGGTTCGCCCTGTTTGGCTGTCTACTGAAGAAGGCAAGGTAGATGCCATCATTGGAAATCCCCCATGGATCACTTATTCCAAGACCCATGCATCATTGCGTGATACCTTGAAAACCCAAAGCAACAACTTATATAAGATATGGCAAGGTGGAAGATTCGCTCCTCACCAAGATATCGCAGGACTTTTCTATACTAGATGTGTTGATCTATACTTGAAACAGGGCGGAAGGATTGGAATGGTACTACCACACAGCGCCCTCCAGGCAGGACAATATGCAAAATGGAGAAGGGGCGAGTGGAGTATCGCAGAAGTAGATTTGGGTCACACTGAACCTTGGGATTTAGAAAGGATAACTCCCAACACCTTTTTCCCAGTTCCCGCATGTGTGATATTCGCAATCAAAGCAGACCAATCTCAAGGAGCCAATCACTTAGGTAACCAAGGACTGCTCTGGATCGGGCCTCAAGGTGGACCATTTCAGTTTGAAACAATAAATCTGCAGGATTCATTGAGAATCTTCGAATCTCCCTACGGAAATCGAGCCTTCCAAGGAGCAACTATCGTACCTAGGCTATTGTTTTTTGTTGAAGTTTCACAAGCACCGGCAGCCCTCGTTAGCGGTATATGCAATATAGAGCCTCAGCGCAGCTCATTCGAAAAGAGTCCCTGGAAGGATCTATCTTCGGATGCGATTCATCCTCTCTCTGGAGCGATCGAAGACAAACATATTTACTCTATCCATAGAGGTGAAACCGTTGCCCCCTTTATGCTATTGCCGCCTAGTAAAGTTGTTTTGCCTATGGAAAATCGTTGGCAAGGGGTTGAATTTTCCAATGACCCAGATAACATAAGTGGAGTAGATATCAGAACATTAGGAATGAGAATGAGGGATAGATGGAGAGCCATGTGTGACTTATGGGATGAGAACAAACAACCGAATAATAAATTAACTTTATTAGAGCGAATAGATTATCACAAAACGCTCAGTCATCAAACGCAGCGGGAGCCCGTTCGCTTACTATATACTACATCAGGTACACCAACTGCTGCCGTATTAGAAGACCTCAATATTCTGATAGATAGTACATTATATTGGATAGAATGTAGATCACTTGAAGAGGCGTATTATCTGAGCGCGATCATCAACAGCGAAGCCCTTTCTAAAGAAGTCAAAGCTTTGATGCCCAAGGGAGCCTTCGGCGCACGACACCTTCATAAACAGTTATGGAGATTGCCTATCCCTGAATATGATAAAACTAAACCTATACATGCCGAACTTTCTTCGCTAGGAAAACATCTCCACTCGCAAGCCCAGATTCGATGGGCTAAAGTAAGAAAAGAACGCTTGGCATTGGGAAAGACCACTTCTGTAAAGGTAGCTCGGCGAGTGTTAAGGGAGTGGCTGACCACAAATCCGGAAGCTCAACGCGCCGAACTTCTCGTGGAACAACTGATGAACCATAAATAAACATATGATTCACGATGCATCCAAGGATAACTTATTCAACATGGAACATTGGATGGTTGGTTATTATCAATTCCGAGATTCGGGCATGGTGAGTGTTCTTCATGGCTACTGTCACCGCATGGAAGCCGTGCTGTCTGACGAGACTGATGATCTCCGGTGAGGCATCATAGGTCATCAGGAATTCTGCACTAGAATCAGCTAGTATTTCGAAGAGTAGGCTGTGATCTATTTCCGAATACTTGTAAAGGCGTGAACCGGCTTGTTTCCCCCTTGCCGTGTAAGGAGGGTCCACAAAGGTCACGGTGTTTTTGGTACCCAATCTTTCCTCTAGCAGACGTATTCCATCCCATTCATGGAAGGTGACCTTTCGGGCACGGGCGTATTTTTCAATCTCTTCTAGTCGAGCAATCAGGGTCTGTGGATACCACCGGGAAGCTATGCCCTTGCCGTTTTCCCCAGAACGGATAAATGAGGCACCCGGAGTGAGAATTCCACCACGCCGGGTCCGATTCAACACAAGGGTTCTAAATCCATTATATACGACATCGTCAGCATGGCGACTGGCTTCCAGAGCAACAACACTGTCCCGAGATAAGTCAAAGTCTGCGATCCGTTCGCGCAACTTCTCCCCATAGCTCAACGCTGCCTGCCAAAATGCTGCTACATCCGGATCAATGTCTGCCATCAGGCATTTCCCTACCAAGTTCTCCGCGGCGGCGGTCAACGACACAATACCACCACCGCAGAATGGTTCGATCAACTCCTGAGGATAAGACATTGAACGCAACCAGCGCTGTATGTGTGGTATCAACCACGTCTTTCCCCCTGGGTAACGTAAAGGGCTACGCTGTTCTATTGAGGAGACGTTGGCAGCCGGAATCCGTGAAACCGGAAACGGTAGCTCATCAACGTGCATTTAGATTTCCTTTTAAAACAGCATTTATCCACCTCTTGCAACGAGTAGCTACCTGATCGGGAATTTCTGGTGCATGATAAGCGATCCGACATCTATCAAATAATATCCCACCTAAAATAGAAGCCTCTCGCCATTGGTCATTGTCCGGCCGATGAGGAAAAAATAACATACGAACTGGAAAAACAGCAGGAGTATCCAACATCCACAACCTACACCAGTCTATCGGTGATGGCAAGTCATTAACCTTCCGTCTCCAATCTTTGCTTGTTGTGCATTGACCAAACGCTATGAGCTGACCAGGATTTCGGTCAGCGAATCCGTGCCAAACAACTATATCCAAGCCAGCATCCTTCTTGTGTGTGGCTACTGAGACATCGTTGGCACCTTTGCCCTCATGGAGTAGCTTTGTCAATTCATCAACTGCTGAAGGGAAGTCCTTTTCTTTTGTTCTCCTTGGGAAGGCAAACAAATATGAGCCATCATGCCGGTTACCACCTAAGTATTTCTTAGCTGCTTCAAAACTGATGTCCTCAAAGTCGCGTTCCGGACGTATCCTAGCGGGCTTCCCAGCATCAACGCCAAAGTAGCTCAAAAGCAACAAAAAAATGTAGGTAAAATTATCAATATTTCTAGAAGATTTTACTTCAATATACTGTTTATATAGAGTAAAAGGATAACCTGACCCAGCGGCTAAGAACCGGTCTTCGATTTCCGAGAAGGCATCGCTCGCAATTCGTTCGGAAACTTCACCGCCAAGATCAGTTGATATATGGTCTTCACCTGACAATACACTGGTAGATCCATCACGCCGAAGTTCCGCTATTATATCTTGCAAACTCGCATTACGGTCATCACTATATATCGCCTTGAGCTCTATCCAATCAGCAAGCTCGCTTGGGCTGCCCGCGGCAACAGGTGTTTGAAAGGAGTTCACGATACTGCGGCACGCCGACTGCGACGTGTTGCTCTCTCTTCTCTCCGATGTTGTTCCATATCTATCACAAGCCGTTCCGCTAGATCAAGGATTTCGTTCGCGGTTCGAAGGGTTCCAGGATCACCCCGATCTCCGGTCGATTGTTTGCCACGGGCATATTCAAGGTAACGACGAGCTTCAAGAAGGTGTCCCTTGAATAGCTCTTCATCTCCAATACTATAATCAACAGCAGTATCAAGGGAAAGACCTCGCCGGAGAGCCAAGCGACCAGCACCGCTACCAATCGCCGAATCCAGTCGGCGTAGATCGGGGTTCTGGGTCTGTACTAGTGGTCTCGTACCAGTAGATTTCTGACCATATAACCAGAGGAATAGTTCACCCAAGTTTTTAATATGTCCTGTAGGTACCGGATCAGGCTGGTAACTTGTTTCGTTGTCAATCCCAAGAAATTCTCGAGTGTTTGGATAATCCAAGCCGGTGTATAGATGCGAAAATGAAAAATGCTTTTTCCATCTATCTTCCAAATCAAATACCCCCATATTTTGTGCTTGGCGTAGCACCATAAGCCCGCGATAGTGACGACGTACAGTCCAATGTCGATCGCCAATCGTGCGAGCAACCTCATCTAATGAAACTCCGACCTCGTCATGCACCCATGCGATATACTGTGCTTTAGCATATGACTGCCAAGGTTGGGGACCGTTGACATGCTTGAAACCGACATATTGCCATACATTCTCACGTTGACACATTATCGCCGGGAGCCTTTTGAGCTCTCTTTTGCGCGCTTCTGTGATCTGGGGTAGGTCGGTCGCCTTTATTCTTTTTCGAAGAGCTCCATCAACCAGCAAACGGACTGCGGCTAGGCGGCGATTTCCCTCTACAACTATTAGTCGCCCCTTCTCACGAGCAACAAACAGCGGTTCGTGTCGAAAAAACCCGTTGTTAGCGATAGACATCGCTACTTCGTCAACAGCGAACTCCCGCCAGAGAATATGCACCAATGTTTCGTCCGACAGATCGTCTTCTAGGAACAGCCGGGGGTTGCTGTTATCAAAATGCAGGTCCTCAACTGGTACATCCATCACCTCGTCCAGCGAAGCTGTTACCTGGTCCCCTGCAGTTTCAGCCATTGGTGTGTCCTCCGTATCGCGCGGATAATCTCAGCATAGCCCGCAAATCGACCTGACGACGGACGATCAGCTTACAACTGAGGCGGGCCCGGAAGTTACAGGGAGGCGGGCTACGGCGTCGATCTGGACCTTGGCGCCCTTCCAGAGGAAGGCGGCGCCGAAGCTGGTGCGGGCCGGGCGGGGGGCGGGGAAGCGTTCGCCGTAGATGCGGTTCATGGCGTCGAGGTCGGACTCCTCCACGAACTGGACGCAGGTGTGGACCACGTCGGTCAGCGAGGCGCCCACCTCGGCCAGGATCGCCTCCAGGTTGGTGATGGCCTGGCGGAACTCGGGCTCGAAGCCTCCGTCCACGAAGCCGCCGGTGACGGGATCCCGCCCGATCTGGCCGGTTATCCAGACCAGGCCGCCGTCGGTCCGCAGGTGCGGGTAGGGGCCTCTCGGCTCGGGGGCGTCTTTGCTCACCAGGGCTTTTTCAGACACTTTGCCTCCTTCTGTATCAGTTCCGAATCCGATTCCGATTCTGAAAACGCCCGCCCGCGCTCCGCGGTCATGAACCGGCCTGCTCGAGCAAGCGCAGGCCGTCTTCCACCCGCTCGGGCGCCGACCAGTCGGCCGAGACAACCACATCGGTGATGCCCGCCGCCGCCAGCTCTGCCAGGCGTTCGGCCAGGGGTTCGGGCGGGCCCGGAGTCTGCATCGCCAGCCGCCGGGGCGGGGGGCGGCCGGCCGCGGCGGCTTCCTGCTCGATCATGCGGCGTCCGGCGGCGATCTCCTCTGGATCCAACGCATAGGTGTATTGGAAGGCCATCCACCCTTCGGCCAGGCGGCCGGCCCGGCGCAGGGCGGGCGGCGCCATCCCCCCCACCAGGATGGGCAGCTCCCCCGCCGGGGTCGGGTAGCACAGCACGCCGGGGGGCGCGCTCCAATGCTCGCCGTCGCGGGCGGCGGGGCGGCCCGTCCAGCAGTCTCGGAAGAGGGCGATCCACTCGTCCAGGCGCTTTCCGCGCCCCTCGAACGGGGCGCCCAAGGCGGCGAATTCCTCGGCCAGCCAACCCACCCCCACCCCCAGCACCAGCCGCCCGCCGGTGAGCGCGTCGAGGGTGGCGGCCTGTTTGGCGGCCACGATCGGATTGCGCTGGGGGGCGATCAGCACGCAGGTGCCCACCTCCACTCGGGAGGTAACCGCCCCGGCCGCCGCCAGGGTTACGAAGCAGTCGAACATGGGGGCGTCTTCCGGCCAGGTGATCTTGGCGTCCTCCGCGAACGGATAGGGGGAGGCCGCCCCCTCCACCATCACCACGTGGTCGCTCATCCACACCGAGTCGAAGCCCATCTGCTCGGCGGCCCGCGCCGCCTCCGGCGCCGACAAGCCGCCGCCCGGCGCGCCGGGGCCGCGGGAAGGCAGGCTCACGCCGATCCGCACCGCGCTCATGTCAACCACCCTCCGTCCACCGCCAGTACATGGCCCGTGATGTAGGAAGCGTCCTCCGAAGTCAGGAAGTCCACCGCCGCCGCCGCATCTTCAGGTTGTCCCAGGCGCCCCAGGGGTATCAGCGCACCGGGCTGCGCCTCCAGCGCCCCGTCGCCCAACAGCCCGCGGGTCAACGGGGTGTCCATCGTCCCCGGCGCCACCGCGTTGACCCGGATTCCGTAGGGGGCCAGCTCTCTGGCGGCGGCCAGGGTCAGCATCCGCACCGCCCCCTTCGAGGTGTCGTAGGGCGTCATGGGGGTGGTGGAAGCGGCGAAGGCCGAGGTGGAGGCGGTGTTGACTATGCATCCCCGGCGGCGGGGGATCATGACCCTGGCCGCCGCCTGGACGCCGAAGAACACCCCCCGCAGGTTGACCGCCATCAGGTCGTCGAACTGTTCGGGGGTCACGTCCACCAGCGGGCGCATCCAGGCCACCCCGGCGTTGTTGACCATGACGCCGAGCGGCAGCTCGCGGTCGATCTGCGCCGCCGCCTCGGCGACCGCCCCGGCGTCCCGCACGTCCAGCTCCAACCACCGGAGCCTCCCCCCGCCCCCCTCCGGAGGTTCGAGATCCCCCGCGAACACCACATCCCCGCGCGCCGCCAGCCGCTCGGCCACCGCCCGCCCGATGCCTCGGGAACCCCCCGTCACCAGCGCGGCAACCCTTTCGGTCATCGGGACGCCGCCCTCGGCGGCCTCCGGCCCGGCATCTACCGGACCGTGAGGGTGGTGGGGTGCTCGTTGAGCTTCACCCCGCCGTCCTCCGTGCAGAGGATTATGTCCTCCACCCGCACCCCCACCCGGCCCGGCCAGAAGATGGAAGGCTCGATGGTGAAGGTCATGCCCGCCTCGAGCGGAGTGTGGTCCTCGGGAGAAATGAAAGGCTCCTCGTGGACGTCCAATCCGATGCAGTGCCCCGTCCGATGGCGGAACCAATCGCCGTATCCGGCCTCCTCGATCACCGCCCGGGTGGCCCGGTGCACCTCTGACGCAAGCACCCCGGGGCGGACCGCGTCGATCCCGGCCTGCTGGGCGGCCATCACCGTCTCGTAGGCCCGCCGGTATTCCTCGTCGGGGCCGCCCACCCGCACCGTCCGCCCGAAGTCGGAGCAGTAGCCCTGGACCACGGCCCCGAAGTCGAAGGACACCCCCGTCCCCCCCCGCACCTCCTGCTGGGAGAGGCGCACGTTGGCGTCTCGGTCGTCCCCCGGCCCCATCTGCCACACGGCGGTGTCGAACGACCAGGTGCGCGATCCGAGGCGCAGCAGGTGGTAGTTGACCTCCTCGGCCAGGTCCAGCTCGGTTACTCCGGCGCTCACCCGCCCGCCCGTCTCCTCCATGGTGCGGTCGGCTATCCGGCAGGCTTCCCGCATCAGCTCCAGCTCTTCGGGGCTCTTGATCCGCCGCAGCCGATTCAACAGCTTGGTGGCGTTGGCCAGCCGGGGGGAACCCAGCTCATCCAGCAGCTTCATGGTGGCCGAAGCCCACGTGCGGGCGCCCACCGCCAGGGTCTCCACCGGCGGCAGGGAAGCGGCGGTGCGGGCGAAGAGGGCGTCGCCGTCGTCCAGCTCGTCCACCTTCACCACCTCGCCCGGAACGCCTTCGGGCACGTCGAACTCCACGTAGTTGCGGGGCAGCAGGAACACCGGGTCGCGGCCCGGCGCCAAGAACGCCCCCGCCACCCAGCCGTGGGCGTAGTTCACCTCCCCGAAGGTGGGCACCCGCCGCGGCATCCCCGTCAGATACTCCAGGTCGGCCCCGATCGGGAGCCACACCGCGTCCACCCCGGCCTCGGCGAGTATTCCCGCGAACGCCCGCCGCCGGGCCTCGAAGTCGAACTCCGCGCCGGCCATCACGCCTCCTCTCCGCCCAGCCGGGAATGCACCACCCGCCCGTGGGCCGCCGCCATCACCGGCGTCTTCAACACCTCCAGCGATTCCATCGGATTGCCCTCCACCAGGATCAGGTCGGCGGCCGCCCCCGCCTCCGGGGTGGACGAACCGCCGAAACCGTTCAGCTCCCGTCCGCCGACAGAGGCGGCGTGCAACACCCAGCGCCGGTCCATCCCGGCCCGCTCCATCATCTCGAGTTCTCGGTGGAGGCGGGGCCCGATCGGGTTCAGGTCGGCCCCCGCCGCCGCCTTGACCCCGGCGGCCGCACAGGCCCGCAGGGCCTCGGCGTGGACAGGCATCAGCTCCCGGGAACGGGCGGCGGCGTGCTCCGGCCACCCCTCGGCTTCGATGTATTCCTGGTCGTGGGTAACCCCCAGGGTCGGCACCAACCACGTCCCGTTGCGCGCCATCACCTCCGCCGCCTGTTCGTCCAGCTCGTAGCCGTGTTCTATCGACCGGCCCCCCAGCTCGGAGAAGGCGACGGCGGGGCCGCTCCCACCGCAGTGGGCCGCCACCGGAATGCGGCGCTGGTTGGCGGCCTCCATGAGGGTGGACAGCTCCGCCTGGGTGAACTGTCCGTCGGAGGCGGCCTCGTGGGGGCTGTACAACCCGCCGGTGAGCATGATCTTGATCCACTGGGCGCCCCGCTCCACTTGGCGGCGCACCGCTCTGGCCATGGCGGACGGTCCGTCCACCACCAGCTCGGCCTTCATCTGGGTGTAGACCCGGGGGAAGGCGGTCCCGTGCCCTCCGGTGGTGCGGATGCCCCGCCCGGCGCCCACCACCCTCGGCCCGGGGAATATCCCCGCCCGGTAGGCCCGGCCCCAAGCCAGATCCAGGTCGTCGGCCTCGTCCACGCAGCGCACCCCGGTCACCCCCATCTCCACCGCTTGGCGGAAGTTCTGCCCGGCCCGTATGGTGCGGTCCGGCGCCGCCTCGAAATAACCGGTCGCGTCCGGGTCGTACATGAGCCCGCCCGCATGGGCGTGGCAGTCCCACAGCCCGAACATGGCGGTCAGGCCCGACCCGTCCACGGTGCGGGCCGGACGGCCGTCCTCGGCCCTGAACACCCCGCCGTCGATCAGCAGGCTCCTCGCCCGGCGCTCTCCGGTTGCGGTGTCGAGCCAGGAAGCCCCCTCGATGCGGAGGGCCGGGGCGGGCGGATGCGTCATCGGAATTGCCTCACCCGGTGGTGTAGCCGTCGATCAGGTCGCGGCGCGCCAGCTCCGGATCCCGTTCGTCCGGGTCGCCGTAGCCCCCGCCCCCTCCGGTCGCCACGTACAGGCGGGAACCGGCCGGGGCCGGATGCTGGTTGGCCTTCAACAGGCTCTTGGCCCCGCCGCCGGAGTCGAGGGTAACCTCGGTAACCGCCCCCGCTTCCCCGTCGAACAGCCCCCATCCGGGGGTCCTGGTCCGCTCGAACCAGGTGGAGACGGTGATGCCGTCGGCCAAGACCTCGTATTCGCGCTCCACGCCCAAGCCCCCCCGCCATCGGCCCCGGCCCCCCGAGTCCTGCCGCACCGCATACTTGTGCACCCGGATCGGATAGCGGGATTCCATCACCTCCACCGGGATGTTCTTGAGGTCTCCTCCGCCGTAGTTGATGAGGCCGTTGGTGCCGTCCCCCCCCTGGTAGGCGCCCCAGCCCACTGCGGTGGCCTCCCCCACCACGAACGGCTCGCCGCTGCGGGGGTCCGCCCCGCTGAACAACACGTTCATAGGATCGGCGGCCTGGCCCGCCACCGCCCGGCCGGGCAGGGCGGGCGCCAGCGCCCGGATCACCAGGTCGATCATCATCCCCAGGTGGGGGTAGTAGTACTGGCAGGCGGCCGGCTCCCTGGCGTCGAACACCGAAGCCTCGGGGGCTTTGACCGTTACGTTGCGGAAGGTGCCGGCGGTGACCGGCACGTCGGAGTTGATCAGCATCTTGAAGGCCAAGCGCCCGGCCGCCGCCGTCTGGGCGAAGCCGCAGTTCATGCATCCCGGCGTCTGCGGATCCGACCCGTCCAGGTCGATCACCAGCTCGTCGCCGTCCACGATCACGGCCACCTGCACGAACACCGGGTCACCGCCCGGACCCCAGCTGTCCATCTCGCCGCTGGTCCGGTACACCCCGTCGGGGAGGGCGGCCACCGCCTCTCGGTCCAGCCGCTCGCACTGGTCGAACACTTCGTCCGCCGCCGCGTTCACGGTGTCGAGGCCGAAGCGGTCGATCAGCTCCGCCAACCCCCGCTCCCCGGTGCGGCAGGCAGCGATCTGGGCGTGCATGTCCCCCCAAACCGAACGGGGCAGCCGGCTGTTGTAGGTGAGGAAATCGAGGATGCCCTGCTGGGGGACGCCCTCCCGGTAGAGGTGGACGGGGGCGATCCGGTAACCCTCCTGGTAGATGGCGGTGGAGTCCATGGCCTGGCCCGGATCCTTGGCGCCGATGTCCAGCCAGTGGGCCTTGGTGGCCCCGAAACCCACCAGTTCGCCCCGGTGGAAGATGGGGGAGATCACGTTGACGTCGTTGAGGTGGCTTCCCACCAGGTAGCTGTCGTTGACCGCGTACACATCCCCCGGCCGGTAGACGTCTTCGCCCCCGAAGTGCTCGGTGGTGGCGGTGATGGCGGCCTCCAGGCTGCCGAGGAAGATGGGCAGTCCGGGGGCCTGGCCCAACAGGTCGCCGTCCGCGCCGAACAAACCCACCGAGCAGTCCTTCATCTCGTAGATGATGGGGGTGTAGGCCGAACGCGCCAGGTTGTTGTTCATCTGCGAGGCGATCGAGATGAAGGCGTTGCGTATCACCTCCACCGTTACCGGATCAACGCGCATCATCTCTCCCTTCACTCCGAGTTTCGCGCGGCGGCCCGGCGGGGCGGCCCGCGGCGGGCAAGCCGATCGAAACCGGCTGCTCAACGGCCTTCCAGCACCGCACCAACCGTCCGCCCCCGGCAGGGCGCAGCTGCTGCGGCTCCTCGCAGCGCTCCTCCGCGAAAGGGCAACGCGGCGTGAGGCGGCACCCGGGCTTGTGCATCTGCTCTTCGCTGATCTCCCCGGTCAACCGGACCGGGCTGCCCGCCAGCTCCGGCTCGTCGAGCAGAGCGGCGTCCAGCAAGCCGCGAGTATACGGATGCCGGGCCTGCTCGTATATCTGGTCGCGGCTGCCCACCTCCACGAACTGCCCCAGGTACATCACCGCCACCCGATGCGCCATCACATAGACCACCCGCAGGTCGTGGGCCACCAGCAGGTAGGAAATGCCCTCCCGTTCCTGTATCTCCGCCAGCAGGTTGACGATCTGGCCCCGGATCGACACGTCGAGCGAAGAGGTGGGCTCATCCAGGAACAGCAGCTGCGGCTTCACCAACAGCGAGCGGGCGATGCTGAGGCGCTGGAGCTGCCCTCCGCTGACCTGCGAGGGGCGCCGGTCGGCGATCTCCGGCGGCAGGCCGACATCCCGGACGGCCTGGTCGACGGCCTCGTTCTGCTCGGCGCGGCCCCCGCCGCCGAACTCGGCGAACTCGCGGAGGCTGGAACGGATGGAGGCGCGCGGGTCGAAGGCGGCCAACGGATCTTGGAAGACCATCTGGATGCGGCGGCGCAGCCCCCGGAACTGCCGCTCCTGCAGGCCGAGTATCTCCTCTCCCAGCAGCCGCACCTCCCCTTCGGTGGCGTCCGTCAGCTTGAGCAGCACCCTCCCCACCGTCGACTTGCCCGACCCCGACTCTCCCACGACGGCGAAGGTCTCGCCCGGCCGCACCTCGAAGCTCACCCCGTCCACTGCCCGGGTCACCCGCTGCTGGAGCTTGGCGTCGCGGCTCACATAGTCCTTGACCAGCCCACTGACCTCCAGCACCGGGCCGTTCACGCCTTCACGCACGCCGCCTCCCGATCCGCCAGCCGGCGCAGCTCCGGCACCTCCTCTCGGCACTCCGGCCCCACCTGCTCGCACCGGGCGGCGAAGGGGCACTCCGTCAGCGGGCCCGACAAGGTGGGCACCGCCCCCGGTATGGCGTACATGCGGCCCTGGTCCACCGTCACGAAGGCCTTGAGCAGGGCGGTCGTGTAGGGGTTGGCCGGCGCGGCGGTCACCGCTTCGGTCGGTCCGCTCTCCATGACCCGGCCCGAATACATGACCGCGATCTGTTCGCAGGTCTGCCGGGCAACGGCGATGTCGTGGGTGATGAGCAGGAGCGACGCCCCGCGGGCGCTGACCTGCTCGACCACCAGCTCCAGCACCTGCTGCTGCAGGGTGGCGTCGAGGCCGGTGGTGGGCTCGTCGGCGATCAGCAGATCCGGGCGGCAGGAAAGGGCCATGGCCAGCACCGCCCGCTGCGCCATCCCGCCCGAATACTGATGCACGTAGTCGCCGGCCCGCCGCTTGGCGTCGGGGATGCCCATCTGGTCCAGCAGGTCGACAGCCTGCTTCCGGCTCTCCCAGCGGCCCGCCCCCGAATGGACCCGGATCACCTCAGCGATCTGCCCCCCCACCGTGTGCACCGGGTTCAAGGACGCCCTGGGGTTCTGGAACATGATGGCCATCCTCCCCCCCCGCAGCCTTCGCATCCGCTTCTCGCGCGCCCCGACCAGCTCCTCCCCGTCCAGCCGGATCGACCCCCCCAGCACCTCGGCGCCCTCCGGGAGCAGGCCGAGCACGGCGGCGGCGGTGAGGCTCTTGCCGGAACCCGACTCCCCCACCAGCGACATACGGGCGGCCCGGGGCACCCGCAGGCTCACCCCTTGGAGCGGGACGGAACGCTGCTCGCCGCCGACGCGAAACCCGACGGTCAGGTCCTCTACCGCCAGCAAGGGGGGCTGCCCGCCGCCCGCGCCGCCGTTTCCTCCACCGTTCATGAGCCGTGCCGGATATCGTCGGCCACCTGGTTGAGGGTGAGCACCGCGACCAGGATCGCCAAACCCGGGAAGAAGGAGATCCACCACTCCCCGAAGACGAAGTATTCCACCCCCCCTTTGACCATGGCGCCCCATTCGGGGGTGGGCAGTCTGACTCCCAGCCCGATGAAGCTGAGCGCCGCCAGGATCTGAATCGCCCAGGCGACGTTCACCGAGAACTGGGCGAACACCACCTCCGACACGTTGGGGAGTATGTGCCGGCGGAGGATGGTCATCTGCCCCTTTCCGGCGCAGCGGGCCGCTAGGACGAAATCGGCGTCGACCAGCGGTTGCACGGCGCTGCGGGTGAGACGCAGGTAGACCGGCACGTTGACCAAGGCGATGATCATCACCAGGATCGGGATGCTCGGGCCCAGCGCCGCCACGATCCCCATGGCCAGCAGCAGGGTGGGGAAGGCCTGAAACGACTCCGAGATCCGCAGGAGAAAGGTGTCGAAGGCGCCTCTCCGATAGGCGGCCAGGGCGCCTAGCGGCATCCCCACCAAGACCGCGGCTGCCGCCGCACTGAACCCCACCGCCAGATCGAGCCGCGCCGCGTGGACGACCCGGGCGAAAACGTCCATTCCGTTCTGGTCGGTCCCGAACCAGTACCGGGCCGAAGGGGCGGCCTTCGTATCGCCCAGCTCCAAGGGGTCCCCGACGAACCAGGGCCCGACCAAGGCGACCAGCATGATCACCATCAAGGCGACGAAGGAAGGCTGGCGCAGGAGGCTTCTGACCGTCCGGCCGCGCCGCTGCGCCCCCGAAGACGCCGGTGCGGACGACGGGGCGCTCATGTGCGGGTCCGGGGGTCGATCACGAAGTGCAGCAAGTCCATCACCAAGTAGACCAGAAGGTAGGACAAGGCGCTCAGCAGTACCACCGCCACCACCGGTGCGAAGTCGGAAGCGTTGATCGAATCGATCGCGTACGTGCCGATGCCGGGCCGGCCGAACACGAACTCCACCAGCACCGTCCCGCCCAGCAGGTATCCGTACAAGATCGCCACCATGGTCGAGACCGGCAACAGGACATTCGGCAGCGCATGGCGCAGCACGATCGACCGCTCCGGCACACCCAAGGCCCGGGCCGAGCGGATGTGGTGGGAAGCCATCGTCTCGCGCATGAAGCCGCGGGTGATCCGCAGAAGCGGAGCGCCCACCGTGAGGGCCAGGGTCGCCGCCGGGAGGATCAGCGACCTAGCCGCCGCCTTGAAGGCCTCCCAGTCCCTGGTGATCAGGGCGTCAATGGTGTACAGGCCGGTTCTATGCTCCGGCACCACGCCCTCCGTGCGGCCCATCGGGGGGGGCGCCCACTCCAGTATCCCGAAGAAGATCAGCAGCAGGATATAACCCAGCCAGAACTCCGGCACCGAAACGCCGAGCCCCGAGAAGAAGTTGGCGAGCCGGTCCAAGATCGAACGCCGCCGGAGGGCCGACACGATCCCGAACGGGACTGACCAGCACAAGGCCAAGATCAGAGCTGAGCTGGCCAGCTCGAAGGTGGCCGGCCAGCGCGACCCTATATCGGTGGTAACCGGATAGTTGGTCCGTATGCTTTCTCCCAAGTCGCCCGTCAGCAGTTGCCCCATGTACTGGAAGTACTGCTCGTAGATCGGCCGGTCCAGACCGAGCCGCTCGGTGATAGCCGCCACCGTCGACTCGTCGGCCATGGCCCCGACCAACAGGTAGGCAGGGTTGCCGGGCAACACCCGGGCAACCACGAACGCGACGAGCGAAACGCCGAACAACGCCGCCAGCATGTACGCCAGCCGGCGCGTTATGTAGACGACGAGGTGCATACCCGTTCTCCGATTGTTCGTCGGCCCTTACCCGGGCGCTTCGACGTGCTGTACGGCGGTCGAACACCGCCCGGCGGCAGACCCCTTGGGGCAACGCCGGGTAGAAGGGCGCTCCGGGCGGTACGCCCGGAGCGCCCCTATGCGGCGAATCCTGCTCAGCCGGCCGGGCTCAGGTCGGCGAAGCGGGGGATGGCGTTCGGGTAGAGAACGAAGCCTTCCACGTCCTCGCGCATGGCGAACTTGAAGTCCGGCTGGGCCAAGAACACCCATGGTGCGTCCTCGGAGATGATCCGCTGGGCTTCCTCGAATATCTCCCGGCGCTCGTCGGCGCCCGCCGCCCAGCCTCTGGTGATGATCTCGTCGACCCGGGCGTTCGAGTAGTCGGCGTAGTTGCCGAACACTCCGGACTCCAGAGTCAACGACAGCTGGTAGTTCGGGTCGTCGATCCAGGCCAGCAGCTCGTCCACGAACATCTGTAGCTGCTTGCCCACCTTCTGCTCGGCGAAGTTCGCCGAAGGGAGCGTCTCGATCTCCACGGTCATGCCGACCTCGCGCAGGGCCGCCTGGATACGCACCGCGATCAGCTGGTGCTCGGCCTTGGCCGCATCGATCGACAGGGTTACCGCGCCTCCGTCGTAGCCGCTCGATTCCAGCATCGTCCGGGCCCGCTCGATGTCCTGCGTGTATCCGACCTCGTCGCCCAGCGAAACGGCCGAACCGTTGGGAATCGCGCCGTACAAGCGGCGGGCGTCGCCCTTGTAGACGTTCTCGAGGATGTCGTCGTAGTCGATCGCGTAGGAGACGGCCTGTCGGACGGCTACATCGTCGAACGGAGCGATCGAGTTGTTCATGCCCACATACGCCATGTTCTTCGAGGGGGCCCGCACCACCTTCACGCCTTCGGAGCCGTCCAGCTCGTTGAACTCCTCGGTGCCGAGGCCGACCGCCAAGTCGATGTCACCCGACTGGAGCAACTGTACCCGCTGGGAGGGAGAGGGGAGGATCTTCCACACGATGCGGTCATAGGCGGGCGGGTCGCCCCAGTAGCTGTCCCTCGCCTCGAAGACCACTTCCTCGTCGGGGGTCCGGCTCACCAACTTGTACTTCCCACTGGGGTTGTCGGCGTTCGAGCTCAGGTACTCCATCGCCCACGGGTCGTCCTCGGTGGCATTGGCCTCCACCACCTTCGGGTCAACCGCCGCCGAGCTCGACATGTAGAAGGACTGCATGACCATTGGGCTGCGCCGGTCGGACTTGAGCTCGAGGGTGTACTCGTCGATCACGGTGGGCGGCGTGGTCACGAAGGCGATGTTGGTGAGCAGCCAGGCGCCGCCGCCCGGAGTGTTGAGGTTGCGGTCGATCATGAACCGGATCGTCTCGGCGTTGATCGGCGTCCCGTCCTCGAAGGTCATGCCCTCGCGTATCTTGATCGTGTAGGTGAGGCCGTCGTCGTGCTCAGTCCACGACTCGAAGTAGAGAGGCTGCAGATTGTCGGCGTCACCGACCAGCGACCCGGCCTGCTCGAGGGTCGGGTGGATGACCGGCACCTCGTACAGCATGAGTAGGGCCTCGTGGCTGCGGATGAAGTTGGCGCAACACGGGTCCAGGGTCTCGATGTCGCCCGGCACCCCGATGGTCAGCACCTTCTCCTCCGCCGGCATCTCGGGCTCATCGTCCATGGCCGTCGCGGAGTCGTCTTCCATCATGTCCAGCTCTTCGTCCATGTCCGGTTCTTCTGCCATCGCGGCCGTGGTGGTCACCTCAGGCTCAGCGGTCGCGGCGGCCTGGGTCGTCGCGGCGGCGGTGGTCTCCGGCGCCGGGTCGTCGCTGCCGCAGGCCGCGGCAACCAGGGCCAAGGCGGCCAGCGCGGACAGCAGCCCGCCGCGCAACGTCCATCTGCTCTTGCTCATGATTCGTTACCTCCTCTGATAGGTCATGTTCGTTCGCAGGAGATTCAGAGCCGCCCGTCCGCCGAGGGCTTCCGGGCCGGCCGCCGAATCGAAATCTCTCACTCTCGTCTTCCGCCTTCTCGCCTGTCTAACTCTCCCGTCTAGCGGGCTCTGGCCAGCATCTCGGCGTAGAGAGCGGGGGTGGCCAGGGGGTCGAGCACCGGAACCGGCACCGCGGCGCGGATGGGGTCCAGCAGACCGGACCACAGGGTGCAGGCGAAGAACAGCGAGGCCGCGTCGTGGTCGCGCCACGCCCGCTCGGCCGCCTCGAGGGCCGTCCCCCGGGCCGACGCCTCCATATCGGTGCGCACCGCCTCCCGCAGCCCGGCCGGGTTCTCGGCCATCAACCGGTCGACCTCCTCGCCGGAGGGATGGCCGCTCGGAGCGGAGAACACCCCGGCGAAGGCCGACGCCCTTCCATACTTGTAAATGAGCCGGCGCACCCAGTTGGCGTCCTGCGGGAGGTTCTCCCCCTCGCCGCTTTCGATGCGGGGGCAGATGACCGCCATCCTCCCCAGGCCCAGCCCGGCTGCCACCGCCGCCTCCATGGGGGCGGTTACGGGGATGTCCACCAGATCCTTGGCCTCCTCCAGGCCCGGATCGGCGGCGCAGGCGATGACGGCCGCGTCGAAGCCGTCCTGTTCCGCCTCCTCGACTCTGGTCAGCAACTGGTTCATGAACAGCGAAGCCGCCGGCAGGAAAGCGGTGGCGGGGACGCCCATGCCGGCCAGGGAACGCACCTCTATCTTGGTGTCCGCCGAGACCGCCGAAACTGCGGCCTCCTCTATCACGGGGTCGTAGATATCCGAACCCATGGGGTTGATGATCAGGATTCGCATTTCTCGCTGTCCTCCTCCGCCCCCTGCGCGGGCGTTTGGTCTTCCTTCCGATTCTTGCATGGCCGGGGCGCCCGGCTGTTCTTCCTCAATCTAACCGCCCTCAGCCGGTGTCCGTTCGAGCACCAGATGGCCCCGCCGGGAGACCCGGGCGCTCCAGCCGGGCGGAACCAGCGTGGTGCAGGCGTCCTCCAAGACGATGGCCGGCCCGGGCGCCTCGGCCCCTCCCGGCAGATCCGGCCGGCGGTAGACGGCGGTTTCCCGCCAGGCCCCCTCGAACCAGGTCTGCTCCACTCCCGCCGGCGCGGGGGGCGGGCCGTCCGCGGCCTGCTGCGGCCGGGGCCGTTGGATGCCGCCGTAGGCCGCCATCCGCAGGTTCACGAACTCCACCGCCTCCCCGGGGTTGCTGTGGCCGTAACGGACGTCGTGGGCCTCGGCGAACTGCTCGGGTATCCGGTCGATGAGGGCGGCCAGCCCCGGAGCGGTGTCGAGAGGCAGGGTCACGGTGTATTCCTGGCCCACATAGCGCAGGTCGGCCGAGGGTTCCAGCGAGACGGCCTGGTCATCCACCCCGTCCTCCTTCATCATCAGCCTGGCCCGTTCCTCCAGGTCGGCCAGGGCGGCTTCCAGGGCTTCGGGGTCGAGGTCGGAAACCCGCACGTAGAAACTCTGGACGGCGTCGTGGCGGGTGTCGGAACAGAGCATTCCGTAGGCGGACAGCACCCCCGGATTGGCCGGTATCACCACTCGGTCGAGGTCCAGCTCGTCGGCCAGCGAGGCGGCGTGGAGGGGGCCGGCCCCGCCGAAGGCCACCAGGGTGAAGCCGCGGGGGTCGATTCCCCTCATCACGGTGATCTCCCTGATGGCGTTGGCCATGGTGGAGTCGGCCACCGCCGTCATCCCGGCGGCCAGCTCCAAGGCGCCGATGCCGAGTTTCTGCGCCACCGACTCCAACGCCCGGCGGGCGGCCTCTTTGTCCAGGGAGATGCCGCCGGCCAGCCGGGCCAGGGCGGGCAGCCGCCCCAGGAAGAGGTTGGCGTCGGTGATGGCGGGCTCTTCGCCGCCCGATCCGTAACAGGCCGGCCCGGGCGCGGCGCCCGCCGAGCGCGGCCCCACCCGCAGCCCGCCGCCGGCGGTGTGCCCGATGCTCCCGCCCCCGGCCCCGATGGTGTGGATGGCCACCGCGGGGGCCAGCACCGGATGCCGCTGCAGCTCGGATTCCAGCTCCACATCCGCCTTGCCGTCGATCACCAGGCTCATGTCGAAGGAGGTGCCGCCCATGTCCACGCAGATGAGGCGGCGCCCGGCCGCCCCGCCCTCTCCTCCCTCCTCCGAGAGGTCTTCGGCCACAGATACACAGGCGATGGTTCCGCCCACCGGACCGGAGAACAGGGTCTGAATGGGCTTGCGGCGGGCCGACGAAGCGGTCATCACCCCGCCGTTGGACTGCATCACCCGCAGGGCGCCCCGCATGCCCCGTTCGGTCGTTTCCTTCTCCAGCTCCGCCAGGTAACTCTCCACGATGGGGGCTATATAGGCGGCGATGGCCGTGGTGCTGGTGCGCTCGTATTCCCGCCATTCGGGCGCCACTTCGTGGGAGCACACCACCGACAGCGAAGGAGAGGCCCTGCGGAGCAGTTCCGCCGCCCGCTGCTCGTGGGCGGGGTTGGCGTAGGAATGGAGGAAGCAGACGGCGACCGCCTCGTAGCCCTCGGCCAGCCTGCCGCCCAGTTCCAGCACCGCCTCTTCGTCGAGGGGTACCAGCGGGTTGCCTTCGGCGGTCATCCGTTCCGCCGCTTCGTATATCGACCGGCGGGGCGTGAGGGGGGCGGGCGGGCGGTAACGCACGTTGTACATGTCGGGCCGGTTGGCGCGCCCCAGCTCGTAGACGTCGCGGAAGCCGGCGGTGGTGAGGAGTGCGACCCGGGCGCCCTTCCGCTCGAGGAAGGCGTTGAGCCCGGCGGTGGTGCCGTTGGTGATGGATTCCAGGGTGCGCCAGTCGATGTCCAGTTCGTCTAGGACCGCCAGCACCCCGTCCTGCAGCCGCCGGGGGGTGGTGAGAACCTTGGCGGTGCGGCAACGGCCGTCGGCGTCGATGGCCACCGCATCCGTGAAAGTGCCTCCTATGTCAACGGCAACCCGCAAGATTCCGCCCTTCGCCTTGGGATCCCTGTGGTGCGGCCCGCGCCGCCGCGGTGTGGGCCGACCGGGGGCAATCTACCAAAGAACACCCGAACCCCGAAAATCAGTCCTCCCTGCGTCCGGCTTCGCCAACGATTCGTTCATACGATCTACTCTAAACTATCGACAACAGCTGTTATCCAGCTGATTGAGGCTCCCCGGGGGGCCTGCCCCGCTGGGATCAGCGGCGCGCACCGCCTCCCCGGCGGGCGCCGAGCCAAGCCTTCTCGCTCCTTATGAGATAGTTGGCCGTCAAGATGACCAGAGTGCCTATGAGGTAGAGGTCCAACCGCTCGAACTGTTGGCTCGACAACCAAAAGAGCAAAACCAGCGACAGCGGGGATTCAATGTATCTTATGAGGTTGACCTCACTATGGACAGTAAGCAGATTGCTCCACCGTATAGAAATAATGTTCATCGCCCCTACGATGCTGCCTATCATAACAAAAAGCAATTCGAGAGGGGAGAACAGGCTGAAAGTGAAATTGTTGTTGGGGACAACTAGAGTTATCAAAGCCCCTGCCAAACCAGCGCCGGCCATGATCAAAGCCGCCAGGCCGGTGCCTATCAGAGTGCACAGCACCTCCTTGGTCCTTGCATATCTATCCGAGGGCGGTGAAACTCCAAAGTACTCTCGTTTCAGGTGCCTTCCCCAGGCAATGGACCTCTCCAATGTCACAGCGTTCAGGAAGGCCGCCGCGCCCGCGATCACTATTCCCAAGCTGCTGCGGTCAAAGGCTATAACCCCGGTTCTCGAAGCCTGCACCAGGATAAGGCCCAGAAAGGTGACGGCGATCAAAGACTTTTGGCGGCGGCTGAACCTCCTGGGCAACTCCGGGTCTTCACGGTTTCTGAGAAAGATGAACCACAGCACAGAAGTGCTGTAGACGATGGCCACTACGGCAGTATTTTCGAGGTAATCGATAGCCCAAGCAAAGAGCAACAGGTCGAATCTTCCTATGGTCATGAACAGAAAGGCCCGGTGATCCCATTGCCTTCGGATGCGCCCAAGACCAGCTGCCGGGGGCTTGGAGACGCCCAAATTGCTTTTGACGGTCCTCCACAACCTGAGATCACCTATCACATTGGTGTGCAGCCATCTTTGTTGGATGACCGCTATCAGAACAAGGAGCAGCACGGCCAGCAAAGAGCGGTGGATGATGTTGAACAACAACGGACTCCGCCTGCTGCCGGAGAGGTCAATCATCAAGGGCTGCAGTGACCAGAAGATGCTGCCTATGAGCAAGACCAGGAAAGCCCGGTTCCGGTTGTCGGGGGCAGTTGTTGGAAGGGCGGACGGCGCCACCTGTCCGCCCTCCTCTCAGACGCTTATCGGCTGCAGGCCCGCGCCGTTGGCGGCGCGCTCCCGTTCGGATTCGGCGAGGAGCCGAACGGCGGCCTCCTCGATCATGTGGTACGACTCCTCGTCGCTGGGGAAGGCGCCCGTACGGACGTCCTCCACCCATCCCGCCAAGGCGATGGAAGCGGCGTCGGCCAGGGCGGCGTACCGCCTCACGAACCTGGGGGAACGGCCGAAGCTCAGACCCAGCAGGTCATGCATCACCAGCACCTGCCCGTCGGTGTGGGGGCCGGCCCCGATGCCGATGGTCGGCATGCTCACCTGCCGGGTGATGGCCTGGGCCAGCATGACGGGAACGCCCTCGAGCACCAAGGCGAAGACGCCGGCCTCTTCGAGCTCCCTGGCGTCGCTCATCAGCCGGCGGGCGTCTTCGATGCCCCGGCCCATGACCTTGTAACCGCCCATGGCGTGGACCGATTGGGGGGTCAACCCGATGTGGCCCATCACCGGTATCTCGGCGGAAACGATCTTGCGGATCATCTCGGCCCGCTCCGCCCCTCCTTCGAGCTTGACCGCTTCGGCGCCTCCTTCCCGCACCAGCCGGGCGGCGTTGCGGAGGGTGTCGTCGGGGTTGACGTGGAAGCTCATCCAAGGCATGTCGCCCACCAGCAGGGCCCGGGGGCGGGAGCGGGCGACCGCCGCCGTGTGGTGGATCATGTCGTCGAGGGTTACCTCGTTGGTGGTCTCGTATCCGAGCACCACGTTGGCGACCGAATCGCCCACCAGGATCATGTCCACTCCGGCTTGGCCGGCGATCTTGCCCCCCGGATAGTCGTAGGCGGTAACCATGGTGATGGGGGCGCCCCCCTTGCGGGCCCGCACGGCGGGGGCGGTGGTCTTGCGGCGGACAGTGCGGGGCGGCGCCTGCGCAGAGTGCGGCATAGTTTGCTCCTTTTCTCCCCACCCCTTCGGGGTTGGGGGACATCTCCCGGCCCGGAAGGACCGGCGGGCAATGGCGTTCTCGAGTTGGAGGCCCCTGAGTTGGAATCGAGGCCCTTTCAGGACTTGCCCGCCTGCCGGGGCAGGTCGCGCGTGTCCGCTGGGCCTCTAGTTTACCACCGGCCGGCTACCAACCGCGCTCGATCCATTCGGGGAGGCCGCGCCGCGCCTCGGCGATGGTGGAGGCGTCGGGGCCGTGCCCCGGATAGAAGTCGGTCGCATCCTCGAGCACCAGCAGTCGCTCCTCGATGCTCTTTATTATCAGGTCGAAATCCCCCCCCTCGTACTGGGTGGCGCCCGGCCCCCCGGGGAAGAGGGTGTCCCCGGAGAACAGCACCCCCGGGCTGAAGAAGCACACCGACCCCGGAGTGTGGCCGGGGGTGTGCATGGTCAGCAAGCTAGTCTCGCCGAGGGGGATCACCTCCCCGTCCAGCAGCGGAACGGGGGCGGATGCGGTGGTGCGCGCCGCCAGCCCGTGATCGTTCGGATGCAGCAGGAAGGGCACGCCGAGCGCCTCCACCACCGCCGTAACCGCCCGCAGATGGTCGAAGTGGCCGTGGGTGGTCAGGAGGGCCGTCACGTCCATCCCCTCGGCCAGCTCGAGCACCCGGTCGGGCTCCGCGGCGGCGTCGATGATCACCCCCTGGCCGGTCCGGGCGCACGCCACCGCGAAGGCGTTGTTGCCCATGTCCCCCACCAGCGCCGCCTTGGTCAAGATCGTACCGTTGTCGAACGTCCAGCTCATCACCTCTCCTCCCGGCCCCTCGTGGACAGACCGCCGCCGACAGCTATGCTACTATGACGGCCCGAACGGAAGGATACTTGAGAGTGCCGCCGGAGCCAGCCCTCTATTCCATCGGCCATTCCAACCTGGAGTGGAAAGACTTCTCCGCCTTGCTGGAAAAGTACGGCATAGAAGTGCTGGTAGATGTCCGGTCTGCTCCCTATTCACGATATTCCCCCCACTTCAACCGGGCGCAAATAGAACGCGAGCTGGCAACCCTAAGCATCCATTATATCTTCATGGGCGCCGAGCTGGGAGGCCGCCCCAACAACGGCGTTGCCCCGTCGAAGTCGAATCGATGGCAACTGTACAGAGCGATGGTCCAGCATCCCGCATTCAATGATGGTGTAAACGGTCTGTTAGAACAGGCCGGTTCCTCGCGTACTGCGATGATGTGCAGCGAAGGGCACCCGTCCGAATGCCATCGTTATCTGCTGATCACAAATGCGCTCGCCGCCAAGGGAGAGCCGGTGAGTCATATCTTGCGGGACGGCTCAATCAAGGATACTGAAGAAATCCCTACCTATGATCAGCTGTCGAAACTATACTCCTGGGAACCTTCCCTATTCTGACTGGTGAGGACGAAATGAAAATACACACGATCGGTTTTACAGGCAAGACAGCCGGAGAGTTCTTCGGATCCCTGAAGAACCATAGTATTGAGCTGCTGGTAGATATACGGGTCAACAACACCGGGCCGTTCGCTGTGTTTACCCGGCGTCAAGACATGCCGTATTTTCTAGGCAACTTGCTGGGCGCCGACTATGTACACGAACCTCAACTAGCACCAACCAAAGAGTTGATCAAGGCATACCGTCACCAACTCAATTCCTATAGCAAAGACAAGCTATGGAAACCATATGCAACAGAATTCCGGGAAATGAAAAACCAAGACGGTAACGGTATTCCCGAAGATTGGTTGTCCGATCAAACGGTGCCTAAGAAATATCGCGCCGAACTCAAAGCTTATTGCGAGGAAAAGTTTTGGGAAGGTTATGAACGGACATTTTTGGAACTGATGAAAGAGCGGGCAGTAGAAAATCAAGTTTCCAAAGATTGGTTCAAGAAACGGACTGCCCTGCTCTGCAGTGAGCCCACTCCAGAGAACTGCCACCGCCGTTTGGTTGTTGAATATCTGGATCGGGCTTGGGGAAAAATCGAATCTATCCACCTGTAAGGAGGAACAATGCAAATTCTTATCAACCACTTGACAAGAATGAGTGCTGGATACATTTGTGTTGCCGGTATCGGCAAAGATGGTAAACATAGTAAACATATACGTCCGGTACTGGACCCACAGCAAACCGGCGGCCAAGTACAACTGAAACGCGCCCTGCTCACCAGCAACGGAGGCCCCTTCAAGCTAGGAGGGTTGGTTGATCTGGGCAAGGTTCAACCCAACCCATCGCCGCCAGAAGTGGAAGATGTGATCTTCAATCCCAAACAAGCGAACTTGATAAAGCATCTCCAGGCCGAGAGGTTTGGCAACATAATGAATGAGTCAGCCAAGTATTCTCTTCGGTCTATCTTTGGACCCGAACTCCAGGCGAGACCGAGCAAGCTGTCGGCCTTCGTCCCTCCAGGCCAGGGAAGGGCATCGCTGGGTGTTATCAGTCCATCCAACGCTGAATTAGTGGAGAGGGATTACATGGGAGACACCGAGGTTCGCTTTCGGTTCGAGGATCCCGACCTGGGCTCCATTGCGCTGAAAGTAACCGACCTGAGAATATGGGAGAAAGATCATCGAACTCCCGCCGCCGACAACATTGAACGACTACAGGGGAAGCTCGATGGCTGTCTGATCTCGGTCGGGTTGACCAGAGAGTTCCGGGGCAAACACTGGCTGCAGGTCAACAACATCTTCCCCCGGCACGATCCGTTTGCGGCGGGGCGGGAGTAATCGGAAGCCGAACCCCGCCGCCGCATCGACGAATATCTGCCCCGGCAGCCGGTTGATCTGTTACAGCCCTTCCGTTCTCCGGGAGGGGCGCGGAGCGGCCGCCGGAGGGGGCGCGCCGCCTGTCTCCATGGTCTCTCCGCTGCAGCACTCCGCCTGGTTGAGGCCGAACAGGGAGCAGCCTCCATCCAGGCAAGCGGCGTGGCCGTGGACGTACCCGAGCGGTCGGCCGCACCAAGCGCAGTGCACGATCGATCCTCCTCTGTCCGCCGCCGGGGGGCGCGACCTTACAGCCCGCCCCGCCGCAGGCCGGGCCTTTCCCGCTCCGCCGGGGCCTGCAACGAGCGGCGCGCCTCCCCTTGCCCCGGCAGAATCTGATATGATAGGACTCAGGTTTTATGGAATGATACTAGGAGGATCGGCGTTGTAACGGGTAGAGAACGCACGCCAATCCCGGAAGGAGCGAAGACCGCCCATGGACGCAGCCAAGTTCACGCAGAGATCGCAGCAGGCCCTGGTGTGGGCCAGAGAAGCCGCCGAGGCCGCCAACCATCAGCAGGTCGAACCCGTCCACCTGCTGGCCGCTCTGCTCGGACAGCCCGACACGGTGACCCTGCCCTTGCTTTCCCGCCTGGGCGTCCAGCCCGCCCTCCTCCGCCAAGAGGCCGGAGACCTGATCGACGACCTGCCCAAGGTGTACGGCGGGGCCGAAACCGGTTATTCCCGCCGCACCGTCCGCCTGCTGGAGGCCGCCCAGTCCGAGATGACCTCCGCCGGCGACGCCTACACCTCCGTCGAGCACCTGCTGCTGGCCATGGCCGCCTCCCGCACCCCGGCGGGCGAACTCCTGCGCCGCTTCGGCGCCGGCCGCCGGGCCCTCGCCGACGCGCTGGAAGAAGTGCGGGGCGCCCGCCGGATCACCACCGACAACCCCGAAGCCGAGGCCGGGGCGCTGGAGCAGTACGGGCGCGACCTGGTGGCCCTGGCGTCCGAAGGCAAGCTCGACCCCGTGATCGGGCGGGACGAAGAGATACGGCGGGTGATGCAGGTGCTCAGCCGGCGCACCAAGAACAACCCGGTGCTGATCGGCGAGCCGGGGGTGGGCAAGACCGCCATCGCCGAGGGCCTGGCCCAGCGCATCCTCGACGGCGACGCCCCCGAAGGCCTGCGGGGCAAGCGGATCATCGCCCTCGACCTGGGGGCGATGGTGGCGGGAGCCAAATACCGGGGCGAGTTCGAGGAGCGCATGAAGGCCGCTCTGGACGAGATCCAGGCCGCCGAGGGCCGGATCATCACCTTCATCGACGAGATGCACACCCTGGTGGGCGCCGGGGCCGCCGAGGGTTCCATGGACGCCTCCAACATGCTGAAGCCGCTGCTGGCCCGGGGGGAGCTGCGCATGATCGGCGCCACCACCCTGGACGAATACCGCAAGCACGTGGAGAAGGACGCCGCCCTCGAGCGGCGCTTCCAGCCGGTGATGGTGCTCCCCCCCAGCGTGGAGGACGCGGTGGGCATCCTGCGCGGGCTGAAGGAGCGCTATGAGGTCCACCACGGGGTGCGGATCACCGACGGGGCCCTGATCGCGGCGGCGGCCCTGTCCGACCGTTACATCACCGCCCGCCATCTGCCCGACAAGGCCATCGACCTGATGGACGAGGCCGCCTCCCGCCTTCGGATGGAGATCGATTCCATGCCGGAGGAGATCGACGACCTCACCCGCCGGCGCCGCCAGCTGGAGATCGAGGCCAACGCCCTCGAGAAGGAGCCGGACGACGCTTCCAAGGCCCGGCTGGAGGCCGTCCGCCAAGAGGCGGCCGATCTCACCGAGGAGCTGGACCGCCTCACCGCCCGCTGGCAGCAGGAGAAGGACCGGATCGAGGCGATCAGGGCGGCCAAGCAGCGCATCGAGGACGCCCGGGTGGAACTGGACCGGGCGGTCAGGGCGGGCGACCTCCAGCAGGCGGCCCAGCTCCAGCACGGCGATCTGCCCCGCCTCTCCGCCGAGCTCTCCGACCACGAGCAGGCCCTGGCCGAGCTGCAGGCGGGCGGCGCCATGCTCAGCGAGGAAGTCACCGACGAGGAGATGGCGCAGGTGGTGAGCCGCTGGACGGGCGTACCCGTGGCCCGCCTGATGGAAAGCGAGGCTGCCCGGCTGGTCCACCTCGAAGACCACCTGCACCAGCGGGTGATCGGCCAGGACGCCGGGGTGTCGGCGGTGGCGGGGGCCATCCGGCGCAGCCGCTCCGGGCTGTCCGACCCCAACCGGCCCATCGGTTCGTTCCTGTTCCTCGGCCCCACCGGGGTGGGCAAGACCGAGCTGGCCAAGACCCTGGCCGAGTTCATGTTCGACGACGAGCGGGCCATGGTGAGGATCGACATGTCCGAGTACATGGAGAAGCACTCGGTCAGCCGCCTGCTGGGCGCCCCGCCCGGCTACGTGGGCTATGAGGAGGGCGGCCAGCTCACCGAGGCCGTCCGGCGGCGGCCCTATGCGGTGATCCTGCTCGACGAAGTGGAGAAGGCCCACGCCGACGTGTTCGGGGCGCTGCTCCAGGTGCTGGAGGACGGACGCCTCACCGACGGGCAGGGCCGCACGGTCGACTTCACCAACACCGTGCTGATAATGACCTCCAACCTGGGGTCGGAGCTGATCACCCCCGACCTGCCCCAGGAGGTGGTGCGCAGCCGGGTGATGGAGGTGGTGCGGAGCCGCTTTCGGCCTGAGTTCCTCAACCGGATCGACGACATCATCGTGTTCTCCCGGCTCACCGAGGGCGACCTGCGGCGCATCACGGCGATCCAGTTCGCCCGGCTGGCGGAGCGGGCGGCCGGCCGGGGCGTCGAGCTCGAGCTGACCGAAGAAGGGGCGGCCTGGCTGGCTTCGGAGGGGCACGACCCGGCCTACGGCGCCCGCCCCCTCAAGCGGCTCCTCCAGACGGCGGTGGTGGATCCTCTGGCGTCTGCCCTGCTCGAGGGCCGGTTCGAGGAGGGCGCCGCCGTTTCGGTGACCGCCCGGAACGGGAAGCTGGCCCTGCTCGGCCCCGAAGACCTCTGAAGCGCGCTTCGGGCCGGATGAGAAACCGCATCCAGAGGCGGACGGCGGCAGTGCTGTTGGCGGCGGTAACGGCCGGTTCTGCCTGCGGCGGGGGGCGCCCCCCGGCGGACGAACTCCCCGCCGCCGGCGATCTCGAATACCTGGTCTGGGAAGTGTGCCGCCAAGTGAGAAGCCCGAACGCAACCGCCGGCCGGGTGTCGGGCATCCTCCAAGACGCCTCCCGCCACGGGCCGGTGATGGACGCCATAGAAGCCGAATGCGGCCAAGAAATAGCCGCCGCCTTCTCGGAGTGAACCTCTGGTCGGACGGGGGCGGCGCTGACCGGAGTCAGGCCAGCGGCTCTCCGGCCATCAGACGCTCGAACACGGCCGGCCCTGGATCCACCAGCTCCTCGCCGGGCGCCAGCGGCGAAACCTCCTCCGGCCATTTGGCCCCCGCCCCCGTGATGCAGCACACCGTCAGGTCGCCGGGCTGGATCACCCCTCGGCGGGCCAGCTCCCAAGCCCCGGCCAGGGCGGCGGCCGAGGCCGGCTCGGCGCTCACCCCCGCCTGCGCCGCCCCCCGCAGCGCCTCGAAGATGGCCTCGTCGGTCACCGCCGCCGCCGTCCCTCCGGAATCTCGGATCGCCTGCAGCGTGATCCGACCCCCGGTGGCGTCGGCGATGGAGAGGGCCGCCGTGCCGGGGGCGGGGTGGACGGGCACCTCCTCCAGCCCTTGCTCCACCGCTTGGACGACGGGGTCGCATCCGGCCGCCTGCACCCCGTGCACCTTGGGGAGGGAATCGATCAGGCCGAGGCGGTGCAGCTCCTGAAAGCCCTTCCACGGCCCGTACAGCCCGTCCCCGGCCGCCACCGGAAACAGGTAGTGGTCCGGCGCCCGCCCCAAGGCCATCACCGCATCGTAAGCCATGGTCTTGTACCCCTCCACCCCGTAGGGAGTGGCCGCCGGCATGGGGGTCATGTAGGTGGACGGATACCACCCGTGCTCCTCCACGAAGGCCCGCAGCGGCGGCTTGCGGTTCATCGCCATCGCCACGGTTGCCCCGAACAGCCGCATCCAGTCCCGCTGGCCGGCGGGGGCGCGGGGATCGGCCAGCACCACGCAACGCATCCCCGCCCGCGCCGCGTAGGCGGCGGCGCTCATGCCGTGGTTGCCGGTGGTGGAACACACCACCCGGTCGTATCCGAGCTGGCGGGCCATCGAGACCGCCGCCGTATTGAAGCGGTCCTTGAAGGAGAAGGTGGGGTTGACGGTCTCGTTCTGCAGATAGAGGAACCGAAGCGGATTCCGGCCGGACGGGGGAAGCCGCACCAACGGAGCGCCGCCCTCGCCCAGCGTGATCTGCTCTCCCCCCGCCCGCACCGGCAGCAACTCGGCGTAGCGCCACACAGTGGCCGGACGGCGCTCCCACTTCTCCAGAGACACGGCCGAGCCGGCCGCCTCCTCGTCATAGACCACCTCGAGAGCCGCCCCGCAACCGGGGCAACCAAAGAAGTAGGCACCCAAATCGTATTCAGCGCCGCAGCTGGTGCACTTCAGACCCAAGGCGAACATGAGGTCAGCCTCCCTCCGGGCAACCTTCCACCCGGCTATCCACCCTGAATCTACACGCCGCCCTCGCGGCGCAAGCTATCACCTACCCGCTTCCTCCCTCAGCGCGGGAATCATCCGCAAGTGATACCTCGAGGATTTGCGCCAGACGAATCTTCATCTTCTCACGCCTGGATTCATAGAAATCAAGAAATCCTCTCATCTCCTCGGGTACCTCGTCCGTAAAATTACGGCGCTTCCATCCATCCAAGTCGGCTTGATCAGTAAAGTGTTCCTGTAGCCATTGGGAAGGCATCTTCGCTGACTTTTCCAGGTTCTGTATTCCCTCGAGAAGCTGAAGATTAGCAATTCGATCTCGGTATTCTAAAAAGGCAACTATCTCGTCATTGGGAACACTATCCTTGTCCAATTTTTTCTGGGTGAAGCGCGACCGGGGATATATATGATCTACGTGGAAGTTGTTAGCCAAATCAACACCCGGGTATAGTAAGGTGAGCACTGAGAAGGTCGTCGCATTGCCATAGTTATGATCAATTAAATCTTCTATTTCTTCCTGCTCGAATCGAAGAGGTTTGCCGATTCTAGCAAATGCCTTGTCTAACTCCTGCTTGGGAAAGGAGGAGAAAGAGTTAGCCTGGATTGTTGACCGAGCTGTTCGGAGAGTAGTGTCCAATCCACTGCCGAAAGTACCTGCCTTAAGTAACGCTCGGGTCATCCAATTGAAGATGGCTTTCCGATCTTCGGCATATTGGTTGCCTACAATATCATCCTCAGTTATATGCCGAGTATGAAGATAGTAAGCGATAGGGATTAAGACGTTGTTGGCCCTCAATGTACGGCGGTCATAACCAAAGCGAGAGACAAGCTGAACCGCCGCCCTCAATGAGTCAGCTATCTGCGCCCAACTTGCTTCAATCTTCTGGCTATTTTCACGGGTAAAATTATTGACCCTGAATCCTATATTGGAAATATCAGCAAGTACCAGACAGGATTTAAGAACAAAATCCTTGCTTAGATTAAATCCTGAGCCTGTCTGATTCAAATCATCAACAAGATCATGGATTGCCTGGCGAGCATTAATGCTGGTCCATTGTGACGTGGCAATACTCAATAGGAGGTCGGAGTAACTGAGTTGAGTTCCGCCGCTATTTACTCGTATAAAAATATTCAAAACTTTGTCCAAATCTTGGTCTTCAATTTGATAGTAATTTATCAACAATTTTGTATATATCATTTCATGCAACTTAGATAGACATTCCAGGGGATATTTAGGATCAGGTAAGTCCTTACAAGCAAGCAGATCGTGATCACGAAGATAGTCAATAATATCCATTATATCTTTGAATTCCATAATCTTTTTGACAGGAAACCAATAAACAACTCCCTTACTCTGAACAACATCTTTCTGGGTAAGAAATCGAAAGTCATATTTAAGCCCTATTTTCTCTTCAGATACAGGCTGTAAAAGATTAAGATAGAGTTGCCGATACGGAAAGGCTTTAGGATTATTCCACCATAGACGAGGGATTTTATAAGTATAGCTTCCCAAAAGACCTACATAGAGAGACGTAAGGCGCTGTTGCCCATCAAGGATAGCAGTAATACTCTCTTTCCCTGTCAAATTGATTAGCGTATTGTGACGCCTGTTCTTCTGGTGGTACTCGTCTAAAAAGCGGTAGAAAGTATAATCTCTGCAGTGGTCCTTATCAACATTCCAAAACAAAAAACTTCCGATTGGATAGTCGCTCATCAGTGAGTCAAACAGACTTGTTATCTGGTTAGCACTCCATACGAACTCGCGCTGAATACCCGGAAGCACATATTTGGCTTCCCGTATGTGGTTGAGGGCTCGATAAATGGTGATGGGAGCTTGGAAGCCCATACGCGTACTATCCTCCGATCCAAATAACGAGGGGGTTGCCTTCAGGGTCGGTCAACTCCAACAAGAGCACGAGACCATCGCCTCGAGTTCTCCCGCGTGGATCAGCACCGCGCCCGTTGCAGGACCTCTTTCCCCTCATGGAATCCCGGGAAGCTGGTTGAGCCGGGCGACTTCTCAGCCCGCGCCAGCACCCGGCCCCGATCTTACACGCGGGCCCTCGCGGCCGTCAACCCAGTCGCCCCCACCGAGGGGCGGCCGCCGCAGGTTCCCGTCGGGCCAGCCGGTTGCGCCGCCGCCGCTCTGTGGATATCTTGGAGTCGATGTCCATCGAAATCGGGGCCGGAGACTGGTTCTGCTTGCCGCAGAGCGCCGCGCGGGTGGACAAGTACGCGCCAGCCGAGAAGGAACACCGTTGGATAGTCGTCGGTTCTAAGCCCGCGAACGCCTTCGGTCTTCCGTGCGTACTGCGATCCACCCAATCCTACGGGCGGCACGGGGGCACCCGTCACCCGCCGCACAAGGGGAGATGCGACACACCCGGTTGCCGAATCGACCGCGAAGGGTGGATCCGACACGATGTGGTCAGAGAAATACCCTCCTCCAAACTCACGGCTGACCGTCGGTCGTGCTGGGAACCGGACCTAGATCTCGTTGAATGCGTCATGAAGCTCGCGAAAGATCACCTCAAGCTGAAGCGCGGCCGCCCAAGGCGGAGGGGGCAGAAAAGATGACCCTCCCAGAGCTGCGGAGCGAATACGAGGCCCAGGTCATCGGCGGCGCCATCTTGGAGGAGGTTCGCCGGGCATGCGCTTCCCAGGCTCGCCGCTACCCGCCGGCCGTGTACGCCCGATCCCAGGCTTGGAACCGCGACGCGGTGGAGGAGCTGGTGCAGGACGTGGTGCTCGAACGACTCTTGAGGGAACAGCAGCTCGCCTACCTCTTCGACATGGCTTCCAACCTCTCCCACTGGCGGGCCCTCCTGAACCGGCAGGTGAAGATCACCCTGGCGCGCCGGAGGGTGCGTACGGTGGTCGACAACCTCCTAGACCGGGCCGGGCGGCGCCTGGCGCACTCGGAGGGAGTCGAAACGGCGGCCGCCGCCGGACGCAAGGTGTTCCGTCTGGCCGGCGCCCTCCAACCCTACCGGCCCCTCACCGACCAGGAGGTTCGTCATGTAACGGATCAAGCGCGCCTGGTCCCCCGCCGCCGGCCTGGCCGCGCCGAGCGCGCCCCCTCGGTCTACTCGGACGAAGGGCTCAGGGCGCTCCTCGGCATAGTTCTCAGCGAAGCGCCCGCGGGAGGGGTCGCCGCCCGCGACCTGGGCAAGATTTTCGAATCGATTTTGACAGAATGGATTCCTGCCGTCCTTGAACTAGAGGAGACGGGCGGCGGCGCGGCCGCAGAGAGCATGGAACCGAGCCAGATCGTCGAGGTGCGGGCGGCTGCCTCCCAGATCACGTCGGGCTTGTCTGAAGTGGAAGCCCAAGCCCTGCGCGGATATCTGAGAGGGCTCGCCTACTCAGAGGTAGCCAAGCGCATCGGCATCAGCCGGCCGACGTTGCTCAAACACCAGCGCAGAATCCGCAACCGCATACGCACCGCGGCGGAGGGCCTCAATGAGAAAGGACAAAATATGCTGATGGACGAGATCGCCCTGTCCATCGCCCTACGTGGGAACGAGGATGCCGCCGATGCCTGATTGGCTCACGAGGGCCTTGGAACACCGCAACCCGGCGGAATACCCCTGGCGGGAGGAATCGCCCGCGCCTGACGACGTAGAGACAGGCGACCTCTTGATCGTAACCTCGATGGACGGACGCGAACCGGCGGACCGGATGGTGCTCGCCTACGACGTCGAACCTGAACAGCGGTGTTTCTTGGGCCTCTTGGTGACCAACGAGACACCGATGGCCGACAACACTGACCCCGTTCTCAACCCCGATGACACTGGTCTGCCGTACCGGATCACCGTAATGACCCACGCCTCGGGCTGGCTCTGGTACGTGCAAATCAAACACCGGATCGGCTCTCTGACCGACGAGGCACTGGATGCGGTGAGCGCCGGCCGCTCCGGGGAAGAGAACGAGTTCCATCACAAACACCGGGGCCTTGCGCTCCTGCGCGAGCCATGGGACCTGCGCTGGCCGACCCTCCTCGCCGAAGCCGAACACATGGGATCCTTGGCCAAGGACTGCACCTCCAAGCGCTGGAAAAGAAACTTCGAGTTGCCCTTCGCCGACCCGCGCCTGCTGGCCGCCTCGAACGATAAACTCCCCCCCGATAAGGACACTATCCAACGAATGGAGCACCGAACTCAGGGATTTTCACCCGGATGCACCAACTGGGCTGTCGATAATCTGGATCGTCAATATAGTCAATGGTTCCGGGCTTACCAACGGCTTTTCCATCCGAGCAACCTCCCCGCGAAGTCCCCGATGCCGAACGGTTGCCCGCTCCCTCTCAACGTTGCCAACGATACAGAGGAACACCTGTTGCGACTTACAGTCGCCGACGCCCTGGAGTCAACCGGCTTCGTCAAGATCGCCGTCGCGGAGGAAGGCGGCGAATCCCGGCCTCTATACCGGTCGTTTCAATATGAGGGCCGTCGTACCGAATACATCCTAATTCCGATCTAGAGAGGCACCCGATGACCGAAGAAACAACCCCAGCAGCCCATTCAGCGCCGTTCCTGAGCCAGATCACCCTGCGCAACTTCAAGTCGGTGGTCAGCCAAGACGTATCCCTAGCACCTCTGACCCTGATCGTCGGAGAGAACTCTTCCGGCAAGAGCAGCCTCTTCCAAGCGGTTCGCCTGATGCAACAAGCCGCTCGCTCTAAAACATCTGGCAGTTCGTTTTTCATCGGTGATTCAATCAATGTTGGCTACATTGAACAAGTCCGCTCTATCCAGGCAAAGGAAGAGGAATCAATTTCAATAGGGTTCGACGTGGGCATCCCTTATTCCTATCTTGATGATAATCATAATCACCATCGGTTTGATGAATGTACTGAAAGGGGAGATTGTAGTCCCTGTCACGATTACTGGTCTATCAAGATTTGGCAAGAAAACTCAATAGAAGACAGATTAATTATAAGATGGGAAGTTGATCTAGGAGCTGAGGAATCCGGATCTACTGCTTTGCAGGGTATATATTTTAGTTTGGGCGATATAAACGGAGATGAACCAGTGAATTTTAGAATAATCCAGGAGGACATTAACAACATTATTAATCTATCAAGTGCCCTACCAAATACTTCAATAATACAACAAATCACCGCGAATGATTTAGCCTTAGAATTGATAACTCAATTGATAGGCCACCCCAAAGAGGGGTTATCAAAGGATAAAGAAGGAGGAAAGGACTTGATCGAATGTGTTCTTGATAATATCGCAGAAATGTCCGATTTTAAGTTTCCACAAGCAATCTCTGAAATACCGGAACTGATTGATCTGGGATGTGAACTGATAAAAACGGGGAAGGTCAGTAATTTTTTTCCCCTGATTCCTGTGATAGCTTCCTATTTTGAGATCGAAGAACAGGAAGTACCCATGCTGGTGTTGGAAACAAGGGATCATGACATTCTCACAGCAGGTGCCCACTACTTGGATAAACTATGCGACAACAATATCAAATATTTAGGGCCGTTACGGGAACCTCCTGATCAGCCCACGCCGCGGGCTGCCCCTGGACAGACAGGCGACATAGGCCAGAGCGGCGAGTTCACTGCCTCCGTACTCCAGCGCTTCGGAAGCGAAAGAGTCTTGGCCCCTACACCCGACGGCGAGCTGTCCGAGATATCCTTGATAGAGGCGGTGCAGGAGTGGGGCCGTCACTTGGGTTTGTTGCAGACCATCCGAGTGGTGCAGGAAGCCAGGCTCGGCAACACCATCTACGTGGAAAGCGAGGGGTTGAACAAGGAGGTGCCCCTTGATGCGGTGGGCGTGGGCGTCAGCCAGCTGCTGCCCGTACTGGTGCTGTGCCTGCTCTCAGAGCCGGGAAGCATGATCCTCCTAGAACAACCCGAGCTCCACCTCCACCCTGCCTTGCAGCAGCGGCTGGCCGACTTCCTGATCGCCGCTGTCCGGTCGGGAAGGCAGCTGATCGTCGAGACCCACAGCGAATACATCGTGTCGCGCCTCCGCCGGCGGATCGCCGAAGACACCAGCGACGAAGACAAACTGTTGTCTATGTCCAAGATCGTATTCGCCGAGCGGGACAGCCAAACCGGCATCACCACCTACCGTGAAGTGGAGCTGTCACCCTTCGGGAAGATCGAAGATTGGCCGCGAGGTTTTTTCGACCAGGCCTCCGAGGAAGAGCGGGAGATCATCAGGAGCGGCTTCAGAAAGATCGCCGATCGCGAGGGCCGGATAAAAGAAACCGAGAACGAGGATGCCGCCGATGTCTGATTGGCTCACCGGAGCCTTGGGAGATCACCGCCCAGCGGAATACCGCTGGCGGGAAGAAGCGCCCGCGCCTGATGACGTTGAGGACGGCGACATCCTGGTCGTAACCTCGATGGACGGCCGCGAACCCTCAGACCGGATGATGATAGTCTTCGACGTCGAGCCGGAGAGGAAGCGGTTCCAAGGCCTCTTGGTGACCAACGAAACACCGTTGGCCGTAGGGACCGACCTCATCCTCAACCCCGAGGATACCCGCCTGCCCTACAGGGTGGCGGCAACGGTACGGGCGTCAGGCTGGCTCTGGTATGAGCAGATCAAACGGCGGGTCGGCGCCCTGACCGACGAGGCGCTCAACGGGGTAATCGCCGGTTACTATGACGGAAAAGGCGAATTTCACCTCTCCCACCGCGGCCCTGCGCTCCTGCGCGAGCCCTGGGACATACGCTGGCCGACCCTCCTCGCTGAAGCCGAGCACATGAGGGCCCTGGCTGAGGACTGCACCTCCAAACGCTGGACCGAATTGATAACGGCGCCGTTCGCCGACCCCCGACCCTTGGCCGCCTCGGACGGAGCGGCCTTTCCCGATGAGGAAACCTTCCAACGGATGGTGCACCAAACCCGGGGCTTCTCACCCGGATGCACCGCCTGGGCCGCCAAATACCTGGACCGCCAACAGTTCCGGGCTTACCAACCATTGTTTGCCAAGAACGGCATCCCAGCGAGACCTCCGACGCCGAACGGCTGTCCGCTCCCCCTCGACGCCTCCAGCGAAGCAGCGGAATACCTGTTGTACCTCACGGTCGCCGACGCCCTAGAGTCAACCGGCTTCGTCAAGATCGCCGTCGCGGAGGAAGACAGCGAATCCCGGCCTCTATACTGGTCGGTTCAAGATGAGGGCCGCCGTACCGAATACATCCTGACACCGATCTGAGAGGCACCACGATGACCGAAGAAACAACTCCAACCATCCACTCAGCGCCATTCCTGAGCCGGATCACCCTGCGCAACTTCAAGTCGGTGGTCGGCCAAGACGTATCCCTGGCACCTCTGACCCTGATCATTGGAGAGAACTCCTCCGGCAAGAGCACCCTCTTTCAGGCAGTTCGTCTCATGCAACAAGCCGCCCGCTTGAAAACGCCCGGCGACTCCTTTCCTCTCAACGGTGACTCAATCAGTGTCGGCAACATTGAAGATATCCGCTCGGTCCAAGCCGAGGACGAAGAATATGTTTCAATCGGGTTAGAAATATACACGCCTTCCTCTAATGACGACTATCGTGATCACATACTGGCTAATTGCATAAGGGATAAGTGTAGATTTTGTGACGACTATATCTGGATAGGTGAGTGGATGATGAGAGGGGAGAACGGATTTGTCATACGATGGCAAGTTGATCTAGGAGATGAGCACTCCGAATTTACCTCTTTGAAAAGGATGCATTTCAGTTTAACTGATATACACGGAGATGGAGGAATAATGAATATTGAATGTGTCAGGCAAAGTGGTAATATGGAGACATTTGGGACTATAGATTACGGGAATAAACTGGAGATTGACTTCCCCAATCCCATTAGGGTTAACGACATAGAACTATCAGGTACACTGCCCGCTCATTCAAACAAAAATTGTATTAAATGGTTTGCGTTGGAGGAGAAAATAAGAACCGGTAAGGAAGAACACGATATGTCTTATTTACCGGAACTTATAGAAGACAGGGAACAAGAATATGCTGTGATTGAAAAGTTAATGATGGTCCTTAATGATTCTCATTATGTGCACAAGTTATGTGATGATGACGTTAAATACCTAGGGCCGTTACGGGAACCACTCGATAGGATTACACCGTCGGGGGCTGCCCTTGGACGGACAGGCGATATAGGTCAGAGCGGCGAGTTCATCGCCTCCGTACTCCAGCGCTTCAGACGCAAAAGGATCTTGGCACCTACACCCGGCGGCAAGCTGTCCCATATGTCCTTGCTAAAAGCTGTGCAGGAGTGGGGCCGTCACTTGGGTGTGCTGCAGACCATCCGAGCGGTTCGGGAAGCCAAGCTCGGCAACACCATCAAAGTGAAGAGCGAGGAGTTGAACAAGGAGGTGCCCCTCGATGCGGTGGGCGAGGACGTCAGCCGGCTGCTGCCGGTGCTGGTGCTGTGCCTGCTTTCTGAGCCGGGGAGCATGATCCTCTTGGAACAACCCGAGATCCACCTCCCCCCGGCCTTGCAGCAGCGGCTGGCCGACTTCCTGATCGCCGCCGTCCGGTCAGGAAGGCAGCTGATCGTCGAGACCCACAGCGAATACATCGTGTCGCGCCTCCGCCGCCGGATCACCGAGGACACCATCGGCGAAGACGAGCTGTTGTCTATGTCCAAGATCGTGCTCGCCGAGCGGGACAGCCAAACCGGCGTCACCACCTACCGAGAGGTGTAGCTCCCGGCCGCCGGGAAGGTCGAAGACCGGCCGAGAGGTCTTTGCGACCAAGCCTTCGAGAGAGCAGGGGATCATCAGGCGGCCCGGCTGGATGCGGCGCGCACCACATCCTCCAGCTGATCGAGCGGCACCCCGAACTCGGCGGAAACTTCCGCCAGGGACTCACCCGCCCAGAAACGGTCGATGACGTCCCCGACCCGGGTGCCGCCGGCGCGGAAGATCGGCGAGCCGAAGGACATCGACGGGTCTACCACCACCTCGGCCTGTTGGTAGGCGGGAACCCGGATCAGGGTCGGATAGCCGTCCTCGCCGTATGTGATCCGATCCAGATAGGCCTTGACCGCCTCGGCGAAAACCCGCTGGCCGCTGCGCACCACCACCAGGCTGGAAAGCAGCTTTCCTGCGATATGCGCATCGGCGTAGTCGAACAACAGCTCGGCTCCGTCGGTGAACAGCCGCCGCGAAGCCAGGGCATGCTCCAAACCGATCTCCGCCTCGATGGCTTGCAGGGCAGGCCTGATCCGCTGCATGGGCACCCCGCTGCGGCGCAAGGCCGCCAGCACCAGCGCCTCGGCGAGGCCCACGAACGGAATCGACGGATGACCGCGCCCCGCCGGACGTTTCCAAGTAACGGCGGCCGACCCCCTGGTCCAGCGCGACAGGGTCTGCACCGGTACATCGACGATGCGGGCGGCTTCGCTCACCGCATACAGCGGGACTTCGAATCTCAGACGGTCGCGGACCGGCCCTGCCTCCTCTTCGACCCGCTCTCAGGCTACCACTCACAAGCCGCCGGGCAGGGTTGCGCGCCTCGGACCCCGCTTACGGGGCAGGGGGGCTGCTACGGCTCTAGCCCCAAATTACTCACGAGAGTGGGCAGGCAGATGAAACAAGCGCCCTCATCCCTTCCGACCTGGGGTAATAAGATGAATACCAGGGTCAGCGGGAGCTCGCCCTCCATCCGGCCCGCCGAAGATGTCACACCCCCCTGGTACCTTGGGGCGGTACAGAAACCGCAGCCGATCCGGATGCTGCGGTCATACAGAGGCCGCTCCTCCCAGAGCCGAGGGATCCAAGGGCGGGGCGGCCGACCTGGCTGTGCCGAGACGGATCGGATGCAGAGGGCCCAAACACGCCCCCGGCACCCGAAAACGGTGGTTCGGAGGCGGCGGGGGCGGGGCCCGGCGAAGCCGGGGCGGGGGGCGGAGAACGCGAAAAACGAATACGCTGTTAAGGGCTTGGTTTCAGTTCAACCCGATAATTTCACGAGAGTGGGGCGGGCGGTAAATTACACGCCCGCATCCTTTCTGATCTGGGCAACACAGATATAACCTGCTGATCAGATATGGAAGCCTTCACCAACCGATGAAAGCCGCCGCTTCGGGTCCGGGGATGTACAGGCTGATGAACCGGCGCAGACGGCAGCCTGCCCCGCGGGGACATCAGAAACGGGGCTAGATGGGCAGTTCCAAGGTCACCCCTGACATGAACCTCGTGAATCATGGCTTGGAGTTCGATGTGCCCAAATACCCTCGAGTCCGCGAAAATCGGCCCCCACCGCCGGCAAACCCGGGCCCATCCCCCGCCGCCACCTCCTTGAACGAAAATCCGCCGGGCCGCACGAGGCCGCCTCCGGCCCGAGGGCCGGACCGAACGGGATCCGTTTCTGACCGCCGCTCTCTCCAGAACTCGCTGCGGTGTTTGTGTTTCAGCCCAATAGGTATACCAAATTTCGGGGCTTCCGGCTAGGGGTATGTTCGGAAAGATTTCGCGGACTCGACGCTTCGGTCTTCCGGCCTCGCCCGAAAGGGACCAGATCCGGGAGGGGCAGGCTCGGAAGCGGTATTCAGGACGGCCTACCGCCGCCCGCCTCGTACAGCCGTTCGGCTCGGCTCTTGAATTGCATCGAATTGTTCGGCATGCCTGTCTCGTTGGAGGCGGGGGAGACAAACCGGGCGCCGGCCTTCGCGGTCGGGGCTTGGCCGGAGAAGGGCCTGCTTATGCGGCTCGAACAGGGATGGGGACAACCCCCGGTCCCTTGGAGCTACTCATCTAGGGCCCTGTTCAGGAACTGTTCGGCGGCCTCGGCGGGGATCAGCAGGCCTACTTGTTCGATGCCGGCGGTGGGGACGCCTATAAACACTCCGGCTTCGTTGAAGGCGGCGCCGCCGCTGTTGCCTTCGCTGATGTCGGCGTCGGTCTTGATGTAGGTCTCGCCGCCCGGTTGGTCGAACATCCCCGAATACGATCCTCTGGTCAGGGTCATGGTGAGGCCGCCTGCGCCCGGATATCCGAAGATGCGGATGTCCTCCCCCGGCGCCAGGCGCTGGGCGGCGACCCCGACGCTGCGGGAGGCGGGGGCCGGGCGGCGCAATGCCAGGAGGGCGAGGTCGAGGCGGCTGTCCCATGCTGTGAGATCCGCCCGCTCCCAGTCCATTGGCTCCTCTTCGAAAGAATCGGTGAACCAGACCACCAATTCCCGGCAGGGCTGGCCGTTGTCGGTGACTACATGGGCGTTGGTCAGCACATAACCGCCGCCGAGCACGACCGTCCCCGAGCCCGAGCTGAACATATCGGAAGGCAGAGAGGGGCAGTCCTCGGCTTCGATGTACACGACCGACAGCGCCAGCTCCGCCCAATCGACTCCCTCGGGCGGGGGCGTAGTCGGCGCGGGCGCAGTCGGCGCGGGCGCCGCAGACGCCGGGGTCGTCGGCGGTTGAGGGGCCGCCGCGGTCGAAGCGGCAGCGGTTGCGGGCGGCCTCGTTTCGACGGGCGCCGGGCGGGTGGTTGACGGCCTGGTGGTTGACGGACGGGTGATGACCGGCCGGGTGGTGGCGGGACTGACCGCGGTGGGCGGCGTATCCGCCGAGGCCGGGGGGCTGGAAGCAGCTGGGGGTTCGAGGGCTGACCGATCCGAGCTGCGGTCGCGGCTGGTGATGACGGTGGACACCGCCAAGATCAGAACGACTGCGGCTGTTGCCTTCCCCCACCGAGGCAGCCGCCGCCAGAAACGGGCGGCCTGCCGCCCCCGCCGGCCGGGACGCCTGCGCCGCCTGGGCGGGCGGCGGGGCGGACGAGGGCACCGGGAGGAGTCAGACCTCCTGTCCGGCCGCTCGTACTCGAATTCGAAACCCATCCGGCGCCGCCGATCCGCTGCCGCTCAGGGGCACACGTACATGTACGTGTCGTACAGCCAGCCTTCGACCGGGCCCCTTGCCTCCCAGTAGTAGTCCCAAATGACCTCGTCGCAGAAGAGGTAGGGGCCGTAGGGGTCGCCGTCGAAGTTGTCACCCTCGAGGTAGGTCAACCAGACTGCCTGGAACGTCTCGTAGGAGCAGGCCGCCGCGGTCTCGGACCACCACACATCTCCGCTTTCCATGTCGGCTGCTACCGCGGACGAGCAATTCTGATAGAGGTCCTCTCGGTCGGCCGGGGCCGGGGCGGCCGCCGCAGCTGCCGCTTCGTAATCCAAGGCCCCGGCGAGGAAGCGCTCGGCCGCAGCGGCCGGGATCAACAGCCCCACCTCGCCGATGCCCGCAGTGGGCACTCCTATGAACACCCCTTGCTCGTCGAAGGCGGCCCCGCCGCTGTTGCCGCCGCTGATGTCCGTGTCGGTCTTGAGATAGCTCTCGCCTTCGTAGTTGTACCTTCCCGAATACGACCCTCTGGTCAAGGTCATGGTCATGCCCCCGTCGTCGGGGTATCCGAGGATGCGGATGTCCTCCCCCGGTTCCAGCTCCTGCGCGGTTACCCCGATGGATTTGTCCGCCAGGGCTGCGTTCTCCAACCGCAGCACCGCCAAGTCGAGCCATCCGTCCGCATACAGGAGCTCCGCCCGGATCCAATCCGCGGGCTCCTGCTCGAAGGAGGTTGTATACCAGACGTACAGATCACGACAGGGCCAGCCCCAGTCGTCATGCACCACATGTGCGTTGGTGAGCACGTGTCGGCCGTCCAGCACGACCGTCCCCGAACCGGAGAAGACAAAGCCCGCAGGCAGGGAAGGGCACCCGTCGGCTTCGACGAACACGATGGACAGGGCCAGTTCGGACCAGTCGACGGCGGCGCCCGGCTGCGCAGCCGGGCCGGTATCCGCAACCGCCGCAGTCGGCGGCGGCGGCCGGGCAGCGGCCAGCAGGGTGGTTGCGGACGGACGGGCAACCGCTGTCGATTGGCCGGCCGGAGCAGTATCCGCATCGACCGCCGGGCTGGTCGCCGCCGCATCTTCGACGGCGGCCGGTTCCGGCCCGCCCCCCCGTCGGATGACTACCGCCGAAGCCGCCAGAACGACGACGGCAACCGCTATTCCCAACCCCGCCAGCCGCCGCTTGCCGGAGCGGCGGCCCCCCGGCGGCGGAGAAGCTACCCGCGGCGGCGCAGGGGCGGCCAGCGACGACTCGGTCTCAGGCCGGTCGTCCGGCTTCCCCTCCGGCACCTCGTTGGTCACCCCGCAGCCCGGGCACGGATGACGACCCGGCCCGAAGGCCTCGAATTCCGCCCGGCAGCGTCCGCAGCGCACCCTCACCGTCGTCTGCCTTTCGCCCGCCTGTCCGGCTTGGCGGGTTCATGCCGGTCTGGCCTGGTGGGTTCATGCCGGTCTGGCAGGGTGGGTTCATGCCGGTCTAGCCTGGTGGATTCATGCCGCTCTGGCAGGGTGGGTTCATGCAGCTCTGGCCAACGGATCGTCCAGCCCGATCCTCGGCAAGAACTCGGGTTTGAGATCCGGCTTCTCGAACTCGAACCCATATGACCGCCGACCACTCAGATCAGAGGGTCGGCCCCGGTCCTTCCTCTTCGCCGGGATCGAGGTTTCGAAGCTTCCGAACAAGCCGCCGTGCTGCTGTAGTCTGCTCCGATCCTTCCTCTTCAACGGGAACAGTCTTGAGTTCCGGTTCTGTTTCGGTGGACTCGAACAGGTTGCCCGGGGTGTAAGGGCCGGCCAAGTCGTGGCGCACCGACATGATCGCCAAATCTCCGTTTACCAGGCTCCGCAAGTGGCTTTCCTGCACAGGCCCGCCGTCGGGCCGGTCGAGCAGCCCAGACGGCCACCACAGGGTCGGCTGGTATGAACGGTCGGCTTCCATGAGGGCGTCCGTAACGAAATAGACGAATGAGGCTTCGGATGCGGCGCGGGCAACCACCGAGCCCAGATATTCTTCCAGCGGCTCGCCGCCCCTCTCTGCGGCCTCGAGGGTTCCCTCCTGCTTGTACACCCACTCCGCCGCGTTGGCGTGGTCGAGGGCGTCGAGGGCGCGGCCTAGCTCCCGGTCGTAGGCGCCGGCCGTCAGATCTCTCGCGAACCGCCAGCGTCCGCTCACCTTCGGACGGTCCTCCCAGGCAATGGTGTGCACTTCCCGGGGGTCCTGGTCGGGCGGCAGTATGGAGGCCGGCTCCGTGCCCGTCTCGACCGCTCTCCGGCGCCGGTACGCCTCGACTGCGGTCTGGTAGCGGCGGCTGAGCCAGCCCGGTTTGGCCAGCTCCCTCATCATGCGCTCCCGCATCGCCATCGCCCCCAGGGAGGTGACCGAGAAAGGCCGGGTCTCCGCCTTCAACACCTCGGAGGTGAAGCCGTTGCGCTCGCCGGCCCGACCGGGATCGAACTCGCCGAAGGGCTTCCACATGACAGCCGCCCAGGCCGCAGCAGAACCCAAGAACTGTTCGAACGCCTCCTTGGCGGCCCACTGCGTTTCCACCGCCGCCGCAATTCCGCGTTCTAGGTCGGAAACGGTGGTCCGCATCTTGTTGGCCTGCCGGTAACCGTCGAAGGCCATGGCCGCCATGAGAACGACGATCCCCGCCGCGATAGCCGACAGGGTTATCCAATAGTCCCCAAAACCCTCCAACCGCTGGGCGCCGTACCATCCGTTGTCGCGCGCCGCTGCGCCCACCAGTCCGAAGGCGCCGTAGATCACGGTAACGAAGAACAACATCCGGGCCTGGCGGAAGGTATCCACCGAGCGGTAAGGTTCCCTGTCGAGCTGGAAAGCCAGGAGAATTGCATAGACGATCAACGCCAAGGAAATCCCGACCGCCAGATCCTCCCTGGCCAGCAACCATTCGGCAACCGAGGCCGCTACCGAATCGAAGGCGCCCGACTCGGTGGTCGTGGAAACCTGCCCGCCGAATCGAGAGGCCAGCGCAATCGAGGCGGCGGCGGCCAAACCCACCAGCACCGCCAGAACGATCACGACATTGAAGTTGGGCGTATCGGACGACCACTTCTTGGCCCTTCTCCACCACGACTTCCACGCCGAAGGAGGGCGCTTCTCCTCCGCTTCTTCTGTTTGCTTCTCCTCGGCGTCATCCTCCTCGGTTTCTAGCTCGGCGCCCGACAACCGAGGAGCAGGTTGCGGCCTGTCTTCGTCATCGCCCTTGAAACGAGCCGCCACCACCCGGGACAAGGCCACCAGCACCAACAGATAGGCCGCAGTGGCAACCGCCCACATCCAGGCCCGGGCCACCCCCCGCATTCCTGTTATCCCCACCAACTCGACCAAGCCGGTGAGCACCAACAGTCCGGCGAGCACCAGGGTGATCAGGCCCGCGACGACCACTCCGGCCGTAGTGAGGGCCTGGGGTTGCTCCACGACCAGCAAGTCCTTGGACTGTTCCACCAGATCATCGAACCTCCGGCGGCTTCTGCGCTCGGCCCGCCGCAGATGGGCGCCGATCCGCCCCAGCAGAGTTGCGGGCGTCTCTTCCTCGGAATCCTCCCGTATGTCAGCGGCCAGGTCAGGGCCGTGGGCGGGGGCGATCATCGCGACCTCTTTGGCTATCACCGCTCGATCGCCGATCTTCTGCGCCGGAACCCCTTCCGGCGTCTCCCCGCCGTCGGCCAGCGAGAACACTGCCTTCCCTACACTCGTCCATATTTCCTGATCGATCCTGATCCCGCCCTCCAACATCCGACGCCGCCGCAACTCGGCAATCATCTCTTCGGCGTCCCATGACCGGCCCGCTTCTTCCTCGTCTTCGGATGGCATGCCCCGCCAGACATACCGCAGGACCGATTCTTTGCCTACGGCCTCCTGTATGGTGCTCCCGGCCACGTCCCGCAGAGCGGCGATGACATCCCGAGAGATCGTGAACATGTTGCGCAACGAATCGACCATCCCCCTGCCTATTGCCCGCATGAATCGAGCAAAACCGACCCCCTCGGGTCGGGCACTTGGGGGAGCCTCATCAATCTCTTGGTTGAGCAAACCGCCTATTCGGTTCTGCGCAGAGGCAAGGGTCTCCAACGGATAGGGCGCCTCCTGGCAACCAGGGGGCACCCGGAGCACCCCGCCGTGGTCGGCGGCCCCGGCGAGGCTGACGGCGGGAATCTCGGCTACCCGCACGAAAGACCGGGCCAGATGTACTTTTGGCTCGCCGTAACGGATGACTCCAGGTTCCATTGTGTCCACCGGCGCCTCAGCCATGCCTGACCACATCCCCAGGGCAGCGGCGGTCTCGGTGGCGACATGTGATCCGTAAACGCTGGTTTCGGAACGGGACAAAGGAATACCCACCTTGCCCTCTGTCTGACGGTCCTCAGGAACAAGTACTAAATTGGCGTTCGCATCCACCGAGAAGATTCTTTCAGGCGCGGCCCATCCATCTTCCGGCCGCGGGTCATAAGGCGCCCAGATCCGCACTTCCACCACCCGCAGACCTTCGGGCGCCAGGTCGTCCTTGATGTTGTCGACCAACGTCCGGAGCCTATCCTCCATCTCGCCGACGTCCTCCTCGTCGGGCCCGGCCAGCGCCGCTATGCGGATTACTTCCAACTGCTGGCGGCCGAGTATCTCAAACACGGAAGTAGGCGGCCCAGCTCCTTGGTCGTCCAGGTAGACGGTATGACGTTCGTCGGTGTAATAGATGAACGGGTGGACAAGGCCGTGTCGGGCCCACTCCGTAAGCAAGTCGGTCGCGGCCTTTATCTCCTGTCCTCCGTGTGTGAGAAGAATTACTCGCTGGGCGCTCATAGCATGTCCCCTTCCGTTTCCTCGCCCTCCAAGCAACTGACGATCTCGCCCAGTGCTTGGTAGATAATCTCGGCGATTCCTAGCCAGGCGTTCTTAGGAGAGCAGTCCCGACTTCGGTCAACCTCGGCCTGCCGCTTGTAGAGGGTGATCTGCTTTTGAAGTAGTTCAATCGCCTCCTTTCGCCGGGCCGGGCGGTCGGAGGCCCTTATGCGCGGTTTCTGACGGCCGGGAGTGGTTCCGTCCTCCAACCAATAAGAGAGCACCCGGCTGGGGTGAAGAAAAGAATCTACATACAACGAGTTGGGTTCGCTTCCCCACTTGATCAATTGCATGTATGGTCTCAGGTATTTATCGGGTTGCCTGTTGTGAACGGCAACAGGGAGCGCCAAAGCCCAAGCCTCCAAGAGGGTGGCAAGGAAGTCAACCGGTTGGCTTCCTGGGACCGGGAGCATAGCCTCAACATTGAAAGAGCCGTCATCCGCTTCAAAGGTCGCACTATTCCCTTGGATCTGAATCAGGTTCAGGAGCCGGCCGATGAACCAACCTCTCACTGCGGCTTGAAGCTGGGGGCGGGTTCCCGGAGCCGCCGTCCACAGGGGGCGCGACCGCCTCGCGTCCCAGAAAGGTTGCAGGAAATGGTTGATGGTGGCCTTCTCCCATGCATCGGCGATAGGCCTGTTGAGCGATTCGAATACCATCGGGTGTAATGCGCCCCCAAGCGAGGCGTAGACCGCCACCCTGGTTTCGCGCTCGGACTGATCTATGGCTCGGTCCACCTCCTGTTGGTAGTTGTCCTGGGTGTCCTTGAAGCGGCCGACCAAAAAATCGTTCACCTTATCCTCAATCGGAAGCCCGGCCACCGGAATCGGGCTCGTGTAGGGCCGGAAATTCAACCCCGGCCCGGGATGGACCTCGGCAAGCACCTCGGGGTCGATGGAGGCCAACGGCTCGGCCGCGGCGAAGGCCCCGGCCAGAGCAGTGAGAAACCGCCTCTCTCTGGAAAAGAGCTCGGCAGGGGGCAACCGGTCGGACAGGTAACCGCGCAACCCTTGAGAAAGGAAGACCTTCCAGGCTGATCCATCAATGTCCAACCAAGCGCGGGCTCGCGTGAGGAGATGGTCGCGTGAGACTCCTACCGTGAAGGAAGCATTGCTTGGCGGCGCGTCGACCGTCAGCCAGTCGCGCGCCGTCCATCGGGAGTCGACATCGATCCACCGGCCCATCGCCGGCCTGTCCGCATCACCTGATATAACAGTTTTTCTTACGGAACGCCGGGCGTCGATTTTCCCGTCGAGGCCGGTGGATTGGGCAGTCAGGTCATCGAACAATTGGGGAAAATCGTCGGGATTGATTACTGACATGACGCTCTTTCCCGGCTTCAGAGCCTCAGGAACGCGCTGGTCAGAACGCGGATCATGGCGGGGCCAATCCTCGATTGAGGTAGAGGCTGCTTCCCCTTTGTCAGCCTCGACAGCCGCGCGCAATCCGTCAATTGCATCGCTCAAGGTCCTGGCCAACGGCTCTAACAAACCGATGCGAACATCCTCAGCCAACAACGCCCCCAGCACGCGATGCTCGGCCTGGTAGCGGCGAACGATTCCGGTCTGGATAGCGGCCTGCATAGCCGCGCGAATCGAATCGCTCTCCGCAGTCAACGTACCACGCGTAACTCCTATGGCATCGGACACATCAGATCTCAAGTGTTCGCCCAAGCTGAGTTGTTCCTGCCGCTCGGAGTGGAGTTCTTCGGTCACATGTTCCATCTCGGCGTTGGTTCTTGCCAACAGCTCCAAAGCTACTTGAGCTCCTTGTTCTGCTAGGGTTTCCCCCAGCACCTCCAATATACGATCCGGGGCGTCTATCACCCATTGCAAGCAAGCATCCTTAAGGCGGTCCTCCAACCGCTTGAGTACCCCTGTCCGGTGAATACTCACCTCTTGGGCGATGAAGTCCACCCATTCTCCAACGCTGGCTTTAGCTTTCGGTCCAAAATAATCCCGTCCTTCTTCAAGAACATCGTTGGCCAGACGGGTGCATACGGCCCGAAGTTCTTCTTCAGGCACCTCTATCTCATCGAGGATCTGGTTGTTCTCGACTCCTCTTTCATTGAGGCGGCAGTCTTTCAAAAATCTGGTGAAGGCCTGATCAGCCAGACCTTCCACAACTTCGTCTACAGTAGTTTTCTCATAGTCAGGCCATTCCTCGGCCAATTTCATATGCCCATTGAGCAGCCATTCGACCGCATCGCGGGTGATCCGCTGTTCGGCGTATGACCGCAATCGTCCCACCCCGAGATCCACCTCTGCGAACCCAAGCGCTTGGAGAGCGCCATGATAACGCGGGGACGGCAACATCCACGAACTTGATTTGCCTGGAAATTTCCCTGCCGATGAGCGCCAGTTGGCAGACATGTATACAGTGAAATCGTCCTGAATATGTCTATCTATCACCACGGCGGAGAGGCAACCGGCCATGAAGCGGTAGACTTCGACTTGGTCACCGAAACTCACCCCCTTGGTGTTGGCATGACCGACCAGATATGGAAACGCTGGGCCTGAGCGTTGCTGGACGGCACCGCCGCCGGGCGGTATGAAACCTCCATCGCCGTAGTAACCGTGCAACAATTCCGCCACGGCTGCGGCGGTGTTGGGTTGGATGCCCGCACCCGCCGAAGCGGACAGATCGCCAAACACATCTGCCGAGTAGAGGATGCCGATCGATTCATCCAACCATTTATCTCCATCCGCTCGGAGAAGGTCGCACACGTCGATCAGAATGCCCGCTCCCGTTCCGCCCGCCAGCGAAGAGATCACGATCACAACCGGAGGGGGCGCTTCGCCGGAAAGCCGGGTACCGGACAACCGCCCAGCCAGCTGATTGAGCTGGGCGCCTGCTCCAGCCTGCATCAGCGCTCTTTGCTTGCCGACGAGACGCCGCTTGATGCGGTCGGTGTAATACAAACCGATGATTCGGCCCACCGCCCGGTACTGCCCGGCCCCCATGGCGATAGGAATATTCATGTACCGAGGGTCTACCAACCAACCTGAGAAATCCTGGCCCTTTGCCTCCAGATTGTCGACGATCGCCTCGAAGCCGATCCCCGGGTTGGCCAGAGGGAGGTATTCATCTTGGTCAAGCAGGGCCGGGGAACCCGGCAACACCGGGGAGTCTTGGGCGGCGGGCGTATCGATGTGGAGGAACTGCCAGCCGTCGGGCATCCCTTCCTCCCAGCCTATCTCCTCAAACTTCTCCTCGAGGTTCTGCTTCAGGTAACGCAAGGTCTTGCCCCCCGAGCCGCCAAGTCCGATTAGCAGGAACTTTCTCAACATGTTTCTCCTCAGTCTTGATCGGGTCGAGGCAGGCGCTTCAAGGTCCTCCGCACATGGTCGGCGAGCTGCTCCTCGGGGGACTTCGATGAGGCCGGATCGGTTGGGGCTATGACCACCCCCTCAAAAGGCGGACCGGATCGGTCCACGAGCACGATCGGGTCGCCCAACCGCTGCTCGGAGAGTTCCTTCGACCGGCCCGACGCCTCTAGGTCTCCGACCGTACCGATGAACTCGCGCCTGCCTTCCAGCGACAACTCTACGCATGGAGGCCGCCAGACCAAAACCGGCGTCTTCCGCTCGGCGCGCAGCCTGCCCGCTCGGAGCGACGAGGGGCTGTGTCTAGGCGGGCGGTGATCGATGTCTGAGGCGAGCACCCAACCCTCGTCGGTCTGATCAGCCCGGAACTGGGAGTAACGCACCCTCCGGCGGCGGCGTATCCGGCCTGCGAGCCGGTTGATTCCGTAGAGCCAGAGCCAGATGACCGCCAGCAACACCAAGAGGAAGGCGCCGATGATGATCCTTTCGAGAAAGCGGTTGGGAGGATGGTCGATGCCGACCGGCACGGCAACCGGTATCCCTCGAGTCTCCCCAGCGGGATCCGCAGGGTCGCTGTCATAGTCAAACCGGAGATGGTGGTTGGGCGGCGTCTGGACGGAATCATCGAGCACCACGACGAGGAAATCCGGCTTCGAGTCGCCCGAGTTCCATTCGGAGCTGCCGTCTGGGAACGAGATCTCTGCCCTCACTTCGGACCCGTCGGCGCCGACGATCGGATCGGCGGGCAACAGACGGATCGAGCCCGGGCGGCCTTCGTCCTCGATAGTGATCGGTATGGTGAATTCGGTGTCCTCTACCAGGTCCGGGTAGGAATCCGCGGACATGATCGGCCCATCAGGCGGGCGGACGACCTCGAAATCGATGTCAGAGGCGTCGGCGGGAGCGGCCTCTCGGGACTCCAGCACGACATCAAGAGTGTGTTCCCCCACCGTATATTGCTGCGGTATCGAAAGCTGTCCGTCATCCACCATCTCGAAGGGCGCCGGTTCTTCGTCCACCGAAACGGTCAAGAACGCTTCATCGGCGGACGACAGGGGCGCTCCGTCTACCTGAACCTGTATCTCTATGTCTTCTGTGTTCGACAGAATCGGACTGGTCAAGATGCTCACATCGATAGAAGGCGTTTCGAGAACCACCGCCCAACAGGATTTTTCCACCCGCTCCCCCCGCACCTCCACCTCGTTCGGAGACAGCACAGAAAGAGGGGTATCCTCGGAAAACTCTAAGGTGAGGATTACAGCTCCGTCCTCCACCGAACCCCGGAAGGGATGCTCCGTCGACAACTCGGGCTCGTCTCCGGTTGCCCGGACTATCACCTCACGAACGAAGGCCCGGGCTATCCCGGCGTCGGAAAGGAGGTCCAACGACCAAACGGGGTCGCGGCCGCCGAGCCAATGCGGCTCGGGCAACCCCCGGCATACAGGAACGTCCCTAACAGAAAAAGAATCTCCGGCAACGGCAGGAAGGGCGTATTCAGACTCCAGACGAATATCGAGAGTGTGATCGCCCACCGTATACCGCTGCGGCATCGAGAACTGTCCGTCGCCTATCTTCTTGGGAGTCACCGTATCTCCATCCACGGAAAAGGTCATGAACCTCTCATCGGCAGACGACAACGGGGCTTGATCGACCTGAACCTGCATCTCGATCTCGGGGGTGTCGAGAAAGATCGGATCGGTCAAGACGCTCACCTCGACCGGGGGTGTCTCGAGCACCACCGCCCAACAGGACTCTTCCACCCCTTCCCCGCGTACCAGCAACTCATCTGGAGAGAACGAAGAATAAGGCACTTCGTCGAAGTTCAAGGTCAGGGTGAGGGTCGATCCGTCCTCCGCCAATTTCCTGGATATTCTGCGGTGCTGCGTCGACAATTCGGGCTGGTCACCATTCGCCTGGATGATCACCGACCGAACGAAGGCAGGCGCCACCCCGTCAGGAAGGCCGCCCGGCCACACGGTGTCGTCGCCGCCGTACGACCGGGGTTCGGGAAGACCTTGGCAAATTCGGGGAACGCACCACCGGAAGTCCGGTTTCTCGCCCGGAACGAGGGCTTGGGCGCAGAGGACGAGGTGTTCACCGCAATCACCCCTTTGCATCATCTCGATCAGGGCCTTGGAGTCGCCCTCCACGAGATCGAAGTAGTAGAGAGAGAACTCTATCGGCACCCCTAGATCGGCCAACCGGGCGGACAGATCGCCGTACCCGGGTGCGGCCTCCTCCGACTCCTCGGCGGCGCACACTGCCGAGATCAGCAGCTCCTGGACTTCTTCTGCGGTGCTGCGGTTCACGATATCGCGGTCGAGAGCATCGTAGGGCCGCGATTGGCGGCTGTCGCCGCCGCCCCGATGGGCGTCGGTCAGGTCGTGTTCACCGTCGGTGTACCACACCACCTTGTTGCAGTCGGCGGACCAGTTGAGGTCGAGCACGCCGTACAGGGCCAACACATAGTCGGTGTTCAGGTCGTCTTGGTTGAAGTCGTTGACCCCGGTGATCAGTTCCTCCGCCCCCCATGCCAGGTCGGTGAAGTTCTTCCGCAGCTCGAAGTCGGTACCGAAGGCGGCCAAGGCCACCCGGACCCGCACGTCCTCGCCCGCCCTCTCCTCGAGGGACTCGATGAGGTTCACCGCCGCCTCGATTCGTTCTCGGTCCGGGTCCATCCTGCTCAAAGACTGTGACTCGTCCATGAGGATGAGCACATCCCACGACTTCGCATTGGCCGGACACCACTCCCCGATGTCCGGATCGGGCAAGGAATCCTGACCGCGGGAAGGCAATGCGGTCGACAGAACCCCCGCGGCGAGCATCGCGGCGGCCCAGACGATGACCAGAACCGAGCCGATCGGCCGTTGCCGCCCCCGGCGCGCCGCCCTCATATCGACCACACCCGGGCGACGCGTTCCGCGATCAGGTATCCGCACCAGAGGGCCCCGCCGACCGACGACACCAACGCAATCCCCGCCAGGATGGTGGGGCGCCACCACCGCTCATGCCAGTTGGGATGCTCCCGCAGCTGCACCAGCCGGAAGAGGGCGAACCCGGGCAGAGATGCGGTCAGCACGGCGGCGATCCCGACCACCCCCCGCCAGAAGGCGCCGTCGCCTACCGCCAGCACCTCGCCTGCGGTGGCCGCCATGATCACGGACACCGCCGCGCCGAGCACCGCCAAGCAGAGCCAAAGCACCCAGAGCATCCGGCCGCGCCGGTTCCTCCGAGGCCCGGCAGAACGAGGCCTTCCTCGGGCTCCGCCTGCAGGCTCGAACTCGAACTCGAACCCGTTACTCATCTACGAACACCTCAACAACCGGTCGCGGCAGACTTGAACCGCCCGAAGGCGGCTTCTCCCTCTCTACAAGATACCGATGGGGTGTGACACCCCTCACCGCCCTCGTCAGAGACCCCTTCTGGGCTGCGGCCATAAACGGCAGACAACTATACAGACGGCCTATGACACGGCTCCCAAGAACGGCAGAGGAAGAGGCGATAGGCCAGTACCTGGAAAACCGAAAACCCCCCGCTGGACTGGGCATGCGCCCACCCAACCGGAAAGTGTCGGCAGGGGCCGATCTGGAGGAGGCCCTCACCTTCGGGCAGTTACCCCCCCCCCCCCCGGCGCAGGGGGCGTAGCATCTGCACCAACCACCCGCCGAGAGGAACCACCCCCCAATGACCACCGCCAAAACGGTGCACCTGCGGCACTGGCGTATGGGCGGCCACCGCCGCTCTGGTGTGCACCGCTGCCGTAGGCAGTGGCCTACAAGCACCTACAGGGCAACCCCTACGGCGGGCGCAGCGGCACGGGCCGCCGCATACGCTCGAATGGGGGCACTGACGCATGTCCGTCTCGGTCCGTAAGCGCCGGTCCCGCGGTTATCGCCGCAGGGCGGGCAAACGATTGACCCGCGCCGCCGCATCCGCCCTGGGGTGCGGTCCGGACGGACGGCACCGCGGATGGATGCACATCACCGGGCACAACTATTCCCGCATCATCAACGAACCGCCGTTTCCCGGCGGCGAGCCTTTCCGCATCCCTGGCTACCCAGACATGCGGCTACTGGACTACACGCGAGTAGTCTGCACCGCCTGCGGGGAGGTGCTCGACGACACCAACGGCGGACCGCACCCCGACGCGCCATGCAATGACTGCGCCGTCCTCGAACGCCCGTCGGAGTCGTTGCCCCACTCCGGCCACTACATCACCGGCGCCGCGCCCGGCGCCTGCTCCGGATGCGGACGCAACTGGGAGGAGGGGTTGACGTTCACCGAGCCTCACCAAGACGCATCCGCTGCGGCGTTCGCCGCCTTCATCGCAACCCCACCGAAGAAAGTGCCCGCGGGCACCCGCATCCGCCGCCGCCACCCAGACAGAACGGCCTATTGGGAGACTGCCGAATGACCATGCGAACTCTGCCGCAGATGCCCTCCCCTCCCGGCGCACGGGCGTTGATGGCATCCAGCAACGCGGCGCCGCCGTCTGTACCTGCGTCCGAGGGTTGCCTCGAAGACGTGCGGCCAGCTCCTCAGCCTCGCCGAGTTGACCGGGGGCTATCGAGAGCCGGGTAATACGTAGTAGGTGCCCCGCCCATGGCCGCGCCGATCCAAGCGGCCTTCGGCGACCAAGCGGGTGAGGAGTCTCAAGGCTTTCACTCGGTCCAACCCGATGCGTTCTCGGACGATTTGGTTCGTAACAGGTCCTGCCCGGGCCAAATCGACAACCATGGAGCCGATTTTCTCGTCCGACAAGGGGCGCAACCCAGGCGGCGGGCTGAGATCCGAGCTGATCAGGTACTCCGCGCCTCCCCGCTCTCCTTGCTGGATGAGCAGACCTCGGTCCCTGAGCCGTTGGAGGGCCAACCTGGCCTGTACGCTGTCTACTCCTAGAAGCTGTCTTGCTTTACTGTTCGTCAGTATCTCACCCCTGGCGGCATGCACCAGCAGCAATCCGTCTCGGGGCGCCAGCGAGCCCCTTCGCTGCAACTCGGCGACCCAAGCCCGCTCCTCGGGGATGACCACCCCTCCCATCCGCAATGTGACTCTCACCGACGACCCGATCTCTTCGAACTCCGGCGGCGCCAGCAGATAAGACGCCATCTCGTCATACATCTTGTCGACACCGCGCCCGATGTCCTCAGCCAAGCCGTACCGCCGGAGAGTTCTGATGACCTCGAGATTGCGGGCCGCGTTCTGCTCGCGTATGTTCTCGACGGTGACCGGTTCGGGCAATCCGCCCGGCGAGGTCACTACCACCCGATCCTGATGGATGTCGACTCGGACAGGCGTACCGGACATTTCATAGGAACGATGGGCGACGGCGTTGGCTATGGCTTCCCGCAGAGCCTCTTCAGGCAGCCGCCAAAGCTCGTTCCTGTACAGGCCCAATATGACGAGGTCAAATCCGATCTGCTCGAGCACGAACTCCGTAGTGTCCCTGACCTGCACCTGGAGTGGCCCGGTTATCTCAACTCGGAGGTCGTAGTCCGTATCCTCGCCGCGAAACCGCAATACCTCCACATAGGCCTTGCCGAGAATCCTATGAGGTTCCCGCAGCAGATACAAGGCACCGGCCACCGTCATCTTCGTACCCTGGTCGGTCTTCTCCGAAAATTGGCGCTCCCACAACCGCTCGGCGAGCTGATCCTCACCCCACGACCAACGATCAGCCAAGTCTTGCCGCAATTCTGGATCGGCCGAATCCAGATCCGCCTCCGTCGGGGTCGTTTCGAAACGCCTCAGCGAACGGGCCGCTATGAATTCCGACAGACTCGCACCGATCAACGCCCGGTTAGACGCCCCCCGGCGCACCAGCACCCGGCCATTGCTCGTCTGGCAGAATCCTTCGAGGCGCTTCTCCACGACCATGACCAACACCAGACGGCCTCCGACGTTGAGGCGACGCACGTGGTAGCGGCCGGGATTGTGGAGATCGCCGGCGCACCTATGCAGCTGTTCCTCGCGGCGGGCACCGTTGCTGCCCACCCCCTCCACCTCGCCGCGGTCGGTGACACCGATCAGGATCACCCCGCCGTCAGTATTGGAAAAGGCCGCGATCACCGCAGAGACGTTTCTCGTCGAGACACCCTCCTTGAACTCCACGTACGTGCTCTCGGCGTTGAACGCCTGCGCGAACTCCTCCGGTGTTAGAACAGAGGGGGCTGTTCCTTCGCCTGGGTGCTGTGGATGAAAGAGTGGATATGTCATTCTTGTTTTCCCCATCTTACTCTACTCACAAGAATGGTATAACTACGTCACAACCAGTAAAACCCCAGGTCACAAGCCGATGAGACCATGCCACACTTCACCAACAAGATGAGACCATGCCATACTTCACACCAACAACTTTCAACACCTTCACCTCGCCAACATTTTATTGCCAATCTTGTTTTCAGGCAAACACCATCTTTACAAGAATAGCATAACTACGTCCATAATACTGCATAACCCCCAGGTCAAATAGGCTAAACGGCCAAAACAAGCATGGAGATTCCCCCGGGCCCGGACCGCAACCGCCGGGAATGGCTGCTGAAAGGCGGCGGCACCGGCGCACCGCACCGCCAGCCGGGGGTCAGGTGCGGGTCAGGAGGGGCGGGAGGCGGTCTGCCCAGGGGCGGGCTTCCTCGAGCTGGGCGGCCAGCCGGAACAGGAGGGCCTCGTCGGCGTAGCGGGCGGTGAACTGGACGCCGATCGGCAGGCCTTCCGACCAATGGAGCGGCACGGTCGCAGAAGGCTGGCCGGTGGCGTTCCAAAGCGCCGTGTTGGGGATCGCTTCGAGCACTTGGTCGCCGACCGCCCCCGCCGCCCTCAGCAGGGCCCTGTTGCCGGGGCGCAGGGCGGCGGACCTCAGATGAAGCCGGGCCAGGTTGCTCAGCTCCGGCGTAAGAGATCCGCTCTTCCAGGGCGGACGGGCGATGGCCGCCTCCACGAACACGTCGTAATCCTCGAAGAAGGGGGCGGTCGTCCGGCCGATGTTGCGGAGGTGTTTCTCCGCCTCGGCCAGCTCGAGGGCGGTCAGGCGGGCGCCGATCTGGCCGGTCAGCCACGACGAGGCCTCGAACAGGTGCTCCGAGGGCCGCCGCCCCGCCGCCCGCGCCGAGTGTTCGACGGCGTAGGCCATGTCGGCGGCCATCATCACCAGCATGGACTCCTTGAAACGGTCGGCGTCGATCGAAGGCCGGGCCGGCGAAACCCGGTGGCCGAGCTCCTCCAGCAGCCCGGCGGCCTGCTCGACGGCCCGCACGCACGCCGGATGCATACCTTCGGCGAGCATGGAACCGGTGGAGAAGGCGATGTTCAGCCGCCCGGGCGGACGTCCGGCCTCCTCCATATAAGGGCGCTCGGGGGGAGGCGGATAGTAGGGCGCTCCGGGGTCGGGCCCCTGGGAGAGGTCGAGCAGGGCGGCGCTGTCCCTCACCGTCCTCGTTACGGCGTGTTCGACCGACATGCCGAACCAGCCCTCGGCGGCGTCCGGCCCTTTGGGGGTGCGTCCCCTGGTGGGTTTGAGACCGAACAAGCCGCACATCGAGGCGGGGATGCGGATCGAACCCGCCCCGTCGCTGGCGTGGGCGGCGGGCGTATAACGGGCGGCGACCGCCGCCGCCGCGCCCCCGCTGGAACCGCCCGGGGAGCGTTCGAGGTCCCAGGGGTTGAGGGTCGCGCCGTTCAGCTCGGAGACGGTGTCGGCCGCGGCGCCGAACTCCGGGGCGGCGGTCAGGCCGAGGATCAGCAGACCCGCCTCCTTGTAACGGGTTATCAGCGCCGCATCGTGATGGGCCTTCAGGCCGCGCCGCATCCGGCTCCCCATCTCGTAGGGGGCGCCGGCCAAGGGCAAAGTCAGGTCCTTGATGAGGAAGGGGACGCCGGCCAGCGGGGAAGCGGGAAGCGGGCCTTCGGCCGCCCGCAGAGCCGGGTCGTAGCAGCGCCAGGTAACGGCGTTGATTTCCGGTTCGAAGCGCTCGATCTGGGCGAGGGCGGCGGTGACCGCCTCGGCGGGATGCACCTCTCCGGCGCGGATCGCGGCGCCGAGTTCCACGGCGTCGAAATTGGTGTAGTCGGCCAAGAAGTTCATTCACATCGTCCGGGGCGGCAACTGCGAAGCTCACCATAACGCAGGGGCGCAGCAATACCGACAGCGGACAGCGGCCCGGCGCAACAGCTTTCTTCCGCCCAACCCGAAGGCCCGCCCCGCCCGGCTACCATCACTCCCCGGCCCCCGCCGCAGAAGCCTCCGAGGAGGCCGCCGCCCGTCCCGAGGAGTCGAATGTCAGGCAAGGCGGACAACCCCAGATTCACGGCCCCCTTGTACCGGCTCTATGAAAGGAGGCTGCTCCGCCGTCTGGACGCGGAGCGGCTGCCCCGCCACATCGGGATCATCCTCGACGGGCACCGGCGGTACGCCCGCGCCGAAGGCCTGCTCACCTACGCCGACAGCTACCGGAGCGGGATGCGCAAGTTCGAGGAGTTCCTCGAATGGGCGGCCGATCTGCCCATCCCCTCGATAACCGCCTGGATGCTTTCGACCGAGAACCTGGGGCGCCCGGCGGCGGAGATCGAACCGTATTTCGACACCCTCACCGAGATGTTCGGACGGCTGCCCCGCCGGGCCGCCCGCCTCGGCTACGGGCTGAAAGTCATCGGGCGCCTCGATCTGTTGCCGGCGCGGCTGGCGGCCGCCGCCAAGCAGGCCGTGGAGGAGGCGGGCGCGGGCGCGGGGCCGCGCCGGCTCACGGTCGCCATGGGGTACGGGGGCCGCCAGGAGATAGTGGACGCCTGCCGGGCCTTGGTGGAGGAGCTGGCCGGGAAGGGGACGCCCCCCGCCGAGATGGCCGGGCGCGTGGATGCGGAGGGCATCGCCGCCCACCTGTACGAACCCGCCCAGCCGGACGCCGACCTCATCATCCGCACCTCGGGCGAGTCCCGCCTGTCGGGGTTCCTGCTCTGGCAGGCCGCCTATGCGGAGTACGCCTTCGCGGACGTGTATTGGCCGGCCTTCCGGCGGGTGGACTTCATCCGCGCCCTGCGGGACTACGCCGCCGCCGACCGGCGCTTCGGCCGGTAGATATGCCTGTTGGGGGGGCGTCCATGACAGGCCGCCGCCCTTCCCCGGCGGCTGGCCGGACAACGAGGGTCTGGGCGGCCGCTCTGGCGGTGATGCTGGCCTTGGCCCTGTTTGCCTGCGCCGATCCGCAGGAAGGCGGGGGCGGCGGGGCTGCCGCGGAGAATGCGCCAGCCTCGACCGAAGCACCGCCCCCGGCCGCAGAAGCGGGCGGCATGATCCTCGGGGTAACGGTGGGCCCTGAGAGAGAGGACTGCGTGGGCGTCGCGCCCATGCGGTGCTTGGTGGTGGATGGAGAACTGTTCTACGAATCCATCGAGGGGTTCGAACACGAGAAAGGATACGAATACCGGCTGCAGATAGAACGCTACGACGCCTGGCCCGGCCAGGCGGAGCCGCCCCGGGACGCCTCTCGGTACGGTTACCGGCTCATCGAAGTGATCAGCAAGGCCCGGCCGTAAGAAGCCCATAAGAACATCGGGCCGCCGCACTGAGAACAACGGCGCGGCGGCCCTAAATGTAGAGACCGGCTCTGCTCAGAGAACAACGGCGGTCGTTTCGCGGCCCTCCAAGTGGGAAACCCTTTGCTCCGTCTTGCCGAACCGTTCGGCGAAGCTCATGACCATTCCGTTGGTTCTATCGGCCCCTTGTCGTATTCCCCCCGCAACTCAGCCGCCAACTTTTGCGTCTCCCTTTCTACATTACCTTTGAAGGCTTGTAGTTTGTAGTATTTCCTTGTTCATAGCACCACCTTCCTTTCGCAATCCAATTTTTCAACTGTAGCAAAGCAAACCTTAAACATCAAGCCTGATTGTATATGGTCAAACCCTCTAGAGGTTCTACCATAGGCTACAATGTTGGTCACTTCTGGCTTTTCCTTCATATATGTATTTCCTTCTTGTCTTAGTTCTTGCTTGTCATTGTTGGCTACCATGACCAGCCAATTCCAATCCTCATATGGCCATCTTATATCCAGATGATAGTAGCCATCTACTACATAAAATGTAGCCGTTGGTATATCAGCTGTTGGCATCAAGTTTCTTTGTGCAAAGGCTATCCCTGCTGTAAGCAGGACCGCTGCTGCTATGATTGTTGCAAGTAGGTTTCTCAAGGAAACTCCTTTCATTTTACTGACCCCTCGTCAGGCGAGCAATTTTAATCTACGATTCCTGGTGTCCCCCGCAACTCAGCCGTCAACTGCCGCATCTCCAACCGCAACTGGGCCCTGACTGCCTGATCTCATCCGCAACTCAGCCGTCAACTGCCGCATCTCCGCCTGCAACTGGGCCACCGCGTCGTCGATTTTCTTTTCTATGTCGCGCAACCGTCGCCACACAACGGTGATGAACACCACTTGGCTCAGGGTGATCACCCCGATCACCGTAACGGCAATGGTCATGGGAACCATGACTTCATCCTACTCCCTCTCTCGGCCCAAGCCCCCTGCGGGCGGGGCGGGTCAGCGGTCTGGGCCGTTCTCTGCGCCCGGACCGGGCGCTTCGGAGCCTGCTCAGCAGCCCGGTTCTCCGAGGTGGCCGCAGCAGTTGGAGCGTCTGCACAGCTTGAGGAGGTTGTTGGCGAGGGCCCGGCGGAGCTTGCCCCGCCATGACCAATCCGGGTTTCTCCAGTTGGCGAAGGCTGCTCGGAGGGAGGGGCGGACCATGGCAGGGCATGCTACCGCCGGGCGAGCCGCTCCGCAGTGCTTGGTAACCTGGCGGGATGCCCCCGCCGGAAGCCCTGGCAGCAGCCGCCCGTCATCTGCGCCGACATGCGGTGCGCACCGACGGCCCCTTCACGCTGCGGTCGGGCCGGGTCAGCAGCTGGTACCTCGACGCCCGCCAGACCACTTTCAGCGGAGAAGGCGCCCGCCTGGTGGGGGCGGCGGTGTGGGAAGTCATCGAAGCCGACGGGGTGGACGCGGTGGGCGGGATGACCATGGGGGCCGACCCGATCGCGGTGGCCGCCGCCGTCCACGCCGCCGGACGGGGCCGCCCGCTCAGGGCCTTCTCCGTCCGCAAGCAGGCCAAAGACCACGGAACCGGGGGGCGGTTGGCGGGGCCGGTCGGACCGGGCGACCGGGTAGCCATCGTGGAGGACACCGCCACCACCGGAGGCTCCCTGATCGAAGCCTTGGAGGCGGCCGAAGCGGAAGGCCTGGAAGTGGTGAGGGCGGTGGTGCTGGTCGACCGGTCCGGCGGGGAGGCGGGCCGGCGGGCGGCGGAGCGGGGCGTCCCATACACCGCCCTGTTCCTCCCCGCAGACCTGGGGGTCGATGAAGCGCCGGAAGAAGCGGCGGCAATCCCTCCGGGGGACGGCGGCCCGGCGCCCGAGGAAAGCGGCATACATGGGGAAGGCGGCTTGGTTGCGGCAACGGCGGGGGCGGCGGCGGATGCGCCCCCGGATGACGGCGGCCCCGCGCCCGCGGAAGACATACCCGGCGTGGATGAAGACACACCCGACGCACCCATATATGAAGGCGGCGCGGTCGGCGCAGCCGAGTTGGCGGTGCACCGGCGGTTCCCCCGGCGCTGGTATCTGTTGTTGGCGGGGGCCGTCTTGATCCTCCACGGGGGCGGGGTCCTGTTCGGATGGCCGCCCACTCCCCGCCTCCGGGCGCTCGTCTTTCCGGGGAGCGGACCGGGGGTAGTTCGAGATGACATCGCCCGCTACGAGACCCGCGACCTGACCTGGGCGTGGCTCTTCCTGATCGTCGGCGTGATTCTGATCCTTTGGATAGGGGGGCGGATCACCGCCAGGCTCACCGAGAGAAGGCCAGCGGTGCAGGCGGGCCCGGACGGCCTGCGCCTGTCCCTGCTGGGTCCGTGGAAGCGCCCGGCGGCGGTCCCCTGGAGCGCGGTGGGAGGCATATCGGCGGAGACGGCGGCGGACAGTTACGGTGAATACCCCGCCTTGCGCATCGAGGCGGTCGATCCCTCGGCTTTGCCCGCCCGCCCCTGGGGGGCCAGATGGACGGACGACGGAGCGCTGTCCATCAACGCCCGTTCGTGGGCGATCTCACCCGAGGATGCGGCCGAGCGCCTGGCGGAAATCAGAGATGCGGCCGAGCCGCCCCAGCCCTTCCCGACCGCCCCCGGCGCCCCGCCGCCTGGGGACGATGCGACCCCAACCGATCCCCGCCGCCCGCCGCCCCCAACCGACGACGCCGGCGCAGCAGCAGAACACACAACGGACGAACCCTCCGCCGCCCCGCCGCCTGTAGATGACCCGCCGGACTCCCCCGCCAGCGAGGAGTCAGAACGCACGGGGGACGCCGCCCCGGCCGCCTCGGACAAAACCTCCGGCTCGGAGGACGGTCCGAAAGCGTCCGCAGAATGATCAAGCTGGGCGCCCATGTCCCCGCCGCCGACCCCTTGGCCGCGGCCGAGGAGAGGGGCACCGAGATCGTCCAGTTCTTCGTCGGCAACCCCAAGGGGTGGAAGAAGCCGCTCCCCCGCCGGGACGCCGAACAGCTGCGCAATTCGCCGGTGGACGTGTACGTCCACGCCCCTTACCTGGTGAACGTGGTCAGCCCGAACAACCGGGTGCGCATTCCCAGCCGCAAGAACCTGGCCCAGACGGTGGAGGCCGCCGAGCAGATCGGAGCGGCGGGGGTGATCGTGCACGGCGGGCATGGGGCGGCGGGCGAAGCGGTGGAGGACGGCTTCCCCCGCTGGCGCAAGGCGCTGGAGCAGCTCGAGACCGGCGTCCCGATCCTGATCGAGAACACGGCCTCGGGCAACCGCGCCCCGGCCCGCCGCATCGACCACCTGGCCGGCCTGTGGGAGGTGATCGGCGGCCTCGATCCGGCGCCTGGATTCTGCCTGGACACCTGCCACGCCTGGGCGGGCGGGGAACCGCTGGAAGGATTGGTGGAACGGGTGCTGAAGGCCATCGGCCGCATCGACCTGGTCCACCTCAACGATTCCCGCGACGGCTTCGACTCGCGGCGCGACCGCCACGCCAACCTGGGCCGGGGCCGAATCCCCGGTGATCTGCTGGCGGAGGTGGTTGCAGAAGCCGGGGCGCCGACCCTGGTGGAAACCCCCGGCGGCGCAGAAGAGCATCTCGCCGACCTGGCCTGGATACGAGGCCGCCTGCCGGCCCATATGTCCAAGACAGGAAACCGAACAGGAGCGCCCGCATGAAGACCTTGTACTTGCGAAATGTGCCCGATGAGGTGTTCGAACGCCTCGAGCTGCTCGCCTCGCAGGAAGGGATTTCGGTCTCAGCGATGGCGGTCGAGGAGTTGGCCGCGTCGACCAAGCGGGCCGACAACCCGGCTCTGCTGGACGGCCTTCCCGACGCCGACGTGAGCGTGGATCAGATACTGGCCGCGCTGGACGAGGGTCGGAGAGGGCGCTGACCATCCTGGAGGGGCAACTCCAAGGTTATCCGGCAAGAACCCCGTGCAACCATGCAAGAATCCCGTGCAACCCGGCTTTGGAGTTCGATTCCAACCCAAATGCCCCCAGATGCCAACCCCGATGCCCCCAAGACCGCGAAAATCGGCCCCCACCGCCGGCAAACCCGGGCCCATCCCCCGCCGCCGCCTCCTTGAACGAAAATCCGCCGGGCCGCACGAGGCCGCCTCCAGCCCGACGGGGCCGGACCGAACGGGATCCGTTTCTGACCGCCGCCCTCTCCAGAACTCGCGGCGGTGTTTGTGCTTCAGCCCAATAGGTATACCAAAATTCGGGGCTTCCGGCTAGGGGTACGTTCGGAAAGATTTCGCGGGCTCGACCGCTTCGATCCTCCGGCCTCGGGGGCGGCCCAGATCCAGGGAGGTCAGACTCGGAAACGGGTGTTCATGACAGCCTCCGCCGCACGCCTCGTCCAGCCGCTCAGCCGGTTGAATCGGATTGTTCGACGTGCCCGCCTCGTTGGAGGACGAGGGCGGCAAACCGGGCGCCTTGGCCTTCGCGGGCCGGGGCTTGCCGGAGGAGAGCCTGCTTAGAAACGAGCGGATAGGAGGAGGATAGAAGTTGTCGGCAGACGGCGGGGGGCCTGCCAGGGGTTTCGCCGCAAACACGCACCCGAACAACCTGGCCGATCCCTGCCCACTCGTCCTCTGACCAGAGCCGGCGGGGCTCGCCTTTCCATCCGGCTGCCGAAATCTGTCGTACCCCCCTGATACCTTGGGGCGGTACAGAAACCGCAGCCGATCCGGATGCTGCGGTCATACAGAGGCCGCCCCGCCCAGAGCCGAGCTCCAAGGGCAAAGCGGCCGACCTGGCTGTGCCGAGACGGATCGGACGCAGAGGGCCGTAACGCGCCCTCTGTGTCCGAAGACGGTGGTTCGGAGGCGGCGGGGGTGGGGCCCGGCGAAGCCGGGGCGGGGGCGGAGAACGCGAAAAACGGGATGCTGCTACAAGCTTGGGTTTGGTTTCAGAAGAAGGGGTGTGCTGCTCGGGCTTGGCCCAGTTTGAGAAGACGAGCCGGTAGGCATAGGGGATAGAGGTTGTTGCTGGTCGGCGGGTTTTCTGCCGGGGGGTTCGCCGTGAGGCCAAGGCATCCGAACAACCTGGTCAGCCCTATCTGCTTGTCCTCTTGTGCGGCTCGAGCTGGGATGAGCACCGGGCCGGGGCCAGAAACAGGGGGTCAGAAGATGGTTGCGGCGGCGCCCACCACGTTGTAGTCGTCGTCGGTCATCAGCAGCACCCGCCATTTGTCGAGGGTGGTGCAGGGGTGTGATATCCCCACCCGGGCGAGGGCGCCGACGGGGAGGGACGAAGCGTCGGGCGGGCGGACGAAGGCGTGCTGGTCGTTCAGCGCGTAGATGGGCATGGGGGCGCCGCCCGGGGGCAGGGGGGCGATCACCGAGGGGGCGCCTTTGTCGGAGCCCAGGTCGCGCCGCCCGGCGTTGAGCAGGGCCAGGTCGGGCTGGGGCCGGGAGACGACGGTCGCGCCCACTTCGAGCGCACCTCGGAAGGGTTCGTAGGCCCAACCGGGCTGGGCGCCGGGGCCCGCCTCGGCGTAGTGGCCGTGGTCGTGGACCAGGTAGCAGCCCGACCGGAGCACCAGGCGGCAGGGGCCGGCCTCGGCGAGCATCGGCTGCAGGCCTTGGAGGACGGCGTCGAAGATCTCCGAGCCGCCGATGGTCAAGACCGGCGGCCCTTCGGCGGTGAACACCCCCCTGCGTTGGAAAGCGCCGAAGACGTCCGCCGCCGACTCCAGATAGGAGGCGAGGGCGGCCTTGGTCTCGGCGGAGCGGTCCCAGCCGACCGGGCCTTCGTAGGCGCCGACCCCGGCGGCCACCCCGTCCGGCCATGCTTCGATCTCCCGCGCCACGGCTTCGGCCTCGGCCCGGCTGCGGCATCCGGTGCGGCCGTTCGGAACGCCGACGTCGATCAGGAACCGCAGCCCGGCCGGGGCGGCCCCGGTGCGGCGGGCGGCCGCCCGGTAGGCCTGCACCCCCGCCGCCGAATCGACGAAGCAGAACAGCTCCACCCCGGGCCGGGCGGCCAGCCTGACCAGGGGCTCCAGAGAAGGAGGGTCGGCGGCTTCGTTGGCGAGGAGGATGCGGCGCACCCCGAACCGGTAGGCGGTAACCGCCTGGTGCGGAACGGCAACCGTGAGAGCCCAGGCGCCGCACTCGAACTGGAGTTTCCAGAGGGCCGGGGCCATGGTGGTCTTGCCGTGGGGGGCGAGGAGCACCCCCTGGTCGGCGCAGTACCGCCCCATCACTTCGGCGTTGCGGCGGAGGGCCGTCTGCCGGAGGACCGCAAAGGGGGTGGGCAGGTCCTGGAGGGCGTTCAAGCCGGCCGCCCCCGCCCGGGCCGGCGTCCAAGCTTCACCTTCTGGTTCGAGCGGAAAGCCCTTCGAGCCGGGCGGCAGGGGGATGCGGTCGAGGGAGCGGATCTCCGCTTCGGCCGCCTCGTAATCCATTCCCGGCATGTTCTCCGCCATCGTTCCTCTGCCTCGGCCCGCCGGATTTCGCGCTTCGACCCCGCCCGGATTTCGCGCTTCGATCATGCTACATCGCCGCTTTGGCCGCTTCCGGCAGAGAACCGGACGCGCCGTTTCTCTGTTTTTGTCATACTCCTGCCGTATAGTTTTCGCGAACTCGACCCAAATCGGAAAGGAGGGCGGCGCAACCGTGCCCGGCGCAGATGATTTCCTGAGCGAGCTCGACCCGATCAGCTGGGCCGCGCCGCCCGGGTTCCCCCGCTCCCTGCGCCCGGCGGGGATGTTCCACCAAGACGCCACCCACGGCTTCGAGGTGGTGCTGGCCGAGGCGGCCGCCCGGCCCTCCGCCGCCGACATGCGCCAGGCGTGGTCGAAGCGGCGGGACGGGCGGGTCAGCCCCGTCCTGCTGACGGTCTTCTACCCCGCTCCGGAGGGTCTGCGGGTGTCCCTGTGCGGCCCCACCGGGAACCGCCCGGTGATCCATCACGGCATCGAACCCTCGCAGGCCGAACGCCTGGCCCGGGCGGCGCTGGCCGAACCCAACCACCAAGCCGCCGCCCGCCTCCTGCTGGCCAACCTGCCCGAGCTCGGCGCCAAAGTGCCCGGACTCCGCAACGCCGGCCTGCTGGCCACCCAGGAACTGGTCGCCGGAGTCCCGCAAATGGATGGATGGAAGGCTGCGGTCGACCGGGCCCGGACGCTGCTGGCCGACCGGGGCCGCCGCCTGGTCGAGAAGCTGGGCTACCGGGTGGAGAACCTGGGCTCAAACACCTGGAAGCTCACCGCCGAGGGGCGCATCCGGGCGGTGGCCGTGTTCTGCCAGGACGACGAGTTCTTCGACGGCCCCCCCCCCCCCCGCTTCCAAGGCACCACCCCCATTTCCAAGGCGCTGGCGATGGCCGACAGCCAGGGCGCAGACTGGGTTATCCTCACCCGCTCCTCGGAGATCCGCCTCTACGCCGCCCGCCCCGACACCGGCGTGGGGCGCACCGGCCGGGCCGAGACCTACGTGGAGCTCAACCTGGCCTTGCTTCCCCAGGAACAGGCCGGTTACCTGCCCCTCCTGTTCTCGGCCCAAGCCCTGGCGGAGGAGGGCGACCTCGGAAAAATCCTGGGCAATTCCACCCGCTTCGTCGCCGAGCTGGCCGAGCGCCTGCGGGAGCGGGTCTACTTCGAGGCGGTGCCCGCCCTGGCCAAGGGGGTCGCCGCCCGGATGGACCACCAGCCCTCCGAGAAGGAACTCGAAACCGCCTACCAGCAGGTCATGGTGATCCTGTTCAGGCTGCTCTTCACGGCCTACGCCGAGGACAAGGACCTCCTCCCCTACAGCACCAACGACCACTACCACAGCCATTCCCTGAAGCAGACGGCCCTCCGCCTGCTGAAGGACCGCCGCCAAGGCCGCCTTCAGTACGACCAGCAAGCAACCGACCTATGGGACGACGTGAAGCAGCTCTGGCGGGCGGTCGATCAGGGAAACACCACCTGGGGGGTGCCCGCCTACGACGGCGGCCTCTTCTCCGAAGACCCGGATGTGAGCCCCGCCGGCGCGGCGCTGGCAGACCTGCGGCTCACCGACGCCGAGTTCGCCCCGGCGCTGGCCTGCCTGCTGATCGACGAAGGCCCCGAAGGAGACGGACCGGTGGACTTCCGCTCACTGTCGGTGCGGGAGTTCGGCCCCATCTACGAAGGCCTGTTGGAATCCCGCCTGGTCGCAGCCTGGGCCGACCTGACCACCCGCCGGACCAAGGGCCAGGACTTGTACGTCCCGGCCAAAGAAGGCGATTCGGTGGCGGTCGAGTACGGGGAGGTGTTCCTCTACAACCGTTCAGGGGCGCGCAAGGCCACCGGCAGCTACTTCACCAAACCCTTCGCGGTGGAACACCTGCTCGACCACGCCCTGGAACCGGCCCTGGACAACCACCTCACCCGGCTGAACCGGCTATGGGAGCAGGATGACCATGCGGCGTTGGAGGCGGCTTTCTTCGACTTCCGCTGCGCCGACATCGCCATGGGGTCGGGCCACTTCCTGGTGGCGGCCCTCGACCGGATCGAAGCCCGGCTGTCGAGCTGGCTGGCCCTACATCCCCTCCCGGCGGTCACCAACGAATTGGAGCGCCTGCGGCAAACGGCGCTCAACTCCTTGGGAGAACTGGGCGTGGGCGTAGACATCGAATCGGGTTCCCTGCTGCGCCGCCAGGTAGCCCGGCACTGCGTCTACGGAGTGGACCTGAACCCGATAGCGGTGGAACTGGCCCGCTTGGCCGTCTGGGTGCACACCTTCGTCCCCGGCCTGCCGTTGTCCTTCCTGGATCACAACCTGGTGTGCGGCAACAGCCTCACCGGAGTAGGCACCCTCGACGAAGTAGTGGCGGTGTTCGAACCCAACGCCGACCCGCAGGCACCCAGCCTCTTCCGCAGCCAACTCGAGGGGTTGCTGGCCCGGGCCGAGAAATCCCTGCGCCGTCTGGCGCACACCCAAGACGCCACCACGCGGGAAATAGAAGAAGCCCGCGCCGCCCACGAGGACGCTCAGAAGCAGGTCGCGTCTGCCAGGGCGCTGTTCAATGTGCTGACCGCCCACCGTTCCGGTTCCTTGCCCCGCCGCCCCGAGGACTACGACGAGGAGACTTTCCTCAAGCTAAGTGAGTTGGAGGACGTGGCCGAAACGGTCCACACCTTCGAACCTCTACACTTCCCGGCCGCCTTCCCAGAGGTGTTTCTACGAGAAAGACCGGGTTTCGACTGCCTGCTTGGTAACCCACCTTGGGAAACGGTGGTCGCACCGAAACATCAGTGGTGGGGAGTCCACCTTCCGGGAATACGCGGCTTGCCGGTTGACCGAATGAACGAAGCTATCGCCCGGCTCCGCCTGGACAGGCCGGACCTGGAAGAGGAGTTTGAACTGGCGCTTGTTGAGGCGGCCGCCATGAGGACGACGTTGCGCAACACCTTCCCGAAGCTCGGAGCTGGCCACACCGACCTGTATAAGGCCTTCGCCTGGAGAAACGGGCAACTTATCCGCCAGGAAGGATGGGCCGGTTTGGTGTTTCCCCGCACCATACTCCAAGGAAAGGGATCAGAGCACTGGCGCAAAGCTGTGTTGCGCGACGGAACCTTCGCGCATGTAACTACATTGCTGAATACCGGAAGATGGGTGTTTGAGGATGTAGATGGCCGATACTCTGTTACCTTGATGTCTCTATGTAAATCTAATGACAAAAATCGTGATATAGGATTCAACGGGCCGTTCGACAATATGATAAGCTATCAAATAGGTAGGAAGGTGATCAAAGAGCGAATATCCATATCAGAGTTCAATACGTGGTCAGACGACGCCAGCTTTCCGCAATTACCCAATCATTCCGGTGCCTTGCGGCTATACCGAAGACTGCGCTCCCATCCTCGAATGGTCTTATTAGGACGGACGGACGGACGGACGGACGGACGGACGGACGGACGGACGGACAGACAGACAGACAGACAGACAGACAGACAGACAGACAGACAGACAGACAGACCAGTCCCGAGCCTGGATTATCGTCAACACCGGCGATGGCGGGTCCGAGCACTTCAAGGCGACCTCAACGCTACCAACGACAAGCACAGATTCCTGCTCGACAGTGGCGAGTCCGCCCGTTGGCCGAACTCCATGCCACAGCCCACAAACACCTCTTCGACCTCGATGCTGGAGATTTCGCCCGCACCGAGAGCTCGACGCAGCGTACGACAGACACCGATTCGTCCCAGATGAGGGAAGATCATCTATGACTAGTCTGATCCAGTATTGGCCAGTTTACAAGGGGGCCTCCTTTGACTTATGGCAACCAGACACAGGGGTGTATTATGCCTCGGTCGGTTCAGAAAAGATCACCGAGCATCTTCAATCAAAGCGAATCCATCAACACAACCTGGCCAATTCACCCTTTAGTGAGTTTACTAACAAGCACATCAAGGACGTCGAAACACTGCCGAGCAAACGACCTCGCATTGCCTTTCGTGACGTTACGAACCGCACTAACACTCGCACAGTGATCGCCGCTCTCATACCTGGAGAGCGAGTTGTGACACATCAAGCCCCGTACCTCTTGAGAATAGAGGGAACAGAAAAAGACGAAGCCTATATATTAGGATTGCTATCTTCAATGATAGTGGATTGGTATGCGCGGCGGGTAGTGGAGCTACACTTGACCTTCCACCTCCTCAACAACTTCCCGATTCCAGACGCAGACATCAATAACGATCCCGTTGCACAACGAGTAGTAGAGATAGCTGGGCGGCTGGCCGCGGTGGACAGTCGCTTCTCTGAATGGGCAGAAGCAGTGGGAGTACCGATCGGCTCAGTAACCAATGAGGCCACCAAGCAGGATCTCGTCTGCGAGCTAGATGCCTGCGCAGCCCACCTCTACGGCCTTGACGAAGACGACCTGGCCGTCATCTACGAGACCTTCCACGATAAGACCGACTACTCTGAGCGCCACAGAGCAGTTCTTGAACACTTCAGGAGGATCACATGACTGAAAAGCACATAGGATGTCTAGACGGAAGCACCATTGGAATTTCCCGCCATGGTGATAAGATAGTCGTCTCCATGGGAGACATAAAAGCGGGGCTCTCATTGGAGGGGGGTCAAAAGCTCGTTGACCATTTAACGAGTCTTTTTCAAACCGACCCAAAAGTTGAAAAAGACGAGCCTATCCCACCAGATAAACCCCCACAGTCGGTCGCTCATCGTGAAACGCTATATGATCTTTTGACAGAGGGCTTAGTCCAGGTAGGAACCGAGCTCACCTTGACTTCTCATGGTGAAACCCATTACGCAACAATTACTCATGCTGGGCTATTCAATATCAAAGGTCACTTAGAAAGTACACCTTCTGGCGCTGGCCAATACGTCATGGGCCGTCCATGTAGTGGATGGAGATTGTGGAAAGTAAAAAATGGTCCAGTTCTGATTGATTTACGCTGGAAGCTGCGAGCTAAAAGATTTCCAGTTAAGGGACCAAATGATACCTTGTCTGATATACAGAAACAAAAACGGATGATTGCTACTGGATGGGTAGATCACGCCCTGGATTACGGATTAAATCCAGGTAGATGGAGTGAAAAAGACCTAGAAAGTTACTTGGATGAACGACAGCGGAAAGCTGGTTACAGCTACACAGAGAGTACCCTGGAATCTTATCGAAGGCACCTTTACCAATGGTGTGAATGGTGGTAGATCCAAACAATGGTAAGATCGTTGGTGAAACGAACCCGTTCCACCCAAAACCGAAGAAAGGGGAAAAGAATGAACAGAGAACAAGCCCACATAGAATGCCTCGATGGGGGCGTCCTAGAGGTCAGGTGGCACCCTGGCGAAGTGGCTTTGGTATCCGGCAATACCAAAGTCCGACTGTCAACAGAAGCTGCAGCCAACCTCGTCAATATTCTGGTTGATCAATCCACCCCCCAGAGAGGGGAGATATCACCCCTCTCGCCATCCCATATAAGGAAGAGGAAAGCCGGACCTCTTACCCCCCAGGTTCTTGATTACATTATCAGTAATCGGCCTCACTTGAGGTGGGATGATATAGCTATTCAGCTTGACCGGAAGGGGATCAAGACAATACGAGGTAAGGGATGGACAGGCCACAACTTGAAATGTGCCTTTGAGCGTCACGTGGCCGCCACCAGCTCACGCTACGGCCACCTGTTCTAGCAAAAGCTACCCCGTTCCACCACAACCGATAAAGGAGGACAAATGAACAGAGAACAAGCCCACATAGGATGCATCGATGGTGTCATCCTTGAGATCAGGTGGCACCCTGACGAAGTCGCTTTGGTATCCGGCAACACCGAAGTTCGACTGTCAACAGAAGCCGCAGCCGACCTCGGGAGTATGTTGGTTGATCAATCCATCCCCACGCGAGGGGAGATTTTACCCCCTCACACATCCCATCAAAGGGATAGGGAAAGCCGTACCTTCACCCGCGAGATACTCAAGTATGTCACCGATAATCGACCCCAAATGGGGTGGAATCAAATAGCTATCCAACTTGATAGGGATGGGATCAGAACAAGGCAAGGCAAGGAATGGACGGGGCAAAACCTGAAGTGCGCATTCGAGCGTTATGTGGCCGCCACCAGCTCACGCTATGGCCACCTGCTCAAGTAGCAAAGCTACCATGTTCTGCCCTGAACACGGCTCTGGCCGCGCGGGTATCCACCGGATGAGTTTGCCATGTCGTTGAGACAGTTTGGCTTGGAATACCAGGCCGTTCCGCACGGCTTGGAAGTCCTGTCGTTCGAATCTGACAACGAGCCGCTCGCCCACGATATTCGCCGGGCTTGGTCGGACCGCCGAGCGGGGCGGATAACACCAGTGTTGGTGATGGCCTTCTATCCCACCCCTGACGGGGAGCGGGCGTCGCTGTGCGGGCCGACCGACCACCAGATGGTATATCGCGCCGTTGAGGTGTCTCGGGCCAGACGGCTGGCCCGGGCGGCGTTGGACGAATTGGACCACCATGCGGCAACCCGTCTTCTGAAGAAGGAATTGCCTGACCTGGGCACCTCGATTGCCGGCCTTCGCAATATGGGGTTACTGACCGCCGAAATGCTAACCGAAGCAATTCCGAGGATGACCGAATGGGAGGCAGCGGTCGAGCGGGCTGTCCCCTTACTGATGTCGAGGGGATCCAAACTCGTGGAGCAATTGGGGTACGGTGTAGAGCCGCTGGGTACCAATACCAGAATGCTCACCGTCGAAGGCCGCAACCTGGCGGTAGGGGTGTTCTGCAACGAGACTGAGTCTTTCGACGAGCCAGCCGTCAGGTTCGGCGGTGGCTCGCCTGCATCGTTTGCTCTGATGGTTGCCCAAAGGCAGAAGGTCGACTGGGCGTTGCTTACCCGCACTTCCGAGATACGTCTTTGCTCTGGCAAGGAAGAAAGCAAGTTTGTTGAGATCAACCTGGACTTACTCCCTAGAGAACAGGCTGGATATTTGGACTTGATGTTCTCGGTAGGTGCCCTAAAAGATAACGGAACGCTATCGCAGATATTGAGCAAAGGATCTTTGAGACCTGAAAAGAACAAGGAGGCTCCAATGACTGGTGTTCAAACTTTCATCATAGGATGTATAGGTGGAGAAACTATTAAGCTAGAGAGGCACTCCGGAGAGATTACCCTAACCATTGGCGACAAAGCCGTAAAGTTGTCACAAGAAGCGACGGAACTCTTGATCGACTGGCTGGTATCTAGACCGGCCAACAAGTTGGCCGACCAGATAGTCATAGACCGACCTTCACCTGAGCCCCGGAAAAGGGGGAAAAAGAAAAAGACCCGCCGTAAGTTCGAAGGAACAGTCTATGACCTTGTAAGAGTAGGACTAATAGAACCTGAAACGGTTCTCACCTTGACTTATAAGGGGACTAACTACAAATCCAAGGTCTTAGCTAAAGGAACGCTTGAAGTTGCTGGACAACAATTTGATGCACCATCCGGTGCTGGCAAGTTTGTGACCGGCACAGAAATCAACGGATGGAAAGAATAGAAAACACCTGATGGGCATACTCTACGCCAGCTTCGTGACGAGATGAACCGGAGAGACAACAATGGGTGAACCACCTATGGTCACGTCTTTGGAGCCGAAGCCGGAGCTGGCGGTCAACCGATGTAGGTGGACGATGACTGACGCACCGCCGAGCAGAACCGGTTGCCCAACATTTGACAAGCTAGAACAGCGTGGTATTATCCCATTGGGCTGTGAGACGCTTCGGGCCACCGAGGTGCATCGGTCTAACCCAAGTCGGGGTCCGTGTACGCGGGCCCCGACTAGTTTTACCCTTCATTCAGCTTCTAAAGAACTATATTCGACCAAGGTTCTCACCAGGTCGGCATTGACTCCGCACATTATCATGTTGACCGTTCACCTTTTCTGGGGATTGGAGGAGTCGGGGTGCTATCGGTGGGGTGGTCAGGTTAGCCAACCGACTGGAGGAGGCACCAATGGCTAGGGATCAGAAACAAATACGTATATATTGTGTTGAAGATGAAGTCATCGTGCTAAAGCGGCTAGATGGAACCATCTCTTTACATACTGATAGCGAGAGGTACGAGTTCTCTGATAAAGAGGCAGGCTACCTGGGTGAATGGCTAAAATTTTGGATCAACCAACCACCCGGTTCTGGATCAATTTCACCTAGGCTCCGAAACGGACATGAAGCTACAGTCCGGGACCTTATACAGGCCGGGCTTCTAAAACCTGGAACCCTTCTCACCTGGACCTATATAGGAACGTCTCACAATGCCAAGGTCTTAGCTAAAGGAGAACTTGAATTGTACGGACGAATCTTTGATACACCGTCCGGTGCCTGTGAGTTTGTGACTGGCACAGAAATTGACGGATGGAAAGCATGGAAAACACCTGAACGTACTTTAGACGAACTACGTAAGGACCTGCTAAGAAATAAAAATCAGAAACAAATACGTATATATTGTGTTGACGATGAACACATCATGCTAAAGCGGCTAGATGGAACCATCTCTTTACGTACTGATAGCGAGAAGTGTGATGTCTCTGATGAGGAGGCGTACCGCTTGGTTAAATGGCTGAAACCACAAATCGGCCAACCCCCTGTTTCTGGATCAATTATACCTGGGCCGCGAAACAAGTACGAAGTTACAGTCCTGGGCCTTATATGGGCCGATCTTCTAAAACCTGGAACCGTTCTCACCATGACCTATACAGGGAGGGACTACAAAGCCAAGGTCTCACCTGAAGGAGAACTTGTAGTTCATGGACAAATCTTTGATACACCGTCCGGTGCCTGTGAGTTTGTGACTGGCACAGAAATCAACGGATGGAAGGCATGGAAAACACCTGAACGTACTTTGGACGAGCTTCGTCAGGAACTTTGAGGAGGTAAGAGGATGGTTGAACCACATATGGACTCGGCTTTGGAACAGAAGCCGGAGCTGGCGGTCAATCGGGGCGGGCGGACGGTGGCCGACTCGCTCAACGGGTTCATCAGCCACGCGGCTTCGGGGTTCGTCGGGGGGGCGAGCCTCGACATCGCCGCCGCCTACTTCAATGTGGAGGGGTATTCGCTGCTGGCCGATTCGTTGGATCAGCTCAACGGCGTTCGGCTGCTGCTGGGGGCGGAGCCCAGCCCGAGGGAGCACCGCCGGCGGAAGCTGCAGACGGAATCAGCGAATCCGAGGCGGGCGGCCCTCACCCGCCTGCGGGGGGCCCTCGACGAACATGAGCGCTTGCTGGCCGACGAGCGGGACCTGCTGGGCTTCACCGTGGAGGCTGACGGCGGCGCCAGGCGGCTGGTCGAATGGCTTCGGTCGGGGAAGGCGGAGGTGCGCCGCTTGGAGGACCGCTTCCTGCACGGCAAGGCCTATCTGATCAGGGATCAGTCGCACGGGGTGGTGGCCGGGTCGTCCAACTTCACCCGCGCCGGCCTGGAGACAAACATCGAGCTTAACCTGGGCAACTACTCGACCCATGTGGTGGGATGGGTGGAAGAATGGTTCGACGAACTCTGGACCGAGGCGAAGGCATACGATCTGGCGGCCCTGTTCGAGGCCCGCTTCGAGCCGCATCCGCCGCAGCTGATCTATCTGCGCATGCTGTGGGAGCGCTACGGAGCGGAGCTGGACAGGGAGGCCGACGAGGAGGGCGCCCCGGAGATCCGCCTCACCAACTTCCAGACCGACGGGTTGTGGCGGGCGAGGCGCATCCTGGAGGAGCGCAACGGGGTGCTGGTGGCCGATGAAGTGGGTCTGGGCAAGACCTACCTGGCGGGGGAGCTGATCCGGGAGGCGGCCATCGAACGCCGCCAGCGGGTGCTGGTGGTGGCGCCCGCCACCCTGCGGGACGGGCCTTGGCGGGCGTTCATGCACCACTTCAACCTGCCGATGGAGCTGGTCTCCTACGACGAACTCATGTCCGACCAGCGGTTGAACCCCAAGCGGCAATACAACAAGCTGTTAGCCCGTATCAACGACTACGCCTTGGTGGTGATCGACGAGGCCCACAACCTGCGCAATCCGGGCACCCAGCGGGCCGAGGCGCTGCGCCGCCTGCTGGCCGGAGCGCCGCCCAAGAAGTTGGTGATGCTCACCGCCACCCCGGTCAACAACAGCCTGTGGGACCTCTACCACCAGCTCGGTTACTTCATCCGCAACGACGCCGCCTTCGCCGATGTCGGCATCGCCTCCCTGCGGGACCACTTCGCCTCGGCCTCGGCCCTCAACCCCGACGACCTGACTCCCGAGCACCTGTTCGACGTGCTCGACGCGGTGGCGGTGCGCCGCACCCGCTCGTTCGTGAAGCGGTACTACCCCAACGACACGGTGGAGATCCGGGGGCAGGAGACGACCATCACCTTCCCCGCGCCCCGGGTGCGCAAGGTCTCCTACGACCTCGATGCGGTGATGCCCGGCTTCTTCGAGCGTTTCGCCAGAGCGCTCGACTCGGATGAAAGCAGCGCCGACCCGGAAACGAATCTCGAAATGCTGACCCTGGCCCGGTATTCACCGTCTCAGCACCGCAAGGACAACAGGGTGGACGTCTACGAAATACAGCTGGCCGGGTTGCTGCGGTCGGCCCTGCTGAAGCGGTTCGAGTCGTCTCCTTACGCCTTCGCCAACACCTGCGAGCGCATGGCCCGCAGCCACGCAGCGTTTCTGTCGCTGCTGGAAGAGGGGAAGGTGGCCACCGGAAAAGCTTTGGCCGACTGGACAGCCACCGATTCGGACGATCTCGAGGAAGTGTCCGAATACCTGGACAGCCACATGAGCGAGATCGACGACGCCTCCGAATACCGGGTCGGCGTCCTGAGGAAATACGTGGAACGGGACCGCCGCATGTTGCTTTCTTTTGCGAAGGAGGCGCGCAGGGTCACCCGCTCCGACGACCCGACCCTGGCCGAGCTGGTGAAGCAGCTGGCGGACATCGCCGAGGAAGCCGAGGAAGAGGGAATAGGGCCGGAGAAGGTCCGCAACAAGCGCAAGGTGCTGGTCTTCAGCTACTACGCCGACACGGTGGACTGGGTGTTCGAGCACTTGGAGAAGACGGCCGAAACCGATCCTCGGCTGGAGACTTACCGGGGGCGCATCGCCCGGCTGTCGGGGTCGTCCAAGGAGAGCGAGAAGAAGAACGCGGTGTGGGGGTTCGCCCCGCAGACCACCGACGCGCCGGAGGGCCAGAACGACGACCGCTACGACATCCTGGTCACCAGCGATGTGCTGGCCGAGGGGGTGAACCTGCAGCAGGCCCGCCACATCATCAACTACGACCTGCCCTGGAACCCGATGCGGCTGGTGCAGCGGCACGGGCGCATCGACCGGATCGGTTCGTTCCATTCCGAGGTGTTCATCCGGTGCGTGTTCCCCGACGTCCGCCTCGACGACCTGTTGAACCTGGAGGAGGCGCTGCGGCGCAAGATCAAACAGGCGTCTGCGGCGGTTGGGGTGGGGAAGATATTACCCGGCCAGTCGAGGCGGGACATCGACATCACCGAGACCAGAGAAGAGATCGACCGCCTCCGGCGCGAGGAAGCCGGTCTGTTCGAGGCGGGGGGTACGGCCCGGGGGGCGTTGTCGGGGGAGGAGTACCGCCAGGAGCTGCGGCGGGCGGTGGAAGAGGGGCGCCGCCGGGAGATCGAACGGCTGCCCTGGGGGTCGGGTTCGGGAATGGCGGCGGCCGCGGGCGGGGAAGGGCCGGGTTACGTATTCTGCGCGCGGGTGGCCGATTGGGGCCAGCCCCTGTTCCGCTATGTGAGGGCGGACGGCGCCGGCAGCCCGGTCGGCGACACCCTGGCCTGCCTGGACCGGGCCCGCCCGCCCGCCGGATGGGAAACCGACCGGGCGCTGGACGAAGAAACCCGCCGGGGGGCCTTCGGCGCCTGGGAGGAGGCCCGGCGCGACATCTTGGAGAAGTGGAACCACCTGGCGGACAAAGCCAACGTGGAACCAAGCGTGCCCAATGTGCTGAAGCGGGCCGCCGACCTAATGCGGGATTACCCCCCGCCGGGAATGACCCAGGAAGACGTGGACAAAGCGATGGACAGCATCTGCGCCCCCTACCCCCAGCGCACCATCCGCACCTTCAGCGCCGCCCTAAAGAACAGCGGCGATCCCCGCCAACAGGCCCAAGAAGTGCTGAACGTAATAGAGAAGTTGGGTCTGGAGCCCTACATCCCGCCCCGCCCCCTGCCCGAAATCAGAATCGAAGACGTCCACCTGGTCTGCTGGATGGCTCTGACCCCCTGACCTCCTTCCCGCCCGGACGAGGACGAGCAGGTCCGCAAAAGATCATCTAGCAAACCAAGACTATGGGATCTTTTTCAATACACAATCATGGTCCAGCTGGCAATACTTCAACACTATGGTTGCTATAAAACGCTCGATCAGGCGAAGGCTGAGTTCCCCCAGGCGGGCAATGTGATCCTCCAGGTTAAGGTCGTCCTCTTGAGGCATGTCGGTATGAAAAGTAATGTTTACATGCTCTTGGGTATCCACATTCGTGAAAGAAGTCAAGATTCGTTCGCCTTTGTAGATCATGGCCCCGGACATAGAGCCGTGTAGTTCTCTCAATTCCTCGTTTCTGGCCAAGGCGTATTCCATAATGAAGCTGTTGGGTTTGAGGTTTGTCTTGTCTGCGCTTTCCATGTCCTTGACATAATGAGGGTTGTCGGTCACATAAACAACCAAGGCACATCGTTCTACCCATGTTCTGAGCAAGGGGTATACGCAGTGAGAACTGATGAAATCTAGGCCCCTGACAATACCTTCATTCAAACATCCGATATTCGATATTATAGAAACCATGAAAAGGTGCTCATTGTAGTCGGTGTCTTCTGTTATACGGTGTTCACCGAACAGATTTGTATATAAGTCAAAATAATCCGGTGCCTCGGACCGGTCGAATTCACGTTCGTGCACCGCTTCCTGCCAACCTGTCCATTCGTCGGGGGTCAGGAGGACGGCGAGCGGCGTTCCGTTGTCGACCAGGGTCAGACCGCCGTCGCGGGCCTGGATGAAGTCCGCAATCTGGGGGAAGCTTCGCCGGAGGTCCTGCTGCAGGTCGCTCATGGCGCCGAATATAGCGGAGGACAGTGGGTTCGGCGACAGGCCGCGAGGGTTCCAGCTCGTTTCCTTGAGAAGACGAGCGGATAGGCAGAGAAGATAGAAGTTGCAGCCGGTCAGCGGGGTGCCGCCAAGGTTCGCACCAGGCCGACGCACCCAAACAACCTGGTCAGCCCTATCCGCCCCTCTTCTTGAACCCAACCGAAACCAAGCCCGAGCATCACACCGTTTTTCGCGTTCTCCGCCCCCCGCCCCGGCTTCGCCGGGCCCCGCCCCCGCCGCCACCGAACCACCGTTTTCGGGTGCCGGGGGCGTGTTTGGGCCCCCTGCGCCCGATCCGTCTCAGCACAGCCAGGTCGGCCGCCTTGCCCTTGGAACCTCGGCTCTGGGCCGGGCGGCCTCTGTATGACCGCAGCATCCGGATCGGCTGCGGTTTCTGTACCGCCCCAAGGTATCAGGGGGGTGTGACACAAATCGGCAGCCGGACGGAAGGCGGGCTACCGATGACCCCGGTTGTTCATCTCAGAGGCGCGTGGACAGGCACCGGCCAGGGTGTTCAGGTCCGCCGGGCGGCCAGAGAACCCTGACAGGCAAACCCGCCGGCCGCCAGCGAATTCTACCCCTTCTCCCCGCCTGTCCGCGCTTCTTCTCGGGCAGGGAAGCGGCGCCTCCTCTCAGGGGGTCAGGTCTCCGTTGGCGGCCAGGGCGGCCAGGGCGGCGTTGACCACCTGGCCGGCCCGCAGGCCGAACTTCTCGTAGAGCTCGGGGATGGTTCCTGATTCGCCGAAGTCGTCTACGCCGAGGGGGACCACCCGCTGTCCGTAGACCGATCCCAGCCAGGCCATCGTGTGGGAGGCGGCGTCGTGCACCGTAACGATGGGGGCGCGGCGCAGCCGGGGGGGGATGAGGGCGGCCAGGTGGTGGTCGTCCTCGGGGTGCTGCAGCCGGGACTGGGACCTCCGCAGGGAGCGCACCCAGCCCCGGTAGAGGCGGTGGAGGCTGGTGATGGAGACGACCGCCGCGCCCACTCCTTCTTCCTCCAGCTCGGCGGCCGCCGCCAGCACCTCCGGCATGACCGGACCGCTTCCGGCCAGGATCACCGGCGGCAGGCCCGGGGCGGCTTCGCGCAGCCGGTAGCCGCCCGCCAGCGCGGCGGCGCGCAGGCGTTCTTCACCGGCCGATTCGAGGGCTTCGTAGAAGGGTTTCTGGTCGATGGGCCGGGTGCTGAGGCGCAGATAGGCGGACGCCCCGTCTTGGGCGGCCAGCCCGTGGAGGGCGTCGATCAGCAGCCATTCGAGGGTCTGGGCGTAGGCAGGCTCCCCGAAGTCCACCCCCGGCAGCTCCAACCCTGCCGAAGGGGTGATGGTGGACTGATGGGCGCCGCCTTCGGGCGCCAGGGTGATGCCGGAAGGGGTGCCGACCACGATGAAACGCCCCCCTCCGTAGACGCCGTAGATGAAGGCGTCCAGCCCCCTGAGGACGAAGGGGTCGTACACGGTGCCGATCGGCAGCAGCATCTCCCCGTGGTGCTCGTGGGAGAGCCCCAGCTGACCCAGCAGCATGAACAGGTTCATCTCGGAGATGCCCAGCTCGATGTGGCGGCCGTCGGGGCCGGGCTTCCAGCGCAGGAGCGTCTCGGCCGCCGAGTAGTCGGGCCGGTAGTCGGGCGAGAACACCCCGGTCTTGTTGATCCATCCGCCCAGGTTGGTCGAGATGGCCACGTCCGGAGAGGCGGTGACCAGCCGCTCGACCACCCCGTCGACCTCGGCGAGGCGCACCATCACCCGCCCGAAGGCGTCCTGGGTGGAGAGAGGTTTGGCGGACGCCGCCTGGGGCGGGAAGGCGCCCAGCGCCGGGGGGAGGGGCAGGGCGGGGCGGGGCGGCGGCGGCAGGTTGTTGATCTGGGCGCCCACCCCTCCGCACAGCCGGCCGGCGGGGCTGTCCGGGTCGAAGCGGTCCCATTCGGTCTCCGGGGTCAACCCCGTGCGGGTCCGCAGGTCGTCGATCTGGGCCGGGGTGAGGAGGGCGGCGTGGTTGAGGGGGTCGCCTGCGAAGGGGAGGCCGTAGCCCTTGATCGTGTAGGCGAACACCACGCTCGGCCTGCTGCGCTCGGCGTCGCAGGCCCGGAAGCAGTCGATCAGCTCCGAGAGGTCGTGCCCGGCCAGGTCGTGCACCACCGAGGGCAGGTCCTCGTCGTCCACGCCGGCGATGGACTCGGCTGCGCCGGGCGGCGCCCCCTCCAGGAATTGTTTCCTCAGGTCGGCGCCGGCCAGCCTGAACAGGCTCTGGTACTGCTCGTTGGACATGGCGTCGATGTGTTCTTTCAGCGCCGCGCCGTCCGGCCGGGCGAAGAGGTTCTGGAGCCGCCTCCCGTATTTGGCTTGGGCCACATGCCAGCCGGCGGCGGCGAAGGCGTCGGCCATCCGCCCCACCGCGATGTCCGGCACCACCCGGTCGAGGCTCTGGCGGTTGGCGTCCACCACCAGCATCACGTTGCCCAAGCCGGCCAGGGCGGGCTCGGCGATGGCCTCCCACACGTTGCCTTCGTCCAGCTCGGCGTCGCCCAGCAGGGCGATGAAGCGGGAGGGTTCCCGCGGGCCGAACTTGGTCTCCGCGTAGCGGCGGGCGGCCGCCGCGAACAGGGGGGCGACCGCCCCCAGGCCGACCGACCCGGTGGAGAAGTCGGCCACGTCCGGGTCCTTGGTGCGGGACGGGTAGGCCTGCAGCCCCCCGAGGCTCCGGAGCCGGGTGAGGTACGACCGGTCCAGCTCGCCGGTCAGGTACTTGATGGCGTGGTAGACGGGCGAGGCATGGGGCTTGACCGCCACCTTGTCGCTGCCGCCGATGTGGCCGAACCACAGGGCCGTCATCACCGAAACCAGCGAAGCCGAGGAGGCCTGGTGGCCGCCCCTCTTTATCTCGAGGCCGCGCTCCCGGTTGGCCCAGTCGACCATCCGCACGGCCAGCCAGAGCACCCTCTGCTCTATTTCTTCAAGTTCTTCGAGCGCCGCCCCGCCGGCGTCCCCGGTTGTCACGATCCAGCGCCCCTTGACTCGCGTCCGCCCGGCCCGTGATGTTATCAGCTGCCGTCTGACCCCCCTGCGGGCGGCGCCGAACATCGAGGGGCCCGGCCCCGGCGGCGCCGCCGGGGCGCAGGAACTGCCGAAAGTGCTAAAAACACCCTTAGAACGCTAAAAAATCCCCTGATCCGGCGGCGGAAGCAGGCGGAACCCGGTATATTGGGTTGCATCGATGGGCGCGGCGGCGGCGTCAGTTGCCCCGCATGACAGCCAACAGTTGGGGAAGGAGCACAGTGACAGCAGTAACAACGGATATCGTGGACGCCAAGAACGAAGCCGTGAAGGCGGAGCTTCGGTTGGAGATGTCCCAGGCGGTTTCTGGATTTCTCGCCGCCCTCAAGGAACAAGGCGCGGAACAAGCGGCGGCCATCGAACGGCAGAGCGCGCAACAAGCCGCCGCCCTCAAAGAACAGGGCGCAGAGTTCCGCATCGCCATCGAAAAACAGAACGCCGCCATCGAAAAACAAGCCGCCGCCCTCAAGGAACAGGGCGCAGAGTTCCGCATCGCCATCGAAAAACAGAACGCCGCCATCGAGAAACAGAACGCCGCCATCGAGAAGCAAAATGCCGCCATCGAAAAACAAGGGGCAGCATATACCGCCGCCCTCGCACAGCACAGCTCGGCCCTCGATCGGCGCTTGACCACCAACACCTACTGGATGTTCGGAACGATAACGGCGGGATATCTGGCCCTCTTCGGCGCCGCGATGGCCTTCCTCAGCCAACTGGCATCCACTTGATGAAATTCGCACCGGTGCCGCCGTCAGCGCAGTGAAATCCCTGGTCGGCCGATCCTCGATTTCATAGCCGCGCGGGCTCGGGAAGAGAGAGTTCCCGCAGGACCGAGAGGACGCCGGCCCAGGCGGCGTCCGGCAGCCTGATCGGCCGGTTCTGGTTGGCGGCGCGGGCCGCCGCTTCGATCTCCCCCGGATACTTGACGGGCCGTCCGGCGTCCCGGAGCCGGGTGTCTTTGATGTGGGCCGTCATCCGGGCGGCGCGCTCCTTCAGTTCCTCGAGGGGGGCGAAGCGGCGGGGGTCCAGCACGATGATCGTCGTGTTGTTGCTCAAAGAAGCGGCGGGGTCGCCCGGGGCGCCGCCGCCCGACAGGACGCCGGTGAACAGGTCGATCATGAAAGCCAAGGCGTACCCCTTGTGCCCTTCGGCCCCGCCCAGCGGCAGCAGGGCGCCCCCTTCGTAGTAGTCGTTCGGGTCGGTGGTCGGGTTGCCGTCGCGGTCGATCATCCATCCGGGCGGGGTTTCCAGGCCTTGCGCCCGGTGCATGCGGATCTTGCCTTCCGCCGCCGCCGAAGTCGCCATGTCCAGCACATACGGCCCCGCCGGCCCCGCCGGGAAGGACATGGCGAGCGGATTGGAGCTGAGCTTGCGGTCGAGGCCGCCGAACGGGGCTTGGTTGACGCCGTGTCCGCCCCCGCTGGTGAAGATCACCGCCGCCGCCCCGGCTTCCGCCGCTGCCTCCGCATAGCGGCCCAGCCGGCCGATGTGCTTGACCCGATGGATCACCGCGGCGCTGACGCCCGAAATCCGGGCTTTGCGGACGGCGAGGCCGACGGCGAACTCGGCAACGACCTGTCCGAAGGTCCACCCGCCGTCGATCTGGGCGGAGGCGGCGGTCTCGCGGGTGATCCGGGGCCGGGCGCCGGGGATGAGCTCCCCCCGGCGGATGGCGCCCCAGTACTCCTGCAGCCTGATGACCCCGTGGGAAGGATGGCCGATCACTTCGTTGTCCACCAGATGGCGGGCCACCAGCCGGGCGGCCTCCTCCGGGGCCCCGGCGGCGCGGAAGGCGCCCGTGACGGCCTCCTCCAAGTCTTCGGGGAGTATCTCCCGCGCCATCCGGTCTGCTCCTGTTGGTTTTCGCGGACTGTACACTGGCGCGCCGTCCGAAATTGATTCCAGGAAGCTGAGAGATGCCGGAGAAGACCCCCATAACCCCTTCCACCCTCGCCCTGCTCAGGGAGTTCGACACTCCGACCATCTGCAATGTGATCGAGCTGTTCGATGTGCGGCCCCGAGACCGGGGCTACATGGACCATCGGATCAGGTGCGGTTTTCCGGACCTGCCGCCGATGGTGGGGCCGGCCGCCACCGCCGCCTTCCGCTCGGCGGGGGCGCCGCCCGAGGGCAACGCCTACGGCTCGCTGGAGGACCAGATCGAGGCGTTCGAGGAGCTGGACGGCCCTCCGGTGGTGGTCTTTCAGGACTTGGACGACCCGCCCGCCGCCGCCGTGTTCGGGGAGGTCATGTGCACCGCCTACCGGACCTTCGGAGCGGCGGGCCTCGTCACCAACGGAGCGGGGCGGGACCTGGATCAGGTGCGCGCCCTCGAATTCCCGGTCTTCACCGGATCCACCATCAGCGCCCACGGTTATTGCCGCACCCTCCACATCGGGCAGCCGGTGCGGGTGGGCGGGTTGGTCGTGAACCAGGGCGACCTGCTGCACGGCGACCGGAACGGGGTGACCAGCATCCCCCGCCGCATCGCCGCCGAGGCGGCCGAGGCCGCCGGTGAGTTCGTTGCCGCCGAAGCCGTCGTCTTGGACTATCTGAACGGACCGGGGCCCAAGACCCGCCGGGGATTCGCCGAAGCCGAAGCCGAGTCCGACGCCGCCGTCGCCCGGCTTCAGGCAGAGATAGGCGCCAAGCGGCGGGGGGACGAGTGATGCGCCGGACGAAGGCCAGCCGTCCAAGGCTCGGCGGCCCGGCCGGGGGCGGCCGCTCCCCTTTGGCGGCGGCCGCCCTGGCGCTGGCTCTTCTCGCCTCGGCGTGCTCGGCGGACAGCCCCGAAGTCACCTTCGATACCATTCCGCCCGACACCGCCGCCCCCGCCCCGGCGACAACCGAGCCGCCCGCCGAAACCACGACCACCTCCACCGCGCCTCCGCCCCCCGAAACCACGACCTCCACCGCGCCTCCGCCCCCCGAAACCACAACAACCACCACCGCCGCCCCGCCCCCGCCGCCCGACCCGGGCGACCCCCTGCCTATCGACCCCGAGCTCCGCATCGGCGCCCTCGAAAACGGCCTCACCTATTACCTGCGTTACAACGACCGTCCGGGAGGAAGCCTCAGCATATGGCTGGTGGTGAAAGCGGGGTCGATGAACGAACCGGCGCCCGGCCTGGGCCTCGCCCACTTCTTGGAGCACATGCTGTTCCAAGGCACCCGCTACTACCCCGGTGATTCCCTGGAGAACACCCTGCGCGACCTGGGCGTGGAGCTGGGGCCCGACCTGAACGCCTACGTCGGCTACACGGGCGCCGTATACGACCTCACCCTGGCGCCTCAGACGACCGACAACGTGATCATCGCCTTCAACGCCCTCTCGCAGATGGCCCACGCCGCTGCCCTCCACCCCGACAGGGTCGAAGCGGAGCGGGGAGTCGTGCTCGACGAGATGCGGGCCGCCGAAACCAGCTACGGCTTCGTCTCCTCCGAGTTCGACCGCATCTACACGGAGGGGACGCCCTATGAGGGCCGCGACCCTATCGGCGGCGTCCAATCCATCGAGTCGATCACCGCCGGCCAGCTGAGGGACTTCTACGAGGCCTGGTACACCCCCTCCAACATGGCGGTGGTGGCGGTGGGGGACTGGCCCGTGGACCTGCTGGAAACCTACGTGAGGGAGCAGTTCGGCCATATCCCCCCCGGCGAAACCCTGCCGCTGGAGCCGCCGGAGGTCATCCCCGACCCGCAGCCCTCCTACCACACGGTGTTGGACGAAGGGCAGGGTTTCTCCTATATCTCTCTCGACATTCCCATTCCGGTCGTCGACCCCGGAACCTACGGAGGAGACCGCCGGCTGGTGATGGAGAACCTGATCGAGCGGATGGTCCACAACCGCCTCGAAGAAGCCTATTACCGGGGCGAGCTGACCCAGGTGGATCCACCCGAATTCGACAGCTTCTACCACAACCAGGGGCTGCGCTACTACGGAACCAACTGGCAGGGGGAGGATCTGGATGAGGCTTCCGCCGCCTACTGGTCGGTGTTGCTGACGGCGCAGGAGTACGGCTTCACCGACGCCGACCTCGACCGAGCGGCGGAGCAGTTCTCCACCGACCTGCGGTACGAATTGGAGCGCTCTGCAACCGCCAACGATCAACAGTTCGCCCAGCGCTATGCGAACCATTTCCTCTACGGGGCGGACCTCTCCGCCGCCGCCGACCGCTTCTCGCGGATCGCCGGGGTGCTGGCGGAGATGACCCCCGAGGAACTCACCGGCCATTACCGGCGGCTGATGGGCCAGGCCGGGCCGATATGGATCGCGGTGGGGCCAAACGCCGAGAGCCTGCCCGCCGAGGCCGAGCTGGAAGCGGCTGTATCCACCGCCTCGCCCCGCTCCGAACCACCGCCCGCCGCCCCCGACGTCGAAGGTCTGATGGACGAACTGCCGGAGGCGGCGGCGCCGATTGCGGTCAGGGAGCTGCCGGCGGGGCTGGAAGGAATCGAATGGGAGTTCGCCAACGGAGCGAGGGTCATATACATGTACTCCAACATCGACGAAGGGGTGGTCTCTCTCCAGACCCTGTCGCTGGGGGGGTGGTCGCTGCTGGCGCCGGGCGCCCGCGCCTTGGCGCCCAGAGCCGCCGAGGCGGTGTTGGGCAGCGGGCTGGGCGGGTTGACCAAACCTCAGATCAACCGATTCCTCGAGGCGAGCAACGTGGTCATCGAACCCTTCATCGGGGAAACGGTGGAGGGTTTCAGCGGCCGGGCCGCCTCCGGAGACCCCGCAGACGTCGAAGCCCTCTTCCAGATGCTTCACCTGTTGGTCACCGCCCCCGCAGTGGACGAAGCGGCCTTCCGCCAAGCCCTCAACGAAGCCGAGACCCGCACCTCGCTGGCCGAGGTGAACCCCGAATGGCAGGCGTGGTCGGCTTACAACGAAGCCCGGTACGGCGGGGGGCGGCACCGTCTGACGGCGACCCGCAGCCAGCTCGAATCCCTCACCGCCGACGGCCTTCTCGATATCTACAGGGCGCGGCTGGGCGGTGTGGACGACATGACGGCGGCGGTGGTGGGGGACATAGACCCGGCAACCGTGGAGCGCTTGGCCGGCCTGTACATCGGCGCCCTTCCGGCCGGGGAGTCCGACTCCTACGAGGACCACCGGCGCCCGGCGCCCGACGGGGTGGTGCGGCGCGAGATAGCGGTTGACGAGGGCGAGAGCGCCGTCTTGGACCTCTACTACGAAGTGGACCGTTCGACAACGCCCTCTGAATTGGTCGCGGCGGCGGTGCTGGAAAGGGTGCTGGACAGCCGCCTCTTCCAGCGCCTGCGGGAAGAGCTGGGCGCTTCCTACAACACCTCGGCGGGGGTCGACGCGCTGCGCACCCCCCGGCCGGCGGTGCTTTCCCAGATCACGGTCACCAGCAGCCCCGACCGCTTGGAAGAAGTCCACGCCGAGGTGCTGTCGATCCTCGCCGGCCTGATCGAGGACGGACCCTCCCCAGAGGAGATGAATCAGACCCGGGCGGTGCTGGAGAGCGACTACAGCTTCGTGTCCAACGCCGACCTGCTGGCCCTGCTGGTCAGCCGCCTCTACACCGAAGACGACGATTTGATCACCACCGACCGCCGCTTGGCGGAACTGGCGGCGGTGGACGCCGATGCGGTGCAGACGCTGGCCGCCGCCCTGTACGGCCGGGGAGACCGCATCGAGATAATCCGCACCCCGGCGGCCGCTTCCGGCTGACCCCCGGCCCCAGAGGAGCTCCCCAGGAAGGGCGGTCTAGATGGGCAGCTTCAAGGTTGCCCCGGCAAGAGCCGAGTGCAATCATGATGGTTCGAAGTAATTCTCAACCGTCACCGGGCAGTCAACCGCCTCCGCCGGTCCCGCGGGCAATCACGATGTTTCGAAGTAATTCCAACCCAAACACCCCCAAGACCGCGAAAATCGGCCCCCTCCGCCGGCAAACCCGGGCCCATCCCCCGCCGCCGCCTCCTTGAACGAAAATCCACCGGGCCGCACGAGGCCGCCCCCGGCCCGAAGGGGCCGGACCGAACGGAATCCGTCTCTGACCGCCGCCCTCTCCAGAACTCGCGGCGGTGTTTGTGCATCAGCCCAATAGGTATACCAAATTCTGGGGCTTCCGGCTAGGGGTACGTATGTTCGGAGAACTTTCGCGGCCCGACCGCTTCGATCCTCCGGCCCCACCGGGGGGGCGGACAACCTCCTGAATATCACATCTAGCGGGAATCCAGGTAGGGCAGGAGGGGGGTTTCGGCGCAGAGCGCTTCGACCTGGCGGGGGTCGGCGGGGACGCCGGAGGTGAGCATCTCGCAGCCTCCTTCGGTGATCAGCACATCGTCCTCGATGCGGATGCCGATGCCGCGGAAGGGTTCCGGCACCGGGTGGGTCGTCTTGGGGGCGGCTTCGCGTTCCCGCTGTTCCAGCTTCTTGGCTTGGGCGGCGCCCAACAGCATGCGGCGCTCGGTCCATTCGTCCGAGTCGTATTCGAGCATCGGCAGCTCGACGGATTCCCGGCCCTCCTCCACATACACGCCCGGCTCTACGGTGAAGGCCATGCCGGGCGCCAGCGGGCGGGGCGCCCCCTCCGTCCAGTAGGCGCCGGCGTCGTGGACGTCCATACCCAGCCAGTGGCCGGTGCCGTGCATGTAGAACTCGCGGTAGTGGTGCATCCGCACCGCCTGCTCCGCCGGCCCCGGCAGCAGGCCCAGCTCCACCAGCCCCTCGGCCACCGCCTCGACCGCCGCTTGGTGGATGCCCTTCATGGTCGCCCCCGGCGCCGCCCGCGCCAAGGCGGACCGCTGGGCGGCCAGCACCGCCTCGTAGAGCTCCCGCTGCGGGCCGGTGAACTTGCCGCCCGCCGGGAAGGTGCGGGTGATGTCGGCGCTGAAGTAGCGGTATTCGGCGCCGGCGTCGATCAGCACCAGGTCGCCTTCCTCGATCCGGCGGCTGTTCTCGAAGTAGTGGAGGATGCAGGCGTTGCCCCCCGAAGCGACGATGGCCGGGTATCCGTCCCGTCGCGCCCCCTTCGACCGGAAGACGTATTCCATGGCCGCCTGCACCTGGTATTCCCGGCGGCCGGGGCGGGTGAAGCGCATGGCCTCGGCGTGCCCTTCGGCGCTGATCTCACAGGCCGTCCGCAGGAGGGCCGCCTCCTCCGGGGTCTTGCGGAGGCGCATCTCGGCCAGCAGCGGCGAGGCGTCCCGCACCTCGGCGGGCGTTATCCGCCCGAACCGTTCGGACAGCCCCCTCACCGCCCGCACGGCGCCCATCACCCGGCGGCGGAACCCCGGCTTGCCGTAGGGCAGGTAAAGGGTGCGGCGGCCGGGCAGCCTCCGCCGCAGGACCGCCTCGAACTCGGACACCGGGTAGGCGGCCTCGGCGCCGAAGCACTCCACTGCGCCCTCGGGGCCGGCGCGGCGGCCGTCCCAGATCTCCCGCTCCCGGTCGCGGGGCCGGACGAACAGCACATACTGCTCGGAGGCGGCGGAAGGGTCGAGCAGCAGTATCGCGTCCGGCTCGTCGAAGCCCGTCAGGTAGTAGAAGTCCGTGTCCTGGCGGAAGGGGTGGTCGACGTCGTCGTTGCGCCTCACCAGGGAGGCGGCCGGAATGAGGGCCAAGCCGCCGCCGACCGAGGCGGCGAAGCGCTCCCGGCGGTCGGCGTGGAGGGCGGAGGGGCTGCCGGCCGGTTCCATCAGCCCTGATCACTCATGTCCGCGCGGAGCGGGCCGCCGCCCGCGCGGTTCGTCAGCCTGTACATCCCGAACTTCGAACCGGCGGCGTTCACCCATTAGGTGAACTTCGCGTTTCTGATCAGACGGTTGTCTCACTGTTATCATCCCAGGTCAAAGGTAATGCGAGCGCGTATTTTATCTGCCCGCCCCCCGCTCTCGTGAATTATCGGGGGGTCAGGGCCAAGCGGGCAACCGGATGGGCAACTCCGAGGGTTGCCCTGACAAGAACTCGTGTAAACATGTCTTGAAGTCCAATCTCGGCCCAAACGCCCTCGAGTCCGCGAAAATCGGCCCCCGCCGCCGGCAACGCCGGGCCCATCCCCCGCCGCCGCCTCCTTGAACGAAAATCCGCCGGGCCGCACGAGGCCGCCTCCGGCCCGAGAGGCCGGACCGAACGGGATCCGTCTCTGACCGCCGCCCTCTCCGGAGCTCGCGGCGGTGTTTGTGCATCAGCCCAATAGGTATACCAAAATTCGGGGCTTCCGGCTAGGGGTATGTTCTGAGAAGATTTCGCGGACCGACGCTTTGATCCTCCGGCCTCACCAAAAGCGGCTCATATCCAGGGGAAATCAGACTCGGAACGGTGTTCATGACGGCCTGCCGCCGCACACTTCATCCAGCCGCTCAGCTCGGTCGAATCGAATTGTTCGACTGCCCGCCCCGTTGGAGGACGAGAGCGGCAACCGGTCGCCTCGGCCTTAGCGGGCCGGGGCTTGCCAGAGAAGAGCCTGCTCATGCGGCTCGAATAGGGATGTGAAACCCTCGATCGCTTGGAACTGCTCGGCCGGGCCTCGGGGCTGCAACCCTCCGGGGTGTGGAAGGGCCGCGCCGGAGCAGGGGGCCCAAGGGCCGGGTCTGGATTCAGCCGCCGGACAACCGGACGAAGCGGCGGCGGCCTACGGACAGGGCGGCGCCGGCAAGGGCGGTCCTGGGGAGGTGGTCCTCTCCAACCGGGGTTCCGTCCAGGCGGACGGCGCCTTGGGCGATCATGCGGCGGCCTTCGCTGTTGGACTTCACCAGGCCGGCGGCGGCCAGCAGGGCGGGCAGATAGACGGGGTCTTCGGCGCCGAGCGCGTGGACAGGCATGGCTTCGGGGGCCTGATGGGCGCGGAACCGGCGGTCGAAGGCGGCCTCGGCCTTCTTCCCCACCCCGGCCCCGTGGTACAGGTCGGCGATGGAGCGGGCCAGCGTCCGCTTCGCCTCCCCCGGGTGGGCCCCCCCCTCCGCCAACCCGACCGTCAGCTGCTCCGCCGCCTCCCGGTCGAGGCCCGACGCCAGGCGCAGCCACTGCGGCATCGCCTCGTCGGGGATGCTCATCGTCTTGCCGAACATCTCGTCGGGCGGCTCGTCGATGCCGATGTAGTTGCCCGCCGACTGGGACATCTTCATCCGCCCGTCGGTCCCGACCAGGAGCGGCATCGTCAGCACCATCTGCGGGCGTTGGCCGAAGCGCTGCTGCACCTGGCGGCCCATCATCAGGTTGAACAGCTGGTCGGTGCCCCCCATCTCGATGTCCGCCTCGACGGCCACCGAGTCGTAGGCCTGCAGCAGCGGATACATGAACTCCATCATCGAGATGGGCCGCTCGGCTTCGAACCGCTGGGAGAAGTCGTCCCGCTCCAGCATCTGGGCGAGGGTGGCCGCCGCCGTCAGACGGAGCACATCGGCCATGTCGAGGCCGGCCAGCCATTCGGAATTGCGCCGGATCTCCAGGTTGTCCTCCGACAGGATGCGGCGGAAATGACCCAGCACCGCCGCCGCGTGGCGGTCCACCTCGGCCTTGGTGAGCGGCTTGCGGGTCTCCGACCGCCCGCTCGGATCGCCCACCCGGGCGGTGAAATCACCCACGATCAGCACCGCCGTGTGCCCCAGGTCCTGAAACCGGCGGAGTTTGCGCAGCACCACCGCCCACCCCAGCGTCACCGACGGGGCGGTGGGGTCGAGGCCCAGCTTGACCCGCAGGGGGCGCCCCTCGGCGATGCGGCCCGCCAGCTCGTCTTTCGGCAGGAAGGTGTCCACCCCGCGCAGCAGCGCTTCGGCTTGTTGCTCCGGTTTCATGAGCGCCCAAGATTAGGCGGCAGCCGTACGCACGGCCAAACATGGGGCTCGCATTCATACCCCCAGATGATTAGATCGACTGCTAAGATGGCCTGTGCAGAGAGTAATCAGTCTGGTTCTCACAAATCAGACCCGCCCCAGACCCAAAAAATCCCTGGAGGAGGCTATGATAGAGCGGCGGTTGCAGGACCTCTGGATTCAACTGCACGGCAAGAAACCCCATTTCCCGCATTTTCTCTCGGACGTTCGACTGCGGGGAATCCGGGGCATCGAAGACCTGAGGGTGTCCTTCGACTACCCGGTGAGCGTCATCGCCGGAGAAAACGCCAGCGGAAAATCTACTGTGCTCTTCGCCGCCGCCTGCGCGTACAAGGTTCCGGGAGCGGGAGTCAAAGCCTACGTTCCTTCAACCTTGTTCCCGAGTTACTATCCGAAGCTGGGAAACCGCGAGGACCACAAAGACGAAGTGTTTCTTGAGTTTGACTATTCTACCCCGGAAGGCCGGAGATATATGAGGTGGAGGAGGTTGAAGAGCTGGAACAAGAGCTACGGCGGGCGTAAAGGAGTCAGCCAGCCCGTGCGGGGTGTCTACCTGCGAACTCCCAGCAACCTCAGTAGCCCCTCCGAGGTGCGAAGCGTGCTCAGCCTGTCCCGCCTGAACACCGCACCCGAATCGAAGCGGCTGAACGCATCGCAAATAAAACTCGCCGAGCGCATCTTGCCCTTCAGATACGAAGAAGTGGTCGAACTGTCCAGCGGCAACAAGAACCTGCTGTTCGCTTCGCAACAAGGGGGCGCTAGGTATTCTGAGCTGCATATGGCGGCGGGTGAACGTTCCATCCTGCGGCTGTCCCAAGAAATTGCCCAACGCAAGGAGGATCTCATCTTGATCGATGAGGTCGAGGCCGGGCTCCACCCCTGGGTGCAACAGTTGCTCATGCTGCATCTGCAGCAGCTCGCCTTGCGCAACGACCTTCAGATAATCGTTGCTACCCACAGCCCGGTGGTGCTCGAATCGGTGCCGCCTTATGCCAGGATCTTCTTGCAACGGGACGAGAAGGGCCGGGTGTCGGTGCATCCGCCTTATCGTGATGTGGTGCAGGATGCCTTGTATGGGAGATCGACGAACACTCTGAACCTGCTGTGTGAAGACGAAACAGCGGAGGCAATCTTACAGGGCATCCTTGACGAGATCCGGCCCCGAGAAGGGCTCAAAGAAAATGCCGTTCGCATAGGCAGGAATACCGGCGCAGACGAGTTTCCAACCCATGCTGCGGCGTTCAAGAAGTTCGGCCAGATAGACAACTTTGTGTTCATTCTCGATGGGGACAAACGGAACAATATAGTAGTGGACAAAATCCGCAAGACGGCACCCCATGTGCCGGTTTTCTTCCTACCCGGTGCCCAAGTTCCTGAGGTATGGGTCTGGGAGAGGCTAAAGGAAACCCCGTCAAGATATTCGACGACGCTGGGAACAGATCCGGCCACCCTATCGGAACAGATAAAGAGACAAGATGCCATTTATGGCATGGCCTCCGACACTGCAGCCGAAATAGCCAAACACAAACTTCGGAGTCTGGCGGAACAAATCAACCGAGAAGCCCCAGAAATATGTCGAGTAGTCTCCCGTCTGGAGTTAGCCTCCAGAGAAAGCGACCTACAATCCCTATTCGAAGACCTGATCGATGCCATTACGAAATGGCGAAGAGAACGGGAGTAGCACGATTGACAACGGGGACTATTTATCGGTCCATTGACGTAGACTTTGCTGTATCTCAGCCCCTTTATAATCGTCTCGGCACGCTCATATTCAATGGCTTGGATTCCTAATATATGGCTCTTGTTGTTAAGAGAAGGCGGCGTGTAAAAACCTTAAGGGGATGTACCTGGAGGAGGAGGAATGGGATCCAAAGCACTACCCTCTCTCGCCTGGTCCCAAGCTCTCATCAGATCAACTTGGTGATCTAATACCCATTTCTGCAACAGGTTCTTATTCTTGCTGTCAAGAGACTCGAGAGAACCAGCCAAGACCAAGTCATCAATACGAGTTGATGATAGGTCTATCTTAATAGAGGCAACTCGAGTTCTATTCTTGTTTGACCTTATATGAAAGTGTGGTTCGCCCCTATGAATTTCTTCTTCGTAGAAGAAATGAACACCTAGGCCATTGAATCTGCTTACGCATACCATATGTCATACGCGGGCAACGGCGATACTGTCATACAGTTTGCAAGGAGAAATCTCTAGACCGTCTCCCCAGCAAACCACCTTCAAATCAGGATGGACATATACCGACTCAAACACCTTCCTGTCCTGCAACTTAGCGAAGACCGGCAGGTTGCGTAGGTTACTGACATCAGCTTCGCCCTCGGTTCCGTCTTCGAACCGGACCCATATCGTCCAACCTCGACGCGGCTCGACGTCAACGACATCGAGTTCAACCGCCATACCGTCTCCTTGCTATACCACGGCCCTAGCATACCCGCACCGACGGGGTGAGGAACTTGCGGCGGCGCCGGCATCCTACGAAGATTGCTCAGGAGCCGGAAGGCCGGCGGAGGAGGAAGCGCCAGGGCCGGTCGACTGCGCGGCTGATGCCGATGCGGGGGGAGGCCAGGATCGATTCCGGATCGGGGGCGGGCCCCGGTTCGAGGCGCACCGGTCCGGTGAACAAAGAGCTGCCGTCGTGCTCGCCGGTGATGCCCAGGGCCTGGGTGAGCTTGCCCGGGCCGTCGGCCAGATGGTCGGCGCGGCCCCGCCGCCGCTCGGCGGTCTCCCGGCCTTCCACCACCCGGCCTCCCCTGATCAGCACCGCCCGGCCGTCGCCTTCGGATCCGGCCGCGGCGTTGGCGCACCAGTGGATGCCGTAAGACCGGTACACGTACAGGGTTCCGGCGGGGCCGAACATCGAGGCGTTGCGGGCGGTCCTCCCCCGGTAGGCGTGAGAGGCGGGGTCGTCGGCGCCTCCGTACGCCTCCACCTCTTCGATCACCAGCGCGGTGCGGCCCCCGAAGTCGGTGACCAACCGCCAACCCAGCAGCCGGCGGGCGGCCTGCTCCACCGGCCCCGACAGGTCGAGCGCCCTCGCGCCGCCGCCCGCTGTCAGCCCAGCAGCTCCAGCAGGACGGCCTTCATCGAATGGAGGCGGTTCTCGGCTTGGTCGAAGACCCGCGACCTCGGATGGTCCATCACCCCGTCGGTCACCTCCTCCCCCCGGTGGGCGGGCAGGCAGTGCATGAAAATTGCGTCCGGGCGGGCCGCCCCGAACAGCGCCTCGTCCACCTGATAGGCGGCGAACGCCTCCGCCCGCGCCCGCGCCTCGGCCTCTTGGCCCATCGACGCCCAGACATCCGTATAGACCGCGTCGGCGCCCTCCACCGCCGCCGGGTCGGAAGTTACGGTCACCCGCTCCCCCCCCTCGGCGGTGAACCGCTCCTGCGGCTCGAAGCCGGGCGGGCAGATCACCCGCACCTCTCCGCCCAGTTTGGCCGCGCCCAGCATCAGGCTGTGGCACACGTTGTTGCCGTCCCCCACGTAGGCCACCACCGCCCCGTCGATCGGGCGGTGCTCGGCGATGGTCTGCAGGTCGGCCGCCGCCTGGCAGGGGTGCTCCAGGTCGGACAGCAGGTTCACCACCGGGGCGCGGGCGTACTTCGCCGTCTCGACCAGGTTCCTGTGGTCGAACACCCGCAGCGCCAACAGATCCAGGTAGCGGTCGAGCACCCTGGCCACGTCCGCCGCCGATTCCCGGCTGCCCAGCCCCACCTCGTGCTGCCCCAACACCACCGGGTGGGCGCCCAGCTCGACCGCGGCCGCCTCGCTCGACACCCGGGTGCGGGTGGAGGGCTTCTCGAAGAAAAGGCCGATGCGCAGCCCGGCCAGCGCCCCCCTCCGCAGGCTGCGGTCCTGCTTGAGCCGGGCGGCCCCGTCCACCAGGCGCTCCAAGGCGGAAGCATCCATACCGGCGATCCCCAGAAAATCGTCCATGATCACAGCCCTCCGGTCATACGCCGCCCCGCAGCACCCCGCCCAGCCGGTCTTCCACCGCCGCCGCTATGTCTGCCAGGACGGGGCCGGCCTCCTGGTCGGAGAGGGTGCGGTCCATCGCCCGCAGGGTGACCCGCACCGCCAGGCTGCGGCGGCCGGCGGGGATCGAACCCCCCCGAAACTCGTCGAACAGCTCCAGCCCCTCCAGATGGGGGCCGGCGCTCTGTTCCATGACCTCGAACAGGCGGGCGGCCGGAACCGGATCCGGGACGATGAACGCCATGTCGAACACCAACGGCGGGAAGGTGGAGACCTCCTCCATCTTCCAGCCCCGCCCTCCGGCCAGGAGAGTCTCGAGCGCCAGCTCCACCGCCGCCGCCCGGCCCGACAGGCCTGCCCGCCGCACCAGCGCCGGATGGAGCTCGCCCGCCGCCCCGATGGGACCGCCGCCGCAGAGGACGGCCGCCGACCGGCCCGGATGGAACATCGGAAGGGCCTCCTGGCGCACCTCCAAGCGGCGGCCGGTGACCCTGGCCGCCAGGTCGACCATCCCGGCCGCGGCGAAGGCGTCCGCCTCGGGGCCGGACATCACCGCCGCCAGATGCATGGGCTGATGGGGGATCCGGGGGTCTTCGGGATCGGGGGCGGACCAGAACACCCGCCCGGTCTCGAAGAGGCGCACCGTCTTGAGGCCGCGGGCGGCGTTGCGGGCGGCGGCGGCGATGAGGCCGGGCAGCAGAGTGGTCCGCAGGATGGACTCCTCCTCCCGCAGAGGGTTCTTCAACCTTATGCCCCGCCGGCGGGGGTCGCCCTCGGGAAGGCCCAAGGCGTCCAGGTCGGCCTGCCCCAGGAAGCTCAGGGTTTGGGCCTCGGTGAGGCCGGCCCCCACCAAGGCCTCCCGGAGGCGGCGGGCGGCGGCCTGGGCCGGGGTGAGCGCCCCGTTCCGGCCCCGGCGGACCAGGTCGGGGAAACGGTCGTATCCGTGGAGGCGGGCGATCTCCTCCGCCAGGTCGGCGGGGCGGGTTACATCGGAGCGGTGGGTGGGGACGGTTATCTCGGCGGACCCGCCGGCGGCGGGCGCTCCGAATCCGAGGCGGCGCAGCAAGGCCAGCGACTCCTCGAAGGAAGGGTCGGGGCCGAGCAGCCGGCTCACGTCGCGGGCTCGGAGGTGGATCTTCCAGGGGCGGACCGGGGCCGGATAGGCGTCCACGGCGGCGGCCCTGGGAACGCCGCCCGCGGTCACAGCGATCAGCTCCGCCGCCCGGGCGGCGGCCATGCCCGACAGGTTGGGGTCGACCCCCCGCTCGAACCGGGCGGAGGCCTCGCTGCGCAGCCCGAGGCGGCGGGAGGTGGACAGGATCGAGGGGGGGTGCCAGTGGGCGGCCTCCACCAGGATGCCGGAGGCGCCGTCGGACACTTCGGTGGAGGCTCCGCCCATCACTCCGGCCAGGGCGATGGGCCCCGACGGGTCGGCCACCAGGATGTCGCCGGGAACCAGCGTCCGCTCCGCTCCGTCCAGGGTGGTGAGGGTCTCCCCCGCTTCCGACCGGCGCACCACGATATGCCGCTCGGCGATAGCGGCGGCGTCGAAGGTGTGGATGGGGTGGCCCAGCTCCCACATCACGTAGTTGGACACATCCACCACGTTCGAGATGGGCCGCTGCCCGACGGCCAGCAGGCGCAGCTGCATCCACAGGGGGGAGGGGCCGACGGACGCTCCGTCGATCTGGTGGGCAACGAACCGGGGGCAGGCCCCGCGGTCTTCGATGGTTACCCGAAAGTCGGATTCCTCGGGCCCGCAGGGCGGGCGCGGATCGATGTCTTCCAGGGGTATCTGCCAGTAGGCGGCCAGCTCGCGGGCCAGGCCGCGGATGCTCATGCAGTCGCCCCGGTTGGTGGTGATGCTCACGTCCAGCACCGTCTCGGAGAGGTTCAGCACCTCCTCGAGGGGGCGGCCGATGTCGCCGGGGCCGGCCGCGCCCAGCCGGTCCAGCACCAGGATGCCCTCGTGTTCGTCCCCGAGGCCCAGCTCGCGGGCCGAAGCGATCATGCCGTTGGACACCACCCCCCGGATCTCGCGCCGCCCCACCTCCATGGGCCGGTCCGCGTCCACCCCCAGCCGGGAACCCGCCTGGGCGTAGGCGATCACCGCCCCGGCCTCGAAGTTCCAAGCCCCGCACACCACGTCGAGGGTCTGCGAGCCGTCGTAGACCCGGCAGAAGCGGATGCGGTCGGCGTTGGGGTGAGGCCCCGCCTCCTCCACCCGCCCTACGATCACCCCTTCGAAGGAGGGTCTGATCTCTTCGATCGACTCCACTTCGTGGCCGAGGGAAACCAGGACGCGCTCCAGCTCGCGGGGGTCCCGGGTGGGCAGATCGATGAAGTCGGCCAGCCAGCCGATCGGAACTTTCACCGGAACTGCTCCAACACCCGCAGGTCGTTCTCGTAGAAGTGCCTGATGTCGGTGATGCCGTGCTTGACCATGGCCAAGCGCTCCACCCCCATCCCGAAGGCGAACCCGGTCACCGCGCCGGGGTCGTACCCCACCGCTTCGAAGACGTTGGGGTCCACCATCCCGCATCCGAGCATCTCCAGCCACCGGCCGTTGAACCACACCAGCATCTCCGCCGACGGTTCCGTGAACGGGAAGAAATGGGGGATGAAGCGGGTGCGGGCGTCAGGGCCGAAGAACTCCGCCGCGAAATAGGCCAGGGTGCCCTTGAGGTCGCCGAAAGTGATGTCCGCGTCCACCGCCAGGCCTTCGATCTGATGGAAGACCGGCGAATGGGTGGCGTCCCAGGTGTCGGTGCGGAACACCCGCCCCGGGACCACCGCGTACAAGGGGGGGGGCTGCTGCTCCATGCAGCGGATCTGCATGGGCGAGGTCTGGGTGCGCAGCAGCAGCTCGTCCGGGCCGCTCCGCTCCCGGCCGTCGAACGGCGCCGCGTACATGGTGTCTGATTCGAACCGGGCGGGATGGGTGGGCGGGGTGTTGAGGGCGTCGAAGTTGTACCAGGCGAGCTCGAGTTCGGGGCCTTCCGCCACCCGGTAGCCGAGGGCGCGGAACACGTCGCACACCTCCTCGGCGGTGCTGGTCAGCAGATGATGGGTCCCCCGGAGCGGCCGCCCGTACGGGAGGGTCATGTCGATTCGGTCGCTCCTCAGCAGGGCGTCCTCGGCTTCGGCCTCCAACACCGCCCGCCGCGCCGCCGCCTCGTCTCCCAGCGACCGGAGGGCCTCGTTGACCGCCCGCCCGGCCGTCCGGCGGAGCCCCGGCTCGAGACCTCCTATCCCCCGGCGGGCCGCGGCCAGCTCGGACCGCCGCCCCACCGCTCCGGCTTCCGCCTCTGCCAGCTCCTCGAGGCAGGAGGCCGCCGCGATTCGCTTCCGCGCCGCTTCGGCGATCTGCTCGATCTGCTCGAGATCCATTTGACCGGCCTCGGGGCCTGGAAGCGGGTCTACCGTCCGGCGGGGGCGGCGTCCGCCCCGCCCGCGGCCATCTCCACGATCTGCCGGAAGGCGTCCGGATCGCTCACGGCGATCTCCGCCAGCATCTTGCGGTCCACCTCGAAGTCGGCGGCCTTGAGGCCCGCTATCAGCCGGGAGTAGGTGGTGCCGTTCTGACGGGCGGCGGCGTTGATGCGGCTGATCCAGAGCCGCCGGAACTCGCCCTTGCGGGCCCGCCGGTCCCGATAGGCGTACTGCAAGGACTTCATCACCTGCTCGTTGGCGGCCCGGTAGCTCCGGCTCTTGGCGCCCCGGTATCCCTTGGCCTGTTTCAGCACCTTGCGGCGCCGGGCCCGGGCGTTGGAAGAGCCGCCTTTTACTCGTGCCATTTCAGAATCTCCTCTGCCCGCCGCTCACAGGCCCATCAGCCGCTTGGCCCGCCGGCGGTCGCCCTTGGCCAGGTCGGCTTCGCCTTTGAGGCGCCGGTAACTGTCCTTGCCCTTGGCGAGGCGCAGATGGCCGCGGTGCGACTGCCGCCGGCGCAGACGGCCGGATCCGGTTACCTTGAAGCGCTTGGCGGCGCCTTTGTGCGTCTTCATCTTCGGCATGGTGCTGTCCTAACCCTCGTTTCGGTCATCCGTACTTGCCGCCCCGCCGACCCTCCGGAGACCGCCGGACGGGTTTCCTGATCGGTGCGAACGACATCATCATGTTCCGGCCCTCGATCTTGGCTTCCTGTTCCACCTTGGCCACCTCGGCCAGCTCCTCGACCAGCCGGTTGAGGATGTCCAGCCCCAGCTGGGGGCGGGAAGCTTCACGGCCCCGGAACCATATCCGGATCCTCACCCGGTCTCCGTTCTCCAGAAAGCGTTTGACCCTATTCCGCTTGATCTCGTAGTCATGGCTGCCGATCTTCACCCGAAAGGCGATCTCCTTGACGGAGCTGCGGGTCTGGTTCTTGCGGGCTTCCCGCTGCTTGACGGACTGCTCGTATTTGTACTTGCCGTAGTCCATCAACCGGGCCACCGGCGGCGCGGCCGACGGCGCCACCTCCACCAAATCCAGCCCCAGCTGGTCGGCCAACCACATGGCTTCCTCCAGGCTTTTCACCCCTACCTGGGCGCCGTCGGGGGCGACCACCCTGAGCTGGGGGGCGCGGATCTCGTCGTTTACACGTAGGTCGGCGATACGGGCCTCCTTTTCTCCTGATTTTCCTGCTTTTCCTGCGCCGTTCGATCTACGGCATGGCATGTCCTGCACACCGAGAGCATGCAGCACCGAAGGGGAAGGCGGCCCCATCCGAGGCGCGGGCCGCTCCCGGCGGCGCGCGGATCGGCGGGAGGCCCTGCTACCTCGGCGCATTCAATGGCCGGGCGGGGCGCCGCCCCTGCCGACAGCTTCAGTGGCCGGGTGGGAAGCAACCGGCTTCCGCTTCGTCTCGGCTGACAGCCCCCACTATACACCGGGCCGCACCGCTCGGAGCCGGATGAACCGCCCCTCCCGGACCGGGGCGGGCGGCGCCGCAGATGAGCGGGCCGGCGGCTCAGGGGAAGGGGGCGGCGGAGAGGTGCCAGGAGATAGACGCCCAAGCGCCGGCCGCCATGAAGGGGCCGAAGGGGATGTGGTCGCGGCGGGTGCGCCGGCGGAGTACCAGCAGCAGCGCGGAGGCGGTTCCGGCCAGCAGGAAGGCGGCGGCGCCGGCAACGGCGGCCGTCTCCCAGCGGTGATAACCGGCGAAGAACCCCAGCAGGAAGGCGAACTTGACGTCGCCCATGCCCATGGCGCCCCTGGTCAGGAAGTTCATCACCAAGAGAACCAGGAAATACCCCAGACCCGCCGCCGAGGCTTCGAGGAGGCCGTCGAGGCGGGCTTCGAGCGCCGCGCCGCCCGCCAGCAGCGCCAACCCGGCGGCGGTCCCCGGGTAGAGGATCCGGTTGGGGATCAGATGCCGGCGGAAGTCGATGAAGGCCAGCACCGCCGTTACGGAACAGAACCACAGGTAGGCCGGGAGGCGCCATCCGATCCCGGCGAAGTGCACGGCCCCGACGAACAGGACGGCGGCGGCCGCTTCCAAACAAGGGAACAGGGCGTCCACCGGCCCGCCGCCCGGCCGGCGGAGGTTCCGCACCCACCACACCGCGGGGAGGAAATCCCGCCAATCCTCCGGCCGGCGCCCTCCCGGCAGACGGCGGACAGCCTCCCGCACCGGCGCGTCTTCCAACGCGGCGGACGCCAACACCGCCAGGAACCGCCCCGCCGCCAGCCCGGCCGCGCCCGCCCCCAGATAGACCCAGACGCTCATCCCGCCCTTCTGCCGCCCGGGCCGGCGGGTTTCGGGGCCGCCCCGTCCAAGGCGGCCAGCATCACTTCGGGGGGGACCTCCACCCCGGTCCACACGGCGAAGGAAGCGGCGCCCTGGCCCGCCAGCATCAGCCCGCCCGGCGCCGCCGGCCGCCCCCGGGAGCGGAGCAGGGCCTCGGCCGGGGTCTGGCCGGGGCCGTAGTTCATCTCCAGCAGGCCCGCCGCCTCTTCGGCCACCCGGCCGGGAAGGCTTTCCCCCGCCCTTCCCAAAGGGGTGGCGTTGACCACCACCGCCCCCGGCGCGGCGGCGCCCCAGCGCAGCGGCCGAACATCCGGACCCATCCGGGCCGCCAGCTCCCGAGCGGCTTCGCTCCGCCGCGCCGACACCAGGCGCTCCCGCCCCTCCAAGGCAATCAACGCCGCCGCCGCCGCCCCTCCCGCCCCCAGCACCAGCACCGGCGCCTCCTCGGGCAGCCCGGCGTGATCGAAGGCGAACCGCACCCCGTCCGGATCGGTGGTGTGGGCGCACAGGCGGCCTTCCTCCCGCCACAGCGTGTTGGCCCCCCCGCACCGTTCGGCGGCGGGCGACCGGCGGTCGGCCAGCCGGGCGGCCAGGGCCTTGTGGGGCATGGTTACGTTGGCGCCGTCCAGCTCCCCCGCCCGAATTTCCCGCGCCGCCTGCGCCATGCCCCCGCTGTCCACCCGGCGGCGCAGATATTCGCCCTCGACGCCGGCGTATTCCAAGGCGGCCCGCTGGATGACCGGAGACAGGGAGTGGGCCACCGGATCTCCCAGCACCGCCAACCGGAGCGGGGGTTTCACAAGCCGATGCCTTGTTCCTGGGCCCGCCGCTTGGCCTCCAAGAAGTCGTCGTAGTCGACGAAGAACGAGTGGGCGCCTTCCTCGGAGGTAAGCACGTAGTAGAAGAAATCGGTCCCGGCCGGGTCGGCCACCGCCTGGAGGGACTTGAAACCCGACGCTCCGATCGGGGTGGGGGGAAGCCCCGCGATCCGGTAGGTGTTGTAGAGGGAATCGAACTCGAGGTCGGTCAGCGAGAGGCCCCGGCCCCGCTCGCCCATGGCGTAGAGGACGGAGGCGTCCAGCTGCAGCGGGGTGTTGCTGTTCAACCGGTTGTAGATCACATCGGCGATCAGGGGGCGGTCGGCGTCGATGCCCGCCTCGGCCTCGATGAGCGAAGCCATCACCATCGCCTCATACGGGGTGAAACCCCTCCGCTGCACCGGCGCCCAATCGATCCGATCCATCCGCAGCTCGGTCTCGTCGGCCAGGCGCTGCAGTATCTCCTCGGGGGAGGCGTCGCGGTAGAAGTCGTAGGTGGCGGGGAACAGGAGGCCTTCCCAGGCGGCCAAGCCGTCCAAACCGTCAGGAAGGTCACCGGGGAGGTAGTCGGAGCTGATCTCACCCTCGAGCAGCGCGGCGGCCAGCTCCTGCTCCGAGAATTCGGTCTGGCGGGCCACGTCCTCGAGCACCTCGCCGATCCGCCGCCCTTCCACCACCGTCAACCGGAAGATGTCGACGGTCGGCCCCGCCACCAGGATGTCCACCAGCTCCTCCAAGCCGGCGCCCGCCACCAGCTCGTATCTGCCCGCCTTCAACAGGCCGCCGGCCTCGCGCGCCCTCACCACCGACTCGAAGGAGGCGGCCGAGCGGATCACGCCGTTGTCCGCCAAGATCCCGGCGATGAGCCGGGCGCTGGCGCCGGAGGGTATCTCCACCGCCGCGATCCGCCCCGCCTGGATCTCGACCGTCTCCTCCCCGCCTCCGAAACCGCCCAGTCCGTTGACCCAGTCAGCCGCCCGGCCCCCCGCCGTTATCAGGGCGAAAACCGCCGCCGCGCCCACCAGCAGGGCGGTAACCGTTCCTTTGAGCCGCGCCGCGGGCCGATCCTCCGGAGAACCCGGCCCCTCGGGCGGATGATCGGCCTCGTAGTCGTAAGGACCGCTCACGGGGTGCGCCCGCCCCCCCGGGCCGGCAACGACCGGCGGTCCAGATAACCCTGGAGCATCACCGCCGCCGCCGCCTTGTCCACTCTGGCCCGCCGTTCTGATCGGGGAACGCCCCCCGCCGCCAGCGCCTGCTCGGCGATCTTGGTGGTGAAGCGTTCGTCGTACATTACAACCTCGACCTCCAGCGCGGCGGCGGCCTCGCCGGCGAAAACCCGGGCGGCCCTTGCGGAGGCGTGCTCCGCTCCGTCCAAGGAAGTGGGGAGCCCCACCACCACCCTGGCCACCTCGTATTCCCGCACCAGGCCGGCCAGCCTTCGCATGAGGCCGGGCCCCGCTTCGATCACCTCCAAGGGATGGGCGACGGCGCCGAGGCCGTCCGAGAGGGCCACCCCCACCCGCCTGCGTCCGTAGTCGACGCCCATGGTCCGGCCCCTAGCCCCGCCGGAGCGGCCGCCCGGCAGGCTTCCACCGCCCATCAGGAGGCCAGGCGGCGGGTTACTTCTTCTCGGACGGCGTCGAGCGCCTCCTCCATCCTGTCGCCTCTGGGGCCGCCCGCCTGCGAAAGCTCCGGGTCCCGGCTGCCGCCGCCGCCCAGCACCCGGGCGCCCGCCATCACCAGCTCCGAAGCCGATACGCCCCGGCCCACCAGGTCGGCGGAGACCACCCCGACCAGCGCCCCTTTGCCGCCCCTCCTGCTGCCCAGCACCACCACCCCGGACCCGAGCCGGCTGCGCACCTGCACCCCCACCTCTCGGAGGGCGTCAGGAGGATGGTCGTCCAGCTCGGCCACCAACCAGGGAACCTCCCCCCGGCGGCGGGCCTCCCCGGCCAGATCGGCCGCCAGCGCCGCGCGGGCCTGCTGTGTGCGGCGGTCCAGCTCGGCCGACAGTTCATCCGCCTTCTCCGCCAAGCGCCTGACCCTGGCGGGGACCTCGTCGAGCGGCGCGCCGAGGAAGCGGGCCGCGTCGGCCAGACCGTCTCGGACCCGGCGGGTGTACCGGTAGGCGGTCATTCCGGTCAGGGCCTCCACCCGGCGCAGGTTGGCGCCGATCGAAGATTCGGAGGTGACCAGCAGCGGTCCGATCTCCGCCGAGGTCCCCACGTGGGTGCCTCCGCAGAACTCCACCGAGAAGTCCCCCACCGACACCACCCGCACCTGCTCTCCGTACTTGTCGCCGAAGAAGGCCAGCGCCCCCATGGCCTCGGCCTCGTCCTTGGAAGTCTCCAGCGTCCCCACCCCGTGGTTGCCGTCCACCTTGCGGTTGACCAACGCCTCCACCTCGGCCAGCTCCTCGGGAGACACCCCCTGGAAATGACTGAAGTCGAAGCGCAGCCGCCCGTCCTCCACCAACGATCCGGCCTGGTTGGCATGCTCGCCGATCACCTCCCGCAGCGCCCAATGAAGCACATGGGTACCGGTGTGCGACTTGCGGATCCGGTCGCGCCGGGGGCTGTCGATCCGGGCCGCCGCCTCCTGGCCGGTCTGGACAAACCCGTCTGCCACCCGACCCCGATGGCCGTGCAGGCCGGTGAGCGGCGACTGGGTGTCGTCCACCTCGATCCGGCCCGTAGAAGATTCGATCACCCCGATGTCGCCTACCTGGCCGCCCGCCTCGGCGTAGAAGGGCGACCGGTCCAAGAACACCTCCACCTCCTGGCCGGCCTCGGCCCGGTCCACGGCCTCTCCTCCCCTCAGCATGGCCAGCACCAGGGCGGAGGCCGAATCTTCCCGGTAACCGAGGAAGTCGGTGGAGCCGACGGCGTCGAGCACCCGTTTGTAGGAATCGAGCCGGGCCGCTGCCGCGCCGCCCTTCCAGGCGGCTTTGGCCCGGGCGCGCTGGGCGTCCATCTCCGCCTCGTAGCCCTCGGTGTCCACCGCCCGGCCCTGCTCGGCCGCGATCTCACGGGTCAGGTGGATGGGGAATCCGTAGGTGTCGTGCAGCCGGAAGGCCAGCGGGCCGGCCAGGGCGCTCCCCGGCTCGGAGGCGTCGAGCGCCTCGTCCAGCATGCGCATCCCCGTCTCCAGAGTGCGCCGGAACTGCGACTCCTCCCGCTCGAACACGTGCAGGACGAAATCGAGGTTGGCGGCCAGCTCGGGGTAGGCGTCGGACATCACCTCGGCGGTGACCCCGGCCAGGCGCGGCATGATCAGCTCTCGGCCGCCCAACTGCCAGGCGTGGCGGACCGCCCGGCGGATCAGGCGCCGCACCACGTAGCCGCGGCCCTCGTTGCCGGGCATCACCCGGTCGCCGATCAGAAAAGTGCAGGAACGGGCGTGGTCGGCCAGCAGGCGCAGGGCCACGTCCACTTCCTCCGACTCCCCGTAGGGGCGGCGCAGCAGGCCGGAGGCGGCCCGGAGCACGTCATATACGCAGTCGGCCTCGAACAGGGTGTCCACTCCTTGGAGGACCATGGCCAACCGCTCCAACCCGGCGCCGGTGTCGATGCTCTTGGCGGGCAGATCGCCGACCACGCGGTACGGCTCATCTTGGATGTTCTGCATGAAGACCAGGTTCCACAGCTCGACGTAGCGGTCCTCGCCGCCGCCTATGGGGCCGCCCTCACGGCCGTACCGGGGCCCCCGGTCGATGAATATCTCCGAGGCGGGGCCGCAGGGGCCGGGCACCCCCATCTGCCAGAAGTTGTCCCGCCCGCCCCGCTGGACCCGCTCGGGAGGGACCCCGATCCCGTCCGTCCAGATCTCCGCCGCTTCGTCGTCGGTCTCGTAGACCGTGTACCAGAGCAGCTCGGGATCCAGGCCCAGCGGCCCGGTCACCAGGTCGTAGGCTTGGCGGATGGCCTGCTCCTTGAAGTAGTCCCCGAAGGAGAAGTTTCCCAGCATCTCGAACATCGTGAGGTGCCGGGCGGTGGCGCCGATGAGGTCGATGTCCACGGTGCGGACGCACTTCTGGATGCTGGCCGCCCGAGGCCACGGCGGGGTTTCCTCCCCCAGGAAGTAAGGCTTGAAAGGCACCATCCCGGCGTTGGTGAGCAACAGGGTGGGGTCGGTGGGGATCAACGACGCCGACGGGCGCACCGTATGGCGCCGGGCGGCGAAGAAGTCGACGAAGGCGCGCCTTATCTCGTTGGCCTGCATAACAGCGCCAGGTTAGCCGGATGCCCCCTCGGCCCAGATTTCACGAAGGAAGGGGAAGGGCAACGGTAATCGATGTGTTCACCTTTCTGGCCTGGGGCTGCGGGTGAACGCCCGGCGAGCCCGCGAGGCGGCGGCCCCCGCGCGGGGATACAGCGATCAAGGTCGATCAGACCTCATCCCCGAGGCGCCGCCTGCTGCACAACCGGCTCCTCCAAGGCATAGTCATGACGGCCCCTCATCCAAGCCACCTGCTCACCGATCCACACCAACCTCTTGTTCGTCTCCGCCGCCTCAGCGCGAATCTGCCCCCGTTCAGCCCGCGCCTCGGCGCGAATCTGCTCGCGCTCCGCCCGCGCCTCCTCGCGGATCTGCTCACGCTCCGCCTTGGCCTCCGCGAAACCGCGCTGCCGCTCCGCCCTGGCCTCCGCGAAACCAGCCCGGATCTCCTCCCAGAGCTCCCTTCGGTCCCGATACGACCACCGGATCATCCACCCCATGACCGCTATGAGCACCGCATCGCTCAAGTTGAAACTACCCGCCAACAACTCCATACCACTCCCTCCGCATATCCTGCTTCGTTCCCTCCATCAGTGATCAGACTTCACCCCCGAGGCGCCGCCTGCTGCACAACCGGCTCCTCCAAGGCATAGTCATGACGGCCCCTCATCCAAGCCACCTGCTCACCGATCCACACCAACCTCTTGTTCGTCTCCGCCGCCTCAGCGCGAATCTGCTCACGCTCAGCCCTGGCCTCCGCGAAACCACGCTGCCGCTCCTCTGCGGCCTTGTCGAAGCCCCGCTCACGCTCCGCCCTGGCCTCCGCGAAACCAGCCCGGATCTCCTCTCGGAGCTCCCTCCGGTCCCGATACGACCACCGGATCATCCACCCCATGACCGCTATGAGCACCGCATCGCTCAAGTCGAAACTACCCGCCAACAACTCCATACCACTCCCTCCGCATATCCTGCTTCGTTCCCTCCATCAGTGATCAGACTTCACCCCCGAGGCGCCGCCTGCTGCACAACCGGCTCCTCCAAGGCATAGTCATGACGGCCCCTCATCCAAGCCACCTGCTCACCGATCCACACCAACCTCTTGTTCGTCTCCGCCGCCTCAGCGCGAATCTGCTCACGCCCCACCCGCGCCTCGGCGCGAATCTGCTCACGCTCCGCCCGCGCCTCCTCCCGAATCTGCTCACGCTCGGCCTTGGCCTCGTCCCGAATCTGCTCACGCTCGGCCTTGGCCTCCGCGAAACCACGCTGCCGCTCCGCCTTGGCCTCGTCCCGAATCTGCTCACGTTCCGCCTTGGCCTCCGCGAAACCATGCTGCCGCTCGGCCTTGGCCTCCGCGAAACCAGCCCGGATCTCCTCCCGGAGCTCCCTTCGGTCTCGATACGACCATCGGATCATCCACCCCATGACCGCTATGAGCACCGCATCGCTCAAGTCGAAACTGCCCGCCAACAACTCCATACCCGCTCCCTCCGCAAGTCTTGTTTCCCTCCATGAGGATAGCGTATGATATACCGTATATCTAGGAGAAGTGAGCGATACAAAGAGTGTTTTTTCGCGTTCTTTAGGATTTTTTTCGCGTTCCCTGTTTTTCAACAGTACATCCATCACCCGCCGGGCGGCTGGCCGAAGGCTTTCCCCGGCGGGGCGGGCGGCCCAAGCGGCGGTCCCATTCCTCGATCCGGTCGGCTGTCTCGGCTTCCTCGCCTTGGCGGGTGGGCCGGTAGACGATGCAGCCCGCGGCCTCGTCGGGCAGGTACTGCTGTTCGATCAGGTGATCTACTCCGGTGTGGGGGTTCAGGTAACCGGGCGGGCGGCCGTCCACCCGGGAAGAGACCAGACGGCCCCCGGTCGAACGGAGATGGGGCGGCACCACCGCCCCCGGGGTCTCTTCCACCATCCGGCGGGCCTCCGCCATCGAGGCCTTGATCGAATCCGATTTTGGCGCCGCCGCCAGGTACACGGCGGCCTGGGAGAGGTTGAAGGCGGCTTCGGGCAGACCAACGAAGGCGAGGGCCTGAGCGGCCGCCGCCGCCTGCGGCAGGGCTTCGGGGTCGGCCAAGCCCACGTCCTCGGAGGCGAAGATCACCATCCGGCGGGCGATGAACTCGGGATCTTCCCCCGCTTCCAGCATGGTGTGCAGCCAGTAGAGGGCGGCGTCGGGGTCCGAACCCCGCATCGACTTTATGAAGGCCGAGATCACGTCGTAGTGCCGGTCGCCCTTCTTGTCGTAGCGGACGATCCGCCGCTGCAAAGCTTCCTCCACGTCCTCGAAAGTGATCTCGGTGCGCCCCCGGCCCCCGGCCACGACGGCCGCCACCTCCAGTACGTTGAGGGCCAGCCGGGCGTCGCCTCCGGCCCGCTCGGACAAGGCCGTCCTGGCGGCGGGGGCGATTGCCATGCCCGCCTCCCCCAACCCCCGCTCCCGGTCAGCCAGGGCGCGGTCCAACAATCCACCCAGGGCTTCGGGGGAGACCGGCCCCAACCTGAACAGGGTGCATCGGCTGATCAGGGGCGAGTTCACCTCGAAGAAGGGGTTCTCGGTGGTGGCGCCCACCAGGATCACGGTCCCGTCCTCCACCCCCGGCAGCAGGGCGTCCTGCTGGGCTTTGTTGAAGCGGTGGATCTCGTCGAGGAACAACACCGTCCGCCGGCCTTCGTCCTCCAGGCGCCGCGCTGCTTCCTCGAGCACCCGGCGCACATCCCGCACTCCGTGGGCGGCGGCCGACAGCTGCTCGAAGGAGGCTTCGGTCTCCGATGCGGCCAGCCTGGCCAGGGTGGTCTTCCCGGTCCCCGGCGGCCCGAACAGCAGGATCGACACCAGACGGCCCGACTCCACCATCGATCGGAAAGCCGCCCCTTCGTCCAGCAGATCGGGCTGGCCCGCCGCCTCGTCCAAGGACCGAGGGCGCATCCGGGCGGCCAAGGGGGCGGCCCGGCGGCGGCGCTCCCGGCGGTCGGCGGAGAAGAGGCCGTCCACCTGGCTTCAGGCCGCCGGCGTTGCTCGAGGCTCGGGCCTACTGCTCATCCAGGGCAATCCGGGCCTCGGCGGCCAATTCGATGCCGAGCTCCTTCAGCTGGGCGGCGGGCACCCGGGTGGGGGCGGTGGTCAGCGGATCGGCGCCGCTTTGGGTCTTGGGGAAGGGGATCACCTCCCGGATGCTCGCCTCGTTGCGGAGGATGGCCACCAGACGGTCGATCCCGACCGCAAAGCCGGCGTGAGGCGGGGCGCCGTAGCGAAGCGCCTCGAGGAACCAGCCGAACCGGGACTCGGCTTGACGGCCGGAGATGCCGAGTATCTCGAACACCTCTTTCTGGACCGCCGGGTCGTGGATGCGCACCGAGCCGGAACCCAGTTCCGATCCGTTCAGCACCAAGTCGTAGGCCTGGGCCGCCGCCTCCGCCGGACGCTCCCGCATCTCCTCGATCGATACCGGCGCCGTGAATGGATGATGCGAGGGCGCCAGCTCACCCGAGTCGGTCCGTTCGAACACCGGAAAATCCACCACCCACAGAAAGCAGAGATCGTCGTGCCCTTCGGGGGCGCCCAGCTCCAGACGGAGCGCGCCCAGCACACCGGAGGCGGTCTCCTCTCGGTCGGCCGCGACCAGCAGCAGGTCGCCCGGCGAAGCGTCCAGCGCCCGGATCAGGCCCGAGGCCTCCGCCTCGGAGAAGAACTTGGCCGCCGGCGAGCGCAGGCCCCCGCCCTCCTGCACCACCGCCCACACCAGACCGGCCGCCCCCAGCTCCTTGGCCCGGCTCACCAGGCCGTCCAGCTCGGCGCGGGACCTCTCCCGTCCGCCGGCGTCGATGCCCCGCACCACCCCGCCCGCCTCCAAGGCGCCGGCAAAAGCGCGGAATCCGGTCCCGGAGAAGACTTCGCCCAGGTCGGCGATCTCCATGCCGAAGCGCAGATCGGGCTTGTCGGTGCCGTAGCGGGCCATCGCCTCCCGATAGGAAATCCGAGGCAGGGGCAGGGAAAGCTCGACCCCCCGCAGGCTCCTCACCGCCGCCGCCGCCGCCTGCTCTACGGCCGTCAACACGTCGTCCCGGCCCCAGAAGGAACCTTCCAGGTCGAGCTGGGTGAACTCCGCCTGCCGGTCGGCCCTGGTGTCCTCGTCCCGGTAACAGCGGGCGATCTGGTAATACCGTTCCACCCCGGAGATCATCAGCAGCTGCTTGAACAGCTGGGGGCTCTGCGGGAGGGCGTAGAAATGACCGTTGCGGGTGCGGCTCGGAACCAGGAAATCCCGCGCCCCTTCGGGAGTGGAGTTAACCAGGGTGGGGGTCTCCACATCCAGAAAACCCATTCCGTCGAGAGCCTCGCGGAAAGCCCGGATGCACCGGGAGCGCGCCGCCAGGTTGGCGGCCATTCGGGGGCGGCGCAGATCCAGATAGCGGTGGCGCAGCCGAATCTGCTCCTCCGGATCGGCCCGGTCGTCGATCATGAAAGGAAGGGGCGCGGAAGGACTGAGCACTTCGAGGCGGTCGGCGGCCACCTCCAGCCCGCCGGTCTCCAGCTCCGGGTTCTCGGTGCCTTCAGGGCGGGGCCGGACGGCGCCTTCGACCGCCACGCAGTACTCCATCCGCAGCTCGGCGGCGGCCGGCGCCTCCGCCGGATCGACCACCACCTGCACCAGGCCGCTCCCGTCCCGCAGGTCGAAGAAGAAGATGCCCCCCAGGTCCCGCACCCGAGCGACCCATCCGGCCAGCCGCACCCGCCTGCCCGTCTGCTCCAGCCCCAGTTCGGCCGCCCGGCAGGACCGGTAACCAGAATCGAAGGTCATCTCACGCCTCCTCCGTTGGCCGCCAGCCAACCCGCCACCTCGCCCGCCGGCATAGCGCGCTCGTCTCCCGAGCTCAGTTCCTTGACCGTTACCAGCCCCTCGTCCCATTCCGCCCCGACCACCACCGCCACGGCCGCGTCCCGGCGGTCGGCCGCCCGGAACTGCGCCTTCACCGAGCGCTTCCCCGCCGCCAGATCGCAGCGGATTCCCGCCAGGCGCAGGCGGCGGGCGAAGGCGTGGGCCATGCTGCGGCGCTGCGGATCGGCCACCACCAGGAAGGCGTCCAAGGCGCGGGCGGGGGGGACGTCGCCGGCCACCGTCAGGATGCGGTCGAGACCCAGCGCCAGCCCCACCCCCGGAAGGTCGGGGCCGCCCAGCAGCCGGCACAACCCGTCGTAACGCCCGCCCCCTCCCACCGCGTTCTGGGCCGCCTCGTAGTTGGGCGGGATGTACTCGAACACGGTGCGGTTGTAGTAGTCGAGGCCCCGCACCAACCGGGGGTTCTGCTCGAAGACGATGCCCCGCTCGGACATTCCCTCGGTCAGCTGTTCGTAATGGGCGGCCGCTTCTCTGCCCAGATGGTCGGCGGGGGCGGGGGCCCCGGCGGTCGCCTCCCGGTCCGCCTTGGAGTCCAGCACCCGCAACGGGTTGGAGCGCAGCCTCCGTTGGGCGTCCGGCGAAAGCCGGTCGATCCGCTTCTCCAGCCAATCCCCCAGCACCCGGCGGTACTCGACGCGGTCGGGAGGATCCCCGATCGAGTTGAGGTGCACCACCACGTCGCCGAGGCCGCATTCCAGCAGGAAACGGTATCCGACCTCGATCACCTCGAGGTCGGCCTCCGCGTCGGGGGCGCCCATGTACTCCACCCCCAGCTGCCAGAACTGGCGGCGGCGGCCCTCCTGCGGGCGCTCGTACCGAAAGGCCGGACCCGAGTAGGCCCCTTTGAACTCCCCCGACCGGCCCGCCTGTATGTAGGCCCGCACCACCCCGGCGGTCAGCTCGGGGCGGAGGGTCAGCCGCCGGCCGGCTTTGTCCTCGAAGCTGTACATCTGCTTCTCGACCACTTCGGTGGCCTCCCCGACTCCCCGGGCGAACAGCTCGGTGGGTTCGAACACCGGGGTGGCCACCAGCTCGTAGCCGTACAGCTCGGCGAGGACATCCCAGTATCGGAGCAGCCTTCTCCAGCGCCGCGACTCGGGCGGCATCAGGTCGTCGGTGCCCTTGGGGGCGCGGAGCCTCACCGCAGGCCCGCCCGGAAGGGGCCGGCGGCGCATTCCCGGCCCGCGGCGGCGGCGGCCGGCCCTGGTGCGGGCAGCTCGATCAGCATTGCGATCCGCAGGTTAACCACGATTGCCGGCAGCCATGCCGAGGATGCGCTTCGGTTGCGCCCCCCTTCGCGATGATCAGAGGTTGGAGGCGGCGGCGCCTCCGATCTCACCCTCCCCGGAGCCGGTAGGCCTCGTAGACGCTTTCCACCCGGCGCATGGCCGCCAGCACCCGGCTCAGCTGGCCGGGGTCGGACAGCTCCACCTCGTAGCGCAGCACCGCCACCCGGTCCCGGTCGGTGCGGGAGGAGGCCCCGACGATATTGCCGCCGGCGTCGGAGATCACCGAGGTGACGTCTCGGAGCAGGTTGGGGCGGTCCAGCGCCTCCACCTGGAACCACACCGTGAAGCTGGACACCTGCTCGGGGGCCCAGTAGGCCTCGATCATGCGGTGGGGCCGGTCGCCCAGCCGCTCTATGTTGCTGCAGTCGGCCCGGTGGATGGAGACGCCCCGGCCCACGGTCACGAACCCCGCCAGGTCGTCCCCCGGCGCCGGGCTGCAGCAGCGGGCGATGCGCACCCATACGTCGTCGAGCCCCTCGACGATCACCCCCTCCCCCGCCGGACGGTCGACCCGCCGCCGAACTGCGTCCTGCAGCCCCAGGTCTTCCCCGGCCGGCGCGGCCAGGAAGCGCTTGACCCGGCTGATGACGGTGAGTGGGGACAGACTGCCGTCGCCGACCGCGACGTACAGGGTCTCCGTGTCGCGGTAGCCGAGCGCCGGGGCAACCTCGTCGAGCACCGCGCCTGCGCCGCCCTTCGGAAAACGGATCCGCTCCCTCCGAATCAGGTCGGACACCCGCTCCTTCCCCGACTGGAGGGAGGCTTCCCGGCGCGCCCTCGTGAACCACTGCTTGATCTTCGAGCGGGCGCGGGAAGTGCGGACGAAGGAGAGCCAATCGCGGGTCGGGCCCGAGTCGTCGGCCTTGGCGGTGATGATCTCCACGATGTCGCCTGATTCGAGCTCGGTGGAGAGCGACAGGAGGCGCCCGTTGATCCTGGCGCCCGTGCACCGGTGGCCCACCTCGGTGTGGATGCTGTAGGCGAAGTCGACCGGGGTGGCGCCCCTGGGCAGGGCCCGCACCTCGCCGCGGGGGGTCAGCACGAACACCATGTCCTCGTACAGATCCAGCTTGAGGTTGTCGAGGAACTCCAAGGGTTCGTCGTAATCCTCCTGAAGGCGCCGCAGGTCGCCGATCCACACCAGGTCGTCGGACTGCGACCGGCCCTCCTTGTACCGCCAGTGGGCGGCGATGCCGAACTCGGCCCTGGCGTGCATCTCATGGGTGCGGATCTGCACCTCCAGCGGCTTGCCGTCGGGCCCTACCACGGTGGTATGGAGGCTCTGGTAGAGGTTGAACTTGGGAACCGCCACGTAGTCCTTGAACCTTCCCTGCACCGGGGTCCAGTGGGCGTGGACCAGGCCGAGCGCCGCGTAGCATTCCTTGACTTCTTCCACGATCACCCGCACCCCGATCAGGTCGTAGATGTCCTCGAAGGGCAGGCGGCTGTCGACCATCTTGCGGTAGATCGAGTAGTGGTGCTTGGGGCGGCCTTCCAGATCCGCCTCGACGCTCACTCCGGCCAGCATGGACCTCATCTCCCCGATCACCTGGGCGATGACCGCCTCCCGCTCCGGCGCCCGCTGCTGGATCAGGTCTTCGATTTCCTGGTAACGGGCCGGATAGAGGACGGCGAAGGAGCGGTTCTCCATCTCGTGTTTGAGTTCCTGGAACCCCAGGCGGTGGGCCAGCGGGGCGTACAGCTCCAGGCTCTCCCGGGCTTTGATCTCCTGTTTCTCCGGAGGAAGTGGGTGGATGGTGCGGAGGTTGTGGAGCCGGTCGACCAGCTTGATGATGAGCACCCTCACGTCTTGGGCCATCGACACGATCATCTTGCGGATGGTTTCGGCTTGGGCGTCCTCCCTGGAGAGGTCGAACTTGACCCGGTCCAGCTTGGTTACGCCGTCGGTGAGGCGGGCCACGGCGGGGCCGAACTCGGCCTCCACCTCCTCCAGGGTCAGCTCGGTGTCCTCGATGGTGTCATGCAGCAGGGCGGCGGCGGTGGTCTCGGCGTCCAAGCCGTAGTCGGCCAGGATCAGGGCGACCGCGATCGGATGGGTGATGAAGGGATCCCCCGAGAGGCGGAACTGGCCGGCGTGGGTCCGCTGAGCCACCTCGTAAGCTCTTATCACGAGGTCGTCGCCCTGCCCGGCGGGAAAGTGGCGCCGCATGGCGGCCAGGATCGGCTCCAGCTCGGCGCGGGCCGCGTCGTGGGGGCGGTGGGAGACCAGCACCCTACTCATAGGCCACCACCGCATGCAGCTCCACATCCGGACCCAACGCTTGACGGCCCCCCAGGAAGGCCAGCTCGATCAACACCCCCATACCCGCCAGCTCCGCCCCCAGCCCTTCGACCAACCGGGCGGCGGCGGCGGCCGTCCCGCCGGTGGCGATCACATCGTCCACCAGCAGCACCCGGTCGCCGGGGCCGACCGCATCCTCGTGGATCTCCAGAACGTCGACGCCGTACTCGAGCTGGTATTCCTCGCTTCGGGTGCGGTAGGGGAGCTTGCCCTGTTTGCGCAGAGGAACGAACCCCGCCTCGAGCGCCAAGGCCGCCGGCGGGGCCAGAACGAAACCGCGCGCTTCGATGCCGGCCACCGCGGTAACGCCCGCTCCCCGGAACGGTTCGGCGATCATCTCCACCGCCGCGCGCAGGGCCCGGCAGTTCCCCAGCACCGGGGTGATGTCTTTGAAGACCACCTCGGGCGACGGGAATCCGGGGATGTCCCTGATCAAAGCCCGCAACCGCTCCGCGTCCATCACTCCGTCCACATTGCCGGGGCCGCTCACTGCTTGCGGCCCTTGCCGCGCTTGGCGGCGGCCCGCTGGCCCTGGGAACTGAGCCGGCCGGGCGGGGGCTTCGGGCCGGCCGAGGGGGGCGGCCCGCCCGCCTTCTGCTCGGCTCGGTACCGGAGGCGGGACCACTCCTTCTCCCGTTCCTTCCAGAGGGCGAGCAGGGGGGCGGCGATGAAGATCGACGAATAGGTTCCGGCGGCTATCCCCGCGAAAAGCGCCAAGGCGAACTCCCGCAGGGTGCCCGCGCCCAGCAGCAGAGATCCGATGAACAGCAGCGACCCCACCGGCAGCAGGCTGGTGAGGGAAGTGTTGATCGACCTCATGAGCACTTGGTTCATGGAACGGTTGACCAGGTCGGAGTAGGTGCGCCGGTCCTGGTCCTCGGTTGTGTTCTCTCTGATCTTGTCGTACACGACCACCGTGTCGTAGAGGGAGTAGCCGAGGATGGTGAGCACCGCCACCACGGTGGCCGGGGTCACCTCGAAGCCCAGAAGGGAATAGACGCCCGCGGTCAGCAGCAGGTCGTGGAGCAGGGCGGCGATGGCCCCCAGCGCCATCTTCCATTCGAAGCGGATGCTGATGAAGATCACCACCGCCCCCAGGAACACCCCCAGGGCCTGCAAAGCCCGCCGGGCGATCTGGCGGCCGAAGGTGGGGCCGACCGATTCCACATCGGTCAGGTCGATTTCGGTGCCCGTCGCCTCCACCAGCGCGGCGGCCATCGCCCGTTCCGTTTCCAGGTCGACGGCCTCGGTCTGCACCCTCACCGCCGCTCCGTCGTCGATGAGCTGGATGCGGGCCGCCGCCCCGACCGGCCCCAGCGCCGAACGGATCTCGCCTATATCGGCCCCGGCGGGGTTGGGGGCCGTAACGGCGGCGCCGCCCGTGAAGTCGATGCTGAGGTTGAAGCCGCGAAAGGCCAGGCTGGCGAGGCAGATGAGCAGGACCGCGCCCGAGGCGGTGAACCACCGCCGGGCGCCGCCCGCGAAGTCGAAGGAGGTCTCGCCCCGGTAGAGGCGGGCAAATACGCTCATACCCCCTCCCCCTGCGCCCGCATCACCGCCCCCCGGATGCTGAACCGGCCCCCCGCCCCCAACCGGCTGCGGGCCAGGACGGCGGAGGCGTTGCGGGTGAAGAAGAAGAACACGATCACGTCCAAGATGGTGGCGATCCCCAGCGCCTGGGCGAACCCCTTGACCGGCCCGATGGCCAGCGCCCAGAGCAGCACCGCCCCCACGAACGATACGAAATCGGCGGTGAGGATGGTGCGGAAGGCCCGTCGAAAGGCCTCGTTGGAGGCGTCCACCACCGTGCGCCCGCGGCGCACCTCCTCCTTGACCCGTTCGAAGAACACGATGTAGGAGTCGGAGGTGATGCCCACCGCCACGATGATCCCCGCCACCCCCGAGAGGGTCAGGGTCAATCCCTGCCACGCCCCCAGCAGTCCGAAGACCAGCACCAGCAGGCTGCCGAACACGGTGAGTCCCAACAGGGTGACCAGCCCCATCGCCCGGTAGTAGAAAAGCAGGAACAGCACCACCAGCACCAAGCCGCCGACGCCGGCCGCCAACCCGGCCTGCAGGGAGTCCTCCCCCAGGGTGGCGGACACCTTTTGGACGGCGGAGCGCTCGAAAGCCACCGGAAGCGAGCCGTAGCGCAGCACGGTGGTCAGGTCCTCGGTTTCCTGCTGGGAGTTCTCGCCGGCCCCGACGGTGATGATGGCCGAGCCGCCCGCGATGCCCTCCCTGGTCACATCGGGGGCCACGCCGGGCGCCGACACGACCGCCCCGTCCAGCACGATGGCCAACTGCCGGTTGGGGCTGCCGGGCGGGAACTGGGCCAGCAGCCCGGTCAAGGCGGCGAACCTGCCCGCCCCTTCCTCGGTGAGGGTGAGCTGCACCACCCAGTCCGAAGCGGCCTGCTGTCCGAACAACGCCAGGGCCGACGCGACCTCGGCGCCGGTCAGCGGGGCGGCGTCCTGCGGAAGCCGGCTGCAGTCGACCGGCAGTTCGAGGCACATGCCGCGGTGATGGGCGGAGAGGTCGGCGGGGCCCACCTCGTACACCGCAACCTGGTTCCCCTCGTCGTCGTACTCGGGCAAAAAGGAACGGGCGGCGGCGGGGTCGTCCTCCAAGGTGAGGCCTGTCTCCGGGTCCACCCCCTCCGGGTAGACGAAATCCTCACCGGCCGCTTCGGCTTCGGCCAGAACGGGAGAGGCGAAGCTGGAGGCGCGCACCGGGCGGAAAGAGAGCAGGCCGGTCCGCCCCACTGCGTCCAACGCCCGCTCCTGGTCGGTGACGCCGGGAAGCTGGACGAGGATCGAGGTGCCGCCGCTGATCGAGATCTCCGGCTCCTGGACGCTCCCGAAGTCCTCGATGCGCCGCCGCATGACCTCGACGGCCGTCTCGACTACGTTCTCGTCGGTTCCTTCAGGAGCTTCGAGTATGACCGAGGTGCCCCCCTGCAGGTCGAGGCCCAGCCGGGGCGCCCAGCCGACCGCCAGCACCGCGGCCAAGCCCCCCCAGGCCAAGACCGCCAACACGGCGGCGGGGATCCACCGGCGGGACACAGGTTCACCAACCTTGATTCAAGACCCGGAATCGGAGGCGCCCTTGGGTTCGATGCGTCCGGCCACCGCCGAGCGCTGCACCCTGATGCGCCCGTCTTCGACGCCGAGAATCACATAGTCGTCGCCCATGCCGACCACCACCCCCAGCAGGCCGCCGATGGTTCTCACCTGGTCCCCGACCTCGAGCGACGAAGCCAGCTGCTGCTGGTTGCGCACGCGCTTGCGCTGCGGACGGATGATGAGGAAATACATGAGGACGCCCAGCAGCAGAAGCGGCAGCAAGAAGCCGAGGCCTCCGCCTTGGGATTGGGCAAGATACGACGCTGGCACGCTGAAACACCTCTCTCGCAGGCCGGTGACGGCCTCTTCGGTACTGACCCGCCAAGGGCGGCGGCCTAGATGCTAGTTGAGCCGGCTGCCCCTTCCGGCAGTCGGCGGTCAAGGGCCGCCGCCGGGCGGCGGGCGGCGGCCGTCCGGCGCTTCAGGCCGGCGAAGGCGCCCTCTTCGACGGCGGCCCTGGCCTCGGCCAGCAGGCGGTGGATGGCCGCCAGGTTGTGGATGGACAGCAGCCGGGGCAGGGACAGCTCCTTCGTTGCGGCCAGATGGCGGAGGTAGGCCCGGGAGTAGGTGCGGCAGGTCAGGCAGGAACAGTCGGGGTCGAGGGGGGCTTCGTCCCCGGCGAAGCGGGCCAGCCGGATGTTGAAGTCGCCCCGCGAGGTGATCGCCTTCCCGTGGCGGGCCAGGCGGGTGGGCCATACGCAGTCGAACAGGTCCACCCCGCGGGCCACCGCCTCCAGCAGCCCCTCCGGGTCGCCCAGCCCCATGAAATACCGGGGCGCCTCGGGCGGAAGCCCCGACACGGCCGCCTCCACCGCCGCATCGCGGAGGGCGGGGTCCTCCCCCACCGACAGCCCGCCGATCCCGAATCCGGGAAAGCCCAGCTCGGCGGTGCGGCGGGCGCTCTCCAGCCGCAGATCCGGGTCTACCCCTCCCTGAACGATCCCGAACAGGGCCTGGTCGGCCCGGCTGTGGACGGCCGCCGAGCGCTCGGCCCAGCGCAGGGACATCTCCATGGCGGCCTCGGCCTCGGCGCGGGGGGCGGGGAGCCCGATGCACACGTCCAACACCATGGCGATGTCGGCGCCCAGGAGCTCTTGGCGGCGCACGGCCTGCTCGGGGGTGAGGAAGAGCTTCGATCCGTCGTAGACCGAGCGGAACCCGCACCCCTCCTCGGTGACGGCGGCGCCCAGCGAGAACACCTGATAGCCGCCCGAGTCGGTGAGCACGGCGCCGTCCCAGCCCATGAAGCGGTGCAGGCCGCCCAGCTCGGCCACCGCCTCGGCGCCGGGGCGAAGCATCAGGTGGTAGGTGTTGGCCAGCACCATCCGGGCCCCGACCGAGCGCAGATCGCAGGAATCGAGGGTTCGGACCGAAGCCCTGGTCCCGACCGGCATGAAGGCCGGGGTGTCGATCACCCCGTGCGGGGTGGTGAGCCGGCCCCGCCGGGCGGCCCCGTCTTCCGCCAGGCACTCGTAGGAAACGGCGGCGCTCATCGGATCGGGCGCGCCGGCCCCTCCCCGGAGCGCTCCGCCAACATGGCGTCGCCGAACGACAGGAACCGGTAACCCCTCGACCGGGCCGTTTCGTACACGCTCCTCCAAGCCGGCCCCATGAAGGCCGAGATCAGCACCAACAGCGACGATGACGGCATATGGAAGTTGGTCATCAGCAGGTCCACCGCCCCGAAACGGTAGCCGGGCGTTATATAGAGGCGGGTGGGGCCGCGGTACGGCTTCATCCGCCCGCCCCGGCAGGCGGTTTCCAGGGCCCTGACCACCGTGGTGCCCACCGCCGCCACCCGGCCCCCCGCCGCCTTGGCCGCCAGCACCCGCCGCACCGTCGGCTCGGGTACGTCGATCCACTCCGAATGCATCTCGTGGTCGGCGATGCGCTCGGCCGTGATCGGGCGGAATGTGTCCAAGCCGATCTGCAGCTCCACCTTGGCCAGCCCGACCCCCCGGCCGGCCAAAGCGGCGAGGGCGCCCTCGGTGAGGTGCAAAGCGGCGGTGGAGGCGGCCGCGGAGCCGATCTTGCGGCCGAACACGGTCTGGTAGCGCTCGGGGTCGTCGAGCGGGCGGCGGATGTAGGGGGGCAGCGGGATCTCGCCGGCGGCGGCCACCGCCTGTTCGACGTCGGCGCCGTCCGCCTCCAGGGTTGCTTCCGCCTTGCCCTGCTCCGGATCGGTCTCCAGACGGGCGGTGAGGGCGCCGAACTCCAGAACGGTCCCCGCCCGCAGCCGCCGGGCCGGCCTGAACAGGGCCTCCCACCTCTCTCCGATGCGGCCCAGCAGCAGCATCTCCACCGCCCCGCCGGTGCCCCGCCGCCTTCCCCGCAGCCGGGCGGCCCGCACCCGGGTTTCGTTCAGCACCACCAGATCACCCGGCCGGAGCAGGCCGGGCAGGTCCCGCACCCTCCAGTCCGTGAGGTCCGAAGCCCGGAGCAGCCGGGCGGCGTCCCGGGGCTCGGCGGGCGACTGGGCGATCAGACGGTCAGGAAGGCGGTAGGTGAAATCGGCGGTCTTCAACGGTTCGTTCCTCCGCCCCGACGAAGAAGAAGGGCAGCCTATCCGCCCAGCAAGGGCCGCTGGGCGGGCTGGGGTTCGGGAACGCCCAGATGGCGGTAGGCGAGGGAGGCGGCCATCCGGCCTCTGGGGGTGCGGAGCACCAAGCCCCGCTGCACCAAGAAGGGCTCGTAGGCCGCCTCGATGGTCTCCGGTTCCTCCCCCACCGCGATCGCCAGGGTGGACAGTCCGACCGGGCCGCCCCCGAACTTGTTGACGATGGTGTCGAGGATGAAGCGGTCGACCTTGTCGAGCCCCAGTTCGTCGACCTCCCACACCGCCAGCCCGGCCATGGCGGTCTCAACGTCCACCTCGCCGCCGGCCCGGGCGATGGCGTACTCGCTCACCCGGGTGAGCAGCCGGTTGGCGATCCGCGGGGTGCCCCGGCTGCGGACCGCGATCTGGCGCGCCCCTTCCTCGGTGACCGGAATCCCCATGATGGCCGCCGAGCGCACCACGATCCGCTCCAAGTCGTCGGGTTCGTAGTAATCGATCCGGTCGACCATGCCGAACCGGTCCCGCAGGGGGGCGGTGACCATGCCGATCCGGGTGGTGGCGCCCACCAGGGTGAAGGAGGGCAGGCCCAGCCGCAGGGACTGGGCGGCGGGCCCTTTCCCCACCACGATGTCGAGGGCGAAGTCCTCCATCGCCGAGTAGAGCACTTCCTCCACCACCCGCGGCAGCCGGTGGATCTCGTCGATGAACAGCACATCCCCTTGTTCGAGGCCGGACAGGATGGCGGCCAGATCGCCGGGGCGCTCCACCGCCGGCCCCGAAGTGGAGCGGAGGGAGGCCCCCATCTCCCCCGCGATGATCCGGGCCAGGGTGGTCTTGCCGAGGCCGGGCGGCCCGGAGAGCAGCAGGTGGTCGAGCGGGCGGCCCAGCTTCTCGGCGGCGTCCATGGAGATGCTCAACCGTTCCTTGATCTTGGGCTGCCCCACGAACTCGTCCAGCGAAAGGGGGCGGAGCTTCACCTCGCCGGGGTGGTCCTCGGCGGTGGGGCGGGCGGTCAGCAGGCCGTCTTCGCGCATCCCGGCGCCCCCGCCGCCCTTCCTCGTTCCGCCTTGCTCACTGACGGGCCAGCATCCGCAGGGCGCTGCGCACCTGTTCCTCCACAGAACCCTCCCCGGGCAGCTCCTCCAAGGCCTCTCTTATCTCGGCGGGGGCGTACCCCAGCGACTCCAAGGCCTCCCGCACGCGGGCCAGGCCGCTGGAGGGGGCGGTCCGCTCGGCCAGCGCCCCCAGCTTGGGGCGCAGCTCCAAGATCAGCTTCTCGGCGGTGCGCTTTCCGATTCCCGGCACCACCACCAGGGCGGCGACGTCCTCGGCGGCCACGGCCATCCGCACCTCGGCGGGCTGCATGGCGCCCAGCACCGACATGGCCAGGGCGGGCCCCACCCCGCTCGCCCCCAGCAGGATGCGGAACATGTCCCGGCCGGCCTCGTTCTCGAAGCCGTAGAGGGCCATCACGTCCTCCCGCACCACCAGATGGGTGTGGAGGACCGCTTCCTCCCCCGGGCCGGGGAGCAAAGCTTGGTCGCGGGGGGTGAGGTGGACTTCGTAGCCCACGCCGCCCGCCTCGATCACCGCCCCCGACGGGGTGCGGCCCGCCGGCCTGCCCCTGAGCCGCCCGATCATCCGCCGGCCCCCCCGCCGCCCGCCGCAGCCGCCCGCCGCCGGGCGGCGGCCAGGCGGCCCACCCTGGTGCCCATGCTCTGCAGGTGGCACATAGCGACGGCCAAGGCGTCGGCGGCGTCGGCCGGAGAAGGGGCCGCGGCCAGACCCAGGCGGCGGGACACCATCTGCTGCACCTGCACCTTGGAGGCCGAGCCGTCCCCCGTAACCACCGCTTTCACCGCCGACGGCGTGTACTCGAACACCTCGACGCCGGCCTGGGCGGCGGCTGCCATCACCACCCCGGAGGCCTGGCCCACCCTGGTGGCGGTCAGCCGGTTCTTGTTGATGAACACCCGCTCCACCGCCACCGCCTCCGGGTGCACCTCATCCACCAATGCGGCGAAGTCGGCGTAGAGGACGGCCAGCCGGACCGGGGCCGGCAGGGCGGGGTCGGTGCGAATCACCCCGGCCGCCGTTGCCTCGAACGAGCCGACCCGCCTGCGGACCGCCCCGAAGCCGGTGGTGGTCAAACCGGGGTCAACACCAAGTACGAACATCTGTTCGGCCACAGTTTAGGGGCTTCTACCCCGTTCGGGCGGTATTGGCCCTGACCGCGTTCTCACTCCGAGTATTCGCCGTCGGAGCTGGGAGGGGGCACCCGCAGGGAGCGAATCCAGTCGATCACCCGATCGCGGTGGAACAGGGTGCGCCCCCCCACGTGCGCGGCGTCGATCCAGCCCTCTCCGGCCAAGCGGCGCACCTCCTCGATGGAGAGGCCCAACAGGTCGGCCACCCCGGGCAGGTCGAGCACCGGCGGGTAGCGGGAGAACCCCTTCAACTCAGCCCTGACCGTTCACGAGAGCGGGGCGGGGGCGGGCAGACGAAATACGCGCCCCCATCCCTCCTGACCCGGCGTGACAACAGTGCGGCAGCCTGTCTGAGCAGAAACTCGAGGTTCACCCATAGGGTGAACGGAGTCGGTTCGGAGTCTGAAATACACAGACCGATGAACCGGCGCAGGCGGCGGCGCAGCCCCGCATGGATGTGAATGATCAGGGGACAACTATTTTGCCACTGTATTGGTCGTCAATTGCTGCTTGATCCAGTTGATGACCGAAGTGCCCGCATCTGTCAGCCCGGCCCGCAGAGCGAACACGACCAGCACGCCCACCACGATCCAGGCCAGGATGGTGGAGGTCTCGGCCGCCCCCCGCTCGTCTGACATCCGAACCGCCAGCCGCCGGGCCGCGGTCATCACCTCGGTGCTCACAGTCACCACGCTCACGGCCAACCTCAGGCCTACGCTGTCTCCGTCCATGAATGTCTCCTTTCTCTGTATTCGTTCTTGTTTCTCGATAAACGTCTGCAACCGGCGCCCCCGCCCCAGAACCGGGGCAGAACCCCCCGCCCTGGCCGGGGCCGATTCACCCGCCGAACACGATCGAGGGGATGGGGGCGGCCAGGAACAGCATGGTGACGGGGGCCAGGATCACCACCACCGGGATCACCATCAGGAGGCGCCGCTTGGCCGCCCGCCGCCGCATGTCGCCCCGGCGGACCGACCGGAGGTCCTTGGACAGGGCCAACAGCGCCTGCGACAGGTCGGCCCCCTGTTCCTGGCAGGTGGAAACCAATCGGTAGGTGCGGGCCGCCTCGGGTTCGGGGGTGAGCCGGCCGGCCCGCTCCAGCGCCTCGCCCAGCGACCACCCCCGCTCGTGAAGCATCAGCACCTCCGACAGCTCCTCCACCGCCGTCCCGCGGGACCGCTCCGCCGCGTAGCGCAGGGCTTCGAGGGCGCCGCCCCCCACCCTGGTGTACATCGCCACCAGCTGGTTGATCGTGTAGAGCTCCGCCCGGATGGCGTCCCGGCGGCGGCGCACCGCCTCCGCCAGCCGGGAACGGGCAAGGAACACCCCCAGCGCCGCCCCCACCAGCCCGAACAACAGCACCCTCGCCCCCGAGCCCCCCGTAACCGCGGCCAGGCCTCCGGCGCCCGCCGCCAAGGCCGCCGACCGGAAGAGGACGCTCATTCGATAGGCCTGGGGCCGCATCGCCTCTTCGATGTTCGGGTAGAGGCCCGACTGCCGCAGCCGCAGCTCGAGCTGATCCTCGTCGATGAACAGGAGCATCTGCACCAGGCGGTCGAGCGGACCGGCCAGCATCGGGGCCCAAAGCCTCCTGATGGTGGCCCGTCCGAACAACGGCCCCGGATTGGCCCGTCCGAGAACGTCCGGAATCAGGCCGAGGCCCACTCGCGTAACCGCCGTGTAGGGGCGGACGCGGGGGCCGAGCCGGCGGGGAGGGCGCACCAGGAGGGCGGCCGCAACCGCCGCGAACGTAACCGAGGAAGCCACCGCCGCCGTCACCAGGCCCGCCCTCACAGGACGCCCCCTTCCCCCTGGCCGGCCTCGGGGCGGACCAACACCCGGCGCTCGACCGCCGCCCGGCCCAGCCGCCGCATGATCAACACCCCTATCAGCGACCAGCCCGCGGCGGCCGCCACCACGATCAACCCGTCGGCGGAGCGGTAGTAGGTCTGGTACTGCTCGGCGGTGGCGGTCAAGAACAACAGCATCAACCAGGGAATGATCAGCACCACCCAGCTCTCGATGCGCTGTTCGGCGCCGTCGGCCCGGATGTCGGCCTCCAGCCGCAGGTCCTCAGTTATCTCTCTCACCAGATCCCGCAGCACTTCCTCTATCAGGCTTCCCCCATGCTGGTAGGCCAGCGCCAACACCTCGATCACCCGGTCGGAGGTGGGGTCTCCCAGCTCCTCTTTCACCAGCTCCAGAGCCGGAACCACCCCGGTCATGCGGGATACGAGCCGGAAGCGCCCGAAGGCGGGCCGCAGCGGAAGCGGGCCGCTGTCGGCCAGGTCGTACAGCGCCAGCACCAGGGTGGACCCGGCGGCGATGGCCGCCGACATGTCCCGCAGAGCGTCCGGCCAAGCCTCGCGGAGCCGCCGGAGCCGCTCCGTGCGCCGCCGGGAGTAGAAAGCCCGGGGTATCAGGGCGGCGCCCGCGGCCGGCGCGGCCCCCAGCCACCAGGCGCCGGTCACCATCGAGGCCAGAACGAAGACGGCGAAGCCCGCCGCCGCCGACCCGGCCGCGAACTGGAGCACGGACAGGTCGCTCCCGGCTTGGATGAGCCACAACCGGCGGCGGGAGAGGACGGGCGCGGACCGCCGCTTCGGCCGGATCTTCGGCGCGTATCCGGTGAGCAGGCCCACCCCCCAGTACACGGCGGCGGCGGTGAACAGAGGCGCCAACAGCGTCATAGGTGGGGCCGCCAAGCACCGGACAGGATGGACTCGAGGCGCACCCCTTCGGGAAGCGCCCACTCGATGCGGGCCGCCGCCTTGGACGGGGGCGCGGCGCCCGTCCACCGGAGCGGCCCCTCCAAACCCTCTCCCTCCCGGCGGAACAAGAGCTGGGCGGCGCCCCCCTCCCCGGCGCCGACCGCCGCCACCTCCACCACTCGGCGGCGGATGCCCCCCTGCGGACCGCTCCCCTGGTCGCGCCGCAGATGAACCACGAAATCGATGGCCGACCGAAACACCCGGTCTACGACCGACTCCGTGATGTTCTCGCCCGCCATGAGGGCCGCGTTCACCAGCGCGGCCAGCGCGGCGGAGGCCGAGTCGGCGTGGATGGTGCAGGCGAACCCGCAGCCGGCGTTGACCGCCCTGGTCAGCTCGAAAGCCTCCGACCCCCGCACCTCTCCCACGCAGATCAGGTCGGGCCGCTGCGCCAGCACCACCTTCACGAGGTCGCGGAGGGTGTAGCGCCGCCGCCCGTCGAGGGCGGGGGGGCTGGCCTCGTAGAAGCTGCCGTGCATGAGCGGCAGGTCCAGCTCCCGCACCTCTTCGCACACCCGGATGCATCGGTCTGCCGGAGCGGCGCGCAGGAAGGCGCTGAGGAGGGTGGTCTTGCCCGCGCCGGGCTGTCCGCTGAACAGAATGGTGGTGTTGGCCTGGGCGGCCGCCCACAGGAAAGCGGCGGCGGGGGGAGGCAGCACCTTCCCTTCTACCAGGAACTCCAAGTCGTAGTTCTTGACGGTGTACTTGCGGAGGGTCGCCGAGAGGCGGTCGGCCACCGGCGGGATCACCGCGGTGAGCCGCGCCCGCCCGCCCAGCACCCGGGCCTGCTCAATGGGGTTGGAGGTGTCGAGGCGCCGGTTGGTCCCGGCCAGGATGCGGGCCACGATCTGGCGGTTCTCCTCTTCGGAGGTGGGGGCGTCGAGGGCTTGCAGCCGGCCGGAGGAATCGATGAACGTTATCCGCTCGCCTTCGATGAAGACCTCTTCTATGTCGCGGCGGTCGAGGAGGGGGGTGAGCGGCCCGTAACTGACCAGGGAATCGATGAGGCGGCCCACCAGCCGTTCGGGGTCGCGGAACGGCCGGACGCCGTTGCCGGCGTAGGCGCGCCGCTGATAACCGGAGACCAGGCGGCCCACCTCCGCCCGGATGGCCTCGCCGTCCCGGAGCGGATCCAGCTCCAGCTCGCCGATCCGCTCCGCAGCCCGGCGCCGCAGGGCGTCGTAGGGGCCGAGGGTCACAGACGGCTCCGGCCCAGCCCGTCGAGCACGGACAGGCCCAGCTTGTCGACCGTCTTGCGAAACGGCCCCTTCGGGATGGCGGCGCCGTTCCAGACCGCCCGTTCCTGGCCTTGGTCGACGGGCAGCCAGGTGATCGAGGCAGGCATGAAGCTCCGGATCAGCTCGTCGCTCAGCTCCCCCCGCTGATAGGTGCTGAGGGCGGCGCTCTCGAAAACGACATGCAGCCGCCCGCCGACGAGGCGGCGCACCTGAGATATCCAGCGCAGGGACCTCGACAGCCCGACCGGGGTGGGTTCGGCCATGTAGACCACATCGCCGGCCAGCGCCACCACCGATCGGCTCACCTCGAAACGGCCGTCCCTGGCGCCGAAGCGGGACAGCTCCTCTACGTGCGGAGACACCTTCACTATCAGGTGGTCGAACCACCCGGCGGCGGTCTTGATCAGGTCCACCGCTTCGTCCGCCCGGACCGTCTCCCATTCCGAAGCTTCGGGTATGCCGGCGAGGAGGGCGAACCCGTACGGCCCCGCCAGCAGGGAATCCTGCACGCTTCCCCGCAGCTGCACATGGGCGTCGAGCGCGGTGAGGAGATTGGGCGCCACCGGCATCGAGAGCCGTTGGCCCAGCATCGGCGCCACCGTGTCGGCGTCGATCACCAGCGTGGACAACCGTTCGGTCATGAAGGTTCCGCCCAGCGCCACCGCCAGCTCGCCCGCCTGATCGCCCCCCGCCACCGCGGTGATGCGGGCGGCCGGATCCTGCGCGAATCCGGCCGCCTCCGCCCGGTCCGGGGATGGGCGCCCCGGACCGAGAATCGAAACTGTTTCGAGGATCACCTCCGGGCCGGCGTCGGCCGGTATGACCGCGTCCGCCCCCAAGGCCTGCAGGCGGTCCCGCCCCCGCTCGCTGTATTCCGGGTCGTATACGCCCACCACCTTCCGGCCGCTCTCCTGGACCCGCTCCACCAGCAGCGGGCTGAGGTAGCTGGTGATGTCGTCGATGATCAACACCTCGTAACCGGGTTCCAACGCCTCGCGGGCGGTCAACACCGTGCCCTTGAGGCGCGCCCCGCCGAAGTCGCTCAGGAAGCGCAGCAGCTCGGAGGCCCAGGCCCGCTGCGAACCGGCGATGGCGATGACCGGCTCGAATTCGTTCACGGCGGCGGCCTCCCCGCCTCGGCCGCCGGGATGCGGGCGCCGGTCGATCTGAGCAGATGGATGCTCCCCCGGTCCAAGGCCTCGGCGATGGCCAGGGCCTGCGCCCTGCTCACCGCCGCGGTCACCCCGTATCCGCCGCTCGAAATCCCGCTGCCGGAGGCGGACACCGCCAGCACCTCGACCCCGGAGGCGATGAACCGGCTTCGGCCCTCGCTCACGGTGATCACGTCGATCCGGTCGCCGGGGTAGAAGGCGGGCCCCGCCGCTTGGTCGGCCGCCGGAATGCTCATGGCCCGAGCGCCGCCCGGAGCGGCGGCGGGGCGCAGATCGTCGGCCAGCAGGGGCGCCCCCGCCGCGATGTCGCGGACAGCCACGTTGCCGATCATCACAGAAAGCTCCTGCCGGGACAGCGCCCGATCCGCCCACGGCCCTTCGGCGTCCACCGATTCGTAGGCGATGTCCCCGGTTTCGAGGCGGCTGCCGGACCTGACCGCCTGGGCCGCCACCGGCATCTCGACCGTCTCACCCCTGTCTCGGATGATCAGAACGTTGAGCAGAAAGGCCAGCAAGCCGGCGGAGATCATCACCAGGTGGCCGAACGACAGGCGGCTCAAGGGACTCCGCTTCGGGAGCCTCCCGCCTTCGGCAGGCGCCGCCGGGCGGCCCTCCGTCTCGGTCGTCCTGTCCACCGATCTCCTCCTGTTCCAAATCGGACTGCGCCTCAACCTACACCAAATCAATTTTGTTTGCCGTAGTTAATAGATAAATAAGCTTTATTTATGTTAATTATTGTTAATCTTGTATAGATGGCTGAAAGGGGCCGAGGGGCCGAGCAAGGACCGGTCGGTCGGCGCCCCGCCGGCCGGGAAAACCGGCGGCTTTCTTGGAGCGGCGGCGCCCGTTGCGGACTCAGACCGGGCAACCGGGAATCAGGAGGCCGGCCGGCAGAAGTCGGCGGAGGGGCCGGCGCCGCCCTGATCGTTCGCCGAGGAGAGGAGGCGGGCAACGGAATTCCGGGTTGCGGCCCCCGCACCAGGGGTTGTGAGAACCGGGCAGGCGGCAGCGGCCTCAGAAAGCCGCCGCTGCGGAGTCAGGGCGGTACGGGCTGATGAACCGGGCGGGCGGCGCCGGCCCGCCTCGCGGGGATATGAGAATCGGGGTCAACACCGCCGGCGGGCGGGGGTTCAGAGCGGGGCCGAAGCAAGGGCCGCCGGCGGCGGGCAGAACCTCCCGTCTACCATTGCGGCATGACCGATCCCGGCTATTCCGTTCGTTGCCGCGAGTACGCCGAGGCGATCTGGGAGCTCGAAGAAGCCGGCATCCCGGTGCGCCAGGTGCGGATCGCCCGCTGGCTGGGCGTGACCCCGGTCAGCGTGTCGGAGATGGTGCGGCGGATGCAGGGTGAAGGCCTGGTCGACCTCGAAGACGAGATACGCCTCACCGAAGAAGGCCGTTACCTGGCCGAAGTGGTGGTGCGCCGCCATCGGTTGGCCGAGCGCTTCCTGTCGGAGGTGCTGAAGCTTCCCTGGGCCAAGGTGCACGAAGAGGCCGAGGTCTGGGAGACGATGATCTCCGATGACGTCGAGAAGGCCATGTGGGCGGCGATGGACGACCCCAAGACCTGTCCGCACGGCAACCCCATCCCGGGCGCCGGCTACCAGCCCCCCGAGATGAAGCCGCTCTCCGATATGGAACCGGGCGAGTCGCTGCCCCTCGAACGGATCTCCGAGGAGCTGGAGCTGGACATCGAGATGATGCGCTTCCTCGACGAGAACGGGATAAAGCCGCACAGCCTGGTCCGGATGGTGCAGAAAGACCCCTATGGAGCGGTGACGGTGGAAGTAGCCGGCCGGCGGGTGGGGGTCGGCAAGTTCGCCTCGGAGCGGCTGTTCGCGGCGGCCCCGGCCTCCCGGCCCGAAAAGGGCTGAGCGTCCGATCAGGTTTTGGCCCTTCCTCCTGAACCCTTCGATCCGAGCCTGCACCTCAGGATGGAGGCGCGGGCGCGCCGGGAGTTCGAGGCCGCCGAATCCGAGGCGGCGGTGCTCGCCGCCAGGCGGCGCCGCTTGGTCGACGCCGCCTGGGAGGCCGTTCACACCGGCCGGCGGTTGACCGCCAAGGCGGGGCGGCGCGCCTTGTCCGGCGTCCCCGTTTACGCCCGCAACGACCTGGTGACCATGGAGACATCCAAGGGAGTCGCGGATCTGTACCTGCCCAACATCGACGCCTTGGCGGTGGGGCCGGAGTCGGCCGAAGGACGGCCCGTTCCCGAGGAGGCCGAGACCTTCGCCGCCCGTCTGGCGATGCTCCAGCTCACCCGCCCCGAGGTGGAGATCGTGTGCCGAGGGGGCGCCGCCGAATTCAGCGGAACCCTCGATTGGGCCGCCCGCGACCACGCGGCGCTGACCAATGCCCGGGAAACCGTGTTCGTGGCGCTGGACGCCATCGCCTACCTGATCCGCCGCCCCCATCGACCCTGATCGGCCCGACAGTCCGGGAAGGGCGGGAGCGGGGCGCCGCCGACCGCCGGACGTCCGCTCTGACCCGGGGCAAGGAAATAAGCTTTCTGATCAGATATGGGGAGCGTTCAGGAAGAACCGGTTTCCCGGACGCCGCCCTCGGCGGCCAGATGCGTCATCCGGATGTCGTGCGGCTCGAGGGGAAGGGCGTCCACCACCAGCTTCTCGAGCGCCACCCCCACCCGCCGCGCGCCGGCGGGCAAGGAAGCCAGAAACCGGTCGTAGTAGCCCTTCCCCCGGCCCAGACGCCCGCCCCGGCGGTCGAACAACAGTCCGGGCACCAACACCGTTCCCACCCGATGGAGCGGGAAGGCCGGAGCGGACGCGGTCGGCTGGCGGAACCCGTACCGATGGGTCTCGAGAGGGGCGCCGGCCGGATGCAGGGTCAGAGGGCCCCGCCGCGGGGTGCGGGTAACCGCATACTCCCGCCGCGGTGCCGCCTCCATGACCGGAGTCACATCGACCTCGTCGGGGAGCGGCAGGTAGATCACCACCGCCCCCGGGGGCCCGGCGGCGGCCAGCCAGCCGGCCAGGCCGGCGGACACCGCGCCTGCCGCCGCAGCCGGCGCGCCCGGCCGCCGCAGCCGGCGGGCCCAGCGCCGCCATTCCTCTTTCCCGGCGCCCGGGGCGGGGGGCGGACCAGGTTCGGCCCGGTTCATGAACCCCGCCCGTTCAGATCCACGCGGCGGCGCCCCTGCCCCGGCGGGCCTCCGTTGGAACGCGCAGGGCAGCCGGGCGGCGGTTAATCTGGGCCGCCATGCGCAATCTCTGGCACGGCCTCCGCACGGCGGCCGTCTTCGCGGCGGTGGTGCCCGTCACCATCGTGTATGCGGCGGCGGTCATCTTCATCTCCCTGGTGCGCCCCTCCTCTCCGGCCCTGAACTCCATCACCCGCAGCTGGGGGCGGGTCTGGTGCCGGGCGGCGGGGGTCGAGCTGACGGCAGAAGGCCTAGAGCACATCAACCCCGGCCAAGCCTACGTGGTGGTCTCCAACCATCGATCGGCCTTCGACGTCTTCGCCCACTTCGCCGTGCTGCCCATCCCCATCCGCTTCCTGGCCAAGAAGGAGCTGTTCAAGATACCCCTCTTCGGACCGGCGATGAGGCGGATCGGGATCGTGGAGGTGGACCGGAGCGGCGGGCGGGCCACCCACCAATCCATCAACTCGGGCGCCCGGCGCAACATGGAGCAGGGCCGGTCGCTGATGATCTACCCGGAAGGAACCCGGCCCCGGGACGGGGTGATGCTTCCCTTCAAGAAGGGCGCCTTCAACATCGCCCGCACCCTGGGGGCGCCGGTGCTGCCCACCGCCGTCACCGGAAGCCGCGAGGTGTGGAAGCCGGACACCAAGCTGATCCACCCGGGGAAGATCACCGTGAAGATCATGGAACCCATCCCCACCGAGGGCATGAAGATATATGAACTGGAGGGGCTGCGGAACCAGGTATACGACCTGGTGAACGAAGCGGCGGGGAGCGCCGGCGCCCCGGCCCGATAGAACTTTCAGTTGCCCTCCCCGCCTCGCGCAGCGAACAGGTTCAAAGGCGGGCAGGTTCATCCGGCCTCGGCCGAATCAGACCACGAGGACGGCGGCGCAGTGGATGCACTGGGGGACGGCGTCGCCCGACACCTCTTCGAACTCGGCCACCGACATCTGGAGATGGCAGGCGCCGCACACCCGCCCGGAGACTTCGCCCACCACTATCCCGCCCCGGCGCTCCCGCAGGCGCGTATACAGTTTCAGCAGGTCGGCCCTGATCGAAGGGGCTATCCCCCGGCGGCGTTCCTCCAAGCGCACGATCGATGCATCGATGGCGGCTCGGGCCTCGGCGATGCGGGCGGCCAGGCGGCGCTCGCGCTCCCGGGCCGCGCCGGCCTGCTCTCCGGCGGCCAGCTCGGCCTCCTGCAGCCCCTCCCGCTGGTCCAACAGTTCCAGCACCTCGTCCTCCATGACCGAGACCTGGCGCCGCAGGCTGTCCACCTCCATCCGCATGTTGTCGGTTTCCTTGGCGCTCATCCCGCCTGCGAACAGGCGGCGCTCCTGCGCCTTGAGCTTTTGCTCGGCGGCGGCCAGCTCGTCCTCGGTGCGGGACAGGCTGCGATCCAAGACCCTCCTCTGATCGACCAACGCTCCGTACGCCCCGTCCTTCTCATCGGCGTCGCGCTCGGCGGCGGCGTGCTCGGCCAGCTCGGGCAGGGTGCGGCGTTCTTCGGCCAGCTTGTCGACGGCCGCGTCCACCTCCTGCAGCTCCATCAGATCGGCAAAACCGGCCATCTGCTCCATCTAATCCTCCCAAGGGGTGTCGTCCACTCCGACGAGATCGACGACCTCCGCCGCTATATCAGCCGCAAAAGCGTAGAGCGCCCTGACCCCCGGGCGTTCTGTGGGGCCGTGGCCGGCGTCCACCAGCCCCATCCCGCCGTCCATTCCCCGCCGCGCCTCATGGTGGGACAGGCCGCCGGTCACATAGACATCGGCGCCCGCCGACAAAGCATCGTCGAGGTGGGCGCCGCCGGAACCGGGCAGGACGGCCGCGGTGCGCACCGGGCGGTCGGCCGCCATCCCCGCCGTTCGGGGCCGTGCGCCCAGCGCATCCCGCACCGCCCTGGTCAAATCAGCGGCGGCGCCGTCGAAGCGGCCGCACCGGCCCGCCGAGATCAGGTCCCCTCCTGCGGACTCGTAGTCGGCGAACCCCTCGGTTTCGTACAAGCCCAGCGCCGCCGCCAGCGCATCCGAGGCGCCGCCCGGCGCCGCGTCCCAGTTGGTGTGAACGGCGATCACCGACACCCGCCCCTCGAGGAGCGCGAACGCACGGCCCTCCGGCCCCGGCCCGGCGGTGACCGAACGCAGCGGCCGGAAGACCAGCGGATGGTAGGTGATCACGAGATCCACGCCGAGGATCAGCACCTGCTCGACCACCGGCCCGGTCAGCTCATGAGCAACTGCGGCCTTCGATACCGGGCGCCTAGGGTCGCCGATCTGAAGCCCCGCCGCGTCCCAGGCGGCGGCGGTATGGAAGGGCGCCCGCCGGTCGACCGCCTCTAGGACATCAGCCACCCGAACGGTCATGCGAACGGCGCCGGCGAGGCCGAAGGGCGGAACGGCCTCGTCGATCCCTTGGAAACACCCATCTCAGGCGACGCCGGAAACCTCCCACACCCGCGCCTCCCACAGCAGCCGGGAGCCCCGGGGGGTGATGCGCGCCACGCCCCGCTCCACCAGATCGGAGAGAGCCTGGCTGGCGGCGACCCGAGAGGGCAAAGGGATGGCGCGCTCGGTCAGTTTGCAGACCCTCTGGTAGAGGCGCCGGGCGGCGTCGATGATCGAGGTCTCGTCCTGAAGAGATCCGGTGGGCAGGAAGAGCCGCCCGCCCGCCGACAGACGGCGCCTCGCCTCCTCGAGCATACGGATGGGAAGCTCGCTTCCCCGCTCGCCGCCGCCCCCCTTGGTGGGAAACCAGCCGCTCTCGTCGGCCAGGGTGTCGGGTATCCCCGACACGTCACCGATAATCACATCGGCCTTGATGCCTCGATCGAGCGGCTCGAACAGATCACCGTGGTAGAAGCTGATCCGGTCGCTCACCTGGTTGGCTTCCGCATTGGCCCTCCCCACCTCGATCACATCCGGACTCTTGTCGACCGCGTAGACGTACCGCGCCCCCAGCTTGGCGGCGATGATCGACAATATGCCGGAGCCGCAGCCGACATCGATGGCCACCTCACCGGCTTCGATGCGCAAGGCGCCGGCCACCAGGGTGGAAACCGTGGTCGGCTTGAAGGTGGTATCGGACAGACCCAGCTTGATCGGGCCGAGGCGCCCCTTCCACATGTAGTTGTCGGCCACCGTTGTCCTCTGTTCTCATTGTGCGTCCAGGCCGAGGATAGCCGCTCCGCAGAGGCAAGAACCGGAGTTCTCGAGGCCGCCGGGTAGTTCGCAGGTTCTGTATACGGCGAACCTGCAAATAACCAACACCGCCGCCAAGCCTCGTCCGAGCGCCGCCCGGCAGGCCGGTACACTCCGCCCCGGGCCGGACAAGGCCGGGCGGAGCCTGCTGACCGAGAGGCTGAACATGTTCGATTGGCTGCTGACCGGCGGCGAGGTGGTGGACGGGACCGGGCGGCCGGGGTTCCGGGCCGACGTGGGCTTGGCGGGCGACCGCATCGCCGAGGTGGGGCGGCTCGAAGGCCGGCCGGCCCGCCGGACGGTGAACGCCGCCGGCTCGGTGATCTGCCCCGGATTCATCGACGTCCACGCCCATTCCGAGTTCGCGCTGCTGAGGGGGGACGGCCTCGAAGCCCGGCTCCGGCAGGGGGTAACCACCGACCTGTTGTCGCCGGACGGCTTCGCCTACACGCCGCTGTCCCCGCCCCGACTGGCCGAGATGAAGGCTTATCTGGAGGTGTTCAACGGGCCGGCGGAACCGGATTGGGAATGGTCCAGCACCGCGGAATACCTGGCGCTGTTCGAGGGGCGGACCGGAATCAACGTGGTCCCCCAGGCGGGCTTCAATGCGGTGCGGGCCGAGGCGGTGGGGTGGGACCCCCGTCCGGCCGCCCCGTCGGAGATCGGGCGCATGCAGGACCTGACCCGCCGGGTGATGGAAGAAGGGGCGTCCGGCGTCCAGACAGGCCTCGACTACTTCCCTTCCGGGCACGCCGCCACCGAAGAGCTGATCGCCGTCGCCAAGGCGGCGGCCGAATACGGCGGGGTGTATTCGTCGCACGTCCGGGGAACGAGAGGCGACGTCGAGGCCGGGGTCGAGGAGGCCCTGCGGGTGGGCCGGGAGGCGGAAGCCGCTGTGCATATCTCGCACCTGTTCGGGCCGGAGAAACTGTATGAAAGGCTGTCCGCCGCCCGCGACCAGGGGTTGGATGTGACCTTCGACGCCTACCCTTATATGGCGGCCAGCAGCCACCTGGCCTTCTGCCTGCCTGCATGGGTGGAAGGCGGCCCCCCCGACCAGTTGGCGGCAAAGCTGGCCGACCCCGCGGTCCGATCTCGGCTGGCTCCGGAAATAGAGGCCTTCTTCGGCGCTTACACAACCCGCCCCCAAGACGCCTTCTTCTCGGCGCTGCCGCCCGGCCCCTACCATTTCTTGGAAGGCTGGCCGCTCACCGATGCGGTGGGACCGGCGGGCGGCGCCTTGGGGGAAGCGGTCTGCACCCTGCTGTCCGAATGCCGCCTCCGGGTGCTGATGGTGTATCGGTGGGACGACGAAGCCAGGTTGCGGCGGGCCGTGACCCATCCCTTGGGCATGGTGGGATCGGACGGGCTGTTCCGAGGGGGGCGCCCCCACCCCAGGGGGTTCGGCGCCCACGCCCGCGTGCTGGCGTTTATCGTGCGGGAAAAAGGCTGGCTGGATCTGCCCGACGCCGTCCGCCGCATGACCTCCATGCCCGCCGCCCGGTACGGACTGGCCGACCGGGGGGTGGTCCGTCCGGGGGCGGCGGCCGATCTGGCGGTGTTCGACCCCGACCGAATCCAGGACCGAGCCACCTTCGATAACGGACGCGCCCCGGCGGAGGGAATGGACTACGTATTCGTCAACGGTCAGCCCGCCGTAGAAGCAGGCCGCCTGGGCGTAACCAACGCTGGACGCGTCCTGCGCCGCCCCTCCGACCCACCCCGCACCTCGGCCTGAAGCGCGGCCCTCGATATCACCGCGGAAGTGCACCTGTTTTCCCTGTTCATTACCCAAGGGCGGAAGGGATGCGGGCGCTTTTTTCATCTGCCCGCCCCCGCTCTCGTGAAGTATCGGGACTAGGATTTTCTGGATGATTGGTTGGTCCATTTCCAGCTTGGTGCAAGAGGTGCAGTCGGGGCGGATTTCGCCTCGGGAGGTGTTGGACCATCATCTGGAGGTTGCTGAGCAGCGCGACCGCCGGTTCAATGCTTTTACAGCCCTCGACGCCGCGCCCCGGATGCCCGAAGGCCGGCCCGCGGGCGAGCTGGCCGGAGCGCCGATCGCGGTGAAGGACCTGTTCGACCAGGCCGGACGGGTTACTACCGCAGGGTCGGCTTTCTACCGGCGCCGGGCGCAGTCCACCGCCGCCGCCGTGCAACGGTTGGAAGCGGCCGGGGCGGTGGTCATGGGCCGCACCAACCTGCACGAGTTCGCGTTCGGGTTTTCCTCGGAGAACCCCTGGTTCGGGGCGGTGCGCAATCCATGGGACCACACCCTGTCGGCGGGGGGATCGTCGGGGGGCTCGGCGGCGGCGGTGGCGGGGCTGGCGGCCCCTGCTGCCCTGGGCACCGACACCGGCGGCTCGGTGCGGGTTCCGGCCGCCCTCTGCGGCATAATCGGGCTGAAGGCAACCAACGGGCGCATCCCCTTGGACGGAGTGTTTCCGCTGGCCCCCACCCTGGACACGGTGGGGCCGATGACCCGCAGCATCGAAGACGCCCGCCTCCTCTACCGGGCGATGGCATCTCCGGATCCTCCGGGCCGCCCGCCGGCCGCCGGGGTCGGCCCGCTCTCGCAGTTGCGGGCCGCCGTTCCCATGTCCTGGCTGGAAAAGGTTCCCGCCGACCGCCGCACCCTTCAGCATTTCAGCCGTTTCTGCGACGACCTGGCGGACCTGGGAGCGGCGGTAGAGAAGGTCAACGCCCCCGAACTGGCGCCCGACCGCAACATCTTTACCATCGTGGGCGCCGAGACGGCGCCCGTCCACCGGAAATGGCTGGAGCAGGGTCTGCCCTACGGAGGGGATGTGGCCCTGCGCCTGCGGGCAGCGGTCCGGGTAACCCCCGGCCAGCACCGGACGGCGGAGGCCCGGCGGGAAAGGATGCGGGAGGCAACGCGGGGATTGTTCCACGACTATCACCTGCTGCTCACCCCCACCGTGGGTTGCTCCCGCAAGGTCATCGGCCTCGACGACATGGACATCGACGGTAAGCTGGTCTTCTACCGCGAAGCGTTGAGCGGATTCACCGCCCTGGTGAACCATCTGGGCTGCCCGGCCCTCGCCCTGCCGTTGGACAAACCGGGGGCGCCGCCCCCCTCGGTGCAGCTGATCGCCCCTTGGTGGGAGGAGGAGTTGCTGCTGTCGGTGGGCGCCCGACTCGAGCAGGCCGGAATCGCAGCGGTGCGCAACCCGTATGGAACACCGGTCGAGCAACAGGTGTGATATCCGATGCAACACCCCCCCCGGCGGTGCAGGCAAGGGCTGCCGGGATCACCAACGGACCCCCGAAGCCGCAACCGAACAACTGTCTGCTCGGTCTCTTGTTCCCTGGTGTCATACGGGCAAATTCCCAAAAACGGGCGGATTGCAACGGCTGCCCCCCCCCCCCCCGCGGCGCAGAGCCGGTTTTACCGCCCCTGACCTGGGCTGTTGCTGAAAGGAAACGGAATTTGGTGATAGGGTATATCGCACCCTAAAATGAAATACATCTGGCGAACGGCCCCTGCCCTTCGCGACGGTCGTTTGCGTCTGTAATGCTCGGACAAAGCTGGAAGAGAAAGGTACCTGCCATGATGGCTTGTAATGGTGTGCGGCGCCGGTTGTGGTCGGTTGCAGTTGTGTTGGGTTTGGTGGCTTCGTTGTTGGCGGTGGGGGCGGCGCCGGTGTCTGGCGTTGCGGGCGAGGCGGACAACGAGCCGGTGTATTCGGCGTGTGTGGGTCCGGCGTTGGAGTCGCAGGGTTTGGTGGATGTGGTGGGGTCGTTCGCGGAGGACGCGGTGAATTGTTTGGCGCATTTCGAGGTAACGCGGGGCCGGACGGAGACGACGTACGATCCGGGGGCGCCGGTGCTGCGCTGGCAGATGGCTTTGTTCTTGGCGCGGGCGGCGGGTCCGGCCGGGATCGCGTTGCCGGCGAACCCGGAGGTGGGGTTCACGGACACGGTTGGTTTGTTCGAGGAGGGCCGCACCGCGATTGCGCAGATGGCGCAGTTGAGGGTGATGCGGGGCCGGAGCTCGACGTCGTTTCGTCCGAACGAGCCGGTGTCGCGGGCGGAGATGGCTGAGATGTTGGATTCGTTTTTGGTAGAGGCTGAGAAGGCGTCGGGTTTGGGTTTGGGCGCTTTGGGCGGGGGCGGCGTGAGTTTGTCGGATGTTTCGGCGGATGATGAGGTGTTCTCCGATATCGGGAGTGTGACTCGGGGTCAGTATGCGGCGGTTCGGCGGATGTTCGAGGCGGGGGTGGCTCGGGGGGCGGCTGATGGGTTGTTCAATCCGGGGGGTTTGGTGACGCGGGCGCAGATGGCGGTGTTCATCACGCGGATGCTGGCGCATACGGCGGCCCGCCCGGCGGGGTTGACGATCCAGGCCGCCGAGTCAGAGGCGGTGGTGGGGGATTCGGTGGAGTTGGCGGTTTCGGTGCGCGACAACGACTTGGCGCCGATGCCGGATGCGTTGGTGGATGTTTTCTCGGCTGTGGATCCGGGTGAGGCGTTCGGAGAGGACGGCCGCTGCGACGCGGATGTGGTGTCGGTGGTGGGCGGCGGGGGGGTGTGTGAGATTTCGCTGGCGGATTTGTCTACTGATCCGTCGGGTGATCTGGAGCTGTCGGCGGATGGTTTGGCGGGGTCGACGACGGTGTGGGCTTGGACGGGTGATGAGGGCGACCGTTACGACGCGGGCGAGACCGAGGCGTCGTCGATTCGAATTGCGGTTGTCAAGCCGGGGGTGAAGCTGCGGGTTACCGACGATATGCCGGAGGGGGCTACTTCGTTGGAGTTCGGCGGTCGGGTGGTGTTCACTCTGCAGGTGGTGGACGAGGACGGCGAGGCGGCGGCGGTCGAGGACGTGTCGGTGAGGGTGTCGGTGTCGGAGACGCGGGTGGATGCGGGGTCGGATCCGGCGGAGGAGTCGACGCAGATGTCGACGTCGGTGTATGAGACGGACGCTTCAGGGAGCATCGAGTTGTCGTTCCGTCAGACCGACCCGCGTCCGGGGAGCGGGGATACGGGTGATTCGGCTCGCCTGGATTTGGATGTCATTCCGTTGGGCAGCCCGGCGTTGGAGTTGGAAGACGAAACCAATCTGAAGAAGGCCGGGAGGGAGTCCGGGGGAGGAGCGGAGGACGCGGCGGCGGTGTGGTTGGATTCGGAGCCGACGCCGACTGCGTTGATGCTTTCTCAGGATGTTGCGTATCAGGAGGCGTCCAAGGCGGGTTCCGGCGCGGCGCATGTCGTCGAGGCGACGTTGACCGATCAGTTCGGCAACCCGATACGCGGTCAGAGGATACATTTCACCTCCGACGACCCGCTCGGTGTAGGCGAAGAAGCCGAAGACGCTTCTCTGGCGGCGGTGCGGACCGCCGTCTCCGACTTCAGTACGACAGCGAGTACGCGTGGTTGGCGGGACTTCCGCAACGGTGTTCTGGACAACCTGATCGGCAAATCCCGGATTGTGAGGACCACCAACGCCAGGGGGGTGGCCACCCTCAGCTACAACCGCAGAGCCGATACCGCGGTGATCGAGACGATCCTGGCCCGGCTGGTACGCGGCCAAGACGACGCTGTGCTCCCCGACCGAGCGGGTTTCCGCTCCAGGGCTACGAACGAAGCCGGCGAAGAGGACCTGTTGAGCGAGCGGCTGGCCGTCTATTGGGCCAAAGAACTAGGTGACGGGGATTCCGCCGCGGGCCGGATCTTGGTGGCCGACACCGAGAACAACCGGATCGTGTTCGGCGGCGCCGACGGCCGGGTGAAAATGGTCGCCTACGACCCCAACGATCATTTCAACGCGCTCGACGGCCCGGCGCTCTTGGCCGATTTCGAAGAAGACCTAGACGCAGACGCAGCCCACATCTCGGTAAGCGACTACGACGACAACTCGAGGGGCGTGAACTTCTTCACGCTGGCGCCGGAATGGCGCCAGGTCGACATGACGCCGATCGCCGTCGCCAATACCGTTCAAACTGACAGCACGACCCATATCGGAGTGGGTGCTTACGCGTCCGACGGAGACACGACCGTGATCGGCGCTCATACGGAGAACGACTACGCGGGTGCAGTGTATGTATACGACGGTCCGGGCGCGACCCCGGTCAAACTGACCGCCCCCACCCCCCAGCCCACCACCTGGAACCTTGAAGATCTATCCCCTGAAGATCGAGGCAAATGGTACTACAAGCCCTGGCATCTCAACCATCCCGAAGCAGGCGGCTGGTTCGGTTATGACGTGGATATCCGGGGCGGCACGATCGTGGTGGGTGAGCCCGGCCGGACGAGCACCCGGCAGATCGCCCACGGCTCCGCCACCGACCCCCGAAACGGGAACGCCACCGACGGCGCCGCCTATGTCTACACCAAGGACAGCAACGGCGCCTGGAACCTGGACGCCACCTTGACCGCGGGGGGCTTCGCCAACGAGGGCGGAGCGCCGCACAACCACCACGGCTTCGAGTTCGGCAGATCGGTCGGCGTATCCGGGAACGAGCAGGTCATCGCGGTCGGCGCGCCCCGGTACATAAACAACACGCGGGTAGGCGGGGTGTACGTATTCGAGCGGCCCGCCTCCGCCGCCGACGGCAACTGGAACGACGACAACGGCGCCGGCGCGTCTCGATTGGCGCCGGCGCAGTCCGACCTCAGCGCCAACAGCAACAGCTGGAGTTGGTACTTCACGTATGACCGAGAGCTGGACATATCGGAAGACGGCTCCACGGTGGTGGCGTCCGCCAACTTCTTCAACGCCATGTTGGACGGGGTCCGGCACGAATGGACGGGGGCCGCCTATGTGTTCACCAAGCCCGCCGCCGGTTGGACCCGCGCGGTGGTGACGCCGGACGCCAAACTGCAGTCCCCCAATCCGCTGACCGCCGAAAGGGTGGGAAGGTCGGTGGCGGTTTCGGCCGACGGCGGCACGGTGGTCGTCTCGGCCAACTTCCGCCCCACTATGCTGCGGCGGGGTTCGGTGCTGGTGTTCGAGCGGCCCGCCGCCCCGATCGGCGCCGACGACAATTGGGCGGACGCCCCCGCGCCAACTGCCGTCCTGAGACCCCCGGATCATCCTGATGCGCCGGATACCTGCGAACCCGCCGGGCCGGTTCTCGGATGCAACTTGGGCGAAATCTTTGGAATTTGGGTGGACATCACCGACGACGGCAACAAGATACTGGCTTCCCGCACCCACCGCACCGAGGGCGAGCGGAGGGGCTCCGTGCACCTGTTCACCAAGCCCGGCGGCGGCTGGTCCACGGTCACCGACGACAACCAGCCCGCATCGGTCGAGCACCTGGGAGCAGCGGCGCGCTCCGGTTTGGGATGGCGGAATGTCTTCGACCAGGCCAACGGCGCTGTCTACGCCTATGCGACCGATCCCGACCGAGAAGGCGCCGCCTCCTCGGTGGGCGCCCAGGGCACCGGCGCCCGGATGTATCGGATACCACCGTCTGAGACCGAGTAACCGCCCGTCCCGAACGGGAACCTTTACCTCAACTCCAACCCAACCCACCAGGACGGGCCCCGCTTTCGGCGGGGCCCTCTTGGTTGAGGGGTGGGTGGTGCGTCGATATGGAAGACCGAGAGCAAGGGCGGAGCGCTCAAACCTGCTGGACGAGTTCCGCTTCCAGATGGTTTTGCATGGGCCGGCCCGCCGCCGCCATGTCCAGGCGGTAACGCATGACGCCGCCCTCCACCCGCAGCCTCCTCTCCACCCGCGAAACCTCGACCGCGGTCGGCGGCCTCCCCGCGACGGTCGAGCAAAAGTCGATCCGCCCCGCTCCACCTCTCCGGTATGCACCTCGACTATCCCGGTGGGCTGGGTGATGACCAGCTCGGCCCAGCCCGCGCCCGCGGGGCGGATGTATCCGGCCTCCGTGTGCAAGGGTTCCCCGCCGCCCGCCTTCGACACCTCCGCCGCCCGAATACAACGCCGGGTACGGCTAGAATCGAACCCATGAAATTCAGGTGGGCGTTGGCGATCCTTCCGGCGTTGGTTCTCGGCGGCGCGGGCGGCGTCATGTCTGCACGAGGGGACACCGGCGGCCCCGCCTGTCCGGACACCATCCCGTCCGCTTCCTTCGACGACATAGGTCATCTCCCGAATGAGACCGCCTCGGCGGTCGCCTGCATTCTCTACTACGGGATAACATCCGGGACCTCCCCGGGCGTCTACTCGCCCGCCGCTCCGGTCAGCAGGTCGCAGATGGCCCGCTTTCTGGTGAGAACCGCTGCAGGCCTCGGTATGGATCTACCCGAGGTCCCCGCCGACCCGGCCTCCCAGTTCGAGGATCTCGGCGCGATGGACGAGGACGGGCGCCGTTCGATACACCGCCTCCTCGAGCTGGGCGTAACCCGCGGCGTGAGCGCCGAGAAGTTCGGGCCGGAGGCCTCGGTTTCCCGGCGGCAGATGGCCCTCTTCCTGACCCGGCTGCTGAGAGCGGCCGAGGTTCCGGCCGCCGAATCCCCCGATTCTCCGCCTTTCACGGATCTGAACGGCTTGCCGCCGGAGGTTGTCGAAGCAGTCGAATACCTCGACGGACTCGGCGTCGAATGGAACGCCCCGCCCGCGTCCGGCTCTTCCGAGGCCGCGCCGCAGCTGTTCCAGCCTGCCCGGCGGGTGACCAGAGAGGAGATGGCGCGCCTCCTCGCCGCTTCCCTAGAGGCCGGCGGGGCGCGGCCGGTGCGCTTGAAGATAGAGCTCTCTTCGCCCCGCGCCCCGACCTACGGAGCGGTGGTGGCCGTGGTGACGGTAACTACGCCCGGGGGGGACCCGTACCCCGGCCTTCTGGTGGATGTGTTCGCCAGCCAAGACCTGCTTCCGGGCGGCGTGTGCCTAGTCAACAGCGACACCAGGGTGAACGGCGGGGACGGAGGAACTTCGGATGACTGCCGGATCGACCGGGCAGATCCGCGCACCGACTCCCAGGGCCGGGTGAGGATCGGTTTGTCGCACTCGCCCATCGCGGAGTCCGAACGGATATATGCATGGACGGGACTGATGGGCCAAGAGTACAGGGAACCGGTTCCCGACCAGGTCTGGGCCGATCTGACGTGGTTCGCGGGACCCAACCGGGTGGAGATCAACGAACCGAAGGAGGCGAAGTTCGGAGAGTTCATCACCATCACCGCCCGTCTCGCCGGGGCAGGCGCCCAAGGCGAACGGATGGTGATGGTAGTGCTTCGCCAGGAGGCGGCTGTATACACGCGGGTGTCGACCGCTTCGTTCGACGGCGGGGTGCGCTTCAACTACAAGGGCCCGCGCGATCCATCCGCCGCCGACAACGATCCGGAGCTGATGGAAACCATCAAGGTGTTCTGGGACCGCAACCGCAACGGGGTGCACGACGGCCCGGCCGAGTTGTCCGCCGAGACGACGATGATCTGGGATGACTGAAGGTAACCGGGCAGGCGTTGGGGCCGGCGCCGAAGCGCATCAGCCGGTTTTGTCGATGATCCAGAGGTCGGCGACGTTGGTGCCGGTGCTGCCGGTGCGCAGCAGGCCGCCCGCCGCCTCCAAGCAGGGGTATGAGTCAAAGGCTTCCAGGGCCCGCCGGGCCGGGCCGGGGCGGGTCACGGTGCCGCCGTCCACCAACCCGCCGGCGGCGTCGGTGGAGCCGTCTATTCCGTCGGTTCCGAAGGCCAAGAAGCGATGCGGGCCTCCGGCTATCTCCAAGGCGGCGGCCAAGGCGGCATGCTGGTTGCGGCCGCCCCGCCCGCCTCCGGTTACTTCGACCGCGGTTTCTCCGACCAGCACCTGTGCCTTTCCCTCAGGAGCGGCGGCCAAGGCGCGCCTGACGGCTTCGGTCGTTCTGCCCGCCAGCGGATCGGGGCGGAGCTCGGCCTCCAGCCCCGCCTCCGACAAGGATCGGACGGCCGCACGGCCCGCCGTGAAGCAGTCGGCCAGGACGAGCGCCGGATCCGCCGGGACCTGCCCCCCGTCCGCCGGCCGGGAAAGGCGCGGCGGCCGGGTCTGTTCGAGCCGCCGGATATGATCCGCCGCCCGGCCGTCCACGCCGAAGCGGTCCAGCACCCCGGCGGCCCCTTCCCCTGAAGCAGATGATTCGCCTGACGCCGCGGAAGAGGCCACAGTAGGACCGGAGGCGACCACCGCCGGATCGCGGCCAGCATCGGAGATCACCAGCGTGGCGGCCCGGCCCGGGCAGCGGGCGGCCAGCTTGCCCCCTTTCACCTGCGACGCCGCCCGGCGCACCCGGTTGACCGCCTCGATGGGGGCGCCCGACCGGATGAGCCGGTCGTTCAGATACCGCAGGTCGTCCAGGTCCAAGCCCTCGGCGGGAGTTTCCAGCAACGCCGAGCCGCCCCCCGACACCAGGCACAGCAGCACCTCGTCCGGTCCTGTGCTCTCCGCCAAGGCCACCGCCGCCCTCCCCGCCCGCACGCTCTCCCGGTCGGGGATCGGATGCCCGGCCACTATCAGCTCCGCCCAACCGGGGGCCTCCCCCGCCTCGTGGGACACCGCCAAGCCTCTGGATATCAGCGGCCCCAGGCTCTGGTCTGCGCCCCGGCTCATGCCGACGGCCGCCTTCCCGAAGGCCAACACCGCAACGCCCTCCGCCGCCATGAAGGCGCCGCCGCCCACCCGGATCCCGCCCCGCCCGCGGGCCAGCGCCCGGCGGACCAACGGAGCCGGGGCCGCCGCCGCCAACGCCGCGTCCGCCGCCGCCAGCAGCCGCCCCGCCGCGCCGGGGTCGGCCGACCGCAGATGCTTCAGCTGTCCGGCGGCGAGACCCATCACAGCACCGAGCGCCCGCCGCCAACCCTGATCATCAAGGGGTGATCCTCTTGAAGGCCTCCGCCGCCGCCAGGCCGGCCGCCGCCCCCGCCGCCCGCGCCCGGCGGTGTATCTCGGCCCGAAACGCCTGGGCGGCCTCCACCGACCGGCCGGCCCCGTCCATGGTGGTCACCGCCTGGCTGGAATGGGCCAAGAGCGCCGCCGCTTTGCGGTCCAGGAACCCCGCCGCGTTCTCGAAGTGGTCGGGCCGGTCGGCCGCCCACAGCAGCAGAGCGCCGGGCCGGTGATGGACGGCCCCCTCCTTCAGCTGCTCGGGAAAGAAGAGATGGTCCCGGGCGGCCACCACCCCGTCCACCACCGCCCACCCGGCGGCGCGGTGGTCGGGGTGGAGCATGTAGCGGCGCCACGGATCGTGGGACAGCACCGCGTCCGGGCGCAGGCGGCGTATCCACCCGCATATCTCAGCCCGCAGGGCCATCGTGTACTCCAGCTCGCCGTCCACATACCCCAGGTTGACCGTCTCGGCCGCCCCCAGCGCCTCGGCCGCCCGGCGTTGTTCCCCGGCCCTGATCCGAGCCAGCCCGCCGGGAGACGCCTCCGTATCTCAGGTGCCTTTGGAGCCGTCGGTAAGCACCAAGAGGGTGACCTCGGCGCCGCCCGCCGCCCACTTGGCGAGGGCGGCGCCCGCCCCGAACTCGGCGTCGTCGGGGTGGGCGCCCACCGCCAGCACCCGGCGCGGAGGGTCCAGATCGACGGTGCGCCGGGCGGCTTCGGTGCGGTAGTCGGCCACGCCGGGAAGCCTACGCGCCGGATTCCGCAATTCGAACCGTGTTTTCCCCGCGCCGCCCGTCTGCTTCATCTAGGATCAACTCAGCGAACGTAGGAGGTTGGGTAGATGTATCCATCTGCTTTCGGCTATTCGGCGCCGCGAAGCCTGGAAGAGGCTTTGGCGGTGCTGGGGGAGGCGGGGGACGAAGGCCGGCTGCTGGCCGGAGGCCAGAGCCTCATCCCGATGATGAAACTCGGACTCGCCGCCCCCGCCCACCTGATCGACATCAACGGTCTGTCCGAGCTGTCGTACATCCGCGAGTCCAACGGCCATCTGGCGGTCGGCGCCCTGGCCCGGCACGCCGACATAGCGGCCTCCGACCTGGTGGGCAGGACCAACGGGACCATGTCGGCGGCGGCGCCGTGGATATCCGATCCGTTGGTGCGCAACCGGGGCACCCTGTGCGGGTCGGTGGCCCACTGCGATCCGGAAGGCGACTGGAACTCGGTCATGCTGGCGGTCGGCGCCTCGGTGGCCGCCCGGTCCTCGGCGGGTGAGCGGGTGATCCCGATCACCGACTTCGTGGTGGACTTCTTCACCAACTCCCTCCGCCCGGGCGAGCTGGTCACCGAGGTGCGGGTGCCCAAATACCGGGGTCCGGCCGGCGGTTCCTACCAGAAGCTGGAGCGGAAGATCGGCGACTACGCCACGGTCGGGGTGGCCGTCCATCTGGCCCTCGACCCGGCCGGCAAGGTGGCCGAGGCCGGTTTGGCGCTCACCTCGGTCCATCACCGCAATCTCAAGGTCACCGAGGCCGAGCAGATGATGGCGGGGCAGGCGCCCGGCCCGGAGCTGTTCGACGAGGCCGCCCAGATCGCGGCCCGGAGTTGCGACCCCGAAAGCGATGTACGCGGCCCCGCCGCCTACAAGCGGGCGGTGGTGGCCGAGTACACGAAGCGCGGATTCGCCGCGGCATTGAAACAGGCTCGAGGGGAGGGCTGATGCAGATCAACGTCACCGTCAACGGGGCCGGCGAGGCCAGAGACGTCGAACCCCGCCGCCTGCTGGTCGATTTCATACGCACCGACCTCGGCCTGACCGGCACCCACATCGGCTGCGACACGACTTCGTGCGGGGCCTGCACGGTGCTGATGGACGGCCGCCCGGTCAAGTCCTGCACCGTGTTCGCCGTTCAAGCGGACGGCCGGGAGGTAACCACCGTGGAGGGCCTCGGCCAGAACGGAGATCTCCATCCCGTCCAAGAGGCGTTCAAGCAGCACCACGGCCTGCAGTGCGGTTTCTGCACTCCCGGCATGATGCTGGTGGGCGCTTCGCTCCTCGAGAGCAACCCCAACCCGACCGACGAAGAGGTTCGTTGGGCGATATCCGGCAACCTCTGCCGGTGCACGGGGTACATGAACATCGTGGCGGCCATCCAGGCAGCCGGAGAAGGGAGCTGACATGACCGCGGTTCACGAGCCCCGCACCAGCCCGGAGGTGGGCGGAATAGGCCACTCCGTCCTCCGCAAGGAGGACGACCGCTTCATCCGGGGGGCGGGCAGCTATCTCGACGACTTGGTCCTGCCCGGCATGCTCCACATGGCGATCTTGCGCTCTCCGGTGGCCCACGCCCGCATCAACTCCATCGACTCCTCGGCGGCGACCGCCTTGGACGGGGTGCTGGCGGTGATCACCGGCGAGGCCTTGGCCGCCCACAACCTGGCCTGGATGCCCACCCTTTCGGGCGACACCCAGGCGGTGCTGGCCACCGACAAGGTGAGATTCCAGGGCCAGGAGGTGGCGGCGGTCATCGCCTCCGACCCCTACACCGCCCACGACGCGGTGCGGCTGATCGAGGTCGACTACGAGGTGCTCGAGGCGGTTACCTCGCCCCAGCAGTCTCTGGCCACCGACACCCTCATCCGGGACGACAAGGAAGACCAGACCGACAACGTGGCCTACACGTGGGAGGCGGGCGACCAAGACGCCGCCGACGCCGCCTTCGCCGACGCCGCCAGGGTGGTGAGCCTCGACACCCACTACCCGCGTTCCCATCCGGCGCCGCTGGAGACCTGCGGGGTGGTGGCGGACGTGAACTCGATCACCGGCCAGGCCACCATCTACATGACCAGCCAGGCGCCGCACGCCATCAGGACGGTGTTCGCCTTGGTGGCGGGGCTGCCGGAGGAGAAGATCCGGATCGTTACCCGCGACATCGGAGGCGGGTTCGGCAACAAGGTGCCTGTTTATCCGGGGTACGTGGTGGCCACGGCCGCCTCGCTCCTGATCGGCAAGCCGGTCAAATGGATCGAGAGCCGCACCGAGAACCTGATCTCCACCGGGTTCGCCCGCGACTTCCACATGCACGCCGAGCTGGCCTTGGACGATGGCAACCGGATCACCGCCATGCGGGCCGACATCCTCTCCGACCAGGGGGCGTTCTTCTCGGACGCCCAGCCCTCCAAGTTCAAGGCCGGGCTGTTCCACATCTGCACGGGCAGCTACGACTTCCCGGCGGCGCATGTGACCGCCAAGGGCGCCTACACCAACAAGGCCCCCGGCGGGGTGGCCTACCGGTGCTCCTTCCGGGTGACCGAGGCCTCCTACCTGATCGAGCGGCTGGTCGACAACGCCGCCCATGAGGCGGGCATGGACCCGGCCGATTTCCGGGCGCTCAACTTCATCGGCGCCGATCAGTTCCCTTACCTGTCGCCCACCGGGTTCGTGTACGACTCGGGTGACTACCACGGGGCGCTGGACAAGGCCAAGGAGATCATCGGCTACGACGGCTGGCGGGCGCGCCAGGCGGAGCAGAACGCCGATCCCGAGGCCTCCAAGCTGATCGGAATAGGCGTGGCCTCCTTCACGGAAGTGGTCGGGGCGGGCAACTCCCGGGACTACGACATCCTGGGGCTGAAGATGTTCGACTCGGCCGAGCTGCGGATCCATCCGACCGGCAAGGCGATCCTGAAGCTGGGCGTCCAGACCCAGGGCCAGGGCCACGAAACCACCTTCGCCCAGATCGTGGCGGAGGAGCTAGGGATACCCTATTCGGACATCAAGGTCCAGTACGGCGACACCGACAACACCCCCTACGGCCTGGGCACCTACGCCTCGCGCTCCACCCCGGTGGGCGGCGCGGCCACGGCGGTGGTATCGCGCAAGCTGCGGGCCAAGGCCCAGAAGCTGGCCGCCCACCTGCTCGAGGCGGACGAGGAGGACCTCGAATGGGAGCCGGGCCGCTTCACCGTGCGGGGCACCGACCAGAGCGTCACCATCCAAGACGCGGCTTTCGCCGCCTACACCAACCATCCCGAGGGGATGGAGGCGGGCCTCGAAGGGGTTACCTACTACGACCCGCCCAACATGACGTACCCCTTCGGGACCTACATCGTGGTGGTGGAGGTGGACACCGGCGACGGCACCTGGAAGGTGCTGGACATGGCGGCGGTGGACGACTGCGGGGTGCGCATCAACCCGATGATCGTGGAGGGCCAGATCACCGGCGGGCTGACCGAAGGGTTCGCCAAGGCCAACATGCAGTGGATCACCTTCGACGACGACGGCAACTGCATCGGTTCCAACTTCATGGATTACCTGGTGCCGACCGCCTGGGAGACGCCCCGCTACAAGTTGGGCGAGACCGTTACCCCCTCGCCCCACCACCCGATCGGGGCCAAGGGGGTGGGCGAGTCGGCCACCGTGGGCTCCCCGGCCGCCTTCACCAACGCGGTGATCGACGCCCTCTGGTCGCGAGGCGTTGCCAACATCGACATGCCGGTGCTTCCCCACCGGGTGTGGGGCGCCCTGAACGGAGTGGATGTAAGCCCCTGACCCTGCGGCCGCCGACGCGCCGGGGTGCAGGCCGATGAACCTGCTGGCCCGGGCGGCGCACCTCCAAGAGGAGGGAAAGGCCTTCGCCCTGGCCACCGTTACCTGGGTGCGGGGGCCCTCGTCGGGCAAGGGCGGGTCGAAGGCGGTAATCCACCCCGACGGACGGGTGGAGGGCTGGCTGGGGGGGGCCTGCGCCGCCCCCACCGTGGTCCGCCATGCGCTGGAGTCGCTCGGCGACGGCGCCGCCCGGCTGCTGATGCTGGGCGAGGACGACGACCGTCAGGAAGTCGCCGAGGTGGCGATGGCCTGTGACAGCGAAGGCGCCATGGAGGTGTTCGTGGAACCGATCCTCCCCGCCCCCCATCTGATGGCGGTGGGAAGCTCGCCGATGACCGAGACCCTGCAACGCCTGGCCGAGGCGGTCGGCTGGCGGGCCGAAGCGGTCACCGAAGTCGAGGAGATAGGCCGCGCCGGCCCCCGCTCCTTCGTGGTGGTGGCCACCCAGGGCCATTTCGACGAACCCGCTCTCGAGGCGGCCCTGGCCGGCCCGGCGGCCTATGTCGGTTTGGTGGCTTCCGAGAAGCGGGCCGCCGCCGTGTTGGACTGGCTGCGGGAGCGGAGGGTACCGGATGAAGCCCTGGCCAGGGTGCACGCCCCCGCCGGACTCGACCTCGGGCCGACCTCCCATGAGGAGATAGCGGTCTCGGTGCTGGCCGAGCTGGTGGCGTTCAAAGCGGCGGGGGCGGGCGGCCAAGCCGTACCGGTGGAGCTGCCGCCCCAGGCGGTCGACCCGGTGTGCGGAATGTTGGTGGACCCGGCCTCGGCCCGCTTCGTCAGCGCCCATGAAGGCGGACAGGTCTACTTCTGCGCCGCCGGCTGCCGGCGCGCCTTCGAGTCCGACCCGGCGGCCTACCCGGTCCGGTAGGGCTGCCGTTTCCCGCCGCCGACCGGCCGGACGGTCAGGCGGCGGTTGCGGGCAGCCGGTGCCGCTCGACGACGATCTGGTCTTCGCGCCGGCGGGCCTGCGCCAAATCGTATGCGGTCTGGCACCGCAGCCAGAACTCGGCGTTGGACCAGCCCGCCTTCTCGAAGCGGATGGCCATCTCCGGGGAGATCGCCGCCCGCCCGTTCAACACCCGAGAAAGAGTGTGCCGAGCCACGCCCAGTATGGACGCCGCGTCGGTGACGCTCAGCCCGAGGGGGTTCAAGCAATACTCCTTGATGCCGAGGCCGGGATGCGCTGGCGACTTCATGGTCATGTGTCGTCCTCCCTTTTGATGGTTTCTTGGTTTAGTGATAGTCAATGAGATTTACATCGTATACATTTTCACTTTCCAAACGAAAAACTATCCGCCAATTGGCAGAGATACTGATACTCCAAAATCCTCGTAACTTGCCTTTCAAACGATGTAATCGATATCCAGGCAGGGCCATATCTGATATGGTTCGAGCAGATTGGAGGTATGCCAAGGCTGTGCGTATCTGACCCGTCAGTTCAGGGGGTACTCTCCTGAAGTCATCATTATGATAGGCTTGTTTTAGTCCCTTGTGCTTGATTGATGCGATCATTGGATATCCTTTCCTGGAAAGTCGGACAAGCTCCGGCAACGCAAGCGCGCGTGACCCTTCGGGAGCAATGATCCTATTATACCGTGTATCGGTACGCCTGTCAAACAGGGGGGCTGGATACCGCGTTGCGACAGATGCCGCCGCCCGACTGGGAGATCGGCCGGACAGGTCAGGCGGCGGTTGCGGGCAGCCGGCGCCGCTCGACGATGATCTGATCTTCGCGCCGGCGGGCCTGCGCCAAATCGTATGCGGTCTGGCGCCGCAGCCAGAACTCGGCGTTGGACCAGCCCGCCTTCTCGAAGCGGATGGCCATCTCCGGGGAGATCGCCGCCCGCCCGTTCAGCACCCGCGCAAGGGCGCGCCGCGAGACGCCCAGTATGGACGCCGCGTCGGCGACGCTCAGCCCCAAGGGGTCCAAGCAGTTGTCCCTGATGCCGAGGCCTGGATGCACCGGCGCCTTCATAGCCATGGGGTCGTCCTTTCCTGGTCGATCTTCGGGGATGAGCAAGCCGGTCGTTCAGGGCAAGCCGGTCATTCGATGATGCCCCGGCCGGCCAGTACGTCCTCCAGGGTAACGGGCGGGTGAGGGTCATCGGGCCAATCGGCCAGCTGGATCAGCGTTCCGTGTGCGGACGACGGATGGATGAAGCACTCGCTCCAACCGCCCGGTTCGACATGCAGCCCGACCACCTTCAGCCCGGCTTCTTCCGCCCGGCGGGCCGCCTCCTCCACCGAAGAAACCTTGAAGGTCAGGTGGTGGACGCCTTCGCCCCGCGACCGCAGGAAGCGATGGAGGAATGAGCTGTCCTCGACGGGGGCCAGCGCTTCGATCTTGCCGCCGCCCGGCAGCCGGAACTGCATCCATCTGAACCCCCCGGCCCGGTTGTCGCCCCCCTCGATGAAGACGCCGCCCAGCAATTCGAAGAAGCGGACCGATTCGGCCAGGTCGCGGACGGCGAAGGCCGCATGGTCGAAGTACTCGATCAGGCCGCCCAGCGGTTCGAGCAGTTCAGGAGCGTCGGACATCGGGCATCACCCTACCCGGCCCCGGCCCCGGCCAGGAAGGAAGTTTCCCAGCCAGGCGCCCCTCGGGTGGCGGACCGCCGCCTCCAGGTCAGGCGGGCGGTCGACGTCGAGGGCGAACCCCAGCGAGCAGAGCACCGCGGGCGGCGGCCCGGCGGGCAGGTGGCGGTGGAAGCTGGCCGGGCCGTAGGAGAACGGAAACGGGCCGCACCCCCCCAGCGCAGATGTCCCCCCGTCATAGGAAGGGGCCAGCACCCGGCGGCCGGCGCGGAGCAGGTCCAGCGCCCCGCCGACTTCCTCCGGAGTCAGGCAGGGCAGGTCGGCGTGGAGGATGAGCCAGGGCCGCCCGCCGGCGCGCCGGACAGCGGCGCGGGCGGCCCCGTCCAGACCCCCGCCTAGCGGCTCGTCGACCGCTTCGTAATCCTCGGCCTCGGCCCAATCCCGCACTTCCGGGGCCGAGGCAACGATCACGGGCGGCGCGCCAGCCGCCGCCGCCGCCCCGGCGGTGCGGGAGGCCAGCGCCCGGGCAAGCTCCGCCCTGTCCGATGGGTCGAAGGCGTCCGCCAGCCGCCGATAGGCGCCCCGGAAGGAACGGACGGGCAGGGCAACGGACGGCGCCTCCACCGTCCGGTCCTCGCGCCGGGCGGGGGCGGCTTCCCCCTTCACGCAGAAGGGCTCGATCTTTCAGGCCGGGCGTCAGCGGCCGATGATGGACAACCTTCCGCCGAAGCGGTACATGGCTGCTATCGCGTCGTCGCCGGCGAAGACGGCGTAACGGCCGTATCCGTCGCCCGGAGCGGCGCCGATGAAATCGCTGTTCATCGACCAGCCGCCGCTCGGACCTCGGGCGAAAAGGACCACCGAGCCGCGATAGTCGCCTCCATCCCACAGGAAGCGCCCCGATATCACCTCGTTGCCGTCGTCGTTGACATCGACCCATGCACCGAAGTTATCGTCCTGCGAGGTGTCGGGCAACTCCAACCGGCGGGAGTGGAGTGTCCCGCTGTCGTAGTCCCCCGGATTCGGCCCTGTTGAGACTCGGGTCTCGGTGATCGTCTTCTCGACAGAAGGCCGGGGCGCCTCGGCGTCGGGGGTCAGCACTTCGTAATCGGAAGTGTCGCCGTCCCAGCCTCCGGCGGGCCGGTTGAACACGTACAGCTCCTGCCGGAACGATTCTCGATCTGGGCCATCGATGAAATCGTTGAAGCCCGGCAAGACGACCGTCGAGCCGTCGCCCGATACACGCGCTCCGGCGCCCACCCTGCGGCCCAACAGATCCGCGCGCCAAATGTTGTCCTGCCCGAGTCGGCGGAGTTCCTCCGTGGCCGAGACCGCATCGGCGCCGGCCAGGGTCAATTTGGCGGTTGCGCCCTTGGCAGACGAGGTAGGCCACCCGTTGCCCGGCCTCACCCAAACATAGACCCCGCCCGCATCTATCACATCGTCGGTGCTGGTAATGCCCGGAGAGCCGACAGCCACCACCGAGCCGTCGTCGGAAACGCTGACCCCAAGATTCGAGCCGACCAAGGCTTTATACGATGCGATCAGGCCGAAGGAGGTGTCGGTGTCGCCGCCCCCGTCGTCGGCCCAACCGCTGTTCGGCCTTTCGAACACGCGCACATAACCTTCGATGCATAGCCCAGGGACCACGAACTCTACCCTCTCCCGGACGGTGATAGTACGGCGGTAAAGCTCGCCCGTTTCGGGGAGGACAAGAGCTATTTCGCGGTCGCGCTCTACGTAGAGCTCGCAATTATTGGTCGACTCCACACTGCGCTGGTCGCCCGGCGAGGCAACGGCGATCGTTCGCCCGTCGCCGGAGATATCGACCCCGCTGCCGAATTCATGGGTATCGCTCCCGGTCTCCTGTTTGAACATCCAGGGAGCACTCTCTCGATCGGTCAGCATGGCAGTCTGCGTGTAGAGGCCGTTACTTCCTCGGGTATAGATGAGGACGATCCCGCCGTAGACACCGTCGCCGTAGGACCCCGAGAAGTAATAGGGGTCGCTGGCCACGATCACCGCGCCGTCGTCGCTTATAGCTAGATCATGCCCCAAGGTAAAGGCACCGTTCTCTGTCTCGTCCAACACTTGGGGAGTCGCGTCGTCCGCGCCGTCGAACACGAACACCTGGCCGTCGCCCGCACTGACCGCGATCACACCAGTGTTCGAGGCCGCCATACGAGAGCTTTCGCCCAGCAGTTCAACTATTTCGGTCGAGGGCTGATGCCCCTGCTCGCCGCTCAGGGTCAGTTGGTTCACCGTCTTGGCCCTGTCCTCGTATGCATCCACTCGGAGATGGGTGGGGGGCCCGGCGTCCTCCGACCGGCCCATTTGCTCGTGGAAGTTGTCATACCTGTCTGGGCCGTCCAGGCTGTTCAGATGGTCGTTGCTGTCATATGCGAACACCATCGGACCTTCCGGCCCATAGATGACCGCCCGGTTGGCGTCGGCGTCGCGGACCAGCAAGCGGCCGGACACCGATCCACTGTCCGCCGACTTTGCCCAGTAGTGGTAGATGCGGTTGCTCACCAGCGTCTCGGCTGCGGCGCCGGCAACGCGAGGCAACTCATAGGAAGCCCAGATGGTCTCTATGCCCATCTCGTCGCTGTCCCGGCTGTAGCTGAAAACCGCCTCGCCGTTGGACCGGGTGGTCCGCCGGTTGGAGTTCCTCGGTTCTCCTTCCAAGCACCTGAAGGCAGTCAGACCGTTCTCCAAGGGAAGGTTGTCGAAAGTAAGGACGGGAAAATCACAATCTACGGCATACCGGGTACCGTCCTGCCAGAAGACATATTCGTCATGACCGTCCTTGCTGACCGTGAGGCCGTCGCCCTCGGCGCCGACGCCTTCCTGGTCATCGGAGCGGAAGAATATCTGGGCTCTCCCGATTCCTTGGCCGTACTGGTCGGTCAGCTTGGCCGTGATCATGTGCGGCACACCGTTGCCGACGGCCGAGGCTTCACGGTACTCGACCGCCTGGGAGAGGGTCAGGGCGGTGGGCACCGGAGACGAGTCCCTCCACACCGCCGCCGCATCCTCCGCATCGGTCCCGGACTCCGCCCCGGCCTTCTCCAGGGTGGTCTTGTCCGCCAGCTCCAACGCCGAGTCGCCCAGCGGGGTGATATCCAAATCCAGACGAGCCGAGTCGCCCGTGTTGTTGCTCGCCGGCCGCGGGTCGGTCTGGCGGTAAGACAACTCGATCTCTCCTGAAGCGTCGGTCTTGTACACCGAAGTCGACCTCTGAGTTGATTCCGCAGCCGGGTCGGACCCTGCGTTCACCTGCGTTTCGGCCGCGGCCACCCTCACCGACACGTCCTCGACTGCGACTGCCTTGCCGTCCTCGTCCACTACCTGCAGCGTGAACACCACCCGACCGCCGAACTCCAATGACGTGGCCCCTTCCGGCATGTCGTCGGTCACCATCAGCTTGATCCCGGGCTTGGTGATCGTGATCGACGCCGAAGACGAAGACACATCATCGTTGTCGAAGACATCGCCGGCGGCGCCGGTCCAGGCCCATACAGTCGTCGATTCTCTCAGGTCGCTCGCCGTTGCCTCGATATCGCCGGACGGGTCGGTCGACGCATCACCCAGAGCCGCCTGGCACAACCCGACGCCGCCCACCTGGGACACGCCTTCGTCCGAGCACCGTCCGTCTTCCCCGAACGCCTCATCCGGATCCGCAGCCGAGAACATATCCACCAACGCATCCGGCATCGGCGCCAAGTCGTTGTCGCGCACCGAAATCGCCAACTCCACCGAATCCCCCACCGTCGCCGCCTGCTCGGCGGCCTGGATCGTCAACCCCGCTGGGCGGGCCGCCGTATGCGCCAGCATCCGCGTGATGAACACCGCCATCTGCGCCCGCGTAACCAAACCCCCCGGATTGAACAACCCATCAGCCGTCCCCCGAGCCACCCCCGCCTCGAACATCCGCCGAACCGCCGCATGCTGACCCCGAGTCACGCCCCCGATATCAGAGAACACCTCATCATCCGGCGCCACATCCGACAGCGCCGCGCCGTTGCCGCCCAAAGCGCCCAACCCCAAACCAGACGCCTTCTCAGCCTCGGCCAAAAACGAATCCAACATCTCAGCCATCTCCGCCCGCGACACCGGCTCGTTCGGACGAAACGACGTCGAGCTCCGGCCCCGCATCACCCTCAACTGCGCCATCTGCGCAATCGCGGTGCGGCCCTCCTCGAACACCTCGCCGGTGTCCGTGAACCCCACCTCCGGGTTCGCCGGCAACGCGATCCCGGCCGGACCCGCCGCCCGGCTCAAGAACAAAGCCATCTGCCACCGCAGCACCGGGGCCCCCGGATCGTACGTCGTCTCCGTCCGGCCCTGCGTCACCTCGAAATGCGCCAAACAATTCACCGCGTCCTCGGCGAACGACCCCACCACATCCACCAAACCCTGCGACTCCAACGCCGGGCCCACACACGCCGAATACACCGGCTCGTTATCGGCCTCGCCCGCAACGCCAGACACCGGCGGCGACCCCACCGCCAACAACGAAGCCACCAAACCCAACACCGCCGCAACAGCCGACCACGACCGCCGCCGCATACCAAACACCACCATCAGAGCACGATTCCTCTCTTTGCGAACGCTGCCCGGCTAAGACCAACAAGGCCGGGGCCGCTCATTATAACACCGGCCCCCCCCCCCCGCAACTATCTGCTTCGCTCGATAAAACCCCAGGATATCGGCCTAGTATTAGGTTCTACAGACGGCGGCGGCGATCACGGTGCGGCCCTCGGCCGCCCATTCCGGGCAGGGCGCCGCCCGGAGCGGGCCCCACGTCCGACGCCCGCAACCGATCTCGACCTCGAAGCCGGCCCGCTCGAGCGCCCCGGCCACCGAAGCCGCCGACCGCACCTCCTCGAAGGCCGTCTCCGCAATAGCCATGACTCAACCGGATCAGATCGTCCCCGGCTTGGCCGACCGCCCTCTGCGCCTCGGTCTTCGCATCCAAACCCAAGCCTGCCTCCCTCACCTTCGTTGACCGCCGGAGGTTACCCGTCCCGCACTGCCGGCGCTTCCCTGAACAAGCTCACAGGAACCTTCCCACTTCAGCCTGGACACGTTCTTGTAAGTCGTCAAGCGCTATCCTGTTTTGCCGAACGGCCTCCACGAGAATTTCTCTGACTCAAGGTTTAGGCACTCGGATACATTGGCCGTTGTCAATCGCTGTTCTGACACAATGAGCTATCGTCCCAAGTCGACTGTAGTCCAATTGTACTACGTCAATATGCTTGTCTGTCAATTGTATGACTGGTGTGTCTCCTTTTGTTTTCATGTAATTCTGGTTATTCCTTCGTAAGTCATCTTCGTGTATCCAAGCTAGATCAAGCTTATCAACATGTTTATTTGCCGCGACAAGAGCCAGGGCTACCTCCTCTATTTCAGATTCTGTCGCATCGCCGCATTTCCATAGAGATAAACTATTGTTCTTCGTACGCAAGTCCACAACTGCATCAGCAGATATTTCGTCAAGGCCTAGGCCCCATTTATTATGATTTCGCTTAGCATCCCACTTAGCGAGCGATATCCCTCTAGCCAGATATTCACTACTTGACATGGTGATCTATAATATCCCTAATATAGTTTTGAAGCCACCATACTGGTTCAGAATGGGCATCAAGAATATTGATGATCTCTGAATCTGAATCTGCCCACCAATCCGCTGCTTGGGCAGCTGCATCCCTTATTTCTAAATCACCTGACGATAGCCCCTCGCGCACCAGCGCAACGCGCCAAGAGCTTGTCCCTATGTTGTCTTTCCGGCCCACACAACGCAAAACTGAGGATGCCAAATCTGGGTTGTCTTGATTCAAGCAGATATCCCTCAATAAACTCAGCACTGTTAGTTCGTTTATTGATACCAATGCCTTATCTATGATATTCTCTGCAGGATGAATCATACCATCCTCTATAGGGTCTTTATCAAAAGCCCATTGTAATTCTCTTGTGAATCTTCTTTCTTCTGTTGTCCTAATAAGGAGGGCTGACAGTTTTTGTGGCATCTCTAGAGAAGTATCACTTACAGATTGCCTTTCAAAACGCACGTTTAGATGGTCGCTAACAAAGCTAATTAACCTCAAGCTATTCACGGTTAATCCACCCCATAACGGTTTCAAGTAGGATTCAGCTATTTTCTCTTGTGGCCCTTTAGCAGAGCCAAAAGCCAATGATCGATTTTTTTTGACTAGGGCAACTCTATAATGGTGAGCAGTTCCCGATTGCCCCCTGTTGCTAACTAAGTTATCATAGGTCAAAACCCGTGTAGGCCTAGTACTATCCTCAGCCGTGTGAATCTTATTCAACATCAAAAAGCTCCCTACTTTTGTCAGTTATTACAGCTTCAAATGACCTCCTCTCACGAGCATGTAATTCCTTTATTTTATCCATAGAAAAGTCTAACGTGGCAGGCTCTACACTACCCCAAATAACATCAATATCTAGTAACAATGGGATTGATTTATCAGAGCTTGGCGGCAAAACCCCCTGAGACAATATTAATCTGATATCGTCATCGTAAATGTACTCAAACCGATTAAAGAAATTGGTTAGATTATCGGGTAGTTCTTCCACCTTAGGTAGGGCACTTTTTATATAGATTCCAATATCTGAATCTAATGGTATATCTATGATATTTATATATCTAACACCCACTCGATTAACTCCAACTGGCTCTGTTACCTTCCAATAAGCTCTCAAAGCCGCCATTATTCGGTCATAGAATTCGCTCCATCCACTTGGTCCAGAACCATCGGGATCATGATACGGTCGCAACATATGAACACTGAGCAAATCCTGCCCAACTCCTATACCCCTTTTGCCATTTTTTGTTACGAGCTGTACTTTTGCTAATTCGTCGCCTAATTTAACATGAGGTGGAGTACCTTCTCGGGCCTCCAATCCTACACCTATTATCCTTTGCTCTCGCGGCGTACCTGTATATTCATCGCCCAGTTCATTATGGAGCTTACCAGGAATCGTCAGATCCCATGTCCGTCTAGGCGCAAAGGCCAACTCACAAACGGCCTCTTCAATGGGGGGGTTCCTGTAGCGGCGGCGGCGGCTCAAATCGTCCATCGTTGAGGAGCATACCACTCTTTTCGACTCCTGCCAAGTTTCACGTACGACCGGGGCGCTACCAGAGTTGGGCGGTTTGGTTGTCGCGGTAGTAGAAGGGGCCTTCGCGGAAGTCGAAGGGGGATCCGTCGTAGCCGTCGAAGCGGGAGGCCTCCTGGGCGCGGATGTCGTAGAAGGGTTCTTCTCCCAGCATCAGCTGGGCGGCGGCTTCGGCGGCCGCGACCCGCTGGACACCGCCGCCGCCGAAGGCGGTTGCTGTGTACAGGCCTTCGGGTCCGAAGCGGCCCACCAGCGGCCAGGCGTCCGGGGCGGAGGTCAGCACCCCCGCCCAGCCGCCCGCCAGCCGGGACCCCTCCAGGGAGGGAACCCGGCGGCAGAGCAACTGAACATACCGGGCCGCCGCTTGCGGGTCGGGGAGGCGGGAGAACCGATCCGCGTCCACATCCACGTCGGCGGGCGGGAGGCCCAGCAGGAGCGCCCCGGGGGCGCGGGGCATCGCGTAATAGCCGGCCTCGAACTCGGACAGGAACGGCAGCCCGACCCAGCCGCCCGCGCCCGCCAGGATCACCGCCTGCAGCACGAAGCTCTTGGCGGGGAGGCGGAGGCCGCTCCGGGCCAGCAGCGGACCCGACCACGCCCCCGCCGCGGCCAGCACCCTCGGCGCGGAGACCGCCCCGCCGCCGGCCTCGACTCCCGTCACCCGCCCGCCGCCGAACGTTATCCGCTCCGCCGGGCACCCCTCCCATATCTCCGCCCCTGCCTGCCGGGCCATCTCCGCCAGGGCAGCCGCCAGGTTCAGGGAGCGCACGAACCCGTCCCCGGCGGTGTAGTACGCGCCCGCCAGATCACCGCAGGCCAGGTTCGGCCAACGCGCCGCTGCTTCCTGCGGCGTGAGGAACTCCCCCGCCGCCCCCAACCCGGCGGCCTGCTCTGCCCGGGCGCGAAAGACCTCGGCGCCGTCGGGGCCGGCCGCCAGCTGCAGCCCGCCTACCTCATGGAACCGAACCACCCCGCCGGTGGCCCGGTCGAGCTCGTCGACTACCGCCCGGGTCCGGCGGAGGACGGCCAGGTTGACGGGCGAGATCGACTCCTGGGGTACGTGGCCGGCAGCCAGCGCGCTGGACTCCGACGCCGTCGTCCGGCGCTCCAGCACCACCACGTCCATCCCTCCCTGCGCCAGCCGCCAGGCGGCCAAGAGACCGGGGAGGCCGGCGCCGACGACGACCGCGTCGCGGGCCATGGGTTCTTCAGCCGCCGCCTATGGGGGGGAGGAAATGGACTTCGGCGCCGGGCGGCACCGGCTCGTAGAGGGCGTCCGCCATGATCTCCCCGTCGACGGCCACCGCCGCCCCGGAGGAGGCCACTTGCTCTCCGAAGCCGGGGAAGCGCTTTTCCAGCTCGTCGATCAACCCTCGGACCGTGCCGGCCTCGACCTCGACCTCTTCCGCCCCCCCGGTGAAACGGCGCAGGGCCGAGCCCACGAAGACCCTGGCCATCGGCCGGCTAATCCCCGTTGGCTTCGATGGCGGCCAGCACCTTGGGGGGCGACATGGGCAGCTCTTCCATCCGGCAGCCGACGGCGTCGTAGACGGCGTTGGCCACGGCCGCCATGGGCGGGACGATGCCCACCTCGCCCACCCCCCGCACCCCGTAGGGGTGGCCCGGATTGGGTACCTCCACTATCACCGTGTCGATCATCGGCAGGTCGGAGGCCACCGGCATCCGGTAATCGAGGAACCCCGGATTCTCCATGACCCCCTCGCGGTCGAAGATGTACTCCTCGTTGAGCGCCCAGCCGATGCCCTGCACCACGCCGCCCTGCATCTGCCCTTCCACGTAGCTCGGATGGATAGCGCGGCCTGCGTCTTGGGCGGTGGTGTAGCGGAGGATGGTCACCGCCCCGGTTTCGGGGTCCACCTCCACGTCGCACACCTGGGTCGAGAAGGCCGCCCCCGCCCCCCGGGCGTTGAGCGAAGCGGAGGCGGTGATGGGGCCGCCCGTCTGAGCCGCCGAGCCGGCCAGCTCCTCGGTGGTGAGGGGGGGCCGGCCGCCATCGACGTGCTGGGCCCGTCCGTCCACCCATTCCACCTCGTCCGCATCCACCCCCCAGATCTTGGCCGCCCTGGCCCGCAGATCGGCCACCACCTTGCGGCAGGCTTCGATCACCGCCATTCCGGTGGCGTGGGTGACCCGGCTGCCCCCGGTCATGTCCGTGAATCCGACCGATTCGGTGTCGGCCACGACCGGGGTGATCCGGTAGACGTCGATTCCCAGCTCCTCGGCCGCCATCAACGCCATCGACGCCCGGCTGCCTCCGATGTCGGGGCTGCCGGTCATGACCGTTGCGCCGCCGTCCTCGTTGATGTGCACGGTGGCGCTCGAGTTGGAGCCGAAGTTGAACCAGAACCCGCTGGCCGCCCCCCGGCCCTGATTGGGGCCCAGCGGCGCCGAATAGTGGGGGTGGCCGGCCAGCGCCTCCACCGTCTCGCGGTATCCGATCCGGCGGTGGCGGGGCCCGTAGACCGCCTGCGTACCCTCTTCGGCCGCATTGCGGAGCCGGAACTCCAGAGGATCCATCTCCAGCTTCCTGGCCAGCTCGTCGAGGAGGGTCTCGGAGGCGAAGGCCGATATCGGAGCGCCCGGCGCCCGGTAGGCGGCCGTCTTCGGCATGTTGTTCACCACGTCGAAGCCCTCGAGCCGGAAGTTGGGGACGTCGTAGGGGGCGAGCATGCACATGACGCCCATCTGCACCGGAGACCCCTTGAAAGCTCCCGCCTGATAGGCCAGCCAGGCCTCGGCGGCGACCAGCTTGCCGTCCCGGCGCGCCCCCAACTTGACCCGCATCTTGGAACCGGAGGTCGGCCCGGTCCCTCTGAACACCTCGTCTCTGGTCATGACCATCTTGACCGGGCGCCCGGCCTTCTTCGACAGCAGCGCCGCCACCGGCTCGATGTACACGGTGGTCTTGCCTCCGAACCCGCCGCCGATCTCGGCCGGAATCACCTTGATCTGCGACGGCTCCCATCCGAGAAGCTTCGCCGTGTAGGTCCTCACCATGAAATGCCCCTGGGAGGAGCACCAGATCACCGAGCGCCCGTCCTCCCCGGCGTCGGCCACCGCCGCATGCGGCTCGATGTAGCCCTGATGGACGGGGCGGGTGGTGAACTCCCGCTCCACCACCGCATCCGCCTCGGCGAAGCCCGCCGCAACATCGCCCCTTTCGTACAGGCAGCGGGAGGCGATGTTGGAGGGCGACTCGGGGGCCGGATCGACCCCCTCGGTGAACATGTCCTCGTGGAGCACCGGGGCGCCGGGCGCCATCGCCTCTTCCACGTCCACCACATGGGGCAGCACCTCGTAGTCGACCGCTACGGCCTCCAAGGCCGCCAGCGCCGCCCGGCGCGAGGTGGCCGCCGCCGCCGCCACGGCGTGGCCCTCGTAGAGCACCTTGTCACGGGCCATGATGTTGCGGCACAGGTCGCGGTAATCCACCTCTCCTTCCCCGCCCGCGCCCGCCTCCGCTTCCAGCAACGGGAAGTCATCACCCGTAACCACCGCCTTCACGCCTTCCATGGCTTCGGCGGCGGAAACGTCGATCGACCGGATGCGGGCGTGGGGGTGGGGCGAGCGGAGCACCGCTCCGATCAGCATCCCCGGCAGGGACAGGTCAGCCCCGAAGCGGGCGCGGCCGGTCACCTTGTCGAGGCCGTCATGGCGGACGGGGCGGGTCCCCACCCACTTGTAACCGGGGTCGGGGTCGACCGTGATAGTAGAACCGGTTGCTGCAGTCACACCTTCTCCTTCAGCTCCGAAGCCGCCCTCATGTCAGCGGCCGCGGCCAGTATCGACCGCACGATCTTGTCATAGCCGGTGCACCGGCACAGGTTCCCGGCGACGGCGTAGCGCACCTGCTCCTCGGTGGGGTCGGGGTTGCGGTCCAGCAGAGCCTTCCCCGCCACCAAGAACCCGGGGGTGCATACCCCGCACTGCAGGGCCGCCCCCTCCAGGAAGGCCTCCTGCAGAGGATGAAGCCCGCCGGGGCCTGCCATGCCCTCGACCGTAACGATGTCGGCGCCGTCCGCCTCCGGCGCCAATACCAGGCACGAGCAGGTGAGCCGCCCGTCGAGGATCACCGAACAAGCGCCGCAGTCGCCGGTGGCGCAGCCCTCCTTGACCCCGGTCAGGCCCGCCGCATCGCGGAGGGCGTCGAGCAGCGTCTGATGCCCCTGGCACAGGAACTCGACTTGGTCGCCGTTGATGGTGCAGGTTACGGGGGTGCTGCTCATGCGGGTGTCCTCGTCTGTCGGATAGTGCTCATCGCGGGCCCCGGCGGGCGGCGGCTCGGGCGGCGGCCAGCTTCAGGGCCCTGACTGCCAGCACCCCGGCCACCCGGCGGCGGTACGCCTTGGTGCCCCGCTTGTCGTCGATGGGGCTGCAGGCGGCCCCGCACGCCGCCGCCGCCTGCGCCAGCGCTTCGTCGGTGAGGGGCCGCCCCGTCAAGGCGGCTTCTGCGTCCGGAACCCTGACCGCGGTGGGCGCCACCGCCCCCAAGGCTACGGCGGCGGCAGTGCACCGCCCCGCTTCGTCGAGCGACAGGCGGGCGGCGGCCCCGGCCACCGCGATGTCCATCTCGGTGCGGGGAATGAACCGCAGATAGGCGTCGGAGGTGCGGGCGGGCGGGCGGTCGAACTCGAGCTCCACCACGAGCTCCCCCGGAGCCAGCGAAGTCTGCCCGGGCCCGGTGACCACCGAGCCGACCGGAACGGTCCTCTCCCCGGCGGGGCCGGCGATCACCGCCCGGCCTTCGTTGACCACCATGGCCGGAACGCTGTCGGCGGCCGGGGAGGCGTTGCAGAGGTTGCCCCCCAGGCTGGCCCGGCTCTGAATCTGGTCCGACCCGATCAGGGCGGCGGCTTCCACCAACCCCGGCAGGTCGGCGGCCAGCTGCTCCTCTTCGGTGAGGCGGACGGACGGGACGGCGGCGCCGATCACCCAGGCCCCCCCGTCCAGACGAATATCGACCAACCGGTCGATACGCTTCAGGTCCACCGCGCACTCCGGCTCGGGGAGGCCCATCCGCAGCTGAGGGATGAAGTCGGTGGCCCCCGCGTACACCTGCGCGCCGCCGGCGGCCAGAACCGAGACGGCCTCTTCGACGGAGGCGGGGGCGGTGTACTTCAAGGCGCGGTCCTCCTCATACTTCCTATATCCATCCTCTGGATCACAGTTGAGAAAGTTAGCACCTGCCGGCCTCCTGCGGAAAGGGACCGCCCGACCCGCGTCCGCCGCCTCGGCCCGCCGCGGCCGCGGCGCATCGGTCCATGCTCGAACACCATCGCCGGAGGCGGCGCCGCACCCTGTCCGTCAACCCGTTCGGCCGCATCGGGCTTGCCGGGTTCTGCCTTCCCCCGGCATCCCCGTCCGGCGGGCTTCGCCGGTCGAGCGCCCAGAATACGAATCAGTTCGCATTGCCTAAGATAAAATATTAGGGTAACCTAACAAACATCGGATCAGGAGGGCTGTTCATGCCTATGACCATCAGAAAAGCGGCGTTTTTGGCGGCGGTGTTGGCGTTGGCCGCGGCCGCGTGCGGAGGCGACGACGGGGCGGAGGTGCGCACCATCGGCGGGGACTCCATCTCGGGTTCGGCCTCGGCCAGCGGCTCGGGATCGGCCACCGGGCTGTCGCTGGAAGAGTTCGAGGGGGGTACCGACAATCCGCTGGTGCAGCAGGCGGTCGAGCAGTACAAGGAATACGTAACGGAGCAGATCGATGCCATGATCGCCAACAACCTGGTGTTCACCAACGCGGTGCGGGCCGGGGACCTGGAAGCCGCCCGCAGTGCATACGCCCCGGCCCGGGTGGAGTGGGAGCGGATCGAACCGATCGCCGGATTGATCGAAGAAATAGACGGGGCGGTAGACAGCCGGGTGGACGACTTCGCCGGCCCCGACGACCCTGAGTTCACCGGTTGGCACCGTCTCGAATACATCCTCTTCGAGTTGGAAACCACCGAGGGCGGGGCCCCGTTCGCCGACCGGCTGGACGCCGACCTGCAAATCCTCAAAGAGGAGATGACCGGCTTGGAGCTGCCTCCGGCGGCGGTGGCCGTGGGGGCGGCCGAGTTGGTGGAGGAGGTGTCGCAGGGTAAGATCACCGGGGAAGAGGATCGCTATTCCAAGACCGACCTCTGGGATTTCAACGCCAACCTGGAAGGCGCCCAGGCTGTGGTCGAACTGTTGACCCCCGCCTTGGAGGAAGCGGATCCGGAACTGCTGGAGCGCATCAACGCCGGATTCGATGAGCTGGACGCCACTCTGGCCGATCTGCGGGACGGGGACGGCTGGGTTCTCTATTGCCAGGAGAACGACCCCTACCCATCTCCCCTCTGCCCGGCGGCGACCATCAGCAACGGCACCATAGACCTGCTCAAAGCGCAGCTGGCCGGATTGTCCGAGAACATTTCGCTGACGGCGGGCGCTTTGGATCTCAAGTAAGGGCTTCGATGGCGCAGAGCTCCCCGCCCGGTTGCCCCGGTCTGACCCGGCGGGAGTTCCTCAAAACGGGGGCGGCGGGCGGGGCGGCCCTGCTGGGCGGGGCGGGGCTGGCCGCGTGCGCAGGGGAGGAAGAACCCCGGGCGGAGAGCGCAGCCCCGGAGTTCGTGGAGTTCTACGGGGAGCATCAGACCGGGATAGCCCCGCCCGCGGTGCCCGCCCTGGGAATGATGGCGGCTTTCAAGGTGCTGTCTCCCGACCGGGCGGCCCTGGAAGACACCTTCCGGGATATCACCGATGAGATCCAGGGCCTGATGTCAGGCCGCCCGCCCGCCATCCGGGGCGAGGCCTTCCCCCCCGTCGACTCCGGCCTGCTGGGGGCGCAGCCTTCCCCGGACGATCTGAGCATCGTGATGAGCGTGGGGTCGTCGCTGTTCGACGACCGGTACGGCTTGGCCGACCGCCTTCCCACCGAGCTGGCGCCCATGCCTTTCTTGGCCAACGACCGGCTGGACCCCGAACGCACCCACGGGGACGTGCTGTTCAACATCGACGCCGGCCATCCCGACACCCTGGCATTCGCCCTCCGCCAGCTCATGCGGCGGCGGCGGCGCGACCTGGTGCTGCACTGGCTGCTGGAGGGGTACACCCGGGGCGCGGAAGCCGAACAGGCCGGGGCCGGAGCTCCGCGCAACCTGCTGGGCTTCAAGGACGGAACAGCCAACCTGGACTCCCGCGACCGGGCGGCGATGGACCGATATGTCTGGGTGCAGCCGGGGGATCCTCAGCCGGCTTGGGCGACGGGGGGGACCTATCAGGCGGTGCGGGTGATCCGCATGTTCGTGGAGTTCTGGGACCGCACCCCCCTGGCCGAACAGGAAGCGATCATCGGCCGTCACAAGGACACCGGCGCCCCGCTGGAGATGCAGGCGGAAACCGACCTGCCCGACTTCTCCGATGACCCCGCCGGGCGCCGCACCCCTTTGGACGCCCATATCCGGCTGGCCAACCCCCGCACCCCGGAAAGCCTGGACAACCTGATCTTCCGCCGCGGCTTCTCCTACACCCGGGGCTTCGACGCCGCCGGGCGGCTGGACATGGGTCTGGCGTTCGTCTCCTACCAGCGCAGCATGAGCAGCGGTTTTCTGGCGGTTCAGAACCGGCTGACCGGGGAGCCGCTGGAGGAATACATCCTGCCCGAGGGGGGAGGTTTCTTCTTCGCCCTGCCCGGCGTCCCTGACGAGAACCGGTTCCTGGGAGACGGGTTGTTCGCCTGACCGGCCCCGCGCCCCAGACCCCCGGTTCCCTCCCAAGCATCCCGAGTCTGCAGTTCTGTACAATTAAAATTGCCTGAACTCAACAATTTCGACTGGGCCGCGCGGGGGGATCGGCCACAAGGGGAGGTGGAAAATTGTTCGCTTGTTATGATTTTGGCAATGGCTGAACAGTTTCAAGGGCCGTCCGGGCGGGGCCGCCCCCGCTACCGCGACATCTACCGGCGGCTGTCCGTCCAGATCGAGGAGCTCCGGGGCCGGATGGGGCGGCGCCCCGGCCCGGCCCTGGCCGACCCCTTCTGGAGGAGCACATGGATTCACGAAACCCACCACTCCACCGCCCTCGAGGGCAACACCCTGTCGCTGCGGGAGGTGGAGAAGCTCCTCGAAGAAGGGCGGGCGGTGGGCAACCGAGAGCTGCGCGAGTACTTGGAGGTCAAAGGCTGCGCCGACGCAGTGCAGTGGGTGTACGACCAGGCGGCCGGGGCGCCGCCGGCCGGCCCCCTCCTCGCCTTGGCCGACGTGCGCATGGTCCATCACAAAGTGATGGCGCCGGTGTGGGCGGCGGCCCCCCACCCGCACGCCGATGAATTCGAAGGGGCGGGGTCCTACCGCCGCCATGAGATCCGCCCCTTCCCCAGCGGTATGACGCCCGTGTCCTGGCCGCTCATCGACGCCGAGATGACGGCCTGGGTCGAGGAGGCCGACCGGCTCGACCCCCGCTCCCTGGATTTTCCTGAGCAGCTCGCCGCCATGCACTGCCGGTTCGAGCAGATCCACCCCTTCCTCGACGGCAACGGGCGGACGGGGCGGCTGCTGCTCAACCTGATCCTCGTCCGGCTGGGTTACCCGCCCGCCGTCATCTACAAGCGGGACCGCGAGCGTTATCTGCAGGCGCTCCGCCGGGCCGACGCCGGCCGCCCGGCCATGCTGGGCGCCATGCTCGCCCGGGCCGTCCTGAACGGCCTCCACCGGTACGCGGCCCCCGCCGCGGACGAAGAGGACCGGCCGGCGCCCCTCACCGCCCTCGCCAGCCCCGATCTGAAGCTCCCGGCCCTGCGCGCCGCCGCCGCCCGCGGCCGGCTGAAGGCTGTCCGAGGCCCCGACGGCCAGTGGCGCAGCTCCCGGCGGTGGGTCGAGGAGTACCGGGCCGGGCGCTGGCGCCGATCCTGAGCCCCGCCGGCGCCAGGCTCGCGGCACCCTCGACTGCAGGCCCTAAAAGTAAAGAAAGACCCCCACCCGCCCCCCGGCTTTACTTTTCCCAAGCACAAAAGTAAAGAAAGACCCCCACCCGCCCCCCGGCTTTACTTTTCCCAAGCACAAAAGTAAAGAAAGGCCCCCACCCGCCCCCCGGCTTTACTTTTCCCAAGCACAAAAGTAAAGAAAGGCCCCCACCCGCCCCCCGGCTTTACTTTTCTCGAGTACAAAAGTAAAGTTCTGCCCATGCAAGGGCCGCCCTTTGAGTTTTTCGACCCGCCCTCCCTCGACGCCGAGGTGGACCGCGTGCTCACCGCCCTGGCAGCCGGCGGCTATGACCCCGACGAACTCGAATCGGCCTCTATCGATCTCAAGGAGGAAGCCGGGCGGCGCTCGAACGGTGCAATTCGCCCCGGCTCACCCCAGAACGAACCAGCCGCCCGCCAACTCGCCCAGGAAGCGGCCTGCATGGCGAACACCGCCGGCGGAGGGGTTCTGATCGTAGGCGTCGACGGACGAACCGGCGAGCTGATCGGCGCCGACACCCACCCCGACTGGCTGCGGACCCGCATCTACGAGCTGACCGACCGGCGGCTCACGGTCAACATCCGCGCCGCCGGAGTCAGGGGCAAGCAGCTGCTGGTCATCTCCGTCCCTCAAGCCATAGAGCCGGTGCCCTTTCGGGGAAAGTACCGGCATCGGCTGGGCAAGGCCTGCGTGGAGGTAACGAGCACAGAACTCCTGCGGGGGATCTTCGCCGGGGCGGCGGCCGACCCTTCCTATCAGCGTTCGGCGGTGCCCTTCGACGCTGTTGCCCGAGGAACGGAACAGATACTCAGGGATCGGCTGGCCCAGATCGACGCCGACAAGGCCTCCCTCGCCCTCCGGGATCTGCTCAGGCGGCTCGGGCTCGTCTTCGAGAACACCGAGTATCTCAACGAAGCGGGGCGCATCCTGCTCACGAGCGGCGGCAACCCCTCCCTGGACTACACCTATCGTGAGGTGCCCGGCGGACCGTCGAGCGTCCGTATATACGAGCCCGGCCTCTCCCTCTTGGAGGAGCTAGACCGCGTAGAGGCGGCGGCCGTTCGCAACAACCCCGCGACCGAGATCACCAACGGCTTCGGCGTACACCGGGAGCGCGCCATTCCGCAGCGGTCGCTGCGGGAAGCCATCCTCAACGGGGTGTGCCACCGCGACTGGACCGACCCAGCGCCGACCGTCGTGGAGCATATCGGCCATGAGCTCCGCGTGACCTCACCCGGCGGGCTGATGCGGAACATCACCTCCGACAACATCATCACCCACCCCTCCGCGCCCAGGTACCGCACCCTGATGAACGCCGTTCGCCAGCTGGGCTTGGTCGAGCAGGAAGGGCTGGGGGTGGACCGAATGTTCACCGACCTCATCAGAATCGGGAGCACCCCTCCCCTCATCGAGCCCATCGACGGCCCCTCCGTTCGGGTCGTCCTCTCCGGCCGGCGGCCCGACGAAGATCGATACCGCTTTTTCCTCGATCTGCGGCCTCGGCAGGCTTTCGACGATGTCGACGCCGCCCTCGTCGTATGGCGCGCCTCCAATCCCGGCGCCCCGTTCCTGACGGCGGTCTCGTGCGCCCCTCTTCTGCAGAGAAGCCGCGACGACGCCGAACGGGCGCTGCGGCGCGTCGCCGGATACGAGCTGGAAGGGGCGGGGAGTTTGCTGACCCCCATGACCGTCCCGGACGGCGGGCCGCCCGCCTGGGTGCTGAGCCGGGCGGCCCGCCAAGCCCTCCGGACCAAGCCCTCCCGCGAACCGGAAGTTCCCGCCCTGGCCTGGCTGCAGGAGCGCGGGAGGATCTCGTCGACGGAATACCGAGAGATGACGGGCTTGTCACACACCACCGCCATCACCCACCTCAAGGCCTTGGCCGAAGCCGGGCGTGTAAAACCGAGTTGGCCGAGCGGCCGAGGCCGCGGTTTCCACTATCTCCTTGCCCCATAACCCGTTCGGCGGGGGGCCGAAGGACCAAAGGCCTACACCCGCGGGCGCGCCTTGCGGGCTTGGTCAAGGATGGAGTCGAGCACGAAGATCACGTCCTCGTGGACGTCTGACGGGTCGAGGAAACCGACCAGCCGGTGATAGTCCGCCTTCCTGAACAGATTCGGCGCCCCCATCTCGTCGGAGAAGGAGTCGAGCACCTGCGGCAGCAGGTCATCGCTGACCTTGGTCGCGTGCCAGAAGCGGTTGTCGGGGTCGCGCCGCGCGATCGGCGGCACATGTTCTGTCAAGGCCCCTTCCATCGCCTCGACTCGGCGGGCCGTTTCCACCTCCTCGAACAACGGACCGCCTGCCGCCTTCTCGCCCTCTCGCCGGGCGTATCCGATCAGCGTCTTGGAGGGCGCCAGGTAGTTCTCGATCTCCCGGCGCGGCCACATGTGCTCCATCAGGTCACCGCGGTCCTCCAGCGCGGTGTTCAGATGGTCGAACAGGGCATAGCCCGCCAGGTCGGGCTGCGCCTCCCTCAGACCGTGGAAGTGGCGGCGGGCTTCGACCGGGCGGTCGCCGACGTAGTGGACGAACGGCCGCTCCAGCACCGCCGCCGCCCCGTGTCCGAGCAGCTCGGCGAAGGCGCGCAGCGCCGCCAGGTCGGTCGCTCCTTCCAGATAGAGCACGAAGCCGGTGAGCTCTGCCTGGTAGTAGTCCTCGAAACCGATGCCGCGGAGGGCCTTGTACACCTCGGACGCATGGTCGATCCGATGGGGGGCGCCGACGAAGGCCACCACCGCGCCCCGTTGGGCCGCCTCGTCGAGCATCACCTCGGAATGGGAGGCGCAGATCACCTGGGTTCCGTTGTCGGCGGCCGCCCGGCTGAGCAGATCGTAGGTCTGGCGCTGCCTGAGGATCTCCAGATGGGCGTCCGGTTCGTCGAGGAGCAGTACGGCGCCGGGATGGAGGCTGATGAAGGACAACAACAGCAGTGTCTGCTGCATACCCCGCCCCGACGCGGTGAGATCCAAGCGGGAACCGGCCCGAGTTGCGTATGTAAGCCCGACCTCTCCTCGTTCGGTGATGAGCCGGGGCCGGTCGAGACTCACCCCGAAAAGCGCGGCCAGGTCGTCGGATATCTCCCCCCATCTGTTTTCCCCGTCGGGCATCTCGGTCACCAGATAACAGAGGTTTCGCAGCACCTCGGCGGTGCGGCCCTCTCCCAGCCGGACGTTGATCGCCCCGCGTTCGAGCCTCGTCTCGTTGGACATCAAGCCCGACATGGGACCGAGCAGCGCAACCCAAGGGCGGAGGGCCTCGCGAATGACCGGCATGCGCCCCTCCCCGCCCGGGTCCGTCCGCAGCGGACGGCAGTAGAAGCTCTCCTCGTTGATATAGTCGAACTCGAGCCCGCACTTCCAAGACTCCGATCCGGTCGCCCCCTCGACGACGACGTCGATGCGGATGTTTTCGGTGCGCTGTCCGCTCTCGCCGCGGTGGACGGCGCGGACGCGCAGCTCCCGCCACAGCTGGCGCGCCGAGAGGCTCGGAACCCCCACCAGGTCCCGCCGGTTGACGGCCACCCCGGGCCGCTTCGGCGGCGCTTGATCTCCCCACTTCTCAGTCCATCGGCGCAGTCCGAGGTCCCAGAGGGTGAGGGCCTGTAAAGCGGAAGTCTTGCCGGAGTCGTTCGGACCGATGAACACCACCGGGTTGCCCAGCTCGATCTCGACTTCTTCTAGGCGCTTGAAGTTGCGGACGGTGAGCCGGGTCAGCACGACAAGGGCTGCGTTGGGCGGACCGGCGCCGAGAGCCGCCCGAGACGATTCGGCTGACGCCGCCGATTGCGGGGCCTCATGGTCAGCCGCTGTCGTCCTCGGCGGGCGGAAGCAGGGTGAACTGGCTGACGCCGCCGGATGAGGGGGAGTAACTGTTCACCTGCACCCGCTCCACCTTGGTGCGGGGCGGGTCTTCCTTCCCGGTGTTGGCCAGATCCTGCTCGAAGCGGGTCATGGTGGCCAGCCCGTCCAGGCCGGTGAACTGGTCGTTGCCGTCATAGGCGAGCAACAGCAACGCGTCCGCCAAGTCCCCTTCCCCCTCGATCACCAACCGGTTGTTGCTGAGGTCTTTGTCCAGCAGCCGTCCGGTGAAGGGCGCGGCGGCGCTGCCGGGCGCCTCTACCCAATAGTGGACGATCTCGGCGGTCCTGCTGCCGCTGGCGGCGGTGATGGTTTCTACGCCGCTCTCGCCCGAGTCGCGGTTGTAACTCAGATGAGCCTGCCCGCGGCGGTCGGTCCTGCGCCGCACCGGCGTCTCTCCGACCCCGTCCGGGTCGTCGGAGGTGAAGGAAATCCATTTCCCTGAATCCGGTTCGCCGTACAGGTCGGTGAGGGTGGCGGTGATCCTCGTATACGCCCCCCGGTCTTCGCTCGAGGCTTGATGATAAGAGACTTCCTGGGTCAGCACCAAGGGACGGGAAGCCCCGCCCGCCGCGTCCTGCCACACCGCCGACGGCTCGGTGTTCGACCCGGCGGAGACGCCCACGTTCCCGAAGGTGGTCTTGTCGTCCAGATCCAATCCGGACGGCAACTCGGTGACGTTCAGGATCACCTCGGCGCGGTCGCCCAAATTGTCGCGGCCCGGAGTGGGGTCGGTCATGCGGTAGGAAAGCACCACCCGCCCCGAGGCGTCGGTCAGGTGCGGCTTCAACTCGCTGGCTTCGAGCACAGCGGAGCGGCGGGGTTCGACCACTTCCACTGCAGAAATGTATACCTCGGTATCTTTTACCGGCACCGGATTCCCCCTCGAGTCCACCAGCTGGAAGGTGAAGGAAACCCGCCGGCCGAACTCGGCATATCGGGAATACTGAACATTGGAAGGCAAGTCATCGGTGACCCGGAGCCTCTCCGCGCTGCCCACCGCCGCGGTCCGCACCGATCCGGACGGGTGCTCGTCTTCGTCGTATTCGTCGCCCTCATCGCCGGACCAGGCCCACACCGTCCTGGTCGCCTCAGGAAAATAGGTGACGGTCAGATCGCCCGCCGAACCGGCTCTCAGGTCAGAAGCCTCGATCACGCAGGGCCGGGCGCCCCCGTCCACCGCTTCTACCCGCCCCGGCGCACACGACCCGCCGGCGCCGACAGCACGCCCGGCGTCCCGGGCGGAGAAGACGTCGACCAACGCATAAGGCTCGGGCAAGCTGTTTCGATCCCGCACCGAAATCACCAGCTCCACCGAGCCGTCCGCCCCCGAACCCGGGGCGGCCTGGATGGTCACCCCCGCCGGCCGGGCCGCCGTATGCGCCAGCGTCCTGGTGATGAAAACCGCCATCTGCCCTCTGGTAACCGTTCCCTCGGGAGAGAACTTCTCGGTCGACGTCCCTCGGACGATTCCCATCTCGAACAGACGGTTGACCGCCGTGTATTCACCCAGCGTCACTTCGCCCAGATCCGAGAACACCTCGTCGTCGTCTGCTTCGACCTCGTTGACGTCCTCGCCGCCCGGCCCCACCATCGCCTGCCTCAGAAACCCCTCCAAGATCAACGCCATTTCGGCCCGCGTCACCGGCCGGTCGGGGTCGAAGGACCCGCCGCCCAAACCGAACATGACCCTCAGTTCCACCATCTGCGAGACGGCGTCGCGGGCTTCGGTGAACAGACCGTCGGTATCGTCGAACAGAGCGCCTCCCCCCAGAGGCAGCGATACCCCCGCCGGTTCGGCCGCCCTGGCCAAGAACAAGGCCATCTCCCAGCGCCGCACCGGAGAATCGAGGTCGAACTCCTCGGCGGTGCGGCCCTTCGTGATCCCGAAATGGAACAGGCAGTTCACCGCATCCTCGGCGAACGACCCCCGGACATCCCTGAAATCCGCCGATTCCAACGCCGGGCCGACGCACGCCGAATAGGCCGGCGGCCGCGACGGATCCCTGTCCGCCGCCCCGGCCGGCGCCGCCGCCGCCAGCAGTGAAGCCGCCAAGCCCAACACCGCCGCCCCCCGCCATGACCGCCCGCAGGCCCGCGCCGTCATGCTTTCTGGTTCATCCCTCATCAGCAACCTTGTTTTGTTGGCGAAGGCAGGGGCGGGCAACTGAACACCCCCCAACAGCCTTCTGAACGGGTTATCATAACGAAATCGACCGCAACCTTTCCCCCATGGCGAACAGATGTACGCAATTCCCCGCCCGATGAGCTTGCCCGCCGGGTCGTTACAATCTCCCCCGGCATGAGCTACGACATAGTGTTCCTCGACCCTGTGGAGCTGACCGAGGCGTCCCTCCGAGAACTGGAGGAAGCGGGTGCGGTGCGGACGGCCCATGTTTCTGAGCCGGAGGATCTGGCCGAGGCGGTGCAGGGCGCCGACGCCCTCCTCTTCCAGCTGTCGCCCCTCAGTCTTTCCAGGTCGGCCCTGTCCGAATGCCGGGGGCTGAAGGTCATCGGCCGGATCGGCGTCGGCATGGAGCAGGTGGACCTCGCCGCCGCCGCCGAGCTGGGCATAACCGTGGTCAACGGCGCAGGCGCCCAAGCTGCGGCGGTCGCCGACCACGCCATGGCGCTGATGCTGTGCCTCACCCGCAACATCGTGGCGGCCCACAACTCGGTCCAGGCCGAGGGCCAAGGCCCGCCCCACCCCTTCATGGGCCGGGATCTGGGCGGCGCCGCCCTGGGCGTCATCGGGTTCGGGGCCGGCGGACGCGCCCTCGCCGCCCGGGCCTTGGCCTTCGGAATGACGGTGCGGGCCGCCGACCCCTACCTGCCCCCAGAGGACATCGAGGGGGCCGGGGTGATCCCCTGTGACCTGGCGGCGCTGCTGGCCGAAAGCGACTTCATCTCCATCCACGCCCCTCTGACCGACGACACCCGCCGCCTGATCGGCGCCCGCGAGCTGGCCGCCATGAAGACCGGAGCTTTCCTGATCAACACCGCCCGAGGAGGGATCGTCGACGAGGCGGCCCTGTCGTCCGCGCTGCGGGACGGCAAGATCGCCGGGGCCGGGCTGGATGTCTTCGAGAACGAACCCCTGTCCTCGAACAGCCCGCTCATCGGCCTCGACCGGGTGATCCTGACCCCCCATATCGCCGGATGGGCCCTCCAAGCGCAGATTCGCACCCAGGAAATGGTGGTGGGCGACGTGGTGCGCGTCCTGCGGGGAGAAACCCCCCACAACCCGGTGGAACCGCCCCAAGCGGCGCCCGCCCCGTCCGCCGCCCCCCGCCGGCCGTCCGCGGCGGGAGTGCGGTACGAACCGCCGCCCATGCTGCCCTACCCCGAATGGTCGGAGAGCGGGTTTCCGCATCCGAACAGCACCCACCCGTTCGAGCACCTGCCGGGCTTGCGGAGCATCATCGAGGCCGAAGGACCGGTCACCCTCGAACGGGCATACCGGCTGTATGTGAAGGGCGCAGGGTTCAAGCGGGTCACCAAAGCCGTGCAGGACAATCTCGACATCGCCGCCGACCTCCTGCTGAAACAGAAGGAGATAGAACTCGACCTGTTCGACAATCCGGTGCTCGGCGAAGACCAGCGGGTGGTCCGCATGAGGGGCGCCCGGCCGGTGGTGATGCGGCAGAAGGGACCCCGCGGCATGTACGAAGTGCCGATCAACGAGATCGCTCATCTGTTGAAGCACCGGCTGGACCACCGCCCCCGCTCCAGCCACGACGACCTGATGCGCTACACCTTGAACACCTACGGGTGGAAGCGGCTCACCGAAAAGGTCCGCCTCTACCTGACCTCCGCCATCAGCGCCATGTACGAGATACCCGACGAACCCGACCCGCCCGCCGAGGCCGCCCCCGCCGACGACCCCCCGGAAGACCCGGCGTGGTGGGAGATCTGATCCGCTGACCGACTTCGTTCCTTTGCCGATCAGCGCGGCGGCGCTTTTGGGGCGAGGCGCCGCATGCGGGGCCGCCGCCGTATACTCGGCCGGCGCCGGGCAAGGAGGCTGAATGGCGATGGGAGAGCGGGGGCCGAACGAGGAGCTTATCGGCCGGCCGGGTTCCCGCAACGAGCTGGGCACCCCGTCTCTGGTGGTGGACCTCGACCTCATGGACGCCAACATCGCTTCCCTGGCCCGCCACGCCGCCGCCCACGGATATGAAGTGCGGCCGGTGGCCAAGATCCACAAGTCCGTCGAGATCACCCGCCGCCAGGTAGAGGCGGGAGGGCGCGGGCCCTGCTGCGCCACCCTGGCCGAGGCGGAGGTGATGGTCGACGCCGGGTTCGCCGACGTGATGCTGTTCACCTCGGTGGTCACCGCCCCCAAGCTGGACCGGCTGGCCGAACTCAACGCCAGAGCCGAAGGCTTCATCATCTGCGCCGACGACGCCGCCAACGTCGACCAGCTCGGCGAGGCCGCCCGCCGGTCGGGCCGTCCGATGAAGGTCCTGGTCGATCTGGAGGCGGGAAGCCACCGCACCGGGATCGCCGACGACGACCAGGCGGTCGCCCTGGCCCGCCGGATCGCGGACACCGAGGGCCTCGAGTACGCCGGCGTCCAGGGCTACACGGGCCATCACATGAACATCACCGACTTCGAGGCCCGGCGGCGGCGGGGGTTGGAGGTGCTGGAACCGGTGGTCCGGGCGGTGGAGAGGCTTCGGGCGGAAGGGTTCGAACCGGAGATCGTCTCAGGCGGGGGGACCGGCAGCCACGACATCGACCACGAGCTGGGTCTCTTCACCGAGATCCAGGCCGGCACCTACCTGTTCATGGACGGCCACTACGACGGCGTGGACCAGCGCCGGGGCGACCCCCGCCCCTTCCAACCGGCCCTGTACGTGCGGAGCACCGTCATCAGCAACGCCCAGCCGGGGTACGTCATCACCGACGCGGGCGTCAAGGAGCTCGACAACATCTTCGGGATCGATCATCCGGTGATCCTGCGCGGCGCCCCGCCGGGGGCGGTCTACTCCTACGTCGGCGACGACATGGGCAAGATCACCTTCGCCGGCCCCGGAGACCGGTTGGAGATCGGCGCCGCGGTGGAGGTACAGCCCCCCCACTGCTTCCAGACGATCCTCCTGTACCGTTATTTCCACGCAGTGAGCGGCAACCGGCTGGTGGACATCTGGCCGGTCGACGCCTTCGACAACTGGTAGAGGGCTCCTCTTCCAGCGGCAGGTCTTATCGGGCGTACATGGCGTCGAGCACGGCGGTCAGCTTCTCGTCCAGGTAGCGATCGCGGGCCGTCTCTACGAAGCGGTCTTCGATTCCGTGCAGGGCTTCGGCGATCCCTCCGGCCATGGCTCCGATCGTGTCGGAGTCGCCCCCTATGGATACGGCGTTGCGGATCCCGTCCTCGAAGCTGTCGGACTCCAGCGCGCAGATGATCGACTCCGGCACCGAGCCCTGACAGGTCACGTCGAAGCGGTAATACGGCCTTATCTCGTCGACGGTCCTGTCCAAGTCGTAGCCGTACTCCCCGGCGATGACCTCTCGAATGGATTCCGCCGGACGGCCTGCCAAGGCCAGCCAGACGGCATGGGCGACCGCCTTGGCCCCCTTTATTCCTTCCGGATGGTTGTGGGTTATTTCCGTGATGCGCTCGGTGTCCGCCAGAGCCGCGTCCAGATCCCCTCGGTTCAGGTAGGCGGCGGGAGACACCCGCATCCCGGCGCCGTTGCCGAAGCTCCCGTAGGGCTGGGGGCGGGCGGAGTCCCTCCAGCGCCTGAACCAGCCTCCGTAGCCCCTTCCGTGGTACTCGCGGCACCACGACTGCAGGGTCTTCGTCGGATCCCGGTCGTTCAGCAGGATGTCGGCCACCGCGACGACGCAGACCGTGTCGTCGGTGAATCGGCAGCGCTCATGCCAGAAGCGGAAGTCCTTGCTCTTGCGGTCTTTCCCCCGGCCCTCGAACCGGGATCCGACGATGTCTCCTATGACCGCTCCGTACATGGTTCATCCTCCTCCTCGTCTTGATGGGGTGTCCAAGGATTGCCCATGGATGTCCGCCGCTCAAAGGTACCCCCGCGGCGCCGAGCAGCGCCAGGTGCGGGAAAAGCGGGGCGCCCCGCCAGCGAGAACCTCCACGGCCGTCACCCCGTGGAAGGCGTCGCGGGAACCGGCGACGCGGCTCGACGCCTTCACCTCGGTGACGCCCGCCCCGTGGTCCACCTCGAAGCGGTAGTTCGATTCGACCCGGGATGCGGCCGGGTCGACCCGGTCGGTCACCGCCTTGAACTCCATTCGGGAACGGACCCGGGAACCGTTGTCGTGTACGGCTTCGCCGCCCATCGAGATCACCGCGCCGATCTCCGAGCCCGCCAGGTCCTCGACCAGCTCCCAGCGCAGGGGTTCGGAGGCCCCCGCAGGCTCGGGGGCGGGATGGGCGGGCCGGTATTCGGGGGCGGCCAGGCCGGAGCCGCTTCCGCCGACCACGGGCAGGGTGATTCTCGAGGGGCGGCCGGGGTCCATGTGGATGGTGTTGACCGCTCGGCCCGGCAACGGCCAGACCAGGGGGAAATCGGAAGAGGCGACCAGCAGCCCGATCCTGTGCCCCTCGCCGAACACGTAGGAGGCGGCTTCCAGCTCTATCGTCAGCCCGACCGGACGGCCCGGCTCGAGCGGCTCGGGTTCGGTCCGAGAGTTCCGCTGGGCGGTGTTCAGGACGGCCCTTGACACCAGCGCCCACGGCCCGTCGGGATGGACATCCACCAGCTTGACCGAGCAGGCGGTCACCTCGGCGGTCGAGGAGAGGTAAACGACCGCTTCGGGGAACCCGCTCACTTCGAGATCGGACCCGAGCGGCGGCCCCATGAACACGACCGAGCCGGAGGCCTCCCGGCGCTGATCCAGGGGCAGCCCGACCTCCTGGCCGAATCCGGTCATCAGCCCCATCGTCGAGAACCCGACCGCCGGGTCGCACTCGTAAGAAACGCCCTCCGGCCCGGCCGGGGGCGCGTCCTCCGAGAGCCGCCCCTCCGGGTGGAGGTACAGGGTCCGAGCCTCGGCCCGGGCCGGAGGCCACTCGCCCTCGCTGCGCCAGCCGCCGGCCGCGGCCTCCCGCCGGGCGGCGGGCTCGTCGAAGCTCCGCACCCAGACGGAGACAGGGGGTTCGTCGGCGATCCCGGTGTCCTCCCCCTTCAGGTGGAAGTCGAACCATCGGACGATCTCGTGGAGGTGGTCGATCCGGGGCCCCGGAAGGCCGATGTTGGGCGCGATGTGCATGTAGGGCCCCATCATCAGCTTCTTGGGAACGTCCGGGCCCAGCCCCGCGTAGATGCGGAAGGGGTCCGACACGAAGATGTCGTGCCAGCCGCCGATGACGAACACGGCGCATCTGATGTTCTCCAGCCCGTATCGGACCGAGCCCTCGCGCCACACCGGGCCGTCCACCGGGTTGCTCAGCCAGGAATCCAGCCACGGCCGGGCGCCTTCCAGATGCTCCTCCCATATCTCCAGCCAGGCGCCTTCCGGGTCGGGCGCCGGGGGCGCCGCAGACAGGGCGGTCATCATGGCGTTGTAGGCGCCCGACCAGATCGAGGTCTGCCGCATCCCGCCCGGATGGCTGTTCTCGTAGTGGTCCCACCCCGCGTATATCGGCGCGATCGCCTTCAGGTGCGGAGGGGCCTGGGCGGCGGTGAGCAGGGCCGAATAGCCGCCGTAGGACACCCCGGTCATGGCAGCCGAACCGTCGCACCAGGGCCGGGTTGCCAGCCATTCCACCGCGTCGTAGCCGTCCTCCCACTCCTGCAGGCGCAGCATCCGGTCGCACACGCCGCCCGAGGCGCCCGTTCCCCGCACGTCCAGCAGGGCGGTGACGTAGCCGTGGGCGGCGAAGTAGTCGGCCCGGGGGACGGCGAGGGCGCGGAGCATGTCGTCCTTGCGGTACGGGTAGTACTTGACGACGACCGGGGCCGGCTCGTCCGACTCGGGCAGGAACAGGTCACAGGACAGCTCCACCCCGTCCCTCATCGGGATGCGGACGTTGGGCCGGGTTCTCGCCGGGGCGGGTCCCTCCTCGAGCCAGGTGGTCATAGCCGACAGGCTACACCGGGGCTGCGCCGCCGCCCTGCGCCCGGACCGCCGCCGCGCCGCTCGTCGGCATACCCCACTATGATGGCGGCAACAATGTTTCCCGCCGTCCCGGTCGTTCGCCGGCTTGGACTGGCGGGGATTATTCGTTGGCGGTCCTCCTTCAACAGAGCCGACTGCATGGATCGGGTCTAGATGAGTGTTCCAAGGGGATCGGAGGTGGTGCACATCCCCGTTCGAGCCGCACACACAAGCCCTTCGCCGGCAAGCCCCGGCCCGCATGTGCGGCGGGGGGCCGTCATTAACACCGCTCCTGGCCTGCCCCCCGATCCGGGCCGCTACGAGCGGGGCCGGAGGATCGAAGCGGCGAGTCCGCGAAAGATTTCCGAACACACCCCTAGCCGGAAGCCCCGAATTTTGGTATACCTGTTGGGCTGATGCACAAACACCGCCGCGAGCTCCGGAGAGGGCGGCGGTCAGAGACGGATCCCGTTTGATCCGGCCTTCGGGCCGGAGGCGGCCTCGTGCGGCCCGGCGGATTTTCGTTCAAGGAGGCGGCGGCGGGGGATGGGCCCGGCGGGCGCCGGCGGCGGGGCCGATTTTCGCGGACTCGAGGGCATTTGGGCTGGAATTGCTTCGAGCCTTGATTCCACGAGGTTCTTGTCGGGGCAACCTTGGAGCTACCCGGGCAGGGGGTCGTCGGAGGCGAACTTCGCCAGGACGTTGCCGGTGATCTTCGACACGTTGTTGTCGTAGCCGTTGTAGGAGAGGGCGGCGCTCCAGGCGATGGACCCGGTGGTGAAGACCGCCCCCCCGTTGGGGTACTCGAAGAACACCATGTCCGCCCGCACCAGGTCGTTGGTGGTGCCGGTCTGCTCGGAGTTCATGTGCATGACCTCCTCCACCACATGGTGGAAGTAATCGTCGAACTCGGTGGCGGAAGCCACCAGCAGGGCGTGGTCGGGCGTTCCCAGATCGCGGTCCATCCGGTCGATTTCGTAGCCGGCCGCCCCCCAGCCCAGGTTGAGGGTGTCGAAACCGCCTATCTCCTCGTCGTCCTCGACGCCCTCGAATATGAAGGCGGCCCGAGGGTCGAAGCTGTCCGGCAGGCGGCGGTAGGCTGAGTTGACCCCGTTGCCTCCTTGGGCGGTCATGCCCACCCCCACCAGCTTCTGCGGCGGCCAGTTGCGGAAGCGCCACAAACCGCCCGGCTCTCCGGTGGTGCTGTGGTGGGACTCTCCGTGTTCGGTCCTCCACGAGCCGGTGCCGTTCCAGCGCCGCACCTCGATCACATGGGGCCGGCTCGGATCGACCGAGGTAACCCAGTAGAGGCCGTTGCCCCCCAGGTACATGAACCGGCCCCCTCCGTTCAGATAGGCCTCCAGCGCTTCGAGCATGGCCTCGGTCCAGTATTCGGGGTGGGTGGAGGTAACCACCGCCTTGTAACCGGAGAGCAGTTCCAGCCCGTCGAAGTGCACGTCGTCGTCGGTGATCACGTCGTAGTCGAACCCCTGGCTCTCCATCCAGTCGATCTGATGGAGATCGGCCGACAGCAGCGCCGGAGCGCCCAGACCGGCGCCCAAGGTCCGCTGTTTGTTGTTGGGGCGGAAGTTGAGGACCGGCTTGAGCATCGACGAGTAGCAGATGCCGCTCCCGTCGGTATGCAGGTCGTACAGGCCCCCCAGCTGGTTGTCCACCTGATAGTGCTCGTGGGGGTGGAGGGGGAACTCGATCCCTCTTCCCTTCCCCTCCATGTACTCGATGAGAACCGGGTTGTCGGCCAGGTGCTCGTTGGCGTAGGCCAGGTAGGTGAAGGTGCTGAGCAGAAAGGCGGTGCGGGCGGTGGGTTCCCCGGTCTTCGGACGCACCGCGAACGGCAGATAGTCCTCGGCGCCGTCAACAGAGATGCGGAAGGCGTACACGGCGCTCCTGGCGTTCTCGGGAACGGTGTATTCGAAGTCCGCTTCCCATCCGGCGTCCTCGAGGTCGTCGTTGTTGAAACGGATGGCGGCGTACTGCTCGGGCGCCGACTTGAAATCCACCGCCCGGCCCGTCCAGCGGCGGCCCGTAACGGCGCGGGTGGGCATGTTGACCGCCTTCGCGTGCAGGCTGTTGGGCGAGGCGTCGGCAACGAAATCAGAGTCGAAATCCCGCCCGAAGTCCCAAGCCGCCGCCAGCGCCGGGTCGCCGGACACCCAGGAGCCGTCTTCGCGCCAGCGGTCGATCTCTTCGGGACCGGCCGCCCGCCCGAGGATCACCGGGTTGTCGATCTTCCCGTTGTAGAGGCCCGCCGCCCGGCCGCTCCGCATGAAACCGGCGATCATCAGGTCGGCCCCGGAGCCGGCCGGGCCGCCGGGCGCCGCCCCGCCGGAAGCCTCCGCCGCCGTATCCATGAGCGGCCAGCGGTCGAGCGGGCGCTGGTAGATGCGCAGCCGCCCCTCCTCGGCGTCGTACACCCCGGCGGCGAAGTACCACTTGGCGGCTTTGAGCGGCGCGCCGCTGCTCAGCGCTTCGACCCGGCCCCCGCCCCGGCCCACCCGCACGGAGAGGGCGCCGTCTTCGTCGATGAACAGCCCGTACCCGGCCTCGGCGTCTTCGTCCCATTTAGTAACGATTCCCTGGAGGCCCTGGCCGGGGGTGGTGGGGAAGATCCAGGCCTGGATGGTGAAGCTCCCCGTCTCGAGGCGGGGGCCGCCGGGGGCAGCCGCATACGAACCGGGCGTCAGCTCCTGCACCCGCCCCGGATATTCGCCGTCGGCGGACGAGCCGACCGCCTCCATCTTGGGGCCGGGGCCTTCGGGGTTGTCGTCGCCGTTGATGATCCGCAGCAGCTGGGCGCGGAAGGAGGGCTTTTGGCAGCTGACCATGAAGCGGATGGTCTCCCCCGGCTGGGCGCGCCACTTGTCGGAATAGCCGACGATCTCCATTTCCTTCACCTCGCAATCAGAAAACCGCAACCGGGTCGGCCCGGCCGTCCTGAAGACGATACCCTTCGCATCGGTAAGGTGAGCGTCCGCGCGGGCGGAGATCGGCGGCGGAGGAAGGCGGACAGATGCCCGATCGAGTCATGACGGTGACCGGTCCGGTGGATGCGGACGGCCTGGGCCTCACGCTCATGCACGAGCACATCTTCCTCGACCTGATGAGGGACGCCTGGATCTTCACCAACATCCTCAACGATCCCGAGCTGGCCGCCCTCGAGCTGGACCTGCTGCGCCGGGCGGGGGGCGCCACGCTGGTCGATCTCACCTCCGGGGGCCTGCGGGAATACGACAACCCGCTCTTGTTCGACGAGGATCTGAAACCGCTTCCGCATCCCTCGGCGGTCCGCCGGGCGGCGGAGCGCAGCGGGCTGAACATCATCCTGGGCGCCGGCTGGTACCACGAGAACTACTACCCGCCCCGCCTGTGGAAGATGACCGCCGACGAGATCGCCGAGGAGATGATCCGAGAGCTGCGGGAAGGGGCGGACGGCACCGACGTGCGCGCCGGAACCATCGGTGAGATCGGCGCCCAATACAACCGGCTGTCGGCCGTCGAGGAACGGGTGCTGCGGGCCGCCGCCCGCGCCCAGATCGAGACCGGAGCCGGGCTGACCACCCACACCACCAGGGGCGTCGGCGGGCTGGAGCAGCTCGACGTCCTGGAGCAGGAAGGGGTGGACCTGAGCCGGGTGGTGGTCGGCCATTCCGGAGGGCAGCCCTACCCCCGGTACCACGCCGAGATCGCCCGCCGGGGCGCCTGCGTCTCCTTCGACCGCATGGGCAGCCTGCCGGAGATGACCGGGTTCCACCGCCGCCGGGTGCTTCGCAGCATCGAGAAGCTGATAGCCGACGGCCATCTGGACAAGATCGTCATGTCCCACGACGTCTGCTACGCCGACGACCTGGCAACCTGCGGGGGCTTCGGCTACGCCTGGCTCCTGGGGCCGGGCCGCGAGCTGCTCGAACGGGAGATCGGCCTCACCGAAGACCAGTGGCGGCAGATCATGATCGCGACCCCCAGGCGTATCCTGACCGGGGAATGAGCTGCTCATCGACCGAATACCCGAAGAAAGGAGAGTCATGCCCAATCTCGAACACTTTTGCCATATGGAGGTTGCCTTCGAGATGAAGATCATCGGGGCAACCCCGTCCGGGTTGCGGGCCGACGCCCATTTCACGGGAACGGCCGCCGGCCCCCATTGGGAAGGCGAGATCCCCGTGGAGGGAGTCGACTACGTAACCATCCGCTCCGACGGAAACCTGAACCTCGACCTCCGGGCAACCATGGGATCGGGGGAGGACGTGATCGCCTACCGGGGAACGGGGGTGTCGATCAGCACCGGCGAGAACTCGGCCGAGCCCCGCGAGCTGATCACCTTCGAGACGGCGAGCGAGCGGTTCGGCTGGCTGAACCGCGAGGTCGCCGTAGGCCTGGGCCGCAGCGAAGGCGCCGACCTGACCGTGGACTTCTACCTGGTCCGACCCTGAACCCCCGGCCGTTTGCCCCGGTGAGGGTTCCCCCGGTCGAACCTCATCTACCGTATATCCGGCGAAACCGAGCCGGATGTCTCCTCTGACGAGGATGGGCGCATGCCAAAGAACGTAGAACCGCACCTGAACGTACTGCTCGCCCAGGCGCTGGACAGGCGGCACCCGCAATGGAGGGTGAGCGCCGAGCGGACCGGGACGGTGCGCGGAAGGCCGGGGCTGCGTCCCGACATCCTGATCGAGCATGACGGCGGACAGCCGCTCATCATCGAAACCGAGATCGAACCGGGCCCCGCCGTCGAGCAGGACGCCGCGGCGCGGCTCGGGGTGACCCTCGACCCCGGCGGACAACTGGTCGAGCAGGTGGTGGCGCTTCGTTTCCCGGCGTCTCTCACCTACATCAACCAGCCCAACCTGGAAGAAGCGATGGAGCGGGCTGCGTATCGGTACGCCGCGTTGTCCCTGGACACCGACGCCCCCCCCCCCCCCCGCCGATGGCCGAGGGCGGGTTGGTTGGAAGGCGGAGTAGACGACCTCGCAAATCTGTGCGAGAACATCGCCCTGTCGGAAAGGACCTTGACCGCCGGGCTGGCCCGCTTGGAAGATGCGGTCCGAGACATCTCCCACCGCCTGCGGACGACGGTTCCTCAGGGCGTGCTCGATCAGATGGCGGCGGAACTGCGGCAGGAGGACGGAGAACAGACCTCCCGCATGGCCGCCGCCATCATCCTGAACGCCGCCACCTTCCACACCGCCGTCTCAGGCCGCCATGACATAAAGACCTTGGACCAGCTTCGAGATGAACACCGGAAGCTCCGCAAGAAATCGGTATTGGATTGCTGGCACTACATCATCACACAGGTCAACTACTGGCCGATCTTCTATATCGCACTGCAGCTCGTGAAGCCCCTTCCACCGGCTGCAGCCGACCAGATACTGGAACGAACCGCCGCCGCGGCCGGAGAACTGGCTGGAATCGGTGTAACGACAATGCACGACCTGGCCGGGCGGATGTTCCAGCAGCTGATCGCCGACCGGAAATTCTTGGCGACCTTCTACACCCTGCCTCCCTCAGCGGCAATGATCGCCGAGCTGGCCGCCGCCAAACTCGGCCTCGATTGGGCAAACCCCAGCTCCGTGACCGAGTTGCGGGTCGCCGACTTGGCCTGCGGTACGGGAACCCTCCTCTCGGCGGCCTACCAGGCAGTGCGTTCCCGCTACCGCAGAGCCGGAGGCGATGACGCCGATATCCATCCCCAGATGATGGAATCTTGCCTGATCGCGGCGGATGTCCTGCCTCAAGCTGCTCACCTGACCGCGTCGATGCTCTCCTCGGCCCATCCGAGCATCCCCTTTGGAAACACCCGTGTTTACACGATGGGCTATGGGCGCTCCGACGCTGCGGCAGACGACATGGCGCTCGGTTCTCTGGACCTGCTCGACGACCGGGGTGTCGAGACCCTGTTCGCCGTAGGCGAGGAGATGGCTCACGGCGCCGGAACCCAGGAGAGATCCAACGAACTATTGCTCCAGCACGGCTCGGCGCATCTGGTCATCATGAACCCGCCCTTCACCCGCCCCACCAATCACGAGACAGCGGATGTGCCGCTCCCGAACTTCGCCGGGTTGGACAACGACGAGCAGGCTCAGCGCCTGATGGGGAAAAAGCTGAGGAAGCTGCGCCTCGGCCTGGAACATCCTGTCGGCAACGGCTACGCGGGCCTCGGGTCAGATTTTGCAGATCTGGCCAACGTCAAGCTGAAAGAGGGCGGGGTGCTGGCGCTGGTGCTGCCGTTCACGGTGATAGCCGGAAGGTCCTGGAGGAAGCTGCGAGAGCTGCTGTCTGCCCATTACCAAAATACAGCAGTGATATCCATCGCCGGCATCGGCTCCACCGAGCGGGCCTTCTCGGCGGACACCGGAATGGCCGACACAGTGATCATCGCCGTCAAAGCAGCCGGGAAAGGCGACGATCAAACACTGTATGTGAACCTGGCCCGCCGACCGGAGAGCCTACCCGAGGCGGCCGAGACGGCCCGCCTGATATCGAAGGTCAACCTCGATGAACAGTACGGGTATCTGGCGTTAGGGGACGACTTTGTCGGTGTGTGGCTGCGGGGATCGCTCAACCGGGATGGGGGAATGGCCGCCCTCTCTCAACCGGGCGCGGCCGCCACCATGGTGGAGCTGCCCAAAGGCAGGCTGGTGTTGCCGCGCACGGGCAGGCCTCTCCGCCTCCCGATGACCACCCTCGACCGAGTAGGCCGGGAAGGGCTGGTTCATCGGCTCATAGGCGCCAAACCCGCCGCCCAAGGGGTCTCCGCTCGCGGCCCCTTCGAGATCCATCCGATATCGGGGGTCCCGGAATACCCCGTGCTGTGGGCCCACTCGGCCCCCCGCGAACGCCGGCTGGTGGTCGAACCGGACAGCCAAGGCCGCGTCCGGCGCGGTTTGGCGTCCAAGGCGCTCGAAATATGGAAGCGGACTGCCTCCGCCCTTCATTTCAATCTCGACTTCCGATTGAACTCCCAGAGTTTGGCGGCCTGCTACACCCCGGAGCCGGTCATCGGCGGCCGCGCCTGGCCAAGCATCGAACCCCACCAAGAGCGGTGGGCGATACCCATTTTGTTGTGGGCCAACACCACCCTGGGCCTGATGTGCTTCTGGTGGACCGGCGCCCGCCAGCAACAAGGACGGGCCTGTCTCACGATCACCACGCTTCCCGACCTGCCGGTGCTGGACCCCCGTCGCCTCGACCACGGCCAGCTCGACCGGGCAGAACGCATCTTCGACGACTTTCGAGGCCGCGAGCTGCTCCCCGCCAACGAGGCCTACCGCGACCAGGCCCGCCTAGCCCTCGACCGCGCCGTCCTCATCGATCTGTTGGGCCTGCCCGAAGACATCCTCGACCCGCTGGATATCCTGCGGCGGCAGTGGTGTTCCGAACCCTCCGTCCACGGCGGAAAGTCCACCCGCCCGGCCTGATCTCCGATACCGACAAGGCCTTCTCCGATGTACGCGCCAGTTCGGCTTGTCTCCAGCGTGCGGCCCGACCACCAATGGCGGGCCATGATCGAGCCTCCTGCTGTCTCCCTGTATTCCCAGGTCAGAAGGGATGAGGGCGCTTATTTCATCTGCCGCCGCCGCCTTCGTGAATTATCGGGGTTGAAGGTCCAGCCGTTCTCTTATGAGGGCGCAGTACTCCGGGCTTACATCTATCCCCAGGGAACGGCGGTTCAGTTTGGCGGCAACGGCCAGGGTGGTACCCGACCCGGCGAACGGGTCGAGCACCAGATCTTCTTCATCGGTGAACAGGCGGATGAACCAATCGGGCAGGCTCTCGGGAAAGGCGGCGCTGTGGCCGCGGTTGGCGCACTCTGTCGCCATATGCAGCACATTGGTGGGATAGGCGAGGGAGCGCCCCACCCAATTGGATATGTTCTTTCCGAATCCGCTGCCTACGTTCGATTCGTCCCGGATGCGGTCGGTATCGCTCAGATTGCGAAGACGGCCGTTTGCCCATTCCCCAACCGGAACCCTCACCGCCTCCTGGTTCATCTTGAACTTACGCTGCAGGTTGAACTGCAGCAGCCTCTCCCAGGCATCCCGGAAACGGTTCGGCCACTTGCCCGGATAACAGTTCTTCTTGTGCCAGATGAACTCCTCGGTCCACAGCCAACCGGCTCGGCGCATCTCCTGTATGAGCTCGAGCACATAGGTGTGGCGCTCCCCTTTCACCGCCTTTTCCTTGATGTTGAGGATGAAAGTCCCCTCCGGCGCCAGCACATGCTTCAGCCCGGCCGCGATCGGCATGAACCACTCGACGTAGTCATCGGGATGGACGCCGCCGTAGGTCGAACGGCGCTGGTCGGCGTAGGGCGGCGAGGTAACGATCAGGTGCACGGAACCGGCGGGGAGCGTCCAGAGCACCTCGGCTGCATCGCCTTCGATCACTTCTGCCTGCACCTGCTCGATCGGCAGGGTGTTCTGGATCAAAGCCGTCATCGGGTCTGCCTCCTCCTCGAAAAGATACTACCCCGATGAACCCTGGCCGGCGGCATGCGCGCCGGGCGGAAGCAACCAGGGAAGCTCGGGGCCGGTGGTTCTCCGCAACTCCGTACCTCAAGAGAAATATGCATTCTTCGTGTTGGGCAACATACCGGGCAGGTGTGACAGCCGGCAGAGGGCGGCAACACCATTCGGTAGGATGAGGGGCTGGACGGAAGCCGACGGGGAATCGGGTGGATCGATGCGTCTGGTGCTCACTCCCGAACAGTCGCGCCGCCAGGACGCCTTGGCCGCCGACAGCGAAATCACGCTCGTGGACCGGGCCGGGTTGGCGGCGGCGCTGGAAGCGGTGCGTCTGGGGGGGGTCGGCTACGGGAAGCGGGCGGCGGTGCTGGCCGGTCCGGGCAACAACGGCGGGGACGGCTACGCGGCGGCCCGGTATCTGGCCGGGCGGGGGGCGGCGGTGGATGTATATGCGCTGACCGAACCCAGGACCGAGGCGGCGGCCTGGGCCAGGGAGGCGGCGGTGCGGGCGGGCGCCTCGGTGCGGGCTTGGAGCGCGGGGCCGGAGGGCGGGTGCGGTCTGGTGATCGACGCCCTGTTCGGGGGCGGCTTCCGGGCCGGGGGGAGGCTGCCCGATCTGTCTGGTTGGGCGAAGGCGGCCGGGGAGGCCGGGCCGGCGAAGGTGCTGGCGGTGGATGTTCCCTCCGGCCTAGACGCCGCTTCCGGCCAAGCCGTTCCGGGTGTGTTGGCGGCCGCCGCCACCGTTACTTTCGGGGGCCTCCGGGTGGGGCATCTGATCGGGGAGGGGCCGGATCTGTGCGGACGGGTGACGGAGGTCGATATCGGCCTGCCCGAGACGGCGCCGGAGTTCCGGCTGTGCGAACAGGAGGACGCCCCGATTCCCGTCCGGCGGCGCACCGCTCACAAGTGGTCGGCGGGGTCGGTGCTGGCGGCGGGAGGGTCGGCCGGGATCGGCGGCGCGGTGACGCTGGCGGCGCGGGCGGCGCTGCGGGCCGGGGCCGGGGCGGTGATGATCGCCTGCCCGCCCTCGGTGGAGGAAAGGATCCGGGCGCCGGAGATCATGACCCGGGCGGTGGGGCGGGCCCGGCCCGAGCCGCCCGAATCCTTCGGTCCCGAGGACGCCGCCGAGGTGCTGGAGCTGGCCGGGCGCTTCGACGTGCTGGCGCTGGGGATGGGAATGGGCGCCGGACCGGGGGCGGGCGCCTTCATGCAGGCGGTGCTGGCCGGCCGGGAAGGGCCGCTGCTGGTAGACGCCGACGGGTTGAACGCCTTGGCCGGCCGGCCCGAGAGCCTGCGGCGGGCGGCGGGCGGTACGGTCATTACCCCCCACGCCGCCGAGTTCACCCGCCTTTCCGGCCGGACGGCGTCATATCAGGAGGCCGCCCGCCTGGCGCAGGACCTGGGCGTCACCGTGCTGCTGAAAGGGGCCCCCACTTTCGTGATGGGTCCGCCGGAGGAGCGGTGGGCCGTGGCGTCGGGCGGGCCGGAGCTGGCCGCCATCGGAACGGGGGACGTCCTGGCGGGGATGATCGGAGCCTTCTGGGCGGCCGGATTGGACGCCCATACCGCCGCCCGCTCCGCCGCCTACTGGCACGGCCGGGCGGCGGCAGACCTGCGGCGCACCCACACCGTAACCGCCGACCGGCTGGCCGAACACATAGCGGCTTTCACCGCGCCCTGACCCGGCCGGGTTGGCGCACCCTGTTTCCGCCCCCCGACCGTTGTTGCGGAAGGAGCTTCGGACTTTCGGCGCCGGCCGCAAGCCGGCGGAGCGGGGCGGCCTCGCGCGGGGGCGCGGCAATTCCCGCCGGGCCGGGTGTGAATTAGGATTCGAAACGCCCGCCCGGGCCGGGCGGCCGGACAGCCGACGGGAGGACCGGAGCCATGGACGGAGGGAAGGCCCGCCCCGCCGGGGCCAAGTACGGTCTCACGCTGTCGAACCGCAGCGTATTGCTGGGCCTGTCAACGGTGGAAGAGATGCTGGAGCTGGCCGTCCGGGCCGACGCCGCCGAGGTGTGGGATTCGGTCTGGGTGGGCGATTCCATCTTCGCCAAGCCCAGGCTGGACGCCTTGGTGGTGCTCGGAGCACTGGCGGCCCGCACCGAGCGGGTGCGGCTGGGGGTGGGATGCATGGCCAGCACCCCCCTGCGGGACGCTCTGCTGCTGGCCTATCAGTGGCTCAGCTTCGACTTCATCTCCGGGGGCCGGTCGATCTTCACCGCCTGCCAGGGGCAGCGGGGAGGGGGCGGCGGGCGGTTCGAAGAGGAGTTCGCCGCCTTCGGGGTCGACCCCGCCGGGCGGAGCCGGCGGATGGAAGAGGCGGTCGAGGTGCTCCGCTTGGTGTCCGAGAACGAGAACGCCTCCTACGAAGGTGAATACAACCGCTTCGAGAACGTGACCGTGCTGCCCCGCCCGCTGCGGCCCCCGCCCGTCTGGATAACCGCCCATTCCAACCCGGCCTTCCCCAAACTGTCGGAGCGGGCCCTGCGGCGGGCGGCCCGGCTGGGCGACGGCTGGATGACCACCGCCCGGACGCCGGAGGGCTTCGCCGCCGACCTGGCCGCCCTCCGCCGATACGCCGCCGAGGAGGGCCGCCCGCTCGGAGACGATTTCGAGGCCTGCCTGTACTACAACATCCACGTCGCCGAGGACCGCGAGCAGGGCATGGAAAAGGTGTCCTCCTACCTGGCCGGCTACTACGGGGTGGAGTACAGCCGCGAGTTCCTGGAGCGGTGGACGGCGGTGGGCGGCCCCGAGCAGTGCGCCGCCGAAATCCGCCGTTTCGAGGAGGCGGGCGCCACCGCCGTAACCCTGCGCCTCGTTGCCCGCGACGAGGCGGCGCAGTTCCGGCGGGTGACCGAAGAGGTGCTTCCCTTGTTGACCGGGCCGGCGGGCGCCGGGGGCGGCGGATGATCGAACGGTTCGACCACGCGGTGATCGGAGTGGAGAACCTCGAGGAGGGGATGGAGGCCTTCCGGCGGCTCGGCTTCGAGGTGGAGGAGGGCGGCCGGCATCCTTCGCTCGGCACCCGCAACGCCGTCGTCCCCTTCGGCCCCGACTACCTGGAGCTGCTCGCCGTGGAGGACCCGGAGCAGGCGCGGGCCGCCGGCCGGTTCGGGGAGGAGCTGGTGGATTTCCTGGCCGTCCGGGGACCGGGCCTGGCGGGTTACGTGCTGGCCGGGTCGGGCTTGGAGGAAGAAGCCGCCCGGCTGGAGGCGATGGGCGTCGGCGCCGCCGGCCCCTTCTACATGAATCGGGAACGGCCCGGCGGAGGATTGGTGGAATGGCGGCTGGCGGTGCCGGGCGGTTCCCCTTGGCGCAAGCCCTGGCCCTACCTGATCGACTGGATCAGCGAGGGAGACGACCTTCCCGCCGGGGCGGGCGGCGGCGGCCTCCTGCGGCACGAGAACCGGACGACGGGGGCGGCGGGCATCAGCCTGATGGTGCGGGATGCGGAGGAGGCGGTGCTCATCTACGAACGGGGCCTCGGTTTGGAGGGCGGGCGTTGGACCGCGCCCACCCCGCCCTCAGGGGCTGCAGTCTGGAAACGGCGGGTGGAGAACTTCGAGTTGTCGGTCTTTCAGCCCGCCCCGGGATCTCCTGAAAGCGCCGCGTTGGAGAGGCTTGGGCCGGGCCCGTTCCGGCTGGAGCTGCGTTCGGCCGACCCGGCGGCGGCGGCTTCCGCGCTGCGCCGCAGCCGCGTCCGCTTCCGAGAAGGGGCGGACCGGTCGATAGAGATCGACCCCGAGGCGGCCATGGGCGCCCCGATCCGGATCCGGCCCGGTTGAACCTCCCGCCCTCCGGATCCCCGCCGGCCCCCGCCGCTGCGCCTACGCCGCCAACCGGCCGTCCTTGTAGACGGCCCTGATCCGCCGGGTGTTGGAGATGTCCTCCAAGGGGTCGCCGTCCAACACCACCAAGTCGGCCAGTTTGCGCTTCTCTATCGTTCCCAGATCGTCTTGGCGGCCCAGCAGCTCGGCCGCCCTCCCGGTGGCGGCGGCGAGGGCCTCCAGCGGGGTGAAACCGCAGCCTTCCACCAGCAGGCGCAGCTCCTCGTGCATGCTGTGGCCCGGCACTACGAACGGGTTGGTGAGGTCGGTGCCCGCCGTTACCTTGACTCCGCCCCGCTGCGCCCGCCCGATGAACGCCATCTGGTTGCGCAGCTCCACCGGCGCCTGTTCCCAGTCGGCCTCGCTGTAGTCGAAGGGGTAGGCGTACTGGCGCCACTGGTCGGCCACCGCCTCCGGCATCTCCTCCAAGCCTTCGGGGCAGGCCCCGGCCGGGGTGTTGCCGGCCAGGATGCTCTGCGAGAGGGTCAGGGTGGGTGTGATGAAGGTGCCCCTCTCAGCCATCAGGCCGATGAGCCGGTCGGCCAGATGCGACTCCGGGTCGATGAACCGCCACGCCTGGAAGCCCACCAGTGGATCCAGGGCCCGGCCCGGCAACGCCTCGAGCTCGGCCAGCCGGTCGTCCGGCACCAGCTCCCGGCCCACTCGGACGTGTTCGAGGGCGTCCACCCCCGTCTTGACCGCTTCCTCCACCGTAACCACGTGCCCGACGTGGGCCGCCACCCGCACCCCCCGCCGGTGGGCCTCGGACACCACCGCCCTCAGCACCGGCAGCCGCGCCCACACGTACACCTTCAGGAAGTCCATGCCGGCCTCGACCAGCCGGGCCGCCTCCCTCCGGGCGCTCTCCTCGTCGTCGATGACCGCCAGCCACCGCCACGGCGCCGGGGGGTCCGCCGGGCCGTCCAAGATGGTCCCGGCCCCGAAGAAGCGCGGCCAGCCTTCCCGGCCCTGCTTGAAGGTGCGGAACACCCCGCCGGGGTCGAAGTTGCCGGTGTCCCGGACCGTGGTCACCCCGCGCCGCAGCAGGGCGGTCATGAACTGGTCAGCCAAGGCTTGCGGGTCGTCCACCGCCAGGAAGGAGTTGTCGGCCAGCACCCCCACATGCACATGGCAGTCCACCAAGCCTGGAATCACGCAGGCGCCCGCCAGGTCCACCCTTTCGGCGCCGGCGGGGATGTCCATGTCGCCCCGGCGGAAGACGGCGTCGATGCGCTCCCCGTCGATCAGCACCACCGCGTCGTCGATCGGGCCCCGCCCGGTGCCGTCGATGACCTTCGCCCCGACCAGCGCTTTGGCTGCCATCGTTCATCCTCCTCGCCTCGACGCAGCGGAGCCTACCCCGATCGTTCACGCGAGACGGGGCGGGCGGCTGGATGCACGCCTGCATCCTTCCAGCCAAGGCAATACATAGATGAAAATCAGGACCGATTGTGAACCCGATAATTCGAGGCTTCGCGAAACGGGCGGGCAGATGAAATAAGCGGCCCGCATCCTTCTGACCCGGGTAATGACTTTCCGAGATATGGGAGGCGTTCGCCAACCGGTGAAAGCCGCCGCTTCGGGGTCTGGGATGTACGGGCTGATGAACCGGTGCGGACGGGGGTCCGCCACGCGGGAATATGAACAATCAGGGTCAACTGCCCAAGGGATTCAGAACACGCCGCGCCATCTGTTCCTCAGCCCGAACACGGTCAACGGCATGACGGCCAAAGCGGCGGCGGTGACCCCGTACAGGAACTCCGGGCCGGCCCAGTCGTAGATGGGGGCGGCGATATAAGCCCCCGCGCTGGCCATCACCAACCCGCAGGCCTCGACCAGGCTCTGCGCCTCGGCCGCCTGACCGGGCGGCGCCGCCTTGGCCACCGCCGCCTGGCCCGGCGGGGCGGTCATGGCCCAGCTGGCGGAGTGCAGGCCCCCGAACAGCAGCAGGACGGCGATGCTGTCGGCCCATCCGAACAGGGCGGTCAGGGGAACTTGCACCGCGGCGGCGGCCAGGCCCAGCGCGACGGGGTTCATGCGGTCGGCCAGGCGGCCGCCGACGGGGGTGGCGGCCAGGCTGGGAAACGCCAGGGCCAGAAAGCCCAACCCGATCACGAGGGGGTCGGCCCCGAGGTCGGTCAGGAAGCGGGCCCAGGTGGCGTCGATCACCCCGATCGTCAACCACGGAACCGCCGCCAACAGCAGCCCTGACAGGAAGCCGGGGCGGGCGAGCAGGGCGCGGCGGTTCAGCCTGACCGCCGCCCTTTCGTAGCTGCCCGGCTTCACCAGCAGCAGCAGGGGAAGCAGCACCGCCCCCGCCAAGGCGGGAACGAGGAAGGGCAGCCTCGGATCGTATCCGTTCAACACCCCCCCGACCGGAGGGCCGAGCATGAAACCGGTCATGAAGGCCACCAAGAGGGCGCTGAGCGCCTTGCCCTGCTGCTCCGGATCCCAACTCAACAGCACCCGGCGGGCCGAACCCATCAAGAGGCCCTCGCTCAGACCGAGCACCGCCCTCGCCGCCGCCCACTGCCAGAGGGCCGCCGCCGCCGTCATCCAGAGCATGGAGAGGACGGCGCAGACCGCCCCCACCACGATGAGGAGGCGCTCCCACCCCCGGTCGGCCAAGGGCGCCAGCCACAGGCTCGCCATCAGCGTGAAGGTGAAGGATATGCCCGCCAGCAGCCCCAGCGACCAGGCGGGAAAGCCGAACCGGTCCTGGATGTCGGCCAGAAGCGAGATGATGACCCCCACCCCCATCGCCATCGTGCCGGCGGAGGCCAGCAGGGCCAGCCGGGGAACCAGAGGGGGGACGGGGCGCATCCAGCCCAGAATAGGAGGGCGGGCGGGGCTATCCTCATGCTGGAGGAAAGGAAGGCCGCTGTGCCGAAAGTGGAAGTCAACGGAGTCGAGCTCTGGTATCGGTTCGAGGGGGAAGGGGAGACCGTCGTCCAGATCGGAGGGGCGGTGAGCGCCCACGAGGGGTATGCGACCATCACCCCCCTGCTCTCCCGGCATTACCGGGTGCTGGACTACGACCACCGGGGTTACGGGCGGAGCGGCCGGCCCGACCAGACCTATACCTTCGGCGGTTGGTGCGATGACCTGGCCGGGCTGATGGAAGCCTTGGACATCGGCCGCGCCCACATCCACGGCGGGTCCATGGGCAGCTTCATCGCCCTCGCCTTCGCCGCCCGATACCCGGCCAAGGTGGACAAGCTGCTGCTGGGGGCGGGGGCGGTGGCCAGATGCGACCAGATGGCGGTGCTCCAGTTCAAGGTCTGGCAGCACATCGCCCGAGCCTACGGGGCGGCCTCGCGGGAAATGGCCGAAGAGCTGGCGACCAAGGCCTTCTCCCGCGCCTACCTGGACGGCCCCGCCGGCGGCGAAGCCCTCATCGCGGCCACCCAGGAAACGGTGGCCCGCAACGCCTCGGATCGAGTGTTCATCGACGGCTGCCAGGCCATGATCGACACCGACGTCACCCATCTGCTGCCCCGGATCGCCTGTCCAACCTTGGTGATGGTCGGCTCCGAGGACTGCCTCACCCCCTTGGACGCCCCCCTGCCCGGCGCCGGAGCCCGCTGGGTGGCCGAGCACCTGCCCGACGCCCGCCTGAGGGTCTTCGAAGGCAGCGGCCACGGCCATTACGTGGAACAAGCCGAAGAGTCGACGGCCGCCATCCTCGACTTCTTGGAAGGGTGAACACCCCAGGCCCGATCCAACAGCCCGGTGTTCGGCTCCGGCCTGGCTGTGATATGTAGTTCCAAGGAATCGGGGCCGCGCCCGTCCCTGTTCGAGCCGCATGAGCAGGCCCCGGATGAAGGCCGGAGGATCGAAGCGTCGAGTCCGCGAAATGTTCTCCAACACACCCCTATACGGAAGCCCGAAAATTTGGTATACCTATTGGGCTGATGCACAAACACCGCCGCGAGCTTCCGGAGAGGCGGCGGTCAGAGACGGATCCCGTTCGGTCCGGCCCCTTCGGGCCGGAGGCGGCCTCGTGCGGCCCGGCGGATTTCGTTCAAGGAGGCGGCGGCGGGGGATGGGCCCGGTGTTGCCGGCGGCGGGGGCCGATTTTCGCGGACTCAATGGCGTTTGGACTGGTCTCGAACTTCAAGCCAAGACCGCACGCGCAACCCCCCAACGGAATACCCGAACCAGACGGCGTTTGGGCCGGGACCGAACTTCGAGCCATGGCAACCGCGCAACCCCCGACGGAATACCTGAACCAGACGGCGTTTGGGCCGGAATCGAACTTCGGGCCGGGGTCGAGCGAGGTTCCCTGGGCGGCTGAGAGGATCGGGTGAGGCCCGACGCCCGGCCGCTTGGAACGAACAGGGTCAGTCGTCGGGTTCTCTCAGTTCGGCGTAACCGGCGGAGGCCTCCAGGCTGCGGCGGCGCAGGATGCCCCCCGCCCAGACGGCGACGATGGTGAGCACATAGGGGATCATCAGCACGAACTCCCGGGGGAGCGCCTCGGCGAAGGTCAGCTGGGACAGGGTTCCCAGGGCGTCCGCCAGCCCGAAGAACAGAGCGGCGGCGGCGGCGCCGATCGGGTGCCAGGCGCCGAAGATGACCGCCACGAAGGCGATGAAGCCCCGTCCGGCGGTCATGTTCTCGGTGAAGTTGTTCAAGGCCCCCACCGACAGCTCCGCCCCCGCCAGCGCGCACAGGGCGCCGGCGATCAGCAAGGCCCACAGCCGCGTCCGAGAGGGGTCCACCCCGGCCGAGCGGGCCGCGAACGGGTACTCGCCCACCGCCGACAGCTGTAGGCCGAACCGGCTGCGGCGCAGCACTATCCAAGAAGCCAAGGCGAACAGCGGCCACAGCCACACCAGCAAGGACGACTCGGATATGACCACCCCCCATCCCTCGGTGATGCCCTGAACCGGGCGGGGCAGGATCACATCGGTTCGGATCGTCCCGCGGATGTCGAAGATGGCCGTCAAGGCGAAGGCGCTGCCGCCCAGCCCCAAGGAGGTCAAGCCCAGTCCGGCGATGAACACGTTGGCCCGCAGCGGACCGATCACCCACCAGAACAACAGCGACAGCACCAAACAAACCGCCACTGCGGCCAGCAGCCCCAGCCACACCGACCCGGTGGCGTAGCCGACCGCCGCCGTAACGAAGGCGCCGGTGATCATCAACCCCTCCAGCCCCAGGTGGAATATTCCCGCCCGGAAGGCGAACACACCGGCCAGCGCCGCCAATATCAACGGCGTGGAAGCCCGCAGGGTGGTGGCCAGAAGCTGTTCCATCAGGCCTCCGCCGGCTCGGGCCCGCCGCCCGCCGCCCTCCGCCGCCGGCGGGCGCGCAGGCGGACGGTGACCAGCAGCGCCACCATCCCGTTGAGCATCACGAGGGCGGGGGGCGGTACGTCGGCCACGATCGGCAGGAACAGGACGGCGGCCGACAAACCGCCGAAGAAGAGGGCGGCGAGCACCGTCCCCGGCACGCTCAACAAACCCACCATGGCCACGACCACTGCATCGAAGCCCACCGTGGGCGAGAACCCCGTAACCAGCCTGCCGGCCGGCCCGAACAGTTCCATCGCCCCGGCGAACCCGGCCAGCGCCCCCGACAGAGCGAAGGAGGACAAACCCAACCGGCCTACGTTTATCCCCTGCCAACGCGCCATCGACGGATTGCGCCCGGCCAGCTCCACCGCCAACCCAAAACGGGTGCGTTCCAGCAGCAGCCAGACCGCCAGCGCCGCCGCCGCCGTTATCACCAGCAGGGTCATCGACACCCCCGAACTGTCGGTGATCCTGAAGCCTTCGGGTATCCGTTCGCTGGCCGCCGCCTGGCCGGTGCCCTGCGGATTCCGCATCGGCCCCGAAGTCAGATACTGCAGCAGCAGAGCGCCGATGAAGCTCATCATCAAGGTGGTCAGCACCTCGTCGGCGCCGAACCGCACCCGCAGATAACCGGGGATCAACGACCAGACTGCCCCCGCCGCCGTCGCCGCCAGGACGGCGGCCGCCACCACCAACAAGGCCGGACCGGTCCTCCACCCCAGGGAGACCGTCAGCGCCGCGCAGGCGCCCGCGTAGAACTGGCCCTGGCCGCCGATGTTGAAGAACCCGGCCCGGAAGGCAACGAGCACACCCAGGCCGATCAACAGCAGAGGCACCGCCCAGCGGACGGTGGAGGTCAAAGCGCCCGGCGCCGTGACCGCCCCTTGGATCGTCCCGGACAGCACTTCCCCTACGTCGTAGCCGCTGCCCCACAGGATCACCGAAGTAACCGCAAACGACGCCGCCACCAGCGCGAGGGTGGACAGAACCCTGTTCAGCTGCCCGGTCACTGCGCCGCCCCGGTCATCGCCCCGCCCACCGCCCGGCGGTCGTAGGGCGGGCTGAACTCGGCGGTCACCCGGCCGCCCAGCATCACCAGCAGGCGGTCCGACAGCTCGAACAGCTCATCGAGGTCGGAGGAAACCAACAGCACCCCCGCCCCGACCTCCCGCATGCCGGACAGGGAATCGCGGACGAACTCGGTGGCGGCGAAGTCCAGCCCGCGGGTGGGCTGGGCGGCCACCAGGAGTTCCACTCCCTCGGCCAGCTCCCGGGAAAGGATCAGCCGCTGGATGTTGCCGCCGGACAGCGAACCGGCCGGCTGCGTCACCGACTGGTAGCTCACCCTCCACAGGTCGAGGGACTGTTTGGCCGCTTCCCGGAACCGGCGCACCGAAATCAGCGCGGACCGGCCCTGGCGGCGGCCCACCAAACGCCGGGCCGACTGGTTCAGCCACAGGGGGGCGCTGGAAGAAATGCCCTCGGTGTGGCGGTCGAACGGAACCAGCCGCAAGCCCCGTTTCCGGCGGCGGGCCGGGCTGTCGGAATTGGCCGCCTCCCCTCCGAACAAGATCTCCCCCTGTTCCACTTGGGACAGACCGGCCACTGCGGCCACCAGGCTGCGCTGTCCGTTGCCTTCCACCCCGGCGATCCCTACGATTTCGCCCGCCTCCACCCGCAGATCGACTTCTGTCAGGCCCACTTCGGCGGAGAAGTCGGCGGTCGACACCCCCCGCATCTCCAGATGGATTCGGCGGCCGGCGCCGGGCGGGCGGGCGGCGCCGCTCACCACCGCCGCGCCGCCGGACGGGGAAGGGCCGACGATGGCTTCGCTCAGCCGCCCCTGATCCATCTCCGCCATCTCGGCCGCCCCCACGATCAGCCGCCCTTCCCGCAGCACGCTCACCGTATCGGCCACCGCCGCCACCTCCCGCAGCTTGTGGAGCACCACCAGCACCGTCACCCCTTCCTCGGGCAGCCGGCGCAGCCGATCGAACAAGGCGTCGATGGCGGAGGGGGTAAGGAGGGCGGTGGGTTCGTCCAGCAGCAAGACCTGCGCCGAGGAAGCCAAAGCCCGCGCGATCTCCAACGCCTGACGGGCCTCCAGCGGAAGATCCCGGATGCGGGCGGACAACGACGGCACGCCGTCCAACCCCTCGACGTCCCGCCGCCAGCGCCGCTCCAGGAAGCGCCGCCGGTAGACGGGGCGCCCGCCCTCCCGCACCGCGGTCAGCTCCAGCGCCTCGGCCACGGTGAACGAAGGGGGCAGCGAGAAATGCTGATGCACCATGGCCAGACCGGCCTGCTGCGCCGCCCTTACGTCCCCGGCCTCGATCTCTTTGCCATGCACCCACACCCCGCCGGCGTCCGGGGCCTGCAGCCCGGCCAACACCCGGCCCAGAGTGGTCTTGCCGGCGCCGTTCTGCCCCACCAAGGCGTGGATGCGGCCCGACTCCAGCTCCAAGGTCACGCCGCTCAGCGCCCGAACGGCGCCGAAGGAGACGTCGACTCCTTCGCACCTCACGGCCGATTCTGCGCCCGCCGCCGGCCCCTCTGAAGTGCGGGCCGCCTCTATGTTCGATCCGCCTGTCTGCTCGACTTCGATGCCTCCGGGCCGCCGAGTCTACAGATCCGGGTTGTACTCCACCACGAGGGCGCCGCTCTTGATCTGCTCCCGGGCCTCGTCCACCGCCGGTACGGCTGCTTCGATCCTCGCGACCACATCCGCCGGGCCTTCGGCGAGGAACCGCTCGTTGACGAGCATATCGACTCCGCCCTCGGGGACGCCCGCACTGACATGCCCGGGGGTGTAGCCGCCGCTGAGCGCATTTTCGATCTGGGTGAACAGGGTGTTGGCCCACAGCACGGTGGTGGCAGCCACCACCACGTCGCTGTCGAAGGCGTTCACGGTGTCGCCGATCATCAGCTGCCCTTTTTCCTCGGCGGCCTGCACCACCCCCAGCGTGGTGGCCGCGGCCGTGGCCAGCACGAAGTCAGCCCCGCCGTCGTACAGGGCGGCGCCCAGCTCGCGGCCTTTGGCCGGGTCTTCGAACGAGTTGGCGAACACCGCGTCGGCCTCGATGTCCGGGTTTTGGGTCTGGGCGCCCGCCACGAACGCGTTGTAATCGGCGTTTATGACCGGAATGGACACGCCGCCCACATATCCGATCTGGCCCTCTTCGCTCAGCGCGCCGGCCAAGATGCCCGCCAGATAGGTGCCGTTGTAGAAGTTGAAGGCCACGGTTACTACATTCGGCATGTCCACCGGGTCGCCGAAGATGTGTATCCAGCGGGTGTCGGGGAAGTCCGGGGCCACGGCCGAGAGGGCGTCGGCCATGGGCGGGAAGGTCACCGCCACCACATCCGTCCCTCGGTTGCCCAGGTTGCGGAGGGTGGCTTCGAAGGTGGAGGGGTCGGTGGCTTCGATGAAGGTGGTCTCCACCCCCAGCTCCATCTCCGCCCGCTCCAGACCCAGCACCATGTCGTCGACCGGCCCCAGGTCGCCGGCCCGCTGGTTGACCACCAGCGCCACGGTGGCCGGATCGGCCATGGGCGCCTCGGTGGTTGCCGGGGCCTGGGTGGTTGCCGGGGCCTGGGTGGTTTGGGGGGCGGGGTCATCACCGCCGCAGGCCGCAGCCGCCAACGCCGCCGCCATCACCAAAGCCAGAAAACTGAACCGTTTACGGTGTGTCATGTGGAATCCCCTCCCTACCGCGCCTCGGGTTTCCGAGAATTCACTATACATCATCTTCTTCAATCTGTAAAAGACTGCCCGCCGGGCCGGGCGCCGTCCGGTCATCTTCCTTTCCAGACCGGCGGCCGCTTCTCTCGAAAAGCCCGCACCCCCTCCTCGCCGTCCTCCGACCCCAGCACTTCGATCAGGGCCGGCAGGTTGGTCATGCGGGCGTCGGCGGCGGTCATATGGGGGGTGCGGCGGACGATCTGCTTGATGGCCCGCAGGGCCAGCGGCCCGCAGGCCAGCAGGTGCTCCAGCCACCGGTCCACCGCCGCGTCCAGCTCTTCGTGGGGGACCACCTCGTTCACCAGCCCCAGGGCGTGCGCCTCGGCGGCGGTGAACCGGCGCCCGGTGAGCAGTATCTCCATCGCCCATTTGGCGGGCAGTTGCCGGGCCAGGGAAACTATGCCGCCGTCCAGAGGCAACCGGCCCAGCCGCGGTTCCACGAACCCCAGCTGAGCCCGGTCGGAAGCCACCGCCAGGTCACACCCGATCACCATCTCCAGACCCCCGCCCAAGGCGTAGCCGTTGACCCGGGCCAGCACCGGGACGTCCAGCGTGGTGCGCAGCGCCAGATGACCGAAGCCCTGCGGGCGGGCCTCCAGCCAGTAGTCCACCCCGGTCTTGCCCTCGTCGCTGCGGACGTCGTCCCCGGCGCAGAAGGCCCGGTCCCCCGCTCCGGTCAACACCACCGCCCTCACCGAGCGGTCCGCTTCGACCGCCTCCCAGACCCGCCCCAGCTCCTGCTGATGATGCTCGTCTACAGCGTTCATCCGATCGGGGCGGTCGATGGTCACCCGGGCGACGTGCTCCTCCACTCGGAAGTCGATGCTCATTCCAGCACCCCGGCCTCGCGCAGCTCCCGGATGCGCTCCGGAGCGATTCCGTATTCCCTCAAGGCCTGCTCACCGCCTTCGCTCAGATCGGGCGGCGGGCGCTGCGCCCGGGCCGGGGTGCGGGACAGATGGATGGACGAGCCGATGGTGCGCAGCGGCGCCTTGCCCGGCCGTTCGATCTCCCAGATCATCGGAGCGGTGTGCGGATCGGCCGCCGCCTCCGCCATCGTCCGCACCGGGGCGCACAGGATGTCCTGTTCCTCCAGCCGGCGGATGACCTCCTCGACGGTGAACCGGGCCGCCCCTTCCGCCAGCAGCTTCTGCAGCTCGGGGCGGCGGCGGGACTGCTCGGCGAAATCGGCGTACTCGGGGCGGGCGGACAGGTCTTCGAGGTCCAGCGCCCGGCATATGTCCTGCAGCGGGTTGAGCTTGAACGCCCCCACGATCACCACCTCCCCGTCCGAGGCGGCGAACACCCCGGTGAGAGGGGTCTGCGCCCAGTTGAAATCCCGCCCCCTCATCAGCCGGATGGTCGCCTCCTGATGCTGCATGGCCAGCAGCGAGTCGTACAGGTTGACCTCCACCTTCTGCCCCCTGCCGCTGCGCTCCCGCTCGATCAAGGCCAGCAGTATCCCCTGCACCATGTTCATGCCGGCGGTGTAGTCGGCCAGGGAGACCGGGTAGATGAGGGTGGGGTGGGAGGGGTCGGCCTTGTGGTGCATGGCCCCGGTCATCGCTTGGGCCAAGATGTCCTGGCCGCCCTTGTGCAGGTAGTCCTCCTGCGAGCCGAAGCCGGTGCCCTCGGCGTAGATGATGCGGGGGTTGACCTCGGCCAGCTTCTCGTAGCCGAGGCCGAGCCGGTCCATGACCCCGGGCCGGTAGTTGTTGACCACCGCATCCGCCCCCCGCACCAGGTCGTAGATCAGCTCTCGGCCAGCTTCGGTCCTGATGTCCGCCCGGCAGCTGCGCTTGTTGCGGTTGACGGAGCTGAAAGCCGGGTGCAGCAGGCCGTCTTCGTCCACCGAGGCCAGCCCGCGCCGGAAGATGTCGCCGGCGCCGGGGCGCTCGATCTTGAGCACATCGGCCCCGTGGTCGCTCAGCAGCTGGGTGGCGGCCGGGCCCATGACTATCTGCGAGAAGTCCAGCACCCGCACCCCCTCCAAGGGCTGGGGGAAGGTCATCAGGCAGGCTCGGCAACCCGGGCGAGGGGGGAGGGGACGTCGCCCGGATCGGCGCCCTGCTCCCGCAGCCGCCGCTGCACCGCCGCCACATCCACTTCCCGCACCGGCGCGTCCTGGTCCAGAGAGAGGGCGGCCGCCGCCCCCGCCGCCTCCCCCATCGCCATGCAGGGGGGTATCTCCCGGGATACCTTCTGAGCCTCCGGAGTGGCCGAATAGCAGCGCCCGGCCACCAGCAGCTGCTCCACCCCCTGCGGAAGCATCGCCCGGTAGGGGGTGTAGTAGCCCCGGCCTCGGGCCACGCTGTCGGGGAAGTGCACCCGGTTCATCACATCGTCCTTGGTAACCACGTACTCGCCTTCCAACAGCCGGGTCTGCCGCACCCCGATCTGGGGGGCCACGTCGATCACCGCCGCCCGCTCGAACCCCGGATGGCTCTCCCGCACGTACTCGACCAGGGCGGCGATCCGGCGGCGGCCTTCCCGGTCGGCGGCGGTCAGCGACTCCACGGACACCCCGTCGTAGCCGTTCATGTGGGGGCAGTTGCACCACACCACCCCGGGGATCGGAGTCTTCAGCCACCACGACGCCCATGATCCGCCCAGGAGGCGGCGGGCGGCCCGGTTGACGTCGTGGCATTCGGCAGGCTGCTCCCACTCGAACCGCTCTGCGGCCTCGGTGTCCACGTTGCCCAGCCGGAAGACGGTGGTAACCATATAGGCGCCCTCCGCGAACGGCGCCCCGGCGGTGGCGGCCACGTCGGCGTCCCCGCTGGCGTCCACCACCACCTTCGCCCGGACGGCCTGCGGGCCGGCCTTGGTCTGGCAGACCACGCCGGCGACGGCGCCGCCTTCCATGATCGGGGCGGCGTACCAGGAATGGAGGCGCACATCCACGCCCGCCTCCTCCGCCATGTCGTTGGAGGCCCGCTTCCAGCCGTCGGGGTCGAAGGCCACCGCGTAGACGATCGGCTTGATCCGGCCCCGGTGGTAGTGGTCCTCGGCGCCCCAGCGCATCCACCGCCGCCAAGCCCCCTCCTCCAGAACGCGGTCGGAGGCGGGCGGGTACACCGCCAACCCCATCTTCTCCATCCGCTCCACCATCTCCTGGGCGATGCCGTGGACGGTGATCTCCTCCAACCCGTCGGTGAAGTCGTCGAGCACCAGCACCATCCCGCCCGAGGCCAACCCCCCCAGATAGGCGTAACGCTCCAAGAGGACGACCGAAGCTCCGTTGCGGGCCGCCGACACCGCCGCCCCCAGGCCGGCCGGGCCGCCCCCCACCACCGCCACGTCGCACTCGGCCACCGTCGGGGCCTGCTCCAACAGCGGACGCAGGGCGGCGCGGCGAGAACCCCGGTCCATCAGAAGCTGGGCGGGGTGATGACCGACAAAGACACCGACACGATGTCCCCTGCGTTCTCGTACCAGTGGGGCAGATGCGAGCTGTAGGCGATGGAGTCGCCCGTCGCCAGGACATACCGGACGCCGTCCACCGTTACCGCCTGCGTCCCTTCCAACACGATGAAGAACTCCTCGCCCTCATGCACGAACGGGGTCTCCTCGCTGGAGTACCCGGGCAGGGTGGTGATGCGGATCACCTCCAGGGTGCTTTCCAGGCGGGGGGTGAGGAGCTCGGCGGTGATCAGGTCGCCGGTCGACCCCGGGTCCAGCCGGAGGCGCTCCCGGCTGCGCACCACCGGCGAGGCCGGCTGCTCTTCCACCACCAGCCGCGCCACCGACACGCCCAGGCCGTGGGCGATCTGGACCAGGGTGCTGAAGGAAGGGTTGCCCCTGCCCCTCTCCACCTGGGAGAGCAGGCCGGCGCTGACGCCGGATGACTGCGCCAGCTGATCGAGGGTCTTGCCCTGGGCCTTGCGCAGCTTGCGGATCTTCCCCCCCACCACCCCGATCGTCATCCGGGATTGGCCGAGCGGTGAAGCATCATGCACCGACGGCGCCCGCCCGTTCAGGGCTTCGTGATTGTGGGTGGTCTGGGTGATGATGTTCATGGCCTCCGTCTTCATCATATAGTATAATTTCAATATGGCACAGACCCGTCTGCGACCGGACCGGCCGGCCGACGCGGTAATAATAGGCGCAGGCGCCTCCGGTTCCGTTGCCGCGGCCGCCCTCACTGCCGCCGGCTTCCGGGTGGTCTGCCTGGAACAGGGGGGCTGGAGCCAAACCGCCGACTACATGAGCGCCGAGCCCGAGGCCGAGCTGGCCTGGCTCGAGAAGTGGAGCCCCAACCAGAACATCCGCCGCCGCCCGGAGGATTACCCGGTCACCGGGCAGCCCGACATACAGCCCACGATGTACAACGGGGTGGGGGGCGGCCTCATCCAGTGGGCTGCCATGTGGGCGAACCTGCTCCCCTCCGACTTCCGGGTGCGCACCCTGGACGGGGTGGCCGACGACTGGCCGATCAGCTGGAGCGACCTGGCGCCCTTCTACGACCGGGCGGCCCGGGACATGTCGGTGTCGGGGTTGAGCGGAGACCCGGCCTTCCCGGAGCTGGCCTACCCGAACCCGCCCCTTCCGATCGGCGGGTCGGGTATGACCGCCGCCAAGGGGATGGACGAGCTGGGCTGGCACTGGTGGCCGGGGGTGAACGCCATCGCCTCCCGCCCCCACAACAACCTGTCGGCCTGCCAACGGCGGGGGACCTGCATCATCGGCTGCCCCGAGAACGCCAAGGCCAACGGGGCGCTCACCCATTGGCCGGGGGCCCTGGAAGGGGGCGCCCGGCTGATCACCGGAGCCCGGGTGCGGGAGATCCTGCTGGACCGGAGGGGCCGGGCGCGGGGCGCGGTGTACATCGACCGCAGCGGAGCGGAGCATCTGGCAGAGGGCGGGGTGGTGATCCTGGCCGCCAACGGGGCGGGCAGCCCCCGGCTGCTGCTGATGTCCGCCTCGCCGCAGTTTCCGGACGGCTTGGCGAATTCGTCGGGGCTGGTGGGGCGGCGGCTGATGCAGCACCCCTACCGGACGGTGACGGCCGTGATGGAGAAGGAGCTCGACAGCTGGGAAGGCCCGTGGGGGCAGCGCATCTACTCCCTGGAGTTCGCCGAAACCCGCCCCGAACACGACTTCGTCCGGGGCGCCAAATGGCATGTGTGCCCGCACGGCGGCCCGATGTTCGCCGTCTACGACGACCACCGCGCCCGCCGCCGCGAGGGCTTCGACCGGTTGTGGGGGGCGGAGTTCCACCGGGCGGTCGACACCGTTTTCGGTCACGCCTTCACCTGGGGCGTCCAAGGCGAGGACCTGCCGGAGGAGAGCAACCGGATCACCCTGGACCCGGACATCACCGACAGCGACGGGCTGGCTGCGGCGCGGGTCGAATACCGGGTTTCGGAGAACAGCCGGCGGATGATGGACTTCCACACGGCGCGGGCGGTGGAGGCGGCCGAGGCGGCCGGGGCGGCGTCGATCAACACCAGCCCGATCTGGCCGACCGGCATTTCCCACATATTGGGCACCACCCGGATGGGGGACGATCCGGCCTCCTCGGTGGTGGACCGCTGGTGCCGCGCCCACGACGTACCCAACCTGTACATCGTGGACGGCGGGGTGTTCGTTACCGCGGGCGCGGCCAACCCCACCGCCACCATCATGGCCAACACCCTGCGGGTGGTGGAGCGGATGATCCAACAGCGGAGGCATCAGGAGACGGCCTCGTGAGCCTGTCCGAGGGCCGGCGGCGGGTGTTGGCCGGCCTGGCCGACGCGCTGATCGCCGAAGGGGCGGGCAAGCCGTCGGCAACGGCGGCGGGGGCGGCGGGAGAGCTCATGGACCGGTGCTTGGAGGCGGTTCCCTCGCTGCAGGCGCCGCTGGCGGCCGTCCTGGACGAGGCGGCGGGCCGGGATCCGGGCCGGTTCGTCCGCCGGCTGGCCGCGGAGCGCCCGGACGACTTCACGGCGCTGTCCACCGCGGTGGTGGGGGCCTACTATCTGAGCCCCGAAGTGCGGAAGCTGATCGGCTACCCCGGCCAGGAGGCCAACCCGCTGTCGTCGGCGGCCGCGCCGGAGTATCTGGAGAACGGAATGCTGGAGCGGGTGTACGAGCGGCATCCCGGCTGGCGGGAATAGCCGGCCGAGGCCGGACGGAAGTCACGAGGTTGCCATCGCCTACATAATCGGGCCTCCCTGCATCGACGTCAAGGACGCGGCCTGCGTGGCCGAATGTCCGGTGGACTGCATATACACCGGTGGACGGATGCTCTACATCCACCCCGACGAGTGCATCGACTGCGGCGCCTGCGAGCCGGTGTGCCCGGTGGAAGCCATCTACCAAGAGGACTTTCTCGATCTGGCTCCCTCTGAATTCGCCTCCTTCGACCAGGTCAACGCCGAGTTCTTCGACCGCACCGGATTGGGGTCGCCGGGCGGCGCCGCCCGGGTCGGGGAGCTGGACGAAGACCACCCGTCGGTGGCGGCCTGGCCGCCCGGCCAAGCGCGGTCCTGACCGCTCACGAGGGAGGGGGCGGGGGGTTTCCGCCGGGCCGGAAACCCGATTCGGCCTGCGGCCGGTCGATCAGGGAAGCCAGCTCGCGTCTGCGGATCTTTCCGGCGGCGGTGCGGGGAAAATCTTCCACGAACACCACCCGGCGGGGCCGGGCGCGGCGGTCCAGGCGGCCGGCCACCAAGGCGCGGATGTCTTCGGCCGCCGGGGGCGGGCCGGGGCGGCCGGGATGCAGGCGTACCGCCGCGGCCGGGGCCTCCCCCCACCGCTCGTCCGCCAACCCGAACACGGCGGCCTCCGCCACCTGCGGATGGGCGTTGATCACCCGCTCGACCTGGGCCGGGTAGATGTTCACCCCCCCGGAGATGATCACCTCCTGCATCCGTCCGACGATGGTCAGAAAACCCTCCTCGTCCGCCGTCGCCAGGTCTCCGGTCAGCAGCCGGCCGCCCCGGAAAGCGGCGGCGGTTGCGGCCTCGTTCTCCCAGTAGCCGCTCATCACCTTGCCGCTGCGGACGGTGATCTCCCCCGTCTCCCCCGGCTCGGCTTCGGCGCCGTCCGGGCGGCGCACCGACGCCTCCACCCCCGGAAGGGGCCGCCCCACCGAACCCAGCCGGGGGTCGTCCGGCCCCTCCAGCGCCCGGTGGTCGGCGGCCCCCAGCGCGGTGACCAGCCCGGCGGCCTCGGTCAGTCCGTAACCGTGGTAGAGCCCGCAGGGCAGCTCCTTCAGCATCCGCAGCAGCTGGCGGCGGGTGCTGGGCGCCGCCCCGTAGAGGAGCAGCCTCATCGAGGCCAGCCGCTCCGGGCTGAAGCCGGGGTCGTCCAGGATGCGGCCGATCTGGGCGGGCACCGCGATGGTGCTGGTCACCCGGTGCTCCTCCACCGCCTCCAGCCAGGCGGCGGCGTCGAAGCGGGGCATCACCACGTGGGTGTGGCCGCCCCCAAGCATGGTGAACACCCGCAGTCCGGCCGATGTGTGATACAAGGGGGTGGAGGTGAGATAGACCTCATGGGGGGAGAACTCCTGGGAGAGGGCGGCCGAAGCGGCGTTGCAGATGACCGCCCGGTGGCTGAGGCGCACCCCCTTGGGGCGGCCGGTGGTCCCGCTGGTGTAGATGATCAGGGCTGCGGCCTCCGGATCCGGGCGGGGGGGCGCCCCGCCTTCGGCGGCCAGGGCGGCGCTGTATTCGGAACTGCCCCACACCAGCACCTCCAAACCGGACGCGGCCAGCGCCTCCGCCCCTTCCGAGTCGGCGAAGCCCAGGGCGGGCCGGGCGTTCTCCAGCACATACCCGGCCTCTTCCGCCGCCCAGTCCGCCCCGATCGGAACGGCCGCCGCCCCCAGGCGGGCCGCCGCCAGATAGGCGTCGAAGTGGACCAGGCCGTTGGCCGCCCGCACCGCGATCCGGCCGCCCGGCCTCACCCCCCGTTCCCACAGCCCGCCCGCCAGCGCCTCGATCCGCCCGGCCAGCTCCCGGTAGGAGACCGGCGCCCGGCCGATTATCCGAACCGCGGTCCGTTCAGGAAAGCGGGCGGCGGCGTCCGTGAGCAGGTCGGGAAGGGCGGGCATCGCCCCAGCCTATAGAGATGAATGAACAACCAGGCCGGCGGAGCCCGCCTTCCGTCCGCCTGCTGAAATCGTGGTGCTCCGATGTTTGTCTCACCCCCCTGATACCTTGGGGCGGTACAGAAACCGCAGCCGATCCGGATGCTGCGGTCATACAGAGGCCGCTCTCCGCCCAGAGCCGAGGCTCCAAGGGCGGGGCGGCCGGACCTGGCTGTGCCGAGGCGGATCGGGCGCAGAGGGCCGCAGCGCGCCCTCGGCGTCCGAAGACGATGGTTCGGCGGCGGCGGGGGCGGGGCCCGGCGAAGCCGGGGCGGGGGGCGGAGAACGCGAAAAACGGGAGGTGCTGCTCGACCGCCGAATACCGGCGCGTCCTGGAATCCCGGGGGGGGCGGAGAACGCGAAAAACGAATGCGCCGCCCGGGCTTGGTTTCGGTTTCAAGAGGCCGCAGGTAGAAGTTCACAGGCTTCGGCGCGGGGCGGTCAGAAGCGGTCGAGGGGCCAGAGGGGGCGGGGGGCGTTGCGGAAGGTCAGGCGCTCGAGGCGGGGGGAAGCGGCGCCCGGGGTGTCGACGGTTACGGCGTGCGGGGAGGAATCGGGAAAGTTGGGCCGAAAGTCGCTGCACGACTTGACCGCGATGATGTCGGCCTCCTCCGGCGGCAGGCCTGCGAAACGGAAAGCGGCGGGGTCGCTGCTCCACGCCGGGCGCTCGCTGACCAACAGCCGCAGGTTGGCAACGGCCAGAACGGCAAACCGGCCCATCGACACCTCCATCCCGTGGAACCCCACCCCCTCCAGCCGGTAAGAGCCGGCCCCGGTGCGGAGCACCCGTCCGGTGACCTCGACCGGGGGGTGCCAGCGGCCGTCTATCCCGGCCCCTACTCGGAGGGTTACCTCGGCCCCCTCCCCGGCTCGGCCGCAGCGGTCGGCCGCGGCCGGATCCACCACCGTCAGGTATGAAACCAGCGGCGCCGCCCGCAGCAGCGGCTCGATCATGGCCGGGCTGTCCCCGGCGGCGCCGGCGGTGGGGGCGTCCGCCGACTGGGCCAGCAGGAAGGGGCGCACCCGAGAGGCGGCGGCGGCGGACACCGCCTGGTCGGGGGGCAGGAAATTGCGCATCACGAACTCGCCCCGCCGCGCCCAGATGCGGTCGGCGGTGCGTTCCGCAAAAGCCTGGGCGCCCCGCCGCCCTCCCCGCACCACCGCCGCCGCCCCCAACCCCAGCTCCGGTACGTCCAGCCACGGCTGCACCGGGAAGAGGCAGAGGTCGACCAGATCGGGCGGGGCTTCGGCCAAGGCCTCGGCGCGGACGGCGGCCAGCGGGCCGGTCTCGGTGTTCATGGTCTCGGCGGGAACCAGCATGGGCCGCTTGGCCAACCCGATGCTCAGCACCGCCCCGTCCAATATCTCCAGCAGCATGCGGGCGGCCCGCCTCCCCGCCTCCGCCATGTCCACGTGCGGGTCGGTGTGGAATGCGCTCAGCCCGTCCACCAGCTCGACCATGCGGCGGGTCAGGTTGGCGTGCAGGTCGAGCGATATGACCAGCGGGGTCTCCGGCCCCAGCGCCCGCCGCACCTCGGAGATGAGCTGCCCGTCGGCGTCGGGAAAGCCGTCGGCCGCCATCGCCCCATGGAGGGACAGCACCATGCCGTCGCACCGTCCGGCCCGCGCCATCCCGGCCGCCAACGCCTCTCGGACGGCGCCGAAGGCCTCGGCGGTCAAAGGCCCCGACGGCATGGCCCAGGCCCGCAGCAGCGGAACGGCCTCGACCCCGGCCTCCTCCAACACCTCCAAGACCCCCGCCGTCTCCGAATTGACGCCCCGCACCTCCCCCGCCGCCTCCCCTTCGGCCCAATCGAAATCCTCCAGCCGGCACTTCGCCGCCGCAAAGGTGTTGGTCTCCTGGACCACGGACGCCACCGCAACCCGCATGCCTAGAACCGCCCTTCAACGTACGGAGCACCCGTCCTCCGCGCCATCGATCCTGATTATCCATACCCCACGCGGGGCAGACCGCCGCCCGCGCCGCCTCATCAGCCTATACATCCCGGCTCTGAACCGGACGGCATCCCCGCACATACAGGCAGGATCACACTCCGCCGGGCGCCGAGGATTCCCGCCCGCCTGCCCCGCTCCGGCTCCTGCCCCTCTGTTTCCCCATCATTTCCGAAGGGCCTCATTCCGATGTTTGACTTGACATATGGGGGGGGGGGGGGTAAAGTCAAAGTGTAAGGCCTTGGCGGAATAGGCCCGGAGTTTGGCGAGTGCGGCGTGTTCGGGCTCGGATTGGAGGCGGGTGATGCGGAGGGTGTTGGCGTTGGGGGCGCTGGTGTTGTCGTCGGCGCTCTTGTCGGTTTCGGATCCGGTGGAGGGGCAGACTCCAACTCCGATTACGTTGAGCGTGATTGAATGGGATTCTACTTCAAGCGCATATGTGGCAGCTACCAGCATAGGTGAAGATAATGTTCTGTTTAGCGGATTTGTTCAGGCTTCGGTTGCTTCGGCTCCGGCTTCAAATCTGACGGTGACAGTAACTGTGGGAGGGTCGGGGAGCACCGCTGCCCTGGGGAGCAGCTGTGTGTCGCTGGCATCGATCTTGAACCCCTTGAATCAGGCGTTCAACAACTGCGGCGGGGATTATGGTATCCGGACTGCATCTGGCCTAAATACTACTTCAATGAATGTAACTATCACGGCGGGTAGTACGAGCGGACAGGGTAGTCTTTTGATCAATACTACTCCTGATAGAATTACGGAGAATAATGAGACTATCCGGATTTCGGGTACGACGTCGACTTCGGGGTATACGGTCAATCCTGTTGATTTTACTATCAACGACGCGGATCGTACTATTCTTCTGAGAATGTATACTCCGTCGTTGCAAGAAGGGCGTGGAGCATCAAGGTCTTATAGAGATCAGGTCTTTGGTGATTTAGGCAGCGGAACAACCAGGGATAATTTTGTTGCTTCTACCTCTTCTACCTACAGCAGTGAGATAAAGATGCGGATTCTAGCGAGAAATGGAACTGCCGTGTTGAACACCCATTTTCAATACACTATGCAACAAAATCATTTAGCCAGGTACGTTAGAATTCCTGCGAGGTCTATTGTGAGTTCCCAAGTCGATGCTCAGAATCGGGGCGGAGCATTTGGACAGATTGCCATCAATACTAGTTTCATTCGTAACAACACAGTTGCGGACGGGGACAGATTTTTCGAGATGTATCTCGCCAGCCCTCCATCCGGGTTTACGGCATTGTCCAAGACTATGGTTGTCAAAGACGACGGCGATGACGACATTACGTTGACTGTGGATACGGACACCGGAACGGACGGCAATCAGTCGACTTTGAGGGAGGGAGCAGCCGGGTCGGGTGCGACGGTTTCGGCGGCTTTCCCCGACGACACTACCGGTTCTGTTATTGCGTCGGCGACGGTGATTACGTTGTCAGCGGCGGGGGCGGCGTCTCCGGCGGCCGGGCAGGCAGGAACCGGTGACTTGACTTATTCGCCGTCGACGCCGAACACGATCACTTTCCCGGCTACGAGTTTGACGCCGTCGGGTACGGCTTCGTTGTCTGGTTTGACGGTTACAGACGACGACGTGGTGGAAGGGCCGGAAACGTTCACGGTGGCGGGTTCGCCTTCTGTGGCGATGGGGCCGGTGACGGGGGGCCAGGTAACGATCATGGATAACGACACCGACATCGGGTTGTCGGTGGATACAGCGTTGGTGGCGGAAGGGCAGGCGGTGGATGTGGTGGTTACCGCGGCGTTCGCGGGGTCGTCTTCGGTGTTGACATCGGCGACGGAGGTGTCGGTGACGGCGGCGGGGGCGGCTTCCGGGGGGGTGGCGGGTTCTGATTTCAGTTTGTCGGGGGCGGGGGTGTCGAACAATGCCTTCACGGTGAGCATCCCGGCGGGCGCCGTGTCGGGAAGCAGCACCGTTCGGTTGACAGCGGCGGCGGATACTGCTGCGGAAGGGGCAGAGACGCTGGTGTTTTCGGGATCGGCGGCGGTGGGCGGGCCGGTGGATGTGTCTCCGGCCGAGGTGTCGATCGCCGACGAAGCGGAATCTATTGCTTTGACGTTGAGTGCGGGTTCGGCGGCGGAGGGAGCCGCCGACGCGGGGGGTGTAACAGTAACCGCGGGTTACGCGGATGGATCTCCTGGGGCGGCGGCAGTGGATGTGACGTTGTCGTTCGCGGCGGGTGAAAACACAGAAGCGGCGGATTTCACCGCGCCGGGAACGGCGGTGGTGTTGAGGATCCCGGCGGGGTCGGCTGCCAGTTCGCCGGCGGCGTTGTCGGGGTTGGGGATCACCGGGGACATGATCGCGGAGGGGGCGGAGTCCGTTTTGGTGAAGGGCAAGGCGGAGGGGTTCTCGGTCGAGGGGGCGGTGTTGGAGATCACCGACGACGATTTGGATGTTTCGTTGACGGCGGACACCGACCGCGGAACCAACGGCGACCAGAAGACCCTGGCAGAAGACGAAACAGTAGATGTGCGGGTTCGGGCGGCGCTGGGGCCGGGGGTAACGAACGACTTGTCCGAGGATTTGGTGGTGTCGGTGTCGGCGGGGGTGGATTCGCCGTCGTCGGCGCAGGCCGGAGGGGTGGATTTCACCGCCCCCGCTCCGCCGGCGCCGGTTGTCATCCAGCCCGGGTCCGCGACGGCCAGCGACTGGACGGATCTGACGGGCCTGACAGTCGCCGACGACGCGGTTGCGGAGGCGGCGGAGACTTTTCGGATCACGGGGACGGTTCCCGGCGGAACAGTTGCTCACGATACTTTGACGGTTTCGGCGTCTGACCTGAGTTTGGAGGTGTCGGCGTCGCCGGCGACGGTGGTGGAGCAGGCGGCGGCGCATACGATAACGGTCACGGCCGGGTTCGAGAACGCGTCGGGGTCTGAGCTGACGTCGGCGACGACGGTGAACATGGCCGTCGCCTCCGGCGGCGCCAACGGAGCCACCCTGGCTACGTCGTGCCCGACCACTTCGGAGGACGCCTGCACCGACTCGACAACGTTCAACGTGAGCATCCCCGCCGGGCAGGTCAGCGCCTCGGGGACGTTCAGTTTGACCGCCCGGGAGGACAGCAACTCGGAATCGACGCCGGAGACGTTGGAGGTAACAGGCACGGTGTCGGGGGACTCTACGAATTCGGCTTCGGCCACTATGCGCATCGTGGACCAAGGCATCCGGGTGGTGTTCTTGAACCAGGCGGACAACACGCCGCTGTCGTCGCTGGGTGAGGCGTCCGGGTCGACGGTGGTGCGGGTGCGGGCAACCAAACCGCCGATAATATCGAACCGAGTGGTGGTCGGCCTCAACATCACAGGCGGAACCGCCGTTGCCGGCGCCGGCAGCTCCTGGGACGAGGGGGAGGACTTCCGGGTGTCGGGTTTGCCCAGGCCGTCGGGAACGCCCGCCGGACACGCGCTGGGCATCGTCATAGCCCAAACCGAAACGACGGCGACGGCGGATTTCACGATCACGGTGAACGACGACAACGCCGACGAAGCAAACGAGACCATCCTGATCACCGGCGGAGACGCGGGAACCCTCAATATTCCTGTTATCGGCGCCAGCCTCGAAATCACCGACAACGACACTCCTCCGACCAGCATCGACCTGACGCTGGAAACCCCCGACGGCGCCCCCCTGACCGGCGTCCGTGAAGACGGAGGCACCACCCAGGTGCAGGTGAAAGCAGCCTACCAGGGCAATGCGGTGCTGTCCCGGGCGTTGACCGTGCCCATCACAGTCGGCGCGACCGGGACAGCCACCTCCGGAACCGACTACCAGGCGGTAACCGGCGTGAACGTGGTCATTCCCGCTTACCGGTCTTCTGGGTCTGCTTCCTTCAACTTCGTCATCGGTTCCGCCCAAGACGACGACGCCGCCGAAGGCCCCGAATCCGTAGCCATCTCCGCCGGAACGGTATCCGGGTTCGCCGTCTCGCCAGTTCAATTCCGCATCCTCGACGACGAATTCCCTATCACGCTCACCTTGTTGGACTCCGCGACGCCTCCCCAGCCCTTGGCTTCACTCGCGGAAGGAACCGCCCCGACTGCGGTAACGGTGCGGGCCGCCTACCCCGGCTCGGCTACCCGTTCCGGCTACATTCCGGTGCGGGTCAGCGTGGGCGGGGGAACCACCGCCGCCGGCGACTACCAGGCCACTGCCTTCTCCGCCGATCCGTTCGATATCGGCATCGCAGCCGGGATCAACAGCGCAACAGAATCGTTCACCCTCACCCTCAACGACGACCGCATATCCGAAGGAGACGAAACCCTGACCGTAACCGGCGCGTCGGACCGGTTCGTCATCAATCCGGCGGTGTTGACCATCACCGACAACGACGACCCCCCGACCGGGATCGACCTCGCCGTCAGCCCCTCCACCGTGCGGGAAGACCGGGGAACCTCCCCCCTGACGGTGACTGTTACCGCCCGCCTGGTCGGGAACCCCCGCTCCCAGCCCACCGAAGTCGCCGTCCGCGTCGGCGGCGCCGGGACCACCGCCTCCAGCGGACGGGACTACCAAGGCCTCAGCCCGTCCAGCTTCACCATCACCATCCCCGCCGGACAATCATCTACCCGGGGGTCTTTCCGGGTCGTGATCCTCGCCGACACCGCCGACGAACGAACCGAACGCATCGCCGTAACCGGAACCGCCGCCGCTCTCGGCAACGCCGCAGATACCGCCTACCTCAACATCACCAACGTAGCCCCGCCCGCCCCTCCCCCACCCCCCACCGGCGGAGGCGGCGGAGGCGGAGGTGGTGCGCCTCCTCCATCCGGAGGCGGAGGAGGGGGAGGAGGCGGCGCCCCGCCCCCGGCCGGAGGAGGCGCCCAGCCGCCCGCCCCGCCGCCCGCGCCGACCTGCGTCGGCCGCTTCTGCGACGACGACGGCAACGTCCACCAAGACAACATCGAACGCATCGCCAACTGGCAGATCACCCTCGGCTGCGACGCCCAAGACAACACCAAATACTGCCCCGACGCCCAGATCACCCGCCGGCAGATGTCCGCCTTCCTCCACCGGGCCGTCTCCCAGCGGTGGACCATCCAAGCCCCCGAAGGGATCGAGCTCACCGACGTCGGCGCCGACGAATGGTTCCGCCCCTTCGCGGAATGGGTCGTCTCCGTCGGAGCCTTCACCGCCCCCAACGGAGTCTTCGACCCCGGCGGAGTAGTCACCCGCGCCGACATGGCCATCATGATGATCGGCGCCTTCCCCCACCTCGACGCCGTCCCCACCGAAACCAGCCGCTTCGGCGACGCCGAAGGCCTCTCCCCCGAAACCCTCGCCGCCCTCGAAGGGATGTACCAAACCGGCGTAACCAGAGGATGCTCCGCCGAGCCGCTGAACTACTGCCCCAACCAGCCGGTAACCCGAGCGCAGATGGCTTCCTTCTTCGTCAGGGCCGTCAACCTCGCCCCCGCCGACACCCAACCAACCCCCGCCGCCCAAACCTGATAGGACGAGCGGACAGGCGGGGGAGGATAGAAGTTGTTGGCATCTGGCGAGTTGCCTGCCAGGGGTTTCTCAGGCCGCCCGACAGACCCGACTCCCCTGGGTCGGAGCCTATCCGCTCATTCTCTAGATGGACAGCTCCAATATTGCCCCACAAGAACCTCGCGCAATCAGTGATGGTTAGAATTTCAATTCCATTCCAACCCACTCTCGTGAACAATCAAGGCAAGAAGAGCGCAACGCGACAATCATGGCTCGAAGTTAGATTCACCTCCAACCCAAACGACCCAAGACCGCGAAAAACCGGCCCGCCCCCCGGCTTCGCCGGGCCCATCCCCCGCCGCCGCCTCCTTGAACGAAAATCCGCCGGGCCGCACGAGGCCGCCCCCGGCCCGAGGGGCCGGAACGAACGGAATCCGTCTCTGACCGCCGCCCTCTCCAGAACCCGCGGCGGTGTTTGTGCATCAGCCCAATAGATATACCAAATTTTCGGGCCTCCGGATAGGGGTATGTTCAGAAAGATTTCGCGGGCTCGACCGCTTCGATCCCTCCGGCCTCACCCGGGGCACCCGGTGGGGAGTCGGGCTCGAAAGCGGTGTTCATGACGGCTTCCCGCCGCACGCGCCTCGTCCAACCACCTCAGCTCAGTTGAAGTTCGACTGCCTGTCTCGTTGGGGGACGAGGGCGCCAACCGGACGCCTCGGCCTTCGCGGGCCGGGGCTTGGCGGCGAATAGCCTGCGTATGCGGGTCGAACAGGGAAGTGCACAACCCCCGATCCCTTGGAATTGCTCCTCCAGACCCAAGCCGAGCAATGCACTCGTTTTTCGCGTTCTCCGCCCCCCGCCCCGGCTTCGCCGGGCCCCGCCCCCGCCGCCTCCGAACCACCGTCTTCGGACGCCGAGGGCGCGTTGCGGCCCCCTGCGCCCGATCCGCCTCGGCGCAGCCAGGTCGGCCGCCCCGCCCTTGGAGCCCCGGCTCTGGGAGGAACGGCCTCTGTATGACCGCAGCATCCGGACCGGCTGCGGTTTCTGTACCGCCCCAAGGTACCAGGGGGGTGTGACAGTTTTCGGCAGCCGGACGGAAGGCGGGCTCCGCCGACCCGGTTGTTCATCGGCGCGCGGATAGGCGTCGAACGGGGTGTTCAGGCCCGCCGGGCGCCGGCAACTTCACTACCTCCGCCCGTCTGTCCGCGCTTCCGGTCGAGACGCCCTCTATAGTTGAGTTGAGGCGAGGCGTCTGTCCCAGAGGAGGTTCTACTTCATGCCCGGCAACCAGCACCGAACCGGTATGACCCGCAGGCAGTTCCTGCGCAACAGCTCGATCACCGCCCTCGGCGTCATGGGCGGGTCGGCCCTGCTGGCCGCCTGCGCAGAGGAGGAAGGGGCCGTTTCGGAGGCCACCATGCCCGGAACCGACTTCACCGGCAGCCTCAGCCTGCTCTTGGGCACCCACATGGACCCGGTGAAGCAGATCATCGAGGGGTATCAGCACCTCACCCCCGGGGTGGAGGAGATCACCACCCCCGACCTGCGCAGCAAGCTCACCACCTCCTTCCTGGCGGAAACCTCGCCCTGGGACGCGGCCTTCGTGACCGCCGAGCTGGGCGCCGAGCTGGCCGACCGCAACTGGCTGGTCAACGCCTCCGCCTTCGTGGAGGAGAAGATACGCTCCCGGGGGACGCTCCTGCAGCGGGGCATGGGGGCGGTCGAGTCCCGCGGCGCCACCTGGGCGGTGCCCTGGACCATGGGCAGCCAGCTGCTCCATTGGAACACCGGGCTGCTGTCCGACGCCGGGCTGGACCCCGACGCCCCCCTCGACTGGCATTCCACCCCCAACTCGTGGGACACCTTCGTGGAGTACGGCAAGGCCGTCACCGGGGAGCGCGACGGCGAGCAGTACTACGGCTTCACCGATGCCTGGGCGGGCGCCCATGTGCTGTGGACCTGGGGCGGAATGCTGCACATGCACGGCGGCGACTTCTTGGACGAGGAAGGCCAGCCCGCCTGGAACTCGGACGCCGGAACGGCGGCGACCGAGAAGCTGTACGACCTGCTGCACACCCACCGAATCATCGACCCGGCGGCCACCACCTACACCTGGGTGTTCGACGCCGCCCCCGGGTTCTTGACCGGGACCAGGGCCTTCTTCATCAGCTGGCCCTTCATCGCCGGGGTGGCGGCCGCCCCCGACTCGGCCATAGCGGGGCAGAGCGCCTTCGCCCCCAACCCGGCGGTGGACACCAGCGGCTCGGTGGACGGATCGGAGTTCTTCGGGGTGCCGGTGTTCGCCGAGAACCCGGACGAGGCGTGGCGCTTCCTGGAGGCTGTGGTCTCCCCGGAGGGCCAGCGGACGGTGGCCATGGGAGGCTGGGCCTCCATCTACAGCGACATCCTCAACGAGCCGGACATCGTGGAGGCTTTCCCCTTCTACCCGGCCTTGGCCAAGGCCTACGAGTACCCGGTGGACGGCGGATGGTCGGCCGACCGCCCCCGCTGGACCCAGATCCTGTCCGACAAGATCCACGAGGTGCTCAACCAGACCGCAAACCCCAGGGAGGCCTTGGACGAGGCGGCCCGCCTGACGGTGGAAGCCCGGCAACAGGACGAGTGAGGCCGGGCCTCCCCCGGGCAAGCAGGAGCCCGACCGGCCGGGCCGGGAGGTGACCGCTCCGGCCAACACCCTGCAGAGGCGGAACGCCCGCTGGGGGTTGGCCTTGGCCGCTCCGGCCGCGCTGTTGGTCGCCGCGGTCTATGTCGTTCCGGCGGCCGCCACCCTCCTGTTCAGCGTCAGCCGGGTGGGGGTGTCGCCGCTGCGCATCCGGCGCCTGGCGGGGCTGGACAACTATCTGAACGTCCTCAGGGGAGAACAGTTCTGGCCGGCGGCCTGGCGCACCCTCTATTTCGGGGCGGCGCTCACCCTGGGCGCCTTGACCGCCGCCTTCCTGATCGCCCTGCTCCTCGACCGCCGCTTCCGGGGGCGGCTGCTGGTGATGGTGGTGGTTCTGCTGCCGTGGGCGGTGCCGCCGGTGGTGTCGGGGGTGCTCTGGGTGCAGATGTTCCACGCCGAGTTCGGCTTCATCAACGGCCTGATCCGCGCCTTCGGAGGGGCGGGCGACATCATCTGGCTGGGCCGCCCGCAGCCGGCCCTGCATGCGGTGCTGGCCGCCGAGATCTGGCGGTGGATACCCTTCGCCGCCCTTTTCCTGCTGGCCGGCCTGAAGACGATTCCGCCGGTGCTGCGGGAAGCGGCCGCCATCGACGGGGCCGGGGCGTGGGCGGCCTTCCGCCGGATAACCCTGCCGTTGATGGCCCCCGTCGTCCTGCCGGTGGCCGTCTTCTTGTTCGTATGGTCGATGAAGGCGTTCGACACCATCTTCATCCTCACCCGGGGCGGGCCCAGCGGCGGCACCACCACCCTCAACTACCTGGTGTACCGGCAGGGCTTCGAACAGTTCGACTTCGGTTCCGCCTCCGCCTCCGCCTACCTGCTGACCGCATTCACGGTGCTGGTGATCCTGGGGCTTTCCCGGCTGCGGCGCCGCACCTCCTACCTGCGGGCGGACGGGCCGTGATCCGCCGCCGGGGCCCGGGTTCGGCCATCCTCACCTATCTGGGGGCGGCGGCGGTGGTGCTGGTGATGGGATTCCCCCTGTACGGAATCGTCCTCACCAGCGTCCAAGAAGAGAACGACATCCGCTCCCGGGATGTGCAGTTCGTCCCCGGCTACATCACCGTCGAACACTACGAGGAGGTGCTGTCGGAGGACAGCGGCGTGCCTGTGCGCCGCTCCATGCTCAACAGCCTGGCGGTGTCGCTGGGGGCGTCGTTCCTGGCGGCGGCGCTGGCGCTGCCCGCCGCCTACGGGTTGACCCGCTTCCGGCCCCCGGGATCCCGCCTGATCCTGGGCGGCCTGGCCTCGGTCTACATCTTCCCCACCCTGCTGTTCGTGATCCCCGTCTTCCTGATCTGGACCCGGCTGGGCCTGTACGACACCTACCTGGGCCTGGTCATCCCCTACACCGCCTTCATGCTGCCCTTCATCGTGTTCGTGCTGGGGTCGTTCGTGCGGGCCGTCCCGGCGGAGGTGGAGGAGGCGGCCCGGCTGGACGGGGCCAGCAACTTTCGGATCCTGCTGCAGATCGTGCTCCCCCTGCTCCGGCCCGGCGTCTTCGCCTGCCTGCTGCTGGGTTTCGTGCTGGCCTGGATCGAGTTCCTGACCCCCCTGCTCTTCACCAGCGAGACGATCCTGCTCACGGTGGCCCTCGGCCTGTTCCGCTCGACCATCGACATCCAGATCGGGCAGCTGGCGGCCGCGGCCGTGATCACCGCCCTTCCGGTTATTTTGGTGACGGTGCTCTTCCAGAGCCAGATCCGCCAGATCACCACCGCCGGGGTGGAACAATGAACCCCGGCGCCGATCGGTTCGGCGGCGCGGACGAGGAGGTATGACATGGCCAACCAGGTCGACGTGCTGGTGCAGCCGGTGGTGCTGCGGTTCGCCTTGGTGGGCGACGAGATCGCCTACTTCTTCGCCGGGGGCGCCGACGCCCAGCTCGACGCCATGGAACACCACTTCGGGATCGACCCCGCCAAGGACCAGCTGTTCGACGCCAACCTGGGGTTCCTGCCGGTGTCCACCACCGCCCTCATCCGGGGGGAGCGCACCATCGTGGTAGACCCCGGCAACCACCACGTGGGCTTCTACGGACAGCTGGGTCTGGCCCTGCGGCGCTTCGGCCTGGCCGTCGAGGACGTGGACATGGTGGTCTGCACCCACTGCCACCACGACCACATGGCCAGCGTATTCCGCTTTCCGGGGGTGGAGCTGGTGCTGGGAGAGGAAGAAGCCGCCTTCTCGAAAGTGCTCTACGGACCGGAGGAAGCCGGGGCCCGGCTGGCGACGGCGGGGAAGCTGACCGAGGTGCCCCTGGGCGGAGAGCTGGAGCTGTGCCCGGGCGTGAAGGCGGTGTCCACCCCCGGCCACACCCCGGGCCACATCAGCGTGGTGGCCGACACCCCCTCCGACCGGATCGTCATCACGGGGGACGCGGCCATGACCCGCTCCGAATACCGCGACCGCACCTTCTCCCACTGGTACACCGACGAACAGCTGACGGAGCTGAACGCAGGCGTGGACCGTCTGCAGTCGCTGCGCCCCACTCTGGTGATGCCCGGCCACGACCGGGCCTTCGACCCCCGCGGGGAGGGCTGAGATGGAACGGCTGCGGGCGGCGGTGGTGGGGGTGGGGATGATCGGCGCCCTGCACGCCCGGGCCTACGCCGAGCACGACCTGGCCGAGCTGGCGGCGGTGGCCGACGCCGATCCGGAGCGGGCCCGGGAGGCCGGGGAGCGCTGGGGGGTTCCCTGGTTCACCAGCGCCGAGGACCTGCTGGACGGCGCCGAGGTGGATGCGGTCACCATCGCCACCTCCGAGCACCACCGCTTCGGCCCCGCCCTGGCCTGCGCCCGGGCGGGCAAGCACCTGCTGCTGGAGAAACCCCTCGCCCCCGACCTGGCCGGCGCAGAGCGGCTGGCAGACGCCTTGGCGCCCTGCGGGGTGAAGGTGATGGTCGACTTCATACTCCGCTTCGACCCCCGGTATACGGCGGTCGAGGCGGCGGTTTCGTCGGGGCGGCTGGGCGAGCTCCATTACCTGGGCGCCCGGCGGCGGGGCACCGCGCTGGGCGCCGAGATATACAGCCCGTGGACCGATCTGCTGATCTCCACCGGCATCCACGACTTGGAGGTCATGGCCTGGATCGCCGGCGACCCGGTGGTGCGGGTGTACGCGGAGGGGCTGTCGCGCCGCTCGGCGGAGTGGGGCCACCTGGACGCGGCGGCCGTAACCATGCGCTTCGCCCGCGGCGCCATCGCCACCCTGGAGACCAGCTGGGTGCTGCCGGCCAGCGCCCCCGCCCCCCTCGACGCCGCCCTCCACGCCGTAGGAAGCGGCGGCGGGGCGGTGATCGAAGGCTCCAACAGCGGCCTGACGATCCTGGATCAGGACGGCTACCGCCGCCCCGACCTGGTCCACTGGCCGGTGGACGAACGCGGCCTGGGCGGCGACTTGGCGGCGGCGGTGGACCATTTCATCCGCTCGGTGCTGGCCGGACGGGATCCGTCGGTGGGCTTGGCGGAAGGGATCTACGCCCACCGCCTGGTGGACGCCGCCGAACGCTCCATCAGAGAGGGCCGGCCCGTCTGTCTGGACTGACACCGGCAACCCTCCGTGCGCAAACCCTCTGAGGCCCGCCGCGAGCCGGTGGGCGTTGACGGACTCGAACCGCCGACCTCTTCCTTGTAAGGGAAGCGCTCTCCCAGTCTGAGCTAAACGCCCCGCCCGGCGCATTGTAATGGGGCCGCCGAGCTAGGTCGAGGCGGGGGCAACCCACCCGAGTTGCTCAGACAGCCGCCGCAGTCGAGCTGAAGCATCCAGCTCAGTACCAAGTCCGCCGGAACCCATAGCGCAGAGAAATTGCAGGACTTTCGCCATCCGTCGAACGCCGCCCTGAACGCCGCTGCGCGGCGGCGGGGGCGCAGCCGGTCTGAGTTTGACATTCCGGGGGGGGGGGGGGGGGGGTAATATGTTGTTGTTGACCGTTGTTGTCCCCTCGGTGAGGGGGTTGGCTTGATGGAGGAGGTGGCCTGATGATGCGGGGTTGGTCGTTGTTGCGGGGGGGGGGCAGGTGTTGAGTCGGCGGCGTTGGTTGGGTGTGGGGTTGGCGGTTGGTTTGGTGTTGGGGGTGTTGCCGGTTGGTCCGCCGGGGGTGGTGGGTCAGTCGGCGTCGATTACGTTGTCGTTCGATGACGGGGCGGGTACGCCGTCGGCGGTGACGGGGGTGTCGGAGGGGGGCGGTGGTCAGTCGGTGCGGGTGGTGGCGACGGCTTCGGCGGCGACGTCGGCGAATGTGGATGTGACGGTGTCGATCGCGGCGGGTACGGCGACTGCGACTACGGATTATGGGATTTCGGCGACGTCGGCGACGGTGCAGATCGCCAGCGGGCAGATGGTGGGGTATTCGTCGGCGTTGACGGTGACGCCGGTGGATGATTCGTCGGTGGAGGGGGATGAGACGATTGTGTTTTCTGCTACTACGACCGCGACTGGTTATTCGGCGATTTCTGATGTGGGTTTGAATATCGTGGATGATGATTTTTATTCGATTACGTTGTCGTTCGATGACGGGGCGGGCACGCCGTCGGCGGTGACGGGGGTGGCGGAGGAGGGCGGTGCGCAGATGGTGCGGGTGGTGGCGACGGCTTCGGCGGCGACGTCGGCGGCGGTGACGGTGAATGTGTCGGCGGCGGCTGGTACGGCGACGTTGACGACGGATTATGAGATAACAGCGCCGGCGGCTTCGTGGACGGTGACGATCGCGAGCGGGGATACGGTGGGGCGGGCGGCGGCGGCGTTGACGGTGACGCCGGTCGATGACTTGTTGGTGGAGGGGGATGAGACGATTGTGTTTTCGGCTACTACGTCGGCGACGGGTTATTCGGCGATTTCTGATGTGGGTTTGAATATCGTGGATGATGACAATGTGATTACGTTGTCGTTCGTGGATGCGGCGGGTCAGCCTGTTGATGGGTTGGGGGAGGACGACGGGCGTCAGACGGTGCGGTTGGTTGCTTCGGTTCCGGCGGGGGTGCAGGTGCCTGCGAATGTGGATGTGTCGGTGTCGATGACTGATACCGGGGAGACGGCGACGGAGGGGACGGGCGGGGATTATACGACTGAGGTTTCTGGTTCTGATTCGTTGACGCTTTCTATCAGTTCGGGTGGGACGAGTGGGTCTTCGGGTGATATGGTGTTTACGACTTTTTCGGATCGGGTGTTCGAGGATCATGAGGTTGTGAGGGGGTTTTCGGGTACGGCTCCGGCGCCGTATACTGTTGAGGATGTTGATTTGTTGATTTTGGATGCGGATCGTACGATTGTTGTTACGATGGATAATCAGGGTTCTAATAGGAACCATCAATTTTTTAGTGATGAGGACGGTGGCCTCGTTTTACGGGAGACTGGTGATCCTCATGGTCCTGTCGGCGGGGAGCAATTTTGTCATTGTCATAACGGCCCTCGCCCGTGGTTCACCGTCCGGGTGGATGGGGTTACGTCTTCGACCTACAGTGAGAACCTGTCCCTTCACTTCAATGGTTTCGCCGGGACTGCCGAAATACATGCTGTCGCTCCAGACCTTCCGGGAACCCCCGATGTAACGAGTACAGGTATAAGACCATTTTTCCAGGCCACCTATGGACTGAATAATTATTGGCCGACGTTGAATGCGGGCAGCATATTTTTCCGGTTTCTCCCGATCAATAATCAGAATACTATTGACAGCTATTATGATTATATCGCGGAGCCTGATGAGACTTTCAAGATTGGTTTTGATCCGGTGGATGGTTTTGAGATTGTCAATGTTGATGGGTTGATAATCGATGATGATGTACAGGTCTATATGGCTGTTCAAAGTAATCCGACTTTGGCGGAGGGTTCGTCGGGGACGGATTTGGTTATTGGTGCGGGTATGAATGCTTTTCATACTAAGTTTGCCTCTGTCCCTAGTGGGCGGAATCCTGAGAGTTGGACAGATGCGGACCGTTCTGTGTTGACGTCTGATACGGTGGTGGCGTTGTCGGTGGCGGAGGGGCCGGGGTTGTTGAGCGCCGGTGATTTTTCTTTTGATTGGGCGAGGAGGTCGATTCCTATTCCGGCGGGTAAGCCGGTTGATGATGGTTGGTTGACAACGTTGGAGAATATATCGGTTGTGGATGATGATGTGGTGGAGGGTCTGGAGCGGCTGCGGATCGTGGGTAGGCCGGCGTTGGCGGCAACCAAGCCTGATGGGTCGCCTACTGATCAGGTGGTTACTTTCAACGACGCGGTGCTGCAGGTGAATGTGGAGGATGCTGATGCTGATGTTAGTTTGTCGGTGTCGCCGGGGTCGGTGGTGGAGAAGACGGGCGGGCAGACGGTGACGGTGTTGGCGGAGTTCGCGGGGTCGTCGTCGGTTTTGACGTCTGATACGAATGTGGTGGTGCAGTTGGGGGCGGGGGGCGGCGCGACGTTGAGGACTGATTTCACTACGGGTGAGACGAGTGACCGGTTGACGGTTACGATCCCGGCGGGGGAGACGAGGGGGTCGAAGTCGTTTACGTTGACGGCGCCCGACGACGGCACGGATGAGTCGGCCATGCAGGAGACGGTTACGTTCGAGGGGCATGGAACCTTGTCGGTGGGCGGGCAGACGGTGACGGTTTCAGGCGCGTCGTTGGATATCTTGGATCCGGGTAAGGGGGTGGTGTTGTCGTTGACGGATACGGCTGATCCGCCGGCGGCGTTGTCGGCGGTGGGTGAGGACGGCGGGGCGCAGACGGTGCGGATAACGGCTACGGCGGATGCGGCCGTGGCGGACAACCCTGCAGAGGTGACGGTGACGGTGGGCGCGGCGGGAAGCTCGGCGGACGCGGGGGTTGATTACACGCTTTCTGGGTCTTCGGTTTCTGGGTCTTCGGTTACTGTGTCTATCGCGGTTGGGGAGACGGTGGGGACGGCGGATGTGACGGTTGCGCCTGTTTCGGATACGGTTACGGAGGATAATGAGACGATCCGTTTCACGGGGGAGGCGACGGGGTTTGCGGTTGCTCCGGTTTCGTTGGCGGTTACCGACGCGGACCGGGCGGTCAAGTTGGGTATTGCGGGTGTGGATGCTCCGTTTGCTGTTGAACTGGATGATCCCCCGGCCGATTATACGGGGGGGCGGACGAGGTGCGCCGCGAGCGTGCAGACGCGGTATATCAGGTTGGAGGGGGCTTTGGGAAGCGGTGCGGGTGATGGTTTCGTTGCTTCTACATCTTCTACTTACAGCGCCAATGTGGGGTTTCGGGTGGTAGCGAGGCCGGGCACGGCGACAAAGGATTTGGATTACGTCACGACTTTGGAGCATATGTCTCCGTCCAATCATAAGAACCTTTCGGTTGGGGCGGGTGCTGTTTCGGGTCATGTGTGGATACCTTGGACCAATTGCCAGGACGACTATGCGGAGCCGACGAAGGAGTTCTATTTTCAGGCTTTGGGCAATCCGTCTGGGTTTGTTGTGGAGCGGATGGCGTTTACTGTTTTGGATGATGATATCCGCCCGAGGTTCAGTGGTTCGTTTGTGGAGGGCGGTTCGGGGTCGGTGGAGGTTCAGGCGGAGTTTCAGGGGTCGGGAACGGATTTGACTGATTCGTTTGCGGCGTCGTTGACGGGCGCGGCGGCGGGGGATGGTTCGGGGGCGGCGGGGGCGGATGATTTTTCTTGGCCGTCGCCGTCAGCGGTGTCGTTGACGATTGCGGGGGGCAGTACGGCTTCTCCGGCGGCGGCGGTGTCGGGGTTGTCGATCGTCGATGACGCGGTGGTGGAGGGGCCGGAGGAGCTCGAGCTGGTGGGGACGTATACGCAGTGGGGCGAAACCAGGGAAGCCGGGGGGGTGTTGACGATCGAGGACAACGACGCGAATGTGGTGTTGTCGGTGTCGCCGGGGACGGTGGTGGAAGGCTCCGGCGCGCAGCCGGTGCGGGTTACGGCCCGGTTCGCGGGGACGGCTACAGAATTGACGTCGGACACGACGGTTACAGTAACCATCGCGTCGGGCGACGGAACCGAGGCGGCGACGTTGGGCACTGATTTCACGACGGACGCGGCGGGCGATGAGGTGTCGGTGGTGATCCCGGCGGGTTCTCTGTTCGGGTCGGCGACCGTCGACGTGACGGCGCCTACTGACGCCGACACAGGGGTGGAGACGGCCAACTTGACGGGGGCGGGGATGATGGGGCCGCAGACCTTGTCGGTTACGCCTGCGGTGTTGAACATCGCCGGTTCGGGGATCACGTTGACGGTGGACGACGCGGACACCGGAACGTCGGGGACGCAGACTTCGTTGGGAGAGGAAGACACGGGCACCAAGACCGTGCAGGTGTCGGCGGCGCTGCCGTCGGGGGTAACGGCTCCTTCGGGTGGGGTGGTGGTGGGTTTGAACGCGGTGGGCGGCACCGCGGTGCGCGACGATGGTGCGTCGTTCGAGGTGGGGGAGGATTTCCGGGTGTCGTATCCGCCGGGTCAGTCGCCGGCGCCTCCGCCGGGTCATGGGCTGGCGGTGGCCATTCCGGCTAACGGCAGTACGGGGACGGCGACGTTTACGGTGGTGTTGAACGACGACGACGTTGCGGAGGGTTCGACGGCGGAGACGGTGGTGATCGAAGGCGCCGCCGTCGATGTCGGCGGTACGTCGTATGAGGTGGTGTCGACGAGTTTCGGGATCACCGACGACGACGCGTCGCCTACGACTATTGCTTTGACGGTGCTGGACACGAACGGGGAGGATTTGACGGAGGTCTGGGAGCCTCCGCCGCCTGACCGCAGCACGGTCCGGGTGCGGGTGAAGGCGGCCCTGCCGGAGGGGAGCAAGGTGCTGCCCCGGTCGGTGACGGTTCCGTTGGTGTTGGGGGTAGCGGGCCAGGAACCCGCCGCGTGGTATGATTACACGCCGGTTACCGGCCCCTTATCGGGCCGAGGCCGCGCAACACTGGCGGTGGTTATTCCGGTTCATGAGGATGAGGGGACTGTTGATTTCGATTTGGAGTTGAGGCCCGACGGGCCCCGGCAGGGTTTGGAGGGGCCTGAGGTGTTGATGATCCACGGCGGTGCTACTCTGGGGGCCGCTTTGACCGGTTTGGGGTTCACGACGGTGGAGTCTGATTCTTTGACTTTTCTGGACAGTGATATTCTCTTGGGTTTGTTGGACGCCGACGGGGACCCGTTGACCAGCGTTCTGGAGGGGGCCAGCCCCGAGGTGCGGGTGCAGCTGTCGTATCGGGGGTCGCATGTATATCGGTCGTCTAATACGCCCCGGATAGGGCGGGTGACCTTCGGGGGCGGAACCGCTGCCGGCAGTGATTACCGCATTGCGTCTGCCCCCGGCGCGGTGTTCTTGCCGGTCTTTCAGAACAGCGCGTCCAAAACGTTTGGGTTGACCGCGGTCAACGACCGCGCTTTCGAGGGCGACGAGACGTTGCGGGTGTCGGCGGCGGTGGAGGGGTTTGCTGTCGCTCCGGTCGATCTCGTCATTCGAGACAACGATGTTCGGTTGTCGTTGAATCAGGCGTCGGTGCGGGAAGACGCAGGCCGGATCACCCGTAGGGTTACCGCCACAGTGGGTTCCGCCCCGTCTGTGGATCTGGTGGTGAATGTTAGGGTCGCGGGGAGCGGTTACACCAGCCTGAGTCCGAGGTCGTTCTCAATCACGATCCCCGCCGGGGAGACGTCGGGATCCCGAACGTTCTCCATGACCGTGACCGACGACTCCCTCCCCGGCAATTCCAAGACGGTGTCGATTACGGGCTCCGCGTCGGGGTTCGACATTTCCTCGGCTCGTTTGACCATCACCGACGACGGCGACGTCGCTGCGCCTCCACCCCCATCAGGCGGCGGAGGAGGCGGCGGAGGCGGTGGTGCTCCACCCCCATCAGGCGGCGGAGGAGGCGGAGGGGGCGGCGGCGCGCCTCCCCCAGCCGGCGGAGGGGGCGGCGGTGGTGGTGCTCCGCCCCCGGCCCAGCCGCCCGCGCCGGCCTGCGTCGGCCGGTTCTGCGACGACGACGGCAACGTCCACCAAGACAACATCGAACGCATCGCGGCGTGGCGGATCACCCTCGGCTGCGACGCCCAAGACGCCGCCAAATACTGCCCCGACGCGGAGATCACCCGCCGGCAGATGTCCGCCTTCCTCCACCGGGCCGTCTCGCAGCGGTGGACCATCCAAGCCCCCGAAGGAATCCAACTCGCCGACGTCGAAGCCGACGAATGGTTCCGCCCCTTCGCGGAATGGGTCGTCTCCGTAGGCGCGTTCAGCGCCCCCGGAGGGGTGTTCAACCCCGGCGGGGTAGTCACCCGCGCCGACATGGCCATCATGATGATCGGCGCCTTCCCCCACCTCGACGCCGTCCCCACCGAAACCAGCCGGTTCGGCGACGCCGAGGGCCTCTCCCCCGAAGTCCTAGCCGCCCTCGAAGGGATGTACCAAACAGGCGTAACCCGAGGATGCTCCGCCGAACCCCTCAACTACTGCCCCAACCAGCCGGTAACCCGGGCGCAGATGGCATCGTTCTTCGTCCGGGCCGTCAACCTCGCCCCCGCCGACACCCAACCCACCGCCGGGGGATAACGCAGAGCTGCTTCTTTATCCGGCCCCCGGCCTCCCCAGCCAACCCAGGAGACCGGGCCGGAACCGCCCCCCGAAGTCAGCGCAGCCCGCCCCAGCCCGTAGAGGCGGCCGGGTCAGCGGCCTCGGTGATGCGGCGGGAGTGGGCGCAGAGGTCGACACCCGCCGAGGAGGCCGCCAAGGCCGCCCTGACAAGAACCCGTGCCGACATGGCCCAGAAGACGAAACGAATAAGAGGACGAGCAGATAGGGCTGACCAGGTTGTTCGGATGCGTTGGCCTCACGGCGAAACCCCCGGCAGACCACCCGCTGACCAGCAGCAACTTCTATCCTCTATGCCCATCGGCTCGTCTTCTGAAACCCAAACCAAGCCCAAGCAGCACACCGTTTTTCGCGTTCTCCGCCCCCCGCCCCGGCTTCGCCGGGCCCCGCCCCCGCCGCCTCCGAACCACCGTCTTCGGACACAGAGGACGCGTTGCGGCCCTCTGCGCCCGATCCGCCTCGGCACAGCCAGGTCGGCCGCCCAGCCCTTGGAGCCCCGGCTCTGGGCCGGGCGGCCTCTGTATGACCGCAGCATCCGGACCGGCTGCGGTTTGTGTACCGCCCCAAGGTACCAGGGGGGTATGACAACTTTCGGCAGCCGGACGAAAGGCGGGCTCCTCTGGCCCCGGTTGTTCATCGCATAGGCGCGCGGATCGGCGTCGGCCAGGATGTTCAGGTCCGCCGGACTGCCAGAGAAACCCCTGGCAGGCAACCGCCGGCTGCCGGCAACTTCTACCCTCCGCCCGCCTGTCCGCGCTTCTTCTAAACCGACCAAGTGGGTTACGCCAGTGGGTTGGGGTCTCTTCGGATTCAGGGAGAGTGAGGGCGGGGAACAGCTTCCAGTTGAGTTCCCGGCGTAGAGGAGGGCCCGATCCGGTAGTTGGCGAAGTTGCGGGTTGCTCCCGCAGCCGTCCCGCGCGGCTGAAGAAGCGTCCTGCCTGGGACAACGTCGAGCAACTGCCCGCCGCCGGCGTCTACCCCCGCAACCGCCCAGACCGCCCCAGACGGCGGCCCAGCCGCAGGAACAACCTCCCTGAATTCACATCGATGCGGATCAGGGGGAACGGACGGCTTGGGCGGGGGGGATGCGGGCGGCGCGCACCGCCGGGTAGACGCCGGCCAGGGCGCCCGCCGCCAGGGCCGCCAGGACGCTGCCGCCCAAGGCGGGCAGGGGCATCGTCGGGGCGAGGCCGCGGGCGGCGGCGAAAACCGCCGTGATCGAGGCGCCCGCCGCCGCGCCCAGCGCCCCTCCTATCCCGGCCAACATCACCGCCTCGCCCATGAACTGGAGGCGGATGTCGCCCCGCGTCGCACCCAGAGACCGCCGCAGGCCGATCTCCATGCGCCGCTCCAACACCGACATGGCCATCACGTTGGCGATCGCCACCCCTCCGACCAGCAGGGCGACGCCCCCCAGGCTCACCAGCAGGCCGGTCAGCGCCTCCTCTGCCTGGCGGCGCGCCGCCAGCGCATCCACGGGGCGGGTGACCGCCGCCCGTCCGGGGTTGGCCGGATCGACCGTGGCCGGTATGACCCTCAGCACCTCCTCCACCCGGTCGGGGTGGACGCGGGCGTAGAGGGCGGTGGGCCTCAGCTCCTCGACGAACAGGTCGCGGGCGGCCGGCTCGCCGATGATCACCGACCGCTTGATGTCGGGATGCAGGATCATCCCGCCCAGCACGCCGATCACCTCGAACCACTCCCCGCCGATGTACACCCTCCGCGTCCGTTCTGCGTCGGTCATCCCCAGCCGCTCGGCGGCCACCCGCCCCAGCACGGCGGTCGGAAAAGCCTCGGCCGCCTCGTCGAGGAACCGCCCGGCCGCCATCTCGGCGTTCAGCACCTCGGGCAGGCCCGCCGGGGCGGCCAGCACCGACAGCCCCCCTGTCTCCAGGGGCGGGAGCAGATCGTTGCGCAGCACCGTCACGTCCAAGAGGGCGGTGGACGTGACCTGCTCCACTGGCCCCACCCGCCCCAGCATGGCCGCCGCTTCGGGGGGCAGGCCGTCGGCGTTGCCGAAGACGCCGGCGGCGGGGGTCACCCTGATCAGGTTGGTGCCCAGCCGGTCGAGCTGGGCGATCAGCGCCGCCCGCCCGGAGGCGGTGATGCCCAGCACCGAGGTGATGGCGGCGGCGCCGACCGCGATCCCCAGCGCGGTCAGGGCGGCCCTCCCGGGGCGGCGGCGCAGGCCGGAGGCGCTCACCGCCAGGGCGCCGCCGAAGCGCAGGCGGCCGCCCCCGCCCTCACCCCTCATCTCGATCCTCCCCTTCCACCCGCCCGTCGCGCAGCCTTATCCGGCGCGGGAAGCGGGAAGCGGCTTCGGGGTCGTGGGTGATGGTCAAGACGGCGGCGCCCTCGGAGTTCAGCTCCATCAGCAGGTCGATGATCTCCCGCCCGGCGGCGCTGTCCAGGTTGCCGGTCGGCTCGTCGGCGAGCACCACCGCCGGCCGCCCCGCCACCGCCCGGGCGACTGCCACCCGCTGCCGCTCCCCGCCGGACAGCTGATCGGGGAGGCGGTGGAGTCGGTCTCCCAGCCCCACCCGCCGCAGCGCCTCCTCGGCCCGCTCCCGCCGCACCCGGGTCGGGCCGCCCCGGTAGCGGAGCCCTTCGGACACGTTGTCGAGCGCCGACGCCCCCGGCAGCAGATAGAACTCCTGGAAGACGAACCCGATCATCCGCGCCCGCATCCCCGACAGGGCCTTGTCCCCCAGCCCGGACAGTTCCCGCCCCGCCACCTTCACCGAGCCGGAGGTGGGCAGGTCGAGGCCGCCCATCAAGTTCAGAAGTGTGGACTTCCCCGACCCGGAAGGCCCCACCACCGCCGCCGATTCGCCGGGGCGGACCGCCAGGCTCACCCCCGCCAGGGCGGTCACCTCGGGCGGCCCCGGATACACCTTCGTGACCTCGGTCAGTTCCAGGGACAGGGCGCCTCGATCCCCGCCCCGGGCGCCGCGCGGCGTTCCCTCGGACCGCACGGCCTACCCGGGGACCACGACTAGGTCGCCGGCCGCCAAGCCGCCCTCCACCTCCACCAGGCCGCCGGCGTACAGGCCGGTCTCCACCGCCGTCAGGACAGATTCTCCGCCCCGCTGCACCTCCACCGCGTAGCCGCCTTCGGCCAGGGCCAGAAGCGCCTTGATCGGGACCGCCAGCACCCCCGCCGCTTCGTCGGTGATGATCTCCACCTCCACGGAGCGCCCGCCGAACTCCTCCCCCCGGCGGGGGTCGTCGAGGAGGATCGACACCTCCGCGAAGCCGCCCCTCCTCCGGTCGCCGGGGTCGGACCGCACCGCTCCGATGCTGGCCACCGAGGCGCCCGCCCCGGCGCCGTCCGGCAGCTCCACGGTCACCGCCTGCCCCTCCTCGATCAGCCCGAGGCGGTCGGCCGGCAGCTCCAGGTACACCTCCTGGCCGGTCCCCGACACTGCGACCACCGGGTCGCCCGGCGCCGCGACCGCGCCCGGTTCCGCCAAGCGGCGGTCCACCCGGATGCGGCCCTCGGCGTATACGATCCGGCCCTGCTCCACGCAGCCGCAGGCCTCCAGCCCGACCTCGGCCCTCCACTCCCTCACCAGGCGGGCGGCGCCCCGGTCGAAGATCCGGTCGGGCGGGGAGGAATCGGGAAAGGCGTATCCGAGCGCCGCCAGGTTGGCCTCCAGCTGCTCCACGTCGGGGCCGGACACCGCGGAGCCGTCCGCCCCCAGCGCCAGCGGCCTCCACATGGGCCGCTCCCCGTAGAAGAGGAACACCGGCCGCCCGTCGATCTCGAAGATCGCGTCCCCCCGCCCCAGCTCGGCGCCTTCTTCGGGCATCCTGGTGACCGTGCCCCCCATCCCGGTCATGATCGTCCGGGGCGCCGTGTAGCGGAGCACCGCGGGGAAGGCCTCCACCCGCCGCAGGTCGGTGCGGACCACCGAGGCGGACGCCGATTCGGGTTTGCGCACCGCCGCCCCCTCTCCGGGGCCGTCCGCCGTCCGGCCGGCCGCGAATAAGATCACTACCGCCGGCAGCGAAGCCAACACCAGAAGCAGGGCGGCCCCGCCGATCTTCCGCACCGGCTCAGCCCACGCTCGGGAACGAGATCAGGCTCGAGCAGGCGTCGAGGGCCGCATCCACATCGGGGTCGGAGTCGTCGAAGGCCTCGGCCACCGGATACGGCGAGCCGTTGCCGTCCCAGCCGGGGGCGGGGTCGGGAAATTCCTCGACCCCGTTCTCCCGCATGCAGGCGGAGAAGCGGCGGAGGCCGTCCTGCACGACCGCCTGAAGCTCGGGGTCGGCGCCCAGATCGACGGGGGAGGAGAGGGTGAGCAACGGGACGCAGGCAGCGAAGGCGGCTGCGAATTCGGGAGAGTCGGTGTCGATCTGCTCCACCAACCCGGCGGACAGGACGGGCCGGCCGTCGGCGTCGACCGGGATGTCCGGCGCCTCGATGCCCTGATTCCGAAGGCAGGCCGTGAACAACAGCAGCCCCTCCTCGTAGCTGGGCCGCTCGGTTTGCTCCTCCTCGGAAAGCCCCTCCTCCAGGGAGGCGACTTCCGCCGTCCGGTCGTCCGCCCCGGCCGCCTCCTCGGCGCCCCCGCCGCCGCAGGCAACAGCCGGCGCGGCCAATGCGAGAACCGCAAAGACATACCGCAGGCGGGCCACGGATCCCTCTTTCCTAGATGGGCAGCCCCAAGGTTACCCTGACAAGGCCTCGGGTAATCAGGGTGTGAACAAGCCGGCGGCGGCCCCCCCCCCCGGCGGCGGCTGTCCTGCTGACAAGACCTCGGGGTAATCAGGGTGTGAACAAGGGCTCGAAGTTCGATTCCAACCAAACGCCCCAAGACCGCGAAAATCGGCCCCCACCGCCGGCAAACCCGGGCCCATCCCCCGCCTCCGCCTCCTTGAACGAAAATCCGCCGGGCCGCACGAGGCCGCCTCCGGCCCGAGAGGGGCCGGACCGAACGGGATCCGTCTCTGACCGCCGCCCTCTCCAGAACTCGCGGCGGTGTTTGTGCTTCAGCCCACTCTTTATACCAAATTTTCAGGCTTCCGGCTAGGGGTATGTATGTTCGAAGATATTTCGCGGACTCGGCCCCTTCGATCCTCCAGCCTCGTCCCAGCGCCCCGATCGGGGGGCAGGCCCGGAAGCGGTGGCCGTGACGGCCTCCCGCCGCCTGGCTCATCAGCCGCTCAGCTCGGTTGCCGGTTCTGGGTCTGGGATGTACGGGCTGGTGAACCGACGCGGACGGCGGCGCCCCGCGCGGCTATGAACAATCGGGGATATACATGCGGGGCGGCCTCCGGCGCGGGCTTCAGGCGCCGCCCGGCTCTCGTTGTTGGGGGAGGCGGACCGTCCAGCCCCCGCCGCGCCGCCCGAACAGAGAGTCCGCCTCCGCCGGGCCCCATGCACCAGCCGGATAGGGCGCCGGGGAGAGGCCGGCCTCGAGGACGGGGTCGAAGATCCTCCAGGCCTGCTCCACCTCGTCGGAACGAACGAAGAGGGTGCGGTCGCCGGTCATCACGTCGTAGAGCAGGGTCTCGTAGGCGTCGGGCAGCTCGCCCAGGGAATCCTCGTAGGCGAAGGCCAGCGACCTGGTGGCCAGCCGGGGAGGGCCGGCGGGCACCTGGACGTCGAACAGCAGGTCGAAACCCTCGTGGGGCTGGAGTCGGAAATAGAGGACGTTGCCCTGGCGGCTGCGGCCCCGATCCCGGTCGAAGGATTTGAAAAGCAGCACCGGGGGCTCGCGGAAGGTAACCGCCACCTGGGTGAGCCGGGTGGGAAGCCGCTTCCCGGTGCGCAGATAGAAGGGCACCCCCTGCCACCGCCAGCTGTCGATGAACACCCGCAGGGCGGCGTAGGTCTCGGTGCGGGACCCTTCCGCCACCCCCGGTTCTTCGAGATAGCCCTGCGCCGGACGCCCGTCTGTCCAGCCGGGCGTGTACTGGCCGAACACCGCATCGCCGGGGGTGATCGACCGGATCGACTGCAGCACCTTCACCTTCTCGTCCCGGATCGCTTCGGCTTCGAAGGAGGCGGGCGGCTCCATGGCGATCAGGCTCAGCACCTGGATCAGATGGTTCTGCACCACGTCCCGCAGCGCCCCCGCCCGGTCGTAGTAGCCGGCCCGGCCGCCGATGCCGTCGTCCTCGGCCATCGTGATCTGAACGTTGTCGATGTGGTCGCGGCTCCAGAGCGACTCGAACAGGGGGTTGGCGAAACGGAACACCAGCAGGTTCTGGACGGTGGGCTTCCCCAGATAATGGTCCATCCGGTACACCTGCTCCTCGTCGAAGCTCTCATGGAGGAACGAGTTGAGGGCCGCCGCCGATCCGAAGTCGGAACCGAAGGGTTTCTCCACCACCAGACGGGTCCAGCCCCGGCTTCGGTTCAGCCGGGACGACCGCAGGCCCTTCACCGCGTCGGCCAGGGCGGCGGGGGGGAGCGACAGGTAGAAGATGCGGTTGCCCGCCAAGCCGTATTCGGCCTCGATCCGGTGGATCCGGTCGCGAAGAGCGCCGTAGGAAACCGGATCCCCGCCCGCCTGCTGGTAATGGACCATCTGGGCGCACCACTCGGCGGGGTCGGCCGCCGGATCGCCCAGCTGCGCCTGGCCCGCCGCCGCGGCCTCGAGGGCGGCGGCGGACCGGCCCCTGAACTCCTCGTCCGTCAGCGGAGAGCGCCCCGCCCCCAGCACCGCGCACCGGTCGGCCAGCCCGTACTGGCGCACCAAATGGTAGAGGGCGGGCGCCAGCTTCCGCCGGTAGAGGTCGCCGGTGGCGCCGAACACCACCAGCAGGTGCCGTTCCACCGCTTGGGCGCCCCCCGCCTCGGGCAGCTGCTCCATCAGCGCCGGTCCGCCGGACGGGGGGCGGCTGCCGCCAGGGCTTCCAGGACCGCCGCCGCCCCAGCCTCCGGGCAGCCGTCCAACCGCACCCGCAGCACCCGCCTGCCTCGAGCGGCGAGCGCCTGGAAATCACCGGCCGCCTGCGCCTCGATCAGCTCCCCGAAGGTGAAGCGGGTCTCCGGAACCGCCGGGTCGGGGCCGGCGCGGGGGTCGTCCACCAGCTGGAGGAACACCCCGTTGCCGGCGCCGCCTTTGTGCAGCTGGCCGGTGGAATGGAGGAACCTCGGCCCGTAACCGATGGTGGCGGCGGCCCGGAAGCGGTCCCGAACGGCCAGGCGGAGCTCCTCGATCACCGGGGCGGCGGCGCCGTCCGCGGGGAGGTAGGCCTGGATGCCGACGTAATCGCCCGGACGGATCGACCCGGCCCATTCCCCCATCCGGCGCTCCAGCTCCCCGGAATCAGAGGCGGCGGCCTCGTCGACGGCGGCGCCCCCGCCTTCCTCCGACATGGCACGGCGGGCCAGGTCTTTGGCGAGCTGGACGTCGGGCTGGTCGAACGGATTGATGCCGAGCACCGCCCCCGCCGCCGCCACCGCCGCCTCGCTGCGGAACAGCTCGGCGCCCAAGCCGTAGAGGTCGTCGAGGATCACTCGGATCACCGGATGCCCGGCCGCTTGAAGCGCCTCCAGCGCGGCGGGCTGCCCGGCCGGGTCGTCCCCCGCCGCCGCCAAGTGGATGAATATCCGGTCGGGTCCGTAGACCTCGCATCCGCCCAGCGGCTCTCCGGCCACCGGAACTATCCCGGTCCCGTTCTTGCCGGTGCTCTCGGCGATCAGCTGCTCGACCCATCCGCCGAAGCCGGCCAGAGCGGGGGAACAGACGTAGGCGGCCTTGTCGCGCCCGGCCAGGGCGGCCTCGCCCAGCGCCGCCCCCAGCCGCAGGCCGGGGTTGCGGGAGGCGGGGGATCCGGGGCCGCAGGCGGCGGCCATGGCGGCGGCCGAATCCATCAGGCGGCGGATGTCCATCCCGATCAGGGCCGCCGGGACCAGGCCGAAGGAGGTCAGGGCCGAGTAACGCCCGCCCACGTCGGGCGGGGTGGAGAAGATGCGGCGGAAGCCCCGTTCCCGGGCCAGGGCCTCCAACCCGGAGCCGGGGTCGGTGAGGGCCGCGAACCGCCTCCCCGGCCCGCCCGGCGCCTCTGCCGTCTCCCGCCAGAAGTAACGGAACAGCGAGAGGGTCTCGATGGTGCCGCCCGACTTGGAAGCCACCAGGAAGAAGGTCCGCCGGGGGTCCATCCGCTCCGCCGCCGCCAGCACCGCCGCCGGATGGGTGCTGTCGAGCACCTCCAGCTCCGGGTGCCCGGCGGCGTTGCCGAACACCGATTGGTAGACCTCCGGCGCCAGGCTGGAACCCCCCATGCCGAGCAGCACCACCCGGTCGGCCTCCGGACGGATCTCGGCGGCGAACTCCTCCAACTCGGCCAGCCCTTCGGTGCGGGCGGGCAGATGCAGCCAGCCCAGGCGGTCGGCCAGCTCCGGGGCGTCCTCCTCCGACCACAGCGTATGGTCCGCGCGCCACAGACGGGCCGAGAAGCCGGCTTCGTCCCAAGAACGCAGGCGGGCTTCGACGCGGGCGGCCAACCCGCCCAGCGCATAGGAGATTGCAGGAATATCGGACATAGCCCGCTCAGTCATTCGATTTCGGTGATCGGCGGTTCAGGGCGCGAACGCCGGAACCAGATTACCCCGCCCGGACGGATGCTTCACCCAGGGATCCGGCGGCGGCCGCCCGCGCCCCCGAGGGGGAAACACCCAATCGGATGCCGCAAGGCCGCCGGAGGCGGGGCGCACAGGGGATTTCCCGGGGCGGGGGTTCGGAACGGTATTTGGATGGCGTACATGTGTTCGGGTATGCTGTGGGTTCCGCATGTCGAGCTTTCGTTGGATGACCGCCGATGCGCCGGGGCGCCGCCCGGCTTTGTTCGATGCTGTGGTGGAGCGGAAGACGGGGAGGGGCGCTTACCGCGGCCTCGAGTTCCTGCATGTGGAATCGCGCAGCCTCATCAACCGGGTGCCGCCCGGGCGCTTTCCCTTCGAGTACACCATCAACGCCTACCGGGGGTGCAGCCATGCCTGCACATACTGCTTCGCCCGGCCCACCCACGACTACCTGGGCCTCGGCATCGGCGGCGACTTCGACACCAAGATCGTGGTGAAGATCAACGCCCCGGAGGTGCTGCGCCGGGAGACCGAACCGGGGCGGTGGGCGGGGCATCCGATCGCCATGGGCACCAACACCGACCCCTACCAGCCCGCCGAGGGCAAGTACAAGCTGACGAGGGGGGTCGTCAAGGTGCTGGCCGAGCGGCGCAACCCGTTCTCGATCCTCACCAAGTCGCCCCTGGTGCTGCGCGACCTCGACCTGCTGGCCGAAGCCGCCCGCACGACCGAGATCAGCGTGAACTTCTCGGTGGCGACCCTGGACCCCGACGTGTGGAAGCGCTCGGAGCCGGGCGCGCCCCACCCCCGCAAGCGGCTGGAGGCGGTGCGGCGGCTGAACGAACGGGGGGTTCCCTCCGGCGTGCTGATGGCCCCGGTCCTGCCCGGCCTCTCCGACCGGCCCGACCAGATCGAGGCGGTCATAGAAGGAGCGGCGGAGGCCGGGGCCAGATTCGTCACCGGCATCCTCCTGCACCTGCGGGGGCCGCTCAAGGAACACTATTTCCGGTGGCTGGAGGCGGAGCACCCCCATCTCGTCCGTTTCTACCGCCATACCTACGGCAGGAAGTCCTACGCCCCGCCCGCCATGCGCAAGCGGCTGGGCCGGTTGACCCGCCGCTTCGTCTCCGCCCGGGGCGGCCCCATACCGGATCGCAACCGCGGCGCAGAACCCTCCGGCGGCGGGGCAGACGCGGAACCGGCCCGCCTGCCCGAGGGCGGAAAGCAGCCGGCTCTGTTCCGCTGACCACTGCGGCGCGAAGGCCGGCCCCGCCCCCCCCAGGCGACAGGCCGGCCCCGGTTTTTCAGCTGAAAAACCCCCCGGTTCAGAAGACGAGCTGACAGGCAAAGAGAATAGAAGCCGCCGCCGGTCAGACGGGTTGCAGCCAGGGTTGCGCACCAGGCCAATTCCCCAAACAACCTGGTCAACCCCTATCCGCCCGCCTCTCGAACCCAACCCGAAACCAAGCCGAGCACCACCCCGTTTTTCGCGTTCTCCGCCCCCCGCCCCGGCTGCGCCGGGAACCCCGCCCCCGCCGCCTCCGAACCATCGTCTTCGGACGCCGGGGGCGCGTTGCGGCCCTCTGCGCCCGATCCGTCTCGGCACAGCCAGGTCGGCCGGCCCCGCCCTTGGAGCCTCGGCGGCCCTGGACGGAGCGGCCTTCTGTATGACCGCAGCATCCGGATCGGCTGCGGTTTATGTACCGCCTCAAGGTATCAGGGGCGTGTGACACTTTTCGGCAGCCTGACGGCGGGCGGGCTTCCATCAACCCCGGTTGTTCATCTCAGAGGCGCGCGGACAAGCGGCGGCCAGGGTGTTCAGGTCCGCCGGGCGGCCAGAGAACCCCCGGCAGGCAACCCGCCGCCGGCGGCGGTTCTGCCCTCCGTCCGCCTGTCCGCGCTTCTTCTCAGGCGACCACCGGCACCTTCTCCAAGGCGGCGCTGACCGCCTCTTCCGGGTACTCGTAGTCGGAGAGTTCACCCGCCAGGTAGGAGTCGTAGGCGCCCATGTCGAAGTGGCCGTGGCCGCACAGGGCGATGAGGATCACTTTCTCCTCGCCCGTCTCGCGGCACCGGTCGGCCTCCCGGAGGGCGCCGGCGATGGCGTGGGTGGGTTCGGGCGCCGGAATGATCCCCTCGCTCCGGGCGAACCGCAGGGCCGCCTCGAAGCATTCGGTCTGCCCGATCGCCTCGGCCTCCATGATCCCCAGCTCGCACAGGTGCGACACCAGAGGGGCCATCCCGTGGTAGCGCAACCCGCCGGCGTGGATCGGATCGGGAACGAAAGAGTGGCCGAGGGTGTGCATCTTCACCAGGGGCGTCATGCCGATGGCGTCGCCGAAGTCGTACCGGTACTCGCCCTTGGTGATGGAGGGGCAGGCGGCCGGTTCCACCGCCCTGATGGCCGGGTCGCTGTTGCCGCGCAGCTTCTCGCGGATGAACGGGAAAGAGAGGCCCGAGAAGTTGGAGCCGCCGCCGGTGCATCCGATCACCACATCAGGGGTCCCTTCCCCCGCCTTGGCCAGCTGGGCGGCCGCTTCCTGGCCGATCACCGTCTGGTGCAGCAGGACGTGGTTGAGCACCGAGCCCAGCGAGTAGTTGACGTCCTCGTTGGAGGCCGCCGCCTCCACCGCCTCGGAGATGGCGATCCCCAGGCTGCCGGGGCTGTTCGGATCCTGCTCCAGGATGGCGCGCCCGGCGTTGGTTTCCTCCGAGGGGCTGGAATGCACGGTTGCGCCCCAGGTGCGCATCATGGAGACGCGGTAGGGCTTCTGGTCGTAGGAGGCGGCCACCTGCCACACCTCGCACTCCAAACCGAACATCCGGCAGGCCAGGGCCAGGGCGCTTCCCCACTGGCCGGCGCCGGTCTCGGTGGTCAGCTTCCGCACCCCCGCCTTGGCGTTGTAGTAAGCCTGGGCAACGGCGGTGTTGGGCTTGTGCGACCCCGCCGGGCTCACCCCTTCGTACTTGTAGTAGATGCGGGCCGGGGTGCCGATCTCCTTCTCGAGGCGGCGCGCCCGGTAGAGGGGCGACGGACGCCACAGCCGGTATATCTCCCGCACGTCGTCCGGAATCTCGATCCAACTGTCCGAGGAAACCTCCTGCAGGATGAGGTCCATCGAAAACAGCGGCGCCAGATCGCCCGGCCCCACCGGCTCCAGCGTCCCCGGATGCAGCACGGGCGGCGGCGGCACCGGCAGGTCGGGGATGATGTTGTACCAGCGGGTCGGCAACTCCGACTCGTCGAGCAGGATCTTGGTCGGTTCGGTCATCGGTTCCCTCCAGTCTGTCTCGGATCCGGTTTGCATCCGCCTCAGAAGGCTACACGCCCCGCCCGGACGAGGTCCCGACCGCGACCGCGCGCAGGTTTTCCACAGTGCTAGATGAGTAGTTCCAAGGGATTGAGGGTTGTGCACATCCCTGTTCAAGCCGCATACGCAGGCTCTTCCCGACAAGTCCCGGTCCGCGCAGGCCAAGTCGCTCGGTTTGTCACCCTCGTCCCCAGCAAGATGAGCCTGTCGAACAATGCAAACCATCATCAACCGAGGGTTCTTGTCAGGGTAACCTTGGAGCTACCCATCTAGATTGAGCCGCCTGTCTGCGGTTTTATCGAACTGGGCAGGAGTCAGGACATCAGGAGGAGGAACATGCCGGCGTTGCTCGAGCGCGAACGAACCGTTCTGCCGCCGAAGGAGCCTCTCAACGAGCTCTATGCCCTGCTGACCTCCGCCGGCGGCGGTTCCATGACGATCTCACAGTCCAACGGCGGGCGTCTGGTGTTGCCGCGCGAAGTATTCGATGCACTCGGCGAGGTGGTCAAGGCAATGACCCAAGGCCAAGCGGTCATCATCGCTCCGGTGCGCCAGTTGCTCACTGCCCAGGAGGCGGCCGATCTCCTCGGAATCAGCCGCCCGATGCTCGTCGAGCTCTTGGATTCTGGAGAGATACCCTATCAGCGTTCGAGTCGCCGCCGCCGGGTGCGGCTCGTCGACGTGCTCGACTACCGCCGGCGGCGGTCGGCTCAACGACGGGAATCTTTGGACCGCATGGTCGAGATCGCACAGGAAAGCGGCATGTACGAGCTGACCGCCGCGCCCCAACGCACACGGTGATTCCAAGCCATGGACATCTTTGAAGAACTTGCTCAAAATCTGAAAGAGCGGCAGCAACTCATTACTGAAATATCTTCCTACCATATCGTGCAAAATAATAGTGTACAGAACGTGATGCAACTTCAAACATCAACTCCGCCATCTCGTCAACTGTCCACCGTTGCTCACGAAAGAAGAAACTACCACGATTGAACATTCCTGATTCCCCTTGATTAACCACATTAATGCGATTCAATGGCCCAAACATGGCGATAGTTGCTACTCGATCAAGAATAGAGCTGTCCTCAGCAAAATCGCATCCGTATCCGAAACAAATGAAGGGTACGATTTTCTCCGTCAACATAGCAGTTCTAAAGCCTATAACATTTTTACCGAGACGTTCAATAGCATTCCCTCTTGCTTGAGAAGTCTTCCCTTCTGCTCTGCGCTGATCATTGGTACCTTGGTTCTTTACTTCCGTTATAAGGATAGGTCTAAGATACTCATCTTGATCTCGAAGCGAAAGAACACCACCATCAGGTCTCATAGAAGTATTAGGAAATTTGCAATCGAACTCTACATCAGGAAACGCCAATCTCAATTCTTCTACAATATCCCTTAGCCTCCATTGTGTTTCGTGATACAATTTTACCTCAAAATCAGTTTCCAATCGGTTCCACAACCCTCTGTAAAGCCATTCCTAAATCGCTTTCCTGCTTTTTGGATGTGGTGTTTATAACTGTTCCGGTTCTCAGCCTACGAAGATCAGCCTTTCTTACCATGCTGATTTACCTCGCTTTCTTTTCTAGCAAATATAGATGCTCTGTGACATGAGCGTTCCTAGCATGAAGGTTGCGACTACCTCTATATGTATTATATCTAATCTTTATCTCTTGAACTATACCCAACTCCTTGAGCATCTTTCTAAGCTGGGCTGGGCTTATAAATCCCTCATTATTGAATGATAGAAGAACATATCTTGAGTCCACCCTACTGATTAGATCAGTTAAGGCAACCCACGCTCTCTTTTTCTTATTATATAATGATCTATTCCAGTCTTTCGGGATACCTGATATTTTGGACACCTCTTGCGGCTTCTTATAATCAACCAGGAGGTTGAGCATAAAATAATTGGACCCATATGGATGTTGATTATAGGGGGGATCAAAGTAGGCAAGATCAAATTCCCCCACTTTGGAAACCAAGTCATTGGTATCTGTCTGATATACTGTTATATCAGCCTCAAATCTACTAAGAATAGGAACCCTTAGACGAATCTGACCTGTTATCCTCTTAAGTGCGTCTGCGCCCGTTCCGCCAAACTTACCTATACGCGTATTTCTCTCCTTATAGAATCCCTTAAAGACACCTGCTGTGTTAGCATGTACAGAGGCACTTGCTAGAAGCGGTCCCATCAAAAGGTTAAAACAATCAGAACTCTCTGCTTCAATCAGATTACGAAACTGGTCAAGCCGCCTAGCATTACTTTGTGTATAAAATACGCGCTCTCCGACCTTAATATTATTGTCATCTTTGGGCGCGTATAGTAATTCGATAAATCCAGGAGTGTTGCTATTGATGTTACGATCAACATATTGATTTATTCTATCTACAATGAGTTGAATGTTTGCAAAGTTAACACTAGACCAGTTAGTAAGGAAGCATTCATTAATAACGCGAGAATACGATTCCAAGTCGTTGACTACCAACTCTGAAGCAACTGATTTAAACAATCTCGAAACCACTCCAGACCCTGAAAACCCATCAAATATCCTTAGCTTTTCTTTGCCGAGTTGGGAGGCAACATAAGTGGTTGCTTCACTTATAGGGCCGAGCAAAGAACGTTTATTGCCTATATAAGTTATGATCTGCTCACTATAGTATCCGGGGGTTTCTATCAGCTGATCGTCGGGCTCAAAAAGTCCCATCTGGACAGGTGATTGGGTGGCCAATGACATGAACAGCTCCTTACTTACCCCATACGCCGGCGGGTCCGTCTCTCTGCATGAAACCCCGTTGCTTGGCCATTGTACCAGGAGGGTGTGACATAGACGATAGCCTAGCTGAACACGTAGGCGTACAGAAACTACTCATCCTATCGGGCGCAACCGACCAACGGCCTGCCGTAATAAGCAGACAAGACATGGTAGCCTTCTTCTTAGCATGCCCATCGCCGCCCCGCCTGCTGCGCCTGATCCGAAGGACTTCCTGGGGATCGAGCGCCTGCTCAGCCCTGAGGAGCGGCTGGTGCGCGACTCGGTGCGCCGCTGGGTGGCCGACCGGGTGCTTCCCTCGATCAACGAATGGTTCGAGGAGGGGATCCTCCCCCGCGAGCTCACCAACGAGCTGGGCAAGCTCGGGCTGTTGGGCATGCATCTGGACGGCTACGGATGCCCGGGCGGATCGGCGGTGGAATACGGTTTGGCGTGCCTGGAGCTGGAGGCCGGGGATTCGGGCGTGCGCAGCATGGTGTCCGTGCAGGGGTCCCTGGTCATGTTCCCTATCTGGGCTTACGGCTCGGAGGAGCAGAAGCGGCGCTGGCTGCCCGCCATGGCCTCCGGGGAGGTGCTCGGCTGCTTCGGCCTCACCGAGCCCGACTCCGGCTCCGACCCCGCCTCGATGCGCACCCATGCCCGCCGGGACGGATCCGATTGGATACTCAACGGAACCAAGACCTGGATCTCGAACGGCTCGACGGCGGACGCAGCGGTCGTCTGGGCCCGGACCGAGAACGGCGTAAGGGGCTTCATCGTCCCCGCCGATGCGCCCGGCTTCACGGCCCGCGACATCCCGCGCAAGCTTTCGATGCGGGCGTCCCACACCTCGGAGCTGGCGCTCGACGACGTCCGCCTCCCCGGTGGGGCGGTCCTTCCCGGCGTCTCCTCGATGCGGGGCCCCCTCTCGTGTTTGACCGAGGCCCGCTACGGCATCGTCTGGGGCGCCATGGGGGCGGCCCGCGCCTGCTACGAGGCGGCCCTCGACTACGCCTCCTCCCGCATCCAGTTCGGAAAGCCCATCGCCGCCTTCCAGCTCACCCAGCGCAAGCTGGTGGACATGATGGCCGCCGTCAACCGGGGGATGCTGACCGCCCTCCACCTCGGCCGCATGAAAGACCGGGGCTTGGCCCACTCCAGCCACATCTCCTTCGGCAAGTTCGACAACGTTAGGGCTGCCTTGGAAGCGGCCCGCACGGCCCGGTCGGTGCTGGGCGCCAACGGCATCACCCTCGACTATCCGGTGATCCGCCACATGAACAACCTGGAGTCGGTGTACACCTACGAGGGAACCAACGAGATCCACACCCTGATCCTCGGCCACGCCCTGACCGGCCTGGCTGCTTTCGATCAGCGGCCGGAGTGAAAGCCCCCGAGCGCGGGCGGGCGGGCGCCGGACCTCCGAAACGCCGCCCGCCCGGGGGCCGCCGATGAGGGCGGTCCTGCTGGGCCTGCTGGCGGCGGTGCTGATCGGCTATGTCGATCATCTGGGGGCCAACCACGGCCGAAGGGGACCTCTGCTCACGTTCGTGTTTTGGATATATGTGTTCACCCTCCTCTCGGTCATGGTCCTGTCCTTCCTCTTCGGAGGCGAACCCACCGCCGCCGACTTGGCGCTGGGCGGCCTTTCGGGAATCTCGGCGAGCGTGGCGCTCACCCAGCTCTACAAGGGCTACACCACCCGGGGGGTGGGAATCGTGGGGCCGGTGGCGGCCGTAACGGGGGCGGTCATCCCGGTGGTGTTGGGCGCCGTAGTCGACGGCCTTCCCTCGGCGGTGACCAGCGGCGGCATCCTGGCGGGGGTGGCCGCCATCTGGCTCATCGGCCTCCGCAACCCGTCCGGCGAATGGGACACGGCGGCCCTGCGGTACGGCCTGATCTCCGGGGTGCTGTTCGGCGTAACAGCCACGCTGCTGGGCTTCACCAGCTCCGCCTCGGGGATCTGGCCGGCGGCGCCGGGGAGGCTGGCGGCCGTGGGCAGCGTCTTCCTGATGGTTCTCAAAAGCGGCCAGCCCCGCAAACCGCCCAAAGGCCAGATCCGGATCGCGGGCGTGATCGGGCTGGGGGGCGGGGCGGGCCTGGGGGCCTTCACCCTGGCTATCCAGGACAACCTGGCCGTGGGTGGGCTGCTTTTCCAGATGTCCTACGGGTTCACCCTGCTCTTCCAGATACTCTTCTCCGGGGAGCGGGCCTCCCGCACCCAGACGGCCGGTTTCGGACTCGCCGCCGCCGCCCTGGCCATGATCATCCTCGGTTGATCTACGTAAAGAACCTGCCCAACAACATCCGCGGAGCTTCGCGCAACCGGCGGTGCGCCTCAAAGAATCCCAACCGATGATCATCCACAGACCGACGGCGTCGATCAACGCCGCCGGAACCAAGCCCCCGGACGGGGCGCTGCCGAGTTTCGGTGGGCCCGGCAGGACTCGAACCTGCAACCAACGGATTATGAGTCCGCTGCTCTAACCGATTGAGCTACGGGCCCCCGGCTTTCTCCGGTTTCTGGTTTCCCTAGGTTAGCCTTGGCCGCCGGAATGTCGGAGGTTCAGGGACGGCGAAACCGGCCCGGCGCCCTGGCGACGGCCGCATCGCAGGGAACCGACCGCATCATCGCTTCGGCGGCGCCGCCCAACAGCACCATGCTGCTGCCGGCGGCGCCGCGGTTGGCGGCCACCACCAGATCGGCCCGGCGGCGGCGGGCCAGCTCCGCCACCGACTCGGCGGGGGGGCCTTCCAGCACCTGGGCCGACACCCGCTTCCCCCAGCGGGCGGTGAACTCGCCGAGGGCGTCTGTGAGAGCCGACAGCCGCTCCCGCCGCAGCTTGTCGAGCTGCTCCGGGTGGACCCCTGCGTCGGAGAGCAGCATCTCGGCGTGAGGGGAAAGGGAGGCCACCGCGGTGATGCGCTCGGCGCCCGCTGCCATAGCGAGCGCCAGCTCGACGGCGCAGGCGCTCGCCTCGGACAGATCGACCGCCGCGATCACCCGCCGATAGGGGAGGCGGGACCGGCGCCTGACGCTCAGCACAGAGCAGTGCGCCTTGCGGGCCAGCCGGGCGGTGAGCGGACCGACCCTGGTGTTGTCCACCGAAGAGGTCCCCATCACCAACAGCTCCGCATGACGGGAGCGCCGGACGAGCTCCGCCGCCGCGTTTCCGGCCCGCACCTCCAGCTCCACCGGGCAGGAGGCCCGAGCGTTGATCCAGGTCAGCAGGTTCTCAGCCTGGCTGTGCTGGTAGAGCTGCAGCCGCTCGAGCATCTCGCCGGGCAACGGGGCGTCGGGTTTCTCCCACACGTGGACGAGCTCGAGGGTTGCCCCCCGCTCCTCCGCCTCGACCCGGGCCCGGTCCGCCACCCGCCGAGACATCGGGCTCAGATCGACCGCCGCGACGATCTCGCTCATCTGCCCCTCCGCAAGGCGGACCGCCGCCCCTACACCTCCCCGCCGTCGGGCGGCGGGGGAGACGCCGCACGCAGGGCGCCGACCGCGTCCTTGATCCACACGGTGCGCTGCGGAAAGGGGATCTCGATGCCGGCCTCCTCGAAGGCCTCTTTCAGCCGCAGCCGGAGCTCCCGGGCGGCTCCGTACTGCTCGGTCGGCTCCGTCTTGGCCATCAGCCGGATGGCCACGGCGCTTTCCCCCAGCCCTTGGACTCCCGCTATCGACGGCTCCTCGATGATCGTGGCGTTCGGCAGCTCGTCGCGCCACAGTCCGTCCGCCGTCTCCTTGATGACCGCCATCGCCTGGGCGAGGTCGGTGTCGTACGCCACCTCGACGTCGAGCACCAACCGGCCCCAATCCTGTGACATGTTGGCCACCCGCCCGATCGACCCGTTGGGGATGTGCCACAGGGTGCCGTTGATGTCGCGGACCTGGGTGGTGCGCAGCTTCACTTCTTCGACCACCCCCACCGTGTCGCCTACGTCCACCACGTCGCCCACCCCGTACTGGTCCTCGAGCAGCATGAAAGACCCGGACAGGAAGTCTTTGACCAGGGACTGGGCGCCGAATCCGACCGCCACCCCGACTATTCCGGCGCTGGCGATCAGCGGGCCGAGGTTGATGTTGAACTCGCTCAGGGCCATCATGACGGCCAGCCCGTAGACGCCGATGGAGGCGGTGGAGCGAAGCAGCGCGCCGAGGGTCTTGGCCCGTTGGCTGCTCCTTTCCTGCTGTTCGACCAACAGCTTGGCCCGGCGCAGGGCCGCCTCGCGCAGCCCGCCGCCGCCTTCGGGCGGGCCGTCCGCCTCCTCCTCCGCATCGTGACGGGACAGCCAGCCCTCGACCGCTCGGTCGATCCACCGCCGGACGAACCGGTTGGCGATCATGGCAGCCAGCAGTATGAGCAGCGCCTTGACCGGCCGGGAAAGGAGATCGGCGATGCGGGCCCCCGATTCGCTGCCGGTCAGATCGAATATCAGGCTGCACACCGCGCCCGGGGCGGCGCCGCACGCATCGGTTACCGTTTGCGCAATCAGTAGAGTGGACATACACATGACGATACCCAGTTTCAGGCTCGTTGCGCAATTGCCGCCCGGCATGGGATCGGCGGAGGCAACCCCGCCGGACGAACCATCGAGCGGCAACCCCGCGACCAGGTTGCCGTGAAGGAGCCCATAGATGCCGAGCGCCCCAACCCCCGTCAACCCGGCAGTGGTCCGATGGGCGCGCGAACAGTCGGGCCTCGACCGGCATGAAGCGGCGCGCCGGCTCAGCGGTGTTGACTCGGACAAATTGACAACGTGGGAGAGCGGCGGCGGGAAACCCACGATGGCGCAGCTCCGCGGCCTGGCCAAGCTGCACGACAGGACCCCGGCGTTCTTCTTCCGCAAGGACACACCGGAATCTGACCTGCCCGCCCTTCCTGATTTCCGGTCGCCCTCCGGCCAATCACAAGACCCGCTTTCATTCGAGTTGCGGCGGCAATTGCGAGCCTGCTTAGAACGGCGGAACACCATGTTGGAACTCGTTGACCATACGCGAGAATGGGTTCCTCCCGCTATCTCGGATGATAAACCGGCGGCAATTGCTAAGCACATGAGAAAGTTGCTAAATGTCTCGATAGATGATCAGCTGAAGGCGGGCAGCGACCATGCCAAGTTGAAAATATGGATCCACGCACTAGAAGATCAGCACATACTGGTCTTTCAGTCAAGCCAATTTCCTATTGAAGAAGCCCGAGGGCTATCCATCTACAACAGCGTATTTCCTCTTATTTTGTTGAACGGCAAAGATGCTCCGGCTGGCCGTATATTTACTTTATTTCATGAACTAGGGCACCTGATAAAGCGCAACGGCGCTCTCTGCGCCCTTCGGAAGGAACCGAGCGAAGAGCGGTGGTCTAACGATTTCTCCGCCGCGTTGCTGATGCCAATTGAATACTTGCGCAACCAGATTGGAGCCAGCGCCCGCGTAAAGGATGTAAGAGGGCTCACGCGGCGCTTGAAGGTATCACGGCATGCAATGGCAATTCATCTTCAGCGCCTTGGATTTGTGGATCAATCGGTGGTCCATCAAGTAGAAAAGGCAACCACCCAAAATGGGCAAGCACACCCGCCGCCGGACGACCGCGGGCCGCCTTTCCATTTAGTAAGGCTTCGCGATATTGGACGAAAATACGCATCCGCCGTTCTAGATGCATATCATCAGGACAATATTACCTTGGCTGATGCTTCTCATCTGTTAGGGGCCAAGATACACCATCTTCCTCATATGGAAAATAACCTTCGAGAAAGGCAAGGTGCAGGTGAATGACGGTGATGGGGGGCAGGAGGTGATATGCGGTTCGTCGACCGGTCCCAAGCAGGCCGGAAGCTGGCCGGCCGGCTCGAGCATCTGCGCGGCGAACCGCTGGTCGTGCTGGGCCTCCCCAGAGGAGGGGTGCCGGTGGGCTTCGAAGCGGCGAGGAATCTGTCGGCGCCGCTGGAGGTGCTGCTGGTGCGCAAGCTGGGCGTCCCGTTCCAGCCGGAGCTGGCCATGGGCGCCGTCGGCGAGGGCGGGGCGCGGATCGTCGATCATGACCGGGTGGAGAGGTTGGGAATCCAACCGGACCAGATAGCCCGCGTCGAGCGCCGGGAATTGCGGGAGATAGAACGCCAGGCCGAGCTGTTCAGGGGAGGCCGCCCCCCCGTCGGCCTGGCCGGCAAGACGGCCTTGATCGTCGACGACGGCATCGCCACCGGCGCCACCGCCCTGGCGGCCTGCCCCATTGCCCGCCGCCTCGGGGCGGCCCGGGTGGCGGTGGCCGCCCCCGTCGCCCCCCGCAGCGCCCGCGCCGCCTTCGAGGGGGCCGCCGATGAGTTCATCGCGGTGCACACCCCCCGCCGCTTCTACGCCATCGGGCAGTTCTACGCCGACTTCCGCCAAACCTCCGACCGCAAGGTGGTGGAACTGCTGGAACGCGCCCGGGCGTTCGAGTAAGAAGACGAGCGGATAGGCGGGAGAGGGATAGAAGCGTCGGCAGACGGCGGGTTGCCTGCCAGGGGTTTCGCCGCCGGACAACGCACCCGAACAACCTGGTCGGTTCCTGTCCGCTCGTCCTCTGACCAGGTTGGCGGAGTCGGCCTTCCTTCCGGCTGCCGGCATTTGTCATACCCCCTCGATACCTTGGGCGTACAGAAACCGCAGCCGATCCGGATGCTGCGGTCATACAGAGGCCGCTCCGCCCAGAGCCGAGGCTCCAAGGGAGAGGCGGCCGACCTGGCTGTGCTGAGGCGGATCGGGCGCAGAGGGCCCCAACACGCCCTCTGCGTCCGAAAACGGTGGTTCGGAGGCGGCGGGGGCGGGGTACCCGGCGAAGCCGGGGCGGGGGGCGGAGAACGCGAAAAACGGCGTGCTGCTCGGGCTTGGTTTCAGTTCGGTTTGAGAAGACGAGCCGATGGGCAGCGGGGGATAGAAGTGTTGCTGGTCGGCGGGTTTTCTGCCGGGGGGTTCGCCGTGAGGCCAACGCGTCCGAACAGCCTGGTCAGCCCTGTCCGCTCGTCCTCTATGCAAGCGTTCGGGCAGGGAGGCCGCCGCCTCAGGCAAGGCAGTCGGAGAGGTCGTCGCCGAGGTCGGTGGCGTCGAAGCGCCCGGCTGTGTAGAGGCCGAGGTTGATGAACTCGACCGGTTCGCCGAGGGCGGCCAGGCCGTGGGCGCCGCCGAGCCGGTTGGGGACGCAGGCGCCGGGGCCCGCCTCGAACACGGCGCCGTCTACTTTCATCACGCCGGTTCCCGACAAGATCAGGTAGCACTCTTGGACTGTGTGGTGCCGGTGGTATCCCACCGAGGTCCCCGGTTCCACCAGCACGTGGTGGATGAAGCCCCATGAGGTGAGAAAGCGGTCGTGCTCCCAGAGGCTGCGGAACCGGATCTCGCCCATCCCGCCGTGGGCCTTCTCGGCCTGCAGGCGGTCTTGGTCGAGCGGCGCCCACTCCGGGGCCGCCCCGGCCCCTCCTTCCCCTTCGGGGGGATTTCCGGCCAGGTCATCGCCCATCTCCACCCGGATGTAGCGGATCGGAGTTGCCCCGGGGTTGGCCAGCCCGTGGATGGAACCCGAGAAACCGGCCAGCACCCCCCGCCCTGTCCGCGCCGTCGAGCCGTCCGGCCCCAGGGAGGCGGCCCCCGGGTCGGCCGCGATCCAAGCCTCCTCGCGGCCCGGCCAGGACCGCCGCGGGCCGATCGATTCGCCCGCCTCCAGCACGCCCACCGAAATCCGCTGCCGAGGGTCGTCGAAGGCGGCCGGGCCGACGGCCAGCTGGTCCGGGCACCTCCCCGCCGCTCGGCTGCTTCTGAATATTCCCAGGTCATAGGCTGTCATGTCTGCACTCCTGCTCTTCGCCGCCGGGCGCGTCTCCGCCGCAGCCGGTTCCTTACCTCTGGTCTTTCTACCAGCAGCTCCAGCACCACCACCGCGATGAGCACCACTCCGGTCGCCAGGGTCAGCACATAGAAAGGCAGCCCGCCCAGGCTCAGGCCGCTGCTGATGAAGCGCAGGGTCAAGGCGCCCACCGCGATGCCCGCCACCGATCCCTTGCCCCCGAACAGGCTGACCCCGCCGATCAAGGCGGCGGCGGCGGCGGGCAGGAGCAGCGTCTCGAAGGCGGCCGGCCCGGCGCTGCCCGACTTGATGGAGGTCATCGCCCCGGCCAGCGCCGCCATCGAACCCGACAGGGCGAAGGTCAAGACCAGGGGCCGCACCATCGGAACGCCGGCCGCCGCCGCCTCGCTGCGCCCGCCCCCGGCGGCGAATATCTCCCGGCCGAACCTGGTGTAGACGAGGAAGAAACCCACCAAGGCGAAGACCGCGATGGTCATCAGGCTGTACGGCGAGAATATCCCCAACTGGGTGCGGACCGCGAAGGCGACGTCGATATCTTTCATCGCCACCGTGTTCTCCCCCGAGATCATGAAGGCCAGCCCCCGCAGGGCGATGAGCGACCCCAGGGTCAGCACCAGCGAGTGCACCTTCAACCGATGCACCAGATAGCCCTGGACGGCGCCGAACACCAGCCCCGCCAAGGTGGAAACCAGCACCGCCGCAACCAACCCGCGGTCGTCGACCAGGGAAACGGCGATGATCCCCGACACGGCCGCCACCGACCCCACCGACAGGTCGAGCTCGCCGGCGATGATGGTCACGCCCACAGCCAGAGCGCCCAAGCCCAGCAAGGCGAAGCCCTCGAAGATGGTGAAGACGTTGTTGATGGAAGCAAAACGCGGGTACAGGAACGAGAAGACCGCAAATACGGCGGCGAACAGGGCCAAGCGCGCCCATACCATCGGCTCCACCCGCGCCGCCAGCCGCCCGGCGCCGGTCATGCCAGCCGCCTGCGGCTGCGGGCGAGCGTGTAGACGCTCACGCTCACCAGGATGGCCAGGCCCACGTAGAACATCCGCACCCCGTAGCTGAACCCCCGCAGCACCATCAGGTTCTGGAGGGCGGCGATGAACACCGCCCCCAACGCCGTCCGCAGCGCCGACCCTTCCCCGCCCTGGATGGCGGCCCCGCCCACCAGGACGGCGGCGATGGCTTCGATGTCCATTCCGTCGAAATGATCCAGGCGCCCCTGGCTGAACTGGGCCGCTCTGAAGACACCGGCCAAGGCCGCCCCCAGCGCCGACGCCCAGAACACGTAGAGGGCGATCCGGCCGGGGCGGATGCCGACCGCGGCGGCGGCTCGGCGGTTGGCCCCCACCAGGGTTGCCTCCCGTCCGAACCGGGTGCGGGTGAGCACCACCGCCGTTATCAGGGCGATCACGGCGAAAGCCCAGGTTTGGGAGGGTAACCCCAGCGGACGGGAGGAGCCGATCCACTCGGCGGCGTCGGTGCCGGTCCGCACCGTTTTGTTGTCGGTGAGCCAGGCCACAGAACCGAACAACACCGCCCCCATCGCCAGCGTCACCACGATCGGGTTGCCGCCCAAGGCCACGGCCCCCCCCTGCAGCAGCCCCACCAGCGAGGCGAGCACTGCCACGGCCAGCACCGCCGTCCAGACCGGCCACCCCCAGCTCAGGAAGGCGGCGAAGGCTATGGCCGACATGGCCGCCGTCTGCGAGACCGACAGCGAGAAGAAACTGCCGGCGATGGTGATCAGCGTCATCGTCACCGCAATGATCCCGATCTCCGCCGCCGCCCGGATGATGTTCAGGCCGTTGCGGTAGGTGATGAATTCGGGGGTGGTGATCCAGCCGATCACCGCCAGCGCGGCCAAGGCGGCCGCCGCCGCCATCGCCAACAGTATGGAGCGGGCGCGGTCGGCGCCGGCCCCGGTCAGGTCGGCCCCGGTCATGGTCCGCCCTCCTGGGGGTGGGTGATCTCGCGGGTCAGCAGCGCCGAATCGGTGTCGCGGCGGTTCCGCACGCTCACCCGGGCGCCCCGGAAGAAGGCGGCCACCGTGTCCGATATGCCCAGCACTTCCTGGCTGTCCGACGAAGCGACGACGATCCCCATGCCCTGGCGGGCGATGGAGCGCAGGTGGCTGTATATCTCGGCCCGGGCGCCCACGTCCACCCCCCTGGTGGGTTCGTGGATGAGCAGCACCTTGGGCCGGGGCCCCGTCCACTTCCCCACCGCCACTTTCTGCTGGTTGCCTCCGCTCAAGGCGCCTGCCATCGACCCCAGCCGGGTCCGGTCGATGGTGAAGGTGCGGGCGATCCGGCTGCTCAGGGCCCGCTCGGTCCTCCGCCGCAGCCAGCCGGCGGTTGACACCAGGCCGAGGCTGGGGGAGGTCAGGTTCTCGACCACCGGCCGCTGGAGGAAGATGCCGTCCCGCTTCCGGTCGGAGGAGCTGTAGCCGATCCCGCTGCGGACCGCCGCCGAGGGGGAGTTGGGCCGCACCATCTCCCCGCCCGCCTTCACGGTTCCTGCGAGGAGGGTCTCATGGCCGGCGGCGGCCCGCAGGGTCTCCCCCGCCCCGCTGCCCAGCTGGCCGGCCAGCCCGACGATCTCTCCGGCCCTCACGTCCAGGTCGACGGGGGCGGACAGCCGGTCGGTGAGCAGACCCCTGACTTCGAGCACCGCCCCGCCGAAGACCTCTTCGCCCCTCTCCGGGAAGAGGGCGGCCAGGCTGCCTCCCAGCATCATCGAGATCAGCTCGTCGAGGGTTATCCCGCCGGTGTCCGCCGGGGGGTTGGAACGCCCGTCCCGGAACACCGTTACCCGGTCCGCCAAGTCGAAGACCTCGTCGAGCCGGTGGGTCACGTAGATGATCGAACGCCCCCGGGACCGGAGGGCCCTGACCACCGCCTTCACCCGCTCGATCTCGCGGTCGGCCAGAGCGGCGGTGGGCTCGTCGAAGATCAGCACCTGGGCGTCCCGGGCCAGCAGGCGGGCCACTTCGATCAGCTGGCGCTCGGCCACCGTGAGGCGCTCCACCCGCCCCAGGGGGTCGAGGTCTTCCAAACCCACCTGCGCCAGGAAAGGGCGGGCCGCCGTCGCCAAGGCCCGCGGGGCGGTCCAGCCGCGCCGGGTGTCGCCCAGAAAGACGTTGTCGGCCACCGACATGGTGGGGACCAGCGAAAGCTCCTGCTGCACCACGGCGATCCCGGCGTGCTCCGACTGGGAGGCGGCGCTGAACTCGATCGGGCGGCCCGCCAGGCTGATGCGCCCTTCGTCGGGGGTGTACATCCCGGCCAGGATCTTCACCAAGGTGCTCTTGCCGGCGCCGTTCTCCCCCACCAGGGCCATGACCTCGCCGCTCTGCACTTCGAAGTCCACCCGGTCGAGCGCCCTGATCGATCCGAAGGACTTGGAGACCGCCCGCATCTCGAGCAGGGGGCCGGAGTTCACGCCGCCCTCCCCGGCCAGCCGGCCCGGCGCAACACTTCGGCGGCCGCCTCGTAGGAGAGCCGGGCCGATTCGGCGGGATGCATCTTCTGCAGACGGTCCGACAGCACCTCCACTCCCATCATCGGCCGGGCGCCGGCCGCGGCCAGGTCGGCCAGGAAACCCTCCAAGCCGAAGCCCCCCTCACCGGGAAGCAGGCGGCGGGTGGTGGTGTCCAGCACCATGTCGTCGATGGGAGGGCCGCCGTCGTTGAGGGAGACCACCAAGATGAGGGCCGGATCGACCTCGGCCAGCTGGCCCTGATGAGAAGGCCCCCGGAAATAATGCCACGTATCGATGTCGATCCCGGCGTTGGGCCGGCCCGCCCGCTCGACGATCTCGCCCGCGGTGCGAAGGTCGGGAATGGGAGACCAGGGCAGAAACTCCAACACCGCGTTGACCCCGAAGGGCGCCAACCGGTCGCACACCGCCCCGAAGCGGTCGGCCGCATGGGAAAGCGGGGGCCCCTCCGGGAAGCGCACATCCCCCATCGTTACATGGTTCGGACGGAACACCTCGGCCATATGGAAAAGGGTCTCGGCACCGGCGGAGGACTCTTCGGCCCGGCGGTCGCCGTACATCCAGTCGAACATGAACTCGACCTCCGACACCCGCATGCCGCGCCGGTCCAAGATTTCCAGCAGTTCCTCGTCGGCGGCGCCCGACCCCCGCATGGCGGTGTAGTCGCCTTCGCCGAGGCCGATCGACCGGTATCCGGCGGCGGCGGCCGCCTCCACCCGCACCTCGAAGGGCCACGGCGAGGGGGTTCCGACCCCGGCCCCCACCCGCGAACCGGCGATGGTGAAGTGCTGCACACACAGGTCGAACCGGGTGGAAATCGGTCCCTCCTTTTCTGAGGGTCAGCGGACAGGTTACGCCGGGCGCCGGATCAGTCCAGCCATTCCTTCCCCGCCAACCACGCCTCCATACCGGCGCGGCGGCCGGCTTCGATGAACTCGAGCCGCGTGCCGTACAGCTCCTGCGGCGCGGTGTAGGCCGCCAATATCCGGCCCTCCGGAGTGTATTGGGCGGCCTCGTTCTTCAGGCCGAGGCCCGTCAGCCGTTCCATGAGGGCTTCGGGGTCCGGTTCCCAGAGGCCGATGTGATGCAGCCCCTCCTGGGCCCGTCCGTAGAGGCCGTCGTTGTCTTGGGATTCGAGCAACTCCAGATAAGGGGGCCCCTCGATGGACCAGGTGATGCGGAGGTCGAGTTCCTCCACCCGCGACTTCTGCTCGAAGCGGTCGACGTGAGCCACGGCGGGCGGCTTGAAGGTGAGGCCCAGCGCCTCGCCGAACCGCTCGACCGCCTCCTCCAGGTCGGGAACCAACACCCCCGTGTGAAACAGGTTGGTGGCTGTCATATCACGTCCTCCCGCCGCTGCGCGCCGTCCGAATGTTCGAAGTACGGAAGGGGCGGCGGTTCAGAACCGCCGCCCCCGGCCCGTACGGATCAGTAGACGCAGAGATCGGCGACGCCGAAGCCTTCGACCGTGACCGACTCGACTTCGTTGCGGCCCGGGGTGTAGACCGGGCTGACCACCGGCGGATTGGGGATGAAGTTGTTGAAGCTCATCAGCTCGCCCATGCTCAGATACTGGTGGAGGGTGTTGATGCTGAATACTCCTTCGAGCCGTGCAGCCTGCAGACCGGTGGCGTATTCCGTCCCGTCCAAGAGGTGGTCGAGGTTCCCGTGGCAGGTTCCGCCCACCACCATCACGTCCTCGCCGGGGTGGTACCCCTCCTCCTCCAAGGCTTGGATGACCCCTTCGGCCAGCGCCGAGTTGTGGGCGTACACCAAGTCGATGCCCGCGCTCCGGTGGGCGGCGACCAACTGCTTGGTCGCTTCGTACCCCTCTGCAGGTCCGAAGCCAACGTCGAGCGAACCGAGCACGTCGATCCCGGCCGACTCGAGGATCGGAAGCGCCGCCGCCGAACGGTCGATGCCCGCTTGGTAACCGGCCACGAAACCGATCACTATGGCGTTGCCGCCCGGGCTGCTGAGCTCGGCGCCCATGACTTCCCTCATGTAGTTGCGGGCGTCCACCAACAGATCGGCCGCCACCTCGCCGTTGAGTTTGTCGTTCACACCCGCATACCCGACCACATACTCCTCAGAGCCGGCGTAGGGCAGCTGGTTGGTCTGGATGACCGGAACGCCCGTCTCGGACAGCAACCGCAGTGAAACCACCCCGGCTTCGTTGTCGGACGGCCACCAGGCGTAGGCCACTACGCTCTCGTCGCCGGCCCCGAGCTCCTGCTGCACCTGGGTGTCCTGCTCGGCCTGATCGAACTGATTCTCCAGGATCTTCAGCTCGTAACCCAGATTTTCTGCTGTTTCACGGGCGCCGCGGGCCCATTCGGCGATGTAGGTGTTGGTGGTCGTCGGAATGAAAGCAACGATCGTCTGCGGCCCGGTCGGCGCGGTCGCCATTGCATCGGTTTCCATGGCATCTTCCATGGCATCCATTGCCTCGGCCGACGCCGTTGCCATGGCTTCCATCTCGGCCTCCGCCGCTTCGAGGGACGCCTGGGCCTCCGCCGCCTCTGCCTCCGCAGCCGCCACCGCAGATTCCGCCTCCACAGCTGCGGCTCGGGCCGCGGCGGCGTCGGCGCGGGCGGCTTCTGCCGCGGCGTCCGCCTCTGTGGTGTCGCCGCCGCAGGCCGCAGCCAGCAACGCCAAGACCGCCGTCAATACGACGGCAACTCTGATTCTCTTCATCGGATCATCCTCCCTCTCGCCTGCCGAAGGCCGCACCCTCGGCGGTGGTTGGTCAGCCAAAGTCGGCCGCCGACAAATATAGCGCGCCGAACAGGAGGCGGCCGTTCGTTCCTTCGTGAACGATCAGGGTCGAACGCGGCGCCGGGCGCGCAGGTGCTCGGCCACCGCCGACATATCGGCCTCTCCGAACCCCGCCTCTATGGCTTTCATCAGCTCCGAGCGGTTGACCCCGGCCTGCGGCATGGAAGCCCCCGCCGACTCCGCCAGCGCCAGGGCCAGGTCGAGGTCTTTCTTGGCGAGGACCATCCGGAAGGCGGGGGGCACTTCGTCCGGGTGCAGAAAGGCCTCCCGCCGGTAGTGCACGAAGGGGGCGGCTATCGCGCTGTTGGCGAACACCTCGTAGACCTGTTCCCGCTCGAGGCCGGCCGACTCGGCCATCACCAAGGCTTCCGACACCGCCTGCCCGAGGCCGTAGACGATGGAGTTGACCGCCAGCTTGACGGTCGCCCCGGCGCCGACCGGGCCCATGCGGTAGATGCGCGACGACATGGCCTCCAGGACCGGACGCAGGGCCTCCACGTCCCCGCCCCGCCCGCCCGCCATGACGGTCAGGGTCCCGGCGACGGCCAGCGCCACGCTGCCGGAGACGGGGGCGTCCACGAACCTCCCCCCGGCGGCTTCCACGGCCGCCGCCGTCTGCCTCGATTCGTCCGGGCTGACCGTGCTCATGTCGACGCAGAGGGTCCCCGCCCGGAGCGACCCGCAGATGCGCCCCTCCCCCGTGTAGAGGCCGGTCAGCACCGAGCCGTCGGCCACCATGGTGATGAGGACGTCCACCGACCCGGCCAGCGCCGCGGGCGAAGGGAAGACCGCGGCCCCGGTCTCCTCCGCCAGGGCCTCCGCCTTGGAGGCGGTCCGGTTCCACACCGACAGGGGGAAACCGGCGGCGGCGATGTTGGCCGCCATCGGGCGCCCCATCAGGCCCAGCCCGATGAAACCGACCCTCGTGTTCCTGCCGGCGGGCGGCTCAGTACTCATTGGCGACCATCAGCTCCTCGGCCGGGAAGAGCGTGACCACTTTGGGCCCCTCGGCCGTGCACACCACCTGCTCTTCGATCCGGGCGGCGGAGCGTCCGTCGGCGGCGGGGCAGAAGGTCTCCAGCGCGAAGAACATGCCCTCCTTCAGCTCGATGGGGGTGTCCAACGAGTTGAGCCGGCTGATCACCGGGCGTTCGTGGACGGACAGCCCCACCCCGTGGCCGAACTCCAGCCCGAAGGCCTCCATCTCGTCGGGGAAGCCGACCTCTTGGGCCTCCGGCCACACCCGGGCGATCTCGTCGGTGGAAACCCCCGGCTTGACCAAGGCGATGGAGGCGTCGATCCACTCCCGGGCCTGCCTGTAGGCGTCGCGCTGCGCCTGGGTCGCCCGGCCCACCACGAAGGTCCGGTAGTAGCAGGTCCGGTAGCCGTTGTGGGCCTGGATGATGTCGAAGTAGGCGGTGTCGCCGGGGCGGATGAGGCGGTCCGAGAACACGTGGGGATGGGGGCTGCACCGCTCTCCGGCGATGGAGTTGACGGCCTCCACGTGCTCGGAACCCATCTCGTAGAGGCGCCGGTTGGCGAGGGCCACGATGTCCGATTCCCGCACCCCCGGCTTGAGCGCCTCGAAGATGTCCTGGTAGACGCCGTCCACCATCGCCGACGCCTGGGTGAGCAGGGTTATCTCGTCCGGGCTCTTTATCTCGCGGGCGGCCAGCATGGTCTGCTGACCGTTGCGCACCTCGATCCCGGCCCGGCTCAGCTCCAGGAACATCTCGGTCTCGGCCATGTCCACCCCGACCGGCATCCCGGCTACTCCCTCGTCGCGGAGAACGTCCCCTATCTCCCGGACCGCCCTGGCCACCAGCCCGGTCTCCGGCCCGATCGACCCGGCCAGACCGGTGTTGCCCCCCACCGAATGTTCGGGAACCAGCCAGGGCGCCTGCTGCTTGTGCACCCTCGCCGCCGAGCCGAAGTCCCATATCCACGGCTCGCCGGTGCGGGTCAACAGCGCCCACCGCTCCATCTTGTTGAAGGCCCAATACCCGATGTGGGTTGCGGTCAGGTAGCGGATGTTGGCGGTGTCGAACACCAGCAGCGCCCCCAGCTCCGACTCCTCCAAGGCCCGGCGGGCCCGGTCGAGCCGGTACCGCCGCAGCCGGTCGTAGTCCACCCGCTGCTCCCAGTCGACCGCCATCACCCCCGGCGCGGGCGTGGTGGCGACCGGAAACTCGGACGGCCGCCGGGGCGGATCCTTGTCGATGCCCACTCTTGACCCTTTCGATCGCAGTCAGGCCGATCCTACCGAAGGCCGCCCGGGCGGCTCAACCGCCGGACGGCCCGCCGGCCGGGCGGATCCGGTCGGCCCAGGGGTCGATCAGGGTCTTGATCCGCTCGGCCCGGCCCTCCGCCATGGGGCGCAGCCCTTCCTCCACCGCCGAGTCGAGGGGCAGCGCGGCCGGCGCCGCGTCGGACCAGCCCTCCGGGCGGGCGGCTATCAACCGGGCGGCGTCGGCGAAGTCGGCGGCGAAGACGTGGGCGTTGGTTCCGACCAGAGCAACCTCCCGCAGGGTGAGGGAGCGCACATCCACCGGGACGGGCTCGGCGCCCAGGCCGACCGCCACCACCCGGCCGCGCGGCCTGGCCAGCTCCAGCGCCGCCCCCAGCACGGCGGGGGCGCCGGTCACCTCGTAGACCGCCGCCGCCTGGCCGCCGAGGGCCTCCTCCAGCTGGGGAAGGAGGGGCGCGCCCGGGTCGACCAGCACCGTATGGGCCGCCCCCAGCGCCTCGGCCGCCGCCAGCCGCTCGGGAACGAGGTCGGCGGCCAGCACCCGCACCCCCGCCTGCGACGCCGCATAGACGAGGAAGGCCCCCACGCCCCCCACCCCGATCACCGCCGCCGGATCGCCGGGGGCCGGAGCGCCCTGGCGGAAAGAATGGAGGGCGATGGACATGGGCTGCACCAGGGCGGCTCGGTCGTCGTCGAGGCCCAGCTCCCCCACTTCCAGACAAACGGAGGCGGGGGCGGTCACGTACTGCGCCAGCGCCCCGTGCCGTTGCAGGCCCACCGTGTAGTAGCGGCCGCAGAAGTTGGTCAGGCCCGCCCGGCACCACCCGCACGACCCGCACGACACCCCCGCGCCGCAGGCCGCCAAGGCGCCGTCGGGAAAGCCTTCAACGCCGGGGCCGCGCCCCGCCGCCCGCCCTCCGAACTCGTGGCCGGGGATCATCGGGCCGCGATGGCCCGACCAGGGGTGGCGCTCCGCCAACGGGAACATCATCGGGCCGTGGTCCCACTCCGAGGCGTCGGTGCCGCATACCCCGGCCGCATGCACCTCCAGGAGCAGCTCGCCGGGCCCGGGCTCGGGTATCGCGGCCTCCTCGATCCTGAGGTCCTTGGCGCCGTAGTAGACGGCGGCGCGCATGGTCTCACCCGCAGTCACTCGAGGCTTCCGCTTCGCCCGCCGCCCCGCTCAGAGCCTGTTCAGAAGAAGACCTGCTCGCCCCCGGTCAGGTTGAGGCTGGCGCCGGTGGTGAACTGGGCGTCGTCGGAAGCCAGGAAAGCGGCCATCGCCCCGATGTCCTCCGCCGTCCCCAACCGCTTCATGGGGATGCCCTCGATGTGCTCGGCCAGCATCTCGTCGCGGTCGCGGTTCTGCATCTGGGCGGCCATCCCGAAGCCGGTTTTGGTCATGTCGGTGAACATGGTGCCCGGGCAGACGGCGTTGACGGTGATGTTGTACCTCGCCAGCTCCAGGGCCATGACCTGGGTGATGCCCACCACCGCGAACTTGGAGACCGAGTAGACGCCCCATCCGGCCCAGGCCGCCTTGCCGGTCTGCGAGGCGGTGTTGATGATCCGGCCCCACATGTTCTCCTTCATAATGCGGGCGGCGGCCCGCGAGCAGTTGATCAACCCCCGCACGTTCACCGCGAACACCTTGTCGATCACGTCGTCGGGGGTGTCGATCATTTCGAGGATGGGCTGGGCCACCCCGGCGTTGTTGGCGAGGATGTCGAGGCTGCCGTACTCGACGGCCACCTCCCCCAGGGCCTCCACCACCGCATCGTTGTCGGTGACATCCAGGTGGAGGGCCTTGGCCGGAGCGCCCGACGGCGCCGCGGGCAGCGAGGCGGCCACCTCGGAGGCGTCCAGCACGTCTGCGCACACCACGGCCGCCCCCTCGGCGGCCAGCCGGCGGGCGATCCCCTCCCCGAGCCCCCTCGATGATCCGGTGACCACCGCTACCTTGTCGTCGAGCCTGCCCATTGCCGCATCTCCTTCTACGCCGAATGCCGGGAGCGGGCCGCGCCGCCCGCCGCCTCAATCCTATCGTACCGTCAGGAGAGAGTCTCGACTCCCCGGTTCGGCGCCGCGTTGGTACGGTTGACAGACACCTCGTCGAGCGGGCGAGGCTGCCTGCCGGAGATTTCATGCTGAAGCGGCTCAGGGTCCGAAACTTCAAATCCTTCCGAGACGCAGAGGTGGTGTTGCCGCGCTTGGCGGTCTTCTTCGGCCCCAACGCGGTGGGGAAGAGCAACCTGCTCGAGGCTGTACAGGCGTTGTCGCGGATCGGTACCCAGCGCACCTTGGCCGATGCCCTGGTGGCTGATGCCCTCCTGGGCCCCATACGGGGTTATCCGCATGAAATGTTCGAGTTTCCGGAGGGTGGACTTCCTGAACTGCTTTCGTCCCCGACCGCAGAATTCTCTTTGGAGGCAGACTTGGCCTTGAGAAACGATGTCAACCCCGGTACCAAGAGCTACCGCTACCGAATCGCAGTAGAGATAGCTACTAATTCTGGAAAGCTATCAAACCGAGATGAGTTTCTCTCAGCTCTTAACCGTAAAAGGAAGTGCACTGGTCGACCTGCAATAGAAGCAAAAGAGGACAGTTATATCATTCGGAGACAGAGTGGAGGAAGCCCGCGACGTGAAGATCGCGAGTTGAATTATGCAGTTCTATCAGATCCGAGGTTCACCCAGCCTGCCTATTCATATATAGAAAGGGTTCGTAACGAATTAGCCGATTGGCGGACTTATTATTTGGATCCTCGACTCGCCATGCGTTCTCCCAGAGCACCCATGGATATAGAAGATATCGGCATCTTTGGTCAGAACGTCTTACCATTTTTGCATAAACTAAAATCTGTAGAAGCTAAACATTTCTACGCTATCGTGAGGACCATGAAATCCATTATCCCGAGTATAGAAGGGATTGATATCGAACTCGACAGACAAAACGGCCTGCTCGATCTTTCGGTTCATCAGAACGGCACCGACTACTCAGCCCGCGTAGTATCTGAGGGAACACTCCGTCTGCTGGGCTTGTGCGCCATCGCAGTCAATCCCTGGGGCGGTTCGTTGATTGCATTCGAGGAACCCGAAAACGGTGTGCATCCCAGACGAATCAAGCTGATAGCTCAATTGCTGATCTCTCTTTCATCCAGAGAACACCAAGTCATAGTCACCACACACTCTCTTATCTTCTGCGGGGAATTACTAAAGCAGGCAAGGTTGAATACCGATAATGATATAGGATTATTCACCTTCAACAGTGGAGACCGAGGGACAAATATACAGCCTTTTGATCCGGGTCTATTGTTTGAGGACAACGAAATTAGGGGGCAACTTATGAGCAAAGAGGAAGAATATCTGTTCGGAGGGCTTGTAATGAGGGGTTTGATAGATGAATGAGCCCCTGCGGGTTGACTAGCGTCAGCGGCCGATGCTGGACACCTTCCACCGAAGGGATCTGTAGTTGCCGCCGCCTTGCGGCCAGCGCATACAGCATCGCGGCCGCATCCGGCGCTTAGGGTGCTTAGGAAGGTGCGAGCTGAGGTGAATGAGTTTGGCACAGGGTGTAAGGTATGCCAAGCGCTCTGCCGTAAGTAGGGCCCTTGCTGTCCTCTGTCAGGACCGGCTGGGCGGCGGCGGGGCCGAGCCGTTAGGGAGGCAACTTGGGGTCAGATGCGAAGACCGAGGCGCAGAGGGTGGTCGGCCAAGCCGGGGACGATCTGATCCGGTTGAGTCATGACATCCACGGCTATGCGGAGACGGCCTTCGAGGAGGTGCGGTCGGCGGCTTCGGTGGCAGGGGCGCTGGAGCGGGCCGGCTTCGAGGTGGAGCTCGGTTGCGGGGGGCTTCCCACCGCGTTGCGGGCGTCGGCCGGGGGCGGCCCGCTCCGGGTGGTGATCTGCGCCGAGTACGACGCTCTGCCCGAGATCGGGCACGCCTGCGGTCACAACGTGATCGCGGCGGCGGCGGTGGGGGCCGGGTTGGGGTTGGCGGCGGTGGCCGACGACGTCGGCTTGGAGGTGGTGGTGCTGGGCACCCCGGCGGAAGAAGCAGGGGGCGGCAAGGTGCTGCTGCTGGAGGCAGGCGCCTTCGACTCGGCCCATATGGCCATGATGATCCACCCGGCGCCCTTCGACGCGGAGGCTCCGCCGGTGCTGGCCATCGAGTGGCTGGAGATCTCCTACCGGGGCCGGGAAGCCCACGCCTCCGCCTTCCCCGAGCAGGGGATCAACGCCGCCGACGCCATGGTGGTGGCGCAGGTGGCCGTCGGGCTGCTTCGCCAGCATCTGGACTCCGCCCACCGGATACACGGTTATGTGACCAAGGCCGGCGAGGCGGCCAACATCATTCCGGCGCTGGCCGAGGCCTCCTACATGATCCGCACGCCGCGCATCGACGATCTGGCCCCGCTGCGGGAGCGGGCGGCGGCCTGCTTCGAGGCGGGCGCCGTTGCTTCGGGGGCGGAGCTGACCCTCACCTCTCCGTATCCGCCCTACAGCCATCTCGAGCACCATGCGGAGCTCGCCGGGCTGTACCGGCGCAACGCCGAGCGGCTGGGGCGCACCTTCCGCGACGGTCCGATCCCCCCGGTCTCCACCGACATGGGCAACGTCTCGCTGCGCCTCCCTTCCATCCATCCTTTCATCGGCATCGATTCGCTGCCCGCCGGCAACCACCAGCCGGGGTTCACCGATGCGGCCGCCCGGGCGGCGGCCGACCAGGCGGTCGTCTCCGGGGCGGTGGCCATGGCCTGGACCGCCATCGACGCCGCTTCCGACCCCGGCTTGGCCGCCCGGCTGGCGGCCGAGGCCGCCGCGAGGTCCGCCTGACCGCGGAGGGCGCCGGCGCGGCGGTCTTCATATCGGAGCCCCGGCGGCGAGTACCCGTTGTATGTGCGGTCCCGGGGGGCTGCCGGTTGCGGGGCGGCGGCCTGCTCGGGGCCGCCGCGCGGGGCCTCAGGGACGTTCTTCGCCGCCCTCGCCCCGCTCTTTCGACCTGATTCGGCCCGGCGACCGGTAGTAGGGGCGGTCGAGGGTGGGCGACTCTCCGGCTTTCCACAGCCGGGCCGGGCGGCCGCCCCGCTTGCCGGAGGGAGTCCGGCCTTCGGCGGGTGCGAGGAAACCCTTGCGCTGCAGGATGTCGCGGTAGAAGTTGCCCGCATCCAGCCTGGCGCCCCACACCGCCTCGTACACCTCCTGCAGCTGGCGGATGGTGAACTCGGGCGGACAGAACCGGTGAGCGAGGGTGGTGGTCTCCAAGCGGGCGCGCAGCGTGTCCACTGCGTCCTCCACGATCTGGAGGTGATCGAAGGCCAGAGCCAATCGGCCGCTCTGGATCTCGGCCAACCTCACCATCTCGGCGTGGGCGGCGTCTCCGCCGCGGCGAGGTTTCAGGGGCCCTTGATCTTGGCGGCGGCGGCGGAGAGCGGATTCCCGGGCGGCCCGGATCCTGCGGTCAGCCGCAGGGTCGAACCTGCTGCTCCCCCCGGCGCTGGACGGCGCGTCGTGTTCGAGTATGTACGAGGGCGGGGGCGCCCGTAATTCGGCGGTCTGCTCCGGCGCCGCGGCGAGCAGGGCGGTTGCGCCCGTCTTGAAGGCGAATTCCAATCTTTCCTCTGGGGCGGGCGGCGGCTTCGGCGCCTCTCTGAGCTGGGGGGCGACCGCCCAGTACGCCACCGTTACCACCCGCATCCGGGGATCGCGGCCGGGTTCGCCGTAGGCGCCGAGCTGCTCCATGTGGGCCTGGCCGCGATGGATGTTCGTTTCCTCGAGCAGCTCCCTCGCCGCGGCCTGGCCGAGATCCTCGTCGGGGCGGACGAACCCGCCGGGCAGCGCCCATTCGCCCAGGTGGGGAGGCTCTCCCCGCTGGATCAGCAGCACCCGCAACTCGCGGTCCACGACCGTCATCAGCGCGATGTCGACGGTGACCGCGAAGGGCGGGTAGTCCCTCGGTTCGTAGGTGGGCTGCTCGGTGATGGTTTCGGTCATGGCCTCCGCCAAGAGTAGACATTTTTTTTCCGATTTGATAATTACCCTCAGCAACCATTATAATCAAACCGATAAGAACCCAGGAACCCGATGATGAGGAGAAGGGAACCGATGACAGCAAGAGAGGTCGAGAGGCGCTTCGGCGCCGAGGCGGCGCAGGCCGCAGCCGAACAGATAGGTTCGCCGCCCGCCGGGGACCCGGCGGTTGCCCCCGCCCGCCGAGACCGGGCCCGCGGGGCGCTGATCGGCGCCGCGGTCGGAGGATCCCTCGGGCTGCCGGTCGAAGGGTGGAGCAGCAGGAAGATCGCCGCCCGCTTCGGACGCATCACGGGACACGTTGCCCAGGCCGGGCTGGGCGAGGACGCCCTGCTCACCCTCATCACCGCCGACAGCTTGTTGGCCGACCCGATCGACCATCCGAGGCGCTTCGCAAGGCGGCTGGCCGGGTTGCCGCACCGTTTCGGAGGAGGCGGCGCCCGCACGTCCCGCCGGGCTCTGCACCGAGGCGCCCCATGGTGGTCGGCCTCCGCCGTCGGTTCGGCCGGGGCGGCGGCCGCCGCCCGCTGCGTCGTCTTCGGTCTGCGCTGGACGGGCGATCCGTCTCGGGCGGCCTACGAGGCGGCGTTGTCGGCGATGGTCACCCACGGCCACCCGACTGCTTCCTCCGCCGCGGCCGCGGCGGCGGCCGGAGTAGCGCTGGCCGCCGCCGGGAGCGGCCCTCTCGGCGCCGCCTGGCTGACGGAGGCGGCCGGCATCTGCTCCCGTTTCAACCAGCGGGCGGTGAAAGGGGTGCGGCTGGACGCCCGCCTGCACCAGATGCCCCGGTTGCTGAATCAGCAGCCGGCCGGCCCGGGGCGCGCACTCCGGATCGATTCGTTGGTGAGGCAGGCCGGGGAAATGCTGGGCCGCACCGGCCATCTCGCCACCGAGGCCGCGCCGGCGGCCTTCTGGTATGCGGCCAACGCCCGCACCCCCGAAGAAGGGGTGCTGGCCGCGGTCAACGCGGGCGGCGCCTCCGACGCCGTCGCAGCCATGACCGGGGCTTTCCTGGGCGCCCGTTTTGGAGAGGATGCTTGGCCCGATCGGCTCACCGACATCTACGGCCTCGGGGAGGTGCGGGATGCGGCCGACCGGCTCAGCCGTCCGCCTTCCTTGCCCCCCGCCCCTTTGGACGCGTTCGCAGAAGAGGAGGCGCCGCGCCCGAAGATAACGGGCAACGACCTGAAAATCCTGCTGGGAAAGGTCTGCATCCATCTGGAGGGCGCCGAAGAAGGAATAGCGATCTTCCAGAAATTGACGGAGCTGTATGTTCGGACGGGCGCAGCTCCGCCGAGCCTCCTGGATGAGTTCAACAAAGTCAACCAGCCCTTCATGGAAACCCTCGCCGGCTATAGAGAAGGCGCCCAGAAATTCCTGCTGAGGGCTGCAGCAGATGAGTAGAGAGGCCTCTGTTGAACAGGGAGGCCAGATGTCAGACCTTGCTGTTCTTGTTCCGCTCGGCGGGCTGTCGGTCTACCTCGCGGCGGATTTCATAGAGGCTGGAGCCGTCCGGATCGCCACGCTTTGAGGTAATTCATGCAGAACTCGTCCCGGCCGAGCAGGGTGTCTTCGGCGATTCGGTAGGGCTCGGCCTGCCGGTCGGCGGCGAGCACTTCATCGATCGGGTTCATCACCGGGTCGATGATGCCGCTGTCGGCGCCTGCTTCCACCGCCAGGTTGATGAAGACGGTGTTCATCACGCTGCGGGCGGGGATGCCGAAGGAAACGTTGCTCATGCCCCCGGTGATGTTGATCTCAGGGCCGAAGCGGCGGCGGATCTCCCGGATGGCGTCCAAGGCGTGCCGCCCGAAGGAACTGTCCACCGAGATGGGGAACACCAGCGGGTCGACGAAGACGTCCGCCGCCTCCAGCCCCCTCTCCAGGGCGGATTCCACCATGCGGGAGGCGTTGTCGATCCGTTCTTCGGCGTCGGAGGGCATCCCGTCCGCTCCGGCGGCGGTAACGATCACCCTCGCCCCGTATTCGACGGCCAGGTCGAGGGCTTCGACCCGTTCCAGCGAGGCCGAGTTGAGCAACGGCGCCTCCCCGCCTCCGCAGGCCCGCAGTCCGCTTTCTATCACCGAGATGTCCGAGGAATCGACCGACACCGGCAGGGCGGTGACCGACCGGACGAACCCGACCAGCCACACCATCGCCGCCCGCTGCTCCGCGGTCTTGAGCGAGATCTCGTCCACGTTCACGTCCAGGTAGTGGGCGCCCGCCCGCTCCTGTTTCAGCACCGCCCTCCGCAGGTATTCGAGGCCGTCCTCCCCGCCCCCGCCGCCGTCCATCGCCGCCTCCACCGCCAGGGCGATGTGGCGCACCCGGCCTTCTTCGTAGGCCTTGCTCCGCCGCATCGATTCGGATGCCTCGAGCAGCCGGGCGGCCCCGTCCTCTGCGGTGAAGGGCACCCCCTCGACTCCGTTCTCGCTGGTGAAGCGCTTGCCCTTCTTGAGAACTATCCGGCTGGTGTGGATGTTCTCGCCGACCACGGTGAAGCGGGGGCGGTTCATGAGACCAGCGCCGGGGCGGATGCGGCGGGTATCGGCGCGGGCGGCAGAACGGACGGCATCGGCTTGAGCTGGCAGCCCTCGACGAAGATGTCGAAGAAGTCGGGGGTGGTCTCCAGCTCGATGTGTGCGACCCGTTTGGCTTCCTCCTCCGCCCTCCGCCGCTTCGACCGGTCCAGCAGCAGCGCCCTGGCCCCGTCGATGGCGGCGTTGCCGACTTTGACGACCCGTTCCTCCGGCACCGGGGCGATCAGGCCGATGTCCACCGCGTTGCGCACGTTCAGGTAGGTGGCGAAGCCGCCCGCCAGGTAGAGCCTGTCGATGTCCGACGGTTCCACCCCGGCGGTCCGCATCACGATCAGCTGGCCGCAGTAGTTGGCCGCCTTGGCCTGGGCGAGGTTGCCGGCGTCCTGCTTGGAGAAGGTGATGCCCCGCTCGGGGACCACGTCGATGGAGAACTGCCTCCGGTCGGCGGTGAACACGCCCCGCTCGGTCATGACGCCGCCCCGCCGCAGCACCGCCAACAGATCCGTCAGGCCGGAGCCGCATATCCCGGCGGCCGGCGCCCCTCCGATGGTGGTGTACTCGAAAGCCGACCCGTTCGACCCCGCCGCCGGCCGGATGGACTCGATGGCCCCTTCGTAGGCCCTCATCCCGTAGGTGATCAGCCCCCCCTCGAAGGCAGGGCCGGCCGGACAGGAGGCGGCGTACATCCGGCCCCGGTGATGGAGCACCACCTCGGTGTTGGTGCCCATGTCGATCAGCATCTCGGTGCGCCCCCCTCGGCCGAGCCGCACGGCCTCCAGGCAGGCGGCGGTGTCGCCGCCCACGTGGCTGGCGATGAGCGGCAGGCCGTACACCTTGGCCCGCCGGTTGGCCCTGATGCCGAGGGTGCGGCTGTCGGCCAGCAGCGCGGTGTGCGGCCTCCGCCCCGCCAGGTAATCGTGCTCGACCAGGGATTTGTAGGGCTTCTGGCCGATGCTCTGGACGTTCAACCCGAACAGGATGTCCCGCATGGTGGAGTTGGCAGCCGCCACTATCTCGTAGATGCGGGAGGGCCGCTGTCCGATGCGGGAAGTCATCTGCCGTATCCCTTGGTTGACGGCGGTGACCGCCGCCTTCTGCAGCTCGCCCTCCACGCCGGGGCGGGCCTCGTAGGAGATGCGGTTCATCACGTCGCTGCCGCCGAACCCCTGCGGGTTCTCGAAGCTAGCCACCGCCGCGCTGCGCCCCGTTTCCAGGTCCACCAGCTCCAGCACCGCGGTCGTGGTGCCCAGGTCCACCGCCAAGCCGTACATGCCGCCCCGGTAACGGTCCACCGCCTCGCCCCCGTACTCGACTTCGTTCCCGTTCCGGGTGACCATCGGATCGAGCGCCCCCCCTGGATCGGCGCTCCGGTCCGGCTCGAGGATCCTCGGCCGGCGGCGCAGAGGGGCGAAGCCGATGGGCCGGCCGCCGTCCACGATCCGGGCTTGGCAGGCCAGCCGGAAGCCGCCGCGCAGGAAACCCTCGGCCTCGGTGCGCGCCGCCAAGGAGTCCATGCCGCCGGTTATCTCCACCACGCACTCGTGGCACTGGCCGGTGCGGCGGCAGGAGGTGGGCACCTCCACCGCCAGCTCGTCGGCGTAGTCGAAGATGGTCCTGCCTGTTACCAGCGGCCGGGTCTGGCCGTTGTGCGAAACGGTGCTCACCGCTCGGCTGCCTTCCCTGATTCCGGCTGCTCCGGCCCCGAGGCGCGGCGCCTCCGCGCCTCCGCCTCTTGCTTGACGGCGGCGATCTTTTCCTTGGCCCGGACGCCCGCCCGAGGGTGGGACTCCCAGGCGCTGCGGTAGTCGAAGGTCCCGTCGTGGCCGCAGGCGGGCCGGCCGTCCGCGCCGGAGGGGAGCTGGTTGCGGCACCGGAACAGGGCGGTGCATAGATCGCGCCGGTCCCGGTACGGGCAACGGGTGCGGGACGAAGTTTCGGCATGGACGACGATATCCGCGAACAAGTCGGCGATCCGGTCGAGCCGCTCCTCGAAGGCCCGCCTTTCGGCGTCGGAGGCGGCGCGGGGCGGGGAATCGGTCATTCGGGGCCGCCGTTCAGGCGTAGATCTCGACGGCCAGCTTCTTGGCGAGATCCACGCAGGCGAGGGCGTCCTTGCCGTAGCCGTCGGCCCCCACTTCCTCGCCGAACTCGGGGGTTACCGGAGCTCCGCCCACCATGAAGCGCACTTCGCCCCGCAGCCCGGCGTCCTTGAAGCGCTCGACGGTCTTGGCCATGTTGGGCATGGTGGTGGTCAGAAGGGCCGACATGCCGATCAGGCGGGCGTCGTTCTGCCTGACCGCCTCCAGGAATTCGTCGGGGGAGGTGTTGACGCCGAGGTCGATCACCGTGAAGCCCCCGCCCCGCAGCATCATGATGCATAGGTTCTTGCCGATGTCGTGGAGGTCGCCCTGCACCGTGCCCATGATGACGGTGCCGATCGGGTCGATTCCCGACGCGGCCAGGATCGGCTCGATGTGGGCCATCCCCGCCTTCATCGCCCGGGCGCTCACCAGCACCTCGGGCACGAACACGAACCCCTCGCGGAACTTGATCCCCACGATCCCCATGCCGGCGATGAGGCCGTCGTCCATGACCTCTAGGGCTTCCACCCCGCCGGCCAGGGCTTGGGCGGTGAGCTGGTCGACCGCGATGTTGTCGCCCTCGATGATCGCCGCCGCGATGTCCTGCATGTCCGGGGAGGCGCGGCTGAACAGCTCGAGGTTGCGCTCTATCTCCTCGGGCCGGTCGAGGAACTCCTCTATCTCGGCGCGGATGATCTCGTTCGCTATATCAGACAGTTGGGCCATCGGAGCAGATCCTCGTTCGCGGTCGGGGGGGCGGCGCGCTTCCGGCGCCGGGGCTGGAAACCTTTCCAGAGCGGAGCATATATCTATCCGGCGGTCCGCCGCAAAGCCTCATGGGGATCAGGCTCCGCTGTTCTCGGCCGCCGGCGGGGAGTGGACCACAAACCGCCCTCCGGGCCGGTTGGCGTTGGAGTAGTCGCGGGCTGAATCCGACAGCGCCTGGAGCACCTCCATCTTGGTGCCGAGGGGCACCGAGCCCTCGGGCGCCACCCCGTTGACGCCCGCCTCCAGCACGTTCATGCAGGCCGTGTAGCAGTCGTCGTAGGTGCCGCTGAACAGCGTGGTGGGGTTGTTGATGTTGCCCATCAGCGACATCCGGCCCCCGGTGATCTCCTTGGCCGTTTGTGGATCGACCTGCGACTCGAAATGGAAGCAGTCCCAGCCGGCTTCGGCGAAGTAGTCGATCCGGTCGGTGGTCTCGCCGCAGCAGTGGAGGATGCTCGGCCCCCCCATCTCCTCGGTCACCCGTTGGTGCATCTCGAGGAGGAAATCCCGGTAGGTCTCCGGGCTGACCAGCTCCCGGTTGGCGTGGTCGGCCCACATGACCGCATCGGCGCCCGCTTCGAACTGGGCGTGGGCCGACATCATCGAGGCCGGCAGCAGCACCTCCAGGTAACGCTTGATGGTGTCGGGCTCGGTGATGGTCCCCATCAGGAAGTTCTCGATGCCGACCAGGTGGAACCCCACCGACCAGGGCCCGTACACCTTGCCGACGATGCCCACGTCCGGATAGCGCTTCCGCAGCAGCCGTATGGCGCCCAGCACCGCCTCGAACGACTTCCGCTTCAGGTAGTCGGGCGGGATCTGGAAGTCCTCCGGGTCGGTGAGGACATGGTCGCTGGTGGCCGGCCAGTTGTCGACCGTGCCCCACCAGGTGGCGGCGTCGAGGGCGTCCGCCTCGAGCTGGGAATGGAACACCGGCATCACCGTGTCCAGACCCAGGTCCTCGTGGGCGGTGGCGGCCAGCCGCGCCATCTGTTCGGCGTCGAGATGCGCCTCCGGGAAGTAGGCGTCGGCGATCTCCATGGCCTCGAGGGTTATCACCGAGCTGAGGGTCATGGCCGGCACCTTGTCCACCCGCCCGCCGTACAGCGCCGAGAGGAATCGGCGGCGGGGGGTCATCCACTCGCCGGTCAACCGTTTGAAGTTCTCTTCCATGTGAGCGGTCTCCTGGAAACGTTGCCAACCGAAGGTTACCAGGCGGCTCCCACTATCCGTTCCGCGGCCTGCCCCGGGTGGATGAGAATGATCGGGGTTGTTCATGCAGGCGGTTATTCTCAGGCCGCCAGACCGAGCCAAGCCGGGAGCGGCCGTGCCGGAACGAATTTTCACCAACTACAAGCAGGCGGCGGTGTTGGCCGTTTCGGTGATCGCGGCGCTCGCCGCCGGGTCCGTCGTTACCTGGGCGTTGACCAGGGCCGATCCGCCTCCGCCGCCGGGCCGGGACGAGCCGGCCGCCTACACCAAGTGGTACGTGCAGCAGGCCGTCGACCGTTATGAGCGGGACGGCCGCCAAGCGATCGTCGATTTCTACAACGCCGGGGGCGGGGTGGACGGCCCCTGGTACATGTTCGTCCTCGACGCAGCCTCCGAGCGGTACATCGCCCACGCCACCATCCCCAACGGGGTGGGCGACGACGCCAACCTCGACGTGGACGTCAACGGATACCCCTACGGCGCCCGCATCCTGGAGGCAACCGAGGACGGCTTCTGGGTCGATTACGCCTTCCTCGACCTGTCGACGGGGGAAGGCGGGGAGAAGCACGCCTGGGTGATCCGCCGCGACGGCCTGATCTTCGGCTCCGGCTGGTACGAAGGAGCCGCCGCCGCACCCCCCACCAAGAACGAGCCGGGCGCCTACGCCAAAGAGCTGGTGCGCCGCGCCGCCTGGCGCTACGAGGTCGACCGGGCGGCCGCCGTCGACTACTACAACACACCCGAGAGCGTGGACGGCGAGTGGTACGTGTTCATCGCCGACGCGGCCGACGGCGCCCTCCTGGCCCATGCGAATCAGGCGCTGTTGGGCGAGCTGCTGACCGGCCCGGTGGGGACGGACGTTACGGGCTACGACTTCGGATCCGTGATCCTCGGCGCCCCCGAGACGGGGATGTGGGTGGACTACGTGTTCACCAACCCGGCCACCGGGCGGGCGGGAGTCAAGCATTCCTGGGTGATCAGGTACAAGGACCTGATCTTCGGCTCCGGCTGGTACGAAGGAGTCTGACCGAGCCCGCACCCCCGAGCCGGCCCTCCGCCCGCCGGAATTGAAAGACCGCCGCCCGGGTTTGTATAGTGGCGCCTGCCGCGGGCCCTCAGGGAGTTGCCGATGCCCAGGATGCGAATGAACCAAGCCGTCGCCGCCGCCTTGGCGGACGAGATGCGCGCCGACCCCGATGTGATCATGTTCGGCGAGGACATCGCGGCGGCCGAGGGCCCCTTCAAGACCTCCACCGGGTTGCTGGAAGAGTTCGGACCGCTCAAGGTGCGGGACACCCCGATATCGGAGATGGGTTTCCTGGGCGCGGCGGTCGGGGCGGCCGCCACCGGCCTTCGTCCGGTGATCGAGATCATGTTCATCGAGTTCATCGGGGTGGCCCTCGACCAGCTGGTGACCGAGGCGGCCAAGTTCCACTACCTGTCGCGCGGGACGGTTACGGTGCCCCTCACGATGCGGGGTTCGATCGGGGCGGGCCTCGGGTTCGGGTGCCAGCACTCCCAGACCCTGGAGAACTGGATGTACGGCAACCCCGGCCTGAAGCTGGCGGTGGCTTCGGGGCCGGCCAACGCCTACGGGCTGTTGCGGTCCGCCATCCGGGACGACAACCCGGTGGTGATGCTGGAGCCCCGCGCCCTGTATGCGCAGCGCGGCCCCATGGAAACCGGCGAGGACGCCCTCGTCCCCCTCGGCCAGGCTGCGGTCCGCCGGGAAGGAAACGACGTAACGGTCGTCGCCCTCGGCGCCATGGTCCGCAACGCCCTCGCCGCCGCCGAGGACGCGCCCTGGTCGGGCGAGGTCATCGACCTGCAGACCCTCGTCCCCTACGACAAGGATGCTCTGCTGGAATCGGTCGCCAAGACCAAGCGCCTGGTCACCGTCGAGGAAAACCCCTTGACCGGGGGCTGGGGGGGCGAGATCACCTCCTTCGTAACCGGCGAGCTGTTCGGGGAGCTCGAAGCTCCGCCCGTCCGCGTAACCTGCCCCGACGTCCCGGTGCCGTACGGCAAGGAGCTGGAGCAACGGTACCTTCCCAACCCCGGATACATAGCGTCGCAAGTAGGGGCGCTCCTGGAGACGGGGCGGCGCCCCCCGCACTGGTGGGAGGCAGGCAGATGATCCAGCTGGAACGCCGCCGCCGGTTGGAGAGCCGGCCGGGGCGCTACGAGGCCATGTACGAGATACGAACCTTCGAGAACCGCGTGCAGGCCATGTTCTTCGAGGGCCGCGTCCACGGCACCACCCACACCTCCCAGGGGCACGAGGCGGTTTCTGTGGGAACGGCTGCGGCCGCCCGGCCCACCGACTCGGTCACATGCACCTACCGGGGGCACGGCCATGCCTTGGCGCTGGGGATGGAACCGTCGGTGGTGCTGGGGGAGATCATGGGGCGGAGGATGGGCTCGGTGGGCGGGTTGGGCGGCTCCATGCACCTGTGCGACACGGCGGTGGGGCTGCTCCCCACCTTCGCCATCGTCGGCGCCGGCATACCGGTGGCGGCGGGGGCGGCCCTGACCAGCCAGGTGAAGGGAACCGGCGATGCGGCCATCGCCCTCTTCGGGGACGGCGCGGCCAACATCGGCGCCTTCCACGAGGGGCTGAACCTGGCGGCGATCTGGAACCTGCCGGCGGTGTTCATATGCGAGAACAACCGATACGGCGAGTACACCCCCATCGAGCAGAGCACGCCGGTCGAGGACATAGCGGACCGCGCCGCTTCCTACAACATGCCCGGCCGTGTGGTGGACGGCCAGGACGTGGAGGCGGTGGCGGCGGCGGTGGGGGAGGCGCTGGACCGGGCCAGAGAAGGCGGGGGCCCCAGCCTGCTGGAGATGAAGACCTACCGCTACGCCGGCCACTCGCGGGCCGACCCGGCCGCCTACCGGCCCGAAGGCGAGCTGGAGGAATGGCAGAAGCGGGATCCGATCGACACCTACCGCGCCCTCCTGATCGAGGAGGGGGAGCTGACCGCCGCCCAGGCCGACGAGATCACCGCCCGGGTCGACCGCCGCATCGCCGAGGCCGAAGAGACCGCCGAGGCCGCCGAAGAGGCGACCGTGGCCGATATGTTCCGGCACGTATACGCCCCCTGAACGCCGAAGCTCTACCGCGAGGAGGCCGAAAATCCGCACCACCATCAAGATGCCGAAGCTGGGCGAGACCGCCGACGAGGTCGTGGTGCTCGAATGGGCCGTGGCGGTCGGCGACTCCGTGTCCAAAGGCGACACCCTGATGCGGGTCGAGACCGACAAGGTAGAAGCCGACCTCCCCTCCCCGGTCGACGGAACCGTGGCCGAGCTGCTGGTTGCACCCGACGACGACGTAGCGGTGGGCGCCCCCGTCTGCCGCCTCGATACCGGCTGAACAGCCGCCCGCAATAATGCCATCCCCGGTCTAATAAATTCGGCTGTTGTGGCCTCATCTTCGCGGTGCCCATCATCATCGTTATAAGCGGCGTCTGCAACAGCTATGAGTGAGCACCCAGTTCCAACCGGCGACAACGGCTTTGCTATTGCTGGCCTCATTGTTGCCATCCTCTCAGTAGTTTTCCCCTTAGCGTTGGTGGCATTGCCCCTCTCGATTGCGGGGTTGATAAAAAGCCGGAAGCGAGATGACCGAAAAGGACGGGGTATGTCCATCGCTGGCCTAATCATCGGCTGTGTGGGCGTTCTGACCAGCATCACCTGGGTAATAGTTGCCATAGAAGAACCGACCACTCCCCCGACCACCATGTCGCGGGCTGAGGAGATAGAGGAACGGCGGCAGCGCACCCGCGCCACCGCCACCACCCGCGGCCCGATTGACACAACGCCGCTTCCGAGTACCTACTTGTCCGACCCTCCCCCGCCGAGGACGCTGTCAACGGCGCCGATAACGATGTCGAGGGCGGAAGTAGCGGAGATGACCTTCGAGCTTTTTATGTTGGATGACCCGGAACTGTCCCAGTTGCCAATGTCGATGCTTAAAAACATGGCGGTTGGAACATGCGAATTGCTCGATGAGGGGATGACCGCAGAAGAGATGTTGTTGTCAATGATGATTGCCGATGCCGAAGACGCTTCCGGATTGTCTAGTGAGGCTTGGGCTGTGTTTTGGGGTCGGCGATAGCGGGGTACTGTCCTGAGCATAAACCTTGACGCTGAGGAAGCGGTCGGCGAGCAGGGCGGCCCAGTCCTGCTCGACGGGGAGAGAGGGCGGCGGCGGGTGTGTCGCGGCGATGGCAGGGCGGACATAGAACGACCAGCCGCCGGGCGGGGGGAAATTACATCTGTTGCAGCTCCGGGGTGGAGCTGCGCAAGACCAAGGAGGTGGGGAGGACGACCCGCCGGGGCGGGCGGGCCGGGTCTTCGATTCTTTCCAGAGCCAGCCGGGCGGCCGTCTCGCCGATGCGGGGTACGTCGCGGTCGATCACCGTGATGGGGGGGTCATGCAGCTCGGACAAGGGGACGTCGTCGCAGGACACCAGGGCGATGTCTCGGCCCGCCCCCAGGCCGAGCCGCCGGAGGCTGCGCAGTACGCCGGTCAGCAGCTGGTTGCCTCCGGCGATGAAGGCGGTGGGCGGCGAGGGTGAATGGAGCAGCTCGAAGGTCAGTTTCTCGCCGACTTCGGGAGCGAAGCCGCCCGGTCGGATCAGATCCTCAGGGGCGGACAGGCCGCGTTCCTCATACGCCCGGCGGAAGGCCTCGACCCGCCGCACCGAAGGATGCACCCGGATCGGTCCGGTCAGCAGGGCGATGCGCCGGTGCCCGAGGTCCAGCAGGAGGCGGGCGGCCTGGTTCATCCCGCTTTCGTGATCGGTCTCCACGGCCGAGGCGTTCGCCAGCCCGTCGACCCTTCGATCCAGCAGCACGACCGGACCCTCGAAGCGTTCCAGTTCCCTTATGACCCGATGGTTGGTCTCGTCGGCGAGGGAGGCGACCAAGGCGTCGACCCGGCGGCGGCGCAGCACCCCGGCCATCTCTGCATCCTGGTCGGCTTCGGCCCCGGAAGCGGCTATCACCGCCGCGTAGCTGCGCAGGCCCAGCACCCGCTGAGCGCCGGTGATCATCGAAGCGAACAGCGGATTGTGCAGATCCGAGACGACGAACCCGACCGTCCGGCTGCTGCCCTTCCGCAGGCCCGCCGCCAGCAGGTTGGGCTCGTAGCCCAGCTCCTCGATGGCCGCCAGCACCCGCTCCTGCATCCGCCGGCTCACGTCCGGATGGTCGTTGAGCACCCGCGACACCGACGAGACGGCCACCCCGGCGCGGACGGCGACCTCCCGGATCGTGGGCCGGGGCGGAACGGAGGTCAACGGTCTGCCCTGGGTTGGGGCGGCGGCGGGCGGCGGCCCCGTCTCTGCTGCGCCTGGTCGACCGTGGAAGCCTCCTCCCGAGCAACCTCTATATATAGCGGGCCGCCGCCTCGGAGCAGACTCGGCCGGAGAGGTTCCGGCCCCGGCGGCCGAGCTGTGGTATCGTTGGCGCCGGCAATGTTGTTCCCCGATACGCCCGCTCCGGAGTTCGTCCTGCCGGACCATGCCAACACCCCGGTCCGCCTTTCCGAGTGGAGGGGCCTCTGGGTGGTGCTGTGGTGGTACGCCAAAGCCGCCACCGGAGGCTGCACGCTCGAAGGCCAAGGGTTCCGTGCTCGAACCCCGGAGTTCCAAAGGCAGAGGGTCATGCTCCTCGGCGTCTCATACGACGACCCGGAGGAGAACCGCGCTTGGCGCGAGGCCATGGGGTTCGACTTCCGCCTGCTGTCCGACGCCGACAGAAAGGCGGCAGCGGCCTATGGGGTGGTGCGGGCGGAGCATGAGCAGTTCGCCGACTATCCCCGGCGCGCGACCTTCGTGATAGACCCGGTGGGGGTCATACGGCTCACGTATGTGGTGGCTTCATGCCAGATCGCAGCCCACGCCGACCGAGTGTTGGAGGACGTCCAGCTCGCCAGGAAGAACAGCCCCCTCTAGCCTGCGCGCCCCCTCCGCCGGGCGGCATGAGGCCGTCTCCGGTCCCGACGGGGCCGGATCGAGCGGGATGCCGTCTCTGGCCGGAGCTCGCGGCGGCGTTTGTGCTTCAACCCACTCTGTATACCCAAAATGGGGCTTCGATCTAAGGTAATTCATCAGCTTGATGCGGTTTGTCTTATAAACTGGTCTCCTTGTCTGGAATTTTGGAATTGGATCTCTCTATTGGATCAGAAGTAGACGGGGATTCGTGCTGGAACAGGGTGTGTTGGGTGATCCTTGTTTGAATATCGGTAATCGGATGAGTTGTCATGTCTCTACTCCCTTGCCGGCCCGCATCTTTGCGCTATACACGGGGGGTGTGACACTCGACGCGCCGCCTCCTTCGGCTGATGAGTTGCGCCGCCGCCCCAGGGGTGGTATGCTGGCCCCCAGGCCCGGAGAGACAACCGGGCGCCTCGGGGATTCAGCGAAGTCCGGTTGGAGTCCGGCGCTGTCCCGCAACTGTCATGCCTCTCCTCCGGGAGGGACGAGCCAGGACGCCTGACCCAGGGGCCGCGTATCAGCTCTCGGAGGAAGGGTTGGTCGTGCAGGTTTCCCCGAAACCGGCGATCTCTCTTCATCCTCCCCAGATCAGGAGGATGTCTTTTGCTTAGAAAGCACCTGCTTCTGTTGGTTGCCCTGCTGCTGTTCGGCGCAGCTTGCGGCAACGAATCCGACCCGACGACCACCTCGTCCACCCAGGCGGCGGCCGCCGCCGTGACCGCCGCGTCAGCGGAGGAGGCACCAACGACCGCCGCGGCAACCACCGCGGCGGAGGAGGCGGCGGACGATGCGGCGCCGCAGTTCCCGGTCACGGTGGACGGGGTGATCATCGAGGAGACGCCCTCCGCCGTCGTATCGCTGTCGCCTACAGCCACCGAGGTGCTGTTCGCGATCGGCGCCGGCGGCCAGGTCACCGCCGTGGACATGAACTCCGACTACCCCCCCGAAGCCCCGGTCACCGACCTTTCGGGGTTCCAGCCCAACCTCGAGGCGATCGCCGCCTACCAGCCGGACCTGGTGATCATCTCTTGGGACCCGGGCGAGCTGGTGGCCGGCCTCACCGCCTTGGACATTCCGGTGCTGGTCCAGCCTGCTGCGGCGAGCCTCGACGAGGCCTATCTGCAGATGCGCCGACTCGGGGAGGCTGTCGGCCGCCCCGCCGAAGCGGAGGCGCTGGCGGCTTCCCTGCAGGAGGAGACCGCCGGGCTGGTCGATGAGCACCGCGCGGCCGGCCTGGGCCTCACCTACTACCACGAGGTGGACAACACCTACTACTCGGCCGCCTCCGGCACCTTCATCGGCGCCGTATACGCCCTGTTCGGGCTGGAGAACATCGCCGATGCGGCCGACGAAGGATCCGGCTATCCGCAGCTCTCCCCCGAATACATCCTCGAGGCGGACCCCGACCTCATCTTCTTCGGGTGCGCCCTCTGGTGCGGCACCACCGCCGAGAACATCGGCGAGCGGCCCGGCTGGAGCGGGCTGACGGCGGTTGAGGGCGGGGCGCTGATCGAGGTGGACGACGACATCTCCAGCCGCTGGGGCCCCCGGCTGATCGAGTTCGTCCGCCTGATCGGCGGGGCGCTGGCCGCCCGCACCGCGGCCGGGGCGCAGTGACCTCCGACAAGAACGCCGAGGTGAACCCCGTCCGTCTGCGGTGGGGGTGGATGAGCGCCGCCTTGGCGCTGCTGGCCGCCGCCGCGCTGGCGGGGGTCTTGGTCGGCCCGGCCGGCCTCGGCCCGAGAGAGGTGATCTGGGAGCTGGTCGGCAGCGGGCTGCTGGGCCGCCCCTCGGCCCTGTCCGACGTCCACCGCGCCGTCATCTGGGAGATACGGCTCCCCCGGGTGGTGCTCGGCGGCCTGGTGGGGGGGATGCTGGCGCTGGCCGGCGCATCCTATCAGGGAGTATTTCGCAACCCGCTGGCCGATCCCTACCTGCTCGGGGCGGCGGCCGGAGGGGGCTTGGGCGCGACGGCGGTGATCGCCCTCAGCGCTTCGCCCGACCCCCGCCTGATCCCGCCGGCCGCCTTCGCCGGCGCGCTGGCGGCGGTGGCGCTCACCTATGCGGTGGGGCGCTCGATGGGGGGCCGCAGCGCAGTGTCTCTCATCCTGGCGGGGGTGGCGGTGTCGGCCTTCTTCACCGCCCTCCAGACCTTCGTGCTCCAGCGCAACTCCGACACCATCCGGCAGGTCTACGCCTGGATCCTCGGTCAGCTGGCCACCACCGGCTGGGGGGAGGCGGCGGTGCTGGCGCCCTACGCCTTGGTGTGCGGAACGGCTCTGGTGCTGCATAGGCGGCTGCTCGACGTGATGAGCGTGGGGGACGAGGAGGCTGCCGGCCTGGGGGTTCCGGCCGCCCGGGTGAGGACGACGGTGGTGATCTTCGCCACCCTGGCCACCGCCGCGGCGGTGGCGGTGAGCGGGTTGATCGCCTTCGTGGGCATCGTCGTTCCCCACATCGTCCGGCTGCTGGCCGGGGTGAGCTACCGCACCCTGATCCCGGTCTCGGCGGCGGCGGGGGCGGCCTTCCTGATCCTGGCCGACCTGGCCGCCCGCACCGCCGCCAGCCCCGCCGAGCTGCCCATCGGGGTGATCACCGCCTTCGTCGGCGCCCCTTTCTTCATGGTGGTGATGCGGACCACCCGGAGGTTTGCGGCGTGAGCGTGGCGGTGGAGAACCTGTCGGCGGCCTACCGGCCCGGTGTTCCGGTTCTCCGAGAGGTGAACCTGCGGGCGGGCGGCGGCGAGTGGCTGGGTCTGCTGGGGCCCAACGGCGCCGGAAAGTCCACTTTGTTGAAGGCGATCGCCGGCTTGGCAGCCTACCGGGGGCGCGTCGCCCTCAACGGTGTGGACGCCGCCTCCCTGAACAGGCGGAACAGATCCCGGATGGCGGCCTTCGTTCCGCAGGAGCCGAACATGCCGCCGGGGCTGACGGTCGCCGAGTACGTGCTGCTGGGCCGCACCGCCCACCTTTCCTATCTGGGTTCGGAGACCGCCCGCGACCTGGCCGCCGCCCGCTCCGCCCTCGACCTACTCGACCTGGGCGGCCTGGCCGGCCGCGACACCGCCGCCCTGAGCGGAGGCGAGCGGCGGCGGGCGGCCCTGGCGCGGGCGTTGGCCCAGGAAGCGGGGGTGCTGCTCTTGGACGAACCCACCGGAGCGCTGGACATCGGCCAAGGCCAGAACGCCTTGGAGGCGGTCGGCGCCCTGCGGGCGAAGCGTCCGGTGACCATCATCACCGCCATGCACGATCTGGCCTTGGCCGGACAGTTCCCCGACCGGCTGGCCCTGCTGGCCGAGGGCCGGATCGCCGCGGAAGGCGCCCCTTCGGAAGTGCTGACCGCCGAGCGCATCGGGGCTTTCTACCGAGCGGCGGTGGAGGTGGTCGAGGTGAACGGCGGGGTGGCGGTGGTGCCCCTCCGGAGGAACGGCCCTCAGTGAGCTCCCGGCCCCGTCATTCACAGAACAGGAGGAAGACATGAAAGACGCTGACACCCCGCCCACCGATGACCCCCGCCGCCCCGGTCTCCGCCGGGCCCGCTCGGTGGTGATCGTCAACACCGGGAACGGCAAGGGCAAGAGCACCGCCGCCATGGGGATGGTGATGCGGGCGGTTGCGCGCGGCTGGCGGGCGGCCGTGGTGCAGTTCATCAAATCCGGGGGCTGGAAGGTCGGAGAAGAGAAGATCGGGCGCAGCCTGGGGGTGGACTGGGACGCGGTCGGAGACGGTTTCTCTTGGGACAGCGAAGACCTCGACCGGTCGGCCGCTCTGGCCGCCGAAGCTTGGCGCCTGGCCCGCTCCCGGATCGAGGAGGGCCGCCACCGGCTGGTGGTGCTGGACGAGGTCACCTACCCCCTCAACTGGGGGTGGATCGACCTGGACGAGGTGCTGGAGACAGTCGCCGGACGGCCCGCCGATGTGAACGTGGCCGCCACCGGGCGGGACGCCCCGGAGCGCCTCGTCGAGCTGGCCGACACGGTTACGGAGATGGTAAACGTCAAGCACGCCTACGACCGGGGCGTCTCCGCCATCCGCGGCATCGACTACTGACCCCGGTCTCGGTGTTTCCGGTCCGCTCGGGTGGGGCGCCAAGCCTGCGAGTCCGTGTAGTATCGACCGCCGAGGGCCCATAGCTCAGGTTGGTTAGAGCGCATCCCTGATAAGGATGAGGTCCCTGGTTCAAATCCAGGTGGGCCCACCCGCCCCCCGCTGCGCCGCGGCGGACGGCAGGCCCGGCGGATAATTTTCCCGGCTTGGTATCCTTCCCGAACCAATATCGGATCGAGAAGGAGCCACACCGGTGAAACGCAGACTCTCTGCCGCTGTCCTCGCCCTCACCCTCGCCGCTGCCGCCGGCGCCGCCGCCCAAGCGAACGGGGGATCCGGCTTCTCGGACGTTCCCGCCGACCACGAGCGGCGGGCGGACATCGACTACGCGGCCGCCCGCGGCTGGCTGCAGGGCCAAGAGGACGGAACCTTCCTCCCCGGCCAGACCCTCGCCGCCGGCGAGATCCTCGCCGCCGTCCGCAGCGCCTTCCCGGAGGGGGCGGCCCGCGCCGACCTGGCGACCTACATCCGGGCGGGCAGCGGGGCGATAGCCGCCTACACCGCAGTTATCACCCCCAACGCCTTCCCCGACGCGCCGGAGAGCCACCCGCAGGCGACCGACATCGACAACGCCGCGACCCGCGGCTGGTTCCAGGGGTACCCGGACGGGACCTTCCGGCCCGCCCGGGCGGTCACCGCCGCCCAGACGGCAACCGTCCTCGGCCGGGTCTTCCCAGACGGGGTCACCCGCGCCGATTTGGCCGCCTTCCTGCGGGCGGGCAACCAGGCGCTGCTCGAAGCAGGCCGCCCCCCCGCCAGGTCGGACGAACCGGTCTACACGCAGTACTACGTGCAGCAGGCGCTCGACCTCTACGAAGAGGATGGCCGCCAAGCCGCCTTCGACCGCTACAACTCCGCCGACAGCGTGGAAGGCTCCTGGTATCTCTTCGTCATCGAAGACGACGTCATCGTCGTCCATCCCAGGGCCGAGCTGCGCGGCGCCCGCTCCTCCCACATGACCGACGCCTACGGAAGGCCCTTCGCTCAGGAAATAGCCCAGGCCGGCGAGGAGGGCCGGTGGGTGGATTATGTGTTCCTCGACCCGGCCAACGGCGAGGACCGGCAGAAGCATTCCTGGGTGATCGAACGGGAGGGGCTGATCTTCGGCTCCGGCTGGTACGAAGACGAAGTTCCCCCGCCCCCGGGCAAAGACGACGCACCCGCCTACACCCAGTATTTCGTGCAGCAGGCCGTAGACCGCTTCAACCGCGACGGACGGGAAGCGGTCATCGATCACTACAACTCGACCGAAAGCATCGACGGCCCCTGGTACATCTTCATCATCGAAGATGGAACCACCGTTTCCATCGCCACCAACCCGGAACTGGTGGGAACCAGGACCGGCGCCCGCACCGACGTCAACGGCAAGAACTACGGACAAGAGCTGGCCGCCGCCGACGAGCGGGGCGCCTGGGTGGACTACGTCCGGCGCAATCCCGCCGCCGACGAACTCGAACAGAAGCATTCCTGGGTGATAAAGCGGGGCGGCCTGATCTTCGGTTCGGGTTGGTACGAAGACGAGGTTCCTCCCCCGCCGGGCAAAGACGATCCGCCCGCCTACACCCAGTATTTGGTGCAGCAGGCAGTGGACCGTTACCGGGAGGATGGCCGCCAGGTTGCTTTCGATCATTACAACTCCGCCGAGAGCGTGGACGGCCCCTGGTACATCTTCATCTTCGAGAACGACGAGATCATCGTTCACCCCACCCAGCCGGATCTGATCGGCGCCAACATCACCCACCAGACCGACGTCTACGGCAAACCTTTCGGTTCGCAGCTGGCGGCCCCCGGCGAAGCCGGCCGGTGGGTGGACTATGTGTTCAACAACCCGGACGCCGACGCCAACGGACAGAAGCATTCCTGGGTGATCGAACGGGACGGACTGATCTTCGGCTCCGGCTGGTACGAAGACGAAGTTCCTCCGCCCCCGGGCAAAGACGATCCGCCCGCCTACACCCAGTACTTCGTGCAGCAGGCGGTAGACCGTTACCGGGAGGATGGCCGCCAGGCCGCCTTCGATCATTACAACTCCGCCGAGAGCGTGGACGGCCCCTGGTACATCTTCATCTTCGAGAACGACGAGATCATCGTTCACCCCACCCAGCCGGATCTGATCGGCACCAACATCACCCACCAGACCGACGTCTACGGCAAACCGTCGGGTCAGCTGCTGGCGGCCCCCGGCGAAGCCGGCCGGTGGGTGGACTATGTGTTCAACAACCCGGACGCCGACGCCAACGGACAGAAGCATTCCTGGGTGATCGAACGGGACGGACTGATCTTCGGCTCCGGCTGGTACGAAGACGAAGTTCCTCCGCCTCCGGGCAAAGACGATCCGCCCGCCTACACCCAGTATTTCGTGCAGCAGGCGGTAGACCGCTTCAACCGCGACGGACGGGAGGCGGTCATCGATCACTACAACTCGACCGAAACCATCGACGGCCCCTGGTACATCTTCATCATCGAGGACGGAATCACCGTTTCCATCGCACCGAACCCGGAGCGGGTGGGAACCAGGACCGGCACCCGCATCGACATCAACGGCAAGAACTACGGACAAGAGCTGGCCGCCGCCGACGAGCGGGGCGCCTGGGTGGACTACGTCCGGCGCAATCCCGCCACCGACACGCTCGAACAGAAGCATTCCTGGGTGATAAAGCGGGGCGGCCTGATCTTCGGCTCCGGCTGGTACGAACCCGCCGACTGATCCGGCCCGGCCTTCTGAACGAACGGCCGGTCAGGCGGGCGGGCCGCCCCCCGAGTCGGCGGCGGGTATGAAGAAGCCGGAGGCCATGGGGTCGCGGGGGTCGGCCGTCAGCCGGTTGTATCCGGTGATGAAGGCGGACCCCCGGATGGACGGGACGACGGCCCGCCCGCCGGGGGCGTCGACCTCGGCGAGGATCGTTCCCGTAAAACGGCTGCCGACCACGCTTTCGTGGACGAAGGAATCCCCGACCGCCAGGTCGCCGCGATGGTGGAGCAGGGCCATGCGGGCGCAGCTGCCGGTGCCGCAGGGGGAGCGGTCGAACCCGAGCTCGGTGGAGGTGGCCATGTTCCGGCCGTCGGCCCCCTCCCCGGCCCGGCTGCTCGTGTAGAGGAGCTGCGGCACGAAATCAGGCAGGCCCCGGCCGGGCGCCTGCCGTTCCAAGTGTTGGTTGAGGACCCGGCGGATGCGGGCGCTGTCGGCGACCAGCCGGGGGACGTTGGCGGGTTCGATCTCCAGACCCAGGGATGCGGCGTCGAGGACGGCGTACCACAGCCCTCCGTACGCCAGGTCGAGCACCACCCCGCCCACGCCCGGAACTTCCAGCCCGACGCCGACCGCCGCCGCCCGGGCGGGGGCGTTGCGGAACTCGACGCTTTCGACATGACCGTCCGGCGTGATGCGGGCCTCGGCTTCCACCAGCCCGGCCAGGGTCTCGACCCGGACGGTGCGCTCCGGGCCGTCCGCCGCGATCTCCCCGGTCTCGATCAGGGCGGTGACCGCCCCGATCAGGGCGTGGCCGCACATGTCGAGGGAACCGAGCGCCGACAGGATCAGCAGGGAGAAGTCGGCGCGGGGGTCGGAGGGCGGCAGGGGAAGGGCGGCGTGCATGGGGGCGTGCCCCCTGGGCTCTCCTGCCAAAAACGACGCCAGGCCGGGGTGTTCCTCCAGCAGGCGGGCGTTCCGTTCGGACAGAGAGCCGCCCCCGAGGGGGGGAAGGCCGCCCACCACCACCCGCGTCGGTTCTCCCCCCGTATGGGTGTCCACCGCCTCGATCGGCCCGGGCAGGGAGAGCGGGTTCATGAGAAGCCGTCAGCCCCGCCAGGCAACCGCACCGGTTTCCGGCTGCCGAGTCCGGCCTCTCGTTACACCACCACGGTCCGGCTCTGCTCGCGCAGGTACTGGCGGACGTACCAGGGGCTGAAACCGGTGCCGGTGGTCCCCGACCCCTTCCATCCGCCGAAGCTCTGGATGCCCGGCCAGGCGCCGGTGGTCGACCCGGCCGCCCGGTTGGCGTAGGTGGCGCCCGCCTCGATCCGGTCGAAGAAGCGGTCCAGCTCCTCCTGATCTCCGGCGAAGATGCCCGCGGCCAGCCCGAACTCCGTGTCGTTGGCCCGGTCGATGGCCTCGTCGAGGGAGTCGACCGGCCCCACCACCACGAAGGGCATGAACAGCTCCCGCGACCACACCCACGAGTCCATCGGAGCGGTGGCCACCGTCGGCTCCACGAAATTGCCCCGGGCCAGGTCGCCTTCCTCGCGCACCCGCCCTCCGGAGCGGACGGCGCCGCCCGACTGCTCGACCTCGGCCACCGACTCCCGGAAGCGGTCCACCGCTTGACGGTCGATCACCGGCCCCACGAAGGTGTCGGGGTCGAAGGGGTCGCCCACGGCCAGCTCATCGGTCTTGTCCGCCAGCCGGCCCAGGAAGTCCTCGTACACCGGCCGCTCCACGTAGACGCGGGAGGTGGCCGAGCACTTCTGGCCCTGGAAGCTGAAGGCGGCCCGCAGCACCCCTTCGACGGCTTGGTCGAGGTCGGCGCTGGCGGTGACGATGGTCGGATTCTTGCCGCCCATCTCGGCTATGACCGGCTTCGGAACCACGGTGGAGAAGCTCTTGAAGATGCTCATGCCCACCTCGTAGGAACCGGTGAAGGTGAACCCGGCCACGCCGGGGTGGCGGACCAGGGCGTCGCCGGCGGCGGCGCCGGACCCCGAGACCACATGCAGCGCGCCGGAGGGAATCCCCGCCTCGCGCATGATGCGGTAGAGCTCGACCGCGCCCAGAGCGCCGGTGTTGGAGGGTTTCAGCACCACCGTGTTGCCGGTTACCAAGGCGGCCACCACCGGGCCGGTCACCAGCGCGAACGGAAAGTTGAAGGGGGATATCACGCCCCACACCCCGTGCGGGCGCATGATCGAGACGTTGTGCTCCGCCGGGGAGAGCTGGTCGAGGCGCCGGACGTAACCGTCGTTGGCCTCCATCTGCGAGGGGTGGTAACGGCAGAACTCGATGGTCTCGGCCACATCCGCCAGAGCTTCCAGCCGAGGCTTGCCCACCTCGAAGGCGAGGAGCGCCGCCAGCTCGAAGTGCCGTTCTTCCAGCAAGTCCCCCACCCCCTTCAGCAGGCGCACCCGTTCCCGCCAGTCCACCTCCGCCCACTCCGGCTGGAAGGCCTTCGCCGCCGACACCGCATCGTCCACATCGGCGGGGCCGGCCTGGGAGTAGCGGCCCACCACTATGTCCCGGTCGACGGGCGACCGTTCCTCGTAGACCTCCTCGGTGAAGCGCTCCTCACCGTTGACGAACAGCGGGTGGGTCTGCCCCAGCTTCCCCCGCGCCGCCTCGACCGCTTCTTCGTAGGCGGCGTTCAGGGCCTCGGCGTCTGCCGCCTTGGTCGAATATGTAACTTTGATGGCCATCGTCCTCTCTCGATCTCGAAGTCAACGAGGGGTCAGGATAACCGGACGGCCGGGTCTTCCTGTCCGGGCTTCGCCGGGGCCGGGGGCAGCTCCACCACCTCGGCCCGGTCGGAGGAGCGGTAGAGGGCGGTCATGACCTCGAGGGTGCGCCTCCCCTCATGTCCGTCCACGAGGGGCGCCCGGCCTTGGGCGGCGGCGGCGGCGAAATCGGCGATCTGGCGGCGGTGGAGGGTGGGGTCGGCGTAGCCGGGGCCGGCGGCGGTGCTGCCCCGGTCTTCGGGCGGCTGCTCCATGAGGCGGCGGGTCGCCTCGTCGGGTCCGCCCGGAACCTCCCACGGCGCCAGCCGGTCTCCCCGCAGTCCGACCGTTCCCTTCTCTCCGTAGATGGTGAGGCCGCGGTCGAGCGCAGGTTGGGTAACGGTGGAGCTGACCACCGAAGCAAGGGCGCCGCTGCGGAACCGGAGGGCGCCGAGGGCCAGGTCGTCCACCTCGATGTCGTGGAGGGGGGTGGTGGTCCAGAATCCGGCCGCCCTCTCCACCTCCCCCAGGATCCAGATCATCAGGTCGAGGGTGTGGCTGGTCTGGGTCATCAGGGAGCCGCCCCCCTCTCCCTCCCAGGACCCCCTCCAGGAGCTGGAGTCGTAGTAGGCGCGGTCCCGGTAGAAGTGGCCCCAGCATTCGGCCAGGAGCGGCCGGCCGATCAACCCGCGGTCGACAGCGGCCTTCAGATGGAGGGCGGTGTCCATGAACCGGTACATGAAGATCACCCCCAGCTGCACCGACGCCCTCCGGCACGCCTCGATCATCTCGTCCGCCTGCTCCAAGGAGGCGGCGATGGGTTTCTCGGTCAGCACGTGCTTGCCCGCCCGGGCGGCGGCGGCGGCCGCCTCGGCGTGGGCGCCGGTCGGGGTGGCCAGACACACCGCATCGATGTCTTCGGACTCCGCCAGCCTCCGCCAGTCGGTGAACCGGCGCTCTACGCCCCATTCGGCGGCGAAGGACTCGGCGCGGGCCGCAGACCGCGAACAAACCGCCGTCAGGCGGGCGCCGTCGATAGGTTCGGCGAAGGCGCCGGCGAACAGGCGGGCGGCGTTGCCCGTTCCGATCAAACCGAATCTGAGCGCCAAAGCAGGCCTCCCGACAGGCAACGCCCCCTCGATGGGCTGGGGGAGAAAGTATACTTCCGGCGGCCGGCGGAGGGGAGCGGGGCGCGCAAGATTTCCGCCGCATCTCGGGCGGAGCGGCCGGGGGTACGAGTCAGGAGCACATGAACATGGACGCAGGCAGTTTCATCATCCGCGGGGCCGTCCTGCTGGACTGTACGGGGGCGGACCCCCGCGAGGGGGTCGACGTGGCGGTGGAGAACGGGAAGATCTCGCGGGTGGCGCCGGAGGGGCGGGCGTCGGCCCTGCCCTCTGTCGACGGCGGCGGGGCGGTGGTCATGCCGGGCCTCACCGACGCCCACGTGCATATGGCGCTGGTGAGCGCCGGGGGCGGCCACGGCGACGATCCGTACATCACCCATGTCTTGGCGGTGAAGGACGTGATAGAGCGCACGCTGATGGAGGGCTTCACCACCGTGCGGGACGCCGGGGGGCTGGAGCCGGAGTACGCCCGCGCCGCCGCGGCGGGCCGGATAGCCGGCCCCAACATCCTGCCCTCCGGGTCGGTGCTCTCCCAGACCGGCGGCCACGGCGACCTGCGGGCCCATCACGAGGCGGTCCACCGCGGCCCCAGCATCCCCGGCCTGATAGCCCGCCCCGAGGTGGTCGACGGCGCGGATCAGGTGAGGCGGGCGGCCCGGGAACAGTTGAGGCGCGGCGCCACCCAGATCAAGGTGTTCGCCTCGGGCGGGGTGCTGTCACCCACCGACCCGTTCGACAGCGTGCAGTTCGGCCGGGAGGAGCTGGCGGCGGCGGTGGAGGTCGCCCGGAGCTGGCACACCTACGTCTTGGCCCACTGCCACACCTCGGAGGCCATACAGAACGCCCTGTCCGCCGGGGTGCGGTCCATCGAGCACGCCACCATCCTGGACGAGCCGACCGCCCGAATGATCGCCGGCCAGGGCGCCTTCGCAGTGGTCACCCTGATGGTCATGGCCGAGCTCCTCGACGACCCCGCAGGGGCCGGCCTGACCCCCATGCAGATCGAAAAACTCCGGGCGGTGGAGAAGGAGAAACCCGCCAGCATCGAGCAGATGCTGGCCGCCGGCCTCAAGATCGGTTCCGGATCCGACATCGTGGGCCCGGTGCAGGACCGCCGCGGCCGGGAGATCGTCCTGAAGGCGGGTTACATGGGCAACCACGCCGCGATCCTGTCCGCCACCCGGACCAACGCCGAGCTGTTCCGCCTCAGCCATCGGATCGGAACGGTAGAACCGGGCAAGGACGCCGACCTGATCCTGGTGGACGGCAACCCCCTCGAGCAGATCGAGGTGCTGGCCCAACCGGAGAAGGTGGTCATGGTCATCAAGGGCGGGGCGGTCGTAAAGGACCTGGAGGGCCGGGCCGGGCGGTGAGCCGCCCTGCGGGTCAGGCGATGGTCTGCCCCGCGTCGATGAACACGGTGGTCCCGGTGGCCAGCCGGGATTCGTCCGAAGCCAGGAAGACGGCGGCCCCCACCGCGTCTTCGGGCGTTCCGATCACCCCCAGCGGGATCATCGAAAGGCGGTACTCCCGGAAGGCGGGGTCGGCCAGGTCCGCCCGGTTGAGGTCGGTTTCGATCAGGCCGGGGGCGATGCCGTTGGCCCGGATGCCGTAGGGGGCCAGCTCCAGGGCCAGCTGGCGGGTGAGCATGCGCACTCCGCCCTTGGCGCAGCAGTAGTGGGTGAGGTTGATGCCGGCCAGCTGCTCCGACGCCGACGACATGTTGATGATGACGCCCGAGCCCTGTTCGACCATGATCCGGGCGGCGGCCTGGGCGCAGAGGAAATACCCTTTGAGGTTCACCGCCATTATCTCGTCCCACTCTTCCTCCTCGATCTCGAGGAAGGGGGTCCGTTTGAGGACGGCGGCGTTGTTGACCAGGATGTCGAGCCGGCCGAGCTGGTCGGCCGCGGCCTTCACCAACCGGTCGGCGTCGCGCCCAGAGGAGGTGTCGGCGCCGATGACGGCCGCCCGGCGCCCCATCCCCTCGATCTCGGCCGCAACCTCGCGGGCGGCCCCTTCGTCGGATCGGTAGTTGACCGCCACGTCGGCGCCCTCGCGGGCGAACCCGACCGCCAGCGCCCGTCCTATCGACCGGGACGAGCCGGTGACCAATGCGGCCTTGCCTGCGAGGCGCATCATGTTCCTCCTTCGGTTTTCTCGGCGGCTCTGGAGGGGCGGGCCAGGCGCGCCCCGGCGGGCGAGGCCGTTCCGTCCGCTTCCACTTCTACCCCGTACACCTCTGCGGCCTGGGCCCGGGAGACGTACCCGTCCAATACGTCTCGGCGCACCAGCTCGATCGGCCGGTCGAGGGGGACGCCCCATCCTCCTCCGCCCGCCGACAGGTTGCGGAACCGGTCGCCGGGCTGCATGGTGAACCTCTCCATCCTCGCCCGGTGGGCCTGGTCGGTGCCGGGCCGCACGATCATGGCGTTGGTCTCCGGTTCATGGCCCCCCCGCAGCGCCCAGGGCTTGGTCTTGGTCTTCTTCTTCATCGACAGCAGCTCCCCTTCGGCCAGGAACTTCACCTCCCGGCGGATTCCCAACCCCCCCCGCCATCTGCCCGCCCCGCCCGAGTCTTGGCGCAGCTCCAGCCGCTCGTGGAAGATGGGGGGTTGTGCTCCAGCACCTCGATCGAGGAATTGCGGACCGCGGTGGTGGAAAGATGCTGCAGGGCGGTGGCGCCGTCGTGATGGGGAGTCGCCCCCCAGCCGATTCCTTCGTTGTTGCTCACCGCGTACATCTCGCCGGTGTCGGGATGGGTTCCGACCGCCATGAAGCCCGGTTCGTCGGAGCCGGAGGAAGCGGCGATCTGATCCATGCCTTGGGCCAGGGCCTTGTGGATCAGCTCGAAGGCCGCCATTCCGGTCCAGAGGGTGAAGGTGGCGGCCGGATAGACCGCATGGAAGAGGTTCCCGGGCGGACAAGTCACGGTGAGCGGCCGGTAGTGGCCGTGGTTGGCCGGGGTATTGGGGGTGGTGAGGGACTTGAAGACGGTCTTGGCCAGGCTCGCGGTCTTCCCGAAGGGCACGTTCACCGGCCCCGGCACCGCCCCGTCGGAGTCCCCATAGTCGACCGTGAAACGGTCCCCTTCGATGGTGACGGTAACCGCCATCCTGATCAGGTCGTGAGAGATGCCGTCGTCGTCCAGCCAGTCGAAGGCCGACCATTGCCCGTCGGGCATGGCGCTCACCGCCTCGGCAGCGGTCTGGGCGCCGTGGTCGATGATCCGGTCGACGGCGGCGTCCACCTCGGCCAGGCCGAACTTCTCCCAGATCTGATGGAGCCGGCGCTCCCCCACCCGGATGGCGGAGACCTGGGCGTTGAAGTCCCCGATGATGGTGTCGGGCATCCGGGAGTTGCAGCGCAGGATGTCCAGGATCTGGTTGTCCGGTTCCCCCCGGCGGATCAGCTTTATGCCGGGCATGATCAGCCCTTCCTGGTGCATGGAGGTGGAATCGAGCACGTAGCCGGGGTCCTTGGCGCCCAGGTCCATCCAGTGGGCGCGCACCGCCAGATAGGCGTCGGGGAGGGCGCTTCCTTCGCAGAACACCGGTGCGAACAGCATGGCGTCGGAGACGTGGGCGCCGCTCCAATAGGGGTAGTTGATCATCACCACATCCCCCTCATGGAGGTTTTCCGCGCCCACCTTCTCCACGCCCTTGTGGATGGCGTAGTCGTTGGCTCCTAAGAACGAGAGCACGCCCGACGATTCGGAGATCAGCCGCCGGTCCCGGTCGTACATGGAGATGCCGAAGTCGAGCACCTCGTAGATCACCGGATTGAAGGCGGTTCTCACCAGGGTGCGGCGCATCTGCTCGGCGGTGGAGTTGAGGTAGTGGCGGATCACCTCCACGGTGGCGCCGTCCAAAGCGGGGGGGCCGGTTCTGCTCATCTCACCACCAGGTTTCCCAGACGGTCGGGAACCGCCCTCTGATCTCCGTGGACGATGGTTACCGACGTGGGCTCGCGGATGACGGCGGGGCCCTCGATCTCGACTTCCGGCCGGAGCAGGCTGCGTTCGTATACGGGGAACAGGCGGCGTTCCCGGGCCGCGAAGTCGAAGCCGTAACGCTCGCCGACGCGGCTCTCGGTTCCGCCGCCCGCCGCGGAGCGGGCGCCGCCGGGGCGGCCGGCCGGTTTGTCCAGGCGCCCGACCGCCCTTACCCGGACGTTGAGGATCTGGACCTGCTCCACCAGGTTGTGCCCGTAGCGTTCATGGTGGCGGCGGTGGAACTTGGCGGCCATCGAGTGTTCGTCGTCGTCCTCTGCCAGATCGATCGAGAGCGTGTGCTCCTGGCCGTTGTAACGAAGGTCCAGCCGCCGCAGCAGCACCCTGTTCTCCGGCGGAACCGACTGGGCGGCCAGCACCCGGTCTGCCTCGGCTTCCAGGCCGGCGAACATCCCTTCCATCCGGGCCAGGGCGGCGGCGTCCAGCATGGTGAGAACCGTCTGGCCCAGGTCGTACTCCAGGTCCGACATCAGCATCCCCCAGGCGGAGAACACCGCCGGGGCGGCGGGCACCACCACTTCCGGCAGATCCATCTCCCTGGCCAGCAGCGGCGCCAGCATGGGGCCGGCCCCTCCGAAGGCCACCAGCGAGAACTCTCGGGGGTCGAGGCCCCTCTCCACGGTTATCTCCCGGACGGCGCCCACGGTGCGGGCCAGCAGCACGTCGAAGACCGCCGCCGCGGCCAGCTGGGCGGACATGCCGAGCGGGCGGGCCAGTTTTTCCTCCACCCCCCGCACCGCCGCCTCGGCGTCGAGGCTCATCTCCCCCCCCAGGAACTCGTCCGCCGCCAGATACCCCAGGCACAGCGAGGCGTCGGTAACGGTGGGTTCGGTGTTGCCCCGCCCGTAGCAGATGGGGCCGGGGACGGCGCCCGCGCTCTGCGGCCCCACCCTCAGCAGGCCTTTGTCCATCCAGGCGATGGACCCCCCGCCGGCTCCGATGGTGCGGATGTCGAACACCGGGATGCGGATCGGCAGGCTCTCTATCTCCGCTTCGTAGACCTCGGTGGGGGCGCCGTCCACGATGACGCAGGCGTCCAGGCTGGTCCCTCCCACGTCGAAGGAGATCAGAGAGGAGCGGCCGGTGGCTTTCCCCAGGCTGATGGCGCCGGCGATGCCGCCCGCCGGGCCGGAGAACACCGTCAGGAGGGGCGACACCCGGGCCACCTCGGCGGTCATCGCCCCGCCCGCCGAGCGCATTATCAGGAAGGAACCGTCGAAGCCTTCCTTGCGGAGCCGGTCTTCCAGGTCGGCGAGGTACCGGCCCAGGATCGGACGGATGTAGGCGTCGGCGACCGCGGTGGAAGTCCGTTCGTACTCGTGGTATTCCCTCACCAGGTCGACCGAGACCGATACCGAGAGGTCCGGGAAGGCTTCGGCCAGGATGCTCTTGGCGGCTTCCTCGTGTTCGCTGTTGGCGTAGGAATGGAGGAAGCAGACCGCAACCGACTCCACCCCCCGCTCGATGAGGCGCCGCCCGGCTTCGACCACCGCCTCGCGGTCGAGGTCCTCCACCACCTTGCCGCGGTGGTCGATCCGCCCCCGGACGCCCTCCGTATGGCGGCGGCGCACCAGCAGCTCCGGCCGCTGGTATTGGAAGTCGTACATGGAGGGGCGGGGCAGGTCCCCGCGGGCGATCTCGAAGATGTCCGTGAATCCGGCGTTGGTGATGATGCCGGTCACCGCCCCCTTGCGCTCGAGGACGGCGTTCAGCCCCAGGGTGGTGCCGTGGATGTACACGGAGGCTTCCTCCAGGGGGGCGTCGGCGGCGCGGGTGGCGGTCATCACCCCCTCCGCCGGGGCGGCCGGGGTGGTGGGGGCCTTGTTCACCGTGATCTCCCCGCTCTGTTCGTCGTAGGAGACGGCGTCGACGAAGGTCCCGCCGATGTCCACCGCCATGCGGTATTTGCGTTCGGTCATGTTCTCCATCGTTCGGGAAAGAAGGGGCCGTCGGTCAGGCGGCCGCCCGATCGTCCCGCACCACGCGGCCCGCCTGCATCACGAAGGAGATCCCCCGCATCGCCGCCGTGTCGATGAGCGGGTTTTCCTCGACGGCCACCAGGTCGGCGGCCTTGCCTTCCTCGATAGTACCGATCTCGGATTCCATCCCCAAGAGCCGGGCGGCGTTGTGGGTGGCACCGGCCAGCGCCAGCCGGGGGTGGAGCCCGGCCCCTTCCATCAGCCCCATCTCGTGCACGGCCACCGAGGTTCCGTCGATGGGGTCGCCCGGCGGATAGTCGGTTCCGTTGACCATGGTCACCCCCGCCGCGACCGCCCGGCGGATGCTGGCCAGGTGCATGGGCCCCACCCGCAGGGAGGTATCGATCTGGAACTCCTCGAACCCCTTCCAGCGCATCCACTCCTGCGAGCGGGTCACGCACAGGGTGGGGGTCAGGAACACCCCCTCGGCCGCCATCCGCCCGGCGGTTTCCTCGTCCAGGTCGTAGGCGTGCTCGAAGGAGCGGACGCCGGCGTCCAGCGCCCAGTTGATGGCCTGCGACGAAGCGGCGTGGGCCACCACGTAGGTGCCCCGCTCGGAAGCGGCGTCTACGGCGGCGGCCATCTCCGCCCGGCTCATCTCGGGATGGTCGAAGGTCTCCCCCAGGTTGGCGATGCCGCCGGTGATGAACACCTTGATGTGCCGGCACCCGGCGTCCAGCTCGGCCAGGGCCGCCTCCCGGAAGGCCTCCGGGCCGTCGGCGAGGGCGCTGCCGTGGCCGTCGCCGTGGCCGCCCGGCGTGGAAAGGGCCCGGCCGGCGCCCACGATCCGGGGAACGTCCGCCCACCCCGCCCGCGCCGCCTCGGCCAGCAGCAGGTCCGCCCGGTTCAGCTCATGGACGCAGCGGATGGTGGTTATCCCCGCCCGCAGGGCGTCCTGCGCCCGCCCGTAGGCGCGCAGCACGGTTAGGCCGGGGTTCTCGTTCTCGTCGGTGGCCGAGAACGGGTACACCACCGACAGGTGGGTATGCACCGAGATCAGCCCCGGAACGAGGTAACGCCCGCCGAGGCTCATGCGCTCCCCCGCCCCCGGCTGCTTCTGGACGGCGCCGATCCGCTCTCCCGAGATCTCCACGCTCACCCCGTCCTGGATAATTCCGGCGGCCGCATCGACCACTCTGGCGTCGGTCAACCACACCTTGTCTTCCTCCTCTGTCGAGCTGCCGCGGCCCGCCGGCGGCGTCTTCTCGGAACTGCAGGGTTTCGTTCGGAGGCCGTCCCGTCCAGATGTTCTCCCGGCCGGGGCGGGCCCGCTGCGGCCGTGTGCCCGCCGGCCGTCCTTGAGGGCAGGAGGATAGTTGCCGGTCGGCCTGAGCGCCGTCCTCGAGGCGTCCGGCGGGCGGCGGGGCTGCTCTCCAGCCCCTTCTCAGCCTTCCGGCTGTTCCAGCTCGAACCCCGGCACCGCGAAGCGGCCCCGGTCGATGATCTGGGTGTCGCCGATCCAGATGGAATGGTTGCGGGTCGGGATGTCGAAGTGGAAGTTCACCCGGTTCTCGCCGCCCAGCTTGCGGAAGAAGTTGGCGCCGAAGGCGATCAGCATGTTGCCGTAGTAGCTCTCGGTGTCCATCACCCCGCCGCCTTCCCAGAAGCGGAGGCCGAGGGCGTTCCAGTTGGCCCGGTGTTCGTACCCCCAGCCGATGTGGGAGAGGCCGTAGGCCCGCCTGTCCTTGGGAAGCTCGAAGAAGTCTTTGAGCAGCCGGGCGTCGGCGCCCCCCTCGATGGAGACGATGCTCCCTTCCCGCAGTTCCATCCGGATCGGATCGTTGGCGTACTTGCCCATCGGCAGCAGCGCGTCGCCGCGGTCGACCACCAAAGTCCCCTCCGCCGAGTCCTCCAGCGGCGCCACCCCGCACTGCCCGGAAGGCCAGTGGTCCCAGCGCCCGGGGGTGTCGGTGTAGCCGTACTGACAGCCGAGGGGCCGCCCCGTGTAGCGGACCGTCAGGTCGGTGCCCGCTTCCGACCAGACCCGCATGGTGTCGGACATGCCCATGTACTTCACGCTGGCCTCGCCCCGCTCCCGAATGACGGGAATGGGAAAGAGGCGGCGCAGATGGTCTTCCGGCTCCTCGATCATGAGGCTGCGGACGCCCGAATCCAAAGCTTCGTTGTGGGCGTCGGAGTAGATCCAGTGCGACCCCATGCTGGCCAGGAACCCCACCACCATGTCGCACCCCTTCCAGGCGTCGATGATGGTGCGCGACTTCATCCAGGAGTCGTCGGCCGCCACCATGATCTGGAAGAAGTCGGCCCCCAGTATCTTGACCGCCGCCATCAACGCCGTGATGTAGGCGGGGTTGCTCTGGGTGTTGGTGAAGGCCATGACCGTCTGGCCGGGGCCGACCCCGCACAGCTCCATGTGGTCTTTGAACATCGGCGCCAGGTCGGCGCCCGCCGCCGCCGTGGTAGGGACTCTGCGCAACGTCTCGCTCCTTTCGGGATGCGCAGCCGATCATAGCTGATCCGGCCCGGCGCATCGACGCCCCTCCGCCGGCTCGTTGAACGAAGTTGTTGTAGCTTCACAAAAAACGGAGGCTTCGCGAAAACGTGGGGGGAGGGCAGGGTAGGGGAGGTGGACTGTTCACCACGCACCTTCGGGCGGCGCTATAGTTCTCATATGAGAAGGGTGGATGTTGCGCTCTGGATGCTGGGGCAACTGAGGCGGTCCTTCGACTTTGGGCGGGGTTGGCGTTGGGTTGTGTTGGTTGCGGTGTTGATGGTGCTCCAGGCGGCGCCGCCAGGGTTCGGCCCTGGCTTGCAGGGAGGGAGAGGGGTAGAGTCTGGGCGCCCGGCGGCTGCGGCCGCCGCCGGCGGGTCGGGCTCGCCAAGTGAGGTGACCCGCACTACTGGGAGCCGGGTCGTGTATTCGTGTCCGGCGCCTCCGTCGGGTTATTCGGCTGGCAGACGGAGAGGCCGGACTTGTTATTACTCGAAGACGGTTACTACTTCGCGGACGGCTACGAGTTTGACTAGGTTGGGTTCATGTCCATCGTCCCCGACGGGATATAGTTACAGCCGCCGGAGCGGCCGAACCTGCTACTACACGAAGATTGTTTATACGACTCGGACGGCTTTGAGCAGGACTAGGTTGGGTTCATGTCCATCGTCCCCGACGGGATATAGTTACAGCCGCCGGAGCGGCCGAACCTGCTACTACACGAAGATTGTTTATACGACTCGGACGGCTTTGAGCAGGACTAGGTTGGGTTCGTGTCCATCGTCCCCGTCGGGATATAGTTACAGCCGCCGGAGCGGCCGAACCTGCTATTACACGAGGACGGTTCTCACGACGCGTATTGCCAGTTACAGTTGGATTACCCGCCATTACTCATGTCCTTTACCTCCGTCGGGGTATAGGTACAGCCGCCGGAGTGGTCGGACGTGTTATTATGCAAAGACGTTGACTACGACGCGTACTTCGTCGGCTAGTACTACGTATTCCTGTCCGTCGGCTCCGTCGGGGTATAGGTACAATCGCCGGAGTGGTCGGACGTGTTATTATGCAAAGACGTTGACTACGACGCGTACTTCGTCGGCTAGTACTACGTATTCCTGTCCGTCGGCTCCGTCGGGGTATAGGTACAATCGCCGGAGTGGTCGGACGTGTTATTATGCAAAGACGTTGACCAAGACCCTCAGTTCTCCGATTACGATTTTCTATTCGTGTCCCCTTTTGTCCGGGTATCCGGCAGGCCGCCGAAGCGGCTCAACCTGCCGTTACTCAAAGACACAGACCACTACCCGTACGGCTTCTTCTAGAACGGTCTATGATCCGTGTCCGTCTGCTCCGTCGGGGCACCGTTATAACCGCCGGAGCGGTGCCACCTGTTATTACACCTCAATCACTACCACTACCAAGGCTGCTCCTACCACGACCAATCCCACCACTACCACAACCGCGCCTACCACTACCAAGGCTGCTCCTACCACGGCGGCGCCCACCACCGCCGCCGCGGCACCTTCTATCGCCGCCGCGCTGTCCTATAGGGTTGATTATTCTATGCTCGTACCGGCAGTAGAGAAGATCAGCGGACACAGTTTGCTGACAGGCAACAATCAAGGGCAGGTATCAATAGAATGGAACCTGGTGCCCCCTAGAGGGCCGACTTATCATCAAATAAGGTATGGAGTAAGGGATTACAGCAATGTCATAACTCGAGCTTATAACCCTTGGAGCAATCCAGTTTCTACTGGAAGGCTTACTGCGATTAATGGTACGTACTCGTATACAGTACCTAATATTCGGGTCAATCGTTATTATGAAGTTCAGGTGCGGACCCGTAACGGTCTTTCAGTCTCAAATTGGTCAGCTTCGGTGTATGTCTACACTACTAACAGTCCAATGTCTTTCCCTACTCAGGTGGGCATGGTACAGGCCGCAGGCTTTCTTGATGCTCATGCTGGTAATTCGGTTCATCCCAGCAGTGCTGTGGGTGAATATTCTTATGTAATCTGTGCTGAAGACTTACCGCCAGCTGGCGCAAGGCCGCAAGGTTCTAGCTTTGGAGGAGGGACTAGAGCGGAGATAGTAAGGGAGATAGAGGCGAGTATAGAACTTTGGGAGTCCAGAATCGGTACTGATGGAGTAGTTACAGCCCATCATCATACAAACGGCGGCAACTATTGGGAATGTGACGGTAATCAAGGCCAGCACTTGAGAAACAAAATCCGACTAAAAAATGCTGAAGCTATCCGAGATAAATGCGGATATTCAAGTGAGGTAGCAGCGATGAATGGTGGTTGTGTAGAAAAAGATATTCCAGGACAAGGACGGTTCGGGGCTGCGGATATGTTTTTGTTTCAATCTAGTGTTGTAGCCCCTCAGGGGTCATGTTCTCATATGAGGGGTCTGGTGTTACATGAAGCAGGTCATGTTTTTGGTCTTGCTGATCGTCCTTTGGTTGTTGGAGAAAGTATAATGGGTAACCATAGAGGGTTTTGTATTCCGACCAAGCACGACTTTGCGGCGGTAAGGGCGATATTCCTATCTCGGCCTTCGACTAGTTCTAGTACAACGGCAACTCATGAGGATATGACAGTAGCTCGCACTACTACGACTGTCAGGGCGACGTCAACTACATCTCCCAATACAACAACCACCGCGGCCGCGGCGACCACAACCACAACCGCGGCGGCGGCAACGGCCGTGACTACAGCCAATCAGCCTGTAACCCTCTGGCAAATCGAAGCCCGGCCAACCACATACATAACCAACGACGTCGAATGGCACCTCACCAGCGGAAACACCTTCACCTACGCCGGACGCACCTACACCATTGACCGAATCAAAACCCACCGCCGCGGTGCCCGCATCCAAGCCACCCCCGACCTTGAAGACCACGAACTCCCAGATCAAACCCAGATCCGGTTCTGGCCGACCGATACCCCCACTAGCGTCCAGACCCTCCGCCTCGGCGACGCAATCGTAATGCAGGCCGACCACCCATGGGACCTGATATGGGGCCGCGGCCGTTACCCGATCAACATCGACCGGAACACCACATGGCACATCGACCTGACCATCCCGGCCGAGGCCGCGTCGTCTACGACAACTACGGCATCCGTATCCGTTGTTGCTTCCACCGCCACCACTATTGCCGCGGTGAGCAAGCAGGATGGAGGGGAGAAGAAACAATGAGAACAGCCAAGGGCCTTGTGCCTGCTGTATTGCTAGTGTTGGCCGTTTTATGGTCTGCTTGCAACGGAGGCAACAGCTATAATTCAGGGTTTTCGGAGGGGGAACCTATCGCCGCGCCGGAGGCAACTTCGCCATCTCTCATGGTAGACCAGGCGACGCTACATGGCTCAGATCTGGATAGCGTGTTGGGATTGGGAGGTGAGCCGTCAGCTATGGCAAGGCAACCGGTGTCTTATCTGAAAGAAGTTATTCCACCCTGTGTCCCTATTGAAGGATCAAGGCAGTACCCCTGCTCTGAAATACAGACGATGACTCCCCCCAGTGCTGAAGCTTCTAATTATAAATATATGTCAGGGACTATGTTGCATGAATTGCCTACCATTTCGGATATATTATTGGGTATAGTGGGTCCAATGAATACCAGTTCATCGGTTGCTCACATAGTTGTCAGGGGAACTGCCAAACCAAATACCACTCGATGTGCAGAATATCCTGTAAAGCTATTCAGCTTTGAGCTTAATAATGACCTATATAACTATACGAGCCGGGATGAAAATTTTTACAAAGGGGCATACTATAATTACTGCTTTATGGATTTTAGGATCAATGAATACATCGTGGGTGAAGGACCTCCCGTGCTGAGTATTTCAATATATGAGGATGCAATCTTCCAAGACGAAAGACTACAAATTGGAGATGACTACTACCAAGAATATTATGATAAGAACTCAGCTTTCGAGGGGAAGGAAATGATATTGTTCCTTAGACCCCCTCGGACTGCATCTGTTGAATCGTGGCAGGTAGCTACTCGTTTACGTGCTGTGTGGTTTATACAACGCGTTGGCGGTGAGGTGCGGGCTGTAGCCAAGGATATAGACCATATTGTAGCAGGATACAACGATCATCTGTTGAGCCAAATGGATATGCCGTTGTCCGAACTGATATCCCAGATCAAGAAAGCAGCCGAGGAACGGACAGTAATCACCGGCGGCCGCATCGGGGCGCACTCCAGTTTGCCGTTGCTGGTTACCGACGCCAACAAGCTGCAGGACTACTACGGAGCGGTGGGTGCCGTATATGAGGGCGAGGGCGCTACGGTTTTGCCGCCTCCAGCGCCGGGCGGGGATGAACCCGAACAGCCTCCAACCCAGGTCGGGGAAGGCCAGCCCACTGTTGCCAGCTCCCCGGTCCCAGGAGACGAGACCTCTCCGACCACCACGGACGACGCAGCCCCTCCGGTGTCCAGTACGACCAGCCCCTCGCCGGGGGATACCACTGCGCCTTCTCCCACCGGCACGACGCTGCCTCAGACCGACGGATCCGAGCCGCCCGCCACCACAACCCAGCCGCAGGTGCAAGATACAGTTACTTCCACCACCTCCCCGCCGTCGTCCACCGGCACCACCGAACCTACCGATTCTCCCCAGCCGCAGACGGAAGAAGCTACACCGTCTACAACCACTACTACATCTGCAGCACCGGTTGATGACCCTGTAACTACTACCACTATCCAGCCGCAGGTAGAAGACGTTGCTCCGTCTACAACCACTACTACTCAGCCGCCGGCGGAGGATGCTTCCTCCACTACGGTTGCGCCTACGCCTCCGGTCGATGGTTCCGGCGCGGCGGCTACGACAGCACCGTTGGGGGAAGGCGGTGCTCCTCCGGATGAAGGCGGAGGGAGCGGGCTGTTCGACGAAGAACCCGTCGGCTGATAAGATTCGGTCATGCGAGCTGAACAGACCCTTCAGACCGGGGTGCTGGTTGTATTCGTCCTCCTAGCGGCTGGCTGCGGCGCTGCCACAACCGCCGAAACTACCGCGGGCCCCGTTGAACGAGCGGAGCAAGAGTTCGGCTTCGTCGAGTTCGAAGGATGGGGCGATGGGCCGGCAGAGGCTATGACAAGGCGGCCGGTGTCTTATCTGAAAGAAGTTATTCCGCCTTGTGTCCCTGTGGAAGGTTCAGACTTTGATCCCTGTTCTCCAATATCGATGTCGGTCGCCGATTCTGAAACTCCAGCCACTGCGGTGCCCACTACTATGTTACATACATTGCCTAGTTTCAATGATGTCTTTCTAAGTATGTTAGACTCTCGCAGTTATCCTAACTTGGTTCCTCATATGGTTATCAGAGGAGTAGCTAAACCAGATACCACTCGGTGCGCAGAATACCCTGTAAAGCTATTCAACTATGAGCACAGCAGTGACCTGTATAATTATGCGGGTCGCGCCGAACGTCTTTATCTTGATACATTTTTTTATCATTGTTTTTTGGATTTCAGAATCAGTGAGTACATTGTGGGAGAAGGACCTCCCGTGTTGACCATTTCGGTAAACACAGGTGCTATTTTCCCCGGCGATAGATCTTATATTGATGATAATTTTTATAGAAGCCGATACTTAAGAGCTGAAGAACATGAGGGGAGAGAGATGATACTGTTCCTCGGATCTTCTCGGACCGCAACTGTTGAATCTTGGCATGTAGTTGATCGCTGGCGCGCTAAGTGGTATATACAACGTGAAGGCGGCGAAATACGGGCCGTATCCAGCGACATTTATTGGATTGTAGAGGGATACAACGATTACCTGCTAAGCCAAATGGATATGCCGTTGTCCGAACTGATACCACAGATCAAGAAAGCAGCCGAGGAACGGACAGCGATCACCGGCGGCCGCATCGGGGCGCACTCCAGTTTACCGTTGCTGGTTACCGACGCCAACAAACTGCAGGACTACTACCGAGCGGTGGGCGCCGTGTATGAGGGCGACGGCGCTGCTGTGCTTCCGCCTCCGGCGCCGGGCGGGGGCTGACCGGACCGAACCAAGCCGCTGTTCAACCGGCTGCGGCCTGTAGAACATCCGCGCCCCTTGACATCCTGCGTCAGGCGGCCCACACTCTCTGGTAGAGGTCTATCCAGTTTTGCCCGAGTATCGCTTTGACGGCGTCGGCGGGGTAGCCGCGGGCGGCCAGTTCTTTCTGGAGGTTGGGAATCTGGGCGGGGGTTTCCAGACCCGCCGGGTAGGTTCCGGAGTCGTCCGGGTAGTCCTCGATGCTCCACTCGCCGGAGGCGATCATCTCGGCGTGCATCTCCGGGCTCAGCTTGCAAAAATCCAGCCCCAGCCCGACCTGGTGGGGTCCGATCAGATCTACGAGGTAGTCGATGTGGTCTACCAGGTCGGCCACAGCCGCCCCCTTGCCGCCTGGTTTGACGAAGGCCGGGTAGGCGTTGACCCCTACCAGGCCGCCCAGGCCGGCGACCGCCTTGATCTGGCTGTCGTCGATGTTGCGGCGGTTGGAGCAGAGCGCCTTGGGGTTGGAGTGGGAGAACACCGGCGGCGCAGAGGCGACCGCCATGGCGTCGAAGGTGGTGCGCCGGCCCGTGTGGGAGAGGTCCACCACTATCCCCAGCCGGTTCATCTCTTTCACGGTTTCCCGCCCGAAGGAGGTGAGGGGGCCGTCTCCGGGTTCCAGGCATCCGTCCCCCACCCGGTTGGTCCGGTTGTAGCAGAGCTGCACCATCCGCAGCCCCAGGCGGTGGAAGCGCTCGTAATTGGCCAGGTCGTCCCCCATGGGGAGGGTGTTCTGGAAATGGATCACCACCCCCAGCTTTCCGGGCCTCGGAAACCGGTCGAAGCCGGAAGGCTCGGCGACGGCTTCCAGCCGGCCGTCCTCCGCCGTCCATCGGGCCCACCGGCAGAGCAGTTCCTCGGCCTCGGCGGGGCCTTCCCAGTTGGCGGCGGTGGGGGCAACGATGTCCACCCCGCCTTCGATCCAGCTGTTCCAGGCCTCGGGGTCGGTCATCAGGGGGCAAACCCCGTCAACTACGGTCATCGTTTCTCCACTCGTCGGATTCGGCGGTTCTCGAGACCCCGCCCCCGCTTCGACTCCGGTGGATCATAAGCCCGGCCTCCGCCCGCCGCCCCGCCTGACCACAATCTGCTCCAAGCCCGCCCGCCGTCAGCCGCGGGCGGTTCGTATCACATGGGGGTAGACGCCGGGGTCGATGCGGGCGTCGATCAACCGCGGGCCCCGCCCGGAGGCCAGCGCCCGGCGCATGCCGTCGGGGCTTTCGGCTGTGCGGCCCTCCATCCCCAGCGCCCGGGCCGCCGCCGCGAAGTCGATGGGGCCGTAGTTCACCGCGTTCACCCCTTCGGGGGCTTCCGAACCCCGCTTGATGGCGATGAGGCTGAGGGCCGAGTCGTTGAAGACCACCACCGTTATGTCGAGGTCGAGCCGGGCGACCGTCTCCAGCTCCGCCAGCGTCATGCTCATACCGCCGTCTCCGGTCAGGCAGAGCACCGGGCGGCCGGGGCGGGCGAGGGCGGCGCCCATGGCGGCCGGCAGGGCAAAGCCCATGGTGGCCAGGCCGTTCGAGATCAACAAATCGAACGGGCGGCTCACCTCCCAGAAGGGCATGATCACCAGGAAATGGGCGCCGGCGTCCACCGTTGCCACCGGGTCCTCCGGCCCGGCCTCGGCCACCGCCTCCATCAGCTCGAAGGGGGTGAAGCCCGGCCCCTCGGTGTACAGGTCATCCCGCACCCGGGCGGCCGCCGCCGGCCCCGCCCCGGCGGGCCAATCGGCCCTGAACGATCCCCACAGTCCGGCCAGGGCGGCGTCGAGCAGGCCGGTGACCTCCGCCGCAACCGAGTAGTAGGAGTCGGTCAGGGGCCGGGTGTTCACGGCCAGCACCGGCGTCCGGTACGGCCAAGGCCGGGCCAGAGGCTCCACCGGGTCCAGCTCTACGGCCACGATCAGGTCGGCCTTCTCTATCAGAGCCTGCTCCGAGGCCGAGTTGGTGAAGAGGCCTCCATAGGAGGGCGAGGAGTCCGGGATGATCCCCTTGGCCTGGTAGGTGACCAGCGCCGGAGCGTCCAGGCCCTCCACCAGCGGCCGCACCGCCCCCGCCCAGGGAGCGGCCCCGGCCCCTATCAGGAACACCGGGCGGCGGGCGGCGGCCGCCAGCCGGCGGGCCCGTTCCAAGGCGGCGGTGTCAGGGGCGGCCGGCCTCGGCGGCGCTGGGGGCAGATCCCCCGGCGCGGTGGGGTCGAAGTCCAGATGGACGGCGCCGGGCGGAGCAGCCATGGCCAGCCGGGCGGCCCGCCGCACCGTCTCCGCCGGATCCCCATGCCCCAGGGCGCCGGACCACTTCGCAACCGGGGCCATCATCCGCTGTTGGTCGAACCGCTGATGGGCCGCCCAGCCCCGTTCGGCGGCGGGAACCACATCACTCAACAGGAGGAGGGGGAAGCGGTCGAGGGTGGCCTGGGCCATCCCGTTGACCGCCGACGCCGCCCCCGGCCCCCTGGTAACCGCCGCCGCCCCCGGCGCTCCGGTCAGCCCGCCGTAGACGCCCGCCGCGACGCAGGCCGCCGTTTCCCCGTGGGTGAGCACGAAACGGATGCCCGCCTCCGCCCCTTTGTCGATCAGCACCAGGCTGGGATCCCCCGGCACCCCGCACATGAGGCTCACGCCGGAAGCGGCCAGCTCCGACATGGCGGCCGCGGCCAAGGCGTCCGTTCGGGGCATGTGGAATCCCTTCCTGTATCGCCTGACCTGCCCGCCCGCGGCGCCGGCGAGGGGCAGGAGAAATCGTACCCCCGGCGGGGGCCGGCCGATGCGGCTGGGGCGGGCGCCGCCCGTTCTGGAAATCGCGGCGCCGACCTGCCATCATAGGGGTATGCGACCCAACCCACTCCGCGCCAAGCTGGCCTCCGGGCAGCCGGCTTACGGCGCCTGGATCACCATACCCAGCCCCATCACCGCCGAGGCGGCGGCCTATGCCGGCCTCGACTACCTGTGCGTCGACATGCAGCACGGGGTGATCGACTATGGGGATGCGGTGCAGCTGCTGCAGGCCGTCTCCCTGGGGGGCGCCACGCCCATCGTCCGGGTGCCCGAGCTCTCGACCGCCAACATCTCGACCGTCCTCGACGCCGGGGCGATGGGGGTGGTCGTTCCCATGATCGACTCGGCCGAGCAGGCCGCCGCCGCCGCCTCCGCCTGCCGTTTCCCCCCCGTCGGCGAGCGCAGCTTCGGCGCCATGAGGGCGGCGCTGGCAGAAGGCGCCGACTACTACCAGCGGATCAACGAGGAAGTGCTCTGCATCCCCATGATCGAGACGATGGAGGCGGTGGACGACCTGGACCGCATCCTGGCCGTCCCCGGCGTGGACGTGGCCTACGTAGGGCCCTCCGACCTGTCGATCGCGATGGGCTACTGGCCGGGCACGAGCGAGCAGCCTTTCTTGGACATGCTCGACCGGATCAGAGAGGCCTGCGACCGACATGGGGTCGCCCCCGGCATCCAGGCTTCGCCCGCCGCCGCCGCCGACCGGCTGGCGCGGGGGTTCCGCATGGTTACGGTGCTGTCCGACTTCCAGACCTTCCAGGCCGCCCTCAAACAAGCCGTCGCCTACACCACCGCCGGGCCCCCCTCGAAAGGGGCCGAGCCGCTCTACTGACCGAGGCGGCCCTCCGGCCGCCGGGATGCGGGCGGGGCCGATCAACGGGCGGCCCGCGGGCCCGCCGCCGGTTGCCGGCGCGGCGGCGTATCCTGTCGGCCATGCCCGCCGTAATCCTGGTTTCGCTGAAACTCATCTTCGTGGCCTTCATCTATCTGTTCGTCTGGCAGATCGGCAAGGCCATCGCCGCCCACATCGGCACCGGCCAGCCGGTGGGCGGCAGGCGCCGCGGCGGCGCCGGGCTGGCCGTGGTCCGCAGCGACACCCAGAAGGGGATGAGCGTGGACGTGCGCCAGCCGATAGTCTTGGGCCGCAGCGGGCAGGCGGACGTGCTGGTGGAGGACGCCTACGCCTCCGATTTCCACGTCCGCTTGGTGAACGAAGCCGGCAGCCTGTCGTTGTTCGATCTGGGCAGCACCAACGGCACATATGTGAACGGCAAACGGGTGACCGCCCCTCTCAAGCTCAACAAGGGGGACGCCGTACAGATCGGCAGGACCGTCTTGGAGGTGACGTGAAGTTCATTTGGGCCGGGGGCACCGATATCGGCATGGTGCGACCTAAAAACGAGGACGTCTTCTATCCGGAGCGGGGCGGCGGCGGCGACCGCCTGTTGGCGGCGGTGGCGGACGGAATGGGCGGCCATCCCGGAGGAGGGGCGGCCAGCCGGATTGCCGTGATCCGCGCTGTGATGAAAACCGGGGCGCCTCTCAAAGACCGGATCGAAGCCGCCGACGAGGCGGTGCTGGCGGCGGGGCTCGCCGCGCCCGGTTTGGCCGGGATGGGCACCACCCTGACCCTGGCGCAATTCGGCCCCGGCGGGCAGCTCGCCCTGGGCCACGCGGGTGACTGCCGCGCCTACCTGCTCCGGGGCGGCCGGCTCGATCAGCTCACCACCGACCACAACAAGGCGCAGGAGCTGGTCGACCAGGGGAAGATCACCAAGGAGGAAGCCCGCTGCCACCCCTACAGCTCCTGGTTGACCCAGGCGCTGGGTTTCGACGAAGCGCTGGAAGTGGAGGAGGCCTCGGAAGCTCTCGAAGCCGGCGACCGGCTGATGCTCTGCTCAGACGGCCTGCACGGAGAGCTGCCGGACAGCGAAATACACGGCCTGCTCGGGTCGGGGTCGCCGCCGGACGCGGTGCGGGGGTTGATCGAAGCCGCCAACCTGGCAGGCGGAAACGACAACATCACGGTGATGGTGGTGGACGCAGAGGCGTGAACGGCAAACGGGCGCCGCTCCTCGAGCTCGAAGAGGGGGGCGCCGTACAGACCGGCAGGACCGTCTGGGAGGTGACTTGAAGTTCATCTGGGCCGGGGGCGCCCATATCGGCAGGGTGCGCCCCAACAACGAGGACGCCTTCTATCCGGAGCAGGACGGCGGCGGCGCCGACCGCCTGTTGGCGGCGGTGGCGGACGGAATGGGCGGCCACACCGGAGGGGAGGTGGCCAGCCGGACCGCCGTCGCCGCCGCCGTGGAAACCGACGGGCCGCCCGAGGGCCGGGTGGAGGCCGCCAATCGGGCCGTCATGGGAGCCGTGCTCGCCGACCCCGATTTGGCCGGGATGGGCACCACCTTGACCCTGGCGGAGTTCGGCCCCGGCGGGCGGCTCGCCTTGGGTCATGTGGGGGACAGCCGCGCCTACCTGCTCCGGGGCGGCCGGCTCGATCAGCTCACCACCGACCACAACATGGCGCAGGAGCTGGTCGACCAGGGGGAGATCACCAAGGAGGAAGCCCGCAACCATCCCCGAAGTTCCTGGTTGACCCAGGCGCTGGGCTTCGAGGACAAACTGGACGTGGAGGCCGCCTCGATCGATCTCGAAGCCGGCGACCGGCTGATGCTCTGCTCGGACGGCCTGCACGGGGAGCTGCCGGACGGCGAGATACACCGCCTGCTCGGGTCGGGGGCGCCGTCGGACGCGGTGTGGGGGCTGATCGAAGCCGCCAACCTGGCGGGCGGGCGCGACAACATCACGGTGATGGTGGTAGACGCCGCAGAGGCAACCCGGGACTCCGAAGACGGCCGCCTGCCCGCATGAGGCCGAGGCTTCGCCCGGGGGCCTGTCCGCCCGCCTTCCAAGACGATCGGTGAGAGGATCGGACGGGAGGCTCTCGCGGGCCGCGGCCGGCGGCGCCGCGCCCCCGCCGGTCCAAGAGGAAGAAGGCCCATGACAGCCCAAGCCGAGGCCGCAACCCGCCCCGCCCGGCAGTGAGCCGGACCGCCGAGGCTGTCCTCGTCTTGGCGGCGGCGGCGCTGGCCGCCTTCGGGGTGCTGCTGGTGGATTTCGCCGGGCGCGGCGCCTCCTTTGCGGCGCCGGGGCAGACCTTCCTCTGGTTCGGGGCGGTGTTCGGCGGTTTCCTGGCGGCCATGCGCCGCTGGGCGCCGCGGGCTGTTCCCTTCCTCATCCCCCCGGCCGCCACCCTCGCCGCCATCGGTTACGTGATGATCTACCGCCTCGACCAGGACCTGGCCGCCCGGCACCGCTGGTGGCTGGCGGCCGCCGCCGCCCTGGCCGCCCTCCTGCTTCTCTGGCTGCAGGGGAGGGGTCTGGCCGCCCTCCGGCGCCGCCCCTGGATATGGCCGGCGGCGGCGGGTGCTCTGGCCGCCCTCCCGGCGCTACCCCGGGGAGGACCGCTGCCGCTGCACGGGCTGGAGCAGGGCGGAGCGCGCCTCTGGGTCGAATGGAGGTGGTGGCCGGAGGCGGTCTTCCAGCCCGGCGAAGCGGCCAAGCTGCTGCTGGTGGTGTTCCTCGCCGCCTGCCTGTCCGACCGCCAAGCGGCCCTCAGCGCCGGAGGGCCGCAGCTCGGAAGGGTGCGGCTGCCCGGCCTCCATCAGGCGGCGGCGCTGGGGGCGGCCTGGGCGGCGGGCTGGGGCGCGCTGGCCTTCTACCAGGACCTGGGCGCATCCCTCCTGCTGTTCGGCTTGGCCGCCGTCATGCTGTATGCGGCCACCAACCGGGCGGCCTACCTGGGAATCGGGTTCGGAGGGTATGCCCTCGGCGCGGCGGGGGCCTTCTTCCTGTTCGAACAGGTCCGGCGGCAGGTCGAGGTCTGGATAGACCCCTGGAGTTATTACGAGGGGGCCGGCTACCAGACCGCCCAAAGCATCTTCGCCTTGGGGGCGGGCAGCCTCTCGGGTGCGGGCCTCGGTCTGGGGCGGCCCGACCTGATCCCCGACGCCGCCTCCCGGCTGCCCTTGGCGGTGGTGGCCGAAGAGATGGGCCTGGCGGGTTCGACCGCGGTGTTGGCCGTCTACGCCCTGCTGGCGGCGGCGGGGTTCGGGGTGGCCCTGCGCTCCCGCGACCTGTTCCGCAAGCTGGCGGCGGCCGGCCTCTCCCTGTTGATCGGCCTCCAAGCCGCGGTGTCCGCCGCCGGAACGGTCCGCCTCCTCCCGGTCCCCGGCCTCCCCGCCCCTTTCCTGTCATACGAGGGGGCGTCGTTGGTCACAGCCTTCTTGGCGCTGGCCCTGCTGGCCCGCATCAGCCATGAGGAGCGCACATGAACGGCCCGATGCGGAGGGCGGCGCTGGCCCTGTTCGCAGTCTTCCTGGTGATCGCGCTGGACATCACCTACTGGCAGGTGGTGGCCGCCGACCGGCTCCGAGAGGACGCCCGCAATGTCCGGGTGCTGGCCCTTTCGGAGAGGGAGCGGGGCCAGATCGTCTCCGCCGACTCGGTGGTGCTGGCCCGTTCGGCCCTCGACCCCCCCGGCCCCCGCCACTACGCGAGGGAATACCCCCACGACTCCCTGTACGCCCATACCGTGGGGTTCGCCTCCCGGCTGGGGGACGGCGGGGTCGAAGCCTCCCACGCCCAGCTCCTCACCTCCGGCAGCGACCTGACCGTCTCCAGCATCATCGCCGCCCTGCTCGGCGAGGATCTGCGGGCCCATTCCCTCCAGCTCACCCTGGACCACCGCCTGCAGCAGGCTTCCGCCCGCGCCCTGGGGAGCCGGCGGGGGGCGGTGGTGGCCCTCGACCCAGCCACCGGCCGGGTGCTGGCCCTGGTGAGCGCGCCCGCCTTCGACCCCAACTCCCTGGTCGGCGCGGACGCCGAGGCCGCCTGGGAGGAGCTGGCCGCCGACCCCGCCCGTCCGCTCGACAACCGCGCCCTGGGGAGGCCGCTCCTCGAGCAGCCGCCCTGGGAGGAGCTGGCCGCCGCGCCGGACCCGGGGGGCGCTCCGGACACGGCCCTGGGGCTGGCGCTGCGGGCGGCGGCCATAGCCGAGGAGGGGCGGTTGATGGCCCCCTACCTGGTGGCCCGGGTGTTCGACCCCGACTCCCTCGTGGAGTCGGAGGCGGCGCCGGCCGTCCACTCCGAGCTGTTCAGCGCGGAGGAAGCCGCCGACCTCGCACAAAGCCTGGTGCAGGTGATCATCAGCAACGAAACCCTCGGCGCGGTGCGGGGGTTGGGCGAGTTCGGGGAGGGCGGTACCCCCTCCGGCGGCCGTTTCACGTGGTTCGCCGGGTTCATCCCCGCGGACGAACCGGCTTTGGCGGTGGCGGCGGCGGTGGAGGAAGACGCCGGGGCCGCCGCCCTCCCCGTCGGCCGGGCGGTGCTCACCGCCTGGCTCGACCAGCAGGCCTCCGCTTCTCCGCCCTGACGCCGGGGCCGCCGCGCAGCACCGGTTCGCGGACGGTTGCCCAGCAGCAGACAGCTCGCTAGATGAGTAGTTCCAAGGTCGCCCTGACATGAACCTCGTGAATCATGGCTTGGAGTTCGATTCCACCCAATGCCCCCTCAAGTCCGCGAAAATCGGCCCCCACCGCCGGCAAACCCGGGCCCATCCCCCGCCGCCGCCTCCTTGAACGAAAATCCGCCGGGCCGCACGAGGCCGCCCCCGGCCCGAGGGGCCGGACCGAACGGGATCCGTCTCTGACCGCCGCCCTCTCCGGAACTCGCGGCGGTGTTTGTGCTTCAGCCCAATAGGTATACCAAAATTCGGGGCCTCCGTCTAGGGGTACGTATGTTCGAAGACATTTCGCGGGCTCGACCGCTTCGATCCTCCGGCCCCACCCAGAGGGGCCCAGATATAGGGAGGGCAGACTCAGAAGCGGTGTTCGATGACAGCCTCCCGCCGCACGCCTCGTCCAGCCGCTCGGCTCGGTTGAATCGAATTGTTCGGCTGCCCGTCTCGTTGGAGGCGGGGGGCAAACCGGGCACCTTGGCCTTTGCGGACCGGGGCTTGCTGGAGAAGAGCCTGCGCAGGCGGCTCGAACAGGGATTTGCACAACCCTCAATCCCGAAAAGCGAATGTGCTGCTCGGTTGGTTTCAGTTCGAGGAGACGAGCTGACAGGCAGAGGGGGATAGAGGTTGTTGCTGGTCAGCGGGTTGTCTGCCGGGGTTCCGCCGTGAGGCCAACGCATCCAAACAACCTGGTCAACCCTGTCTGTTCGTCCTCTTGGCCCTGATTATTCACGAGAATGGGGGCGGGCGGATAAAATAAGCGCCCGCATCCCTTATGACCTGGGGTGATAACAGTGAAACAACTGTCTGATTCAGAACGTGAGGGTACACCCAATGAGTGAACGCCGTCGGTTCGAGGTTTGGGATGCACGGGCTGATGAACTGCCGCGGGCAGCGGTCCGCCCCGCGCGGGAAATGAAATGAACGAAATGAACAATCAGGGTTGACAGATGGAACATCCACATTCACTGGGGCGCTACGACCTGGTCTCGTACATCGCGCGGGGCGGCATGGCGGACGTGTTCGAGGCCGTCGACCGCACCTTGGACCGCCGGGTGGCGGTGAAGATCATGCACCAGCGCTACGCCGACGCCGAAACCTTCGTCGCCCGGTTCCGCAAGGAGGCCCAAGCCGCCGCCAACCTGAGCCACCCGAACATCGTGTCGATCTACGACTGGGGGGAGGAGAAGGGCACCTACTTCATCGTCATGGAACTGATCGCAGGGCGTTCGCTGCGGGATGTTCTCAACTCCGAGGGGAGGCTCCTGCCCCGCCGGGCGGCCGAGATCGCCACCGAAGTGGCCTCCGCGCTGGAGGTGGCCCATCGAAGCCGGGTGATCCACCGCGACATCAAGCCGGGCAACATCCTGCTGGCGGCGGACGGCTCGGTCAAGGTGACCGACTTCGGGGTGGCGCGGGTCTGGGACGACTCGCAGGAGCTGACCAAGGACGGATCCGTGATCGGGACCGCCACCTACTTCAGCCCCGAACAGGCCCGCGGCGACCCGGCCGACGAGCGCTCCGACCTCTACAGCCTCGGGGTGGTGCTGTACGAGATGCTGACCGGACACCCTCCGTTCACGGGGGAGACCTCCGTCTCGGTGGCCTACCAGCATGTAACCGCCGAAGCCCCCTCGCCCGCCGCCGCCAATCCGGACCTGGCCCCGGAGCTCGAAGCCGTAGTGATGCGGTGCCTCGAGAAGAACCCCGCCCGCCGCTACCGGTCGGCGGCCGACGTCCGCCGCGACCTGCTGCTGTTCCTGCAGGGCAGGGCCGCCCCCCGGGCCGAGGCGGGCGAAGCCGTCCACCCCGTCCGGAGGCCCGACCTGCCCCCGCCCACCGCCCCGCCGGACGAGGTGTACCGCCGGGTGCACGCCGCCCCCCGCCAACCCTCGCAGCTGCCCTTCATCATCACCTCGATAGCCCTGGCCGCCGGGGTGGTGTTCGGCATCTACGTGCTGCTGAACAGCCTCTCCACCCAACCGCCCGACACCTCCGCCGCCGCCCCCCCGGCCGCGGCGGTGCCGGATGTGGCCGGTTTGACCGAGGACGAGGCCCTCTTGGCGTTGCAGGAAGCCGGGTTTCGGGTCACGCCCGCAACCGAAGCGAGCGAGGCAGAGCCGGGCCGGGTCATCCGCACCGACCCGGCGGCTGGAGAGCAGGCCGCCTCCGACTCGTTCGTCACCATGGTGGTGTCCAGCGGCCGGGCCCAGATACAGGTGCCCACGGTGATCGGGTCCACCCGAGAGCGGGCCATCGCCGCCCTCGAGGGGCAAGGCTTCACGGTGGTGGTCCGCTCCGTCCGCAACGAAACCGTGGGGGAAGGGTTGGTGACCGAGCAGTCCCCGCCGGCCGGCGCCAGGGCCGCCCGGGGCTCCGCGGTGGAGCTGGTGGTGTCGGCCGGCCCCGACCCGATAGAGATACCGGACGTTCGGGGGTTGACCCAAGACCGGGCCGAAGGAAGGCTGGAGGGCATCGGGCTGGAGGTGGAGACCGTCTTCGAGGCCAGCACGGCGGCGCAGGGCATAGTGATCCGCCAGAGCCCGGCCGCCGGTTCGGACGTCAACCCCGGCTGGAGCGTGCAGATCGCGGTCTCGGAAGGTCCGCCTCCGTTCGCGCTGGAGGACATGTCGGGGCGGCCCGCCGCCGATGCGGCCGCGCTCTTGGCCGAGCTGGGGGTGGAGGTGGAGATCCGGCAGGAACCCGCCGCCGGAGTTGCGCCGGGGCTGGTGATCAGGACGGAGCCCTCCGCCGGGGCGGTGATGCAGGCCGGGGATCGGGTGTTACTGGTCGAAGCGGCCCCGCCGGAGGAAACCGCCCCGACCGAGGCCGCCGGGCCGGAGAACGGCGCCGAGCCGCCCCCGCCGCCCGGCCCCGCCGTCGTGCCTGACCTCACCGGCGGCGATCCGGCGGAGGCCGAAGCAGAGCTGGCGGCCCTCGGGTTGGTGCTGGAGGTGGCGGGATCGCGGGCGGCGGTCGATCACCCCGGCTTGGACGGCAAGGTCGCCCGGCAGGCTCCTTCGCCGGGCGCCGAGGTGCCGGCGGGGGAGACCGTCCTGGTGGTGCTGGGTGAGTACACTCCCCCCCCGACAGAGGCGCCGACCGAGGAACAAGGGGAGCAGAGCCAGTGACCGCCTTCGGCTCCAACTGCGCCGCCTCCCTCCCCGCCTCCGGCGGGCCGGCGGTCTCGATCACCGGCGCCGTGTTCCGCTACGGCGCCCGGACGGTGCTGGAATGTTCCAACCTCGACATCCCGGCCGGGGCGGTGACCGCCCTGATCGGGCCCAACGGCGCCGGCAAGTCGACCCTGCTCAACGGGATCGCCGGGTTGCTGTCCCCTGCTCCGGGCCGGATAACCCTGGGCCGGGCGTCCGGACGGCCCTGTTGCTGCTCCTATGTGCTCCAGGACACCAAGATCAACCAGTCCCTCCCCGTTACCGTGCGGGAAGTGGTGACCATGGGCCGGTACGCCGGAAAAGGCTTTCTGCGCCCGCTCTCCCGCCGCGACCGGCGGCTGGTGGACGAGGCGATGGAGCGGACCGGCGTCACGCATCTAGCCCGCCGCCATCTCTCCCGGCTGTCGGGCGGGGAGCTCCACCGGGTGCTGCTGGCGCAGGGCTTGGTGCAGGACCACGAGATCCTGCTGCTGGACGAGCCGGCCACCGGACTGGATATGGTTTCGGTGCAGGCCATCCGGAATACGGTCCGAGAGGAAAACGCCCGCGGGTGCACGGTGATACTCACCACCCATGACCTCGCCGAAGCCTGGGACGCCGACTATGTGGTGCTGCTGGCGGGGCGGGTGGTGGCGGGCGGCCCCCCCGGGGAGGTGCTGGCGGCCTCCAACCTCGCCGAGGCCTACGGGGCCGGGCTGTTGAGCGTGGAGGGAAGCCATCTGTTTCTGGACGACCCGCACCACCGGGAGGCGGACCCGCACCACTCCCACGATCGGTCGATCCACGCCGAGCACGATCCGACCGGCCTCCACCCGCCGGGCTGACCCCCTCCGCCCGCCTGAAGCCGGGCCGGCCCGTCTGCGGACAGTTTCCCGGGGGTGCTCTACTCCGGCTGCCCGCCGCCCGACAGGAAGTTCCCGAGCAGCGCCTTGCCCTCGGCGGTCAGGATGCTCTCGGGGTGGAACTGGACGCCGTGGACGTCGAGCTCCCGGTGGCGCAGCCCCTGCACCACCCCGTCCTCGCTCCAGGCGCAGGGGACCAGCTCCGCCGGCAGCTCCACCGCCGCCAGCGAGTGGTAGCGGGTGGCGACGAAGGGGTTGCCGAGCCCGGCGAACACCCCTTCTTCGTCATGGCGGATCGACGAGGTCTTGCCGTGCATGACGGCGGGGGCCCGGTCGATCCTTCCTCCGTAGACCGCCGCTATGGCCTGGTGCCCCAAACACACCCCCAGGATGGGCGTCTTGCCGGCGAACTCCTCGATGTAGGCCATGGAATATCCGGCGCCCTCGGGGCGGCCGGGGCCGGGCGAGATCACCAGCCGCTCCGGTTCCAGCTCGGCCGCCCCCGTTGCGTCCAGCTCGTCGTTGCGCACCACGATCGGATCCGCCCCCAGCTCGCCCAGGTACTGCACCAGGTTGAAGGTGAAGCTGTCGTAGTTGTCGAGCACCAGCACCCGCATGATCCGGTCAGGATACAACGGGGGAAGGGCCGTTCCTCCGCTGCCCGCTTCCGGCGGGCCCCCGGCGCCCTCCAAAAGCGGTCCGATTCCGCCTGCGCCGCTGCCGTTGGTACGCGGCCGCGAAAACGGGTAGCCTCTGTCCCATGCCAGAATCCAAAGGACGCCGCAAGTCCAAGACCGTGCGCCGCCCCACCCCCCCCAAGAGCAAATCAGGGGGGAAGCGCACCAAGGAATCCTCCACCCTCTACAAGGCCGTCATGTTCGGCCTCATGGGGGCGGGCGTGGTGCTGGTGGTGACCCGGTACATGTTCGACGCCAGCCCGTGGTTGCTCATGGGCGGGCTGGGCGCCATGGCAGTCGGCTTCCTGATGACCACCAACTATCACTGACCGGAAGGGGCGGCCCGTTCCGCAGGGAAACGAAGAATCGGGTCGAAGAGTTACACCCTTGTAACTTTCCACCGGTTTTTCCACATCCTGTGGGAAATCCAGCCGAGGCGTCAATCGACCGCCGGAACCTCGTCCATTTCCTCCCGGCAGTGGCGCGGGGCGTTCGGCTCGGCCGGGTTGGCAACGGTCATGGTCACCTGGGCGCCGCACAGACTGCACCTGAAGCGGCGGCGGGTTTCGACCGCGTCGTCAGGGTTCAGATCGGGCGGCGGGTTGGCCACCGCCCGCAGCACCGTCATCGACGCGGTCCAGATGGCGGCGCCGATCGCCAGCGCGATGAGCACGTTCAGGAAGGTCATGCCCCCGGAAAGGCTGCGGTCAGACGCATTCGCGGTTCGCAACCGGCAGGATCGCCCCGGGGCGGGGCGTCGGCCCGCTCTTCCGCGTCGGCGGAGCTGAGAATGCATAGGGACGAGAAGGCGATGAAGCGGCGGAAATGGGCGTCCAGGTGGTCCAGCACTTTTTGGGCCGCCCGGGGGGCGGGCGGCTTGTAGACCGAGCGCAGCTCGGAGTAGGTAGAGACCCTCATGACCTTCGCTCCTTCCGCCGGCGGTGCAGCGCCCGCCCTGGGGGGTGATGCAGCCCCGCCGGTCAGTATCTTTCGAGGATCATGGCGTTGGCCATACCCCCGCCCTCGCACATGGTCTGCAGTCCATAGCGGGCGCCGCGGCGTTCCATCTCGTGCACGAGGGCGGCGGTCAGCTTGGCGCCGGTGGCCCCCAGCGGATGCCCCAGGGCGATGGCTCCGCCGTTGACGTTGGTCCGCTCCCAGAGGGCGTCGGGGTCGCTTCCCCCGTGCTCGGCCAACCAGGCCCCTATCACGGAGGCGAAGGCCTCGTTCACCTCGAACAGGTCGATGTCGTCGAGGGTCAGGCCGGCTTTTTCCAGCACCTTGGCGGTGGCCGGGATCGGACCGGTCAGCATGGTCACCGGATCCACCCCCGCCAGCGCCATCTGCCGGAAGAACGCTTTGGGGGCCAAGTCCAGCTCCTCCGCCATGGCCTCCGACATGATCAGCACCGCCGCCGCCCCGTCCGAGATCTGCGATGAGTTCCCGGCGGTGACCACCCCGTCGGGCTTGAAGACCGGACGGAGGCCGGCCAAGGCTTCGAGAGTGGTGTCCGCCCGGATGCCTTCATCGGCGGTCATCATCTCCGCCCCGCCGTTGGCGCCGGTCTCGACGGGCGCGATCTCCCGCTCGAACAGCCCTGCCTGGGAGGCCCGCGCCGCCCGCATGTGCGAGCGGTAGGAGATGAGGTCGAGGTCTTGGCGGGACAGGTTCCACTTCTCGGCCAGCATCTCCGCCGACAGGCCTTGGGGCACCAGGCTGTGGGCGTAGCGCTCCGCCATCCGGGGGCCGAAGGGCTTGCCCGGCCCCTGATAGGAGGTTGCCCCCATCGGCACCCTGGTCATGGACTCGACGCCGGCCGCCGCCGCAACGTCGTAGACCCCCGCCATCACCCCCTGCGCGGCGAAGTGGGCGGCCTGCTGGCTCGATCCGCACTGGCGGTCGATGGTTACCCCCACGACGCTCTCGGGGAAACCGGCCGCCAGCGCCGCGTTGCGCCCCACGTTGACCCCCTGCTCCCCGGTCTGGGTCACGCACCCCATGATCACGTCTTCGATCAGGCCCGGGTCGAGGCCGCTGCGGTCCACCAGCGCCCGCAGCGTGAGGGCCGCGAGGTCGACGGGGTGGTATCCGTCCAGCTGCCCGCCCCGCTTCCCCGCCGGAGTGCGCACGGCGTCGACGATCACTGCTCTGGACACGGCCGGCCTTCCTCGTCGGCGGTTACCGTGGAGGTGATCGGATTCGAACCGACGGCCTTCTGGTTGCAAACCAGATGCTCTGCCAGGCTGAGCTACACCCCCCTCAGATCATTCTACGCACCCCGCGCCGTCTCTGCGGCCCGGCGTTCGACTCCCCGAATGAATCTCTGCAGGCCGACAGGCGATGGGCGGGCGGGCGCTGTCCATCGCCGCCCCGCCCGGCTCAGCCGCCGCGATTGGTTGCTCCCATGGCTTCGGACGGTTGCTATAGTCTTCATATGAGGAGAAGAGACGTTGTGATCTGGGTGTTGAAGGACCTGAAGGGGTCCTTTGACTTCGGGCGGGGTTGGCGCTGGGTTGTGTTGGTTGCGGTGTTGTTGGTGTTGCAGGCGGTGCCGTCGGGGTTTGGTCCTGGGCAGTCGCGGGGAGGGGGCGGGGGTGAGTCGGGGAGGGCGGTTGCTGCGGTCAGCGGTGGGTCGGGTTCGTCTGAGGTGTCCCGCACTTCTGGGAGCCGGGTCGAGTATTCGTGTCCGTCGTCTCCGTCGGGTTACCGGTATAGCCGCCGGAGCGGCAGCCGGTGTTATTATTCGAAGACGGTTACTGTGACGCGTTCGGCTACGAGTTTGACGAGGCTGGGTTCGTGTCCTGCTTCTCCTTCTGGGTATTCTTACAGCCGCCGGAGCGGTCAGACTTGTTATTATTCGAAGACGGTTTCGACGGTTCGTTCGGCTGTGAGCAGGACGAGGTATGGTTCGTGTCCTGCTTCTCCTTCTGGGTATTCTTACAGCCGCCGGAGCGGACGGACTTGTTATTATTCGAAGACGGTTTCGACGGTTCGTTCGGCTGTGAGCAGGACGAGGTATGGTTTGTGTCCTGCTTCTCCTTCTGGGTATCGTTACAGCCGCCGGAGCGGTCGGACTTGTTATTACAGCAAGACTGCTTACACAACGCGTTCTGCTAGTTACAATTGGATTACCCGCCGTTATTCTTGTCCTACTGCCCCATTGAGATACCGTTACAGTTATCGGAGCGGCAGCCGGTGTTACTATTCAAGGACCTTGACCACAACGCGTACTTCTTCGGTTAGTACTACATCTTCGTGTCCGTCGTCTCCGTCTGGTTACCGGTATAATCGCCGGAGCGGCAGCCGGTGTTATTATTCGAGGACGTTGTCCACGACCCTCAGTTCGCCTATTACTATTCTGTATTCGTGTCCGTCTGCCCCGTCTGGATCTCGTTACAGCCGCCGGAGTGGTTCTACTTGCTACTACTCGAAGACGCAGACTACAACCCGCACGGCTTCTTCTAGAACGATCTATGATCCGTGTCCGTCGTCTCCGTCGGGGTACCGTTACAGCCGCCGGGTCCGTGAAACCTGTTATTACATCTTGATCTTGACTACGACGACAGCCGCGCCTACAACGACGACTACTGTTGCTCCCACAACTACGGCTGTGACCACAACCACCACAACTACTGTTGCGACTACAACCACGGTTGCTCCCACTACTACCGTTGCAGCGTCTGCTACCACCTCCACAACTGCAGCCGCTACTACTACAACTGCGGCCGCACCTGCTACTACGGTTGTCAGTGCCACTACGACATCCCCTGGAACAAGTGGCCCACCTGTGGAGGTTGGCATTCCGCCTATTTGTACTAAGCGATCTTTTACCGTTACTTGTAATGTGGATGAGCCTCTTCCTCCTGGTCGGGTATTCGTTAGGTATAAATGGTCTTTGATACAGAGTGGCTCTATACAAACCTCATTTTCAACTGTAAAGGAGAACAGTACTTATAGCATATCTAGTACACGTCGTCGGGTTCGTAATAAGTTGACGGTTTCTGTTGAGTATGATTCTAATTATTCTTCACCTGAACAGACATTTACTGTAGTACGAAGCGGGAGAACAACAAAGCTTGATTTTGATAATGTAATGTATGGACCGATTGTTTGTACAGAGTACTCGGCAGATGAGAATGCTAATTTTTATCTTGATATGGACAGCAATGATCCCGGTAATTGTCCTCCGTCGGGTATGTTCAAAGCTGGTGTAAAGGCTAGACTATCAGACAAGGAATACCAGAGATATACAGGTCCAGTATGGGGTTACGAAAAAAATGTTTATGATGTGTATGGCAAGGTAATAGTTAGACAAGACGGAGAATGTACATTGTTACCAGATACACTTGTAAGTTTTGATTTTCAAGTACCCTGTAAGGCCCATGATTATTGTTATGATATGATCCGAGCTGGGTTCAGTGGAACAGTAACAGATCCAAGCTGTGACAATGAGTTCAACAAGTTGATGGAAGCCCATTGTAGTGGGCGAGCACTTTATTTGAGATCAGCATGTAGATCTGTACGTATTGGAGCAATCAGAGCGGTTACTAATGACGGATTTGTAGTGCCTCGTGGAGATGACCCTGTTGTATCTGGTAAAGTAAAATTGCATAATCAGGGAACTCATAAATGTGCAACTATTGTCAGGATTACTACAAGGAGAAATCATCACATAGTCACATATGATCAGTTGCAACAGCAAAGTTGTAGTGGCACCACTTCTAACAATCAGTTTTACTTAGATCCGGCTCCTGATCCTGAAGCCGGTGAATATACTTATTTGAGCGGATATTTTCAGATAAAACCTGCTAGTTCTGCTCTTTCAGGAAAATGCCTCACTAGTACCGTGGCTGGACAGTACCAATTATCAAATTGCAGGAAAACATTGGCATCACAGCGATTCCAGATCAGTGGTGACGGAGGCCGCGATGAATATCACATCAACAGCTCAACTAAGTGTTGGAAGGTTTCCGGACAAGGCAATGGTGAGATCATTTATAGTTCGGCCAACTGTAGCCAAACGGACAAGAAGAACCTCTGGAGGATTGATAATGCGGGCTAAACACGTGCTTCAGGCCGGAGTGTTGGTTGTTTTCGCAATTGTGGCGGCTGGTTGCGGCGCGCCTATAATCGCCGAGACGACCGTTGGCTCTGTTGAACAACCTGTGGAGACTAATTCTCCGGAAACTCCAGCGAGCATGGTAGAGAGAGGGGCAGGTTCAGTCCAAGACAACCCTGAGAACGCTGTTGCGAGTACGACTACGACGACTTTGCTAACTCTAGAATACAGCCCGGCATGGATTGAATACCAGGCGCTAGAACTTTATGATGAAGATGATAGCCTTGATTATACCAAGGCTATCAACAATTATATGTCAAGTAATCCTAACGATATTTCCACTCCTATGGGGGCGCTGTGCTGGGCGGTTCATGAGCTTACTCGTAGTTCAATGATTATTATGATGCGTGTGCTACTGGATGAGTACTTGATTCCTTATCTTATGGAAGAGTATGGTCTAACCAGTGAGCAGATCGGTAACCCGGGGCCGGAAGCTACGGAAGCCTTTCTCAATTTAGTTTCAGAGAATAGTGAATCGGTCAGCTCTATTGATATCAGAACAGATGGCCAGGCCGTAGTACCAGGTGAGAATGAGGGCATAGAGCCGGTTGGATATACTGGGGAGGCTGAGGGTGGAAGCTATGAAGATTATCTGGAATATCTCCGTCTTGAGCACGAGTTTGCTAGTGATGGAGCGGCGTGGTCCGGTGCGGTTCAAGCTGTAGCTTCTCCCGAGATGGCGGCGGCATTTCGGGCAGGTGAAGGGCTACCGTCGGATGTTCAGGTGCACGCGGATGCTTTGGTAGCTTTTGCTAAAGAGCGGGTGGGCAGAGAATTTGATCCATCAGCCGAAAGTGACGATTATTATTTTGGGGAACTGAGCTTTCCTGGTCTTGCCTCTTTTATGCAGGCGGCTAAGTATCATCAAGATTGTAAACGGGCTGCAATAGGTGATATTCCCGGTATGGTAGACTCGTCATCGACCTCAACTACTACGGCGATTTCACCAGTTGTTTCAACAACAACAACAACCCATCCTCAAGTGGAAGAAACCTCGCCGTCCACTACCGGCATTATCGATCCTTCGTCTGTTACTACCACTCAACCGTTGGTGGATGATGCCGTTCCGTCTTCTTCTAGCACTACGGTGCCAGCATCTGCCACCACCCAACCGCAGGTGGAGGATACTTCTCCATCTACTACCACTGTACCTGTGTCGCCCGTTGATGGTTCCGTTACTACAACCACTTCTCAGTCGTTAGTAGAGGAGCCTGTTACTACTACCCTGCCGCAGGTGGAGGATACTTCTCCGTCTGCTACCACCACGGTGCCGGTGCCGCCGATTGATGATTCTGTTACTACGACTACATCGTTGCCGTCGGGGGAGGGTGGTCTGCCTCCGGATGACGGCGGAGAGGGCGGGCTGTTCGATGAGGACGGGGGCGGCGAATAGAGATCAATCATGTGGGCTAAACAAGTGCTTCAGATAGGGGTGTTGATTGTTTTCGCAATTGTGGCGGCTGGTTGCGGCGCGCCTATAACAGCCGAGACGACCGCTGTCTCTGTCGAACAACCTGTAGAGACTACCTCTGCGGAAACTCGGGCAAGCATGGTAGAGGGAGAGATAGATCCAGTCCAGGGCAGCCCTGAGAACACCGCCACAACCACGACGACTATGCCGACCCTGAAATACAGTCCGGCTTGGGTTGAATACCAGGAAATAAAGTCTTATGTAGGAGATAATAGCCTTGAGAGTCGTAGGATCATCAACGATTATCTATCCAGCAATCCTAATGAAGTTTCCACTCCTATGGGTGCGTTGTGCTGGGCCCTCCATGAGCTTTCACGCAGTTTTGTGATGGTTACAATGCGGTGGATTATAGATGATAATTGGGTTCCATTTCTTGTAGAAGAGTATGGTATTTCCAGCGAGCAGATTGGTAGTCCAGGGCCGGAAGCTACGGAAGCCTTCCTCGATTTGGTGTCAGAAGAACCTGGTTTGTTGGATTTGTTAGATGATAGAACAAGTGGTCGCGTCCTATTGCCTGATGAGAGTGGAAACACAGGGCCAGTCAGGTCTACTGGTAGGGCTGATGTTGCAGACGATGGTAGCTTTTGGGATTGGCTTATCCTAAATCATGAATTCGCTGGCGATGGTAACGCTTGGTCTAATGCCATTCGGGCTGTAGCTTCTCCTGAGATGGCGGCGGCATTTCGGGCAGGCGAGGGCCTACCACCAGACGTTCAGGTGTATGCGGATGCTTTGGCAACTTTTGCTAAAGAGCGTGTAGGCAGAGATTTCGATCCATCGGCTGACAGCGACGATTTAAGTTTTGAATATAACAGCGTTCCCGGTTTCGCTTCCTTTATGGGACCGGCTAAGTATCATCAGGATTGTAAACGGGCTGGGATAGCCGAGATTCCCGGTAGAGTAGACTCATCATCAACCTCAATCACTATGGTTCCACCTACCTCTTCCACAACAATTACACAGCCAGCGCCCGAAGAGCCAGATTGATCATGTTGTCCAAACAATTGCTTCAGGCAAGGGTGTTGATTGTTTTCGCACTTGTGGCGACTGGTTGCGGCGCGCCTATAACAGCCGAAACGACCACTGGCTCCGTTGAACAACCTGTGGAGACAACCTCTGTGGAAACTCAGGAGAGCTTGGTGGAGGGAGAAGCAGGTCTAGTCCAAGACAGCCCTGAGAGCACCGTTGTGAGTATAACTATGATGATTTTGCCTAATTTGGAATACAGTCAAGCCTGGATTGAGTACCATGAAGTGAAGACATATGTGGGTGATAGTAGCTTTGAGAGTAGAAAGATCGTTAACGATTACTTGTCCAGTAATCCTAATGACATCTCCACTCCTATGGGGGCTTTGTGCTGGGCCTTCCATGAACTCTCACGTAGTTATGTGATGGGTATATTACGGTGGACCATTGATGATTATTTGATTCCCGCTCATATGGAACAATATAGTGTTTCCAGCGAGCAGATCGGTAGTCCCGGCCCGGAGGCCACGGAAGCTTTTCTTGATCTGGTGTCAGGAAAAACCGGTTCGGTTGGATCTGTAGATGATGGAACAGATGACCAGACCGTACTTCCTGCTGAGAACGGGGATTTAGGACCAGTTGGTTCTATCGGAGAAACTGATGGTCTGAGCGAAGAAGAATATTGGGAATCTTTTCGTATCGACCATGAATTTGCTGGTGATGGGACCGCTTGGTCTAATGCCATTCAGGCTGTAGCTTCTCCCGAGATGGCGGCGGCGTTTCAGGCGGGTGAGGGCCTGCCGCTGGATGTCCAGGTGTATGCGGATGCTTTGGTAGCTTATGCTAAAGAGCGTGTGGGGAAAGAATTGGATCCATCGGCTAAGATTGATGACACGGAATTTGATCATAGAGGCTTCCCTGGTCTCGCCTCCTTTATGGCGGTGGCTAAGTACCATCAAGATTGTAAGCGGGCTGGGATAGTTGATATTCCCAATACGGTGGACTCACCATCAACTTCAACCACTAACTAGGATATATGATATCGCGCCAAGCCTCACGTTCCAGATTCTCATAATTGGGTATCGCATCAGGCATTGTGAATGATGCCTCTTGCCAGTTGCCAATCCAACCTGCGCCTGTACATCCCGTCTTTTCTGATGCCTTTGTAGCTGGTCATCAGAACGTCCCAGGTCTGGCGGCGGAAATCGGCCAGATACTCGTTCCAGGAGGCCAGATCTATGGGTCCGTTCACCATCATCTTCGTAATGTGGCGGCCGGTGCTCTTGACCCTGTAATCGGACAGCTCTTCCACGTCGCAGAACCGAATAGACGGCCCGGCGGTATTGTCCAGGGCGATCAGCCCTACGTTGCCGTCTTCGATGTTGAATCTGATCTGGGGGCCGTCATCGGCGGGGGTGGGGCGCAACTTCTTCAGCTCGTGCAGGCCGCTTACATGATGTCGGCCCGACCAGACCTCGGTTTCCGCAGACGGCTGCTCGTCGAACAAGGCCAGCCCCACCGGGTGGCCGGTGTCCAGAAAGAGGCTGGAGGTCAGCGACACGAAGGCCGACAGCCGGTCGGTGAACAGGTCGGCCCGGATGAAGGACTCCGGCACCAGAGCCGCCACGAAGGCGCAGTTGTCCAGGCACTTCCCCACCGCTGCCTTGTACAGGTCGTCGTACGGGGTGTCGGGAAACGGCATACCCCGCACCGCGGCGCTGTTGCGGGCCAACCAGGGGGGGTTGGTGACGCACACCTCGCCGCCCCGGGGAAAATCGGCGATCGTGTCGCGGCGGCGCACCTGCGGATGGGCGGGATCGATGTCGAAGGAGCGGAACTCCCGGCACAGCCCCATCTGCTGCAGATGCCCGATCAGGCTGTTGGCGCCGGCGAAGGGCTCCAGCACCGGACGCTCCGGCAGGCCCGCCCTGGCCGACCAGTCCAAGAAGGCGGGGTGGTCGAACGGGTTGCCGGCCGTGTAGTACCGCCCGTTGCGCCGCTTAGCGGATGCCTCGTAGAACACCATCGTTGAACACCGTTGTTTTGACTGCCTGCATGATGTCAGAGGGCTGTGACATTTTCACGGCCCGGCCCGGACTGCCCGGGATGCGCCTCCAGCCTGACCATACCCCCTGCGCCGCTCCGGACTCGGTGTTTTCATCGGGGCGGAGGGCCGGGCAACGGGCAAGCCCACGCCCCTCATTCCGCCGAGGGGTGATGACGCCGGGCGTAACCGGGAGAGATGAATCCGTCCGCCAGGTCGTCCTCGACCGCTTGGGGGTCGCGCTCCGAGGGGTCGCCGTATCCGCCCCCGCCGCCGGTGTAACAGCGGACGGTGTCTCCCTTGCGCAGGGGCATCCGGTTGGTCTTGAGCAGGCGGACCTCTTCAGGGGTTCCCGGGTTGACGGCCACGTCCGGGGGCGCCCCGCCGCCGCCGCCGAACAGGCCCCAGGCGGGGTTGCCCGAACGTTCGAACCACAGGCTCATCTCGGTGTCGGCGGTCATCTGGTATTCCCTGACGATCCCGCTTCCCCCCCGCCACCGGCCCGGACCGGCCGAGTCCCGCCGGAAGCTGTAGTCGGTGATGCGGGCGGGGAACTTGGACTCGAAGACCTCGATGGGCATGTCGTGGAAGTTGCCCGACAGCGTCCAGATCATGCCGTCCTCCCCGTCCCGGCCCTGCGAAGCGCCCCAGCCGCCCACGTGCGGCTCGTTGTCCAAGAACAGCTCGCCGGTGCGCGGGTCGACGCCCGTGAACTGAAAGACCATGCCGTCCCCGTAATGGGCGGCGGGCACCGCATCAGACAGGACAGGGGCCAGGGCCGAAGCGATCAGGTCGATCATCAGGCCCAGCGGCGTGAAGTAGAACTGGCACGCCGCCGGCGGGCGGGCGTCCAGGATCGAGCCGGGCCGGGTCAGCACCTCCAGGGGCCGGAAGGTGCCTCCGTTCACGGGCCGGCGGGGGTTGAAGAGGTACTTGAAGGCCAGCCGGCAGGCCGACAGGGTTTGCACCGCTCCGCAGTTGATCGGGCCCCGGCCCGGACCGTCGGCGTCGGTGAGGTCGATCACCAGCTTCTCCCCCTCCACCGTGATCTTCACCCGAATCCGGACCGGGTCGCTGCCCACCCCGTCGGAATCCAGGAAGCCCTCGGCGGTGTACACCCCGTCGGGGACAGCGCCGACCGCCTCCCTGTCCAGGCGCTCGCTCTGTCTGAAGATCTCCTCGGCGGCCGCTTCCACCGCCTCCCGTCCGTAGCGGTCGAACAGGGCGCCCAGCCGGTGTTCGCCGATGGCCGCCACTGCGAACTGGGCTTTCATGTCGCCCACGGCCGACCTGGGGAAACGCACGTTGCTCTCGATGATCGACCACACGTCCTCCACCGGGCGGCCTTCCCGCACCACCTGGGTGGGGGGCAGGCGCACCCCCTCCTGGAAGATCTCGGTGGAGTCCATGGGCACCCCCGGATCCTTGGCGCCGATGTCCAGCCAATGGGCGCGCGAGGCGGCGAATCCGGCCAGATCCCCCCGGTAGAAGATGGGCGCGAAGACCGTTACGTCATGCATGTGGGTGCCGGTCAGGTAGGCGTCGTTCATGATCCAGATGTCACCCCGGCGCCACACCGACCGCCCGAACATCTCCTCGGCGGCCAGGGTGCAGGCCTCCAGGTTGCCCAAGAACAACGGAACGCCCGACGACTGCCCCAGCACCCGGTGCCGGCTGTCGATCAACGCCACCGCGCAGTCCTTCGATTCGTAGATGACCGGGGTGTAGGCGGAGCGGATCAGGGCCGCGTTCATCTCCTCGGCCGCCATGATGAAGGCGTTGCGGAGGATCTCGATGGTGATGGGGTCGGTGCTCACAACGGCGGGACCTCGATGATCAGGCAGCCGTATTCGTCGACGCCGGCCGATGCTTCGGGCGGGACGACGGTGGTGGCGGTGGCTTCCTGCACGACGGCGGGGCCTTCTATGGAGCATCCGGGCGGCAGAGCGGCGCGGTCGAACCGGCCGGTGGGGTGCGGACCGGAAGCGAACAGCACCGGCCCGGTTCGGAAGGGCCGGTCGGACGGGCGGGCGGGCCGGTAATCGGGGGACAGCAGCGGGCGGCCCGCGTCCCCCAAGGCGGTCAGCCGCAGGTTGACGGTTTCGAGCGCCGCTTCTGGATTGGAGTGGCCGTACCGGGCGCGGTAGGTGTCTTCGAAGCACCCGCGGAGGGCCGTCAACCAGTCCGCCGGGCCGTCTTGGGAAGGCGCCTCCCCGCCGGGCAGGGTGACCGTCAGGGTGTGTTCCTGCCCCTGGTAGCGCATGTCGAGGCGGCGGATCAAGGAGATGCGGTCGGCGGCCACCCCTTCTTCTCTCAGGCCGGCGAAGGCCCGCCCGCCCAGCTCGGTGAACCGGTTTTCCAGGTCCCCGGCGTCCAGGCCGGCGAAATCCCGGAAGAAAGCCTCGCTGAAATCCTGCCGCACCGCCGACTGCAGCATCCCCCAAGCCGAGAAGCTGCCCGGATCGGGGGGGACGATCACCTCGGAGACGCCCAGCTCCTGCGCCAGCGCCGCGGCGTGCATGGGGCCGGCCCCGCCGAAGGCCACCAGGCTGAACTCTCTCGGCTCGATCCCCCGCTCCACAGTGAGGGTGCGGATGGCCTGCGACATCTTGGCGTTGATGATCTCGACGACGCCCAGCGCCAGCTGTTCCGCGTCGAGGCCCAGCCCGGCGCCGAGCTCCCGCAGGGCGGATTCGGCCGCTCCGGGGTCGAGGGTGAGGTTGCCGCCCAAGAAATAATCGGGGTCGACCCGCCCCAGCGCCAGGTTGGCGTCGGTAACGGTGGGTTGGCGGCCTCCCCGTCCGTAGCAAGCCGGGCCGGGATGGGCGCCCGCGCTCTCGGGCCCCACCCGCAGGCCTCCGGCCTCCAGATAGGCGAGCGAGCCGCCGCCCGCCCCGATGGTGTGGATGTCCACCACCGGCATCAGCACCGGCAGGCCTTCCAGCAAGGCCGAGGGGGAGCTGTCGGCCTGGCCGCCGGTGATCAGGCTCACGTCGAAGCTGGTGCCCCCCAGGTCGATGCAGATCAGGTTGGGCCGGTCGAGCACTTCGGAGAGGGCCGCCCCCCCGGCGGCGCCGCCCACCGGGCCGGACAGCAGGGTCTGCAGGGGCCGTTCGGAGGCGGCCCGGGCGGAGATGACCCCGCCGCTGGACTGCATCACCCGCAGGGGCGCCGGCATTCCCCGGGCCTTCAGCCGGGCCGCGAGGTCGGCCATGTAGCGGGAGACCGGGGGGGCGATGTAGGCGTCCATGACGGCGGAGGCGGTCCGTTCGTATTCCCGCCACTCGGCCGCCACCTGATGGGAGGCCGAGATCGACACCCCAGGCGCCAGCTCCGCCAACAGTTCGGCGGCGGCCAGCTCGTGGCTGGGGTTCAGGTAGGAGAACAGAAAGGCGACGGCCGCCGAGCGCACCCCTTCCGACCTGATGCGGTGCGCCGCCCGGCGGACGGCTTCGCGGTCGAGGGGGGTCAGCTCGCGGCCGGCGGAGTCGAGCCGCCCGCCGATGGGGATGATGTCCCGGCGGGGGACGAGGGGCGCGGGCTTCCGGTAGCGGATGTCGTACATGTCCAAGCGGTTGCCCCGGGCGATGTGATAGGCGTCGCTCGCCCCTGCGGTGGCCAGCAGCATGACCCGTTCTCCCCGCCTTTGCAGGAAGGCGTTGAGCCCGACGGTGGAGCCGTGGACGAAGGACTCGATCGAGGACAGACCGTCCACCGCCAGATCCAGGGCGTCCATCACCCCGGCGGCCAGGTCGTCGGCGCGGCTCGGCGCCTTGGCGGTGACGTATCCGCCGCGGCTCGGGTCGTACACCACCACGTCGGTGAAGGTGCCTCCGATGTCGGTGGCCGCCCGCAGCTTCAAGTCTGCTTCCAACATGCTGCGCGGTGTCCGCCGCCGATGTCCGTCAGTTCCTGCGGGGTGTCGGCGCAGACGTCTTCGGCGATCGGGCACCGCCCGTAGAGGGGGCAGCCGGGGGCCCGGTCCAGGGCGGAGGGCTGCTCGCCGACCAGATAGACGTGGTCGGTCTTGTAGGAGGGGTCGGGGCGGGGCGCCGCCCGGAGCAGCGCCTCGGTGTAGGGGTGGCGGGGCGAGGCGAACACCTGCGCCGCCGGCCCCGACTCGACCACCTTGCCCAGATACATGACCGCCAGGTCGTGGGCTATGTAGCGGACCACGGTCAGGTCGTGGGAGATGAACAGATAGGAGATGTTCATCTCTTCCTGCAGCGACTGCAGCAGGAGCAGTATCTGGGACTGGACCGACATGTCAAGCGACGAGGTGGGTTCGTCCAGCACCACCAGGGCGGGGCCGGTTATCACCGCCCGGGCGATTCCCACCCGCTGGGCCTGGCCGCCGGAGAGCTCGTGCGGATAGCGCCGGGCGTGTTCGGGGCTGAGGCCCACCCGCTCCAGCATGCCGGCCACCGGCCCGGCGGCTTCTTTCATGGTGAGGCCCCGGTGCACCAGCAGCGGCTCGGCCACGGTGCGCCCCACCGTCTGCCAGGGCGAGAGCGAGTCGTAGGGGTCTTGGAAGACGATCTGCATGCGGGAGCGGGTCTTCTCCAGCTCGGCGCCCTCTACCCCGGAGATGTCGACGTTCTCCAGGAGCACCGTTCCCCCGGTGGGCTCCAGCAGGCGCAGGATCAGGCGGGCCAGGGTGGTCTTGCCCGACCCCGACTCGCCCACCACCGCCAGGGTCCTTCCGGCGGGGATGGAGATGGTTACGTCGTCGACCGCCGCCAGGTCGGCCTGGCGGAACCCTCCGGTCTTGATCTTGAAGACCTTGGTGAGGTTCCTGACCGCCAGGGTGTCCGCCCCGCCCGTCATCGCGCAGCCGCCTCGGCGGTGATGGGGCAGCGGCAGAAAGCGGACTGCTCCGCCGCTTCGACCAGGGGGGGCTCCTCCTCGAAGCAACCGGGTTCCGCCCGGAAGCAACGCGGAGCGAACGCGCACGAAGCCAGGTTCTCGCCGGGGTTGGGCACCCGCCCCGGGACTTCTCGCGGGGCGCCGCCGGAGTCGAGCGAGGCGGCGATGGACACCAGCTGGTTGGCGTACGGATGAAGGGCTTGGCGGTAGATCTCGGCGGTGGCGCCCGTGTTCACCACCCGCCCGGCGTACATCACCGCCACCCGGTCGCAGACATCCGCCACCACCCCCAAGTCGTGGGTGATCAGCATCCCGGCGGCGTTGCGCTCCGAGATCAGGTCCCCCAGCAACCGGAGGATCTCGGCCTGGATGGTTACGTCGAGGCCGGTGGTGGGCTCGTCGGCGATTATCAGGTCGGGCTCGCCCGCCAAGGCGACGGCGATGCAGACCCTTTGGCACATCCCCCCCGACAGCTCGTGGGGGAACGACCGGTACACCCGCTCCGGGTCGGTTATGCGGACCGAGCGGAGCAGGTCCAAGGCCTCGCTCTTGGCTGCCCGCCTGCCCAGGCCCCGCAGGCGGCGGAGGGCGTCGGAGAGCTGGCGGCCGACTCGGAACACCGGGTTGAGGCTGCCCCGGGGCCGTTGCGGCACGAAGCCGATCCGCCGCCCCCGGGCTTGGCGGCGCGCCTTCACCGGTATGAAATCCTCTCCGTCGAAGCGGCAGGACGCGAAGGAGACCCCGGCGCCGGCGGGCAGCAGATCGAGAATGGAGCGGGCGGTCATCGACTTGCCCGCCCCGGTCTCGCCCACCACCCCGAGTATCTCACCCGGGCTGACCTCCAGGTCCACTCCCCGGAGGATGGGGAGGCCCTGGATCCCCACTTCCAGGCCGCTGACTTCGAGGAGAGCGCTCACCGCGACTTCCTCCTGGTGGGTTCCACGAGATCGGCCACCGATTCGCCGATGAGGCTCAAAGAGAAGACGGTGACGGCGATGGCCATGCCCGGAAAGACCGAAATCCACCAGCGCCTATTCACCACCATCTCTGACACGCCTTCGGCGATCATCGCCCCCCATTCCGGCTCGGGGAGGGGGACGCCCAAGCCGATGAAACCCAGGGCGGCGGTGAGCATGATCGCCCAGCCGCAGCTGATGGCCGCCTGGGTGGCGACGGTTCCTATCGTGCCCGGAGCGATGTAGCGAACCAGGATGCTGCCGCGCGAATTGCCTACCGCCCGGCCCGCCTCCACGTAGGAATGCTCCTTCAGCGACCGGACCTCGGCCCGGACCAGCCGGACGAAGGTGGGAACCCCTACGATCCCTACCACCAGGATCAGGTTCCAAACCCCTTCCCCCAAGGCCGAGAGCACCCCCACCGCCAGCACGAAGGCCGGGAAGGCCTGGATGATGTCGAGGCCCCGCATCGTTATCGAGTCGATCCACCCCCCGAAGTAGCCGACCGCCAGCCCGATGGGAAGGCCGACGGCGATGGAAAGGGCCACCGCCGAGACCGCGATCAGGAGGTCGTAGCGGGCGGCGTAGACCACCCGGGCGAAGATGTCGAACCCGAGTTTGGCCGTTCCGAACCAGTGTTCGGCGGAGGGCGCCAGGTGCTGGTTGCCGAGGTCGATGGCCAGCGGATCGTTGCGGGCGATGAGGGGGGCGAAAACCGCTACTGCAACCATGAAACCGAAGAGGGCGGTTCCGGTTATCAGCCGGCCGTCGTATCTCTTGGCGGTCATTTCAACCTCACCCGCGGATCGATCACCGACTGCACCAAGTCGACGGCCAAGAACACCAGCATATAGGTGACGGCCGACAGCAGCACGAACCCCTGGATGGCCGGATAGTCGGAGTTCTGGAGGGAATTGACGGCGTAGAGGCCCACCCCCGGCCAAGAGAACACCCTTTCCACCAGCACCGCCCCCCCGATCATGTATCCGGCGATCAGCCCCGCCATGGTCACCGCGCCCGGCAGGGCGTTGCGGAGCACGTACTTCATGTACAGGGGGGCGCCCCGCAGGCCCGACGCCCGGCCGAAGGCGATGTAGTCGGAGTTGAGCACCGACAGGGTGGCGTTGCGGGTGAGCCGCAGGATGGGGGCGGCGGCGGGGAAGCCCATGGCGACCATCGGCAGGATCAGATGGGACAACGCGTTGCGGAAGGTTTCCCATTGGCCCTTTATCAAAGAGTCGAGCACATAGAGGCCGGTGGGGCCGTCGGGCGGTATGGCCGTGATGTCTAGGCGCCCCACCGGCCCCGGAAGCCAACCCAGGAACACGAAAAACACCAGCAGCAGGATGAGGGCCAGCCAGAAGTCGGGTACGGCGACGCCCAGGGTGGAGATGAAGCGGGAGAACCGGTCGATCAGCTTGCCGCGCCGCACCGCCGCCCACACCCCGAGAGGAAGCGCCAACGCCAAGGCGAAGAGCATGCCCGCCCCCACCATCTCGATGGTGGCCGGGAGCCGCGCCGTTATATCTTCGGCGACCGAGAACCCGGTGCGGATCGATTCACCGAGGTCCCCCCGGATCAGCCCGCCGCCGCCGGACTCGCCGAGGCAGGTCCGGCCGATCATGTAGACGCAGTACTGCTGAGGGAGGGAACGGTTGAGGCCCAGGCGTTCCCGGATGGCCTCCACCTGCGCGTCGGAGGCCTGGATGCCTGCGTACAGCCGGGCCGGATCCCCCGGCAAGGCGCGGGAGACCAAGAAGGCGAGGAGGGTAACCCCGATGAGGATCGGGATCAGCGCTATCACCCTTCGGGTCACGTATGAAAGCATCAGCTCGTCCGGCTCGGCCTCCCGTGCGTCACGGCCTCGGCCCGGCCCGCGCCGCCTTGGGGGCGAAGCCGCCCGGCCGGCGAACCGGCCGCGGGCGGCTTCGCCCGGCTTGCTTCAAGCCGCTGCCCGACGGATCAGGACGACTTGGTTACGTAGTAGTACCGGTTGATCTGGTCGGGCCGCCAGATGAACCCCTGGACGGACTGGCTGGAGGCCACGATGTGGTGGGGCTCGGCCAGCCACACCGCCGGAGCGTCGGCCAGCATCAGCGACTGCACGTCGTGGTAGAGCTGAGTCCTGTCCGGCTCGGCCGGGCTCAGGAACTTGGCGGCTTCCAGCTTCTCGGTGACTTCGGCGTTCTCGTAGTTGCTCCGCATGGCGAAGGCGTTCGGCTCCCAGAAGAGCTCCATGTGGTACTGGGGCTCGTTCACCCACGAACCGGAGCCGAAGTAGAACAAGAAGAAGTCCATCGGGTTGATCCGGTTGCCGTCTTCGTCTTGGGCGAAGACGTTGTCACGGAACTGCCCGGAATCCAGCCTCACGATGTTCACGTCGATCCCGATCAGAGCCAGGTTGGCCTGCACCACGATCGCCAGCTCGGGGGCGAAGGCCAGCGTGCCGTCTATGTACAGATCGGCGCTGAAGCCGTCGGGGTAGCCCGAGGAGGCCAACAGCTCCGCCGCCTTGTCCAGGTCATAGCTGTAGAAGGGGGCGTCGGGGTCGAAGGCCGGAGTGGTCGAGGGGATCGGCCCTCCGCCGCGGCTGGCCGCGCCGAAGTAGACGCCCTCGATCACGTCGTCGTAGGGGTAGGCGTAGGAGATGGCCTGCCTGACCGCCTGGTCGTCGAACGGCGCCCGGGTCGGATTCATGTACATGACGGCCTGGTTGTTGCCGCCCACCGTGGTGACCTTCACGCCCTGGTCGCGCAGGCCGGGAATGGCGGTCACCGGCACCGCTTCGGCGAAGTCGATCTCTCCCGCCACCAGCAACGCCGCCTGCTGGCCGGCGTCGGGGATCACCCGCAGGATGATGCGCTCCGCCTGGGCCGGGCCGAGGAAGTAGTCGTCGTTGCGCCGCAGCACGATCTGCACGCCCGGCTCCAGCGTCTCCAGGTAGTAGGGGCCGGTGCCCACGTCGTTGGTCTTCAGGTAGTTGTGGGCCCACGGATCGTCCGTGGTGCCATGACGCGCCAACACCTCCGAGTCGTAGACGGTGACCCCGGCGTTGGAGAGCACGTGCAGGGGGAACGGAGTGGGCTTGTTGAAGTCGAAGCGGATGGTGTAGTCGTCGATGACCGTGATGGCGTCGTCGATGTCACCCTCCGACCCGAAGTCGTAGAGGCCGATCACCGCATGGTCGAACCAGCCGCCCTGGTCCAGGTAGGCCGCCCGGCGGAAGCTCCACTTCACGTCGTCGGCGGTCATCTCGTTGCCGCTGTGGTGGAACTTCACCCCTTGGCGCAGGGTGAAGGTGACCGAGGTGCAGTTCTCGTTGAACTCCCAGCTTTCCGCCAGCAGACCCTGGGGCCGGGTGGAGTCCGCCACCAGCACTCCGTCTGCGTTCTCCTCGAGATGGAAGGTGGTGAGCTGGTCGTACATGTTGGCCACCATCTCCGAGGCCCGGGCTTCGAAGTTGCGCCGCGGGTCGATGGTGGAGACGTCGCCGCTGATGGCCCGGACGATGGTCATGCCGGACGCCGGAGCGACCCCTCTAGGCGGCGCCGCCTCGGACGGCGGAGCGCAGCTGCCCTCGCCCCCGGCCAATTCGTCGCCGGTGGTGGCAAGGGTGGTGGTGACTTCGGGGGTTTCTTCCGCCATGGTGTCTTCGGTCATGTCCTCGGCCATGGTGTCTTCGGTCATGTCGTCCGACATGGTGTCTTCGGTCATGTCGTCCGACATGGTGTCCTCGGCCATGGTGTCTTCGGTCATGTCGTCGTCCGCCATGGCGGCGGCGGTCGTCGTCGGCTCAGCTGCGGCCGCCTGAGTCGTGGGGGCGGCCGCAGGTTCATCGGCGTCCCCGCCGCAGGCGGCGGCGAAGAGCGCCAGCGCCAAGAGCGCGGCCATCCATACACGGGTCTTGTTCATCGGTCCTCCTCCTTGTTTGGATCCAGACAGGCGGGGCATCCCCTCGATTCCGCCCGGAACGATCAATCCACTCAACTGGTGGGCGGTATGCTAACACGGCCCTTCCGGGCCGGGGAAAGGGAGTCGGAAAAGGTCCGCCGCGGGTCTTCGATCCAGGAGGACAATCGGGGGGACATTTTACGGGTCATAATCTGCGGACGGTCTATCATCCGGCGTGACAGCCCCAGAGAGGAAGAGAATGGGCCGCCAATATCTAGAGACGCATCCGTGGCTGTCTTTCGAGTTCGACACCGCCGAGTTCGGCCTGCGGGAGTGGATGACCTTCGGACGGGCGCAGGCCGACTGCGAGCACCTCACCGGAACGCCGCTGCTGCCGAAGGTCGCCGACCGTCTGCGCCGGATCTACCTGAGCAGGGGAGTCCAAGCCACCGTCGCCATCGAATACAACACCCTCACCGAGGAAGAGGTGGCCGACATGCTGGACGGCCCGCTGGGGCTGCCGCCCTCCCGCCGCTACCTGGAGCAGGAGGTGCGCAACGTGATGGACGCCCAGGCGGCCGTCAGGGAGCGGGTGCGGGCAGGCGGCGATTTCGACCTGACCCCGGAGGTGATCTGTTCCTACAACGAGTCGGTGCTGCGGAGCGTGGATTTGGACGGCGATATCCATCCGGGCGCCTTCCGAACGGGCGGGATCGGATGGGGCCGCTACCTGGGGCCGCCCGCCGAGGATTGCTCCTACCTGGTGGAGAGGCTGTGCGGCTGGCTGGCGGGGGATCTCCTAGAGGCCGGCGCCGCCCGCCCGCCCGCCTTCCCCGAGGCCCTGACCCGCGCCCTGCTGGCCCATCTCTACCTGGCCTGGATCCGCCCCTTCGGCCGGGGCAACGGCCGCACCGCCCGGCTGGTGGAGTACCACCTGCTCGCCTCCTCGGGAATGGTGCCCGCCCCCGCCACCCAGCTCTTCTCGCTGCACTACAACCGGACCCGAAGCCGTTATTACCAGGTGCTCGACCGGTCGAGCCGCATACAGCCCTGGTCGCCCTTGGAGTTCATCGTCTATTCGTTGGACGGATTCGTGGACGGCCTGGCCGAGCAGCTGGAATGGATCGACTCTCAGCACCTGTCCATGGTGTGGGAGCGCTACGTCAACGAAGTGATGCGCCGCCACGACACCACCGCCGGGCGCCGCCAGCGCCTCCTGGCGACCTCTTTGCCGCCGTCCCGGCTCACCCCCCGCTCCGAGATCAGGCTGCTCACCCCCCGCTTGGCCGCCGCCTACGCCGGGCGCACCTCCAAGACCGTAACCAGAGACCTCAACCGCTTGATCCACCTGGAGCTGCTGGAGCGCACCCCTGAAGGAGTCCGCCCTCTGGTGGAGAAGATAGAAGCCTTCTCCCACCCTTGAGCGGCGGGCGGCCGGGGGCGGGAAGCGGCTGCCCGTAGAGGAGGCAGGGAGGCGGAGGCGTGAAGCAGGAGGAAGTCCGGGGGTTGTTTCCGGTGCTGGCCGAGCGGGCCTACCTGTTCTCCGGGGGTATGGCGCCGGCTTCGATCCCTGCCCGAGCAGCCGTCGAGCGCTTCTTGGACGAAGTCACCTACGACCCCAACGACCGTTACGACCGGCTCGACGAGGAGTACCACCGGGCGCAGAACCTGTTCGCCCCCCTGATCGGCGCCGACCCGTCAGAGGTGCTGATCACCGACTGCACCGGGGCGGGCTCCAACCTGGCGGCGGAGGTGCTCGCCGGCCTCCCCGGCGGCAACGTGGTGTTCGACGATTTCACCTACCCGTCCTCGGTGTTTCCCTGGATGCTGGCAGGCCGCGAATCCATCAAGCGGCGCTTCGTTGCGCCCCGGGGCAGGGTCGTGCATATCGACGATCTGGCCGAGGCGGTGGACGACCGCACCATTGCGGTGAGCGTGTCGCACGTCAACGAGATGACCGGGTTCCGGCACGACCTCGAAGCCTTGGGCGCCTTGTGCGAAGAGCGGGGCGCGGCCTTGGCGGTGGACGCCATGCAGTCGGCGGGCGCCCTGCAGATAGACGTGCACGGGTGGGGGGTGCACTTCTTGGCCTGCGGCGCCATGAAGTGGCTGCTGGGGCCGGCGGGGGTGGGGTTCCTGTACGTGGACCGGCGCTATCTGGACCGGCTGCCGCCCCGGGCGGGGCTGTCGGGGTTTCGGTACGAGGCGGACACACCCCCCGCCGAGCGCGTCCTGAAACCCAAACCCGGCGCCGACCGGTTCCGCCTCGGAGCGCCGCCTCTGCTGGGGCTGGCCGCCGCCGCCCCCGGTCTGGAGATCTTGGCCGGCGTCGGCATGGCCGAGGTGGAGGACTACGTGCTGGACCTGGCCGGTTACTGCATCGCCGAGCTGACCTCCCGCGGCCTCGGCCTGTACACCCCGGCGGATCCGTCCAGGCGGGCGGGGATCGCGGCGGTGCGCATGGAGCGGGCCGCAGAGATGTGCGCCCTGATGAGGCGGCGGGGCGTGGACGGTTGGCACTACGGGAAGATGCTCCGGGTGGACCCTCACGTGTTCAACAACCGGGCCGACATCGACCGGTTCCTGGCCGTGATCGACGAGGCGGGGGCGGGCTGACCGCCCCGGCAGTAGGATTGAAAGGCTCACCGCCGCCTTGGCCCCGAAGCGCCTCCTCTCCAGAGCCGAAGCCCGCTTATTACTACGGCTGTCATCCCGGGTCAAGGAGGGCACTCCCAGCATTTCCACCTGCAAGACCCCCACCCATCGGTGGATTCAGGCTGAAACGGCGGGCGGCAAGGCAGCAGGCCGGAAGTTGGGGGGCGGGGCGATGGGGCGCGCAAGAGCGGAGACCGCGAACCAGGCGGGTCGGAGAACGCGCCGAGGGTCAGGCGGAGTCGTAGATTGCTACGTTGGACAGATCGAAGCTGTTGACGGCAGAGGCTTCTGGCGAGTAGTCGAAGAAGGATAGCCGTTCGTAGCTGCCCGACCGGAGGACGGCCTCGAACTCGATGAAGTTGCGGGCGCGGCCCTCCACTTTGAACTCGTCGTTGGAGTCGTAGCGTATCAGCGCCGGGAAGTCCGGATACAGGATTATCACGTCGTCGTTCAGGTCGACCGCCAGTATCTTCGCTCCCAACACGCCTGTGGCTCGGTGCGCGGTTGCCCAATGGTGGTGCACCTCGGCCGCCTCGACCCCTTCCGCATCCGGCACCCGGACGGTGATGGTCTCGGTGCCTGGGCTGGTTCCGTCCCGCAGATACCTGAGGATGGCTGTTCCCTGGGAGTCGGTGATTCTGCTCTGGGCGGACGGCCCCACCCCCCGGCGGTCATCGGACGTGAACTCCAGCCTGGCCCCTTCCACCGGCTCACCGTACTGGTCCAACAAGTCGGCTATCACCAGATGGGCCGCGCCGGCGCCGGCCTCCGACACCAGGTTGTAGGCCTGCCCCTGGCTCAACCGGAGCAGCGAGGGTTCGGCCTCTTCTTCCACCCAGCGGAGGGCCGCCGGGGCGCCGCCCAGGATCCGCACCGTGGTGCGGTCCACCACCTCGAGGCGCCCGGCCGTTACAGCCATCACCAGCTGGATGTAGTCGTCGTCGGAATCATCGGAAGGGTCGGGGTCGATTTGGCGGAAGGTCAGCTTCAGCCGCCCGAAGGAATCGGTGGGGTGGGTCTTGATCACCGTCCGGCCCCTGGCGCCTCCCTCGTCGATCCGGGTGGACACCCGCACCCCCCTCCCGTCCGCCGCCGCCGGGTTGCCGAAGCGGTCGGTCAGCTGCATCGTGAAGGTGACCGGCTCGCCCAGCCGCAGCCGGGCCGCCCCCCGGCGCATGTCGTCCTCCACCACCAATCGGGTTGCCGGCTGCGCAGCGGTGATCTCGATCAGGCCGGCCTCGGTCGTCCCGTCTCTGAAGGCATCGAGGCGGGCGCCCGTCCAAGCCCAGAACACCCTGCTCTCGGAGATCTCGATAGCCGCGAACACATTGCCCAGGTCGTCGGTGCGCCGGTCGCGGGAGTCGATCTGACACACCTGCCCGGTGAACACCTCCTGCACCTCCCCGGAGCAGTACCCCAGATCGTCGAAGGCCTCCCGCACCCGGCCGGAAGCGGCAGAAAAGAGGTCTAGAGGCGCACCCGTCACCGGACGGCGCCTATCGTCCCGCACCGAGAAATGCAGGTCTATGGTGTCCCCGGCGGCCACCGACGCCTGATCGACCTGAATGGTCACCCCCGCCGGGCGGGCGTTGCTGTGGTCCAAGGCGCGGGCGAGGAACACCGCCATCTGGCCCCGGTTCACCCGGTCGTGGGGCGAGAAACGATTCGGCGAAGCGCCAGCTGTGATGCCCATCTCGTACATGACCAGCACTGCCCGCTCGGCGGAGGCGGAGAGGGTGTCTATGTCCTCGAACTGGGTGTCGTCCGGCGACGCCTCCCCGACTTCGGTCCCGCCCTCCCCGATCGGGATCTCCGCCATGAAGCGGTGCAGGAACAGCGCCATCTGCAGGCGGGTGACCAACCCGTAGGGAGAGAAGCGGTCTTCGGCGGTTCCCCTGGTGACCCCCAGCGCGGCCATTTGGTTGACGGCGTTCTGGGTAGACGACCCCAAGGACCAAATGTCGGTGAAGCCCTGATCTTCCGGCGGCGCCAGGTCGGCCCCGGCCGCCTCCGCCGCCCGCAGCAAGAACAGCGCCATCTGCCAGCGGGTAACCGAGTTGCCCGGCGAGAACAGCCCCGAGGCGGTGCCCCGAGCGACCCCGTAGTAGGCCAGGCAATTGACCGCGTCCTCGGCGAAGCTGCCTTCCATGTCCGTGAACCCGGCCGGGGCCAGCGCCTTCCCCAAGCACGCCGAATAGCGGGCGGTGTTGTCCGGCCGGCCGTCCTCCGCCCCCGCCGGAGGCGCCCCGGCCGGGGCCAATCCCGCCGCCAGCAGCAGAGCAGCCAGGGCGCCCCTGGCCGCCGCCCACGCCGTCCGCCGCCGCGCCCTCATGCCGTCAGCCTCAAGCCCTCAGGTCGAACCGGTTGACAGAGGACGCATCCAGTGAACCGATGTCTACGTCTACGGTCGAAAGCCGTCTCTCCTCGACCGCGGCCTCGAACTCCTCGAGAGAAGCGGTAACGCCGTTGATCCTGAAACGGTCGTTTCGGTCGTAGGCGTACAGCCTGAGGTCGGTGCTCACGAACAGATTCCGTTCGTAGTCGGCCTCGAGGATGGAGACCCCGCGCCGGGGGCCCGCCCGGTAGGGCTCGACCCAGTAGTGGGTTACCGGGTCCGCTTCGATGGCCGGGTCTGCGTCGACCACTTCGGCGCGTATCTCCTCCACCCCGGCGTACTCGGAATCCCGCTGGTAGCGGGCGGTGGCGATTCCCCGGGAACTGGTGTGGCGCTGGAACTGCTCCTCCCCGAGGCCCAGCTCGTCCTGGGAAGAGAACAGTATCCGCTGCCCGCGCACCGGGTCGCCGTATTGGTCGGTGAGCAGCGCCTGCACCGAGTTGACGGCGCCCCGGTCGCGGTCGGACGCGACGTGGAACAACGGTTCCTGGATGAGCTGCAGATGCGCGGGCGCCGGCGCTTCCTCGGACCAGGTCGCCGTCGTCCGGAAGGCGCCTCCGGGGCCGGAACCTCCTCCCAGGGTGGTCTCGTCCTGCACCGCCAAATCGGACGGCGACACGTCGAAGTCGAGGGTTACCGTATCGTCGTCGTCGGTCCGGTCGGGGTCTCTCTCCTGGAAGGTGAAGGTGAGCCGGCCCGACCTGTCGGTCCGGTAGTTTCTCGCCTCCTGCTCTCTGACCACCCCGTCGACTTCGATGGTGCTGCTCACCCAGACGATGCGGGCTTCGGGCACTGGTTCTCCGTCTCGATCCACCAGCTGGAGGGTGTAGGTGATCGAACTGCCGAAAGCCAGGAGCTCGGCTCCTTCCTTCATATCGTCGGTTATCTCCAGATTTGCCGGGGGTTTGGAGGTGCGGATCACGAAGGAGCGGGCCTCCGCGCGGTCTCGGTCGAACTCGGCGTCGAGGCCGCCCGTCCAAGCCCACAGAACCAGGCCGCTGTCCACCTGGATGGAATCCACGGCGTTGCCGAACGGGTCGGTCAGAAGGTCGGAGACGTCGATCGCGCAGGTGCGGCTCCCCAAGGGAGGGCGGCGGTTCTCGAGCCGCGTCGAACAGCTGCCGTCTCGGTCGAAAGCCTTCTCGATGTCCAGATCCAGATCCATCGAGAAGACGTCGACGTAGCTGTCCCGGATCGGCCGGTGGAAACGGTCTCGCAGCGAGACCAGGATATCGGCCTCCCCGCCTTCGACCACCTCTCCAGCCGGCCCTTGGACGGTTACTCCTGAGGGGCGGGCGTTGGTGTGGGCCAGCGCCCTGGTGATGAAAGAGGCCATCTGAGCTCTGGTCACCGGGGCGGCGGGGGCGAAGGCCGTATCTGCGGCGCCCTTGGTGACCCCCATCTCGTACAACCGGTAGATTGCGTTTTCCACCTCGCGGGGAAGGCTGGACACGTCCCTGAACAGATTCTCGTCCGAGACGACGGCGCGGATGGCCGTTCCGCCCTCCCCGACTTCGGCCAGCTCCAAGAACCGGGCCAAGAACACTGCCATGTCCCGGCGGGTCACCAACCCCTGCGGGTCGAACCGCCGCTCTGAGGCGCCGGTCATGATCTCGAGTTTCGCCATTCGGTTGACAGCGTCCCTCATCTCCTCGGGCAACCCCTCGATATCCTCGAACCCCTGGTCAACGGCCGCATCGGGCAGACTGATTCCGGCGGGGCGGGCGGCCCGGGCCAGGAACAGGGCCATCTGCAGGCGGGTGACGGTCTCTTCAGGGGCGAAGGACGAAGGCCCCTTGCCCTTGGTTATTCGGTAGTGGACCAGGCAGTCGATGGCCGCCTCGGCGGCGTCGCCTCTGGTGTCTGCAAAACCGTGCGGCTCGAGGGCGGGGCCCGCACAGGCGGAGAAATCAGGAAGGTGGTCGGCCTCGCCGACGGCGGCCGAGGCGGGGGCGGCGGCCAAGACCGAAGCCGACAAGACCACAGCGGCGGCGGCGATCCAAAGGGGCATGCCCGGCCGGCGGGGGCGCGCCCCGGTCATTTTTGGCCCTCCGGCCGGATCACGCTGCTAGCACTTATGAAGCCTCCCTCTTGGCCTGTGGATAATAGCATCCGCGTTGTTTCAACCCCGGCAACCGGGGGGGGTCAGGCGTCTTCGCTCTCGGTGATTCACAGACGGAGGCTTCTTCACCGGTTGCGCCGGACCACAAACCTCCTCCACCGGTCCCCGTCCGCACACCGCCGGCAGCGGCAGCAACAGCATTGCCGCCAACCACCAGTCACACGCTCGGCTGCCGGCAGAACAGCCGAGCACCGCAACGGCGCGTTGCTTCCGGAAGGAAGCGCCTGCAGGGAAGCAGCGGGCAGGAGGGCCCGGGCGGAAGGCCGCCCCGCCTTCCGGCAGGTCAAACTACAGTTCGGCGGCATGGCAGGGCCTCTATCCGATATCACCGTCCTCGACCTCACCCGGCTGCTGGCCGGCCCGTACGCCACTATGGTGCTGGCCGATCTGGGGGCGAGGGTCGTCAAGGTGGAGCATCCCGACGGGGGGGACGACGCCCGGCGGGTGGGGCCGTTCGCGGGGGGGAGGAGCATGTATTTCGAGTCCCTCAACCGCGGCAAGGAATCGAGGGCGCTGCGGTTGGACGACCCGGCGGGCAGGCGGGAGTTCGAAGGGCTGGCGGCGGAGGCGGACGTGTTGGTGGAGAACTTCCGCCCTGGGGTCATGGAGCGGCTGGGGTACGGGTGGGAGGCCCTGCACGCCCGTTGGCCGCGGCTGGTGTATGCGGCGGTGTCGGGGTTCGGTCGGACGGGGCCGTATGCGGAAAGGCCCGCCTACGACCTGGTGGTGCAGGCGATGGGCGGGCTCATGAGCCTGACGGGGCAGGCGGGCGGGCCTCCGGTGCGGGCGGGGGCCTCGATCGGAGACATAGCCGCCGGGCTGTTCGCAGCGGTGGGCGTCCTGGCCGCCCTCCACGACCGGGAGCGCACCGGAGAAGGGCAGCTGGTGGACATCGCCATGCTCGACTGCCAGGTGGCCGTCTTGGAGAACGCCATCGCCCGGTACGGGGCCGCCGGAGAGGCGCCGGGGCCGCTGGGCGCCCGCCACCCTTCGATCACCCCCTTCGATGTGTTCGAGGCGGCGGACGGGCCGCTGGTGATCGCGGCGGGAAACGACGCCCTGTTCGGCAGGCTGTGCGGAGTGCTCGGCCGGGATGACCTGGCGGCGGACGGACGTTTCGCCGACAACCGGCGCCGCACCGAGCACGTCGATGCGCTGACGGCCGAGATCGAGGGCGTGTTGGCGGGCGGGGCGGCGGCGGAGTGGCTGGAGCGTCTGGAGCGGGCGGGGGTGCCGTGCGGGCCCATCAACGACATAGCGGCGGTGGTGAACGATCCGGGGGTGCGGGCGCGCAACATGATCGTGTCGGTGGACCTGCCGGACGGAGCGGCGGTGGAAATGGCGGGCAACCCCGTGAAGCTGTCCGGCCACGGCGACCCGGCCGCCCGGGCGGCGGCGCCCGGCCTGGGAGAGAACCCGTCCATACCCCTCCGCCGGGGGGAGCGGGCGGACAGATGATCAGCCGCCTCATTCGGGCTGCGCCGGCTTCGCCCATCTGCGAGGTGCGGGCTTGGAGGGCGGCCGGGCCGCCGGCGGTCGACCTACCCCTGCTCGACATGTCCCAGGCCGCCCCCGGCTACCCGCCCGCCGCCGGACTGCAGCAGCGCATGGCGGAGCTGGATCATCGGTCGGCGTCCCGCTACGGGCCGGTCTTGGGGGAGGCGGAGCTGCGGGAGGCGATAGCCGGCGAGATGTCCGATTCCTACAGAGCGGCGGTGCGCCCTGAGCAGACGGCGGTTACCGCCGGGGCCAACCAGGCCTTCTGCCTGACGGTTGCGGCGTTGTGCGAGCCGGGCAGCGAGGTGATCCTGCCGGTCCCCTACTACTTCAACCACGACATGTGGCTGAGCATCAGCGGCGTGAAGGCGGTCTACCTGCCCTGCTCCGGCCAGATGCTCCCCTCCCCCGAGGAGGCCGCCGCCCTGCTGACCAAGCGGACCAGGGCGGTGGTGCTGGTTACGCCCAACAACCCGACCGGGCGGGTGTATCCGCCGGAACTCATATCGGCCTTCGCGGATCTGGCCGCCGCCAGAGGGATCTATCTGATCCTGGACGAGGCCTACCGGCATTTCCGGGGCGGAGCCGGAGGCGCGGCCCACCGGCTGTTCGGGGATCCGGAGTGGGATCGTCACGTCGTACACATAGGCAGCTTCTCCAAGACCTACGCCGTACCCGGGTACCGGGTGGGTAGCCTGGCCGCCTCCCCCGGCCTGCTGGCCGAGGTCGAGAAGGCGGCGGACTGCCTCACCATCTGCCCCAACCGCCTGGGGCAGGAGGCGGCGCTCTACGGGCTGCGCCATCTGGGGCGGTGGGTGGAGGACAGGGCCGGGGAGATCCACCGCCGGATCGGGGAGTTCGTCAGGGCGGCGGGCGGGCGCCCCTACGAGGTGGCCTCGGCGGGCGGGCACTTCGTGTACCTGCGCCATCCCTTCGAGGGGGTTCCGGCCAGAGAGGCGGCGCGGCGGCTGTACGAGGAGCTGGCGGTGCTGGTGCTCTCGGGTGACATGTTCGGCCCCGGCCAGGACAACTGTCTGCGGCTGGCCTTCGCCAACGTGTCCGACTCCGACGTCCCTGAGCTGGCCCGCCGCCTCGCCGAGAGCGCCCGTCTGTTCGCCTGACATACCGAAAACCCTTGGAGTGCTAAAAAAATCCCCCAGGTTCGGCGGTGTAGGCGGGCAGAATCAACTATGTTGGCCGTGACCGATCAGGAGCGGCGGCGGCGCTGCTCCAGCCGGGACAGGCGTTCGGTGCAGGAAGGAGCCTTCGTGACGGCAGTAACAGATGATCTGGTGGACGACCCCAAGGGCGGCGGCGCGGCGGCCGAGCTCCGGTTGGAAATGGTCCAGGCCGTCTCTGGATTCCACATCGCCCTCACCGAGCAGGGCGCGGAACATACCGCCGCCGTCGAACGGCTGAGCGCCGCCCTCAAAGACCAAGGAAGAGAGTTCTACGCCGCCCTCGACAAACAAGGAACAGAATTCCACGCCGCCCTCAAAGACCAAGGAAGAGAGTTCTACGCCGCCCTCGAGAAACAAGGAACAGAATTCCACGCCGCCCTCAAAGACCAAGGAAGAGAGTTCTACGCCGCCCTCGACAAACAATCAACAGAATTCCACGCCGCCCTCGAGAAACAAGGAACAGAATTCCACGCCGCCCTCAAGGAGCAGGGCACCGCCCTCGAGAAACAAGGAACAGAATTCCACGCCGCCCTCGAGAAACAAGGAACAGAATTCCACGCCGCCCTCGAGAAACAAGGAACAGAATTCCACGCCGCCCTCAAGGAGCAGGGCGCGGAATTCTGCATCGCCCTCGAGAAACACAGCGCGACCCTCGATCGGCGCTTGGTCACCAATGCCTACTGGATGGCCGGAGGGATGGCGGCAACGAGCCTGGCCCTCTTCGGCGCGGTTATTGCCCTGGCCACCTAGGTTGCGGGCGGGAGCGAGAACATGAAGATGAGAATCGGCATCGTAGGGCCGGCGCTGGCTTTGGCGGCCGCGGCCTGCGGGGGCGGACAGGCGGAGGAAACCGTTGCCTCGACCCAGGACGCCGCCGCAGCCCAAGCGCAGGAGTTCATCCCGGGGCCGCTGGGCGCGGTGGAAGTCCGCCCCGGCGAGAATATCCAGATCCGCTCGCTCAACTCGATCAGCGGCGACCAGGCCAACCTGGGGACTCCCAACCAGCGGGGGGTCGAGCTGGCGGTGGCCGACTACGGACCGGTCGCCGGGCGGGAGGTGTCCCTCGGCGGGGGGTTGGACGACCTCTGCTCCGCCGAAGGGGGTCAAGCCGCCGCCCAAGTGATCGTCGCCGACCCGGACGTGGTGGGGGTGATCGGGACGACCTGTTCGGCGGCGGCGGTGGCGGTGTCGCCTCTGATCTCGGAGGCGGGAATGGTGATGATCTCGCCCTCCAACACCTCCCCCGCCTTGACCTCCGACCTGGAAGGCACCCCGGGGACCGGCTGGAACCCCGGTTATCTGCGCACCTCCAGCAACGACCTCTACCAGGGCCGGGCGGTGGCCTCCTTCGTGAAGGAAGAGCTGGGCCTCGACACCGCCGCCGCCATCCACGACGGCGACCCTTTCACACAGGGCTTGGCGCAGGCCTTCAAGGACGCCTACGAGGCCTTGGGCGGGGAGATGACGGCGTTCACCTCCGTCAACAAGGGCGACACCGACATGACCGCGGTGCTCACCGAGACCGCCGCCGGGCAGCCGCAGGCCCTGTTCATCCCCATCTTCATGCCCGAGGGCGGGTTCATCGCCCAGCAGGTCGGAGGAACGGCGGGCCTGGAGAACACGGTACTGATCGCCTCGGCCGCGCTGCTGACCGACAACTTCATGGAACTGCCCGAATCCGAAGGCGTCTACCTATCCGGACCCGACCTGCGGTTCGGCGCCAACCGCAACAGCCGCACGGGCAAGACGGCCGACCAGCTCCTCGACGACTACGAAGAGGCCTACGGAGAGGGGCCGACCGCCGGATACTGGGCGCACTCCTACGACGCCGCCACCATGTTGCTCGCCGCCGTAGAAGAGACGGCGGTGGAGGTGGACGGCACCCTCTACATCGACCGCCATGCGCTGCGGGAAGCGGTGTACGCAACCGACTTCGGCGGGATCATCGGCCCCTTGACCTGCGACGAGTTCGGCGACTGCGGCTCACAGAAGCTGACCATCATCCTCCACAACGACTCCCGCGACGTCGAAGCCAGCCTCGACAACATCGTCTTCGACTTCGCCCCCTGAGGCCGGATCCGAACGAGAGGAACACCCAGCGGCCCAAACATCAGCACCCTTCGGACGCCGGAAGGCATCCCCGTCTCCCGAAGAACGCCCCCTCAAGACCATCCCTCGAGTTTTCGCGTTCTCCGCCCCCCGCCCCGGCTTCGCCGGGAACCCCGCCCCCGCCGCCTCCGAACCACCGTCTTCGGACACAGAGGACGTGTTGCGGCCCTCTGCGCCCGATCCGCCTCGGCACAGCCAGGTCGGCCGCTCCGCCCTTGGAACCCTCGGCTCTGGGAGGAGCGGCCTCTGTATGACCGCAGCATCCGGACCGGCTGCGGTTTCTGTACCGCCCCAAGGTACCAGGGGGGTGTGACAAGTTTCGGCGTCCAGCCGCTCTCGTGAATTATCGGGTTGCGGGTGTTCGCCCAGGGCCACCGCGAACACCAAGGCGGCGGCGTCGGTGTGGGTTATGGCGGCTTCGATCTGGGTAACGCCCAAGGCGGCGGCGCGAGCAGCGGCCGTTCCGGTCAGAACGACGGCGGGTTTGCCCCCGCCGGTTATCTCTATGTCGGTCCACCGCAGCCGCCGCCACCCCACACCCAGCGACTTCATCACCGCCTCCTTGCCGGCGAAGCGGGCGGCGTAGCGGCGGGCGGGGCGGGCGAAGCGCTCGGCGTACTCCTGTTCGCGGCGGGTGAAACAACGCCGGGCGAAACGGGGATAGCGGGCCAGCAACCGCTCGACCCGGGAGATGTCGGCCAGGTCCACCCCCAGCCCGACGATGCGCATGTATCCGCCGCCCGCCGTCTACTCGACGGTGACGCTCTTGGCCAGGTTGCGCGGTTGGTCGACGTCGCGGCCCAGCAAACAGGCGGTGTGGTAGGCGAGCAGCTGGAGGGGAAGGGCGGCCAGGATCGGGGAGAGCAGATCGTCGGTGCGGGGCACCCGCAGGACGCGGTCCGCCGCCAGGCCGATCTCGTCGTCGTCCTCGTAGGCCACCGCGACCGCCAAGGCGCCCCGGGCCTTCACCTCCTGGAGGCCCAGGAGCATCTTGCCGTGCACGTCCTGCTGGGTGGCCGCCGCCACCACCGGGGTGCCTTCGGTTACCAGGGCCAGCGTGCCGTGCTTCAGTTCCCCGGCGGGCATGGCTTCGGCGTGGATATAGGAGATCTCCTTCAGCTTGAGGGCGCCCTCCATGGCGGTTGCGTAGTCGAGGCCGCGGCCTATGTAATAGACGCTGGACGCCTCCGCCAGCTCCTCGGCCAAGCGGCGCAGGGGCTCCTGGTCGGCGAGGACGGAGGCGGCCTTGTCGGGGAGGGTGCGGAGCTCTTCCACCAGCGCCCGCTCCCGGCCGGGGCCGATGACGCCCCTCGACCGCCCCAGCCGGAGGGCCAGCAGGCATTCCCCCACCAGCATGGCGAGGTAGGCCTTGGTGGAGGCGACGGAAATCTCCGGCCCCGCCCATGTGTAGAGAACCTCGTCGGCTTCCCGGGCCAGACTGGAACCCACCACGTTGGTGAGGGCCAGCAGGCGGGAACCGCGGCGGCGGGCGAGACGGGCGGCGGCCAGGGTGTCGGCGGTTTCGCCCGACTGGCTCACCGCCAGGGTCAGGGAGCGGTCGTCGATCAGGGGGTCGGCGTAGCGGAATTCATGGGCGTAGGCCGCCTCGGCCGGGGCGGCGGCCAAGCGCTCGAACATCACCCGCCCCACCAGGCCGGCGTGGTAGGCGGTGCCGCAGGCGGTGATCCATATCTTCTGGACATCGGCCGGATCGCCCGCCGCCCAGGACAGGCCGGCCGGCGCCTCGCCTTCCTGGATGCGGGCGCCGAGGATGCGGGCGATGACCTCGGGCTGCTCGTGTATCTCCTTGAGCATGAAGTGGTCGTAACCGGCCTTCCTGACCGAGGCGGCGTCCCATTCGGCGGTGAAGGAAGAGCGCTCGACGGGGCGGCCGTCAAGGGTCTCGATCCGGGCCCCGTCCCTGGTTACTTCGGCGATCTCGCCGTCCTCGACGATCAAGAAGCGGCGGGTGTAGTCCAGCACCGCCGGCATGTCGGAGGCCAGGAAGGTCTCCCCCTCCCCCAACCCCACCACCAAGGGGCTGATCATGCGGGCGGCCACGATTCGGCCCGGTTCGCGGGAGGTCATCGCCGCCAAGGCGTAGGCGCCGGCGGCCCGGCGCACCGTCCGGCGGACAGCCTCCTTCAGGTCGCCGTCGTATTCGAGGGCCAGCAGATGGGCCAGCACCTCGGTGTCGGTCTCGGAGCGGAACTCGACGCCTTTGCTTTGGAGATCGCCGCGCAGGAGCCGGTAGTTCTCGACGATTCCGTTGTGCACCACCACGAAATCGCCGGAGTCGTCGCTGTGGGGGTGGGCGTTGCGGTCGGACGGGGCGCCGTGGGTGGCCCAGCGGGTATGGCCGATGCCCGACCGCCCTGGGAGCGGGGACTGCTCCAGGCGGGCCAGCAGGCGGTCCAGCTTGCCTTCGGCCTTCGATACGGCCACCGACCCGTTGTGCGCCACGGCCAAACCGGCCGAGTCATAGCCCCGGTACTCCAGCCTCCGCAGCCCGTGCACCAAGACATCCTGCGCCGACCGCGGCCCCACATAGCCTACGATTCCGCACATGCTCGCCTCCCAACCCCGTTGCTGCGGCCCGGCCCCACATTACTAGAAACGGAACCGCCTCGAGCGGCTGGGCGCATCGGCCCTCGGCTAGATGTGACGCTCGAGGTCGAGGCGCGCCTCGGCGCGGGGGTATGCGGTCGCCGAGCCTTACATGAACGACTGCCCATCAAGACAGATATGTGAACCACCCAGTTCCACTCGGCACGGCGTAGTCTGCGGACCGAGGAGCGCCTATATTGAAAAGGAGAAGCGGCCACTGAACTCCATAACGAATATGCCCTTGCATATTATGTCTCTTCCAATCAGCAACTTATAGTTCGGGTGATCTGAATTCAGCTCTGCTACTAAATGGTTAGGAACAACAATATTCGGGCTAAACTGAAGTATTACGTCTATTAGATATTGATTCATCTCGGCTGTCCCAGTTGCCCCGGTTACCGGAATCTTGCCTACTTGTTGCAAACCAAGAGACCGGGCAAACATAGGTGAGATGCAAGTATGATCAGCACCTGTATCCATCAGCGCCCTTACCATAGGAGCCTGAGTAATATCAGGCTGTATACGTGGGTCTGTACTACCACCTGGCAGAACCCTTACTTCAAGAAGCACCCCTACTGCAGGGTCGTACTCTCCGCTAAGGCAGGGCATATGAATACCATCCCAGATCCACCGGGTGAGACCGTATTTCCTGGATTGAAAAGAGCCTGTCGATACAGAGCAGGGTACCCGCAGTGTAGGCGTCCAGCGCCGTGTCGAATATCGCCTCCAGCTTTTCATTACGCATCAAAGCCCACTTGCCGGCGCTGTCCCTGAGGAGATCAGGAAGAAGCTCCTTGAAAGCTGCATAGTTGCGGTCCACATGATCCCGAACCTGTTCTTGAGTCGCCATCGCACACCCCCGGCCGTCCTCTGCGGATACCGCATCCAGCATACACCGGCCGGCGCACTCGCGGGGCTGGACTTCTGGGCGCGGACTCGGTTTGGTCTGCCGGATTCTCAGCTGAGGTCGGCGGCAACGGCGGCGGCCAGGCTGCGGGCCGCGGTGCGGGCGGCTTCGATGGCGGGGGCTTCCACCATCACGCGGACCACCGGCTCGGTGCCGGAAGCCCGGACCAGGACCCTTCCGTCTTCGCCCAGCTCCGCTTCGACTGTCCGGACGGCTTCCCATGTGCGGACGGCGCCCTCCAGATCCTTGGAGCGGACCGGTACGTTCTCCAAGACTTGGGGGAACTCGACGATGGCGCGGCGGCGCAGGTCGCGGAGCGGGAGGCCGGACGCGGCCGCCACCTCCAAGAGCCGGACGGCGGTGCGGAGTCCGTCTCCGGTGGGGGCGCGGTCGAGCGAGATCACATGGCCGGACTGTTCTCCGCCCAGGAAGGCTCCGCACTCCAGCATGGCCTCCAGCACGTAGCGGTCGCCCACCCGGGTCTCGATCAGCTCGATCCCCGCCTGCTGCATGGCCCGCCTGAACCCCAGGTTGGACATTACGGTGGCCGCCACCCGGTCGAGCTCCCCCCGGCGGTGCAGATGACGGGCGATCACGGCCAGGATCACGTCGCCGTTGGCCGGCCGGCCGTCCTCGTCCACCGCGATGAGGCGGTCGGCGTCGCCGTCGAAGCACAGGCCGATCCGCCCGTCGGCCAGCGCCGCCAGGCTCTCGGGTTGGGTTGCGCCGCACCCTTCGTTGATGTTCATGCCGTCCGGCGCTCCGAAGTGTTCCTCCACGTCGGCGCCCAGCTCCTCGAACAGGCGGAGTGCGGCGCCCGAAGCCGCTCCGTTGGCGCAGTCGAGAGCCAGGCGCAGCCCCGAAAACGCGCCCGGCCGGGTCTGGCGGATGATCCCGGCCAGATAGCGGTCGACCGCGTCGGGCAGAGGGCGGCGCACGCCGATCCCCGCTCCGGCCGGCGCCGCCCAGGGCGCCCCCCGCTCCAGCCTGGCTTCGATCGCGGCTTCGGCGTCGTCGTCCAGCTTGGCCCCCCGGCTGTCGAAGAACTTGAAACCGTTGTCGGGGGCGGGGTTGTGGGAGGCCGACACCATCACTCCCAGCCGGGCGTCCAACTCGGGAATCAGGGCGGACACGCCGCCCACGGGAATCATCCCCGCATCGACGGTGTCCACCCCCACGGAATGGAAGCCGGCCTGCAACCCGGCGGAGAGCATCTCCCCCGAGCGGCGGGGGTCGCGGCCCACCAGCACCGGCCCCCTTCCGCCGATCGGCTCTCCGGCCGCCCGGCCCAAGCCGAACGCCAAAGGAAAGCCGAGATCGAGGTTGGCAACGCCCCGGACGCCGTCGGTGCCGAACAGCCGGCGGGGCCGCCGGGGGGGGCCGGGCACCTAGCCGGAAGTTTCCAAGATGCGGGCGTCCGAGAAGCGGCGGAGGTTTGTTCTCCTGCTCGGAGGCGGGGCGTCCTTGGAGGCCTGGGAGGAGCGGCCCATCTAACGCTTCGTGTACTGGGGCGCCCGCCTCGCTTTGCGGAGACCGTATTTCTTGCGCTCCACCACCCGGGCGTCCCTGGTGAGCAGCCCGGCCCTTTTCAGAGGCCTGCGCAGGTCGGGGTCCAGTTCAACCAGGCCGCGGGCTATGCCGAGGCGCAGGGCGTCGGCCTGTCCGTTGGCCCCCCCGCCCGCCAGCCGGGCCGCGATGTCGTAGCGGCCTTCCATGTTGGCCACCCGCAGAGGCTCCTGCACCCGCATGCGCCGGGCCATGGTTGGAAAGTAGTTCTCCAAGGGGCGTCCGTTGAGGGTCATCACCCCGGTGCCGTTGTAGAAACGGACCTGCGCCACCGCTTCCTTGCGGCGGCCGGTGGCTTGGACGAGGGGCTTGGGCGCGGCCATCAGGAACTCACCTTGCGGAGGCCGAAGTCGAGGGCTTCGGGGTTCTGAGCCTGGTGCGGATGGTCCGGCCCTGCGTAGACCTTCAGCCTCCGGATCATCCGCCGCCCCAGCCGGTTCTTGGGAAGCATTCCCCGCACCGCCCGCTCGATCACCGCTTGCGGGCGGCGCTCGATCAGGCTCTCGAAGGACTCTTCCTTCAGGCCGCCCGGATACCCGGAATGGCGGTAGTAGATCTTGTCCCGGCTCTTGTTGGAGGAAACCGCCGCTTTTCCGGCGTTGACCACCACCACGAAATCCCCCCCGTCGACATGGGGGGCGTAGGTCGGCTTGCCCTTGCCGGAGAGTATCTGGGCGATCCGCGAGGCTAGGCGGCCCAGCGGCACAGCGTCGGCGTCCACCGCATACCAACGCCGCTCTATATCGGCCGGTTTCGGAGAGTAGGTCTTCATTCGGTTCACGATCCCATCCTAACGGCGCCGGTTCCGAATGCCATATCGTAGTCCACCCGCCGCAGCACCAAGCCATAGGGGGGCGCCGCGCCGCGGGCGGCGTTGCGGTCCTTGGCTTCGAGCACCCGCTCTGCGTCTTCCGGCGGGATCTTGCCTTTGCCCACCTCGACCGCGAAGGAGGTGATCGACCTGACCATCTGATGACAAAAGGCCGCTCCTTCGATATCCAGGCAAATCAGGCCGCCTGCCAGGGGGCGCCAGCGGGCCGACTCGACGGTGCGGACGGTCGAGCCGCCCCCCTTGGGCGACCGGCAGAAGGAGGCGAAGTCGTGTTCCCCCACGAAATGGCCGACCGCCTCGTTCATCGCCGCTGCGTCCAGCGGCTGGGCCACGTGCCAGACGGTGAAGCGGCGCAGGGGGTCGGGGCAGAGGCGGTTGAGTATCCGGTATCGGTAGGCGCGTCTGACCGCGTCGAACCGGGCAGAGAATCCGTCGGGCGCCCGGCAGCAGGAGTAGACGGCGATCTCGGGACCCAGCAGCCTGGTCAAGGACCGGGGCAGGCGTTCGCAGTCCACCGCCGCCTCGGCGTCGAACGACGCCACTTGCTGGAGAGCATGGACTCCGGCGTCGGTGCGCCCGGCCGCGGCGGTGGCAATCGGTTGGCCGAGGATCCGGGCCAGAGCCGCCTCCAGCTCCCCCTGCACGGTGCGGACGTCCCGCTGTCTGGCGTAACCGCGGAACCCGGATCCGTCGTACGACAGGTCGAGGCGGTAGGTGGGCACGATCCGCGGCCGCCTGCTCAGACGGGGATTCCGAGCAGCACCGTCCCGGCGTACCAGCCGAACAGGCCGGCGGCGGCCAGCGCGGCGGTGCGGAGGCGGTCCATGCCGAACAGGGCCTCGGCCGCGGCCCGAAGGGCCAGGAAGAACCAGAGGATGGAGAGAATCAACAGGAAGAGCCGCAGCCAGTCCGCTTCTATCCAGGGCCTGGCCGCCAGCGGGAGGAGGCAGATGTGGGCGAATCCGACCAGCCGGAAGGCGGCGGACATGTCGCCGAAGCCCCTGAAAAGGTGCACCCCCAACGCCCGCAGCACCCAGGCCCCCAAGCCCGCCCGCACGATGCTCCATAAGATCAACACCGCCGCAAAGACGTTGGGCCGGGCGGCGAAGGCGGGAATTGCCGCCGCCAAGGCGATCACCGCCGCCGCGTTGCCGCCCGCGGCGCGGTCGTAGACCAAGGACGAATAGAAGGATCTGTCCAGCCGTCCGGCGCAAACTATCTGACGGAGCAAAGGCACCTCCGGCGGGGACAGGCCTCGAAGAGGCTACCAGCCCGCTCGAAGAGCGCTAAAAGTTCTCGAAGAGACCCCTATGCGGCGAGGCGAAAATGTGATATCTTGAATTCATGAACGACCCAAATCTCACCAACATCCTCATCTCGATCACGGGTTCCCTCATCATCGCTGTCCTGGGATGGCTGACGGCCTCCCACCGCGCCTACCGCAAGGATCAGGCGTCGCTGCGGACCGAGATGCGGGCGGAGTTTGCTTCGGCCAACGCCTCGGCGGACGCCCGCGCCGACGAACTCAGCCGCCGGATCGACAACAACGAAGCCCGGGCAGCCGCCCGCGCCGACGAACTCAGCCGCCGGATCGAAGACAACGGACGCCGAATCGACGACAACGGACGCCGAATCGACGACAACGGACGCCAGCTCAACCAGCTCGTCTCATGGATGGCCGCCCTCGTGGAGAGGTTGACCAGGCTCGAAGTTCGCGTGGACCCCCAAGTCCCGCCGCCGTCCCTGGAAGGATTTCCGATGACGAACCCGCCGCCCCCCGCCGAGCAACTGCCCTCGGCGCAGAACATGTGAGCCGCGGATGTCGAGGCGGCCGGCGGGCGCCCCGAGGCAGGCCCGGCGCCAGCCAACGAATCAGACCAGCTCTATGACCGCCATCTCGGCGTTGTCACCGCGGCGGGGTCCTAGCTTGACGATGCGGGTGTAACCGCCGGGGCGGCGGGTGTAGCGGGGCGCAACCTCGTCGAAGAGCTTGGTCACCACCTCAAGATCGGTGAGGTCGCGCAACACCAAGCGGCGGGAGTGGAGGGTGCCGCGGCGGGCCTTGGTGATGATCTTCTCGACATAGGGCCGGAGCACCTTGGCCTTGGTGAGGGTGGTGGTGATCTGCCCGTCCCAGATCAAGGACTGGGCGAGGTTGGCCAGCATGGCCTTCTGATGGGAGGGGCTGCCCCCCAGCCGCTTGCCTTTCCTGGGGCGGGGCATCAGCGGCTGTTCCGATCCCGAGCGGAGGAGATGCTGAGGCCCAGCTCGTCGAGCTTGGCGATCACCTCCTCGAGGCTCTTCTGGCCGAAGTTGGTGATGTCGAGCAGATCCTCGCTGGTCTTGGCCACCAGATCGCCCACCGTTTCGATGCCGTCCCGCCGCAGACAGTTGCGGGGGCGTTCTGAGAGGTCGAGGGTCTCGATGGGCAGGTCGAGGTCTTGGGCGATGCCGTCCTCCGGCACCACGTCACCCAGCTCCAGCCCAACCCCCTCCCCGATGCGGGCGAACAACCCCAGCAGCTCGCTGAGGGTCTTGCCGGCCGAGGACAAGGCCTCGCTCGGACCGATGGAGCCGTCGGTCTCCACATCGAGCACCAGGCGGTCGAAGTTGGTCATGTGGCCCACCTGGGTGTTCTCCACCCGATAGGCCACCTTGCGCACCGGGGAGAAAATCGAGTCGATCGGGATGGTGCCGATCGGTAGGTTCTTCTTGTTGTCTTCGGCGTTGCGGTACCCCACCCCCTGCTCGATGGTCAGCGCCATCTCCAGCTCGGCCCCTGCAGACAGGGTGCAAATGTGGAGGTCCCTGTTGACTATCTCCACACTGCTGGGCGCATCCAACTTCCCGGCAGAGACGGGCCCCCGGCTGGAACTGGAAAGGGTGAGCACCTGCGGCAGGGAATCGTCCATGCGCACCACCAGGCGCTTGATGTTGAGGATTATGTCCACCACGTCCTCCTGCACACCGGGGATGGTGGTGAACTCGTGGTCTATGCCCTCGATCCTGATGGACGAGACCGCGGTGCCGGGTATGCGGGACAGCAGCGTGCGCCGCAGGGTGTTGCCGAGGGTGTAGCCGAAACCCGGCTCCAAAGGCTCGACGACGAAGCGGGAACGCCCCTCGCCGATATCTTCAGTCTCTATCTGTGGACGTTGAACGATCAACGCTTGCAAAGCCCCGCCCTCCCTGATTCTTATCGCGAATAGAGCTCGACCACCAGCTGCTCCCGTACAGCCGTGTCGATCTGTGTCCGGCTGGGGAGGTCGATCACCGCCGCCCGCCGCTCGTCGAGGCCTACATCCAGCCATTCGGGAACCCGGCGGCCGCCGGCGGTGTCGGCTGCATGCCGGATGACGATCATATCCATGGACTTGGGCTTGACGGTTATCACGTCGCCCGCCCTGACCTGATAGGAGGGGATGTCCACCTTGCGCTCGTTGACCCTGAAATGCCCGTGGTTGACCAGCTGCCGCGCCTGCGGCCGGGTGCGCGCCAGGCCGGCCCGATAGACCACGTTGTCCAAGCGGCATTCCAGGATCTGCAGGAGGTTGTCGCCAGTTATCCCCCGGCGGCGGGCCGCCTCCTCGTAGTAGCGGCGGAACTGCCGCTCCAGCACCCCGTATATCTGGCGGATCTTCTGTTTCTCGCGGAGCTGATGCAGATAGTCGGAATCGTTGCTGCGCCGGGAGCGGCGGCGGCCGTGCTCGCCCGGCGGGTAAGGGCGTCGGTCGTAGTACTTCGACTTGTTGTCGTCGAGCAGCTGCCCCAGACGCCGGCTCTTCCGGGTGCGGGGACCCAGATAACGCGCCATCCTTCAACCCCTCCGGCGCTTCTTGGGGCGGCAGCCGTTGTGGGGCATAGGGGTTACGTCCTTGACGCCGGCCACCTCGAGGCCCATGTTCTGGAGGGTGCGGACGGCGGTCTCGCGCCCCGCCCCGTTGCCGCTCACGATCACCTCGAGCTTGCGGATGCCGTGCTCTCCCGCCCGGCGGGACGCCTCTTCGGCGGCCACTTGGGCGGCGTAGGGGGTGGACTTGCGGGAGCCCTTGAACCCCACCGAACCGCCGGAGGTCCAGACGATGGTGTTGCCCCTCACGTCGGTGATGTTGATGATGGTGTTGTTGAAGCTGGCGCGGATGTGCGCTTGGCCGAAGGCGATGTTCTTGCGCTCGCGGCGGCGGACGCGCTGCTTTCTCTGCTGTCTGGCCAATCCTGCCTCACTTCTTCACTTTTTTGTGACCGGCCACCGCCATCCGCCGGCCCTTGCGGGTGCGGGCGTTGGTGTGGGTGCGCTGCCCCCGGACCGGGAGGCCGCGGCGGTGGCGCAGCCCCTGGTAGCAACCGATCTCCATCTTGCGCTTGATGTTCTGCGCCACCTCCCGGCGCAGGTCGCCCTCTACTTGCAGGTTGGTCTGGATGTAGGAGCGGATCCGGCTCACCTCCTCGTCGGTGAGGTTGCGCACCCTGGTGCCGGGGTCGACCCCCGCCTCGCCGCACAGCCGCCGAGAGGAGGATATCCCGATGCCGTATATATAGGTGAGTCCTATCTCGACCCGCTTCTCCCTGGGGAGGTCGACGCCGGCTATGCGCGCCATGATCAACCCTGCCGCTGCCGGTGGCGGGGGTTGGAACACACCACCCAGACCCTCCGGCGGCGGCGGATCAGGCGGCAGTTGTCGCACATCTTCTTGGTGGAGGCCCGTACCTTCACCCTGGCACCTCGTCTTTCGGGCACGCGAAATACACCGGCGGCCGCCGGTGAAAGAACCATCTTAACCCTGATCCTTCGAGAAGGCAAAGGCGGGAAGAACGGATGAGCTCGGCGTCTCCAAGGTCAACCCTCCGGGCGGGCAGAAAGCAGGCTGCTCACCGTCATCACCACCGGGCCGTCCACGGTGAGAGCCACCGTGTGCTCGAAATGGGCCGACCGGCGGCCGTCGGCGGTGACCACCGTCCAGCCGTCTTTCAGGGTCTTCGTCTGGCGGACGCCCAGGTTGAACATGGGCTCCACGCAGACGGCCATCCCCTTCTTGAGGCGCTGCCCTCTGCCCGGCGGCCCGTAGTTGGGGATTTGAGGGGGTTCGTGCATGGCCATCCCGATGCCGTGGCCCACGTATTCGCGCACCACGCCGTAACCGTAGGGGGCGGCCTCCTGCTCCACGGCGTGGCCGATGTCGCCCACCCGGGCCCCCGGCCGCACCTGGTCGATGCCCGCCCAGAGGGCGCGGCGGGTGACCTCCAGCAGCCGGGCCGACTCTTCGTCGACGGCGCCGATGCCGAAGGTCAGGGCGGCGTCGGCGTGGTAACCCTCGTACACGGCCCCGGCGTCGATGGAGAGGATGTCGCCCCGCTCCAGCCGGTAACCGTCCGGTATTCCATGGACGACCACTTCGTTGGGCGAGGCGCAGATGCGGGCGGGGAACGATCGAACACCGGGGGCGCCCCGGTATCCGAGAAAGGAAGGCTCGCATTTCCGAGAACGGATGACGCGCGCCGCTATCTCGTCCAGCTTCTGGAGGGCCGCCCCCGGGCAGGCCGCCTCGACCACCGCCTCGTGGACCGCGGCCACGCATTCGCCCGCTTTGCGCATCTTGGCGAACTCGCGCTCGTTCTTGATGGTGACGGCCACCGGTCAACCCTGGCCGCTGCATATCCGCGCGAACGGAGCGCCGGCGGCGCGAGGCCGGTCGAAGGCGGTCACAGGACGCCGAGTATGCGCTCGGTGATGGCCGCCGCCGCGCCCTCCCCCGGCACCCGCACCGCGATGCCGCGCTCTTGGTAGTAGTCGATCAGCGGGGCGGTGTCGCGGCGGTAGGCGTCCAAGCGGTTGCGCACCGCCGCCTCGGTGTCGTCGGCCCGCCCCCGCCCCAGCATCCGCTCGACCAGCACCGCCTCGGAGGCCTCCAGCACCACCGCCGAGTCCAAGGCGCCGGCGCCTACCGCCTCGTCCAAGGCCCGGGCCTGGGGAAGGGTGCGGGGGAAACCGTCGAGGATGTATCCGGCGGCCGCATCGGGTTCGGAGATGCGGTCGAGGAGCATCTCGACCGTGAGGGAGTCCGGAACCAGGTCGCCCCGGTCGATGATCCGGCGCACCTGCTCCCCCAGCGGGGTGCCGCCGGCCATGTGGCGGCGGAACATCTCGCCGGTGGAGATGTGGACGATGCCCAGCGCGGCGGCCACCTGCTGCGCCTGGGTGCCCTTGCCCGCTCCCGGAGGCCCCAGGAAGAGCAGCTTCAAACCAGGAACCCCTCGTAGTTGCGCATGGTGAGCTGGCTCTCGATCTGCTTCATGGTCTCCAAGGCCACCCCCACCACGATCAGGATCGACACCCCGGAGAACCCAACCGGGATGGCCCAGACGGCCGAGGCGATGGCGGGCAGGATGGAGATCATCCCCAGGAAGACGGCGCCCGGGAGGGTGATGCGGTTGAGGATCCTCCCCAGGTAGCGGGCGGTCTGCTGGCCGGGCCGCTGGCCGGGGATGAATCCGCCTTGGCGCTGGATCATCTCCGACTGCCGCACCGGGTCGAACTGGATGGCGGTGTAGAAGTAGGTGAAGAACACGATCAGGAAGAAGAGCACCCCGATGTACAGCCAGCTGGTGGCCCCGCTCGCATACCCGGAGGGGGCGAGGTGAACGTTGATGAACTCCCGCACCGAGTTGAAGAAGCCGTCGGTGCTGGGGATGGAGGTAGAGATCAGCACCGGGAAGAACAGGATGGAGGTGGCGAAGATCACCGGGATCACCCCCGCCATGTTGATCTTGAGGGGGATGTAGGTGCTCTGGCCGCCCATCACCCTCCGCCCTCGGATGCGCTTGGCGAACTGGATGGGAATGCGCCGCTGGCCCTGCTCCACGTAGATGATCCCCACGATCATGGCCGCGAACAGCAGGATGATGAAGGCGAAGATGGGCGCCCGGCCGGCGGGCACCGTGTACTGCCAGATCAGCGTGAACTGGCTGGGGAGGGCGGCGACGATGCTGATGAAGATCAGCAGGGACATGCCGTTGCCCACCCCCCGCTGGGTGATCAGCTCGCCCAACCACATCACGAAGGCGGTGCCGGCGGTCATGGTCACCACCATCAGCACCACCCGGGTGGGCGTGTAGTCGTCGATCAGCACCACCCCGCCGGTGAAGCTGCTGCCCCGGCTGAACAGATAGGTGATGCCGGTGGACTGGAGGAGGGCCAGCACCACCGTAACGATGCGGGTCCATTTGACGATGACCGCCCGCCCCGACTCCCCCTCGTCCTGGAGCTTCTGGAGGCGGGGGATGACCACCGCCAAGAGCTGCATGATGATGCTGGCGGTGATGTAGGGAAGGATGCCCAGGCTGAACACCGACAGGTTCTCCAAGGCGTTGCCCGAGAAGAGGTTGAGCAGGCCGAAGGCGCCGCCCGGCTGCTGGCCGGCCAAGGCGTCGAGGCGGTCCAGCTCGATGCCCGGCACCGGGACGGCCGCCCCCAGCCGGTAGATCGCGAAGATGAGCAGGGTGTAGAGGATCTTGCCCCGCAGATCGGGGATCTTGAACATGTAGCGATAGACGTTCAGCATCCCGCCGCTCCTCTCGGACGGCGCCCCGCCGGACGGACCCTCACCGCTGGACTGCCCGGCACGACCCGCCCGCCGCCTCGATCTTCTCCCGGGCTGTGCGGCTGAAGGCGTGGGCTTCGACCGTCAGGGCGCGGTCGATCTCTCCCCGGCCCAGCACTTTGACCTTGCCCCGCTTGCGCACCAGGCCCCGGCGGCGGAGCAGGTCGAGCGAGACCTCGGCGCCCGCCTCGAACACACCGAGGCTGTCGACGTTCACCACCGTGAACTCCTCCCGGTCATGGGGTTTGAAACCGCGCAGCTTGGGGATGCGGGCCTGCAGGGGGGTCTGGCCGCCCTCGAAGCCGGGGCGCACCGACCGGCGGGCCTTCAAACCCTTGGTGCCCCGCCCCGCGGTCTTGCCGCGCCGCCCGGCCTCGCCGCGCCCCACTCGGATCTTCTTGCGCTTCGACCCTTCGGCGGGGCGAAGGTGATGGAGCTCGAGCTGGGCGGTCATATCTCCTCCACTTCTACCATGTGGCGGACCCGATGCACCATCCCCCGGATGTCGGGGGTGTCCGGGTGTTCCACGGCGGCGTGCAGCTTGCGCAGCCCCAGGCCGCGGACGGTGGCGCGGGTCTTGGGCTTCTGCCCGATCAGGCTGCGGCGCAGGGTGATCCGGATCCTGGATTTCGGCATCTCCTACCCCCTGGTCATCTCGGTGGAGCGGTAGGCGGCCAGCAGCCCCGGCGGGGTGATCTGCTCGGGGGTCTTGCCTCTGGCCCTGGCCACCTCCTCGGGGCGGCGCTGGCTCTTGAGGCCGTTGACGGTGGCCTTCGCCACGTTGAGGTGGGTGGGGGCGCCCAGGGACTTGGCCAACGCGTCGCGCACTCCGGCCGCCTCGAGTATCTGGCGGACGGCGCCGCCCGCGATCACCCCGGTGCCGGGGGAGGCGGGCTTGAGCAGCACCCGGGAGGCGCCCTGGCGTCCGATCACCTGGTGGATGAGGGTGGCGCCCGCCATCGGCACCGTGAACATCGACCTGCGGGCCGCTTCGAGGGCCTTCTGGATGGCGGTGGGAACCTCGGCCGCCTTGCCGTAGCCGACCCCCACCCGGCCCTTGCCGTCTCCGAGCGCCACGAGGGCGGTGAACGAGAACCGGCGGCCCCCCTTGCTCACCTTGGAGACGCGGTTGATCTCGATCACCCGCTCGTCGTACTGGGGTCCGGAATCCGCCCCGCCGTTTCGTCTTCTAGAAGTCAAGGCCGCCCTCCCTCGCCGCCTCCGCCAAGGCCTTCACCCGGCCGTGGTAGGGGTGCCCTCCGCGGTCGAACACCACCGCAGTGACCCCCGCTTCGGACGCCCGGCCCGCCACCAGCCGCCCCACCTCCGCGGCGGAGGCGGCGGTCAAGGTCATCGAGCGGAGGCTGCGTTCCTGCGACGAGGCGGCGGCCAGGGTGCGGCCGGCCGCGTCGTCTATGACCTGGGCGTATATATAACGATTGCTGCGGAAGACGGCCAGGCGGGGGCGGGCGGCGGTGCCGTGCACCCGCTTCCGAACCCGCCGGCGGCGGCGGAGGCGGGCCCGGGCCCGGGCGCCGCTCATGCCGCCGACACCCCGGCCTTGCCCGCCTTGCGGCGCACCTGCTCGCCTTCGTAGCGGACGCCCTTGCCCTTGTAGGGCTCGGGCGGGCGGATCCGGCGGATCTCGGCGGCCGCTTGGCCGACCTTCTCCTTGTCGATGCCCCTCACCACGATGGTGGAGGCGTCCGGCACTTCGAACTCGATCCCGTCGGGCGCCGGGAAGGAAACGTTGTGGCTGAACCCCAGCTGGAGCTCCAGCCCGCTTCCCCGGGGCAACGCCCGGTACCCCACCCCCACGATCTTGAGGGTCTTGCTGTAACCCTGGGACACCCCGGTGACCATGTTCTGGAGCAGCGCCCGCGTCAGTCCGTGGTGGGCTTTGCTGCGGCTCTCGTCGTCGCGGCGGCTGACCGTGCATCGGCCGTCGGCCACCGCCACCCTCACCCGGTCGCTGAAGGTGCGGCGGAGCGACCCCTTCGGACCTTCCACCGTCACGTCCCCGCCGGAAACGGCCACCGTTACGCCGGACGGCAGCGGGACGGGTATCTTTCCGATGCGGCTCATCTCACCAGACCTCGCACATCAGCTCGCCCCCCAGCCGCCGGCGCCGGGCTTCGCGGTCGGCCAGCAGCCCTTGGGAGGTGGAGACGACGATGGTTCCCAGCCCGCCCTGGGAGCGGGGCAGCTCGTCGGCGCCCTTGTATATCCGGCGGCCGGGCCGGGACACCCGCCGCAGGCCCTGGATGATCGGGTCTCGGTTGCCCTTGCCGGCGAACTTCAGGCGGATGGTCAGCTCGTTCCCGAGGGCGGCCGGCGCCACGTCGTAGCCCTCCACATAGCCCTCTGAGGCCAAGAGCTTGACGATCTGCTCCTTCAGCTTGGAGGAGGGCATCGAGACCGCGGGGCGCAGCGCCATGTTGGCGTTTCGGATCCGGGTCAGCATATCGGCGATCGGGTCGGTCATCATGGCCTGGTCACCGCCTCACCACGAAGATTTCATCACGCCCGGGAGCTCACCGCGGTGGGCCAGCTCCCGCACCGCGATGCGGGACATGCCGAACTTGCGCAGGTAACCCCTCGGTCGGCCGGTGATCCCGCACCGGTTCCGGTAACGGGTGGGGCTGGCGTCGCGGGGCATCTTGGCGATGGCCGCATATGCTTCCCTCTTGGCGTCCAAGGAGGAAGACGGATCCTTGATCACGGAGAGCAGCTCCGCCCGCCGCTCCCGGTAGCGCTCGACCTGCTCCGCCCGGCGCTTGTTCTTGGCGATCATCGATTTCTTGGCCATTTTCTTCCAGTCGTCCTCGTCCAGCCGTCTCTCAGTTCAGAGGCGCCGCCCGCCGGAACGGGAAGCCGAACGCTTCCAGCAGGGCGCGGGCGCCGGGGTCGTCGGCGGAGGTGGTGCAGATCGTGATGTCCATGCCCCGCACCGCCGTTACCTTGTCGTAGTCGATCTCGGGAAAGATGAGCTGTTCGCTCACCCCGAAGCTGTAGTTCCCGCGTCCGTCGAAGGAATCGGGGCTGAGGCCCCGGAAGTCCCGGATGCGGGGAATGGCGATGGTAATCAACCTGTCGAGGAACTCCCAGGCCCGGTCGCCCCGGAGGGTGGCCGAGCAGCCCACCGGGTTGCCCGCCCGCAGCTTGAAGCCGGCGATGGAGCGCCGCGCCCGGTTGAGGCGGGGCTTCTGGCCGGTGATGGCGGCCAGGTCGTCCATGGCCGAGTTGACCTGCTTGCGGTCGCCGACCGCCTCCCCCACCCCCATGTTCACCACTATCTTCTCCAAGGCGGGGACCCGCATGGGGTTGCCCAGTCCGAGCTCCTCCAACAGCCGCCGCCGCACCGACTCCCGGTACTGCGCCTTGAGGCGGGGGGCGGAGGGGGCGGCGTTCATACCTCGCCTCCGCACTTGACGCAGCGGCGGTATTTGCGGCCCGAGTCGTTGAAGGCGGCGCCCGCCCGCACCGGCCCGCACTCGCCGCACATCAACATCACGTTGGAGATGTGGATGGGCATGTCCTTGTCGATGATGCCCGCCTGGAGGGCGCGGCCCCGGTTCTTCTGGTGGCGCTTGGCGGTGTTGATGTTCTCGACTATCACCATGTTCCGGCGCGGGAGCACCCTGGCCACCCGAGACTCGCGGCCCCGGTCCTTGCCGGAGACCACCATCACCCGGTCGCCTTCCCGGATCATCAGAGCACCTCCGGCGCCAGGGAGACGATGCGCATGAAGCGCCGTTCCCGCAGCTCGCGGGCCACCGGCCCGAAGATTCGGGTGCCGCGGGGCAGCATGTCCCGTTCGTTGAGCACCACGCAGGCGTTGTCGTCGAAACGGATGTAGGTGCCGTCCCGGCGGCGCTGTTCCTTGGCGGTCCGCACCACCACCGCCTTGACCACCTCGCCCTTCTTGACGGCCGCCCCCGGATTGGCCTGCTTGACGGAGGCCACGATCACGTCGCCGATGCGGGCGTAGCGGCGGCGCGATCCGCCCAGCACCCGGATGCACAGCACCTCCCGGGCGCCGCTGTTGTCGGCCACTTTGAGCCGGGACTCCTGTTGGATCATCGGGCGCGCTCCAGTATCTCCACCAACCGCCACCGCTTGGTCTTCGAGAGGGGGCGGGTCTCCATGATCAGCACCCGGTCGCCGACGCGGGCGCCGTCCTCCTCGTCGTGCACGTACACCTTGCGGGCGGTGCGCACGATCTTGTCGTATCGGGGGTGGCGGAAGGCGCGTTCGATCCGCACCGTAACGGTGCGGCGGGCGGAGGCGGAAACCACCACCCCCACCCGGCTCTTGCGGCGGCGGCGCTCAATCATCGCCGGCCTCCTGCCCGTTCGAGGCGGCGGCCTGCTCATGCATGACCGTTTTGATCCGGGCGATGCGGCGGCGCAGGATGCCCAAGGAGGCGGTGTTCTCGGATTGACTGACCGCCAGCTGGAACCGGAGGTTGAACAGCTCCTCTTTGGCCTCGTCCAGCTGTTCGGCCAGCTCGGCGGGGGTGAGGTCGCGCAGTTCTGAAGCCTTCATGACACCTCCCTGGCAACGAATCTGGTCTTGATGGGCAGTTTGTGCCCGGCCCGGCGCATGGCTTCGCGGGCCATGTCTTCGGCCACGCCCGACAGCTCCATCATCACCCGGCCCGGCTTGACCACCGCCACCCAGTACTCGGGGTTGCCCTTGCCCGAACCCATCCGGGTCTCGGCGGGCTTGGCGGTCATGGGCTTGTCGGGGAAGATGTTGATCCACACCTTGCCGCCCCGCCGCACGGTGCGGGTGATGGCCACCCGGGCCGACTCGATCTGGCGGGCGGTGATGTGGCCCGGCTCGAGAGCCTGGATGCCGTAATCGCCGAAGGAGACGGCGGCGCCGCCCTTGGCGCGGCCCCTCATACGGCCCCGATGCACCTTGCGGTACTTGGTGCGCTTCGGCATCAACACGGCTTACTCCTGTTCCCCGCTCTCGAGTTCTCTGCTCTTGTCCTCCGCGGGCGCTTCGCCGCCTCCGGATCCGCCGGCATCGGCGCGGGCGTCCTCATAGGCCGACTTGGCCTCGGCGGTCGAAACCTTGCGGCCGCCGCCCGCTTCGATTATCCGCTTGCCGCCCCCGGCCTCGATGACCCGGGACGAACGGCGCCCTCCCCCGGCCCGCTGCTCGGCCCGGCTCTTGGCGGGGGTCATGCGCCCGCCGGTGGCCAAGGCGGCCTCGGCGGCTATCTTCTCGCGGGTGGTCTTGAGGGACGCAACCACGTCCCCTTTGTAGATCCATACCTTCACCCCGATGGTCCCCACCGAGGTGGCGGCGGAAGCCTGCCCGTAATCGATGTCCGCCCGCAGCGTATGGAGGGGCACCCGGCCCTCCCGATACCACTCCCTCCGGCACATGTCGGCCCCGCCCAGCCGCCCCGAGCACTCCACCCGCACCCCTTCGGCGCCGGCCTTCATGGCCGTCTGAACGGTGCGCCGCATGGCGCGCCGGAAGGCCACCCGGTTCTCGAGCTGGTCGGCCACCCCGCGGGCCAGCACCTGGGCGTCGGTCTCCGGATCCTTGACCTCGATGACGTTGAGCTTGACGCGGCGGCCGGTCATGTCCTCGATGCCCCGGCGGATGCGCTCGGCCTCTACCCCCTTGCGGCCGATCACCGCGCCCGGGCGGGCGGTGTGGACGTCGACCTGCAGCTGGTCTCTGGTGCGCTCCATGTCCACCCGCGACACCGCCCCCCTGATCAGCTCGCGGCTCAGGTAATGACGGATCTGATAGTCCTCGTTGGCCAGCACCGTGTAGTCCTTCTCGGAATACCAACGGGACTTCCACTCGGTGACTATTCCGAGCCGGAATCCATAGGGGTGCGTCTTCTGGCCCATTCAGTCCTCCCGTCCGTCGGAGACCACGATCGTGATGTGGCTGGTGCGCTTGCGGATCCTGGTCGCCCGGCCGCGGGCGCGGGGCCGGAAGCGCTTGATGGTCACGCCTTCGTCGGCGTAGGCTTCCACCACCGACACCTCGCCGGCCAGATCCCCCAGGTCTTGGCCCAGGTCGAACTTGGAGTTCATGTTGGCCACCGCCGAGCGGAGGCAGGCGAGGATCGGCTCGGCCGCCCGCCGGCTGGAAAAGCGGAGGAGCGTCTCCGCCTCGGCGGCCGAGCGGCCCCGCACCAGGCCGAGCACCGCCCGCACCTTGTAAGGCGACTGGCGGACGTGGCGGACGCGGGCGCGGGCTCTCATCGGCGCGAGGCTCTCTTTTCCTTGGATCCGGCGTGGCCCCGGAAGGTGCGGGTGGGGGCGAACTCGCCCAACTTGTGCCCCACCATCTGCTCCGTTATGTAGACAGGCGCGTGCCTGCGTCCGTCGTGCACCGCGATCACCTGGCCGACCATGGCGGGAACGATGGTGCTCCGGCGGCTCCAGGTGCGGATGACCCGGCGGTCGCCGGCGCGCCGGCGCGCCTCCACCTTCCGCATCAGGTGCTCGTCCACGAAGGGGCCCTTCTTGAGGCTGCGTCCCATGGTTATCTCCGGCCCTTCCTGCTGCGCCGCCGCACGATATCGCGGTTGCTGGCCTTGTTGCGTTTCCGCGTGGTTCCTTCCGGCTTGCCCCACGGTGAAACCGGGTGGCGCCCGCCCGACGAACGGCCCTCCCCGCCCCCCAGCGGATGGTCCACCGGATTCATGGCCACCCCCCGGGTCTGGGGGCGCACGCCCTTCCAGCGGTTGCGCCCGGCCTTGCCGAGCTTGACGAGCTCCGCCTCGGGGTTGCCGACCTGCCCGATGGTGGCGCGGCAGTCGAGCGGAACGTAGCGCACCTCCCCCGAGGGCAGCCGCAGGAGGGCCCGGTTCCCTTCCTTGGACATGAGCTGCACCCCGGTCCCGGCCGCCCGCGCCATCTTCGCCCCGCCGCCGGGGCGCATCTCGATGGCGTGCACCACCGCGCCGGCCGGGATGTTGCGGAGGGGCAGGGCGTTGCCGGGCCGTATCTCGGCCCCGGGCCCCGACTCGAGCATGTCGCCCACCGATACGCCGACGGGGTGGAGGATGTAGCGCTTCTCGCCGTCGGCGTAGTGGAGCAACGCGAGGCGGGCGTTGCGGTTGGGGTCGTACTCCACGGCCGCCACCCGGGCGGGAACTCCGTCCTTGCGCCGGCGGAAGTCGACCATCCGGTACCGGCGCTTGTGTCCGCCCCCCCGGTGACGCGAGGTGATCCGCCCGCGGTTGTTGCGCCCGGAGGACCTCTTCTGCTTGGCCAGCAACCGCTTCTCCGGGCGGGTCTTGGTGATCGACTCGAAGTCGGAGACGGTCTGGAACCTTCTCCCCGGGGAGGTGGGCTTGCGTTTTTGGACTGCCATCTCAGACTCCGAAGATCTCGATGGTGCGGCCGCGCGGGAGGGTCACCATGGCCCGCTTGGTGTGGGCGCGGCGGCCCATCACGAACCGGGTGCGCTTGCGCTTGCCCTTGCGGTTGAGGGTGTTGACCCTCGTTACCGGCACGTCGAAGAGCCGCTCCACGGCGTCCCTGATCTCTTCCTTGCGCGCCCGGCGGTCCACCACGAAGGTGTAGGTGTTGAACCGGTCGATGAGGTCGTAGGACTTCTCGGAAACCACCGGGCGCAGGATGACGTCGCGCGGGTCTTTCATCAGAGGCCCTCCTCCTCCGCCTCTGCGCCGCCTTCGTCATGGGGCTCGTATGAGGGCTCGAAGGAAACGGGGGCGGCCTCGACCGGCGCCCCGGTGGTCTGCTCCAGAGCGCGGCGGGAGAAGATCACCGTGCGCGACCACAGCACGTCGTAGGCATTCAGGCGGCCGGCGCTGCCCAGCAGCACCCTGGGCAGGTTGCGGAAGGAGAGCGCCGCCGCCGCCTCTCCCTGGTCCAGCACCACCAGCGCCTTGCCGTCCGCTCCGATTCCGTCCAACAGGGCGAGGGCCCGCTTGGTCTTCGGGGCGTCCCAGTCGAAGTCCCCGATCACCTTCACCGCCCCCTCCGAGGCGCGGGCCGACAGGGCGCCGCGCAGGGCGAGGGCGCGCATCTTCTTGGGGGTGCGCTGGGCGTAACTGCGGGGCTTGGGGCCGTGCGCCGTTCCGCCGCCCACCCAGATGGGGGAACGGATCGAACCGTGGCGGGCGCGCCCCAAGCCCTTCTGGCGCCACGGCTTGCGGCCGCCGCCCCGCACCTCGGCGCGGGTCTTGGTGCGGGCGGACCCGGCGCGGCGGGCGGCCAGATGGGCCGTCACCACCTGATGCATGACCGCCCGGTTGGGCTCGACGCCGAACGTCTCGGGGTCGAGCGCCACGGCCCCTTCGAGGCCGCCGGCCGAGTCGTAGAGGGCGGCCGTTGGATCAGCCATGGCCGGCCTTCACTGCCCGGCGCACGAACACCAGGCCCCCCTTCGGTCCGGGCACCGAGCCCTTCACCACCAAGAGGTTGCGTTCGGCGTCCACGCCCACCACCGCCAGGTTGAGCACGGTGGAGCGTTCGCCGCCCATCCGGCCCGGCAGCTTGGTGCCCTTGAAGACCCGCGAGGGGGTGGCGCAGGCCCCGATGGCTCCCGGGGATCGGTGCACCTTGTGGGCGCCGTGGCTGGCCTCCTTGCCCCGGAAGTTGTGGCGCTTCATGACCCCCTGGAAACCCTTGCCCTTGGAGACGCCGGTCACATCCACCCAGGCGCCGGGTTCGAACATCCCGTCCACCGCCAGCTCCTGGCCGACCTGATAGCTGCCGGGGTCGTCCACCCGCACCTCGACCAGCCGGCGGGCCGGGGCGACCCCGGCCTTGGCGAAGTGGCCGGCCTGCGGCTTGTTGGCCTTGCGGGGCGGGAGCTCGCCGTAAGCGAGCTGGACGGCGGTGTAGCCGTCGCGGTCCTCGGTGCGGATCTGGGTAACGCGGCAGGGGCCGGCCTCGATGACGGTCACCGGGAGGGCGCGGGCCGCGTCGTCGAAGATGCGGGTCATGCCCAGCTTGGTTCCCAGGAGGCTCATGTCTCGATCTCCACTTCCACCCCCGCCGGCAGGTCGAGGCGCATCAACGATTCGATGGTGTTGTGGGTGGGCTTGAGGATGTCGATCAGACGCTTGTGGGTGCGTATCTCGAAGTGCTCGCGGGAGTCCTTGTAGACGTGGGGGGAGCGGATCACGCAATAACGGTGGATTCGGGTAGGCAGGGGAACCGGGCCGTGCACCACCGCCTGGGTGCGGATGACGGTCTCGGCGATCTTGCGCGCCGACTCGTCGACCACGTGGTGGTCGTAAGCCTTGAGCTTGATGCGGATTTTCTGTTCTTTGGCCATCTCTCGCGCTCACTCGATGATCTTGGTGACGGTGCCCGCCCCCACCGTACGCCCGCCCTCCCGAATAGCAAACCGCAACCCCTCATCCATCGCAATCGGCGACCCCAACTCCACCGACATCACCGTATTATCCCCCGGCATCACCATCTCCACCCCCCCCAACAACCCCACCCGACCAGTAACATCAGTCGTCCGAAAATAAAACTGAGGCTGATAACCACCAAAAAACGGATTATGCCGACCACCCTCCTCCTTCGTCAACACATACACCTGCGCCTCGAACACCGTATGAGGCAACACCGACCCCGGAGCCGCCAACACCTGACCACGCTCCACCTCACCCCTCCCCACCCCCCGCAACAACACCCCCACATTATCCCCAGCCCGACCCTCATCCAACAACTTACGAAACATCTCCACCCCCGTCGCCACCGTCCCCCTCGTCTCCCGAATCCCCACCACCTCCACCCGATCACCCACACAAACCACCCCCGACTCCACCTTCCCCGTAACCACCGTCCCCCGACCCGTAATCGAAAACACATCCTCGATCGGCATCAAAAACGGCCGATCAACCGGCCGATCAGGCACCGGCACATACGAATCCACCGCCCCCATCAACTCCAACACCCCCCCGGACGCCCCCTCGGCCCCCTCCAACGCCCCCAACGCCGACACCCGCACCACCGGCACCTCATCCCCCGGAAACCCATACTCCCCCAACAACTCCCGCACCTCCAACTCCACCAACTCCAACAACTCCTCATCATCCACCAAATCCACCTTATTCAACGCCACCACCACACACGGCACCCCCACCTGACGAGCCAACAACACATGCTCCCGCGTCTGCGGCATCGGACCATCCGCCGCCGACACCACCAAAATCGCCCCATCCACCTGCGCCGCCCCCGTAATCATATTCTTGATATAATCAGCATGACCAGGCATATCCACATGCGCATAATGCCTCAAATCCGTCTCATACTCCACATGAGCAATCGAAATCGTAATCCCCCGCTCCCGCTCCTCAGGCGCCTTATCAATCTCATCAAAAACCGTAAAAACATTCCCCTCAACCCGCTCAGACAACACCCGAGTAATCGCCGCCGTCAACGTCGTCTTACCATGATCAATATGCCCCATCGTACCCACATTCACATGCGGCTTCACCCGCTCGAACTTCGCCTTAGCCATGACGATCTGACCTCCTGTCATTCACCGCGTATCGCGGTTACGATGCCGCGGGCGATCTGCTCCGGCACTTCGTCGTATGAGTGAAATTCCATGGTGGACGAGGCGCGGCCCTGGGTGCCGGACCGCAGGTCGGTTACGTATCCGAACATCTCCGAGAGGGGCACCCGGGCGGTTATCACCCGGTGGGCGCCCTTCTGCCCCATCTCGCCGATCTGCCCCCGGCGGGACGACAGATCCCCCATCACTTCGCCCATGTACTGCTCCGGAGTTACCACCTCCACCTCCATCACCGGCTCCAGCAGCTTGACGCCCGCCCGGCGGGCCGCCTCCTGCAGAACCATGGAACCGGCGATGCGGAAGGCCATCTCGGAGGAGTCCACATCGTGGGCCGCGCCGTCCACCAGCCGGGCGCGCACGTCGACCATCGGATACCCGGCCAGGACGCCCTGGTCGAGTCCGGCCTCGATGCCGGCGTCCACCGCCGGGATGAACTCGCGGGGCACCGCACCCCCCTTCACCTCGTCTACGAACTCGTAACCCCCGCCGGGGCCGGTCGGCTCCAAATCGATCTTCACCACCGCGAACTGGCCCCGCCCGCCGGTCTGCTTGACGTAGCGGTATTCGACCTTCTGGACAGGCCCCGCAATGGTTTCTCGGTAAGCGACCTGGGGCCGGCCCACGTTGGCGTTGACGCCGAACTCCCGGACGAGGCGGTCCACCAAGATGTCCAGATGGAGCTCGCCCATGCCGGAGATGATGGTCTGGCCGGTCTCCGGATCGGTGCGCACCAGGAAAGTGGGGTCCTCTTCGGCCAGGCGGCCCAGCGAATCGGACAACTTGTCCTGGTCGGCCTTCGACCGGGGCTCGATGGCCACCGAGATGACCGGGGCGGGGAAGCTCATCGCCTCCAGCAGGATGGGGGAGGCGGGATCGCTGAGGGTGTCGCCGGTGGAGGTGTGCTTGAGCCCCACCGCCGCCATTATGTCGCCGGTGAAGACATCCCGGCGGTCCTCGCGGTGGTTGGCGTGCATCCGCAGCAGGCGGCCCAGGCGCTCCTTGCGGCCCTTGGTGGTGTTGAGCACCGCTCTGCCCTTGGCGGCTTTGCCGGAGTAGACCCGGAAATAGGTGAGCTTGCCCACGTGGGGGTCGCTCACGATCTTGAAGGCCAAGGCGGAGAAGGGCTCGCCGTCGTCCGGGGGGCGCTGCGCGGCCTCTTGGCCGCCGGGCAGGAAACCCCGGACCGCGGGGACGTCCACGGGGCTGGGGAGGTAGTTCACGACCGCATCGAGGAGCAGCTGCACCCCCTTGTTGCGGAAGGCGGCGCCGCAGAACACCGGCGTGAACATGTGCTGCAGGGTGCCGATGCGCACCGCGCTCACGATCTCGCCGGGGGAGATGTCGAGGTCTTCGAGGTACTTGACCAGCAACTTCTCGTCGATGTCCGCCGTCCGCTCGAGCAGCCGCCCGCGGTATTCCTCGGCCATCACCGCGTATTCGGAGGGAATGGGTCCGGTGTTCCAGGTGCGCCCGTCGTCCCCCTTCCAGGTGTGGGCCGTCATCTCCACCAGGTCGATCACCCCTTGGAAGCCGCCCTCCTCCCCGATCGGCAGCTGCATCACCAGGGGGGCGGCCCCCAGCCGCTCCTCGATGTCGGCCGCCGCCGCGAAGAAATCGGCGCCGGTGCGGTCCATCTTGTTGACGAAGCAGATGCGGGGCACCTCGTAGCGGTCGGCTTGCCGCCACACCGTCTCGGTCTGCGGTTCCACCCCGGCCACCGCGTCGAATACGGCCACCGCCCCGTCCAGCACCCGGAGGGAGCGCTCCACCTCCACGGTGAAGTCCACATGGCCGGGCGTGTCGATGATGTTGATCCAATGGTCGTGCCACTCGCAGGTGGTGGCGGCGGAGGTGATGGTTATGCCGCGCTCCTGCTCCTGCTCCATCCAGTCCATGACCGCCGCCCCCTCATGCACCTCTCCCAGCTTGTAGGTGCGGCCGGTGTAATAGAGGATGCGCTCGGTCAAGGTGGTCTTGCCCGCGTCGATGTGGGCCATGATCCCGATGTTGCGGGTGCGGCTCAGCGGGGTCTCCCGCAGATGGACCAACGCGTCGGAGGAACCCATGATCTACCACCGGTAATGGGCGAAGGCCTTGTTGGACTCCGCCATCTTGTGGAGGTCTTCCTTGCGCTTGATGGCCGACCCGGCGTTGTTGGAGGCGTCCATGATCTCGTTGGCCAAGCGCTCGGCCATGGTCTTCTCGCGGCGGCGGCGGGCGTATCCGACCAGCCACCGGACGGCCAGGGTGGAAGCCCGGCGGGGCCGCACGTCCACCGGCACCTGATAGGAGGAACCGCCCACCCGGCGGGAGCGCACCTCGACCTGGGGGCGGAGGTTGTCGACCGCCCGCTTGAGCACCGTCAGCGAATCCTGGCCGCTGCGCCGGGCCACGATCTCCAGCGCCCGGTAAACGATCTTGCGGGCCTTCTCCTTCTTGCCCTTGAGCAGCACCTGGTTGATGATCTGGCCGACCAAGACGTTGCGGAACACCGGGTCGGGGTCGACAGGCCGCCTCTCGGCCGGGGCTCTCCTCATCTCAACGCCCCTTCTTGGCCCCGTAGCGGGAGCGGGCCTGGCGGCGCCCGTCCACCCCGGCGGCGTCGAGGGCGCCGCGGATGACCTTGTACCGCACCCCCGGCAGGTCCTTCACCCGCCCGCCGCGCACCAAGACGATGGAGTGTTCCTGCAGGTTGTGCCCCTCACCGGGAATGTAGGCGGTTACCTCCACGCCCGAGGTGAGCCGGACGCGGCAGACCTTGCGGAGGGCCGAGTTGGGCTTCTTGGGCGTAACGGTGTAGACGCGGGTGCACACCCCGCGGCGCTGGGGAGACCCGCCCAGGCCGGGGGTCTTCTCCTTGCGCGCCTTGGGCTTGCGCCCTTGGCGGACCAGCTGCTGGATGGTGGGCAATTTCTCTCCTCGGGGCCGGCGCGCCGCAACGCCGCCGCGTCAGGCGGGGGGTTGCGGGATCCGGCGGGATCTTTCCTGGACTTGTGCTGCCCCGCGCCCAAAGAGGGGCGCCGGGCGGGGGCGCACCGGCTGCCTCGTCTAGGGCACAGGAAAGTAGACGTGCATACGCACGGCGTCAATCATACGCCATCCGCGCACGGTCGTCAATACGGGGCCGGGCGCGGCCGGGAGGACTCGAACCCCCAACCTTCTGATCCGTAGTCAGACGCTCTCTCCATTTGAGCTACGGCCGCGGGCAGACGCATATGGTAGCCGCTCCGAAAGACAAAGGAACCCCGGCGGCGGGGGGCGGGACCCCAACCCCGCTCTCGGCCTTCTGACCGGGCGGGCGCCGGAATCTTCGCGGCGGAGAGGGAGGGATTTGAACCCTCGAGGAGGCTTACGACCCCCTACTCGCTTAGCAGGCGAGCGCCTTCGACCGCTCGGCCACCTCTCCTGACCGCCCCTACCCTAGCCGGAAACCGGGGGTGCGGGGCCAGAGCGGAGGGAGTGGGATTCGAACCCACGAGAACCTTCACAGGATCCTTCGGTTTTCAAGACCGACGCCTTCGTCCGCTCGGCCATCCCTCCCGGCGCCGCTCGAGAATAGCCCTGATTCTTCACGAGAGTGGGGCGGGCAGATGAAATAAGCGCCCGCATCCCTTCTGACCTGGGGTGATAACAGTGGAACAACTGTCTGATCAGTACGTGAGGCTCCCAATGGGTGAAGGCCGTCAGGTTCGAGGTTTGGGATGTACAGGCTGATGACCCGCGCGGGCGGAGACCCGCCCCGCGTGGACATGAACAATCAGGGCTAGTTGACCGCCAACCTTACCCCCCCTCCGGTGACCCGCCCGAGCCGGGCCCCCGCACGGCGCGGATCTCGTTCGGACGGCGGCGGCTTGCCGGCGCGGTACGGCGGGCAGGGCGGAGGGGGTGGGATTCGAACCCACGAGAGGCGAAACCTCTACGGCATTTCGAGTGCCGCGCACTAGGCCAGACTATGCGACCCCTCCGGCGGGGCGATTGTACCGGCGGCGGCGCGCTTCTTCGAAGAAGGCGGTCAGCAACGCGGCGCATTCCGCCTCCCGCACTCCGGCCGTCAGCTCGATGCGGTGGTTGAGCCGGCGGTCCTGGGGGATGTTGTAGAGGCTCCACGCGGCGCCCGCCTTGGGGTCGGCGGCCCCGTAGACGATCCGCTCCAGGCGCGCCAGCACCGCCGCCCCGGCGCACATGGCGCACGGCTCCAGGGTCACCACCAAGGTGCATCCTTCCAGGCGCCAGCCGCCCCGCCGGCGGGCGGCCGCCGACAGCACCAGCATCTCGGCGTGGGCGGTGGGGTCTTTCCGCTGCTCGCGGCGGTTGTGGTCGGACGCCGCCATGCGGCCTGCGGGGTCGACCAGCACCGCCCCCACCGGCGCGTCGCCGTGGCCGGGCGCCCGCGCCGCCTCGGCCAGCGCCTCCTCCATCCAGGCATCCCAGGTCATAGCCTCGAACACATACGGGGTTGGCGGATTGCGCTGTCCTCTCTTCGAGGTCGACGGCCCAAATGAGGGGAGAGCCGTGCGCCCGCCGTCGAACGGATACCTCGCGGCGCCGTCCGGCCGCTTGCTCGAACCAGGCGCCCCTACGGCGCCCGGCGCCCACCGCTTAGGGCTGCTTCCTTCCGGACCTGACCCGATTCACGAAGGGTTCCGCCGCGTAGGACCCGGCCGTCAACACTGCGCTCCGGCCGCAACCGGCGAAGCACCGGCGCCCTTCGACGGGCGTTCCGCCCCGCATATAGAGGGTTTCGGGCAACAGGGCACCCCTAACGCCCCGCGTAGCACGGCCTCGGGCCGCAGTATACAACCGGATATATGATCGAGCTCATATAGAATCGCCGCTTTGGAGGGATCGCATAGTCTGGCCTAGTGCGCACGCCTGGAGAGCGTGTTGGCGCGTACCGCGCCACGTGGGTTCGAATCCCACTCCCTCCGCCGGCCGGCCCGCCGCCGCTCACGCCTTGGCCAGTATCACCCCGTAGACGAAGCCGAGGGGCCCCATCCTCCACAGCGCCTCCGCCCGCAGGGGGACCTCTCGGAGGGAGGCTGCGGAGTAGAGCTGTTCGGGGGGCGGGAGCTTGTCGAGGGACTTGTGCAGCCAGCGGTACTCGGCGGCCGCCCCGACCATGAAACCGGCCGCCGGTGTAACCGCCGCCGTGCCGAGCCGGTGGAGGGCGGCCGCCGGAGCCCGCCGGGGGCGGGCCAGGTCGACGACGCCGGCCGCGCCGCCCGGGCGCAGCACCCGAGCGATCTCGGCCAGGGTCTCGCCCACCGAGTCGAGGTTGCGGAACACGTAAGCCGAGAAAACCGCCTCGAAGGTCCGGTCGGCGAAGGGCAGGGCCTCGCCCTTCCCCACCACCCGCACCGGCATGGGGTTGAGCGCCAGCATCTGAGGCGACGGATCGAGGGCCGCCGTCGGGCGGGCGCCGAACAGCGGGAGGGCGGCGCCGGTTCCCGAGCCGAGGTCGAGCAATCGTCCGGGGGGGAGGCGCTCCGCCGCCGACCGGCGCCACGCCTGGTCCCTGCCGAGGGAGAGCACCCGGTTGAGCCGGTCGTAACGGCGGGCGATCTTGCCGAAAACGGCGCCCGGGTCGGGGTCGGGGAGGCCGGCGCCGGGGTTCATCCGACCCGATCGAACCCCGCATAGGGCCGCAGGGCCTCGGGTACGGCGAAGGAACCGTCCTCCTGCTGATGGTTCTCCAGCAAGGCGGCGAGCAGGCGCCCTACGGCGGCCGCCGTCCCGTTGAGGGTGTGCACCAGCCGGTTGCCGTCCTCGGCCCGGTACCTGATGCGCAGCCGGCGGCTCTGGAAATCGGTGGTGTTGGAGCAGGAAGTGATCTCCCGGTAACGCCCCTGCGACGGTATCCAGGCCTCGATGTCGTATTTCTTGGCGGCGGAGGCCCCCAGATCCCCGGCCGCCACGTTGACCACCCGGTAGGGAATCTCGAGCCGCCGGACGATCTCCTCTTCATAAGACAGCAGCAGCTCGTGCTCTTCCCAGGACCGCTCCGGGCGGCAGAAGGAGAACATCTCCACCTTGTCGAACTGGTGGACCCGGAAGATTCCGGCGGTGTCCTTGCCGGCGGCGCCGGCCTCCCGGCGGAAGCAGGTGGAGAATCCGGCGTAACGGAGGGGCAGATCGGCCTCGTCGAGGATTTCATCGCCGTGGAAGGCGGCCAGGGCGACCTCGGAGGTGCCGGTCAGGTAGAGGCCGTCCTTGGGCAGCTCGTACACCTGCTGGTCTTCGTCCGGGAAGAACCCGGTTCCGAACAGAGCGGGCTCGCGCACCAACACCGGGGGGACGACCGGGACGAAGCCCTTCCCGGCCAGGAAGTCCAGCACCATGCGCACCAGTCCGAACTCGAGGAACACCGCCGGGCCGGTCAGGTAACCGAAGCGGGCGCCGGACACCTTGGCCGCCCTCTCCGTGTCGATCATCCCCAGGGCGGCGCCCAGCTCGCGGTGGTCCTTGGGGGGGTACCCCCGCTCGGCGGCTTCGCCCCAGCGCCTGATCTCGAGGCCGTCCTCCTCGGCGAACCCCTCGGCCGCCGAGGAGTGCGCCAGGTTGGGCACCTGCACCCACATCTCGTTGAACCGCCCGTCGAGGCCGTCGGCCTGAGCCAGCCTCTCCCGGTAACCCGCCGCCAGCTCCGACGCCCTGCCGATGGCGGCCCGGCGGGAATCCGCCTGCAGCTTGGATATCTCCCGGCCCAGCCGCTTCTGCTCGGCGCGCATCTCCTCGGCCTCGGCCCGCACCCGGCGCCGTTCCGCGTCGACCTCCGCCATGGCCTCTACGTCGAGGGCCAGGCCGCGTCGGGACAGGGCGGCCTTCAGCCGGCCGGGGTCGTCCCTGAGAATCGAAATATCGATCATGGCCCGGCCATGCTAGCCCCGATCATTCATATCCACTCGGGGCGGGCCGCCGTCCGCGCCTGTTCACCAGCCTGTACATCCCAGACCCAGAACCGGCGGCGTTCACCCGGCAGGCAACCCTCGAGTTTCTGATCAGGCAGTTGTCTCACTCTTATCACCCCGGGTCAGAAGGGATGCAGGCGCGCTTATCACCCCGGGTCAGAAGGGATGCAGGCGCGCATTTCATCTGCCCGCCCCTGCTCTCGTGAATCATCGGGGCTGACGAGCCGCAGGAAGCCGGATCATGGGGGGTTGATCCTTATCTCGGACTCCCATACGTTGTCAGCCTGGTTCAAGTCGTCCTCCACCACCGTCAGGTTGAAGGTGAGCAGGTATTCGGCGCCGGGGTCCACCGCCTCCGCGTCGAAGATGACGGTGCCTATCTCGCCCGGGGCCAGGTCGAGAGGGGCGCTGTCCTGGGTGGAAAGGGCCCGGCCGGAGACGGCGCGCAGGCTGGCGGAAACCGTCAGCCCCTTCTGGGCGGCGTTGCCCCGGTTTCCGATCACCGCGCTGAAACGCAGCTGGTCGACGGCGGGGAGGATGATCCCGCCCTCCTCCCCCGCCCCGCCGGCGGGCAGCGGCTCGAACACGACCTGCAAGAGGGCGACGTCCCGCCGAACCCCCATCTCGGTGCTGCTGCGGACCGCTCTGGCCAGGCCTTCCCCGTTCATGAGCGCCCTCTGGCGGCTGATGAAGGAGACAGCAGGGAACTCACTGATGGTGACGTCGAGCCCTTCGATCATCACCTCGGCCCGTTCCAGGAAGCGGGCGTACATCAGATCGCCCACCCGCAGCTGCACGATGGCGCCGCCCAGCCGTTCGACCGGGGCGGAGTTGGCCGGCTGGTCGGCCGCCTCGATGACGGCGATCTGGAACTCGGCCAACCCGGCCTCCCAGGAATCCAAGGCCAGATCGAGCATCTCGCGGAGGGCCGCCGCCGAGTCCGGAGCTTCGATTTCATCCAGCCCCGCCGCGTAGAGGGCCGTCTGCGAAGCCAGCCTGTCCATCAGCCCCACGAATTCATCCCGCCGGATGGTGCGCAGCTCGTTGCTGATCAGACGACTGAAGCCCGCCGCCGCCTGGTCGGCCTCCAAGACCAGCGCCCGCGAGCCGTCGAAGAAGGCGGCGAGGCGGCGGGTTTCGGTTCTCTGGCCGTTGACCAGCAGGGCGGTGACGGCGGCGGCGGCCAAGGCAACAGCCAGCGCCCACAACCACCGCGACCGGCGGCGCCGGCGAGACCGGTAACTGTTGTAGCCGAAAGACACGGCGGCGGTCCCGCCGGATCAGACCGGCGGCCCAGACGACGAAATCAGGATGCGAAGCTGGAAACAGCGGGCGGCGGGCATACTCTCAGCCTAGCCCCGATTATTCACGAGAGAAGGGGCAGGCAGATAGAAGGCGCGCCCGCATCCCTTTGACCTGGGGTAACAACAGTGAGAGAACTGCCTGGTCATAAACGCGAGGTCATCCATCAGGTGAAGGCCGTCAGTTCAGGGTCTGGGATGTACAGGCCGGCGAACCGCCGCAGTCGGCGGCCTGCCCCGCGTGGATATGAACCTGAATCCACCGATGGGGGTGGGGGTGTTGCGGGTGGAAATGCTGGGAAGTGCCTCCCTGACCTGGGATAATAGCTGTAAGAAACAACGGCTTCGGCCCTGGACGAGGAGGCACTTCCTGTGAAAAGCGTACCGCAGAACATCGACCGGCTGCAACCGGTGTTCGACGACGAGTCGCTGGTAGCCGACGCGGGGCTGCTGACAGCCTCGACGCTGGCTGATCGTCTGGGCCTGGAAGACTTGGTGGACGCGACGCTGCGGATGAGCCGCCGCCCGGGCGGAGCGAACCCGGGGCGGAAGATCCTGACGTTGGTGATGTCGATCCTGACGGGCGGTTCGCACATCGACCACGCCGATCGGCTGCGGTCGGGCCGGACCCGGCGGGTGCTGGGGTTTTTGGTGATGGCCCCGTCGACGTTGGGTACGTTCCTGCGGGCGTTTACCTGGGGTCATGTCAGCCAGTTGAACAAAGCCTGGGGCGAGGCGCTGCGGCGGGTGTGGAAACAAGGGAACGGTCCAGGAGACAAGCCGGTAACCATAGATGTGGACTCGACCATCCGGGAAGTGTCAGGCAAAAACAAACAAGGCGCCGCCTACGGGCACACCAAACAATGGGGCTACCACCCGCTGCTGGCGGTCCGGGCCGGCACCGGCGAAGTAGTCGCCGCCCGCCTGCGGGGAGGCGGGTCCAAGCGGGGTCAAGTTGATTTCACCGCCGAGGCCGTCCGCCGGGTCCGCAGAGCCGGAGCCTCCGGCCCCATCACCGTGCGGGCCGACGCCGGGTTCTGGTCCTATCGGCTGGTCGAAACGTTGGACCGCCTCGGTGTGGGTTGGTCGATCACTGTTCCCCTGCATGCGAACGTCAGGGCAGCGGTCGAAGCGATTCCCGAAGACGACTGGACGTCTATCGGCTATCCCGAGGGCGGGCAAGCCCAAGTCGCTGAAACCGTCCTCCACTCCCGGGGGCGGCCTCCGCTGCGGCTGGTCGTCCGCCGCACCGGCCCCGCCGAACAGCCCGAACAGGGAGAGCTGTGGACCAACTGGCGTTACCATCCCTTCGTAACCAGCAGCGGCAGGTCTGCCGCCGCGGCCGATAGATACCACCGCGGTCATGCTTCGGTGGAGCTCGCCGTCCGGGATCTCAAAGACAACGGCCTGGCTCGTCTCCCGTCCGGGAAGTTCCCAGCCAACGCCGCCTGGCTGGCCTGTGCTGTGCTGGCTCACAACTTTCAGCGGTGGATAGCGCATCACAGCGGCATCCCGCCGGGGAAACTCACCGTGGGCCGCACCATCAGGAACCGGCTGTTCGGCATTCCTGGGCGGGTTGTCAACCACGGCGGCCGTCTTCTGCTCCGCCTGCCCGCCCGGTGGCCCTGGGCCCGCCTCTATGAGCGGACCATGGCCAGCATCCGCAGCCTGCCGATGCTCTCCTGAACCCCAGCAACCTGCTTTCTTCCGGTTTTCGAATTCAGGACGCCTCGACCTGAACTGCACACGCCCCTACCCGCCCGCCGCCGTCCATGACCCCCCGAAACCGGCCCCAACCGGCAGGAACCGTCCCCCAACCATCCGAAACCACCCCAGAAACACCCCCGAACCACCCCGAAATCACCCACCAAACCCCAAACCACCCTCACCCCAACCAAAGACGGTGGATTCAGGATGAATGATCAGGGCTGATAGAGGGGCGGTCCAAGGCCGCCCTGATAAACCCCGGCGGAGGTCACGCAGGCGGGAACGGGAGCTGCAGCCAGGCGGGGACATGGGAATCCTCGATCGAGTCGACCCACTTCACCCACCAGAAGCCGCGGCGGCCGGGGGCGGCGATCCGGGCGGGGAAGCCGTGGCCGGGGCTGAGGGGGGCGCCGCCCATCTCGAAGACCAGCCACAGCCGGTCGGTGTCCCGGGCCGGGAAGCGGCGGGTGTATCCGGTGACCGACCGCACCTCGACGGAGGCGGCGCCCGGCCCGCCGAGCAGGCGGTCGAGCCTCACCCCGCTCCATTCCTGGGTGGAGTACCAACCGGAGGTGCAGTCAAGGGTGGCCGTGACCGTTTCCCGCGGCAACGCGGCCAAGTCCTCCGGCCCGAGGAGGCGGCCCTGCACCGTCAGCTCCGTCCGGTCGAGGCGGGGCACCGCGTCGAGGAACCACTGGGTGACCGGCATGGCCGCCGGGTTCATGCTCCCCCGCTCGTGCGAACCCGTAAAGCGGCGCTCCCCGCCCGGCCACCCCAGGGCGCCCACCGCCGTCTCCCATCCGGCCAGCAGCACTCCGGCCCCCGCCGCCAGGGAGGCCGAACGGATCAGGCTGCGCCTGGTCAGGTCGGCGGAGCGGGGGCGGACCGGATGGCGGCGGTAGTGCCAGACCGCCAGGACAACCGCCGCAACCGCCGCCCCGATGTGGATCTGCATCATCCCGAGCGGCCCGATCCGCGCCGCCTTGCCCGTCATCTGCACCAGGCCCGATCCGATGGTGACCGCCGCGGCGGCCGCCAAGGCCAACGACCAAGCCGATCCCCGCCGGCGGCGGCGCAAACCCGACCGGGCGATCCGTAACTTCCAGGGGGCGAGCAGCAGGAAGCTCATGCCGAGCACGCCGTGCAAAACGGCCGCCGCCCGGCCCCACCCGGTTCCCAGACCTTGGAGCACCAAGCCGGAGACCGCCGCCGAGATCAACAGGCCCGCCAAGGCCAGGTTGGTGAAACGCTTCACGGTCGGGGCCGGCAGGCGGCCAAAGCGTCCGGACAGGATTCCGGCGCGGCCTTCAGATCCTCCCGCCCGGCGGGGGCAAGCCCGGCTTCCATGCGGCCAGACTACGCACGGGCCGAGGGGGGCGGGGCCAACCCGAAGATGCCTGGTACAATGCGCGGGGCAGGGCGAGTGGCGGAATTTGGTAGACGCGCTGGGTTCAGGACCCAGTGAGCATTACGCTCGTGGAGGTTCGAGTCCTCTCTCGCCCACCTGCGCGGCGGCCGATGTTCGTATCACGCGGGCGCCCGCGGCGGCCTCGGCCCGCACCGCCCCTCGGCTCAAAACGGACGAGGCTTGCCGCCCGATGCCCCCCCCTGGTCAGACTGCTCTGCGGCTGCCCCATGCCGGTAGATGAAGGGGCATCTTCGAATCCCGCCCGCCCCCGCCTCGTGAACGATCGAGGGTTACTCCGTGCGGCGCATCCAGACATACGGGAGCGCCGCTACCGGGACGACCAAGAAGGTCAGGATGAGGTACCAGTCCCCGCTGACGGCACCCGCGCCGATGAGCGCGGCCATCAACGCGTCGGCGGCTATGTTGACCAGCAGCAAGGTCATCACCAAATCTTTCAGCCGCTTCGAAACCGGCCCCTCCTTGAACACCAGCACCGCCAGCGCGGCGGCGGCCGCCGGATGCACCAACACGACCGGGATGCGCTCCCACAATCCGCCGCCGTTGGCGAACAGGCCTAAGACGGCGCCCACGGCAACCCACAACAGATGGACGCCGGTCAGAACAGACATCACCCCGCGGAACAACTTCATCGCTCGAACCTCCCGATGGCCATGGCCGAGCAGGTTACCCGCGTCGGCCGCCTACCTGAACATCCCGGCGGCCGAAGCGCGGGGAAGACCGCTCGGTCGAAGCTCGGGGTTCGGAGTTTGTCACAGCCGGCCGGTAACCTGGCCTGCATCATGGGATCGGAGGAACAGGGCATGCCCGAGGGACGCGAAGCATGAAGGGCAAGGCGGCCGTTTGGACGGCGTTGCTGGCCTTGGCGCTCGGCGGGGCGGCCTGCGCCGAGGAAGAAGGGCCCGACCGCCCCGGCGGGGAGATCGTGCTGGCGGTGGAGCAGTGGCCGGAGTGCCTCAACCCGATCACTTCCTGCGCCAACGCCTCCTGGCTGGACTGGTCGGTGCTGGTGCATCTGCAGCCTTCTTTGATGGAGTTCGACGCCGCCAACGGCCTGCGGGCCTCCCCGGTGCTGCTGGAAGCCCCGACCGCGGACAACGGCGGAGCAACGGTCAACGACGACGGCACCTTCACCGTTGTCTACCGGCTGAACCCCGACGCCCGCTGGAGCGACGGGACGGCCATCACCAGCGCCGACGTGCGGTTCACATGGCGGGCCCGCCTCGACACCGAGGGGTCGCTGCGCACGGTCGGCTACGACCTCATCACCGAGGTGGACGACTCCGACCCCCATACGGCGGCGGTGACCTTCGCTCAGCCCTACGCCCCTTGGCGTTACATGTTCCGAGGCCTGCTGCCCGCCCACGCCTTTGACGGAAACACCGACATCTCCGATTACTGGAACGATTCGATCCCCGTCTCGGGAGGGCCGTGGCTGCAGGAATCGTGGAGCGGGGACCGGCAGGTGCTGACCCCCAACGAGAACTATTGGGTTGCCGACCGCATCCCGCTGGTGGACCGAGTGGTGATGGTCCCCCGCGAGGACACCTCCTCCCAGGTAGCGGCCCTGCAGGCCGGGGAGGTGATGGCGGCCCTCCCGCAGCCCTTCCCCGGCGCCAGGGAACGCCTGGGCGGCGGCTTGGACCTGGCCGCCGGGCCGGGCACCTTCGTCGAGGGTCTGTGGTTCAACCAGGCCGCCCCCGGCCGGCGCTTCGAGATCACCGCCGGCCTGCGCCGGGCGGTGGCCTACGCCCTCGACCGGGAGCGGCTCGCCGAGGCGGCCCTCGGCGCGGTCGTCGACGACCCTGAGGTGCTGCAGTGCGCAGGCTGGAACCCGGCCTTCGGCTGGTGCGGAGACGACTTCGCCCGCTACCGCCAGGACTTGGCCGCCGTCGAGGAGCTGCTGACAGCCGAGGGCTGGTCGCGCCCCGACCCCGCCGGGCTGTGGGTGAACGAAGCAGGCGAAGAGCTGGTGCTGGTCTGGAACACGGTGGCGGGCAACCAGCGCCGGGAGGAAGTGCAGGCCCTGGCGGCGGAGATGACCGAGCCGTTCGGCATCGGCTGGGAGATCGTCAACTACGACCCCAGCGAGCTGTTCCAGGTGCGCCTGCCGATGCTGGACTTCGGCCCGGCTGCGCTGTACGCCACCCCGACCGACCCGGACCCTTCAGTGGCCTGGCTGTACGACATCGAAGGCATACCCGGCGAAGCCAACGGATACAGCGGCCAGAACCACATGGCCTACGCCAGCCGGCGGGCTTCCGACCTGGCCTTCGCCGCCGACCGAGCGGTCGACGAGGCGGCCCGGCGGGAGCTGGTGGCCGAGCTGAGCGCCCTGCTGGCCGACGACGTTCCCTGGATCCCCCTGTACGTGCTGCCCAACCTGCTGGTCTGGAACCCCGCCCTGGTAGAAGGGCCGGGAGAGTGGGTGTCCAGCGTGTACGGCGGCTTCTACGACATGTACGACTGGACGGCGGCCGGCGCCGGCGGGGCGGCGGAGTGACCCGCAGAGAAGCGGCGGTGGCCGGGGTGGGCGAGTCGGAGCTGGGTGTAACGGGGCGCTCCATCTACCAGCTCCAGACCCAGGCGGCCTTGGCGGCGGTGGAAGACGCCGGGCTGAGGCTGTCCGACGTAGACGGCTTGGCCACCGCCGGGGTGGAACGGTTCAGCGCCGTTGCCATGGCCGAGTACTGGGGGATGCAGCCCTCCTGGGTGTGCTCCACGATGGAAGGGGGGTCGTCCTTCGAGCTGATGGTTGGAGCGGCGGTAGACGCCATCCGTTCGGAGCGTTGCCGGACGGCGCTGATCTCCTACGGCTCCAACCAGCGGTCGGCGGCCTCCCGCCGGCTGGGCGGGGTGGTCCAGCCCCACACCCCCGCCGATCAGTACGAGGCGCCCTACGGGGTGCTCAGCCCCATCTCCCTCTACGCCCTCGCCGCCCAGCGCCACTTCCACGAGTACGGAACCACGGAGGCGCAGCTGGCCGAGATCGCGGCGTCGGCGCGGGAATGGGCGCTGCTCAACCCCAAGGCCTACCGGTACGGAGCGGGGCCGATCACGGTCGATGACGTTCTGGCGTCGCCGATGATCTCCACCCCCCTCCACCTGCTGGACTGCTGCCTGGTGGTGGACGGCGGGGGGGCGGTGGTGCTGACCTCCCTCGACCGGGCGCGGGACCTGCCCAAGCGGCCGGTGAGGGTGCTGGGATGCGGCCAGAGCGTCACCCACATCACCATGTCGCAGATGCCCGACCTCACCCGGACGGGGGCGGTCGAATCCGGAGCGGCCGCCTTCGCCGAGGCGGGGATCGGACCGGAGGACGTGGACGCGGCCGAGATCTACGACAGCTTCACCATCACCGTGCTGCTGACCCTCGAGGCGCTGGGGTTCTGCGGGCGGGGCGAGGGGGGGCCCTTCGTGGAGGACGGGAAGACCCGCCCCGGGGGCTCCTTCCCCATGAACACCAACGGGGGCGGCCTCTCCTACTGCCACCCCGGCATGTACGGGGTGCTGCTGCTGGTGGAGGCCGTGCGGCAGCTGCGGGGAGAAGCGGGGGACCGCCAGACGCCCGGCCCGGAGACGGTGCTGGTCCACGGCACCGGGGGGGTGTTGTCGAGCCACGGCACCGTGATCCTGGGGGTGGACTGAGATGGCCGAGGCCGCCGGGGCGGCGAAGCCCCCGGAAGAGGCCCCCGAGGGCCGGGAATGGTGGGAGGCCACCCGCCGCCGGCGCCTGCTGGTCCAGGAGTGCCGCTCCTGCGGGGGCCGCCAGCACTACCCCCGGGCCGTGTGCATCCGGTGCGGCGCCGTCGGCCTGGGCTGGCTGGAGGCTTCCGGGGGCGGGTCCGTCTACTCGTTCACCCAAAGCCGGAGGTCGCCGGACCCCGACCGCTTCCCGCCGCCCTACACCATCGCCCTGATCGACCTCGACGAAGGCCCCCGGCTGCTGGCCGCCGTGACCGGGGAGGGCGTCCGGTGCGGCGCCAGGGTCAGGCTGGGGTGGCGGCCCTTGGACGACGGCCGGGCGCTGCCGGTCTTCACGACCGAGGACGGCGGCCGGACGTGACCGACCGCCCCGCGGATGAAGCCGGAGGCCGGCGGGTCAGCTCGAACGCGTCGGCCAGATCGGCGCAGGCGGCGTACTTGCACCATCCCGGCGCCGCTGCTCCTCCCCGCCCCGCCTGTCGACCGGCAATTCCTCGACCGGTGCGGCGGAGGGCGGCCGCTTGTAGACGAAGAGGCTGTGTTCGTACACCAGCACCGTCTCGCCGTCCTGGTTGAAGCCGCGGGTGCGCACCTGGACCACGCCGCCGGGCCGGGACTTCGACTCCCGCTTGGCCAGCACCCGGGACTCCTCGTACAGCGTGTCGCCCATCATCACCGGATGGGGCAGCTTGATCCGGTCCCAGCCGAGGTCGGCGAAGGCCTTCTGGGAGGCGTCGACCAAGCTCAACCCCAGCACGATCGCCAGAATCACACCCGGGTTGACGATGCGCCGGCCGGAGGGGCCGGCCTCGGCGCCGCGGCCGCTGAAGCGGGGCCGGTTGGCGTTCATGGTGACCAGCGTCATCCAGACGTTGTCTGCCTCGGTGAGGGTGCGGGCCAAGGGCGAGCGGTACACGCCGCCCACCTCGTAGTCCTCGTAGTACCGCCCCCGCCAGGCTTTCTTGTGCGGCATAGGGCTCCCCCGATTCAGGTTCCCTCCTGACGATAACCGAGAGCAGCAGAGGGCGGGGCGCAGAAGGCGGGGCGCCGCCCGCGGGCGGCCCCCGCCAATGGATCACGGGGGCTGCTGCGGTGTTCCCGAGGATTGGCCGGACGGTGCGGGCAGGGGCAGAACCGGCCGCCCGAACTTCAGGAACCGGCCTGTTCCTCGAGGGGAGGCGGCGGGGGGCCCGGGTCCTCCAAACCTTCGGACAGCGCCCGGCGGCGGAGCAGGGCATAGGCTTCGGAGGGGCTGTAGGGGCCGTCTTCTATACGCGTCTCCAAGAGGAACTTCATCGCTCTGCCCACGGCGGGGCCGGGCGGAATGCCCAGGTAGGCCATGACCTGATGGCCGTCTATGGGAGGGCGGAGGGCGTCCAGCTCTTCTTTGGCGCGCAGATGCTCGATGCGTTCCTCCAGCTCGTCGATGCGGAGCTGGATGCGGCGGGCGCGGCGGGCGCTCTGGGTGGTTACATCGCATCGGGCCAGCTGGTTGAGCTTGGGAAGCAGATGCCCGGCGTCGCGCACGTACCGCCGCACCGCCGAGTCGGTCCAGCCCATCTTGAAGGTGTGGGTGCGCATGTGGAGGAACACCAGCTCCGCCGCGTCGTCCACGATCTCCTTGGGGTAGCGCAGCGCCCGCAGCCGGCGGCGGGTCATCCGGGCGCCCAGCGCCTCGTGGTGGTGGAAGGTCACCTTGGGCCCGTCGAAGCGGCGGGTGCCGGGCTTGCCCGCGTCGTGGAACAGGGCGGCGAGGCGCAGCACCAGGTCCGGCTCGGTCTTGGCCATCACCGCCAGCGAGTGGGCCAGCACGTCCTTGTGCCGGTGGCCGGGGTCCCTGGTCATGGCCAGCGCCGGGATCTCCGGGACGAACTCCTCGGCCAGGCCGGCCTCGATCATCAGCATCAGGGCCGGGGCGGCCCCCTCCCCCACCACCAGCTTGGAGAACTCGTCGCGGATGCGCTCGGCGCTGACGATCCGCAGGCGCTCCTTCATGCGGGATACGGCTTCCACCTCGGCGGGCCGGGGGGTGAACCCCAGCCTGGACATGAACCGGAAGAGGCGCACCATCCGCAGCGGGTCGTCCGAGAAGGAGACTTCGGGGCCGATCGGCGTGCGCAGGACTCCCGCCGCGATGTCGGCCAGGCCGCCCGACGTGTCCACCAGCTCCGGGGCGCCGCCGTCCAGCTTCAGCGCCACGGCGTTCACCGTGAAGTCGCGCCGATCCAGGTCGGCCTCTATGGAATCGCCGAAGGTCACCTGCGGGAGGCGGCTGTCCGACAGGTAGACATCGGCCCGGAAGGTAGTGATCTCGCACCGCACGCCGTTGCGCACCGCCCCGATGGTGCCGAACGCCGCCCCGACGTCGTACAGGTGGTCCGCCCAGCCCTCCAGCAGCTCCTTTATACGGCCGGGGCGGGCGTCGGTGGCGAAGTCGAGGTCCTCGACGGGGCGGTCCAGCAGGGCGTCGCGCACCGACCCCCCCACCAGGTAGAGCTGGTGCCCGGCCCCGGCGAAGAGGCCCGCCAGCCGGCGGGGGATCCCCTCGTCCAGCCACTTGAGGCGTTCGGGGGTCATCCGGGCAGCTCCCAGACCTTTCCGGCCTCGGCGGCCGCCGCCTCCAGAATCCGAAAGGCCGCCTCGGGCGACCGGTAACGATGCTCTTCGTCGGGGACGGCGATCCCGGCCGCCCCCGCCAGGGTGGCCGACACCGAGGTGCGGATGCCGTCCAGGTCGTAGCCCCCTTCCAAGAAGTAGATGGTGCGGCCGGGGGGGGCGGCTTCGGCCAGGGAGGAGGCCATGAAGGCGTAGTCGGAGGCCAGCAGGCGCAAACCGGCCAGCGGATCGGAGGCGTGGGCGTCGTAGCCTGCGCTGACCAGCAGCCAGTCCGGGCGGAAGGCGGCGGTCACCGGCGCCACCAGGCGGGGAAACGCCTCTCGGTACAGGTCTCCGGCCGAGCCGGACGGGAGGGGCAGATCCATGGTGGCGGGGCTGGCGGTCATGTCCACGAGGCCGCCGGTCCCCGGATAGTGCGGATACTGGTGCAACGATATGTAGAGGATGTCGTCGCGGCCCCAGAACATCTCCTCGGTGGCGTTGCCGTGATGGACGTCCCAGTCGATGATTGCCGCCCGTTCGCCCCGCTCCGCCAGCATGGCGGCGGTTACGGCGATGCTGTTGAACAGGCAGAAGCCCATGGCCGTTTCCCGGCGGGCGTGGTGCCCGGGCGGGCGGACCGCCAGAAAAGCCGCATCCGCCCGGCCTTCCTCCAGCCGCCGCACCGCCAGAGGGCCCGCCCCCGCCGCCCGCAGGGCCGCCTCCCACGAAGCTTCCACGGCGCTGGTGTCGGCGTCCAGGGGCCCCCCGCCCGACGCGCACCACCGCTCGATGCGGTCCACGTAGCGGGGGGAGTGCACCAGCTCGAGCAGGGCGCGGCCGGCCTCGGGCGGCTCTTCCTCCACCACCTCGACCGGCGCCTCCCTCACCCCGGCGAGGGCGGCGTCGAGCCGGGCGGGGCGTTCGGGATGGCCGTAACCGGCGTCATGCAGCTTGAAAACGGGATGGGTCGCCAACAGAACTCTCATACCGGCCAAGGGTAGATGCCCAGGCCCGCCGGCGACCGGCAGCCATCCCCCGGCCGGAGAATGGGAACAAACCGCTTTCCCCCCAAACAGGGACAACCTCCCCGAATATCACACCTACCCGCTCGTCTTCTCGAAACTGAAACCAAGCCCCAACAGCACGCCGTTTTTCGCGTTCTCCGCCCCCCGCCCCGGCTTCGCCGGGTTTCCCGCCCCCGCCGCCTCCGAACCAACGTCTTCGGACAACGAGGGCGCGCTGCGGCCCCCTGCGCCCGATCCGCCTCGGCACAGCCAGGTCGGCCGCCCCGCCCTTGGAACCCCTCGGCTCTGGGAGGAGCGGCCTCTGTATGACCGCAGCATCCGGATCGGCTGCGGTTTATGTACCGCCCCAAGGTATCGGGGGTGTATGACACTTTTCGGCAACCGGATGGAAGGGCGAGATCCCGCCGGCCCTGATCGGACTCGTCGGCGCTTCTTTGCCGCCCGTGTGTTTCCGGTCGGAGAGCCGCTTCCCGCCGGGGCCATCACCTACCCTCACTCTCATGTCCGCCCGCCGCCGGAACTGAAATGCCGCCGCCGCTGCCCGGCCGTTACCGCCTCGAGGTGCGCCTCGGTCGGGACGAAGACGTCGAGGAGTGGTTCGCCACCGACGCGGACCTCAACCGCCCTGTTCTGATCCGGGTGCTGGGGCCGGAAGCGGCGGCGGAGCGGCGGGACTCTTTCCTGGAGTCGGTCAGGCGGGCCTCCCGGGTGAGCCACAACCACGTGGCGGCCGTGTTCGCCGCCGCCCGGACAGGGCATTTCGCCTATGCAGTCACCGAATGGACGGGCGGCATCACCCTGGCGCACAGGATCGAGGCGGAGGACACCCCGCCGGTCGCCGAGTTCCTTTCCAACGCCTCCGGCCTGGCCGACGGCTTGGCCGCCCTCCACGTGGAAGGAGTGGTCCATGGGGCCATCGACCCCGGCGCCGTCCTCTATCCGGGCGCCCACCCCGCCAAGCTGGCCGGCTTCGGACGCCGCATGCGCAGCGGGGAGGCCGCCGGCGACGTGCGGGCGCTGGGGGCGGCGCTCGAAACCGCCTTGACCGGCCGGCCCGCCGGGATATTGGCCCCCTCCCAGGTGATCGACGCCCTGCCCTCGGCGGTCGACGACGCCCTCCGCCTCTCCCAGGAGGCCGAGGTAACCGCCCGCCAGCTGGCAGACCTGGTCCGGTCGATCCCCTACTCCCCTCCCCTGCAGCCAGCCTCCCGCTGGTCGTGGCGCTGGCTGATCCCGGCCGGGGTGCTGGCCCTGGCGGCGGCGGCGCTGGTGTGGCTGGGAAGCCTGCTCGACCCCAACCCCAGCTCCCCGGTGCTGGCGCCGGCCATCCCCTCCCCCACCGTAACCATGCCCCCCGCCGCCCCCGCCCCGACAACGTCTGCGGCCGCGCCCGCCGCGCCGCCCGAACCGGTGATCGTGGAACGGACGGCGGTTTTCGACCCGCTGGGAGACGGACAGGAGAACTCCAGCCGGATCCCGCTGCTCACCGACGGGGACCCCTCCACCTTCTGGCGGACCGAGAACTACTTCGATCCGCTGCCTCTGCTCAAAGACGGGGTGGGGGTGTTGTTCGAGGTGAGCGGTTCGCCGGGGCTGATCGAGCTGGTGGGCCTGTCCGCCGGCGCCACCTTCCGCATCAGGTGGGCGGAACAGCTGCTGGGCGTCCGGGACGAGGGCTGGGAGACCGTTACCGAGGAGCGCTCCGGGGCGGCCAACATGCGAATCCCGCTGCCCGACCGACGGGGCGGGGTGTGGCTGCTCTGGCTGATCGACCTGCCCCCCGACGGCGACGTGTACACCGCCCGGCTGGCAGAAGTGAGCTTTCTCCATTGACCGAACGACCGCCCGCCCGCCGCCTCCCCCCGGACGACGCACTGCTCCGCCGCTACCTGGCCGGCGACGGAAGGGCGTTCGACCTGCTGATGGAAGCGCACGAAAGCCGGGTGTTCTCGGTTTGCCTGCGCATACTGCGGGACCGCGACGCGGCCCTCGACGCCTGCCAGGAGACCTTCATCGCCGTCTTGAGAAAAGCGGGCGGATTCGAGGGCAGGGCGGCTTTCTCCACCTGGCTGTACCGGATCGCGGTCAACACCTGCTACGACGCTCTGCGCCGCCGGGGCCGCCGCCGGACCTCCCGCCTGCCCGAAGGTTACGACCCGCCGGATCCGTCGGCCGGCGGTCCGCTGGAATCCGCCGAGCTGCGCCCCGCCGTCGAAGAAGCCCTGGCGGATCTGCCTGAAGAGTTCGCCCCGGCCGTGATCCTCAGCGACCTCGAAGGCCTTCCGCTGAAGGCGGTGGCCGACATCTTGGAGGCGCCGCTGGGCACGGTGAAATCCCGCGTTTTCCGGGGCCGGCGTTTGCTGGCCGCCAGGCTCGGGAACCTTTTGGAGGGCTCCCGCTGTCCCAAAGGTGAAGAAGATGAATGAGCGGGCCTTGGATTTCGATCTGATCATGGCGCTGGCCGCCGGGGAGATCCCGCCGGAGAAAGCGGCGGAGTTGGAAGCGGAGCTGGACGGCGCCGCCCGGCGCGAGCTGGCCTCCCAGCGCGCCGCTCTGCAGGCCCTCGGCGGACTGGAGCAACCCGCCCTGTCTGCCTGGGAGCGGCGGCGGCTGCGGGCGGGGGTGCGGGCGGAGCTCGGGACCGCCGCGGCGCCCCGCGCCCGGCGGCGGTACAGGCGGAGGAAGGTCCGGTGGACGAGGGCGCTCCCGGCGCTGGCCGCGGCGGCCGCCGTGGTTGCGGCCGTGGGCGTGGCGCGCAACAACGGCCTGCGGCTCTTGGAATCGGACAGGGACGTCCAGGCAACGACGTCGGCCCCCGCGGAGACGACCACTTATATGACAGCCGCCCCGCCCGCGCCGGCGCTCACTCTGACCACAACCGCCGCCGCCATGCCCGCGACCACCACCACGGCGGCGCCGGCGGCCGAAGCGGCGGTGATGGAGGCCGAAGCCGCCGCCGCCTTTGCTGAAACCGAAGCCGCAACGACGGAGGCGTCCGAAGCCATGCAAGACGAAGCCGCTAGAGCGGCGGCGGACGCCGCCCAAGCGGCCGAGGAAACGGCGGAACAGATGGAACAGGAAGACGGGGATGCAGCAGCGGCGGGCGCCGGCGGCGCCGGAGGACCGGAGAGCGCACCGTCTGCCTCGCCGGTCTCCTTCGACCTCTCCTCGGAAGAGCTGATCGAGCTGGCGGGCGGCGCAGAGCTGCCGGCCGGCTTCTTGGACGAGAGCGCCGGCGGGGCGGCCCCCTTCCCCGCCTCCGAGCTGGGGGCGAGGGCCGGGCGGGCCGGGCTGGCCTGCTGGGAGGGGGTGGAAGCCGCCGAGGAGGGCCGGGTGCTCTTCATGGGCGCCGGGCTGATAGACGGGTCGGAGGGCGAGGCCTATTTCGTCGAGGAGGACGGGGCCGCGGAGGTGCATCTGTTCAACTCCTCGGACTGCACTAACCTGAACCCGTGAAAGAGAGTCAGGCCGCCCGTTTCGCCGACTTGCTGGAAGGCGCCGCCGCCAGAGCCAGGGCGCTCACCGTCGACCGCCTGGCCAGGGGCATCACCGGCGCCGCCCTGGGCATCGGGGCGGCGGCGCTGGCGGCGGCGGCGCTGATCTTCCTGTTCACAGCGGTGTTCCGGCTGCTGGCAGAAGGGGTGGGGGCGACGGCGGCGTATGCGGTCCTCGGCGCATTGTTCATGGCCGCCGGATGGCTGGTCATGAGGAGCCGCTCCCGCCGTGGTTGAGGCCGCAGTCGAGAAGGTGATCATCATCGGGTCCGGGCCGGCCGGACTCACGGCGGCCCTCTACGCCGCCCGGGCCGACCTCGCCCCTCTGGTCTTCGAGGGGGCGGCGGCGGGCGGCCAGCTCATGATCACCACCGACGTAGAGAACTATCCCGGCTTCCCCGACGGAATCATGGGGCCGGAGCTGATGCACCTGTTCCGCCGGCAGGCCGAGCGCTTCGGGGCGCGGATCGAGGGGGCGGACGTGACCGGGGTGGACTTCTCCCGGCGCCCTTTCGAGCTGCAGGCGGGAATCGGCCGCCGCCGGGCCCGCTCGGTCATCATCGCCACCGGGGCCTCCGCCCGCTTCCTGGGGGCGCCGGGCGAGAAGGAGCTGATTGGGCGGGGGGTGTCGGCCTGCGCCACCTGCGACGGGTTTTTCTTCCGGGGAAAGGAGCTGGTAGTGGTGGGCGGAGGGGACTCGGCCATGGAAGAGGCCCTGTTCCTCACCAAGTTCGCCTCGAAGGTTACGATCGTCCACCGGCGGGACCGGTTCCGGGCCTCCCGGATCATGGCCAACCGGGCGCTGGCGCACGACAAGATCGACGTCCTCTGGAACACCACCCTGGAGGAAGTGCTGGGCGAGAACAGCGTCACCGGGGTGGTGCTGCGGGATGCGGTCAGCGGGGAAACCCGCCGCCGCCCCGTCGACGGCGTCTTCATCGCCATCGGGCACGATCCGAACACAGAATTGTTCCGGAGCCGGCTTGACCTCGACCCGCAGGGGTACATCCTGGTGCGGGACCGGCCCGCCACCATGACCAGTGTGGAGGGGGTCTTCGCCTGCGGCGACGCGGTGGACACCGTGTACCGCCAAGCGGTTACCGCGGCCGGCACCGGGTGCGCGGCGGCGATCGACGCCGAGCGGTGGCTGGAAGCGCGGGCAGAGGCGTAAGATTGCCTCACCAATTGAAAGTCCAATGTTGGATTACTATAGATGAAGGAGGCAAGCAATGGCTGCTCTCTCGAACTTGACCGACGCCGATTTCGCCGAGGCGGTGTCCGGCGGAAAACCGGTGCTGGTGGACTTCTGGGCCGAGTGGTGCGGGCCGTGCCGGATGGTGGCGCCCGTCCTCGAGGAAATCGCCGCCGAACACAGCGACCGGATAACCGTCGCCAAGCTCAACATCGACGAGAACCAGCAAACCCCCTTCTCCTACGATGTGATGAGCATCCCCACGATGATCGTGTTCCAGGACGGCGCGGAGAAAAAGCGGATCGTGGGCGCCCGCCACAAGGCCGCCATGCTCTCCGAGCTGAAGGAGTGGATCGGCTGACCCCGGCCGCCTTCCGGGCGGATAGCTCCAAGGATCGAGGTTTGCGCCCATCCCTGTTCAAGCCTCATAAGCAGGCTCTTCGTCGGCGAGCCCGCTGCCTGCAAAAGGCCAGGCCGCCCAGGTTGTCACCCCCACCTCGCGGGCGCGGCGAACGATTCGATTCAAGGGCTGAGCTGAGCGGCTGGACGAGGCGTGCGGCGGGAAGCCGTCATGAACACCGTTTTCCGAGTCTGACCCACCTGGATCTGAGCCGCCCCCGGGGCCGGTGGATCGAAACGTCGAGTCCGCGAAAGGTTTCCGAACATACCCCTAGCCGGAAGCCCGAAAATTTGGTATACCTATTGGGCTGATGCACAAACACCGCCGCGAGTTCTGGAGAGGGCGGCGGTCAGAGACGGATCCCGTTCGTTCCGGCCCCTCGGGCCGGAGGCGGCCTCGTGCGGCCCGGCGGATTCTCGTTCAAGGAGGCGGCGGCGGGGGATGGGCCCGGCGAAGCCGGCGGAGGGGGCCGATTTTCGCGGACTTGGGGGCGCGTATGGGTTTGGAATTACTCCGAGCCATGATTGCACGGGATTCTTGTCAGGGGCAACCTTGGAGCTACCCATCTAGAGGCTCCCCCGAATACTATTCCCCCAGGCCAGAAGGATGAAGACGCGTGGTTCATCCGCGTTCGCCTGCGCCGGCCGCCCCGCCTCCCATGAAGATCGGGGCCGACCTCGAAGTCAAATGAAGCAGGCGTGTTCTCCGAGCCTTTCGGCGGGGGTCAGGAATCGGCGAAGAAGCGGCGGTAGATCGATTCCAGCTGGTCGATGTCGGTGAACTTCATGATCACCTGACCTCGACGGGTCTTGCCGTACCGGATCTCTACTTCGGCGCCCAGCTGTTCGGCCAGGCGTTTTTCCAGCTCGATGATCACCGGGGCGCGGGCGGCGGGCGGGCGGCGGCGGGCCTTCTTCCCGCCCTTGCCGGCCCGCACCGCCTCCTCCAGCCGCCGCACGGACCAGCCTTCCTTCACGGCCTGCTCGGCGAAGTGCCCGGCCAGCGCCTCGTCCGCCAAGCCGAGCAGGGCGCGGGCGTGGCCGGCCGACAGCGACCCGGACGCCACCAAGGCCTGGACGGCCGGGCTCAGCTGCAGCAGGCGCAGGGTGTTGGTAACGGCGGCCCGGCTGCGGCCCACCCGCTCCCCGATCTGGGCGTGGGTCAGGCCGAAATCCTCCTCCAGTTGCTGGTAGGCGGCCGCTTCTTCCAAGGGGCTCAGGTCCTCGCGCTGAAGGTTCTCGATCAGGGCCTCGGTCAGCTGACCGCTCTCGTCCGTCTCTCGGACGAGGGCCGGGATCTCCCCCAGCCCCGCCCGCTGCGCCGCCCGCCACCGCCGCTCCCCCGCCACCAACACATAGTCGAATCCGTCCGGGCGCACCACCACCGGCTGCAGCACCCCCACCCTGCGGATGGACTCGGTGAGGGAATCCAGCGCCTCGGGGTCGAACTCCTTCCGAGGTTGGCTCGGATTGGGGCGGATCCTGCTGACGGGTATGTTTTCGAGATTGCTGCCGGGTTCGCTCTGAGGGATGAGAACGTCCAAGCCTTTGCCGAGAGCCGACCGCCGCGCCATTAGTTCTTCTACTCCTTGTTCCTGCGCCGTTCGACGAACTCTCTCGCCGCATACCGGTAGGCGATGGCGCCTGCGCTCATCCTGCCGTCGTACTGCTGGATGGGCAACCCATGCGACGGAGCCTCCGACAACCGCACCGACCTGGGAATTACAGTCTTGTAGGTTATCCCCTTGAACCGGGATCTCACTTCCTGCTCGACCTCTTGGGAAAGCCTGGTGCGTCCGTCGAACATGGTGAGCAGCACCCCCCCGATCCGCAGACGGGGGTTGAGCGTCCTGCTCACCTGGTCGAAGGTCTCCTTGAACTGGCTGAACCCGGCGAGCGCATAGTATTCGCACTGAATAGGCACCAACACCTCGTCGGCGGCGGCCAAGGCGTTGATGGTCAGCAGGCCCAGGCTGGGCGGACAGTCGACGAAGACGGCGTCATAGCCGTCGACCACCTCTTCGAGGGCGTTGGCCAGGCGAAACTCCCGGCTCAGCATCGGCGCCAGATTGAGTTCGGCGTCGGCCAACCGGGTGCTGGAGGGCGCCAGGAAAAGATTCCTGACGGCGGTCGGCTCGATGATATCCAGGATCGAGCCCCCTTCTACTATCACGTTGAAGACGGCGGGGTCGCCCCGGACCACTTCCACCCCCAGCCCGGCGGTGGCGTTGCCCTGAGGGTCGAGGTCGACCAGCAGTATCTTCCGCCCTTCCTCCACCGCCAGGGCAGCCCCCATGTTGACGGCCGACGTAGTCTTCCCCACTCCGCCCTTCTGATTGGCGAAAGCCACGACCAGCGCTTTGGATTCCGAGCCGAGCGCCTTTTCCATCGGACAGATGATACCAGCCCCGATCGTTCATGTCCACGCAGGGCGGGCCGGTTCATCAGCCTGCTGCGGCATCCCAGACCCCGAAGCGGCCCGCCTTTCACCGGTTTGGCGAAGGCCGCCAGATCTGATCAGGGGTACTTACCTGTGTTGCCCTGCGGCGCTTTACATCTGCCCGCCCCGCTCTCGTGAATTATCCGGCCCGGCGTGGAACTCGCCCTCCAAGGATGTTTCACGTGAAACCTTGCGGCGCAATGGGGAGAAGGGTTGAAAAGGTGGCGGGGAGAGCAGGATTCCGGCAATCCGCCCCGCCGCCGAACTCATTCTGGACGATCTTCCTCGGCCGAAATGCGCCCCTCTGCCCTTCGGGGAGGCCAGAGGCCCCCCCGGCGGAGGGCAAAAACTCAGTCCACCGCGACCACAACCGACCGGCGGGGCTCCCGGCCCTCCGAGTACGACCTGACTCCATCGACCGCCGCGATCGCGTCGTGAACCACCTTGCGGTCGGAGGCGTTCATCGGTTCGAGCATGATCTCGCCCCCTTCATCCAACACCTGGTCGGCAAGCTGACCCGCGTAGATGCGCAAGGCTTGGCGGCGCTTCTCGCCGTAACCGGCTATGTCCAACCGCAGCCGGCAGTTGCGGGCGGTCTTGCGCTGAACAACGGTCTTGGTCAGCTCATGCACCGCCTGCATCACCGAAGCCTTGTGGCCGATGAGCGCCTCGGTCTGCTCCCCGGTGATCTCGGCCCGCAGGGTTCGGCCGTCGTGGTGGGCGTCGACGCTGCCCTCCAGCCCGAACTCCTCGAGCAGGCCGATCAGGAACTCCTCCACGACCTCGGCTTGTTCCTTGCCCAGCTCTTCCATCGATATATCCTGGCCAGTCACCTCTTGGACCTCACTTTCCGCCGCTCGCTTCTTCGGCGCCTTCTTACGGCCCCGGGACGGCTCGGGTTGCCGCCGGGCGCCTTTCACCTGCCTGCCCGCTCCTCCACGGGCCTGCCGTTGCTTCGCCTGCGGCTTGGCGCCTGAAGGCGAAGGCTGACGCCTCTGCCCCGAGGGCTGCCGCCCGCCCTGTGGGTTTCTCTTGCGGCCGCCCCGAGACCTCTTCCGCGACCGCTTGGGGCGGGGCTTGACCCGCACCAGGGCGTCCTGGCGGCCGATCCCGAGAAAACCCCGCTGAGGCTCCCTGAGGATCTCCACCTGCGCCTGGGACTCCTCGGGGATGCCCAGCTCCTCGAGGGCGAGCTTGACGGCAATCTCCACCGACCCCGCTTCGACATCGACCCATTCTTCTACAACCATCTTCTCTTTCTCATCCTCTCCTCCGTCGGCCGCGCTTCTTGCGCGATCCCTGCGGCTTGGACGGACTCTTTCCTCCGTCGTCCGGTTTCGGACCGGGTTTCTCGACAGACGGAGGGGTGGGCCGCCCGTCGATCTTGAAGATCAGCAACTGCTGCGCCGTGCGGAACAGGTTGCTGGTGGCGAAATACAGATTCAGGCCGGACGGCCAGACATAGGATATCGCCCCGAACACCAGCGGCAGGATCTTGGTGATCCGCTGGACGTTCTGCGCCTGCGGGCTGCTGCTCTGGGCATTGCCCGGAGGGCTCAGCAGCTTCTGCTGCAGGTAACCGGTGCCCACCACCACGGCCACCACCAGCAGATAGGGGAGGGCGGCGGTCGAAAACACCCCTTCCGCCCCCACTACCTCCGACGGCGCCCTGCTCAGGTTCATGGTGAGGAACAAGGGCGCGTCGCCAGCAGGGTCCAGCGCCTCCCTCAGAGCCGAGTCGGCGGGAAGGCTGTTCTCCGGCTCGCGGAGCACCCGAAAAAGGGCGAACCAGATGGGCATCTGCACCACCAACGGCAGCACACACCCGAACGGGCTCACCCCCCTCTCTCGATAGAGCTCCATGACCTTCTGGTTCATGGTCTCCTGATCGCCCTTGTACTCGCGGCGGAGCCGCTCCATCTGCGGCTGGATCTCCTGCATCGCCCGAGTCGACCGCACCTGCTTCAAAGTCAGGGGGAACACCAAGATGTTCACTACGATCGTCAAAAGTATTATAGCCAAGCCATAACTCGGGACAACATCGTAAAAGAACGATAATATCCCTCCCAGGAGGCTTTGGAGGCCGTTCCACAGCTGGCTCACCGGCTCACCTCACGGGCCGGAACCGGATCGAACCCTCCCTCGGCGAACGGGTGGCACCGGCCTATCCTCCTCAGGCCCAGCCACACCCCCTTGAAGAACCCGTGCACGCCGAGCGCCTCATGGGTGTACCGGGAACATGACGGGATGAACCGGCAGGAGCTCGGGATCATGGGGCCCGCCGTGTGCTGGTACAGCCGGATCAACCCCCGGCCCGCCGAGGCCAGCGGGCTGGGCGCCCGCCCCGAGTTCCCAATCTGGTTCATCTCCGCTCTCTTTCCGGACTCGTCGAACAGCCCGCTTCCCTCAGCCAACCGCACAGCGACTCGAACGGCGCAGAGGCCGCCGCCGCATTCGCCGTTACTACATAGTCGGCGCCGGGCGGCAGCCCGGCCTCGGCCAGGGCGGCCCGCAAACGGCGCTTGACGCGGTTTCGGACCACCGCCTTCCCCACCCGGCGCCCCACCGCCAAGCCGACCCGCGCCGGTCCGGCGCCCCGTTCCATCCTCACCACCGTGACCGCGCCCCGGCGGATCCGCACACCGTTGCGCATCACCGCTTCGAACCGGGGAGCGCCGCTCAGGGAAGCGCAAGGGCCGGGGGCCCTCACGCCGCCAACCGCTGACGCCCCTTCGCCCGGCGGCGCTTCAGGATGGCGCGGCCTTGCCGCGTCCGCGACCGGCGGCGAAAACCGTGCTTGCGCTTCCGGCGGCGGTTGTTGGGTTGATAAGTGCGCTTCATGGGGTATCGCCCTCCACCCAGGAGACAGCGGGGCTATCGATGCCGGGCCAGGCTACAGGGAATGGGGGTTCAAGTGCAAGGCCGCCAGAACGCGAAAAAAATCCTAAACTGCCCCGACCGGCCCAATGGAGGGCCGAAGCCCATCCCCGGAGCGGCCAGAATTACTATCTGACCTGGGGCTATAATCGACAGCCAGCAGGACGGAAACCCCTCCCCGCCCGGCCCGAACGGCCCGATAGGGGGCGGTCGAGGGTGTATACACTCAAGAACCGCAAGGGCGGAGCAGAGGCATCCGATCACCGGCGGCGGCTCCCTCGGGAGGCGCCTCGCCGGGGCCCCGCCCCCTTTCCACAAGTGTGGACAAGGCTGTGGATATTCGATGGGACCCGCTTCCGGAGAGGCGGACAGGGGAAGAAGTGGCAGAAGCACAATTTGCGCACCACGGCGGGGAGCAGCTGTTGGCCGAGCTCCAGTCGAACGTTTCGGCCAGCAAGTGGACAACCTGGTTCTCAGGGGTGCATATGGAGATGGCGGGCGACGTGCTCGAGGTGCGGGCGCCCTCCGATTTCCACATACATTGGCTTCGCGAGCACTACCGGGACCTGCTGGAGTCGCTGGCCGCCGAGCTCCTGGGCCCCGCGGTCGAGGTCAGATACCTGGTGGAGCACGCCCCCCTCCCCGGCGGCCCAGCCGCCCCTCCGCCCGAGCTTCGGCCTGAACAGCCCCGCCCGGCGGCCGAGGCCTTGAACGGCCCCCCGGCGGCCTTCTCCCCGCTCCTGGACAAGTACGTGTTCGACAACTTCGTGGTGGGGCAGTCGAACCGGCTGGCCCTGGCCGCCGCCCAGGCGGTGTCGGAGAAGCCCGGAGCGCACTTCAACCCGCTGTTCCTCTACGGCGGCGCCGGGCTCGGCAAGACCCACCTCCTGTACGCCATCGTCCACAACACCCGCCAGATCAGACCCGGGGCGGCCATCCGGTACGTGACCTCGGAGAACTTCTTCAACGAGTTCGTCAACGGTATCAGGCGCAAGCAGATGAACGACTTCAAGTTCCGCTACCGCAGCGCCGACCTGCTCCTGTTGGACGACATCCAGTTCTTCCAGAACAAGGAGCAGGTGTTGGAGGAGATCTTCCACACCTTCAACGCCCTGTACGAGCAGGGCAAGCAGATGGTGCTCTCCTGCGACCGGCCCCCGAAGGACCTCGGCTTCGAGGAGCGGCTCCAGTCCCGCTTCCAATGGGGGCTGCTGGCCGACATCAGCCCCCCCGACGTAGAGACCCGGCTGGCGATCCTCCAGCGGAACGCCGAATACGCCCCCGCTCCGGTGCCGAAGGGGGTGCTGGAGTTCATCGCCCAGCACATCACCGACAACATCCGCAAGCTGGAGAGCGCCCTGACCAAGGTGACCGCCTTCGCGGGGCTGACCAACCAGCCCATCACCCTGGAGCTGGCCCAGGCGCAGCTGCAGGATCTGCTCGACACCGCGGGGGGGAGGCCCCCCACCGGCGAGGAGATCGTGGCGGTGACAGCCATCGCCTACGGTTACACACCCGGCGACCTGCAAGGCCCCAGCCGGCGGCAGCGGTTGGTGGAAGCCCGCCACGTAGCCATGTTCCTGTGCCGCGGCCTGACCGACCTGTCGTTGCCGAGGATCGGCAAGCTCATAGGGGGCAGAGACCACACCACGGTGATGCACGGGATCAAGAAGACGAAGCAACGGATGAGCTCCGACCCCGACCTGGCCAGGCAGGTGTCGAAGCTGTCCGAAACCCTGTGTTCAAAATGACGGTTTTCCCCATGCCCGGCGGCCCTCCGGCGGGGGGCGTGCACAACCGGCGCCGCCGTCCACCGCCGGAGAGGGTGTTATTTTTCCCCTCTGAACAGGGGAAACGCCTTCTTTGCACAAGTTCCACAGGGCCAACCACTGCTACTGAAGAAGATATATATTCTTTATCGCCGAAGACGAGGAGGAAGAGCCGTGCAAATCCGAGCTGACCGTGATGATCTGGCCGAGGCCTTCGGCCGCGCCAACCGGGCGGTGGGCGCCAAAGCCGCCTTGCCGATCCTTCAGGGGGCGCTGTGCCAAGCGGCCGGCGGCAGGCTGCGCGTAACCGGCAGCGACACCGAGGTAACCGTGCGCACCTCGGTGGAGGTGGACATGTCGGAGGAAGGGGACTTCGTGGTGCCCAGCCGTTTCATGACCGACGCCGTCCGCCGGATGCCTGAAGGAGCGGTGACCCTCCGTTCCGGCGACGGCGAGGTGGAGATGGAAGGCAACGGGCCCAAGTTCACCATCCGCCAGCTGGCTCTGGAGGACTACCCCGACCTGTCCGAGCCCGACGCTTCGGGGTCGGTGCAGGTAGACGGAGACGTGCTGGCGGCGGCCATCGCCCAGGTGACCACGGCGGCCTCCGCCGACACTGCCCGCCCCATTTTGACCGGCGTCCTCATGGAGAACTCGGACGGCGGGCTGCGGCTGGTGTCCACCGACAGTTACCGGTTGGCGGTGCGGGATCTGGAAGGCGTTTCGGTGAACGCCTCGGGTTTGGTGCCTGCCCGGGGCCTCCGCGAGCTCGGACGGACGGTGGGCGCCGCCGCCGTCGAGGTGGCCGTCTCAGAGCGGGAAGCGGTGTTTTCCTCAGACCGGGGCTCGCTGAGCATCAGGCTGATCGACGGCAACTTCCCGAACTACCGCCAGCTCCTGCCCGACAGTTACCCCAACGAGGTGGTGCTGAGCAGGGAAGCGTTCCTCGAGGCGGTGGGCAGGGCTGCTTTGGTGGCCGAGGACCACATCCCGATCAGGCTGAACCTGAGCGCCGCCGGCCTGAAGCTGACGGTGCAGCGCCGGGACGTAGGCGGTGAGGACGAGTTGATCCCCGCCGAGTACCGGGGGGAGCAGGAGGAGGTGGACATCGCCTTCAACGCCCGCTATCTGAGCGAGGGGCTCATGGCGGTGGACGGCGACCGGGTGCGCATGGAGGTGGTGGACAGCTTCAAGCCGAGCGTGATCCGGTCGGCGGACCGTGACGACTTTCTGTATCTGCTCATGCCGGTCAGGGTGTGAAGCAGGCCGCCGCCGGGGGAGGGCGATGCACCTGGCATGGCTGGAGCTGATCGATTTCCGCAGTTACCGTCGGTTGAGGTGGACGCCTGACCGATCGGTGAACATATTGACGGGGGCCAACGCCGCGGGCAAGACCAACCTGCTGGAGGCGGTCGGTTATCTGGCTTCCCTCCGCTCCTTTCGCAGCGTTCCCGACCGCGTGCTGGTGAGGGACGGCGCCGAGCGGGCGGTGGTGAGGGGGGAGGTGGAGGGGCAGGGCCGGACCACCCTGATCGAGGTGGAGGCGGCGGCGGGGGGCAGGCGGAGGGCGCAGGTCAACCGGGAGCGTTTGGGCCGGGCCTCGGATCTGTTGGGCTTGGTGCGGAGCGCCGTTTTCCTGCCCGACGACCTCGATCTGGTGAAGCGGGGGCCGGCTCACCGGCGGGGCCTGCTGGATGCGGCGGCGGTGCAGATATGGCCGGGGGCCCATCAGGATCAGCAGGAGTACGAACGGGCGCTGCGGCAGCGCAACATCCTGTTGAAGCAGTCCGGCCGGCAGACCGACGAGGTGACCCTTCAGGTGTGGGACGACCGGCTGGCGGCGGCGGGGGGGAGGGTGATGGCCCGCCGGGCGGCGGCGTTGGAGGCATTGGAGGAGCGGGCGGGCGCTTTCTACGAGGAGCTGTCGGGGGGGCAGGCCCGGGTGGCCGTCGATTACCGCTCCACCTGGGGGGCGGAGCAAGCCGGGGACGCGGACGGGTGGCGGTCGGCGCTGGCCCGGGCGCTGGCGTCGGCCCGCCCGGCCGACCTCGACCGGCGGATGTCCACGGCGGGGCCGCACCGAGACGATGTGCGCCTCCTGCTGGACGGGCGCGATTCCCGGGTGCGGGCCAGCCAGGGAGAGCAGAGGTGCACGGCCTTGGCGCTGCGGCTGGCCGTCCATCGGGCGGTGGAAGACAGCATCGGCGCCCCTCCGCTCTTGTTGCTGGACGACGTGTTCTCCGAGCTCGATCCGCACCGCTCGGCGGCGCTGGCCCGGGCCCTGCCGCCGGCCCAGACCTTTATCACCACCGCTCGCGGGGAGGATGCGCCGCTCACAGGAAGAACATGGCGGCTGGCCGGAGGGGAGCTGCGGTGACCGAACGGTGGTCCAGGAAGCGGGTCGAGGAGGCGCTGGCCCATCTGGGCCCCCGCGAGGCCGAAGCGCTGGCGCAGGCCTGGGCCGAGGCGCAACAGCGGCTGGGCGCCCGGCCCGCCTCGATGACCCCCGCGCCGGCCGCCCTTCGGGGCGTCTTCGAGCGGGAGGGCATCGCCCCGGTCGGACGCTTGCGGGAGCTGTACCGCCGCTGGCCGGAGCTGGCCGGGCCGCAGTGGGCCGCCTGCGCCGAACCCCTGGTGGTCCGCCGCGGCGAGCTGTGGGTGGAGGCTTCGGACCGCAGGATCGTCAGGCGGCTCGGCCACGACGCCCATCGGCTGGCCGCCCGCCTCAACCGGCATTTCGGGGAGGGCTTCGTCAACAAGGTCAGGGTGATCGGCCCGCACTAGCCCCGATTCTTTCCCGAGAGCGGCGGCGGGCAGATAGAAGACGTGCCCGCACCCCTCTGGCCTGGGGCAACACTAGATGTGCAGCTCCAGGATTGCCCTGACCAAGAACTTCGCGCAAGGAGGGTTTTTTGGAGTGCGGTTCCAACCCAAATGCCCTCGAGAGTCCGCGAAAATCGGCCCTCTCGGCCGGCTTCGCCGGGCCCATCCCCCGCCGCCGCCTCCTTGAACGAAAATCCGCCGGGCCGCACGAGGCCGCCTCCGGCCCGAAGGACCGGATCGAACGGGATCCGTCTCTGACCGCCGCCCTCTCCGGAGCTCGCGGCGGTGTTTGTGCATCAGCCCAATAGGTATACCAAAATTCGGGGCTTCCGGATAGGGGTATGTTCGGAGAAGATTTCGCGGACCCGCCGCTTCGATTCTCCGGCCTCATCCAGGGGCGGCCCAGATCTGGGGGGAGGGGGCAGACTTGGACGCGGTGTTCATGACGGCTTCTCGCCGCGCGCTTCCTCCAACCGTTCAGCTCGGTTGAATCGAATTGTTCGGCCTGTCCGGGTTTCCGGCCCGTGGATGCGGGTTGTCCAGGGCGTTCGCGTCCGGTTCTGAGAGCGCTAAAAAAATCTGCCGGGTTTGGCGGCGCGGGGCGGTGGCCGTCATTACCTTGAATACGCTCCTCTGCCAACTACCATGGCATCTTGGCCGCAGTGGGCCGAGCAAGCGGCCTGGATGAGCCTTCGCCTGCTTGGCCGGCGGCCGCAGCCGAGGCGGTGCGGGAGGGCGGAATACGTTATTTAAGGAGCAGGGGTGACGACGGCCAAGCAAGCATCTGCGTCTAGTTACGACGCCAAGGACATCGAGGTCCTGCCGGGTCTGGAGGCCGTGCGCCGGCGGCCCGGCATGTACATCGGAACGACCGGCCCCCGGGGCCTCCACCATCTGGTCTGGGAGGTGGTGGACAACTCGGTGGACGAGGCGATGGCCGGGTTCGCGGGCCGCATCGACGTCACCCTCTTGGCCGACGGGGGCTGCCGGGTCGAGGACGACGGGCGGGGCATCCCCGTATCCCGCCACGCCCGCACCCGCAAGTCGGCCCTGACCACCGTCCTGACCACCCTTCACGCCGGCGGCAAGTTCGAGCAGGGGGCCTATACCGTGTCGGGGGGGCTGCACGGGGTGGGGGTGTCGGTGGTGAACGCCCTGTCGCGCCGCTTGGAGGCGGAGGTGACCCGGGACGGCCACCTCTGGTCGCAGGCCTTCGAGCGGGGCAAGGCGGTGAACGCCCAGGTGCAGAAGGGAAAGCGGGCCCGCAAGACCGGCACCGTCATCACCTTCTGGCCGGACCCGCAGATCTTCGAGGGCACGGACTTCGGCTACGGGACCGTTTCCCAGCGGCTCCGGGAGCTGGCCTTCCTGAACCGGGGCTTGGAGGTGCGCCTGGTCGACGAGCGGGAGGAGGACCGCTCCGACTCCTTCCGGTACGAGGGCGGCCTCCGGGATTTCATCCTGCACCTCAACCGCCGCCGGGAGGCCCTGCACAGCCAGGTCATGTACCTGGAGGACCGGGGCGAGGACGCCGAGCTGGAGGCGGCCCTTCAATGGACCACCTCCTTCAACGAGAACGTGCTGAGCTTCGCCAACAACATCAACACCCACGAGGGCGGCACCCACGAGGAAGGTTTCCGCACCGCCCTCACCAAGGCGGTGAACGACCACGCCCGCTCCAAGAACATCCTGAAGGACAAGGACCCCAACCTGGCGGGGGAGGACGTGCGGGAGGGCCTGACGGCCGTGGTTTCGGTCAAGGTGCGCGACCCGCAGTTCGAGGGGCAGACCAAGACCAAGCTGGGCAACACCGAGATCCGCAGCTACGTGGTGAAAGCCCTCAACCGCATGCTTCCGGAGTGGTTGGAGCGCCACCCCGGCGACGCCCGCCGGATCATCGAGAAGGCCCGCGCCGCCCAGCAGGCCCGGGAGGCCGCCCGCAAGGCCCGCGACGTGATCCGCCGCAAGACCGCGCTCGACTCCTCCCGGCTGCCGGGCAAGCTGGTGGACTGCTCCTCCCGCCGGGCCGAGGAGGCCGAGCTGTTCATCGTGGAGGGGGATTCGGCGGCCGGGCCGGCCAAGAACGGGCGGGACTCCCGGTACCAGGCGGTGCTGCCCATCCGGGGCAAGATCCTCAACGTCGAGAAGGCCCGCCTGGCCAGGGCCCTCCAGAACAACGAGATCGTGGCGCTCATCACCGCTGTCGGCACCGGGATAGGGGAAGACTTCGAGATCGAAAAAGCCCGGTACCACAAGGTGATCATGCTGACCGACGCCGATGTGGACGGCGCCCACATCCGCACCCTGCTGCTCACTTTCTTCTTCCGCCACATGCGCCCGCTGATCGAGGCGGGCTTCGTCTACATCGCAGTGCCCCCCCTCTACCGGGTGAAGGCGGGGAGGAAAGTCCATTATTTTTCCGACGACGCCGAGCTGGAGGCCTTCAAGGCGGCCCACCCCAAGGCCCGCCCCACCCGCTTCAAGGGCCTGGGCGAGATGAACGACGAGGAGCTGAGCGTCACCGCCCTCGACCCGCAGACCCGCAGCCTGGTCAACGTGTCCCTCGAGGACGCGGCCGAGGCGGACGAGATCTTCTCGACCCTCATGGGCGGGGACGTAGCCGCCCGCAAGGAGTTCATCCAGCAGAACGCCGGCGACGTCCGGTTCTTGGACATCTGAATCTGAACGGAGGGAGAAGCGCGTGGTCGACCTGATCACCGGCGGCGCCGAACCGCGGCCTTTGCCGGAAATCGACATCAACGAGGAGATGTCCAAGTCCTTCGTGGACTACGCCATGTCGGTGATCGTGTCCCGGGCGCTCCCGGACGTGCGGGACGGACTGAAGCCGGTGCAGCGGCGGATCATCTACGCCATGAACGACATGGGGATCCGCCCGGGCTCCCCCCACCGCAAGTCGGCCACGGTGGTGGGGGAGGTGATCGGCAAGTACCACCCCCACTCCAACGACGCCATATACGACGCCTTGGTGCGGATGGGGCAGTCGTTCTCGCTCCGGTACCCCCTGATCCACCCGCAGGGCAACTTCGGCACCACCGACGACCCGCCCGCCGCCATGCGCTACACCGAATGCCGCCTGGCCGAGCTGGCCATGGTGCTGCTCGACGGGATCGCCGAGGACACGGTCGACTTCGCCGACAACTTCGACGGGTCGGAGTCGGAGCCCACCGTGCTGCCCTCCCGCTTCCCCAACCTGCTGGTGAACGGTTCCCAGGGGATCGCGGTGGGCATGGCCACCAACATCCCGCCCCACAACCTGGGGGAGGTGATCGACGCCTGCCTGTTCGGGCTGGAGAACCCGGACGCCGGCCCGGAGGAGTACCTGAGCATCGTCAAGGGGCCGGACTTCCCGACCGGCGGGTACGTGGTCGGCTCGAAGGGGGTCAAGGACGCCTTGGTGTCGGGGCGGGGTTCGGTCAAGATGCGGGCGGTTACCGATTTCATACAGGCCCGGAAGGGCCGCACCGCCATCCTGGTGACCGAGCTGCCCTACCAGGTGAGCCAGGACCGGGTGATGGAGCGCATCGCCCGGCTGGTCCAGCAGAAAACGCTGACCGGCATCGCCGATCTGCGCAACGAGTCCTCCTCCCGGGCGGGCATGCGGCTGGTGATCGAGCTGAAGAAGGACGCCACGCCCCAGATCGTGCTCAACCAGCTGTTCAAGCACACCAAGCTGCAGGAGAGCTTCGGGGTGAACACGGTGGCCTTGGTGGACGGAGTGCCCCGCACCCTCAACATCGCCCAGCTGGTCCGGCACTTCCTCGCGCACCAGATGGAGGTCATCGAGCGCCGCACCCGCTTCCGGCTCGACAAGGCGCTGGCGCGGGCGCACATCCTGGAAGGGTTGATCATCGCGGTCGACAACATCGACGAGGTGATCGCCCTGATCCGGGGGAGCCGGGACGCCGACCAAGCCCGATCCGCCCTGATGGAGCGGTTCCCCCTGTCCGAGCTGCAGGCGCGCGCCGTCCTCGACATGCCGCTGCGGCGCCTCACCTCCCTCGAGACCAGCAAGCTGAGGGAGGAGCTGGCCGGCCTCCGGGAGCTGATCGCCGAGCTGGAAGGAATCCTGGCCGATCCGGCCCGCCGCCGGGCCCTCATCGCCGCCGAGCTGGGCGCGGTGCGGGAGGCCCATGCCGACGAGCGCAGGACCAGGATCATCCCGGCGGAGGGGGAGTTCTCGCTGGAGGATCTGATCGCCGACGACGAGCTGATCGTTACCGTGTCCGCCAAGGGCTACCTGAAGTCGGTGGACGCCGGGGCCTATCGTCCGCAGGGACGCGGGGGAAGGGGGGTGAAAGCCGCCGCCCTCTGGGAGGACGACTACCTCACCCACGTCCTCCACACCACCGCTCACGCCCTGCTGCTGTTCTTCACCAACAAGGGCCGGGTCTACCGGATCCGGGCGCACGAGGCGCCGAGGAAGCAGCGCACCGCCCGCGGGGTGCTGGCCCACGGGGTGCTCCCCCTCGAACCGGACGAGCGGATCGAGGAGCTGGTGGACACCCGCGACTACGAGACCTTCAAGTACATGGTGATGATCACCCGGCGGGGGCTGGTCAAGCGCACCCCCTTCCGGCAGTACGAGAGCCGCTCGTCGCGGCTGGTGGCCATCAGGCTGAGGGACGACGACGAGGTGGTGTCGGTGCTCGCCACCGACGGCAACAGCGACATCCTTCTGTTCAGCCGCCGGGGGATGGGCATCCGCTTTTCCGAGGGCGAGGTCCGCTCTACGGGCCGTTCCACCCTGGGCGTCAAAGGGATGAGGCTCGACGAAGGCGACGAGGTGGTGGGGGCGGCGGTGACGCTGGACGGGGACGAGGTGTTGATGCTCACCTCGGGCGGTTACGGGAAGCGCACCAAGGCGGCGGATTTCCGGCCCCAGAAACGGGGCGGAAAGGGGCTGAAGGCCTTCCACCTGACCAAGGTCCGCGGCGAGCTGGTGGGGGCGGCGGGGGTGAAGCCGGGGAGCGAGGTGGTGGTGGTTTCGTCCGAGGGGATCGTCATCCGCACCCAGACCGATTCGATCAGCCGCCAGGGCCGGATGGCCAGAGGCGTCAAGGTCATGAACGTCCCCGAAGGGGTCAGGCTCAGCTCGTTCGCGCCGGTTCCCAGAGAAGAAGAGGAGTGAATTGACCGCCCCGGCCGCCGTCAGCCGCCGGGTCCGCCGGATACTGCGCAAGTTCGACCCGTGGACGGTGTTGAAAACCTCGCTGGTGCTGTCCGCCATGGCGGCGCTGGGGCTGGTGCTGCTGGGGGTGGTCTTCTGGGCGGTGGTCAGCCGGCTGGGGCTGGCCGAGGCGCTGGACTCCGCCGCCCGGCGGGTGGCCCTGATCGCCCCGGAGGAGTCGTTGTTCAGGACCGGCGATGAATACCTGCGGGGGATGGTGATGCTGGCCGGGGCCTGGATGATGGGGGTTACGGCGCTGGCCACGGTGGGGGCGGTGCTCTACAACCTGGTGGCGGAGCTGGCCGGGGGGATCGAGTTCACGGTGTTCGAGGAGGTCCCGGCGGCCGGCGGTGCAGAGCCGGGCGGGGTCGGAGCGGCGGCGCAGGGAGGCCCGTGATGGCCGTGCGGCGGGTGCGGCGGGTGATCCGCAAGTTCGACCCTTGGACGGTTTTCAAGGTGTCCCTCGTGCTGCATCTGGTGTTCGCATTGTCGGCTCTGATCGGGCTGCTGATCCTCTGGTCTCTGCTGGTGAGGGTGGGCATCCCTGATGCTCTCGACCGGTTCCTGGCCTTGATCAGCCTCATCGACGAGGACACCGTGTTCTTCGACAACGGCAGCCGGTTCATAAGGGTGGCCATGTTCTTCACGGTGGTGTTCGGGGCGGCGATGACCCTGCTCACCACCCTGGCCGCCGTGTTCTACAACATGGCTTCCGACGTGGTGGGCGGCGTGGAGGTGGTGATGCTGGAAGAAACCCTGCGGGCGCCGGCCCCCGCCGAAGCGGCGCCGGAGGCCGGATATCCGGTCTCGATCGACGGGTAGGCGCCTTCCCGGGGAGTCCTCCGAGGCGGGGGACCCGTACAAACGTTCCTCTTGGTTGCCGCCGTATTTCTGTGATATATGTAGAAGGCAACCAAACACCGCCGCCGGTTCCCGCGGAGGGCGGCGGTCATTACACGCCTGCGCCGTTCCGGGTCCGTCGATGCGGCGGGCAGCGGGAGGGGGGCAGGCGGATCGATAGCTTCGGCAACCGGGCGTCCGGTGCGGTCAGGGCCTCGCGCCCTCCGCCCCAGAGCGCGAAAACGGCGGCGGAGGCGGGGGAGGGCCCCGGCGAAGCCGGGTTTGGGCCGAAGAACGCGAAAATCGAGAGGCCGCAGGTTCTGTTGAGAGGCCGAGATTCTTGGAGTGCGCTCTTTGGCCGCTTTGGGCGGGTTCTCCCGGCTGACGCTTCAGGTCCGCGCCGCAGGTTCTTCGGAAGCGTTCGGTTTTCGGGCTGCCTGCTGGTGGAGACTCCGTTCGGCCTTCCAACCATCCCCCGAACTTCGGTTGCGGGAAGAGGGAGGGCATATGCGAAGTTTGCACGAAGTTTCGTAGACGCCGCCGGTCTAGGAGTAGAAAATTCCCGCGGCGGTTTTATTCATATCGTTCTGGATGACCGTTGTGACTACAGGGCCGGTATCCATCACTGACTGCCGGGCTTCATGCGGCAACCTGGTCGCCAGCGGATCCCTGTACCAGCGCCGCTGCCATCGCTTTCGGCAGCGCCTCGGCTAGAGCACCACGGACGGCGGCGACTCTGCTCAACGTCTCAGGCGGCAACACCGCAGCCAAACGCTGGGCAACAGCAACGGTGGCCTCTTCTTGCATCTCTCGCCACATTGACGGCAGGTCGGACACCGTTTCCACAACATGCGGCAACAGGTTTGCGACCAGCGAATCCCGGGCGGCATTCCACTCGCTGATCGCTTTGTTCCGGCTTTCTGTCAGCGCTCCCAGGTTTGCGTTCCGGTTGGTCCCCGCCGAAGCGGCACGCGGCCGCGGCGGTTCGTAAAACACCCCGAAAGGATCTAACATCCGGATGGCACCGCTCAAGAAGGCACCTGCCGGAGACCGCTGGTGTAACTTGATATCCAACAATGCTGACTCCCTTCTCGACAGTCAATCCGCCTTCCTTCCTAACCGTTAGGTTGGGCCGGGGTGTTCGTCTTACAGCGGGATACGCCAGTTTCCCCCCAACTCCCTTTTCCCTCCCGCTGAATACTTAATCAAGAGAGGGGAATAGATATATCCCTGTAATATAACATAGCAGTATTTATCAGGAATTGCAACTCGAAGCGGATGTGGAGCACTGCCCCGGCTCGATACCAACTAGGAGTGGCACCGGAAGGGGGCCAGCCGCCGCCGGGGTTTGCAGCACAGTACCTTGACCGGATTTCCGCCTGGATGCGTCGTTGCATCAGTCACGCTGTGGGGTTATCTGCCGGTGGATGATTGTGCTATTCACCGAGCAAAGTTCATGAAGGGAGAGCAGCGGGCATTGCAACCCATGTTGTTCTTAACTCGACCAGCCGCAGACGGCTGCAAAGACGAACGGGGCTTGACTGGAAGGAGTCCGCGAGGACGCCTGGGGGCAGATGGTCCGGTCCGTACATACTAGATGGGTAGCTCCAAGGTTACCCTGACAAGAACCTCGGTTGATGATGGTTTGCATTGTTCGACAGGCTCATCTCGCTGGGAACGAGGGTGACAAACCGAACGACTTGGCCTGGGCGGGCCGGGGCTTGTCGGGGAAGAGCCTGCGTATGCGGCTCGAACAGGGATGTGCACAACCCTCGATCCCTTGGAACTACTCATCTAGGAAGCCGGCGGCCCGGTTTGCCTGCCCCCGGCCGGAATCGGACGGGAACGGGCGGGCGGGAACCGGGCCGCAACCGAGTTGCGCGGGCTTCGGGCCGGTCAGCTGAGGCTGAAGGGCGGGTAGCGGTCGGTGGTCAGCCAGAGGGCGTAGGCGCTGACCCGTTGGCCCCATCGGTTCACCCCTACCGAGAAGTCGAACAGACCTCTGGGGTAGACGCCCGCGAAGATGATGGCCAGCCAGGCGATGACCGTCACCACTGACGCCGCCAGGCCGAGAACGGCCAGCACCACCAGGTGCGGGAGCACCAGCAGCCACTTGATCAGCGGCAGCCCCCGGCTGAGCTGCCCCGGCTCTGGATAATCGACTTCGAGGGTGACCGACTGTTGGTCGTCGGTGGCGGGGTATTCGTTCTGGAGGTAACCGAGGTAGGCGTTGAGGCGGGCCGACAGCCGGGCCATCTCCACCTGCCAGTCGAACCACGCCCTCGGATACTTCCCGCGGAACAGGATCATCAGGAGGACTGCGAACGTCAGGGTGGCCTGGGCGTAGACCACCAGCGCGGTGATCAGCAGCATCGGCAACACCAGGACGATGCGGAACAGCACCGTCAATCGGTTCCACCGCTCCGGGTAGGCGACGTCGTAACGGACCGGATAGTTGTCAGACACTTGTGGGCACCTCCTGCCGCGCGGGCTGATATGACGCCCTTATCGTACCGTTGTCCAACCGAGTCTTCGGCATTGTGCCGTGAAGCCTCCGAAGTCCGGCCTTCGGTCTCCGCCCGGCCGGGTCTGCCCATTCCGGCTTCCGGCGGAGCGGTTTTCCCGGAGGTGTATTTTCACGCCCCATGAACATGGGGCAGAAGCGTCCATGCGGGTTGTCCGGCCGGGCCGGGGAGAGCGGGGCGGCGGCCGCCTCCGCGCCGGCCTCTCCGTTGCTCGAGATCGAGGATTTGGCGGTGCGGTTCGAGCTGCCCTCCGAGACGGTGCATGCGGTGAACGGGGTCAGCCTGGAGGTGGCGCCCGGCGAGACCTTCGCTCTGGTGGGGGAGTCGGGGGCGGGCAAGAGCGTCACGATGCTCTCGGTGATGGGGCTGCTGCCTTCGCCTCCGGCGGCGGTGTCGGGATCCATCCGGCTGGACGGCCGGGAGGTGCTGGGCATGCCGGGGCGGGAGCTGAACCGGCTGCGGGGCCGGAAGGCGGCCATGGTGTTCCAGGAGCCGATGTCGTCGCTCAACCCGGTGCATAGGATCGGGCGCCAAATCGGGGAAAGCCTGCGCATCCATTACGGCGCGGGCCGTTCTGAAGCCCGGAGGCAGGCCGTCCGCCTGCTCGACCGGGTGGGCATTCCCGCCGCCGCCTCCCGAGTGGACGACTACCCGCACGAGTTCTCCGGCGGCATGCGGCAGCGGGCCATGATCGCCATGGCGCTGGCCGCCGGCCCCGAGCTGCTGATCGCCGACGAACCCACCACCGCCCTCGACGTCACGGTGCAGGCCCAGATCATCGGCCTGGTGCGCGAGCTGCAGGAGGAATACCGGCTGGCGGTGGTCTGGATCACCCATGACATGGGGGTGGTGGCGGAGACCGCCGACCGGGCGGCGGTCATGTACGCGGGCCGCATCCTCGAGACCGGCCCCGCCGCCGAGATCTACGGGGCGGTCCGCCACCCCTACACCTCGGGGCTCCTCCGGTCGATTCCCCGCCTCGACCGTCCCGTTTCCTCCCGCCTGGCCGAGATACCCGGCGCCCCCCTCCGCGTCCATCAAGAGCTGTGCGGGTGCCCGTTCCGCCCCCGCTGCCCGATGGCGGAGGACGACTGCGGCGCCGCCCTCCCTGAGCTGGAGGAGGCGGGCGCCCCCGCCCACCTGTCTGCCTGCATACATCGGGACCGGATGGGTCCGGGCGCCGCCCTCTGGCCGGCCGGTTCGGAGGGGGGGCGGCCCTCCGGCCGCGGTGGCCGGGAGGCGGTGGTGTCCGTTCGCGGGCTGGCGGTGCATTACCCCGCCGCCGGAAGAGGAACCCGCCGCCGGACGGTGCGGGCGGTGGACGGGGTGGACCTGGAGCTCGAACGGGGGCGCACCCTGGGCCTGGTGGGGGAGAGCGGCTGCGGCAAGACCACCCTGGGGCGGGCGTTGGCCGCTCTGGTGCGCCCGGTTGCCGGTTCCATCGAGATAAACGGGCGGCCCATCGACTACCGGCGGGGCCGGCCCCGCCCGGTGCAGATGATCTTCCAGGATCCGTTCTCGGCCATGAACCCCGGCATGAAGGCGGCGGACATCATCGGGGAGCCGCTCCGGATCCACCGCTCGGCGTCTGCCCGCCGGATACAGGAACGGGCCGGGCGGCTGCTGGAGCAGGTGGGGCTGCCGCCCGAAGCCGCCGTCCGGCATCCCCACGAGCTCAGCGGAGGGCAACGGCAGCGGATCGCGGTGGCCCGCGCCTTGGCCGCCGGCCCGGAGGCGGTGGTGTGCGACGAGCCGGTTTCCTCCCTCGACGTTTCGGTGCAGGCCCAGGTGGTCAACCTGTTGGCCGATCTGCAGGCCCGCACCGGCCTGGCCCTGCTGTTCATCTCCCACGACCTGGCGGTGGTGCGGCACATATCGCATGAGGTGGCGGTCATGTACCTGGGGAAGATCGTTGAGCGCGCCCCGCGCAGCCGGCTGTACGGGTCGCCCCGGCACCCCTACACCAAGGCCCTCTTGGAGGCGGCGCCGGCGCCTTGGCCCGGGGCGGGGCGGAGGCGCATCCCGCTGGCGGGCGACCCGCCCAGCCCGGTCGACCCGCCCGCCGGCTGCCGGTTCCACCCCCGTTGCCCGGAGGCGGTGGAAGGGTTGTGCGAAGCCTTCGAGCCCGAGCCGGTCGAAACCGCCCCCGGCCACTGGGTCTCCTGTCATCTGGTGAGCCGGCCCGGAGGAGCGCCCGGCGCCGGGGAGTTTCCGGGCGGCTCTCCGGTTAGCGTAAGGCGCTGATTTCATGATAATGACGGTGATCACGGCCAGGCGCGGCCTCCGCGTCGGAAAAACCCTTCTCCTGGCGGGGTTGGCGCTGGCGGCGGCGTGCACGGGGGCCGCCGAGGAGGCGCCCGCCCCCGCCCCGGCCGCCGCCTCTTCGGCCGAAGCCGGCCCCCCGGAGGCCGAGGAACCGGCGCAGGAGGCGGAAACCCCGGCCGCCGGTGAGGCGCCGGTGAGGGTGCGGGCCGCCGTCACGGGCGATGAAGCCACCCTCAACCCATACTCGTATGTCAGCGGCTTCCCCGGGTGGAATCTGCTGATGCTCCAGTACGACTCGCTCTTGCAGCTCGACTCCGCCGGACAGCCCCGGCCCTGGCTGGCCGAGAGCGTCGCGGTCAACGAACAGCTCACCGAGTACACCGTGAAGCTGGTGGAGGGCGTTGCCTGGCACGACGGCCGGCCCCTGACCGCCGCCGACGCGGCCTTCACCGCCCGCTATTACCTCGACCACCCCCAAAGCCGGTTCGCCCGCAGCCTGCGCGGCCTGGCGGAGGTGGCGGTGGCCGACGATCACAACCTGACCTTCGTGCTGGAAGCCCCCGATCCGGGGTTCGACCTGGCGGCGCTGGCCGACATGCCGATCATCCCCCGCCATGTCTGGGCGCAGGTCGACGACCCGGAGGAGCACCGGTTCGAGGGCCCCAACATCGGGTCGGGGCCGTACCGCCTGGTCGAGCACGACGAGGGCCAGAGCTACCGCTTCGCCGCCAATCCCGATTATTTCCGGGGCGCCCCGGCGGTGGACGAGCTGGTGGTGGTGGTGTTCGCCGACTACACCGGCGCCCTTTCGGCCATCAGGTCAGGCGGGGTGGATGTGATCTTCGAGCGGATCAATCCCGAGCACATCGACCTGCTCGACTCCCAGGATCCGCTCGACATCTCCCAGGGGCCGGAGTTCAGCACCCAGATGATCAACTACGACATCTCTGTCCGCCCCTTCGACGACCCGGCGGTGCGCAAGGCCGTCGACTTGGCCATGGACCGCCGCGACATCGTGGACACCGTGTATCTGGGGGCGGCCACCGCCGGGAGCCCCGGCTGGGTGCATCCGAGCCGGCCCTCATACAACCCGGCGGTCGCGGCCGAATACGACCCGGCCCGCGCCAACGCCCTGTTGGACGAGGCCGGATACCCGGACGGCGACGGCGACGGGGTGAGGGAATACGACGGGCGGCCCATGTCCTTCGAGCTGATCGTCAACTCCAGCGACCCCCTGCCGCTCCGCATCGCCGAGCTGGCCGCGGAGATGCTGGCGGAGATCGGGGTCAGGGCCCGGGTGGCCTCCGTGGAAACCGTCGCCTGGGAGGATGCGGTGTGGCCCGGCTTCGACGTCGACAACGGACGGAACTACCAGCTCGCGGTGTGGGGCTGGTCGGCGCCCATTCAGGCGAACACCCTGCGGGCAACCGCACTGGTCCACAGCTCGTCCGGCATCGGGTCGCTGAACCTGACCGGTTTCTCCAACGCCGAGGTGGACGCCGTCTCCGAGCAGCTGCTGGTCGAGCCGGACCCGCAGCGGCGGTTCGAGCTGCTGGGGCGGCTCCAGGCGCTGATCGCCGAGCACCTTCCTTTCGTGCTGTTGGCCTATCCGGACGGGGCCTATGTCTACGATTCGAGCGTGTACGCCGGTTGGGAGTTCATCGCCGGGCAGGGGATCGTCAACAAACTGTCGCTGCTCCCGCCGTCCGCCCGCCCTTAGGGGCGGCCCGGCGGTTCCCGCGCCCTGATGAGATCGATCGGCCTCCGGCGGATCGGCCGGTACGGCGCGGTCGTTGCGCTGGCGGTGACGCTCAACTTCCTGCTGCCCCGGCTGATGCCGGGCAGCCCGCTGGCGCTGATAGCGGGGGTGGACGCCGGGCTGCTGACCCCCGAACAGCGGGCCGAGGTCATCGCCCGGGCGGGCCTCGACGCCCCGCTCTGGCAGCAGTACCTGCGCTATTGGGGCGGCGTCTTCACGGGTGACTTCGGGTATTCGTTCCGGTCGGGCAGGCCCATCATGGAGATGATCCGGGACCGGCTCCCCTGGACGTTGCTCATCACCGGGCTGTCCCTGGCCGTCTCGGCGGCGGCGGGCGCCGCCTTGGGCGCACTCTCGGCTTGGAGGCGGGGAACCAAGACCGATGCGGGGCTGCTGTCGGCGATGATCGGGCTGGAGGCGGCGCCGCCCTTCTGGCTGGGGATGCTGCTTATCTCGGTCGTCTCCGTGCAGTGGGGTCTGCTGCCTTCCTTCGGAGCCGTTACCCCCGCCTCGGGGCTGTCGGGGTGGAGCTATATAGCGGACGTACTCCGCCACGCGGCGCTGCCGGCGGCGGCCCTTTCCATCCTGTCGACGCCGGGCGTGTACCTGACCATGCGCTACTCCATGCTGGAGACCCTGGGGGAGGACTACATCCGCACCGCCCGCGCCAAGGGCGCCGGGGAGGGGAGGGTGCTGTTCGGGCATGCGGTCCGCAACGCCGCCTCCCCGGTGATCACGGAGCTGGCCGTCCGCCTCGGGTTCGCCTTCGGGGGGACGGTGGTGATCGAGACGGTGTTCTCCTATCCGGGCTTGGGCAGGCTGGTGTTCGAGGCGGTGTCGGGGCGCGACTATCCGGTGATGCAGGCCGCCTTCCTGGTGTTCACCGGGGCGGTGCTGTTGGCCAACCTGGCGGCGGACCTGCTGTATCCGCTGGTCGATCCGCGGGCCAGAGTGCAATGACGGCGGCGGAGCGGACCCCGGCCCCCCCGAAGGCTGCCCGCCGCCGCCGGCGGACTTCGAGGGTGATGGGGATCTGCGGCGGGGCCCTGGTCGGGCTGTTGGCCGCGGCCGCCGCCCTGGCGCCCTGGCTGGCCCCCTACGACCCCCGGGAGCGGGCGGGCCGCCCCTTCCAGCCGCCCGGCGGGGGGCACCTGCTCGGCACCAACGACATCGGCCAGGATCTGCTGTCGGAGCTGATCTTCGGGGCCAGGGTGTCGCTGTTGGTGGGGGCGGCGGCGGCGGCCGCGGCGCTGCTGATCGGCGCGGCGGCGGGGGTGTTGGCCGGTTACTACCCCAAGCGGCTGGGTGAGTTCCTGATGCGCGGGGTGGATGTGGTGCTGATCCTGCCCTTCCTGCCCCTGCTGATCGTGCTCTCCGCCTACCTGGGGCGCAGCCTGTTGAACACCATCCTGGTGATCGGGGCGCTGATCTGGGCGGCCCCGGCCCGCATCATCCGCTCCCAGGTGCTCTCGCTGCGCTCCCGCGATTATGTGCAGGCGGCCAAGTCGATGGGGGCGCCCGACCGCTGGATCATCTTCCGCCATGTGATTCCCCGGGCGGCTCTGCTGGCCGCCGGAACCTTCGTCCGGTCGGTGGCGGCGGCCATCCTCTTGGAGGCCTCGCTCAGCTTCTTGGGCCTGGGCGACCCCATCCAGAAGAGCTGGGGGTCGATCCTCTACTGGGCCCAGGTGCGGGGCGCTTTCCTGACGCCGGCCTGGAAGTGGTGGGTGCTGCCCCCCGGTCTGCTGATCATGGCGGCCTCGCTCGGGTTCGCCCTGATCGCTTTCTCTCTGGAGGAACGCATCGACCCCCGCCTGTAGGCCCGGCCGCGCCGCCTTGCCGATGCCCCCGGCGGTTAAGATAGGGAGGGTTCTATGGCCGAGCATATGCAGCTGAGTCGAGCCGTCTCGAAGTACGTGCAAGACGGAGACACCGTAGCCTTGGAAGGGTTCACCCACCTCATACCCTTCGCGGCGGGGCACGAGATCATCCGGCAGGGGCGGCGCGGCCTCACGGCGGCCCGAATGACCCCCGACCTCCTGTACGACCAGATGATCGGCGCCGGGTGCATCCGCAAGCTGTTGTTCTCCTGGGGCGGAAATCCGGGGGTGGGGTCGCTGTGGCGCTTCCGGGATGCGGTGGAGAACGGCTGGCCCCGGCCCCTGGAGATAGAGGAGCACAGCCATGCGGTGCTGGCCAACCGCTACGCGGCGGGCGCTTCCGGCATGCCGTTCACGGCGGTGAAGAGCTACCTGGGCGCGGCCCTCGGGGAGATCGCCGAACATGCGGCCCCTCTGGAATGCCCCTTCACCGGGCAGAAAGCCACGGCCGTCCGCGCGCTCCGCCCGGATGTGGGCATCATCCACGCCCAACGGGCCGACCGGGCCGGCAACGTCCAGATCTGGGGCATCTCCGGGGTGTTGAAGGAGGTGGTGTTGGCCTCGCGGCGGTCGATCGTCACGGTGGAGGAGGTCGTGGACCGCCTGGACAGGCGGCCCGGCGACATGGTGATTCCGGCGATGGCCGTAACCGCGGTGTGCGAAGCCCCGGGCGGCGCCCGCCCTTCGTATGTACAGGGCTACTACCAGCGCGACAACGCCTTCTACCGGAAGTGGCTGGAGATCAGCAAGGAGCGGGCCGGCTTCCTGGAGTGGCTGTCCGAATCGGTCATGGAGCCGCCCCGGTGAGCCGCTCTTGGACCTCCGAGGAGATCATGGCGGTGGCGGGGGCGCGCAGCCTCCGAGACGGCATGTCGTGTTTCGTAGGGATCGGCCTTCCCAGCACGGTCGCCAACCTGGCCCGGGCCCTCCACGCGCCGAATCTGTTCCTCATCTACGAGTCGGGGGTGCTGGGGAGCAAGCCCACCCGCCTCCCCCTGTCCATCGGCGACGGGGAGCTGGCCGAAACGGCCGACGCGGTGGTTCCGGTGGTCGAGATCTTCAACTACTGGCTCCAAGGGGGCCGGATCGATATGGGGTACCTGTCGTCGGCCCAGATCGACCGGATGGGCAACCTCAACACCACCGTCATCGGAGACGACTACCGGAACCCGGCCGTCCGTCTGCCCGGCGCGGGCGGCGCCCCCGAGATAGCGTCGTTCTGCCGGGAGGTCACGGTGATCATGCGGCACCGGGCGCGGGCTTTCGTTCCCCGGCTCGACTTCCTCACCACGGTGGGCCTGGGCGAAAGGCCGGAAACCAGGCGGGAACTCGGGTTGACCGGAGCCGGGCCCCGCACCGTCATCACCGACCTGGGGATCCTCGAACCCCACCCCGAGGAACGGGAACTCGCCCTGGCTGCGGTTCATCCCGGCGTGACCGTCGAGGACGTGCAGCGGGAGACGGGGTGGCCGCTCCGCATCTCCCCCGGCCTCGAGGAAACCCCGCCCCCCACCCAGGAAGAGCTGGAGGTTCTGCGCGCCCTCAAGAACGCCGAATGAGCGGGGGCGCCGGGGCTGAACATTGGGATGTTCTGGTGATCGGCGGGGGGATAACCGGCTGCTCGGCGGCCTGGCACCTCGCCGGTTACGGCGCCGACGTGCTGCTCCTGGAGGAGTTCGACCTGAACACCCGCGCCTCGGGAAGGAACGCAGGCAGCCTTCACGGCCAGATACAGATCGACCAGTTCGAGGCGAGGGGGGAGCAGTGGGCGCGCCGCTTTCTGCCGGCCTTGAGGTTCCTGGTCGACTCCCAGGAGATGTGGAGAAGCCTGGGCGCCGAGCTGGGCGCCGACCTCGAGGTTTCCCTCAACGGCGGTCTGTTGATCGCGGAGACCTCCGAACAGATGCGGGTCATAGAACGCAAGGTCACGGTCGAGAGGTCGGCGGGGGTGGATTCGCATCTGCTCGGCCCGGCCGATCTGCAGCGGGCGGCCCCCTACGTCTCCGATTCGATGGCCGGCGCCCAGCTCTGCCTGCGGGAGGGCAAGGCCAACCCCATGGCGGCCGCTCCGGCCTTCGCCCGCGCCGCGGCGGAGCGGGGGGCGGTGATCAGGATCAACACGCCGGTGACCGGCCTGGAATGGGAGAAGGGGCGGTTCACCGCGGTTACGGCTTCGGGAAGGGCGGCCGCGGAGCGGGTGGTGCTGGCCGCCGGCAACGGCGTCAACCGCTTCTCGCATCTATGGGGCCGGCCGATCCCCGTCTTCGACGAACCGGCGCAGGCCGCCGCCACCGAACCGCTGGCGCCCTTGGTGCATCATTTGGTCTACTACGCGGGCGGCAGGCTGACCTTCAAACAGGCCAAAGCCGGCAACCTCCTCATCGGAGGCGGGTGGGAGGCCGACATCGACCCCGTTTCCGGCCGGCCGAAGGTCAACCCCCACAACCTGGCCGCCAACATGAGGACCGCGCTCGAGGTGGCGCCGTCGCTGGCGGGGGTGCGCCTGATCAGGACCTGGGCCGGAACGGGCCTGGGGACTCCCGACCTGATTCCGATCGCGGCCGCGCCGGGCCCTCCGGGGCTGGTGCTCGGGGTCTACCCCCACCTGGGCCTGACCGCCGGACCCTTGCTGGGCAAAGTATTGGCCCGGCTCGCCCTCGGCCTTCCGAGCGAAATCGACCTGGCCCCCTTCGCCCTCGACCGTTTCTAGACGGGCAGTTCCAAGGGTTGCCCTCCGAGCCTGCGCCGTTGCTGCTGCGGCCGCACCGACAAGAACCTGGTGCAATCATGATGGTTCTGAACTGGCCGCCTGCTCCCGGCTGACCGCAAATACGTTCTGACAAGAACCTGGTGCAATCATGATGGTTCTGAAGTTCGATTCCAACCCAAACGCCCCCAAGATCGCGAAAATCGGCCCCTCTCCGCCGGCAAACCCGGGCCCATCCCCCGCCGCCGCCTCCTTGAACGAAATCCGCCGGGCCGCACGAGGCCGCCCCCGGCCCGAAGGGCTGGGCAGAACGGGATCCGTTTCTGACCGCCGCCCTCTCCAGAACTCGCGGCGGTGTTTGTGCTTCAGCCCAATAGGTATACCGAAATTCGGGGCTTCCGGCTAGGGGTATGTTCGGAAATCTTTCGCGGACTCGCCGCTTCGATCCTCCGGCCTCACTCGGGGGGCCCAGATCGGGGTCAGGCTCGGAAGCGGCGTTCAAGGCGGAATCTCGCCGCACGCCTCGTCCAACCGCTGGGCTCATCTCGGTTGACATGCCCGTCTCGTCGAGGCGAGGGCGGCGAACCGGGCTTCTTGGCCTTTGCGGGGCGGCGCTCAGGCTACGACCTTCATCACGATGCTGCGGCCCGGCCCGGTGTGCACCCGGCGGTAGCCCAGCATCACCGGCCTCGGGGTTTCCACGCCGGTGTCGACTCGGAGGACGGGCGGATCGAGGCTGCGCACCTTTTGCTCGTCGGCGAGGATCAGGACGTTCTCTTCGCCGGCCCGTTCGATCACCGCCGGGCTTATCTGCTGGTTGCCGCGGCCCAGGAGAAACCCCTGGCCGCCTATGACCCCGAGGAAGACGGCGGCGGGCCGCCCCGTTTTCAGCAGCTCGAGGAGCTGTGACTCGGAGGCGTCGGAGAGAACGATTTCTCCGTCCAACACCGCGTCCACGCCGGCCGCATTGCCGCCGAGGCTGAGATGGTCGAGGATGCGTTTGGCGGTGGTACCCGGTCCGATCACATACAGGCGGCCGGGATCCAACCCGGCGGCCAGCTCGGCGCAGAGGCGGTCGATCTGAAAGCCGCCCCCGACCGCCGCCGAGGCCTTGCCCGGCTGCAGGAGATCGCGTACGTAGGGGACCGAGGCGACCGAGAACTCGGCCACTCCGCCCCGCCCGCCGGCGTCGAGCACCTCCCGGGGGAGCACCGGCACCCGGCCGGGCGACTTGACGAACCGGGCGGCCATGGCCCCCGCCGCTTCCGGCGTCGCGCCGAACACCGCCGAATGCATCTTCACCCCGGTCGGGATTCCCAGGATCGGCGTTTCAGGCCCCACCGCCGCCGTGACGTCGCGGGCGGTGCCGTCGCCCCCGGCGAAGAGGATCAGGGGCGCCCCTGCGGATTTCATCGCCCGGGCGGCGCGTTTGGTGTCCTCGGCGGCGGTCGGCTGGGGCCGCACCGGAACGGCCTCGACGCAGAAACCGGCGCGCCGGGCCGCGTCCTCGCCCATCTTCCCCGAGGCGGCCAGCACACAGAGGTTCGGAAGGGCGGAAGCCAGGCGGTGCAGCGCCCGGGCGGCCCTCTTCTCGGCGATGGGGGCGGCCCCCAGTTCCTCGGCCCGCCGGTAGGAATCCCCGTCGGTTCCGTGCAGGCCGACGGCGCCGCCCATCCCCGCGATCGGGTTGATGATCAGCCCCGGCCGGATCCGGTTCGGGCGGCCTTCTCCGCCGCAAGAGGGGCCGGGGTTGGGGCAGCCGCTCATGGGGCGGCAACCGGGGCAGGGGCGGGGCGGCGGCTTCGTTCGGCCGCTCGGTTTCTCACCATCGGGCGCCTCCGCCGCATCGTCCGCAACTATAATGCCCTCCGTTCGGGAGCAGCCGCAGAATCCGAAAGGCCGACCGGAGTGACCAGAGCCCATCCATACATGGCCAACTCGACCGCCGAGGCCAAGAAGCGGATGCTCGAGGCCATCGGCGCCCCCGGCGTCGACCGGCTCTTCGAGCAGATCCCCGATGAGCATCTGACCCGCCGCCGGTTCCAACTGCCCCCTCCGCTCGCCTCCGAGGTCGAGCTGAAGCGGCACCTCCTCGATGTTCTCGGCCAGAACGAGACGTGCGAGGACAACCTCAGCTTCCTGGGGGGAGGCGTCTGGCAGCACCACGTGCCGGCGGTCTGCGACGAAATATGGTCCCGAAGCGAGTTCCTCACCTCCGTATGGGGGACCCCGTCGTCCGACCTGGGCCGCAACCAGGCCTGGTTCGAGTTCGCCAGCCAGCTCGGCGAGCTGGTCGGCATGGACTTCGTGGGGCTGCCGGTGTACAGCTGGGGAGCGGCCGCCGGCCACGCGCTGCGGATGGCGGCGCGTATGACCGGACGGCGCCGGGTGTTGGTTCCCGCCCTCATGGACCCGCAGCGCCTCGACGTGGCGCGCACCTACTGCGGGTTTCCCGAGCAGGAAGGGCACCTCGAGCTGGAGGCGGTGGGGTACGACCCGCAGACCGGGCGCCTCGACCTGGCCGACCTCGACGCCAAACTCGACCGGGAGACCGCCGCCGTCTACTTCGAGAACCCCTCCTATCTGGGGGTGATCGAGGATCAGGCGGCGGCCGTCTGCGCGCTGGCGCGGGGCCGGGGGGCCGAGGCGGTGGTCGGGGTCGACCCGGTCTCGCTGGGGGTGATCGCCCCGCCGTCCGCCTACGGAGCCGACATCGCGGTCGGTTCCACCCAGCCGCTCGGCATCCACATGAACGGCGGCGGCGGCGTGGGGGGCTTCATCGCAACCAGGGACGAGGAACGCTACGCGCGGGAGTACCCGACCCTCCAGGTCAGCCTCACCGACACGATCGAGGAAGGCGAGCGGGCCTTCGGGCTGACCCTGTTCCAGCAGAGCTCCTACGGGTCGCGCGAGGACGGCAAGGACTGGACCGGCAACTCGGTCTACCTCTGGACGATAGCCAACGCCGCCTACCTGGCCCTGCTCGGCCCGTCGGGCTTCGAGGAGCTGGGCCGCGCCGTCCTCCGGCGCAGCCACTATGCGGCCCGGCGGATCGCCGAGATCCCTGCGGTGTCGGTGGTGTGGCCGACCGGTTTCTTCAAGGAGTTCGTGGTCCGTTTCGACCGGGCCGGCCTCTCGGCGGCCGAGGTGAACAGCCGGCTGAGGGAGAAGGGCATATTCGGCGGCCGGGACTTGAGCGGCGACTTCCCCGGCCTGGGCCAGAGCGCCCTCTACTGCGTGACCGAAGTCCACACCCGCCGCGACATCGACCGGCTGGCGGCGGCGTTGGCGGCGGCGGCGGGCGCATGAAGAACGGCTTGAGGAGATACCACGCGGCGGTGTGGGACGAGCCGATGGTGATGGAAATGGGGGCGCCGGGCCGGCGCGGGATGCTGTTTCCGGACGACGAGCCGGAGTTCGAGGCGGAAGGCCCCGCCGAGGATCTGGTCCCCGAGGCGCTTCGCCGCCGGGAGGCCCCCGAATTGCCGGAACTGTCCGAGCCCGAGGTGCTCCGCCATTACCTGCACCTGTCGCAGGAGACCCTGGGGATGATGGGGATCAGCCTCTTCGGCACCTGCACCATGAAGTACAACCCGAGGGCGGCGGAGGCGGCCGCCCGCATGCCGATGGTGGCCGACACCCACCCGGATCAGGACCCCGCCTCTCTGCAGGGCACCCTCGAGGTGATACACGGCCTCGACGAGATGCTTCAGGAGCTCACCGGCATGGACCGTTTCGTGTTCCAGCCGGGCGGGGGCGCCGACGCCGCCTTCCTGCATGCGACCGTGGCCCGGGCCTACCACCAGGCGGCGGGGAACCTCTCCCAGCGGAGGGAGATCATCACCACCGCCCAGGCCCACCCCTGCAATCCGGCCACCGCCGCCGCCGCCGGTTTCGACGTCATCACCCTTCCGCTCGAGAGCGAGGGGTACGCCTCCGTGGAGGCCCTCCGCTCGGTCGCGTCGGAGAGAACGGCGGCCTTGATGGTCAACAACCCGGACGACATAGGCATCTACAACCCGCATATAAAGGAGTGGGTGGACATAGTGCACGGGGTGGGGGGCCTCTGCTTCTACGACCACGCCAACTTCAACGGGGTCATGGGGCGGATCCGCGCCGCAGAGCTCGGTTTCGACGCCTGCATGATGATGCTGCACAAGACCTTCGGCGCCCCCAAGGCCGGGGGCGGCCCGGCGGTCGGCGCCTACGGATGCGTCAGCGAGCTGGCCCCCTACCTGACCGCCCCCGTCGTGGTGAAGCGGGGCGGCGGATATGCGGTCGAGGCGGCCGGGGAGGCCCGGGCAACCCAGGTGCGGGAGTATCTGGGCAACATCCCGGTGATCGTCAAGGCTTACGCCTGGCTGCGGGCCATGGGGGCGGAGGGGGTCAAGGAGGCGGCCGACCTGTCCCTGCTGGCCAACAACTACATGGAGACCCGCCTGCTTCAGATCCCGGGTGTTTCCAAGGGGCTCCCCCACCTCGGGAAATACCGCATGGAGATGACCCGCTACAGCCTGGGGGAACTGACCGAGGAGACCGGGGTTACCACGGTCGACGTCCAGAACCGGATGGTCGACTACGGCGTCGACGCCTACTGGATGAGCCACGAGCCGTGGTTCATTCCGGAGCCGTTCACGCCGGAAGCGGGGGAGATGTGGTCGATCGAAGACCTGGACTACTGGATCGACGTGATCGCCGCCGTCTGCGAGGAGGCCCGCACCAACCCCGAGCTCGTCAAGACCGCCCCGCACAACCAGCCCATCCACCGCCTCGAAGGATCGGGCCTCGACGATCCGGAGAAGTGGGCCACCACTTGGCGCGCCTACCGGCGCAAGCACGGAAGCGGAGCCGCCGCCGCGCCTTCCGAGGGCTGACCGGCCGGTGCGGGCCGCAGTACGGGGGGTCGGACCCCCCGAGGGGGGCGTACAGATCACCTACGAAGGCCGGGCTGTTGCGGCCGGAGCCGGGGACACTCTGGCGGCGGCGCTGGCGGACGCCGGAGTGCTGGCCCTGAGAGAGGCGGGGGACGGAAGCCGCCGGGGCGTCTTCTGCGGAATGGGGGCCTGCCACGAATGCGAGGTGGTGGTCGACGGCCGGGCGGGGCGGCTCGCCTGCATGATCGAAGCCGAGGACGGCATGGCGGTCGGCCGCCAGCCGGCCCGCCCGCCTCCGCCCCCCGCCGGATCCCGCCCCCGGGTCCGGGAAACCAGGGAGCTCGCCCCTTCGGTCTTGGTGGTGGGGGGAGGGCCGGCCGGCCTCTCGGCGGCGGCCGTGATCGCTGAAGGGGGGGTGGACGCGGTTCTCTTGGACGAGCGGTCCAAGCTCGGCGGCCAGTTCTTCAAGCAGCCCGGCCCGAAGCGGAGGATCGACGAATCCGCCCTCGACCGCCAATACCGGGCCGGGCGGGAGCTGGCGGCGAGGGCGCTGGACGCCGGGGTCACGGTCGTCGGCGGCGCAACCGTCTGGGGGGCGTTCCGCCCTGATCTGCTGGCGGCCCGCGGGGAGGAGTGTTCGTGGGTTCTCCGGCCCCGGCGCTTGGTGCTGGCCGCCGGGGCGCATGAGCGGGGAGTCCCGATCCCCGGCTGGACCCTTCCGGGGGTGATGACCACAGGCGCCGCCCAGACCCTGCTCCGTTCCAGCCAGACGGCGCCCGGGGAGCGGGTGCTGATGTCGGGCAACGGTCCGCTCAACCTGCAGGTCGCCGCCGAGCTGGTGCGGGCCGGGGTGGAGGTGGCGGCTCTGGTGGAGCAGGCCGACCTGAGGCTGCGGGCCAACCCGGCGGCGGGCGCCGGTCTGCTCCTCTCGGCGCCCGAGCTGGCGGCCAAGGGCTTTTTCTACCGGGCCGCCCTCGCCCGGGCCCGGGTGCCGGTCATCGACCGCAGCTCCGTGGTCGAGATTCGGGGCGACGGGAGGGTGGAGTCGGCGGTGACGGCCTCCCTCGACCCGTCGGGCAACCGCATTCCGGGCACAGAATGGGAGATAGAAGCCGATGCGGTCTGCCTCGGGTACGGATTCATACCCGCCAACGAGATTCCCCGGGCTCTGGGATGCCGCCACTATTTCGATCCGCAGACGGGGAGTCTGGCGACGGTCCGCACCCGCACCGGCCGCACCTCGATCTCCTCGGTGTGGGCGCCGGGCGACGCCGGAGGGGTCGAAGGCGCCCACGCCGCCCAGGCCCGGGGCGCCCTGGCGGGCGCCGAGGTGCTGGCCGACCTGGGGGCCGCGCCTCTGGAAGGTCGAGCCGCCCTCGTGCGCCGGGCGGAAAAACACCTGCGCCGCCACCTGCGGTTCCAGAAAGCCCTCCGCCGCCTCTACCGGGCGGCCCCGTTGACCACCCAGCTGGCCGACCGCGAAACGGTGGTCTGCCGGTGCGAGTCGGTGACCCTGGGGGAGATCACCGCCGCCGCCTCCGGCGGGGCGGCTTCGGCGGGGGCGGTCAAGCGATTGACGCGGGCGGGGATGGGGAAGTGCCAGGGGCGGTACTGCAGCCCTTCGGTCCTGGCGCTGGCCGCCGCCGCGGGCGGCGCCCCCTTGGGCGAGATGTCCGGTTTCGCCCCCCAAGCCCCCGTCCGGCCGGTGGAGATCGGCGAGGCGGCGGGGGCGGCGCTTCCCGGCGCCGGGGCTGATGCGGACGGCGCCGCCCCGCCGGAGGCCGTATAGTTCGGGCCGGACCGGACGCCCGCCTACCAGACGGAGAAGATGATGACCAAAGAGTTTCACGGCAGCTACACCGTGTCGGTGACCCCTTTCACCGAGGACGGTTCTGCGATCGATTTCGGGGCCCTCAGAGACTTTCTCGACTGGCAGCTGGAGGCCGGGGTGCCGGGGATCATCGCCCTGGGCAGCACCGGCGAGTTCTTGACGGTCAACGACGAGGAGCGCCGCCGGATCGTCGATGTCTATGTGCAGCACATCGACGGGCGGATCCCCGTGTTGATCGGGACGATGAACGCCCACACCCCCAACGCCGTCCGCTACAGCCGCGAGGCCGAGGAGCAGGGCGCCGACGGGGTGATGATCATCCCGCCCTACTACTACACCCCCACCGACGACGAGATATTCAACTACTACGCCGCCGTCGACGAGGCGATTTCGATCCCGGTGATGCTCTACAACAACCCCGTTACCTCGAACGTCGACATGTCGGCGGCGCTGGTGGCGAGGTTGTGCAAGTCGTTGGAGAGCGTCCAGTACATAAAGGAATCCAGCCTGGACCTGGCCCGGGTGCGCGACGTGATCGAGGCCTCCGACGGAGAGATCAAGGTGTTCGCCGGGGAGAGGATCGTTGATTCCCACCTTCTAGGTGCCATCGGTTATGTGAACCCCTTCGGCAACTACATACCGGTCCCCTCGCATCGGATCTTCGACCTGCTCGACCAAGGCCGCGTCGAAGAAGCCCTGGTGATCCAGCGGCTGATCGACCGGATCGAACACATCATCGCCGAGGGGCACCCCACCTACGGCCACCAGTGCTATTCGAAGGCGTTGGCCGCCCTGGCGGGCCATCCGATGGGCGACGTCAGGGCGCCGCTCACGACCTTCCCCGAGCTGGGGGAGGAGGGGCGGCAGCGGGTGGCGGAGATCAAGCCCCTGATCGACGAGCTCGAGTCGTACACCGCCGCCCTCGACTTCGGCTGATTCCGCCCGCGTGACGCCCGGCGCCCGGCGGGCCGCAGAGCCCGGCCGCCTGAAGATCGGGGTGGCGGGGGGCGGCTCGATCGGGGCGGGGTGGGCCGTGGTCTTTGCCCGGGCGGGCTGGGAAGCGGCCGTCTTCGAGCCCGACCCCGCCCGGCGTGCGCTCCTGGCGCCGGAGGTCGAACAGCGGTTGGGCGGGCTGGAGGCCCACGGCCTGTTGGACGAAGACCCCGCCGCGATCGCGGCCCGGGTGTCGGTCGGCGGCGATCTGGACGAGGCGGTCGACGGCGCCGTGCACGTCCAGGAGTGCGCCCCGGAATCGCTCGATCTGAAGCGGAGCCTCTTCCGGCGGCTCGACTCGCAGACCCCCTTCGACGAGGCCACGCTGGCCAGCTCGTCGTCCACCCTGACGATGTCCGACATCGCGGCGGACCTCCCCGGGCGGCGCCGGTGCCTGCTGGCCCACCCCGCCAACCCCCCCTACCTGCTGCCGGTGGTCGAGCTGGCCCCCGCCCCCTTCACCCATCCGGCCGCGGTCGAGCACACCGCCTCCCTGATGGCGTCGGCGGGGATGTCGCCGGTGTTGGTCCGCCGCGAGATCGAGGGGCTGGTGTTCAACCGGCTGCAGGGGGCGCTGCTGCGGGAGGCCTTGTGCCTGGTGCGGGACGGAGTGGTCGACCCGGAGGATCTGGACCTGGTCGTAACGCAGGGGTTGGGCCGCCGGTGGTCTGTGATCGGCCCCTTCGCAACCGCCGAGCTCAACACCCGAGGCGGGATCCGGGCGCACGCCCGGTCGATCGGCCGGCTGTACGCCCGCATGGGCCTCGAACGCGGCCAGGACGACCCGTGGAGCTCGGACGCGGTCGAACAGGCGGCGGAATACCTCGAAGAAGCGCTCCCCTCGGACCTGTGGGAAGAACACACCCGCCAACGCGACCGCCGGCTCATGGAACTCGAAGCCGACCGCCGCAAACGAGCGGACAACCCCGAATATCACAGCTGGCCTAGCAGGTTTTCCGTGTAAACAGCCTCGATCCCTGGCGGCAGAAGTCAAAGTCGTAGTAACCGACGGATCCTGCGCCTACAAGACCGCTGTCGGGATATTGGCTGTCCAGCCGCCATACCCTGGACCGTTCCATGTTGTCCGCTGGTTCAGCTGTCCCATCCGTACCTTCCCACAACTCGCTGATGCGTATCGTCCAAGCTGGTTTCAAAGCCGTAGAGAAAGGAGAATATGATGGCTGATAATAAGTCAGCAACCCTTGACGTTTTTTCTGCTGAGCCTTCTGAGCACAGCGGGCTAGTGCTGGACCTTGAAGACCGACGGAGCTTTTTCAGAAAGCTGTCTCTAGCTTCCCTGGGAATTGTAGCATCAGTCGCTTCTTTTTTCGGAACGAAACCTGCCTACGCCTCCAGCCATTACTATCCTTATAAATGTTGTGAGTTGAAAAGAAGGCACAATCCTTCATGTGCTTACAACTGTTGGCGGTATGCAGATGAAGGTTATAATGGTCATTCCTGGATGTGCCTTACTGCGGCAGGGGACCTCTACTGGTGTTTTGAATGCGTTATCGGCAACACGTGCGTAGCTACACCGGTATTGTGCTCAGAATATGGAAGGGGATAAGAGGATGTATGCACTTCTATCCGTGATTACAATAGGCGTGGTAGTAGTATCTGGTATCACCCAATTGTTTAGTCCTTGAGGCTTGTCTTTTGTAGGGCAGTTCCGTTCTACAGTGCAATCTAGAAGGACTCGGCTAGCACCGGATATGTTGTTGTATGCTTTTGGTCTTTCTATCTCAGCCTTTGGAAGCTTTCTTGTGCTTCACGTTGCTGGTTCGTTTATTGCTTTCTGGCTGAGCCAGACCAACCGAGGATTGCTATTAATAGTAATTATGACATCACTTACCGTTGCCGAGGTAGTAAGAGTCAGTTTGGGCAAACCATTTTCGATTGGTCCACATAGGCAAACCCCTCGATCTTTGGGGCGTAGGCCGTTAGGTATATTATTATGGGGTCTTGATATCGGTATTCCAATAACAACCATCCGTATTACTCCTCTGCCATTAGCAGGTATAGTAATGGTGTTGCTCGGCTATGGTAACTGGTGGATTGGGTTAGGCTATGTTGCTGGTTTCATAGGCAGCCTTGTGTTAGCTACAACTTGGCCTCCAAAGGATAATCCAAAGATAGGGATACCTCTGGATATAACATTACCTCTCTCAAAACAGGCCTTTAGGGTTAAAATAGCTGGAGTTGTAGCCAGAGCCGCTATTATAACAATCACTGTGGGCACTACGATAACTGAGTGGCAATACTGAGATGTCTGCGGTGTTGAGACGCGTGCTCGGCCCGGGGTTGTGGTTGGCTCTGTTGACGGCAGTCCAAGCGTGCGCGGCCCCCGATGTTCCGCCGCAGCCTTCAGGACGGGCGGGAATCGCCTATATCGCACCCTTCGTATGCAACCAAGCCATCACCCGATGGTCCCCTCCAGGACCAAATCTGGATGCCGTCGAAGAAGAGTTTCCCAACCACCAGATCATAGGCGGTGTGGCCGCTCTCGAGACCAGCAGCAGCGCAAGGTACGCCCTTCCGGCGGGTACTGTTTCCTACCAGACCGGGCCCAGGCATCTTTCCGAGGTGGATACGACGCTGGCGGTGTCCGCCCGGGTGATCCTGCTCGTCCGGCGCGGGGCTGTTTTCGAGCTGCGGATATCCGAAGACTTCCATGATCGGGCCGCCTTCGAATGGGGATCCAGCAGAGTGCCAGCGCACCGGCTCGCGGTCGGCCCATGCGCCGCCGAAACCGAATGGCTGTTCGTATGGGGCCGTGTGTTTCTGCCCGAGCCCGAGTGCGTCGCTATGGAGGTCGCGCTGCCGGACGGCGCGGTCGAGCCTTTCCAGATGGGAATCGGCGAACCGTGCCCGGGCCAACTGCCGCCGCTCGAAGCCCCGTAACATTCCGGGATCCACACCGAAGGCGCTCTCCGCCGGGCGGCTCGAGTGCGTTCGCCGCTTCCGAATCTGCCCCCTACCTGGGCGCTTTGGATGAGGCCGGTGGTTCGAAGCGGTCGAGCCCGCGAAAGTTCTCCGAACATACATACCCCTATCCGGAAGCCCGAAAATTTGGTATCTATAGGGGGCTGATGCACAAACACCGCCGCGAGTTCTGGAGAGGGCGGCGGTCAGAGACGGATTCCGTTCATTCCGGCCCCGTCGGGCTGGAGGCGGCCTCGTGCGGCCCGGCGGATTTTCGTTCAAGGAGGCGGCGGCGGGGGATGGGCCCGGGTTTGCCGGCGGCGGGGGCCGATTTTCGCGTTCTTGGGGGCGGTTGGGTTGGAGTCGGCTTCAAGCCATGGTTGCCCGGGGTTCTTGCCGGGGTAACCTTGGAGTTACCCATCTAGGAGGCAGCGGTGAAGGTCGGGGTTGACATCTTTCTGACCGACCGGTCGATCCAGCCGGCGCAACTGGCCGAGGAGCTGGAGAAGCGGGGGTACGAGTCCCTGTGGGCGCCCGAACACAGCCACATCCCCACCAGCCGCAAGACGCCCTGGGGAGGGAGGCCGGCGGGCGCCCCGCCCCTGCCCGAGTTCTACAAGCGCACCCACGACGCTTTCGTCGCCCTGACGGCCGCCGCCGCCGTTACCGACCGGTTGAAGATCGGGACGGGTGTAACTCTGGTGGCCCAGCACGATCCGATCTGGCTGGCCAAGCAGGTCGCCTCCCTCGACATGGTGTCGAACGGGCGGCTGATGTTCGGAGTCGGCTTCGGATGGAACCGCGAGGAGATGGCCAATCACGGGGTGGACCCCGCCGTCCGTCACCGCCTCGTGGAGGAGAAGATCGGGCTGATGAAGGCGCTGTGGACCCAGGAGCGGGCTTCCTATTCGGGGGAGATGCTGCGCCTGGAGGAGAGCTGGGCCTGGCCCAAGCCGGTCCAGCGTCCGCATCCGCCCATCGTGCTGGGCAGCTCGGGCGGCCCCAAGGCCTTCGACGCCCTCGCCCGTTACTGCGGCGGGTGGATGCCGACCGGGACCAGCCTCGGCCAGCTGGAGGGCTTGTCCGCCCGGATCGCCGCCATGCGCGAACACCTCGAGCGCGCCGGGCGCGACCCGGCGGAGATCGAGCTCACGGTGTACGCCCTTCCGCCCAGCCTCGTCGATTGGCCGGGGTGGGAAGGGCTGGGAATATCCCGCCTGGTCATCGACCTTCCCTCCGCTCCGGCCGAGGCCGTGATCCCGGTGCTCGACGAATACCGGCGCCTGATCGAAGCGTAAGAGGAACAACCAGGGTCGGCGGAGCTTTGCCTTTCCATCCGGCTGCCGAAAGTTGTCACATCCTCCTGATACTTGGGGCGGTACACAAACCGCAGCCGATCCGGATGCTGCGGTCATACAGAGGCCGCTCCGCCCAGGGCCGAGGCTCCAAGGGCGGGGTTGCCGACCTGGCTGTGCCGAGGCGGATCGGGCGCAGAGGGCCGCAGCGCGCCCTCTGTGTCCGAAGACGGTGGTTCGGAGGCGGCGGGGGCGGGAAACCCGGCGAAGCCGGGGCGGGGGTCGGAGAACGCGAAAAACGATGCGCCGGCTCGGCTTGGTTCAGGTTCAGAAGACGGCCGATGGGCGGGGGGATAGAAGTTGTTGCTGGTCAGCGCTCCCCCTCCGCAGCCGCCGCAGGCGGGACTGGAGCATGGGCGGGGGATAGAGGTTGCTGCCGGCGGCGGGGTTGTCTGCCGGGGGTTTCGCCGCGAGGCCGACGGACATCTGCTGGGCGTAGAAAGGATCTTCAAAGCCCCGGTCGTTGAATCGGATAAGCAACCTGCCGTCAGGGCTGTGTTCGGTCGTAATCCTATCAATACCTGGTACCCGCTCGGCAATTTTCGCCAGGATGACACCAAGTTTATCTTTGTGTTCACGCTCCATATATTGCACAACATTGCCTAGATTGTCTCCATGTATATTCAAGTGTTTTTGCGGACCTGCCAATGGTAGACTACGGGCAGCGTCCGGGGTAAAATAACTCAAGTACCAGCCTTCTATGAAACGGCGGAAGTCCGAGATCCTGGGATGTTGCTTTAAGGCACCCAAGGTTGCTATGCCCAGCTTTCGCTTGTCCTCCAATTCGATTGCTTCTGTCTCCGCGCTTTCTTCGCCATCCCGTACTTCCTGTATTTTCTGCTCGATACGAGCCTCTTCCAAATCGGGGGATAATTCGTCTTCCTGCTCGCCTTGCCAATCTCCTTTCCAGGCTACACCCCGCCCTCGATACATCCGCAAAAAGGAGTAGGGTCTGCCGTATCTTTGCCCTTTGCGCCGCTGGCGAAGGCGTTCACGAAAAACAAACGGTCGGCCTGAGCGATCAGTATCAATCGCAAGCTCATAAGTAATCGGCCGAGTGTTAGCCCTTTCTCGATAGTAAACTTCAAACTGGATATATCCCTTACTTCCTTGAGATTAAATACGTTGGAATCCTCCCCGACCTCTTACATCACAGGCTTCTTCAACGCCTAGCTTGAGGCAATCGGCAAGGAACCTGAAGGCGTCGAACAAAGAACTCTTGCCTGCTCCGTTCTTACCGATAACTGCTGTCAAAGGAGTCAACGGCTTGACCCATTGTGTATCCCACAGCTTACCGAGTGTTACGTCTTTCAGCACCCGGTAGTTCCTGATGCGGATTCCCTCAATCCTCGCCATAGGCCGAACTCTACCATCAGCCGGAGTCGCTGCGCACTCGGATTTCGGTGGCCTTGATCGAAACCCAGACGGCCAGCCCCTCCTCCAGGCCCAGGGCCGAGCGGGCCTCCGGGGTCACCTCGGCGGTGACCGGCAGCGGGCCGCCGGTCTGGACCCGCACCCGGTCGATTCGGTGTTCGACGCGGCTGACGGCGGTTTGCCAGACGTTGCGGGGGCTGCCGGCCGGGCGGTCGAGGTGGATGGAGATGGCGCGGGGGTGGATCACCGCGATCACCCGGCCCTCCGCCGCGTCGGCGGTCTGCAGCCGGCGGCCGCCGGCGGCCAGGACGCGGCCCGCCGCAATCCCCGCGATCAGATTCACGCCGGCCAGGTCGGCGGCGTAACGGCTGGCGGGCCGGAGCCGGATGTCATCGGGGGCGCCTGCCTGGACCACCGAACCCTTTTCGATGATCACCACATGGTCGGCCAGCAGGAAGGCCTCGGCGGGGTCGTGGGTGATCAGCAGCCGGGGGCCGGCGAATTCGCTCAGACGGCCGGCCAGCAGCTGACGCAGCCCCGCCCGCGCCCCCACATCGAGGGCGGTGAAGGGTTCGTCGAGCAGCAGCAGCGCCGGGTCGGTGATCAGGGCGCGGGCCAGAGCCACCCGCTGGGCCTGTCCGCCGGAGAGCTGTCCGGGGCGGCGGTGCTCCAGCCCGGCCAGCCCCAGGGCCTCCAGCCATTCGGCGGCGCGGCGGCGGGCCTCGGAACGGGCGGCGCCGGCGGCGCGCAACCCGAAAGCGACGTTCTCCAGCGCCCCCATATGGGGAAACAGCACTCCGTCTTGGAACACCACCCCGATCCGGCGTTCGGAAGGCGGCAGGAAAACCCCGGCGGCGGGGTCGTCCAGCGTGCGCCCGCCCAGCCGGACGTACCCCTCTTCCAAGGGCAGCAGGCCGGCCAAGGCCTCGACCAGGGTGGTCTTGCCCGCTCCGTTGGGTCCCAGAACCGCAAAGGTGCTCCCCGGTGGTATGTCCAATAACACATCCAGCCTGAAATCCGGCCGGGCGGCGCACGCCCTGGCTTCGAGACCGCCGCTCACCGCCGCCTCCACCAATGGTCGCGCAGGGCTGCCAACACCGCCAGCGAAACGGCCGCCATCACCAGACTGAGCGCTATGGCGGTGTCACGGTCGCTCTCCAAGGCCACGAACACCGCCAGCGGCAGGGTGCGGGTGCGGCCCGCCAGGTTGCCGGCGAAGGTGAGGGTGGCGCCGAACTCCCCCAGCGCCCTGGCCCATGTGAGGGCGGCGCCCGCCGTTATCGAAGGGGCGATCATGGGAAGGGTCACCCGGCGCAGCACCGTCCAGCGCCCGGCGCCCAGGGTCTCCGCCGCCCGCTCGCAGCGGAGGTCGAGGCTGCGCAGCGCCCCTTCGACGGTAACCACCATCAAAGGCATGGACACGAAGGTGACCGCCAGGATCACGCCCCAGATGGAAAAAGGCAGGGTGATGCCGGCGGCTCGGTGGAGGAAGCCCCCTGCCAGGCCGCGCCGCCCGAGGGCGAACAGGAGGGCCGCTCCGCCCACCACCGGCGGCAGCACCAGCGGCAGCAGCACCAGCGCCCGTACCGCCGACCGGCCGGGAAATTCGGAACGGGCCAGAACCCAGGCCAGAGGAACGCCCAGCACCAAAGACAGGGCGGCGGCGGAGAGGGACGACACCAGGGAAATACGGAGGGCGCCCCCCGCCGCCTCTCCGGCCAACAAGGAAGGGAGGCTGCGCCAAGGCGCGCGGGCGGCCAGCCCGATCATCGGCAATGCGAACAGCGCCAGACCCGCCGCGGCGGGGATCAGCAGAAAAACCGGCGGAGGCCGCCGGACCCTGCGGCGCGGCGCCTTCGATCTCATACCCCGCCCTTCACGGCAGCGAGAACCCGCCCTGCTCGAGGATCCTTCCCCCGGCGGCGGACAGGACGAAGGCGGTGAAAGCCTCGGCGGCCTCGGGAGCGGGCGACCCGGCCACCACTGCGACCGCGTACTCGACCGCCGCGTTGTGTTCGTCGGGAATCGGTATCCCTTCCACCCCGTCGGCGGCGGCGATGTCGGTCAGGTAGACCACCGCCCCGTCCAGCTCGGCCTCCTCCACCTTGGTGAGCAGGGCCCGCACGTTGGGTTCCTCGGTGTCCGCCGCCGGCGCCACCCCCGCCTTGGCCAGCGCCTCGCGGGCGAAGCCGCCGCAGGGAACCTCCTCGGCGCACAACCCGACCAGCAGGGATTCCCGGCCCAGATCAGCCAGTCCGCTTATCCCCGCCGGGTTGCCCTTCGGCACCGCCACCGCCATGCGGGAACGGGCAAACACCCGGGCGGGGCCGGCCAGGGAACCGGCTTCGTCCAGCTGCCGCATGATCTCCAGGTTGGCGGATGCGAACACCCCGGCCGGCGCGCCGGAGAGGATCTGCTCCCGCAGCAGAGAGCTGCCCCCCAGATTCAACACCACATCCACGCCGGGGGCGGCCTCCTCGAACTGCTTCTCGATCTCGGCGAACACCTCGGTGAGGGAAGAAGCCGCCGACACCGGCAATCGGACGCGGCCGGACGGGCCGCCCCCCGACCCTCCGCAGGCCGCCGCCGACACCGCCGCCGCCAGACACAGGACCCAAAACACCCGCCGCCGGGGGCGGGCGGCTTCGAGCGTTTTGCTGTTGCTCAACACTGCCTGACGATACCCCGGCCTTCACCCTGCCGGTTTGCCCGCCCGCCCAGACGCGGGGAACGATCAACGAGGGGTTATGGTTGCGGCATGGCCGGCGACCCGCCCCGTCACGACCGCGACGCCGGAGGCAGCCCTGAGGTACTGGCCGCCAAAGCCGGCCTGCGCGAGCTGGTGTGGGAGCGGCTGGCGGCGGAAGGGGCCGCCCGATTCCCCGGCGCGCGGGGGCGCATCCCCAACTTCACCGGCGCCGAGGCGGCCGCCGAACGGCTGCGCCGAACGCCGGAATGGGCGGCGGCGCGCACCCTGAAGGCGAATCCGGATTCGCCGCAGTGGCCCGTCCGCCAGCGGGCGTTGGAAGATGGAAAGCTGGTGTTCATGGCCGTCCCCCGCCTGGCGCAGATGGAACCTTTCTTCTGTCTGGACCCCGACGACCTGGCCGACGCGCCCCGGGCCGCCTCGTCGATCAAGGGCGCATCTCGGTCGGCCCGCACCGTCCGGGTGGAGGACATGGAACCGGTCGACCTGGTGGTCACCGGCTGCGCGGCGGCGGACGCGGACGGCGCCCGGCTGGGGAAGGGCGGCGGATTCAGCGACCTAGAGTACGCCCTGGCCTGGGAAGCCGGCCTGATCGGACCCGGCACGGTGATTGCCTCCACCGTGCACGAAATACAGTTGCTCGAACCGGGGCGGATACCGCTCGCCGACCACGACCTGCGCCTGGACCTGATCGTCACCCCCGAACGAACCATCCGCTGCCGGGGAAAACGCCCCGAACCCCGCCTGCGCTGGGAGGAGCTGACCGAGGAGAAGATCGCCTCCATCCCCCTGCTCGCCGCTCTCCGCCCCGCCTGACCCCCCTCCCCGGCGCATTGGAGCAATCCGGCCGCGCCATCCCCCAGCTGGGGATGGGAATACACCACCTTCCCCCAACAAGGACAACCTCCCGAATATCACAACCAGCCCGGCTCTTCGAGTTGTGCCGGTCGGGGAGTTGGGGCGTGTTTGGTCAGGGCCGAGTTCGTGGGCGGGCTGCCCTTATGGTCGGCCGTAGCGGGGCGGGCGTTTTTGGCGGGCGGCGCGGACGGCTTCTTTGGCGTCGGGGTGGCCGGCCAGGCGGATGGTTGCCTCCTGTTCGACTCGGTAACCGCCGGCGGTGTCCAGAAACTCGGCCTGGTTGAGGCTGAGCTTGGCCTCGCGCAGCACCGCCGGGCTGTGGCGGCAGACCGCCTCGGCGAGCTCGAGAGCGGCCGGGACCACCTCGCCGTCGGGCGCGGTCCGCACCACCCCGCCCAGCTCGTACATCTGCTGCGCCGATATCGGTTCCGCCGTGAAGTACATCATCCGCACGACCGGCTGCGGCATGATGCGGGACAGGTGTTTGGCCCCGCCCGCCACCCCCACCTGTATTTCGGGCAGCCCGAAGCGGGCGCCCTCCCCCGCCACCGTGAAGTCGCACGAGGCCGCCAAGGCCAGGCCGGTGCCCAGGGCAGCGCCGTGGACGGCCCCGATCACCGGCAGGGGGCACGACCGCACCGCCTGGAAGGCTTCGCGAACCCAGAACATGGCGGAACGCGCCGCTTCCGGGTCCATGGCCTCGAACTCGGCCAAGTCATGGCCGGCGCAGAAGTGCGGCCCTTTGCCGGCCAGGACGACGGCCCTCAGATCGGGGCCGAGGCGGAACGGATCGGTGAAGACCTCATGTATCTCCCGGTACATGGGCTGGTGCACCGCGTTGACCGGAGGGCGGTCGAGCGCAACCACCGCCGCCTTCCCCTCCACCCGGCAGTCCAGGTACTCCAGCTCCGGCGTCGAAGCGCTGCTGCTCATACTCGGTTCCTCAGGTTGCCGGCTCTCCTTTGCGGCCAGGAATCTACACTGAGGGGATGAGTTTCCGAACCCTGCTCCTGCTGGCGGCCGCCGCGGCGGCGGCCGTGCTGTTCTTCCGCCGCCCCGCCGTTTCCAGACCGCCCGCCGAGCCGGGCGCCTGGGTTCCAGCCCCGCCCGGCTGACGCCGGTGGCCGACCGGATCGCCCTCCGCCTCGAAGACCCCCTCGGGCACCGCGTTCGAGCATGCCTGTTGGCCGAACGCGAGGTCGAGGTCGGGTTGCTGGTGGACGACCCCGGCGACGGCAGCATCCCCGCCGCGCCGACCCTCGAAGGGTGGGGCGCCTTGGCGGTCGACCGAATCTCCGGCGCTTCGCAACTGGCCGTCGACCGGGCGCTCGAGCAAGGGATTCCGGTGGTGTCGGGCGCCGAACTCCCCGCTTGGAGCAGCCCGGACGGAGGAACCCTGATAGCCGGAGTGCTGACCGGGGCCGGCCTGGCCGCGGCCTTGGCCCTGGCGGCGGCCCCCGAGGGTTCTTCGCCCGCCGAGACCCGGCTGTCCTGGACGGTCCCGGGCAACCCCCTGGCAGGGGGCATTCCGGTCGGCTTCCCCGAACCGGTCGGCCCCCTCTGGGCGGGCCGGGCAGACCACCCCCTCCCCTGGCCGTCGGTCACCGGCCTGGCCGCCCCCCATCGGTCCCCGTGGCGGGCGGCGGTGGCCCGCCTGAAGATCCGGGGCACCGAGGGCGAACGCCTGCTGGTGCGGGGCGCGGTGGACGACGCCCTCTTCCTCGACGCGGTATGCATGGCGGCGGCCGCCCTGGCGGCGGCGCGGGGGGCCTATCCCGAAGGCGTGAGCGGTCCCGGAGACCCGGGCGGACAGTTCATGCACCTGGCTCGGCGCGCCGGCCTGGAAACCGCCGCCTTCGTACCCGCCTGACCGGTCGAGGACATGGTTTTGGGCCGAATGGTGTAGATTGATTCGACCATGAAGCCTCCGTCCGGCCTCCAACATCTGCTGCTGCATTTCACCGGGGCCCGCTCCTGGCGGGAGGGGACCATCCCCATTTTCACCAGGGGCGAGGGCTGCTACCTCTGGGACGAGAACGGAAAGCGGTACCTGGACGCCTTGGCCGGGCTGTTCGTCGTGCAAATCGGCCACGGCCGGGAGGACATCGCCCGGGCAATGGCCGAACAAGCCGGGCGGCTGGCCTTCGTCCCGTCCTGGGCGGCCACCAACCCCGCGGCCGTCGAAGCCGCCCAGGTGATCTCCGACCTGGCGCCCCCCGGCCTCGACGTCGTTTTCTTCGTCAGTTCCGGCTCAGAAGCGGTGGAGTCGGCCATCAAGTTCGCCCGCCAGTACCACGCCGCCAAGGGCGAGCCCGCCCGCACCGGGGTCATCTCCAGGGTCAACGCCTATCACGGGACCACCATGGGGGCCCTGTCGGCGACCGGCCTCGAGGACATCCGCCGGCCCTTCCTTCCGCTGCTGCCGGGCTTCAGCAAGGTCCCCAACACCCTCGGATACACCGACGGCGCCGCCTGCGCCCAACTCGTGGAAGAGGAGATACTGCGCCGAGGGCCCGAACAGGTGGGGCTGGTCATCGCCGAGCCGGTCCAGAACGGAGGCGGCGCCATCGCCCCCCCTGAGGGGTACTGGCCGGAGCTGCGCCGCATCTGCGACCGGTACGGGGTGCTCCTCGCCGCCGACGAGGTGATCACCGCCTTCGGACGGGTCGGCCGGTGGTTCGGATCGGAGCTGGTCGGCGCGGCGCCGGACCTGATCACCTTCGCCAAGGGCGCCACCTCCGGCTACGCCCCGATCGGGGGGATGCTGCTCCGCCGCCCCTTGGTCGACCGGGTGCTCGACTCGCCGTCTGGGTCGTTCATCCACGGCGCCACCTGGGGCGCGCATCCGGTGGTCATGGCGGCCGCCGCCGCCAACCTCGCCGCCATGCAGGACGAGAAGGTGGTGGAGAACGCCGTCCGTCACGAAGACCTGTTGCGGGAGCGCCTCCTCGGCCTCCGAGACGCCTATGACGCGGTGATGGAGGTCCGGGGAACCGGCTACTTCTACGCCTTGGCGCTGGGCCGCAGCCGCCGGGGCGGGCAGAACTATTCGGACGAGGAAACAACCCGCCTGGTCAAGCAGGAGCTCCCCCGGCTGGCCCTCGAGGCGGGGCTGCACCTGCGCGTGGACGACCGGGGAGGGGCGAAGATCATGATTTCCCCCCCGCTCATAGCCGGCCCCGAAGAGCTGGAGGAAATGGCCGAGCGGGTTTCCAGGGTGCTGGAGGGGATCACGCCCGCCGCCTGAGCGGACCCCCTGGCAACGGCGCGGTTCAGCCGGTTTGGTCGACTGCCCGGATGTCGCTCGGGTCGCCGAGCATCTCCCAACGGATCAACGAGAGCGGAACGTTGCCGTTCCTCCACAGGAAGTCGTGGAAGGCCCGCAAGGAGAACCCGCCGCCCTGCTTTCGCTTGGCGTCCCCCAAGAGGCGGATGATCTCGAGTTTGCCCACCATGTAGCTCATGGCCAAACCCGGGTTGGAGGCGTACATGGCGGTCTCTTCCAGGGCAGTCTGCCCGTCTATTGGTATCAGCTCCATGAAGGTGTTCATGCCCTCCTCGAGGCTCATGGCGCCGGCGGCCAGCCCGACGTCCACCACCGCCCTCAGGCTTCGAAGCCGCTTGAAGTTCTGGACCACCAGGCGCGACCAAGGGGCGTCGTCGAACAGCCCGGCCTGGGTCATAAGCTCCTCGTTGTAGTGGGCCAGGCCCTCGTTGGCGGTCGAGTCGTAGTACCGCCGGCGGAGGGGGTTGGGATGCGCCCAAGACAGGGCCAGCTGTTTGTAATGGACGCCTTCGTGGATGATTCCGAGGCGCGTGTCGCGGGCGTTGGCCTCATAGAAGTACGGCAGGGGGCGGTTGGGATCCCATACGTAGGTCACGGCGTCCTCATGGAGGCGGCGGTCGGAGGTCAGATCGTTGGCCACGCCGAGCCAGGTGAGGGGCTCCAGGTAGGTGGGCAGAGGGGCCGTGTGATACCTGCGCAGCGAATCGGGCTGGGTGAGCAGGTTCTCCCGTTCGTAGAACTCCCTGATCTGCCGCTCGGCTTCGATCTCCGACGCCGACTGGGCCTCCGCCGATTCGAAGCGGGGGGGCCGGGCCGCCTCCGAACCCCGGTTCCTCTCGATCTCTTCCCAGGCGTAGTTGCGGGACAGCTCCCGTTCCGCCGTCCGCACGATCTCTTCGGGCGCCAGCGGCAGGAGCGCAACGTTGCGCAGGAACCACACGAACGCCTCCCGTCCGACCGGCTCCGGCGGGTCCATGGCCCCCCGGCGGGCGTCCAGCCATTCCCAGAAGGCCGTCGAGGCGCGGGCGGCGGCGGCGGCCCCTTCCTTCAGCGGCCGGCGGCGGCCCCGATCGAAGAAGGGGCTCAGCGCCTCCATCGACCGCGGCAGGGCCTCGTGTATGTCCTCCAACAGGCGGACGGCCGCCCCCGCCAAGGCCGAGGTTCCGGCCCGCGACAGGTTCTCGCGGGCCACCTCCAGCTGGGGGGCGACCCGGCCGAGGCGGTGTATCAGCCCGTCTTGGCGGTCGGCGTCGAAGGGCGGCGGCCGGAGCATCGAGTCGTAGATCGGGCCCAAAGCCTGGTGCACCTGCATCACCGCGTCGCGTTCCCAGCTGCGGAGGGTCCCGGCTTCCCACTCCACCCGGGAAACGGCCGATCCGATCAGCCGGTGGTCTACCTGTACGGGGACCGGTTCGTCCGCCGCGTCGATCTCCTCCCACCGCCGCCGGAACTCGGCGGCGCGCCGCAGCCGCCGCCGGGCCGAATCCTCATCGAACTCCGGGGTCCACTCCGAGTCGTACTCGACCCGAGGAACATCGTCCGGGCTCCGATAGGAGGAGGCCGTCCGCCACTCCCAGAACTCCCGCCCGAGTTCCTGCACCTTCTGGCCGACGGTATCCACAGCAGTCCCGGAGGCGGTCAGACCGCCAGCTCGAGGCGGCGGTCGCGGTCGCGGTCTTCGGCCGAGCGCCGCTCCGGGTCTCCCCAGCCGCCGCCCCCTCCGGTCTTCACCAGAATTCTCGAGCCCGGCTCGACCTTGAGGTTGTTGGCCTTCAGGATATGCATCGGCGCCTGGCCGGGGCGGGTGACCCACACCTCGGGCGGATCGCCGTCTTCGCCCCCGAAGAGGCCCCACGAAGGTTGGACGGCGCGCTCGAACCACAGCTGGATGGTGCAGGGCGCCAGCACTTCGTACTCCCTAATGATTCCGAGGCCGCCCCGCCATTTGCCGTCTCCGCCCGAGCCGTCCCGCAGGCTGTGGCGGTGCATGATCAGCGGATACCGGTGTTCCATCGTCTCGATCGGGAAGTTCTTGAAGTCGCCCGCCGCCGAATGGATCAGGGCGGACTCGCCGTCCCCGCCTTCGTAGGCCCCCCAGCCGCCGGTCAAGGACTCTCCGGACAGGAAGAGGCCGAACTCGTTCTCTCCGACGATGATCACGTTCCATGAATCTCCGACGTGCCCGGCGGCGGCCCGGTTGGGGACCGCTTCGCTCAGGGCCTTGATCATGAGGTCGAGGGCCAGCATCAAATGAGGCCCGTAATGCAGACAGGGGGCGGTTTCGCCGGGGTTGAAGCAGGTGCCCTTCGGAGCTATCACCTCCAGGTTGCGGAAGTTGCCGCCCGACACCGGCTCGTGCGGGTTCACGAGGAACTTGAAACCCTGCTCGACGGCGGACCGGGTCTGGACGACGCCGCTGTTGGTGCTGCCCACGCACTGCGCGTTCGACCCCGAGAGGTCGACGGTCATCTCGTCGCCCTGCACCGTTACGGCGACCTTCACGTACACCGGGTCCTCGGTTACGCCGTCGTTGTCGAGCCGGCCGTCGGCGGCGTACACCCCGTCGGGTATCTCCTCGACCGACCGGCGGTCCTGGGCCTCGGCTTGGCGGAACACCGCCTCGATGGACTGCCGCACCTGCCCCCAGCCGAACCGCTCCACTATCGAACGGAACCGCTCGACCCCGGTCCGGCAGGCGCTGATCTCGGCCATCAGGTCGCCCACCAGCGCCGTGGGAAAACGGGAGTTGAGGGCGATGAGGTCCAGTATCTGCTGGTCGAGGCGGCCGCCCCTTATCAGGCAGGTGGGGCCGATGCGCAGGCCCTCCTGGAATATGTCCACGGTGTCGCCCACGTAGCCCGCTTCCTTGGCGCCCACGTCGTTCCAGTGGGCCTTGGCCGCCGAGAACCCCCGCAACACCCCCTCCACGAAGATGGGGGCGAAAACCGTTACGTCGTTGAGGTGGCTGCCGCAGATGGTCGAGTCGTTGACCAGCCAAACGTCCCCTTCCTGGAAGGCCCCGCGCCCTTTGATCTCGATCACCGCCCGCAGGGTCCCCCCCAAGCTGCCCAGAAAGAACGGAAGGCCCGGCGCCTGGCCGAGCAGCCGGCCCTCTGCGTCGTAGATCCCGACCGAGCAGTCCTTCATCTCGTAGATCACGGGGCTGTGGGCGCTGCGGTACAGATTCCTCCGCATCTGCTCGGCCCCCGAAATGAAGGCGTGGCGCACCACCTCGACGGTGGCGGGCGTCGGGGCGGACTGCTCTCGGGCCGAGGGGGCTGCGGTCATGCTTCGGCGCCCTCCGTCCTCTCCATGATCAGGTGGCCGGAAGGATCGGCGGACAGCTCCCACCCCGGCGGAACCACCGTGGTGGTGGAGGGCTCTATCACCACCGCCGGGCCGGCGATGCGTCCGGACAAGTGTTCGCGGGCCGCGACGGCCGTCTCCATCGCCCGGCCGCCGAAGACGACTTCTTCGTATGACGCGGGCGCACCGCTCCCGCCGCCGCCTCCCCCGGCCGCCGCGCTCCGGCCGGCCCCGCGCGGAAACTCCAGGATGCCGGTCAGCCGGATGGCGACCATCTCGATGGGGGCCTGCGGATTGGAGTGCCCGTACCGCTGCTCGTACCGGCGGTGGAAGTCCGCCTCGAACTCGGCGTCGGCGGCCGTTCCCGGCAGCGGAACCGGCAGGGAGTACTCCTGGCCGACGTACCGGAGCTCGACGTTGACCTCGAACCGCATTCCGGCCCGCGCCGCCGCCGTCACCTTCATCTCGCGGCAGACCTTCTCCTCGAGCTGGGCGATGGGTTCCGACAGGTCCAGCGCCGGCTGGTCCAGCCGCCGGTAGAAGGTGGAAACCACGTCTTGGCGGACGTCCCCCTGGAGCATGCCCCAGGCAGAGAACACGCCGGGGTCCGACGGGATCACCACCCGGTCCACCTCGAGCTCCTCGGCCAGGAAAGCGGCATGCAGGGGGCCGGCCCCGCCGAAGGCCACCAACGTGAAGTCCTGCGGGTGCAGGCCCCGTTCCACGGTCAGCTCTCGGATGGCCTCGGCCATGACGAAATGGGTTACATCGAGGGCTTGTTCGGCCATTTCGACCGCCGACAGGCCGAAGGCCTGCGCAACCGATGCCAGGGCCTCTTCGGCGGCTTCGCGGTCCAGGGCCAGCGAGCCGGCCAGCTTCTGGGCCCGCGGCAGCCGCCCCAGCACCACGTTGGCGTCGGAGACGGTGGGCTGAGTCCCCCCCCGTCCGTAGCAGGCCGGGCCCGGCGACGACCCGGCCGATTCCGGCCCGACCCGCAGGCCGCCGTTGCGCTCGTAGATGATGCTCCCGCCCCCGGCCCCGATGCTGACCAGCTCCACCGCCGGGGCGAGGATCGGCAGGCCTTGGATCTCGAATTCGGACTGCATCCCCACTTGGCCGCCGCGGACCAGGCTGACGTCGAAAGAAGTGCCGCCCATGTCTATGCAGATGAGGTTCGGCTGATCGGTCTGCCGCCCCACCTCGCGCCCTCCGATCACCCCGCCCACCGGGCCCGAATACAGCGTCAGCACCGCCCGGTCGACCGCGGCGTCGGCCGGCATGGCCCCGCCGTTCGACTGCGTGATATGCAGCGGAGAAGACAGGCCCCTCTCCCTGAGGGCGTCGGACAGGCGCTGGAGGTAGCTGCGCATCCGGGGGGTGATGTAGACCGAGGTAACGGTGGTGGAGGTGCGCTCGTATTCCCGCCACTCCGGGGCCACCTCGTGGCTCAAGGCGATGGGCGTGTCGGGCAGGAACGACCGCAGTATGTCCCTCACCGCCAGCTCGTGCAGCGGGTCGACGTACGAATGGATCAGCGATACGGCCACCGATTCGTAGTCGCCTTCGTCAATGGATTTGGCGGCCGTCTCCACCGTGTGGGCGTCCAGCGGGCACAGGACTTCGCCGGAAGCCGAGATCCGCTCTTCTACCTCGAAGATGGAATCGCGCTCGAGCAGCGGCGCCGGCTTGCGGTACCGGAGGTCGTACATGTCCTCCCGGTGCCCGCGCCCGATGAGATAGGCGTCGCGGTAACCCCGGGTGGTAACCAAGGCGGCCCGCCCCCCGGACCGCTCCAAGAAGGTGTTCAACCCGACGGTGGTGCCGTGGATGAACAGGCCGCAGTCCTCGAGGTCCGCGCCCGCCCCCTGCACCGCACTCAGCACACCCTCGACCAGGTCTTCGGGGGTGGACAGCACCTTCGAAACCCGGGTTCCCGCGGGCGATTCCATCACGAGATCCGTGAAGGTGCCGCCGATATCGACCGCAATCCTGGTTTCCATCGCCTGTTCGAATCCTCCGGCCGCAAACCCCGTCCGTCAGCCTACCCGCATCGGGCCGGGCTGGTCAACACCGCCCGCTCCGGAATCCCGCATCTCCGGATCAGCATCCGGCGTCCGCGCCCGCAGCGGCTTTCCAGCAGCGCACCTCCCGCCGGCCTTCCCCGAACACCGCATCCAGGCGCTGCTCGGCCGAGCAGGCGGCCTCGGCCAGCGGGCACCTCGGCATCAGCCGGCAGCCGGAGAGGGGGTCCTGCTCGCCGCGCGAGGCCAGGGAGAACCCGCCGGCCTCGAACCTGCTGGCCGCCACCAATGCTCTGGTGTAGGGGTGGGCAGGGGCTTCGAACACCTGCGCCGCCGGGCCCCGCTCCACTATCTGGCCGAGGTACATGACGATCAGCTCGTCGGCGCAGACCCGCACCGCTTCGAGGTCGTGCGAGATGAAGACGAACGCCGCCTCCGTCTCCCGCTGGAGCTCCTGCAATAGGGCCAAGATGTCGCCGCGGACGCTCAGATCGAGCGACGAGGTCGGCTCGTCGAGCACCACCGCCGCCGGGTCGGGCGCCAGGGCCCGGGCGATGGCCGCCCGCTGCAGCTGCCCGCCGCTCAGCGCCGCCGGTTTCCGGTCCCAGAGCTCTCCGCCGAAGTTCACCGCCTCCAACACCTGCCCCAACCTCTCTTCCTGCTGCTCCCGGGAGAGGTCGGGACGGAGGCGGCGCAGCGGCTGCAGCACGGAACTCCGCACCGTCCTGGTGGGGTCGAAGGAGGACTGGGGCATCTGGAAGACCATCTGCAGGCGCCGGCGGTGGGGGCGCATCCGGCGGACGCCGAGGCCGTCGAGCCGGACGCCGTCCAACAGCACCTCCCCGGCGGTGGGCCGGGTGAGCCCGAGCAGGCAGCGGGCCACGGTCGACTTGCCCGAACCGCTCTCGCCCACGATGCCGAGCGTGGCGGCCCGCCCCACCGTGAACGACACGCCCTCGGCCGCCCGCACCGTCTCCACCCGCCCTATCGAATGGCGCACCCGGTAGGTCTTGGACAGGCCGCGGGCTTCGAGGACGGGGGTTTCAGCCATGGCCGGGCCCCAGATGGCAGAGCACCCGGCGGCGCCCGCCGGGCTGGTGCTCGGGAGCCGGGCGCTCACCGCACGCCTCCATCCGCGAGGCGCACCGTTCCCGGAAGGCGCACAGCTCGTGCACGGCGGCCATCCTCGGCACCAGGCCCGGTATGGAGCGGGGCCGTTCTCCGACCCGCAGGTCCACGCATTCGAGCAGCGCCCGGGTGTAGGGGTGGGCCGGCTCGGCCAGTATCTGGCGGCGGGGGCCGAACTCCACCACCCGGCCCGCGTACATGATGCCGATGTGGCGCGAGACGCGGGCCACGGCCCTCAGGTCGTGGGAGATGAAGAGCAGGGCTGCATTGCGGGCGCTCACCTGTTCCTCCAACAGGTCGAGCACGCGGATCTGCGTGGTCATATCGAGGCCGGTGGTCGGCTCGTCCGCCAAGATCAGCGACGGGCCGCAGGCCAGGGCCAGCGCGATGTTCACCCGCTGGGCCATCCCGCCGCTCAGCTGGTGCGGATAACGCTCCAAGACGGCCTCGGGGTTGCCGAACTCGAGCTCGCGCAGCACCGCCGCCGCGAATTCCTTGGGGCTGCCTTCCTCCGCGCCGCGGTTGGCCCGGTAGGCGTCGACGATCTGCCGCTCCACGCTCAGCATCGGGTTCAGGGCGGCCGCCGGGTTCTGATAGATCATCGCCGCTTCGGCGCCGCGGTAGGCCTGGAGCTCGCCGGGGTCCATGTCGAGCACCCGCCGGCCCCTCCAGTCGATTTCCCCGCCGGTGATGACGCCGCCGGGCGGCATGAGGCGCAGGATCGTCCGCAGCATCATCGTCTTGCCCGATCCGCTCTCGCCCACCAGCCCCACCGTTTCGCCCGGAAACACCGTCAGGTCCACGCCTTGGAGGGGGTGAACCGGCCCGGCGGCGGTGTGGATCGTTGCTTCGACGCCCGACAGGGTCAGGAGGGCTTCGCCGGCGGTCACGACGGGCCGCCCGCCGGGTTGAGCGGCGCATCGTCCCCGGCGGTGAACCCGGTCAGCGCGTAGACCGAGAGGACGACGGCCAGGCCGGGGAACAGCGACGGCCACCAACTGCCCTGGATGATCAACGACGCCCCTTCTTTGATCATGGCGCCCCACTCCGGGCTGGGCGGCTCGATGCCGAGGCCGATGAAGCTCAGCCCGGCGATGATCTGGATGGCGTAGGCGCAGGTCAGGGCGAACAGGGCCAGCACCTGGCCGCGGGCGTTGGGGATGAAATGGTTCCACACGACCCCCCATCCGCCCAGGCCGCTGCACTTGGCCGCCAGGATGAAGTCGGCGTCGGTCAACGGAATGAGGACGCTACGCACCTGGCGCAGATAGAGCGGGAAGTTGACCGCGGCGATGGCGATGACCAGCACCACCAGCCCCGAATCGAACGGACCGAAGATCTCGAGCGGCCCCAGAGCGGCGAACAGCGCCAAGCCGAGCAGCAGCACCGGGAAGGACTGCATCACCTCCACCACCCGCAGCAGCACCGTGTCGACCCAGCCCCGCCGGTAGGCCGCCCACGCCCCGAGTATGGATCCGAGGCCGCCGCCCAAGAGAACGCCCAGCACGGCGAGCGTGAAGTCGATCCGGGCGGCGGCCACCACCCGGGAGTAGATGTCGAACCCGAGGTTGTCGGTGCCGAACCAGTGCTCGGACGAGGGGGGCGAGAGGGTGTTGAAGGGGTCGGGCCGAATCGGATCGTGGGTAACGATCCAGGGGCCGACGACCGCCAGCAGCAAGAACAGGAAGAATATCGACCGCCGAATCGTCCCGCCCGCCGTCCGGCCTGTGAACACCTTGGCCAAGAGCCCGCGGTCGGCTCGGGAGCGGGCCGGCGCCGCCACGTCAGTCCCTCAGCCGCGGGTCCATGGCGTACTGCACCAGGTCCACGATGAAATAGAGGACCACGTAGATCGCGGCCGAGACGATCACCACGCCGAGCACCACGTCGTAATCGGAGAAGCCCATCCCCCACACGGCGTAGGAACCGATGCCGGGCCAGGAGAAAACCACCTCGACCAACACCGCGCCGCCGATCAGGTACCCGAAGGTCATGGCGGCCAGGTTGAGAACCGGCGGCGAGGCGTTGCGGAAGACGTCCCTGATCATGACCTTGCGGCGGCTCAGCCCGTAGCTGTGGGCGGCCTCCACGAAGGGGCTGGCCAAGGCTTCGCCGACCGCCGAGCGGGTCACCCGGAAAAGCGGAGGCCCGCTGGTCACCGACAGGGTGACGGCCGGAAGCACCAGATGCCGGAGCGCTTCCCAGGCCAAGCGCGGATTCCGCGCTGCCAGCGCGTCCAGCGTGTAGAAGCCGGTTAAGAAGGGGGGCGGGTCGAAGCCGTACAACCGCCCGCGAGGCGCCGGGAACACCGGCAGGAGGAAATACAACAGGAATATCAGCAGGAGGCCCAGCCAGAACGCCGGAACGCTGACCCCGAACTGCGCCAGCCCTTCCCCCAACCGGGCCAGGGGTCCGTTGGGTCGCACCGCGGCGCGCACCCCCAAAGGGACGGCCCATATCGCGCTGACCACCAGCGTGTAGAAGACCAGCTCGGCCGTAGCGGGCAGCCGGTATCTGATCTCCCCGGCCACCGGGGTGAAGGTGCGGCGCGAAGTGCCGAGGTCTCCTTTCAGGAGGTTGACCATGTAGGTCGTGAACTGCACATGGATCGGGTCGTTGAGGCCCATCATCTCCGCCCGGGCCTCGATCATCTCCTCGGTTACCTGCATGCCCAAGGCGGCGTACAGGGGAGTCCCCGTGGACCGGGTGACCGCGAAGGTCAAGACGCATACGGAGAACAGGACGATGACGAGCAACCCCAGGCGGCGCAACAGGAACAGCGCCCAGCTGCGCAGGCGGGAGGGCCGGTGCCCGGCTTCCCGCACCTGTGCCTCGCTCGCCTCGGCTATGGGCTCACCCCCCGGTCATGGGGTCCCGGGAGGGCGGACACCGCGTAAGTCCGCCCCCCCGGCAACCGAGTTGTTCTTCCGCAGCTGCGGCCCCGCTAGCCGGTCCGCTCCAGGGTGGCGAACCAGAGCAGCCCGTCGGGGTGATGCGTGTACCCGCTGATGTCCTCGCGGACGGCCAGCGTGAAATCGGCGTTGGCGAGCCACAGCATCGGCGCCGCGTCCACCACCAGGCCGACGGCCTCGCGATACGGCTCGCGCCGGGTCTGGTCGTCGATGAGCTCCGCCGTCTCCAACACGATCTCGTCGACCCGCTCGTTGGTGAACCCGGTCCAGTTGATGACCGTGTCGGTGAGCCACCACAGATAGAAGTGGTAGTAGGGGTCGTCGATGTAGTCCAGCAGACCGCCGCGGAAAGCGGCCTGGTGGCTCAGGCCGGCCAGGCTCTCGAACATCTCCGCCCCGCTTACCGGACGAATGGTCATGTCGATCCCGACGTCCGCGTAGTTGGCCTTCAGGTTGGCGGCGATGGCGTCGCCCACCGGCAGGTTCTGGGAGATGATCATCTCGAACTCGAAGCCGTCGGGCGCCCCCGCCGCGGCGAGGTGCTCGCGGGCCTTGTCGGGGTCGTGCTCGTAATTCCAGCTTTCCCCGAGCTCGTACATGTCGAAGAACCTGGAGTTGACCGAGATCGGCCCCTCGGAGGGGACGGCCCGCCCGTTCAGAACTCCCTCGACGATCGCGTTGTAATCGGTCGCATAGGCGAGCGCCTTGCGGAGGTCGACGTTGTCGAAGGGGGCCTGTTGGGTGTTCAACAGCACGTTCATGGCGTTGCGGTCGGGAATCCCCAGCACGTCCACGCCGTCCGAACCTTCGGCGATCTCCATCTCCTGGGTGGACAGATCCATGGCGATGTCCACTTCTCCGTTCTGCAGCAGCGCCAGCCGGTTGGCGGACTCCGGCACCACGAGCAGCTCGACCGTCTCGAAGTAGGGCTGGCGGCCGGGCCACGTGGGGTTGGACTTGAGGACCATGCGGGAACCCCGGTCCCAGCTGTCGACCACATAGCGGCCGTTTCCGGCGTAGTTCTGAGACATCCAAGCCGTCGCCCACGGATCGTCGTCGGTGGCCCAGGAGCTGATGGCGTCGCCGTCGAGCAGGCCCATCGTCTGGTCTCTCATCAACGGCAGCACGATCGAAGAGGGGCGGGCGTTGTTGATGACGACCGTCCGCTCGTCGACCCGCTCGATCTGGTCGAGCGAAGTCACCCCGATGTTCCCCCACACCCAGGCCGGCCCCGAGGCGGTGCCGATGGCCCGCTCGATCGTATAGATGACGTCGTCGGACGTCACCCGGTTGCCGCTGGCGGGGAACACGAGGCCCTGGCGCAGGGTCAACGTAATGGTCTTGCGGTCGTCGCTGAAGTCCCAGGCCTCCACCCACTGACCCTCGAAGGAGGTGGTGTCGGCGTAGGCGAAGCGGCCTTGGGAAGGCCCGGGCCGGTACTGGACGGGCTGCATGTAGACGTTCTTGAGGACCAGGTTGGTCAGCTGCGCCTGTCCGAAGGCCGGGTCGAGATGCTCGACGTCGTCGGGGATGGCGACCCGCAAGGTGCGCAACTCCGCCTGGTCGGGCCCTTCCACCATGACCTCTACGGTCTCGGTCTGGGTCACGATCGAGGTAACCACCACCGTCTCGGTCACGGTCTCAGTCTCGGTCACGATCGAAGGTACGGTGACCACCACCTGCTCTCCGGGAACGGTGACCACCACCGGCTCTCCGGGAACGGTGACCGTGACCACCACCGGGTCCGGGGGGGCGGCCTGCCCGCAGGCGGCTGCGATCATGGCCAAGCCGAGCGCAACCGCCATGAGCGGCGACCGGCGCCTTCTGCGGTTCTTCATTTTCATATCTTCCTCCTCTTGAGGCCTAGCTAGCTAGCTAGAGACTGCTTCATCATCATATCTACCGCACCGCCGGGCCGCAAAGGAAACTGCCGAAGCCCCCGTCACCGCATGTAGCTGGCGCCGTTGACGTCGATCGTGGCGCCGGACAGGTGGCGGCAGCCTCCCCCGGCCAGGAAAACGGCGACCCTGGCGATCTCCGCCGGAGGAATCCACTCCCCCATCGCCAGCTGGGCGGCAGTGGCCTGCTCGCCGCCCAGGGGCTCGGCCGCTTCTATGGACATGTCGGTGCGCACCGTGCCGGGCGCGATGTTGTAGGCGAGCACCCCTTGGCGGGCGTACTCGGCGGCGACCGCCTTCGTGAGGGCGGTCACGGCGCCCTTGGACGCGCTGTAGGCGGCGGTCTGGGCCCGGCCCGCCCGGTAGGCCAACCAGCTCGACAGGGTGATCAGGGTTCCTCCGCCGCGGGCCGCGAAGCCGCGCACCGCTTCCCTGATGAGGTTGGCCGGCTCGAGGACGTTGACCTGCATGGCGAGCGACCACGCCCTGTTCCAGTCTTCATCCGGTCCGCTCCAGTCGAGGTCGGGCAGGACGGCGGCGTTGTTGACCAGCACGTCGACCCCCTTCCCCCATTCCTCCGCCTGCCGCCAAACGGCCCGGCCCGAACCGGGTTCCCGAAAGTCGGCCTGCACCAGCAGCTTCCGGCCGGGGTCGATTTCGGCGGTGGCCGCCTCCGCCCCGGATCTCGACCGGGCGTAGTGGGCGACCACCGCCGCGCCCGCCCCGCCCATCTCGCGGGCGGTCTCCCGGCCGATGCCCCTCGAGGCGCCGGTCACCAGAACCGTCTTCCCTTCCAGCGAAATTCTCAAAGCCCCTCCCGGCAACCGTTTCCGGCGGCAGGTTACACTGGGCGGCGCCTCGCCGGACGGGGCCGGGGCAAGGCTCGAGGAGGCCGCAGATGAAGATCATCTACATAGAGCCCATCGGGAGCAGCCTGCATGCTCCCCGCACTTTGTCCGTACTCGAGAAACACTCCGGGGGCGGGGTGTCGGTCGAGGTGCGCCATCTGGATCTCCCGCCCGAGCTGGCCGGGCCCATGCTTTCCCCCGTCCCCCTCTACATGAACGAGCTGATCGGCGCGGTGCTGCAGGCCGAGAGCGAGGGCGCCGACGCGGCCATAATCGGATGCTGCTCGGATCCGGCGTTGATGGAAGCCCAGAGAAGCGCCGCCATCCCGGTGATCGGCCCGCTGCAGACGGCGGCGGCGCTGGCGGCCGCCCGGGGCGCAAACCTCGGAATGCTGTTCCCCGACGAGCACGAGCGGTGGACGACCGCCAACTGGGTGCGCCGCAACCTCCGGGCCTACGGTCTTGCGGACACCGCCGGGGCCATGGGCTTCGTACCCATGCATGTCGAGGGGGAAGATTCCCTCATCGGAGACGTCACCGTCACCGCCGAGCTGGTAGAAGAACGCTTCCGCCGCCAGCTGCACCAAGAGGGCGTCTTGGCGGCCCAGGCCATGCTCGATCAGGAACCGGTGGAGGCGATCCTCTTCGGTTGCACCATCTGGGGGGGCATGATCGGGGAGATCTCACATCTGATCGACGCCTTCTGCATCGATCCGGTGATCGCCTCCCTGCACATGGCCGAAGCGCAGGTCCGGGCTTCCCGCCTGTAACCCTGACCGCCCGCCGCCGAGCCGCCTCCGTTCTGTCAGCCCGGCCCGGCGTTGCCCGCCGAGATTCTTGCTCTCCGCCTTCGGAGGACGAGCGGATAGGGGACTGACCAGGTTGTTCGTGTGCGTCGCCCGCGTTGTAAACATTGTTTTGGTAGAGACAGCGGCACAAAGATGAGTAAGGAAATTCGCGATGAATACTATAATGAGAATGCCCCGGGGAAGGGCGAATCATGGAAATGTCCAATTTGTGAAAAGATAAGCATTGCCGAAGTCAACGTCAAAATAGTGGTTGATCACAACCAAGAGACCGGACAACCTCGGGGCTTGCTGTGCGAGAGTTGCAACACTGGACTGGGTCGGTTCAAGAACGGGGAGGATCATCTTCAGAATGCCATCGTATATCTGAAGGGTTAGCCTCGATCAACCTCGTTCATGGCGCGCAGGTTCAATCAGGCCGAAGAGGTTTCCGCCCGGTTCTCTGATCCTTGTGCGGCGTCCCACGCCGGGGATCCCTCTGCCGGGTGCCGCGGGCTCGAGTTCGTGGGCGGGGTTGCGCTTATGGTTGGCCGTAGCGGGGCGGGCGTTTCTGGCGGACGGCCGTGGACGGCTTCTTTGGCGACGCTCCACTCGCCCGCTGCCCTTCGACCGGCCCTCCCCGGGACGACTCCTTCATCCGAACACCTTAATTCAAGATCGATATTATCCATTGACGGCTGGCCTTTGGAGGCTCTTCGGAGATGAGGGGGGAGTAGAGGACGGGCAGGTCCGAATAGGTGGCTGGAAGGCGCTCACGTGTAGAGCCGACAAACCTCTCCTCCCCTCTCCAATGTGTAGAGCCGCTTCGGTGGTCAATGACAGTGTAATTATAGGTATTGACGCCAACGGCAAAAAAGTCGGATTCGACATGGAAACCCTGCCTCCAAGCCTAGATCTATCTGAGGTTTCCTGGAGACCGAAGGCTTCCTATTCATTCTGCTGAAGCAGGCTGATTGGTCGTCGCGCCCGTCGGGTCAGGCGAGGGGCAGGGCATCGGCTACTGCGTCGTCGCCTCGTTTGCGCAACACCGGCTCCACTTCAGCGGGGTCGCATTGGAGGGCGGCGGCCAAGCCTTCCAGTCCCGATTCGGGGTCGATGCCGGTGAGCCGCGATACCAGAGGCCAGCCCGGATCATGGTCTTCGGCTGCTGTGGCGGCGGCTTCGACTGACAGTGAGGTCCGGTCGAGAACAAGGAGGAGACAGTCTCCTAGCCGGGCCCCGGCGGCGTCGGCGAGTGCTCTGATAGAACCTAGCGCCGGGCCGCTGATGGAAAGATCGGGAAACCCAACGACGAGAGAAAGGTCTTTAGGGCCGTGAAATATCAAACGATCTTTGGGGAGTAATTTCAAAATCTGCGAAGCCGCCTTGCTGAAAGGTCGGCCGCTTCCCCTCAACACTTCTTGATCCACTCTTAGAAGTAGCCCGACCCGCTCTTCTTTGAGTGCGAAAATCCCCTTTGCGTTCCTAACGGCAACACCTCTATATGTGTAGAGCTCATCCTCCCGGCGAAGCCGAACCCGTCCGGTTTCTACTATGAAAGCGGGCAATTGACCGCAATACTGTTCTGTAGTAGTTCTACTGATGCCGAAGTCGGCTTCCAGCCGCGCGGCTATTTCCTCGATCTCCAGGGGGCCGGATTGCTCCAGAAGATCGTGGATTGAATGTGCGACACCCTTGTACTCGGGAAGGCCCCAAGATGTGAGTGCGAACTTCGTTCGGTCTGCCCGTATGAAGCGGTCGTCGGTGCTTATTGCGTTCTTGACGGTGCGAACGCCCAAATCTAGTCCTATGTACTCCAGTATTCGCTCAGCTGATGCAGGTCTGCCAATTTCTTTGAGAGCGAAAGACAGTTTCTCCTCCGTGGACCTATTCCACCGCACGAGCTGGCTGCCGAACTTGCGAACAGAACCTCTGCTGAGCATCCACTCCGTATGAAGATCATCGGGCAAACCCCAATGTCGAAGAGACTTGCCCGCGGCGTTCATGTCGATTACTCCGAACTCGTCGGTCATATTGAGTACCGACGGAGTGGGGTCGGCGGCGAGCTCAGACTGAAGGACTAACCAGCCCTGCGACTCGATGTAAGGACCGGCCAACTGCAGCAGGAGGGCCGAATAGTCGGTGCTGTTCGGAGGAGGCACCAACAGCTCCTCCACCCGAGCGGCCGGAACGGCGACTCCCGCTGTTCGGCGTATGGTGCCGATCCGCCAGCTTATCGAACGGCCGGAAACCGAAGCGGCGTAGGCGCGCAACTGTTTGAACAACAATTTGTCCAGTTGGCGAACCCGCTCGCGGGTGATGCCCAGCTCGTCTCCCAACTCCTGCAGGGTGCGGCGAGGTCGGGGAGAGGCGGCCCGGCGGTCCGTGAAGATGAGGCGTTCTCGTTCGGGCAGCCGAGAAACCCATCGGTCTATTGCCTGATAGGGGTGGAGAGCAGGTTCTGCCAGATCCCAGAGGAACAGCCCGGTGAAGTTGCTCAGCTCGCGCAACTCGATGTTCTGGTTCTTCAATATCGACAGGAGATCCCCGAGCGTCACCGCGTCGGTCTCGGACAAGCCCCATCCGGCCAATTCATACAAACACAGTTCTCCTAGGGACATCCCCTGACGAAACCGTCGTTCGGCCTCGTCGGTGTCCAAGGGCGGCGGCCTGCGGTCGTTCTGCTCGGCGCTCTCCAACACGCAGAGCAGGTCGAGCAAAGAACTCGTACCGAAACTATGCCAAGCCATGACATCTTGAACCAGCAACGAACGGTCGAGCGGATCCTCTCCTCTAGCTTGGGCAAACCTCTTGACCGCGTTGCGGGTGCGGGTGCGGAGGGGAAGACGGGCAACCCACCCCATAGGCAGTCCGGACGGCAGGGCAACCGCTGCCAATGGAACCGCCAAACTCCCCAGCTTGCGGCTGACGGCCTGGCGGTATCCCTCCGGCAGCGCCCCCACCGTCACCCGTTCCCAAAACCCGCGATCCAAATCGGCGATCGTCAGATCCGAGGTACCTGCCAGCTTCTTCAGTTCAGCAGGGCCGTCGGCGCCGCCGTGCACATCTCGATAGGAGCGGGGCGCTATCGGGCAACCGGCGCTGCCCCACGTCACCGCCGTCCGGACCGGACCGTACAAGACCCCGTCGGCAGCGGTGACAGGCCCGGCCCATTTGCTGGGGGTGTCCGCAGCGTTCATGGGCCTATTTTAGCGCCGTCCGCACCGCAGGCCCCACGGCTCGACCCGTTCTCGAGCGCCGGATGGAATTCGGAACCCACAGCGCCCGGCTTCGGCCCCGGTTGCCGGCCGTTGATCCAGCCCGCTGCCTCGACGACGCCGACGCTCCACTCGCCCGCCGCCCCTCGACCGGCCCTCCCGGGACGGCTCCTTCATCCGAACACCTCGTTCGAGCTCGATATATCCATTGACGACTGACCTTTGGACACCGCCCTGCGTGCTGGCCCATCTGCCCAGGGACGGCGTCCATGACAGTCGGAACTGACGGAGCAACTAACCGGCTCGCGGTTGCCGCCTGCGTATGCTGGAGGAATATATCGTATACGAAGGGGGAGGGGCTCTTGCTATACTTGTCTATCTCCTCCAAACGATCTATGATCTGTTGGCGTCCAATAACAGCGGCACCCTTTAGGTTTTCTAAATACAAGGACAATCTCTTATGAGCTGTAGCAAGCCCACGCAGGACGCGGGTGGGCAGCCACGCCCTTTATCGTATCGGCCGGGACGCCGAAATCATCTTCCAGCTCCTCCATCGGGTCGCCGCCGTCCAGCCGGCGCAGCACCGACTCCACCAGGGCGCCGCAGGAGGAAAAGGTCGGACGGCCGCACCCGTAGCCGGGGTTTATGACTACGCCCTCCCTGTCCAGCCGTATTTCTGAAGCGTATCCCCCCGCTCCGCCGTACACGATCCGCTTTAGATAGGCCTGCACCGTTTCTCTGAACATGCGCTGACCGCTGCGAATCACCACCAGACGGTTGACAGCTTCCCCGTCGTATCCGCGCCCCGGGAAGTCGTACAGTATCTCGGCTCCGTCGGTGTAGAGGCGTTTGGAGGCCAGCGCCTGCTCCATCCCGATTTGCTTCGCCAGCTCAACCAGCGCCGGACGGATCCTCTGCATGGGAACCCCCTCTTTCCTCACCGCCGACACCACGAACGCCTCGGCCAGCGACCGGAAGGACAGCGCCCGCCTGCCCGGGAAGCGCCTCACCAGCGGCTTGGTCGATTTTTGCCTCGTCCAGCTACTGAGCGCGGCCGCCGGCGCGCCTATCAGCCGGGCGGCTTCGGCGATCGAGTAGGTGGGGCTCGCGTCGGTGAACATCCCTCCTTCCTTTCACCCCCGATAGACCCACCGGTCCTTATGACTCCTAACCTGAAGGCCGCGTCATGGCGGCCGCCTTCCCTCTCGGACTATCCGCCTTCCGAGGTGCCCGGGGTGGGATTCGAACCCACACGCCCCTGGGGGCTGCGGAGTTTAAGTCCGCTGCGTCTACCAGTTCCGCCACCCGGGCGGCGGCTCCATTGTCGCACCGGACGGAAGCCTGCGGAAACAGTTCCCCGGCGGAGGGCGGAGGCGAATCATCTGGGTTCCGTCCAGTCCGGGTTGGCGGCCGCCCCGCCGGCTTGGTCGACCACGCAGGGAACTTCGCAGTCGAGGGGCTCCACCCAGGGCGCCACCAGCTCTCCCACCGGATTGGAGTTGCCGGCCAGAGCGTCGGCGTAGTGGGCATGCAGGCATTTCACACCCTGGGCCGCCCCCGCCACTCCGCCTTCGGGGCGGTGTTCGGCCTCCGGCGGCGTCATTTTCTCCCGCTGCGCGGCGTAGCGGGCGTGGGCGGCCTCCAGCGCCGCCCCGAACTCCGGCGCCCGCGCCGCCCGCCGCTCCATCGCCTTCACCCCGCCCGCGCTCTCCAACCGGCTGACCCGCTTCACCGCCAGCGGGCAGGTCAGCCAATACAGGGTGGGGAAGGGGGTTCCGTCCTCCAGCACCGGCGGCACCTGCACCACCACCGGCAGGGAAAGATGGCATCTGCTCCGAGTTTCTATCTCGGCTCTCGAAGGCCGTCCGATCTGAGCGGCTACTTTCTGACGGTCATTCATCGACCAGATCGCGCCCGGTCAGGTAGTCCCACAAAGCCTGCAGGAACCCGCCCGATTCCGGATCGGCGCCCCGCGCCCGCGCCGCTTGATCGGGTGAGGCCCCTTCCTCCTGGGCGACGACTACGTAGCTGATTTCGCCGGGGTTTACGTAACCGAAGTCGGCCCTGGCTATCCGCTCGATCCCGGCCGGGGTCTGCAAATCCTGTATTTCCTGCTCCAACCGGCGGTTCTCCTCCTGTATCTCTTCGAGCCGCGTCTGCGACCTCTCCAGATCGCGGCCCTGGCTGATGATCTGGCGGATCGGAAACACGTCCGCCGCCACCACCGCCAGCGCCGCGACCAGCAACAGCGGGATCACCACCCCGCGCCGGGTGCTCTTCTCGGACATCACCCGCCCCGGTACGGTGCGAACCCCGGATAGCGGGCTTGGGTTCCCAGCCGCTCCTCGATTCGCAGGATCTCGTTGTACTTGGCGGTGCGCTCCGAGCGGGCGGGCGCTCCGGTCTTGATCTGCCCGGTGTCGGCGGCCACCGCCAGATGGGCGATGAAGGTGTCCTCGGTCTCGCCCGATCGGTGCGAAACCACCCGCCCGTACCCGGCGCGGCGGGCTGTTTCCATGGCGGCCAGGGCCTCCGAAAGGGTGCCGATCTGGTTGACCTTCACCAAGACGGCGTTCGCCGCCTTCTGCTCGATGCCCCGCCGCAGGATCATTTCGTTGGTGACGAACACGTCGTCCCCGACCAGCTGGATCCGCCCGCCCAGCCGCTCGGTCAGAACCGTCCAGCCCTCCCAATCGTCCTCGGCCATACCGTCTTCGATGGATACGATCGGGTAGTCGTCCGCCAGCCGTTCGTAGTAATCGACCATGCCGCCGGAATCGAGCCGCCGCCCTTCGAGCCGGTAGGCGCCTTCCCGATGGAACTCGGTGGCGGCCGCATCCAGGGCCAGGGCTATCTCGCCGCCGGGCCGGTAGCCGGCCCGCTCGACGGCGTCTACCAGCAAGTCCAGAGCGGCGCGGCTGTCCGCCAGGGCAGGGGCGAACCCTCCTTCGTCCCCTACGTTGGTGGAAAGGCCGCGGTCGGACAGCACCTGCTTCAGGCGCTGGTACACCTCCACCCCGGCGCGCAGGGCCGAGGAGAAGGACGGAAACCCGGCGGGGACCAGCATGAACTCCTGGATGTCGAGCGGGTTGGCGGCATGCGCCCCTCCGTTGAGCACGTTGAGCATGGGGACGGGCAGCCGGCGGGCGCCGGGGCCGCCCAGGTAACGGAACAGCGGCAGGCCGATCTGAGCGGCCGCCGCCCGGGCAACCGCCAGCGACACAGCCAGCACCGCGTTGGCGCCCAGCCGCCCCTTGTTGGGCGTGGCGTCGAGATCCATCATCATCTGGTCGATGAGCTGCTGATCGAGGGCGTCCTGGCCCGCCAGCGCCGGACCGATCACGCCTGAGGCGTTGGCAACCGCCTGTCCAACCCCTTTTCCGAGGTAGGGAGCACCGCCGTCCCGCAGCTCCACGGCCTCGAGCGAGCCGGTGGAGGCGCCCGAAGGAACCGAGGCGCGGCCCGCCGCCCCGCCGGACAGGCGCACTTCGGCCTCCACGGTGGGGTTCCCGCGTGAATCAAGAATCTGCCGCGCCTCGATCGAGGTTATGGTTGTGGCCACGCCGCTCCCCGGAGAAGTCGAGGCGGAATCTACTACGCCCGCGCCCAACCTCTTGGCAACCTCACCGGACCCGCGCTTTCACCGCCTGCGGCAGAACGCGAAATCTTCTCGAACAACCCCCTATGCGAACGCCCCGAAATGCGGTATATATAGAAGGCCGAAAGCGCAAACACCGCCGCCGGATTTCCGGAGAGCGCGGCGGTAATAGATCGAAATGACTCTGCCCGGTCCGGCCTTGCGGCCCGGGAAGGCCCACGCGGCCCGGTGCGGAGTACGCCGGCGGCGGCGGAGGCGGGGGAGGGAGCCCGGCGAAGCCGGGCTTGGGCGCGGCGATTTTCGCGCTCTGGGGGTTGCGGGGCGGCTTCGCGCCTGTTGCTGGAAGCCGGCTCTTTCTCCAGATGGAAGGGACCCGGAAGATCTTCGCGCCTTGAAAACCGTAATCAATCCGGGGGCTGCCGGGGCGGCTGCATAGCTTCTCGTTTGGCTCGTTCCCACAGGGTGTTGAGGCGGTCCAGGCCGGCGGAGGCCAAGTCGTCAAGCTCTTCCATGCGGCGGAAGCGGCGTTCGAAACGGGCTGTTGCCCGGCGCAGGGCTATTTCGGGGTCCGCCTTCATATGACGGGCCAGGTTGACGGCTGCGAACAGCAGGTCGCCCAGCTCGCGGGCGGCGGCCCGGCCCTCCGGACCGCCCTCCTCCAAGGCTTCCGTCAGCTCGTCCAGCTCCTCCTGCACGGCGGCCGCCACCGAGGGGGCGTCCGGCCAGTCGAAGCCCACCCGGGCCGCCCGCCGCTGCATCTCGGCCGCCCGCTCCAGGCCGGGAAGCGATCCGGGAACCCCGTCCAGCAGGGAGGCCCGCGGCTTCTCCGCCGCCTTGATGGCCTGCCAGTTGGCCGTCACCTCGTCGGCGTCGGCCGCCTCGGCGTCGCCGAACACGTGCGGATGCCGGCGCACCAGCTTGCGGAGCAGCCCCTCTGCCGCGTCCTCGAGGTCGAAGGCCCCCGCCTCCGCGGCCAGGTTGGAGTGGAATATCACCTGCAGCAGCAGGTCGCCGAGCTCCTCCTCCACATCCGCGTAGGCCCCGTAGTCGGGCTCCGCGGCGTCCGGCGCCCCGGCCGGCAGGCGGCTGACCGCCTCCGCCAGCTCGTGGGTCTCCTCTACGGCGTAGGGGATCAGCGACTCGTGGGTCTGGCGGCGGTCCCAGGGGCATTCGGCCCGCAGGCGGCGCATCACCCGGACGGCCCCGACCAACCCGGTGTCGGGCGGGTCGAGGAACAGGCTGGTGCGAAGCCCCGCCGCCTCGGAAGGGACCGCCCCGATCGGATAGACCGCCCGCGACGCCTGCGGGGTTCCCAGGTCGGTCAGCACCGTTGCCGGCGTGTCGGCGGCCAGATTGCGCGCCAGCTGCGCCGCCGCCTCCGCCAGCACGACCGGCGTATCCACCTGAAAAACGACCGTGGGCAGATAGAGCATGAGCGGGTCGGGGAGGTCCCTTCCGTCCAGCACCGTGAAGCCCCGCTCGACGGGGTCGAGCTCGAGCGCCGCCCACACCTCGTCGAGGAAGGAAGGCGCGGCCAGCACCCGGACGGGCCGCCCCGCCGCCCGGCAGCGCTTCCTCAGGACCGCAACCGACGTCTCCCCGTAAAGAGGGCTGCCCGGAACGGCGTAGACCACCGGCGCAGACCCTTCCCCGGCGGCGGCCAGCACCCGCTCGGCGATCGCCTCGTACACCTCCTCGAAGGCCTCGGCCGCCTCGTACAGGTCGTCGCAGACCTCCGCATCCGGGCGGCGCTCCAGCACCTCCGCCGCCGCCGGGTGCCGGGCGGTGCGCAGGATCACCCGGTTGGCGGGATCGAATAGAGCCGCCCTTATGTCCGAGGGCGCCCGGTCCAGGGTTCCCGGCCCCAGGCCGGCCAGGATCAGAGGGCGGCTCAGGGCGAGGGCGGGGTTATGGCCGGCGGCTGATCGGGCGCGGCGGTCCATACGCCGTACTCCGGCGCCACCTGCACATCGGCGGCCGCCAGCTCGGCCAACGCCCAGTCGATCCACATCTCGCGGACGACCTGCTGTGTATCACCGATGAGCCTGTCCTGCACCTCGTCCATGCTCGGTATCGTCCGCTCGCTCACCAGGATCACATGCCACCCGAATTCGGTCTCGACCGGCCCGTACGGCGCGCCCAATTCGGCGTCGAGCACCGCCGCCGCGAACTCCGCAACGAACTGGGCGGGCTCGCCGCACCCCAGGTCCCCTCCGCCGGGCCCGCTCGGGCCGGTCGACAGCTCGGCCGCCAGCTCGCCGAAGTCCTCGCCGGCCTGGGCCCGGTCGAGGGCGTCCAACGCCTCCGCCTCGCTTTCCAGGAGGATATGGGCGCTGCACACGTTGGCGATGCTCGGAACGATAGTTTCATAGCGCGCCCTCAGCTCCTCCTCCTCCGGGTCGGAGGCGTCCGCCTCGAAGTCCGACGAGGCCCGCTCCTCCATGAGCTGGATGGCAATCACGGTCCGCAGGTACGCCGAGGTGATGTCGGCGCTGGTGAGCAGCTCCTCCTCGGTCTGGCCGGTCTCGTCCAATATCTCCTTCACCTGGGCCTCTATCTCCGCTTCGGTGACCGCATAACCCCACTCTCGGAGCACCGCGGACGCCAGCACCCGTCTGGTGATCTCCAGCGTAAGGGCGTCGGCGAATACGTCGGTTTCCACCGCGTCCCCCGCCGCGACGACCAGCGGGGACACCTCGTCGAAGGTGATCTGTTCACCTTCCACCGCGGCCACGACTCCGAAGTCGAACACTCCTCCGATCTCCGCCGCCCGCGCCTCGGCGGCGGTTGTTGCCGGAATAGAAGACGAGGTGCTCGACGTGGAGGACGAGGCGACGGGAAGAGAAGACGAGGCGTCCGGAATAGAGGACGAGGTGGAGCTTTCCACCGCGGCCGTGCTTCCGGACCCGCCCTCCGATCCGCCGCATGCGGCGGCCGCGAGCGCCAGCGCCGCCGCCGAAGCGAGGATGCGTTCTGAAAGGCGCCGGACGATGGAACGGCGGCGCGGCGGTTTGACGGGCACGGAGACTCCTCCCGATGGATATTCCCCGCAAATCATTGCCGGGTGTCGAGCCGATGCTAACGGAGAACCGGCCGACCCTATTCCGCCGCTGGAGCGGACGGCGGCCACATGGCGGCCAGGAAGTCCAACAGGTAACCGGCCAGGCCGCCGGCCGGGGGCGCAGGTATGAACAGCTTGGACTGACCGGACCTCAGCACCGCCTTCGGCTGCAGCCGTTCCAGCCGTATCTCCTGGGACTGGGTCAGCTCCACCGGGCCCAGCATGATCTCGCGCCGCAGCTTCACCACTTCCTCCAACCCGATCCGGACGGCCTCCACCCGCAGGCGGGCGGCCTCGATCAGCCGCTCCGCGGCCGGAGGCAAGGGGCCGTAGCGGTCCCGCCACTCGGCGGCCACATCCTCCACCTCCTCCTGTGCACCGGCCGCCGCCAGCCGCCGGTAGGCCTCCAGACGGGCGTTCTGGTCGGCCGCGTACGACTCCGGAAGATGCGCGTCCAGGCCCAGGTCGATCCGCACCTCCTTGGGCTTCTCGACCGCCGGCCCGGCGCCCGTCTGCTCCGCCACCGCCTCGGAGATCAGCTCCACGTACATATCGAACCCCACCGCCGCGATGTGGCCCGACTGCACCTCGCCCAGCACCGAGCCGGCCCCCCGTATCTCCAGGTCGCGCAGGGCGAGCTGCAGGCCCGAACCCAGCTCGGTGAACTCCCCCACCGCCTCCAAGCGGCGGTAGGCGGTTTCCGGGAGGACGGAGGAGTCGGGGTGGAAGAGGTAGGCGTAGGCCCGCTGGTTCGACCGGCCCACCCGCCCCCGCAGCTGATAGAGCTGGGCCAGCCCCAGCTGGTCGGCCCGCTCCACGATCAAGGTGTTGACCTGGGGGAGGTCCAGCCCCGATTCGATGATGGTGGTGGCCACCAGCACGTCGTAGCGGTGGTCCCAGAAGTCCAGCATGGTCTGCTCGAGCCGCCCCTCGTTCATCTGTCCGTGGGCCGCTCCGAAGCGGGCGTCCGGCACGAGCTCCTTGAGCCTCATCACCGTCCGGTCGATGGATTGGATGCGGTTGTGCACATAGAACACCTGGCCTTCCCGCAGCAGCTCGCGGCGGATGGCCGCCGAGACCACCCGCTGGTCGTTCGGCCCTACGTAGGTGAGGATCGGATGGCGGTCCTCGGGCGGGGTCAGGATGTGGCTCACCTCTCTGATCCCGGTCAGGGCCATCTCCAGGGTGCGGGGTATGGGGGTGGCGGTCAGGGTCAGCACGTCCACCCCCGTCTTCATGCCCTTGATGCGGTCTTTGGCCTTGACCCCGAACCGGTGTTCCTCGTCGACCACCAGCAGACCCAACTTGTGGAACTCGATCCCTTCCGACAGCAGGCCGTGGGTGCCGATCACCACGTCCGCCTCCCCGGTGCGCAGGCCTTCCGCCGTCCGGCGGGACTGGGCGGGGGTGAGGAAGCGGCTGAGCATCTCCACCCGGACGGGGTAAGGAGCGAAGCGTTCGGAGAAGGTCTGGTAGTGCTGCTGGGCCAACAGGGTGGTGGGGCACAGCACCGCCGCCTGGAAACCGTCGGCGACCGCCTTGAAGACCGCCCGCAGCGCCACTTCCGTCTTGCCGAACCCCACGTCGCCGAACACCAGCCGGTCCATCGGGGCGGGGGATTCCATGTCCTGCTTGACCTCGGCCACGGCCTGCAGCTGATCGGGGGTCTCCTCGTAGGGGAAGGCGTCTTCCACTTCCCGCTGCCAGGGGGTGTCCGGCGAAAAAGCGTGTCCGGCGGCGGCCGCCCGCGCCCGGTGGACCGCCACCACGTGCTCGGCCAGCACCGCCGCCTCCTTGCGCACCTTGTTGCGGGCGGCCGCCCAATCCCGCCCCCCCATCCGGCTGATCCGGGGCGAGGCGCCGCCCGTGTACTTCCGCACCGCCGCCAGCTGGTCGGTGGGAACGTAGAGCTTGTCGCCCCCGGCGTACACGATCACGATGTAGTCGCGCTCCGCCCCGGCCATGGACTGGGTGACCAGGCCGTCGAAGCGGCCGATGCCGTGGTGGTCGTGCACCACATAGTCGCCGGGCGCGAGGTCCTGGAAGGCCGGCCCGGCCCCCGCCCGCCTCCGTCCGGGACGGCGGTGGGATCGGCGGCGCCCGAATATCTCCTGCTCGCCCAGCACCGCCGCCGAAAGCGCCGGCATCACCGCCCCGGTGTGGACGCCTTCGGCCAGGATCACCCCCCTCCGGCCTTTTTCCAGCCGCTCCGCCACCGGCAGCTCCAGGCCGTGCTCGCCGAGCACCCTCGCCACCCGGGCGGCGGCCGGGGCGCCGTCCATGGCCAGCACCACGTCGGCGCCGCCGTCCATCAGCCGGATCAGGCCCTGCGCCACCGTCTCCGGGTCGCCGGGGGCGGCGTCCAGGCCCCTCACCTCGATGCGGCGGTCCTCCGGCCCGGCCGCCAGGGGCGGGCACTCCAAGAGCCGGTCCGGCAGGGAGGACGCCAGGTCGAGGAACAAGGCGGGCCGGGAACGGCCGCCGGCCCGGCCGTCCCCCCAGGTGCCGGCCAAGGCTTCGGCCAGGTCCCGCTCCTCGTCCACCAGACCCTCCGCCCTGGCCAGAGCCTGCGCCGGATCGAGCAGCACCGCCGACCCCGATTCGGGCAGCTCGTCCAAGAAGCTGCGGGGCGGCGTCAACCAGGGAAGCCACGACTCCATCCCGGCGAACCTCACCCCCTCGGCTATCCGGTCCAGGCTCGACGCCGCCCACGGCTCGCGGGACGCCAGCGCCCTGGCTTCGGCCCTGACCGCATCGTCGGGGCGGAACTCGCGGGCCGGATAGGCCGCGAACTCCTCCACTTCCCCCACCGACCGCTGCGACCCGATCGAGAACACCCGCAGCTCCTCGACGTAGTCGCCCCAGAAGTCGATCCGCACCGCATCGTCCGCCTGGGCGGGGAACACGTCGATCACTCCCCCCCGCACCGCGAACTCGCCCCGCGCCTCCACCCGGTCGGTGCGGGCGTACCCGATCTCGTCGAGCTGCCTCACCAGGCCCTCGAAAGAGATCTCCTCGCCCGTCCGCACCACCGCCGGATGGACGGGCGATCCGCTCACCCGCTGAACCGCCGCCCGCACCGCCGCCGCCACCACCAAGCCGGCGGGGGCCTCGGCCAGACGGTGGCGCACCTCGGCCCGGCGCGCCATAGTCGCCATGTTGGGGGAAACGTGCTCGAAGGGGAGGGTCTCCCAGGCGGGGAACAGCAGCACGTCGTCGAGGAAGAGGCGCAGGTCGGCGAAGAGGGCGTCCGCCTCCCGCTCCGTGGGTGCAACTACAACCAGGGGCCCCTTCGACCGCCGGGCCGCGCCTCCGATCACCATCGCCCGGGCCGCCGCCGGCACAACCGCTCTTCCGGGGGGCAGAGGCAGGGTTTCGGGGCTCCAGCGGTCTAGGAGGATCGACAGGGGGGCGCGCACGAGGCGCAATCGTACCGGTCTGCCCGCCGCCCTCTGCCGGGCCGGCCGGAGGTCAGACTTCGGTCAGGCCGGCGGCCCGGAAGGCTTCGAGCACCCCGGCGAAGGTCTCCCGCGCCGTCCGGTATTCCAGCCCCAGCTCCCAGGCCGCCCGCGAGCCGTCGTATCTGGCCCCGTAACGCATCGTCCGCACCGTCTCGCCGCAGACGGGAACCGAACGGACGAAACGCCCGATCAGGCCGGAGAAGGGCTCCAAGACGGCGAGGGCCCGGGCGGGGATGAAACGGATCTGATATTCGCGGCCCGTCAAGTCGCCCATCAGGGCCGCCGCCGAGCGGGCGGTGATGGTGAAGCCGCTGAGGACGTAACACTGGCCGGGTATTCCCCGCTGCTCGGCGGCCAGATGGCCGCGGGCGCAGTCTTCTGCGTCCACCATCGAGATCGGCGCGTCGACCATCACCCGAAGCTGTCCGTTGACGGCCCGGAGCAGGAGGCCGCCGCTGCCCGACGACCGGCCTCCCCCCTGGACGGAGGAGGGGTTGACCGCCACTACCTCCATGTCCTCCGCCTCGGCGAAGGCCGCCTGCTCGCCCAGGTGTTTGGAGCGGCCGTAGTGGCTGAGATGATGGCCGCCCCGGTTGGATTCGGACCCCACCGAGCCGGGCTTCTCTCCGAGGGCGGCCACCGACGAGGTGTAGACGAGGCGGCGCGCCCCCGCCCGGCGGGCGGCCCGCACCACGTTGCGGGTTCCCTCCACGTTGGTCTCGTACAGGCGGGCCGGATCTGCCGGGCAGAACGACACCCGGCCGGCGATGTGATACACCACCTCGCACCCGGCGGCCGCCCGGGCCAGGGAATCGGGGTCGAGTATGTCCCCGGCGGCCGGAACGGCCCCCAAACCAGCCAGCACCGAAGCCGACTCCTCCGACCGGGCCAGGCCGCGCACCTCCCGCCCGGCGGCCGCCAGACGCCGCACCACCGCCCTCCCCACCACCCCCGAGCCGCCCGTCACCAGGGTTCTCATCGGCCGTCCGCCTGCCCGCTCACCGGTCCGGCTTGGCGCCCGCCTGTTTGACCGCATCGCGGAACCGGGCTATGTATTCCCCGCCGGAGGCGATGGTGACGGCGGCGGCGATCCACATCCAGTACTCGTCCAGGTAGAAGGGGCCCCACGGTTCGGGCAGGCGCAGCATGGCCAGCCCCAGGGCGGTGAACTGCACCGCGGCCTTGGCCTTGCCCGCCCAAGAGGCCGGCACCACCTTCCCGTCGACGGCCACCACGCTGCGCACCGCCATCACCACGAACTCGCGGGCCATGATCGTGAAGGTCACCCAGACCGAGGCCCTGCCCACCGAGACCAGCGCTATCAACACCCCGCTGACCAGCACCTTGTCGGCGGTGGTGTCCCAGAAGGCCCCCATGATGGAGGTGATGCCCCGCTTGCGGGCGATGTAGCCGTCCAAGAAGTCGCTGAAGGCGGCGCAGGCCACCAGCACCGCCGCCGCGCCGAACAGGTACTCGAGCTCGGTCCGCTCGGTGGCCAGCACCAAGGAAATGATCACCGGGACGCACAGCACCCGGAACAGAGCAAGCAGATCAGGCAGTGAGATAACCGCACCTCCCGCCCCGTACCCTACATCCGTCCGCGCCCGCGCCTGCCCGGAGGACGGGCGGGTTTCACCGAACCGGCCCGGGCCGGCGGCCTCCGGCCAGGGAAAAGGCCCGGTCGGGGTCGGTCATGAAAACCCTCACCACCTCGGCTGCGTCTTGCACCATGCGGGCGGCTTCTGCCCGCTCCCCTTCGAAGAACCGGCTCAACACGTAGCGGGCGGGGTCCATGTTTCCGGGCGGGCGGCCCACCCCCACCTTCAGGCGCCAGAAACCGGGATCCCCCAAGGCGGCGATCACCGACCGCACTCCGTTGTGGCCGCCGTGGCCGCCGCCCCGGCGGAGGCGCAGGCGGCCGAAGGCCAGGTCGATGTCGTCATGCACCACCAGCAGGCCGGAGGGGGGAATATCGTGGTATCGGACCGCCGACCGCACCGCCGGGCCGCACACGTTCATGGAGGCCTTGGGAAGGGCCAACAACGCCGGCGCCCCGTCGATCACCGTTCTGGCCAGGCGGCAGCGCACCCGGCGCGGCCCCCGCTTCAGGCGGACCCCCAGCCGGCGGGCGAGGGCCTCCACCGCCTCGGCCCCGGCGTTGTGGCGGGTGCCCCGGTAGGCGGGTTCGGGGTTGTGGAGGCCGACGACGATCTTCATGCCCTCCCCCCTGCTGATGGGTGTCTCCTGCTCCTCGACCGGGAAAGGCCGCCGGGCCGGGCGCCTATTCCTCCGCGTCGGCCGCCCCGCCCTCGTCTTCGTCAGCCGCCTCCTCCTCGAGCTCGTCCTCGGGGACCGCCTCCTCTTCGACCAGGGCCGGCAGATGGATGACCACGATGGGCGAGCCGGGGTCGTCCAGGTACTCGACCCCTTCCAGCTCCGGCAGGTCGGCCACCCGGATCGATTCACCCACCTCCAAGTGGGAGATGTCAATCTGTATCGACTCGGGAATGGCGGTGACCGGAGTGCGCACGTTCACCGTGTTGGCCACGGTTTCGATGATGCCGCCCTGTTCCCGGACCCCCGCCGGATCGCCGATCAGGTCGACCGCCACCACCGCCTCCACCCGGTCGGTGAGCGATATCTTCACGAAGTCGAGATGGATGATGTCCCCCTTGGTGGGGTGGCGCTGCAGCTGACGGGCCAGGGAGGTGTGGGTCTCTTCCTCCACCACCAGCTCGATCAGGGCGTTTATCCCGGCGTCGGTGGTCAAGGCGTTGCGCAGATCGCGGGCGTTCACCGCCACCGACACCGCCTCGGCGCCCTGCCCGTACAGGGTGGCGGGAACCTTGCCCCCCCGCCTCAGGCGGCGCGAGGGCCTGCTGCCGGTGGTCCGTCCGGTCTCGGCGTGCAGGACGACTTCAGACATGGCGGCTCCTCAGATGGGGCGGACAAGGGGTGCTGACCTCGATTATGGCCTGTTTGCGACAGAAATGCCAAGACAGACGGGTTCCGGGGCCATCCGAATCGCTCCGGGCCGCCCGGCGGCCTCGGAACCCGGCCGGACGGCCGGGGTCACGCCCACAGAGTGGAGATGGGGGCCGCCCATATCCGGTCGCCCAGCGGGTAGGAGTGCGGGCCGGTGTGGAGCACCGCCCCCGCCGCGAAACGGTCCTCGAAGTTGTCCCGCAGCCAGGCCAGGGAGCGGGCGTCGTGCGGCGTCGGGCCTCCGCCGGCCTTGATCTCTATCCCGGCGATGCGCCGGCCCGCCAGCTCGGCCAAGATGTCCACCTCACGGCGGCCCTGGTGGGTGCGGAGATGGCAGAGCCGGGGGCGGCTCTCGGCTGTAACCGCCTCCGACCGGAGCTGGGCGGCCGCGAAGGTATCGAGGAGCCGGCCCAGCAGGTTGCTGTCCCGGAGCACCGCCGCCGCGTCGAGGCCGAGCACCCCGGCCAGAAGGGCCGGGTCGACCAGATAGCGCTTCCGCGACACCACCAGCCGCTTGAGCCGGTTGGGCAGCCAGGCAGGCGCCTCCTGGATCAACATCAAATCCCGCAGCAGCCGGTCGTAGGCCAGAGCGGTCTTGCGGTCGATCCGCGCCGCGTCGTAGAGGGTCTTGTGTTCGGCGAGGCCGGCGGTGTCGAGGGCGTAGGCCTCGAAGTAGCGCCCGAACCGGTCCGGGTCCCGGCCGTTGCCGCCCGCCGCCTCCAAGTCGCGGGTGAACACCATCTCCAGATAGCCCTTCATCCATTCCTGCCTGTTCTGTTCGTCCAGCCCCAGGGTGGGCGGGAAGCCCCCTTGCAGAGCCATTTCGACGTAGCCCCGCAGGTCGGGGGAATCGGGGGCGGGGGCCGGGGGCTCACCTGCCGAGAGCCGGTCCAGAAGGGGCTTGGTTCTCCTGCCCATGACCTCGGCGGCGGTCATGGGATGCATGGACACCGGGGTAACCCGGCCGGTGCCGGGCCATACCCTGTTGCTGAGGCGGGCGCGCACCGAACCGGTCAGCAGATACCGCCCGGGGCGGCGGTCTGCATCCACCGACCGCTTGACCGCCGCCAGCAGATCAGGCGCCTCCTGCCACTCGTCGAGCAGCACCGGCTCGGGCAGGCCCCGGAGCGCCCCGTCCGGATCGGCGTTCACCATCCTGACCGTAAAGGGATCGTCCAGATACATGACATGGGCGGCAAGCCGGGCGGCGGTGGTGGTCTTGCCCACCGCCCTGGGTCCAAGGATCATCAACGCCGGCAGCCCTTTCAGCATCTCCGCCAGCTTGGAATCCACCGATCTCGGCAGGTAGTCATCCATGCTCTGCTCGAACTCCCGCTTTCACGCGGCTGTCTTTCCCGATCTCACGCGCCCAACTATACCCCCGGACTCCTCCCCCTCTCCCCCTGATTACACCGTGATTCCCGTTTTCACGCGGGCACTGTTCCCGATCTCACGCGCCGACCGGTCTCTCGATACGTTGATCGGGCGCCGTTTGTTCGACATCCTCGACTGTTTCCAACGGTTGGAAGTTCAAACTGGCCCTGTATGACAAGGAATAACATACTTCGGCAAGTGTTCGCAAGGTCATATTGCGGTCACCCCTCAACAACCGAGACACATGGCTCTTGCTCTTGCCCAGTCTTCTAGCGAGTTCGGTGTGCGATATATTTGCTTGCTCCATCTTTTCCAATATCAACTCGCTGACCTCGAGAATGAGCTTCTCGGCCTCTACCTCGCCAGGTGTTTCGTTCAACCAGTCCTTCAGTTCCTCAAAGGTGCTCATCGTATATACCCTTCCCGTTTCTTGCTCGAGCCTGACCGCTCTCTTCAAGTCTGCCGCCGTGCGGCGATGCCGCTTCTTTAGAACTCCGTATAGAAGAGGTCTGGCCGCAACTTGCCCACAGAGTACCGTCCTGGGAGAGGTCGGCCCCGACCGGCCCGCTGACCGCTCCCGCAACTCGGGCGCCTCCCTGCCGCTCGGCCGAACCGGCGCCGCTCGATCATCCCCGGAGGACGCTTCGCACCGCCTCGGCAAAAGGCCGGCAGTCTGGTTCCCTGCCCCCTTCCCTGGTTTGGATTCCCGTTTTCACGCGGGCAGCGTTCCCGATCTCACGCGCCGGTGTGTCCCCCCGGCCTGCCCAAACCGCCGTCCGCCCACCCGCAACCCCAAAGTTTTCGCGGGGCCTCGTTTTAGCAAGGCGCGCACTGTCCGCAGCCGATACTGTCGCAGGCAGTGAAAAGAACCAGAGCTCAGACGCCGCGCGGAGCGGCGGAACAGATCGAGGCCTTCCTGCGGTCGGATCCCGCCGCTCCGCTGACGGCGGCGGTCGGTTTCGCCAGCGTCCGGGGGTTGGCCTGGCTCGCCGAGCGCACCGCTGGCCGGGCGGTAACCCTGCTGATCGGAGACTGCCGTCCCGAGCGGTTCGCAAAGGCAAGCCCCGCGGACCGGAGCATCGTGAGGGCCTTCCTCGCACGCAGCGACGTCGAGGTCAAGAACTTGTACCGCAAAAATCCCAAACCGGCCGACGCGCATCTCAAGGTGTGGATCGCCCATACCAAAGAGGGGCCGCGCGCTCTGGTCGGATCGGCAAACCTGACCGGCGCCGGCCTGTTCCACAACTGGGAGATGGTCACCGAATCAGCCCCGTCCGACCTGCCCAGGGTCGTCGACGCGGTCGACGCACTGGTCGGGCAAGCCTGGGACGTCAGTGCCAGGCTGGGGAAATACATACACCCCAACGGGCAGCACATACGCCCCCAGCCGAACAGGACCCCGCCCGCAAAAGGTCATTCCCCCGAAGGCCGGCGCCGACACCGGACCGAGAACCGCCCAAAGGAACCCTGGCAACCCGCTCCGGCGGGCAGAGACCGGAGCCCGACGAGCCCCGTACCGAGAGCCGCACCAAGGGGATGCCTGCAGCTGTTGGGGATGTTGGTCTTCCTGCCTGTGCTCTGGTTGGCTCTGTTGTCGCGTCTGTGGCTTCTGCTCATCGGGGCCGGCGCCCTCCTGACCGCGGCGGACGTTATATCGGTGCAAGCGATCACCGGTCAGTCCTGACCTGATCATTCGTATACCCGGCGGTCGATTCGGCGCCGTCTGCGGCTGAAAGGCAGCCGGCTCAGGGGGCAGAGCCGGCGTAGGCGGTGATCTCTGCTTGGAGCGCCGCCTTGCGGGCGGCGGGCAGGAAGGAAGCCTCCACCGAGTTGCGGGCCAGCTGCACCAGGTCGGCTCTGGTGAGGTCGAGCGCCTCGGCTATGGCCAGGTAGTTGTCCGCGACGTAACCGCCGAAGTAGGCGGGGTCGTCCGAGTTGACGGTCACCAGGACTCCGGCGTCCATGAACTTCTTCAGGTTGTGGTCGCGCAGGTCGGGGAAGACTTGGAGCTTCTGGTTCGACAGCGGGCACATGGTGAGGGGAATCCGCTCGGCGGCCAGACGCTCGACCAGCGGAGGGTCGTCCCAGGCCCGCACCCCGTGGTCGATGCGCTCCGCGCCCAAGACGTCGAGGGCCGCCCTTACGTACTCGGCCGGGCCTTCCTCGCCGGCGTGGGCCACGGGGCGCAAGCCCGCCTCGACCGCCCGGCGGTAGGGTTCGGCGAAGAGCTCCGGCGGGTTGCCCGCCTCGCCCGAATCGAGGCCCACCCCCTGTATCAACCGGAGGTGGGGCCGGGCCTGCTCGAACACCTCGAGGGCCGACTCGGCGGACAGGTGGCGCAGGAAGCACAGGATCAGGGTGGAGGTGATCCGGGGGGCGGCCTCCTCTTGGGCGCGGGCGAACCCTCCGATCACCGTTCCGACCTCGATCCCCCGCTCGGTGTGGGTCTGGGGGTCGAAGAAGACCTCGGCGTGGCGCACCCCGTCGGCGGCCGCCCGCTGCAGGTAGGCGGACATCAGATCGGCGAAGTCGTCCTCGGTTTGCAGCACCGCGGCGGCCTCGTAGTAGATGTCGAGGAAGGATTGGAGGTCGTCGAACTCATAGGCCGCCCGCACCTCCTCCACCGAACCGTAGGGCTGCGCCATGCCGTTCCGCCCCGCCAGCTCGAACATCAGCTCCGGTTCGAGGGCGCCTTCGATGTGGACGTGCAGCTCGGTCTTCGGAAGGCCCCGGACGAATTCCTCCACACCTGCTCCCCTCTCTCGACGATCTCTATCTTCTCCGCCCCGCCCCGGCTGCACCCCTCGCGGCTGGGCGCGCATTTCCAGGATACGCGAGAAGGCGCCCCGCGAGAGGCGCCTTCTCAACTAAAGATCGGGGATGGATCAGAAGATGTAGTCCAGCCAACCCCTCCCCAAGTAGATCAGGCTGGCAACTGAGACCACCCACATCAAGACGTGGACCTCGCCCGCCTTGCCCTTCACCGCCTTGATCAGGGTGTGAGCCACGAAACCCCACGCTATACCGACCGTGATGGAATAGGTCAGAGGCATGAGGATGATAGCCAGCAACGCTGGCAGGCCCTCCTCCAGGTCCGTGAAGTCGATGTGCCTCAGCAGACCCACCATCAAGAATCCGATGAGGATCAGCACCGGCGCCGTCGCCTGCGCAGGAACGACCAAAGCCAGCGGTGACAGGACGATGGCGATCAGGAAGAGAACTCCGGTCACCACCGAGGTGAATCCGGTGCGGCCTCCTTCGGCCACCCCGGCGGAGCTCTCGATGTAGCTGGTGTTCGAGCTGACTCCGAACAGGCCGCCCATGGCCGCGCCGATCGAGTCGACCAGCAACAACCTCCGGAGGCGGGGGATACGACCATCCTCGTCGGTCAATTCGGCCTGCTCCACGATGGCGGTGGCGGTCCCCATCGTGTCGAAGAAGTCGGTCAACATGAACGTGAAGATCGTCAGGATCGCCGCCAGCGGGCCGAGCTCAAAGACGTTCCACATGTCCACTTTGCCGAACGTGCCGAACAACCCTTCCTGGCTCGCCGTAGCCGTGATGCCGCCGGACGGCCATGAAGCCACCCCGGCGATCAAGGCCGCGATGGTGGTGAGGACGATCGTGATGATCATCGCCCCCTTGATCTTCCTGGCCAGGAGGGCCACCCCTATGATCAGCCCGATCAGCACCATTCCGTGGCTTCTCATTGTGGGGGACACGAAATCGAGAGGGTTATCGTCGATACCCGTACTAACGATCAGTCCTCCATTCATAAACCCGATAAACAGGATGAACAGCCCGATGCCGACCCCGATCGAATACTTGAGGCTGTTGGGTATCGCCTCCATGACCGCTTCGCGCAGGCCTAGGACAACGAGCACCGTGACGATGATGCCCTCCCACACGATGACGCCCATAGCGCCCTCAATGGAAAGCCCCTGGGTAAATACCAGACCGTAGACCACCGCCGCGTTGATGCCCAGGCCGGCCGCCATGGCGATGGGGTAATTGGCCCACTCCCCCATGGCGAGGGTCATGATCCCGGCGACCAGGGCGGTGCCGGCCGCGACCGCCACCCGATCAAGCCCGGCCTCCCCGAGTATGTTGGCGTTGACGAACAGGATGTAGGACATCACCAAGAACGTGGTGACACCTGCTCGAACCTCGGTGACTACCGAGGAGCCGCGCTCCGTGATCTTGAACCGTCTCTCAAGATAAGGCTGAGCCATTTTCCCTCCCTTCCACCGCCGCGCCGTCTATGGCAGGCGGGAACTCACCATCACTCTAGCCGCCCGATGTCCGAGAACGCGCTATTTGTTCGGAGTTTTCCACAGCCCGGACGAATCAGCCCGCCGCCGAGGGGTCGAGGCAGGTGCCGACGGCGAGATACGCGGCGGCCGGATCCGCCCTTTTCGGGCGCTCCGGTCTCCGCTATCGGAGGGCGTCGCCGGTCTCTAGGTCGAAGAAGTGGAGCTTGGCGGTGTCGACCGCCAGCTCGGCGGGCGCGCCGACCGGCGGGGCGTGGTCGGGGTTGACCCGGGCGGTGAACTTGGTCTCGTCGCCGAGCGAACCGGCGTCGGCCCCCTCGTCGGCCAGCAAAGCCTCTATGTCGGCGGTCACGACCGGGCGGACCGGCGCCGTGAAATGGACGTAGGCCTCCGAGCCGAGCTGCTCGACCAGGTCGATGTCCACGGTCATGAAGCTCCCGCCTGCCCCGGCCGCCGACCGGATCTCGAAAGCCTCGGGACGCACGCCGAGCACCACCTCCCGCCCGGAGCGCTCCGCCGCCCCCTCCGGCAGCGAACCGGCCTCCACCGCCAGGCTGTGGCCCCCGAATTCAAGCGAAGCCCCGGCCCCGTTGGCCTCGACCCCGGCGTAGACGAAGTTCATCGACGGGGAGCCGATGAACCCGGCCACGAACAGGTTCACGGGTTTGTCGTACAGCTCTCGCGGCGCGGCCACCTGCTGAAGATTGGATTCCGCGCCGTCGGCGACCGCCTTCAGCACCGCCACCCGGTCGCCCATCGTCATCGCCTCCACCTGGTCGTGGGTCACGTAGAGGGTGGTGGTGCCGAGCCGGGTATGGAGCATGCCCAGCTCGGACCGCATCTGCACCCGCAGCTTGGCGTCGAGGTTGGAGAGGGGTTCGTCCATCAGGAAGGCGGCCGGCTCCCGGACGATGGCCCTTCCCATGGCGACCCGCTGCCGCTGGCCGCCGGAGAGAGCCTTCGGCTTGCGGTCGAGGTAGTCGGTGATCTCCAGGATGCGGGCCGCCTCCTGCACCCGGGCCGCGATCTCCTGCTTGGGGGTCTTGCGCAGCTTGAGGCCGAACGCCATGTTGTCGCGCACCGTCATATGGGGGTAGAGGGCGTAGTTCTGGAAGACCATGGCGATGTCGCGGTCCTTGGGGGCCACTTCGTTGACCACCCGGCCGCCGATGCGGATGTTCCCCTCGGTGATCTCCTCCAGCCCCGCCACCATCCGCAGCAGGGTCGATTTGCCGCATCCGGACGGCCCCACCAGCACCACGAACTCGCCGTCCGCTATGTCCAGAGAAACACCGGCGACGGCCCGCGTCTCGCCGTCGTACACCTTGCCCACCGCATCGAAGGTGATCCCCGCCATCTGCCGCCCGCCCTTCTCTCGCCGCCGGTGAGCCCATCGTACCCGAACCACCCCTCCCCCATCCGGCCTCATCCCCAACAGGCCCCATCGGGGCTGGACGCCGATCTCTGCCTTCTCCCCCCCTGGAACTTCGGCGCCGGGGCGAAACGTGTCACAGCCGCGCGGTATAGATATAGGAGCTGAAGCACAAACACCGCCGCCGAACCGGTGGGCGGCGGTCATCTGGAAAGACCGCAGCGGGCCGGGGGCCACGGCAGCCCCCCGCACGCCCAAAGCAGTCCGGGACCGGAAAGGCGGAGGCGGGGGTGGGATCCCGGCGAAGCCGGCGGGGTTTTCGCGAATTCCGGGGAGGGGGATTCTTCGAGGGAGTGGTCGGGTTGCAGCCGCCGCCCTCATCGGGGGCGATGGCTGCCCTGTTCGCGTTGGAATACCGGGACCTCCAAGCCGAAGGCAGGGGCCCGTGTATGCCTATGCGGGGAACCTCAACGAAGCCGCGTTGGAATACCGGGACCTCCAAGCCGGGGGCAGGGGCGCGCATGCCCGACGGGTTGCGGGCCCCGCCCGGGTGATCTGGCTGGGCGCAGCGGGATGTCCGGGGCGGGGGCTCCGGGGTACGGGATGAACGGTGAACGGGATGCTCTCGAGTGAAACCGGGGACGCCCCGCCGGAGAGGGCTGGGCGGAGCGGATGAAGCCGTAGGGCCTTACCCGCGGGCCCGGGTGCGGCGCAGGATTGGGTCGGCGGCCGCCAGCACCCGGTCGGCGGCCGACAGCACCCGGCCCGCCGTTCCGGGCGACTCGGAGTCCACCAGATTGCCCATGACCCGCAGGGTCATATCGGCCACGGCCTGGGTGCCCACCGCCAAGCGCAGCCCGGCGGCGAGGACCGCCGGATGGCCGATGAGGAAAGAGAAACGCCGCCCGGTGCGCAGGAAGGCGTCGAACCGCTCGCCGACCGCCCGGTCGTAGCGTTCGGGGGCGGAGGCCGGGTCGCGGACGAACAGGTCGGCGGCGAGCATCCCCGACTCGAGGCCGTAGTCGATGCCCTCGCCGTTCATGGGGTTGATCAGGCCGGCCGCATCCCCCACCGCCACCCATCCGGGGCCGCTGCGGCGGACGGCGCTCATGGGAAGCCGCCAAGCCCGGGGGCGTTCCAGATAAGGGCCGGCCCCCCACGGCCCCTCGACCTGGCGGTGGTAGAGGTCGAGCAGGGAGTTGAGGTTGAGCCGCTTGAAGCGCTTCATGGTGGACAGGGCGCCCACCCCGATGTTGACGGACCCGTCCCCGGCGGGGAACACCCATCCGTAGCCCGGAACGGAGCGGCCCTCGGCGTCCCGCATGGTCAGGCAGGCCTCCAGATACCGCTCGGCATGGCGGGGCGAGGAGACATAGCTGCGGATGGCCACGCCGTAGGGTTCTTCCTTCACCCGGACGGCGCCCAGCATCCGGGCCGCCTTGCCCGGCGCTCCGCAGGCCGCCACCACCAGCCCGGCCTTCCATCTCTGCCCGCCGGCCTCCACCCCCGCCGCCCTTCCACCCTCGAAGAAGGGGAGGGCCTCGGTGTTCCAGACGAGCTCGGCCCCCGCCGCCGAAGCGGCGTCGATCAAGGCTGCGTCGAGGCGGCGGCGCGGCCAGACCGCCCCGTGGGAGGGGAAACGGCTGGTGGCCGGCCACGGAAGCACCCGCTCGGTGCGCCCGGCGATCATCCTCAGCCCTTCGATCAGGTGGGCGCCGTCCAAGTCGATCCCCAGCTCGGCCAAGGCGCCCACCGCCCTGGGGGTGAGGCCGTCCCCGCACGCCTTGTCCCTCCCGTAGGGCGCCCGGTCGAAAACCACGGTGTCGGCGCCCCGGCGGGCGGCGCTGACGGCGGCCGCCGCCCCCGACGGACCGGCGCCGATGACGGCCACGTCAACTGTCTTCATGAACGCTGCGGATGATAATTGCGGGCGGCGGGCATTCGGTCGGGCTAGATTTCCGGGCATGAGTCAAAACCCGCACTTGGCCCCCGGCCTGTACGAATACCTGGTGGCCCACAACCCCGCCCCCGACGCCTTGGTCGAGGAGCTGGTGGAAGAAACCGCCGCCATGGGCGGCGTCAGCACCATGCAGATAGGGGTGGAACAGGCCGCCTTCCTGGCCTTCATGGTTCGGCTGCTGGGCGCCCGGTATGTGGTGGAGGTGGGAACCTTCACCGGGATGTCGAGCCTGGCCATGGCCCGCGCCCTGCCCGAGGGAGGCCGGCTGCTGTGCTGCGACGTGAGCGAGGAGTACACCTCGGTCGCCCGCCGCTACTGGGAAAGAGCGGGGGTGGCGGACCGCATCGACCTGCGGATCGCTCCGGGTATCGAGACCCTGCGGGCGCTGCCGGACGACAGGACGGTGGACATGGCGTTCGTGGACGCCGACAAGGAGAGCTACCGCCTCTACTACGAGGAGCTGGTGCCGCGCCTCGATCCTTCCGGGGTGATCATCGCCGACAACCTGTTCATGGGCGGCGGGGTCGTAGACCCCGAACCCCCGCCCGCCGCCCTGGCGATGACCGACTTCGCCCGCCGCCTGCAGGAGGACGCCCGCACCGAAACCGTGATCATCCCCATCGGCGACGGCTTCAGCCTCACCCGGTTGGCCGGCGGCGCCGCCCGATAGCGAGAGAAAAGGCGCATCACATGGAGCAGCGGCCCATCCACTTCGAGTTCTACTCGTCGGATCCGGCCGCTTCGGCGGCCTTCTTCGAACAGGCGCTCGGTTGGAGCTTCCAGCGGTGGGGCGGCTTCGACTACTGGGTGGCCGACACCGGCGAGGAACCCCCCGGCATCAACGGCGCGGTCGGCCTGGCCGAGGAAGGAGTCGAGCCGTACACGATGAACACCGTTCAGGTGCCCGACCTCGAAGCGGCCGTCGAAGCCTGCGAACAGGCGGGCGGCGCCCGCATCGGCGGCGTCAGGGAGATCCCCGGAGTAGGGCGCCACACGAGGATGAGAGAACCGGGCGGCAACCTCTTCGGCCTGATCGAACCTTCGCCCACCTGACGTTCGCGCCGTCGCGCCCCGCCTATTCGGGCCAACCTCCATAATCTCCATAATCGGACTGCGCAAAACGAGGCGGCGACGCGGCAGCCGATGCCGTGCCCCCGCCTGACCCGCCGACGCGACGACCAATCACCCTGCTTCAGCAGAACGAATAGGAAGCCCTTCGATCTCCAGCTTAGATAGGTCTAGGTGCTTGGAGGCATGGTCGATGTCAAGTCCGATTATTTCGCCGTCGTCGTCAATATCTATATTGACATCGTCGTTGACCACCAAGGTCTCCGCGCCCGGCCCGGCTTTGAACTCAATATAGAGGCTGTCCGTTTCCGGGTAGTATTGAAGCTTCATGAGCCTTTCCTATCAGGGCTGATTTGTAAAGGCAGTATTTGGTCATGCGCCATATCGGGCTCTGTTATAACTAGGGTAGAGTCAGGTGGTGAGCCTTTATCGATGAGTTTTCGGTCGAAGGTATCCATAATTAAGCACTCTGCATCAAGAGCGGTAGCCACGTGTATAGCGTCTTTCGTGTCGTATCCATATTTCCATGCCAATTGCCGGGATAGGTGACCTATTTTTTCGGTTACAGGCCTAAGAACAATATAGTCTCTCTCAAAGAACTCTCGGATAATGGCATCCTCTGATTCGGCTATTTTTTTCTCCCCGGTTATACTTATAACTTCGGTAAGCGCCCATGTTGATGTAACAATTACAGTTTTTCCTTCCTCTGCTGCTTGGATTACACCATCGCAAAGTGAACTCCTAGGCTCTCTTTTCATAATAGCTAGGAAACATGCTGAATCCCAATATCTTCGCTCACGAGCCATCGTGATCAGTCGTCCGCGAAGATCCCGCGGATCTCAGCAAAGCCAGGAAGATCCTTAGAATCGGGGCGCCTATGAATCCGTTCTACTGTAACCTGTTTGATGATATCTCCTCGTGTATGGATCGTCCCGTAGACAACTATACGGTGATTTAGCGACTCCTTTACTTCTTCTAGAAGATCGGGATCGAAAACGCATTCGATCCGATCGTCGCTTAGCACTTCGTATAGATTGAACCTATGTTTATCGCGAACAGTTACCATCTGCAGGTAGCCCTCTACCGATCCCCACGACTTGTTCAAGTCAACATTTTCCCTACTTGCCGCAGGCCGAAAGAGCTTGTCGCAGGATATAGATTTGTCGGCAACGGTTACAATTACGGTGCCGTTTTCGGTCGTCCCCCTTCCGGCCAACTTATTGGCGTGCCTCAAGGCGGATGGCGAAAAGGCATCAGGGTGATTGCCGGCAACCAGTTCGGCCAGGCCGGTTGATAGAGTCCTGGTGACCCGGTTGACGGCAGAAGCTCGGGTTCCCTTTTTAGGGTGAGGGCTCAATTCTATTACCAGGCTTCCCTTCCTATATCTGTTCACCTGTAGATCAGCCACCACAGCACCCTCGGTGGATTTGCTGATTTCGCCGTACAAGCCGACGAGAGCGCCGGTTACTGTGGAGAGTTCCTGGAGCAAAATCCCCTCGGGAACTGAAACCTCGATCCCGAGCAAAGGCGGCGCTGGGTCTTCCGGAAAAAGGCTGTCGGTTGCCCGTTCCATGTGTTCCTCACGAAGTTGAGGCCCTCTCTGGGCCGGGTTACTCGACTGTCCAGGTTCCCAGGCTGGTCAGCAGTTTGGATAAGTCTCCGGGGCCGCGGGCGGTCTTGGAGTTGTTTACCTGGGTTTCCAGGGATTCGTCGTAGACGGGGCGGTGGACGTCGCGGAAGACGCCCAGGGGGGTGGGTCCGTAGGGGCCGTGGGACAGGCGGGAGAGGGCGAAGGCCTGCGAGGATTCTTCGGCGTGGGCGTCGTGGACGATTATCTGTGATGGATCCACCGATGCCAGGTCTGCGATCACGGCCCGGCCTCCGTCCCATACCACGGCCTTTTCTTTTTGGGCGCCGAAGATCACCGGCTCTCCATGGGCCAGGTTGATGCGGTTCTCATGCCGCTCCTGCTTGCCGGTCAGGGCGATGAAGGCCTTGTCGTTGAACACGTTGCAGTTCTGGTAGATCTCGATCAGCGCCGACCCCCGGTGCCGGTGGGCGGCTTCGAGCATGGCGGTGGTGTGGGTGCGGTCCATGTCTACCGTGCGGGCGACGAAGGTGGCTTCCGCCCCCAGCGCCAGGCTCACCGGGTTGAAGGGGTGGTCGAGTGACCCGGCCGGGGACGACTTGGTGGCTTTGCCGGGTTCGGAGGTGGGGGAGTACTGCCCCTTGGTCAAGCCGTATATCTGGTTGTTGAACAGCAGGATGGTCAGGTCCACGTTGCGCCTCATGGCGTGGATCAGATGGTTGCCCCCGATCGAGAGCAGGTCGCCGTCGCCCCCCACCACCCACACCGACAGTTCGGGGTTGGCTATGGCCACCCCGGTGGCGATGGCCGGCGCCCGTCCGTGGATGGCGTGCATTCCGTAGGTGTTCATGTAGTAGGGGAAGCGGGCGGCGCATCCGATGCCTGAAACGAACACCACGTTTTCCCGCTTTATGTCAAGGCCGGCCATGAAGTTCTGGACGGCCGCCAGCACGGTGTAGTCCCCGCATCCGGGGCACCAGCGCACTTCCTGGTCGGTCTGGAAGTCGACCCGCGTGTAGCTCATCGCCCGGCTGCTTCCGCGACGGCGGCGCTTATCTCCTGGGCGGTGAACGGCACGCCCGCCACCTTGTTGAGCGAGGCGACCGAGGTAACGAATTCGGCCTTCACCAGCCGGGAAAGCTGGCCGCTGTTCATCTCCGGTATCAACACCTTCTCGTAGCTGCTCAGAAGGGTGGGCATGTTGGGGGGGAAGGGGCACAGGTAGCGGATGCGGGCGTGGGCCACCTTCACGCCTTGCTTGCGGGCGTTCCCCACCCCCGCCCGGGCCGCCGAATAGGTCGAACCCCAGCTCAGCACCAGCAGGTCGGCGCCGTCGGGGTCGTCCACCTCGATGTCGGGGATGTCGTTGGCGATGTTGGCCACCTTCCAGGCCCTGATCTCGGTCATCAGCTGGTGGTTCTCCGGGTCGTAGGAAATGTTCCCCGTGGCCTCTTCCTTCTCCAGCCCTCCGATGCGGTGCTCCAGGCCGGGTGTGCCGGGGACCGCCCACGGGCGCGCCATCGTGTCCATGTTGCGCAGGTAGGGCAGGAACCGGCCGCCGGCGTTGGGCCCGGAGGCGAAGGGCGCCTCGATCCGGGGGAGGCCGGCCGGGTCGGGCAGCCTCCACGGCTCGGCGGCGGTGGCTATGTAGCCGTCGGAGAGCACGATGACCGGGGTCATGTACTTCAGGGCTATCCGGCAGGCCTCGACCGCCGTGTCGAAGGCGTCGGAGGGGGAGGAGGCGGCCAGCACCGGCAGGGGGGACTCGCCGTGGCGGCCCCACACCGCCAAGAATAGGTCGGACTGCTCCGGCTTGGTGGGGAGGCCCGTGGAAGGGCCGCCCCGCTGCACGTCGACGATGATCATCGGCAGCTCGGTGATCATGGCCAGGCTGATGGTCTCCCCCTTGAGAGAAAGGCCGGGGCCGCTGGTGCCGGTCACCGCCAGCGATCCGGCGAAGGCCGCCCCGAGCGCCGCCCCCGCCGCCGCGATCTCGTCCTCGGCCTGGAAGGTCTTGACGCCGAAGTTCTGCCTCCGGGCCAGCTCGTGGAGGATGTCCGAGGCGGGGGTGATCGGGTAGGAGGCGTAGAACAGGGGCAGGCCGGACAGCTGCGAGCCGGCTATCAGGCCCCAGGCCAGCGCCGCGTTGCCGTTGATGTTGGTGTAGGTGCCCGGCGGCAGGGCGGCGGGGCGCACTTCGATCTGGCGGGAGAAGCTCTCGGTGGTCAGCCCGTAGTTGTAACCGGCCTTGAGCGCCGCCAGGTTGGCGTTCTTGACCGCCTCCATCTTGGCGAACTTCTTCTCCACCCACTGCGCGGTTACTGCGGTCTCACGCCCGAACATCCACAGGAGCAGCCCCAGGGCCAGGAAGTTCTTCGAGCGGAGCACCGCCCGCCCGCTGACGCCCGACCCTTTCACCGCCTCCTTGGTGAGGGTCTCCATCGGCACCCGGTGGAGGTCGAAGCCGGTCAGGGTTCCGTCCTCGAGCGGGTTGGACTCGAATCCGGCCTTGTCGAGGTTGCGCTCGTCGAAGGCTTCCTCGTTGAGGAGCAGTATCCCGCCTTCCCGCAGGTCCTCTAGATGCACCATCAGGGCGGCGGGGTTCATGGCCACCAAGACGTCGGGCCGCCCGCCCGGAGTGAGGATGTCCCAGTCGGCTATCTGGATCTGGAAGGAAGACACCCCGGGAAGGGTGCCGGCCGGCGCCCGGATCTCGGCCGGGAAGGTGGGGAGGGTGGCCAGGTCGTTGCCGAAGACGGCGGCGGAGTCGGTGAAGCGGTTGCCGGCCAGCTGCATCCCGTCGCCCGAGTCCCCCGCGAAGCGGATCACCATCCGGTCCTGGGCGTCGATGCTGACCCCTCCGCCGCCCGGCCCGCCGGGGGCCGGGGCTGCGGGGCCGTTGGGATGGTTCTCGCTTTCCATTTCCTTCACTTCCCGCCGCGCTGACGTCCGCCGAGTCCAAGGGCTTGCCGCCTCGCGCCTCGGCCGTGAACGCCCCCGGTCCGATCCGGCGCGGCGGCGGCATTTTCGATTCCGGCGGCCGGTCCGCCCGATTCTACCGCATTTCTCGAGTCAGGCCGGCGGCCGGCGCTGACGGGCGTTACCAGATCAGGTCGGAGTTCTCAGGGTAGATCATGATCCACATCCTTCCCGGCGGGACGACGATCGGGCTGCCCGACAGGTCGGTTACCGTGAACCACTCTCCGGCGTCGCTCCGCCGCCAGCGGCCTTCGGCGTAGCGGCCGTCGGCGAACACCACCGCCCGATTTTCGCCCACTGTGGTCCAGGCCGGCACGCACGACCCCTGCCCCGACGGACAAGCCTGGTAGCGCTGGGCCATCAGCACCACCAGCACGTCGGCCGTTATCTGCCCGGTCACGGTTCCTTCCCGGTCCTGCCAGCGGTGGGGTTGGCCCTCGACCGACCGTACGTACCGGGCGCCGTCCCAGGACCAGGTGGCGGTCATCGAGTCGGACCAATCGAAGAAGATGCTGGGGGCGGTTGCCCACGCCGGGGCGCTGAAACCGCCCCTGGGGAAGAGCTGCGGGGGCGGCTCGGGGTCGAGGCCGCGCTCTTCGGCGATCCGGCGGGCTTCGTAGGTGTTCACATACAGGTTGTGGGGCGCCTGCCGCTGCCGGAACCGGCTGGTCAGGGGAGGGCCGAGGTCTCCGATCAGGGCCACGCCGTTGTTGGGGAACTGCCGGGTGATCCAGGATTGGCCGCCGCTGATCAACATCACCCCGTTCAGGGGTTTCACCAGGGTCCAGTCGGTGGGGCGGGCCGAGCGCATGGGCCCCGTCCAGTCGGAGTCGCTGTGGTGGAACAGGGCGATGAAGCGGGTGATCCCGCTCTCGACCACCATCTCGAATACGGCATCCGCCCTCTCGAGGCCCGACTGGGGGCGGGAGTTCCAGTGGTTGTCGATCTTCACCGCCACCAGCTTGCGGTCGATCAGGGACTGGCTGTCGACCGGAAACCCGTTGACCGGCGACACAGGACCCGTATAGACGGCGGCGGGCGCAGAAGTAACAGGGGGGGCTGAATCGCCGTCCGTCGCCGGATGTTCCCAGTCGGATGCTTCTGCCCCTTGAGCGGAGGCCGGCCGGGTTTCGCCGGGGGCCGCCGTTCCCCCGGTCGGATCGGAGGGCTGTTCAGAGCCTGCGTCGGACGGTCCGGCGGTTTCCGTTGCGCCCGTTCCATCAGCGGCGCTGGCTGCGGAAGCCGCCGTGGTCGAAGCCTGGCCGCCTGAGGTGGGGGCTGCATCCGAAGCGGTAACGCTGTCTGCGCCGGCCGCAGAGGCAGGGGCGGACGCGCCGGTCGGCTCGGTCTGGGCAGGACCGCCGCCGCCGCTTCCGCAGGCCGCCGCCAAGAGCATCCAGATGAAAAGGGCCGCCGGGGCCTTGCGGGTCATGCCCCCTAGTTTCCCAAAACAAACGGGTAATTACAACTACCTTATTCTCATCGGCGCTGCGCCCGCCGCCGGGCGGAGGCCAAGAGGCAAGAGCGCGAAACACACCCGCCCGCAAGGCGCCCCCTCCGCGGGCCGGCCGCTGGGTTTATCTCTACCCCCTCATCGTCCGAGAAAGGGCCGGTCCGGACAGCGGACGCCGGCGGATACCGCTTCGACCTGGGAGGCTGTTCCGGCAAGGCAACTCCCCGCCGGCGAGCCGGACAGAACGCCGCCCGCGTGGAGGTTGTAAACGATCAGGGCCGGGCGCCCGTCGAAGAGCGCGAAATTCCGGGCCGGCCCCGCTCCCCGATGGGCCCTCCCCCGCCGCCGCCACCGTCATCGGGTCACCGCCGGGCCGCGTGGGGCCGTCCCCGGCCCCGCGGGCGGCCCGGCTGGGTTCCTCGGATGACCGCCGCCTCTCCGGACGCTCGCGGCGGTGTTTGTGCTTCAGCGCCTTCATTATCCCCTATTTCGGGGCTTCCGGCTAGGGGTTTGTTCGAGAACTTTCCGCGGACTTCGGCGGGGTGCGCCCCGGAGAGGGGGATCGGGGGCGGAGCCGGCCGGCCCGCCTCAAGGGCAGATAGCGGAACAGGGCGACGGAGCGGAGGTCCCGGCTGTCCACCGGTCCGATGGTCCGGCTGTCGAGGCTGGAGTGGGGGCGGTTGTCGCCCATCACGAACCAGGCCCTTTCCGGTATCCGCCACTCGCCGTTCGGCCGGGTGGCGCCCGCCCACCAGGGTTCGGCCAGAGGGGCGCCGTCGATAGAAACGACCCCTCCTTCGATCCGGATCCGTTCTCCCGGCAGGCCGACCACGCGCTTGATCAGGCGGCGGCCGCCCGCCCGGAACACCGCCAGGTCGCCGCGCCGGGGGCCTCCGCGGCCCGGACGGACAGTGATCAGGCAATCGCCGGGCGCCAGCGCCGGAGACATGGAATGGCCGGAGGCCTCGCAGCGGCCCACCCGTTTCCGCACCCAGGCGGCGGCCGCCGCTCCCAGGAGGATCGCGGCGGCCGCCCGGGCGGGGGCGGGCAGGCGGGTTCGGCGGGGCTTCGGCATCAGGCTGGCGCCGATCAGTGTATTGTCATCCCGGCATACGAGGCGATCCTCGATGATGCGGGGAACGAGGAAACAAGGAGGCGTCATGGGAATCTTCAAGCCCTCGAAGCGGGTTCACGCCCACTGCGACCTGTTCTGCGGGGTGTACGACCCGGCCCAGGCCAGGATCGAGGCCGAATCGGTGCTGCAGGCCGCCAAGAAATACCACGGCAGCGACGACGAGGTGTTCCGGTCCCGCTGCATCTCGGTCAAGGAGGCCCAGGCCGAGCTGGTCAAGCACCACCTCTCGGTGCTCTGGACCGACTTCTTCAAGCCGCACCACCTCGAGCGGTTCCCGGAGCTGCACAGCATGTTCTGGAATGCAATCAAGGCGGCGGGGGACGCCAAGAAATCGACCGACCCGGCGGCGGCCGAGGATCTGATCGCCCAGATCGAAGCCATCTCCGAGGTGTTCTGGCAGACAGACGAGTCGGCGGCGGTGGGCCTCTACCCGCCTTCCTGACCCTCCGGCGGCCCGGCCTTTCTCCGCATCTGCTTTTGAAGCAAGCCAGCGGCGGCGGGCAGGGACGGCGCGCTTTCCCCGTCTTCAGGCCGCGCCCACCGGGCCGTGATGTTCGGGGAAGGCCGGCCGTGTTGGAGACGGTTTCCGCCTGCGGCTCGGGGGCCGGCGCCGCCGCCCGGCGGTTGAGCCCGTCCCGCGCCGGCCCCGGCATTCCGCCCTTCTTGCCTTCTCCGCCCGCCCCGCCGCCTCGGCTGACTGCCCAAGCCCGAGCGTGAGGGCCTGGGCAGGTTTTCGCGTTCTCCGCTCTCCGCCCCGGCTTCGCCGGGAACCCCGCCCCCGCCGCCTCCGAACCACCGTCTTCGGACACAGAGGGCGTGTTGGGGCCCTCTGCGCTGATCCGTCTCAGCACAGCCAGGTCGGCCGCTCCGCCCTTGGAGCCTCGGCTCTGGGAGGGGCGGCCTCTGTATGAACGCAGCATCCGGATCGCTGCGGTGTGTTCCAACAACGTATCAGGAGGGTGTGACAGGTTTCGGCGCTCGGCGGCCGGGGCCTACTCGCCCACCAGATCCCGGTGCCGCAGGGCCAGGCCGGTGAGGGCTATCGAGACTGCGGCCAGCACCGCCGCCTTGGCGAAGGCGCCGCCCAGTCCGATCTCCACCCGGCCCAGCGCCGCGTTCACCGCGTCGTAGGTGTCCGCCGACAGGGGGGCCAGATCCCCCCAGGCCGACAGGACGATGCGGTAGGTCGAGGAGGCCTGTATCCCCTCGACCACCCCGGCCAGAACCCCCTCCCAGAGGAGCAGGTAGCCGAGGCCCGCCAACGTTGCCCGGTTGAGGAGCAGGCCCAGGGGTACGAAAATGGCGGCCGACGCCAGGCTCTGGACCGCGGCGGCGGCCGCGGCGGCGGTTCCTATCGTCCAATCGCCGCTCATGGCGCCCGCCGCCAGCCAAGCCGCCAGCACCCCCGCCGCCAGCACCAGGAAAGAGGAGGCCGCCGCCGCGGCGAATGCGCTCAGGGCGGTCACCCAGCGGGATACCGGTTTGAGCAGCAGGAAGGGCAGGGTGCGGTTCTTGCGTTCTTCGCCCAGGGCGGCGGTCGATATCACCAGGGCCGCCACCGGGTACACGATGCCGAACCCCAGGCTGAAGGTGAGGTCGTTGTACAGATCGGCTGCTTGGCTGCGGGGCTGCCCCCAGGCCAGCAGGAGAAAGATCGGCGCCGGCGACCCGCTCAGCGCCAGCATCCAGAGGGACCGGCGCCTGGCCAGCAGCCGGCCCATGACGGCGCGGGTGATGACGGCGGCGTCTTTCACCCGGATTCCACCAGGTAGCGGAACACGCTGTCGAGGGAATCGTCCTCCGGGGACACCTTGAAGACCAGAGCGCCGGCTTCCCGGGCGGCCGGGGCGATGTCGCCGCCCAAGGCGCGGGCGTCGCCGGTCCTCAGCTCGACCCCCGATCCGTCCACTTTCACCGACTCCACCCATTCCCCCGCCAGCAGCCGGCGGGCCAGGGCGCGCGGCCGGTCGGTTTCGATCCGGATCAGGCGGGGGGTGTCCGACATGGCGTCGCGGAGGGAGGCCACCGACCCCGCCGCCGCCGCCCGCCCGTCGACCATGGCCACCACCCGCCCCGCCATCCGTTCCACCTCGGCCAGCACGTGGGAGGACACGATGATGGTGCGGCCTTCTGCGCCCAGCTTCATGAACAGCTCGATCAGGCGGGCGCGCTGGATCGGATCGGCGCCGTTCAGCGGTTCGTCCAACAGGAGCACCTCCGGATCGTGCACCAGGGCGGACGCCACCTTGGCCCGCTGGCGCATGCCCTTGGAATAGCCGGCCAGGGGCCGGTGCTGGTCTTCGAGGAGCTCGACGGCCTCCAGGGCGCGGCGGGCGGCGGCCGGCGGGTCGGCGGCCTGGTACAGGGCGGCGCTCCATTCGACGAACCGCCGGGCGGTCATCTGGTCGTAGACCGCCTCGTCCTCGGGAACGAAGCCCACCCGCCGGTGGATGCGGTGGCTCTTTCGGGGCTGTTCTCCGAAGACGGTCACCCGCCCGGCGGACGGGGACAGCAGGCCGGCCATGATGCGCAGCAGGGTGGTCTTGCCCGCCCCGTTGGGGCCCAGCAGGCCGGTGACGCCGGGGCCGAACGAGCAGCTCACTTCGGAGACCGCCACCTTCTGCCCGAACCACCTCGACACGCCGTCGGCCTCCACCGAGGCGCCGGGGGCGTGCAAGGCGTCGGGCGCGGCGGTCATGCCAGCCTCCGGTAGCGCCACCCCGCCAGGGCTGCGCACAGGACGGCCAGGCCGATCACCGCCGTCAGGGAGGCTTCCGGCCCGAAGCCGGCCTCCGCCGCGATGATCACATCCGATTCCAGGCCGAAGATCCAGTCCCGTATGTAGCGGGGGTGCTGTTCCAGGGCCAGCAGCGTTCCCCAGCGCGCCCCGGGGACCTCGGCGGCGGTGCTGAAGAACACGGCCACCAGGTTGAGGCCCAGCAGACCCCCCAGGAAGGCCGCGGCGGCGCCGCCCACTCGGTTGATGAAGGCCGAGGCCAAGAAGACGAGCGAGGTGTAGAGCGTGAAGTAGGCCAGGGCGGCGAGGGGCGTCTTCCACAGGATGTCGGCGGTCTGGCCGAGGTAGGAGAAGAAGCCCCGGGGCGAGAGGGCGGCGTATCCGAGATGCAGGATGAGCTGCGGGACCAGCCAGAAGCTCAGGATAACGGCGGCGTAGGCGGCGCCCTTGGCCAGCAGATAGTCCCAGGCGGTCAGGGGCCGCGAGAAGTACACGTCGAGCACCTTCCTGGTGCGGTCGGGCACGAGGAGCTGCGGGCCGGCGTAGGCGGCGAACAGCAGGGCCACCATCGAGATGAAGTCGAAGAAACCGGCGTAGCGGGGGATGAGGTCTTCGACCTGCTCGTTGCCGGTTTCGGAAGTAACCCAGGCGATGGTCACCAGCATCACCACCGCCGCCAGGGCCAACCCGATGAGTATCCACGGGAGCACCTTGTGCCTGGCCTTGCGGCGCAGTCCGAGCACCCGCCGGAAACCTTCCTTGACCACGGCCCGCACCGCCCCCCGCCGCCCGGTGCGCTCCCCTTCGTAATGCCGGTAGCCGCGGTCGAGGATGACCGCCTGGTCCGGGGCCTCTGCCGGGGGGGCGGTCATCGGCTCTCCCCCACGGCGGCTATCAGGATGTCCTCCAGGCGGCTCAGGCCGGTGCCCATCCTCCGCACCGGCGAGCCGGATTGCTCGAGAGCGTCCCGGACCAGCGCGAACACTTCTCCGTCCGGGGCGGCGACGTTGAGGACCGGGCCGTCGAAGGAGACTTCCAAGCCGCGGTCGGCGAGGGCGGCGGCCAAGGGCCGGGAATCCCCGAACACCTCCACCGCCACCCGGCCGGCCTCCCCGGGCGGGTCGAGGGCCGCCGAGTGGAGCATCCTCCCCTGGTCGAGCATCACCACCCAGTCGCAGGTGCGTTCGATGTCGTCGAGGAGGTGGGACGAGAACAACACGTCCATGCCGAACTCGCGGAAGCGGGAGATCAGATTCAGCATCTGGTCGCGCCCGGAGGGGTCGAGGCCGGAGGCGGGTTCGTCGAGGAGCACCAGGTCGGGGTCATGGACGATGGCCTGGGCGAGCTTCACCCGCTGCAGCATCCCGGTGGAGAAGTCGCCCAGGTAGCGGAACCGCTCCTCATGCAGCCCCACCAGGAACAGGGTCTCCGACGACCGCCGCCGGGCTTCCACCGCCGGAATGCCCGCCAGTTCCGCCGCGTAGGCCACGAAGTCGGCTGCAGTCTGGTCGACGGGAAGGCAGCTGCCTTCGGGCATGTAGCCGATCCGGGCGCGGAGGCCGGCCGGGTCGGAGGCCACCGGGGCGCCGAACACGGACACCTGCCCGTAGGTCGGCTTGATCAGGCCCAGCAGCAGCCGGATCAGGGTGGTCTTGCCGGCGCCGTTGGCCCCGATCAGGCCGGTTACCCCGGGCGGGACGGCCAGGTCGACCCCCTCCAGCGCCCGGACGTTTCCGTAGTGCTTGTAGAGGTCGAGGCACTCGATGATCGGCGGCGCGGTCATCGGTCCTCGCCTTCGGGGCGGGGCGCCTTGCTGTACAGGGGGGCGGCGGGGCCGAGGACCGTTCCGGGGGGTACCTCCCGGCCCGTCCAGCCCTGGTCGGCCAGCCGTCCGGGCAGCCCCAGCATGGCGTGGAGGCGTTGGCAGGTGACCGGCAGGTAGGGGGTGAGGGCCACCTTGAGGTGGTTGACGGCGTCGAGGGCGGTCTTGAGCACGGCGGCGGTGCGGGCGCGGTCGGTCTTGGCGGTCTTCCAGGGCTCGGTGGCGTTCAGATAGGCGTTGAGCGACCCGGCCGCCTCCATGGCGGTCCGCAGGCCCGCCCGCAGCTCGACCCGCTCGATCCGTTCCGCCGCGCCGTCCAGGGCGGCGCGGGCGGCCGAGAGGGCGGCGGCGTCCTCCGGCCTCCGTTCCCCCGCTTCGGGTATTCGGCCGCCGAACATGGAGACGGTCATCGACAGCACCCGGTTGACCAGGTTTCCCCAGGTGGCGACCAGTTCCTCGTCGATGCGGCGGTTGATCTCGCCTTCTGAGATCTCGGTGTCGCTGTTCTCCGGCAGGTTGGCGGCCAGGGCGTACCGGAGGGAATCGGGTTCGTAGACGGCGAGGGCTTCTCCGATGGTCAGGCCGATGCCCCGGCTGGCCGACGCCTTCCCTCCACGGAAGGTCACATACTGATTGGCGGGGACGTTGGCGGGGAGCTCCAGCCCGCCGTACCCCATCAGCATGGCCGGCCAGACGATGGTGTGGAAGGGGATGTTGTCCTTGCCGATGAAGTAGTAGTGCTCCGCCTCCGGGTTCTCCCACCAGTCTTTCCACGCATCCGGGCGGCCCTGTATCTGCGACCATTCCTTGGAGGCGGACAGGTATCCGATCACCGCGTCGAACCACACGTAGATCTTCTTGTTGGCCCCCAGCCCTTCGACCGGTATGTCCACCCCCCAGTCGATGTCACGGGTGATGGCGCGGTCCTGCAGACCTTCCTCTATCCAGCCGAGCGAGAAGTTCATTACGTGCTTGCGCCAGCCGCGCCGGGAGCGCAGCCATTCGGCCAGCCGGTCCGAGAAGGCGGACAGGCGCAGGTAGAAGTGGTCGGTTTCCCGGTTCTGAGGAGCGGCGCCCGACAGTTTGGAGCGGGGTTCTACCAGATCGATGGGGTCCAGGGTGCGGCCGCAGCCGTCGCACTGGTCCCCCCTGGCTTCCGGGTAGGTGCAGTGCGGGCAGGTCCCCTCGACGTAGCGGTCGGGCAGGAAGCGCTCCGCTTCGGGGTCGTAGAACTGTTCGGAGGTGCGCCGGTCGATGTAGCCGTTCTCGTACAGCCGGCGGAAGATGTCCTGGGTCACCTCATGGTGGTTGGCGGTGCCGGTGGAGGTGTAGAGTTCCCACTGAACAGCCAGAGCGTCCCATCCGGCCACGAACTCGGCGTGGTAACGGTCGACGATTTCCTGCGGCGTTACCCCCTCTTGGTCGGCCCGCACCGTGATGGGCGTGCCGTGGACGTCGCTGCCGGATACCATCAGCACCCGGTTTCCGGCCATGCGGTGATAGCGTGCGAAGATGTCGGCTGGCAGGTAGGCCCCGGCCAGGTGGCCGAGATGGCGGGAACCCGAGGCGTACGGCCAGGCGACGGAGACGAGGATATGTCTGCTCACAGCGTCCCAGGCTACCGGAGGAGCGGAGATGTCTGTTCCCGCCGCCCGTTGCGTCACCCAGAAGTCCGGCCGAGGCTTCCATGAGGGCGGCGCCGGCCGGGGCGGCCGCCCTCGTTGCAACGGTGTTCTTCTTCGACCTCGCCCTGAGGCATCGGGCCAGGCCCGCGCCCCACACCGCCGCCTACGCGGCCGGGATCGGATTCTTCGCCGCCGCTTCCTGGGCGCTGTTCGCCGGGGCGGCCGCCGGCTGGACCTCCGCCAGCTACCGCACCTTTTTCCTCTTCGGCGCCATCGTCAACATCCCCGTGCTGGCGCTCGGTTCGATGTTCCTGGTGGCGGGCCGCCGGGCCGGCCATGCGATGCTGCTGCTGCTGTTCCCCTTCTTCGCCATATCCATACCGATGACCCTGGCCCAGCCCTTCGACGCCGGGGCGCTGCCGGCCGGGGGCGTTCCGGGCGGGAGGGAGCTCTGGGCGGATATGTTCGGCCCCCGGCTGTGGGCGGCCATCGGCGGCGGCTTGGGGGCTTCCATCATCATCCTGTTGGCCTTGGTGTCGGCGGCCAGGTTCTGGCGCCGCATCCCCCGGTTGGCGTGGGGCAACATCGTGATCACGGCGGGAGTCCTCGCCGCCTCGACCGGAGGCACCGTCCTGGCCCTGGGCGAAGAGCGGGGCTTCGCGTTGTCCCTCCTGGCTGCGGTGACCCTCATCTGGGCCGGATACCGCCTCGCCTCCGGCGCCCGCTCCTCGGCCAAAGGCGGCAAACCGGCCTAAACGGCCTTGGTTGGGAACAGCGCGGCGTCCTGAAGCTGTTCTAAAGTATTCTCGCTATGTTTAGGAGCTCAAATCCAGTGTAAGAATGAAGTCTTTGGTCAAGGTCTTTTAGCATGTCAATACGATCTTGGTCTACCTGATTACGCTCAGCTTGAGCTATTTCAAGATTGCGGCGCCACATGGGTACGACTGCCTGGTCTTTTGAGCTTTCTGACCGCTCTAGTCTTTGAAGGGTAAGACGAACCTGCTCAAGTTTATCATTTGACGCTCGCGTTCGTCGTTTAAAGAGTGCTTCTATTCGTGAACGCTCTTCGTCTCCGCGATTGGTCATCTCTCTCTGTGCCTCTAATGATTGTTCATATACCAATGCCCCAACGTCTGACAGAGCGATATCATGAGCCTTATTAAGGTCACCATTATTGATATCATGATTAACAATGTCCGATACCAATCCTATTCGGCTAGAGTTTAACAACTGATATCCTAAATCACGATCAATAGTACCATCATCACTTACAAAGGTTGGATGGACGAAGGTGCGGGGCCGCAAGGAACCGATAGTAACTAGCCAGTTAAACTGCCAACCTGTGGAATCAAATCCCTCCTTCTGTCGAATTGTAGCTAGCCCATCAAGATCTTCTTCAATAAGAAGATGGGTCAAGTAGTCAATGATAGGGTGTCCAAAACCCAAATATTCTACACCTTCAGAATCTACTTTGTGTCTGGGATCAAAACACACAAGACGCCTATCTTGATTTGCTATTAATTCAGGAATTGACATCGTCAGTGGTGGGTGAAACATTATTTCATATACACCCATTTCTCTTGTTTGCTTGATGTAGGTATTGGCAAACTTGAGTAACTTTAACAAAAACCTCTCATAATCTTGGGAAGATACTATTTCATCAATACCTCGAGCGGTTCGGAGTATATTGGTTCCGTAGCTTTTGTTATCAAGTATAAAATCAGATATTTTCTGTTCAGCACGCCTAACTTCTTCAACTTGATCCTCAGTTTTTTGTGCTATATTTTCTAGATACCTATCTCTCCTTTCTCCTGCAAAGCGGATGGACTTACGTATATTAGATTCAATTTTACCGAGAATTGGTTCCAGGCCACCAACTGCTTCGGTAAATAGTTGTATTCTGTGTTCAAGAACATCCAGGACCCTCTCTTCAATCGTATCTTCTACAAACAGGTTGAATACTACAACAGGATGGTTCTGGCCGATTCTGTCAACTCGACCGATTCTTTGTTCCACCTTCATCGGATTCCATGGTAAGTCATAGTTAACAATATAGCTACAGAACTGAAAATTGCGTCCTTCTCCTCCCGCCTCTGTAGATATAAGGATTTGAGGTCCAGTTGCTAGACGAAAGGATTCTACCGATTTGTCTTTCTGTAGCGGGTTTAGGCGACCATTAAAGATATGAACTCCCCAGTTTTGATCTGCCAGCAACTTTCTAAGCATCTCTTGGGTTTCCCGAAATTGTGTGAATATTATAACCTTAGTATTCCATTCATCTTGGAACAGTTTGTTAAGCTGATTTATCAATACTGCGGCTTTAGAATCGCGTTTTATACAAGATAAGTGATTAATCAACTCATTTATAACGGTGTTTTTTCTGTTTAAATATGGGTGAAGCAATTCAGCCATCACCTGTGCAGAATTAATATCTGATTCAAGAGCTTCTTCAGCCTCCTCAATATCAAAATCCGTTTGGTCATTATTGTGCAAACCCATTTTATCGCGTTGTTTAATTAGGGACTTGAGCAAAGCAGCGCTTGAGCTAGCAGCTAACTTTTTGAAAGTGGTCAGTAAGAATCCAAGGGCTTGCCTAGAGTTTGAGTTGGAAATGTTCAGGGCAAAATCAAACCCTTCCTGTATAAGATTATTTAATTCTAAATGGATATTCCGTTCTAGCTGTGTGGGTGTGACTGGCCATCTAAAGGCAGAACGCGGTTGGAAATTACCTACTCGTTTTCTGCGGTTACGGATTAAGACTTCACTTAGTCTGTGCTTAGCCTTTAATTGGTCAATGATCTTGGGTCTATCATTTTGCACGAGCTCTGTTGCTTTATCAACTGGTAACTCTAGATGGTGAGCTACCTTTTGGGCTGTACTTTGAATTTCATTTGATGAAAATGAGGAGTTTGTTTCTAGATTCTCGGTCAGCTTACTGATACCGGAGCGAGAACGGACATGGCTAATAAAATCATCTTCCGAAGAAAAAAGAGTAGGATTGAGCATTTCTATTAATGAATATAGTTCATGGTGTTGAAGTTGCATAGGTGTTGCTGTTAATAGTAGTACTGGTCTTCGTATGTGTTCTGGACCGGCAATTAATGACTCTACCAAGCGGTAGAGCTTAGTTAACCGGATAGTGTTTCCGTATCTTTGTCTTCGAGCATGATGAGCCTCGTCAACGATGATCATGTCCCAATTCATTAAGGTGATCTGTCGTCGTATATTGTCCCGGGATGCCCAGGTATGTGAAGTAATAATCAAGTCGTGATGTGACCATGGATGCTCAATACCTTGGTTTTCTAAATAAGCGACTGTGTGTCTGTTGTAGATAGCAAAGGCCTCGTTGAATTTAGTCTTTAATTCAAACTGCCATTGTCGTTGTATACCTGAAGGTACTAATATAAGGATGCGCTTAACCTCTTGACGAGCGCGAAGCTCCTTTACAATCATTCCTGCTTCAATTGTTTTTCCCAGTCCTACTTCATCACACAGTAGGAATCGATGCGGATACTCTGTAATAACGCGGTGCGCTACACCAACTTGATAAGGTTTTAAATCAACTCGAGCATAAGCAAGTGAAACTAAATCATTATGGAGATGCTGTGTCCAAAGGTCTGCGGCAACTGATTTAAGGTTAAAGTTAGTCGGATGACCTATATGTCCGTCTAGTAATCTTTCTAAGGGGTCTTTATTAAGTGCTGGTCTGAGTCCACTTTCTAGGATCATTTCTGTGCTATTTGGGAAAGTTACCTGCCAGGTAGGTTGTTGTTGACCTGATATTGCTCTTGTTATTACCCCAGGGTTATCTGGTTTGTTCGCTCTTACAACTCGGGATCCGACTTCTATCACTCTTGCAAGAACTCCTGCATCAGTGAGGAAGGGAATGGTTCTACCGTCATCCAATTTAACAGTGGCGTGTCTATTTTCTATAGCTTCTATTACACCCAACAATTTATGTGGGTGCCAGATAACTAATGCCCCAACGACTAGCGCCGTTCCTTCCTGGGCGTTGCTATCAGGTTTGCCAGTCATAGTTGGTTCCTTACTCGCGAGAATATGAGCCCGCCTGTTGTGGACAATCCTTGAGGGAAGATAGCGTACTCATCAGAGCATAGACGACTGGATCGTGACGGTCAAGTAGCTTCAATCTGTTCGAGGCTTCGCGAAACGTGGAGAGGAGGGAGGGCACCAGTTGCCCGGCGGGCGGTTTCTTCGGGGTGGAGGCACATCGGGAGGTTCATCTCCGCGTCTGGGGGGATGCCGTCCGAGAAGCTCGAACCGCGCGGGCCGAGCAGGCGGAAACCGGTCAGGGAGAGCACACCGATCAGGTTGCCGTCCTCGTCGTCGATTTCCCACAGGCGCTGTCCGCTGTTCTTGCCGTAGGTTCGTTCGCCGACTACCTCGGCCCGACCGTTGCCCGCCAGAGCGGCGGTCAGTATCTCTGAGGCAGAGGCGGATATTCCGTTCACGGCCACGGCCATGGGCAGGCGGGCCGGGTCGGAGGCGATGCCGTTTCCCTCGACCGACCAGGTGCCTTCCCCCCGCTTGGTTACCCGCCGGCCGCCCTCTGTCTGGTCTCGGAGGAACAGGGCGGCGACATCCAACGCCGTTTGCATGTAGCCCCCCCGGTTGTTGCGAAGGTCCAGCACCAGAGCGGAGACTCCGGCTTCCAGCAGCTCCCGCAGCTGTTCCTTGAGATCGGTTCCGGCGCTTTGGTTGAAGGAATCGAGCCGCATATAGCCGATGGTTTCGTCGACCACCCGGCTGCGGACGGATGGGATTTTCAGCCGGGCGGCTTCGGCCGAGAACTCCAGAGGTCGGCCTTCGCGGATCACCTCGACCGTTACCGCCTCTCCCGGGGTGAACCGGTCGAGGCCCGGCAGGTGCCGGCATGCGAGTTCGGCGGGGAGCGGGCCGTTCAGCCCCGCCAGCACGTCCCCCGCCGCCAGGCCGGCTCGGGCCGCAGGGCTCTCCGGATAGACCTCGAAGACGACCGGACGGCAGGAGGGCGACACCGTCTCGCAGGGCCGGCGCCCGTCCATCAGGGCCAAGCCGAAGCCGAGGCGTCCGGTCGAAACGTTGTCGATGGCCGACAGCAGCCTTTGGCGCCGTTCCGGCGTCATCAAATACGAGTTGGGGTCGCCCAGATAGGCGATCATCCCCGCCGCCGCCGCCCATACCGCCGCCTCTCCGCCGCCCGCCGCTTCTATCTTCCGGCAGACCCGATCGAATTCGGGGGCGGGCAGGGGGCAAGGCGGGGCCGCTCTCCCCGAACCTGGGCCGGGTTCGGCCCTATCAGCACCTCGGGCCGCTCCTTCGGCCAGGATCTCGACCTCCACCGTATCTGCGAAGGCCGAGCCGACCAGCTCGTACACCCGGCACAGGAGCAGGTAGACCCCCGGCGGGTCGGGGCACGCCGTCCGGCCTGTCTGGGCCGGCCCGCCCCCCGTCGCCGCTTCGGTCTGGGCGGCGGCGGGGAGGAGGGAGGCCGCCGACAACAGCAGCACGGCTGCGGCGGTTGCCATACGGGTGCGCCGCCCAGACCGCATTTTCATCTTTCCCAACTCCTTGCCGGCGGGCACTCCTGAGGATGAAACGATAGCCCGGCTGCCGGGCTACTTCCCCGCCGGCGGCGGCGGTCTGCGTTGACTTTTCCGGCGCGGCGTCACATGTCGAGGGCGGTTTGGCCGGATTGGTGCTTCAGGTTCTCGATGCGGTCCAGCTCCCGTTCCAGCTGCCGGGTGCGCACCCCCGTCAGGTCGTCGAACGCCTCGCTGAGCAGCCGTAGGCGCTTCTGCACCAGCTCGTATTTGTCTACGTACTTCTGCCACTGTTCTCCGAATCGGGACAGATGATCGAGGATCTCCTGGGAGGACCGTTCCAGCGCCAGGGTCTCCACGGCCTGGCGCACCAGGGAGAGCATGGCGAACAGGGTCGAGGGGGAGCAGACCACCACCCGGGCTCCGAGCGCCTCGTCCAACACCTGTCCGTGGTGCTCGTGGATGAAGGCGTACACCCCGTCGTTGGGGATGAACATCAAGACGAACTCGACCGTGTTCTCCGACTCCTTGTAGTCGTCCCGCGAAGCGAGGGTCTTCACGTGGCCCCGCACGGCTTGGCCGAAGTCCCGCAGCGCCTGGCTCTGCTCCGAGCCGGACGGGGCCTCCAGGCAGCGGACGTAGCTCTCCAGGGGGAACTTGACGTCCATGTGCAGGTCTAGACCGCCCGGCAGCAGGAAGGTGAAATCGGGCCGGGTGCCGGCGGCGGTGGTCTGCTGCTTCCGGTAGTTCACCCCCTCCTTCAGGCCCGCCAACCGCAGGATGTCGTCCGCCATCCGCTCCCCCCATTGGCCCCGGGCCTGGCTGTTGCTGAGGACGCGGTGCAGCTTCTCGGTCGCGTCGAGCAGGTCTTTCTGCTGTAAGGCCGCGTTCCGAAGATTCTGGGTCAGCCCCTCGTGCTGGGCGGCCCGTTCCTTCTGCAGGTCGGCCACCAGCCGGCTCAGGCCGGTGAGGTCCCTGTTCATCTGGGCCGTGACCCCGCCCCACTTCTGGTCGAACAGCTCCCGTTCGTGTTCGCTCAAGGTCCGCGCCTGCTCGAGATAGGCCTGCATCTGTTGATGCTGGGCGGCCTGAACAGGCGCGGGGGCGGGCTGGGGGCGGCGGTACCGGATCGCGGCGATCAGGGCCGCCGCCAGCCCGAGCGCCGCCAGGATGAAGGCGAAAATAGTGATTGGTTCCATGCCGACATGGTACGGAGGGGGTGTGACAATTTTGGGACTCCGATAGGCTTGGCCCCGGATGTCAGCCCCGGCCCCCGTCCTCCCGCCCGCACCGGCCCCTCGGGTCATCGGTCCTTCGACGACTCTCAACAGCAGGCCTTGGGTGCCGATCACCACATCCACCTCCGGTGCGCAACCCTTCCGTCGCCCGGCGGGACTTGGCGGGGGTGGCCGTTGAGTCATATCTACGCGCCGTGCCGCCGGTGGACGAGGTGGGGGCGGCATCGCCTGTTGGCTTGGTTCACTACACAAGTATCCGAGCTGCGTTGAGAAGCTTATACTGGCTGGCGGATTGCAGTCTCTGCCTGAGGTCGTTGAGCATGTCGTCTTGATCTCGATCAACCTGATGTAGCTCAGCTTCGGCTCGTTCTAACTTGGCGCGCCACATGGGAACAACCGATTGGTCCTCGGGGCGGTCCGATAACGCTAGTCTCTCAAGAGTCAGCCTAACCCTCTCAAGCCGATCATTCGCAGCTCGACTTCGTTGTTTATGAAGTGCCTCAATACGTGAGCGTTCCTCTTCTCCATGTTCGGTCATATTCGTTTTGGCCTCTATAGATTCTTCTATTAATAGTGCTCCAACGTCCGATAAGGCCACTTCGTATGCTCTGCTTAGGTCATCAGAGTCTATTTCACAAGAAGCAGACTCGTTTGTCGTATATCTACTGGATTTCAATAGTCGTAATCCAAGACCGCGATCAACCACACCATCATTACTGATGAAGGTTGCATGCATAAAACTTCGAGTTCTCAAAGACCCAATAGTCACTAACCAGTTGAACTGCCAACCTGCATATGGAAATCCCTTCATCCGTTTAATTGTAGCTGTACCATCGAGCCAATTATAGATACAAGACTTTGTTAAATAATCAATAATTGGATGACCGAACCCCATATATTCTATCATTTCGGAGTCTGTCTGCTGTCCTGGAATGAAACATACTAAACGTTGATCTTGTTCGTCAATTATTTTAGGAATCTCCATAGTCAAAGGTGGGTGAAACATTATCTCATAGACTCCACGCACAGTTGTTGGCTTAATATAGGTATTAGCGGCTTTGAGTAATTTGATTAGGAATTGTTCGTAGTCCTTAGAAGTCACAAGCTCATCAATACCGCGTGCGGTTTTGAAGATCTTAGTTCCGAAGCTTCGTTTGTCAAGCATCAGGTCAGCCATTTGCTCCTCGGCTTCTTTCCGTGCTTTAACCTTTTTCTCAGTATCTCTTGCCAAGGAAGCGAAGTGGTTTTCGCGAATTTCTCCAGCTAGGCGGATAGACTTACGTATATCGGATTCAATTTCACCAAGAATAGGTTCTAAACCACCAATTGCCTCTGTAAAAAGATGAATCCTGTGTTCTAAAACATCTAGAACTCTTTCCTCTATTGTTTCTTCTACAAATAGATTGAATACCATTATGGGTTGATTCTGACCTATTCTATCTATACGCCCAATTCTTTGCTCTACTTTCATCGGATTCCAAGGCAAATCGTAGTTGACCAAGTAATGACAAAATTGGAAATTACGTCCCTCCCCTCCTGCCTCCGTTGATATAAGAACCTGAGGGCCAGTTGCTGACCGGAAGGATTCTATTGATTGATCTTTTTGTAGTGGCTTCAGTTGACCATGGAAGGTATGAACTCCCCAATCCGATTCTTCCAATATTTCTTTGAGCATCTCCTGAGTCTCTCTGAATTGAGTGAATATGATGACCTTGGCATTAGGTTTGGCTTGGAATAGCTTATGAAGTTCATTTCTCAAGACTACGGCTTTAGAATCTACCTTTACTTCGGATAACAGGCCTATTAATTTATTGAGATCTGCGATCCCTTGTTCATTGGATATATCAAGTGAGTTGATAACATCTGTTGCGAGAGTATCGGATTCCAGAGCCTCTTCAGCATCTTCAATATTTATAGTAATGCTAGACTGCCTCTCTATGGCAAGAAGCCTATTTCGTCGACCGGTCAGTGACTTTAGTAACGCACGACTTGAACTAGCGGCTAACTTTTTAAAAGTTGTCATTACAAATCCGAGTGCTCTTGAATTGGTAAGCTCTGCAAGAGCAAATCCTTGGGCTACTATTGCGTTTAGACTTTGGTGTATTTTGCGTTCTAATTCTGTTGGTTTAACAGGCCATCTAAAGGCAGACCTTGGTTGAAAATTGCCAACGCTATTTCTACGATTTCGGATCAGGATTTCACTCAGCCTATGCGCTTTACTCAATCGCCGGATAATCAGATCTGGATCATTGGAGCTAACGAGGGATGTCGCCTCTTCAATAGGTAGCTTGAGAAAGTCAGCGACCATCCTAGCAAGCTCATTTAAATCGTCGGGTTGTGTTGGGATGCCAACATGACGAAGGTTGTCGATTATGTTATTTAAGTCAGAACGAGACTGAAGGTGGCGAGTAAAGTCTTCCTCAGAGGAGAACAAAATCGGATCAAGCATTTCTACCAGCGAATATAACTCGTGGTACTGTAGTTGCATTGGTGTTGCTGTTAGAAACAGTACCGAACGTCGAGCGTATTCCGGACGAGCAATGAGCGCTTCCACTAAGCGATAGAGATTAGTAAGTTTGATGCTGTTTCCAGATCTTTGACTACGAACATGATGAGCTTCATCAACGATGATCATATCCCAATTGACAGCGGATATTTGTTCTCGTATATCGGCTCGCGATGCCCAAGTATGCGAAGCGATGATCTTGTTGTTTTGTGTCCATGGGTGTTTTATACCTTGTTGGTTTTGTAAGTATCGAATAGTATCACGATTATATATGGCGAACGTCTCGTTGAATTTGGTCTTCAACTCAAATTGCCATTGCCGTAATAGTCCTGACGGTACCAGTATCAGGATACGATTGACTGCTTTGCGAGCGCAAAGCTCTTTAACAATCATTGCCGCCTCAATCGTCTTTCCTAAACCTACTTCATCACATAGTAGAAATCGATGAGGATATTCTGTTATTACACGGTGCACTACTCCAACCTGGTATGGTTTGAAGTCTACTTGAGCGTGAGCAAAAGATATCAAGTCGTTATGGAGATGCTGGGTCCATAGATCGGTAGCAACTGATTTTAAGTCGAAGTCCTTTGGGGTTCCAATATATCCGTTGCGCAATCTTTCTAGAGGGTCTCTTATAATGGCTGGTCGGAGTCCACTCTCAACTATCATGGCACTTTGACTGGGAAATTGGACCCGCCACGTTGGTTGTGGTTGATTGGGAACCGACCCAATTACTACCCCAACAATATCCGGTTGATCTACTGTCGTAACTTGAGTACCAATTTCTATAAGTACCCTCTTGAGAACGCCAGACGCAATGGAAAAGTTAAGAGTCTCATTTGTTTCCATTGAGACAGTAGCTCGTCCACTATCTATGGCATCAACAACACCGAATATTCCGTGTATTATCCATCGTACCAGACAGCCGACGACTATTCTTGGGTCATTGGGATCGCGTTTATCTTTCATAGTTCAGCACAGTCTTCCATGGGAAAGGGCCCCTCCTAAGGCAAGTTAAGGGATCACCTTAGCAGGGAATGTGTTAAGTGTCAACTATCCGACAGCATAAGGCAGGTTGAGGATAAGACAGAACAGACAGCTTCCTAAAGCTTACGATCCGATATACTGACCTTGATGTCAATGCCCGCGACCGTTCTTGCGGCCCCCCCAGTTCTCGGCCCTTCGGTTACCCCCAAGGCCGTCGAGTCCTATCTGCGCGCCGTTCCACCGGTGGATGAGGTGGGCGCCGCCGAGCGGGCCGCGGCGCTCGCCGCCCGCTCGGTCAAGGGGGATTCGAAGCTGGCCGCCCTCGACTTGGCGGTGCGCCTGTGCGATCTCACCACCCTCGAAGGCCGGGACACGCCGGGCAAGATCGTCCAGCTGGCTTCCAAGGCCGCCCGGCCCGACCCCGCCGACCCGTCCATTCCTCCGGCGGCGGCCCTCTGCGTCTACCCCAACCTGGTGCGGACGGCGGCCGGCGCCTTGGCGGGGACCGGGGTGCGGGTGGCCTCGGTGGCCGCCTCCTTCCCCTCCGGCCAGGCCCCTCTGGAGATGAAGACCGCCGAGGCGGCTTGGGCGGTTGCCGAGGGCGCCGACGAGATCGACATGGTCATCGACCGCGGCGCCTTCCTCTCCGGCGACTACATGAAGGTGTACGAGGAGATAACCGCCGTCCGAGAAGCCTGCGCGCCCGCCTGCCTGAAGGTGATACTCGAGACCGGCGAGCTGGGCGGCTTTGACAACGTGCGGCGGGCTTCCATGCTGGCGATGGCGGCCGGCGCCGATTTCATCAAGACCTCCACCGGCAAGATACAGCCCGCCGCCGCCCCTCCGGTGGTCCTGGTGATGCTGGAGGCGGTCCGCGACTTCTACGCCGCCGCCGGGCGGGCGGTGGGCATGAAACCGGCCGGCGGAATAAAGAGGGCCAAGCAAGCGGTGCGCGGCCTCGTGATGGTCTCCGAGACGCTGGGGCCCGCCTGGCTGACCCCCTCCCGCTTCCGGTTCGGGGCGTCCAGCCTCCTGAACGACCTCCTCATGCAGATCCGCTGGGTGCGCGAGGGCCGCTACCAGTCTCCTGACTACTTCACCGAGGACTGACCGAGATGGCCGGCCGGACGCCCGCCAAGAGAGGGGAGATAGTCCCCGCCGGACTCGACTACGACGTCTCCCTCGAGGCGGCCGACCTGGTTTCCATCGACGAGAGCTACGGCCACTGGATCGACGGGGAATCCAGCCCGCCCGCCGCCGGACGCTACACCCCCACCGTCAACCCGGCCACCGAAGAGACCCTGAGCCGGGCGGCCGAAGGAGGGGCCGAGGACGCGGCCCGGGCGGTTGCGGCCGCCCGCAAGGCGTACAACGGCGCCTGGGGGCGGATGGAAGGCAAAGAGCGGGCGAAGTACCTGTACCGGCTGGCCCGTATGCTGGCCGAGCGGTCGAGGGAGTTCGCGGTGCTCGAAACGCTGGACGGGGGCAAGCCGATCAAGGAATCCCGCGACGTGGATCTGCCCTTGGCCTCGGCCCATTTCTTCTACTACGCCGGATGGGCCGACAAACTGGAATACGCCTTCCCCGGTCTGGACGCCCGTCCGCTGGGGGTGGCCGCCCAGGTGATCCCTTGGAACTTCCCCCTTCTCATGCTGGCCTGGAAGGCGGCGCCCGCCTTGGCCGCCGGCAACACGGTGGTGCTCAAGCCGGCCGAGACCACGCCCTTGACCGCTCTGGCTTTCGCCCGCCTCACCGCCGAGGCGGGGCTGCCGCCCGGAGTCCTGAACATCGTTACCGGGGGCGGCGAAACGGGCGCCGAGCTGGTTGCCCGCCCCGGAGTGGACAAGGTGGCGTTCACCGGCTCCACCGAGGTGGGCAAGCTGATCCAGAAGCGGCTGGCCGGTTCGGGCAAGAGGCTCACCCTGGAGCTGGGGGGGAAGGCGCCCCACATCGTCTTCGACGACGCCCCCATAGATCAGGCGGTGGAAGGGGTGGTCAACGGCATATTCTTCAACCAGGGCCATGTGTGCTGCGCCGGAAGCCGCCTGTTGGTGCAGGAGTCGATGTACGAAGCCTTCATGTCCAAGCTGAAGGCGAGGCTGGCCGTTCTGCGGGTGGGCGATCCGCTCGACAAGAACACCGATGTGGGCGCCATAAACAGCCGGGCGCAGTTGGACAAGATAATCGGGCTGGCGGCGGCGGGGGTAGACGAAGGCGCCGAGATGTATCAGCCTCCCTGCGCCCTTCCCGAGCAGGGCTATTGGTTCCCCCCCACCTTGTTCATGGGCGTGTCGCAGGGCCATCGGATCGCCAGGGAGGAGATCTTCGGGCCGGTGCTGGCGGTCATGACCTTCCGCACCGCCGCCGAGGCGGTGGAGAAGGCCAACAACACCCCCTACGGACTGTCGGCCGGGGTGTGGACTTCCAAGGGCTCCCGAATCCTGTGGATGGCCGACCGGCTGCGGGCGGGGGTGGTGTGGGCCAACACCTACAACAAGTTCGACCCGGCCTCTCCGTTCGGGGGATACCGGGAGTCGGGGTTCGGACGGGAGGGCGGCCGCCACGGCCTGCTTCCCTATCTGCGGGGAGGGGGCGGGCTGTGAGCGGGCGGATCGAGGTGCGCAAGACCTACAAGCTGTATGTGGACGGGGATTTTCCCCGCTCCGAGTCGGGCCGCACCTATCCGGTTCTCGACCATCGGGGGGAGGTGGCCGCCCGGGCGGCGGCCGCGGGCCGCAAGGACCTGCGCGCGGCGGTGAGGGCCGCCCGCCGCGCCCAGCCCGGCTGGGCCGCCCGCACCGGATACAACCGCGGTCAGATCATCTATCGGATCGCCGAAATGGTGGAAGACCGGGCGGCCGTTTTCGCCGAGCAGCTGCGGCTGTCGGGGGCGGCCGCCGCCAAGGCCCGGCGCGAGGCGTCGAAGGCGGTCGACCGCCTGGTTTGGTATGCGGGGTGGGCGGACAAGTATCAGCAGGTGCTGGGGAACCTGAACCCGGTGTCGGGGCCGTTCTTCAACATCTCCGCGCCGGAGCCGACCGGGGTGGTGGGGGTGATCGCCCCGGAGGCGCCGGCCCTGCTGGGCTTGGTGTCCCGGCTGGCGCCGGTGATCACGCCGGGCAACACGGCGGTGGTGCTGGCTTCAGAGAGCCGGCCCGAGCCCGCCGTCGCCTTGGCCGAGGCGATGGCCGCCGCCGATGTGCCGGCCGGGGCGGTGAACATCCTCACCGGCCCCAAATCGGCGACGGCGCCCTATCTGGCCTCCCATCTGGACGTGGACGCCCTGGACCTATGCGGCGCCGACCCGGAGAAGGCGGTCGAGCTGGAGGCGGCCGCCGCCGCCGGCGTGAAGCGGGTGGCGCCTCCCCCCGGCCCCAAGTTCGACTGGATGGACGACCAGGCCGCCCAGAGCCCCTACGCCATCGCCGCCTTCGCCGAAATCAAAACCGTCTGGCACCCCAAAGGCCTTTGAACAACGAGGCCCGGGGGGCCTGGTCAGGAGTTGCAAAACGCAATGGGATGTTCCGGTGAAGAGTAGAGGTGTCGCGGGAGCGGCGGCAATCCTCATGGGTGGATTGGGTGTTCACAAGTTCTACCTCGGTTATTACACGCAGGGCGTGGTGTTGTTGGCCTTGTTCGCTTACGGGTTCTACCGGCCCGGGTTCCTGATGAACGCGGTGATAGGCGGCATGACGGCAATCGAAGGAATCATCTACCTGCTCAAGAGCGACGAGGAGTTTCACCGGACATACATAGAGAACAAGAGGCCCTGGTTTTAGGGGCTCTACGCGTTGGAGTGGGTCGAGCGGGCGCCCCAGGGGGCTGGTACCTTGAGGGGATGTCGAATCGTGCGGCCGGGTTGGCGCCGCCTCGGTCTCGGGTGCTCGCCCTGGCCCGCCCGCTGGATCTGCGCGCCACCCTGGTGGTGGGGGGTCTGAAGGGGCCTTCTCTCGAGGTCCGCCGGGACGGGCTGTGGAGGGCCACCCGCACCCGGTCGGGGCCGGCGGCGGTGTGGATGCGCCTGCGGGGCCGGGAGCTGGCGGTCGACGCCTGGGGGGAGGGGGCCGAGGAGGCGCTCGACCGCATACCGGCGTGGGTGGGGGAGTTCGACGACCCTTCGGCTCTGGCGCCCCGGCATCCGGCGGTGCGGCGGGCGGCCCGGTTGGGGCGGGGGATGCGGCTGGCCGCGGTAGGCGGGCTGGTCGAGGTGCTCATCCCCATCATCCTGGGTCAGAAGGTGACCGGCGTAGAAGCCGCCCGCAGCCACCGGCAGATCACCTTCCGCTACGGAGAGCCGGCCCCCGGACCCGGCGGGCTCCGCCTCCCGCCCGACCCGGCCCGCCTGGCCGCGCTCGGGTACTGCGACTTCCATCCCCTGGGGGTGGAGCAGAAGCGGGCCGAGGCCGTGATCCGGGTGTGCCGGGAGGCCCCTCGCCTGGAAGCCGCCGCCGACGGCAGGCTGGACGACCTGTACCGGCTGCTCCATTCGCTGCCCGGCGTCGGACCTTGGACCAGCGCCTCGGCGCTCAATGTGGTGAGGGGCGACCCGGACGCGGTTCCGGTGGGGGATTACCACCTTCCCAACACGGTGGCGTGGGCGCTGGCCCGCGAGCCGCGGGCAACCGATGAGCGGATGTTGGAACTGCTGGCGCCCTATGCCGGGCAACGGGGGCGGGTGGTCAGGCTGCTGGAACGGTACGCAGGGCGGGCCCCCGCCTACGGCCCCCGGGCGGCGCCGCGGGACTTCCGCCGCTGCTGAGCCGGGCCGTCGTCCGCCCACCGCTCGAGCAGCAGATGGACCGCCCAGTTGCCGCCGTCCCCCCAGGATTCGACGGCTGCCCGCACGTCGGCCTCCGGCATCACCTCGTCCACGCCGGCCGCATACCGGGAGACGACCTTGCGCACCCCAAGGTCTCCCGCCGCCACCGCGTCGGGCCGGGCCAGACAGCGGGCCAGGAACCAGTCGGCCGTCCATCGGCCCAAGCCCCGGACGGCGGTGATCCGCTCGATCACCCGCTCGCTGCTGTCTTCCTCCAACCCGTCGAGTTCCCCCTCCGCCAGCGCTCTGGCCGCGCCCGCGATGTACTCGGACTTGCGGGTGCTGAACTGCATGGTCCTGAGCTCGCCCGGATCGGCCTCGGCCAGCCGTTCGGCTTCGGGGAACCGCCGAATCCGCACCCCGTCCAGCTCCAAGGCCGTACCGTACCGCTCGACCAGCCGGGTCAGGAGGGTGGCCGACCAGCGCATGTTGACCTGCTGGGAGCTGATCGAGGACACCAGCGACTCGACCGCCGACGGATTGATCGAAGGGCGGGAACCCGGCGTGCGGCGGAGCTGGTCGGCGACGGCGGGAACCCGCTCGGCCACCTCGCGCAGCGGTTCGAGCGGCAGCGTTTCGCCCAGGCGGAACCGCGACTCGGCCGCCGCCTCGTCCAAGTCGTGCGGGGCGCCCACCTCGATTGCGCCGTCGGGCAGCTGGCGGATGCGGTACGGGGCGCCGGAGCGGGCGGTCGTGCGGTACAGATACCCCTGCGAGACGACGTTGGTCAGGTTCGGACCATGGCGCGCGCAGCGGTCGAGCGTCGATGAGAGGTCGAGCGGGCCGGCAGGCGTCCAGCGGACGGTTTCCATTCGTCTATCCGGTCAGGCGGGAAGCGGCCGCCTCGTCCACCAGCCAGGCCGCCGGCGCCTCCCCCTCCATCAGGCGGCGGACGGGGAGGGGAGGCCCCCCCGCAGGTTCCAGCGCCTCGGCCAGGGCCGCCGCCTTGGCTTCGCCCGAGGCCAGCACATATATCTGCTTCGCCCGGTGGACCAGAGGGTAGGCGGCGGTGAGCCGCCAGTCCGGACCCGGCCCCGCCGGGTTGGCCGTGTACCAGCGGTCGGTTTCCTCGAGGGCGGGCGAGCCGGGGAACAGCGAGAGGGTGTGCCCGTCACTTCCCATGCCCGCCAGCACCAGGTCGGGGCGGGGCCCCCCGCGGTCGCCGGCCAGGGCTTCGAGCAGCGTCTTTTCGTATTCGGCCGCGGCCCAAGCCGCCGAGCGGCCATCCTCCCAGGGCGTTCTGAGGAAGCGGGCCCCTGTGCCGTCGAGCAGCAGGCGTCCGATCATGGCCCCGTTGTTGTCCGGATGGTCCGGCGGGACGTACCGCTCGTCGCCCACCCAGGCGCACACCCGCTCCCACGGCACATCCATCTCCCGCAGGAGGCGGTAGGCCCCGGCCGGGGTCGATCCGCCCGCCATCGCCGCCGTTACCTGCCTGGAGGGGGGGATTTCGGCGGCTCTGCCCCGGATGAAGGCGGCGGTTCTCTCCGCCGCTCCGGCGGCCAGCTCGGCGGGGCCGGCGAACACCGTTACATCGGCGGAGGCGGTCAGGCGGGTACTGTCCATGGGGGGCAACGATACCGGCCCGCCGCGCCGGACCGCCGAAGGGCGAGGGGAGGGCTGTGCCGAGACGGGTTGTGATCCGATGGGGCGGGCAGGCGGTGTCGGGCCGCTGGGCGCGGCCCCGGCGTCCATCCGGGCCGGCCGTGCTCCTCGCCCACGGAGCGGGGGCGGGCCAGGGCCACCCGGGCATCACCTCCCTCCGCGACGGCCTGGCCCGGCGGGGCCATCCGGTGTTGACCTTCGACTATCCGTATATGGAGGCCGGGCGCCGGTTTCCCCCCGACCGCCGGGAGGTTCTTCTCGAATGCCATCGGGCGGCGGCGGCCTGGCTGCGGCGGCGCTTCCCCCGGTTCGTGATGGCGGGGCGTTCGATGGGCGGGCGGATGGCGTCCTATCTGGCGGCGGCGGGCGAACCCTGCGCCGGGCTGGTGTTCTACGCCTACCCCCTCCATCCGGCCGGGCACCCGGACAGCCCCCGCGCCGATCACCTCCCCGAGGTGCGGGCGCCGATGCTGTTCTTCACCGGAAGCCGGGATTCGATGGCCCTTCCCGAGATGGTGGACCGCTGGCTGAGGCCGCTGGAGCGGGCCGTGGTCGAGATCGTTCCCGGCGCCGACCACGGGTTCAGGGCGCCGAAGCGCGGCGGACGGACCCGCGGGGAGCTGATCGACTGGATGACAGACCGCACCTCGGAGTGGACGGCGGGCCTGTAGACGGGCCGCCGGGCTACCCCGCCTCCTCCAGCCGGGCGATCTTGGCCAGCCTCCGCACATGGCGGGGTTCGCCGGAGAAGGAGGCGCCGAGGAAGATCCGCGCCAAGTCGAGGGCGAGGCTCTCTCCGATCACCCGGCCGCCCAGACACAGGACGTTGGCGTCGTCGTGCTCGACCGCTTGGCGGGCGGTGTAGAGATCGTGGGTCAGGACCGCCCGCACTCCGGCCAGCTTGTTGGCGGCTATGGCCGCGCCCGCCCCCGACCCGCAAACTGCGATGCCCCGCTCGGCCCGCCCTCCCCGCACCGCTTCGCCCACCGCCGCCGCATAGTCGGGGTAGTCGACCGAATCGGCGGAGTGCGTTCCGAGGTCGATGACCTCGTGCTCCCCCTCGAGGGAGCGGATCAGGCGTTCCTTGAGCGGGTAACCGGCATGGTCGGCCCCGACCGCGATTCGCACGCTGCAACTCCTTCCCAGAGGCGAGAATAGCCCCGGCGCCTGTGGAGGCCGAGGCAGTGCACGACGGCGTTCGCAACTGCTGCGATCACGCCCGGGCGGCCCCCTCTGCGGCGGCGCGTTCCATGTCTTCGAGGGTTACCGGCGGCCCATCGTAAGCAAGCGCCCCGTACAGCCGTTCGATGGAACGCGCCGCCATGATACGGACCTCATCTCCGGCGATTATGTAGCGCACCCGGTCTCCGGGCGCCACCGACAGAGCCTCCCGCACCGCTTTGGGCAGGGTGGTCCGGCCCTTCGAGGTGACTACAGATTCGATCACAGATATCCTTCTTTCTCTTCGCTTCCTTCTCAGGTGTGCGCAGCAGAGAGGACCGGCGCCAACCCGACCGAAGGCTACGCGTGTCTTCCGTATAGACTCACGATGAGCCGCGGCGGCCGTCCGCCCCGGCCGTCAGGAGCATCCGAACACGAACATGAACACTGTAGAAACCCCGGTCGTCCTTCACACGCGTAGCCGCCGAGAGGCGGATGGGGTGGACCTCGGCCTGCTCGACGCCGCCCTGGAGTACATCCGTCCGGCCCTCCAGCACGACGGCGGCGACCTGGTGCTGCTCGGCGTGGACGACGACGGGACCGTGAACCTGAACCTGGTCGGGGCCTGCAGCGGCTGCCCCATGTCGATGATGACGCTCACGGCGGGGATCGAGCGGATACTCACCGACCGGGTGCCCGGCGTTACGGCCGTCAACGCCGTTTGAGCCTCCCGGGGCGCGGGTTTTCCTGATGGGCAAACCGTTCGGCCCCCTCGGTCCGGACGACTGGGTCGAGCGGATCAGGGCGGGGGACCGCCTCGCCTTGGCCAAGGCGGTCAGCGCGGTCGAGGAGGGGGCCCCGGAGGCGGCGGCCCTGATGTCCGGCCTCTCCGCCTATGCAGGTGGAGCCAGGAAGATCGGTATAACCGGGGCGCCCGGGGTCGGCAAGAGCACTCTCGTGTCGGGCTTGCTTCCGATCATCCGGGCGGCGGGCCGCACGGCGGCGGTGATCGCGGTCGACCCGTCCAGCCCGCTCACCGGCGGAGCGGTCCTCGGCGACCGGATCAGGATGCAGGAGCACGCGGACGACCCCGGCGTCTACATGCGGTCGATGGCGGGGCGGGGGCATCTGGGCGGCCTCTCGGCGGCGGCGCCCCTAGCGGTTGAAGTGCTGGACGGGGCGGGCTTCGAGGTGATCCTCGTCGAGACGGTGGGCGTGGGCCAGTCGGAGGTGGAGATCATGCATCACGTCCACTCCACGGTGGTGGCCGTGGCTCCGGGCTGGGGGGACGGCGTCCAAGCCCAGAAAGCGGGCCTGTTGGAAATAGGCGACGTGTTCGCGGTCAACAAGGCCGACCGGCCGGGCGCGGCCCGGGCCCGCCGGGATCTGGAGGCCATGTTGGCGATGGGGCCGAAGCGGTCATGGACGCCTCCGGTGGTGGAGACGGCGGCCCTCGACGGGGCGGGCCTTCCCGGGTTGTGGGAAGCCCTGGAGGCCCACGCCGCCCATCTGGCCGGGGGCGGCGGCCGCCGGGTTCGGGCGGGCGGCGCTGCTGTAGATACAGGGTAAGGCCGACCGGGCCGCGTCCGCAGGGTTGCGGGGAGGGGGAAGGCGGTGTCGGCCGGGGCGGACCGTTCCGGGCGGCGGTCGGCGCCGAGTACGGCGCCCGCCCGAAATCGGGCAGTCTGCGTCCGCTGCGACCGCTGCCGCGCGGGTCTGTATAGCCAATGTCCTGGGGTTTTGCCGGGCGAAGCCTCGAAAGTTGCGGGGGGGGGGGGGGGGTAATTGATACAATGAATGCCCGCCCGCCGCCTTGTCGGCGGCAAGCTGGAAACGTTTCGACAAAAGAGAGGATTGTGTCTGATGGTTGTGTTTGGTGTGCGGCGGCGGTCGTGGTTGGTTGCTGTGTCGGTGTTGGGTTTGGTGGGGTCGTTGTTGGCGGTGGGGTCGGCGCCGGTGTCTGGCGTTGCGGGTGAGGCGGATAACGAGCCGGTGTTTTCGGCGTGTGTGGGTCCGGCGTTGGAGTCGCAGGGTTTGGTGGATGTGGTGGGGTCGTTCGCGGAGGACGCGGTGAATTGTTTGGCGCATTTCGGGGTGACGCGGGGCCGGACGGAGACGACGTATGATCCGGGGGGGCCGGTGCTGCGGTGGCAGATGGCTTTGTTCTTGGCGCGGGCGGCGGGTCCGGCGGGGGTGGCGTTGCCGGCGAACCCGGAGGCGGCGTTCACGGATGTCGGGGGGTTGTTCGAGGCGGCGCGGACGGCGGTTGCGCAGATGGCGGCGTTGAGGGTGATGCGGGGGCGGAGCTCTACGTCGTTTGGTCCGGATGCGGCGGTGTCGCGGGCGGAGATGGCTGAGATGTTGGATTCGTTTTTGGCTGAGGCTGAGAAGGCGTCGGGTTTGGGTTTGGGCGCTTTGGGCGGGGGCGGCGGGAGTTTGTCGGATGTTTCGGCGGATGATGAGGTGTTCTCCGATATCGGGAGTGTGACTCGGGGTCAGTATGCGGCGGTTCGGCGGATGTTCGAGTTGGGGGTGGCTCGGGGGTCGGCTGATGGGTTGTTCAATCCGGGGGGTTTGGTGACGCGGGCGCAGATGGCGGTGTTCATCACGCGGATGTTGGCGCATACGGCGGCCCGTCCGGCGGGGTTGACGGTTCAGGCCGCCGAGTCGGAGGCGGTGGTGGGGGATTCGGTGGAGTTGGCGGTTTCGGTGCGCGACAACGACTTGGCGCCGATGCCGGATGCGTTGGTGGATGTTTTCTCGGCTGTGGATCCGGGTGAGGCGTTCGGGGAGGATGGACGCTGCGATGCGGATGTGGTGTCGGTGGTGGGCGGGGGCGGGGTGTGTGAGATTTCGCTGGCGGATTTGTCTACTGATCCGTCTGGTGATTTGGAGCTGTCGTGGGATGGTTTGAGGGAGTCTTCGACGGTGTGGGCTTGGACGGGTGATGAGGGTGACCGTTTCATGGCGGGTGAGACGGTTTCGTCTTCGGTCGAGGTGGAGGTGTCGAAGCCGGGGGTGAAGCTGCGGGTTACCGACGATATGCCGGAGGGTGCTACTTCGTTGGGGTTCGGCGATCGGGTGGTGTTCACTCTGCAGGTGGTGGACGAGGACGGCGAGGCGGCGGCGGTCGAGGACGTGTCGGTGAGGGTGGCGGTGTCGGAGACGCGGGTGGATGCGGGGTCGGATCCGGCGGAGGAGTCGACGCAGATGTCGACGTCGGTGTATGAGACGGACGCTTCAGGGAGCATCGAGTTGTCGTTCCGTCAGACCGACCCGCGTCCGGGGAGCGGGGATACGGGTGATTCGGCTCGCCTGGATTTGGATGTCATTCCGTTGGGCAGCCCGGCGTTGGAGTTGATGGACGAAACCAATCTGAAGAAGGCCGGGAGGGAGTCCGGGGGAGGAGCGGAGGACGCGGCGGCGGTGTGGTTGGATTCGGAGCCGACGCCGACTGCGTTGATGCTTTCTCAGGATGTTGCGTATCAGGAGGCGTCCAAGGCGGGTTCCGGCGCGGCGCATGTCGTTGAGGCGACGTTGACCGACCAGTTCGGCAACCCGATACGCGGTCAGAGGATACATTTCACCTCCGACGATCCGCTCGGGGTGGGCGAAGAAGCCGAAGACGCCCTTTTGCCGCAGGTCCGGGCCGCGGCCTTCGGCGCCGGCTTCAGGTGGCGGGCTTACGGGTACCAGATTCTGCATGATCTACATGGCGAGGCGCGGATTGTGAGGACCACCAACGCCAGGGGGGTGGCCGCCCTCAGCTACAACCGCAGATCCGACACCGCGGTGATCGAGACGATCCAGGCCCGGCTGGTGCGCGGCCAAGACGACGCGAAGCGGGCGGAGAGCGACGAGGCGGACCTGTTCAGCGAGCGGCTGGAGGTGTACTGGGTCAAAGAGCCGGCCGACGGGGAATCCACCTCGGGCCGGATCTTGGCGGCCGACACCGAGAACAACCGGATCGTGTTCGGCGCCGCCGACGGCCGGGTGAGAATGGTCGCCTACGACTCCAACGATCAGTTCAACGCGCTCGACGGTCCGGCGCTCTTGGCCGATTTCGAAGAAGACTTGGACGCAGACGCGGCCCACATCTCGGTAAGCGACTACGACGACAACTCGAGGGGCGTGAATTTCTTCACACTGGCGCCGGAATGGGCGAGGGTCGATCTGTCGAAGATACCTGTTCCGACTGCTTTGGGATTGGATGTATCCAGGCTCAACATCGGCATCGTCCATTACGCCGCCGACGGGGGCACGGTCGTGGTCGGTTCGTATCGGGAGAACAACTACGCGGGTGCGGTGTACGTGTACGACGGTGTGGACGACGCGGCCCCGACCAGGCTGACCGCCCCCACTCCCCAGCCCGCCACGTACAGCGGGGATTACAGCACCAGCGATTGGTGGAACAAACCCTGGTCGCTGAATCTGCCCACCTCCGGCGGTTGGTTCGGCTGGGCGGTGGACATCCGGGGCGACACGATCGTCGTGGGCGAGCCCGGCCGGCTCAGCAGCCGCATGATTGATAGATCAGGCACCCACCCTCAGGACGGCGCCGCCACCGACGGGGCTGTCTATGTCTTCACCAGAGACAGCGGCGGCGGTTGGGTTCTGGACGCCGCACTGACCGCGGGCGGTTCCACCTTGCGCGGAGGCGCGGAGACCTCCTGCGGTTGCAACGGGTTCGAGCTGGGTTCTTCGGTCGTCGTGTCAGAAGACGAATCCGTCATCGCGGCCGGGGCCCCCAGATTCTTTACCAATCACAAGCGGGCGGGCGGGGTTTTCCTTTATGAGCGGCCCGCCTCCGCCGCCGACGGAAAATGGGACGACGACAACGGCTCCGGCTCGGCCCGGCTGGAACCGGCCGGGGACGATGTCAACGCCAACCAGAACCGGTGGAGCTGGGCGCTCACCGCGGATCGGGAGCTGGCCATTTCCGAGGACGGCTCCACGGTGGTGATAGCCGGCAATGCGTTGAACGAGGTCGTAGACGGGGTCAGATACCGATGGGCGGGCGCCGCCTATCTGTTCACCGAGCCCGGCGGCGGTTGGGCCAACCAAGCGTACGACCCGGACGCCAAGCTGACGTCCCCCGCTCCTTTTTACGACGAGAAGCTCGGAAGGTCGGTGGCAGTCTCGGCCGACGGCCGTACGGTGGCGGTCTCGGCCAACTTCCGGCCGAACATGCTGCGGCGGGGCAAGGTGCTGGTGTTCTCCCGGCCCGACTCAACCGAGGACAGCGGCCTATGGGATGACCTCCCGGAGCCGATCGCCGTTCTGAGACCGCCGGATCATCCCGATGCGCCGTCGGACTGCACCCCCGCCGCCGGGCCGGTTCTCGGATGCAACGTGGGCGAGGTCTTCGGGCAGTGGGTGGACATCACCGACGACGGCGGTAAGATACTGGCCTCCCGCAGCTACCGCGCCGAGGGCTACCTGCGGGGTTCCATGCACGTCTTCGCCGAGCCCGGCAGCGGCTGGTCTGCGGTCACCGACGATGACCAGCCCGCGTCGATCGAGTACCTGGGAGCGGCCCCGAATTCGCGTCTCGGGTTCAGGAACCATTTTGACCAGTCCACGGGGAACATATTGACCGCCGATCGCGATCCCGACGATGAAAACGCCTTCCGAGTTTCCCTGATAACGCCCGCTCGTTAGTTGTGCAGCTCGGGGGGAGATTATCCCCGGGCTCACCCGCCAACCACCCAGTTCCCATCCCCCGGCCGGGGGATGGGAACTCTCCACCACCCCCCCAGACAGGGGCAACCCTCCCCCGAATATCACATCTAGCTGGGGTTTCGCGGTGGGGTTGCGGGGGGGGGGGGGGGTAGTTGTTATAATGGGGGTCTCGGCTTGTGTTTGGTCGTGTTGGACAACATTTGACAAAGAAAGGAATCATGCTCTGATGGTGGTGTTTGGTGTGCGGCGGCGGTCGTGGTTGGCTGTTGCGGCGGTGTTGGGTTTGGTGGCTTCGTTGTTGGCGGTGGGGTCGGCGCCGGTGTCTGGCGTGGCGGGCGAGGCTGATAACGAGCCAGTGTTTTCGGCGTGTGTGGGTCCGGCGTTGGAGTCGCAGGGTTTGGTGGATGTGGTGGGGTCGTTCGCGGAGGACGCGGTGAATTGTTTGGCGCATTTCGAGGTTACGCGGGGCCGGACGGAGACTACGTATGATCCGGGGGCCCCGGTGCTGCGCTGGCAGATGGCTTTGTTCTTGGCGCGGGCGGCGGGTCCGGCCGGGATCGCGTTGCCAGCGAACCCGGACAATGCATTCACGGACACGGTTGGTTTGTTCGAGGAGGGCCGCACCGCGATTGCGCAGATGGCGCAGTTGAGGGTGATGCGGGGCCGGAGCTCGACGTCGTTTCGTCCGAACGAGCCGGTGTCGCGGGCGGAGATGGCTGAGATGTTGGATTCGTTTTTGGTAGAGGCTGAGAAGGCGTCTGGTTTGGGGTTGGGCGCTTTGGGCGGGGGCGGCGCGGCGCTGTCGGATGTTTCGGCGGATGATGAGGTATTCTCTGATATCGGGAGTGTGACTCGGGGTCAGTATGCGGCGGTTCGGCGGATGTTCGAGTTGGGGGTGGCGCGGGGGACGGCTGATGGGTTGTTCAATCCGGGGGGTTTGGTTACGCGGGCGCAGATGGCGGTGTTCATCACGCGGATGCTGGCGCATACGGCGGCCCGCCCGGCGGGGTTGACGGTTCAGGCCGCCGAGTCGGAGGCGGTGGTGGGGGATTCGGTGGAGTTGGCGGTTTCGGTGCGCGACAACGACTTGGTGCCGATGCCGGATGCGTTGGTGGATGTTTTCTCGGCTGTGGATCCGGGTGAGGCGTTCGGAGAGGACGGCCGCTGCGACGCGGATGTGGTGTCGGTGGTGGGCGGGGGCGGGGTGTGTGAGATCTCGTTGGCGGATTTGTCTACTGATCCGTCTGGTGATTTGGAGCTGTCGGTGGATAGTCTGGCGGGGTCGACGACGGTGTGGGCTTGGACGGGTGATGAGGGTGACCGTTTCATGGCGGGTGAGACGGTTTCGTCTTCGGTCGAGGTGGAGGTGTCGAAGCCGGGGGTGAAGCTGCGGGTTACCGACGATATGCCGGAGGGGGCTACGTCGTTGGGGTTCGGCGATCGGGTGGTGTTCACTCTGCAGGTGGTGGACGAGGACGGCGAGGCGGCGGCGGTCGAGGACGTGTCGGTGAGGGTGGCGGTGTCGGAGACGCGGGTGGATGCGGGGTCGGATCCGGCGGAGGAGTCGACGCAGATGTCGACGTCGGTGTATGAGACGGACGCTTCGGGAAGCATCGAGTTGTCGTTCCGTCAGACCGACCCGCGTCCGGGGAGCGGGGATACGGGTGATTCGGCTCGCCTGGATTTGGATGTCATTCCGTTGGGCAGCCCGGCGTTGGAGTTGGTGGATGAAACCAATTTGAAGAAGGCCGGGAGGGAGTCCGGGGGAGGAGCGGAGGACGCGGCGGCGGTGTGGTTGGATTCGGAGCCGACGCCGACTGCGTTGATGCTTTCTCAGGATGTTGCGTATCAGGAGGCGTCCAAGGCGGGTTCCGGCGCGGCGCATGTCGTCGAGGCGACGTTGACCGACCAGTACGGCAACCCGATACGCGGAAAAAGAATCCATTTCACCTCCGACGACCCAGACGGCATCGGCGCGGAGGCGGCTTCTGAAGGGGCGCCGACGGCATTGGTATTCGACACCTCCAGCGGCGGAATCCGCATGTTTACAGGTACGGCCCGTCTGTCGCGAACGACCAATGCCAGGGGGGTGGCCTCCCTTGCCTACAACCGCAAGTCCGACGCTCCCGGGATCGAGACGATCTTGGCGGTCTACGAGGTGGTGAGGGGGGCGGCGGACAGCTCTGACGATCGGCCTGAGGGCGACCCAGATGACAATATCGAAGCCGAGAGGATCTATCACTACTGGGCTGTAGAACCCTCGGACGGCGCCTCGGCCCGAGGGCGGCTGTTGGAGGCCGACACCGAGAACAACCGGCTGGTTTTTGCCGGTGACAACACGGTGTCTGTGGTCGGATACGACAGCAACGACCAGTTCACCACGGCTGCCGGGCCCGCACTTCTCGATGACTTCGAGAAGGAGCTGAAGGACGGCGCCGCCCATGTTGCGGTTTCCGAATATCAGAGCAAAACAGCGAAGGTGGGCGGGTTCACGGCCGAACCCGAGTGGCCCCGCCTTGACGGATCCGCCATCGCCGGCGGTTTGGAGGTTGCCGGGCAAGGGTGGCACGCCTACGACTTCGCGGTCGACAACGGGGTGATCGTGGCCGGCGCCCCCTTCGAGCCGGTCGATCATGATGACGACCCGGCAACGCCTGCGCTGGATGAAGCCGGCGCGGTGTACATATACGAGAGCATCACCGACACCAGCCCGGTGCGCCTGGTTTCTGACGCCCCGGTGGTCGGCGGTCGATTCGGGAACGATGTCGACATAGCGGGCAGCACCGTCGTGGTCGGGGAACCGGGCCGCCACCCATGGCGGCCGATTGAAGATCGCGTGGATGTGGGCAAACTCCATGTAGTCCTCAAGGGGTCTGCAAACCCCTTGACGACAGACACGGGATGGCCCTCCGTTCCGACCTTCACATATGACGACGGCCTGCACAATTACGGCGGAGCGGTCGCCGTTTCCGCCGATGAAAAGACGATCGGGGCCGTGGCGCGGCGGGACTGGGCCGGCGCCAACCATGCGAAGACATGGACCAGGAGCAGCAGATTCTGGAACAACGGGGCCGCCGCGAGGGTCGCGTCGGCGCCGGCGCAGCCCGGAACGATCGGATGGCCCAACTCGATCTCCATCGACGAGGACGGCGACACCCTGGTGCTCGGCGGCCCTGTTCACGGCGCTTCCCCGAATATACGTTCGGGTCGGGCGTACGTGTTCAAGACACCGTCCGGCCCCGGCAACTGGGTGTTCAAGCAGACCTTGAACCCGCCGGACGTCGGAAGGGACCAACGGTTCGGCGCATCGGTCGGTATAGACGACGCCGGCGCCGCAGTGGTGACAGGCGGCGCCTTCCGTCACAGTGAACGCAAGCCGGGCGGCTTGTACGTGTTCACCACGACCGATGACTGGGATACGGAGGAGGCGATGGAAAGGGTTGCTTTGACCCCCGCCCGCCCCCGGAACAGCGATGTGTTCGGGTCGTATGTGGACTTCGCTTCTGACGGCTCGGCGGTTGCTACTTCTGCCCACTTCCGGCAGGAGGGCGACTGGCGGGGGACGGTGTTCGTCTTTGCCAAGCCCGCCGGCGGCTGGGCGGACGCCGACCGAAGCTCGGAAGAGTACGTGGGGCCGGAACCGAACAAGAAGTTCGGGTTCCGGGTTTCCTTCGACCGCACCGAAGGCGACCTCTACTCGGCGCAGGCGTACGCGAACCCGGAAGGGGGGAACTTCGCGCCTGTCTACATGATCGACCGATAACCAGCTTCCCGCACCAACCAGCGGAAGGGATCCCTGTCATGGGATCTCTTCCGTTTTTGCAGGCGGCGGCCTCCCGCGGCGGGTCGCTCGCCGGCCCATGGCGGCCCCATGGATACACCGCCCTGCCCCAACAGGGACAGCTTCCCCGATTTCACATCTAACCTGGTCCCTGCGCGATGCGGAGGAAGACAGTGGAGTTCGTTTCATACACAACCGAGGGAGCGGTGGGGCTCATCGAGCTGACCCGCCCGCCCGTCAACGCCATTTCGGGTGAGCTGGTGGAGGAGCTTGACGAGGCGGTCGGCAGCGCCTCCCATCCGGCGGTGCGGGCGGCGGTCATCACCGGCCGGCCCCATTTTGCGGCGGGGGCCGACATCGCCGGGTTCAAGAAAGCCCACGACGCCGGTACCGGGCCGCTGGAGGACAACCGGTTGGTTCCGGTGGTGCGGCGGCTGGAGCAGCTGACCAAGCCGGTGATCGCGGCGGTGTTCGGTTACGCCTTGGGCGGCGGCTTGGAGCTGGCCATGGGGGCGGACTTCCGTTATCTGGCCGAGGACGCCAAGGTCGGCCAGCCGGAGATCCGCCTCGGCATCATCCCCGGTGCGGGGGGTACTCAACGGCTGCCCCGCCTGATCGGATTCAACCGGGCCAAGGAGCTGATCTATTCAGGCCGCCATGTCGACGCCGAGGAGGCGCTGGCCCTCGGGCTGGCCGACAAGGTGTTTCCTGCCGACGAGCTGCTGGAGGCGGCCATGGCCGACGCCGCCCGGTATGCATCCGGCGCCTCCCCCGCCCTGGGGCTGGCCAAGCGGGCGGTGAACGAGGGATGGGGCCGCCCCATCGAAGAGGCCTTGGCCGTCGAAGACGAAGCCTTCCATGAGGCCTTCGCCAGCGGCGACGCCAAGGAGGGGGTGGCCGCCTTCCTCGAAAAGCGCCCGGCTCGGTTCGGCGGGGCGTGAGCCGCCGCCGCGCCGGACAGACCGAATGAGCCGGGCCGTGCCGTTTGCCCTGGCGGCAGCGGCGGCGCTGCTGCTCGCGGTGCTGGCCGCCTGCGGTTCGTCCGAACACCCCGAGGGCTTCGACGGTGAGATCGACTGCGCCCCCGAAGCCTGGGCGGAGTCGATGCGGTACGAACGGGGGGAGGAAGGCGCCCTCACCCCGTACGACGCCATGACCGAATGGGCGGACGCCTACCAGGGCCGCGGGCACCGGTTGCATGTGGCCAGCTCCCGCACCGCCACGGTGGTGATCGACGGAGCGGAGGTCGCCTTCGTCAGGGTGTTCGAGCTGCCTTCGGAGACCTTCGCCGTAGCCGAGGTGAAGGGGTGCGCGGGATTCGAACCCGCCCCTTGAAAGCCTGCAGGCCGAGGGGCGGCAGAGGGTTCTTCTCCGCCGCCGTGCGCCGGCCGGGTCAATATCTCTGTTCGAGCCTTCGCTTGAACTCGGCCAGGTTGGTCCGCCAGATGCGGCCCAGGACCGCTTTTCCTATCCAGGCGCCGGCCGGCCCGCCGAACCGCCAAGGGAACCGGATGCGTTCCCGCCATACGAACCGGGTCCGTCCGGAGGTGAGCGGCGTCAGCTCGAAACGGCCCTCTCCGGTGAAGAGTCCGGTGTGCCGCCCGGCGATCAGGCGCATGGGCTCGACGGCGGTGATCTCGAAGCGGTCCACCGTGCGGAAGGGGCCGACCCTGGTTTCGATCAGCAGCACCGTTCCCGGTTCCCGGCGCCGCTCCCCTTCGAAGCGAATGGAGAGGGCGTCCTTCATCCATTCGGCGTGAGAGGCGAAGTCGACCGCATCCTCCCAAACCCGCTCGATCGGTGCGGCTATCTCGACCGCGGCCTCGGTTTCCTGCATCCCCGAGCCTCCTCGGCGGCGTTTTCACAGACGCCCCGGCTGTCTGTCCGCACAAGGCCTGCGCCGTGCGACAATCGAGGTCATGCTATACCTCGACCACGCCGCCTCGTCCCCCCTGCGCCCCGAGGCCTGGGAGGCCATGGCGCCGTTCCAGGAGGGCGGCTACGGAAACCCCTCCGGCGGCCACGCCGTTTCGCGCCGCGCCAAGAACGCCCTCGAGGACGCCCGCGACCTGGCGGCTTCCCTGATCGGGGCCGACCCGCTGGAGATCGTGTTCACCGGCGGCGGAACCGAGGCCGACAACCTGGCTGTAAAGGGGCGGGCGTTCGCCGGGGGGCGGCCGGGGGGCGTGGTTGCCTCGCCCGTCGAGCACGACGCGGTCCTCCGGAGCGCCGAGTTCTGCCGGAGGGCGGGGGCCCCGGTGACTCTGGTGAAGGCAAGCCCTGACGGCCTGATAGACCCGGCCGAGGCGGCCTCGCACGTCACCCCGCAGACGGCGGTGGTTTCGGTGATGCTGGCCAACAACGAAACCGGCGTCCGCCAGCCCGTCGAGGAGGCCGTCCGGGCCGTGAAGGCCGCCCATCCGTCCGCCGCCTTCCACACCGATGCGGTGCAGGGTTACGTCTCGGAGGGGGTGGACGTGGACGCCTTGGGGGTGGACCTGCTGTCCCTGGCCGCCCACAAGTTCGGCGGCCCCAAGGGGGCGGGGCTGCTCTACGTCCGCTCGGGAACCCAGCTCGAACCCCTGATCCACGGGGGCGGCCAGGAGCTGGGGCGCCGTTCGGGAACCCACAACGTGATGGGCGCGGCGGGGATGGCGGCCGCCATGCTGGCTCTGGAAGAGGATCGTTCCGGCTTCAGGGCCCGGGCCGGGGCCGAACGGGACAGTTTCGAGGCAACTCTGTCCGCCCTGGTTCCCGAGGCGCTCTTCACCGCCGCCGGAGCGCCCCGCATGGTGCAGACCAGCCACGTCCGCATCCCCGGAGTGCTCAACGAAGTGCTGCTGGCCCGCCTCGACCTGGCCGGAGCGGCGGCCTCGGCCGCCTCGGCCTGCCAGTCGGGCGCCGCTACCGTGTCCCATGTGCTGGAAGCGATGGGAATGGCGCCCGCCGAGGCTCGGGAGTGCCTGCGGTTCTCCTTCGGATGGTCGACGTCCGAGGGGGAAGGCAGAAAGGCTGCCCGGCTGTTGGCGCTCCAGGTGGAGGCCCTGCGGTGAAAGTACTGGCAGCCATGTCGGGAGGGGTGGACTCCTCGGTGGCCGCCGCCCTGGCCAAGGAGGCGGGCTGGGAGGTGATCGGGGTGACCATGAAGCTGTGGAAAGGCCCCGGCGGGGAGGCGCCCACCGCCGGCTGCTGCACGGCGGCCGACGCCGAGGACGCCCGCCGGGTGGCCGCTTCCCTCGACATCCCCTACTACGTGTGGGACTACACCTCCGAGTTCATGTCCGGGGTGGTGTCGGTCTTCATCGACGAGTACATCTCGGGCCGGACTCCCAACCCGTGCGTGGAATGCAACCGGACGGTCAAGTTCTCCCGCCTGCTCGCCCACGCCGAGGCCCTCGGCTGCGACGCGGTGGTGACCGGCCACTACGCCCGGATCACCGAGGACGAGGACGGCCGCAGGCGGTTGTGGCGGGGGGCGGACTCCGCCAAGGACCAGTCCTATGTGCTCTCGATGCTCGGCCAGCGCCAGCTCTCCCGGCTGCGCTTTCCGGTGGGGGAGATCGTCAAGGAAGAAACCCGGCGGATAGCCGCCGAGCTGGGCATCCGCACCGCGGACAAGCCCGACAGCCAGGACATCTGCTTCGCGGGCGAGGGCGGCTACCGGGACTTCCTGGCCGGCCAGGGGGTCTACACCCTGCCCGGACCCATCGTCGACCGCGACGGGCAGGTGCTCGGATACCACGGCGGCGTTTCCAACTACACCATCGGCCAGCGCCGGGGGCTGGGGGTGGCGGTGGGAATCCCCCGCTACGTCATCGACATCGACCCCGACACCGATACGGTTACGGTCGGGGCGGCGGAGGACCTGGATATAGACGAGGCGGTGGTCGGCGGGATGCGCTGGGTCAACCGGCCGGAGGCGGGTTTTCTGGGGGCGCAGTACCGCGCCCACGGCCGGGCGGTCACGGCGGAGGTGTCGGAGGCGGGGGAGGGCAAGGTGCGGGTGCGCTTCACGGAACCGCAGCGGGCGGCGGCGGCGGGCCAGACCTTGGCCCTGTACCGGGGCGACGAGGTGGTGGGGGGAGGCATCATCGAGTCGGCCGCCTGAGCCGGTGTTTCCTCCGTCTTTGCCTCGGCCGTCCGGCGGCCTTTCGGCGGCGGCTACTAGCCTGCCCGGCATGGCTCTCTCCGGCGCGGATCCGGCCGCCCGCATCGAAGCCCTGCGCGGCGCAGTCCGGCGGCACGACTACCGCTATTACTGCCTGGAAGACCCGGAGATTCCGGACGCGGACTACGACGATCTCCGCCGGGAGCTGGAGGCGCTCGAAGAGGCTCATCCCCTCCTGGTCACCCCCGACTCGCCCACCCGCCGGGTGGGGGCGCCTCCGTCCGGCCTCTTCGCCCCCGCCCCCCACCGCGAGCGGATGTTCTCCCTCGACAACGCCGAGACCGCCGCCGAGCTGGCGGATTGGACGGCTCGGGTGGAGCGGCAGCTGGGCCGCCCGCCCGGCGAGCTGGTCTGCGAGCAGAAGATCGACGGGCTGGCCGTGTCCCTGACCTACGAACACGGGGTGCTGGCCCGGGCGGCCACCCGAGGCGACGGCATGACCGGGGAGGACGTAACCGCAAACGTGCGGACCATTCGCGCCGTCCCCCTCCGCCTGTTGGACGAAGCCCCCGATTTCATGGAGGTGCGGGGGGAGGTCTACATGCCCCTGCCGTCGTTCGAGAAACTGAACGCCCGCCAGGCCGAGGCCGGGGAGCGGATGTTCGCCAACGCCCGCAACGCGGCGGCGGGTTCGGTGCGCCAGAAGGATCCGGCGGTAACCGCTGGCCGCAGCCTGTCCATATGGGTCTACCAGCTCGGTTATGTGGAAGGCGGCCCGTCCCTGAGCAGCCACTCCGAGACCCTCGAGCTGCTCCGCCGGCTGGGCATGAAGGTGAATCCGGCCACCGAGACGGCGCCCGATCTGGCCGCCGCCGCCGCTTACATCGAGCGGGTCTCGGCGGAGCGCGGCGGCCTGCCGTACCAGACCGACGGGGTGGTCATAAAGCTGAACAGCCTGGCCGAACAGGAAGAGCTCGGCTTCACCGCCCGGGCGCCCCGCTGGGCGGTCGCCTACAAGTACCCCGCCGAGGAGCGGATGACCCGTCTGCGGGGGATCGAGATCAACATCGGACGCACCGGGGCGGCCACCCCCTTCGCCGTGTTGGAACCGGTGTTCGTGGGCGGGGCCAACGTAGGGATGGCGACCCTGCACAACGAGGACGAGATCCGCCGCAAGGACGTCCGGGTGGGCGACCATGTGGTGGTCCGCCGGGCGGGCGACGTGATCCCCGAAGTGGTGGGGCCGGCGGCTTCGCGGCGGACGGGGGAAGAACAGCCCTGGTCGATGCCCGCCGACTGCCCCTTCTGCGGGGCCCCGATCGTCCGGCCCGAAGGCGAGAAGGTGGCCCGCTGCACCGGGGGCCTGACCTGCCCTTCCCGCCTGCGGGAGTGGCTTTTCCACTTCGCGGCCCGAGGGGGGATGGACATCGAGGGGCTGGGCTACAAGACCATCGACTTCCTGCTGGAACAGGGCAAGATCGAAGGCCCGGCGGACATCTTCTTCCTAAAAGCCGAGGACTTCCTGGAGTCCGGCCATCCTCTCTCGTCCGAACACGAGACGCACAAACCCGAATGCTGGTTCGAGGGGTGGGCCTCCCTGTCGGTCGCCAACCTGATGGCCGGCATCGAGGCGGCCAGAGACCGTCCGGTCGAGCGGCTCTTGGCCGCCCTGGGAATCCGCCATGTGGGGGGGACGGTGGCCCGTCTGCTGGCCCGGGAGACGGGCGGCGTGGAGAGTCTGGCGGCCGCCGACGCCGAGACCCTGGCCGCTATCGACGGGGTGGGCCCGATCATCGCCGAGTCGGTGGCGGCATGGTTCGCGGACGAGGACAACCGGCGGCTGGTGGAGCGGCTCCGCAAGGGCGGGGTGCGTCTAGCCGACCCGGTGCGGGAAGGAGGGCCCGACCAGGTGCTGGAAGGCGTCCGGCTGGTGCTGACCGGCGTCCTGGAGAAGACCAGAGGGGAAGTCAAGGCCGCGGTGGAAGAACGGGGCGGCGCGGTCTCCTCCTCCTTGTCGAGCCGGACTACCGCGCTGGTGGCCGGGTCTTCGCCCGGAACCAAGCTGGCCAAGGCGAGGGACCTCGACGTACCGGTGATCTACGAAGAAGACCTGCGCCGCCTGCTGGAGGAAGGCCCCGCGGTACTTGAGAAGTTCAGTTCCAACCAGAATGCCCTCGAGTCCGCGAAAATCGGCCCTCACCGCCGGCGACCCCGGGCCCATCCCCCGCCGCCGCCTCCTTGAACGAAAATCCGCCGGGCCGCACGAGGCCGCCCCCGGCCCGGAGGGGCCGGACCGAACGGGATCCGTCTCTGACCGCCGCCCTCTCCAGAACTCGCGGCGGTGTTTGTGCATCAGCCCAATAGGTATACCAAAATTCGGGGCTTCCGGATAGGGGTACGTATGTTCGGAGAACTTTCGGCGGCTCTCGACCGCTTCGATCCTCCAGCCTCACCCAGAGTCGGCCCAGATCCGGGAAGTCAGACTCGGAACGGTGTTCATGACGGCCTCCCGCGCACGCCTCGTCCAGCCGCTCGGCTCGGGCTTGGTAAGAGAAGAGCCTGCTTATGCGGCTCGAACAGGGAGGGGCACACGCCGCCTTCCCCCAAACAGGACAACCTCCCCGAATATCACACCCAGCCCTGACCGGATGGCCGGCCCCGAGGGAGGAGGGGGGTTCGGCGCGAGCCGGCTTCCGCTCAGAAGACTCGGAAGCTCCAGCTGTATTCGCCTTCGTCCGCCAGACCGGTCGTTATCTTCCTCCAGCGCACGGAAACGGTGTGGGGCCCCGGCCCCCATGCGATCACAGACGAACGGGCGGGCGTCCATGAGTGCACGCCGGTTCCCTCCACGTACCGCACCTCGGAATCGGGCGCCCGGAACCCGTCCACGAAGATCTCGGCTCGGTAACCCACCGGCAGGTCCACCTCGATGGGCGCCTGCAGCGGAACCTGGCTGCCCGGCGCCGGATCGATCCGTTCGATTGCCCGGGGGAGGGGTTCCCTTCCCGCGTCCGGCGACCCGTACAGGAAGGCGGCCGCCACCGCCGCCGCCCCCGCCAATCCCAGCGATATGAACAGCGCCCGATACTTCCACTTGGTCATGGGAGTTGCTTCCTGGGGATGATGGCCTCCCGGCGGCGGTGGAGGACGGTGACGCCCCGCTCGAACGGCGCGCGAACGCGGGCGCCCACTCCCTCGAAGGCTACCCTGCGGGGGATGCGCGTCAATCCGGTTCTCGAAGTCGTGGGGCGCAACCCGGTCACCCACATTCAGGACCAGGCGCGGGCGCTGCGGGACGAGGGGCGGCGGCTGCTGGATTTCTCGATCGGGGACGCCAGGGAACCCACCTCGCCGCACATCCCGAAGACGCTGCGGGAGGCCGTGCCGGACGTCTCCCAATACCCGACCGTGGCCGGGCTGGCCGCCCTCCGGCGGGCGGTCGCCGGTTACGTCAGGAGGCGTTTCGGGCTGGAAGTGGACCCCGACGCCGAGGTGACGCCGGTCTCCGGCGCCAAGGAAGCAATCTTCTCCACCCCGCTGGCCTTCATCGACCGGGCCGCCGGCGACGGAGCGGCGTGGCAGGTCCCCGGATACCCGGTCTACGAGCGGGGCGCCCTTTTCGCCGGGGCGGTCCCTTTGCCCGTCCCGTTGCGGGATGACTTCGTCTTCCGGGCTTCCGACCCCTCCGACGAGGTGTGGCGCCGCGCCCGGCTGCTGTGGCTCTGCAGCCCGCACAACCCGACCGGCTCGGTGATCCCCCGCCGCGAGCTGATCCGCATCAGAGAGAGGGCCGCCGCCGAAGACGTGCTGCTGTGCTCCGACGAGTGCTACTCCGACATCTACGAGAAGGAACCTCCCGTTTCGCTGCTGGAAGTAGGCGGAACCGAGGGGGTGCTGGTCTACATGAGCCTTTCCAAGCGGAGCGGGATGACCGGATACCGCAGCGGGGCGGTGGTGGGAGACCGGCGCGCCGTCGCCGCCCTGCGGAAGCTCCGTTCCTGCACCGGAACCTCGTCGCCGGAGTTCATCCAGACGGCGGCGGCGGCGGCGTGGGGCGACGACCGGCATGCGGCCATGATGCGGGACTCGATCCGCCGCAAGCGGCGGGTGATGCGGCGGGGGTTCGCCGAGCTGGGCTGGCCGGTGGCCGCCTCCGAGGCGGGCCTCTACATGTGGGTGGAGGCGCCCGACGACGCGGCGGCGGCGGAGCGGCTGTTGGAGGCGGGGGTGGCGGTTACCCCCGGCCGGGTCTTCGGCGCCGGAGGAAAAGGCTATATCCGTTTGGCCCTCGTGCCCTCCCTCGAAGAGTGCGGGCAGGCGGTGGAGGTGATCAAAAAGTGTCTGAACGGCTTCTGATCGAAGCGGCCTACCAGGACCGGAGCAAGCTGGGCGGCGCCAAGGAAGCGGTGCTTTCCGCGGTCGCCCGGTTGGACTCCGGGGAGATCCGGGTGGCCGAGAAGAGGGACGGCGCCTGGGCGGTGAACGAGTGGATCAAGCAGGCCATCCTGCTCTACTTCGGGCTGGCCGAGATGGAGGCGACGGAGGCGGGGCCGCTTTCCTTCTACGACAAGATACCCCCCAAGCGGAACCTGGAAGCGGCGGGGGTGCGGGTGGTGCCGCCCGGCGCCGTCCGGTACGGGGCGTTCTGCGAGCCGGGGGTGATAGTCATGCCCGGCTACGTCAACATCGGCGCCTACGTAGGGGCCGGGACGATGGTGGACACCTGGGCCACGGTCGGTTCCTGCGCCCAGATCGGGGCGGGGGTGCATCTGTCGGGCGGAGTCGGGATCGGAGGGGTGCTCGAACCCCCCAACGCCCGTCCGGTGATCGTGGAGGACGGCGCCTTCGTGGGAAGCCGCTGCATCGTCACCGAAGGGGCGCTGATCGAAGAAGGGGCGGTGCTGGCCGCCAACGTGACCATCACCGCCTCCACGCCGATCATCGACCTCACCGGGGAGGAGCGCATCGAGCACCGAGGCCGGGTGCCGGCCCGGTCGGTGGTGGTGCCCGGCACCCGCCCCCGGCAGTTCCCCGGCGGGGAGGCCCAGCTGGCCTGCGCCTACATCATCGGCCGGCGGTCGGCCCGCACCGACGACCGCACCTCCCTCAACGAGGCGCTGCGCACCTTCGAGGTTTCGGTGTGAGCCTGTTGGACACGTTGGTCTGGTTGGTCGACATCCCCTCGGTCACCGGCGGGGAAGGCCCGCTCTGCGAGGCGTTGGCCGGGCGGCTCGGCGGCGCCTATCCGGGCGGGGAGATCCGTCGAGTCGGCAACAGCCTGGTGGCGGGGCCGCGCACCGGCCGCCCCTTGGTGCTGCTGGTGGGCCACATCGACACGGTCCCCGCCCAAGGCCAGGGTCCGGCCCGGATGGAAGGGGGGCGGCTGCGGGGTTTGGGCGCCTCGGACATGAAATCCGGGGCGGCGGTGATGATCCATCTGCTCGAGGACCCGGCGGTCCGCAGCGGCCCGTACGACGCGGTGGGCGTCTTCTACGACGCCGAAGAAGGGTCCTTCGAGCAGAACGGGCTGGGGCCGGTCTTGGAGGAGTTCCCCTGGTTGGCCGAGGCCTGCTTCGCGGTGGTCATGGAGCCGACCGACCTGGAGCTGCAGCTGGGCTGCCAGGGGGTGGTCAACGCCGCCGTCCGCTTCGAGGGCAAGGCGGCCCACAGCGCCCGCCCCTGGCTGGGGGAGAACGCGGTGACCAAGGCGGGCGCCTGGCTGGCCGGCCTCCACGGACGGGGCCCCGACCCCCATGAGGTGGGCGGCCTGACCTTCTACGAGGTGTTCTCGGTGACCAGAGCCGGGGGTGGGGTGGCCAACAACGTCATCCCGGCTTCCTTCGAGCTGAATCTCAACTACCGGTTCGCCCCCCATCGAAGCCGCGCCGCTGCCCTGGCCCGGCTGGCCGAGATCACCGAGGGCGCCGACTCGGTGGAGATAAAAGAAGTCGTCGACGGAGCGCCGGTCCCCGAAGGCAACCCGTTCCTGGAGCGGCTGATGCGGATCTCGAAGGCCCCGGTCACCCCCAAGCAGGCCTGGACCGACGTAGCCCGCCTGGCCGCCCGCGGCATCCCGGCGGTGAACTACGGCCCGGGCGAGACCGCCCAGGCCCACCAGGCCGATGAGAGCGTCCCGGCCGCCAACCTCGAGGTTGCCCGCGAGGCGTTGCGCCGGTTCCTGACCGAGGGCTGAAGACGGAGAACATGGAAGGCGACTTCCTCTACCGCCGTTCCCAGCCCGCTCCGCCCGGGTGGATGGCGCTGATTCTGTACGGGCCGCTGGCCGTCATAGCCGCGGTGGGGTTCGCCTTCAGGTCGCTGGGGGAGATGCTCCCGGCGCTGGCGCCGTTGGCGGCGGTGATGACGGTCGTTTTCTTGGGGGCGCGGCGGCTCACCGTGTCGGTGACCCCTTCCGACTTGACGGTGGAGTACAGCTTGGGCTGGCCCCGCAGGCGGATCTCCCGGTCGGAGATCGTCTCCGCCGAGCCGTTCCGAGTTCCCTGGTGGTACGGGGTGGGCATCCGCCTGACCCCCAAGGGATGGCTGTGGAGCGTCTGGGGTTACAGAACGGTCATGCTCACCCTCTCGAACGGCAGACGCTTCCTGGTCGGCGCCGACGACCCCGAAGCCCTGGCCGCCGCCCTCAGATGAGCGCGCCGGCCGAAGGTGGGGTATGATCGGGTTGCAGCGCACTTCCCATCCGCGAGTCCACGAGGAGCAATGGAGGCCCTGGATGACAACCGCCTATCTAACTCTGGAGAAAATCTGGAAGGAGGTCAAACCCCACGCTATTCGTGAGGACCTAATGACCATTGAAGATTATTATGCGGCTGGACAAGCCGATGAGCTGATGGAAGCGAACCTAAGAGATCTGTGGTTGTTCTATCGTTCTGAATTGGAGATCCTGATTGAGGAAAAAGGCGAAGTTCTTCAACAGCAGACAAAAGGTCTCGCCGCCCAGCATGATCTTCTTTTGTCTCAAGTGTTTAGCGAAGATGCTGAGGGATACGCACGGGTTCTGGCGCGCGCCGCCGACCTCGGTATTTCGTTGGCCGAATACCTGCGGCGGTTGGTAGACCAGGACCTGGCCCGGACGCCTAGGTATACGGATCCGTCTATCGTCTTCGATCTTGGCTCGTCGGGGGGCAGTGATACCGCATCGGACAAAGACCGCATGATCGGTGGGCGATCGAGCGGGCTGAAAAGCTGGGCCGGTGTTGACCGTTTGTCGTCTTCCTAATATCAGCCGCTGTGCCTGTTGACATCGACATCGCCCACACGGCGCGTTTGGCGCGCCTGAGCCTGTCCGAGGAGGAGCTCGAGGTCTACGGACGCCAATGCCGGGAGATACTCGAGCATGCGGCCCGGATCCAGGCCCTCGACACCGAGGGGGTGGAACCCACCTCCCATCCGTTCCCCATGACCAACCGTTTCCGAGAGGACCGGGTAACTCCAGAGACGGTCCTGGACCGGGGCGAGGTGTTGGCTCAGGCCCCCGAGACGGAAGGGGGCTTCTTCAAGGTGCCCCCCGCCCTGGAGGAGGGTTGACGGCGCCGTTCACCATCATGGGCGCCGCCCGGGCCCTCCGCAGCGGCGCCGTTACCGCGGTCGGGCTGGCCGAGCAGGTGCTGAAGCGGGCTTCCATGGTCGAAGCCCAGGTCCACGCCTACCTGACCCTCGACCACGAGGGGCTGCTGCGGGCGGCGGCCGAAGCCGACCGGTCCTTGGCGGACGGCAACGACTCGGGGCCCCTCCACGGCATTCCCATCGCCCTCAAGGACAACATGGCGACCCGAGGCATGGAGACCACCGCCGGTTCCAAGATACTGGCCGGCTACCGCCCCCCCTACGACGCCGCCGCCGTGGTCCGCCTGCGCCGGTCGGGGGCTTTGATCACCGGCAAGACCAACCTCGACGAGTTCGCCATGGGGTCGTCCACCGAGAACTCGGCCTTCGGCCCCACCCGCAACCCCTGGAACACCGACCGGGTGCCGGGCGGTTCGTCGGGCGGCAGCGCGGCGGCGGTGGCCTCCTCCACCGCCCTTGGAGCGCTGGGTTCTGACACCGGAGGGTCGATCCGCCAGCCCGCCTCCCTGTGCGGTCTGGTGGGGGTCAAACCCACCTACGGGGCGGTCAGCCGCTCCGGCCTGATCGCTTTCGCTTCCTCCCTCGACCAGATCGGCCCCCTGACCCACACCGTGGAGGACGCCGCCGTACTGCTCGATGCGGTGAACGGCCATGATCCCTTGGACGCCACCTCTTATCCGGGCGCCCTCCCCAGGTCGGACGAGCGGTTGGGCCGCGGCCTCGAAGGGCTGCGGGTGGGGGTGGTGACCGACCTCGGGGGCGGCGAAGCGGTGGAGCCCGACGTGGACGCCTCCTTCCGCAAGACGGCGGCGGCGATGGAGGCGGCCGGCGCCCGGGTGATGGAAGTGACCCTCCCCGCCGCCCCTCACTCCCTCTCCGCCTACTACCTGATCGCCCCCGCCGAGTGCTCGGCCAACCTGGCCCGGTTCGACGGAGTGCGCTACGGGCTGCGGGTGAACGGGGCCACCACCGAGGAGATGATGTCCCGCACCCGGGCCGAGGGGTTCGGGCCGGAGGTCATCCGCCGGGTGCTGACGGGCGCCTTCGCCCTGTCGGCCGGCTACCACGAGGCTTTCTACGGCCAAGCCCAGAAGGTGCGCACCCTGGTGCGGCGGGACTTCGCCCGCGCCTACGAGCAGTGCGACGTGCTGGTGTCGCCCACCAGCCCCACCACCGCCTTCCCGCTGGGGGAGAGGACCGAAGACCCCCTCGCCATGTATGTGAGCGACGTGTTCACGATCCCCTCCAACCTGGCCGGGCATCCGGCGGTCAGCGTTCCGATCGGCCTGGACCGCCGGGGCCTTCCGGTCGGATTCCAGGTGATGGCGCCCGCCTTGGGGGAGGCGGTCATGTTCCAGGCGGCCGAGGCGGTGGAGGCCCTGGCCGGCTTCGACACCAGGGCGCCCTGCGACCCCGGCTTCGGCCTGCGGGGAGGGGTGCGGTGAGCTGGGAGGCGGTGATCGGCCTGGAGACCCACGTCGAGCTCTCTACCCGCTCGAAGATGTTCTGCGGGTGCCCCGCCCGCTTCGACGCCCCGCCGAACACCAACGTCTGTCCGGTCTGCCTGGGGCTGCCGGGGGCGCTGCCGGTGCCCAACCGGGAGGCCATCGACCGCATCATCCGCATCGGCTTGGCCCTCGACTGTTCGGTTACCCGCCGCTCGGTCTTCCACCGCAAGAACTACTTCTACGCCGACCTCCCCAAGAACTACCAGATTTCCCAGTTCGACCTGCCGGTGTGCGTGGACGGACACCTCGACGCGGGGGGAAGCAGCCCGGTGAGGGTTGGCATCGAACGCGTCCACCAAGAGGAGGACACCGGAAAGAGCACCCACATAGGGGGGGGCGGGCGGATCAGCGGCGCCGAGTACTCCCTGCTCGACTTCAACCGTTCGGGGGTGCCTCTGGTCGAGATCGTTACCCGGCCCGACATCCGTTCCGCCGCCCAGGCCCGGGCCTACGCCCAGGAACTGAGGCTGCTGGTGGAGGCGCTCGGCGTTTCGGACGCCAAGCTGGAGGAGGGATCCATCCGCTTCGACGCCAACGTGTCGGTGCGTCCGGGGCCGGACGCCCCCCTGGGGACCAAGGTCGAAATCAAGAACATGAACTCCTTCCGCTCCTTGGAGCGCGCAATTTCCTTCGAGATCGAGCGGCAGACGGCCCGCCTGTCCGCCGGAGAGGGCGTGGTGATGGAGACCCGCCACTGGGACGAGGAGGCGGGCGTAACCAGGGGTGGGAGGACCAAAGAAGGAAGCTCGGACTACCGCTACTTCCCCGACCCCGACCTGGTGCCGATGGAGCTGGACCGCTCCTGGGAGGAGGAGATGGCCGCTCTGCTTCCGGAGCTGCCCGCCCAGCGGCGTTCCCGGTATGAGGGGATGGGGGTCGATCCGGCCCCGGCCGCCGCCCTAGCCGGAGCGGACGGCAGCCTGCGCCGTCTGTTCGAGGAGGCGGCGGAGGCGGGGGCGCCGCCGCAGCAAGCCGCCAACTGGGCGTCGGGCGAGGTGGTGGCCGCCCTCCGGCGTTCCAAGACGCCTTCCCTGGAGGGGTCGCCTCTGGCCGGTTCGGACCTGGCCCGGCTGTTGGCGATGATCCAAGAAGGCGCCCTTTCGTCCGGGGCGGCCAAGGAGGTGCTGGCGGGGGTGATGGCCGGCGAGGGGCTCCCCGACGAGGTGGCGTCCGCCCGCGACCTGCTCCAGATATCGGACGCCAGCGCCTTGGAGGAGGCGGTGGCCGAGGCTTTCGCCGCCCACCCGGAGGAGGCCGCCCGCCTCGGCAAAGGCGAGCAGAAGCTGATCGGATTCTTCGTCGGCCAGGTGATGCGTTCTACCCGCGGCAAGGCCGCCCCCAAGCTGGCGGCCCGCCTCATCCGGGAACGGGCCGGCAGCTGACCAGGCCCCCCCGTGGATATGAACGGGCAGGGCCGGCGGCCGAGGTTAGGCTGGGCCGATGCTCGATTTCTGGGAGCCTTGGCAGGCCGAGATCGAGGGGGTCATCGAACGGGTGAGCGCGGTGGTTCCTTCGCAGGCGGTGCTGGCGGCGGCGGTGGCCGCCAGCCTCTTGGCGGGGTGGTGGCTCCTGCGGAAGCTGGTCAAGCTGGCGTTCTACGCCGCCGTCGCCGGCGCCGCCGCCTGGCTGTGGTACTTCGGTCTTCCCTACCTGCGTTGACGCGGGCGTCAGCCCAGGAGCGCCTGCGCCGCCCAAGCCGCCCCCAGGCCCCACAACCCGGCCGCCAGATCGTCGCCGGTGATCCCGAAACCCCCCGGCAGGCGCTCCGCCCGCTTCACCAGGGGGAACGCCTTGGTGATGTCGGCGATCCGAAACACCGCGAAGCCGATCAGGGCCGGCCCCGCCGACACGCCGATCGTGGCCAGGAAAGTACCGGCCGCTTCATCCACCACTATCCAGCCGGGGTCGCCTTCGCCGGCGAACCGCCCGGCCGCCCACAAAGAAAGCCCGGTCACCGCCGCCGCCGCCGCCAGCTGGGCGCCCCACCCCGCCCGCGCCAGCAAAAGGGCCGGAATCAAAGCCCCCACCGCCCCCACCGTTCCGGCGCCCTCGTCCGACCCCCGCACCAGGCGGGGAATGAACCCGCACCCGAACCAGGAAGCGATCACCCTGTCCATTTGGTGCGCCGCCGCCCGGTTAGCTGATGGTTCATGCCGGTTACGTCCAGGGGACGGTGACTACCTGTGAAGCAGTGTGGTTCTCGTAGATGCGGGTGAAACCGCTTCTTTCTTGACGGAGCAGGTGAAAGTATTTGGTCCAGAGCCGCCAGATCGTTTCCCACTGCTCTTTGGAGGAGGGCGGCGATACAGGCAGTCCGGCTGTTGCCGCCTCCTTGACCCCGAACATCGCCCCATGTACTTTGGGCGCGGTTATAAAGGATTCGCTCAACTTCTCGACCAGCTTCTCCAAATCCTTCTCCTCATAGTCAGGATTGCTGGTGAGGGCTGACCTTATGAGGTCATCTGTGTGCTCAATGGCAGATTGGGCCTGTTGGTACATGAGGAAATTAACATCGCCGAGCAGTGATGCCAACAATGGGTAGGTATGAGGTTGGTCCTGAACTTGTTCCAAGGCGCTGTCAACAGCGGCAAGGAGGTCCTTTGCTGCTACCCAGTAATGGGTACCTGGGATTTGTAGTTGCGGGTCTACCGGGCCGAGGTCGCTGGTAGGCCCCATCAGGATTTTATGAGCGCCCATAGCCAGCAAAGTTCCCGCGCTCTTGGCGCGATCAGGAACTATGACCGTAAGGTTTTCACATCGGGCTTGCATCGATCGAGCCATCCGCACCGCGATTTCACCGTCGCCCCCCGGTGTGTCGAGCATCAGATGGAGATCACCCTCCGAATCGGTGTAATCGAAGAGCAACTCTTCTAGGTAAGTGATGCTTGAAGACCCGATGATGTCAATCACCACTATCAGGCGGGTTTCATAGGATTCTTCGTACTGGCGGATTAGCGCCTGCCGCTCATACCTCCCCGAGTGTTCGGCGTGGTAGAGGGGGCTTTGAGAAGGAAGCTTCTTCACCGGAAGTCGTAAGGGATGTTAGCGATGGGAGCTTTTCCTTTACGAAGCTGTTTGCCCATCTCACGGGCTTGGCGGGCCCGCTCGATCTTGGCTACGAAATCTTCCTCCCGCTCCAAGAGGTCACGGGCGTTGTCTTCCGAGGGCTTCTCGGGTACCGGTGTTCTGTCCGCAGAAGCGATGGCTTCCTCCCTTCTCTGCCTGTACTGGGTCTCGTTGCCCGTATCGTATCAGCATAGCCCCGGCCCTGCCCTAGTTTCGGGGAGGTATTTTTAGCATTCTGCACCTCGGCGGCCGATCACAGCTTGGGCCGTAAGGCCGGCGCCCCCGCGCAGGTCGCGCCTCGGCCCCTTCCCGGCGGCGGGCCGCCCACCCGGCTCACGGCGCCCCGGCCGGATGCTCCCCCGAGTCCGGAGCGCCTGCCCTCCGCCAGGCTCTATGATATGAGGATGGACATAGGTAGATACATCTGGATGGACGGCCGGATGGTCCCCCAGGAGGAGGCCACCGTGCACGTCCTCACGCACGCCCTGCACTACGGGACGGGGGTCTTCGAGGGCATCCGGGCCTACGAGGCCGCCGGCGGGACGGCCGTATTCCGCCTCAAGGAGCACATCGACCGCATGATCCGGTCTGCCAAGGCCTACGCCATGGACCCCCCCTACACCTCCGACCAGCTGGTCGAGGCTTCCAAGGAGGTGCTCCGGGTCAACGAGTTCGAGTCGGCCTACATCCGCCCGATAATGTTCCTCGGCCTCGGCGCCCTGGGCCTGGACCCCCGCAACGCCGAGATCAACACCGCCGTCATCACCTGGAAGTGGGGCGCCTACCTGGGGGAAGAGGGAGTCCTCAACGGCATCCGGGTCAAGGTCTCCTCGTGGCGGCGCTTCTCCCAGGACGCCTTCCCCAACGCCAAGGCCACCGGCACCTACATCAACTCGATCCTGGCCAAGCGGGAGGCGGTGGCCGACGGCTACGACGAGGCCATGCTGCTCAACTCCGACGGCACCCTCTCCGAAGGGTCGGGGGAGAACGTGTTCCTGATCAGGGACGGAGCCGTCTACACCCCGCCGCTGTACGCCGGCTGCCTCGAAGGGGTGACCCGCAACGCGGTGATGACCCTGCTCTCCGACGACGGCTGCGAAGTAGCCGAGAAGGTGCTCCACCGCTCCGACCTGTACTACTGCGACGAGCTTTTCATGACCGGCACCGCGGCCGAGGTGACGCCCGTCCGCGAGGTGGACAACCGCCCGGTCGGCGACGGGCGCCCCGGCCCGGTCACCCGCCGCGCCCAGCAGCTCTACGCCGACGCCTACACCGGCAAACTGGATGACTACTCCCACTGGCTCTACTACGTCTGAGCGCGAGATGCCGACCGAGGCGCTCGGCTGATGGGCCGGCAGCCCAACATCGAGTTGCGCGCCTCCGAGCTCCCGGCGGCGGAACCGGAGAGGGCGGCCGAGCGCCGGTGGACCCCCGCCCGCCCCGGCGAGATCACCTCCCCCGCCGACATGCCGTCGGGGGGATCCTTCGGACGGCCCGGCCCCGACGCCGGATGGGGGCTGAGGATGATCCGAGCCGCCTCCTTCGACCGCGGCCGCCGGCCCCGGGAACTGGAGAAGCTCCTGTGCGCCCTGGTGGGGGCGAGGGCGTCCCACGCCCGCCGGGGCCCCACCCGCCGGGATGTGGAAGCGGCCCTCTCGTTGACAGGCCTGCACGAGGACCAGCAGGCGAGGCCGCCGGAGGGGTTGGCCGAGCTGCGGGAGGGTTGGCTGGATGCGTCGGCCCATGATCCTTGGCCGGGCAGGACCGCCTTGGCCGCCATCCCCGTCGACTTGCTCACCGACGACCCCGAAAGGGTGCGCGTCCGTCTCCGGTCCGAGCCTTCCCCGGCCGGCTGAGTCGAGCCGTCAGCCGAAAAGGGCCGCTCGATGAAGATCGTCCGCATGCAGACCCAGGAGGGCATCCGTTACGGAGGCGTGGAACAGGAAGGCGTCCGCGTCCACCAGGGGTCGCCCTTCGTAGCCTGGGAACCGACCGAGGTGCTGCTCGACTTCGAACAGGTCCGGCTGCTGTCGCCGGTGTTTCCCACCAAGGTGGTGGGGGTGGAGGCCAACTACGCCCCGGACGCGGAGGAGGCAGAGCGGCCCCTGCCCCGGACGCCGGTCATCTTCATGAAGCCGTCCACCGCCGTGGTCGGGCCGGGCGAGCCGATCCTCCTGCCCGCCGAATCGGAGGAAGTCCATCACGGGGCGGGCCTGGCGGCGGTGATGGGCAAGGTGTTGCGCCGCGCCGCCGCCGATGAGGCGCTGGGGGCGGTGTTGGGATACACGGCCTGCAACGACGTTACCGCCCGCGATCTCGAGCGCCGGGACGGGCAGTGGGCGAGGGCGAAGAGCTTCGACACCTTCTGCCCGCTGGGGCCGGCCATCGAGACCGAATACGACCCCCGCGAAGATTTCTCCCTCGAATGCCGGGTGAACGGAGCAATGCGGCAGGAGGCTTCCATCGACGACATGATCTTCGGGGCGGCCGAGCTGATCGCCTTCGTCAGCTCGGTCATGACGCTGCTGCCCGGCGATGTGGTCCTGACCGGCGCGCCTCCCGGGGCCGGGCCGCTCCGGGGCGGCGACCAGGTAGAGGTGGCCCTCGAAGGGGTGGGTGTCCTCTCCAATCCGGTGAGGTCTCCGTGAGCGCCGGACGGACGGGCGCCCCCCGGCTGCGGATCGCCCCTTCCCCCACCGGCCACCTCCACATCGGAAACGTGCGGGCGGCCCTTTTCAACTGGCTGTACGCCCGCCGTCATGGAGGGGTGTTCATCGTCCGCATCGACGACACCGACCGCGCCCGGTCGGACGACCGCTTCATCGACGACGTTGTCGAAGGGTTCCGCTGGCTGGGCCTCGACTGGGACGAAGGCGTGGAGGTGGGCGGGCCGCACGGCACCTACCGGCAGTCCGACCGGTTCGACCGCTACCGGGAGGCGGCGGAGGGCCTGGTGGAGAGCGGAAGGGCCTACTACGACTTCCGTTCGGCGGAGGAACTGGACGAGCTGCGGACAAGGGCCCAGGCCGAACGGAAACCGCCGGGCTATTACATCCGCCGCCCTTCCGGCGCCGATCTCGAGGCCGGCTGCCGCCGGGCCGCCGCCGGGGAGAAGGGGGTGATCCGCTTCTCCACCCCGGGCTGCGCGGTGGAGTTCACCGACCTGGTGCGGGGAAAGGTGCGGTTCGAGCCGGACGCCATCGACGACTTCGTGATGCTCCGCTCGGACGGGACGCCCACCTACCACCTGGCCTCGACGGTGGACGACATCGACTACCAGATAACGCATGTGGCGAGGGGCGAGGACCTGCTGTCGTCGACCCCCAAGCACATCCTGCTGACCGAGGCCTTGGGCGGAGGGCGGCCCGTCTACGCCCATCTGCCCCTCCTGTTCGGCCCGGACGGGCGGAAGCTGTCCAAACGCCACGGCGACACTTCCCTGCGCGCCTACCGGAAGGGGGGTTACCTGGCCCCGGCGGTGTTCAACTACATGAGCCTGCTGGGTTGGTCGCTCGACCCCGAAAACGAGATATTCAGCCGGGAGCAGGCGGTTGCGGCCTTCGATCTGTCCGATGTCCAGAAGAGCCCGGCGGTGTTCGACGCCGAGAAACTGGCCTGGATGAACGGGGTCTACATGCGGGCCATGCCCTCCGGAGAGTTCCTTAAAACGGCCCTCGATTGCATCGAGCAGAACCTGGACCGCGCCTTGGACGAAGGCGAGCTCAGCCGTTTCGCCGACCTGGCCCCCCTGGTGCAGGAACGGGTCAAGCTGTCGACCGAGATCGGCCCGGCGGCCCGTTTCCTGTTCGCGAAGGTCACCTACGACGAAAAAGCCTGGCGCAAGGTGATGAAAGGCGATGCCGGGCGGGCCTTGGACGCCGCGCAGAAAGCTCTGGCCGGACTGGACGACTGGACCGCCGCCGGCATCGAAAAGGCGCTGCGGGACGTGCTGGCGGCAGAATCGCTGTCCGCCCGCAAAGGCCTGCAGCCGATCAGAGTGGCCATTACCGGCTCCAACATCTCGCCCCCCCTGTTCGAGAGTCTGGCCGCCCTCTCCCAAGACGAAGCGCTCGCCCGAATCGCCACCGCTAATAAGGGGATAGATTGGACCGCCGCCGGAAGGAGCTTGTCGGACTTTTTGCGTGCGATGGAGCGGATGCCAGTCGGCCTAGAAGAAACCGTCAAAACAGGGACAGCGGCGTCGCGTGCGATGGAGCGGTTGGGTTTGCCGCCGGTGTAGGAGGCACTGGCGCGCATCGCCGACTTGCCCCTGACCGAATTGTCAGAAACGCTGGCGGAATCCGCAAGGGCCGAACAGGAAGACAGGTGACCGCCGCCGCCTGTATTCACGAGCCTAGAACAGGAATCTCCACAACGGGGGTCAGGGCTTCCAGCAGGTTCGGATAAGTGCGCAGTACTCGATCGTAGAGGTCTGGTATGCGTGGTGCCTCTATGGTGATGATGAGACTGTAACGAATTCTGGGGGCGCTGGGGTAATTTGTCCCGGTGTAGCGGGCCAGATAGTGAAGGTCAAACACGGAATTATAGAGTGTTCTAGGTCGGAAACTCTTGCGGGCATGTAAGACGTTTGCCCACTTTGTATTCTGTATATCTGGGAAGAAGCTACGAGTCTTGGGATGCAGACTGTGGTCTGTATGAAAGCGCTTAGCGTGAGGCCGGAAGCGAACTTCCAGCCCGGCGCGTGTATATGCCGGTGGATCTTGCGGGTCTACTTCACACGCGAAAGTGATAGTGGCGGTGACGGTTATCATACCGGTGAGCTTCTGGTTAGGAAGAGGCAGACGGGCGCGGATGTATTTAGCTGGGTCTATGTCACCTTGATAAATAACACGAGCCGTACCTTCAGGACAAATGATGACGTCGTTCACGTCAGTGGGAATCACTCCCCAACCTGTCTCTCGACGATTGTCTGTTCCACCATCATCGGCGCAATGGATGAGCAGACCCTTTAGGGTCAAGGGATCGAGCACCTTGCCGAGTATGGCTCTAACACCGAGGGCCGTTCGCAACGCTGCGGGCGCGGCGAAGCTCGTGCCCTCCGTCGCTAGGGCGAAGCCGGATCGATTCGGATCGGCGACGAGGAAGGGCGCAGAGTTTCCGCCCCCGAAGGCAAGGATGTCGGGTTTGACGGTGCCGGGACTCCGACCTGGACCGATGGAGCTGTAGGGTGCCCGGCTGGCGGAGTCCGGGCGAGATGCTGCGCCCACCCCAAGAGCATTGACGGAATCCGCCGGCACTTGAATCCGGGCATTTCCGCTAAGCCAGTCGCGGGTTCCGTCGTTGCCGACTGCCACAGTGATCAGAGCGGAATTATCGGCGCAGTATTCATCTATCAAGGCTGTCCAAGCATGAACGTCGTCGTCTTCTATAGGCAGGCGCGGCCCAATACTGAGGTTGACAAAAGTAGGCTTCCGTTGCGTGAGAATACCTTTTATGCGTCGGAGTACATCATATAGTTCAGTCGGGCGATCCTCTGATCTATTGTCCAACACACGAAAGTGGTCAATGTAGGAGTAAGGCAACGAGTTTGGAGTAAGGGAGTTGAATAGGAGGGCGGAGGTGACCGCGTGACCATGGTCGTTGAGGTGAGCTTCTGCAGGGCCTACTCCTATGGCATCGCGGGTGTTGCACCACCGCTCAAGATCAGAACCACTGGGGAGGCCTCCATCAAATACTGCGGCGCGTGTTGATGTGTCAACAGGATCACGATCTGGTAGTGCAATTGGGTCAGACAACGGGATGGATCGAGTGACAGAAGGTCGTATACTACGGATTTGAGGCATAGGTCTTACCACTCGCAAAAAGGAGAATTTGGCGAGTTCGAAGATGGTCTCCGGTTTGGCTGTAACCGGTATGAAGGTCAGTCCGCCCGCGGAGATTCTCCGTTCAAGATCAGCTTCAGCATGTAGTTCTTCACACCATTGCTCGAAACCCTCAATGATATAACGATTGGCGTGATCGTCTTTGGCATGCAGAACTACTTCATAGGTATCTGGTTCTTCAGAACGATTGATAAAACCATGCTTGAGCTTTTTTTCAATGCTCGGAGCGCGTATATCCTCAAGTCTTCGTAATTCTTCCAGTGAGCCTTTTTCTGCAGTTTGCATATAGCTCGGCCATTTGGCAATTGCTCTGGTGGAGGCGGCTACATAAAGCCTGGACGCATCACCGCGACCGCCATCAGGAGGGGGGTTGTTGCGTCCCCAGAGGACAGGGGTGATGGAGACGCGTCTGCTGCCTACGACCTTAGCTTTGAATGTTTGCAGGATCCGATTTGGAAAATAGGACCGGGCACCGAACTGAGGGTGCATGGTTATAGCGGCAACGACGCGCCCGCCCGGTTTAGCATTTATCGGTAGTTCAGCGACTGAATTATAGAGTGATTCTGCCATTGGAATTAGCCGTTTTTGGGCACCGGGAATTGTGTAAGGGTAGGTTGGAGTGCCACCGCCTAGAGGGCCTCGAATGGGTTCGGTGAGGCGTTCGCCAAACCCGATCAGATAATTGTATTGGGCCATCATGTTGTCCTTGCTGGAATGAGTTTGCGGAGGGTGTCACGACTCATACCGGTTAGTTGCGAGACTCGGCGCTGGGAAAGCCCCATCGTCAGCAGGTTTGTGGAAACGGCCCGCCTCTTGGGGAGGCTCATAGAGCTACATAGAGCTCGCAATTCTTCTAGCAGTTCATTGGTGAGGTCCCCATTTTTCAAAGCTACTCTGCGGCGGACATTGCTCCAGGTTCGTTCGATGTCAGCCAATGACCAGCCGTCGGTGGTGACAGCAAGTGCTTCCACGATCCCGTGATGAGCGCGGCCGTCAATTATTTGTTCCAGGAAGCTGCGACGAGCGGTGAGATCGGGAAGCTCGAAGTGTATTTCGATGTCGAAACGACGCCAGATGGCGGGATCGAGAAGGTCGGGGTGATTGGTGGCTCCGAGCAGAAGTGTGTTAGACGGCCACCGGTCGATCTCTTGCAGTAGGATCGTTACCAGGCGTTTCAGTTCACCTATCTCCGCGACGTCGTCCCGCCGTTTGGCAACAGCGTCGATCTCGTCGAGCAGCATTACGCAATCTCGTTCCCGGGCATGATCGAGCACGTATCTCAGGTTCGTCCCGGTTTTTCCCAACAGGCTGTTCATCACCGCGGACAAGTCGAGAATGAGCAAGGGCAACTCCAGCCGCTCTGCGATCCAGGTGGCGGATAGAGTCTTGCCGACACCGGGCGGCCCGACCAACAGCGCGCTGCCGGAGGGCTCGATGCCGTCGTCCCAAAGCCGTTCTGTGTAGAGGCGTTCACCGATCAACTGTTCGACTGCTGCGCCGACCGCTGGACTCAGGACGGGCCGGTGAGGCGTGACCGGGCAAGCCGACACCCGCAGCAATTCGAGGCGGGAGTCCAGATCGACCGGTGCAGGGGCAGCCCCGCCGCGCTGGGCAGACGCTCGTGAAGGCGCGGCGCGGAGCAGCTCGACGAGTCGGCCGCTCAGATCCGGTTCACGATGGCGGTACTTGTGCGCCATCCGGCGCAACAGTATGTAGGCATCGTCGGCAGACCCGGCGAGAGACACCCGAGCAAGATGGACTAAATCTTGGCCGCGAATGAAAACTTCGTCCATCTCCAGGCTCTTTTCGATATTGACCTGGTCTTATAGGGTAAGCTATACTGGACTATAATGATATCATCATAGATTTCAAATCCCGAAGCCCGCCTTCGTGCGCCGCGCTGATGGGGGCGGCTGCCTCAGGCCAGGGCTTCGTCCAGGGCTTCTATGAGGCGGTCTATTTCTTCTGGGGCGGTGTAGTGGACGAAGGACATCCGCAGGGCGCCGGGTTCGGGGTTCACTCCCATGGCCTCCAGCAGGCGGGGGGCGTAGAAGTCTCCGGCGCCCACCATCATCCGGCGTTGGACGAGGGCTGATTCCACTTCGGCGACCGGGCGGCGCAGGGGGAGGATCGACACGGTGGGGGTGCGCCGAACGGGGTCGGCGGGGCCGAGCAGCCGCACGTCGCTCCGGCCGGCCAGATACTCCAGCAGGGGTGCCGACAGCTTCGCCTCGCGGGCGCGGAAGAGGTTGTGGACGGCCCGGGCCCGTTCTGCCGGGGCGGCGCCGTCCAGCCCTCCGTGGTGGGTGTACACCCCGTCGAGGTACTCGATGACCCCTGCGCAGGCCGCCACCTGGGCGTGGTCGGGCCCGGCGGGCGTCAGCATATGGCGGGGTTGGCCGGCGTGGAAGTAATGGCCTTGGTTCTCGAGGCGCTCGGCCAGCTCCCGGCGGACGAACATCACCCCTTGGTGAGGGCCCCAGGTCTTGTAGGCGGAGAACAGGTAGACGTCCGCGCCCAGAGCGCCGACGTCCGGCAGTCCGTGGGGCGCGTACGACACCCCGTCGACCACGGTGCGGGCCCCGGCGGCGGCGGCGCGGGCGCATATCTCGGCCACCGGGTTGACGGCGGCCACCACATTCGAGGCATGGGGGAAGACCGCCAGGCGGGTGCGTTCGTTCAGCATCCGGTCGAATTCGCCGAGGTCGAGCATCCCCGTCTCGGGGTTCACCCGCCATTCCCGCACCGCCGCCCCGGCAGCCTCCAAGCGCCGCCACACCCCGGCGTTGGCCTCGTGGTCTTGGACGGAGGCGATGATCTCGTCTCTGGGGCGCAGCACGGAGAGGAACGCCCGGGCCAGCACGTAGGTGTTCTGGGAGGTGGAAGGTCCGAAGTGGATCTCGTCCGGCCCCGCGCCCAGCCAGCCCGCCGTCAGCTCGTAGGAGCGTTCCATGGCGGCGCCGGCCTCGACCGAGAAGGGAAAGGAGTAGTCGGGCTGAAACTTGGTCCGGCGGTAGAAACCGGCCAGCCGGTCGATCACCCGCCGGCAGACATAGGAGCCGCCGGCGTTCTCGAAGTGCGCCCACCCCCGCAGCCGTTCGTCGGAGAAAGCCGGGAATTGGCTGCGGACGTACTCGACGTCGAAGGCTCTCATACGCTTCTCGGCCCGAAGGTCGGAAGGGCCCTCAGGCGCGTTCGAGCACGACGACCGGTATGACCCTCGAGGTCTTGGCTTCGTACTCGGCGAACATCGGATAGTCCCGTTTCTGGCGCTCCCAGATCCGTTCCCGCTCTGCCCCCTCCGCCTCCCGGGCGCTGACCGCGACCGTCTCGGCGCCGACCTCCACCTCGGTGCGGGGGTTCGCCGCCAGGTTGTGGAACCAGTCGGGGTTGGTGTCCGCCCCGGCCTTGGAGGCGAAGACGGCGAATCCGCCCTCCGCGTCCTGATACATGAGGGGGCTGACCCGCCGGATCCCCGTCCGGGTGCCGGTGTGGTGGAGGAGCAGCAGCGGTTTGTTGTCGAACATGCCGCCCACCCGGCCCTCGTTGGCGCGGAACTCCTCGATGACCGCCCGGTTCCATTCATTCACATCGTTCATCTGCTTCTCCTCGTGGTGCAGCGAGACACTCCTGGGGCCGCCTGGCCGCGGGCATGACCCCTGGACGGATGTTCATTGCTGACAGTCTACGGACGCTGCGGATATTCATTTCAACACCCTGAACTCGAGGAGCAGTTCCAAGGGATCGGGATTGCGCCCATCCCTGTTCGAGCCGCATACGCAGGCTCTTCGCTGGCAGAGCCCCGGCCCGCAAGGCCATGACGCCCGGTTTGCCGCCCCGCTTCCAAACGAGGCATGCATGCCGAACAATTCGATTCGACCGAGCCGAGCGGCTGTACGAGGCGTGCGGCGGGAGGCCGTCCTGAGCACCGCTTCCGAGTTGCCCCCCCCGGATCTGCTCCCTCCCGGGCGAGGCCGGAGGATCGAAGCGGTCGAGTCCGCGAATCTTCCCCGAACATACGTACCCCTAGCCGGAAGCCCGAAAATTTGGTATACCTATTGGGCTGATGCACAAACACCGCCGCGAGTTCTGGAGAGGGCGGCGGTCAGAGACGGATTCCGTTCGGTCCGGCCCCGTCGGGCCGGGGGCGGCCTCGTGCGGCCCGGCGGATTTTCGTTCAAGGAGGCGGCGGCGGGGGATGGGCCCGGCGGGCGCCGGCGGTGGGGGCCGATTTTCGCGGTCTTGGGGGCGTTTGGGTTGGAATTACCCGACCAACTTTCAAGGACTCAACCACCCCCACCTGCTCTCCCCCCACGTTTTCGCGAAGTCTCAATTACTTCGAGCCTTGATTGCATGTGGTTCTTGTCGCGGTAAACCTTGGAGTTGCCCATGTAGGGGATCCGTTCGGGCGCTTGCCGGGTTATGGGCGGGGCGCATGCCGGGGGGGGGGGGGGGAGTAGAGTTGCCGTCCGCAGCGGGAGGGCTTGTTGGGCGTACAGGATCGAATACTCGGCGGACTGCTGGGGCTGGCGGCCGGAGACGCCCTCGGGGCGACGGTTGAGTTCATGCCCCCCGAGAGGATCCGCCGCATCCACGGGTTCCACCGGGAGATCATCGGCGGCGGCCTTTTCGACTGGCGGCCGGGGCAGGGAACCGACGACACCGGCCTGACCTGGGCGGTGCTGTCCGCCTACCTGGACGGGCCCTACACGCTCGACAGGGCGGCCCGCAACATGCTCGAATGGTTCCATTCCCGCCCTCCTGACATAGGCGGGGCCACCCGCCGCGCCCTGTCCCTTCTGGAACAGACCGGCGACCCCCGGACGAGCGGCGGAACCGGGGAGTTTTCCTGCGGCAATGGGTCGTTGATGCGGTGCCTCCCCACCGCCTTGGTCCGGGCTGACGCCGCCCTCCGCCGGAGCGAGCTGGCCGAGATCTCCGCCGTTACCCACGCCCACGTCCGCTGCGTGGACAGCTGCGTTGCCTACGGGGAGGCGGCCTCGGCGCTGGTAGACGGGGCGGAGGCCGCCGATGCGCTGGCCGCTGCCCGCGCCCTCGACCTGCACCCAGAGGTGCAGGCGGCGCTCGACTGCGACCCGGCGACGCCGGTGGAAGAACTGAGCACGACGGGCTACGTGATCGATTCGCTCCGATGCGCCGCTTGGGCCGTGCAGCAGAACGCCTCCTTCGAGGATGTGATCACCGCCCTGGTCAACCGCGGCGATGACGCCGACACCACCGGGGCGATCGCCGGGGGCCTCATGGGGGCATCGACCGGGGCCGAGGCGGTCCCCGCCCGCTGGCGGGAGAAGCTCGAATACCGCGACCGGTTGACCGCCGCCGCCCCTGACCTGGCTGAACAACGAAGGCGCGGACAGGCGGCGGGCTGACCCGCTGGAATTGTCACACCCCCCTTCGTATAGTTGTCGGCGCATCGGCGGCAGGAGGACGAGGAGGAAGAATGGCGAACGGGAAGGGCGTCGACCCGCAGGAGCTCGAGTTCCGCCGGCAGTGGTACGAGGCGCACGCCACCCGGGCCGAGGACGATCCCGAAAAATACGAACAGGCCTCCGGCCGGCTGTCTGATTTCCATGCCCGTGCGGCCGAGGCCCTTGAGATACTGAATGACCTCACCGAACATCGCGACCCGGATCGTTTCCAAAACGAACTGGAAAATTGGGCGTCCGGCGATGATTATTCCTCCCCCTACTCCTTCAGGGGAGCGGCAGGTACAGGGATCATCAAAGAGCTCGTGAAGAACGCCGATGACCGCGCCGAGACAGCCCGATCGATAGTCGATTGGTTCTCTCCCCCTATAGACCGTTCATCCGCCCAGGCCAAGATGGCCTCTCTAGCGGAGCACTTAGACCGTATCAGCGGCTATCCAGGGAGCGGTCACGCTCCTGGGTTGCTGTCGTATTTCTGGGCTATGGACCGGAGCAAGAAGTGGCCTATATTCACGACGCGTGCCCTGGAGTTTTTGGAATTGATCGTCGGGCATGATGTACTTCGCAATTCTCAAGAGGTTGGCGATCGATATTTACAATTCCTGGATCAGATATCGGAACTTGAAGAGGATGTCGACCGCTTCCACAAGACGGTGGACTGGTGGGACAGCAGCGGGAAACCTGTATTCCTCGATTCTGTTTTCCTGGACCGCGCCGCTTTCGGACTCGATCCCGACGCCGTTTCGGCCGATGCCCTCTTACATAATGCGGAGGCTTTGGTAGCCTTCGCCCGATATTTGGGTGAACGGCTGACCGATGATCTGGCAGATGCTCTGGGCTACCCGCTGAGTTATAAGGCATCGCCTACCAGGTTATATTATGCACACGGACGACTTAGGTCAGACTTTTGGGTAGATTGGCGGTTCGAATTCGATAACTTTGGGAACAAGAGATTGTGGCAGGGGATGGGATTGAGGCTGGGAATGAACCACAAAGGTGCGGCTATCGGTATTGTTCCAGGCTGGTGGAACCAGGCTTGGTATGACGCGATCTGTGAGTTAATCAACAAAAGAAAGCCCGAGGGCTTTGACGAGATACTCATCCGGGATGATCTTCCAGAAGGTGAGCGGGGGTTTCTGTGGCCGGTCTTTGAGCCTCGCTATTCTATTTACGGGCGTTGGTATGAATCAGATCAGCTCCCTGGCCTCAACTTACGCGATGAAGCTATGGAGGTGGCATCTGCCGCCCGGCCGACAATTGAATCTATGATTGATTGGGCTCGTTATTGGAAACCTCTTACCAAGGCCGCTAAAGCATTGTTGGTGGATCGGTCGTTCTTGTATGATATCGTGGGTTTGTTGGAGGAGAAGGGTCAGGTGATTCTGTATGGTCCTCCTGGTACGGGTAAGACTTATCTGGCGAAGAGGTTGGCTGAGGCGTTGGCACCGGATCCTGAGTTTCGGGGCTTGGTGCAGTTTCATCCTTCGACTTCGTATGAGGATTTCTTCGAGGGGTATCGTCCGGTGCCGGCGGCGGACGGAGGGATTGGCTATGAGCTCACCCGGGGGCCGTTGGCTCGGATGGCGGCGCATGCCGAGGAGCAGCCGGAGAGGCATGTGATGGTGATCGATGAGATCAACCGGGCGAATCTGCCGAGGGTGTTGGGTGAGTTGTTGTTCTTGTTGGAGTACCGGGAGGAGCGGGTGTCGACGTTGTATCGGTCCGGCGGCGAGTTTTGCCTGCCCGAGTCGCTTTGGTTCATTGGGACGATGAATACTGCTGATCGGTCGATTGCGTTGGTGGACGCGGCGTTGCGGCGGCGGTTTCATTTCGTGCCGTTCTTCCCCGACCGAGGTTCCATGAAAGGATTGCTTGAACGTTGGCTGGAAAGGGAAGGCCAGCCCGCCTGGGTTGGTGGGCTGGTGGCGATGGTCAACGGTGAGCTGGCCGAGGCTGTCGGCGAGGATCTGCAGTTGGGGTTTTCACATTTCATGCGGGAGGGGTATGGGTCAGAGCCGAGCAGGGACGATAAAGTGCTGCGGCGGATCTGGCAGTACAACATCGAGCCGTTCGTGGAGGATCAGCTGTTCGGCGACCGGACGCGAATCGAGAGGTTCCGCTTCGAGAGCGTGGTGAGCCGCTTCCGTTCCAAGACCGGGCGGGGTGACTCCCCCGAAGCCCGCGAGGATGGCGGCGGCTCGGACGATGACCAGTCCGGTTAGGAGGAATAATGGCTGACGGCGCAGACCTTCACCCGAAGGAGCTCGAGTTCCGCCGGCGGTGGTACGAGGCGCACCGCACCCGGGCTGAGGCCGACCCGGACTACGTGGATCCTTCCGATAGGGCGGCGCAGAATCCCGCTGGCTCGGCCGAGGCCATCGCCATCCGGGACCGGCTGGTCGAAGACGGTGATCTGGGTCAGTTCAGGTCGGATCTGCAGGCTTGGACGGATCGGCACGGCTCGGAGGGGTTCAAGAAAGGGCGTTGGGGTATGCAGTTCGTCGGCCCGCTCATCGAGCGGGCCGAGGATCCCGCCGAGCTGGCTCGGTTGTTCGCCGACGGTCTCAGCGCACCTCGAGACGACTCATCCGCGGCGCAGAAGATCGACGCGCTGGCACAGTATGCAGAGCGATTCAAGGCCGGCGGCTACATGCACCCTATGAATGTACGCATTCTGCTTCCCTATTTCTGGAGGATGGAGTCTGATACCCGATGGCCGGTCCTATGGTGGAGTCACTCGAAGTTCATGGAGGTCTTGACTGGAGAGCCCTGGTGGGGGGATTCTCGTAAGCTCCCGGAAGATTGGCCGGATGTGAACTCCGGTAACTTCTATCTGCGATACATAGAGTATATCAAAGACTTCGACAATGATTCCGACCGTTTCCAAGAGGTGGCAAGCTGGTGGCATAGGAGGAAGCCCGTCCTTCTGGACCCGGTTCTTGTCGATCGGTGTGCCTTCGGAAGAAACTCGGACATCTCTGAGCAACACCATCAGAGCAATGCGGCGGCGTTGCTCCAGATATCCAGGCACTTGGATTATCATTTGAAGCGGGCTCTTACTGCGGTCTTGGGCTATGAGCTCAAGTCCTTTCGGCGTAGGCAGCTATCTAGGTCGGATATACGGGTGGATTGGTGGAACAGAAGCGGCCGGGCAGGATACGACCTGCGGGTTTGGGTCAATGATCGGGGTGCCGGTATCGGCATCTCTCCACGGAGTGAACAAAGTCTCAGGAAAGGCTGGTACACCGAAGCCGCCGAGGCGATGAAACCCGTTGAGGTCGATGGCTATTCCATGTACCGTATCGGGGACTCTCCGCACGGGGAAGAGAAGGGTCTGGAGGGAGCTGGGGGCAGCTTCTTCTATGCGCGTTGGTATGAACGCGGCCAGCTTGCCCAGATCGACCTCCGGCAGGAGCTGAGAGAGGCGGCAACCGCTCTACAGCCCGCTCGCGAGGCGCTGACCAACGCGGCCTTCCCGCCGGATCCTCCGGATCCCATTGGTATAGCGGCCAGGGAGTTGTTGGTGGATCGGTCGTTTTTGGATGACATCGTGAGTCTGTTGGAGGACAAGGGTCAGGTGATTCTCTATGGTCCTCCTGGTACGGGGAAGACGTATCTGGCCAAGAGGTTGGCTGAGGCGTTGGCGCCGGATCCTGAGTTTCGGGGTTTGGTGCAGTTTCATCCTTCGACGTCGTATGAGGATTTCTTCGAGGGGTATCGTCCGGTGCCGGCGGCGGGTGGCGGGGTGAGTTATCGGTTGACGTCGGGGCCGTTGGCTCGGATGGCGGCGCATGCCGAGGAGCATCCGGGGAGGCATGTGATGGTGATCGATGAGATCAACCGGGCTAATTTACCTCGGGTGTTGGGTGAGTTGTTGTTCTTGTTGGAGTACCGGGGGGAGAGGGTGTCGACGTTGTATCGGTCCGAGAGTGAATTTTGCCTGCCCGAGTCGCTTTGGTTCATTGGGACGATGAATACTGCTGATCGGTCGATTGCGTTGGTGGACGCGGCGTTGCGGCGGCGGTTTCATTTCGTGCCGTTCTTTCCCGGGCGGGGTCCTACACGGGGGTTGCTCAAACGTTGGTTGGATCGGGAGGGGGAGCCGGGGTGGGTGGATGAGCTGGTGGCGATGGTCAACGATGAGCTGGCCGAAGCTGTCGGCGAGGATCTGCAGTTGGGGTTTTCCCATTTCATGCGGATGGGGTACGGGTCAGAGCCGAGCAAGGGCGATAAGGTGCTGCGAAGGATCTGGGAGTACAACATTGAGCCGTTCGTGGAGGATCAGCTGTTCGGCGACCGGACGCGGATCGGGAAGTTCCGCTTCGAGAGCGTGGTGAACCGCTTCCGTTCCAAGGCCGGGTTGGATGACTCCCCCGAGCCCGGCGCGGACAGCGGCGGCTCGGACGAAGACCAATCCGATCAGGAGGAATAATGGCTGACGGCGCAGACCTTCATCCGAAGGAGCTCGAGTTCTGGCGGCGGTGGTACGAGGCGCACCGCCAACGGGCCGAGGCCGAACCGGACTACGAGGAGTTTTCCGATTGGCTGCCGGGGTTCCGGGACCGCGCCGCCGAGGTCTTTCCGATGAGAGACCGGCTGGCTGCTGACGGTGACCTGGATCGGTTTCGGAACGATCTGCATTCCTGGGGGCGTAACTCCGGAGTAGTGGGGTTCAATGGGCCGTCGGGTTCGGGTTTCGTCAACATGCTCGTGAAGCGCACCGATGACCGCGTCGAGTTGGCTCGGTTGCTCGCCGACGGGCTCACCGCGCCCCGGGACCGCTCGGATGCTCGGTCTAAACTGGAGGCCCTGGTCGAGCATATAGAACGGGTCAGGGTGGGAGGTCACCCAGCCCCCGGGCATGTCCCGTTCCTGCTGTCTTTCTTCTGGAGTATGGACGAGAGGTTCCGATGGCCGAACATATGGCCGGGTGCCCGTAAGTTCCTGGAGTTGATGACCGGCCAGGAGCTCCTGAAATCTCCAGTTGATCGTTATCTGAGTTTTGTGGATCTGGCGGCCGAGTTAGACGACGATTCTGATCGATTCTTAAAAGTAGCAGATTGGTGGGAACAGCGAAATCCCGTCATCCTCGACTCGGTGCTCGTTGACCGTTGCGCCTTCGGGACCAAGATCAATCCAGATGTGCGCTTGCGCAACGCCTATGCTCTATTGGTTGTTGCCAAACGCTTTGGCGACGCCTTGGATCAAGAAGTTTCCGATGTACTAGGGCGGCAAATCCGTAAAGCAATTGCTCCCCGAGATTGGTTACCTGACCACCCGAGATCGGATATCTGGATTGACTGGCGTATTGGGGGCTATCTAATAGGTCTTCGGCTATGGATAAACAACCGGGGAGCCGCTATTGCGGTTTGCCCGGACCAGGTACGGAAAGGTTGGTTTGATGAAGCAGCCGCCATCTGTAGAGCCGTAGATGTGGACGGATTTCGTATGATGGCAACTCGAAATTCTCCTCACGGCGAAGACGTCGGGTTTTATGGAAGGCCTGGTGGGTTCGCATACGGGCGCTGGTACGAACGTGATAAGCTCGCCGGACTTGACTTGCGCGCCGAGGTGATGGAAGTAGCCGAGGCAGCCCGTCCGGTGTTCAAGGCTTTGATCGAAGCCGCCGACAACGAACCAACACTCCCACCTCCTCCGCCGGAAGACCCTATTGAGGAGGCGGCCAGGGATTTGTTGGTGGATCGTTCGTTTCTGGATGACATCGTGAGTCTGTTGGAGGACAAGCGTCAGGTGATTCTGTATGGTCCTCCTGGTACGGGTAAGACCTATCTGGCTAAGAGGTTGGCTGAGGCGTTGGCGCCGGATTCTGGGTTTCGGGGTTTGGTGCAGTTTCATCCTTCGACTTCGTATGAGGATTTCTTCGAGGGGTATCGTCCGGTACCGGCGGACGGCGGGGGAATCGGTTATGAGCTCACCCGGGGACCGTTGGCTCGGATGGCGGCGCATGCCGAGGAGCATCCGGGGAAGCATGTGATGGTGATCGATGAGATCAACCGAGCCAATCTACCGAGGGTGCTGGGTGAGTTGTTGTTCTTGTTGGAGTACCGGGAGGAGCGGGTGTCGACGTTGTATCGGTCCGAGAGTGAATTTTGCCTGCCAGAGTCGCTTTGGTTCATTGGGACGATGAATACTGCTGATCGGTCGATTGCGTTGGTGGATGCGGCGTTGCGGCGGCGGTTTCATTTCGTGCCGTTCTTTCCTGGGCGGGGTCCGACGGTGGGTTTGTTGGGCCGTTGGTTGAGGCAGGAGAAACAGCCGAGGTGGGTGGATGATCTGGTGGCGATGGTCAACGGTGAGCTGGCCGAGGCTGTTGGTGAGGATCTGCAGTTGGGGTTTTCGCATTTCATGCGGGAGGGGTATGGAGAGAAGCCGAGCAAGGACGACGAGACGCTGCGGCGGATCTGGGAGTACAACATCGAGCCGTTCGTGGAGGATCAGCTGTTCGGCGACCGGACGCGGATCGAGAGGTTCCGCTTCGAGAGCGTGATGAGCCGCTTCCGTTCCAAGACCGGGCGGGGTGACTCCCCCGAAGACCGCGAGGATGGCGGCGGCTCGGACGAAGACCAATCCGATCAGGAGGAATAATGGTGAACGGGACCGACGACCATTCCCGGGAAATAGAATTTCGGCGGCGGTGGTACGAGGCGCACTGCCGCCGGGCCAAGGCCGACCCGGACTACGAGGAGATATTTGCTAGGCGGCTGGGGTTTCGCGCCCGCGCCGCCGAGGTCTTCCCGATGAGGGACCGGCTGGCCGCTGACGGCGACCTGGATCGGTTCCGGGAAGATCTGCATTCCTGGGGGCGGAACTCCGGAGTTGTGGGATTCAATGGGCCGTCGGGTTCGGGCTTCGTCAACACGCTCGTGAAGCGCACCGATGACCGCGCCGAGTTGGTCCGGTTGCTTACTGACGGGCTCACCGCGCCCTCGGACCACTCGGCCGCTCGGTCCAAAATCGAGGCCCTGGTCGAGCACATAGAGCGAATTAGGACGGGAGGTCACCCGGCACCCGGGCATGTCCCCTTCTTGCTGTCGTTCTTCTGGGATATGGACGAGAGCCACCGGTGGCCGATACTCTGGCCTGGTGCCCGTAAGTTCCTGGAGTTGATGACCGGCCAGGAACTTTCGGAGCCTCCCGCCGACCGTTACCTGCGTTTCGTGGATTTGATCAGAGAGCTCGACAACGACTCCGATCGATTCTTGGTGACGGCGTATTGGTGGGACCAGCGAAGACCCGTCCTCCTCGACTCGGTGCTCGTTGACCGTTGTGCCTTCGGAATGGAACCGGTCGCGCCGATTGATGGGAGTGACCCCAGCAGGGACTATGAGCGGACTCGAGAAAATGGAATAGTATTGGCCGGTATATCTCAACACATCGGTAAGGAACTGGCCGATGATCTTGCGGACGCTGTGGGCCATCAGCTAAGTAAGCAGAATGTGGAGCCGACATGGGGAAGGGGGTCGCCTGTCCCTCGTCCGACCATCTTTACGAGGTGGCGACTCAAAGACAAACCCGTTGCGTTGCGAGTCCATATAAACCGCCGGGGGGCTTTTATAGGTATAGAACCGGTCTGGATCAGGCGTGGATGGTACACCGAATTCCAGGAAGCCGTCTCCACAGTTGAGGTGGAAGGATTCCGTGTTTTGTCTCTAGACCATGTTCCTCTAGGTGGGGATAAAGAGTTGGATGGGCCTCGAGGCGAATATATCTACGGGCGTTGGTATGAACCGGATCAGCTCGACGGACTCGATCTGCGCGCCGAGGTAAAGAAGGTTGCAACTGCTGCTAAACCGGTTATCAAAGACCTGATCAAACTGTCTAAAGAACCACCCCTGGAGAATGGTGAGGAGCCGGACAGCCCGGAAACTTCACTTGATGTTCGTATCGATGAAGCGGCTGCGGAGTTGTTGGTTGCTCGGTCGTTTTTGGATGATATCGTGAGCTTGTTGGAGGACAAGCATCAGGTGATTCTCTATGGTCCTCCTGGTACTGGCAAGACTTATTTGGCTAAGAGGTTGGCTGAGGCGTTGGCGCCGGATTCTGGGTTTCGGGGTTTGGTGCAGTTTCATCCTTCGACTTCGTATGAGGATTTTTTCGAGGGGTATCGGCCGGTGCCTGCGGCGGGCGGGGGGATCGGCTATGAGCTCACTCGGGGTCCGTTGGCTCGGATGGCGGCGCATGCCGAGGAGCATCCGGGGAGGCATGTGATGGTGATCGATGAGATCAACCGGGCAAATCTGCCGAGGGTGTTGGGTGAGTTGTTGTTCTTGTTGGAGTACCGGGAGGAGCAGGTGTCGACGTTGTATCGGTCCGGCGGCGAGTTCCGCCTGCCCGAGTCGCTTTGGTTCATTGGGACGATGAATACTGCTGATCGCTCGATTGCGTTGGTGGATGCGGCGTTGCGGCGGCGGTTTCATTTCGTGCCGTTCTTTCCTGGGCGAGGTCCCACGGTGGGGTTGCTCGAACGTTGGTTGGATCGGGAGGGCCAGCCCGGCTGGGTTGGTGAGCTGGTGGCGATGGTCAACGGTGAGCTGACCAAGTACGTCGGCGAGGATCTGCAGTTGGGGTTTTCGCATTTCCTGCGGAAGGGGTATCGGCCTGAGCCGAGCAAGGGCGATGAGGTGCTGCGGCGGATCTGGGAGTACAACATCGAGCCGTTCGTGGAGGATCAGCTGTTCGGCGACCGGACGCGGATCGAGCAGTTCCGCTTCGAGAACGTGGTGAACCGTTTCCTCGACCAGGCTGGATACGCCCGTTCGCAGGACGATCCCGCTGACCAGCCTGATCCGCCGGAGGGCGAATCGGACGGCCCAGAAGACCTGCCGGATGAAGGGACCACATCGTGACCGCCCCGCCTGCCCAGCCCGACCGCTCCGCAGACCGCTTCCTCCTGTTGAGCGAATACGAATCTGTCTCGGTGAGGCTCTCCGAACGCCGGGCCCGGCGGTTGGCGGAAGCCGCCTCTCGCTACGTGTGGGTTTACCCGCATCCCGACCCCGGATTCTGGACGGTGAAGGCGCTCCATTACGTGGGCACCTTGGTGGTGGACGACATGCGAATCCTGATCCGGCCCAAGATCAGGCTCGAGAACCTGTTCCTGATGCTCGAGGTGGGGCTGCCCGAGCATGCGTGGCAGAAGGGTCTCTTCGACTACTACACCGACAAAGATCTGCTCTCTGCTGTGGTGTCGTTCTTCGCCCGCACGGTGGAGTCCACCCTCGCCCGAGGCCTGTTCCATGCCTATCAGGAGCGGAGCGAAGACCTGATGACCATCCGGGGCCGGATCGACTTCGGGCGGCAGCTGGCCCGCGCCAGCTTGCCCCTGCCCGTCGCCTGCCGGTGGGAGGAGTTCACGGCGGATGTGGCCGAGAACCGTTACCTCAAGGCGGCTATCCGCCGCTCGCGGCGGGTGGCGGGAGTCCCGATCGCCGACCGGCAGCGGCTGATGCGGGAACTGGTCGCCATGGAGGAAGTGTCCGACCTTCCGGTGCGGGGGGACGGCCTCGACCGCATCACCATCACCCGGCTGAACGAGCACTACCGCCCCGCCCTCGGCCTGGCCCGGCTGCTGCTCGACAACCTGACCCTCGTCGACCAGAGAGGCGGAACTCCGGCGGCGTGCTTCATGGTGGACATGAACGACCTCTTCGAGCGGTTCATGACCGAGCGCCTGCGCCGCGCCCTGTCAGGCCGGCTGGCGGTGGAGGCCCAGACATGGACGCACCTCGACGCAGGCAGCCGGGTGGGGATGCGGCCCGACCTCGTATTCCGCCGGCCCGGTTCGAATGCGGTCGTCTACGCGGGCGACATCAAGTACAAGCTGACCGAGGAGGCCTTCGGAAACAACGCCGACTACTACCAGCTGCTCGCCTACACCACCGCCCTCGACCTCCCCGAAGGGGTGCTCATCTACTGCCGGTCGGAGGTCGGCCGCCCCGCCCGCGAGATCACGGTGCGCCACGCCGGGAAGAAGCTGCATGTCCGGGCGGTGGACCTGGCGGGCACCCCCGCCGAAGTGGTCGAGGAGATCGAACACTTGGCCGACTGGATCGCCGACCGAGCCGCCCCGGCGCGCCTCGCCCTCGCGGTTTGAGGTGAATACCAGGGTCGGCGGACCCCCGCTTCCATCCAGCTGCCGAAAGTGTCACACCCCCCTGATACCTTGGGGCGGTACAGAAACCGCAGCCGATCCGGATGCTGCGGTCATACAGAGGCCGCCCCGCCCAGAGCCGAGGCTCCAAGGGAGAGGCGGCCGACCTGGCTGTGCTGAGACGGATCGGGCGCAGAGGGCCCCAACACGCCCTCGGCGTCTGAAG